>OZ244981.1:0-2145000 GCA_965223085.1 Gammaproteobacteria bacterium | reverse complement strand
CAGTCGGTCGCGGTGGCGGCGGGGGATAATATGTCCTTGATCTTCGGACGCCTCGGTTTATCGAAGCGGGACCTACATAGGATCTTATCGAGCGACGAAAAAGCGAGCGTGTTGAAGCGTCTGCAACCAAATCATTTGCTCCGCTTCCAAGCACGCGAGGGAGCGCTCGACGCGCTCACCTATGAAATAGACCTGTGGCACACACTGGACGTGAACCGTGACGGCGATGACTTTGTGATCGAGGTGCACAAAACCGACCCAGAAACCAAGCGAGCAACTGCGATTGCCCAAATAGAAAAATCGCTGTTCGTGGACGGCCAGCAAGTGGGTTTGCCCGACAAAACCATCATGGAGCTGACCGAAATTTTTGGGTGGGACATCGATTTCGCATTGGATATTCGTAACGGCGACAGCTTTAGTGTGGTGTTCGAGGAAATCTATAAGAATGGCGAGAAAGTTTCGAATGGACGTATCCTCGCGGCCGAATTCACCAACCGTGGCCAACGACTTCGCGCCTTGTACTACCACCACGAGGACGGCATAGAGGGTTATTTTTCTGACACCGGAAAAGCGATGCGCAAGACCTTTCTGCGCACCCCGGTCAACTTTAGCCGCATTAGTTCGCGCTTTAGTCTGGGCCGTAGACACCCGGTCCTTAACACGATCCGTGCGCATAAGGGCGTTGACTATGCTGCACCGCACGGCACCCCGATCAGAGCGACAGCGAACGGCAAAGTCGCTTTTGTCGGCACAAAAAACGGCTACGGCAAAACCGTCGTTCTACGCCACGGCGACACTTACAGCACCCTCTACGCGCACATGTCGCGCTATGCACGAAACGTCGCGATCGGTAAGCGCGTGAAGCAAGGTGACACTATCGGTTACGTCGGTAAAACCGGACTCGCCACTGGGCCTCATTTGCATTATGAGTTTTTGGTCTCTGGCGTACACCGCAATCCACTTACCGTGGATCTCCCGCAAGCATCGCCCATCGAAGACCGCTATTTAGCCGATTTTCATCAAAAAGCGGCGCCGCTGATCGCCACCCTCGACGAGCTGGCCATGCAAACGCCGAATAGTTCGAGCAATTGGGTCGTACACGCCCTGTCCCCTAAGACGCTACACGCAAGGATCGATCTCGAGTCCACCGAGATCAGGTAAGCTGGTTTTCGCTGCCAAAACAGCGAACTTTACCCATGTCCTACTATCTAGGCTTGCTGTCGGGAACCAGCATGGACGGCGTCGACGCGGCAGTCGTCGAGTTTGAACACGAACGGTGGCGGCTCATCGAGCATCACGAAACAGCTTATCCGCGAGACGTGCACGCACAGCTAGAACGATTAGTCACCGGCGAGTCCGCGGGCACTGTGAGCGAACTCGCACATCTTCATGTGCGCATCGGCGGGGCGTTTGCTGGCGCTGCGCACGCGACGTTGCAGGCTGCCGGCCTCAAGAACACGGATATCAGTGCGATCGGCAGCCACGGGCAAACCGTCGCCCACCACCCCGATTTTACCCCCGCGTGCACGCTGCAACTCGGTGATCCGAGCGTCTTGGCTTATCGTACCGGCTGCACGGTCGTTGCAGACTTTCGCGCCAAAGACATCGCCGCCGGCGGTCAAGGTGCGCCATTGGCGCCCGCTTTCCACTTTTACGGTTTCGCAGACAACCGCGAACCACACGCGATCGTCAACATCGGCGGCATCGCAAACGTAACAGTGATAAAAGATCGAGATCCCCTGAACGTCACTGCATTCGACACCGGGCCGGGCAACACCTTGCTCGATCAATGGTATCAACAACACCGATCAGGTTTTTACGATAGTGAAGGAGCATGGGCCGCTAATGGTCGCGTGCACACGGAGCTGCTCGCCAAGTGCCTCGCCGATCCTTATTTTCAGCAACCGGCACCCAAATCAACGGGGCGAGAGTATTTCAACTTGACGTGGCTTAAGCGACAACTCCCAAGTCGACAGATCCTCGACCCTGTCGATGTTCAAGCGACATTGTTGGAACTAAGCGCGAAATCGATCGTCACCGCCGTAAATCAACAAACGCGATGTCAAAGCTTATTCGTCTGCGGCGGCGGCGCGTTCAACGCCGCTTTGATGATGGCCTTGGCCCGTAACTTTAGTCCGGGTCGCGTCGAGACCACGGCCGCGCTCGGCTTGCAACCTAACGCTGTTGAAGCGGTGGCTTTCGCGTGGTTGGCACGTCGCCGCATGCACAATCATGCGGGTAATTTGCCCCAGGTGACCGGCGCGGCACGGGCCGTAACATTGGGTGGGATTTACTTACCGAACTAAACCGAAAAGGATGATCCACAACCACAGGTGGTGGTGGCATTCGGGTTTCGGATCACAAACTGAGCACCCTCCAAGCCTTCACTATAATCAATTTCGGCCCCTGTCAAATACTGAATGCTCATTGGATCGATTAACAATTTAACACCTTCGTTCTGAACGATCGTATCACCGTCCCCTTCGGCATTATCAAATGTAAATCCGTACTGAAAGCCCGAGCACCCGCCACCCGAAATAAAGACCCGCAACATTAACGATGCATCGCCCTCCTCATCGATGAGTTCGCGCACCTTACGGGCAGCAGAATTTGTAAACACTAGCGGATCGGGCATTGTGTCACTCGAAATCTTTTGCATTTATATACTGCCTTTAGTCTCACCAGCTCAAAACCGGGCCCGTGCTCCGACCCGTTCTTAAGTTGTCTAGCGCGAAATTAATTCGCAGATTCGGCGGGCGCCTGTGTAAGCGCTAAACGCGGCCGTTCTTTCTCCGTCATTCGCACTAACTTGCCGTTCACTTCTGCACCCATTGCCATCTCGATCAGGTTATAGTGCACATCACCTTCGACTCTCGCGCTTTGTGCAAGTTCCACTTGGTCGCTCGCATAGACGTCCCCCTTGACCAAACCGTTCAATACCACATAAGGCACGCGGACTTCGCCCTCGACGGTGCCGCGATCGCTCACCGTCAACATCGCGTGTTCGTCGGCGTCCGCCAATACATTGCCCTTTACGGTCCCGTCCACATGCAGGCCACCGCTGAACTTTATATCGCCCAAAATTTGGGATTGTTGACCGATTAGCGAATCAACCCGGGTCGCTTTCCGTTTCCGTTTGCGCAACATTCCATCACCTCCTAGTTCACTAATTTCGCCCAGTTATAAGTCTCGTCAAAAGAGGCGTACTTGTGGTGCGGTTGAAGCACTAATACTTGAACTTGTTCGGGTTTGAAATCCGGCGGTACCTTCATAGTACCTTCGATGCGACAAAAATGCTTGAAGCTAAAATTCAACGCGTCGCCGCCGGTTTCCACGGCATCAGCCAGCCTAATCAAGGTCCTACCATGTTGCCCGTTTCCGGTGAACTTCACCTCAACTTGTCCGTCAGCGACCTTACCATTTTTAGCCACGTTGGTTAAGACGAGACGATAATTGTAACGCCCTTGATCATCGACCGGGATAAACTTGAGGCCCTCGACCTTCGGACCGCTGGCACCCTCGTTCGAGGTCATCAGTTCCTCGTAGAATGTCAAGTCTTTGCGGAGCTCAACGATAATGCCTTCGAGCTCACGGATTTGCTCGTAAGAAGCCTTACGCGCATTTTGATCTATCTCGCGCACACTTTTTAGATGTGTAAGTTCGCGCCGCAGCTCATCATTTTCTCGCTGCAATTCTCGGTTCAGGGACTGCGTATCCCGGCGCGTCGAATTGACTGCCATCGACGAGACAATCGAGCGCCATTGCCCGAAATGAAACGCGAACCCAATCAATATCGCAACGGCCGCTAAACCCAAGGCGGTGATCAACACCCGGCGTAGTGGGCGATCCTGCTTAACGACTAATTTCATGACAGCAGGGTACCGTTATGGCACCCACGCCGGACTTAGCAAGCCGGCGGTTTCCAATAAACCGAGCATTAGATTCGCGTTCTGCACCGCTAAACCCGCCGCGCCCTTCGTTAAATTGTCGATAACCGATAAAACGATGGCGGTATCATCGCCCGAGCTCTCGTGCACAGCGATACGACACAAGTTTGTGCCTACCACGCTGCGCGTCTGTGGATGTGTACTCGGCGGATCGACCCTCACAAATGGCTCTTTCTCGTAACGAGCACGAAACAGAGCGTTCAAATCATCGCCGCTGCGATTGAGGGATGCGTAAATGCTTGCGTGCATGCCCCGAAACATCGGCACTAGATGGGGCACGAAAGTAACCGCGATGTCGCGACCACCGGCAACTTCGATGTTTTGCTCGATCTCCGGCTGATGGCGATGGCCAGCAACGCCATAGGCATGAAAATTTTCTGCCACCGACCCATAGATCAAATCGAGCCTGCCTTTACGCCCCGCACCGCTCACACCAGATTTCGCATCTGCTATCAAGCGCGTACCGTTTATAATCCCAGCCTCGACCAAGGGCAAGATAGCCAAGGTGATCGCGGTTGGATAACAGCCGGGGTTGGCGACTATGCGGGCGTCACGAATACGCTCGCGATATAATTCTGGCAAGCCGTATACCGCTTCGGGAAGCAATTCCGGGCAGGTGTGTTCGACTTTGTACCACCGCTGCCACACCGTCGCGGATTGCAAACGGAAGTCAGCAGATAGATCCACCACTCGCCCCCCCGCATCGAGCAATTTCGGTACCAGGTTCATGGCCGTCCCATTCGGCGTTGCGAAAAACACTAAATCGCATTCATGCAGCGGCGCAGTACTCGGATCGCTGAAACACAGATCCTCAAAATCTATCAGCGCCGGCCACACGGAGGTAAGCTGTTTGCCGGCATCACCACGTGAAGTAACGCAAGCGACTTCCAGCTCTGGGTGGCGCGCACAGATGCGTAATAGTTCGGCCCCCGTGTATCCGGTGGCGCCAACGATGCCAACACGTTTCATGACACAATGCTCTCGAAAAGACCCAGCAACCGCAGCAACGGTCGCACCAGCTTGCCTATAATATCAGCTTGTTAGCTAGATCCGGGCGTGCCTTAGCCACACAAAATGGACCTGATAAATACCGCGGCGCTCAGTGGTGCCGCTGCGTGGGGCAGCGGGCTGAACGTTTATGCCGTCATTGGCGTACTCGGGTTACTGGCCGCAACTGGTCACGCGAGCCTAGCGCCCGAACTCGCCGTTCTGAGCCATCCACTCGTCATCAGTGCCGCCGCTTTCATGTATTGTCTGGAATTTCTAACGGACAAGATCCCAGGCCTCGACACGCTATGGGATGCCATTCACACCTTCGTACGCATCCCCGCGGGCGCCGTGCTAGCCGCCGGCGCAGCAGGTGAACTCGAACCCGGCCTACAGGTCGCCGCACTCGTGCTCGGCGGTAGCTTGGCGGCCAGCTCTCATGCGCTGAAAGCTGGCAGCCGCGTGGCAATCAACACCTCACCGGAGCCCCTTAGCAACTGGAGCGCCTCGATCGGTGAAGACTTATTGGTTTTTGCTGGTCTATGGTCGGCGTTGAATTACCCGGTCCTATTTTTAATCGCGTTGCTGCTGTTCGTGATCGCCATGATTTGGGTTTTGCCGAAGCTCTGGCACGCGTTTCGTACCCTGTTCGAGACAATCCGTGGCTGGTTTAATTTGCGCGCCGGTAGACTCCGCTAATCGACTCTCGGCATCCTGCATCTGCAACGAAAATCAGCATCGTGAGTACCGATCTAATGTATCTATGGATAAAGTCGTTTCACATCGTCTTCATGGTCGCCTGGTTTGCCGGCTTATTTTATTTGCCACGCTTGTTTGTTTATCACGCCATTGCCGAGGATAAACCCAGCCATGCGCGCTTCAAAATCATGGAACGCAAACTTTTCTGGGGCATTATGACGCCCGCAGGCGTGCTAACAATCGGTTGCGGTCTGTGGCTGGTCTATTTGAACGGCGGCGAATGGTTCAAAGTAACGCGTTGGTTGCACGTAAAGCTCGCTGTCGCGGTGTTACTGATTGCCTACCATGTTTATCTTGGACGGCTCGTCGGTATTTTTCGCCGCGAGCAAAATCTACACAGTCACGTCTACTACCGTTGGCTCAATGAGCTGCCGCTCGCCTTTCTCGTGGCAATGGTGTTGCTCGCAGAACTGAAACCTGCATGGTAGCAAGGCCCCGCTGACGAAACCCATTGGTTCCCCGGTGAACGGTAACTTGGTAAGCCACCCTGACGACGCGACCGCAGCAACAGGCAAATCGTGGCTTACGTTGAGAATCATTCGCACGCTGCCCCGATGCTAGGCAGGTAGGCTGCGCGACTTTTGCGCTAGGTCTTTTCAGTCAATTTCCTCAAAATCATCTTTGCGCGCCATGCAATCGGGACAAAACCAAGCGTCTGACAAGTCATCAAATTTTGTGCCCGGCGGAACGCCTTGCTCGGGTAGACCCAGTGCCTCGTCATAGACGAAACCGCAAATCACGCAAAAATACTTTTTCACTCAGCAACTTCCTCGTGGAACAAACGACGCGTGCGCGGCACGATTAATATTGCTACTGGGTAGCGGCCCCGCAGCGCGCAAAAATCGACTCAGCTAAAATTAGTCGATAACCCCAAACCATTTCTGCTTATCATCCTAGAATCCTCTTTGGACGGCATTCAAGCTGCGTCTCGCGGGGTGTCTGGGAAGGCATCACGAGACGAAATAGGCGACCTATGCCAACGCGTCATAACGCCGCCAGGCACTACGCGAGATGTGCACTAGCGCTCGTAGCGGCGTTCACCCAACGAGTGAAACTGGATTAGACTCGTTATCATTGGTACACCAATAACCGGTAGCTCGCTCGTAGCGGTCAACTGAGGATTCTAGGATCATATGTTTGCCAAGTCTGAAAAATTATATCGCGACGCCCGTCACCTTATGCCCGGCGGCGTTAATTCCCCCGTGCGCGCGTTCAACGGCGTGGGCGGTACGCCCGTTTTCATGGTCAGCGGTAACGGGCCGCATCTATTCGACGCGGACGGTAATCGCTACGTCGATTACGTTTGCAGTTGGGGGCCACTGATCTGTGGTCATCGACATCCGGACGTCATGGCGGCAGTTAGCGCACAGCTGGAATGCGGCCTCGGCTTCGGTACGCCCAGTGAAATTGAGACGACACTCGCACAAAAAGTGTGTGAACTCGTACCCAGTGCGGAACAGGTGCGCATGGTCAATTCCGGTACTGAAGCGACGATGACGGCGATCCGCCTGGCAAGAGGCATTACCGAACGCCAGCATATCGTGAAGTTTGAGGGTTGCTATCACGGCCACACCGATGCCTTGCTGGTCAAAGCCGGCTCGGGTGCGCTGACCTTGGGGATCCCGACCTCACCCGGCGTTCCGCGAGCGTTGGCGGAACTCACCCTGACGCTACCCTACAACGATCTGGCCGCCGCTGAGAAACTCTTCGAGCGCTTAGGCCCCAACATTGCGGCGGTTATATTGGAACCGATCGCCGGCAACATGAACTGCGTGCCACCACTGCCGGAGTTCTTGTCGGGTTTGCGTAAACTTACCCAGCAAGCAGGCGCCTTGCTGATTTTTGATGAAGTCATGACTGGCTTTCGGGTTGCTCGCGGGGGTGCTCAAGAACTCTACGATATCGTGCCCGACCTTACCGTGCTGGGTAAAATCATCGGTGGTGGATTACCCGTCGGCGCGGTCGCCGGTCCGAGCGCGCTGCTCGAGCGACTGGCACCAAGCGGCGACGTCTACCAGGCCGGCACCTTAGCTGGCAATCCCGTCGCGATGGCCAGCGGTCTCGCGACACTGGAACTCGTCGCTACCGAGGGGTTTCACGATGCCCTCGCAGTCACTACAGCGGCTTTGGTGACAGGCTTTCAAGACGCAGCCCACGACGCCGGCGTGCCGCTGACCGTAAACCATGTACCTGGCATGTTCGGTCTATTTTTTACTGCCGCACCGAGCGTTACGTGCTTCGCCGAAGCTACTGCCTGTGATATAGCGCGCTTCCAACGCTTCTACCACGGCATGCTGAGACGCGGCGTCTACCTAGCACCGTCCGCTTTTGAGGCGGGTTTCGTCTCCTCTGCACACGACGCGACGGCGCTCTCACACACCATAGACGCCGCTCGCCAAGCGTTTCAAGATCTCGAAGCAAGTTACGCTGAACCTTGAATCCTCAGTTGACCGCCGCGAGCGAGCTACAGCTTATTGGTGTACCGATGATAAGGTGTCTCTCAGTTTCACGCATTCGGTGAACGCCGTACAACTGAGAATTCAAGGTTGAAGGGAAAACGCCTAACGACGGCGGTTCAGACTTCGGTAAATAAACCCACTCGCAGGCTCGTACCGGTGTAAATCATCTCCCCATCTACTTCCATGCTAGCATCCGCGATCCCCATCACCAGCGCGCGCTGCACAATGCGCTTAATATTGATCCGATAAGTTACACGTTCGCGATCCGGTGTAACCTGGCCGGTGAATTGAACCTCCGCACCACCTAAGGCGCGCCCGCGGCCAAGACCACCTTTCCAGGCGAGGAAAAACCCGATCAATTGCCACATGGCATCGAGCCCCAAGCAGCCCGGCATGACCGGATCACCGTCAAAATGGCACGCAAAGAACCACAGATCGGGCTTTATCTCGAGTTCGGCGACGATTTCACCACGACCGTGACTGCCGCCGGAATCAGCAATTTTCGATATACGATCAAACATTAGCATCGGCGGTAATGGCAATTGCGCGTTCCCAGGTCCGAACAGTTCACCATGACCGCAGCCAATCAAGTCTTCGTAATCGTAGTGATCTTTATTGCGCCCCGAAATAATGATCGGTGCCGAAGTATTAATAGGTGCAGATGCAGACATAGATCACGTCGAAACAAAGTAATGCCGGAGTATAACAGCTAGTGACATCGCAACCGCGTGCCAATGTCACGATACCGCATAGATGATCGCCCTATCAGTCGAAGCGCATCACGACACGGATCTGGGCGCCGCCTTTGCTCGAAATATCGATACGCCCATGATAGCCTTCTTCCACTATTTCGCGGACTATTGCCAAACCGATACCCTGACCGGCGACGGATTCATCGAGGCGGGCGCCTCGGTTTAACACTTCATCGATTTTCTCAGCCGGTATCCCCGGACCATCGTCTGCGACGACGAGGACTAAAGCATCGCGACCAACGCGGCGCCGAACACGATCGATGTAGGCATTGATCTGGATTCTTGCACGCGCCCATTTACACGCGTTGTCACCCAGATTACCGACGATTTCCATTAAATCGCCTTCGTCACCAAAAAACCGTGCGCCAGGCTCTATCGAGGTCGTGATTTCGAGGTTTCGATCGCGATAAACCTTCTGCAGTGACTCGATAATACGATCGACGATAGGTTGCACCAGCAAGCCCGGGCTTAAGGCGCGCTGCCCCAGCGTGGCAGCGCGCTGCAACTGATAGTCGATCCTATATTGCATATTATCAATTTGGTCCTTTGCTGACTGGTGATTGGCGGGATCGTGAAACTCCGCCTCATCGATCACGGTGCGCAGTACCGATAAGGGCGTCTTCAAACTATGCGCTAAATCGCCCAGCGCGTGTCGTTGTCTTTGCACATGTCCGTTCTGGCTGTGGATCATGGCGTTGAGATCGGCGGTCAACGGCAATAACTCGCGTGGATAGTCTTCGGTCAGGGCGCTTTTATCGCCCGCTTCGATGGCACGGAGTTCCTCGGCCACCGCCCGCAAAGGGCGTAGCCCCCAACGCAGAATCCCCGTCTGTACGATCAACATCGCCACACCCAAACCGGTAAACAGCAACATCAAGCTGCGCCGAAAGCGACCGATCTGAGTGCGGAAAACCGCCTGCGACTCGCAAGCTTGAAAGTCATATGCATCAGAACGCTCACGCGCACGCCCTTCCCAGACAATGCGATACGAGGAACAGTAGATGCGTTCGCCGTTCGGCATCATGTTCTCTTCGAAGAGGAACTCACCACGGCGGGTGCGCTGCGGCAAAGGCATCGCCAGACCAAGCATTGAAGGGGAGCGCCACAGTAAATCCCCGTTGTGCCATGAAATCTGCGCGTATCTACCGGATTCTGGGGTCGCCAACGCTTCGTCCGGTGTTGCTTCGATTATCGGGCGAACGCCGGCTGCGTCCCAATCCACCAAACCGAGGAGCATGTAAATTGTGCCTTGTAGACGACGCTCGCTCGCCGCTAGCGCCGCGTCACGAAACGCGTGGTCGAGCACAACACCGATAATTAGCAGCCCCAGTGCTAACGCGACGCCGGCGAGCGTAACAACTCGGGTATTAAGCGAAGCGGCCATTATGAGTATTCGCAACCGCGCTTCGCGGTGTGTACCGCTCAGACCTTATTCTTCGGCCGTTCGTTCGAACCGTATTCGATAGCCTTGGCCGCGCGCCGTTTCAATTGGATTGAGTGCTTTGCTTGGATCGAGCTTCTTACGCAATCGCCCGATCAAGACTTCGAGAACATTACTATCACGGTCGGCATCTTCTTCGTATAAGTGCTCGGTTAGTTCAGTTTTCGACACCACACGGCCCGCATGCAGCACGAGATATTCCAAGACTTTGTATTCAAACGCGGTCAAATCGATAGCGTCACCGTTCACAAAGACGATTTTTGCTGAGCTATCAACTGTGATTGGCCCGCATTGAAGTTTTGACGCGGACCAACCCGCCGCGCGACGCACCAACGCGCGCAAACGCGCGATCAATTCTTCAGTATGAAAAGGTTTAACGAGGTAGTCGTCCGCACCGAGTTCGAGGCCGGCAACTTTATCTTCCCATCGCCCCCGAGCGGTGAGAATCAAAATAGGAAAATCTAGTTGCGCTTCACGCCAACGTTTGATCACTTCAGCCCCCGCTAAGTCCGGCAAGCCGAGGTCCACTACCGCGACGTCGAGCGGGTATTCCGTCCCGAAAAACAGGCCATCCTTGCCATTCGCCGCGGTCTCAACCGCATAGCCTTCGCGCCGCAAGCGCTCCGCCAGTTTTTCTCTTAAGGCGGCTTCATCTTCGACAATTAATACACGCATCCGCTATCTATTTGATTGCACCACTATCACTGTCCACAGCTACGACGATTACCCGTCCGGAATCCGGCAGCAGTATACGTACTAAATAGACTTTTTTCTCTTCTTCGTCACCGGAACTAACACCGAGTACACGCCCGCCGGTATGTTTTTTCGCGATCGCGGCGGCCTCATCGGCGCTAATCGCTTGCTGCGCGGAATAACACGGCGACCCGACAGTTAGTGAGAACATGATGAGGACGAGAACGGTGATTGCCCGCGCCCTAGCGTGCGCAAGACCGAGATTGAAAGTCAATCCCCGGATTAGCGCCGGCAGCCGGGGCACTCCCATAAGTACCGCCGAATTTGACGGCAATTTTGCTGGTACTGAACCCATGCGAAAACCATTTTTATTGAACAGTCGGTTTTTAATCAGACACTTAACACGTTACGCATCGACGGGAATAATGAACGCAACGCTGGTGAGGTCTCTGGAGAGACACTATCTCCCGTCTACTTGCGCCATATCCGTGTGACCAAGGGAGTGATTAGCCTGTGCTCAAATATCCATTTTGAAACATCCACCTGAGACTAGGCTTCGATGAGTTAACCCGTGCTGAATTGTTGGAGTGCTTAGGTTCGCTCAATTGCGAGACTTATACACCTTGTTAGGCGAACTCCCTATCATGGTGCAACGACGGGATCATGGCGCGAGCCTCTTCGATCTTAGCCGGACTGACGTCCGCGATAATA
Source organism: Gammaproteobacteria bacterium (assembly GCA_965223085.1). GTDB lineage: Bacteria > Pseudomonadota > Gammaproteobacteria > CBDCVO01. The sequence continues at coordinate 2,133,251 of OZ244981.1, read as the reverse complement.
TAACCGGGTTCGTCACCGCCGTCTGCAAGCACTTCGCCCCACGGGTCAACGACCAATGAATGCCCGTAAGTTCGCCTGCCCCAAGGCCGCTTGCCGCACTGTCCTGGTGCAAATACATAGCTGGCATTTTCTATCGCGCGCGCCCGGCATAAGACGTGCCAGTGCGCCGCTCCCGTGGTGGCGGTAAACGCGGCAGGAATACTCAGGAAATAAGCTCCCGCATGGGCTAATGCACGATAAAGGTGCGGAAAACGAATATCGTAACAAATTGTTAAGCCCATTTTCCCCCACGGTAGCGACGCCATCTGTAACTCACCTCCCGGCTCGACTGTAGCCGATTCACGGTAGGCTTCGCCATCTTTGAGCTCAACATCAAAAAGATGCACTTTATCGTAACGAGCGAGCAACTTGCCCTCGGGGTCGACCAGGTAACTCCTGTTACGCACCCGTTCTCTATCCCGCTTAATAGTTAGCGAGCCGATCAGCAAGTAGACCTGGGCACGACCTGCTACGGCACGCAAACGTGCTAGGCCCGGATGTTCGTCCTCCGCAAATCCTTTCTCGAGATACAGTGCATCGTGCTGTTCAATGCAAGTGCAGTTCTCCGGCAGGCACACCAACTCAGCACCAGCAGAAACCGCGGACAGAACAAATTTTTCGAGCTCATCGAGATTCGCCTGCATATCGTCAGCAGCGCAATTCTGCACACAAGCTACTTTGAACGACATCGTTGCCAATCTATGCGAGCTTGCTCTCGCTCAACACGACACCGTCCGCATCGGCGTATAAATAATCGTTAACATCGATAACCACTTCGCCGAATCTAAGCGCTATATCGCGTTCGCCAACATCGCGTTTCACACTTTTACGCGGGTTCGTAGCGAGGGCTTTTACTCCCATTTGAATTTTTCCAATCGATTCGGCATCGCGTATGCATCCATACACGACAATGCCTGCCCAGCCGTTACGTTCGCCCAAGGCGGCGAGTTTATCGCCGACGAGTGCACAGCGCAGCGACCCACCGCCATCGACCACCAACACACGACCGTTACCTGGCTCTTCCAGAGCCGCGCGGACATAACTATTATCTTCGAAGCATTTACAGGTAGATACCGGCCCTGCAAAACAAACGATAGCTCCATAGTCACGAAACAGTGGCGCTACAATCCGCAAAGACTCCCCGAATTCGTCGTATAGATCAGCCGTCGCTATCCCCATCGTGATACCACTCTTTAGAAATCGCCACCTTCCATCGGTCACAGGATAGGTTACGCGATTCGGTCACTGGATAACAATCGGGCCGATAGGGTTATGCGCTCCGCCTACTTTTTGTTTTTCGTTGGCCTCTTCCACCCGCTAATCGTTTTTTGGCGCACGCGACTGACAACTAGCAAATCCGCGTCAACATCATCGGTCACTGTTGTGCCCGCGCCAATCGTCACGCCGCGCCCGACTTTCACCGGTGCGACGAGTTGGGTGTCCGAACCGATGAAAACATCATCGTCGATTACGGTTTTGTGTTTGTTGGCGCCGTCGTAATTGCAGGTAATCGTGCCCGCACCAACGTTTACTTTGCGACCTATTTCAGCATCGCCGACATAGGCTAGATGATTCGCTTTGCTGCCTCTACCAAACGTTGATTTCTTTACTTCGACAAAATTACCAATGCGCACTTCGTCTGCGAGAACCACTTCGGGGCGTAATCGAGCGAAAGGTCCCAAGCGCGTGGCAGCGCCGATTTTCGCCGCTTCTATCACGCAATTCGGGAGGATTTCGCTATTGTCGCCGATCTCGGTATCACTGATCACACAATTGGCACCGATCCGTACGTTTTCGCCTAAGGTCACTCGACCAATGAAAATACAATTGACATCGATAACGCAATCTCGACCGCACTCCAGTTCCCCGCGAACGTCGAGGCGAGCGGGGTCGTGCAATGTCACGCCAGCTTCCAATAAAGATACGGCGACGGCGCGCTGATGCGCACGTTCTAACTCGGCAAGTTGCACACGATTATTGACACCGGTTACCTCGGTGGCGCTATGCGCGTGAACACCCGTAACTTCGACGCCGTCTGTCACTGCCATTTCAACGCAATCCGTCAAATAATACTCCCCTTGCGCATTATTGTTGCTCAGGCGCGGCAGCCAAGCGTGCAGAAACTCCGCGCGAATCGCCATGATGCCGGTATTAATCTCGGCGATATCGAGCTCGCTCGAATGTGCATCTTTATGCTCGACAATACGCACGATATTGCCACTCGCGCCGCGCACGATGCGGCCATAACCGCTGGGGTCGTCCATCTCGACGGTCAATAAAGCGAAACCCGTTCGGGCCGCGCTCCTCACCAAGGCGGCGAGCGTATCGCCGCCTAACAGTGGCACATCACCGTATAGGATCACGACGAGATCTTGCGGCGGCAACTTCGGTAACGCTTGTAACACGGCATGTCCGGTCCCCAGGCGCTCCGTTTGTGCAACCCACTCGACGCCTCGTGCCGCGAAAGCCTCGCGCACTTGTTCACCACCATGCCCATAAATTACGACCGGTGCTTTGCTGCTTACGCAGCGCGCGGCATCCATTACATGTGCAAGCAAGGGTTTGCCACCCAGCGGGTGCAATACTTTTGGTAAATTCGAATACATGCGCTTGCCCTGGCCCGCGGCAAGTATACAGACGGTTGTTTGCATTTAAGCTACCTGACGATAAACACCGACGCATCTGCATTTGTGGCGGTAATTTATCATTACAACTTTAGCCCAGGCACCGCGACTAAGGATCGATATCAACGCTTTGACACGGCAGCGATATGAGCAATGTAGCAGCGATTGCCGCGGACAGACAAACCCGTCCCCGCCAGCAGCCGCGATGCGCGTGCGCTATCTGGGCCTTGTAGCTCTAAATGCAAAAAGTCTTAGCGCAGTAGATATTTGGATATCAAAGTAAGCTGCTAGCCCCTGCCACCGCGGCGACGCAAACGTTGAATAGTCTGCAGTTGCGCGGCCAGCTCGGCGAGTTCGGCCTGAGCTTTGGCAAAATCGATCTTGCCGCTGCGGTCGTTGAGCGCCTCTTCGGCATCTTGTTTTGCTTTCAATACCGCCGCTTCGTCTAAATCGTGCGCTCGAATACAAGTATCCGACAATACCGTGACGACGTTTGGTTGCACCTCAAGAATACCGCCAGACACGTAGAAAGCCGATTCTTCCCCATCTACAGTTTGAACCCGAACTTCTCCCGGATTGAGTTGCGTCAACATCGCCGCGTGTCCCGGTAGAACGCCAACTTCGCCATATGTCGCCGGCGCAAACAACATCGCTACCTCACCGGAAAAGATCTCTTGTTCAGCACTGACTATATCCACGTGCATGGTGGCCATCGTGACTTTCCTTAACCAGGGATTTAAAGGTTTTTCGCCTTTTCAGCGGCGTCTTCGATCGTGCCGACCATATAGAAAGCTTGTTCTGGTAAGTAGTCGTATTCTCCCGCAACGATCGCTTTAAAACCCCGAATCGTGTCTTTCAGTGAGACATAGCGCCCTGGTGCGCCGGTAAATACTTCGGCTACGAAATAGGGTTGCGAGAGAAAGCGTTGGATTTTACGGGCCCGCGCCACGGTCAATTTATCTTCTTCCGAAAGCTCGTCCATGCCGAGAATGGCAATAATGTCACGCAACTCTTTATAACGTTGCAGGGTACCTTGGACCGCGCGAGCGGTTTCGTAATGTTCTTGTCCGACGACCAGCGGATCGAGTTGGCGGCTGGTGGAGTCGAGCGGATCAACAGCGGGATAAATTCCCAGCTCGGCGATCTGACGCGACAGCACTACGGTGGCATCCAAATGCGCAAAGGTGGTTGCGGGTGAGGGATCGGTCAAGTCGTCGGCGGGTACATAAACCGCTTGGATAGACGTGATCGAGCCAGTTTTTGTCGAGGTAATACGTTCTTGCAATTTCCCCATTTCCTCAGCGAGTGTCGGTTGGTACCCCACTGCTGACGGCATGCGGCCCAATAATGCAGAAACTTCCGTGCCTGCGAGCGTAAATCGATATATGTTATCGATGAACAACAGCACATCACGCCCTTCGTCGCGAAACTTCTCCGCCAAGGTCAAGCCCGTCAGGCCTACTCGTAAGCGGTTGCCCGGCGGTTCGTTCATCTGACCGTAGACTAGGGATACTTTGTCGAGAACATTCGAATCCTTCATCTCGTGGTAGAAATCGTTCCCTTCGCGGGTACGCTCGCCGACGCCGGCAAATACCGAGAACCCGCTGTGCTCGATCGCGATATTACGGATGAGCTCCATCATGTTGACCGTCTTGCCCACGCCAGCACCGCCAAACAAACCGACTTTGCCGCCTTTAGCAAACGGGCAAATCAGATCGATGACCTTAATGCCTGTCTCCAATAATTCAGTCGCCGGGGAAAGCTCGGTGAAACTTGGCGCCTCGCGATGGATCGACATCACTTCCTCAGTACCCAAAGGACCTGCTTCGTCTATCGGCTCACCTAAAACGTTCATGATACGGCCGAGCGTCTTCTGGCCGACGGGCACCGAGATCGGTGCACCGGTGTTATCGACGGGCATACCCCGTCGCAGGCCGTCGGTAGAGCCTAAGGCGATAGTCCGCACAATACCGTCGCCCAACTGCTGTTGCACTTCCAAGGTCGTCGGAACGTCTTGTAATTTAAGCGCGTCATAAATTTTGGGAACCGAGTCAGTGGGGAACCTTACGTCTATAACCGCCCCAATGATCTGCGAGATGGTTCCAGTGTTCATGGCGTCTCGTCCTCTTAATACGTAATGTGTTTTTTAGTCACAGCAGCGCGAGCCCACTCAAACGGCAGACGCGCCACCGACAATTTCAGCGAGTTCTTGGGTGATGGCCGCTTGCCGGGCTTTGTTGTAAATCAACTGAAGCTCGTCGATCAAGTTGCCAGCGTTATCGGAAGCGCTTTTCATCGCCACCATGCGCGCGGCCATTTCGCAAGCAATATTTTCAACCACACGTTGAAATACCAGTGACTCGATATAGCGTGCGAGCAAACCGTCCATCACCTCTTTTGCTTCAGGCTCGTAGATGTAATCCCAATGATGAGATAAGCCTTCTTCTGTTTTGGGTAGCAGTGGTAATAGTTGCTCGACTTCGGGCTGTTGATTCATCGAATTCACGAAGTCATTCGACGCAACGAACAGTTGGTCAATGCGGTTTTCGGTATAGGCATCTAGCATCACTTTTACTGTGCCTATAAGGTCTTCAATATGTGGCTGATCACCGACACGACCCAGCTGCGCAACTACATTACCGCCGACACGTTGGAAAAATTGCGCACCTTTGCGGCCTATCGTCGCGACGTCGATCTCATGCCCGGCGTCTTGCCAGGTCCGTAATTGCTGCATGAGCATGCGAAACAAATTCGAGTTTAGACCACCACATAAGCCGCGATCTGTCGACACAACCAGTAAGCCAACGCGTTTCACGTCCCGTGGAATTAGAAACGGGTGGCGATATTCAGAATTCGCGTGGCCGATATGGGAAATCACGTTACGCATTTTGTCCGCGTATGGACGCGCAGCACGCATTCGTTCTTGAGCTTTACGCATCTTACTGGTTGCGACCATTTCCATCGCACGGGTTATTTTTTGTGTATTTTGCACACTCGCGATTTTGACGCGTATTTCTTTACCAACCGCCATTTTCTATATTCCCGCAAGGCCTACCAGGTCTGCGTCTCCTTAAATTTCGCTACCGCATCTTTTAAGGTTGACTCGAGTTCTTCGTCCCAGTCGCCGGTGCTATCGATCTGGTTCATGAGATCGGCGTGACTAGACTTCATGTATCCAAGCAACGCCGTTTCGAAAGAGATCACTTCACCAACGTCGACGTCGTCGATAAAGCCATATTCCACCGCGAACAGAGAAATCGCCATTTCCGCGACCGACAGCGGCGAATATTGCTTTTGCTTCATCAACTCCATTACCCGTTGACCACGATCGAGTTGCTTGCGCGTCGCTTCATCCAAGTCGGAGGCAAACTGAGCGAAAGCGGCAAGCTCCCGATACTGCGCTAACGCCAGGCGCACACCGCCGCCGAGTTTCTTGACAATTTTGGTCTGCGCCGCGCCGCCGACCCGAGATACCGACAAACCCGCGTTTATGGCTGGTCGGAAACCTGAGTTAAATAAATTCGTTTCCAAGTAAATCTGACCGTCAGTGATCGATATGACGTTCGTCGGTACAAACGCCGAGACATCGCCTGCTTGGGTTTCGATGATGGGTAAGGCTGTCAGCGAGCCAGTTTGGCCCTTGACTTCCCCACCAGTTTCACGCTCAACATATTCCGCGTTGACGCGTGCGGCGCGCTCGAGCAAGCGCGAATGCAAATAAAACACATCCCCCGGATAGGCCTCACGCCCGGGTGGGCGGCGTAATAACAAGGATACTTGCCGATATGCCCACGCCTGCTTAGTTAAATCATCGTAGATAATGAGCGCATCTTCGCCGCGATCGCGAAAACACTCGCCCATAGCACAACCTGAATACGGAGCAATATATTGCATAGCTGCCGACTCAGAGGCGCTCGCCGCAACCACGACCGTGTGATCCATAGCGCCGTGCTCTTCGAGTTTTCGGATCACGTTACTAATGGACGACGCTTTTTGACCTACTGCAACATAGATGCACTTAATTCCGGTACCTTTTTGGTTGATGATCGTATCGATAGCCACAGCCGTTTTCCCGGTTTGCCGATCGCCGATGATCAACTCTCGCTGACCACGACCGATCGGCACCATGGAATCGATCGATTTCAGGCCGGTTTGCACCGGCTGCGAAACGGATTGTCGCCAGATGACGCCGGGTGCAATTTTTTCAATCGGTGAGCTTTTGTCTGTATCAAGCGGTCCCTTGCCATCGATCGGTTGTCCCAGCGCGTTGACCACGCGTCCGAGCAAAGCGTCGCCTACGGGGACTTCCAGAATTCGTTTCGTGCAGCGTACGACATCGCCTTCGGTGATGTGTTGGTATTCACCCATGATGACCGCGCCCACTGAATCTTGTTCCAAGTTGAGCGCCAACCCAAAGGTATTGCCCGGGAATTCGATCATCTCGCCGGCCATGACGTCGGAGAGCCCGTAAATACGTGCGATACCGTCGGTCAAACTCACAACCGTACCCTCGGTACGTGCTTCCGTTGCAAGATCGAAATCCTGAATTTTTTTCTTGATGAGTTCGCTGATTTCAGTTGCACTGATTTGCATGCGATTTCCCCGCGTCTAGTGTTCCCAAGAATATAGTCTTAGTTGACAAATCCGGGTTAATTATTTCTACCAGCCAGTTCCGACACTTAGCTGCGATTGAACAAATTCGTAAGCTGCGTTAGCCCACCGTGTAAAGATACGTCGTAGACGAGATCACCCACGCGCACGACGGCACCGCCGATCAGATCGCGATCGATACGCTCAGTGATGCGAATTTCCTTATTCAGGCGCTGCTCAATCGCCGCAGCAATTCGATCGCGCTCACTCCCGTCCAGTTCGAACGCGGAGACAACCTCGACGTTGGCTACGTTCTCCTCTGTGGCTTTCATATCTTCGAACAAAGCAGAAATTTCTGGCGCAATATTCAATCGACGCCCCTCGCTCAGCAAGCGAATGAAATTCCTGATACGCGGCGAGAAAATACTATCTCCTAGTTCGCAGATCAGATCTATCACGCGTACTTTGTTGATCCGCGGATCGGCGATCACGCGATCCATATCGGGATCTGAAACTATCGTTGCGAGCCGTGTCAGTGCCGCTGACCACGCCGCTATCGAACTATCGTCACGCGCTTGCTCAAAAGCGGCTTGCGCGTAGGGTCTTGCGATCGTTAGCTTTTCTTGCATCGTTGCATCAGGCTAGAGGCGCGCCCCGAGCTGCTCGAGGACTTCGCGATGCTTGTTGACATCGACTTCGCGCATCAATATTTGCCGCGCACCGCTGAGCGCAAGCGTAGAGACTTGGTCTCGTAGTTCTTCGCGCGCGACCGAAGTTTCTTGTTCAATTGTCGCTCTAGCGGCAGCGATTTGCCGTTCACCTTCTTCTTTCGCCGTCGTTTTAGCTTCTTCCACAATTTCGTCGGCGCGTTTTTGAGCGTTAGCGAGCAAGTCCTGGCTTTGTTGCTTCGCGTCGCTCAATAGTTCTTGTACTTGCACGTTAGCGGTCTCCAATTCATGTTGCCCGCGCTCCGCCGCCGCCAAGCCGTCCGCGATCTTCTTCTGACGGTCTTCGATCGCGCGCATTAGTGGTGGCCAGACAAACTTCGCGGTAAACCAAACAAAAACCGCAAACCACAGCGCCTGAGATATCAGGGTAAAATTAATGTTCATAGCGGCTCGATCTCGCGCTTAGGTCCTACCGTTACCCGCCTTGTACAACGGCCAACAGGGGATTAGCGAACGCAAATAACATCGCCAAACCTACACCGATAATGAATGAGGCATCGATCAAACCCAATAGTAAGAACACTTTGGCTTGTAGCTGCGGCATTAATTCTGGTTGCCGAGCAGCGCCTTCGAGAAAACGTGACGCCATGATGCCCACACCGACACAGGCGCCCAATGCACCAAGCCCTATCATGAGACCAATCCCAACCCCCGTGTAGGCTTGAATCATCGCTAAGTGCTGAATAGTTTCCATCATTGTTTCCTTTAATTGTTACGTTAGGAATAAACGAGTCGTTGAATCAATGCCCTTCTTGCGCCATGGCGACATAGACGATTGTGAGCATCATGAAAATGAAAGCCTGCAAAGTAACGATCAGGATATGAAATATCGCCCACCCCACCGACAGGAATGCACCCATTAGCGTTCCGACCACGCCGGTCGCCGCCCACAGACCGAGCAGCATGAAAATAACCTCACCCGCATACATATTGCCGTAGAGACGCAGGCTGTGCGAAAGCGGCTTGGAGATATATTCGACTAAGTTGAAGAGAAAATTCGGCAGCCACAATACAGGATTCCCACCAAAAGGCTCGGAGAAAAGCTCACGGATCCACCCCCCTAATCCCTTCGCGTGGATAGCGAAGAAAATCATTAGGATCCAAACCCCGAGCGCTAAAGCAAACGTGGTGTTGACGTCCGCAGTCGGTACGGAACGCCAGTACTGCAAACCAAATACGTGCTCATAAATCCAAGCCATGATGTCCAAAGGCAAGAAATCCATGCAGTTCATCATGAAAACCCACACAAATACCGTCAACGCCAGGGGGGCGATGAATTTGATGTCGCCATGAAAAACGCTTTTCGCTTGATCGTTGACGAATTCAACGCACATCTCGACAAAAGCTTGTCGTTTTGACGGCACGCCAGCGGTCGCTTTGCTCACCACCATACGTAGCAATCCGAACGACACCAGGCCGACGAGAATCGACATCACGACCGTGTCCAGGTGCACAGTCCAAAAACTGGAATCCGACGACGACTTAGCAAGAAACGTTAGATGATGTTGAATGTAGCTGGTCGGCGTAAGCGCGTGTTCGACGTGTGCTGCGTGTTCTGAAGCCATCTCTTAAATTCTAAATCCGAACGTTACGTTGCTCGACGATTGCTTATCGACCAAACTCGCAAATGCCTTACACGTAGTTATACGTAGCGGGTGAACCACAGCGCCAACCACTGCGCCTTCAGAGCCGCAATCATACCGACAACCAGCGCCAGCAAGGATGTCGGGGCGTACTTAACCGCGCAAACCAATGCCAACAACGTCAGTAATAACTTGACGCCTTCTCCGACAACAAACGTGTTTACGCTCAGCGTCCCCACGCGTCGCACCCTTAACCATAACCCGAAGGCCAGTAGTGCGTTCGGTAGCGCGACTGATGCTCCGCCAGCGACGCTGGCGAGTGCAGCATGGCCCCCCCCCAACAGAGCGGCTCCGCCGGCGACGAACCCGACGACGCACCATTGCAATGTGATCGCCCTACGCGCAGTCGCACCCCAAGTGTTACTTGCTTGCTGCAACATCCCGAGCGTGGCCGAGTCGCGGTCGTGAGACACCTCAGACACCGGTGCCGCAGTGTCCAGGTCCGACATCCCGAGGTAGCTTTCTAGGGCCTATTGACGCGTCACTTTTGTGACCCTCGGCGATACGTTTTCCGTCGCATACGGCCATAAGCACGCGGTGTCGTGAGCCGACACTAGCAACTGGCAACGCCGCTCGGCGGAAAATGCAGCCCGTTCCTGCGGGTGGCGCCTGAAAAGGCGCGACTCGGCGTTGCTCGTCGCTCATTTAGACTGACTAAACCACGCTGCTCCCGCCTTGCTTAGCGCGTTTTCACGCCCAGCATTGGCGCAAGCGAAACGTCAACAGACATCAGTATAGCCGCCCCAATTGTGCGAAGCAACAATAGTCCCGCGAACGGCGGCGAAACTACTTGATATGGTCCAGAATACCGTCAAGTTCGTCTAAGGACGCATATTTTATCGTCAGCGAGCCGTGCCCGCTGCTGGAGTGACGTATCGACACGGGCGCGCCGAGCCGATCGCTTAAGGAGTCCTGCAAACGACGCACGTCGGGATCCGTAGTGCCCCGCCGTGAGGATGAGGTTTTACGGCCGCTGCGTGCTTGGCGCGCCAGGTTTTCCGTTTGCCGCACCGATAAACCGCGTGCGACGACCTGTGCTGCGATGTCGCGTTGGGAGACAGCATCCAAGCCCACGAGCGCGCGCGCATGCCCCATGTCGATCTCGCCGTGCTCGAGCAGCTTTTTTACTTCCGTGTCGAGTTCCAGGAGGCGTAATAAGTTGCTCACCGCGGCGCGCGAACGACCGATCGCCTCCGCAACCGCTTGATGCGACATCGCGAATTCTTCGGCCAAACGACGCAGAGCAACCGCTTCTTCCAAGGGATTGAGTTGCTCGCGCTGAATATTTTCGATTAACGCGACGCTCAAAGCAGCGTGATCAGGGATAGCTTTCACGAGCGCGGGGATCGAATCCAAACCCGCGCGTTGGCTCGCCCGCCAGCGGCGCTCGCCCGCCACCAATTCGTAGCGGTCGCGGCCGGCGATTGGACGCACCACGATCGGTTGTACCACCCCTTGGGCTTTGATCGATGCGGCAAGTTGTGCCAGCGCATCTTCTTTGATCTCAATGCGAGGCTGGTAGCGACCTCGCTGGATGCGATCAAGCGGGATCCGCTTGAGGTCCTCACCCGGCGCTTGAGGGTTGCCCGCGGTGGTTTCTAGGCTGCTCCCAAGCAACGCATCTAACCCCCTGCCCAGCGCTTTTTTCTTGCCCATGACCCGATTATCCGATGGCGAGATTGCCTAATTCAGATTGGTCGCCAAACGCGCCTCGTCCCGGCGCAGCATTTCGCCCGCAAGCGCTAAATAAGCCACCGCACCGCTCGAACTTTTGTCGTAGTAGAGCGCCGGTAAACCGTGGCTGGGTGCTTCAGCGAGACGAATGTTACGCGGGATGACGGTCGTATAAACCTTATCCCCGAAATGCTCGAGTAACTGCTGGGAGACTTGATTCGCGAGATTGTTGCGCGGGTCGTACATAGTACGCAACAAACCCTCGACACGAAGCTCGGGATTCAAAAACTGGCGAATTTTTTCCACCGTTTCGAGCAACGCTGAGAGACCCTCCAAGGCATAGTACTCGCATTGCGTCGGAATGATTACCGCTTCCGCCGCAACCAATCCGTTGATGGTCAACATATTCAGCGCTGGCGGGCAATCGATGATGACGAAATGATAACGCGCCGCGTCGCGCTCGAGCGCTTTCTTGAGGCGTAGTTCGCGCCCTATTTCATCCAACAACGCGACTTCCGCGCCGGTTAAATCACCGTTCGCTGGCACTAAGTCGAGACCCAATTCCGGGAGTTCGATAGCGACCGCGGCAAGCGTCGCATCATCCATCAAGACATCGTAGCTCGAACGCGCCAGTGTGCGTTTGTCGACCCCGCAGCCCATTGTCGCATTACCTTGAGGATCCAGATCGATCAGTAATACCTGGCGCTTAGTCGCCGCGAGCGACGCGGCCAAATTCACGCTCGTGGTAGTCTTGCCTACGCCACCTTTCTGATTCGTAATTGCGAAGATCCCGGACATCGATCGTTGCCTCGCGCTCCCCCGATTCAAACACTGCTGCGAGGCGTTGATTATTGCACAACTCGCCGATCAGGCCCGCAAAAATGATGCGGGACACCGTTATGAGCCAGAACGCGCCAAAATGCAGCCCCGCTTGAGATGCTGAGCGCGGCGCGCAGCATCAGCCCCGTGGCGCCCATGCTGCCCGGCCGGCCAGCGGGGTAGGCAGCGTTCAGGCGATCAATTCCACGAGGAAGCGCTGACGAAATTCTGGGGTGCTTATCCGGTGGAGCTCATAGCGGCCCGGCCATGAATCGAGGGTTTCGCGCTCAGCGTCGTCCAGCGCGCTTTTCATCGCCCACAAACGCACGCCGGGGCGCTGCAAATGCCGCGTATCCTCGACATAGCGGCCCAGCTTGCCATAGGCACGGGTAATAAAAGCCGCGGCGCCTAAGTTCGCCGAACGCGCCTGAATACGTGCCCTTGCGACGACTGCATTCGGGAGCGTCAATTGCATTTGTACATGCTCCAAAAACCGCGCCCGCTTACGGCGCGGCTCTAGGAGCGTGACTTCAATGTCGGGTCGTACTACGGCGACGATTACACCTGGCAAACCGGCGCCGCTGCCAACATCCACGAGCTCGCCGGATATGGGATACGGTGCCGCCGCGAGGCAGTCGGATACGTGCTCGATGAGAAAATCCTCACAGCTGCGGGCAGCGGTAAGATTGCGGACCCGATTCCACTTAATAACTAAGGTTGCATAGCTCAACAGCCGATCGACGACCATCTCGGAGACCGCCAAACCATGGCGATCCAAGGCCTCCTCGAGCTGTGTGGCTAAGTTCATCGCAACAGAGATCGGTGATACCCACATGGGGACCGCAAACGGCTAAGACGCCAAACGTCGTCCATCGCGCTTCTTCAAATGTACCAAGAGCACCGTCAGCGCCGCTGGCGTAATTCCCGAAATACGCGCCGCCTGGCCTAAAGTATCGGGCTTGAAATCGTTGAGTTTGGCGATCGCTTCGCGCGACAAACCGCGCACGCTTGCGTAATCGAGATCGTGCGGCAACGGCGTCGCTTCATGCGCTTGCAGGCGTTCAATTTCGTCGCGTTGGCGAGATAAGTAGCCCGCGTAGCGGGCGTTCGCTTCGAGTTGAGCGATAACGTCGAGACGCTCCACGCCCGGTCCGAGACCTGGCAAGCGCATTAAGGCCCGATAGTCGATTTCCGGACGTTTTAACAAATCACTCGCGCTTACATCTTTGCTTAGGGTTTGCCCCAAAACCTCGGTCGCGATCTCGGCATCGAGGCATTGGGGGCTGAGCCAAGTCGTATCCAATCGCGCTTGTTCACGCACTAATGCTTCGCGCTTAGCAGTGAAACTATGCCAGCGCTGATCACCGATAAGCCCTAGTTCGCGGGCTTTGTCGCTAAGGCGAAAATCCGCGTTATCCTCCCGCAACAACAAACGATATTCGGCGCGGCTAGTGAACATGCGGTAGGGTTCCCGAGTACCGCGGGTAACCAAGTCGTCGACGAGCACGCCGAGATACGCTTGGTCGCGCCGCGGGTACCACGGCGGGTCATCTTGCACGCGTAGACCCGCATTAATACCGGCTAATAAACCCTGCGCAGCGGCCTCCTCATAACCGGTGGTACCGTTTATCTGACCCGCAAAAAACAATCCTGAGATGGCCCGCGTTTCTAACCACGCATGCAGGTCACGCGGATCATAGTAATCGTATTCGATCGCATATCCCGGTCGCGTAATATGTGCGGCCGCGAAACCCTTGATGGAACGGACGAGCGCCAACTGCACCTCGAACCCAAGTGAGGTCGAAATACCATTAGGGTAGAACTCAGGGGTATTCAAACCCTCCGGTTCGACAAAAATCTGATGGGAACTCTTGTCCGCAAAGCGTACGACTTTGTCTTCAATGGAAGGGCAATAACGCGGCCCTACCCCTTCGATACGACCACTATACAGCGGTGATTCTCCCAGGCCGGCGCGAATGATGTCGTGGGTTTCGGGATTGGTGGCGGTGATAAAACATGCCGTTTGTGAAGGGTGCATGCGCGCCTCCCCAAGAAACGAAAATACCGGTACCGGCTCGTCACCCAGCTGGCGCTCGAGCTGCGCGAAGTCGATCGTGCGGCCGTCGATGCGGGGCGGTGTGCCCGTCTTCAAGCGACCAACACGGAATTCGCGCTCGCGGAGTTGCTCGGCTAGTCGCCGTGACGGCGGGTCTCCAGCCCGACCACCTTGATAGTGAGTGGCGCCGACGTGGATACGGCCGTCTAAAAACGTTCCCACTGTCAAAATCACCGTGGGCGCTAGAAAACTCACCCCCATCTGCGTGACAACCCCGGCGATGCGGTCACCGGTGAGCACGAGATCGTCAACAGTTTGCTGGAAAAGCGTCAGATTTTCTTGGCGCTCTAGTGCGGCGCGAATGTAATTGCGATACAAGCTACGGTCGATTTGTGCCCGGGTGGCGCGCACTGCCGGGCCTTTACTAGCATTGAGCGTGCGAAAGTGAATGCCGCAGTGATCGGCGCCCAGCGCCATCAAGCCGCCCAATGCGTCGATCTCCTTGACGAGATGGCCTTTGCCGATCCCACCAATGGCGGGATTGCACGACATCTGACCCAAGGTCTCCAGACTTTGCGTCAACAGCAAGGTACATGCACCCATGCGCGCCGCGGCCGCGGCCGCTTCGCTGCCAGCGTGGCCACCGCCGACGACAATCACATCGTAGCGCTCTGGAAATAACATCACTTAGTCCTCACAATCGATAGCTTTAAGAATAAGTGTTGTGGCGCATCTGTTCCACGCAACTGGCAACGGTTGCCTCGATTAAACCCAAATCGACGGTTCATGGTTGACGATTGGGATTCACTGTGGAACATTCTCGCTCCGTCGCGGTCCATTGATGCCAACCGCGCTAAACACAGCAATTCTGACTATAGAAGGCCGAGACGGGCCGCTCTATGCAGCCCTCGCTGCAGCGGCTTGGACCAGCAGCAGAACCCTTAACCGCAGCGCATTTGCGATCATGGGGTTTCCTCTGGTTCACCGCAGACGCACGCCGAAGCTGTGCATACAGGAGATGTTACGAGCAAATAACGATGAGCGAAAAATTAATCGACGTACAAAATCTTACTAAGCATTTCGGTACACTGACCGCGGTCGACGATGTTTCGCTAAGCATTCAACGCGGTGATGTGCTCGGTTTTTTAGGACCCAACGGGGCCGGAAAATCCACCACCATGAAAATGATTACCGGCTTTCTCGCCCCGAGCAGCGGTACCATTTCAGTGTGTGGGCACGACATCGTTACACAAGCACTCGCCGCCAAACAGAAAATTGGCTACTTGCCGGAGGGTGCGCCCGCCTATGGCGAAATGACCCCGGCGGGCTTTCTTGACTTCATTGCCGACATCCGTGGTTTGCAAGGACATGATAAACAAGAGCGCATCGCGCAAGTGGCGACAGAGATCCATATTGAGAGCGTCATGGAACAGACGATTGAAACACTATCCAAGGGTTTTAAGCGTCGCGTGGGCTTAGCCCAAGCGATTCTCCACGATCCGGAGGTGTTGATCCTCGACGAGCCCACCGATGGCTTGGATCCGAACCAAAAACACGACGTGCGTGCCATCATCCAACAGATGGCAACGCGCAAAGGGATCATTATTTCTACCCATATTTTGGAAGAAGTCGATGCGGTTTGCACGCGTGCGGCGATCATTTCGCGAGGGAAATTGCTATTTATGGGAACCCCGAGCGAACTCGAGGCGCGCTCTCACTATCACAATGCGATAACGTTGACCGTGCCACACGATCGAACCGAAACCATCGTTACCGCCATGAAAGCGTTGCCGGAAGTTGCGGACGTTGAAATGACCCCCCCGCGCATGACGATCATCTCGAAATCAGGTGCATCGATCGCTGCTGCGGTGCAATCGACATTGCAATCCCATGCTTGCTCGGCGAGCGAAATTCTGCACGAGAGCGGGCACCTTGATGAAGTATTCCGGACAATAACAACCGGTGAATCGGGCGAGGCTGAACGCACATGAAGCGTATTCTGACGGTTATGCGACGCGAATTACGGGGTTATTTTGCCACCCCGGTCGCCTATGTCTTCATCGTAATATTCTTGTTCTTAATCGGGATCTTCACGTTCTATCTCGGTGGCTTCTACGAACGCGGGCAAGCAGATCTCGAACCGTTTTTTCGTTTCCATCCATGGCTTTATATGCTGCTAATTCCGGCGATTTCTATGCGTCTGTGGTCAGAAGAACGTAAAACCGGCACGCTCGAACTACTGATGACCTTACCGGTGTCGCTCACCGAGGCAGTCGTCGGCAAATTTCTCGCGGCTTGGGTCTTTACAGCGATTGCGCTGGCCTTGACGTTTCCAGTCTGGATTACCGTGAACTATTTAGGTGATCCGGACAACACCGTCATTTTAGCCGGATACTTTGGCAGCTTACTCATGGCGGGTGGTTTTCTCGCGATCGGTTCATGCATCTCGGCACTGACAAAAAACCAAGTCATCGCTTTTGTGATCAGTTTCGTGATTTGTTTCGCGTTCAACTTGAGCGGATTTCCGATCGTATTGGATTTCTTCCGCGCATGGGCGCCCGATTTTGTCGTCAACGCGATCAGCTCCTTTAGTTTTCTGACTCATTTTGACTCGATCATGAAAGGCGTGATCGACCTTCGTGATTTAATATTTTTTGCCACTTTGATCGTTTTTTGGCTCTACGCTAACACCTTGGCGATCGAGGCCAAAAAAGCGCAATAATAAGGTATATCGCATGCTAACGCGAACTCAAGCTGGCACAAGTCTCCTCATCGCATGCGCGTTGTTTTTGGGCATAAACGTCATCGCGAACTACCTCTTTACAGGGCAGCGACTAGACCTCACCGAAGGACGCCTCTACACCCTTTCCGGTGGCAGCCGTAACATTCTTGCCCAGCTCGATGAACCGATCACGTTGCGTTTATTCTACTCGGCAAAACAATTCACTGGCGTTCCCCAATTACTTAACCATGGACGTCGCGTACGCGACTTACTCGACGGATATGCGGCCGATAGCAACGGTAAAATACGCTTGCTCGTCGTTGATCCAGAACCGTTTTCGGAGGCCGAAGATCAAGCGGTCGGCTATGGGATCGAACAGCTACCTTTGGGCGGTGCCGGCGAAATCGGATATCTCGGCTTGGTTGGCACGAACGCGCTGGATGACGAGATCCCTATCCCCTATCTCGATCCCGAACGTGGGGACGCACTCGAGTACGAAATCACCAAACTAATTTACACGCTCGCCAATCCGAAAAAGCGCGTGATTGGTGTGATCTCATCGTTGCCGGTTTTCGGTGGTACACCATCGCCCGCGAGTCCGCGGCCGACTCCGGAGTGGGGCACGATACGACTATTGCGAGAAGTGTTTGAAGTTCGTCAAATTAGGGCGGAAGAAACGGAGCTCGATGAGGACATCGATACGCTGATGATCATTCATCCGAAAGAATTGGCGCGCGAATTGCGCTACGCGATCGACCAGTTCGTACTTAAAGGCGGACGCGCGGTCGTGTTTATCGACCCGCTAGCAGAAGCGGATCAACCGGAGCGCGATCCCGGCAACCCGATGGCGATCCCGAAAGTCGGTTCGAACTTGCCGGATCTGATGAAGAGTTGGGGAGTGATCATGGATTCGCAAAAGATCGTTGCCGAACTGGAATCCGCCGTACGGGTAACATTCGGCGGAGAACGCGGTCCTATGGAGGTCGACTATTTGCCTTGGATGCAACTGCAAGGCGAACGCCTAAATCAGGACGACTTTATCACCAACAAGCTCAATGTCGTCAATGTCGGCAGTGCCGGCTTTTTGACTGCGGCCGAGAATGCAACGACAACCATGACACCGTTAATTAGCACCGGAGATAAATCTGGTGTCATTGAACGTGACGCGGTGTTTTTCGTCCGCGATCCGAACGGTTTGTTGCAAAATTTTGCAGGTGATCAGTCGCGACTCGTTATTGCTGCACGCATCAATGGTAAGGTAACAACGGCTTTTCCCGACGGGCGGCCGTTGGATGAAGACGAAAAACGCGCGCCCGGTGATGCTGATTTTTTGCAAGAATCAGTCGAACCGGTAAATATCATCGTCGTAGCCGACAGCGATATTCTTGCTGATCGCTTCTGGGTTCGATACGAAAATTTCCTTGGTATGCGCATGCCAAATCCCTTTGCAAATAACGCCGACTTCTTGATTAACGCGATCGACAATTTGGGTGGTAACGACGACTTGATCAGCCTCAGAAGCCGTGGTGAATACGCTCGCCCATTCGTCGTCGTGAACGAAATACGGCGAGACGCAGAAGCCCAATTTCGCGATCAGGAACGTGCCTTACAAGCGAAACTACAAGAAACGGAAACGAAACTACGCGAGCTGCAATCACAACGCGGTGAAGGAAACCAGGCTTTGTTGTCCCCTGAGCAACGTCAGGAGATCGAACGCTTTCAGAATGAGCAACTCAGAACACGTAAGGAACTGCGTAATGTGCAACATAGCCTGCAGAAAAACATCGAAGGTTTGGGCACGAAGTTAAAATTCCTCAATATCGGACTGGTGCCACTTTTGATCGCGGTATTTGCTATCACAGTCAGCTTGCTTAACGCCCGACGCCATCGCCAAAGTTAGCAGGGAGTTGAAAGTTAGAGAACGAATATAATGAGCATGAAACGACTCCTCCTCGCCGTCGCCGCTGTCACGATCCTCTACGGCGCCTATCAATTGTCGCGCGAACACTCGCCAACGACCGTCGTATCTCGGCAGCTACTTTACGGTGATTTTTTGAATACCCTAAATGACGCACGCACGATAAAAGTTGAAGACTTCGAGTCCAGCGCTACGATGATCCGCGCGAATGCGCAATGGTCAATCGCTGAGCGCGACGGCTTCGCTGCGAAAGCCGGCAATATCAAGCGCTTATTGGTACAACTTGGGAGCCTAAAAATTCTGGAGGAGAAAACGTCAAAACCGGAAAATTATGGTGAACTCGGCGTCGAGGATCTGAGCACACCGGAGGCCACCTCGAAACTCATTTCCGTTAAAGACAGTGATGACAACGACATGGTCTCGTTACTCGTAGGCAAGGGGCGAATTGCAAAGGGAAACGCCGACCGTGCTTACTACGTGCGCAAGACCAACGCCGCGCAAGCGCTGCTCGTCAATGGCGAGATCAGTGCCGAAACGGATCCAAATAGCTGGCTCGACCCGCGCATCGCCAATATTCCTATAGCCCGTGTCAAAAAAATGCTCGTCAAACCAGCTTCAGGTGACCCGATTGAGATCGTAAAAAATTCTCGCGACGATCGATTTTTTACTCTGCAAAATATTCCACCCGGATACGAAATCACCTCGCAGGCAAGCGTCTCGAGCTTAGGCGGCATCCTCGGCAGCTTGGATTTCGAGGACGTCATTCGCCGGCATCAGCTCACCGACGCAACAGCTACCGCGACCGCAGTACTGGAGACGTTCGACGGCTTGAATGTAAATATGAATGTAATCCCGCACGACGAACGCGCGTTCGTGACTTTCGGTTTCTCCTATGATGAAAACACCGTGACCGCTACGGCGTCGCCCACAGAGAGTGATGATGCGACTGGTGCCGATGACGATGAAGAAATCGACGTCGCAGCCCAGGCGACTGAACTCAGCACAAAAACCGAACAATGGGCTTATGTCATTCCACAGTACAAAATGCGTTTGCTTGAAAAAACCTTCAGTGATTTCATCAAACCCGTAGAAGAAAAAGAAGAGTCGTCCGCGGACAACGACGAATAGTTGTCTCTATCGCGCGCCTTAGATCGATCGTTGCTTAATCGCTCAATGATGAGCGGCATTACAATGCCTTAGCGAAAATCAAAGAATTCGCTGTTGCGATCCTTAATGATACGCGTCGTTGGCCTGCATTACCGGCAACGCAGGTGTAAACCGCCGCAACACCTCAAAGGCGTGCGTACTGCCGGCATCGTTCCACAAGTGGTAAGCGTTCATCGCATCGATGCAAGGTTGGCCATTGCGAAGTTCGCGCAAGGTATGTAATACATCCATTATCGCGACAAAATCGTCGCACAGATCGACATAACTTGCGCCGTCGCCGTCGATCGAGCTCTTGTGATAGGCGTGGCGTCCGAGTTGAACAAAGTAGGTAATAGGGATCCCTTTGCGAATCGCATGCTCCGGAAACAATCCGGCGAACAATAAACATTGATCGCCGATTACCGGTAGATCCTCCACACACGTCGGCTCATGCTGCAGTAAGCTCTGTAACATTGTGAGCGCTAAGCTGTCGTCACCTTCGCCCGGTATACCGAGATATTTGTAGAGTATCCACACGAGGTGTTCTTCAACATCTTCAGATAAGTATGTGCGCGCAACGAGTTGCGCTTCGGTCAGCAGTGCGCGCCAACCTGCGGCCTCGGTTAAATGGAGTTCGTAACGTGACATGAAATATGCTCCTCTACCTGCTATCAGGTAGCGGCGGCGGCGGGCCTGCCTTGAGCGGAACTGCGTCACAGTTAGGCACGATCGGGTGCAAACGGTATACTAGACATTCAATTCAAGTCCTCAATTTTTAAGGCTGTTTGGTCCGAAATGGCGTTTGCCGACGACACTCCTAACACCTTTCAGTCGCTGATATTCGAACTCCAACGCTATTGGGGCGAGCAAGGCTGCATCGCGGCACAACCCTATGACATGGAGATGGGCGCGGGAACGTTCCACCCCGCGACATTTCTTCGCGCGATAGGACCGGAACCGTGGCGCGCCGCCTATGTGCAAGCATCGCGACGACCTAGTGATGGACGTTATGGCGAAAATCCAAACCGGCTCCAACATTATTATCAGTTTCAAGTCTTGCTTAAACCCTCACCGCACGACATTCAATCGCTGTATTTGCAGTCACTAAGCGTGCTCGGCATTGATCCGCTAGTGCACGATATTCGTTTTGTCGAAGACAATTGGGAATCGCCCACACTCGGCGCCTGGGGGCTAGGTTGGGAAGTCTGGCTCAACGGCATGGAAATCACCCAGTTCACCTATTTTCAACAAGTGGGCGGCCTCGATTGCCGACCGGTTTCCGGCGAGATTACTTATGGTCTCGAAAGAATCGCAATGTATTTGCAGCGCGTCGATTCTGTTTTTGACCTGGTCTGGACAAAAAACGATTTTGGGGCGGTGACTTACGGGCAGGTGTTTCATCAAAACGAAGTGGAAATGTCGACCTACAATTTTGAGCATGCAAATATAGCCATGCTATTTTCTTGGTTCGATGAATGTGAACGAGAAGCCGGGCGACTAATCGATGCGAACTTGTCGTTGCCGGCCTATGAAATGATGGTTAAAGCTTCTCACACGTTTAATTTGTTGGACGCGCGCCGAGCGATTTCGGTGACTGAACGACAGCAATATATTCTAAGGGTGCGTACCTTGGCACGCGCGGTAGCAGAAGCCTATTATGAGACGCGCGAAGCTCTCGGGTTTCCATTGTTATCCGAAACCACACGGGCGCGTGGTGCATGAGTTCCGATGCTACTGAACGCGATCTTTTGATCGAAATCGGTGTCGAAGAACTTCCGCCGCTCGCCTTACGTCCGCTGTCCGAGTCGTTTGCGGAAAAGTTAACCGCATGCCTCACAGATGCTAATCTCAGCTTCACGAACACCGAGATTTATGCCACGCCCCGGCGCCTCGCGCTGTTGGTAGAAGAGTTACTACACCGACAACCGGACCGCGTAGTTGAGCGACGCGGGCCCGTGATCGCCCAAGCATTTGACGATGCCGGTAATCCGACGCAAGCCGCGCTGGGTTTTGCTAAATCTTGTGGCGTAGACGTTAGTGACTTACAACGTGTAGAGCAATCGAAAGGCACTTTTTTGTTTCACCGCGCCCGCCAAGCAGGTAAAACCACCGCAACTTTGCTGCCGACGTTCATTCAACAAACGCTAGAGGTTTTGCCGATCCCGAAACGCATGCGTTGGGGTACCGGCGAGGCAGAATTTGTGCGGCCTGTTCATTGGATAGTGGTTTTGTTCGGCGATGACATCGTGCCCGCAGAGATTTTCGGCTTACACAGTGACCGCATTACCTATGGACATCGCTTTCACGCCCCCGGGTCAGTAGAAATCACCGCCCCGCGCAGTTACGCCAAAAATTTGCGCGAAAGCGGCGTAGTCATCGCCGAGTTTAGCGCCCGTCGTGAGAAAATTCGCGGCCAAGTAGTGAGCGCGGCGCGTGCCGCGGGCGGTACAGCGATCATCGGCGAGACGCTCCTCGAGGAAGTAACGGCACTGGTTGAATGGCCAATTCCCATCGTCGGTCGTTTTGAGGAGCGCTATCTCGAGTTACCGCGTGAAGTATTGCTTGCGAGCATGCAAAACCATCAAAAATATTTTGCCGTCGAAACCCAAGATGGGAATTTGCTCAATCGCTTCATCACAATTGCCAATATCGACAGTACCGATCCTGACACGGTGCGCGACGGTAATGAACGCGTTATTCGCCCACGCCTTAGCGATGCCGCGTTCTTTTGGAAAAAAGACCTCAGCACTACGCTAGCGAGCCACAGTAACGACCTCGATGGTGTGGTCTTCGAACGACAACTCGGGTCGCTTGCCGATAAAACGGAACGAGTGATACAACTCGCGCGCCATCTCGCGAACCCCTGCGGCGCGAATGCCGAGAAAAGTATACGCGCGGCGCGCCTATCGCGCTGCGATCTGCTTACAGAAATGGTTGCCGAATTTCCCGAGCTACAAGGCACTATGGGGGCGTATTACGCGGCGCACGATAAAGAAGATCCTGTCGTGGCAGCTGCGATCGGTGAGTTCTACGCACCCCGTTTTGCTGGCGACTACCTCCCGAGCACCCCTGAAGGCCGCACCATCGCGCTCGCGGATAAACTCGATACACTTATCGGCATTTTTGGGATTGGCAAACCACCAAGCGGCGAGAAGGACCCGTTTGCGCTACGTCGCGCGGCTCTGGGCGCGTTGCGGATCTGCATTGAAAGCGATAACCGCGTCGACCTGTATGCGAGCCTCGAGCACGCGCGCGGCGCTTACGGCGAAAAAATAGTGGCAGCTGACGTCGTCTCCACGGTGTTTGATTTCATGCTTGAACGGACACGCGCTTATTATGCGGACGCCGGGATGCGAGGGGATGTTATCGACGCTGTTCTCACGACCCGGCCAACGCAACCTACCGATTTGCACGCCCGCATGCTTGCAATACAACACTTTGTTAAGTCACCGAACGCCGCCGCGTTGGCCGCGGCAAATAAGCGGATTGCGAATATTCTGCGCAAAAGCACCGCTACTACGACGATCACTTTTGATTCGGCGCGTGCGACGGAGGCCGCCGAAAGATGTCTCGCTGACGCGTTGCTGGAGTTTGAATCAAATTGGACCGCCGTAAGCACAGAAAGTTATTCTGAGTATTTGACTCAACTCGCTGAAATTCGACCCTACGTAGATGACTTTTTTGACGCCGTTATGGTGATGGACGAAGATCCGCGCGTACGGGCGAATCGACTCGCGCTATTAGCGCGCTTGCATGGCCTGTTCATGCGGGTTGCGGACATTAGCGAAATCACGCTCTAATGCACCCCCGTTTATTGCTCCTCGATCGTGACGGCGTCATCAACGAGGATTCACCCGCGTTCATCAAAGATGCACACGAATGGAGACCGATCCCTGGTAGCCTCGCCGCTATCGGTCAGGCGACCCTCGTAGGGTTTAGAATTTACGTCGTGACCAATCAATCCGGCCTCGCTCACGGTAAACTAGACATCGAAGCGCTGCATCGCATTCACACCCGCATGCTGCGTGAAGCCGCACAACATGGGGGCCGTATCGAAGCGGTCCTGTTTTGCCCGCATGCGCCGCGTGACGATTGCAATTGCCGTAAACCTAAGACCGGCTTACTACAAACCATCGAACGCCGTAGCGGCCTGCAGCTGGGAAATGCGGTTTTAGTCGGCGATCGCAGTAGTGATCTCGGCGCTGCCAACAAAGTTGGCGCGCAAGCGATCTTGGTTCGCACAGGACATGGCACCGACACCGCAAAAATGCTGAACGACAACGACGTTGCTTTGATCGTCGATGATCTTGCTGCAGCGGTGGCACATTTAGCGCACGACGCATCATGATCGCGTATTTACGGTCATTGGCGTTCTACATCGGCTTAACCCCGGTTACGGTCATATTTTCCGTTATCGGTCTATTGGCATTGCCGTTCGACCGCAAAACACGCTATCGCGTGATTA
Source organism: Gammaproteobacteria bacterium (assembly GCA_965223085.1). Lineage (GTDB taxonomy): Bacteria > Pseudomonadota > Gammaproteobacteria > CBDCVO01. The sequence continues at coordinate 2,108,827 of OZ244981.1, read as the reverse complement.
CCCAGTGGACACGTTGCGCTATCTGGTGGTTGAAAATTACCTGTGGTTTGTCGTGGCGCGTGCACGGAAAAGAAAATATTCCGGAGCAGGCGAGCGTGATTCTTTGCAAGCATCAGTCCGCGTGGGAAACAATGGCCCTGCAGTTGATTTTCCCACCGCAATGTCAAGTGCTCAAAAAGGAACTGTTCTGGGTGCCGTTTTTTGGCTGGGGCCTGTGGTGCCTCAACCCGATCGCAATAGACCGCAGCGCTACTACCCAAGCATTGCGCAAAGTACTGCGGGAAGGAAAAGAGCGGATCGCCCAAGGATGGTTCATTTTGCTGTTTCCGGAGGGCACCCGGATGCCCTCCGGCCAGCGTGGAAAGTATTTGCAAAGCGGTGCCGCGCTGGCGATAAGCGCACAATGTCCAATCGTGCCAGTCGCCCACAACGCAGGCGTGTTTTGGCCGCGCAACACGGTTCGAAAACGCCCGGGCTGCATCGATGTCGTCATCGGTCCCCCCGTTGACAGCACTACCGGCAACGCCGCCGAACTCACTGACGTGGTAGAGAACTGGATAGAAAAAGAAGCTTCACGATTACTGTCCGCAGTGCTGAAATAACGCGCCCGCTAGCCTAGATATTGCGTAAATAAGGAGGGCAAAGCCCGGTATGTTCGATAAAATTCAGTTGCTTACACTGTAATCGGACAGGACTTTGCCGATGCCCAACTGTACGCCCGAACCGTTGTCATTTCCCGGTTTTGAACGACCTCGAATCGAAGCGGATTTCAGCGGCGGTGACATCACCAGCGATGCCGGTGTGTTGCTGCTGCGCCAGGCGGATCGGCTGCTGAGTTTCAGCGAGTCGGTTGCCAACGCGTTGGATGACCCCCGCCGTCGGGCGAGCTGCCAGCACGATGCACAGAGTCTGGTTCGTCAACGACGCTACGCGCTGGCATTGGGTTAGGAGGACTTGAACGACCATCAGCATCTGCGGCGCGATTTGGCGTTGCAGACGGCGGTGGATCGGAGTGAGGCGCTGGCCAGCGCGTCGACGTTATGTGGTTTCGAGAATCGCGCAGACCGGGCTCAAGCGTGGCGACTGCACGAAGTAGTGGTCGAGCAGTTCATCGGTTCATTCAAACGAGCGCCGCGCAAGCTGGTGCTGGACTTCGATGCGACCGAGGACCGTGTACACGGCGCTCAGGAAGGTCGATTTTTCCATGGCTACTACGATCATTACTGTTTTTTGCCGTTGTACGTATTTTGCCAGGACCAGTTGCTGGTGAGCTACTTGCGCCCGAGCAAGAGCGACGGTGCGAAGCATGCCTGGGCGATTCTGGCGGCGCTGGCTCGCTCAACTGTGCCTCGGAGCGGCCGCAACCGCCGCGTGTGTCAAGACCGAAGGTTTCGCGCCGCTACTAAATTCAGATGCTCGGACTGGGTTTTAAGCTTGTCCCGATGACAAAACGCCCGAAAGTCGCCTCGGAGCCCGATCGATGAAGGATCCTCGAATGCGTCACAATGCAGTACGACTGTTTGCTGTTTCTATAGTAATTATTATCGCCGCGGGCGCAGTCATTTCGTTCAACCTCCATTCGGTACGGCGCGTATCAAACGACGCAGAGCGGCTCGTAAACCAGCAAATCCCCGAGCTACGGGAAATCGGCGCGCTGCAAGCAGCGACTCACCGCCACGTCCTACAGATATATCTTTATTATGCGACCGCCGAGCGCGAGGATTGGGAACCGATGGCGGGGATCCGCGCTGACTTTTCCCGACATTTGGCGACCTTGGAGCGCATTTCGCCACAGCCACAATTTGGAGCGCAATTTGTGACTGAAGTAAATCGTTTTGACTCCGCGGCCCAGAAGTTTCATACCGAAATGTCGCGTGGGCGCCAACGTAACTGGGACACGCTACGCGATCACCTCGCCAGCGCACAAGCGTCATCTGAAAAAATTAATGCACAACTGCGGCAGCGGAGTTCGGCGATCCGTGAGCGCGTTAACGTCAGTGCGCATGATGCGATGGCCAAACTCCTCGTACTGAACCGTAGCCAATTAGGGTTCAGCACCGGTGTGCTGTTAGTTACCTTGCTTCTCATCACGATGCTCTACGCACGCCTTAAGGATCAAGCCGCACTTTATCGCCTAGCATATTTTGATCGCCTCAGCGGCCTGCCGAACCGACGCCGCTTAGAGGAGGATTGGGAAGAAGACTGGAGCGTGCCCGCGGCAACGGAAGGCGCAACGCCATCGTGCGCGTTGCTGTTGGTCAAGTTAGACCGTTTTGCATTGATCACAGACGTTTTCGGCCATGTCGTCACCGATCAGCTCGTCGGCGTTGTGACCCAAAAACTACATGCGATGATGGCAGCTCAGAACGCAGGACGGACACGTTTATATCATCTCGCCCCGGCGACGTGGCTGGTAGTCCTAGAGGACATCAGTTGCCGAGGACAAGCAGCTACCCTTGCGACCGATTTATTAGCACAAATGGCGTGGCCCCTAAACGTTGCGGAGCGCGAACTCATCGCCCGTTGCAGCATCGGTATCGCCTACTACCCAAATGATGGCCACAGCGCCGATGAGTTAATACGCTGCGCTGACACAGCGTTACGCGTCGCGCGCGGCGCTGGCGGCGGTCGCATCGTGCGTTACGATCCAAGCATGCAGGAACGCACCGAAGCGTGGTTGTCGATCGAGAATGCACTGCGCAAGGCACTCAATAAAGGCGAATTAGAACTCTACTATCAACCGAAGATAAACATCCGCAATGGCCGCTGTGCGGGTGCCGAGGCCCTACTCCGATGGCATCACGATGGTGAAATCGTAGCACCGGCGACGTTTATCCCCGTAGCGGAAGAAAGCGGATTAATTTTGCCAATTGGCGAATGGGTCTTGAATGAAGCGGTGCGGCAATGGCGGCAATGGTATGACGCGGGTTTAGCACCACCGCCAATTGCAGTGAACATCTCAGCTAAACAATTCAGCACCGCCGTTTTTGTCGAGCATGTCGCAAGCACATTGAGCACCTACCGCGTGCCGTCGGCTATGGTAGAACTGGAAATCACCGAGGAAGCAGCGGCCGGCAACCCAAAGGCAGTGATTGCCACGCTGGTAGCGCTCCAAGAAATAGGCGTATCGATCGCTATCGACGACTTCGGCACTGGCTATTCATCGCTGGCATATTTGCAACAGTACCCACTCGATGTCATAAAAATCGACCGCGTTTTTATCAGCAAGATGGAAACTTCAGGTCACGACCTCGCCATCGTGCGCATGATTATGACTTTGGCGCGGCAGCTCGGGTGCAAAGTTGTCGCCGAGGGCGTTGAGACAGAAACACAGGAACACATGCTACGCCAGCTCGGCTGCGAGCTCGTACAGGGTTATCTCTACGGCCGTCCGATCGCGGCACAAGATTTCGCGACATTTCTGAGTAGCAACGCAAACCAAAAAGCCCTACCCACTGAGCCCATCGCCGCACCGCGGGTTGCTTGACAAGCCTGTCGCGACATCATTCTCACCTCTATAAATCTCGTTGTGCTGCGCGCGCGGGCGAGCCCGGATATCGCACCAGGTGCTCACTGCGTTTGTGCCCCTAGCTCGCCCATAGCTCAAGATAACGGGTATTTTCATGCGTCATATCCGGGCTTGCGTTTAAAGGCGGTCTCGGGAAGCCGGCTGCCACTGCTAATCCGACCCGCCCAGCACTGCGCGCCTAAAAGCGACGCCACTCCCCCTATGCCGCAGCCTCGCCGAGATCAACGGTGGCAACTTCTCGCGTGCCGCAATGGTACTCAGAAAAATCTGGGTTGTGCATATCTCGAAGGTATTGTCGTGGCGAGAAAGGATACAAGTTTGGCACGCCCGTTTTATCGATGTACCAGCTATCGCAGCCCCCGGTTAGCCATACCGTTTTAGGGACCTGCGCGCGCATCGCGGCATTGTATCGCTGGTAGGCTTCGTGGCGTACGGCTATGGTCGCGAGGCCATCCTGCTTCATTTTATCCAACATGTTGATCACATAATCGATCTGATGCTCGGAAATGGTAATGAGCGACAAATTGCCGACCGGGCCCGTCGGCCCTTCTAACATCCAAAAGTTGGGGAAATTCGGCAGCGCTACCGCACGATGCGCACGCGGCGCGCCGTCCCAAAACGTTTCCAGATCAGTACCGTTTTCTCCGCTCACTTGGGTGGGCAGAATGAACGCACCGGGATTAAAACCAGTCGCGATAACCAGCACATCCAACTCGTGCACGCAGCCGTCCTCGGTGACTACACCGGCCGGTGTGATGCGATCAATGCCCGCGGTAATGAGGTGGGCGTTATCACGCCGGATAGCGGGATAAAAATCGGAGCAGAATATCAAACGTTTGCAGGCTGCTTGGTAGTCGGGTGTAAGTTTCGCGCGCAGTTCAGGATCCGGTATGTTGCGCGCTAGATTGCGCCGGCATAGCCAACTGATCAAGTCCTGCATAGTTTTATTGCCGATGGTCGCACGCGCGAATGTTTGCATTAACAGCTCATAATAGAATCGATAGCCCGCGCGTTGCAGCAAGGGTAGCGCTTTGAGTAAACGCTTCCAGGCAACGGAATAACGCTTTTGCGGCAGCGGCGCCATCCATTGCGGCGTACGCTGAAACACGTGCATTTCGCCCACCTTACTGGTGATGTCGCCAACGATCTGCGCCGCGGTCGAACCGGTGCCGATAATGCCAACGCGTTTACCTTCGAGCGCAACGTTGTGATCCCAGCGAGCCGAGTGAAACATCGCGCCGGCGAAAGAATCGAGTCCTTCGATGTCGGGAAAAACGGGATGATGCAACACGCCGGTAGCGGAAATAACGATATCGTAGTGTTGCTGGTCTCCGTTTTGCGTGGTGAGACACCAATACGAACCCTCCCATTTGAGCTTTGTAACAGCGGTGTCGAAGCGTACGATCTCAATGACACCGAAGTCCTTGGCGACTTTTTCCATGTACGCTTGGATCTCCGGACCGTAGGGATAACGGTGACTCCAGTCGGGATCTAGGGCGAAGCTAAACTGGTACCAGCGCGAGGGCACATCGCAAGACAAACCCGGATAGGTGTTTTCACGCCAAGTACCTCCAACACGATCGGCTTTTTCGTAAACCGTTAAATCCGTATAACCCGCCCTACGCAGTTTTACGACGGCGGCAATCCCGGACATTCCTGCACCGATAATCGCAATCCGGGGCTGGCGTTGAGATTGGGACCATGGTTGGGGAAAATTGCGCTGCATGTTCATCCCCGGATCTCTCTATGCAAATGTTATCGACATCGTGTCAATAAGCCTAATTTCTTATTGATAAAGTGTCAATAGTGACTAGAGTAGACTAAACTGCGGCGACGTTTAGGCGCTCCCATCAGCCCCGTAGAAATCCCCAGCCTGAGAGCAGATTTGCACAAAACATTGAATAAACAAAGGATTCGGCGATCCCCAGCGGCTGCACGGCAACTCATCCTAACGGCTACGGAGGAATTGTTAGTAAACGCTAACTTTGGTGACCTAACAGTAGATGCGGTTATGCAGCACGCGGGCATGACGCGCTCGGCGTTCTACCATTATTTCTCGGGCTTAGATGATTTAGCGCTCGCCCTGCTCGAGCAGTTCGAGGATAAAATACGCGCCACGGTGGATCCGTGGATAACGGCCGAGCGGGTCGATTATCGCCAGGCCACGATCGATCATCTGACCGATATGTTCCGCGTCATGTTCGCGCACCGCCGCGCAGTGGGTGCGGTGGCGCAAGCCGCAAGCGGCAGCCCGCGCGTCTATCATGCGTGGCAACGTCGCGTACTCGACTACTTTATTGACCTCACGGCCCATTTCATCCGCCGCCAGATAATGCTAGGGCGCTCTAAGGTCGAAGATCCCGAACGCGTTGCCCGCGCTTTGATCCTCATGAACAATGCTTTTTTCAACGACTACCTCATGCGTGATGTACCCGATGAACCGCTAGCAGCCGGTCGCACGGTTGCAACAATTTGGAACGCGACGATCTTCAACAATCACGAACCTGGCCACTGAGCTGCGGGCGCCTCGTGCAATATCCGGCCTAGGTCGCCGATCAAACGACTATTCCGGTCTGCTGCAGGCGTTCGATCTCATCTGCATCGAAGCCCCAATCGGTGAGCGCTAGCACGCTGTGTTCGCCGGGTTCCGGCGACGGCAAGTCGAGCCGCGCTTGGGTGCGGCTAAAACGCGGCGCGGGAGCGACTTGCGTGGTGCCATCGAACTCGACAAATACTTCTCGGGCACGATTGTGCGGATGCTCGATCGCCTCATCTGGCGTCAGCACGGCCACACCGCACGCTTCCTCCGGCTCGAGTATGGCCGCCCATTCATCGCGTGTTTTCGTTCTAAATACTGCGGCGAAACGCTGCTTCCATGCTGGCCAACGCGATTGGTCGAGCTGCGGCTCGAATTCTTTTTGATCGAGACCCATAAGTTCCAATAGACGCGCGTAGAATTGGGGTTCGATGGCGCCGATGGCAACCGCCTTGCCATCCTTGGTTTCATAAGTGTCGTAAAAATGCGCGCCACCGTCGAGAATATTCGTCCCGCGCTCATTACGCCAATAGTCGGTCGCGCGAAAGGAGTGCAAAATGTTGGCGAGCAGAGCGGCACCTTCGACCATCGCTGCATCAACAACTTGACCACGACCCGATTGGCGCGCTTCCAAAATCCCGCACAACATACCAAAAGCGAGAAACATTCCACCGCCACCAAAATCACCCACTAAGTTCAACGGTGGCACCGGTTTTCCGCCACGCGGTCCGATAGTATGCAGCACACCAGCGAGCGCAATGTAGTCGATGTCATGACCAGCGACCTGCGCCATTGGACCGTCTTGACCCCAACCCGTCATGCGACCGAATACAATTTTTTTATTGCGCGCCAAACAGACATCTGGGCTCAGCCCAAGACGTTCCATCACGCCCGGTCGAAACCCCTCCATAATACCGTCGGCACTTTCGCACAGCTTTAACACCACTTCCGCAGCGCCCGGATCCTTCATATTGATAGCCACCGAGCGGCGTCCGCGATGCAATACGTTTTTACGGTGCGGCAGATCGATGCCAGGACCACCTTTGCTGGGGCGATCGATGCGGATGATATCCGCCCCCATGTCTGCCAATAACATCGCGGCAAACGGACACGGACCGATGCCCGCCATTTCAATGATCTTTACGCCTGTTAGTGGACCCATTTTTACCCTCTCTTTACAATCAACTTCGCGCAGCGCGATGTCGCCGCTTCGGTCTGTGGACGCCATTCTTCGCGTCGCATTGCGCGCCACAAATCGCTAAAGTGCTCGTGCATCATATAATGCCTAGCAATCGCACGCTTATGTCACAGTAAACGGCTGCTCACCAGCTGCGACGGTGACAATCTTCTCTCAGTCACGGTATGCTGCGCAACAAACAACCCAAAGGAATTCAGCCCATGCCCAAGTTGCGCGATGCGGAACGCGACGATTTTCTCGCGACCAATAATCTGATCATGGATATCGCTACCGTAGACGACGTGGGTGCGCCGCACGTGGTACCGATCTGGTTCGTTTATGAAGAAAAACGGATCTGGTTTACACCGCGCCAACACTCGGAGTGGTTAAAACACATCCGCCACGATCCGCGTGTTGCGTTGTGCATCGATGAAAACACGATCCCCTATCGCAAAGTACTCATACGCGGGCGGGCTGAGATCGTGCACGAGATCGGCGATGACGACGCCTGGCGAGATCGCTATCGACGCATTGCGCAACGTTATGTTCCAACCGACGATGCTAATGCCTATGTCGATAGTACCGACGACCAACCACGTGCGTTATGTGCAGTCACCTTAGGCGACGCCGAAGTGAAAACATGGAGAATGCCGGTTGGTGAGGAACCCTACCATGGTATTTGGGCTAAGCGGTATTGGACCGACAATGCCAAAATACGCAATCAAAGCCCCGGCGTCATTACCGGCGAGGCCCCAAATTGAACCCTCGTTTTCATATTTATTAATCGATCTTCCGCCTTGCATAAAATTCACGCTATTTTGCGCTGATGGTGAGCCAAACCCTACGCGATCAACTCGACGTCTTTGTCGCCCGACACTTCCCGCCAGAAGCACGGGTTTATGACTTCCGAGAATCCGATGGTCACGCAGGCCTAACGTTTCTGTTCGCCGTAGAACACGCTGCGGGACGGCGCGAGCAATTCGTGTTGAAAATACCACCCAAAGGGGTTAAACGACGCGGCAATACGGATGTTTATCGCCAGGCGCCGTTATTACGCACACTGCATGCCGCTGGGTTACCTGTCCCGGACGTGCCGTACGCGAGTCCTGACGAAGACGTTTTCGGGGTTCCTTACATTGTTATGCAGCGTCTTCCGGGCCATGTCTTTTTTGTCTGGGATCCACCCGCGGTGTTCGAACGTACTGAAGCGACAGCGGTACCATTATGGCAGCAGTGTGCCGATGCGTTAGTAGAGATTCACAACTTCGACTGGCGTGAACCTTTGGCAAACTGGGACCAACCAGAACTCTTGCACGCCCAAGTTCGGCGCTGGGAGAAAATTTATCGCCACGCCGAAGAAGAAAAGTGGGTGACAATGGCCGCAAAGGTTCAACAGCTACTTCTCGATAAACTGCCGGACGGACAACCCATAGGACTGTTTCATGGCGACTACCAACCCGGCAATTGCCTCTACGAAGACCAGCGACTGTGCGGCATTATCGACTGGGAATTGTCAGGGATCGGCGCCCGCCTATTGGATATCGGTTGGCTGATGATGGCGGCAGATTATGAGAATTGGTGCGCCGCCTGGCGTCCCGTATGCGCGCCCCCGCCACAGGAACTACGAGAAACCTATGAAGCGGGCATGGGGCAATCGTATCCAGATATACCGTGGTACAACGCGTTCGCAGGCTTTCGCTTGGCATCGATAGCGTGCTTAAACGTCAAACTGCACCGCAGCGGTCAGCGTCACGATCCCATTTGGGAATGCATGGCTCAGTGCATCGTTCCGATGTATGCGCGTGCGCGACACATCCTCGAATCCATTACAGCATGAGTAGAGCTGCATCAACGATTAAATCCAGCGCCGCTGCGTCACCTTACTACTGCGCCGCTCGTCGTAGATTATTACAAACATTTGCAGGATTCATACTAAGCCCTCCGATTGTAGCTAGCGCGACGTCAGATCGTGGTGATCCCGCGCGTCTACGACCTCAAGTCGATGACTGTTTAGTGTTTGCGAGCAGCGCACGCAGCCGCGAGATTATTCGCGTGTCAGATCTCCTCGTCGGCAGCGCGCCGCTCACTGCCTACCCCTTCGATGCCACCAGCGGGATCGTCCGCAATCGCAATCGTCTCAATCGGCTACTCGTCTTACGCCTTGCCTCGAGAGACCTCACCATGGCAACGCGCCAACTTGCACCGAGTGGGATTGTGGCGTACTCCGCTGTCTGTCCGCACACCGGCTGCCAAGTGAGTGAATGGGATGCTGATGAACAACATCTGATTTGCCCGTGCCACGCTTCGACGTTCAACGCGAAGGATAGAGCACGCGTAGTTTCTGGCCCTGCGCCCCGAGCCCTGGCGATTCTCCCCCTAAAATTAGTCGACGAAAAAATTCTCGTGCGGGACGCGTTCATCGGTCGCGTGGGTGTGAAACGTGACTAGAGACACCGGCTCGACCTCCGCATGATATTTAAGATCATTATTAGTTCGTTACTGTGCGCGGCGATATTTTGCACTGCGCTGCACGCCCAGCCGATCCTGGGTTATCAAACCGTTAGCGATGCGCGCTTGCAGCACCCCGAGCCAGAAAACTGGTTAATGTATCGCGGTAGCTATCAGAGTTCCGGATTTAGTGCACTCGATCAAATTACGACCGATAACGTTAAACAACTCTACCCGGTATGGACGTTTTCGACCGGCGCTAAGGAAGGCCATCAGTCACCTCCGATCGTTAATGACGGAACAATGTTTGTCACGACACCGAATAACAGCGTCATCGCACTCGACGCCGCCCGGGGCGATGTTCTTTGGCGCTACAATGTAGAGCTGCCCGACGATCTATTTTCCTTGCATCCAACGAACCGCGGCGTCGCATTGCACGGTGATTTGGTTTACATCGCAACCTTAGATGCCCGTTTGATCGCATTGCACGCACAAAGCGGCGACGTCGTGTGGCAACAAACCGTAGAGGACTATCTCAACGGCTATTACATGACGCTCGCACCACTCGTCGCCAACGGTAAGGTAATGGTGGGCGTAGCCGGTGGGGAATTTGGGGTGCGCGGTTTTGTGCAAGCGTTCGATGCCGCCACCGGCAACTCTGTGTGGAAGACCTACACCGTACCGCGGCCGGGCGAAGCCGGCTCCTCGACCTGGCCTGGCGACACCTGGAAAACAGGTGCGGTTCCCGTATGGCTTACCGGTAGCTTCGACCCTGAACTCAATCTGACGTTTTGGGGCACCGGTAATGCCGGGCCATGGACGGCGGAATCGCGCCTAGGGGATAATTTGTACGCCAACTCGGTCATCGCACTCGATGCCGACACCGGTGCCTTGCGCGGCTACCATCAATATCATTGGAACGATGCCTGGGATTGGGATGAGACCGCCGCACCCATTTTAATCGACGCCGAACACGATGGTAGAACGTTCAAGGGCTTGCTGCACGCCGGACGCAACGGCTATTTGTGGTTGCTAGAGCGAGAGCCTTATCAGATCAAATACATTCATGCGCAACCCTATGTGCGCCAAAATGTGTTTAGCAAACTTGACCCGCGTAGCGGCCGACCTAGCTATGATCCCGATCGAATTCCACGCATCGGGCAACGTGTTGAATTCTGTCCTTCGATTTGGGGGGGTAAAGATTGGCCGCCCTCGGCGTACAATCCCCAAACGGGCTATCTTTACATTCCTGCAAACGAAAACTTGTGCGGAGCCCTCACGGGGAAGCAGGTCGAGTACGAACCCGGACAACTTTTCGTTGGCGTCGACATTCAAGACGTCGAGCTGGTGCCGCAACTAGAAGCTGAACAGCACATTGGCCAGTTACAAGCCTGGGACATAAAGAAATTTAAGCGCGTCTGGACCGTTCGATTTAAGTCACACAATTGGGGCCCCGTACTTGCCACCGCGGGCGGCCTTGTTTTCTCCGGGGGAACGAACGATCGCTACTTTCGCGCTTTCGACGGGGCGACGGGCGAGATCTTATGGGAGCAACGTACGAACTCCGGCGTCACCGGCGTGCCAAGCTCTTTTGCGGTAGACGGGGTCCAGTATATCGCGGTGCAGTCGGGATGGGGTGTCGACGCCCAACGCAAACAGGATCTGCTCGACAAGGCCTTCGACAGCACCACGCTCGTTCCGCAAGGCGGTGTGATTTGGGTGTTCGCATTGCGGCAATAATATTGCATTGGAGAATCTACCGCTGTGGAGATAAATGGCATCGCACATATTCAAGTGACCGTGAACGATCTTGATCAGGCAAAGCCGTTCTATGAAAAAGTCTGCGGTTTTATGGGCATGCAAACGGCCATTAAAAGCGACTATTTGCTCTATATGATAGGCGGAAGAACAGCTATAGCGATCTCGCAATCTACAGTTAATAATCGAGATTGCACGTTCGACCAGTTTCGCGTGGGTCTACATCACGTGTGTTTTCGAGCACGCAGCCGAGCCGACGTCGATGAGCTGTTCGAGTTTCTACAGCGCGAAGGCATCACGATCGTGCATCCCCCAGAAGAAGGCCCTTGGGCACACGGTTACTATTCGGTGCTATTCGAAGATCCAGATGGTATTCGCCTGGAAGTAAACTACGTTCCGGGGCGCGGGCATTTTGAAACACCTGAAAAGCTCCCGCTCGACTCGCCGCCAGGCTATGAGGATTACCCGACATAGTTACCAGTACACGCTCGTGTCATCGTGCATCGAGCAAAATGCGGGTTTGTTAGAATTGGATCCATTTCTGCAACAGCATCGGCTTATAGCCAAACACGGCGCTTAAGTGGTGGAAATAGGCGTGTTGTGCATGCCGGGCCCATAGTTCCGCCATGCTCTCCTCTACGCTCGAGTAAACTTCGGGTAGAGTTTTATTGTGACTTTCCAATTCGACGGCGTAAGCTTGCACGAGTGCCAACCAATTCGCACTGACACCCATAATGAAATACGGCCACGCGCGTTGCACTTCCGGGGACCATGACTGATCACTCGTCGCGGCCACATCCGTGGGATCTTCCCAGTGCCGACAATCGTGTTGAACCTCGTTCAAATACCCTTGACTCCTCAGCGTTGCGAGGACGCTGTGTGCGTCGATCGCTGTCGTTATCGACGCATAACTCGTAGGCGGGGCGTATACGATTAAGCTCAACTGGTGACCCGCTGCATCGGGGGCCGCGCGGCGGTGAAAACGCCAAAATTGTATGTGCTCTCGATGGGCATCGAGAACAACGCTCAACACGCGATCACTGATTACGAGATCGGTCGCCCAAACAGGCTTGCCTTGGGCGTCGAATGGCATCCGGAAACAAGATTGAAACCAGCGCGCGTCGTCGTCTACGATGTCATTGTGGCGCGGTGTTACCGGCGTTGTCGTCGTGCTCGACTGTGGATCTGCCGGGACCAACGCGCACGCCGCAAGCAACGCTGAAACCAACGACAATAAGCAACGCGGCAGGGCTCGAAACATCGCTCGCATAGTAATAATTGAGTGCGCTTATTATCTATCGGGACCGATGCGGTGCGCTTTAACCCAGATATTGTGCGGTCCTCTTGCAATATCTGGGTTGACAGCTCTTCTGGTCGCCCCGCCCTTAGTGAAACTCGGGCATCTTCGTCACCAAGCCTCTGCAGGTATTCCCAGATACCTCACATTGCGACAGTGATTTATGCAGCGGCTTTCCAGGATTGCACTTCGGGCAGTACATGCTGCGAAAATAAGCGCATGCTATGCTCCGCGTTATCGCGGGTCATACCGCCGTAGCTCACCTGAATTGTGAGATCAAAATCGCCAATTTGGCGTCGACGATCCTCGAGTTGCTCGAGGATCTGTTGCGGCGTTCCCCAGGTGTTGATATCGACGAAAGCGTTCCCCGCGGCCTCCAGCCCAATGTCCCGGAGAAGTTCCGCGTTGTTAGCATAGTCCTTGTAACCCTTCATGTTCGTGAAATGATCGCTCGCCATCTCGTAGTGTTCCATTACCGTAATATAATAGTTCGCCATATGTTCTCGCGCGAGCTTCTCGGCACGCTCTGCACTTTCGTCGCAACACATGAAGTCAACACAGACCGGGGCGGGCGCCGCGTGCTGATGATGTTGCTCATAGAGCGTTCGATAGTTGTCGAAATGCGGCCCCATTTCACCCCACGGTTTCTGCGCAAAGGTCATCATCTTCGCCCCTAGTCGCGCGACTATGGGAACGGAGTCGGAAGACATCCCGACGGCGTAGAAACGATCCCGCCAACTCGCAAAAGGACCCGGGCGAATTTGCACACGCCTTTGCTTGAAGTATTCGCCATCTGCTTCGACATAACCCGTCTCCAGGCCCTTGATAATGATCTCCGCCGCCTCATTGAAGCGACCTCTCGCCTCGTTCATATCGAGGCCAAAATCGAGATATTCGCGCCGCGCGAGGCCACGGCCGATGCCGAACAAAGCGCGTCCCTGACTGAAGTGATCCAGCAAAGTCATACGCTCGACCGTACGTACGGGTTGCAAGTGCCAGGGTAGGATCACCGCGCCGGTGAGCAACTTTATGCGACTGGTTTTCGCCGCAAAATAGGACAGCGTCTGAGTAACGTCTGGCGCCATGGCGTAGTTGTAAAAATGGTGCTCTACGGAGCCCAAGGTGTCAAAACCAAATGGTTCGGCGAGGCCAGCTAGATAGGTGTCGCGTTCGTAGACCTCACGATCACTCAGACCGTCCATAAAATTCTGCCATACCATCAACAAGCCGACTTGCATGCGTCTCTCCCAGTTTCGGTAAAAGTGTTTTCGTCGCAAAATTTCGAGCCGAGTGCAAAGACTATAACTGTGGTGTTCCTACGGCGCCACCCAAGGTAATTGGCGCAACGCAACATTAACCCGCTCTACGATAAGACATGCCCGCACGCTTCGTAGCGGTTGGCCACTCATCACCGATCTTGTTCACCCGTGCGGCTAGTCGATTGTATGCGGATAATACCGCGCGTACCTCTGCTCCGACGATATCGCGATCGACGCCGACCCCAAACAACGAACCGGCAAGTTCAGGATGTGTTATTTCTAAATAAACCACAGTGCGGTCACGGTTGTCGATTAATTGGGCCAACTTGGACTGTATGCGGCAGTCAAACCCGAGCGCGCTCACGCATGCCTCGACCTGCTCTTGCCCGCGCCCGATGATCTGTTTTTCTTCAGCGCCGATAAGAACTGCTAGGCGTAATTCGATGGCGCCATTGTGAAGTCGACTCACTTGATGTGATAAATAGCGACAAGGGCCATTTTGCCGTAAGTATTCCGCAACGAATACATCGTGCAGCTTCTCAGAATCGAGCTCGCGACCATGTGCGTCAGCGATGGGCTGCACGACAGTGCTAAATTCGATCTGCAAGCGCCGCGGGAGCTGGTAGCCAACATCCCGCTCCAACAGGTAGGCGATCCCGCCTTTTCCAGATTGGCTGTTCACACGGACTACAGATGCATAGGTGCGACCAACATCGGCCGGGTCCAGGGGAATATAGGGGATTTCCCAGAACTGGTCGGGTTCCTGCGCCGCAAAACCTTTTTTGATCGCATCTTGATGGGAACCAGAAAAAGCCGTGAAAACAAGGTCGCCCACATAAGGATGTCGAGGATGAATCGGCAATTGTGTGCACGCTTCTACGGTGTGCGCAACGAGGTCGATATTTGAAAAATCGAGGCCGGGATGTATGCCTTGTGTATACATATTGAGCGCCAAAGTGACGATGTCGACGTTGCCAGTGCGCTCACCATTGCCAAACAAACAACCCTCGACACGATCCGCGCCAGCCAGTAAACCTAATTCTGCAGCGGCCACCCCGGTACCGCGATCGTTATGTGGATGCAACGACAAGGTCACGGCGTCGCGCTGGGGCAAATGCCGGTCCATCCATTCGATTTGATCCGCATAATAGTTCGGAGCCGCGACTTCGACGGTGGCGGGCAAATTGAGAATAGCTTTCGCCCCGGGGCTTGGTTGCCAGATGTCGATAACTGCCGCGCAGAT
The DNA here is from genome assembly GCA_965223085.1 of Gammaproteobacteria bacterium. Classification (GTDB taxonomy): domain Bacteria; phylum Pseudomonadota; class Gammaproteobacteria; genus CBDCVO01. Next base: position 2,093,580 of record OZ244981.1, on the reverse strand, counting down.
GTCGCGTGCGAAGTCGAGCTCGGTCGCAGTAAACGTCTCGGGGCTATATTCAAATTGCCATTGCGTTTCGGGTCGCGCGTCGGCTAAAGATCGCATAAGCTGCGCGGCCGTTACCGCAATTTGCTTGATTCCTGTGCGATCCTGGGCGAACACCACTCGTCGGAACACCGGCGAAGTGGCATTGTAGACGTGCACTATAACTTTGTGTGCGCCTGTAACAGCGTCGAACGTGCGCTCGATCAGATCGTCACGCGCTTGTGTCAATACTTGTATCGATACATCGCTCGGTATCTCCCCGCTGGTGACAAGCTCTCGTACAAAATCGAAGTCGGTTTGCGATGCGGCCGGAAAGCCGACTTCGATTTCTTTGAATCCCGCAGCAACGAGGCAGCGAAAGAGGCGCCACTTGCGCGCAATGCTCATCGGCTCGATTAGGGCTTGATTGCCATCCCTCAGGTCAACACTGCACCAACGCGGCGACTCGATAATTTGCCGCGAGGGCCACTGACGATCAGATAAATCTATAGGCGGGAAGGCCCGATATTTTCCACTGGGGTCATGCAACATGATGGGATCTCAAAACTGTGACGAGACGTCGATCTCGTGATACGCAAGTAGAACGTATAACAGCATGCTCGGCTGCTATGCGGCCATGAGGTTTGATTAAGTAACGAGGGAGAAAGGTGTGCGCGCTACGCGCGCAGTAGACGTAGCCCGCCTAGGGACAGAAATTTGCCGGCATAAATAATATTCAGCGTCACCATAGGCGACAACATAGTTGCCCGCTGAGTTCGTGTCAATCCCCAGGACTTTTTGCTGCTAGCAAAGCAACGAAGTCTGTGAATCTCACAGATGATTACGCGCGCGAATTTTCGCCCGGATCTGTATCCGCCGCGATATGTGAGTTGCCCTTTTTATCGAGTACATCCCCGACGTCTTGTTCATATTGTTGTGCTTCTTTTTTGGCGCTTTCGAAGCGTTGTTTTTCGTCTTCATTAGTAGAGAGTACCGGAATAGGGTCAACCCAACGCCACAACGGCAGTGAGGCCATCGTCGCCCCCAGCAAGGAACTGGCTTTCAGCAAGATATTCAATATGCCTGCCGCGGCCATTACCCCAGCGAACTCCGCACTACGTCGTATCGCCATTTCCGTCTCCGCCGCATCGTTCAAACGCTCCAACATCGATGACGACGCCCGTTCCAATGCCGCCACGAACAACTGACGGTTAAGCCCGTTCATATTCACCCACAACTCATCCCCAGCCTCCGGCGTGACCGACACCACCGCAGGCGCACCCATCTCTTCCCCCGCCGTAACCGAATAACCAACCGCCTCTCGCACCGGATAGACTGGCTGCTCGTGCAAACGCTCAATAGCCGGCGCTTCAACATCTAAGATCTCATACATCAGCGTTTGAACATGTGCCGCCTTGGCCTGTTCCTCTAACGCGTCAACATCAAGCTCCTCTCGCACCGCAGCAACATTAATCGCCACCGCCTCATTATTATCGCGACCACGAGATCCCTCCCCGCCCTCAGACGGCACAATCGGACCCAGTATCTCCTGCGCACCAGTGAGCTCAACCTCAAGCACTTGCTGGTCACGACCACCCCGACCATCCGTAACACCCACAATCACCTCATAAGCACCCGGCGCATCAACCCCCGCTAGGCGTAACTCCCCCGTCACCGCGTCAAGCGTGAAAATACCCGCATCCGCTCCCCCAACAACCTCAAATCTAAGCACGTCACCATCCAGATCCGTCGCCATCACCCGCGTCACATCCGTCTCCCCAACAGCGCGCGTAATAAACGCCGCCTCACCACCACCATCAGAGGTGATAACCGGCGCATCATTCGCAGCTAGGACATTAATCGTCATCGCCGCACTCACCGTGCCGCTATCCGCATCATCGACACGGTAATCAAAGCGCGCAAAGTTGTTGCCGCCCTGATTAGACGGCGGCGTGTATATCAGCGTATCGAGCTGCGCCGCGGTCAGCGTATCGCCATCATTAACCGCCATCCCTCCAGAGTGGGTCAGCGTGCCACCGTTAAGACTCAGATTCATGATCTGGGCACTGACCAGCGCATCACCCTCAGCATCGGTGAAGGCGAAATCGGCCACCGCAAAGGGGAAAGCGGTATCTTCACTGGTGACTACCGTATTACCAACAGCGACGGGAACGTCATTGACAGCGGTGACAGTGACGGTCGTATCGTAGTCGGCACTGGTGCCCCCATCGCCATCGGTCAATACATAGCGGACCGTGCGCGCGCCCGTGGTCGGATTGTCCGTATCGGTATTCTCATAAGTGATGTTCTGAATAAGCGCCGCAGTGGCAGTAGCATCCGCGGCATTGTTCAAGGTAATGACAAGATCGGCGCCTGAGGCGCCGCCGGTAAAGGTGCCAATGGGGATGGCACCCGCGCCGAAGTTGTAAGTGACGTTCGAACCACTGACACCAACCTGTCCGGCCATCGTGCCTTGATCGCGAATGGCCAGGATATCCTCGGCGGTGTCACCACCCGAAGAGACGCTCACCGAGAGGGTGCCGGTATCGAAGTTTGCGGAGTCGATATCACTCACGGCGGCATTGGTGCTCTGATCGATAACCACGGCGCCAGCGCCTTCGGTATAGGCCAAAGTGTCACCGCCCAGGTCGGTAATGACCGGAACATCATTGACCACCGTGATACCAATATCCCGGGTTAAAGTATTACTGTTACTAGCCCCATCGTTAACCGTGAAGCTGACCGTGCGGGTGGCCGTACTCGGGTCATCACTGCTATTTTGATAGGTAATACTGCGCAGCGCACTCTGATAGTGCGCCACCGTCGCCGTGCCCGAAAGACTCATCGCCCCCGTAACCGCATTCCAACTACCAGTAATGCCATTCTGATCGACAAAACTCAGCACATCCTCACCCGTAGCATAGTTACCCGTTATCTGGATAAGCGCAGACTCGAGCTGCGTATCATCGACATCACTCAACGCCAGCGTGTTGGTGATGACCACAGCCCCAGCGTTCTCGGTATAGGCTAAAGCGGCACCCTCAATGCTCGCCTCAACAGGAGCGTCATTGACCACCGTGATACCAATATCCCGGGTTAAAGTATTACTGTTACTAGCCCCATCGTTAACCGTGAAGCTGACCGTGCGGGTGGCCGTACTCGGGTCATCACTGCTATTTTGATAGGTAATACTGCGCAGCGCACTCTGATAGTGCGCCACCGTCGCCGTGCCCGAAAGATTCATCGCCCCCGTAACCGCATTCCAACTACCAGTAATGCCATTCTGATCGACAAAACTCAGCACATCCTCACCCGTAGCATAGTTACCCGTTATCTGGATAAGCGCAGACTCGAGCTGCGTATCATCGACATCACTCAACGCCAGCGTGTTGGTGATGACCACAGCCCCAGCGTTCTCGGTATAGGCTAAAGCGGCACCCTCAATGCTCGCCTCAACAGGAGCGTCATTGACCACCGTGATACCAATATCCCGGGTTAAAGTATTACTGTTACTAGCCCCATCGTTAACCGTGAAGCTGACCGTGCGGGTGGCCGTACTCGGGTCATCACTGCTATTTTGATAGGTAATACTGCGCAGCGCACTCTGATAGTGCGCCACCGTCGCCGTGCCCGAAAGATTCATCGCCCCCGTAACCGCATTCCAACTACCAGTAATGCCATTCTGATCGACAAAACTCAGCACATCCTCACCCGTAGCATAGTTACCCGTTATCTGGATAAGCGCAGACTCGAGCTGCGTATCATCGACATCACTCAACGCCAGCGTGTTGGTGATGACCACAGCCCCAGCGTTCTCGGTATAGGCTAAAGCGGCACCCTCAATGCTCGCCTCAACAGGAGCGTCATTGACCACCGTGATACCAATATCCCGGGTTAAAGTATTACTGTTACTAGCCCCATCGTTAACCGTGAAGCTGACCGTGCGGGTGGCCGTACTCGGGTCATCACTGCTATTTTGATAGGTAATACTGCGCAGCGCACTCTGATAGTGCGCCACCGTCGCCGTGCCCGAAAGACTCATCGCCCCCGTAACCGCATTCCAACTACCAGTAATGCCATTCTGATCGACAAAACTCAGCACATCCTCACCCGTAGCATAGTTACCCGTTATCTGGATAAGCGCAGACTCGAGCTGCGTATCATCGACATCACTCAACGCCAGCGTGTTGGTGATGACCACAGCCCCAGCGTTCTCGGTATAGGCTAAAGCGGCACCCTCAATGCTCGCCTCAACAGGAGCGTCATTGACCACCGTGATACCAATATCCCGGGTTAAAGTATTACTGTTACTAGCCCCATCGTTAACCGTGAAGCTGACCGTGCGGGTGGCCGTACTCGGGTCATCACTGCTATTTTGATAGGTAATACTGCGCAGCGCACTCTGATAGTGCGCCACCGTCGCCGTGCCCGAAAGACTCATCGCCCCCGTAACCGCATTCCAACTACCAGTAATGCCATTCTGATCGACAAAACTCAGCACATCCTCACCCGTAGCATAGTTACCCGTTATCTGGATAAGCGCAGACTCGAGCTGCGTATCATCGACATCACTCAACGCCAGCGTGTTGGTGATGACCACAGCCCCAGCGTTCTCGGTATAGGCTAAAGCGGCACCCTCAATGCTCGCCTCAACAGGAGCGTCATTGACCACCGTGATACCAATATCCCGGGTTAAAGTATTACTGTTACTAGCCCCATCGTTAACCGTGAAGCTGACCGTGCGGGTGGCCGTACTCGGGTCATCACTGCTATTTTGATAGGTAATACTGCGCAGCGCACTCTGATAGTGCGCCACCGTCGCCGTGCCCGAAAGATTCATCGCCCCCGTAACCGCATTCCAACTACCAGTAATGCCATTCTGATCGACAAAACTCAGCACATCCTCACCCGTAGCATAGTTACCCGTTATCTGGATAAGCGCAGACTCGAGCTGCGTATCATCGACATCACTCAACGCCAGCGTGTTGGTGATGACCACAGCCCCAGCGTTCTCGGTATAGGCTAAAGCGGCACCCTCAATGCTCGCCTCAACAGGAGCGTCATTGACCACCGTGATACCAATATCCCGGGTTAAAGTATTACTGTTACTAGCCCCATCGTTAACCGTGAAGCTGACCGTGCGGGTGGCCGTACTCGGGTCATCACTGCTATTTTGATAGGTAATACTGCGCAGCGCACTCTGATAGTGCGCCACCGTCGCCGTGCCCGAAAGACTCATCGCCCCCGTAACCGCATTCCAACTACCAGTAATGCCATTCTGATCGACAAAACTCAGCACATCCTCACCCGTAGCATAGTTACCCGTTATCTGGATAAGCGCAGACTCGAGCTGCGTATCATCGACATCACTCAACGCCAGCGTGTTGGTGATGACCACAGCCCCAGCGTTCTCGGTATAGGCTAAAGCGGCACCCTCAATGCTCGCCTCAACAGGAGCGTCATTGACCACCGTGATACCAATATCCCGGGTTAAAGTATTACTGTTACTAGCCCCATCGTTAACCGTGAAGCTGACCGTGCGGGTGGCCGTACTCGGGTCATCACTGCTATTTTGATAGGTAATACTGCGCAGCGCACTCTGATAGTGCGCCACCGTCGCCGTGCCCGAAAGATTCATCGCCCCCGTAACCGCATTCCAACTACCAGTAATGCCATTCTGATCGACAAAACTCAGCACATCCTCACCCGTAGCATAGTTACCCGTTATCTGGATAAGCGCAGACTCGAGCTGCGTATCATCGACATCACTCAACGCCAGCGTGTTGGTGATGACCACAGCCCCAGCGTTCTCGGTATAGGCTAAAGCGGCACCCTCAATGCTCGCCTCAACAGGAGCGTCATTGACCACCGTGATACCAATATCCCGGGTTAAAGTATTACTGTTACTAGCCCCATCGTTAACCGTGAAGCTGACCGTGCGGGTGGCCGTACTCGGGTCATCACTGCTATTTTGATAGGTAATACTGCGCAGCGCACTCTGATAGTGCGCCACCGTCGCCGTGCCCGAAAGACTCATCGCCCCCGTAACCGCATTCCAACTACCAGTAATGCCATTCTGATCGACAAAACTCAGCACATCCTCACCCGTAGCATAGTTACCCGTTATCTGGATAAGCGCAGACTCGAGCTGCGTATCATCGACATCACTCAACGCCAGCGTGTTGGTGATGACCACAGCCCCAGCGTTCTCGGTATAGGCTAAAGCGGCACCCTCAATGCTCGCCTCAACAGGAGCGTCATTGACCACCGCAAACGTGACCGGCACGTTGACCATTCGCGTCAGGTCGCCGCCGCCGGTATTGCCCAGATCGTTCACGGTGGCGGTAACGGTTGTGGCTCCGTTGAAATCCGCGTCCGGAGTCAGCGTCATGCCGTCCATCGCCGCGTTCAAGTCGGCTTCAGTACCGCGAACGACGATCAGCGAATCGAGTGTTCCGTCGCCCGTAGTGAACGACAGGCCCGTGGTCTGACTGAACGTCAGCATTCCGTCGGCGGCCGACAACGTCAGCTCCATGATGCCGCCGGCATCGTCGCGGTCGACGATTTCGATTTTCTTACCCGATGCAACGGAGAATGTATAGGGTGTATCCTCGGTGCCATTGTTGCTGACGTTGTAGGAAATCAGCGGCTGATCGTTAACCGGATCGACGGCCAGCGCGATGTTGACCGAATCATTTTGCGCTCCGCCAGTGCCGTTGTTGCCAAGATCGTCAACCGAAACCACGAGAGTGTCGCTGCCGTAGTAGTGGAGCGACGAATCGTAGACCAACCCATCAAGCGCCGCATTGATGTCGGCTGCGCTACCTTGGAACGTCATCGACGAATCGTTGGTGCCGTCACCTGTGCTAAACGCCAGGCCGGTCGTTTGAGAGAGCGACAGCGTTCCGTTATTAACCGAAAGTGTCACCTCCAGCGGATTGGCTCCGGCGTCGACGTCGCCAATCGTAATCAGATTTCCGTTTCCGGAATTAAAACTAAGTATCTGATCTTCGTTAACGTTTTGATTATCGGTAAACGAAATCGTCGGTGCGTCGTTGATCGGATCAACAGTAACGTTAATCGTGTCCAGATCGGCGGCAGCGTCATTAGCAACAGCGGCGATCTCGTCTGCCGTCAAAGCCCGCGTGTAAACGCGAACGCCGTCGATGTTGCCGTTGAAGTCAAAGTTAGGCGCAGCGGGACCCGGATGAGCGCCAATTCGAGTGTTTGAAAATCCACCGGCCCAGTCGATCGAACCGGTGTAGTTGGTCGTATTGACGGCCACGCCATCGACATAAAGCACTTGTGTGTCGGCGGTGTCATCGAATGTGAAGGCGATATGATGCCACTGCCCGTCGTCAAGATTCAGAACTGTCGATGTCGGCTGCCAAGTCGTTCCGTCGTAGAATTGGCCATTGGTACCATGCGCGGAATCTTCGACGCGAATCATCGCCACGTCGCCGAGCGAAATTACGGTTCCGGCCCAGATATCCGTCGTCGTGTACTTGACCCACGCCGACAACGTCAGGTCACTCGGATCGCCAAATGTTGACGTAATGTCGATGTAATCGCCGTCACCACCCAGACTCAACACGTTGCCACGCGTGGCATCATTGTCGAGTGTTACGTTGCCGTTGATCGTGCCGCTTTGCAGGGCGCCAACACTCGTGTCCTGTCCGAGGTCGCCTGCATTTTCAAACTCGTAATGCCCGTGCAGTCCGGCAGCGATCTTCGTTTCAACATCGATCGTGACCGGCCCGTTGTAGTCCGGATCAGGCGTGAAAGTCGCTCCTTCCAGCGCAGCATTGATGTCGGCCTCAGTGCCCCACATCACCATGTGCGAGCTGCCGTTACTTCCGCCGGGGAAGCTCAAACCTGTCGTCTGCGACAGTGTGATCGTTCCGTTTAATGTTGTCAGTCGAACCTGCAGCTCCGCAGCAGTTGACGTCGTTCCGTCATCGACCGAGATCGCGTTGCCGCCTGCCGTGCTAAACACAAGAGCCGTGTCTTCCGCTGTGGCTTGTGCGCTGGGGACTTGTTGATTAACCCCCGTTCCAACAGTCACTCGGTGGTCAGGAGTAAATTCAATGAAAGCCGGACCCATAACTCCAGCGGCATAGTCATCAATGTATACCCCGGTACTTCCATTGTAACGGCGAATGACATTGTTGTTTTGGTCGCCAACGTAAAGGTTGCCATCCGGTCCGAATTCAACACCAGCAGCCAAGCCCAATCCGCCAGCGCCGGTTGCAACAAACGTGGACGTCGCGCCCGTGACTGCATCGACTCGAGTGACTCCGCTCGTGCCACCAACATAAACGTTTCCATCGGGTCCGAAAGTTAAGTCTTCTGCACCGCTGATGCCTGCGACGTTGAATCCAGAATCAAGAACACTGGTCTGGCCATCGTAACGCAGGACACCAGCGCTGCCACGATTGGCCACGTACAGGTTGCCATCAGGACCGAACTCAAGCCCCAGTGGACTGGTCAATCCCGAAGCTACGAAATCGTCGATGTAGGTTCCGGTCACTCCGTCGTAACGCAGGACTTGACCCGAACCGTAGTCCGCGACGTACAGGTTGCCGTCCGGCCCATATGCCATCCCACCGGGGTTGCTCAGATTGGGATCACTTGCCGCGACGAAGTCACCGACAAGCGTTCCATCTGGTTGATACTCGAGGATGTTTCCGGAATTAACTCCACTGACGAGATAGTTACCCGAAGGCATGATCACTATGTTAGCGTGACCGTCGATACCATCAGTAAAAGGTGCAAAAGTCGAGAGCGGCGTGCCGGCGTCGCCATCGAATCGGGCGACATAATCCCCACCGTATGCCGGAGCCAACAGGACCGATTCAAAATGCTGGCCGCTGCCATCCGTCGCGCTTACCGTGATGTCAAGCATGAGCCCAGCAAGGTCGGCGGAATACGAATGCGTGACGCTTGAAGGGTCACCCACATAAGTTGTGATTGTGCCGTCACCCCAGTTGATGGTCCAACTAGCTACGTCTTCGTCAGCGGTCAGGTTCAGCGTGTAGGTTGAGCCTGCAGCTGTGTTCGGTGCTCCAGTTGCTGTGACCGAGGTGACGGGGACGTCGTTAACCGCGATATTGATCACTTCGCTGTAAGTCGCTCCCGCCGCATCGGTGACTTCGACGGTCACGTCATGAGAAGCCGCCGTTTCGTAGTCGAGCAACGAACCATTGGCGACGGTGATCTCGCCAGTCGAGGCATCAATCGCGAAGCGGCCTCCCGCATCGTCGGTCAGCGAGAATGTGAAGTTGCTCAGAACTTCGCTGGCGTCCCATTCGATGACATAGGCGAAAGACGCCGTACCCGTCTGGTCTGCCCACATGCCATCAGCATGTAATCGCAGGTTGTCTTCGCCGGGATCGTCCGAAGCCGAAAATGTAGAAACGTATTGCCCGGCGACTGCAGAACCTGATCCCCCGCCTGTCCAGAACAGTTCGCTTTCGTTCGCGCCGTCCAGCCAGTACCAGTCACCTTCGGTTGTCACATCCGTCGCCCCAAGCCAAATGTCGCTGCCTGCGGCCGCGTGGAAGTTCAGGAAAAGCTGCTGTTCATATTCCGATCCGATGGTGCCAAGTTGCCCACCGACGCCATTCAGCGTCGCCGTGGTCGCGGCGGTTAGTGCATTGTTGAAGTTGCCTGGAGTCGTTACGACTTTATAGAACTTGCCTGTCGCCGCGTCGTAACTCAATGACGTGTCGTTGTTCAAGATCGTTGAAATGGAAGCAGGGATTTCGATGACTTGGACGTCGGCGATGACTGCACCGGCGCTGTTCGCTGTGTTGTCGAGCGAAGTGAACCCCAGCCTCGTCGTTGTATCCGTGGCCGTGAAACTGAGCGAACGATGTGCCCATAGCATGTTGCTCAGGCTCCAGTTCGGTGGCTCGGTCACTGAGAAGTCCGCGCTCGTTCCGCCCGCGGAGACCCGGACGTCCTGTACGACTTCGCCGGGAGTCGCCCAATCGCCACTCAACGCAAAAACGACTTGGTACTGCCTGCCGACTTCCGTGGCGAGGTCCTGATAAATCAACTCGCCGCCGTCTCCGTCAAACTCGATGCTGTGACCGCCCAGAGGCGATGACTCGGCGTAGGTTCCCAGATGGTATGCTGCGACTCCTGTAGGTCCCTTAGGATCCTCGAACGTCCAAGGCCCCAGTGTCTGGCCGTCTTTGTACTGCGTCCATAGACCGGGATCGGGACCTTCCTGGAACAATCCGTCGCTGACGATGTCGTTGTGTAAGTCTGGATCGGTCGGCACGACGTAACCGACGTGCGTTCCGTTCGCACTGTTCTCGTCAACGTCCAATTCGTCATTGGGAACGCTGGCAACAAAGCCAGCTCCACTCACATGCCCGATGCTCAAATTGTTGCCGCTCACGATATCGACGACTTCCAACCCGGCGGTGAAGTGATCCATCTGCCAGTTGGCAATGAGCCCGCTCGGAATACTCGCCGGGTCAATCTTCTGCTGCCAGTTCAGCGCGATGTCGGCTTCGCTGCGAACCTCGTCCCAGATGCGAATATCGTGGAGCGTACCTCGAAACGCTTGATCTGCCTGAAAGGTGCCTCCGAGAGAATCCTGCTCATTGCCAAACACTAACTCTCCGCCGACTTCAATGGTATTGCCAATCTCGTGGCTGGTTCCCTGCTCAATCAACTTGCCGTTGCTGTAGACCGCCCAATCGCCATTCGTATTATCCCAGGAGACAGCCAGATGCTGCAGCGTTCCATCTCGCAGCTGACTGTAGTCCATTCCGGTCAGTAAGATGTCGTTGTCCGCAATGTAGAGATAAGCGTCAGTCCCCGAAAAGACGAAGGCGAACTCATTGTCGTTCGACGGGCTTGCGTATGAGTACAGCGGCGTGAACGATGTCGTGTCGTTGGTGGCGAACTGAATCTCGATGGATAGCGAAGTGAGACCACCAAGAACCGCGCCGCCGTCGTTGGCGATCAAATACGCATCGTTGCCGCCATCAGTATTCAATTCGATGCCGCTGGACAAATCTATCGAAGCGTTGTTGACATCGAGATAGTCGTTGACCGCAATCGTGACGACTTCATCGTAAACATTGCTATCGACATCGGTAACGCGAACAGTGATGTCGTGGCTGGTTGCGGCTTCGTAGTCGAGCTGCGAGCCGTCGGCGACCGTGATCGTGCCGTTGTCATTGTCAATCGCGAACCGCCCGCCTGCGTCGTCAACAAGTGAGTAAGAGAGCGCCTGCTGCGTATCGAGTACTTCATCAGCGTCCCATTCAACGATAAAGTTCGCGTTGTTACTATCTCGAACGTCCTGCCACAACCCGTCGGAGCGCATCAGAGCCGCGTCTTCACCCGGCCCAAAGTCATTCGGATCGTTAGTACTCCAATTCGCGTAAGATGCGTCGGATGCGTTCCCGTTTTGATCACCAACCCAGAACGTGTCGCTAGCCGTCGATCCGTCGTACCACTTCCATGTGCCTTCATCGTCAAAGTCGCCGCCTCCCAGCCAGAAGACGTTTGATCCCATCATGGAAGTTTGAATGTCATGGACCAGTGCGTTTTCGTGGGCAGATCGAATCGTGACCAATTGACCGTTGACTCCGCCCAGTGTCGTATTAGTGGCAATCGTTTGAGCCGTATTCCAGTCGACAGTGGTCGTCGCATCGAATTTGTAGAACTTGTCTGACACAGGGTCGTAACGCAGGTTCGGATCGGCCCCAACTATTGTCGCAATCGCCGCTTGTCGTTCGGCGTCGATTCCTGCCACGGTGCCGACGACGGTGCCATTGACCGCATTCTCGGTCACCTGAAGCACCAGTGAAGGGTCGCTTTCGGTGAACCCACCGCCCACTGACACACGTTGCACTGTGAGGTTGTTGCCACTCACCTCGTCGGTGACGACCCCATCGGTGGATAGCTTGTCAAACGTCCAGTTCGCGATCATGCCGCTTTCGTTGTGCGGCAGGGTCAATCGATAATTGGCGGCGATTTCGGAGGCAGTCCGCACGTCATCAAAGACTCGCATGTCAAAGAGCGTTGATTTGGCGACTTGACCCGGCAAACCGGGAACTCCTGCGGACGCTTGGGCAGCGCCGACAAAAATGGTCCCGCCGCCATTGATCGTCGTTCCGGTTTTGAATCCGGTGTAGCCGGCTCCTACTTCGTTCCCGTCGATGTAGAAGTGAAGGTCGCCGGCAGCTGAGTCCCAAGTGACTCCGACGGAATGCATGTTTCCGTCACGCAGAGCTTGCGTTTCTGTCGTATTCATATAACGGAACTGGCCGTCAATTGCGACTCCCATAGAACCCATTGTTGAAAGTAAAAACGTCACTTCATCGTTCTGTCCACTTACCGCGTAGTTCAGCAAGTGTGGTGCTTCACTGTTCAACTGAGTTGACTGAAATTGGGCTTCGATCGAAAGACTGGTCAGTCCACCAAAAATTGCGTCTCCATCATTCGCTTCAAGGTAGGCATTGTTTCCACCGTCTTCGTTGATACTCAACCCGCCATCGACCGTCGAAGTCGCTGCCAAATCGGTCGGATTCGTGTTAGTTGCCGTGACCGAGACATTCGCTGCAAACTCAGACGTGTTCCCATAAGCCAGTACGTCGTCGACGCCGACTTGTCCCGGATCGTCGATCACCGTTGCCGTGGCAGTAATCAAGTCGCCTGCACTGAGCGTTACACCGTTAAGATTCACGAAGTTGGAATACTCACCGTTCGCATCGGTTGTGATCGTAGTTGTGCCGAGGTACGAGTAGGCTTCACCGTGGCCCGCGGTATCACCTTGCCCGGCGGGAATTCCGAACACCTCGATGCGATACTGAGTCGTGGGAGCCGACCTCAAATCGAGATAGAACGACAAGTCCGTGCCGTTGATCTCGGCAGTCGAGATATCGGGATAGTTCTGCAAGTCGTTCGCGCCCGAGTCCGCATCGTGCTGCGGCGATGGCGGCGTGCCGCTGTAGTCGTTCGCTGTGACGTTATTATTATCGATGTCGATCCCCAGACCGCCGTTGCCGGTGATCGTGTTTCCGATGATCGAGTTACCGGTGGAACCGGCGTTCGTTATCGCAATTCCGTCCCAGGTGTTGTTTCCGATTCGGTTTCCGGAGTTGGCGACCGTACCGCCGATCAAGTTACCAGAAGCGCTCGAGTCGATACCGATGCCGTGGAATGAGTTGCCTTGTGCTCCGCCGCTGGCATCGAGGCCGATCCAATTGCCTTGAACGATGTTGTACGTCGCGCCGTTGATCCAGATGCCGTCGTTATCGTTTCCAGAAAGCAGGTTGCGATCGGCTACGCTCGTACCACCAATCCGGTTATTGGACGCGGTTGACGAGAGCGTAATGCCGTCCCACGCATTGCCAAGATCGCCCACACCATCGGTGCCGATGTAATTGCCGACGATGATGTTGTTGCTGCTGTCGACCTGAATCCCGTCATTACCGAACGAATGAACGACGAGCCCACGAATCGTGCTGCCATCGCTCCCCACCAGCAGCGAAAGTCCGTCAACGCTGCCCGCACTCAAACCATCGAGCGCCACAACGGGCGTCGTCCCAAAATCACTATCGGTGGTCGCGTCGATCAGTACTGCTTCGGTTATTCCAGGCAGCCCACCGACCGCGACGCTGATCGTGTGAAACCCGCCTACCAGCGGATCGGTGATCTCGAAGTGGACTTCATCCGGAGCGCCCGCATTCGCCGTGTTGTTTGCTGCAAGTATGGCCTCACGCAGTGAAATTCCATCGCCGCCGTCATTGGCCTGCAGCGCTGCGATCGAAGTCGTCGTCCCATTGGCGACATCGGTCGTATTGGTCACGGTCACGGTTTCAAGCGTGCCGTACCAATTTGCCTGCACATCAACCGTGAATGCGACGTTGGTATCGACGTCACCGACGACGTATTCCAGTTCCCAGTCACCGCCCAAGGCTTCAGCCCCGGTCGGGTCACTACTGGCCGCGATATCAGCGCCCGTCAGACTGGAAAGTCGTTCGGCCGCAAACTTGCCGAGCTCGCCGCGGCCAAAATCACAACCGTAAATGAGGATGTCGGCATCGGCGCTGAGTGCCTTTCGTATGACGGCGAGCTCGTCAGCATAAGTCTCCGCCATCACATCTACCGTCAAGGTCGCGGTGCCGATTTGTAACGCGGCTACATCGCCATGAGTAATTAAGTGAATGGCGTCGATGCCTGAGCGGTCCGCTAGGGTTGCCGCGATTTGGGCCACTCCATCTTGATCTGCGTCCAGTAGCACGACCTGAGCTGTGGGATCGATACCGTCGGCGAGTAACTCATAGCCATCGATGCTGGTGTCAACAAAAACTACGCTGCGTGTTTCATCGGACGCCTCTGCATCAAGCGCTAAGATTTCAAACGTAGGCCCGTTATCCTGAACGGATGCGTCGGTTTGAGTTGCTGTGCCTTGCGGTTCGGGGCCAGCCGCGGTGAGGTCTGCCGCTGCACCCGGCGCTAGCGCGATCGCGTTGGCTAGCTCGTCTACATCTGTGGCGGGGTTTGCGTCGAGATCGGGTTCCGGTGGAACTATTGCCGCTTGCAAATCACCGGAAAGCAGTACTCGCGGTTCGAGCTGCTCAAAGCGCAATGGTCTGCTTGTTTTAGGCGCACTTCCGAGCCACGTTCTAAGTTGGCGTGCGAAATTCAATGGCGGCAAAAACCTCATCCAATATTCGATATTTTTCAGGCAATACGCGGCTCCTACGGGGAAGTATGTAGTACCGTATTAGCGTTAGCGGCGAGTTGGACAGGAAATTGACGCCGATTTAGGTGTGATAACAAGAAGTGACGTGGCGGTCACAATTCTGAGAATGCGCGAAGATATACCGTACAGCGTCGTTACGCCGCCGCGTGGTGATGGCACGATTACTTACGAAAAATAAAGCGGGTCTGAGGCCGACGAACCTAACTGCGTTTACTTTTTTCTACATTGCGCCGGCGCTGATTTCACGGCTTCCCCAAATAGCGCGCTTCGCCCACATGCGTACCGCTAAAAGGTTGTCGCAGTAGCGACAGTAACCGCATCGTATCTCGGCTTTCGAAACCCTCGACGCCCAATGTTTCATTCGCGTAACCGGCACGCGGAGCCGCCAAGTAGCTGCCAAATAAGCGGTCCCAAACCGAGAGGCAAAACCCAAAATTGCGGCGGCTTTCTGCCGCCACTGTCGAATGATGAACCCAGTGCATTTTCGGCGTCACGATCAACGCTCGCAACTTCGGTTCCCAACGTTGGGATACGGCGATATTCGCGTGATTAAACAGCGACAGTATGTTGAGCAGTGTTTCGAACAATAACACCGCCACCGCCGGTGCACCGAGGAGCAAAATAACGACGCCTTTGTATAACAATGATAAACAGATTTCCAGCGGATGAAAACGCATACCGGAACTAAAATCCAGATCACAATCAGTATGGTGCACCCGATGCAAACGCCATAACGGCATGAAGGCGTGAAAGACGACGTGCTGCCAATAAGTGCCTAAATCCAAAACGACGATAGATACGGCCACGCTAAGATAGACCGGTACTGCTAAGTGGTTAAACAAACCAAAATTGTGGATCGCGCCATAATACGCAACAGAGATGCCCGCGCCCGGTACCAGCAAACGCACGACCACGGTGTTTAAAAAAGCGAGTGTCAAATTATGCATCACGCGCGACCATTTGTGCTCGCTGCGACCCATACGTAGTGGCGCGAGAGTCTCCCAGATTCCGAACAGCGCGATGGCAACGGCCAGCAGCAATATTCGGATCATTGCGGCGTGGTCCAACAGATAGCGCGTTAGTTCCATCGTGGTTTCTTGAAGCCCAAGCTGCCAATTGATTAGGGACGAGCGTAGAATCGCCATTCACAATACTGAACTACGTGCAGCCATACAAAAAATGAGGAATACGCCCGACCCGCAATATCCACAAGTTCGGCCTCGGCGGATGCGCAGCGACGAGTTCTCTCGACAGCTGATGCAGGAGTCGCGGCTTTCGGTAGCCGATCTGATTTGGCCCGTATTCGTGCAAGAAGGCGACGCGCATAGAACGCCGATCCCCAGCATGCCAGGCGTCGAGCGCGTCAGCATCGATCTGCTGATCGACAAGGCCCGGGAAGCTCGCGACTTAGGCATTCCCGTGATGGCCTTATTTCCGGTAACGCCACCCGCGCTCAAATCTCCAGATGGCTGCGAGGCGTGCAATCCCAACGGACTGATTCAGCGTGCGGTCGCGGCCGTAAAAGAGGCCGTTCCTGAGATCGGGATCATGACCGACGTCGCCTTGGACCCGTATACGAGTCACGGTCAGGACGGCGTGATTGACGCGGCTGGCTACGTGCTCAATGACGCGACCGTAGAAATTCTGGTCCGGCAGGCCTTATCCCAGGCGCAAGCAGGAGTCGACATAATCGCGCCTTCCGACATGATGGATGGACGCATTGGCGCGATTCGTGCGGCCTTGGAACGCGAAGGCTGGGTCAATACCCGTATTCTCGCGTATTCCGCCAAGTATGCTTCTGCGTTTTACGGCCCGTTTCGCGACGCCGTTGGGTCTGCATCCAACTTAGGCAAAGGAAGTAAACGTACGTATCAAATGGACCCCTCGAACAGCGACGAGGCGCTGCGCGAAGTCGCACTCGACATCGCCGAGGGCGCTGATATGGTGATGGTGAAACCTGGCATGCCTTATCTCGATATCGTCCGGCGGGTCAAAGAACGCTTTGCGATGCCAACCTATGTTTATCAGGTAAGTGGTGAATACGCGATGTTAAAAGCGGCGGCGCAGCTCGGCTGGCTAAACGAGCGAGAGATCGCATTTGAGGCGTTGCTAGCTTGCAAACGCGCCGGCGCCGATGGAGTATTAACGTATTTTGCGTTAGAGGTCGCACGTTGGCTCGCACAGCGCTGAATTGATCGCGGCGCGCTGTCGCGATGGTGTGCACCGTGCGGCGTATCCGAGCTACGGTTGCAGAACACCCGGCAAGCCCCAGATCCCTAACCCCGTCTCGCGGGCAACCCGCTCCAAGACATGGTACTCAATTGGTGCATCGGGCATCGCGACCGCCCACCCTCGGTTAAGCAAGTAGGCGGCAAGATCATCGCCCTCATCAAAAGATGAGTGATTGACGTAGCAGTTCGCGCTCACTTCTCTGGGTGTAATGCGCTCGTACGCGGTGCAGCGGACAAAGCCGTTGATTTTAAATTCCAACGCCAAGGCCGCGCGCGACCCACAACGCGGCGGCCGTTGCCAGCGTGAACAGTTGGTACGCGTCTCGGGTATGTAAATGCCCCACAAATTCACCGTCCGCTTCGCGACCCGCAAGCGGCCGTCGTCCAATACACGAGCTGATCCGGAAAACGTCTCGGCCTGCACGCTGGCGAAAACCAGTAGCAAGACCGCAAAAACTCCGCGGGGTAGATTCATGGTTGCCAGTTTTTTTAACGCTCAGTCTATTTTAGCCTGGATATTGCACGAGAACCGTGGGAGCGAACAAGTGTGATGCCACGAGGATCTAGGCCGACATCTTTGCTGACTCATGAAAATACCCGTTATCTCGAGCTCGTGGCGCAAACACGGAAGCGCCTTGTGCACGATCCGGGTTAGGCCCATCGCGATGCAAACAGTTCCCCCGGAGCCGCATCGCGTAGGTTCCTGAAACATCTGCCGGTGCGGTCGCGGTGCTTGCGCGGCTTATCCCTAGCGGTTGCTCACTCGTCCAGGCCGAGGTCTTTAATTTTGCGCGTTAAGGTATTGCGCCCCCAACCCAGTAATTGCGCCGCTTCCTGACGCCGCCCACCTGTATGGTTCAATGCAACATTTATCATCGTCCGCTCAAAGCGTGGCAACGCTTGTTCGAGCAATGGGGGTCCCGCGTGGCCCACCACGGTGGCCTGCGCCCACTGACGCAGACGTTCTTCCCAAGCCTGTGTCCCCACAGATCCGGTACCGAGTTCGCGGTGCGCTAAAATTTCTGCGGGAAGATCTTCGCACTCTATCCATTGCGAAGACGCCATAACGCTTATCCGTCGACAAATATTTTCCAGTTGCCGTACATTGCCCGGCCAAGCAAAACGTCGCAGTGCATCTTGCGCCGCGGGCCGCAATCTTTTTGCTGTGATATCGAGCTCGGCTGCCGTTGTTTGCAAAAAATGCTCCGCGAGCTCCGGAATGTCCTCGTCACGTTCCCGTAACGCAGGTAGATGCAATTGAATAACATTCAGGCGATGAAAAAGGTCTTCACGAAACGTGCCTTCCGCAACTCGCTGTTCTAGATTTTGATGGGTCGCGGCGATCACCCGCACGTCAACATTCACTGTTTCAAGACCACCTACCCGATAGAAACTGCCTTCCGAGAGAACCCGCAACAGGCGGGTTTGCAAATCCGCGGGCATATCCCCAATTTCGTCCAAAAACAACGTGCCACCAGCGGCTTGTTCGAAGCGACCGCTGCGCTGGCTCGTCGCGCCGGTGAACGCACCACGCTCATGACCGAATAGCTCGGACTCGAGCAAATCGCGCGGGATCGCGGCGGTATTTATCGCCACGAAAGGGTTCGCGCTGCGGGGTGAATGGCGGTGCAAAGCTCTTGCAATGAGCTCTTTGCCAGTTCCCGACTCTCCGGTCAACAATACTGTCATGTGAGATTTCGATAACCGACCGATAGCGCGAAACACCTCTTGCATTGCCGGCGCTTGGCCAATGATCTCGTTGGTTTGCTTCGTCATCTCGGCGTCGTCATTCGCGGCTTCCGAGGTGTCCGCGGTCTTCGCCACCGCCCGTTGCACGATGGAAACTGCCTCGTCTACATCAAATGGCTTCGGCAAATATTCAAAGGCGCCGCCTTGAAATGCCGCCACCGCACGGTCGAGATCCGCATAAGCGGTGATAATGATGACCGGAACAGCCGCGTAGCTATCACGCACTTCACGCAAAAGCTCAAAGCCATCAATTCCGGGCATACGAATATCGGTAATAATCGCTGCCGGTAAAGACTGCGCTAACTGCGCCAGTACTTCCTCGCCGGTAGTGAAACTTTTGACCTCGAAATTGGCTTGCGTAAGCGCCTTTTCGAGCACCCAGCGGATAGCTCGGTCGTCATCAACGATCCAAATCTCGGCACTCATGACGACGCTGCAATCGGTAGCCAAACGGAAAAAACAGTTCGACCCGGGGTGCTACTAAAGCTGACAAAGCCACTGTGACGATCGACGAGCGCCTGAGCGATCGGCAAACCTAAACCGCTCCCTGAGCTGCTTCCCGACACCATGGGCAGGAATATTTGCTCCGCAATATCGGGCGCAACGCCCGGACCATCGTCGATAATATCGACACGTAAAACGACACGATGCAAGATCGTACCGATCGTGAATTGGCGCTCAGCACGTGTTCGCAAAGTGATCGTTCCACCACCGTCCCGCAAAGCTTGCAAGGCGTTACGCAGCAAGTTCATAAAGACCTGCACTAGCGAATCCCGATCGCCGGCGATATTCGGTAAGCTCGGATCGTAATCTCGCATGATGCTCACGCGCGACGGCGCCTCGAGCGCAACTAAGCGGTGCACGTGTTCTAGTATTTCGTGAATACTAATTTCCTCGGTGCAGAGAGTACGACTTGGCGCTAACATCCGATCAACCAGTTTACGGAGTCGATCGGCCTCTTCGATGATGACCTGGGTAAATTCTCGCAGTCCGCCATCGGACAATTCGCGCTCGAGCAATTGCGTAGCACCGCGGATCCCGCCGAGTGGATTTTTTATTTCGTGGGCGAGGCCCTGCATCAGCGCAGCAGTCGCACGATTTTGCAGCACCATCGCGTTCTCTGTCTGAATCCGTCGATACCGGGCAGTACTGACGAGCTCAATGAGTGCACCGGCCGACTTACCGCCCTCGCCCCGCCATGGAGAAATAATGCAGTCGACTCGCTCTTCATCACTCTGCCGCCGCCGCAAGGAAATATCGCGTTTCGCAAAACTCCGCCCTGCTTCGATCGCCTGGGAAATTGCTTGCATCAGCGCCGTGTTGCGAGGAAACAATTGCTCTACGGAAGCTTGTTTAAGTTTCGCTGCACTAGTATCCAGCAATGCTTCTGCCGCAGTATTGACATGCAACAATTTATGCTCGCGGTCGCACACCAGAACCGCGGTACTCAACTGATCTAGGGTGACATTCACATCTGCTGTGATTTTTTCGATTCCCGCTGTCCAATTGGCTAACGATTGATTGTCAAGATCCATAACATAGACCACGACAACCTCCTAGGCACATCTCGCCATAGCATGGTATTGATATTACATGCAGCAAAAAGCGCGCCAATCATCCACGACGTGACTCAAACTGAGTTAGCGCTGCCCACCCGATGAAATCACCACCGCGACGGTTTCAAACGACAGCGCCTAGCGCGTCACGTTCCGGGCAGACGGATTTGCGGGCGGCGGTGAGGCGTTGGGAAGCGAAGGTCTTATCGCCGTAGGGTGTAAGATGGAACGTCGAAACATAAAAAACGTCGACGCGTCCGAACGTGCAATTTCTTCGCCTTTAGCATCTGTCACAACCGCAGTAAGACTATGCTCACCGCGATCGACGGACGGTAACGTGAACTGCGTCGCCGTACTAGGTTCGCCAACCGGCGTGCCATCCAGCAGCAAAGTGAGGCGATGGCCACGCCCGGTTCGCAACCCCGGTTCCAAAGACACAGCCACTTCTACCACGCCGTCGTTAATACGCAAAGTCTCTTCATGCCCAGGACTACGGATCGCGATGCGATCGTAGTAAACAGATTTATTCGTCACCTCTGCTTCCGTCGGTGGGCTAGGCTCCGAGCGTACCGGCCGGCTTTGGATCACAGTCGTCGGGCGCACTATGATCTTTTTCGCACCTGGCATCGGTTTATCCGAAAACGACGGAACCCCGCCTTCATCACTGCGGTAGACTTCGACCGCATTCAACTGGCAGCAAAACACGGACGCCAGGACGAGCACGAATGTGGGGGACAACGCTTTCATACTCTTGAGCATAGAATAAAAGCGCGACAACGTGAACTGAATAGCGTTCCATTATCCTCAAGAATGCGACACGTTCTCCCAAATAATGCTGAGGGCGAAAAGGGAACTACACGCTGTAGTACATGTCGTACTCAACGGGATGCGGTGTCATGCGGAACCGCTGCACTTCGTCCGCTTTTAGTTCGATGTAGGCATCAATCGCATCATCGGAAAACACACCACCGGCGGTCAAAAACCCGCGATCCTGATCCAGGGCTTCGAGGGCAAGATCGAGCGCATGGCAAACGGTTGGTATACCGCGCTCCTCTTCGGGACCTAAGTCATAGAGATCTTTGTCCATTGGCGCGCCTGGATCGAGCTTGTTTTTGATCCCATCGAGGCCCGCCATCAACATCGCCACGAAAGTAAAATAGGGGTTTCCGGAAGAATCCGGAAAGCGTACTTCGATGCGACGTCCGCGCGGGTTCGATATCCACGGGATACGAATGGACGCGGAACGATTGCGTGCGGAGTAGGCCAACATAACCGGCGCCTCGAATCCTGGGACTAAGCGCTTGTAGCTATTCGTGCTCGCGTTCGCGAAAGCGTTGATTGCACGTGCGTGCTTGATAATTCCGCCAATATAGTGAAACCCTAACTCTGACAAGCCGCCATAACCATCACCGGAGAACAAATTTTGATCGCCTTTCGCGATCGATTGATGACAGTGCATACCGCTACCGTTGTCACCAACTAGCGGTTTCGGCATGAAAGTCGCTGTCTTGCCGTACGTATGCGCGACGTTGTGCACGACGTATTTAAGCGTCTGCAAACTGTCGGCGCGCTTTACCAGCGTGTCAAAACGTGTACCGATCTCGCATTGCCCTGCCGTTGCAACTTCATGATGATGTACTTCAGTTTCTACACCCATTTGTTCGAGGACTACGCACATGGCGGCGCGCAGGTCTTGCAACGAATCTACCGGGGGAACCGGGAAATACCCACCTTTCACGCCCGGACGATGACCGATGTTACCGTCCTCAAAAGTGCGTTCAGAGCTCCAATGCCCTTCACCGGAATCGACTTCGTAGAATCCACGTCGGATATCTTGCCCCCAACGCACGTCATCGAACACGAAAAACTCTGGCTCTGGACCAAAAAATGCCTTGTCGCCAATACCGGTGCCGTTGAGATAAGCTTCGGCGCGCTTGGCGATCGAGCGCGGGCACCGATCGTAGCCTTGCCCCGTAGATGGTTCGACAATATCGCAACGGATGATCACCGTCTTGTTGTCGAAGAACGGATCAATCACCGCAGTCGTCGGGTCCGGCATTAAGATCATGTCCGACTCATGAATCCCTTTCCATCCAGCGATAGAAGAACCATCGAACATTTTGCCGTCTTCGAAAAAATCTTCATCCATTTGGCTCCGGGGGATCGTCACGTGCTGTTCTTTCCCGCGTGTGTCCGTAAAACGCAAATCGACAAACAGAGCTTCCTCATCGGCGATCATTTTTAGGGTGTCATCGGCAGACATAAGACTTACGGCCTCCGGTCCAAAGAAACAGTTTTAGTTGATAGTAGCGGGCACATGTGCACTAGCCCGGATATTGCACGAGGCGCTCACTGCGTGCAGGCTGCATAAGCCAACGTATCTTCTTCTGCTCTATGCATTTCACGTGCCAGTTTCGGAATGCACGAGGAAACGGCGCCAATACGAGACACGCGCCCCCCCAACCCCCCGATGTGTTCGGTTCACCCGCATTCAGCAGATCCGTTTTGCCGCACATCCCGATGCCCCAAAACGGTGCCAATCGCATGCTGACGCACCATTCTAGCGCCTTAATGCACAACAGGTAAGCACGTTTCGAGTCGGTATAAATCCGCCACCGTTTCGCGCTGGCGGATAAGCGTGAAATCCGCGGCGGCCACCATCACTTCGGCAGGCCGCGGCCGGGCGTTGTAATTCGAAGCCATTACCATACCGTAAGCGCCGGCATCCGCGATCGCTATGATATCCCCGGCGCGGAGATCAAGTGGGCGCGAGGTAGCCAGAAAATCGGCCGACTCGCATACCGGACCAACAATGTCCAGCGGCTGCTGGCTCGCTTGGGCTTGCTCGCGCAAGGGGTGCACGTCGTGCCAGGCGTCGTAAAGCGCGGGCCGCAAGAGCTCTGACATTGCCGCATCACAGACCGCGAAACGCTTCGTCGTGGTCTGTTTAACCAACACCACGCGTGCGAGGAGGATCCCCGCTGGCCCCACGATGGAGCGCCCTGGCTCACAAACGATTTCAAATTCTTCCGGAACCGCGGTACAAATTGCGCGCGTGTACTCCGCAATTGTCGGCGGTGTTTCATCCCGATAACAAATCCCCAAGCCGCCACCGACATCGATGTGTTGAATCGGACAGCCTACGTCCCGCAAAACCTTCGCGAGACCAACCACTTTGCCGAGTGCCTCCTCCAAGGGCGCAAGAGAAGTCATTTGCGAGCCGATGTGGCACGCGATACCGATCGGATTTAGCCACGGGGAGCGCTGCGCAAGGCGATAAAGCTCTTGTGCAGTGCTCATTTCTACCCCAAATTTATTCTCCCGCAAACCAGTCGATATATACGGATGCGTGCCCGCATCAACGTCCGGATTGACACGCAGTGCGACCGCCGCGGGTCGCCCGCATTGCTGGGCGAGTACTGCGATTCGATCGAGTTCCGCGCGCGATTCGCAATTAATGCATCCTACGCCCACCGCTAGGGCTTGTTCGATCTCGTGATCGAGTTTGCCCACACCAGAGAAAACCACGTTGGCGGGCGCGGCGCCCGTCGCGAGTACACGCGCTAATTCGCCACCGGAAACGATATCGAAGCTGGCGCCCTCGCGCCGCAATAAATCCACGATCGCGAGCGTAGCGTTTGCTTTCAGCGCATAACAGATCCGGTGTCGGCGCGCCCCGAACCCCTCGACATAAGCCTGCCAGTTCGCTTTCAACAAGGCTTGCGAGTAGACATAACTGGGCGTACCAACGCTGGTGGCGATATTTTCTAACGCCACGTCTTCAACGTAGAGGACCTTATCTCGGTAGGCAAAACCCATTGTTTGAACGTCCTACTTAACGCTCAGCGCGAGACGCTGGTAGCCGCTTCATCGGGCAAGAATAAATCACCCTTTTGGCCGCATCCGACACCGCAAAGCCCGCTTAAGAAAACCACGGTGAACACGATGCATATACGTGCAAACAATTGAATATTCATATAAATCTGTCTCCGTAACCACAAATACACATAGCCCCGTCCGCGCGCAAATCGCCGTGGTCCACGTTGCGGTGTGTGCTCGCAGTGAACAGGACCCGGTGGCGAACAAAGCACGCTATCGTGCACGGCACAGACTTGCATTTCGCAGCAAATTCATCCGACAATCGATCGCTCTAGCATGCACTGGAGTGCGACAAGATTGATGAGCGCTGAAAACATAGTCTACGTTACGGACGATTCCTTTGAGAATGAGGTACTGCAATCTGACAAGCCTGTGCTGGTCGACTACTGGGCCGAATGGTGCGGCCCCTGTCGCATGATCGCCCCTATTCTAGACGAGGTTTCCGGTGAGTATGAGCAAAAACTCACGGTCGCGAAATTAGACGTGGACGATAATCAAGCAACCTCGATGAAATACGGAATTCGAGGGGTGCCGACTTTGATGTTGTTCAAAGACGGCAACGTCGTCGCTACCCATGTTGGCGCCCTAACAAAATCACAACTAACCGCCTTCATAGACGGGAATATCTAAAGAAAACAGTCGCTATTTCTGCTTGCTTGCCGCACACTGGTGCCCAGGTGGATAAGAACCACCGCAATGCGGTAGATATCGCAACGAAATTAGCGTGGCAGCGCGCCGCCCGAATATGGCACGCTCGCAGGTCCCACACGGTTTTCGCCCCGGCACCGGCAGAGCGCCGCTAGAACCGAGTTTAGCCGATGATGCTCGAGCCCAGCGCCCATACGAACCCGCCCGGCGTCAGCATCCGCAGTTCTCATGCTGATACGCCCCCGCGCTTAACTCACGCGGCGCCTAGCTACCGACGGCACAATATTCAGTCCTGGGGTGCCGCTGGCAGTATTTTCGATTCGTGGGAGACGATAATTTCTGCATGAATTATAGACGACGCGTTCACTGCGTGTTATGTTTTCACAAAAGCAGCCGATAAAGCCTAACTCAAGGCCTTTTTCCTTCTTCCAACTTTGCTCTTTCCTAACTAGTTCGCACGGCCCGCATTCGCGTGTCAGTCATCAAGGGATGGTTTAATCACCAATGAACCTCACTGAACTCAAACAAAAACCTGCCTCTGAACTCGTCGACATCGCCGATGAAATGGGACTCGATGGCGTCGCTCGCTCCCGTAAGCAAGACGTTATTTTCGGGATCCTCAAGGCTCATGCCAAGAAGGGTGAAGACATTTCCGGCGACGGTGTTCTCGAGATACTGCAAGACGGTTTTGGCTTCCTGCGCTCGGCAGACAGCTCGTATCTCGCGGGCCCCGATGATATTTATGTCTCACCGAGTCAAATTCGACGTTTTAATCTCCGCACCGGCGACACGATCGCCGGCAAAATCAGGCCACCAAAAGATGGCGAGCGTTACTTTGCGCTCCTCAAGGTCGGTGAGATTAACTTCGAACCGCCCGAGAATGCCAAAAACAAAGTTCTATTCGAAAACCTAACCCCGCTGTTCGCTCAAGAACGCCTCACGCTGGAGCTCGGCAATGGCAGCACGGAGGATTTAACGCCCCGCGTTATTGATCTCGCAGCGCCAATTGGAAAAGGGCAGCGTGGTTTGGTGATTTCACCACCCAAAGCTGGCAAAACCATGATGCTGCAAAGCATTGCGCATTCGATCGAAGTCAACCATCCGGACTGTTACTTAATTGTTTTGCTGATCGATGAACGCCCGGAGGAAGTCACCGAGATGCAACGTTCGGTTCGCGGTGAAGTCATCTCTAGCACCTTTGACGAACCCGCGAGTCGCCATGTGCAAGTGGCCGAGATGGTGATCGAAAAAGCCAAGCGCTTAGTTGAACATAAACAAGATGTGGTGATTTTGCTCGATTCCATTACCCGCCTTGCGCGCGCCTATAACACCGTGGTGCCGTCGTCGGGCAAGGTACTAACGGGTGGTGTCGACGCGAACGCACTGCAACGTCCGAAACGCTTCTTTGGCGCAGCCCGTAACGTCGAAGAAGGCGGCAGCTTGACGATCATCGCCACGGCCTTGATCGATACCGGGTCAAGAATGGACGACGTTATCTATGAAGAGTTCAAAGGCACGGGTAATATGGAAATTCATCTCGACCGGAAGATCGCGGAGAAAAGAATCTTCCCCGCGGTCAACATCAACCGCTCGGGAACACGTCGCGAAGAGTTGCTGACGCACCCCGATGAACTGCAGAAAATTTGGATCCTGCGCAAGCTCTTACATCCAATGGAAGAAATCGCCGCGATGGAGTTTTTACTCGAACGCCTCAAAGCGACGAAAAATAACGCTGACTTCTTCGACGCCATGAAGCGTTGATTCGACTACACGATTGCAGTGGCTACGTTTTCTCGATCACCCCGGCGGCCAGCTAAACGCGCGCCCTGCTAATACATGAACGTGCAAATGAAAAACGGTCTGTCCCACCGCGGCGCCGTTATTTATCACTAAACGGCACGCCTCAGCATAGCCTTCCTGCGCCGCAATCTGAGTCGCTACAGTCAGAAGATGGCCGAGCATCGGCTCGTCTTCAGCCTGCGCTTGCGAGACCATCTCGATCGGTTTGCGGGGGATCACCAAAACATGCAAAGGTGCCTGCGGATTAATATCTCGAAATGCAATGCATAGCTCGTCTTCGTAGACGATATCGGCTGGAATGTCGCGATCGATAATTTGTGAGAACAGCGTCTTTTCAGTCATCGTCTGAGCCTATGATGATTGCTGATAATGTGTCATCAATATTTTCGCGACTTCGGGCCGCGCGAACTCCTCCGGCAAATCTTGGCCCGCCGACAGCATTTCCCGTACTTTCGTCCCAGAGAGCATGACAAAATCTTCTGGTTTGTGATCGGGCACGTCACGCATCATGACTACACGCCCGAGTTTTTTCGAGAACGCGGTATGGTCCGCGGCGAAGATTTCAATATCTAGGGCATCTGCCGGCACTTCATCCTTAAATATAGTTTGGGCATCGAAAGGACCGTAATAGCTGCCAACGCCCGCATGATCGCGGCCTACGATCAAATGTGAACAACCACAATTTTGCCGGAATACCGCATGGAGCACCGCTTCCCGCGGCCCCGCATAGAGCATGTCGAATCCGTAACCCGTTACCATTACGCTATTTTCAGGAAAATAAACTTCGACCATTTTTCTGATCGCCGCATCACGAACATCTGCGGGAATATCACCAGGTTTAAGCTTGCCGAGCAGCATATGCACTAACACGCCATCCGCCGCCACGGCCTCCTGTGCCATTTTGCATAATTCCTCATGCGCGCGATGCATGGGATTACGCGTTTGAAAAGCGACCACTTTATTCCAGCCGCGGGTAGCGATCTCATCGCGGATCGACATGGCGGTGCGAAATGTCTCGGTGAAATCCTGTTCGAAATAGCTGTAATTCAATACTTCTACCGGTCCAGATAAGAGTACGTTACCTTGCGCTTTAAAAGTTGCGACGCCAGGGTGGCCATCGTCCAAAGTTCGAAAAGTCTTATCCGCTAAATGATCGATTTCTGCTGCGCTTAAGGTTTCAACGTTAGTAATTGTCTGTACGGCAAGGAGCGGCTCACCCGCACAGTTGGGGTCACGCAAGGCAATGCGATCGCCAACTTTGATGTCGCCCGCGTCGGCGACGAGATTCAAACACGGTACCGGCCAAAATAAGCCGCTCGCAGTTCGCATGCCATCGGCGATCGCAATCGCATCGGTCTTATCGTGATAGCCCGTTAGCGGCGTAAAGTAACCGGCCCCTAACATCACCGCATTGGCGGCCGCAGCAGAGGAAACAACAATCTGCTTATAGTTACCAGCCTCTGCTAGTAAGGTGTCGCGTTGCGCGAAATCAGCGACAATGCGCGGGCTAAGGTGATCGGCGCCGTGCGGCTTGATCATGGGCAATTCTCCTGCTTCATAAGTGTTTTAGTCGGTGAACAAACTCGGCGCTACGACCACTGCGAACGATATCACCGAGGTGAACGTCAAATTGGCCCTGTTTGCGATCTTCGTAGAACAAACGCAGCGTGTGAGTTATGGTCGGAAACGCGAGCTCTGACCACGGCATCTCGTGCTCTTCATACAAAGCGCATTCCAAACTTTCGCTACCAGGGGCAAACGAGCCCCCGATCAATTGGGCGCGAAACATCATGTAGACCTGATTGGTATGGGCAATATTCATAACGGCATAGAGCCCACTAATCTGAACCTTCGCGGTTGCCTCTTCCCAGGTCTCACGTTCTGCCGCCTCGAGCGTGGTTTCATCGTTTTCCATGAAACCCGCAGGCAAAGTCCAATAACCCAGACGGGGTTGAATAGCGCGCTTACAGAGCAATACCTGCTCCCCCCATTCAGGAATACAGCCGACGACGATCTTCGGGTTTTGATAATAGATCTCGTGACAACTACTACACACGTGTCGGTGCCGATTATCATCGGCCGGCACCGTCCATTGGATCGTATTTGCACCGCACTGGCTGCAGTAGTTCACTCAATCACACCCGCGCTACGCCGTGCCGCTAGCACGCTTTCTATCGCGGGCCATACATTGTCTAGGATCCGCGCTTGGGCTGCCGCTGTAGGATGCAAGCCATCGGTCTGCATTAAGCCAGCAACGCCTGCTACACTGGCGAGCAAAAATGGCGTCACTACTGCACCATGGCTCTCGGCTAAGTCGTCATATAGATCGCTAAACTCCTCCGTATACGCAGGCCCCAGATTCGGGGGTAGTAACATTTTTGTCACCACAGCACGCGCCTCCTCGCGATGGATCAGATCGACCAATGCGGCGAGATTTGCACGAATTATGCCGAGTCTGGTGCCACGCAGCCCGTCGTTCGCGCCGAGCTCAACGATCACAATGTCGGGTTGGTGGCGCGCTAAGAGGCCGGGCAGACGACGGCGTCCCCCGGCGGTGGTTTCCCCGCTAACACTCGCATTGACGACTCGGTGAGGGTGAGAGAACGTCGCTAAACGCTGCTGTAATAGCACCGGCCACGCCGATTCTCGATCAATGCCATAACCTGCGCTTAGACTATCGCCTAGAATCAGCACTACCGGCGCATCGCTGGCTGCTCGCGCAGCGACGACGAAAAACATGAATGAAATGAAGGATAGCGTGCGTAATAAACTCATCGTTGCTGAACAACTCTGCAAAACTTATGCAGGCCCTGGCGGTAAACTTACGGTTTTAGATGATATCAGTTTCAGCATCGAAGCCGGTGAATCTGTCGCTGTTGTGGGTGTTTCTGGTTCGGGAAAATCGACCCTGTTGGCCTTGCTAGCGGGACTGGAGCGTCCCAGCCAAGGTTGCGTGCTATTGGATGGCCACGACCTGAATCGCTGTGACGAAGATGCGCGCGCGCGTCTGCGCAACCAACTCATCGGTTTTGTCTTTCAACAGTTTCATCTCTTGCCGGCCTTCACGGCGCTGGAAAACGTGGCTTTGCCGCTCGAACTGCGCGGCGCTCCAGATGCGACCACCACGGCGCGAGATGCGCTCGCCGCAGTCGGTCTCGCGGCCCGCGCCCACCATCGGCCACATGCGCTGTCCGGCGGTGAACAGCAGCGCGTCGCCCTAGCGCGTGCCTACTGCACTCGGCCGAAAATTTTGCTCGCCGATGAACCGACCGGAAATCTCGATCGAGATACCGCCGCGGCGACCGCCGAGTTAATGTTCTCTCTGAACGCCGCACGGGGCACGACGCTCGTGGTTGTCACTCACGACGAAGGGCTTGCATATCGTTGTGGCAGGCGGATCGCCTTAGCAGGTGGTCGCTTGAAGCGTTGAACCCAAGCGCAACGCCCATGCAGAGAATGAATCAGTGGCGCCTGGCGCTACGCTTATTGCGCCGCGATTGTCGTCGCGTACAGTTCCTGATCATCGGTCTAGCGCTCATTACCGCAGTCGCGGCTATTACTGCGGTAGGCGTATTTACCGATCGCGTCCGTGTTGCCCTTGAAACCCAAGCCAGTGCCCTGCTAGCCGCTGATCTCGCCGTTATCGCTAGCCGCGCAATTCCCAGCCACTATCTCGAGCAGGCGGCGGAATTGGAGCTCGCCAGCAGCAGCACTATGAGCATGCGCAGCGTCGTCGGTAGCGGCGAACGACTCCAGCTCGTCGAATTGAAGGCGGTCGGACCGCGCTATCCACTACGGGGAGAAATCCACCTTGCCCGCAGCCGCTTTGGTACCAGTTTCCCCCATGACGGCCCACCCCCACTTGGCGAAGTATGGGTAGAGGGACGCCTCTTAGAGCTACTTGAGCTCGCGATCGGAACGTCGCTCAGGATCGGGGCGGCAGAATTTATGATCACCAAAGTCCTGGTGCTAGAACCCGACCGTGCGGGTGAATTCTTCAACATCGCGCCGCGAGTTCTAATGAACGTCGTTGATCTTGATAAAACCCGTCTACTACTACCGGGATCACGGGTTCAACATCGTTTGCTGCTCGCCGGTGACCGCGCGGCGCTACAGGATTTCGCGGCGTGGGTGCCGGAAGATCCAGGCCTACGGGTCGTCACGCCGACAGATGCGCGACCTGAAATGAAGGTCGCGCTCGACCGTGCACAGCAGTTTCTGAACC
This sequence comes from Gammaproteobacteria bacterium, assembly GCA_965223085.1. Taxonomy (GTDB): domain Bacteria; phylum Pseudomonadota; class Gammaproteobacteria; genus CBDCVO01. The sequence goes on along the minus strand of OZ244981.1, from coordinate 2,062,740 downwards.
TCGCGGCCTTGGTCGCACTCGTGCTCGCCGGCGCAGCCATCGCCTTGAGCGCCTACAGTTTCAGTCGCGATCATCTCGACACCGTGGCCGTGCTGCGAACGCTCGGGGCGAGCCGGCGAAATATCGGCACTCTATTCGTTGCCGAGACTTTACTGTTCGGTTTGATCGCCGCCACGGCGGGTGCCCTGCTGGGATTATTACTGGAAGGCGGTATCGCGCGCGCGCTGGCCGGCTGGACCCACGCGCCGCTGCCAGCAGCAACGCTGTGGCCCATGTTACGCGGCGTGGGCGGCGGCTGCGTCGCCTTATTAGGATTTAGCTTGCCCACGCTGTTGCTCTTGACCAACGTGCCACCGGCCCGCGTATTGCGTCGCGATCTCGGCGGGCACCGGCCGTCCTCCCGAATGCTAGCGTTGACGACTTTAGTAACGGTTTTGTTGTTCGCGCCGTGGGGAGCCGGTGACGCGAAATTGACCGTTTGGGTAGTGCTCGGTTTGGCCGCGGCAGTGGTGGCGCTAGCGGTTGGCGGGTACGGCGCGTTATGCGTCATGCGCTATTGGCGTAACCATGCGTCGCTGCCCTTACGCACAGCGCTCGCGCAACTCACGCAGCGCCGTAGCGTCGTTGTCGTGCAGATCGTGGCGCTGGGCTTAGGCATCATGGCGCTGCAGCTATTGGGTTTTATTCGCGGTGATCTGCTGGCGAACTGGCGAGCGTCTCTTCCGCCAAACGCAAGCGATCAGTTTTTGATCAACATTCAACCGGATGAACGTACCGCGATGGCCGATTTTTTTCGCTCACGAGGTCTCGAGATCCCCCAATTTTATCCCATGATTCGGGGCCGCCTAATTGCGCGCAACGGCACTGCGATCGAACCTGCTCAATATCAAAACCCACGCGCGCAGCGCCTGGTGGAACGAGAATTCAACTTGTCTTATGCGGAGAAGCTAAAGCCGGATAATCGGCTTCTCGCCGGGGAATGGTGGACTGCGCACAGCCCCGCTAGCCAGTTTTCAGTCGAAGCGGGCATTGCCGAGACACTCGGGATCGCGCTGGGCGATGTGCTCACCTATCAGGTCGCCGATCGGCAAGTGCAAGCAACAGTCACGAGCTTAAGAGGGGTTGACTGGGACAATCTGCAAGTCAACTTTTTTGTCGTCGCGCCACCGCCTTTGCTGCGTGGGCACCCCACAACGTATATCACGAGTTTTAAACTACCCACTGACAAAGGTGCGTTTCTCGCCACCTTAGTGCGTAGCTTTCCCAGTACCACCGCGATCGATGTGCGCGCTATGCTCGCGCACGTACGCAACGTCATGGACCGTTCGGTTGCGGCGGTAGAGTATGTTTTTCTCTTTACCTTGGCCGCCGGAATCATCGTGCTGTTCGCCGCGGTACAAGCTAGTCAAGCTGAGCGCGTACGGGACGCCACCATCATGCGCACGCTCGGATCTGAACGCGGACGCATTGCGCACATCGCGTTGATAGAGTTTGCACTCATCGGTGCGATCGCCGGCGCGGTGGGCAGTTTGATGGCGATTATTGCGGCGTGGATCATTGCTGATCGCGTCCTGCACCTGCCGTTTACGCCAGCGCTGGCACAGATCCCGATCGGCGTTGGATTAGGTCTGATCGGCGTTACAACCGCAGGCGCCTATGCCGTGATCGCGACTTGGCGCACGCCTGTCGCTGAAGTGTTACGAAGAGTCGACTAGACAAGCCGTTCGTCGTCAGCAGCGCACCACGGCGGCGCTACGATGGCAAGAAATCGCAGCGGTTCAGCGCCGGTGTTTTCGATCCATTGGATCGCGCGCGCCGGAATTACGATGGCTTCGTTAGGACCGACAAGCGTGGTGTCGTTATCGATGTGCAGACGGCCCCGGCCCGCGAGGATATAGTACACTTCCTGCTGTTTAAGGCGGTGTCGATAACTCGCCGCACCGACCGCCACTTCGGCGTGCGCAAGCGAATAGGCCAAACAAACGTCGTCGTTTTTGGGGTGCAACAATTCGCGTACCGTGCAACCGTCTTTCGCGATCAAGGGCGGACATTGAGCAAAAATTTTGTGCAACATGGTAATACCTGGACTTAGTGTCTACGCCGTGGGTGTCTTCGAAACCACCCGTGCCGATTACTTTATAGTCACAAGAAATGCGCCATCGCAGCGGCGACGGAGAGCTCGATAAGCGGGATCGCTATGCCCTATTTCGGCCACCAAATATCCGATGCGCCGCACTCACAAACCGCCTCACCCGAGATTGGCGTCCTACTATGCAACCTCGGTTCTCCCGCAGCGCCGACAGCGCGCGCCGTGCGCCGCTACTTGCGCGAGTTTTTATCTGATCCTCGTATCGTCGAGCTACCGCGACCGCTGTGGTGGCTAATACTTAACGGCATCATACTGAATGTGCGCCCGCGACGCTCTGCGCATGCCTATAAAAAAATTTGGACTCCACACGGTTCGCCTTTATTGCACATCAGCGCACATCAAGTCCGCAAGCTACAAGCACGGCTGGACATGGAATTACAAGCACCGCTGCAGGTTCGTTTGGCTATGCGCTACGGAACACCGGCAATCAGCCCGACCTTGCGCGAAATGGCACGCGACGGTATGCGCAAGTTGCTGGTGCTGCCGCTTTATCCACAATACTCGGGCGCGACCGTCGGTTCGACACTCGACGCAGTAACGCAAGAGCTCAGAGAATGGCGTTGGGTACCCGAATGTCGCACCGTCAACGCTTATCACGACGAGCCTGCCTATATTGAAGCGTTGGCAAATTCTGTTCGCGAACACTGGTCGCAACACGGGCGTGGCGAACGCTTGCTGATGTCCTTTCATGGGATCCCGCGCGCCTATGTCGAGAAGGGGGATCCGTATGCTAGCCATTGTGAAACAACCGCCACACAACTAGCACAAGCGCTCGACTTAACGACAGACGATTGGGTTTTATGTTACCAGTCTCGGTTCGGGCGCGAGGAATGGCTACAACCCTACACCAGTGAAATTTTGCGCACTTTGGGCACTCGTGGACATAAACAACTCGATGTGATCTGCCCTGGTTTCGCGGCCGATTGCTTGGAAACACTGGAAGAAATACAGCTGCAAAATGCGCAAATCTTGCGCGCCGCAGGCGGTGAGTTGCGTTACATCACCGCCCTCAATGAGCGCGATGATCATATCGACTTTCTCGTCGCACTCCTCCGGCGGCATCTCGCGGGTTGGCTAACGGCGCCCGGCGGCAGCACCGGCAGTTATTCACCGTAGACGGTTACTGTCACGACGCGTTGATGAGGATGGCGGCGATGCTCCCAAAGATAAACGCCCTGCCAAGTCCCCAAGCTGCAACGTCCGGCCGTTATCGGTAGTGTCACACTCACCTCCGTTAACACGCTCCGGACATGCGCTGCCATATCATCGGCACCCTCGGCGGCGTGGCGGAAACTCGGGTCGCCGTCGCGTATCAACGCGGCGAAAAATGTTTCGAGATCGCGCCGCACATCGGGATCGGCATTCTCGCTCACGATCAGCGCCGCGCTAGTGTGGTGAATAAAGACATTGCAAAGACCGATCGCAATGCCGCTGCTCGCAACGATCTGCTGTACGTCGCGCGTCAACTCATACGTCCCGCGACCATGCGTCGCGACGCTCAGCGAATCTTGATGCACGGCCATTTAACCCGGATATTGCACGAAGCGCTCGCTGCGCGTGTGCCACTTGGATGACGTCAAGGGATTTTTCATCGTTCAATGGTAATGCATCGGAAAATGCACATGCTAACGCTGGTTCGCTACCGCAACGCTCGCTCAGCTGCGCCTGGGCTTATGCGTCACCCGCAGCGTCTGGACCACTACGCTTCGGGTTCCAACACGGTGCGCCGACATGCCTGCTCTTCGCTAGCATCCGCGCTCCTCGTGCACTAGCCCGGTTAGTCGAACTCGACAAGAACGTCGCTCAGTGGTTTGCGCTGTTGTGTAGGTACAGCGGCCGGAAAACCGTAGCAAAACAGGCCCACAACGGATTCCGTAGCGGGGTCGACGTCGAGTAATTCGAAAAATTGCGGCACCCGCGCCACGGCACCTGTCGTCCACTTCACGCCGATACCATAGGCCCATAAATACAAAGCCAAATTTTGCGCCGCACAACAACACGCGGCATAATCCTCGCGTTCTCTCAGCGTGTCCTCGCTGTGCTGACACGTTAACACCAACCAACCCGGTATCGCGCGCCAACGTTTAAGTTTAACCGCAGCGCTTCTATCGCTGTTTGCAACCTTGGCGCTGCGCACCAAATCGGCATTGAGAACCGCTAAAGCCTCTGCTTTTTGGGGCGACAACAAGTAAAATTTCCACGGTTCAGTACGGTGATGATTAGGTGCCCAACGCGCATGGTCGATCGCAGCCACGATAATCTCGCGTGGCGGACAGTCCGCTTCGAATTCGTGCACAGTACGTCGTGAGCGTAACAACTCCGGTACTGACTTCGACCACTCGATTAACGTAGCCTGTGATCGCCGCGATGATGTCACTTAAACTGGATCCTATTTTGCAGCGTATAACCCGAACTCACGATTCTTTCCAAAAACTACGCGAACGACGTTTACACTTCTAAATGATATACCCAGTTGCTGCAAGCCGGCGCGTCAGCGCTACGACAAGGTTGAAACGTTTCCTACCATTATCGGCGCTGCTGTGCATAAGCGTCTCCATGGTCGCAACCGCAGAGACTATCCTAGATACCCTGGCGACCCAACGCCCCCACTACAAACAGATCTTGAATGCGATTGACAAAACTCAGCTCAGCAAAGCAAAGACGCTGAGCAGCGGGTTCAAGGCGCACCCGTTGTATCCCTACGTTTTAGCGGCTGACCTTACTCGCCGTCTCGAGCGGGTGACGCCGACTGAAGTTGAGGCATTCTTGAATGCTTATCACGGCAGCTACCCGGCGGCGCGCCTGCGGCGCGCATGGTTGCGGAAACTCGCCCGCGCCGGGCGCAGCAACGATTTTTTGTCTGCCTATGAAACGCAACGCGATCCCGAACTCGCATGCTTCGCTTTGCACGCCCAGATGAAAAATACGGGTAAGAATAAACACCCCATAATAAACTTTCGCGAGCTGCGCCGTTTGTGGTTTAGCAAACGCTCACAACACAGCAACTGCGATCCCGCATTTGCGCGTCTATTAGCACAGGGAATTATCGATGACCGTATGATTTGGGAACGCGTGCTGTTAGTCCTGGGTGCGCGGCAAACAAAATTGGCCCGTTCGCTCGTGAAGCGCTTTCAGAGCGCGCATTGGCAGTCTTTAGCGCAAACGCTGTTAGACGTTCATGCCCGACCACAGCGAGCCCTACAACACAAAAACATGGCGGTCGATTCAGCCGAGACGCGTCGTATCGCAATGCACGCGGTTAAGCGTCGGCTACGACGAGATTTTGCCGCGGGCCGCACACTATGGAAACAACTTAAGTCCCGTTTTGCATTCACTGCGGAAGAAATCAGTGCCGTTGATGCCCATGTCGCCCTCACCGCGATACGCAAGAATGTTGCCGATCTTGGCAATTTGTTCGACAAATTACCAACGAGTACAAGCGATGCGAAGCTGCAAGAAGCGCAACTCCGTTATGGCCTCGAAACGCGTGCGTGGGCAGGGTTAGCGCGCTGGACCGCAGCCGCTGCGGCGCCGGGCATGTACGAACTGCGCTGGCGCTACTGGCACGCGCGCGCGCTGGAGGAATCCGGACATCGCCAAGAAGCCAGCGCGATTTTTCACGACCTCGCTCGCGAACGCGATTATTATGGTTACCTGGCTGCCGATAAACTCGGCGTGCCTTATGCGATGACGCACCGTCCCGTAACCGCAAAACTAATCGAGCAAAACGAGCTGATCATGCGCCCCGGCATTCAACGTGTGCACGAATTATATCGACTGCGGCGCTACGCCCAAGCGCGCGCAGAGCTTGCGCATGAATTACGCAAGCTCACCCCACGTGAAACCGAAGTCATGGCCGAATTACTCTTTAGCTGGGGCTGGCACAATCGTGCGATCGCGACCTTGGGTCGGATTCAATCCTACGACGATCTCGACATTCGATTTCCTTTACTATTTCAAACGCAAGTCGATCGGCAAGCCGCCGATCGCCGCGTAGCGCCGGCAATGATATACAGCATCATCCGCGCTGAAAGTGCCTTTAATCCCGAGGCGAAATCCGCTGCCGGTGCCCTCGGTCTCATGCAACTGATGCCCGCGACTGGGAAGGCAACCGCTAAGGCGATTGGCCTGCGCGTCAGGCAATCCCGTGAGCTATTTCAAGTTGACAAAAATATCGCAATTGGAACGGCATATATGGAGCGCTTATTGCGGCGTTTTGACGCCTATTTTCCCCTCGCCGCCGCCGCCTATAATGCCGGGCCAAAACGGGTAAATTCTTGGCTTGTTGAGCGTGGTTGCGTCGCCGCCGACATCTGGATCGACACGATCCCGTTTGCGGAAACCCGGAGTTATGTGCGCCGTACGTTGTTCTACCATACGATTTATGAATGGCGTCTAGGTCGTGAGCGCCACCAACTCAACCACTGGATCAGTGCAATGATAGGACGCAACGGTAAAACGGCAACGTGTTAGCGAAATGACGGGCAGCAACCACCACACGCGGATCGGGATTTTAGGCGGCTCCGGTTTTGTCGGTAGCCACTTGAGTGCCGCACTAGCGGCTAGCGGCCGCGACGTGGTCGTTTTCTCACGCGCGCGCAACCGGGCGCGCCATTTGTGGCCCTTGCCAAACACGACCGTGGTCGGCGTCGATGTGAATGACGCGAATGCTTTAGCCGCTGTTCTGCCCGGTTGCGATGCTTTGATCAATCTCGTCGGCATACTGAACGAACCCCGCCACAATGGCAGCGGGTTTCATCACGCCCATGTCAGCTTAAACGCAACCGCCTTGCGGGCGAGCGTCGCTGCCGGCGTCTCCCGTTATATTTATGTCAGTGCCTTGGGTGCGGATCCGTTCGGGCCCAGCAACTATCTGCGCAGCAAAGGCGAAGCGGAAAAAGTTATTCTCGACGCCGACGCACCTATACATAGCACGATAGTACGACCATCGTTGATGTTCGGACCAGGAGATAGCCTTTTCAATCGTTTCGCACGCTTGCTCCGCCTAAGCCCGGTCTTGCCGCTAGCCGCTGCTACGACCAAAGCACAACCAGTCTACGTCGGCGACGTCGTAGCGGCGATCGTGAAGATACTCTCGAGCGGCACCGCAAACGGCGAGATCTTTGAGCTGGGTGGACCGGAAGTTTGGACGCTCCGTGACATCGTCGCTTATGCCGGCGAAGTGAGCGGACATCGACGACCGATTTGGGTCTTGGGTCACCGACTCAGCAGGCTGCTGGCGCGTACCTCAGAATGGTTGCCGGAAAAACCGTTTTCGCGCGATAACTTGGCTTCGCTCAGTGTTGATAACGTGTGCCGCGATCGCGATGGCTTCACAGCGCTCGGTATCACCCCTCGCAGTGTACGTTCGATCGTACCGACCTACCTTGGCACCCAGACGCCCCGTTCGCGCTACGCCGACCTGCGTAGACGTGCGCATCGCTGACCCTGAGCGAGCGACAATGGAGATCTACGAAGTCGGTGGCGCAGTGCGCGATCGGCTGCTCGGACGCGACATTAAAGACCGCGACTGGGTAGTCGTTGGCGCGACACCCGAGACCATGACCGCGGCGGGTTTTCGCCCGGTAGGCAAAGATTTTCCGGTATTCTTGCACCCCGAGACACACGAGGAATACGCACTCGCCCGCACCGAGCGCAAATCCGGGCGCGGCTACCGTGGTTTTACATTCAACTGCAGCAAAGAGATCACCTTAGCGCAAGATCTCGCCCGACGTGATCTGACCATTAACGCCATGGCGCGTGACCGTCACGGTCACATTATCGACCCCTACGGCGGCCGCAAAGATCTACACCGAGGGGTGTTGCGCCACGTGACTGCCGCTTTTGCCGAGGATCCGCTCAGAGTTTTGCGTGTTGCACGTTTCGCGGCGCGCTTCGATTTCACTATCGCAGCTGAAACGCTAGCCTTAATGCGGGACATCGCCGCGCGTGACGAACTCGCGGAATTAGCGCCAGAACGAGTGTGGCGTGAGCTGGAACACGGCCTGAGTGAAGCCTACCCGCAACGTCTCGTAGCAGCTTTGCACGACGGTCGTGCTCTGGTGACGCTATTGCCAGAGCTTGCCGATATTTTTGACCCTGTTAAGGGCCTAGATAAAACCACTGAGCGCGCACAACGGCGCCTCGCGCAAGCCGCGGCGCAGGAACAAACCAGCCGTGTCCGCTTCGCCGTGCTGCTCGCCGATCTTGCACCTGGTGGGTATGGCGCCGGTGAGTATGGCGATGAGACCACAACAACGGCGCTAGACGTGCTCGCGCGCCTAAGCACACGTTTGCGCTGCCCAAAAGCGCATCGAGAAGTTGCTGCGCTATCCCTCGCGCACGCGGCCGGCATTGCGCACGCCGCGAATTTGGACGACACCGCGCTACTTGATTTGCTCACTAAATTAGATGCCAAACGGCGTCCCCTGCGTTTCGAAGAAATCCTCCGCGGAGTCGAAATTGCACGCGATGATACGGCGTGTGCCGCGGGCACGCAGCGGCTCCGGCGTGCCTTAGCGGCGATCCAGCGCATTGATACTAAGTCGGTATTGCTAGGCGTCGGTAACGACGGACAGCTAGTCCGCAAACGCTTGTCCGAGGCCTACCTGGCTGCGATCGCCAAGTGCTGAGTTAGCGCGGGGTTTATGCGGCGACGCACTCGTAGAGTAACACCAAGATGGGATCCGGTTGCGACGGTTGCCCAAGTGTAATCTGACCGCTGCCTTCCAAAATCGTGGTATCACGCCTGACGCTGACACGTTCGCCGCCCAGCGGTAGGACCACACTACCATTGGTGCTTTTATCCGTTAAGGCGCAACGGCCACGGCGTAGTTGCAAACTCATGTGATGTCGTGACACTAAATCGTGCACGATCACAAGATCATTTTCAGGTGCGCGACCAACGGTGATGGTTGGCCGGTCGCTATCGATGATGAGCTCTTCGCCATGGTAGCTAACGATAAGCTTGGCATAACCCGACGCGCCTGCACGGGTTTTCTCGCCCACACGAAAAACGGTCGCTTCACCTAAGTCCCAAATCACTTCGAAGATCGGTATGTGCGTCAGCGCGCCACCATCCCATGTTTCATCATCGACGTAGCGGGACACCGAACGGAACACCGTAGGCAAACGATCGATGAGATCCTTGGTTGCTAAAGTCTGCTCGGCTTTTGCATTCGAAGTCGCCCAATGCGCAAGCTTCGCGGTCTCTGTCAGCATCGCGTCTGCGCTGGTCAAAACATTTCCATAATGCATGCCGATCCGAACGGTCTTACCCGCGGGGTTGTCGCTCGATTCGCGCAGTTCGGCCAGTTGCCCGTGAATATCGCACGCCGCCGCGGCCGCGTCGCCGGGATCCGTAAACATGACCATCGCTTCATCGCCAAGCTGGGCGACGGATTTGCCATTGCGAAACTGCGAGATGCGCACGACCAACTCGAGCGTTTCTTCGATCAGCCGCAACGCCTCGTCGTCACCGAAACGCTCATATAGCGCGGTGCTGCCCACGATGTCGGTAAACATTACTACTTGGCAGGCATCGAGCTGCTGCGTGTCGGTGTTCGTATTCGTATCCATGCTCATGTGACGTTTATATGCTCAGGCCATGTGGTGCGACGATCGCCCAACGAAAATCTAGCCCGGATATTGCACGAGGACCGCGGATTACCATTTGCACTTTTTTATGCCCCACCGTCGAACAATGAAAAGTCAACCAAGCGGCGTGTGCGCAGCGAGCGCCTGGTGCAATATCCGGGCCGCCAAGCGAATTACAATGCACGACCATTATTAAAGTCGCCCCTTGGCATATGTTTCGGCCGCAATACCCGTTGGTTTAATGCCCCCTTTTGCGCACCGCCTAGTGTTTTTCGGCCGCTGCGCCCCACACTTCCCGCAAGCGCTCGTCACGGCCGCAATTGTAACGATAGAAACGGTACCGCAACGGGTTTTTCCGATAGTAATCTTGATGATAATCCTCTGCTGGGTAGAACGTGCCGGCGGCGACGATTTCGGTGGCGAGTCCCCCTGAAAACTGCTCCGAAGCCTCGAGTTGACGCTTGCTGTGCTCAGCCGCCAACTGCTGCTCACGGTTCAAATAAAATACCGCTGAACGATATTGATGCCCGCGGTCGCAAAACTGACCGTTTGCGCTCGTCGGATCGATGTTACGCCAAAAAACCTTAAGCAAGGTTTTATAATTCACCTGCTCCGGATCATACGAAATCGCGACGGCCTCGGCGTGCCCTGTTCCACCCGCCGAGACTTGTTTATAAGTCGGGTTCGCGGTCGTGCCACCGATGTAGCCCGACGTGGTGGAAATAACCCCTGCTAACTTGTCGAACGGTGGTTCCATGCACCAAAAACAACCACCAGCAAAAATCGCGGTCGCAGTATTAGGCGCGGCGACGCTGTTGGCAGCCAATGCCGACCACGATCCGAGGCCGCAGCCGATTATCAATATAAAAAACTGTGCGAGTCGAAACATCAAAATACCTGCTTGTGTGAGTTCCACTTCAGACTACTAAGCGGCCAATAAGTTGCGCGCCTTAGTCAGACTGGACTCCGATAACGAACAGAAAAATTAACGCTTCAGTATATGACCATAGCGAGACTGTGACAGGCTGCCAAGCCTGTTCACAATTGATGACGATCGTCGCGCATCCCGAACCCCCGTAGCTTCGCGTGCCAGTTTTTTCCGAGCGCGATGAACTTGCAACGCGACCCCATCTGCGCCGGTAGGAGCAGCGTTTTCGCTTGCTGCGCGGCTTGCAAAGCATCCCAGGTGCCGGCGCGTCCGAGCAGCTCGTCGATGCCGCAACTCAACAAAAAATAACTTTGTTCGCAAAAACCTAAAACGTCCAAGGCCACAGCGTCAGCGGCCTCAGCTACCGCGGTAAAATCGATCGCGGTGGTAATGTCCTGCGCGCCCACCAGCAACAACGGCGCGTCGTGGCTGTGATGCCGCGTATGGCACATCAGGGTGCCGGAAGGGCGATCCGGATGGTAATAAGCGCGGCGTACATCACCGTAATCGCTGATCAGCGCGCAACCGTGGATCAAAAAACGGCTGAGGTCTCCGATCCACGCATCCGCGTTTAAATTGATCTCGGCACTATGGCCCGGGCTGTAGTCATCGCGAGACCACGGCAAACGGGCTGCGACGGCGCTCGCTAGTGTTGCCTCGGCGACCTCGTCGACGAATGCTAACGCACCATCGTCAATCGCGACGCGACGCTCCCGAATCTCGCCCGGATATAAACGGAACAACTTTACCGGTAGGGCGTCGAGGATTTCGTTAGCCAGCACCACGCCCGCCATGGCCGGCGGCGGTGCTTGAAGCCAGGTCAGTCTCGCGAACAAATCGGCCCCCAGATGTGCCTTGAGATTCGTGCGCTGATGGTCCCGTAGAGCCGGATTTAGCTCGACAATAAAGTAGTTCTCAGGTACCGCTTGCAGTACTTCCAATTCGCTCAGCACACTCATGGCCAAACGCCCGGAACCTGCGCCAAATTCGCACACCGCGCCGTTCGTTTGTTGCAAGATGTCGGCACATTGCCGCGCTACAGCTTGGCCGAATAAAGGTGAAATCTCCGGGGCAGTGACAAAATCGCCGCCGCTACCGAAGGGATTGTGGGCGCTGGTGTAATAACCGACCTGCGGTGCATAGAGCGCGATTTCCATAAAGCGATCGAAGCTAATGCTGCCGCGCGCGGCGATTTCATCGCGCGCCAGTGCTTCAGCGTTACGGCTTAACTTCGCAGCCGCAGGCGAATCGATTACCCTGTCTTGGCCATGCATATGCAGACCTTATCATGAGCCCGGTGGTCTTAGTCACGGGCGCCGCGCGCCGTCTGGGCGCAGCCATTGCCCGTGCTTTGCACGCGCGCGGTTATCGCCTGGCGCTGCACTATCACAAGTCTCACGCTGCGGCGACTGACTTAGCGGCACAACTCAATGCGGCACGAGACGGATCGGCCTGCGCCATAGCTGCCGATTTGGCGACACCACAAGCGCCGCAAGCCGTGGTTGACGACACGATCGCATGTTATGGGCGGCTCGATCTACTCATTAATAACGCGGCCGTCTTTCCGCGCACCGTGGTGGAAGAATGTAGCCTGACGGATTGGGAGGGGATCTTTGACGTCAACCTCAAAGCCCCGTTTTTCCTTACCCAAGCCTCATTGCCGTGGTTGCGCGCAAACGCGGGTAACATCGTGAACATCGCCGATGTATACGCCGAGAGACCGAAACCCGAGTACCCACTTTATTCGGTATCTAAAGCGAGTTTAGTCGCGCTCACCCGTGCTTTGGCGCGCGAACTCGCACCGGAGATCCGCGTAAATGCGGTTGCGCCCGGCGCGATACTGTGGGCGGACGACAGTAGTAGACAAATTCGCAGTGATATCGTGGCTCGCACGCCACTGCAACGACGCGGCGATCCGGACGATATCGCCGCCGCGGTTAGCTATCTCGCTTCTGCACGGTTTGTGACGGGCGAAGTAATTACCGTAGACGGTGGCCAACACCTCTATTTGTGATCCCGCGAGGACGCCGTCGGTTTTGCGCTACGAGGTGCGCCAAAATTTGGCATCGGCGTACCTAAATACCACCGTTTTTCGGTTTCGTCATACCACCAAAACTGATCGTCGCGGTAACTCTCCGCGACTCCGGAGTCGATATCATAGTATTGGATTTGCGCCAACACTCGAGCCTCCATCGCGGCATCGGTCGCGAGACGCTCACCGACATAAAAGCCGGTCACTTTGAAGTGAGATAGGTGTTCGAGGTTTGGACTTAGGTCGCTCTCATCGCGCGCTTTCAAATACTGCGCCGCTTGTTCGTAATAACCCCATCGCATCAGCTTCCGATAGGTTCGCACGACCGTATCTAGTGCCTGCAAGCGCTTATCTACGCTAGGTTTGCGAATGTCGCAACCCTGCAAAGCAAGCACGCACAGCATCAACGCCAGTAAGAATTGGGACTTGATCCTATGCCCCGGGCACCGCGCACGTGCCGCTGATACGATTTCATCGGCTAACATGTTTCCTCCCTCAAAAACACCCGTTGTAACGGTGCGCTCGCAAACGAGGAACGCGTCCATAAGGTGCCAAAATCGATGCCTAATTCGGGATGTACCTCGCCCGCTGCAAGATCCACGAGCGGCTGTAGCACGAAGGCATATTTCGTGATATCGGGATGTGGTAGCCGCATATCTTGGTCGCCACGCACTTCTTCGCCATAAATCAGCAGATCGAGGTCTAACGGCCGTGCCGCGAACTTCTCACCACCTCGAACGCGCCCGTGCTGTTCTTCTATACGACGCAGCAACGCGCGCATCGCTTCGATTGTCATCGAAGTTTGACAACCCACCACGAGATTCAAAAAATCGTCACCCGAAAATCCGACCGCGCGGCTGCGATACACGGGCGATACCTCCAGCGATCCGAATTGGGCGCGCAACGCCGTCAGCGCCGAGCGCACGTTGCATTGCGGTTCGATGTTGGATCCGACGCTAATGTAAACCTGTGTCATTACCGCCCATCTGCCACTGCGCGTTCGATGATCACACCGACGTCACGGGCCTGTCGCACAGCCCCCCGTTTATTGATTTTGAGCCGCAACCAAGGAACGTCGAATTCTTCGAGAATTGTAGCCGCAATGTGTTCGGCAAGCGTTTCAACGAGCAGAAACTCATGATCCCCGGCGATCCGCAAAATACGTTGCGTTACCGCTTTATAGTCGACGGTGTCGTCGATGCTATCACTGCGAGCGGCGCGGGCGACATCTGCCGCGAGGTCCAGGTCGACAATGAGCGGTTGCTTGATGCGACGCTCCCAGTCCCAAATCCCGATAACGGTATCGATTTCGAGGCCGTGGAGAAAAACGATGTCGCTGCTAGTGCGGTATCCCATTAAAACCAAGTATACCGAGATATTCATCTTGATCGCGGAGATCGACTGCGTTTCAATGACGCTATGGGTGCAACCGCTCTACTCATCGTGATCGCGTATTTGCTGGGATCGGTATCTTGCGCCGTCGTGATCGCTCGCCTCGGCGGTTTAAGTGATCCGCGCACCATCGGCTCCGGTAACCCCGGCGCGACCAATATGTTGCGCGCTCACGGCCAACGGGCCGGTATCGTGACCTTGCTAGGCGATATCGCCAAAGGACTCCTACCCGTTCTTATCGCGCGTTATTTGGATGCCACGCCGGCCACGATTGCGGCGGTGGGACTAGCCGCATTTCTTGGCCACCTATTCCCGGTGTTTTTCAATTTTCGGGGTGGCAAAGGCGTCGCGACATTCATCGGTGTTGTACTGGGTTGGGATTGGCGTTTCGCAGCGGTGTTCGCAGTCACCTGGCTGTTAGTAGCCGGCTTGACGCGTTATTCGTCGCTGGCGGCGCTGCTCGCTACGGGCGTAATACCGCTGTTCGCGCTAAGCTTGGACGTTGCGCCCGCTTGGTTGGCGGCATTGCTGGTAATGGTGGGCCTCATTTTTTTCCGCCACCGCAACAACATTGAAAAACTACGAAACGGCACCGAAAGCCGTATCGGCCACCGCGCGGGGTAGGCCAACAGTCTGCCGGACTTACATTTCGCTAGGCACCGGAGTGAGATCGTTCAAGGACCAACGGGAGCGCACGTCGACGGACAAATTATCGTGCTGTCCCGCGGCTAGGCGCTGACAACCAGCGTAGGCAACCATGGCGGCGTTGTCGGTGCAAAACTCGAAATCCGGATAACACACCCTGATGCCGCAGGCGGCCGCGAGCGCATCCAAGCCCGCACGCAACGAACGGTTCGCACTAACCCCGCCAGCTACTACGAGCGTATCTAGCCGGGTCGCATCGATGGCTCGGCGAGTCTTGAGCACAAACGTATCGACTATCGCCGCCGTAAAAGCAGCCGCGATATCGGCGCGTGCCGTCGGATCATCGCGGTGATCACGAATGATATTTGCAGCATAAGTCTTCAAACCGCTGAAACTGAAATCCAAGCCCGGCCGATCGGTCATGGGCCGCGGAAAATGAAAACGCTGGGCATCGCCGGACAGCGCCAAACGTTCAAGTTCCGGGCCGCCCGGGTAAGCGAGACCGAGCAACTTGGCGGTTTTGTCGAAGGCCTCCCCCGCCGCATCGTCGAGGCTTTCACCCAAAACCTCGTAACAACCGATACCCGCCACGCTTACCAATAGCGTGTGGCCGCCAGAGATCAGCAAGGCGAGAAATGGGAAGTGTGGCGGGTCCGCCGTCAACATCGGTGCAAGCAAATGCGCTTCCATATGGTGCACGGCGACTGCGGGCATCCCAGCCGACCATGCCAGACTACGGCCGAAACAGGCTCCGACCATCAATGCACCAACGAGACCGGGACCGGCGGTGTAGGCGACACCACCGAGGTCCGGCACTGTGAGCCCCTGCTCTCGCAGGATTTCAGCGGTCAATGGCGCCAATTTGCGGATATGATCGCGGGCCGCCAGTTCGGGCACGACACCGCCAAATTCCGCATGCACAGCAACTTGGCTGTAGAGTCGGTGGGCGAGCAGCCCGCGCTCCACGGCATAGAGCGCTACCGCTGTCTCGTCGCACGAGGTCTCTAGGCCCAACACGATCATTGCCATCTCCAGCAGTGGACGATCGACGGCGTATTGACTATTATTTCTTGTTCACCATCTGAAACGTAGCGATAAAGATTTTTCATGCCGTCGATAAAAGTCCGCGAAAACGAGCCCTTTGACGTCGCGATGCGGCGCTTCAAGCGCGCCTGCGAGAAAGCGGGCATTTTAGCCGAAGTCCATAAACGTGAATTCTACGAAAAACCTACTCAGGAGCGAAAACGCAAAGCCGCCGCAGCAGTCAAACGTTGGCAAAAAAAAGCCGCGCGGCAAATGGTCCGTCGCATCCGCCAATATTAAAGCCCGCAGTCGCGGTGCTTGCATCGTTAGCGACTGGCGCCACGTTCGGTGTCGCTATCATTAAGACGCTTCGCGCGAACCGCAAGCGCGTGATCCAAGCTCAGAAGATTTCGGCCCATGCCATCAGAACTCAAAGCGCGACTCGAAGCAGACACTAAACAGGCGTTGAAATCCGGCGCTAAAGTTCGCCTGAGTAACTTACGATTTATTCTCGCCGCGATCAAACAACAGGAAATCGACACGCGCGCGGATCTCGACGATACCACCGTGCTCGCCGTTCTCACGAAGCTAGCAAATCAACATCGCGAGTCGATCAAGCAATTCGAAGCAGCAGGCCGCGACGATCTCGCGAGCAAGGAAAAAGAAGAGCTGCAGTTGCTCACCGACTACCTTCCGTCGCCGCTGAGTGAGGAAGAAATTGACGATGCCATCAACGCCGCGATCGATGCGACGGACGCGCAGAGCATCAAGGACATGGGAAAAGTGATGGCTAACTTGAAGCCGCAGATCACCGGGCGCGCTGACGCTGGCGCAGTCAGCAAAAAAGTCAAAGGGCGACTCACTTCGTCGTAACGAATCACGTCCCGGCGGAAAAACTTCGCGAGCCGTCCGCTGTCAGACTGCCACGATTGAGCGCTGCCGGCGTTTGGCGATACTCGCCGGGTTAAAATCGCCATCTCGCCCACCCCCGCGGGCAATAACGCCGTACAATCTCGGGCTATGGCTGGACGCATCACCAAATCCTTCGTTGATGAACTGCTTGCGCGCATCGATATCGTCGAGGTCATCAACCCGATCGTCAGCCTACGCAAAGCGGGGCGAGATTTTCACGGCTTGTGCCCGTTTCACGACGAAAAAACGCCCTCCTTCACGGTTAGCCAAGAAAAGCAGTTCTATCATTGTTTTGGCTGCGGCGCGCACGGCTCCGCAATTGGTTTTTTGATGAATAATCAAGGTTTGCAGTTTGTCGAGGCGGTTGAAGAACTCGCCTCGATGGCCAGCGTCGACGTTGTCTACGAGCAAGGTGGCGCAACGCAACCCCAGCACGATCATCAAGCGCTTTATGATGTCCTGCACCATGCCGCGCGTTTCTATGCCCATCAATTGAAACATCATCCAGCAGCCCCCGCAGCGGTAGCCTACCTCAAGAAACGTGGCTTAACCGGTGAGACGGCAAAATATTTCGGGATCGGCTTCGCACCACCAGGTTGGAATACGCTGTCTGAGGCTTTGGGCACCAGCGCGACGCGCCTCCAATCGCTGCTCACTGCGGGACTTGCAACGCGCCGTGAGGGCGGTGGCGTCTACGATCGATTGCGCGCGCGCATCGTATTTCCGATCCACGATCGGCGCGGCCGGGTAGTCGGTTTCGGCGGTCGCATTATCGACGCCGGCGAGCCAAAGTATTTGAATTCACCCGAGACGCCGGTTTTTCATAAACGTCGCGAACTCTATGGCTTGCACTTCGCGCTGCAACAAAAACCCTCGGAAATCAGAGTAGTCGAGGGTTATATGGATGTCGTCAGTTTATGGCAGCACGGTGTTTGCAATGCGGTTGCGACCCTGGGTACTGCGACCAGTCGTGAACAACTAGAACTATTGTTTCGCAGCGTGACACGGATCGTGTTTTGCTTCGACGGGGATACCGCCGGTCGTCGCGCTGCATGGCGGGCGCTCGAGACCGTTTTACCCCTGCTCGTAGATGGTCACGACGTTGGCTTTCAGTTCCTCCCGGCCGGCCACGATCCAGACAGTTTAGTGCGTGAGCGCGGTGCCGACTGTTTTACCACCGACGCCGAGGTCGAGGAACTCGCTGAAGTTTTTGTCACCGAACTGCGCCGCAAGACAGATGTCCGCTCCATCGGCGGTCGCGCGAGCTTGGTCGCGCTCAGCGCCCCGTACCTGGAGAAAATGCCGCAAAGCGCATTTCGACGCTTGTTGGTAGACAAAATTGAAGCGCTCGCCGGGACGTCGGTGCTTACGCCGCGGCGTGAGCCGGCGGCGCAGCGTCGCCGCGTGCAAGAAAGTTTGCCGCTTGCCTCTAAAGCACTGGCAATGCTGTTGCAGGCACCAGAGCTGGCTGCACAGCTACCTGCCCTAGAAATCGATGCCGCCAACGCGGACCCCGAAACCGTGGCACTGCAACGATTCCTTCACGAAATGCAACAAAACCCTAGTAGCAACACGGGTTCCGTGCTGGAGCGACTGGACTTGCCGCGCGAGGAGATCAGCAAGCTACTCAGCCATAGGACGGCACTCCCGGAATCCGAATGGGAAACATTTCTCCGCGGCGCCCTCGGGAAAATCAGCAAACTCGCGCAGCGGGGCTACTACGGCCAGATCCTCCAAGGTCCGCCACAACGCCCGGCGGATTTGACTCCCGAAGCTCGCGCTGCACTGCAGAAAGGCCCCGTCAGTGGTACCTAAAGACGTCATACAGATACCAAATCTGCTATACTACTCTGCTACCTCGGCGCGTCGTTTTGAGGCGGTTGAAGAGCGCAAAGCGTGCGTCGAATTTTTAGTGCATATTATATAAATCAATAAGATACGGTAAATTTTGTGCAAAAATCAGCACCTTAGCGGTGCTCAAAAAATCAAGCCGTCGGTCACGTTCCAGGCAACGAGCACAAAAAGTCGGACTTAGAGGTACTGATCGCAAAATGGAAACTTTGGAAGACATCGAATCCAACGACGAACAGTCCCAGCTCAAACGCTTGATCGCGAAGGGTAAGGAGCAGGGCTTTCTAACTTACCACGAGGTTAATGATCATCTTCCGGATGATATCGTCGATCCCGAGCAAATCGAAGACATTATCAACATGATCAATGACATGGGGATCACGGTGCACGAAGCGGCACCGGACCTCGACGAAATGTTGTTGAACGATAGTGGCGTCGACGAAGAAGCCGCAGAGGAAGCCGCCGCGGCGCTGGCCGCGGTTGATACGGAATTTGGCCGCACTACCGACCCGGTGCGCATGTACATGCGAGAAATGGGCACCGTCGACTTACTCACGCGCGAGGGTGAAATCAAGATCGCGAAACGCATCGAGGATGGGCTCAACCAAGTTCTGTGCGCCTTAACCGATTTCCCTGCGGTCGCGGAATTCTTCTTGGGTGAATACGAACGTGCCGCTGCTGGCGAGGCGAAAATCACCGATATCATTAGTGGCTTCATGGACTTCAACGACGATGCCAATAGCAACAACGTCAACGCCCGCACCAATGGTAACGATACCAGCCAGGATAGCGACGATGACGACGACGATCCGGGTCAAGCGCAGTTAGATCCCGAAGAGGTGGCACGGCGCTTTGATGAATATCGTCGCGCCTACAAAAAAGTCGTTACCGCCACGAAACGCAATGGGCGTGGGCACGACCGCACCATCGCACTGCGCAAAGATCTGCAAGCGAAGTTTTTGGAAATTAAGTTAGTTCCGAAAATTACTGAACAATTTAGTGAAATCGTTCGTAGCGTCGTCGACGATATCCGCAGGAGTGAAAAACGGGTGTTGGACATTTGTGTCAAACAATGTCGCATGCCTCGCAAGGAATTTTTGAAACAGTTCGTCAATAAAGAAAGCGATGATGGTTGGTTGCGCTCCGTTACGCGCCAGAAGAAACCGCACGTGGCCGCAATCAAGGAACGACAAGGCGAGATCCGTGCGGAGCACGCGAAATTATCTGAAATCGAAGAACGCAGTGGCATGACGATCGCCGAAATTAAGGACATCAATCGCCGCATGTCGATCGGTGAAGCAAAAGCACGACGCGCAAAAAAGGAAATGGTCGAGGCCAATTTGCGTTTGGTGATCTCGATCGCGAAAAAATATACAAACCGCGGACTACTGTTTTTGGACCTCATCCAAGAAGGAAATATCGGCTTGATGAAAGCCGTCGATAAATTCGAATATCGCCGTGGATATAAGTTTTCGACTTACGCGACTTGGTGGATCCGTCAGGCGATTACACGGTCGATCGCCGATCAAGCGCGAACTATTCGCATCCCGGTGCATATGATTGAGACGATTAACAAGCTCAACCGAATTTCGCGGCAGATATTGCAAGAAAAGGGACGCGAGCCGACGCCGGAAGAACTTGCCGTGCGTATGGACATGCCGGAAGACAAAATCCGCAAAGTTTTGAAGATCGCCAAAGAGCCGATCTCTATGGAAACCCCGATCGGAGACGACGAGGATTCACATTTGGGTGACTTCATCGAGGACCTGAATATTCAGGCGCCGGTGGATTCCGCCACGTTTGAGGGCCTCTGTCGCAATACGAAAGAAGTGCTCGAGGGTCTTACGCCGCGGGAAGCGAAAGTGCTGCGAATGCGTTTCGGCATTGATATGAACACTGACCATACGCTCGAAGAAGTCGGCAAGCAATTCGACGTAACGCGCGAGCGAATACGCCAAATTGAAGCGAAGGCATTGAGAAAACTGCGGCATCCGTCGCGCTCAGAGCGCTTGCGGACTTTTCTCGACCAGTAATAATCTCGCCTCGCTATCGTGTTCTCGTTCCGTGCGAAAGCCGCTACGGACGATAGCCTGACATACCCTCCTATCGGGCCTGTAGCTCAGTTGGTTAGAGCAGGGGACTCATAATCCCTTGGTCGTAGGTTCGAGTCCTACCGGGCCCACCAATCCTTTCAAGCACTTAGCAAAACGGGAATTGTAATCCCTTGGTCCTTTGGTACACTTTCGGATCAGTTGTGTACCGGAAGACACGATGGCGACGATAAAAAGGACCCCATCGAATACCTGGAAAGCGATGATCCGCAAGAGCGGTTGGCCGACCACCATCAAAACATTCCGCACGAAACGCGACACCGAAGATTGGGCGCGGCGCACCGAAGACGAGATGGTTCGCGGCGTGTATATCGACCGCGCCGATGCCGGCAAGATGCTGCTGAAGACCGCCATCGATCGATATCTTCTCGAAGTTTCATCTACAAAGAAGCCAAGTACCGCGAGCGCCGAGAAGCACAAGGCGAAGGCGTTGAAAGCCGAGCTTGGTGACTACAGCCTAGCTGCACTCAATCCGAATCTAATCGCGGAATACCGAGACGAACGACTCGCCGATGGCAAGTCCCCAGATACCGTGAGGCTGGAACTCTCCCTCCTTTCGCATTTGTTCACCATTGCAATCAAAGAATGGCGCCTGGGCTTGGTCTACAACCCCGTGATGAATATCCGAAAACCTCCACCGGGAACCGGGCGGAATCGAAGATTGAGCGCGGATGAAGAAACGAAACTACTGAGCGCTTGCGACAAATACTCCAACCCAATGTTGGGATGGATCGTCCGTACGGGTCTCTATACCGGAATGCGGGCGGGCGAAATCACGACGCTGCGCCGCGGGCAAGTTGATCTAAAACGTCGGGTCGTTCGGCTGAGCAATACGAAAAATGGAACCGATCGGACCGTGCCGTTGAGTAAAGAAGCGGCGGAAGTATTGACTGCCGCACTGGATCATCCTGTTCGTCCGGTGGATACCGATTTGATTTTTTGGGGCGAACCTGGGCGCGACAAGAAACGCAGGCCATATGAGTTTCGGATGGCTTGGAAGAAAATCATCTAGGATACGAAGATTAAGAATCTACGATTTCATGATCTTCGGCATGAGGCGGTTTCTCGGCTGGTTGAGATCGGACTTGGAGACCAGGAAATTGCGGCGATATCGGGGCATAAATCGATGCAGATGTTGAAGCGGTATACGCATTTGCGGGCGGAGGATTTGGTGGAAAGACTGGACCAACTGCAAAGCTAGATTGGGCTTTGCCTGACGGATTCGTACGAATATTCAACCCTACCGTGACGACAACGAAATGAGGAACAGGTTCGAATGCCAGCATCCTAAGATGAGCTGCTTTTTCGCGATAGCAGAGTGCCGCATGCGCGATCACATTCAAAGGTGCGGTGATTAGGCATTGTAAACTCCTCCGAAAGTGCGCATGAAGGAGATCGCCGCTTCACTGTTTGATGTCATAGCCCTATCCCTTCCGCGCGGGCTCAGCTTCGGGGACAACTCTCCGGTTGGCGCGTGGCTGAGCGAAGATGGTGCGACGTGCTGCGCGGTGACGCAGAATAAGCAGAACGGCGCATACGGCATCCTCATTATGGTTCGCCGGGTAGACGAAGTGTGGTGCGTACTTCGTAGAGAGGACGCCTCGTTGACCAAGGATCAGGCGATGGGAGCGATCCGCGAGCAGCTCGAGAAACAATCTACGTTAGCCCCGCTTCCGCCTGGCACGCGGCGTCGCGCTCCGCTCGGGGATACGCGCGATATCGAGCCGAGCCGAATATTCCAAGCGCTCGCCAGTCCGTCACGGCGCGTCGGTGCGTGGATGCTCAACCAGCTTTATCTCGCGCTACCGAACCCAGATCAAAATTGGGCGAGTGACTGCCAAACCGGCAATTTCCATACCCGCCTCTGGGAGGCACATTTGCTCGCGAGCTTTCGCGAACAAGGTCTTCTCGTCACGCAGGATTACCTATCGCCGGATTTTCGTGTTTCGAACAACCATGGCGGCGAGGCTTGGATCGAAGCAGTAACCGCGAACCCAGTCGAGAAGTATGACCACTATGGAGCGGAGCCCATCGACCCGCCGCAAGAGCGGCGTGAACGCGCACTAGGTACCGCAGCTGCGCGTTTTTCCAGAACCATTCGAAACAAACTGGACAAGCGCTATGATGCGCTCCCGCACGTGGCCGGGAAACCCTTTGCGCTAGCGCTTGCCGACTTTCATGCACCCGGCTCAATGCTCTGGAGCCGCGAAGCGCTTGTCAGTTATTTGTATGGCTTCTTTGCGCGCGTGATAGAGCGCAACGGCACACAGGTCGCGGAAGCCGAACAAGTAAACGAGTTGATCGGCGACCCCAAGATTCCGGCCGGTCTGTTTCGGTCTGAAGAGAACGCGGGCCTGTCTGCGATCATCTTTTCCAATGCGTGTTCCATTGCGAAGCTCAGCCGGGTCGGCATATCAGCGGGCGCCGTGCTCGAAGATTATCGCTATGTCGGGTCGGCGAGCTTTTCGACCGTACCCGCGGTACGCTTTGCGGTATCCCATTTAGTATGGATGTTTCGAGCGCCGAGTACCGCGCACTCTGGGAGCCTTACACGTACGAACCCTGGTCAGCGGAGATTGAGGTCTTCCATAATCCACTGGCGCGTCACCCTATTCCAGACGACATGTTTCCCGAGGTTACTCATTGGCGCGAAGTCAACAGTGAAATCGAATGCCGAGCGTTCTTTGAGACATCGGTGCTGAAATCGCACACTCTAGTTCTCAATGCATCAGACGCTGTTCCCGACATCGACGAGGTGATCAAAAACTACCGTTATACGTACGAAGCTCCACCCGGCTAGAACTTTTCTCTCGAAATCGCCATTTTTCGCTCACGCTGAAACGATATTGTCAAGAAAATTAATTCCGCACTTTGGTGATTGGATTTATTGTCGACAAAGCAGTTGACAATTTGCAGTCTCGTGTTTCCGCAGCACCCCCTTGGAGATAAAGGACTATGCAAGACACGAACAGCCAGAGCCAGCCAACGCTGGAGCATCAAATCACGGAACGTTACGGCCCATTACTGTCGCAGACCCAGCTCGCCGAACTGCTCGGCCGCTCGACTGGCGGCCTGCGCTATAGCTTGAGTTACCCCTGCGACCATCAAACGCGCGCGCTCAAGGCATGCGGCCGCAAGATTGGCCGAAGGGTCTATTACCCCGCCAACGAGGTCGCCGAAATCATCATCGGGCGGCCTGAGGCATGAGCAACACGATTGTTCGTGCGCCTCGGCGCAGCCGGTTCGTGATCATCGATTAGAGCGCCGTAGAGGACAGCCGCTTGTCGTAGGCCGCACGGGGTTGCTCGGCTATCTCCTATCGAGACCGGACGACTGAAAGGTCCTGGTAAACGATCTGCGCAAGCGTGGCGATCTGGGTCGGGACGGCATTTATCGTCTGCTGAAAGAACTTCGCGCGACTGGTTACATGCGGTTCGAACGGTCGCGCGACGCGCATGGCCGGATCCGCGGCGGCCGATATATCGTCCAGGAAATCGCGGGTTCACCAGATCCTGATTTGCCGGATGTGGTTAAGCCGAGTCCGGTCGCACCGGTTCCGGCAATCCCGGGCGCATTACCTAACAGGGATGTAAACTTAACTACTACAACACCGACAGTCACCAAGGAGCGTTGTAGTAGTGGTGATTTTATTGATGATCGCGGACTTGAATTCGCACCTTGGGTACCGCTGGAAATTCGATCACCTGCGTTAGAAAAAGTTGCCAGGCTCAATACGGCAGAAGCTCAGATCGTAATCGACGAATGGGCCGGCATCATGGCGACGGATCGGATCGAGAGTTCACCGCTGGGCTATCTCCACGCGATGGTAAGTCGGTTAGAAGCAGGCGAATTCAGATTGCACTATGCCGATGAAGTCGCAGATATCCGAGCGCAGGAAAGCGAAGCGTAATAGCGATTAATAGCGGCGATCGATAAGGGGACGAAGCGGAACTCCGCACCAGCTGCTGACGTTTTGGCCGCATCCAACGTGACAGACGAACGTCTAGCGGGTTGTATGGCGTTCGAACGTCTACGTCACTACGAGTGCGAAGCGCGGTAGTGACGTAGACGGGATCGTCAATGACGACACGGATCTGCTAAACATTTTTCGGATGACGAGCGGATTATCTGTTCCTATACTTGGATCGCACGAATCGAATTATCCGTAACCACTGCGGCTCAGTGGTAAAGAGGGCTACCCGTCCTCGACGAAATGTCGAAATGGGTAAGCGCGTTCTTCGGACCGAAATTAACGCGCCGACCAACTGGTCGTCGGTCCATCTTCTTAAGCTTCGACTTCCAGGTCGAATTCAAAAGCGGGTTTTTCTCGCGAATCAAAACGCCATCCGTAGCGCGGTGCATCGGCACGACTACGGGTTCAATTCCACAAAGCGAGTAAGAACTCGCGCAATCAAAAGGAGGTGCAACATCACCATGATGAAAGTCGGCCCCTTGCGGGCACGTTGGCCAGCGCCGGACGATTCTCAACAGAGATAGACGGCGTTGCCTGAGATCAGGCACATTCAGGTTGACCGGGAATCGTGCCCCGAGACCATTACCCGTCACCGGGGCTTGGCGAATTGAAACGCGCCAGGTGGTCATCAACACTTACCAGATTTAGTAGCACGTTTTACTACCTGAACCACCAACTCGAATATTAGTGAAGACATCGCGGCGTGTGCGCGGAACGATGAGAAAGGTTTCCGATCCTGCGCGCGCCAAAGAACTGGGCTGCAGCGGAGAAGTCATCTCTGTGGCTGGACGATGTAGTAAACATTCCTTTCCCAGCGTCCTGCGCAGGAAAAGCTCGCTTTACCAAGCAGACGACATTGGTGATCGCGCCTGTCCAGTAACCGCACGAAACGCTTGCATCCTGCCCAAAACGGGCATTAATATGCCCGAAATGGGAAACATCACTACCGCGCGCTCCTCCCGCCCGGCCCGCCGCAAAGCGGCAGCAGGGCGCGCCGGTACGCCCGTGAGTCTTGCCGACGCGCTGTTCACCACCACGCAACAGCGCGTGCTAGCGTTAATTTTCGGCCAACCGTCGCGTAGCTTCTTCGCCAGCGAACTGATCGAGCTCACCGGCTCCGGCTCCGGCGCCGTACAGCGCGAACTCCAGCGCCTTGCCTCCAGCGGCCTAGTCACGGTCACGCGTATCGGTAAGCAGAAGCATTACCAGGCCAATCCCGCCTGCCCGGTGTTCGAAGAGCTGTGTGCCCTGGTGAGAAAGACGGTCGCCGTGGTGGAACCGATCCGCCAGGCGCTCGCGCCTCTCGCGGAATGCATCAAGCTCGCATTGATCTACGGCTCCGTGCCGAAGGGTACGGACACCGCGAGGAGCGACATCGATCTGCTCGTGGTCGCCGACGATCTGACCTTAGAGGCACTCTACGCCGCGCTTGCGCCGGTGGAAGCAAACCTCGATCGCAAAGTGAGCCCCACGCTCTACACGAGCGACGAATTCGAGAACCGACGCGCGAACGGTAACCCGTTTTTGAGCCGCGTGCTCGCCGGCGAACATCTGATCCTGATCGGAACAACCGATGACGCACCCTCAGCTCGATAATCTCGTGAAGATCGGCCAGCTCAAGACCGAGCCGCCGGCGAATGCGGAGCTTGAAGGTCTATTCCGCTCGGGAAAACGGCGACTAGCGGATGCCGAGCGCGCGGAGCTCGCGCTCGAAAGCCGGTTCGATCTCGCCTACAACGCCGCCCACGCCCTGGCACTCACCGCACTGCGCGCGCGGGGCTACCGATCCGAGTCGCGTTATCTCGTATTCCAATGCCTGCAACACACCTTAGACTTGGCCCCAGAGCAGTGGCGCGTACTCGACCAGGCCCACCGCAAACGCAACCTCGCGGAATACGAAGGCGAGATGGACGTGGACGAGCAGCTCGTCGAGGCCATGCTACGGGTGGCGCGCGAGGTCGAACAGCGGGTGGCCAAGTTGATCGAGAGATAACCAGGAGACTAGCGCGTGGCGCGAGCTAAGAAGAAAGCAAAAACCAAAGCGAAAACGTCCGCCAACGTCGGCTACGAAGCCCAGCTCTGGTTGATGGCCGATGCGCTCCGGGGCTCCATGGACGCGAGCGAGTACAAGCACGTCGTGCTCGGCCTTATCTTCCTCAAGTACATCTCCGACGCCTTCGAGGAGCAGCACGCGAGGCTCGACGCCGAGCGGGACCAAGGCGCCGACCCAGAGGATCAGGATGAGTACCGCGCGCTAAACATTTTCTGGGTGCCACCCGAGGCGCGCTGGTCACACCTAAAGGCCCAGGCTCGGCAGGCGACCATCGGTCAGCTCGTGGACGACGCCATGACCGCGATCGAACGCGACAACGCCACGCTCAAGGGCGTGCTGCCCAAAGACTACGCCCGCCCCGCGCTCGACAAACAGCGCCTGGGCCAACTCATCGACATGATCAGCAACATCCAGGTGGGTGACGAGGAAGCCCGCGCCAAGGACGTGCTCGGCCGCGTGTACGAATATTTTCTATCGCAGTTCGCGAGCGCCGAGGGCAAGAAAGGCGGTGAGTTCTACACCCCGCGCTGCGTGGTGAAGCTGTTGGTGGAGATGCTCGAACCCTACAAGGGCCGCGTGTACGACCCTTGCTGCGGCTCCTCCGGCATGTTCGTGCAATCCGAGGAATTCATCGCCGCCCACGGCGGCCGCCTCACCGACATCAGCATCTTCGGCCAGGAATCGAACTACACCACCTGGCGGCTCGCCAAGATGAACCTCGCCATTCGCGGCATCGACGGCAACACCTTCCACGACGACCGCCACCCGGACCTGAAGGCCGACTACATCCCCGCCAACCCACCGTTCAATATTTCTGACTGGGGCGGCGAGCGGCTTAAGGATGATCAGCGCTGGCAGTACGGCACCCCGCCGGCCCGCAATGCGAACTTCGCATGGGTGCAGCACATCGTGCATCACCTGGCGCCCGCGGGCGTCGCCGGTTTCGTGCTCGCCAACGGCTCAATGTCGTCCAACCAGTCCGGCGAGGGCGATATTCGCAGGGCCTTGGTCGAGGCCGTCACCCGAAGGGCCGCAGCGAAACGCAAGAGGCGCGCAGCGCCTTGACGGGGTGGAGTCGTGAAGACTACCGGCTCAGCTAGAAGCTATGACTGCACCACACTTTGCTACATTAGTTTACCAAACAACCTGTCCAAACATATTGACACGTTCCGGTGGTTCCTCGCGCGCGACCGCAAAAACAGCAAGTTCCGCGACCGCCGCGGCCAGGTGCTATTCATTGACGCTCGCAAGCTGGGATCGCTCGTCGATCGCACCCATCGCGAGCTTAACGACGAGGACGTCGCTCGCATCGCCAACACCTACCACGCGTGGCGCGGCGAGAAGAAAGCCCGCGAATACGAGGACATCCCCGGCTTCTGCATGAGCGCAGCACTCGACGACGTGCGCAAGCACGGACACGTTCTGACGCCCGGCCGGTACGTCGGTGCCGAGGTGCAGGAGGACGATGGCGAGCCGTTTGAGGAGAAGATGCAGCGGCTCGTGGTGACACTGCGTGAGCAGCAGGCCGAGGCCGCAAAGCTGGATGCCGCAATCGCCGCCAACCTGAAGGAGCTTGGGTATGGCGGGTGAGTGGCGCGAAGTCGCGGTAGAAGAGATCAAGGCGGGCATTGAGAACGCCCTGGCAACAGGACCGTTCGGATCAAGTATCAGCTCAAAGTTCTTCACGGATTCCGGTGTACCTGTCATCCGTGGCAGCAACCTTAGTGAAGACGTAGGGGCACGGTTGAGCGACGATGGCTTGGTGTTTGTGACGTCGGAGAAGGCTAAAGAGTTCAGCCGATCAACTGTCCACAACGGCGATCTCATCTTCACGTGTTGGGGCACTGTCAACCAAGTCGGCCTCGTCGATGCGCGGTCGCGATACCCCGAGTACGTCATCTCCAATAAACAAATGAAGCTGACTCCAGATCCAGCTAAGGCGGACAGCCTGTTCTTGTACTATTTGTTCTCGAGCCCGGAGCTACAGCACCGGATCAAGAACCAGTCGATAGGCAGTTCGGTCCCCGGCTTCAACCTGGGGCAACTAAGGGGAATGCGAATCCTCATCCCAGAGTTTGAGGAACAAAGCGCCATCGCCCACATCCTCGGCACACTGGACGACAAGATCGAGCTGAACCGGCGGATGAGCGAGACGCTGGAGGCGATGGCACGGGCGCTCTTCAAGGCGTGGTTCGTGGATTTCGACCCCGTCCGCGCCAAGATGGAAAGCCGCGATCCCGGTCTCCCCAAGCACATCGCCGACCTCTTCCCGGACCGCCTCGTCGACTCCGAGCTTGGGGAGATCCCGGAGGGGTGGGAGGTCGACGTGTTGGGCGACCACTGCGAAGTCGTGAAGGGAGTCAGCTACAAAGGAAGCGGACTAGGCGATGACGGAATGCCGCTTCACAATTTGAATTCAGTCTACGAAGGCGGCGGCTACAAGTACAAAGGAATCAAGTACTACTCAGGGGACTACGCGGAACGCCACATAACCCGCCCGGGGGACGTAATCGTAGCGAACACGGAGCAGGGTCACGACCGGCTTCTGATCGGTTACGCGGCCCTTGTCCCGGCAATTTTCGGTCAACTGGGCATCGCTAGCCATCACATCTATCGTGTAACGCCAAGACGTGAGAGCCCACTCACAGCTGCCTATTTGTGCTGGATTCTCAATTCTCCGCGAATGCATGAAGTAGTCAGTGGCTACGCGAACGGCACGACCGTGAACATGCTTCCAATTGATGCTCTCAAGAAGCCAGCGATTGTGCGACCTCCGAGTAGACTAATTGCCGAATTCGATTCGGTAGCAGTAAAAGCTGCGCTGCGACACGAAGTAATGGTCTCGGAATCACAAACCCTCGCCACCATTCGCGAGACCCTGCTACCTAAACTCATCTCGGGAGAAGTTAGCGTTCCGGATATCGAAAAGTTGATCGCCGAGGCCATCGCATGAGTAGCCTCACCGACATTGAGAAACGTTACCTTGAAAAACTGCTCGGGATGCAAAGCGGTTACGTCTTGGACTATACGGATGTGACCTATGCCGAATTCTTCGGTCGCTACAAGATCGATATCCACAACCGTAAGTATCAAACCTATGGCACTTCGAAGGCCAATAAGATGCGAGCATTCTGGGAGCAAGAAACGGATGCGGATGTCGCGGGCATTCTTTCCGAAATGCTCGATGCCTATGAGGCCGACTGCGAGCTTAACAGTCGGGAAATGGAATCCAGCGTCCTTGAAAAATGCCGCGGGATCGTCGCGCGACTGTCCGGGAAAGCCCCACCAGCAGCAGGCGAAACCGAGGAGAATTTTCTCAATACAGAATTCACGATCTCTAATGTTAACAAGCTACCCGTAGAGTCTCAGGTCGCGATCATCATCGAGTCGCGGCTCGATGAGGCGCGCAAGGCTCTGATAACAGGTGCATATCTGTCGGTCATTTTTCAATGTGGCAGTACACTCGAGGGTGCCTTACTTGGCGCTGCGCAGAGAAATCCTGAACCTTTTAATAGATCGCCACTCAGCCCGAAAGATGCCGGCGGTAAGGTGAGACGGTTTCATGAATGGACTCTTTCCCAACTAATCGACACATCGTGTGACATTCAGTTAATTAAGCTGGATGTAAAAAAGTTTAGCCACGGCTTGCGCGACTTCAGGAACTACATCCACCCTTACGAACAGATGACATCGGGCTTCACGCCGGACGAACACACAGCCAAAGTTTGCTTTCAAGTATTGAAAGCCGCGTTGGCCAGCCTGACCGGAGATCGGCAGCCGTATGTTTCCAAGAAAGTCCATATCTGGAATTGTTGAAGAAAGAGTGCCTCTGCTGTCCGGTGAGTCGCGGCCGCTCTATGACATCCGTAGTCTCGGAGCTTTTCACGATAGGCCGCTGCCTAA
This sequence comes from Gammaproteobacteria bacterium, assembly GCA_965223085.1. Taxonomy (GTDB): domain Bacteria; phylum Pseudomonadota; class Gammaproteobacteria; genus CBDCVO01. The sequence goes on along the minus strand of OZ244981.1, from coordinate 2,032,172 downwards.
CTTTGATTTGGCCCAGGTTCATGTGAACGTTGCCGGAAGTACCGACGGCGGGTCCTAATGAGTAGTGAAGCTCCCACGCCAGCGCCTTCTACTAGATGCTCGATTCTTGATCTGACGGCCGAGGAGGCACGACCCTTCCTATTAAAGGCTGAGAGCTATTGCAGCTTAGACTTGCCGCCGTACATAGGCTTTGCCGATTTAATCGACGGTGTGCACAAAATCCTCGCCGACAAAAAGCTCGCTGAGATGAGGCAGTCCAGCGCCAGGGACTATGACGACGTCAACTACACCATCCTTCACAACAAGGATGGCAGGTACGCATGGCGTCCCTTTCAGCTGATCCACCCGGCCTTGTACGTTTCGCTCGTGCGGGCTATTACCGAAGAAGCCAGCTGGGAGTTGATTCGTGGGCGTTTCCGGCACTTTGCGGGAAACGACAAGATTTACTGCCTTAGTTTGCCGATGGTCTCATCCTCCGAGCAGAAAGACAGGGCTGAGCAAGTTTCGCACTGGTGGCACGAGGTGGAGCAGCGTTCCATCGAGATGTCTCTTGACTATGACTACTTGATTGAGACCGACATAACGGACTGCTACGGAGCAATCTACACACACTCTATCGCATGGGCATTGCACACAAAGGTCGCTGCGAAACAGAAGCGCCGAGACCAGAACCTCATCGGCAATGTCATTGACGGTCACATTCAAGACATGCGTCACGGTCAAACCAACGGCATTCCCCAAGGGTCTGTGCTGATGAATTTTATTGCCGAGATGGTACTGGGTCTCGGTGATCTTGAGCTATCGGAGCGCCTCCAGACGGAGCAAATTACGGATTTCCATATCCTGCGCTATCGCGATGATTACCGTGTATTTGTCAACAGTCCACAGGTCGGTGAAGCCATCGTCAAGGCTATTACGGAAGTGACTACCGAGCTGGGCTTCAAACTCAGCCCGGCCAAAACCAGGACCAACAGCGATGTCGTACGCGCCTCGATCAAGATTGACAAGCTGGGTTGGATTATCCGAAAGCAGGCCGACCGAAGCCTCCAGAAACACTTGCTCATCGTTCATGACCACGCGATAGATTTTCCCAATTCCGGAAGTCTCGTTGTCGCATTGAGCGACTACCACAAGCGTGTATCGAGAATTTCAAAGTTGCCAGAAAGCCCCATGCCGCTAATTGCCATTGTGGTCGATCTCGCCTACCGCAACCCTAGAACTTATGCCATCAGCTCGGCGATTTTAAGCAAGCTCTTGAGCTTCATCGAAAGCAAGGACGAGCGCTTGTCAATTACCAACCGCATCCGTAAGAAGTTTTCGTACATTCCCAACACCGGCCACATGCAGATATGGTTGCAGCGGGTGACACTCCCTCTAGGCGGACGCGTCGCATACGACGAGGCTGTTTGCAGCTTGGTTGCAGGCAACGCCGTGCAACTGTGGAACAGCGATTGGATTTCTTCGTCAGACCTGACGGCCGCTCTAGATGCGCGCAAGATAGTGGACATCAAAACTCGTGATGAGGTGACCTCTGTGATTCCGCTAAGTGAAGTTGAGTTGTTCATCTCCAAGACGGCCGAGGGCTACTACTGATGGGGTTTCGTCCAAGAATTCCGAACTACCACGAGGCGCATTTGGATCGAATTGCTCTCCAGCTATGCCCTGCTGGGGCTGTAAATCGCGGAAGATACTGGCAATGACTCGGATCCCCGTCCAACGAGATCTCCTCGAATGGGCTGCTCGCCGCGCAGGAGTCGGAGAATCCGCTCTCTCGCGCCGCTTTCGGAAATGGCCGGAATGGCTAAGCGGCGAAGTCCAACCAACCCTACGCCAGCTCGAACAATTCGCTCGGCTCACGCACGTACCATTTGGCTATTTCTTCCTTCCCGAGCCACCCTCGGTCAACCTGCCGATCCCGGACTTCCGCACGATGCGCGATGCAGCGCTGGAAGAACCAAGCATGGAACTGCTCGACACAATCTACCTCTGTCAGCACCGACAGGACTGGTTCCGAGAGTACGCGAGTCTGCATGGTCTACCGCGTGTAGAGTGGGTTAGCACGCTCAACGCCGACCTCCCGATTGAGCGCGCCGCTTCGCAGTTGCGGGAAGCGTTAGCGATTTCAATCGACGAACGCCGACAGCTTTCGACATGGACCGACGCGCTCCGACAACTAATCGAACTAGCGGAACAAGCCGGCGTGCTGATGATGGCAAGCTCCATCGTTGGTAGTAACCCGCACCGAAAGCTCGACGTGAGCGAGTTCCGGGGCTTTGCCCTTGTGGACGACCAGGCACCGCTGGTGTTTCTGAATGCGGGTGACAGTAAGGCGGCCCAGATGTTCACCCTCGCCCACGAACTCGCGCATATCGGCCTGGGGGAGAGCGGCGTCTCGGATTCCCAGGCGGGCGTTGTTCCCGATCTGGCAATCGAGCGATGGTGCAGTCAGGTCGCGGCCGAGATATTGATGCCGTTGGCGGACCTTCGGCTGTTAGTCGATCGGGATGAATCGATCACACAGACCATTCAGCGTCTGGCCCGCGAGTTCAAAGTCAGCACATTGGTGGCACTGCGCCGCCTGTTCGACGCCGGGCAGATTGACGAGAACACACTCTGGCGTACCTATCGGGAAGAGATCGAGCAGTTGAAGCAATACGAGCGTTCCACCGGTGGCGGCGACTTCTATCGCACGCTCGGCGCGCGAACCGGAAAACGCTTTGCGCGCGCGCTCGTTGCGAGCACGCTCGAAGGACAGACGTTGTTTCAAGACGCTTTCCAGTTGTTGGGCGTACGCAAGACTGAAACCTTCTATCGCGCGGCGCGTGAGCTCGGGGTGACGGCGTGAGCTACTTGCCGGACGCGAACGTGTTCATCCAGGCCAAGAACCTGCATTACGGCCTGGACTTCTGCCCGGCGTTCTGGGAATGGCTGGTGGAGAACGGCGAGTCCGGCAATGTTTTCAGCATCGACAAAGTTGCCGATGAAATCGATGCTGGCGCCGACGAGTTGACCGACTGGATGAAGGCGCAGGGCAACGGATTGTTTCGTTCCACAGATGCCAACGCAGCCGCGCAGTTCGGTACAGTCAGCACGTGGGTGACCACGCAGAGCTATGAACCTGCCGCAATCAACACATTCCTGCAGGTGGCGGACTTCTACATCATCGCGCATGCTCTGGCCGCCGGTGTAGGCGGAGAGCCGCGCGCATCTGCGCGACTTGCTCGCCGTCGAATCCGGCGGCGTCGTATTCACTACGATCCACAAGTTCTTTCCTGAAGAACGGGGCGATCGGCATCCGTCGCTGTCCGAGCGCCACAACATCGTGGTGATCGCCGACGAGGCGCATCGCAGCCAGTACGACTTCATTGACGGCTACGCGCGTCATATGCGCGACGCGCTACCGTACGCCTCGTTCATCGGCTTCACCGGCACACCCATCGAGCAGCAAGACGCCAACACCCGGGCGGTGTTCGGCGACTACATCAGCGTTTACGACATCCAGCGTGCCGTCGAGGACGGCGCGACGGTGCCGATCTACTACGAGAGTCGATTGGCGAAGCTCGCGCTGGACGAGGTCGAACGGCCGCATATCGATCCCGAGTTCGAAGAAGCCACCGAAGGCGAGGAGATCGAGCGCAAGGAAAAGCTCAAAACGAAGTGGGCACAGCTCGAAGCCGTGGTCGGTTTAGACAAACGCCTGGAGATCGTTGCGCGCGACATCGTCGAACATTTCGACAAGCGTTGCGAGGCGATGGAAGGTAAGGCCATGGTAGTCTGCATGAGCCGGCGCATTTGCGTAGACCTATATTAAAGAGATCATTGGGCTGAAGCCCGAGTGGGCGAGCGACGATGATTACGAGGGCGCGATCAAGGTTGTGATGACCGGCTCCGCATCGGATCCGCTGGACTGGCAACCGCACATTCGAAACAAGCCGCGCCGAGAGGCACTGGCTAATCGGTTCCGGAACCCTAACGACCCGTTCAGGATGGTGCTCGTCCGCGACATGTGGCTCACGGGCTTCGACGCGCCGAGCCTGTCCACGATGTACGTCGATAAACCGATGCGCGGGCATGGCTTGATGCAGGCGATCGCGCGCGTGAACCGGGTATTCAAGGACAAGCCCGGCGGGCTGGTCGTCGACTATCTTGGCCTGGCCCAGGAATTGAAGGCTGCACTCGCGACCTACACCGAAAGCGGCGGCACGGGGCGCACGGCGCTGGACCAGGACGAGGCCGTGGCCGTGATGCTGGAAAAGCACGAGGTGTGCTGCGCCCTCTTCCATAGCTTCGACCGGTCGAAGTGGACCTCGGGCACGCCCGCGGAACGTCTCACCCTGCTGCCCGCCGCCCAGGAGCACATCCTCGCGCAGGAGGACGGCAAAGATCGCTGCGTGCGTGCCGTGCGCGAATTCTCTCAGGCCTTCGCACTGGCCGTGCCACACGAAGAGGCGCTGAAGATCCGCGACGATGTCGCCTTCTTTCAGGCGGTGCAGGCGGTACTTGCCAAACGCGCACCCGGCGATCAGCGGCCCGAAGAGGAGCTCGAGCAAGCCGTGCGACAGATCATCTCGCGCGCCGTGAGTCCCGAGGGCGTGGTCGACATCTTTGCCGCCGCGGGACTCGAGAAGCCCGATATGTTCATTCTCTCCGACGATTTTCTCACGGAAGCCCACAGCATGCCGCAGCGGAATCTCGCGGTGGAGTTGCTGCAGAAGCTGCTCAAAGGTGAACTGAAAACTCGCCGCCGCAAGAACGTGGTGCAGGCGCGTTCCTTCGCGGACATGCTGGATCAGACGATTCGCCGTTACCAGAACCGGGCCATCGAAACAGCGCAGGTGATCGAAGAACTGATTGCGCTGGCCAAGGAGATGCGCGAGGCGAACGCACGCGGCGATTCGCCTCGATCAGCGATTCGATACCACCGTCTTCTACCGCCGCCTTATAACGGTAAAACGTATCACGGGATAAACCCATGATCTGGCACGCTTTCGATACGTTACCCAGTTCTTCGGCCAGATTCAGTAATCCAACCTTGTGCTTAATGACTTTATCGTTAGTATTCAACATGAGGGTTACCTCTTCGGTTCTAATGGTTGAGTGGTATCTCCATCAAAACCGGTAACCCTCGTCTTTTCAACTCAAGTGTCAGATCAAATCGAAACTTCTACAGCTTAAAAGGCCTACGCTCCTTCCTCGAACGCGATCCGCCACCGCTTTTTCGGATTGTCGAATTTCACCCGCCCGGGATCGAATTGCTCCGGGTTGAAACGATCCCCCACCCAGTCACGCATTTCCTCGTACTGTTCGTGATCAGGGTCATTCAAGATCTCGAGCAACATTTGGTATCCCCCTATACCTCCGCAATCTTCGGGCGGGCATGCGCGTTCGCCTCCCGTGCATCGCGGATATTTCCCGCCTTTCTCACGATCCGTAATCTGCTTGCAGCAGGACACGGTGGCTCCAACCGTCCCCGAAATCATATTCATACTCCGCGCTGGCCCCCGGTTTACTCAGATAGGACAGTATCGGGACCTCCCATCCTGCGAGGACGGGCCGGTCATTAAAATCATCGTCAAACGGAATGCCAATCTCTGCAACGCCGCGGGTTTTCGGATCCCGAATGCGAAAGGCATGGAGGTGATAATCGAGCCATCCCATCGCGTCCTGTATGGCAACGTGCAAGTCCCAGAACGAGTAAGACGACGGTACAACGATCTCCCGCCAGACTGACGGCGCACTCCCTTCCAGCTCGATTCGTAAGCGTAGTAATCGGTTTTTGCTTGCCATGTGGCTACCCCGTAAACCGGTCGTTAACAAAGGCTCGTAGGTTCGAACATTTCCGTTCGTGCCTACTACAGTCACAATTTCGGGCAATTTGCTTGCATTGCGAAGCATTCAACTTGATTGCCAAACTTCAATTCCTTCCGTACCACGTACCCTTCCCTTTGCCGTGCTGACTGAGATGGTTACCAAGTACAAGTGCCTGGAGGTGCTTCTTGATCGTGTTGCGGTTGGCACCCGTGATCGCGACGATCTGTGCGTTCGTGACTTTGCCGTGCTCTCTGGCGAGTTCGAGGATCCGTAGCGACAGTTCCGGCAACGTGTCGATCATCAAACGCTCGCGCTCAATCTTCGTCTCTAACCGTTGCTTCTGGCTCCGCAGCGCGTTCAGAAAATATCCGATCCACGGCTGCCAGTTCGGCTTCTCGCTGCGAATCGTTCCTTGCGTCTGACGCAGCGCGAGGTAGTACTGCTCCTTTGTATTCTCGATGACGCTCTCCAGCGAGCTGTACGGAACATAGGTGTAACGACTGCGTAGCAACAGAAGCGTCGTGAGGATCCGTGACAGCCGTCCATTGCCATCCTGGAACGGATGGATCTCCAAAAACACGACGATGAAGATTGCGATCGCCAACAAAGGGGGTAACGGTCCATCGTTCAATTCGGCACCCGTCCACGCGATTAACTCTTCCATTAATTGGGGTGTGTCGAACGGCGTGGCGGTTTCGAAGACGATCCCTACCTCCTTGCCATCCGCATCAAATGCGCTGATATGATTCGTGTTGGTTTTGTAAGCCCCGCGGTGGCGTTCGTCCTTGGCGCTGTGAATGAGAAGGTCACGGTGCAGCTGTTTGATATGGTTTTCGGTGAGGGGGATTTCGCCTGCGTTTGCAAACACCGTTTCCACGGTGGCGGCATATCCCGCGACCTCTTGTTCGTCGCGCGTCGCGAATGTCTTGATCTCAAGATTGGATAGCAGACGCGCGATTTCCTTATCCGAAAGCCTGCTGCCTTCGATCCGCGTAGAAGAGCCAATGCTCTCTATTGTTGCTACCCGGCGGAGCGCCGAGAGCCGCTGCGGAACCAGGGTACCAAGCGCCCGCCAGGCGCCTTTGAACTCTTCGATTTCAGAGATGAGCGCAAGGATTTCAGGGGTGATCACCAGACTGTCGGTAGGAAAGCTCATACCCACATATATACCCGTAAATATCCATATTTGAACTTGGTTTCAAGCTCTAAGGCTTTGTGCTGAACACGAGAACCATCGGGATATTTGTGATGGCATAACGATTCATAAGACGGCTGCCGGGGCCGCGAATTTTTGTTCGCAGAGCAGAAAAAGCTAGCGTCCCTCACCGGAATTCTCTCATCTGGACTGCTGTGCTGTAAGGGAACCACGCCGAAGCCACCTATTCGGTGAACCCGTCGAAACCGGTTCGCTTTTGCAGAGCTATATCGTCAATACGTTGTATTGACATTTCACTGTTGTCGGCTATCCTTCCCTAATGGTCAAGTCACAGCAACTGCAAATCCGGGTCACCGATGAGGAAAAGTCGCAGATCCAACAACGTGCCGCCGTGGCCAGGATGGATGTTTCCAAATGGGTGTTGATGCAAGTCCTGCCGCCCGCGGCAGAGCGTTTCCAGGCGATCTGCACCTCGCTGGCCGCAAGCCCGGGTAATCGCGTTTATGCGCTCGCGGAGCTCAATGATTTTCTTTCGTCTCTTAACAGGAACGTACTCGCAGCAGCGGTGCGCGAACCGCCGCGTGTTGAATTGCCGCGGTTCGAAGCGAACTACGTGGCCGCGATGGTCGGGCACACGGCTGCCCTTAAGAACATTCCCGGGCCGCGTTGGGTCCGCGACATCGAGCCACTCGATGAGCCGTGGTTTGCATCGTCCTTAAAAAGCCTGCGGCTTCATCTTCTAACGCGTTCGCCGCCAGCGTTCAGAACTAGAAATTTGTTCGTCGATAGCACCATTGGACAGAGGGTCTAGTGGCACTAGAACGAGTCGAAATTATCAAGCTACTCAATTCGCTGAACGACGAATTAGCGAAAGACGGCGTAACAGGTGAGCTATATGTCCTCGGCGGCGCCGTGATGTGTCTCGCGCTTGAAGCACGCCCGTCAACGCAAGATATCGATGGATACTTCAAACCAACGAGCAGCGTGCGCGCTGCGGCTAAGCGCGTTGCCGCAATCGCCGGCGTTGCGGACGACTGGCTGAACGATGCGGCCAAAGGCTACATCAGCGAGAAAGGCGATTTTAATTCATTTCTCGAACTGTCGAATCTTCGGATCATGACCGCCAGTCCAAACTATTTGCTCGCGATGAAATGTCTCGCGATGCGACTGGGCGCGGAATTCCACGACGAAAATGATGTCCGCTTCCTGCTCCGCTACCTGGATGTAACCGACTACGAAGCTGCGGTAGACATTATCTCCCGTTACTATCCGCTGGAAAGATTCCCGCAGAAAACCCTTTATGCGCTCGAGGAAATATGTGCGGAATTCGGATAAACCCGATCATGATTGGAACCCGCCGTGAATAAATCCGCTGAAACAACTTCCGGAGGATGTATTTGCGGCGCCGTTCGATACGCCTTCTCTGGCACGCCCGATGAAGTGTTGGTATGCCATTGTCCGGACTGCCGGCGTGCGACTGGTGCACATTGCGTCGCATACTTCTTCGTCTCGTTATCGAAGTTCGAATTTACAAAAGGACATATATGGACGCCCGATAAAAATCGGGTCAAAGTTTCCCGTACCCGCGGAATAAGCGGTATTCAGTAAACCGTTGTCGTCGAACCTTCGATGAATTGACTTTAAAAACGCTCCAAAAAAGTCATGCTAGACATATATTCGGTCTCTTTAAAGCGAGGGATTGACTCGCTAGGACCCAAATGAGATCCGCACCTGACCGCCCATTCACCCACTCGGTCTAAAAGACCGTGTCCTATTCGGGCTTGAGCCAGGTAGGAAAAGCCATTTATTTCATCGATGTTCGCCGACGGGGGTTAAGGTTAAATCGCTTGTGCTTGGAAATGGGGTTTGCCGTTGTAGCAAGGTCCAAGCGATTCTGGCCATCTTATGGGCAACGGCAACAATAGCAATCGGTCGCCCACGTCGTTTCAGTAAGTCGTTGGCCCACCGACTGAATTTATCTTGCCGTTTTGCGGCCCAGCGTAAGGCGGCATTCGCGCCCTGAATGCCCTGTGCGTCAATATAAGTTTGGACACTAGGGTTATAGAATGAAGCTCGCGATCAGGGCGGTAGGAGTGAGACAAGGTGCCCAAACCCACGACGGATTTGCCCGAAACGCAGGTGCTTGCCGAGGTCGCTCACGAGCGCGCGCAACGTCGGCGATTTAGTGCTGAGGAGAAGCTGCGAATACTGCAGGACGCCGATGAGTGCCATGAGCGTGGCGAGTTGACGGCGCTGCTGCGTCGCGAACGGATTTATTCGAGTCAACTGACCGATTGGCGTCGCCAGCGCGATGCCGGCGCGCTGGTTGGTTTGACGAATGCGAAGGTGGGTCGTAAGGCGCAGCGCGATGCGAAGGACCGAGAGATTGGACGTCTGCGACGCGAGAAGGCGAAATTAGAGGACGAGCTTCGGCTTGCCAACGATTTATTGGGGCTGCAAAAAAAAGCCTTGTCGCTGCTCGATCAACTCAAGGGGCGCGAGACGACGTGATGAGGACGTTGCTGCGCGAGCGTCGCGCATCGATACCCCTGAGCCGTGCGTGTGAAGTGCTGGGCGTGGCTCGAAGTAGCCTCTACTATCGTTTGAGCGAACCTCACGCGCGCAGTGACTTGCCTGCGCGACGTTCTCATCCGCGTGCGTTAAGTGAATCGGAACGTGATGAGGTGTTTGCGATGCTCAACAGTGAACGCTTTGCCGACCAACCCCCGGGTGAAGTCTACGCCACGTTGCTCGATGAGGGTCGTTATCTGTGTTCGGTGCGTACCATGCAACGCATTCTCAAGGCGCATCGGGCTCACGGTGAGCGTCGAGGACAACGTCAGGCGACCTCCCATGCGATCCCGCGTCTTCGTGCCACTGGGCCGAACGAGGTCTGGACGTGGGATGTGACGAAGTTGCGCACGGTGCAACGCGGTGTGTATCTGTCGCTGTTCGTCATTCTTGACCTGTTTAGTCGATACGTCATCGCCTGGATGGTCTCACAGCGAGAGAACACGTTGCTTGCGAAGCAACTGTTCGACGAAGCACTCGAACGCTACGCCATCGAAGCGCACACGCTCACGGTGCACCAGGACCGCGGTGCACCGATGGTCGCACATGGCTTTCTGGACTTGCTCGGTGAGTTGCAGGTGACCGCCTCGCATTCCAGACCTCGGGTGAGCAACGACAACCCGTTCATCGAGAGTCACTTTAAGACGGGGAAGTATCAGCCCGACTATCCGGGGCGCTTTGAATCACTAGCCAGTGCACGTCACTGGTGGGCTGACTTTTTTCAATGGTACAACAACGACCATCACCACAGTGGTCTGGCGAGCTACACACCGGCACAAGTGTTTAGTGGCGAGTACCTGCGCGTGGCGCGCGAGCGTCAACTGGCATTAGATGAGGCCTTTGCGCGCCACCCGCAACGTAAGCCCCCGGCGAACAACGGGATTGCCCCGAACCCGATTATTCGCTCGTTTCTAAAACCATCGGCAGCAAAGCGCGACGTTGTTCCGTGGTGGTCGCGTGAGGATAACGCTCGAACAGCTCGGTGAGGTAGGCCTTCGGCTCCCAGCCGCAGGCCTTTGCCGTCTCAATCAGCGAATACATGAAGGCACTGGCCTGCGCGCCGCGCGGACTGCCCGAGAAGAGCCAGTTACGGCGGCCAAGCGTAAAGGGCCGGATTGCCCGCTCCATCGGATTGTTGTCCAGCGGCATCACGGGGTGATCGAGGAACGCCGTCAGCTTACCCCAGTTATTCAGCGCATAGTAGATGGCGGTCTGCATCAAACCCTTTTTCGGGAACTTGGGCTGAAGCTTTTCCAAAGTGGTTTTTATCTTTTCCACCTGCGGTGCGACGTGCGCATGGCGTGCCGCGGTCTTTTCCGCACCGTCCAGATGTGCAAGCTTGTTATCGAGCCGGTACAGGAGCGCGATCTGACTCAGCACCTTGTGGACTTCGGCGTCTGCACGCCGCCCCTTGGCCGCATCGGCGAATTTGCGCCGGCAATGCGCCCAGCACCCACCGTGACCGGTGATATCAGGGTACTCCACCACCAACCGGTTATACGGCTTGTGTTCATCACTGACAATGACACCCGTGAATCCATCCAGCGCGGGCTCCAGCCAGGCAACCAAGGCATCGTAATTACGCCGCGGGTGGTAATGAAACATAATGACCGGTTTATCCGGCGGACCCGCACGAATACCCCACAAATGGCTTTTCGTCTCGGCCGCCCGCTCCGGTTCACGCAGTACCTGTAAGGTCGTTTCATCCAGATGCCACAACTCGCTGTCACTCAGCGCTTCGAACATCAAAGTTTCCAGCGGTGCCAATCGATCACTCAGCTGAATGGGCCAGTCGCACAGTGTGGAATAGCCGATATCGACCCCTTCTCGCTGCAAAATCCTATCCGTACGGTAAAACGACAACGCATCAACGAACTTAGCCGCGATAACATCGGCCAGCACCGAACTGTCGGCGATCGCTTTCGGCAGCATCACCGCCGGGCGTGGCGCGACCTTGATCCCCCCGCCGCTCTCACCTGAGGACTCATTGCCTACATACTTGGCCCGCTTGAACCGCTTCACGTAATAGGTGCGTTGTTGAACCGCCAACTGCTCGGATATCTCGTAGCCAACCAGGGTCCAGTTATCACCCATCATCTGCTTGTCTGCGTCATCAACATCAATCACGATATCGACACGCTTCAGGTGCTCCGGGAGCGGTTTGCGTTTGGGGCGCGCCTTCGCCGGCGCGGGTTGCGCCCCAATCGGCGCAGCCGATGTTTGGAGCTCAGCTAACGCCGCTTCGGCTTCCCGAATAGCGACCTCGAGCTCCGCCTCGTCGAACAGCTGACCCTGCAGTGATTTGAGTTGCTCCGATTGCGCCTGGTAACGTTTAGAACGCAATAAAATCAATTGTTCCGTCAAATAATCGATGGTGTCTTGTTTGGCTTGCAGCGCTCTAGCGTGTTCATCAAGCGTCTTTTGTTGAGACTCAATGACACGGTTTTGATCCGCCAATTGCCCCTGCAATTGCGTGCATATTTTTTGTAATTGTTGGGGATCGGAGGGCAAGGAAACAGGCGACGATCGCATGCCTGTATTATAACCGATGAGCTTACGATAAGGGTATTTATACGCGAGAAAAGATAAGGTTTTTTCGGCTCGGTAACAACGCGATATCCAATCCTTCCAACAACCATTGCAAATCACGCAAGCAGCAAGTGAATATCGCGTCGTGCATCTTGGGCCATACAAAACGCCCACGCTCAAGCCGCTTATACAATAAACAAAACCCGTTGCCGTGCCAGCTCAGAACCTTGATCTTATCGCCACCGCGGTTGCGAAAAACGAACAGATGGGGTGCGAAGGGATCGAGCGTCAATACTTCCTGGACATGTAATGAGAGTCCGTCAATCTGCCGCCGAAAGTCGACTGGCTCGCGCGCCAGATAGACTCGTGTTTGGTGCGCCAGGTCGATCACAGAGAGCGGCGGATCGCACTCAACCAGGCACCTAACTGCTCGCCCGATATCAGCTGACGGCAACTAACCGTGACATCTCCGAGTTGCACCGTCATGACGGCGGTCGGCTCTCGCTCTAGGGTGACGGGAACAAAGCTCGGATTGACTGCCGCTCCCTCGGTGCTGCGCTTGCGCTTAGCGGTTATCCGGTGGCACAAACCTGAAGACTGGCTCTGCGTCAATACGCCGCACCAGTAATAAAACGTTGCAACCTTGATCCCCTCCTGGCGACAGAACGCAGCCTTGGACAAACCACTGCGCTTCCAGTCGTCGACCCGGGTTCGCCAGTAGGTCCGGTCTCGACGAGGGGCCAGGGACGGCGCTGAAGCAATGTCCGTTGTTTCCATCGTGCACTCCTACTACGGCTAGCGATAACTCGCGTGCGCACCTTCGCAGACCAACGCCGCGATGAAAAGGGTGTCGTTGCCCGGAGGCTTACCCCGCAACGCTTCGTCCAGGGACGGCCAAAGGTGACTTGGCCGCCAGAGGTCGTTGAGATCAATCCACTATCTGACGAGGAGGAACTTGACGCAGTCAATTTCCCGACACTACCAGCCGCGAGAAAGACGGCGCGTCCGACTCTGGGCTCAGTGAATGTTCACGGCGCATCATCGAATGCGCCGAAAGCATCGCTTTCGGCATGGCCACCGCATAGCCGAAACCGCTCGAGGCCGTCACCCGAAGGGCCGCAGCGAAACGCAAGAGGCGCGCAGCGCCTTGACGGGGGGGAGTCGTGAAGACTACCGGCTCAGCTAGAAGCTATGACTGCACCACACTTTGCTACATTAGTTTACCAAACAACCTGTCCAAACATATTGACACGTTCCGACTTTGTTCAACCACTTCGTGGCATCGTTTTCCATGGGTGGTCCTTCTTGTCTGTACTGTTATTTGGCGATTACAGTGTTAACAGAATGGGGCCACCCCCTTCTTCAATTGTGCGAAAAATATTTTACGTTATCTTAGGATTTGAAGAGAAACTATGGGTCGAAGAGTTTATCCACATGTCGAAATTCATGAAGATTTCGTTTTAAAAAGATTTATCCAAAAAAAAGCAGATATTCACTTAGAATACGAAAAAGCCAAAATATTTTTTTCAGCATGTACTCAAAGCGGTATTATTGCCCCTGAAGTCCTGGATGTTGACTTTAAACAAAAAACCATCACTTATTCCCGCATAAAAAACTTCCAGACGCTGGAAGATCGTTATGTTAAAACATTAACAGGTAGGGCGGACTTAGCAACATTGCTCGAATTGCAAAATCTGGCAGGCAAAGGTCTTGCTGCAATTCACCGTAACATGAAATTGCAAACGACGAGTTCTTGGTCAGCTTCAAAGGTCGTAGATCGTGAAATGTTTAAAATCACAAAAAACAAAACAAACTGCTTTCTTTCCGGAACACCGGAAGCGATCCTGCATGGTGACTTTGGTTTTGCCAATCTTGGATATCAGCTCGATCGCGAAACTAATACTCAACGCTTGATAATTTTTGACCCATCAGCAAATAATTATATTACGCAAAAACCAAACGAATATTGTTCAATCTATGTTGATATCGGTGTTTATTTTTCCGATATAAATGGACGGGTACCGGTAAAATTTTACCCTTCAATGGACTGGTCTCACCTATCCTTGATCAAAGCGTCCTTTGTAAAGGGTTATCAAACTGAGTCAGCCCTCAAATTAGATGTACATAAAGCTGAAGTAATGGGATATTGCTCCGCTGCCGCATGTTACGATAAATTTTATGGTGATGGATTTCGAAAAAATTTGAGAATGAAATTTCTTTACAATCGTATAAAAAAAAATGTATTTTGGGGAAAATAATTTATTTCAAGATCTTAAATTAAGCCCAAAACACAATTCGTTTAACAGCATCATAAAAATATGGATATAATTCTATTTTATCTTTCAAACCACATTAATGGATACTCCCGCAAAAGTAGAACCATCCCCTTCCATCGAAGCCAGGAACCTCATTCAAGCTCTTGAATGAACAATACACCAAAGTCATCATTCTAAGTATAAGTATAGGAAGTATAAACCCCGTTTTCACTCAAAAACCACCCTGGCCACCCCGACCCCACCCGGCCATGTCGCGGCCAGAGGTAGTCAATCTCTGTCTTGGCTCCGAGATCAAGTGGACACGTCCGGCCCGGTTTTGTGTGAGGGCTCCGGGCGAGCCTCGTAGGACTTTTCCACGTCTTGTCCACGGCGCGCGCGCCTCTGTCACTGACGACGCGGTGGGCAAGGGGTGGGAAAGTTCGATCTGAAATAGGGCAGCTCATGAGCGTACTCCCATAGTCGACTCGACCGGGAGCGGGAAATGCATGCCCTCGGTCATCCGTTGTAGTTTTTGCCTCGCGGCCTTCACCCAAACCTGCCATTTCGGCAACTGCACTGCCTGTCCGTGAGCATAGACATCGACCGGCGTTACCGGATCGCCACCGCCGACCGGCGTCAACGCCCAATGTGGGCGGATTTCGTTATATCGGCGTCGGAATACTTCGAGTGACTCCCGGGCCTCGGCCGGTGAGGCGTAGAGCTTCCAATACACCTCCTCGGTCTTCAACGTCTGGTGAAAGCGCTCCAGCAGCCCGAGCTGCGTTGGCGTACGGTATTGGATCCGCACGTGCGCATAGTCCCCGTCGATGTGCCGCTGGAACGACCGGGAGAGAAAGCTCGAGCCGTTCTCTGTCACGAGAAACGGTGTCTTCTCGAGTGGCCCATGGAGACGCTCAGCCTCGGCCCGCGCCGTATCCACCGCCACCGCGATATCCGTCGCCCGATAGCTCGGCGTAAAGTGACAGGCGAGCAAATACCGCGAGTAGTAGTCGATCACCGTCACCGCATACCACCAGCCGTGTCCAGGAATGTGGATGTAGGTCACGTCCGCTTGCCACAAATCGTTGGGGCCACTCGGCAACAGTTCGAACAGCCGTGCCGCCTGGTAGAGCTCGGCCTGGCGCACACGACGCTTCTGCAGCAAACCCGCCGCCTTCATCACCCGATACGCTTGCTTGTTCGACACCCCGACCCCAAGCCGCCGCGCGACCACCGCGATCCGCTTGTAGCCCCACCATGGGTACTGCTCCGCTAACTGCCGGATCGCTACCGCCAAGTCCTCTGGCACTGCCTTCGCCTTAGGCCCACGCCGTTGCGGCTCGTCCTTGCGCTGGCGGTACCACGTCGAACGCGGGACACCCAACCACTTCAGCAAGTGGTTCAGCCGCACCGCCGGATGCAACGCCTCCCTCGCTTCGATGATCATCGTGCGCACCGACACCGTCAGCTCAACTCGCCCGACAGTTTTTTTAAAATGCGATTCGCGACCGTGATCCCTCCGATCACCTGGTCGCGCTCGGCAAGCGCTGCCTTGAGCGCTGACACGGTCCGCGCCTGCGCCGATTTCGTGTCCCGACCGCTCAGCGCTTGCTTGCCACCATCGAGAAAATCATCCCGCCACCGGTAGCGCGTTTGCTCCGAGATCCCAGCCCGCCGTGCAATCCGCGCCGCCGGCTCTTCTTTGCTCAACAAGCGTATGACCAACTGCGCTCGCTGCTCCGTACTCAATGTCGTTTTCTTACCCATCTCCGTTCCTCCTTCAACACGAAAATTATCACCCTTCTTCGTGTCCATAGAACCCGGAGCTATACATCTCATCTGAAGCAGTGACCTAAACAGCGAAATCGGCCGGATTCCGGCCTTGTGACCCTCACAAACCAAACCGTCAGCCGAGCGACACCCTTGCCTGGTATCGCCGGCAACGTCCTTGTGCTTCCCGAACGGATTTTCCTTACCCAAATAAGCTCGTTTGCGGTGGGCCGCGACTCTCGGGCAATCGAAACGCATCCTGGTATTCTCCTTTTTCCTTCAGGTGATTCAGGATCTTCTGGATCACCACCGGGTCTTCGATGCAGACAATGACTTTCATGGCGCCGCCGCATTCCCGGCAGGTTTCGATGTGATAACGTAAAATATTTTTCGCACAATTGAAGAAGGGGGTGGCCCCATTCTGTTAACACTGTAATCGCCAAATAACAGTACAGACAAGAAGGACCACCCATGGAAAACGATACCACGAAGCGGTTGAACAAAGTCATCCGCATTGATGAGAGCGAGATCCGCGTTCATCTCGATGAGATAGTGCGGGGCCCTGTTGAAGACACACTGAATCAGCTACTGGCTGCAGAAGCGGATGAGATGTGCAATGCACAGCGTTATGAGCGTTCGCCGGATCGGACAGGCACGCGAGCTGGCCATTACAAACGCAAGCTGCATACGAAAGCCGGTGAAGTCGATTTAAAGGTACCGAAGCTGCGGACACAAACCTTCGAGGCGGCGATTATAGAATGGTACCGTCGTCGTGAAGTGTCGATCGAAGAAGCGATTGTGCAGATGTACTTAGCGGGTGTGTCGGTACGTCGTGTAGAAGATATCACCGAGGCGTTGTGGGGCACGCGTGTCTCGTCTGGGACGGTATCGAAGCTGAACCAGAAGGTTATGCGCATATCGAGCGCTGGTTGCAGCAACCGCTCGAGGGCGACTATCCGTACGTTTACCTTGATGGTCTGGTGTTGAAACGGAGCTGGGGTGGCGAGGTGAAGAACGTTTCGGTGTTGGCGGCAATTGGCGTCGATGCGGACGGCTATCGTCGTATCTTGAGCGTTGCGGAAGGCCACAAGGAAGACAAAGCTGGTTGGTTGGGTTTTCTCAAAGCGCTTAAATCACGCGGCCTCACGGGAGTTCGATTGATGATATCGGATGCTTGCTTGGGTTTGGTAGAGGCGATATCCGATGTGTTTCCGGACACCGACTGGCAAAGATGCGTCGTGCATTTCTACCGGAACGTATTCTCGCACGTGCCGCGCGGGAAGGTTCGCACGGTTGCTGCGATGCTCAAAGCCATCCATGCCCAGGAGAGCCGTGAAGCGGCACAAGCCAAGGCTGGGGATGTTGTCGTTAAACTTCAGGACATGAAGCTACGAAGTGCTGCTGAGCTCGTTGAATCTGCTATCGGAGAAACGCTAACGTATTACGCGTATCCGCCGCAGCATTGGCTCAAGCTCAAGACCAACAATCC
This sequence comes from Gammaproteobacteria bacterium, assembly GCA_965223085.1. GTDB lineage: Bacteria > Pseudomonadota > Gammaproteobacteria > CBDCVO01. The sequence goes on along the minus strand of OZ244981.1, from coordinate 2,014,591 downwards.
CATGGAACGCTTGTTGAAAGAAGCACGCCGGCGAACGAAGGTGGTCGGTGCATTTCCTGACGGTAAATCAGCTCTCATGCTAGTTGCTGCCAGGCTCCGTCACGTTTCGACGACCACGTGGGGGACCCGGAAGTACATGAACATGCAATTGCTGGCCGAGATGGACAACGAGGTGATCTACTCGGCCGCGTAGAACATTCTGAGACTGCCCCTGAATACAAAGTGCGAAAGATTTTTGACACTACCGCTGTTAGCCGGTTTCCTAAGATGAACAACGCACGGGAACGCCGGGGAACCCCAGAAAGAACATCAGGTGTCATTACCGGGATTCGCCAGCAACCGCAATGCTCGTGCAATATCCAGGCGATCAAGCATCATGCGCGGCGGCAATCACCGCCTGCCCGAAAGCCAAGCCACCGTCATTGGCGGGCAAATGGCGCGGGGACAAGACACGCAGTGGTAGCGCACGCAAGCCTTGCGCAACACCTTCAAGCAATAGCCGATTCTGAAAGACGCCGCCGCTGAGCACTGCTGTTTCTAAGTCGTGCATATCAACCAGTCTTCCGCAGACCTCGATGATCGCGCCTGCCAGACCATGATGAAAGCGCGCCGCGATAACGTTGCGCTCGACGCCCAACTCGAGATCCGCCAACACGCTGCCCCACAGCGGTGCCCAGTGCAATACCAGAAGGTCTCCCGCGTGTATCAATTGAAACGGATAGGCGTGCGCGTATTGCTCGTGCCAGACGTCCGCAGCCGCAGCCTCCAACATCATCGCGGCCTGTCCCTCGTGGGAAACCGCGTCGCGACAAATACCGATCGCGGCGGCAACCGCATCGAACAAACGACCGCAAGAGGACGCCAGCGGACTATTCACGCCTTTATCGATCATGGCCGCCAAATTATGCAGCGGCTTGCCATTAAGATAGCGAATAATATCAACGCTCGCGTAACGATCCATTAAGTCTTGCCAGTCCCCGTGACTGGCTAATTGTGCAAACGTATTGCGCCAAGGTTCGAGCATCGCCTTGCCACCGCCCGGCATGGCAACGGCCTGCAACGCTGCTAAGCGTTTGCTCGTGCGGTAGTCAACACAAAGAAACTCACCACCCCAAATACTGCCATCCTCGCCAAACCCAAGGCCATCCATCGCCACACCCAAAACGGGTTTCGTACCCAACGGCAGCCCGTGCTCGGCCATGCAAGCGGCAACGTGGGCATGATGATGCTGGACGGTGACAAGCGCCAACTGGAATTCGCGGGCTAATTCTTTCCCGAGTTTGGACGACAGGTATTCGGGATGTTGATCGACAGCGATCAGCGTCGGTCGATGATCAAGCAACTGGCGATAGCGTTGTATTTGATGACGGTAGTCGCGCATCGCGGTGAGTTCTTGCAGATCTCCAATGTGTTGCGAGACGATCGCTTCATTATCTTGGGTCAAGCAAAAAGTATTCTTTAGCTCGGCGCCCATCGCCAATACCGCCGGCGATTGGGGGACGCCTGGGGGTAGCAACAACGGTTCGGGAGCAAAACCACGGGCCCGGCGCAGGAAACGTGGTTGCTGATCTAGCACTCGCATCACCGAATCATCGAGGCGATTGACGATACCGCGATCGTGCAACAAAAAATAATCGGCGATATTCGCTAGTCGCCGCAAAGCCTCACGATTGTCGATGCATTGCGGTTCGTCACTGCTGTTACCCGAAGTAAAAACGAGTGGTTGGTGCCGGTCATCGAACAACAAATGATGCAGCGGTGAATATGGCAACATAAAACCTAGCGTGCGTTGTCCGGGTGCAACGGCCTCCGGCAAGGCATTGGCCGCGGTTTGCACCAGTACCACGGGTCTCGCTTTGTCTTGGAGTAGATCCCGCTCCGTCGGGGTCAGCGTGGCGTAATTCTGAACTGTCGCAATGTCCCCTGCCATGAGGGCAAGCGGTTTGTGATAGCGCCGTTTGCGGCTCCGTAATCGTTTTACCGCCGTTTCATTTAGGGCATCACAGGCGAAGTGAAACCCGCCGATACCCTTGATCGCCACGATGTACCCCCGATCGAGCAATTCGCCCACCGCAGCGAGCGCATCACCGTGGTGTTCGATAACCGAGCCGTTTCTGTCTACCAGCGAAAGCTGCGGACCACATGTGGGGCAGGCATTGGCTTGCGCGTGGAAACGCCGGTTCGCCGGGTCATCATATTCGCGCTGACAGGCATCACACATGCGGAACACATGCATGCTCGTATTGACACGGTCGTAAGGGATTGCGTTAACAATCGACAGTCGCGGCCCACAGTGGGTGCAGTTGGTAAATGGGTAACGGTAACGGCGATTGCCGGGGTCTCGGACTTCAGCCAGGCACTGCGCACATGTCGCTGCGTCGGCCGCCACGGCGCTACGAATGTCGCCGCTAGTGCTGGCCAGAATTTGAAAATCATGCGGCACGGGTTGAGCCACTAGGGGTGAGCGTTGAATACTGTCGATACGCGCCAGTGGTAGTGGTGCATTCTCGAGCCGCTGGATGAAATGGGTTAATACCGCGCTGCTGCCCCAGGCATGAATCAATACCCCGCAGCCATCGTTGAGAACATTGCCGGTGACCCCCAATTCATTCGCCAAACGCCAAACCCCGGGTCTAAAACCAACGCCCTGGACCACGCCGGACACCCGGATCGCAATGCCGTGCCGTGCTTGTTGATCGATTACGTTCATCGAACGGTATCAATGCACAGTACAGACCATGCAGGGATCAAAGGATCGCACAATATGCTGCACCGACACCGGATCCGTCTCACCTTCCCGCACCGGCGCGCCGCGGAGCGCGAGTTCCAGCGCCCCGCGATTCCCGTGCGTGTCGCGGGGCGAAAAATTCCAGGTCGTCGGGGCGATAATCTGGTAATTAGCAAGACATCCCTGTTCGATCTTCAACCAATGACCGAGGCTCCCGCGCGCGGCCTCGACCAGCCCACACCCCATCGCTTCTTGGGGCAATGAACCGTGGTTACAGAAAGCTTGCTTGATCGGGATCGCGCGCGCCCATTGTTCCATTGCCACGGTCACCCGTGCGATCTCGAGCAGTCGGGCAATAACCCGGTTACGAACATTGCCACCCGAGTGCGCGACCAGATCGCGGATCAAGGGCTGTCCATCGACGACCTGTCGAGCCAGCGCCCCCACCTCGACCACCTCGCCCCGCAACCGCGGCGCCTTGCACCAGCTATAACCCGCATCGTGGTCGAGATCAGGAATAGTCCGGCCTTCGTAGGGATGTGACGGCGGTTGTCCTTGCTGCAGCCAGCTATGGCTGAGATCTTCGCGAATGTCTTCGCTATCCAGTGTGGTCAGACCTTCAGCGTCCCATACGCCCCTGTTAAACAGAAGTTTGCCGGCTTGGGTATAAGCGCCGTAACTCATAAACCGATCGTTGGCGCGCCCGAGCTCGTGCATACCCAATTCGTCTGCAACGTGCAAAAACATCGCCAGATCACCCTGCATCGGCGCGCGTTCGTGGCACCAATCCCACAACGCTTGCTCGCTATCGATGGCGAGAATACTGTCGAGTGAATCACCGAATAGCGTCTGTTCAAGAAAGCGACGAAAAGCAAACAGTAGCGACTGAATCCGGATCTGCTCGCCGCCTTCGAGCGCACGCGTGCTCCCCCCGGGCTGAATTGCCAAACTGTGCGGCCACTTGCCGGCCAGTAGTCCCATCAAATGCAGAAAGTCGCTGCGCGCCGGCAAGACTTCAGCTGTTGCTGTCCCCCGGACGGCACGAAATCGCGGCTCCACTAGCGCGTACCACGGCTCATGCCGATACACCTCGCGAGCGAAATCGGGCATGAAGAAGAGATAAAAATGAGTCAAATGATCGGCTACATTCTCGCACGCGAGGATCAGGTTAGTGGCGTACTGCCCCGCGAGCGCGGGCGTCATCCCGAGTGCCTGCGCGAGCGCCGCGGCGCTCGCGACGGATTGTGACACGGAGCAGATCCCGCAGATCCGCGGCGTGTAGACTAGGGCATCCATCGGTGCCTTACCAACCAAGATCTGCTCGAAGCCGCGATATAAAGGCGACACAACCCAAGCGTCCTCGACCCGCCGGTCAACCAACTCCAGGTGCACCTCGAGATCGCCCTCGACGCGGTTAAACGGACCGACAACACGCTTGCTCATCACAACGTCATGGCTTATTGCGAGTAGCCCCACGGGGCGGCACGACAATGCGATCCGATACTGCGTTTTTGCGCAAGCGCTTAGGTGTTGCGGCTTTCGACAGAGACGCCAACGCTACGAACCAGGCCTTCGGCATATCGGTCGGTAAACCGACCGGGATACCGCCGACCTTCGGCGTTTGGGTGAACGCGTGGCCAGGCTCCTCGAATTCGGGTGCGGTGCAGTTGATGCAAGCATAACCACCACGCAAGCACGAACCCGTGCCATTCCACAGGCGTGTGTTGCAGTCGGCGTGGGCTTGGGTGCCGAGACAACCCATGTTTTCCATCATGCAGCCGAGATCCGATGGCTTTTCCGCGCTAGCCTTAAATTCGTAGTACTCATTGCGCGTGCAACCATGATGCACCAGATGATCGGTATAGCTTCGCGGTCGATTCAGCTGATCCATTTCCGCAGCGGAAAAGTTACCTTGCGCGATATGTGCCAGGGTCTCGGTCACCCAGTTGGGATGTGTGGGACAACCGCTGATATTGACCACCGGTAATCCGGCCCCGGCGCGAAACTCGCCGCCTAACAATCCACCGAGTTTGTCACCATCGTATTGCAGTCCGCACGCCTCGATCACGTTCTCACCGGCGGCGGTGATGCCACCGAAGGCCGCGCAGCTACCCACCGACACGACATAGCGAGCCTTGGCGGCTAAGGCCGCGATATGATCCTTCATCGGTTGATTACTGCCGGCGTGAACATGGAAGCGGCCGCTGCCATGAGGGCCACGGATCACGGATCCCTCTAGACAGAGTAAGTCCAGCGGGATGTCCCCATTCAGGACCCGGGCTATCAACCGCCGATAGTCTTCTCCGCAGGCCTCGCTCAGAGACGGATGCCACAGTACCTTGATGCCCGCGCTTTCCAACAGAGTCACGAAGTCCGGTGCTTCGGCCCCGAACAGAGACAAACTGCAGCCGCCGCAACCACCCGATTGCAACCACACGAGGTGCCATGGTCGCGGATCATTCATTGCTGTCTGCTGTCGTGAGCGGCAAGCTCAGCCTGAATACCGCACCGCCATGCGCGCGATTACCCGCCTGCAACTCGCCGCCCTGGTTTAACGCAAAATCGTAACTAATGTATAAGCCGAGCCCAGTGCCCTTGCCCACCGGCTTGTTGGTATAGAAGGGATCAAATACGCAGCTCAACTCTGCGTCCGTCAACCCAGGACCGTTGTCCAAGACTTCCACCCACCACTGGTGTTCGCCGACGTCAGCACGGATGCTGATCATCGGGTCCGGCTGCCGCTCCACGGCATCGAACGCATTCTGGATCAGATTAACCAGAATCTGGTGAACATGGCCCCTACGTGCCGTCACCGACAAGCCGTGGGCGATCTTAATGTCAATGGTCGGTTTGAATGTCGAGGCCTTGAGCACCCATTCGGCAGCCTTTTCGCAGACAAGCGCCAAATCGAAAGTCGACTGTTCCTCCATCTGCCCACCCGAGTAACAGCGCAGGTCTTGGACAATGTTGCTGACCCGCTCCGCACCTTCCAAAGTGCCATCGATCAAGGATCCGATATCCTCCATGATGCGATCGATCTTTAAGGTTTCCCGTAACTGCCGCACCGCCTCTGGTACCGGGCAAGCATCCAGCGCATCCATATACCGCACGAGCCGACGACCGTATTGTTTCAAGGCATGCATATTGCCAAACACGAAGCTGATAGGATTGTTCAGTTCGTGGGCAACCCCCGCGACCAAGCGACCGAGCGAAGCCATCTTTTCCGATTGCACGAGGCGACTTTGCGTCTGCTTTAGTTCCTGTAGGGTCAGGTTCAGCTCATCGTATGCGCGGTGCAGCTCACCCAACGGCCTGCCGATCAAGACCATGCCGACGGGACGCCGCTTATGGTCGTGGCGCGACGAACAATTGATCGACAAGGGTAGCGGCTGGCCGCGGGCGTCGCGTAGATTAACTTCGCAGTCGATAATATCCTTATGCGCTACCTGTCTCGCGAACTGTTTAACGATCGCCTGAAATGCCGGCTCGAACAATTCTTCCAACGGCAAACCACAAAGTTCGTCTGTGGCGCGACCGACGAAGTCTTCCGTCGCCTTGTTCACTTCCTGTATGCGGCCCTCGCTGTCACACACGATCAAAACATCGGCCATCGAAGACTGGACGCTGCGAATAAAAGCCTCGGCATCCTCGAGCGCTGAATTCTTCTCTTCCAGTTCAACCTGATAACGAACCAGGTCGGCATACACCCGGTCCATCTGCTGGATAACGTCGATCCAAGCAGCTTCGGTCGCCGGCGCTAGCGCCAGTTCGCCTACCGAGACGAGCCGCGCAGAATCCTCGAGACCCCATTCGTGTGTCGTTGCTGTCATAATCTTGAGTCTATGAGGTCGCAGCTCGTTTGAGCTGCTCGACTTTTTCGAGACCGTAGCGCTCGAGCTTGCTGCGCAAACCGACGCGGGATAAACCTAATTCCCGCGCGGCCCGGCTCTTGTTCCAGCGATGGCGGATCAAGATCTCTTTGAGGATCCTGGCCTCTAGCGCTTCGATGCGTTGCTTCAGCGAACCATTCAAGCGCGACAACATTTCCAGCTCGGCTTCTTCTTCCTCGGGCGCAGCATGCAGCACCTTGGGCGAGAGGAGATCCGCACCGATCAACTCATCCTCGCACATGACCAGCATGTGCTGGATCTCGTTTTGCATTTCACGCACATTGCCTGGCCAATGGTAAGTCTGCATGCAATTGATCGCCTCATCGGTATAACCTTGCACGGTCTTACCCAGCTGATGCATCGCGTGCTCTAGCAGATAGTTGGCAAGAATAGGTATATCGCAAACGCGTTCACGTAGTGACGGCATTTTGATCACGACGGTTGCCAGACGATAATACAAGTCTTCCCGGAAACGCCCGCTGACTAGATCCTTGTCGAGGTCACGATTGGTCGCCGCGATAACGCGGACATTGATCTTTCTGGTGCGATTGCTACCGAGCGGACGAATCTCGCCTTCCTGCAGCGCGCGTAGTAATTTAACCTGAAAAGCGGGCGATACTTCGCCGATCTCATCCAGAAACACGGTGCCGCCATTGGCGCGCTCAAACAAACCCACCCGATCCTCAACCGCACCGGTAAAAGCGCCCTTGCGATAACCGAACAACTCGCTTTCGAGCAGATCGTCCGGCATCGCGGCACAATTTTCGGTGATAAAGGGTTTATCCCAGCGTGGACTATTGTAATGCAGGGCGCGCGCCGCCAGTTCTTTGCCGGTACCAGATTCGCCGATCAGCAAAACCGAGATATCGTAGGCGGCGACGCGTTCGATCTTAGCGCAGATATCGTTGATACAGCTTTCCTTGGCTCGCACGATGCCGTCGTCGGATTGATAGTGCCGCCGCAAAGACCGCTTCTTCTCCACCAGGTCTTTTTCAACGTGCTGCGGAGACATCTTCAATTCAACCGACAATAACGCACTCTGCTGCTGGAGCGCGTACATATGCGCCGCATTACGCAAAGTCAAGAGCAGATTGTCCGGGTGCCAAGGTTTGGTAATGTATTGATAGATGCCGGCATCATTGATTGCGTCGATAATATCGTTAGCGTCGGTGTAACCCGAGATGATGATACGAATCACATCGGGGTAGGGATCTTTGACCGAGGCGAGAAACTCGACGCCACTCATTTCCGGCATGCGTTGGTCACAAAGCAGAATCTGCACCGATTCACTCGCCAGTATTTCTCGCGCCACGGATACGTTAGCGGAAGTTTTCACCTCGAATTCTTCATCCAGGATCCGCGCTAGCGTCTCGAGACTACGTACTTCATCATCGACGATTAATACGGTTGGCATGCTTGTCATGATGCGTCCCTCGCAATATTGAGCCACTGTTGGTTACGGTGGCGGGCGATAGTTATAGGTGTACGTGATTTGGCGATCTTGTGGACAAAGTTGTAGCGGGCAACATGGTAGCTGGGATCGAAGCCGTAGAAATTGAGCTTCATTTGCGCCAGCTCTTCTTCACGGTATTGCGCCAAGGGTTTCTCAAGCTCATCCGCTTCGCGCTGCCGGCGCTTGGCATCGAGACGCGCGTCCAAGTCGCCGCTCGCCAGCAGGGTGCAAGCCTGGTCCTGGATGGCGTCGCGAAGACCGCTTCGTCCCGCCTCGATGAGGACATCTACCAAGCCCACGCGGCACGCCTCGGGTGACCCCATGGGTAGGCGCGCAGCGGAAATACGCGCAGCGTTCTCGACACCCGCGTATTTAGGTAACAAATAGCTCCAGTACTCCGAACCATAGAGATTGCCCATATCTTTATAATGGGGATTCAAGACCACCGATCGTGCGGCCCAAACCTGATCGGCGGCGCGCGCCAGAAAGACGCCGCCCGCACCCGCGTTGGCGTGCAAAGCAGCGACCGTCAAATGGGTTCCGGTGGTGATGATCTCGAGCGCGAGGTCGTCGATGGCGTTGATATTTTCCCAGGAACTGTCCGCCGCACTGCTCGCCGCCTCGATGCAGTTCAGATGCATGCCGTTGGACCAAAAATCCGCCCCGCCCATCAGCACGATTATGTTGGTGTCGCGTTCACGGGCAGCAATGAAGGCCTCCCGGAGACGCTGGCATTGGGCGACATTCATCGCGCCGTTGTAGAAATCGAAATAAAGATAACCAATGCCCGCGGTTTCTTCGTACCAGATCTCCCGATAGCCACTGTTCTCGTCGGCCACGATCGAGGCTAACGCACCCAGCTGATCCACCAAGACCTGGGTGGCCGGCAGTTTGAAGGGGTGGGCACCATGGGGATCACGAACGTGACCGATCCATACCGCGCCATCGCATGTCGCACGGCAAACGGCGGGGCCACAACGCGCGATCAGTGCCCCCGCCGGACCGCGCAACGTCGCCTCGCGCCGGGCGTCATAGAGATAGAGCTCGCGCCCACACAGGCTATCGAGAACACCCGGGACGCCATCGGCGCTGCGGATCTTACGCATGACCGTGGCACTGTCGTCGCGTTGCCAGTCGATGGCGCGATCACGTTGGCTAAGCAAGGGCCGTGCTCGGCCACGCACCGAGTCCGTTATGCGATCCAATGGTGTCGGTTTGAAATCATCGCGCCCGTAAGCCGCAATCGCCGTCATGAGGCCTTGGACCGCCGCGTCGCTAACCTCCCCACGATAGAGGCTCGCCTTGCTGGCTTGACGCATTGGAAATTCCACGCTTGCCCAGATATCCCCGCTATCCATCTCGCCGTTGGCTTGCAGGATGGTCACGCCCCAGCGAGATTCGTCGTTGAGAATAGCCCAGTCGAGGGCCGACGGGCCGCGGTCGCCGATGATACCGGGATGAACAACGAGACAAATGTACCGACGCCAAATGCTCTCCGGGATCGCCCGTTTCAAAAACGGCGCAATGATGAGATCAGGGTGAAATAGTTCCACGGCTTCGAGACTCACGGTATCGTTGATGTCGAACTCCACTGAGACATCATGCCCTCGGGCCTCGAGCTCGACATATAGCCGCTGACTGAGGCTATTGAAGCTGTGGATCAGGAACAGGATACGCATGCCTACATTACCGCCGCGTATGCGGCTCGGGGCGGCGGCGTTGGGATTGCGTGCGGCTCGCCGTATGCTTGTCCTTGCTTGCCCATTGTCGGTTGCAGCTCCTTAGCAGATCCGTGGTAGTTGCTCACCGGCCAGCCAATCAACTACGCGGTTACCGCCGAACCCCGTCTCCATGTGCACGAAGCCAAATTCGTCAGCTATCACTTCACCGATGATGGCGGACTCGCGTCCCAATGGATGGCGTCGCATCGTCGCTAGCATCGGTGCCGCAACTGCGGCCGGACAGACGCAGATCAGCTTACCCTCGTTTGCGACATACAGGGGATCGAGGCCCAATAGCTCGCACGCGGCGCTGACACCCGGTTTGATCGGGATGTCGAGCTCCCGCAGTTTCATCCCGACCCCCGATTGCTGTGCCAGCTCGTTTAGCGTTGTGGCCAAGCCGCCACGGGTCGGATCGCGCAGGCAATGGATCTCGGGGCTAGTCGCGATCATATCCGCGACCAAGGTGTGCAAGGGTGCACAGTCAGATTCGATGGTGGTTTCGAATTCGAGGTTCTCGCGGCTCGACATCACCGCCACCCCATGATCGCCGATGCTGCCGTTGATGATGATCACATCCCCCGGCCGAGCAAGATCACCAGAAATAGCGATGCCGTCGGCTACCACCCCGACGCCAGTTGTCGTGATAAAGACGCCGTCGCCCTTACCTTTCTCCACAACCTTGGTATCGCCGGTCACGATCGACACCGCACAGGCCGAGGCCGCGTTTGCCATGCTGATGACGATCTGCTCAAGCTGTGCCAAGGGCAATCCTTCTTCGAGGATAAAGCCGGCGGACAGGTATAAGGGCTGCGCTCCCGACATCGCGACATCGTTCACGCTACCGTGCACCGCCAGCGTGCCGATATCCCCACCGGGGAAAAACAGCGGCGAAATCACATGACCGTCGGTACTCATTACCATGCGTCCGGGCGTCACCGGCAACACGGCTTGGTCATTAGACTGCTGTAACAGAGCATTGTCGAAATGGGGGATGAAAAGCTCCTCGATCAATTGTGCCATGGCGCGGCCACCGCTCCCGTGGCTCATATCGACAACGCCGCGTTTCGTGTCGAGGCGCAGCGGAAATCTTGCGGTCGCAACGTTCATGCGAGCGCGCCCGCTTTGATCTCCGATCCGCTACTGCGATGCCGGAAGCTGCCAAAGCTCCAATATGCAGCGCAGGCGCCTTCGGAGGACACCATGCACGAACCCATGGGGTTCTCGGGTCGGCATACGCGACCGAATAACTTGCAGTCAGTAGGCTTCTTAACGCCCCGTAAGATAGACGGGCACTCGCAAGCCTTGACGTCAGCCACTGCACTCGACGCGATCGCAAAGCGTTTTTCTGCATCGAATTCGGCAAACGTATCCTTGATTCGCAAGGCGCTGTAAGGCACCTGCCCAAGGCCCCGCCATTCGAAGACACGCCTCAGTTCCAGTACTTCGGCGACCAACACCTGGGCCTTGCGGTTGCCTTCGCGGCTAACGACACGGGTATATTCGTTTTCGACCTCGTAACGACCCTCGTTTAGCTGCCTGAGCAGCATCAGCGTTGCTTGCATCACGTCCAGCGGTTCGAAACCGGCGATGACCACCGGTTTTTGGAACTCGGCCGCGAAATATTCATAAGGCTGCGAGCCGATAATCGCGCTGACATGCGCCGGCCCGAGAAAACCATCGATGGCCACGCTCCCCATCGTGCGGACCTCAGGCGATTCGAGAATATTCTGGATCGCGGCAGGCGTTAGAACGTGGTTGCAAAAAACCGAAAAATTACCCAGCCCCTCGGCCCGCGCCTGTGTGATCGCGACCGCCGTTGGCGGCGTCGTCGTCTCGAAACCGATCGCAAAAAACACGACTTCACGACCGGGATTGTCGCGTGCGATCTTGAGCGCGTCCTGAGTGGAATAAACCATGCGTACGTCGCCGCCGCCAGCCTTGACCTTGAGCAGGCTGTTGCGCTTGCTGGCCGGTACGCGTAGCACATCGCCATAAGTGCACAAGATGACATCGCGCGCCTGCACCATGCGTATCGCATCATCGATCCGCGCAATCGGTAAGACGCACACCGGACAACCGGGTCCATGAATGAAGTGAACATTTCCCGGCATCAAATCCTGGACACCGTAACGGAATATCGCATGGGTATGACCACCACAAAACTCCATCAAACGATATTGCCGCGCAGCCTGCGCCTCTCGCGCGATAGCGGTGGCGAGTTTTTGTGCCAAAGCCTTGGCGCGAAACTCTTCGATGTACTTCATCGTAACGCCGCCGCCATCACCCCGGCCTCCGCGAACAACGCTAGGGTCTTTTGTGCCTCTTCCTCGCTGATTTTGTTCAACGCGTAACCGACATGGATAAGCACATAGTCGCCGGCGTGCACATCCTCCACTAGCGCCAAGGAAACGTCCTTCTTGACGGCGCCCACGGCGACGGTCGCGATGCTCGTGACAGTGTCTATCGCAATGACTTTAGCAGGTAGAGCAAGGCACATCGGGACTAGGCCTCAACGGCGCGTGGTGCCCGCCCGCTCGAGCTACGCTCACGCGCAGCGTGGATCCATTCATACCAAGTCTCCAAACACGCACCGCTGGTCGCAGAAACTTGCATTACCTCGATGCCGGGATTAACGCGGCGCGCATAGTCAATGCAGCGGTCGACGTCAAAGTCGAGATGCGGCAGGAGATCGATCTTGTTCAGCAATATCAAGTCTGCGGCATGAAACATGTCTGGGTACTTCAAGGGTTTGTCTTCACCTTCCGTGATCGCAAGAATAACGACCTTGTGCGCTTCGCCGAGGTCAAAAGCGGCAGGACAAACGAGATTGCCAACGTTTTCGATAAACAGCACACTCTCGTCCGCGGGCGCGAGCGTCGGCAACGCATGCCCGACCATATGCCCATCGAGATGGCAGCCCTTACCGGTATTGATCTGGATCGCCCGAGCCCCGGTGGCGCGAATACGATCTGCGTCATGGCTGGTTTGTTGGTCCCCCTCGATCACGGCCATCGTCAACGCGCCTTGCAGATCGCGAATGGTGCGCGCCAGCAAGCTGGTTTTGCCCGCCCCGGGACTGGAGAGTAAATTCAACGCCAAAATGCCGCGGGCGGCGAACCAGCTGCGGTTGGCATCGGCATAGCGGTTGTTTTTAGCGAGGATGTCCTGTTCGATCTGTACCATCCGCGACGGCGCGATGCCGGATACGTGCGTGCGTGTCGATCCCTGTACGTGATCATGTCCCTGGCTGTGATCGTGGCCGTGCTCATGGTGATGATGTTCATCGCTATGCGCGTCGTGTCGAGCGTGAACGTGGCCCTCGATCTGGACTTCGCCTTCACCGCAGCCGCAAGTTGTACACATGATAATAGTCCTCCCTTCGGGTTATGCCGCGAACTACCAACGGCTGTTTATTCGACTTCTAGTTCCTTGATGCGCATTTCATCACCACCAGTGACCTGCAACTGATAGCTACCACAATCGGGGCATCGATCGAAACGTTTGCGTACACGCACACGCTGCGCGCATTGCATGCACCACGCCTCACCGGCAACGTCGATGATCTCGAGGCGCGCACCTTCAGCCAGGCTCCCTTTGCTGACGACATCAAAACAGAACAACAGTGCCGCAATCTCAACACCGGCCAATTCGCCGATTTCGAGCCATACGGTTCTGACCCGTGAATAACCCGCGCTTTTCGCACTGCCTTGCAAGGTCTGTAGCACGCCTTCGCACAGCGATAATTCGTGCATCAGTGCACCGTCACGTCGCAAGCGACGCATGGGTCCACGGCGTGAATGAACATCGCCGCGAGTCGTGGCAAGTCGGCCGCGTCGCGCCCCCGTAGCGCCGCGAGTCCCTGGGCTACGACGCCGCGCGGGTGAAAATTCCATTCCGTCGGCGCCAGGATCTGATAGCGCTCGATCATACCGGCGCGTAATTCAACGCGATGGATGAGGCGTCCGCGCGCTGCTTCCACTTGGCCGATACCCGTGCCTGAAACAACTGTCGATAGATCGGTGGAGGCGTTGCCGCTGAGCGCCTCGAGCTGTGCGAGCGCCGCTTTGATGCGTGACGGGATGCCCGCCAGTTCCAGCAAGCGCGCACACAAACGTGGTAGGAGACCGTTGTGATGATCTGCGCTCAAAGCGCGTAACAACGGGTGCCCCTGTTGGCGCGCTAAAGCCGTGGTCTCCTGAGGCTCGCCATACCAGAGCGGCTGGGCGATAAAGGCGTCGCCCCCCGGACTGTCAAGACATGCGCGCAGATCGCCCTCCCCCAACGGCGGTAAAAAACCCACCGCACTGCGGCCGGCGCCAGACCAACCGGATTCGCCAACGTGACGAAACAATCGTGCCGCAACGGTCTCACCCCGCTCCATCCACGCCGCGAGCTCAGCCACCTCCGCGGTTGCGCACCACAGTTCGGCGGTAGTCGCAAAGACTTTCCGCTGCAGGCGATCATCCAGTTGTCGCAGCATAGCTCCAAGCGGCTCGAAATTGGACCTGAGGCGAGCCTGGGCGCCGAATGCCTCGCCCTCAACAAACAGTGCTTTTCGCAAGCCAGGCGGCATCTGCATGACCGGTTTAAGATCATTCACCAAGGCATCTTCCCCAAGGTATTGCGGCCAATCGATGAAGATCCGCGCGAGGTGTTCCTTGGCGGTTTCGATCATAACCAGTATCTCGCGGGCGAGTTCGCGGCCGTCACCACCGCATGATCTTTGGCCGGCGGCCCGGGCACAGGCGATATGAGCCGCCTGAGCTTGGGCATGGCCGCAAATGTTGTACAGTGCGGGCACGATCGTTAATGCCTCTTGCGGCGTCTTGCCATACAGTAGCTTGGTCGCAGCCAAGGAACGGCTCGAGTTAATCGTAACCCGCGATCCCCCGTCGATATTGTTACGCAAGTGCACCTGCAGGCGTCCTTCGATAGTCAATCTGGTGCTCCATTGCCGAGCAAAAGCGCGCGGCGGAGCATGTCACGCCGACTCATTGCAGCGCTCATCGGTGCGCGTAACGAAGCGCGGTCTTGCCCGCGCCGACCGATATCCAGCGCCTCCCCAGTGTCCGTCTGGCGCGGTTTGTCATCGTGCCAGGCACGCTCAATCTCATGCTGATGCGTAGCGACCTCGCAGCGATTGGCAACGTCCATCAACTCGACCATGACGGCCTCGGCCGTCGCCACCGCCGTATCTTGATCGCCAAATTCAAATACCGGTGAGAACAAGGAGCACATCTGGTATTTACCGATACCGGCTTCCTCACCAACGATGAACTCATAATGCCCAGATGGAAAACTATGGCTGGTCTTACTCAAAACCTCGAGTTCAGCCCAGCTTTCCGGCTCATGCGGGACTAACATGAGGTTCATAAACCACGGTGTTAGCATCACGCCGATAATACCTGATTCCCACTCACGAAAGCCGACCGCTTCGACGTGCAGCGCCTTGTTGAGGATCGGGATGTGGGCCATGCGCTCGCGCTCGATCCGCTGGTAGCTGATTTGCAGCTGCTCGCGCAGCGTTTGCAGACGATCAGCGTCCATCACGCTTCGTCAGCAACAACGAGATAGTCGGTCTTCGGCGCGTCGCATTGAGGGCAGCTCCAATGGTCGGGCAATTGCGAAAACGGCGTACCGGCGGGAACTTGCCAGTAGGCGTCACCTTCGACCGGGTCATACACGTGCCAACAGATTTTGCATTCAAGCCGGGTGTCAGCGCTCAACTTGGACGGATCGCCACCGTAGGAACCGGGAATGTGAGCGGCGTCCGTCATCAGGCGTAGACTTCCATGATCAGGCGCAAGCGCTCGGCGCTGTCCGCGAGGTCTTCCTGGGCCGCGCATGCGACCGCCGGGACCTCGGAGATCTCGAGCGTATTCAGAATGTTGATGTCATCGGAATTGAAATACTGCACCCACCAAACAAACGGCGTGGCGGTACTGGTAATGCGGCAATTACCATAACCGCGCGACAAAATGCTTACCGGTCCGATGCCCAGCCGGGCGTGCAGATAGGCCAGATCCTCCTCGGTCTGCGGCAGCAGGGATAAGTTGATCACATAGGGTTCGTCACCGCGGTGAAACGCGGTCGCCTTGTTAGTGATCTCGGTGATCACCGGGGGTGCGTTCATCACACCGGGTGGAGATTCCTCCATTGATACGCACGGCACGCTGGGGTTGAGAAAGCTTGCCTCACGCACCACGCTGGGAATATCCGCAACCTCGATAAGATCGTTGACGATCTGCCCGCTTCGACCGAGGTGTTGTATACGCCACACACCCGCCAACACGGATTCCTGGATCTGGATCCTCACCTCGTCCGCATAGACAATGCTGACCTCGCCGTCGCCGAGGACCTCGTCGACCAATTCGCGGTTGTCGCGGTCGAGGTCGTCGAGCGCCCGGCGGCGGGGTTGGTCGCCAATCCGATAGTCCTCGAGCATGGACTCGATTTCCGAGAGCACGGTGAGACCGCCGCTCAGTGTGCCGAGGTCCTCCCGCACAGAGAGATCCGGCATGCGGTAGGTGCTCATCTCACCCGGCGCCGATGGGGACTCCATCACCACACCATCGTCGTCGCCGGGCTGCGAACCTGGCCCCACAGCGACCACTGGAATATCCATCTTTTTCATGACCGCGCCTCAATTCATCGCGCCGCACAAGCGCGTGATATCCAGGGGCGGCGGCGCCGACGGCTCCTGGTCCAGAATAGTGTTGATTTCATCGATATAGACGTTCCAGTCCTGCACCCCGGTAATCGCACCGAGGTACTCGCCGCGGCGCACGAACACCAGTGCAGGCCAGCCTTTGACCCGGTAGCGCAACTGGACGTCGCGCGCTATCGCCGGGGCGACCACGGCGACGCTCAACAGGTCGGCGAATACCTGCATCAATTCCGGCAGGATCACCGCGACGTCATTGCCTTCCGGAAAACTTCTGGTATCGCCAACGAGAAACAGTACGACGTCCTGGTGCTCGGTGAGAAAGGCATCGATAGTCTCTTGATCGAGGACAGGATAATTGTTGTTTTCGATCATGTTGCGCACGAGTCGTGATGACATAAACGCTCTCCAAATGGTTCTTTATGGGCACGCCGCTCGCTTAGGCGCTTTTTGCAGCATGTCTAACGTGCTCCGGTAATTGTGGTTCGCGGTGCGCGAGATCTGGAAACAAGGCATCGACAGCTGCGGGGTCGACCGGCTTGCCTTGCATGACTAGTTCCAGCGCTCTGATGGCGTCGCTTATCCGGTGTGCTGCTTCAGAACTCAGCACTTCGCGAGCACTGTCGAGAAAAACAAGCACCCATGTGCCCACCGGCTGCGCACCAAGCAGTTGCATATTTACTTCGCGGCGTACCCCCCCCATGCCTTCGCACCAAGCGAAGGTTTCCGCGGCTTCAACCACCCGCATGGGGATCCCGATGCACATCAACGCTTGCTCCGTTGATCGACGCTGACCTTAAGTGTGTTGTCGATGAGATGGGGACGGGGGCCGAGTTCAAACAGGGGCGAGGCGAGTACCCGCGCGTCACCCACACGACAGGCAACTTCCGCCGGCGGGCGTTCTTGTTCATAACGTTCGATGTCGATCGCCGCGCCGCCGAGGCTGTCGCTCGGCGGGAGCGCACGGCGTCGCGGTTGGGCGCAAATTCCGCGTTCACCAAGCCAGGTCAACGCAACGGCGATGGCTGGTTGGATCTGCGCTTTCACGGCGGGTCTGAGACTACCACCGTAGTCCGCTAGCTCCACGGGCTGCACGCCGATCAAAACGATCTGTCTCGGCGCTTGGCCAAGCAATTCGGCCAACGCCAGCACCTCCTGGAAACTAGTTTGGTGCAAGCTCATCTTTTTAGCGCCGAGGAATCTGGGAACGTCACTGCCCTCGACAATCTTTAGGGTGCCCGATTGGAGGCCATAATCGACGGCATCAAACACCACCAAGATATCCGCGGCCTGCACGTGTTGGAGCAGATAAAGACCGAGTGTTCCACCGTCCATGAGGGTGACACCCGGCGGCAAGTGATAGTGGCGGTGCAAATGCTCGACCGCGCGGACGCCAAAACCTTCATCGGCCCACAAAACGTTGCCGACGCCCAATATCAGCGTAGATGATGCCTCCCTCATGCCAACCTCCGCCACCTGGCGTTATCGTTTTTCTAGGTCGTACTGACTCGCGCCTCACACGACATATGACAAATTGCAATCAGCGTGCCACGTGTTCAAACACCGGTAAGATACTGTTTCAGCTCGGATTCTCTTCAGATCTCAGAATTGATGCTACAGAAACCGGTTAGCAATGATACAGCTTTTGGAAATTTCGTAATAATTGTTTCCAGTTACCGGCGAAACCTCGGTTTTATCTTGCAAAACCGGGCGCGTCCACACCCGCACCTAACCGAAAAAGCCGTCATGGCGGCGTACCGGGCGCCGGGGTGGCGAGGGTCGAGAATCGCGGGCTAGTACTCCCTAGCGCTAGTGGGAGTCGTCATCGATGGGCCGATTGTCCTTGAACATGCGCCAACCACTGATCATGGTGCTGATCAAACTTTGTCGCGACATGATGTCTTCACGAAACGCGACATAGACGTGAATGATGACGAAACAAATGAGGTACCACATGAAGGCATGGTGCCAGGTATGTACGTCCTGACTTTGGCCGAAGAGCGGGATCACCCAGGACGAAAAAAGTTCGTACTGCCACGAACCCTGGCCCGCACCTTCGCCATACAAAGCAAGCCCGGTGACGATCATAAAGACCGTACCCCACAACAGCATGAAATGCATGAATAAGGTTGCCAGCGGATTATGGCCGATATATTTGCGCGGCTCTTTGGCACTAAATGCATACCATTTGATCTCATGCCACACGCCACTCCACCATTTTCGCTTGAACAGCGGCGGTGCGAACAACTCCCGCGCATGGATATTTCCCGCCACCGCCCAGTATGCGCGGAAGACAAAACCGATGATGAGAATATAAGCGGCGGCGAAGTGCGCGAAGCGAATATATCCCATCAAAAAATGCTCGCTGGCTTCACCCGACAGGCTCGGTAAAGGCGAACCGATGAAATAGCCACTGCCGCACAGGACAACAATAGATAGCGCATTGATCCAGTGCCAAAGCCTCAGCGGTCCCTCATACACATAGACTGCCTGTTCACCATCAATGACTGCCGTTTCGGTCGTCATATCGTAGCTCCCCTTTCTACGCCCGCCGTTAAACTAAGCGGTGCCGAGTAACAATACGGCGCTTACGCCACTCACGAACGCACCGACAGCAGGTAACAGCCACGCGGTGCGCCTGCCCTGCAAGCACAGGCCAGCACCGAACCCAGCACCCAGCAACGCGACACTCACAACTACCAAGCCGATGACATAAGCAAATGGTGAGGCGAGCAGCTTAATCTCGAGCATGTGCACGTGGCCGTAGAACAGCGCGAACACGGCGACCACGATGCAAGTTGTGACGCGCACAGTGACCCCGCGGAACAACAATAGACCTACAGTGAGAATGGATAGCGCGAGCATGAACTCTCCACCCACAAACTGGACGCTATACACAGCCAGTAAGGAACCGATGATCGTAAATAGGGGGAACACCGCCAGCGGTAGATATTTCCGCACGCCGGAACCCGTCGCGGCCCACAAACCGATCAACATCGCAGCGACTAAATGATCGAGCCCGCCGAGCGCATGAAGAAAACCACCGCTCAGCCCTACGCCCGTTGCGTGGCCGGCATGTGCTAGGACAGTGGTGCTGCAAATGCCGGTAACCAACATTGCAGTGCATTGAATTCTGGTATTCATCTTCTAAACCTCGTCATGTCTCCTAAAGGGCCACTGGACCAGTCGTGACGCGTGTTAACTCCTCACCATCTTCGCTCATCACGTGGGTAGAGCAGGCTAGGCAAGGATCAAAACTGTGAATGTTGCGCAGGATCTCGACCGGCTCTTCAGCTACCGCTACTTTGGTGTTCATCATTGAAGCTTCAAAGGCACCGATGTTGCCCGCTTCGTCACGGGGCGATCCGTTCCAAGTGGTTGGCACGACGCATTGATAGTTTTTAATCTTGGTGTCCTTGATCTTGATCCAGTGGCCAAGCGCGCCGCGCGGCGCTTCCGAAAACCCAACGCCTTTGGCCTCGGCCGGCCAATCGGCCGGATCCCATTTTTCGCCACTGTGGGTCGCGCTGTCGCCGTTCTTGATGTTGTTCATCAACTTGTCGAAAAAATACAACTGCTTGTCGGCCGCCCATTGCGCCTCGAGCGCGCGTGCAGCGGTCCTGCCTAGGGTGGAAAACAGGGCTTCGACTGGCACATCGAGGGTTTTGAGCACCATCGTGATCTGCTCTGTCCATTCCTCGTGCCCCGAAGCGTAACCAACCACATAACGTGCCAAGGGCCCGACTTCGACCGCATGACCCCGCCAACGCGGCGCCTTGATCCACGAATAACTTGCATTCTCATCGAGCTGTTCAATATTGGTGCTGGTACCCTTGGCGCTGCTGACGTCATAGTCCGGTTCGGTAACCCCGTCCCAAGGATGCAGGCCCTTGACGCCATTGGGATACTTGTACCAGGAGTGGGGTACGAATTCTTGGATTTGTTCGGGGTCGCGGTGATCGAGTTCATGCACTCTGCTGAGGTCACCGTTAATGATCACGCCGCGCGGCATCAACAGATTATCCGGATCGTAATTGTTCGCACGGTCGGGAATGTCGCCATAGGCCATGACGCTCTGACCCGAGAGACCGCCGCCATAGAGCCAGTGTTTGTAAAACGACCCGATGGCAAGGATGTCGGGTATATAAACGTGGTTAATGAATGTCTTGGCGTCTTTCAGGATCTGATGCACCTGATTGAGGCTAACCATGTTGAGCGCGCCCACGCCGCCGACACCGTCTACGTTAATTGGGCACGGGACCCCACCCACGGTCCAGTTCGGATGAGTATCCTTGCCACCAAATATCGTCCGCGTCTTCATGATCTCTTTTTGGAAATCGAGAGCTTCCAGGTAATGGGTGACCGCCATCAGGTCGGCTTCGGGGGGCAATAGATAAGCCGGGTTCGTCCAGTACCCGTTTTTAAATGGACCCAGTTGCCCAGATTCTACGAACTTCTTCAAGCGGTTTTGCACATCACGGAAATAGCCTGGCGATGAATGTGGATGATGCGGAGACACTTGTTGCTGCAGGACCGAGGTGGCCTTCGGATCCGCTTTCAAGGCATTGACCGGGTTGACCCAATCCAGGGCATGCAGGTGATAGAAGTGCACTAGATGATCGTGCACCTGCAAGGACAACTGCATAATGTTGCGAATGCAATTCGCATTCTCGGGAATGTTGATGCCGAGCGCGTCTTCGACCGCCCGCACCGACGTCAGCGCGTGGGTGCCGGTACACACCCCGCAAATACGCTGCGTAAACGCCCACGCATCGCGGGGATCGCGGCCCTTGAGAATGGTCTCTAGTCCACGCCACAGGGTGCCGCTGGAGACCGCGTTAGTGATCACGTTCTCGGCGTTGATGTTGACCTCGGCGCGCATATGCCCTTCGATGCGGGTTATCGGGTCGACGACGACACGCTGCCCCGAGGTGTCCAGATCGTAGCCGTTCGGAGTCGTATTAATAGCCATTATTGTTGTTCTCCTTTTTGCTGCGCGCGCTTGATGACACTGGCGGCGGCATGCGCGGCGACCGCGGCCCCAACCACGACAGCGGCAGTTCCGCCGACTTTATCGGCGTTCTCCTCCACGCCGAATTGGTCGATGCTGGTGAGGCGATTGTAGAAACCGCCCTTATCCCAAAAGCCGTCCTCTGAACAACCGATGCAGGGGTGTCCCGCCTGGATCGGAAAGGACAGGCCGCCGTTCCAACGAATACTCGAACAAGCGTTATAGGTCGTGGGCCCCTTGCATCCCATTTTGTACAGGCAATAACCTTTGCGCGCGCCTTCGTCATCGAAATGTTCAACGAACTGGCCGGCGTCAAAATGCGGGCGCCGATAACATTTGTCATGTATACGTTGGCTGTAGAACATCAACGGCCGACCCTGGCGATCTAGCGTCGGCAATTTGCCAAAAGTAAGAATATAGGTGACCACGCCCGTCATAACTTCGGCGATCGGCGGGCAGCCGGGCACCTTAATGATGGGCGCGTTGCCGAGACCCGAAACCTTGTGAATAGGCGTTGCTTTGGTCGGATTTGGCTTGGCCGCTTGCACACAACCCCACGATGCGCAAGAACCCCAGGAGATAATAGCCTTGGCATTTTTTGCCGCCTTACGCAGTTGTTCCACGTAAGGCTTACCGGCGATGATGCAAGACATGCCTTCCTGGTTGAGGGGCGGATTACCTTCGCAGGCGAGTATATACTCACCAGGATAATCCGCGATGATTTCATCGACGATCGATTCGGCCTGAACACCCGAGGCAGCCATGATGGTGTCGTCATAGTCCAGCGACAACATCGATAAGATGACGTCCTTTGCCAGTGGGTGAGCCGAACGAATGAAGGACTCCGAGCAACAGGTACACTCCAAACCGTGCAACCACAACACCGGAATACGCGGTTTGGTTTCCATCGCGTGGGCGATCCGGGGCGCGAGAGCAGGTCCGAGACCCAATGCGGATGCGGTGAGGCTGCAAAACTTTAGGAAGCTACGCCGCGTAATGCCCTGACGCCTCATCACGTCATAAAAAGTCTGTGAGATCATCAACCCGCTCCCCTGTTCGGTGTTTTCATTTTTTGCTGCGCAGCCCAGCCGCAACCAATACCCGGGTTACCCCTTGATCAACGTGCGACAGTGCCTCCTAAGAGAATCTCAAGCAAACACTGCGCCAGTTCTAACGAACTTCGATTTATTAACGCGTTAGCTGCGCTTTGTGACATCAGACTTGTAATCGAGTGGAAAGGATTAGATGGTGAGAAAAGAAATAGTGGAAAGTTGATTTCCGCTTAGTAAGCGGCGGCTCCGCGGGCGAGGTCGGCAACCGACACTCACGGGGCTGCGGCAAATACCCATCGCGGGTGAGCCCGAGGACGTCGTAAAATCGCAACCGTACGTAGATCAAACCAAGGCAGCGGGGCAACTCATGAGCGCGCACGACTACTACTCCGAGAAACAACATGGCCCGCACGAGTATCTCGAGCTCGGCGACTTCGCACTCGAGAGCGGTGAGACACTGTTGCAGGCGAAACTCGCTTACAAAACGCAAGGCAGACTCAGTCGCGCGAAGGACAATGCGATCTTGTTTCCGCACATGTGGTCGGGCACTTCCGCCTCGATGGAAGCATTCATCGGCGAGGATCGGCCGCTCGATCCCTCGAAATACTTCATCATTCTACCCGGGCAGTTCGCGAACGGATTTTCATCCTCACCGAGCAACACACCGCCACCGCAGAACGGCGGTGCGTTTCCCAACGTAAGCATCGGCGACGACGTAGTCGCCCAGCATCGTCTGGTGCGTGAGCATTTTGGTATCGAAGAATTGCAGCTGGTCACCGGTTGGTCCATGGGTGCCGAGCAGACATACGAATGGGCGGTGCGCTACCCGCAGATGGTCAAACGCGCTGCACCGTTCGCCGGTACGGCACGGACGACGCCGCATGATTATCTCTGGGTACGCGCGCATGAGAACGCCTTGAAATCAGATCCTGCCTGGGCTGATGGGTTCTATGCCGATGCTGCCGACGTCGCCGTTGGGCTCAAGCGTCACGCCGAAGTCTGGTCGGTCATGGGTTTGTGTCCGGAGTTCTATAAACGAGAAGTTTGGCGTGAACTCGATTTCGACTCACTCGATGCCTTCGTCAGCGGATTCTGGGAAACGTATTTCGCACCGATGGATCCGAACAACCTGATTTGGATGGGTTGGAAGTGGCGGCACGGCGATGTGAGTCGCCATACTAGTGGTGACTTGGCAATGGCGCTCGCGCGCATCAGCGCAAAAACCGTGGTCGTCGCATTCGGCAACGACATGTTCTTCCCGCCTGCCGATATCGAGGCTGAAGCCGCGATGATTGCCGGTGCCGAGTATCGTTTGATCGACTCGCTGTGGGCGCATTTCGCCATGTTTTGCATGAACAACGCCGACAAAGCGGCGATCGATTCGGTCTTCAGCGATATATTGTCGCGCTAAAAGCGACTGGCCCGCCGATCACCAAGCGAGATGCGCACAGAAAACGTTTACAATACCCAGGTAATAGCGAGTTAAATCATCATGGCTGCAACAACCGCCCAATCATCCGGTACTAAGCCTCAAACGGCACTGCGCGACTACGAAGCCATCGTTATAGGGGCGGGCGTTTCCGGCATTTATCAGATCAAGCGACTCCTCGATCTCGGCGTGCGTGCGACGGTGCTCGATACCAACGATGACTTAGGAGGAACCTGGTACAACAACCGCTATCCGGGCGCGCGTTTCGACTCCGAAAGCTACACTTACGGTTACTCGTTCTCTCAGGAATTGCTCGATGAGTGGTACTGGAAGGAACGCTTCTCACCGCAGGACGAAACTTTACGTTATCTGAACTTTGTCGTCGACAAACTGAATCTTCGCGAGCACATGCAATTCGGCTGCCGTGTCGAGGCAATGCTGTTTGACGAGGAGACCGATACCTGGAGCTTGACACTGAACGATGGACGCACACTAACGACGCGCGCCGTCGTCACTGCGCTCGGTCCGCTATCAATTCCAACCCTGCCGAAAATCGAGGGGATCGATGATTTCAAGGGGATTTCGTTTCATCCGGCTAACTGGCCTCACGAGCGTTTGGATCTCGCTGGTAAGCGGGTTGGCATCATCGGCACGGGGGCCACAGCGATTCAGATCATCCCGGTGATCGCGGAGGAGGCGGGCCACTTGACGGTGTTTCAGCGGCGCGCGAACTGGGCAGCACCGCTCAACAACGGCCCCATCAAAGGACAAGAGATGGCGGCCATCCGCAAGCGCTATGACGAAATATTCGCGGCCTGCGCACAATCACCTGGTGCGTTCGAACACGTACCGGACTCGAGAAGTTTCTACGACGTTCCACCGGAAAAACGCCGCGAGTTTTGGGACCGTCTCTATGACGAACCCGGTTTCGGTATCTGGTTGGCTAATTTCCCCGAAATCTTCATGGACGAACAAGCGAACGCCGAACTGTCAGATTACATCGCCGATCGCATTCGCGAGCGTGTGAACGACCCGGAGGTCGCGGAAAAGCTGATCCCGAAGGACCATGGCTTTGGGGTCCAACGGCTGCCACTAGAGACGAATTACTTCGAGGCTTATAACCGCGACAACGTCGAACTCGTCGATTCACAAGCAACGCCCATCGAGCGAATTACCGCGACCGGGTTACGCACCTCGGCGCGCGAATTCGACTTCGACGTCATTATTTACGCAACCGGGTTCGACGCGTTTACCGGCGCCTATGATCACATCGATATTCGCGGAATCGGTGGGAAGAAACTCCGC
Organism: Gammaproteobacteria bacterium; assembly: GCA_965223085.1. Classification (GTDB taxonomy): domain Bacteria; phylum Pseudomonadota; class Gammaproteobacteria; genus CBDCVO01. The sequence continues at coordinate 1,989,335 of OZ244981.1, read as the reverse complement.
GATCAATGGGCCGACGGGCCGATAACCTATCTCGGCATGCTTATCAGCGGATTCCCGAACATGGCGATGCTGGGCGGGCCGCAAATCGCGGCGGCCAACTTTCCGCGCGGCTCGGAGGTGGCCGTCGATTGGATTATGCCGCTGCTCCAGCACATGTGGGATAACGGCTATACGCGCTTCGATGCCAGGGAAGACGCGCAACGCGCCTGGTTTGAAGACGTCAAGACGAGCTACCAGGGCTTGCTTATCAACAAAGCGCGAAGCTGGTTCACGGGATATAACTCCAACATCGAAGGCCATGAGTACGGCAATATGCGTTATACGATCTTTGCGGCCGGCGGGGTTGAATATGCGAAGCGCTTAAAGAATGCCGCGGCAAACGACTACCCGGGGATCGACTTTTCATAAGCTAACAACAAAGCGGCACGAGACGCACCATCGCGCTCACTTGACGAATCCAGGGACAGTTCTCATGCAAACCGCCACATTGGATCCGCCGCAACACCGCCGGCGGGCGTCGGGATAATACCCCTGTGCCCACTAACACCTGAGACGGATGCTATGACCTTCGGAAAACTTCGTGCGACTTATCTCACGTTATCGCTGATCGCCGCCAACAGCGCGCTCGCCAAAGGCACTGTCGTTGACGACGCGACGCTGAGCGCGCTGGGAGATGGCAGCAACTGGCCGGCCTTTGGGCGCAATTACTCGGAGCAACGTTTCAGTCCGCTCGATCAGATCAATGTCAGGACGGTCGCGCAGCTCGGCGTTGAATGGGTTACCGAGTTGCCCGGCGATCGCGCCTTGGTCGCGACCCCACTCGTCGTCGATGGCGTGATTTACTTTACCGGTAGCTATTCCGTGGCCCGCGCGGTTGACGCGCGTAGCGGCAAAATTCTCTGGGAGTACGATCCGAAGTCTATCAAGCATGCAGGCGATCGGCTGCGCATCATGTGGGATCAGAACAAAGGCCCAGCGGTGTGGAAGGACAAACTTATTATTTCCACCATCGATGGCCGACTGATCGGTCTCAATCGCCACACCGGCGAGAAAGTGTGGGAGGTGATGACGGTAGATCCACGCCGTGCTTACTACATTACTGGTGCCCCGAAGGTGTTTAAAGGCAAGGTACTGATCGGTAACGGCGGCACCGAGATCAGTGCCGCCCGCGGTTATGTCACCGCCTACGATGCCGACAGCGGCGCGCAGATCTGGCGTTTCTGGATAGTGCCCGGCAATCCCGCCGACGGATTTGAAAACGCGGCAATGGAAATGGCGGCCAAGACCTGGACAGGGGAATGGTGGAAGTTTGGTGGCGGCGGTAATGCTTGGCACGGCTTTACTTACGATCCGGAATTCGACCAGGTACTGATCGGTACCGGCAACGGCTCGCCTTGGAATCGGAAGATCCGCTCGCCCGGCGGTGGCGATAATCTTTTTCTGTGTTCCATCGTCGCGCTCGATCCCGATACCGGTGAATACAAATGGCACTACCAGACCGTGCCGGGTGAAACCTGGGACTACAACTCCAACATGGACATCGTGCTCGCGGATTTGAACGTCGGAGAACAGACCATCAAGGCACTGTTACACGCGCCGAAGAATGGCTTTTTCTACGTCATCAATCGTGCTAACGGCGAACTGTTGTCGGCGCAGAAAATCGCCAAAGTGACCTGGGCGTCGCACGTCGATCTCAAAACCGGGCGACCGGTCGAGATCGCGGGTGCGCGCTACGAAGATGGCGAGGAATTGGTCTGGCCAAGTCCCGTCGGCGCGCACAACTGGCACGCCATGTCCTATAACCCGCAAACGCGGCTGGTCTACATTCCGATGATCGAAATGCCTGGCATGTGGAAAGACAATGGCATCAACTTCGAAGTATGGAAGTCTCCGAATCTGTTCGTTGATACCGGTGTCGAGTTTGGCAGCGACAGTGTGCCGGCCGATTTCGGCGACGCCTTTCTGCTTGCCTGGGATCCGATCAAGCACGCGAAAGTTTGGCAGCGTGAACAGCCGCGGGCGTGGAACGCCGGCACCATGACAACGGCAGGCAATCTGGTTTTCCAAGGTCGTGCGGACGGCGTGTTTGTCGCTTATGATGCCACCTCCGGCAAGCCATTATGGGACATCGATCTCGGGCTCGGCATTTCCTCGCCGCCGGTGACTTATACAGTGGCTGGCAAGCAATACGTCTCGCTGCTGGTCGGTTGGGGTGGCGCCGGCGTCATTCTCGGTGAGCAGGCGGCACAGCATGGTTGGAAGTACGGGATGCACCCGCGCCGTCTATACACCTTTGCCCTGGACGGTAAAGCGTCGGTGCCGCCTTCACCGCCACCGACTTTTGCCCAGCCGCTTGACCCCGTCGACTTCACCATCGACGCAGAACTCGCGAAAACGGGACTCGACCTTTACGCGAAATCGTGCTTCATGTGTCACGGCGGCGGCGCCATCGCCGGTGGCATGGCGCCAGATTTGCGGGAGTCACCGCTTTTGTTATCACTTGAGGCGTTCCGCGATGTCGTCGTCAATGGCGCCAGAATTGACCGCGGCATGCCGCACTTCCGTGATCTCAGCGATCGCGATTTGCAGGCCCTGACACACTACGTGCGCCAAATGGCGCGGCGAGCGGCGACTAATCAACGCGCCGCAAAGTGACGCTCGCAGCTCGATGAAACCAAGCGGGATACTCGCTAACTTATCAGCACAATTTCCCGCTTGAGCAATTCACCGTCTCAGTGCTTTTCATGCCCGCATTTATAATGCATTGCGTGCCGCCCACTACGCGTACATTCACGGTGGCTGGCGTCGGGCAGATTTATCCGGGCGCCGGGCTGGCGTGCGAATCGTCGCCGTAGCGACGCTGAGGACGAAGCTCAAGCGCAGGGGCAACTGATCGAGCCGGCGCCGCGGTAGCGAACGAGCCGCATTCCGTCTATGCACGTTATCGATATTCACCCATACATAATGTCAATTATACAGTCCGTGCTTAGTTTGCGATACTTCGCCGAGCGTTCTTTGAACGCTGATGAGACGATATTTAGTACGCATGAACAATCGCGCTCCATTTTGCCTTCACCCGTCCTACACTAGTAATCTGCCGGGCGTAGGAGAAAACTACCGTGCAGATGGGAGCGCGCCAGTAAACTGGATCAACGTGCACGATTCACCGCAAAAGTAGTATCGCGGCCGTACGTTGAGACAACTCTATCTTTTGGAGGAAATGAGATGGCTGGAAAACTCGGAACAGAAAAAGTTTTTGAGAACGACAAGGTGACGGTGTGGAATTTCGAACTTGCGCCGGGCGCAGAGACCGAAGTGCATACGCATGAGCACGACTATATGTGGTATGCGGTTGAGGGCACGACCTTGCAGGCCTTCGATGAGAACAACAACGACCTCGGTCTTATCGAGGTGCCTACGGGAGCAGTGTTTTCGCTCAAGTTAGACAATGGCGAACTCGAGGTTCTGTCCGAACCAGGGAAAGGCATGCGCATTCCGGCCCGGCATAAAGCCCGTAATGTTGGCCCTTCTACGTATCGAGAAGTCCTCGTCGAGTACAAATGATGGCTGCCGGCATACGAGTTTGAGGATTTTGGAGCCGCAGCCGCGCATCGCGCGGCTCATCAACTCACAGAGAGATCAACGAATGCGAAGGAATGCGAAGGAATGCGAAGGAATGCGAAGGTGTCAGGTCTTGCCTCTACGATCTTGAAGGAGATCAAAAGGCAAGACCTGACCCTGAAGGACGCTGAAGGCCCCCCATATTAAGTGGAGAGAAAACAAAGCGATAGAGAAAAAAGAGATTGAAGTGCACCGTGAGACATGATCTCCTTGTTATTTCCGACCAAAGAAATTATCAAGGGAGACCCGACGATGCACTTCGAGAGACTATTAAATAAGGTCTTTGCGCACAAGTCCATTGGGATCGATAAACGGTTACACCGCACGTTGTTTGGAGCGGCGAACACGTTGTGCGAATGCAGGCATCTATCGATTGCCGGGCTGGGGCGTCATTTTCGTTCAAGGGTCGCGGTAAAGTACGTGATCAAGCGGATAGGTCGGTTGTTTGGCAATGCGTGCTTGCATCACAAGCGCGAACAGTATTATCAGGTAATGACGCGGCTACTCGTCGGCACGCGCGACGGCCAGTGACCATCGTTGACTGGTCGGGCTTGACGCGCTGTGGGGAGTATCATTTTTTACGCGCATCGATTGCGGTTGGTGGTAGAGCGTTAGTGATATGGGAAAGCACGTACACAGAAAAGGAATATTCGAGCGTCAAAGCGCATCGTGATTTTGTGCGTACGCTCAGGCGACTATTGCCTGATGACTGTCGAGCGATCATCGTCACGGACGCCGGATTTCGTAACCCGTGGTTTGAGCTCATCCGCCACACGGGTTGGGATTTTGTGGGACGAGTTCGCAACAACACCTATTGTCTCGAAGCAGGGCAAAATGAATGGTTTGCGGTGAAAAACTACTATAGCAAGGCCACGCGTGTCGCGCGTTACTTGTTCTCAGGGCTGCTGGCGAAATCGAACCCGGTGGCTGGCCACTTCTATCTATATCGAGGGCCAAGAAAACAGCGAAAGAGCAAAAATTTGCGTGGGAAAAAGCGTGAAAACTCAGTGAACTTGAAACACGCGAAACGTGAACGTGAGCCCTGGTTACTCCTCAGCTCACTTCCCCCGGAAAGTTACTCGCCAAAGCAAATTATTGGGATCTATCGAACGCGAATGCAGATTGAAGAAGCCTTTCGTGACCTGAAGAACACGCGCAATGGGTTTAGCTTGCGCCATTGCCGTAGCTTTGACCGGCAGCGCCTGAACATCGCTTTGCTAATCTCAGCGGTCGCGATGCTTGCCCTATGGATACTGGGTATCATCGCGAAACGAGCAGACCAACATCACTCCTACCAAGCCAATAGCATTCGTCATCGTTCAGTGCTGTCGACATTCACAATCGGGTGGCAGTGTTTGCAACGCAAATTTAGATACCGTGTGGCACAATTTTACGACGCCATCGCTTTGATTCAAATGCTTGCTAGCTACGGGTTCGCATCGTGAAACTTGTGGGGATCCCACAGGACCTGACCCCAGGCTCCATGACCCCTCCATGCGAATCCCTGCGTCCCCGTTACTAAAAATCAGAACAGCGTCGCGGCCAATTCTTCGAGATGAGCTAGCGTTTCTTGCTCGTCAGTTCCCCTTAACCAAATTATAGAGGTCGTGGCGCCGGCAGCCGCCGCCTCTTCGAGCGATGCCCTGTCGCGGTACATACCATCGCGCGCGAACATGATAAATTTAAGTGCGTCCGGATCGCGACCTGCCGCGGCAGCGTATTTGCAGATTTCGGTTTTGCCCTCGATCATGTCCTCGGGTTTGTCGACCAAAGGAATCCAGCCGTCGCCCCAACTACCCACGCGTTTATATACGCGGTTGTTGCCGACACTCGCGAGCAGTACCGGGATCGAACGCGCCGGTTTCGGCTGACACAAAACCCTAGGAAAATCGTAATACTTACCGTGGTGTTCAACATACTCTCCAGACCATAAAAGCCGCATCGCCGCGACCGCTTCTTTGCTCTGTGTCCAGCGGCGGGGAAAATCACCGCCCATCACCGTGCACTCAGCTTCATTCCATCCCGCACCGATTCCGTAGAGCACGCGCCCTCCCGAAAAATGATCAAGCGAGGCAATTTCCTTCGCTCCCAACAAGGGCGATCGCTCAGCTACCAAAGCGATGCCGGTTCCGAGTCCGATCGTCGATGTCACGCCCGAGGCGCGCGCTAAAGCGATATATGGATCGGGCATCTTAAACAAGTATTCGGGGGGCGGATCGTCAGACTCTTTGCCCGGATAAGCATCGCACGAACCTTCGGGGATAATTCCATGCTCAGGTACCCAGTAAGATCCGAATCCGAGTTCCTCGGCACGCTTTGCCACCACGGCGGGATCGCCAGTGGGCTTGTCGGCTAGGATCTGAAATACACCAACATCCATGCCGTTGATTGTCTTTGCTGGCATTTTTCCTCTCCCTCGGGCTCAGCCCACTAATTGAGTAACTATCCACACAAAATACACCGACAATGTCCGTTTAACCTGCGCCGATACGATGCGCGTGCGCCATTACGGCTAACGTGTTTACGAACAAGTTGCGATCAGCGGTCAACCTGCCCGTATAACACAAGCTATAACTCAACCGGGCGGTCTAGAATGCGCCGCTTTAGTATATCTTGATTGCGAATGCGAAGGTGTCAGGTCTTGCGTTTTGCCTCTACGATCCTGAAGAAGATCAAAAGGCAAGACCTGACCCCATGACTCGTGACCCCATGACTCGGGGTCCAGTGCGATATGAGCGTGCGCTGCGCGCGTTTATTTTTCTACTGGGTCCTGGGTCTTCGCCCGGGACGACAGGGGCAGTACGAAGTTCCTGGGGCGTAAGACTCGATTGGGATTTTAATTAACAATTCCGTTCTCCAGTTTCGTGTATTTCAGCCTCCTGCGGTGGGAGCGCGGATTTGACCGTGTCGATCAATCGAAACTGCTGGCCGTGTGATCGGGCATTGACAACTTTTATCGATACGATTATCGTTTTACGATACTTGTATCGATTGGAAAATCCATGCCCGAAGTCATTGTTTCGCCGAAATTCCAAGTCGTGATCCCGAAGGAGATCCGAGAGTCTATGGGGATCTATTCCGGGCAAAAAATACAAGTTTTAACCTATCGGAATCGTATCGAACTGATCCCAATCAAACCGATGAAAAAGTTGAGAGGATTCTTGAAAGGGATCAAAACCGGAGTAAAGCGCGATAAGGATCGCATATGAATGTCGTGGATTCGTCTGCTTGGTTGTCGTACTTTGCCGACGACGCAAATGCTGATGCATTCTCGAAACCGATTGAAGAAATTAGCGAACTTCTCGTGCCGAGTATCACTATTACGGAAGTCTTTAAATGCATTCTGCGGCAGAGAAATGAAGAATCGGCGCTTGAAGCCATTGCCCATATGGAACAAGGAAATGTTGTTCCGCTCGATCGGGGATTAGCCGTTGACGCGGCTTGCTATGGGATCGAATTGAAGTTGCCATTGGCTGATAGCATCATATTCGCCACCGCAAAAATGTTTAATGCAATTATCTGGACACAGGATTCAGATTTCGACGGACTTGACGGTGTTAGATACTACGCAAAGCATTAATTGCTATGACGGGCATTATTTGTGGGGATACGTTACTAAAATTTCTCGGACAATAAGTCCAACGCAATGCTGGTTCTGCTGGATATGCCCGTCGTAGGAAAAGGGTGACTGGCTGCCCGCTCAAGTCGTGCATGACGATGCAGGCCTGGTGAGACGGCGGTATTCTTCGTCATTCCCGCACTTTCTCGTCATTTCCATTGTCACGGGGGTTCAGTTGACTGTGCCCGGGGGATGACCTTCCGAAGGTCTGCTGTGTAGCGGGAAATTTTCCTAATTGCAAAACGTATTTCAATGGGTGTAGTGTAAGCGCCCCGTAAACGACGCGCTATGCTTGGATATATAATTCGGTAAGGTGATCTGTTTTCCCGCAAGAGAGGAATGGCAGATGACAAAGCGAACAAAATCAGAGTGGTTATCGTTAATCGAGGCACATGCGAGCAGTGGCCAAACGGCGGCTGCATTCTGCCGTGAACGCGGAGTAGATGCGAAGTATTTTAGTGTCCGTCGGCAAGAACTGATGGGTGAATCGAACGCGGGTGCGACATCTTTTCATCCGGTTGGCGTGTCGTCGCCTCAATCGTTAGGTGCGATTACGGTTGAGCTGGGTGATGTGGTGGTGCGTTTTCCGACAGAGATACCAGGCGTTCGAGTCGCTGAAGTGATTAAGGCGTTGCGAGCCTAGACGGTGGAGGTGTTTCGTTCGGTTAGCGGTGTGTATTTACATCGCGAGCCGGTAGACTTCAGGAAAGCCATCAACGGGCTGTCGCTGATTGTTGAGCAAACGATGGATTTATCGCCGTTCTCGGGTGCGTTGTTTGTATTCATCAATAAGGGTCGTAATAAACTAAAGATTCTATATTGGGACAAGAGTGGTTTTGCGATGTGGTACAAGCGATTGGAACAAGATAAGTTCCGTTGGCCACGTCGTTGGCCAGAACCGGTGATCACGTTAAGCGAAGCGCAATTACACTGGTTACTGTCTGGGCATGACATTGAAGGTCATCAAGCGTTACATTTTTCGCAAGTTGGATAGGACACATGATCGCGCATCGTTTATACTTTTTGTATGTCGACGCTACGCGATCAATTACCGAACGATGTTGACGCATTAAAGTCGCTGGTCGTTGAACACGCTGCTCGCAATGAGCAGTTAAGTTCTAAAGTTGTTGACGTTGAACGACGCAACGACGAACTCTCCACAAAGGTCGTTATCCTACAAGAACAATTGAACGTCGCGTTGGCGAAGCGATTTGCTTCACGCAGTGAAGCGGTCTCGCCCGATCAGATCAAGTTATTCGATGCGACAGAGTCATCACACGATGAGCGCGTTGAACAGGAAAGCCCGGCGATTGAAGTCCTTTCACATCAGCGTCAATCGGGTGGTCGCAAACCATTACCGGACGCGTTACTGCGGGTTGAGGTGATCCATGAGTTGCCGGCGGCAGACCGGGTTTGCGGACATGACGGCCGACAGCTCGCTGAGATTGGCGAGGTAGTCTGTGAACAGCTGGATATCGTGCCGGCAGTGATCCGCGTTATTCGTCATGTGCGCAAACAATATGCGTGTGATTGCGGTCGATGCATTAAAACCGCGCCCTTGCCGGCGCAACCGGTACCGAAGAGTATGGCCTCACCGGGTTTATTGGCGCATGTCGCGGTGTGTAAATACGTCGATGGGTTGCCGTTATATCGCCAGGAAGCGATCTTAAACCGTATCGGCATCAGTATTCCGCGCACGACGTTGGCGAGTTGGATGATAAAGGCCGGCGTATTGGTTCAACCGCTGATTAATCTGATGCGTGATCGGTTACTCGCCTATGACATCATCCAAATGGACGAAACGACTGTTCAGGTGCTGAAGGAATCTGGCCGCACGGCGCAATCCACCTCTTATCTTTGGGTACAATGCGGTGGGCCGCCCGATTCGGAGGTGGTGTTGTACGATTATTCGCCGACCCGCGCGGGCTCGGTGCCGGCAAACTTGCTCGCCGATTACGCAGGGTATCTTCAAACCGATGGCTATGAGGGTTACAACGCGGTCGTCGCGGCGAATGACATCGTGCCATTGGGTTGTATGGCACACGCGCGGCGCAAGTTCGACGAAGCGGTGAAAGCGCAAGGTAAAAAAACGCGCGGCGGTCGTGCCTGGCGGGGACTCTCGCTCATTCAAAAGCTTTATCGCGTGGAGAAACAAGCGAAGGCCATGTCTGCCGAAGACCGCTATGCCTATCGGCGCGAGCATGCTTCGTCGCTCCTCGATGAGCTTCGCACGTGGCTCGATAACACGTTACCGCAGGTGCCACCGAAAACGGCGTTAGGCAAAGCGTTGGGCTATCTCAATAAGCATTGGGACAAACTCACGCGCTATCTTGATGATGGCCGATTACACATCGACAACAACCGTTGCGAAAATGCGATCCGGCCGTTTGTGATGGGCCGTAAAGCATGGCTGTTCAGCGATTCGGTGGCCGGCGTCAAAGCTTCAGCAAATCTCTATTCCCTTATCGAGACTGCGAAAGCCAACGGACTCGAACCGTATCGATATTTGCAGCGTATTTTTAGCGACTTACCGCGAGCCGAATCGGTTGAGGCAATCGAATCGCTGCTGCCACATCGTGTTTCTGCAGAAATTTTTCCAGTGAAATAACCGCAGTTTGTAAATCACGCGTTGTATAAAAATCAACCCTGGGGTTCACGTGGCGCTTACGGTGTAGTTTGATACTAGGCAATTAAGGACATCGATTGCCGCGAATGTGATGGATTGCATTCGTCATAAAGCTAAGGAGGGCTTTTATGTGCCGTACCGCATTTGTGCTGCATTCCAGCGCAACCGCTGAAGCACCGTCGCTCGCTGCGTGTTGCACTTGGATTCATCAAAGCTGTCAGGTGCTTGCAGCTTGGCATGTCATCCGGGTATTGGTTGTCGCATTGATATTCATCGTGGTTCCCGCTGGGGAGTCGTTTGCGGCGATCCCGCCGGTAGTTGGTGGTTGGAACCATGAGCTTTGTCAAGCCTGCAACACGGCGGCGTGCAACAATCGGCATTGCACGACTTGGCATCAAGGTCGGATTGTTGAATTAGGGGGTGATGCGTCCGTTTGCGTTGATCAACAAGATCCCCATCCTTGGTCGGAGGAAGACAAGCTGTTGTCTAAGGCGCTTGCTTGGCCGGGTACGATTGGGCCTGCGTTATGGTCACGCTATTGGTTGGCGCAAGGCGAGGTGAATGACGATTTGCGCTACTCGTGTTGGGGTGGTTCGCCGCGCTATCGGTTTGGTCTTGAGTCGGAGAATCTTGCGACGATAGAGGTGGCAGGGAGCGGTCATACGTTCAAGGCGCGCCGTGACCGACCGATCGAATGTCCCAAAGGGACGCGCAAGGGCTCGGGCAATTTTTGTATTCGTTCTGCCGCGTGGGATGATTACAAGAATAATTCTCCTGTGTGTCCGGCGAATGGGAGCAATCCCATTCATACGTTTACGGGTGCGAAGCTTCATCGAGAAATCGACTATCGAGGTGGGGGGGCGTTTCCGCTGGTATTTGAGCGTTATTACTCGAGTCGCGGGGGTTTTGAGCAACCGGGCGGGGTACCGGGTGATTATTGGGAGGTGGATGCGTTGGGTCGCACCTGGCGTCACACGTATAACCGCAAAGTCGTCTCGTTTGACAACGGCAATTTAAGCGCGGTGACGGTTTATCGTCCGAACGGTGACCGTCATTATTTTAACGAAGATGCGGATCATCCTGGGGTTTTCACCGCGCTGGATTATGATGTGCCGGACACGCTTGCGCTGGTCGATGAAGGTAGCGGTACTTTGGTTTGGGTTTACTGGGTTGGTGGTGTAAGGGAGCGGTATGACGTCGATAGTGGCAAGTTACTGACGATTAGCAATCGCGCGGGTCTTACGCATTATGTCGATTACGCGGTTGACGATGGGCGTCTTGTTTCTGTTGCGGATGATTTTGGGCGTCGTTTGCTGTTTGATTATCACGATACGGGTCTAGAGCGCGGTTTGTTGCGCAGTGTGTCGGTTGTCTCGGATGCGCACCCGAGCCAGCGCATTACATATCGCTATGAATATGGTGACACCAATATTGGTGGGCCCGAGAGTCGCCGCTTGGTGGCTATTGTCTATCCGGATCAGACGGCAGATCCTGCGGACAACCCGCGCAAGCAATATCTTTACAACGAAGCTGGTTATAAGTTTGCTTATCACAGTGATCCGGATACGTGGGTTCCTGCAACGCGTAATTTGCCAGATCATATGACTGGGATCATCGATGAGCTTGGTCAGCGTTATGCGACGTTCAAGTATCGATATTTTCATATTGGTAGTGGTTATTACGCTTGGCGGGCGGCGATGAGCGGTCATGGGCGTGTGGGTTCATCGGGTGTTTATGCCGACCAAACTGAATTTCGCCAATACTGGCGGCATGGCACGACGACGATTCGAGACGCGTTGGGTAACGATCGTGTTTATGGTCGCAGCACGAAAGACGGCACGCTGCGGCCGACGACGATAACAGGCGCTGTTTGTGGATCTTGTGGCAGCAAGGTGCAGGCGACGACTTATGATGCAAGCAGTGGTTTTGTTGATTCGCGCACCGATTTCAACGGTAATGTCACGAAGTATCGCCATGATGCGGCGCTAGACGGGCTCGAAGTGTGTCGCGTTGAAGGTTTTACTACCGATCCTGCAAAGGGTGTCGAGATGCGCAAGGTAACGACCTCGGATTGGGATGTGAAGTGGCGTTTACCGAAGGTGCGCACGACGTGGGCGTATGCATCCGGTGTGTTTAGTTCTGCCAATGCTGCTTGTGATGATGCGGGTGTCACCTGGGTGCCGGTCAAAACAGAGCGTCATCACTATAGTAGTGGGCGTTTGATGAGGCGCACGGTGACTGACCATACGGTCACTCCGAATGCGACACGGATCTGGACTTACACTTACACCGCGGCGGGGCTTGTGAATAGGGTCGATGGTCCTTTGCCGGGCACGCAGGATGTGGTCGACTATGATTATCATCCTGTCACGGGCGACTTGACGTCGGTGAAGCGTTATTTTGGTGAGGGTGGTGGTGATTATCTGCAGACGCAGTATGCCGATCATGACGTGCATGGTCGTCCGTTACGCATTGTGGACGCGGCTGGTTTAGTTACTGTATTGGCTTATCATCCGCGTGGTTGGTTGACGTCGAGCACGGTCGATGGTCATACGACGACGATGACGTATGATGAAGCGGGTCAGTTGGATGTTGTGAGGATGCCCGATGGTGCGACGTTAGACTATGATTATGATGATGCGCATCGTTTGACGGACATTACCGATGCTTTGGGCAACCGGATCCACTATGTGCTCGATGTGTTGGGGAATCGCGTTGAGGAGCGGCGGATACGTCCGGATGGTTCGACGTACTTAGTTGATGGCAAGACGATGAATGCGTTGAATCAGGTCACCAAGATTTGGAAAGGCACGCCCAACAATTTCTTTTCTCGTGAGACTTTCAGTTACGACGACAATGGCAATCGTCTAACGCACGGTCTGGTGAGGAGTTCGAGTCCGACCGAGGATGATGTTAGTTGGTTTGCTTATGATGCGTTAGACCGACTAAAGCGGGTGACGGATGCTTTGGGTGGTGTTACGGACTACCGGCACGATGTATTTGACAACGTGGTACGCGTTCGGGACCCGCGTGGTGTGGAGACGACTTATGCGTATAACGGTTTTGGTGAGCTTACGCGTCAGGTGAGTGCGGATTCGGGTGTGACGGCGTGGACTTATGACGCGGCGGGCAACAAGCAGACACGCCGAGATGCGCGCGGTATTTTAACGCGTTTCAGTTACGATGGTTTGCGTCGGCTCACGAAAATCGACTATCCGACGGATGTTGATGTCGTGTTGAGGTACGACGAAGCTGCCGGCGGGCTGGGTGCTAGGGGTCGTTTGACGTCGATGACTGATGACAGCGGTATCACGAGGTACAGGTATAACCGCCGTGGACACTTGACCGGTAAGACTCATGCATCGCCGCATGGCACCTATGGCGTTGCCTATACATACAATGGTGACGGCAAGGTCGAGACGATGACGTATCCGAGCGGCTGGACGTTGACCTACCACTATGGGGTGGATGGTAAGGTGAGCGCGATCACGACGGACATAGTGGGCAAGGCGGATCTGGTCTCGGCGGTGCATCGTTTTCCGTTTTATGCGTTGTCGTGGCTTACGTTTGGCACGACGGCGATCCAGTATGACAACTACGACGCTCACGGTTGGCATTTATTTAGTCTACGCGTATCGTTAGAGCGCCACGCTGTTGACTATATGCAATCGAGCATTATGGGTTACAAGGGCGATTACCTGGGGCATTCCTATTGGCATGATGCCTCGCGTGATCAGACGTATCGCTATGACGCGCTGCGACGGCTTACCGAGGTACGAGACAGTGCAAACGTGTTGGCATATAGGTATGCATACGATGCGGCTGGTAATCGAACGAAAATGCGACGTTACAATGGGAGTGGTGTGCAAGTATCGGCGCAGACTTTGAAATATGCGCATGATTCCAATCGCCGCGTGGCCAACGGGCAGGTGGCGGTGGACTACGATGAGGCGGGCAATATTGTCTATGATTATATTGGGAGTCAACGCAGGTTTTACTACAACGACGCGGGTCGTATGAGGCTTGCGGCGCGCACGTATGCTGGCGTTTCACGGCGAACGCAGAGTTCCTATAATGGTAGTGGGGAGCGGGTCATTCGGCGTGTGGTGAGCGGTACGGCGGTTGATCAGACGCAGGTTGATGTTTATGGCCAGGATGGCCTTATCCTGTCCAGCAATGTATTTAACAACCGTGTAACGAGCCCGTATCGTTATATTGCGCGGGAATGGGTGTATTTGGATGGGCGAGCGGTTGCGCAGATTGAGACGCGTTTTAATCGGGCAGGTCATATCACCTCGACGGAACGCTATTATGTTCAGACTGATGGGCTGGGCACGATCGACGAATTGTTTGATGAGGACGGCACGGTGGTATGGCGTCGTCTGAATAAGGAGCCTTTCAATCCCGGCGGGCAAGATGCAGACCCGGACGGAGACGGGCGAGAGGTTTGGGTAACGACGGGGTTCCCCGGGCAGCTTAGTGATTGGCCGGTGTTTACCTACTACAACTACTTCAGGGACTACGATCCGGCCACGGGGCGGTACCTCCAGTCGGATCCGATTGGGCTCGAAGGAGGCATTAATACTTACGCTTACGCGAATAACAATCCGCTGAGGTTCATTGATCCGCTAGGGCTGGAGGCTTGTGGGGACGATGAAGACTGTATCGAAGAGTGCTTACGTCGTTACTATGGCGAGCTTTTCGACGCGGCATTACTACTAACGCCGTTCAGCGCGGGATCGTTTCTCGCAAATGAATTTGCGGAGGCGGCTGAAGACGCTGGGAAAGCGCAAGCCAACCGAGATCTTTATTCTGGGCGAAACTACAAGAGAGGGCGTCGAATAAAGAGATTAGTGGGAGGCCTAAAAGGTGCGGGAGCCGTGAGCAATGTCGTCGGCGTTGGCGCGGCGGGATTCGTAATCGGAGCATACGGATACTGCTTCGTTTATTGCGAGGTCGCTGATGAATAAACTGATCAGGATTCTCGGTGGCCTTATCGGAATCGCAGCTCTAGTTGTAGGCGTTTTAATTATCACGCAATCGGGGAATGGTTCTTTGGTTCGTTGGATTGGCGGCATATCATTAGTAATTGTGGGAGTTTATTTTTCGAACTACGCGATTTCAGGAAAGACCGTCATATTCCGTAAAGGGTGATATCTCCAGTCGGATCCGATTGGGCTCGAAGGAGGCATTAATACTTACGCTTACGCGAATAACAATCCGCTGAAGTTTATCGATCCACTGGGCTTGACGGCATGTGGGGCGGAATCTAAATGCAGGGTGTATTTCGATATATGTTTCGAAGAGGGAACTGAGATTTGCAGAGATCCACGCAGCGCACATTACGGACAGAAGCGGTTCGCTAATTGTTGGAAATCCACGTCATGCAAACCGTTTCAACGATTCAGAAGATTTGATCGATGTCCGCGACTGACTTGTCCCGGATGTCGAGGTTAGCGCGGCGTGGACGTCGTAAAGAAGTCTGTTTTGTATCTCCTCGTACCGTTGATGTATGCGATAAATCTGGTGGCGGCAGTCTACATACGATGCCAATTCCCTGGTGCTGAATGCTCGGCGTCCGTTATTGGGCTAATGATCGTTTTACTTATCGCGACATCAGTTTCTGCAATATTTTGGATCCCTATCACGAGCTGGAGTTTGAAATTTGCTCGTGATAACGCCCAAACGAGTTCGAGAAAATACGTAGTTCCCTTCGGTATGGCCACAATGGTGGGCGTTATCTCTTCCGTCATTGCGTTCCTCCTACTTCGAAGCGACGAAATGGCTATTGGTGATGCGTTCGGGTTTTTTACTAGCTTCACGATTGGGGGAATAGCCGCGGGGATCTTAATTTGCGCCTATATCTACTACCAGTACCGGTTCCAGAACCAGTCACGTTGACGGTTTTCCAAGCAGCAAGGTGAGGTATGTCCAATCCGACCCGATCGGGCTCGCCGGCGGAAATAACACATACGCTTACTCTTTAAATAACCCGATTCGGTTTGCCGATCCGCGCGGTCTTTTTGTTTGGAAAGGAAGCTTCGATATGAAGGGATGGGCGTTTATTGCTGGCGGCGCGTGGACAAGTTTTCAACTGGAGTCTGAATGTGTGAACGACGTTAAATACGTTGTTGGGGTTGATAGCCGAGCCTTTAGTTTAGATTATGGACTGAACGGTGTTCCATCTGGAATCCAAGGAAAAGTCGAGTTCGAAGATCATCAATTGGATTTGTCTCCGTACGTTTTTAACGGTTCGATGAGTTATCTTGCTATTGGCCCGACGGTTGGAAAGGTATCTGGAACTTTAGATTTTCACGTTGGCAAAGCGACTTCTACAAGAACTGAGATTGACGTTGGTGTAGATGCGTCATTAATCGGTGGTGGTTTTGGAAATTCTTGGGTGACTGGTGTCACTCGGAAGGACTGTGGATGTGAATAGTACGGAGGGACCATCTGGTAGATCGGAAGACGCGATATTAACTGTTGCACTATTGTTGATTTTAACGGCACCGCAAATAGCTTGGTTTATTACCGCGACAAATCCAGATAGTTACCAAGAAGGTATGTACCTATGTCTAATTGGAGTTATTTTGACGATGGCGTACTACGTACCGGAGCGCAGCATTCTGTTTAGAGCAATTAATGAAATCGTGTTGGTGTTCGGCATACCAAGGAAGAGATACACCATACTTATTCTTGCCTTTGGCGTAAGCGCAATCGGCATTGCCAAATTTTTTACACTAAAATGAATTTTGGTGGCTGTATACGGGCGGCTACGAGGCTTGTTGTAACACGGTATCGATCATCTCCATCACAAACCGCTGCTTGGAATAAAGGTGTCAGGTTTATTTTTTCGGGGTGCGGTGAAAATACAAAGAGTTGCTAGATGATCCCATCATCCAGCAGGCCTGCGATCTTTGTGAATAGGTCTCAATGATCCTAATTACAATTTTAGTTTTCGGTTTGGCAGCTCTCGCTATGGTAGCCGGTAGATTCGCATTTCCGGAAACTGGAATGGCGAAGATTTGTACCATCGTTTTGATAAAGTCAGTCTTGGTGGAAGTTGTGCTTCTCACCTGGATTCATCGAGCCGCTAATACTGTGCCTCCTGATGCGATACTCTTTGATGGAAAGACCAGCGACGTCGAGCTTCCAGGTAGCGATCACACGCCTGAAAGGTAGCGTAGATATCTCCAGTCTGATCCGATTGGGTTGGACGGGGGAATTAATACTTACGCGTACGTGCTTAATAACCCGCTACGATTTATCGATCGTTTTGGGTTGACAGCAGAGTGCCCACTATTTCCACCAAGTCCAGGCGACCCGAGATGGACGGGCGACAAGGGGTCCGCTTGGTTTCATTGCGGATATCGGGTTTTTAAAGAGGATCGGCCAGCAACTCCATGCGACCCGATCGGGGAATGTGTTTACGATGAATTCGATAACCTCGTCGATGATAATCACCCGTGGGCGGTGTGCCAAGGCACCCCAGATTCATATGAGTGGTGGGAATTCATTGACCATGGATTTAAAGACCCTGGCGGTCCACTAAACAACGTCCCAGCATTCAAAGCGTCGGTGCGAGCACGACTAAAAAAACCGGCGCGATAGAATGGAGCGAGACACCAGTCCTCAACGTCGTTCGATCGATAAAGCTGGAATCGGAACGGGCGTACTTCGTTCGCTGTTCGTTGTAGTAGCGATAGTGACAATCCTTGCGCTCATGTACGGCAAACCCGGCGAGCCGGTTATGGATAAAATAATCGGGATTGCAATGATGACATTCCTCTCTATTTTTGCGCCATTCTTGTCGGTATCGGAGAGCGTTTTAACTATATTGCCAACGGCTATTGTGATCGGACTGATCGTATGGATGATTAGAACGGACCCTTTCCCGGCACATCGAGTGATACTCGGAAGCGCGATAACGTTTCTGTGGTTTATCTACGGGTATGGTTGTTTTATGTTTGCCTTAGCGACCTAGAAATTCACGCACCCGATACAGCATTCGCATACCACGTGCATAAATAATCGGGACAGATCTATCTAACAGCGCACATCCGGCCCGAGTCCCGCGCTGCGGGGATTATTGTTCAAACGACATCCCACGGTTTTGCTTCTTTAGCCGCGAGGTTGCGGCTGCCGTGGATGACGGCGATGATCTGCACGCGGTTAGAATTTAATCGTAAGCGCCCCGTAAACGACGCGCTATGCTTGGATATATAATTCGGTAAGGTGATCTGTTTTCCCGCAAGAGAGGAATGGCAGATGACAAAGCGAACAAAATCAGAGTGGTTATCGTTAATCGAGGCACATGCGAGCAGTGGCCAAACGGCGGCTGCATTCTGCCGTGAACGCGGAGTAGATGCGAAGTATTTTAGTGTCCGTCGGCAAGAACTGATGGGTGAATCGAACGCGGGTGCGACATCTTTTCATCCGGTTGGCGTGTCGTCGCCTCAATCGTTAGGTGCGATTACGG
This sequence comes from Gammaproteobacteria bacterium, assembly GCA_965223085.1. Lineage (GTDB taxonomy): Bacteria > Pseudomonadota > Gammaproteobacteria > CBDCVO01. The sequence continues at coordinate 1,970,990 of OZ244981.1, read as the reverse complement.
TTGAGCTGGGTGATGTGGTGGTGCGTTTTCCGACAGAGATACCAGGCGTTCGAGTCGCTGAAGTGATTAAGGCGTTGCGAGCCTAGACGGTGGAGGTGTTTCGTTCGGTTAGCGGTGTGTATTTACATCGCGAGCCGGTAGACTTCAGGAAAGCCATCAACGGGCTGTCGCTGATTGTTGAGCAAACGATGGATTTATCGCCGTTCTCGGGTGCGTTGTTTGTATTCATCAATAAGGGTCGTAATAAACTAAAGATTCTATATTGGGACAAGAGTGGTTTTGCGATGTGGTACAAGCGATTGGAACAAGATAAGTTCCGTTGGCCACGTCGTTGGCCAGAACCGGTGATCACGTTAAGCGAAGCGCAATTACACTGGTTACTGTCTGGGCATGACATTGAAGGTCATCAAGCGTTACATTTTTCGCAAGTTGGATAGGACACATGATCGCGCATCGTTTATACTTTTTGTATGTCGACGCTACGCGATCAATTACCGAACGATGTTGACGCATTAAAGTCGCTGGTCGTTGAACACGCTGCTCGCAATGAGCAGTTAAGTTCTAAAGTTGTTGACGTTGAACGACGCAACGACGAACTCTCCACAAAGGTCGTTATCCTACAAGAACAATTGAACGTCGCGTTGGCGAAGCGATTTGCTTCACGCAGTGAAGCGGTCTCGCCCGATCAGATCAAGTTATTCGATGCGACAGAGTCATCACACGATGAGCGCGTTGAACAGGAAAGCCCGGCGATTGAAGTCCTTTCACATCAGCGTCAATCGGGTGGTCGCAAACCATTACCGGACGCGTTACTGCGGGTTGAGGTGATCCATGAGTTGCCGGCGGCAGACCGGGTTTGCGGACATGACGGCCGACAGCTCGCTGAGATTGGCGAGGTAGTCTGTGAACAGCTGGATATCGTGCCGGCAGTGATCCGCGTTATTCGTCATGTGCGCAAACAATATGCGTGTGATTGCGGTCGATGCATTAAAACCGCGCCCTTGCCGGCGCAACCGGTACCGAAGAGTATGGCCTCACCGGGTTTATTGGCGCATGTCGCGGTGTGTAAATACGTCGATGGGTTGCCGTTATATCGCCAGGAAGCGATCTTAAACCGTATCGGCATCAGTATTCCGCGCACGACGTTGGCGAGTTGGATGATAAAGGCCGGCGTATTGGTTCAACCGCTGATTAATCTGATGCGTGATCGGTTACTCGCCTATGACATCATCCAAATGGACGAAACGACTGTTCAGGTGCTGAAGGAATCTGGCCGCACGGCGCAATCCACCTCTTATCTTTGGGTACAATGCGGTGGGCCGCCCGATTCGGAGGTGGTGTTGTACGATTATTCGCCGACCCGCGCGGGCTCGGTGCCGGCAAACTTGCTCGCCGATTACGCAGGGTATCTTCAAACCGATGGCTATGAGGGTTACAACGCGGTCGTCGCGGCGAATGACATCGTGCCATTGGGTTGTATGGCACACGCGCGGCGCAAGTTCGACGAAGCGGTGAAAGCGCAAGGTAAAAAAACGCGCGGCGGTCGTGCCTGGCGGGGACTCTCGCTCATTCAAAAGCTTTATCGCGTGGAGAAACAAGCGAAGGCCATGTCTGCCGAAGACCGCTATGCCTATCGGCGCGAGCATGCTTCGTCGCTCCTCGATGAGCTTCGCACGTGGCTCGATAACACGTTACCGCAGGTGCCACCGAAAACGGCGTTAGGCAAAGCGTTGGGCTATCTCAATAAGCATTGGGACAAACTCACGCGCTATCTTGATGATGGCCGATTACACATCGACAACAACCGTTGCGAAAATGCGATCCGGCCGTTTGTGATGGGCCGTAAAGCATGGCTGTTCAGCGATTCGGTGGCCGGCGTCAAAGCTTCAGCAAATCTCTATTCCCTTATCGAGACTGCGAAAGCCAACGGACTCGAACCGTATCGATATTTGCAGCGTATTTTTAGCGACTTACCGCGAGCCGAATCGGTTGAGGCAATCGAATCGCTGCTGCCACATCGTGTTTCTGCAGAAATTTTTCCAGTGAAATAACCGCAGTTTGTAAATCACGCGTTGTATAAAAATCAACCCTGGGGTTCACGTGGCGCTTACATTTAATCGGTAGATGATCCGGTAACTCCGGAAAATTAGTTCCCGCACATCCTGTCGGTCGGCCTCTGGAACCAAGCGTCCCATCTGGGGCTGGTCGTGCAACGCCGCGGCGGCATCGAAGATGCGCTCGATGAACCGCCTTGCGTAATACGGCGAATCCTTGCCGATGTGGTCGCGGATGTCCTCCAGGTCATCGAGCGCCGGATCGGTCCATTCAAGCGCCATCGCCGAGCAGTCGCCGTTTGGCTTCCTCGTGCGAAACAGTACGGCCCTCATCGGCGGCCTTTAAACCAGTCTCGATCTTCTGCTTCACATACAGCTCGTACATGATGTCATCCCAGGTGGCCTGATCCGGCAAGTGATCGATGATCTGCCGGGCGGCGTCTTTGGCGCTTGGCATGGTCGGGTTCTCCGTCGTTTACGTTTAACGTTTCACTTGGCGGTGGCTGTTCTGGCGGTGTCCCATCGCCGGGCCTGGTACTTGATGATCAGGCTTTCCATAACCTCTATCACGACTCGCTGTTCGTCGCCGGGCAGTTGGCTGACCGCCTCGAACTGAAGTGCCAACTCGTCGCTGGGATCACGTTCATGTTCGTCGAATAGCAAGAAGTCGGTACTGACGTTTAACGCCAGGGCGATCTTCTTGAGTACATCCAGCGACGGCTGTGCATGGCCGGACTCGTACTTCTTCAGGCTGTTGACGTGGATCCCGATGGAATCCGCCATCTGCTGTTGGGTCAGGCCTCGTTCCTTACGCAGGGCGATCAGTCGTGTGGGTAGGCTCATGGTCAGGTATATCGTCATTGCGTTGGCCATCATGCTACCCCCGGTATACAAGGCTGTTTGACAAAAGAACATGGATATGTACTAGAATAAGACACATCTATGGTCTTGACAAGTATATGAGGGGGTACCTGATGGCACGCATACCGGACGAGGTGATCGAGCGATTGAAGTGTGAGGTCTCGTTGGAACGCTTGGCTGAGACGGCCGGGATTGCCCTCAAGCGCCACGGCGCGGATTTACTGGGTCTGTGTCCCTTCCACGATGACCGCGAGCCCTCGTTGGTGATCTCACCGGAGAAGAATCTGTGGCATTGCCTGGGTGCGTGCCAGACGGGTGGCTCGGTGGTGGACTGGGTGATGAAAGCCGAAGGTGTGTCGTTCCGGCACGCGGTTGAATTATTACAAAACAACTATCGTCCTTTAGCCGCTGATGGTCGCCGGCCGAAGCACGCGACAATACCAAAGCTGAAAGCGCCAGTCTCCGCGACCGCGGACGACGCAAAGCTGCTCGGCGACGTCATCGATTACTACCACGAGACGTTGAAGCAGAGCCCGGAGGCCCTGGCTTACCTCGAACAGCGCGGTATCGCCGACGCCGAGGCGATCGACACGTTCAAGCTCGGCTTCGCGAACCGGACCCTGGGTTACCGTTTGCCACAGGCGAACCGCAAAGCGGGTGCGGCATTACGTGGTCAATTACAGCACTTAGGCATCATCCGTTCATCGGGGCATGAGCACTTCAACGGCTCGGTGGTGTTCCCGGTGTTCGACGGTGGCCAGGTGGTGGAAATATACGGCCGCAAGATCAACGACAACCTGCGCCAGGGGACGCCGAAACATCTTTACTTGCCCGGGCCACATCGCGGCGTGTGGAATATCGCGGCGTTCGAGGCTACCGAGGAGATCATCGTCTGTGAATCGATCACCGACGCGCTGACGTTCTGGTGTGCGGGTTATCGCAACGTGACGGCGAGCTACGGGATTGAAGGTTTTACGGCTGAGCATCTGCAGGCGTTTAAAGGTAACAACATCGAGCGGGTGTTGATTGCTTACGATCGCGACAAGGCCGGTGGTACTGCGGCGGAGACCTTATCGAAAAAGCTCATCGCCGAGGGTATCGACTGTTATCGGTTACAGGTCCCAAAAGGGATGGACGTGAACGAGTATGCCGTGCAGGTGACGCCGGCGGCCAAGAGCCTGGGGGTCGTTATCCGCTCGGCACAGTGGATGGGTAACGGACAACCGAAACCGTTGCCGAATGAAACGATGGCACCTGCCGTCAAGCTGGCAACCGAAACCCCTGTCCCCGGGCCTGTTGTTCCTTTAGCTGCTGATGTGGAGCCGGAGCCAGTACCAGCGTTAGCGGCATCGCCATTACCCGAACCGCCGCGCACTGACCTGCCCGAGTCAGAACAAACTGACACCGAGATCGTGTTCCCACTCGGCAATCGGCGCTATCGGGTCCGAGGTCTCGACAAAAACGGCAGCTTCGACGTACTAAAGGTGAATATCCTAGTCTCGAAGGATGATGTTGTGCATGTGGACACGTTCGACCTGTACCAATCGAAACCACGGGCGAGCTTCATCAAACAGGCATCGATTGAACTCGGTGTGGCCGAAGACGTGATCAAGGCGGACCTCGGCAAGATCTTGTTGAAGCTCGAAGCGCTACAGGACGAGACCCTGCGCGCGGCGCTCAAACCTGGCGCACCGCCGGCGTTGAATGACGCGGAATCTGCCGCGGCTTTGTCGTTACTCAAAGACCCGAACCTCCTGGCTCGAATTACGGCCGACTTTAACGCCTGCGGGATCGTGGGCGAGGCAACGAACAGCCTGGTGGGCTATCTGGCGGCGGTCTCGCGCAAGCTCGAACAGCCGCTGGCGGTCATTATCCAATCGACAAGCGCGGCAGGCAAGAGCTCGCTGATGGATGCGGTGCTGCGCTTCGTGCCGGAGACGGAGAAGGTGCAGTACTCGGCGATGACGGGTCAGAGCTTGTTCTACATGGGCGAGACAGACTTGAAATACAAGGTGCTCGCGATTGCGGAGGAAGCAGGCGCGGCCCAGGCCGCGTATGCGTTGAAACTCTTGCAGAGCGAGGGTGAGGTCACGATTGCCTCGACCGGCAAGGACGACGCCACGGGCGAGCTCGTGACGAAGGAATACCGGGTAGAAGGTCCGGTGATGTTGTTGATGACGACCACCGCGATCGATATCGACGAGGAGCTGCTGAACCGGTGCCTGGTGCTGAGCGTGAACGAGGACCGGGCACAGACCGAAGCCATCCATCGCTTACAGCGCCAGAAACGGACGCTTGAAGGGTTAAAGGCCGGCGCTGCGCGCGATGCGCTGTTGACGTTACATCAGCACGCGCAACAACTGCTGAAACCGCTGGCCGTCGTCAACCCTTACGCCGAGCAGTTGACGTTCCTGAGCGACCGCACGCGGACGCGGCGCGATCATGAAAAGTACCTGGCCTTGATCGACACGATCGCGCTGCTGCACCAGTATCAGCGTGAGGTGAAGACCCACGCCGGGATCGAGTACATCGAGGTCACGGTGGACGACATCGCGCTGGCCAATGACCTGGCACACGAGGTGTTGGGTCGGACGCTGGATGAGCTGCCGCCGCAGACACGTCGGTTGTTGCAGCTCATCGATGCGCACGTCGCGACACACACCGCGCGACTCGCGATGACACGGAGTGATTACCGCTTTAGCCGCCGAGAACTCCGCGAGGTGACGAGTTGGAGCGACACGGCCTTGAAGGTGCACCTGGCGCGCCTGGTCGAGATGGAATACGTGCTCGCGCATCGCGGTGGTCGCGGGCAGTCCTTCGTCTACGAGCTGGTCTATGACGGCGGTACCATCAATGACCGACCACATCTGAGCGGGTTGATCGACACCGAGGCATTGAAACGTGACTACGATGGAAACCGGTCAGGGCCGAAGCGTGCATGGTCAGGGTCCGGTCAGCCCCTGGTCCGGGGTCGGTCAGGGGGTGGTCAGCCCAAGCGAAATGACCGCAAACCCAATACCGATGCGGGGTTGGACGATACCGCTGATGAGATCCCACCAAAAGCACCTCCTGGGGGTAACGGCCAGGACGCATCATACGGACAGATATCCCTTTTAGCTGCCGAATAAGCCGTGGCGCTCAAGCGGAAACGTAAGATGCGCTACCGGCGGCCGCCGGTGGCGATCGAGCACACGGGGTTCTATCCGTACCTGGTGCAATACAACGAGGCGATGGCGGTGCGGGGTTACAGCGACAGCACCTTACATCGTCGTGAGAGCGACATCCGACGGTTCGTCGGCTGGTGTGATGAGCGGCACATCAATACCCCACAGGACGTGACAAAGCCCATCCTCGAGCGTTACCAGAAGCATCTGTACTACTACCGCCAGGCGAACGGGGAGCCGCTGAGCCCGACGAGCCAGAATCATTACCTGGTCAGCGTCCGGCAGTTCTTCAAATGGCTGACGCAGCAGAATCATCTCTTGTACAACCCGGCGAGCGAACTCGTCATCGTGAAACAGGCAGTGACCTTACCGGTCGTGTTGAGTATCGAAGAAGTAGAACGCCTGATGCAGCAACCGGACTTGCGAACCCTGGGCGGAATACGAGACCGGACCGTGCTCGAATGTTTTTACTCGACCGGGATGCGACGCTCGGAGCTGTGCAATCTCTGCGTGCAGGACGTGAACCTATCCCGCGCGACGATGCTCATCCGACACGGCAAGGGGAACAAGGACCGCTTGCTGCCCATCGGCAAACGTGCGCTGACCTGGCTGGAGCGTTATCTGCAATCCGTCCGGCTGGAGCTGCTGCTCGACATCAAGGCGCAGACCCTGTTCCTGAACGACTACGGTGAGCCGTTCCGGGACAGCAAGCTGGGCGACAAGGTGAAGCGGTACATGAAGCACGCTGGTATCGACGCGCCGGGGTCGTGCCATCTACTTCGGCATGCCTGCGCCACGCACATGCTCGAGAACGGTGCGGAGATGCGGTATATCCAGGCGATGCTGGGTCACGCCGATCCACGGGCGACGCAGCTGTATACGCACGTGTCGATCCGACGACTCGCTGAGATCCAGGAAGCGACCCATCCGGCGAAACTGACCGCTCGGGAGCAGACTGACACCAAGGAGAACCCCTGATCGCTGTCACGCGGCTTGCAGCGTCTTCGGATGCAAAGGACGTCCTCAGCCGGCAAGCCGCGCGCCAGCTCGGGCGGTGTCGGCCCGACGTGGCGGTGACTCCGTTCCGCGCCGTGCCGTGGATCCGGTGCGCTCCGCGCGTGTGTTTATCACCCCCCGTCCCCCTAAAGGGGGCTTTTATCCGGCCAAGTCACATAATGCGGGGGATTATGCGCTATCGGCCTGAACGGCCGACAGTGCGCCCTGGTGGCCCACATAATCTGCACTATGCGAAATGGCCGGGTCGCTGCGCTCCAGAAGGTGCGCTGCGCGCGTTGTTCGTCCCCGCCCCAGGCGGGTCTGCTGCGGGCCGGCTCCAGCCGCTGCGCGGCTTGCGCTACGGTCCTCGCAGCCAGCCTCCCACCCTTTAGGAAAGCAAAGGCGCTAAAATGGAATTTATGAGTACCAAAACCGTTACCGTTGAAGAAGCGGAAAAGCGACTCACCGAGCTTATCGGCCTGGCTCAGCAGGGTGATGAAATCGTCATCGCCGAAGATAACCAGCCGAAGGCCAAGTTGGTTCCCGTGCTGCAGAAAGCAGGTAAACGCGTGTTCGGGCAACATCGCGGCAAGATCCATATCGCGGAGAACTTCAACGATCCCTTGCCGGATGACTTCTGGTTGGGCGGTAATCCGTGAGGCTGCTGCTTGATACGCATACCTTCCTTTGGCTCGATTCCACCCCTGAGAAGCTATCCGAAGCAGCTCTCGCTGCCTGCAACGATCCGAATAACGCGCTCGTACTGAGCGTCGTCAGCGTTTGGGAGATCCAGATCAAAACACAGATCAATCGGCTGGAGTTAAACGTGCCATTACAAACGATGGTCGAGGTTCATCAGGCCGATAACGGCCTGCAACTCCTGCCGGTCGAGTTCGAACACGTCTACGCGCTGCAAACCCTCCCGATGCGCCATAACGATCCGTTCGATCGCCTGTTGATCGCGCAAGCCAGCACCGAACAGCTAACACTGCTGAGTGCCGACGAGCAGTTCGCCAACTACGAGGTCACGTTGTTGTGGTAGCGCTTGCCGAGCGTGCATCGTTAAGCGGAAAACCGCCTCTAGGGCCAAAATTTTTGGATCGACGTTGGCGTCGGAGGAAATTGCTTGCAAGTGCCTGGCGCGTCGGGAGAAAAACCGCCGGGCTACGACGAGGCACGTCGGGGGTTCGATATCTCCAATCGGATCCGATTGGATTAGCTGGGGGGATTAATACTTATGCTTATGCGTTGAATAATCCGTTGCGCTGGATTGATCCACTCGGGTTGGTTAGGTGGAAAGGTACGGCGTCGGTTATCGCGGTGACATTGGGTGGTGGTGCCGCGCGATACACATTTGATTTGCTATCAGAATGCGTAAACGGAAAGCAGGTGAAAGCCAACGTCGTCGCTGGCGGGCCAATCGTCGGGTTTGGAATAAAGCTGTCGGGCACGTCGGGTTCGATTGAGTTTGAGGATGGCAACTCCGAACCTGATGCGTTTGTATTTGAAGGCCGGGCGAAATTCTCTGGAGTCGGCGGAGCTATCGGTGGAGGATTAGGAGCTGGGGCTATTCAATTGGGCGGGGCGCGCTCAATTGGTGGTGGGTTTATCAAAGGGCTTGATTTTAGTGTTTTTGGGGGTGCCGGGATCTCCAGAGTAGTCGGAAGCTCCGAGCAGTCCTGCAGCGATTGTCAGTAGCGCGGTGAGCGAGTGATGAATCGCAAAGTGATAGCAAGGATTTACGGATCTCTTGGCTTAATTGCCACGGTTATCTTTAGTATTTTGCTTAGTATCCTAAGTGCGGAATCGATGAAGCCGACACAGCCAATAGGCTGGACGGTGGTTGGTCTCGCGATTGGAATTATTACTGTATTCGTAGCGATTAATCTGTACGTAGCCAAGGACTGGAACAAACACTCAACACAGTTAATGAACAAGCCGATAATTAGGGATTTGGTGGCAGCCGCTGCGTTTTCTGTTCTGATCAGTTTGCTAATGATCGCAATTTATGGCGAACGTTACGCTAATGACTTGATCCAAGCTTATGCTCCGTTTGTCTTCATCTCTCTCGCTATTGTCCACTTTGCATTGCATCGGATTGCGAGGGTTGAATAGCGCTAGGGCTGGTTCGTGCTATTGATTTGTTCGAACAATCGCTCGAACTGATCAAGTGTCTCCGCCTTCATCTTTGGTAGCAGCTTGTCTCGCTCCCGCAACAGAAAGTCAGCAGGTTTGCCGTGATCGAACTTGTCGATCCCTTGCTGCCGAGCGATCTGATCGATGATGCGATGAATAAAGGTGTCTGAATAAAGGTGTCAGGTTTATTTTTTCGGGGTGCGGTGAAAATACAAAGAGTTGCTAGATGATCCCATCATCCAGCAGGCCTGCGATCTTTGTGAATAGGTCTCAATGATCCTAATTAAAATTTTAGTTTTCGGTTTGGCAGCTCTCGCTATGGTAGCCGGTAGATTCGCATTTCCGGAAACTGGAATGGCGAAGATTTGTACCATCGTTTTGATAAAGTCAGTCTTGGTGGAAGTTGTGCTTCTCACCTGGATTCATCGAGCCGCTAATACTGTGCCTCCTGATGCGATACTCTTTGATGGAAAGACCAGCGACGTCGAGCTTCCAGGTAGCGATCACACGCCTGAAAGGTAGCGTAGATATCTCCAATCTGACCCCATTGGACTCGCCGGCGGAAATAACACATACGCTTACTCTTTAAATAACCCGATTCGGTTTGCCGATCCGCCCTGTGCGTCAATATAAGTTTGGACACTGGGGTTATAGTGGACACTGGGGTTATAGTGGACACTGGGGTTATAGAATGAAGCTCGCGATCAGGGCGGTAGGGGTGAGACAAGGTGCCCAAACCCACGACGGATTTGCCCGAAACGCAGGTGCTTGCCGAGGTCGCTCACGAGCGCGCGCAACGTCGGCGATTTAGTGCTGAGGAGAAGCTGCGAATACTGCAGGACGCCGATGAGTGCCATGAGCGTGGCGAGTTGACGGCGCTGCTGCGTCGCGAACGGATTTATTCGAGTCAACTGACCGATTGGCGTCGCCAGCGCGATGCCGGCGCGCTGGTTGGTTTGACGAATGCGAAGGTGGGTCGTAAGGCGCAGCGCGATGCGAAGGACCGAGAGATTGGACGTCTGCGACGCGAGAAGGCGAAATTAGAGGACGAGCTTCGGCTTGCCAACGATTTATTGGGGCTGCAAAAAAAAGCCTTGTCGCTGCTCGATCAACTCAAGGGGCGCGAGACGACGTGATGAGGACGTTGTTGCGCGAGCGTCGCGCATCGATACCCCTGAGCCGTGCGTGTGAAGTGCTGGGCGTGGCTCGAAGTAGCCTCTACTATCGTTTGAGCGAACCTCACGCGCGCAGTGACTTGCCTGCGCGACGTTCTCATCCGCGTGCGTTAAGTGAATCGGAACGTGATGAGGTGTTTGCGATGCTCAACAGTGAACGCTTTGCCGACCAACCCCCGGGTGAAGTCTACGCCACGTTGCTCGATGAGGGTCGTTATCTGTGTTCGGTGCGTACCATGCAACGCATTCTCAAGGCGCATCGGGCTCACGGTGAGCGTCGAGGACAACGTCAGGCGACCTCCCATGCGATCCCGCGTCTTCGTGCCACTGGGCCGAACGAGGTCTGGACGTGGGATGTGACGAAGTTGCGCACGGTGCAACGCGGTGTGTATCTGTCGCTGTTCGTCATTCTTGACCTGTTTAGTCGATACGTCATCGCCTGGATGGTCTCACAGCGAGAGAACACGTTGCTTGCGAAGCAACTGTTCGACGAAGCACTCGAACGCTACGCCATCGAAGCGCACACGCTCACGGTGCACCAGGACCGCGGTGCACCGATGGTCGCACATGGCTTTCTGGACTTGCTCGGTGAGTTGCAGGTGACCGCCTCGCATTCCAGACCTCGGGTGAGCAACGACAACCCGTTCATCGAGAGTCACTTTAAGACGGGGAAGTATCAGCCCGACTATCCGGGGCGCTTTGAATCACTAGCCAGTGCACGTCACTGGTGGGCTGACTTTTTTCAATGGTACAACAACGACCATCACCACAGTGGTCTGGCGAGCTACACACCGGCACAAGTGTTTAGTGGCGAGTACCTGCGCGTGGCGCGCGAGCGTCAACTGGCATTAGATGAGGCCTTTGCGCGCCACCCGCAACGCTTCGTCCAGGGACGACCAAAGGTGACTTGGCCGCCAGAGGTCGTTGAGATCAATCCACTATCTGACGAGGAGGAACTTGACGCAGTCAATTTCCCGACACTACCAGCCGCGAGAAAGACGGCGCGTCCGACTCTGGGCTCAGTGAATGTTCACGGCGCATCATCGAATGCGCCGAAAGCATCGCTTTCGGCATGGCCACCGCATAGCCGAAACCGCTCGAGGCCGTCACCCGAAGGGCCGCAGCGAAACGCAAGAGGCGCGCAGCGCCTTGACGGGGTGGAGTCGTGAAGACTACCGGCTCAGCTAGAAGCTATGACTGCACCACACTTCGCTACATTAGTTTACCAAACAACCTGTCCAAACATATTGACACGTTCCGGAAGCATTCGCACATGCGCGAACTTCGGATTCAGCACAAAGGTCAAGCTTACCGCGTACTGTATGCATTCAACCCGCGTCCCATGGCTATCTTGCTGATCGGCGGTTGCAAGGCCGGAGACAATCGGTGGTATTGCAAGTTCGTGCCGATTGCCGACAGCCTTTATGACGAGCATTTGGAGTCCCTTGAACGAGAAGGAGAACTGTGATCGCGAAGAAGTTTCAAAACCTACGTGACAAGATATCACCGAAACGGCGCGCCAAGATTAAGCAACATTCATTCTGTAAATTCGGTTATCCCTCGATCACGTCTTCGAAAACGACATAGCGCCTCTAGTTTGAATTCCTTCGTATAACTTTTTCGACCCTTTATGATACGGATACCTCTCTTCTGCGACTATCGTCGCCGATTAAAACTATCCGTTAAACTGGGGGGGCTTCAATGTGTCCCCAGATACCTCAGATACCGTTAATTCTGGGACGTACACAAACCGACATTCCGGCCTTTTAAGACTGCGCCTTCGCGGGACAACCGTTAGAATAGGAAAACTTTAAACACGCCATAGGTCGTTGAAACAATCTCTAGGAGGCAGAGCTATGTCAAACTTTGAACAGTACGACGCGCTCATCATTGGCGCCGGGATCTCCGGTATGTATCAACTCTACATGTTGCGCAACCTGGGTTTGTCCGTGCGGGTGCTCGAGATGGGCACGGATGTTGGTGGAACGTGGTATTGGAACCGCTATCCCGGCTGCCGTTTCGACTCCGAAAGCTACAGCTATGGATATTCGTTTTCGCAAGAAATTCTCGACGAGTGGGACTGGAGCGAACACTTCGCCGCACAGCCGGAAACCTTGCGTTATTTGCAGTGGGTGGCAGACAAACTCAAGGTACGCGAGGATATCGATTTTAAGACCAAAGTTACTTCCGCGAAGTACAACGACGACATCGCTAGCTGGGAGCTTGAAACCGAAAACGGTCGCCGCCTGAGCGGGAAATTCTTGATCACGGCAGTGGGTCCGTTGTCCGCGCCACAAATGCCGAGCATCGAAGGCATTAACGACTTCGCGGGCGAGGCTTACCACACCGGTTTATGGCCGCACGAACCGGTCACCATGGAAGGCAAGCGAGTCGCTGTCATCGGAACCGGCGCGACCGGCGTGCAGGTGATTCAGACAATTGCAAGTCAAGTCGAGCATTTGACGGTTTTTCAGCGCACGCCGAACTGGTGTGCACCGCTCGGTAACCGCTCCATCTCAAGCGACGAGATGCAGAGTATTAAAAAGCGCTACAAGGAAATCTTCGCGCAATGTGGCGAGACCTTCGGCAACTTCCTGCACAAGTTGGACGAGCGCTCAACCTTCGATCTCTCACCGGAAGAACGTGAAGCATTTTTCGAGGAACTGTATGCCAAGCCTGGATTCGCGATCTGGCTGGGCAATTTCGGCGACACACTCAAGGACGAAAAGGCCAATGCGGAGATCTCGAAGTTCGTGGCGAACAAAATCCGTGCGCGGGTGAAAAACCAGAAGCTTGCGGAGAAACTCATTCCGACGAATCACGGCTTCGGTACCCGTCGGGTACCGATGGAAACTGGCTACTACGAGGCCTACAACCGTGACAACGTACAACTCGTAGACTGCCGCGAGGAAGCGATCGAGAGGATTACGGCCAAGGGTATCAAGACGCGCGATCGTGAATACGAGTTTGACATGATCATCTACGCGACGGGCTTCAATGCGGTGCTCGGCGCATTGGAGCGCATCGACGTACGCGGTACTGGCGGCCTATCGCTCAAGGAGAAATGGGGTGACGGGCCGCGCACGTATTTGGGGTTGCAAACGACAGGCTTTCCGAACATGTTCACCCTCGTCGGGCCACACAATGGTTCGACGTTCTGCAACATACCGCGCTGCATCGAACAGAACGTCGAATGGGTGACAAAGTTGATAGCGCATATGCGCGAGAGCGGTTACGAACACGTCGAGGCGACGCTGGATGCGGAAAATAAATGGACCCAGCATGTCTACGAAACGGCAGCAAGGACGCTGTTCCCGACCGCTGATTCCTGGTTCATGAACGTCAATCGTAACTTGCCAGAGAAGAAACGCACGTTTCTCTTGTATGCTGGCGGCGCGCCTGCGTACAAGGCCAAGTGTGACACTGTGGCGGAGAACGGTTACGAAGGTTTTGCGATGCGTTAAAAGCGTACTGCGTGCGGATGTCGCGTGCCTGTGCGAAGGTGTTGCGAAGGTGTCAGGTCTTGCGTTTTGCCTCTACGATCTTGAAGAAGAGCAAATGACAAGACCTGACCCCATGACTTTCGTGGGATTAATCGGGCGATTCCTGGCGCAATGGCCGGGTATCTAAGTTTCACGAAATGGTGGGAATTGGTCAAACTAGTAAATTTTTGATCCCGCCGACCCCCTTTCGTCGTCCCTAGATCTAGAATTGCATCGTCGGTACAGGCAAGATCGGCCCCAGAGCGGACTCAACTCGACCGCCAATAAGCAACATCGGGAGCAACAAACCATGCGTGTAGGTGCCACTTTATTCAATCAAAACTATACCGACTGGGATCGCTATGAAGCCGAGGAACGCGGCGAGGCGGTACCCCCGAGAGCGACAAAGCCCGACCGGGAAGTATTCACCGAAGAAATCAATATTGCCCGCATCGCCGACGAGACTGGTTTCGATACGCTGTGGACCATCGAGCACCATTTCACCCCCTACACCATGGTGACGAATCCGCTGCAGTATCTGTCCTATATTGCCGGCATCACAAAACGCATCGATCTGGCAACGATGGTCGTTGTGCTGCCATGGCACAACCCGGTACGGGTAGCAGAGGACGTCAACATGCTCGATACCTTTCTTGGACCGGATCGCGAGATCATTTGCGGTGTCGGCCGTGGCTTGGGGCGCCGCGAGTACGCGGGCCTCGGCATCGACCAAGCGGAAGCCCGTGCGCGTTTCGATGAATCGATCCAGGTTTTGCGCCAGCTGCTCGCCACCGGTCGCTGTGATTTCAAAGGCGAACACTACAACATCGAGGGCCTGCGTCTGCGTCCACAACCCGATCGCGATTTAAGCCCCAATCTGTGGTGCGCAGGCGGCACCGATGAAACCGTCGAGATCATTGCCAAGCATGATATCCGGGCACTCGTGATCCCGACACAAAGCCTCGGCCTATCGCTCGAGACCGCTAAGAAATACGCGATCTTACACGCGAAAGCGGGTTTTGCCCCGGCCAAGAATAAACTGGCTGTATGGACTTATGCGGCCGCGTCTGAAAGTGAAGCACAGGAAAACGCCGAGCGCTACATGGTCGAATATGCTGACTCGGCCCTGCGTCACTACGAACTGCTTGGCAGCCACCTCGGTAAGATCAAAGGCTACGAGTCATATGGCGAAGTACAGAAAGCATTGAATAATGACGCTACGCCGTTCCTGCGCGGTTTCTACAACGAGCACCCGTGGGGCACGCCGGAGAAGATCATCGAGCGCACGACAGAACTCGCCAACGAGTTTGGCTGTGACGAGATTTCGTTCATATTCAAATATGGCAGCATGCCCATTGAGGTCGCCGAGAAAAGCATGCGCTTGTTCGCCAAAGAGGTTCTACCGGCTATCAAAGCCATCGATACCGAGCCGCTGGGAGTGCGTAGCGCCGCATAATCTTAGAGACGTGATCGCCAGGAATCCCGACAGCATAAACACGCAAGTATTTATGCGATAACCATCATGAAACGGGTTGGGTGTGGCAAGATTTTGTTGCCAACCTAGAACCGGGATATAGGGGCTCTCGGCGGCCACTACGTTGCGATGGGAGTGACAACTAATTAATAGACCGTGGCCTGAAGTTTCGAACAAGGTGGCGGAGGAGTTTATCGTTAACACCTCCGCCACGTTAAAGAAGTAATTAGCTAGGCATGTCTATGAATCCGGACGAATCTGGGTTAGCGCTTCGTGCGCCGATGATGTTTGCCGAACGTGTGGAAATTGATTGCATTCTCAGCTCAATTTAACGCGACGAGGAATAGAACGCATTACGTTCTAGGACGCGCGTGAACGCGTCCTCCGGCGGCCATACTCTTTGCACTCGCCTCTCATACCGAACATCTTGGTTCGGCTTAGCAGTATTGTGCCGGAACATCCGTTCCCGTTTGCACGCAAGATGTCTACCCTCGACCACGTCTCCGATGGCCGCATCGCCAACGGGCATGTCGCCGCCACCCGACCACGATCGTTTAGATGGCGGCCGCTATCTCCCGATGCATCTGCAGTAAGCGCGTGATGTCCTGATCGGGGGGACGGCGGCCGAGGCCGCATTCGGTGGAGACACCGGTTTGACCATCGAAATGCCATTTTAAGGTATTCAGCCGGTCGATCGAGCTTCGACCCCGTCGGTGTAGTGGACGAGTCCCGCGTAGACGGTGCCGTCGCCGAAATGCAGATCTTGGAGCGGTGAGAAAAACGCATCGTCATTGCGATGGCGTGGCGCGGACATCTGGACGAAATCGAACGGGCGTGCGCTGACTTCAGCTGCGGCGTTCGCCATCGCCACACCGGTCGCGAGATCATTCGGATCGCGGAAGTACTTGTGGTGCAGGTCGCCGTAACAGAGATGTAGACCGAGCGGCACATCCGCCGGTACCGCTGCGCTCAGGCGCCGCACGTATTCCGTATAACGGTCCATGGCCGGTCGGATCGGGGCGAATTGCATCGGCGGTACGCCGGGCATATGGTCACCGTGTTCGACTGCGATCGTTTCCCAGTTGACGTCCCATTGAATGACGAGATCTTCGTGCGGGATCGTTTTGCACAGGTTTTTCATGTCGCGTTCGAGGACGTCCACGTAGGCGGCGGTCAGGCGTCGAACGTGCGGGGATCGTTCGTGAACAGGCGCGCTGCGTCGTCCGGTAATGGCAGCGATTGCTGAAATCTGACGCCGGTAGGGATCAGCCCGTCGTTGCGCAATCGGCGGAACACGGCGCAGGAGTCTCGTGCTTCGCTTGGGTAGCCGGGCGATTCGATAGGGCTCAGGGTATCGACGCCGGTGTCGAGTTCGGCCCAGGGAAAATCGTCGTAACCCCGGGGCACCCATTCCGGCATATTTGGGATCCCCTGCGGGATGCGGATGACCTGCAGATCGGGATCTTCGAACCAGGTGTTGACCCCGACATAGAAGATCCACATCCGGCACAAGCCGAATTCACCGTCCGGGAGACCGATGGCGAGATCTGCAATCAGCGGGCCGGCGCTGCGTAACGTTTCCTCGGCGCCGTCCCACGGCATGGCACCGACGAGCAGCGCCGGACGATCTCATCGACTCATGCACCATTCTCCTACGTGACATGCAGATTATGAACCCTCGTATACGCTGAAATCCACGCCGCGAAAACGGCACGTCTTGAGCTCGCGAGGCTGTCTTCGTCGCAATCTAACCGCCTTGCTGAATCGGGCGTCCCCGACTTTGTAACAAGTACGTCATACCGTCTGCTTAGAAAATTTCCGGGACAGGCACTTATAAAGTTCAATTTTGTGCCTGTCACAGACATTCCAGACATTCTGCGCTTACCGCGCCGGTGTAAATTAGGCGCGGTGGACGTGACGTTCGGAGTCCTTTCCGATCGTCGAATTAGGATTTAAAGGCAAAAGGCAAGACCTGACACCCATCCCCGGGGTGCCTGATCCTAAACGTTAGTAGATGTCGCCAACGGTATTGCGAATATTAAATTTACCCGTCGGGGTCACCAATCGCTTGTCTTTTATCACGGTTTTCAGCTTACGTGTGGCATCATCAACGACAACAACTGCAGAGCTTTGATCCTTACCATTCCACACAGAAAACCACACTTCTGTACCGTCCGCGTTATATTCCGGTTGCACGACACGCTTAGGCCCCTCGCCAAGTTCTGCCCAGGCCGCAATCGGCAACACTTCAAAACCCTTATCGAGATCACGGATGTCGAAGACTGCAATGCTCTGAGAAATTTTCTCGTCTGGGTTGAGCGGCGTATCGACCCATAAGTTGTGCGACTTCGGGTGGGTCTTAACGAATAGCGAACCACCGCCCTGACCTTCGAGAACGCGCACGACCTTCCACGCTGCTTGCGCATGGTTTTCGGGATCCGTGCCGATAAAAGTGATATTCGCGTTACCTAGCGAACTCGTCACCCACACTGGTCCATGTTGCGGATCGACAAAATTCGCGCCACGACCGGGGTGCGGAATTTTTTCGACATCGACTAAGGCCTCCAGGGAGCGATCTTTCGAATCGATTACCGCAACTTTGTTCGACTGATTAGCCGCAGTAAGAAAATACCGGTGGGTGACGTCCCAGCCACCATCGTGCAAAAAACGCGCGGCATTGATAGTAGTCACCGATAGATTATCGAGATCGTTGTAATTGGCGAGGAGGATCTTGCCCGTTTCTTTTACATTAATGATGAATTCGGGATGCTGATGTGAAGCGACAATCGCTGCAACCCGAGGCTCGGGGTGATATTCCTGGGTGTCGACCGTCATCCCGCGTGTGGAGACAACCTTCAATGGCTCCAAGGTCGAGCCATCCATGAACACATACTGCGGCGGCCAGTACGCGCCAGCGACAGCATACTTATCTTCGAATCCGTGATACTTGCTGGTTTCGACCGAACGCGCCTCGAGACCGATTTTGATCTCCGCAACGCGCGCGGGTGGATCCATCCATAAATCGATCATGTCGATTTTCGCATCGCGCCCGATCGTGAATACGTAGCGTCCAGAGGCCGACGGTCGTGAAATGTGTACCGCATAACCGGTTTCGACGATACTGACAATTTCCTTGGTGTCGCCGTCGATAATTGCCACCTCACCACTGTCGCGCAAGGTCACCGCGAAAAAATTCTCGATGTTGCGTTTATGCTGTGCCGCCGTCGGCCGTTTGTCCGGTGCGACCATGAGCTTCCAGCTGTCACGCATTTCCGGCAAACCCCATTCTGGGGGCAAGGGCGGCGGATGCTGTAGATAGCGCGCCAGTGCGTCGATTTCGGCATCCGATAAATCGCCGGAGGTACCCCAATTCGGCATGCCAGCGGGCGAGCCATAATTGATCATGGTTTTAAGATAGTCGGTGCCCTTCTCACGAGTAATGTCGGTCGTGAGCGCTTTACCGGTTGCGCCTTTGCGCAATACACCGTGGCAACCGGCGCAGCGTTCGAAAAAAATCGTCTTGGCATGATCGAACTCGGCAACGGTCATTGGCGGCCCCGTGGACTCGATCATATTGCGGGTCTCAGTCATGGGTATCGGGCTCGGTGCACCTTCATAGGCGATCTGGACATCCCCACTCGGAAGCGGATGCTGCCCCTTCGCGTCCACTACGCCCCTTGCAGCGATCACCTGCGAGGGCTGAACCGCATCACCGTCGTTCCATTCTTTCAGGATGTAGGTAAACACCGCGGCAATGTCGTTGTCACTGAGATAAGCCATCGGCGGCATGGCGCCATTGTATTGCTCGCCGTTGACTTCGATCTGACCGCTCAACCCGTTAATCACGGCTTCGAGTGCTCGGTTGACGTCTGCTTTAAGGTAGTCAGAATTCTTGAGCGGCGGAAACGCGGAGCTCATACCTTCGCCGTTGGGCTGATGACAGGCTGCGCAAACCTTATCGTACACGGCGCGACCTTGGGCAAGAACATCACCGCTCATTTCCGCCGCGTGAACACTGAGTCCATCCGACTGTGCCCAGGCGCATACACCACACGCAACCAGCAGCATGGGGGCCAGTAAACTTCGTAGATCAAAACAAAGATACCGCGCACTCATCCCCGCTCTCCTTCTTCACAAGCAACAGAAGAATTGTGTTTAAACCGAAAGCACCGATCATTGACATTGATCAAGCCCTCTGAGCTCGCCCATCCCGACATGAATTTTAGTAGTTAAAACCCAAGGTCAACTGCAGGTGTGTTCTGGGGCGGGTCGCTATTTCGATGCGTGGATCACCCGGGTCAAAACGTCGCACATCAGCGTAACGCCAATAACGCTGATTGGTCAGGTTATACACACCGAGATAGGCCTGAACATTTGGTGTTGGTTCGTAACGCAACGTAATATCAAACACGGTGGCCGCCGGCGGGTTGAAAAATTTTGCCGTGCTGAAATCGACGCGACTTTGATGCCCGAGATGGGTGGCACGAAAGGCGGCAAGCAGCGGCAAATCTGATGGTTCCCAATGCAAAGCAAACGTCGCGTTTAAGGGGTTCACGTCGTTCAAAGCGCGGTTCGTCTCGTCATTTTCACCACGTGCCCAGTGAAAGCCGGCGTTGAACCGGAAGCTGTTAAGTCGGCGATGGAGGATCCCGAGCCCCTGTGTCAGGGTAGCTTCAATTCCATAGATATGTGCGCGCTCGATATTGCGCGACTGAAACACAAGGCCCCCGGTGATCGGGTCGAATCCGAGATTTACCCGGCTTTCGATAAAGTCCTCGTAGCGCGTGTAATAGACGGCAGCGTCGAGCTGCGTACCCGGATGTCGCAATCGTATTCCCGTCTCAACGGTATCTGATTGCTCCGGTTTCAAATCAGGGTTCGGCAAGGCGCGTAGGTTGAACAAGGGGATGTCCAAAAAAAGATTGACTTCCGCGGCTGGGGGTGCACGGAATCCTTTTGCATAGTGCGCATAGGCGCTGTGCTGATCGAGTATTCGCACCGTCGCGCCGACGCGAAAAGTGAGTTTATCGGAATCAAGATCCGTCAAGCGGCTCGCGTCATCGAAAATCTGATCGGTGTTAGCGTTGAGCGAAAAATCATCCCATCGAATCGCGCCGATGACACTAAATGCGCCGATGCTTATTTCATCCTGTACGTAGATACCGATCTCATCGGTGACAGATTTAGGCAGATCGCGTAGCGGAAACGTCTCGCCAAGTATCGTGCGACGCGACACCCCGGTCGCGCGATTAGTCTCGCTGCCATCGCGTAATTCCGTGAGGCGCTGATGATCCCATTCTGCGCCGGCTAGCAGCACGTGCGCCGCGCGCCCGCTGGTAAAATCCCAGCGCGTGCGTAATTCACCGCCGTAATCGATTTCTCGCAAAGTAAAATCGCGCCTAAGCAATACGGGTCTACCGCGGCTGCTACGGTGCTCTCGGGTACGTTGTTCGGTTACATTACTCTGCCGATACAACATGATGCTGCCCGCGTCCAGCCAGCCGCGGTCTCTAATTTCAAAGTTCAGCGTAATTCGGTCACGTCGCTGGGTATCGTCGCCACGCAGACTTGTGGTGTTAATGAACCGCTCATAACCTAACAATGAGCGGACGTCACTAGTAGTGCCGCGCTCGAAATAACCCACCGAAAGACGCAAGTTGCCCCCAAACGCAAAGTCGTGCCTCCATTTGCCGAATCCTTGCCATTGATGGAAGTCGATCCGATCGTCGGCGACGCCCCGGCTATGATTATCCGGCTCGTCGCCCGACCGATAGCTGATCGATGCGAGCGCGCTATCGGTATTTCCGGCCCACGCGTAGGACGACGAAGCAAACAACGCATCGTTTGCGCCGAAGTATCCGCTGCGCCCACCTAGGTAATGACGGCGACTGTCACCCACCAGCGAGGTGCCATCAAGGGATGTGATCGCAACCACGCCACCGATCGCATCGGAGCCGTAGAGAGCGGATGCCGGACCACGCAAGATCTCGATGCGCTCGAGAATCGCCGGATCCAATCCGAGCCGACTACTATCGGCAAAATTTCCCACCGCATAGTGCTGCGGTAAAGGAACACCGTCGAATTCGATCGCGACGCGGTTGCCACCGATTCCGCGAATCGAAACACCGCTATTACCGAAACGGGGCGAGTCGAAGTCCGCCTCCACTGCGGGTTCGTAGCGCGCTATGTCAGCGAACTCTTGAACTTGCTCAAAATCTAATCGCTCAGTCGAAATTACGGTCACTTGGGCGGGTACACGGTGCACCGGTCGGGCGATTTTATTCGCAACGACGATCACCTCCTCAGGTCTGCCAGGATTCTGCGCCGCTGCCTTTGGCTGCACCGACGTAAGTGCCGCAATACCAAGCAACATTAGGGCAAGAAGGAGACGCTTGGGATTCTTGACGAATAGTTTCTTCATCGTAGACTGAACTCTCCTGCTATCCCATGAACTCATGCAGTTGCGAATCGAATGTCTTAAAGTGTTCCGTGAACCAGCGATCGAGGCGCGTGGCCAAGGTGTCGGCGTCGAAATCTTCCGATCGCACGGCCGTATCCATAATATCGAGAATATCGTCTAGTAAGCGTTCGTGATCGGTTTTGTGCACGGCATAATCACGATAACGTGTTTGCTGCATTAACCTTTCTTCAAGCGCAAAATGTGCGGCAATACGAGCATGCACTTCAGCAAGAAACGTATGTATTTCTTCGACATCGGCGCCCTCACGCAAGGAGCTATATAGCGTATTAATCAGGCTGATCATTTCACGATGTTCAAAATCAACCTCGGCGATGCCGAGCGCATAGTGATCTTTCCATTCGATGAGTGTAGCCATGACGCTATTCCGCTAGCGAAAACTGAAGCCGCCACTGGTGTCATCGAAATCAATGACAAGTAGCTGCCCAGGCTTGATCTCAGTTATATGTTGGGCGCTGTAATCACTGCCGGATGTGCGCACCGTATCGCGCATCGATATGTCGAACGCATGAGTCCCAGGGGGGACGATGAATTTTTCATACACGCTCGCTTCGCCATCACGGGCAAGCCCCGACGGCGCGATCATCTCAGCGTAAACCACCTCACCATCGAGTTTGAGTTCGATGTATAAATCAATGCGTTCGCGCTTACAACTTTCGCTGCGCCGCATATTTGGAGCAAGTTCGGCGAGTTCTTCCGGTGTCAGCCGGTGACAAGGTTCACGCCGGGCGGCGGCATGACTGAAGCTCAGTTTGACCAATCCCGCTTGGGGTTCGAGCACTTGGTAGGCAGGAGCACTGGAGAAGTACGCCACTAATCCCGCAAATCCAACATAGATCGCGAACTGCGCTAGCGTTCTAGTCAGCGTCATCATCGCTTTGAGTCTCGGTAGACAAACTAGCTTGAAACTCCCGCAGCTCCGACGCCACACGAATCGTCCCGGTAGGACCGGCCCAACATGTATGCAGGCGTGACATCGGCACCCGCTGGCGTAGATAAGGATCGCGTACGCGGGCGAGGCGGCCCTCCACCCACCGGATCCCGAGTCGATAGTAACATGCGTCCGCGTTGCATCCAGCCAACATCACGCCGTCGAAGTGCCCACGCATCAGCAAAAAATCAATAAATGATGGGGGCAGCATGCCGATGCACTTCAGGCTCATCACCGTACCGGGGAGATCCGCACCTGGGGTTCTCGGTCCATGCTCACACACAAACGTCACCGTACGCGCCGATCCGTTTTGAGCTGCTGCAGAAGCGCTGAGCAATTTCTCGCGCAGTTGCTCGAGCGGTTGCGAGGCCAAATCGATACCGGGTGTCAATCCGCTGCGGCGACGAAAAGGTGTCGCGGTCGGACAGGCGCCAACACAAATCCCACAATCAACGCAACGAGACGGATTCACGGTGGCCTCTTGAGCAAACGCTGCACCGTCTGAACGCGGGGACATCGTAATTGCACCGAACGGACAATCGTTAAAACAACGCGCGCAACCGTTGCAATCGTCGAGACTCACTTTAGCAACACCGGCTGACCCTTGCGGGATCGCCCATGGCACGATCAACAGCGCGATCGTGATGCACAGCGATCCCAACCATAAGAGATCACCACGGTAAACATCGAGCAACGGATAAGCGCCTAAGAAAAACCAGTCGAATCCGATTTCAGATACAACGGTATCCAAATTCGCGGGTCCCTGGCTTAATGCCGGTTTGATAAGCGCTACGGTGAGCATGCTAGCTAACAAGCCCAGCGCAACCGAGCGCGGTGGATTTACCTTAGGAAAGGCGAGCCGCTGGATATGAATCCACATCAAAAACAACATCGCCAAAGGCACAGCGATATGGATAAATACCATGAGGGTGAAAAATCGCCCGTTTAACGCATCGCTATGCAGAAAATTGCGCGCGATCGCTTCCCCGAATAGCGGCAAAGTATCGAGCCATTCCGTCGTTGCAATCGCAACGTACTGAGCGAGTCGATCCCACACGACCCAATAACCGCTGATCCCGGCGGCGAACAATAACCACAGCACGGGTACACCGGTAAACCACGTAAACCAGCGTGCACCGCTATAGCGGCCTCGGATCAGTTCACGTACGAGGTGTAGCAAGATGACAACGACCATCGCGTCCGAAGCGTAACGATGCAAGCTGCGCATCACACCGCCGGCATACCATTGCGTATGGGTAAGATACTCAACCGATTCGTACGCCTGTTCGATACCGGAATCAAAAAAGATATAGAGATAAATCCCGCTGATCACGACAATCCAAAAAAAGAACCAGCCGAGTGCCCCAAGCATCCGCAGCGGATTACCGCTTGGCGTAAACACGTGGTCGAATCCCTGTTCGATTTTCGCGCATGCATTCTCGAACGTAATGCGCAGCCTACTCATGAAGAACAATCTCGCTCGCTATTCTCGCGCCAAGCGCGAACAATAAAGATCGCTATTGCCAGCAAGCCCGTCAGACCCGTACCGAGCATCACAAATAACGAATAATCCAGGCGATATTTGCCGCTGCGCGGATCGTAGACTGTGCACAACAAACGAACCCGTTCGAATAAGCTCGCAACACTGCCCTGTTCTGCTGCAATACCTAAGGCGAGCCGCTTAAGTGGCTCGGTCAATGCGGGCGGAGAGAACGAATCACCATAAATCTGATGATAAACACGCCGTTCTGCATCGGTTACCGTCACTTGGGCCAAGTGGTCGAAACCGCGAGGTGAGGCGAAGAAGAGAAAACCGAGTTCTTGTGCAAGATGGCCGATAGTGGCCTCATCGGTACTCAAGAAATGCCATTTCGACGTATCGATCCCCCGCTCCCGAGCATAAGCTCGCATGCGCTCCGGGCTGTCGTTCGCGGTATCAAAACCGATGGTTAGCACATGAAACGCATCTTCACCCAGCGTTTCACGTGCCATCGAGACAGCTTGCCCTAACTGGCGGGTAATCATAGGACACGTATGGTGGCAGCTCGTAAAAATGAGGCTAATAACCAATGGCCGCTTGGGTAGGTCGTTTAGGTTAAGTATCGCCCCGGCGCTGGTTAAGAAACGATGATTGTCGATTGCACGACCAATCGCGGCTTGACTCGTCGCTAACGCTGAGGCCCGGTCAAAGCTCGATTTACCGCCCGCCTCCCCCGCGCATAACAACACGAGGGCGACGGCAACGACACGGTCACGCGCCGAGCGCGGCATCCAGGATCGCACCGCTGAGCAGCAAGCATAGCTGGACGAGTGAAGCATGAAAGTTCACACGTGCTGTGCCACGTCCTGGTTGGCGAACTAATTTAATACTCGTTGCGACGAAATATACGCCGCCTAATGACGCGCCGAGCAGATATATCCACCCGCATCCGTATAGTACGGGAGTAAGCGATATACCGACTAATGCAACTGTGTGCAGGAGAATGATCTGTGCCGCGCGTGCGTCGCCGATAACCAGCGGCAACATCGGTACCGCTGCACGCGCGTAATCATCGCGATAAACGATCGCCAGACTCCAGAAATGCGGCGGCGTCCACAAGAACAGAACCACAGCAAGAATGATGGCGGCGGGCGCGAGCGTTGCGTCCACCGCCGCGCCCCCGGCGAGCACCGCAAAACTCCCCGCAAGCCCACCAAAAACAATATTCCATGCCGTCGAGCGTTTCAGCCATATCGTATAGACGATGCCATAGACAAAGGCACCTAAGAATACATAAGTCGCAGCAGTGGCATTGACGCTTATCGCGACCGCGACCACCGGAACGAGGGTCAACAAAACGATAATGCAAAGCCACATCGGCCCGGCATGCAGACGACCTGTGACGAAGGGCCGGTTGCGTGTACGCATCATTTGCGCATCTAATTCACGTTCGGCGAATTGATTAAATGCACCGGCACTCGCTGACGACAGTAATACCGCCAGCGCCAACAAACTCAGCTTCCAAACGGACAACGTTCCCGGGGTAACCGCGGCACCCGCCACCGCACAGAGCATGATCGCCACACCGATGCGGAGCTTGAAGGTACCGTAGAGTACGTGCAGCGTATCATCCATGTGTCAGTCGACCGTTTACTGCAACGGCCAAACCTCCGACAGGTACTTCCAGTTGACGAAGTAATACAACACAAATGCCGTGAAGAATATGGTGACGAGCGCAGCGGTACCTGGGATCGCTAGCGTACCGGCACTGCCATAACGCCCCACAGCTGCGGCCGGCGCTGGCGTCTCGCTCGCTTCGTCCACAATCCGTTTGCCGAACAAAATTGAGCCCACTACGACGACTACGTAGATGATTCCTCCGAGTGCGGCGAGGATTGCGGACATGCCGTTTAGCCCCATCATTAGAAATGCGGTCGGGGGATATTCGAAGCTCATCGCGGCATCGGCGAACGTGATATCCCAATGTCGTCGTGCAACACCGAGCGTGCCTGCGCCCATCATAAACACCGAAATGCCGGCGACTCCAATACCGAACAAATACGGTTGAACCTTTGCCCATTTCTCGAGAATCAGCTCGCGTCGAAAAATCATAGGCACCAACAAATATGTCACCGCCATAAACGCAAGAGTCGTCCCCGCAACGACAGTGGCATGAAAATGGCCCGGAACGTAAATCGTGTTGTGCATGATAAGATTGATCTGTTCGGTGCCAAGAACAACCCCAGAAATACCGCCTAGAAACCCGAACATTAGCAATGACAAAAACATGCCCGCGAAAGCAGGGTTGTCCCACGGTGCTTTACGCAACCACTCAAACAACCCATTCGTATATCCCTTAGCACGTTGCGCCGCCTCGATCGATCCCGGCACGGTCATACCATGAATCATGCTGCCTAACACAGCGAGGTACATGGCGTAACTTGTATTAAAGATTTTCCATTCCGAACTGATCCCAGGTTCGACCAGCATGTGATGTGCGCTCGCGAGTTGCAAAAACAAAATGTACATGAGAAAGGCCATGCGACTGACCTTCTCCGAAATCGGTTTCGCACCGAGAACGATCGCGGCGATGGCATACCACACTGCAACATGGGCCGAAACATTAATTTGCTGCGAGGAATGACCCATGGCCCACCACACAGTTTTATACATTAATGGATCGATGTGCTCGATGATATCCATCGACCACAGCCAGGTAGGGATTAAAATGATCGCCCCTGATGCCAAAGTAAACACGGCAATAATCGCCGCCGTTAAAGCGCCAAAAGTGACCAGAGGGATCGAGCCTTCATAGGTACGTTGTTCTTTAGCGATCACCAAAGTTCCGAAAAATATCGCGCACGCGATGAGCGCCCCAACCGCAAATAAGATCAAGCCAAGATAAAAATTCGGATCTGCGCGCATCGGCACATAAGACGTGAACATAACGCTCGAGCCACCTTGGAGCACAGCTACATTCGTTACCACCGCGCCGATCAACATTAAGGCAAACGCTGTCCACGCCACCCGCGGCATTGCTAAGCGGCTGTTCAGTACAATTGCCGAGGCGAAATAAAGTACCGCCACTTCGAAAAAAATAATCCACACCAACAACACGTCGAGACCGTGCGCCGTTAGCGCCAAATAGAACATTTCCGCCGGTAGCAAATGCACCGCAGGCCACCGAGTAAGTGCAACGGCGAGGCCGAACAGCCCGCCAACGGCAAGAAATACCACAGCGACTACCGCATTTGCCTTGATCAAGGTCTCGGCGGAACTGTGAATGCGCAGCCCAGTTGTTGGGCAAGTACGAAAACTACCAGGACCTGTTTGTGCCATAACGCTGCGCTCCTACTCGACGACGTACATCTTGCCGATCATGGTGTGATGACCGATACCGCAAAATTCGTTACAGACGATGCCGTATTCGCCACTGCGGTCGGGCCGCACAGTAACCACCATGTCGTAGCCTGGATGGATCTGCAGATTGATATTTACTGGTTGTAGTGAAAAACCATGTTGCCAATCCATTGCCGATATATGCAGGCGATAAGTTTGATCTTTTTCGAGTTCGAATATCGGCCACCAGCTCCACAATCGCGCGACTAGATAAATATCGCTGTCCGGCGGTGGGTGGACCACCGGGGTGCCTGCTTCTTCCCGTACCTGATGGGCTTCGACTAAGGCATTAGCTTTCGCATGGAACGCTTCCGGCGTGGTGCGATAAGCTTCGTTGGATAGGTTCTGCTCACCCGCCGCGTGCCAATAGATCATCATGAAAAACATTGCGAGCCCCCATAGGAAGGCGATGATGATCCAAACGATTTCGGTTTTCGCGATAGGTTCGCGCCACCAAACCCGTTGCGGTGGGGGATACAGGGCCATAGATAATCCTCCGCGGTGGTTATGGAGAGATGGGGATCTGCACGATCTCCATCACGCCCCAGATGATATAAAACACCGTCGGCATCGTGACCCCGAGGAATAACAGCAGAAACGGATTATCGAGAATACGCTGCATCACGGGTATGCGTTGGTGCGATTCCTCGTTGGGCGTTTGCCCGCTAACACTATCGTCCGCAGCCATACAGATCTCCCCCGTTTAGCGAATGCTCACGGTCTTGTTGTAGCAGGCGGCTCTATGCATGCTCCTTGACCTGGATCAACCGGTGTCGCGCGGCAGCGCTTTATGTAGTGAGGTGCCGAATCAGTGCAAACACGCCGAGCGTTAGCACCAAAAGAATTGCAAAGAAATACACACTACGAAATTGCAAGCGTTCACCACGGGCGATTTCGATGCGCTGCAACAACCAATCGGAGAGCACGTAGAGTACGACCGCGGCCACTGTATAATAGAGTGCCGCCACCGCCCTACTCGCTCCTCAGCGCATCGCGTAGCAAGGCGCTCGCGACTTCCGCGCGCGGGACCCCGACGACAATGGGGTTACCGTCAACGAGCAGTGTCGGTAAAGCAGTAACCTGCTCGCGGCTGCGATTAAGGTCAATGTTGCGAATATCGATGCAAACACCCATTTCGTCCGCGACGTTGCGCCATAGCTGCTCCGCTTCCTCGCACGAGGCGCATTCGTGTCCGATAAGTAGCACGACGCGGGATTTCAAAAGTACTCACTTCCTGGCACGCTATGACTCCGTCGCGTACGCGATTCTCACAAGCAACGTATTTCGCGCGCTCAAGAAATCGCTTACCTTGATCTGTATCAACTCGATCGAGCGATGAAAATGAAAAAACTTCGAGTCACCCGAGCTGATGTGTCGCGGGTATTTTTGTTCGCAAACCTCGACGGCAGATTGCTCGAGCCGATCGCGGCGGCTGCTTCAAGAAAACAGCTCAACCATGGCGATGTGCTATTTAAGTTCGGCGACGAGATCACTCATTTCTACTATGTGGCAAGCGGGTTGATACAACTTTCGCGTTCGAGCAGCCGTGGTGATGAAAAAGTCATTGCGCTGATCGGCGCCGGCGAAACGTTCGCCGAAGCGCTCATGTTTGCCTCAGCAGATCGCGGTTACCCCGTCGATGCGCGAATGGTTGAAGACGGTGAGTTGATCGCATTTGCTGTGGCCCCAGTGCGTGCGTTGCTACATGAATCGACCGATGCGTGTTTTCGTGTCATGGCGAGCATGTCGAAACGGCTCCACGAGCTGATTATTCAAATCGATGATATTACGCTGCACAATGCGACTTACCGACTCGTATGCTTTCTTCTCACGCAGCTTCCGAGCGGCGCAGAACACGCCCGTGACATACAACTCGTGGTGCCAAAACTTGTAATAGCGTCTCGCTTGTCGATCCAGCCGGAAACGTTCTCACGGATCCTTGCCCGCTTGCGTCACGACGGTTTGATTGACGGTGACGGTGCTCATATTGTGCTCAAAGATGTCGAGCGACTGCGACGCATGGTCGAAACGTAAACGCGTCAGTGAAAATGACGTACCCATGCAAGGAAATTCCATATCTTGCGCCAGCAATTGGAGGATAGGCGGTGCGACGATGTTGGGCTCTGGGTACAAGAGTTACCATCCGCATTGGCGCACGCCGTTAAAATAGACGTATGTCGAACATCACGGCTCGTTTTATTGGTTCGGGGGACGCTTTTGGCAGTGGCGGACGTCTGCAGACCTGCATTTTGATCGATGCGCTAGGGATCCGATTTGCGCTCGACTTTGGCACCAGCTCACTCATCGGACTGCGTCAACAGCACATCGACCCGAACTCAGTTGACATGATTCTCCTAAGCCATTTGCACGGAGATCATTGCGGTGGCATACCATTCCTGCTATTGGATGCCATGCTCGGTTCTAAGCGCACGAAGCCACTGACGATACTCGGGCCTGCCAATACGCAGACGCATTTGCTACGGTTGCAGGAGGCGCTATTCCCAGGTAGTGACGTGATGGCGCCGCGGTTCGCACTTGATTATAAAACTATTGCACCTGATAAAACCTTGACGATCTCGAATTTCGTCATTACTGCAGCAGATGCGTGTCACACCCTCGAGACAAAACCTTTGGCCTTGCGCATTCAGATCGGGGATAAGGCGATCGTCTATACCGGCGACGGGGAATACACCGAAGCACTGCGTACGCTGGTATTCGATGTCGATCTTCTAATTGCGGAATGCTATTTCTATTCCAAGTCGGTCAAGTGGCATTTAAACTATTCCGATATCGGGCGACTGAGCGCGAAACGGATTGTTCTAACGCATATGCACGCTGATATGTTGGCTCGCATAAACGAAGTGCCAGAACAATGCGCTCACGATGGCTACGAGCTTACGATTTAGTAGGTGAGTCGTTCGCAATGATGTGGATATGGTGCTGACAGATTCAAGGATAAACACATGCTGAGAAAAGTAATATCGCTGATTGTTTTCTCCGCCGCCGGACTTTGGTCAGTCGCTGGCACCGGCCTCGAGCTTGGCGATCCGGCGCCAGATTTTGCACTTCCCGGATCCGATGGAAAAATTCATCGCTTGAGCGATTATCGCGGCCAGCATGTTGCGTTGGCGTGGTTTCCGAAAGCATTTACGGGTGGTTGAACGGTTGAGTGCAAGTCGATCCGTGAGAGCGACAGCGACATCCGTGCGTTCAAGGTGCAACGCTTCATGGCCAGCGTCGACAACATTGAAGATAACACCGCTTTTGCCGCAAAGAACCAGGCTAAGTTTCCCATTATCAGCGACGCCAATAAGACGGTCGCAAAAGCATATGGTGTTATGTCAGTGCTCGGCTTCGCAAAACGCTGGACCTATTACATCGACCCACAAGGCCTAGTCGTGATGATCGACAAGGACATCAATCCGGCAACGGCTGGCCGCGATATTGTCAAAAACCTGGGCACGCTCGGGGTGGAAAAGCGCTGACAATCGCTTAGTGTGGCCCTAAGCTGTCATGGGGTCACGCTAATCTTTATTAGGCCCGCCTCACTATTTCCCGGGCATAAATCCCGCTTTTTGGTGAAACATTCTCGACATATCCTCGTCGCTCATTTCAAGCGCTTTCATCCCCGCTTTTGCTTCTTCCATGCTCACCATACCGTCTTTGTCGGTGTCGAAATCTTTAAAGTGATCCGCCATGAAGGGCTGAAATCCGTAATGCCTATCCGCCGCCTCAAAATACATAACTTCTTTAGGGTTTACCATGCCATCGCCATCGGTATCAGCCATCTTTAAAACATCAGTCCAGGGCATGAAGCCCTGTGCGGATACGATCTGACTGGACAACGCCAAGGTAGCCACGACTACGTGAATGCCTTTCATTCAATGCTCTCCTCTAATGGTGGTGCGACACAGATAGCTCGATTGGCGGTCTGTCGCCGACCGCCTGTGTACGCTGTTCGACCTATTGCGCTCGTTGGAGTTCCCTAACAACGCCAACCGTCGATCTTCACGATTTATCGTGAAAACTCAGGGCGTGGACAGCGAAACGTTTTATTGATTGTAGTTTGTCGCGACCACTACGCTTGCCGTAGACTGGGCTGCGGACTGTTTCGTAACCAATTGTGAGGAGTGGATCATCATGGCGGCAAAAGGGGCATGTTTTTGTGGCGCAGTTGAATTCGAAGTATCGGGTGACCCCCAGGTGATGGGGTTTTGTCATTGCAATGATTGTACGATCTGGGCGGGTGCGCCTATCAACGCGTTTAGCTTGTGGCCTTCCGATAACGTAAACGTTACGAAAGGCGCCGCTAACATCGGTTCATTTGCAAAAACGGATAATAGCCATCGTAAGTTTTGCAAAATATGTGGCGGCCATATCTTCACTGATCATCCGGGGCTCAACCTCCACGATGTCTATCTGAATACGGTGCCAGAACTGGATCATAAACCCAGCTTACATGTTTACTACGGTGAAAAGACGGTATCGATTAAAGACGGATTACCAAAATTCAAAGATATGCCGGCAGATTTTGGTGGTTCAGGCGATACCTTGCCGGAATAAGACAGCGACGCGGGAACGCATTTGCTGCCGGCACGGGCGCTGAGCATGTCTGTTCCCGAGAACTGAGTGGGGCACCTTGGGTACGCGAAACGCACCAGACCTTATCTGTCCTTTGCGGAGACCACGCCGCTGATTAGATTTCCGGCGTACAGAGACTTAAGATCGGGCGCGGACTCACCGCCTGCGGGCGCAATGCTGTTAACACATGCTGCAAGGGCGCTCTGCTCGGCACGCTTTGCAGATATCGCAGCGGACATCGTTACCGCCTCGAAACACACCTCATCACCCGGGGACCGTCGCCCCAGAGCTGCGAGATCGGCAGAAATAACGTTCGCGATTTTCGCATAACCACCGGTGGTTTGATGGTCGGCGAGCAGGAGGATTGGTTGTCCACTACCCGGCACTTGAATCGCACCGGTAGCGATCGCATCAGAGACAATGTCGTACCCCGCTTGATGCACCAATTTTGGACCGTCTAAACGTAGGCCCATGCGGTCCGAGGTAGCCGAAATCGTGTAGATAGACTCGGTGAGCGTGGTAAGCGCGGTGTGACTGAAATAATCTTGTTGCGGTCCTGCAATGACCCGGACTGCGGCCCCAGTAGTGAACGGGGGTTTGACCTTCAGCTCGAGCTCATCACCCGGGGCGGCTTGCGTTAAACGCAATGCTAAACCGTCATCTGCGCACAAAGCGCGGCCCTTATAGCCACCTATCTTTCCATGTACATAGGTAGCACAGCTGCCAAGACAAGGCATTATATCTAAGCCACCCGCGAAGGCGAGATAGCAACAAGCACTACCGCGCAATTTGACCGTGAAACGCTGACCTTGCCGCAGCGTATGGGTACGCATCCCGCGCAATGCGCCGAGTTGATCTGCTTCGAGATAGGCATCGCCACCCACTAAAGCCACGCGCACCGACGCGCTTGCAAGCTCAAAGGTGGGACCCAAGTGCAACACCTCTAAGACGGCCTCGTGCGCGGGATTTCCCACCAAGGCATTGGCCAGATGCATACTGATCGGGTCTAAAGCACCGGCCACCGGCACACCGAGATTTTGATAACCAAAGCGCCCGAAATCTTGCACTGTAGTATGCAAGCCCGGTTCGATGACTGTTAGCATCCCTGTCATAGACGCAATACTTTTTTGTCTGGTCTGAAATCGCCTTCCACCACGGCCCGCTCGATGTGCCGGAATTCATATCTATCGATAACCTCGAACTCTACGACGTCGCCCGGCAGCAGCAAGGCAGGCGGTGTAGCATCGACGTCAAAAAGAACGAGCGGTGTTCTTCCAATTAAATGCCA
The DNA here is from genome assembly GCA_965223085.1 of Gammaproteobacteria bacterium. Classification (GTDB taxonomy): domain Bacteria; phylum Pseudomonadota; class Gammaproteobacteria; genus CBDCVO01. The sequence continues at coordinate 1,937,491 of OZ244981.1, read as the reverse complement.
ACCACCCGGACTTTCGATCGGGTAAAGCGCTGTCATGGATTGCGCGATCGCGATTGAGCCCGCCGGAACCCGTGGTCGTGGATCAACTCGCCGCGGCAATTGCAGCTCCGCTGGCAAGTCCCCCATATAAGGGAAGCCTGGGACGAAACCGAGCATGTAGACATGATACTTTCGAGCACAATGAGCCTGCACAACTGCATCTGCACCCAAGCTAGTGCGCTCGGCAACATCTGCCAAATCCGGCGCAAACTCAGTTTCATAGCAAACCGGAATTTTCACCAGCTGGGCATTGCCCGTTGTTGTCGTTGGCTCGTCAACCATCCCGGTGATTTGTTCTTTTAGTGCGTCGAAGCTAATCGTCAACGGATCGTAATAGACCATCACCGAGCGAAAAGTCGCGACAGTCTCCAGCAGTCCTGCGAGCTGGGCACGCTGGATCTGTTTGCTTAGGTGCACGACTTTTTCATTTAGCTCTCGATCAATGACATCACCGAACTCGACGACGAGCGCGCAATCACCACTTGGTAAAAACTTCATGAATGCGGCTGCTTTGTGGTTCAAATGCGTTACTGAAAATATAGGTTAGTAGAGTACTGTCGAGCGAGCAATCAACTTATAATCGGGCGTCACGCAAAATCTGATCTGCGCCTGGAGCATAACTGGTGACCAAGAAAATAAATCTTAACGCTGATGTGGGCGAAGGATTCGGTGCCTACGATATTGGTAATGACACCGGCATCCTTGAATACGTCGCTTCGGCAAATATCGCGTGCGGATTTCATGCCGGTGATCCGAATATCATGCACCGAGTGGTCACATCTGCTAAGGAAAAAGGTGTCAGTGTCGGCGCTCATCCCGGATTTAAAGACCTTTGGGGTTTTGGTCGTCGGCGCATCGATACAAAGCCAAGCGATCTTGAATACATGATCGCCTACCAAATTGGTGCGCTCCAAGCGATCGCCGCTTACGCCGGCACCACGGTGACACATCTCAAGCCGCACGGCGCGTTAAACAATATGGCGGCCGAGGACTACGCCTTGGCTGCAGCAATAGGGCGGGCGATTAAGACTGTCGATCGCGACATTATTTATGTCGCGCTAGCGGGCTCGCAAATGGAGAAAGCCGGATACGATCTCGAGCTCAGAGTTGCTCGCGAAGGTTTTCTTGATCGTCTCTACGAGGACGACGGAAACCTCGCCTCACGCAATCTGCCCGGGACCGTTATCACAGATCCCGCCATAGTAAGTGAGCGGGTGATGCGCATCGCCGAGGACGAGACGATCATGTCGCGTCACGGGAAAGCGCTGAAATTACGACTCGATACCTTATGTGTACACGGTGAGGAAAAGACCGGCGTCGCTATCGCCAAGGCCGCGAAAGAGACGTTTGCTGCTATGGGTGTCGATGTGGTCCCATTGCCGGAGTTAGCGCTGCGATAGAAATTTTAGCTTAACCAGAGACAATGAATAGCCCGTCGTGCGGCAGTGCACGAGCTGCACTTATCCTGGTTAGGAGGCCGTTGAAAAACGTCCCCAGGAAGGCCGGCCGCAAGGAACGGCGTAAGTTGAGTGAGAAGCAAACGAGCACGCAACGCCGCAAACGCCCTCCACTGTAGTTTTTCAATCGGCTCCTAGACGGTTTTGTCTCAAAAAATGTAGGATAGGTATGAAGACCAAGCGGAGACGACCATGTGTATCCGGGCTATTCGTGCGTTTATCTTGTGCTTTATGATCGCCCCCGCATTTGCGGTCGAAAAAAGCCAGATTACTCAGCTTCATCCGGAATTCGAACAAGGGTATCGCTATAGTTCCGCCGTTCGCGTGGGTTGTACGCTGTATGTTGGCGGCTTCGTATCTATTGATGAGCAAGGTAGCACCGTAGGTGTCGGGGACGTAGCGATGCAAACAACGCAAATTTATGCTTCGTTGCAACGCGTCTTGGAAGCTAATGGCATGAGCTTGAACAACATGGTTCAGGAGACCTTGTTTTTGGTCGATCTGACGACGCTTGAAGCTGCAGGCGGAGCCCGCGCCAGCGCCTACGAAAAAGCAAGCGTGAAAAACTATCCATCGACGGCCGGCGTCGGCGTCACAGCCTTGTCAGATCCCTCTTACCTCATTGAACTTCAGGGTATCGCGAGCAACTGCGGCAACTAAATCCGCAGTGTCACAAAATCTACGCGCCGTTCGATTACTCGTTCCCATACGTGCGCTAAGTATGTCGCGCGCTTGAATGCGGATTTCTATAGCTATGGGGAATTACCGTCCGTGCCGTACGGCTCGGCGTTTGAACAGAGGTGGTCCCCACCGGCTGGACAGGAAAGGAGAACTGCTAAGTGGAATCTTCTGAGATACTTCTCATTGAGAGAAGGAGCAGAAGATGACGAAAAGAAAACGACGGAATTATTCGGCGGCATTCAAAGCGAAGGTGGCGATCAGCATGGACGGTCGCGGCCGTAGGCTGGACAACGTGTTCATCGAGTGGCTGTGGCGCGGTGTGAAATACGAGGACATCTACTTACGGGCCGACGAGAGTCCGGCGGCGCTCGGCCGACGCACCCCAGATGCGGTGTACTTCGATGCTGGCGTGAAAGCGGCAGCGTGACAACCTGTGGAGATTTCACTTAAGGCGCTGCCCAATTTTCGGGGTCCAGTTCTGTATTAGCCGGAACCCACGACGCTGACCGTGCCTTGATCGCCAAATTTGCATCGCCGGATACAGCCCGTGCGTGGTACTAGTCGGAGGCATATCAAGCGCTTATCGCTCTCCGCGATGAAGCGATAGAACCGACATTTTTAGTCATCGACGCGCCTGACTAACCCCGATCATCCACACGTAAAGAATTCTTTTTGGGATCCGCTACAAAGGACTCGGATGCAGACAGCTTTTGCCGTATCACGGCTTTTAAAGCATGGCGAGCACTTAGGCGTGCCAGGCGACCCCTCCAAGGAGGATATCAATGTCGAGACCAATTTCCACATTACTAGTTGCGCTGATCGGTGGCGCCCTTACACTTGCCTTCGCTACTCCTGCGACGGCGACTCATCCAGAAGTCAACGCGTGGCTCGAACGAGTACTGCAGGCGGCCAACGACGTGCAGCGTGCCAAAGAAGCGTACGAAAGCGCCGCAGATCCGGGTGAGCGGGAGCGGTATCGCCGCCATTACGAAGATCTGCGTGAGCGCCACGAGGGTAGTAAGGCGAATCTCGATCGTGCACGCATATATGCGATCGCAGACGAAGCCGACGTTTCGCCTCGCCGAGTTCGGCGCATGCGTGCAGACGGCATGGGCTGGGGGAAAATCGCGAAAGAATTAGGCATCCACCCTAGCGTTGTCGGTAAAGGTCACGGCGAGGGTAAAGCCAAAAAACGCAAACGCAACCACGATTGGGATGACGATTGCGAGCGCCGTTGCAAAATTCGCCATCGCCACAACGGTCAACACGAAAACGATGATAATGATCACAAACACCGTCATCACGCCGGGGCTAAGGATCACGGCAAGGTCTATCGTGGCAAAGAGGCTCGCAAAGATTAAGCCAAAGAAATAGTTTCGCGTAAAAGGGATCACCAACGTCCGGTACCGCTGCTATCGTTGGGCACCTCCCCAAGTCCTATGATTGCACGGGGACCGCGGATGATAGCGAAGAACAGCTACGTCTGAGCGCGTCGCAACGCGACTCCTGACTCCGCAGCGGCCAAAGTGCCTGGGTCAAGCCGCAAGCCGAAGCCGTCGGCTAGGCGGGTTAAATAATTGAATATCCCCACGACATGCGCGACCTCTAGACAAGCGCGATCGTCGAAACCTAATTTGCGTAAGGGTTCCCAGTCAGCTTCTACCATGCGCGTCGGGGTCGCCGAAAGTTTTTCGGCAAGCGTCATGAGTGCCACTTGTCGTTCGCTTAGGCCTTCGAGTTCGCGCCACGTTTTATTCTTGATCGCACGAGATAGTTCGAGATTATCATCCTCTACACGGAGGAATTCTGTGTGCGACTGAGTTCAGTAAAAACAATCTTGCGCGGCCGCGGCCACGGCGGCCGTCATTTCTCGCTCAGCCCGAGTCAGCGCGCTTTCCGGCGCAAACATGATCTGTCGGTACAAGTTGAAAAACTGCTGGCCAATTTCCGCGTGAGTTTGAAGTAACCCGCCCATTGCTGGAACAAAGCCGAAGTTATAGGGATCACCTTGATCGCGCATCGCTGCACGTTCGGTGGGAGTCAGGATCCTTACCCAAGCTTCACGAGGTTCTGTATTGCTCATATTGCCGCGACCTTAACTCTCCTTGCATGAAAAGTATACGTCCAAGGTGGAATGTTGGGAACTGAAAATTCGCGGCCTCAGGTCACCAAAAACACACCGAAAACCGTTTTCTGAGCCCTTAGTCAGACTCGCGGCGGAAACATCACACCCGGGGAATATCACGTCAAACAATTTTTTTTAGAAAAAGATGTAAGGAATCCAGTTCTCGTACGACTAAGGACCGAACACAGCGAAAATGCGCTGCATTTACCTAAAACTACGAGGAGAATTCTTATGCGCTCAATACTTGTCTCGGTGCTTTTGGCACTCACCACGAACGTCGCTTTTGCTGACTCGTTTGCGCCTTGGAACGATCGGTCGATCAGCCCTAGCGCGAGCGGACCGGCGGCCACAGTAGAAGCCACTGGATTCGCACCCTGGCGCGAACGACAGACGGTACCGACCGTTAACGTCCGAAGCGACGAGATGCAGGTCAGCGGTGCAGTAGAAAATTTTTTCCGCCCCTGGTCCTAAAATCGACGCTATGCCGCATTGGTGAGTAGCCAATGCGGCGTCGAGCATGCCCTGTTGCATCTGTACAAATACGTATTAGCGGGTCATAGTTGCGATGGTATAAACATCCGATTGTGCGGCTGAGAGCTTGGTTGAGTAACGACGGTCCTAACGCCGAATCGCCGATCACAGCAGACCCCGAGCGTTGGCTCGATGAGCATGGGGACGTGCTTTATCGCTACGCTCTTGGTCGGGTGTCCAACGTCGCAACTGCGGAAGACTTAGTGCAGGAAACATTGCTATCGGCGTTTAAAGGCGCAGCTAAGTTTCGTGGCGCTTCCAGTGAACGAACGTGGTTGATCGGGATCTTAAAGCATAAAACTCTCGACCATTTGCGCCGCGCCGGCCGTGAAGTAACTTACGCTCCAGATCAAACTGAAAACGCGATTTGGGACGCTAAGTTTGGCCCAGATGATCATTGGGTGAATGCGCCACATGAATGGAGTGATCCGAGCTCGCTGCTCGAACACGCCGATATCCGTCAGCAACTACGACAGTGCGTCGACGCACTTCCCGATAAACTGCGTACCCTGTTCGTATTGCGGGAAATCGAGGGTATCGAAGCAAAAGAGTTGCTCGAAACCTTGCGTATTTCGAGTCCAAACAATTTGTGGGTTATGATGTCGCGGGCGCGCGAGCGCCTACGAACATGTTTGCAACAGGCTTGGCAACAGCCGTAATTACCACTTAAAGGCTGCGCGCGAAGTTACTCTGGAGGCTTGGACAATGTATAGCTGCAAACGAGCTGCTCAATTAGCGTCCATCGAACTGGATCGACGCTTAAGTCTCGGCGAACGCTTAGCTTTGTCACTGCATCGTGCACTTTGCCGGCCTTGCCGTGCATACAAATCTCAACTAGGGACGCTTCGGCGCATCACGCAACATTTCGATGCATCCGATGAAGCCAACGAGATCAGCATGGACGGCGCTGCCCGACAACGCATTCGCGACCGTTTGGCCGCTGCGCAAAACGATCACTAGCAGATCCCCACAAGCGCCCGCCTGAAACGCTACCCTATCCCCACATTGATGCTGCCCCAACATTGGCCCTGATAAGTCGACAGGTGTGCACGGTACTTCTATTTACGGCGTTAGGTAACGTCTATTTTACTCGCGCACACAGAACTTTACTTGTGCCAGCGCTTGCTGTACGCACGTAATACAAGCTGAAATTCACTTCATCCTTGGTTAAAGGTTTTCCGCGCATGTCAACACAAGAAGCAAAATCTCAGGGGGCAGCCAAGGTCACTACCTGGATCCTTTTCGGGATTATCGCCGGCGCGGTTGTCGGACAATTCCTCTACGACCCCACTTGGAATGCGAGCAAACCTATAGCAGAACACGCCGCCGCATTTTACCTGCAGCTTTTCGACTTTATCGGTTTTAGCATTTTCATGGCACTGCTCAAGATGTTGGTCTTGCCGCTCGTTATGATAAGCGTGATCGTCGCAGTAACTAGTGTTGGCGACGTAAGAAAGCTCGGTCGCCTCGGCGGTTGGGCACTAGTCTACTATGTTTCCACGATGCTCCTTGCCGTGTCGCTTGGTTTGCTGCTCGTCGCCGCGATTGCGCCTGGAGCAGGTTTTGATACACAGCAGATCTCGCCCACATTTGAAAATGAAAGCGTCACGAAAAACGCCGCCGGTGGTCTCATTGGCGTCTTCAAGAATCTTGTCGCGATGCTTATTCCGGAGAACCTGTTCTCCGCTATGGCTCAGGGAAACACGCTTTCGGTTATTACTTTCTCGTTGTTTTTTGCCGCTGTCATCACCTTGGTCGAAGGAAAAACTGGCGCATTGGTAACCTTTTTTCGGTCGCTTTACGAAGTCATTTTCCGCATGGTGGAAGTTGTACTTTGGATTGCGCCAATCGGAGTCTTTTGCCTGCTAGCGTGGTCGGTTGCAAGAATCGGCATGGGTGTGTTTTCTTCCGCGGTCGGTGTCTATATGATCACCGTAGTGGGTGGCCTGCTAATCCACGGTCTCGTAGTTCTTCCGGCGATCTTTTTTGCGCTTACGAGAACAAATCCGTTTGCGTTTCTGCTCAGAATGAGACCCGCGCTACTAACCGCTTTTGGCACAGATTCATCCGCCGCCACACTCCCCGTGACCATGGAAACAGCGATCACAGAAGGGGGCGTGCAAGCTCGCGTCGCGGGCTTGGTCCTGCCGCTAGGTGCAACGATTAACATGGATGGAACGGCGCTCTACGAGGCGGCAGCGGTCGTTTTCATGGCCCAGGCATTCGGCATAGAGCTTGGGCTCGCCGAGTATATCTTGGTCGCTATCACGGCCACCTTGGCGGCAATTGGGGCCGCTTCGGTACCGAGTGCGGGCCTGGTCACAATGGTGATTGTTATCGCTGCGGTCAATCAAAGCCTGCAAAGCATCGATCCCAACACCGCGATAATCCCGATGATGGCGATCGGCTTGATCATAGGCGTTGACAGGATCCTAGATATGGTTCGTACCACGGTAAATGTCTGGGGCGATGCCGTAGGCGCAAAAATTCTCAGCGATTGGTTTGCACGCCAGAGTAAACTCGAGGGGCGATAGCAGCCCAGCGTGTCGCGCGAGACCACTTGGGGGCGACGGGATTTGACCTCCGATGGTAATGCTGTCGCGGCGCGAAGTGAATACCGCCCGAACATTGCACAGTGAGGCGTTAGGCGACGACGCCAACCAGCCTAACCTCTGAAAGCGGGGAGTAATTATGGCCATATCGGATCATGTCGACTTCGAACAGTTTATGTCCGGCGTGCAACGCCGAAATCCCGGGCAACCGGAGTTCGTGCAGGCAGTGCAAGAAGTAGCAAAGGATATCTTCGAGTTCATCCAAGATAAAGAAGCCTACCACGAGTATCAGATCCTGCGCCGTATAGCCGAACCCGATCGCGTTGTGAGTTTTCGCGTCTGCTGGGAAGATGACAATGGGAACATCCGTGTGCAGCGAGGCTGGCGAGTACAGAACAACAACGCCATCGGACCGTACAAAGGCGGTATCCGTTTTCACCGCGACGTTACCGAGAGCGTACTCAAGTTCTTAGCCTTCGAGCAAACATTCAAGAACAGCCTTACTGGTCTACCCATGGGTGGCGGCAAGGGCGGCGCTAATTTTAATCCACACGGCAAATCTGACCACGAGGTAATGCGTTTCTGTCAGTCATTTATGACCGAACTGTATCGACACTTGGGCGCCGACATCGACGTGCCCGCTGGAGATATCGGCGTCGGTGGGAGGGAAATTGGCTACATGTTTGGCCAATATAAGCGCATCACTAACCAATTTACTGGTGTGCTGACTGGTAAAGGCTTGGAGTATGGCGGCAGCGTGATACGCATGGAGGCTACCGGCTATGGCGCCGTATATTTCCTGCAAAACATGCTAAAGCGGGTCGGCGACTCAGTGCACGGCAAACGCTGCCTGGTATCGGGTTCCGGTAACGTGGCCTTGCACGCAGCGGAGAAAGTTACGGAGCTCGGCGGTACCGTGTTGACCCTATCCGACTCGGACGGTTACATCTATGACCCGAGTGGCATTGATGGCGATAAGCTCGCTTGGGTGAAACGACTGAAAACGGTGCAACGTGGTCGCATCGCCGCGTACGTAGATGAATTTAACGGCGCCAGCTTTCACGCCGGCGAACGACCCTGGAACGTTTCCTGCGACTTGGCGCTACCCTGCGCAACGCAAAATGAGTTAGACGGCGAGGCGGCAGCGAAGTTAGTAAAAAATGGCTGCATCGGTGTATCTGAAGGCGCGAACATGCCGACCACGCTTGATGGAATGCATGTGTTTAAGGACGCCGAGATCCTCTACGCCCCCGGCAAAGCAGCAAACGCCGGCGGCGTAGCCGTATCCGGCCTAGAAATGAGTCAAAACTCGGCGCGCATTTCGTGGCAAGAAGAAGAGCTGCAGCAATTGCTCGTCGATATCATGCAGGGCATTCATGATCGTTGCGTCGAATATGGTGGCAGCGTAGGCAGCCAACACATCGACTACGTGCGCGGTGCCAATATCGCAGGCTTCGTCAAAGTGGCGGATGCCATGCTCGCCTATGGCGTCGTCTAGACGCCGGCGCGAGACGGTGCGCCAAGCGCGGTGTACCCGTGGCTACAGCGCGCCGAGCCGCTCACCGATCTCAGCGTAGCGGTCCAGCCATCGCAATACGGTCTCTTTATCCTCCGTTGGGCAACGTGGGATTGCACGTTCGATGCAACCGAGATCAGCAAAACGTTGCAAATCCTCCTCGGGCGTTTCAAAGACATCAAACATAGAGATCGATACCGTGTCCGGATCACGCCCTTTTTCTCGCAACCGCGCGCGGAGGTCCGCGATGTCACCTTCCAAATCGCCGTGGAATAGATCGATCGGTATCCAGCCGTCGCCGAAGTCCGCCACCCTTTGACGCCCCCAACGCGACGCAAACGTACCTAAGATTACCGGCGGATGGGGTTGCTGCACGGGTTTGGGATAGGACCAAATGCGGTCAAAATTAACGTAGTTACCGTGAAAAGAACCTTCTTCTTCTGTCCACAGTACTTTCATGGCGCGCACGCGTTCCTCTAAAACCTTCCAACGCTCTTTATACGACGTACCGTGATTTTCCATTTCCTCACGATTCCAGCCCGCGCCGACACCAAATAAAAAGCGTCCATCAGAAAGCCGGTCGACTGTTGCGACGGTTTTAGCCAATGCGATCGGGTCGTGCTGAGGAACCAAACAAACCCCCGTACCGAGTTTAATGCGCGACGTCACTGCCGCTGCAGCCGCGGCGCTGACGAAAGGATCACCCATATGCACGTATTCTTTTGGCAACGGGCCATCGCCCGGCCACGGCGTCTCACGACTAGCAGGGATATGGGTGTGCTCAGGAAACCATACCGACTCGAAACCACGTTCTTCCGCAGCGACCGCTAATTCGTCCGCACGAATGCTGTATTCGGTGTTGAAACTCATCACGCCTAATCTCATCGTCGCTCCTCTCACCGCCGCGTTTGCAGCTGCAAACGTCCACCTTACATACCGATCCGATCCGCCAATTCGAGGACTTTGTTGAAAACCCGCATAGTCGCTGCGTCAACCATAAACCCATCCACTTGCGCCGCACCTTTACCTGCAGCAACGGCGTCCAGGTAGGCGGCATTATATTTGCGCGCACGCGCAACTTCTTCCGCATCGGGGGTAAAAGCGTGTTGCGCCAAGGCCACTTGGGAGGGATGAATCGCCCACTTGCCGACACAACCCAAAAACAGGGCACGCCCACACTCACGGGTAAACCCATCCTGGTCACGAAAATTTGGGAACGGCCCATCGATCGCGTCGATACCGTGCATGCGCGCAGCAATGGTGATCTTATTGCGTCCGTAGTGCCATACATCACCAGGATAATCATGCGATTCCTTGAAAACATCGGGACTAATTCCCTGTGCGGCAGAATAATCTCCAACGCCGAAAATCAAGGCTTCCAACCTTCGAGACGCGCCCGCGATTTCTTCAACTCGCGCCATCGCCTCGACCTCTTCGATCAAAACTTCCAGACCGATTGCTTTGCTCATACCTAACTTTGCCTCGATCTGGTCTAGCAAAGTCGCGACCCACTGCACGTCGAAAGCACTGCGAACTTTCGGAATAATAATAACGTCGAGGTTCTCGCGTGCACGTTCGACAACGTCGATAATGTCTTCGTAGGCAAGGTGGGTTTCAAGATCATTGATGCGCACGGCGCGCACCGTGCGTCCCCATTCGAGTTCATTCAATGCGGCGACCACTTTAGATCGCGCCGCAACTTTTTCGGCCGACGCAACGGCATCTTCGAGATCAAGAAATGCAAAATCGACGTCCATATCTGCCGCTTTTTGCATCATTTTCTCGCTGCTGCCGGGAACTGCGAGCTCGACGCGACGCAGGCGTTTGGGGGTTTTCACTGCATTCAAGCTAGAATCCTCAGTTGGACGGCACTCAAGGTGCGTCTCCATAATCAGTGGGCCTACGTTGCCCTTAGAGGTTAATTGTCGATTCCAAATTGCGCAAATACTTCTCGCGTATGCGCCCCAAGTGCCGGACCAGGTGTCGTGATACCGCCTGGTGTGAGTGAAAATTTCACCGGCGTGTTCACTAAGGCAAGTTCTTCGCCCAGCGTCGCGATCTCCACCTGACTGACCGCGGCGCGTTCATGGGTGTGCGGATCAATCATGATATCAGCCACATTGTTGATCGGACCAAAAGGCACGCGTCCCCCTAGCACCGCGGCGAGTTCTTGTTTAGTCAACGTCGTGGTCCAGGCGCTAATCGCGGCGTTGACTTCGACAGCATAGGTTACACGCCCCGCGTTGGTCGCGAAACGCGCGTCATTCGCAAGATCATCCCGCCCAGCCGCGCGACTAAGTACAAGCCAATGCGAATCCACTGGGCAGGCGATAGCGACCCAGCCATCACGCGCCGGGTAGACGGAAAACGGGCACAGCAAAGGATGGTCATTGCCACTGGGGGTCGGGATGACCCCGGCGATCGAATATTGGTAGACGATGCGCTCACAAATCGCGAGCATAGCATCGTACATTGCGACATCAACCAATTGCCCGACCCCAGAGCGCTCCGCATGCCTAACTGCAGCAACGATGCCAAAGGCGCAAAAGATTGCGGGAACGATGTCGCCGATACCGGGCCCCGCTTTCATCGGAGTCTCGGGCCCGGTAATGCTCATGAAACCACCCATCGCCTGGGCTACGATATCGAAGGCTGGCCACTCCGCATAAGGACTTTCACCCGTACGTGGATCACCGAAGCCACGTACCGTCGCGTACACTAAGCGCGGGTTCACGGTGCGCAAAACCTCGTAAGGCAAGCCGAGCCGCTCCATCACGCCGACGCGATAGTTTTCGACCACCACGTCCGCCTCGCGGACGAGTTTGAGGAAAATGTTTTTATCCTGCGCGGATTTCAGATCTAAGACGATACCGCGTTTATTGCGATTGATGCTGTGAAAATAGCCGCTATGTTGTTTCGCGGTATCGCTGGCAAAAAACGGACCGAGCTCACGGGTTAAGTCCCCCTGTGGTGGCTCGATTTTGATCACATCCGCACCGTGATCCGCGAGCAACATCGTCACGAATGGACCGGCGAGCATCTGCGTTAAATCGAGAACTACTACGCCGTCGAGAACCCCGGCTAGCGCTTCCGGACTCATGCGACAGTCGCGTAGCTGCGTTTTTTGATCAGCACACGACGATCACCTTCGAACACAATTTCATCGTCTTGATTGAGGCCCCAGTGGTGGAAAGTTACGACCCCGGCGTGCTCTTGCACGCGCTCCTCGAGCCCTACCACTCGCGAGTAAGCGTACAAAGTATCGCCGTGAAAAACGGGGTGTTTGAGGCGAATATTATCGAGCCCCAACTCTGCTAGCGCATTCTCCGCGGTATCTTGCGCCGCAAGACCAATGACTAAAGAAATCGTGACGCCGCCGAAGGCAACGCGTTGGCCGAACATATGATCGACCATGAGCTGTTCGTCGAAGTGCGCCGCAGCCGTATTCATGACCAAATTTGTGATCAACACCTGGTCCATCTCGGTCAAGGTCTTGCCACGGTGATGGCACAGGATTTCACCGACGATAAAATCCTCGAAGAAAAAGGGACCGTTGTAAGTCGATGCCACGTTCAGCGACCCTCTCGACCGAGTAAGTTATCAGAGATGATGCGCAACTGGATTTCGGAAGTCCCCTCGAATATTTTTGTCAAACGAGCATCGCGCCAATAGCGCTCGACAGCATGTAATTTCGTGTACCCAGCCCCACCGAGAATCTGCAAAGCATCTGAAGTTACGCGCTCCGACATCTCGCTCGCGAAATATTTGACCATCGAGGCCTCTTTATCACAGCGCGCGCCGGAGTCGATTTTGTCACACACAAAATAAAGTAGCTGTCGCGCGGCCTCGATGTCGGTCGCCATGCGCGCGATTTTGAAGCGCAGATCTTGAAACGCCGCGATCGGTTGGCCAAATTGCTGGCGTTCCTGAGCATAAGCGATCGCATCATCTAACGCGCCTTGGGCGAGACCGATCGAGCGGGCCGCCGTATGCGCGCGCGCTTCGTCGAGACCTTTTGCCAAGGCGTAAAAAGCTTTGCCCTCTTCCCCGATCAACGCCCCGTAAGGAACTCGGAAATCATCGAAAGCAAGTTCCCATGTTTTCCAGCCGAAATAACCGATCTTCGGGATCACCGAGGCGCCAATGCCGGGTGGAAGTTCGCCGCGTGGCTTATCGATGATGAAAGCGCTGATACCGAGGTGGCGCCTGCTTTCATCCGGAGAAGGAGATGTGCGCGCAAACAGCGCAATGTAATCGGCGCCGTCGGCAAACGTACACCAGTATTTGTTGCCGTTAATGATCCATTGATCGCCTTCGCGAACGGCGCGACAAGATATCGAAGCGAGATCCGAACCGGTATCCGGCTCGGACAAGGACATCGCACCCAAGTATTCCCCCGCAACTACCCGCGGCAGCACCTGTTCCTTTTGCGCGAGCGACAATAAATCATTCGTGAGAGTACCGTTACCGCGAGCTATCAAGCTCGCGACGCTCATCCAGCCGCGTGCAAGTTGCTCGGTGACGAGGCAATATTCAAAACACCCAAGCCCACTACCGCCGTATTGCTCGGGGATCCGGATCCCAAAATAACCCATCTCGGCGAGTTTTTCCCTGAGGCTCATTGGAATTTCGCCTTCAACCGGATCGAGTTCGTTCGCGACCGGCAAAACCTCATTGCGCGTAAATTCCTTTGCCGCATCGATAATCATGCGGCGCTCCTCGGTGATGTAGGACTGTTCGCTCACATCGATACCTCCATAACGATTATGCGTTCTCAGCGCTACGCTGAACGAGGTTGGAGCGTTGGAAGTCGATTACACAGGCATCGTCTTCGATGAAGCCCTCCGTTCGCCAGGTGACGATACCAAAATTAGGGCGCTTTTTTGTCTCCCGACGTTCAACCACGGTGCTACGCGCGCGCAAGGTGCTGCCTACATAAACCGGTGAGTGATAATTAAGCGCATCGACCCCGAGGAACGGTCCCATGCCCGCCTCGCTTAGATCTTCCACGCTTAGACCGAACACGGTGTTGAACACCAGCAACGAGTTTATCAGAGTGTCACGATGACCGTGGGCGCGGGCGTGAGTGAGATCAAAATAATGGGGATTGAAGTGCAGCGTGAGCGTCGAGAATATGGCGTTTTCGGCTTGGGTGATGGTGCGCCCCCAATGGTGTTCGAACACCGCACCGACCGTGAAATCTTCAAACAAGTGTCCCTTCGGCACGCTACGCGCCTGGGCCTTAAGCTCGGCTACGGTTAAATCGTCGTTGCGATTTGCGCCCACAATACGCCCTCACGAGATGTGCAAAGCGTATGAGCATAAAGAGCCGCGATGGCGGGCGCAACTGACAGCTTTGCCAACAACACGGCGTCGCGATCGGGGAAAAGCCCGGCGGAACTGAAATGAGTAAGGCGTGGTGTACGGCTACAGACGCGTCGCCTGCAAGTAAACGACGGGTGTCTCACTAACGCCCTCGGCACCGATAACCGTACCTTTAGGGATAAACAGGCAATCCCCGGGGCCGAGCACCTTCTCGTCGCCTTCGATTAGCACCCGCAGCTTGCCTTCTATCACCGCTTTTACCATATCAACCGGCGTCCGGCGTCCGCGCATCGATTCACCGGGTTTGCAAGCGTGCTGGGTAGCGTTGTAACCCCAGGTAGCGAGTTTGTTCGTCAAAGATTCAACGCATAACAGGCCATCGGCATCGATATTCCATTTCTCTAAGCGAAAACTCGGCAACGTCCGAAAGCGCACGCAGCGATCGCCTCCTTGAAAAGCCGCCTCGTAGACTGCCGATTCGCAGCGCGTCAACAACTCGTCTGGTGGCGTATCGAGGTTTGGAATTACCGTTGCGATCCCGCAGCTAGCAGTAACCGTCGCCGGTGGATCGAAATGCTTGTTGAGTAATTTCAAACGTCGGACCTGCGCACGGAGAGTTTCAGCCAAGCGGTCAGCGCTTTCAAAATCAGCTTCCGGCAAAAGCACTGCGAAGCGATTCTTAGCGAGCCGTGCGGCGACATCGCCGGGTCGCGTCCCGAGCCGTTTGAGGACTTCCCCCATCCGCCGCAACGCGACCTCATAGTTTGACTCGCCATTCGCGCTCCGATATTCGTCGAAATGGTCAAGCTCCATCGTCAATAACGTGAGAGGTAATTCTTGACGTTGCATTCGCGACCATTCCCGCTCCAGTACTACTTGAAATTTCTCAGCATTGAGCAGTCCGGACTCGCTTTCGAACGGCATGATTTTATCGAGCATCGACGTCAACGATTCGGCCCGACCTTTGGCGAGCGCGAGTTTGGCCGAGGTCGCGTCCAGCGCATCGGCGATTTGAGCTTCGCTATGTTGGCGATTTTTGATTTCCTGCTGCAAGAATGTTATTTCCTCGCGCACCCGACGTTCTTCGTCGAGCAAATCTTGACTCGTCTTCCGTAGTTGCTCGATGTCGTCGTCGCGACGCTGTAAGCCGTCGGCCGCCACAAGCACGGCTGCAAACACCAAACCGTTAGCGAGGACTAAGGCCGCCCCTGCCGCAGTGGTCGATAAGGTCGCAGAAAAAAGCATGGCTAGTATCGCCGCTAGACAAGCCGCGCCGCCAAACACCCGTATCGCCTGAGGCCGTGCGCCCATCGTCGTCGCCATGATCAAGGACAAACTGGCTATCGAAATGAGACTCAACCACCCTGCAACGAGTGCTTGCGGGAATATCGATACCACGGCGATCGGTAGCCCCCAACAGAAACCAACAAACGCAACGAGCGCAAGACCTGGGTGCCCTGAGGGCACGTGGTGCCACTGCTTAGCCTGCATTCTCACCGCGGCCACCGTGATCGCAAACCACAACGGCCATAGCAAATGCTGCGCGTAAAACCAGCCGGCGCCCCCGACGCAAACCGCCGCGGTGCTTGCCAGGCCGAAATACACCAACCAGCGCCGGGACTGCGGCAGCGCTGACCAACTGGGTTCTAGCGGCGACTTGACCACGACAGCTTTTTCGGTCATCGGGTAATTCTCATTCTCAAAGCAGGTACGACCGAGAAATTTATCGACCAGATTGGCGTTCAGCTTAAGGTAATAGGGGCAAGAAAGCCGCCCGCTGCGGCCGGATCGACGTTTGGTGGGGCGGTTAAAATAGCGAAAAAAATGCGCCCGGCAAAACCGGGCGCAAAGGTCAGGCAGTACAATAGGGTCTCCAGCGCGAGCGCGTTGTTACATTGGCTTATTGGTCGCGGTGCAACCAAACAATGTCGTCGCCGTATGCTGGTCCGCAATTTCTTGCGTGCAAAGCATCCTAAACTGCCGTGCCGCGTCGCGTTGACCGGCTTGGGTGAGACCCCTAACAGGCCAGGCTTGCGGTGAGCGGCTCAGGCCCCATTGCTTTGCGGCGCCTAGTCTAAGGATGTTAACAAGGCTAACCATCGCCTAAATAGATTAGTGCTTATATGCTTCGACGCAGAAATTAGAAACCACCTTAAATATATTCGAAGATTTTTAATACGCTTCCTTGACAATCTCGCCGCAATAAGCGCACTGGGTTTAGTTATCACCACTATGCAAATTATCGCTCACCGAGGCGCATCAGCCATACAACCAGAGAATACTCTCGCAGCATTTGCCGCGGCACTGGCTGCCCACGCCGACGGCATCGAGTTTGATGTAAGAATTCGACAAGATGAATTAATTATCTTTCACGACGATACCCTGGAGCGTGTCACCAACGGCCACGGTCGCTTGCACGATCTTTCCCTCACCCAGTTACGCGACCTAGACGCCGGCCACGGCGAGCGCATTCCTTTGTTAGCGGAAGCGCTGCTATTAATCGACGCCACTGCGACTGTTAATCTCGAGCTAAAAGACCCGCACGTTGACGGCCAGGTGATCGCCATGCTGCGCACAGTCTTGGCGCGCTCGCCTAGGTGGGCCGGTAAATTTTTGCTCTCCTCCTTCGATGTCGAGCAGACTTTTCGACTCGCCACCTACGCGGGACCTTGGCGCCTCGGCGTGCTATTCAAAGAAGCACCATTCGATGCGTTGGCGCGCGCCCTCGCTTGCCGAGCTTACTCATTGCACCTCGCTCGTCGCCACCTCACCGCAAAGCTCGTCGACCGTGTTCATGCCCAAGGTCTGCGCGCTTATGTGTACACCGTCAACGACACCGCGACGATGGCTGAATGTCTGCGCCTCGGGGTTGACGCCATTTTCACCGATCACCCCGCGCGCGCGCGCGCGTTCCTCGATGAGACTATGCGATGATCGTGGCAAGATGAATCACGAACATGCAAAGATTAAGCACCCATGTCTTACGTACTCGCACTTGACCAAGGCACGACGAGCTCGCGTGCCATAATTTTTGACCGGCGGTTGCGCGCGTGCGCCCAGTCGCAAACAGAATTTGCCCAGCATTTCCCCCGTCCCGGCTGGGTGGAACACGATCCAAGCGATCTATGGGAAACGCAATTTGCGACCGCCCGGGAAGCGATTCGTACTGCTGGGATCACGGGCAAGGACATCGCCGGGATCGGTATCACCAATCAACGCGAGACTGTGCTTATCTGGGACCGCGCGACAGGCACGCCGATTCACAATGCGCTTGTATGGCAAGACCGGCGCACTGCCGAACTGTGTGAGCACCACAAAGAACGAGGCCTAGAGACGCTGGTTCAAAGCCGTACCGGCTTATTGCTCGATCCGTATTTTTCGGCGAGCAAAATCCGCTGGCTGCTAGATCATTGTGACGGCGCGCTGGCTGCCGCGCGCGCTGGCC
Organism: Gammaproteobacteria bacterium; assembly: GCA_965223085.1. Lineage (GTDB taxonomy): Bacteria > Pseudomonadota > Gammaproteobacteria > CBDCVO01. Next base: position 1,919,820 of record OZ244981.1, on the reverse strand, counting down.
GACTCGCCTGCGGCACGGTAGACAGCTGGCTGGTATGGCAGTTGACGAACGGTACCCAGCATGTCATCGACGCTAGTAATGCGTCACGGACGATGTTGTTAAACATTCACAGCGGCCAATGGGACGACGACTTGCTCGCCCTATGGGACATCCCACGCGCCTTGTTACCGCGAGTTGTCGATTCCTGTGGCCCCATTGCGACGACGCGAGCTTTTGGTGAGCACCCGATCCCCATCACGGGCATTGCCGGCGATCAGCATGCCGCCTTGTTCGGTCAGGCTTGTTGGTCGGCCGGCGCGGCAAAATGTACCTATGGCACGGGCTGCTTCATTTTGATGCACACGGGGGCGACAGTTATTCCCTCGCAATCGAGATTACTGAGCACGATCGCGTGGTCGATCGACGGACAGCGGGAATATGCTTTAGAAGGAAGCGTGTTTGTCGGTGGCGCATTGATCCAATGGTTACGCGACGGACTCGGGATCATCGATAAGGCTGCTGCTATAGAGGCGCTCGCCGCAAGCGTGCCGAGTAGCGAAGGCCTGGTCATTGTGCCAGCATTCACGGGCTTGGGTGCGCCGTACTGGGATCCGAATGCCCGCGGTTTAATGATCGGTCTTACGCGCGGTACGAACACCGGCCACATCGCCCGGGCCGCGTTGGAAAGCATCGCTTTGCAAGTCGGCGACGTGATCGACGCGATGCACCGCGATGGCGCCAACAACGTCGCGCGACTCCGGGTCGACGGCGGCGCCAGTGCTAATGATTTGTTGATGCAAATCCAATCCGACGTTCTCAACATCCCGCTTGCACGACCACCTCAACTCGAGGTTACCGCCATCGGCGCTGCCGCACTCGCTGGACTCGGTGCCAAGTTGTGGCCATCACGAAGCGCTTTAGCACCGCTATCTGAGACCACCGGGGCATTTTCACCGCAAGCTGACCGCGCGCGTATCGAAACTTTGATCACCACGTGGCACGCAGCGGTCAAACGTGCGGGCGCATGGGCACTGAGTGGTCGTGAACCGTAACGAGTTTCTAGACCTGCTCGAGCAACGCCGAGATCCGTTCGATCTTTGCATCGTAGGCGGCGGTGCTACCGGGGCGGGCATTGCATTGGAGGCCCAGCGTTGCGGCTTCAATACCGTCTTGGTCGAGCGTCGTGATTTCGGTATTGGCACCTCAAGCCGCAGTACCAAGCTTATTCACGGTGGTATTCGTTATCTTGCCCAAGGCCAAATTTCATTAGTTCGCGAAGCGCTCGGGGAACGCAAAGCTTTATTGCACGATGCGCCACACGCAGTATGGCCACAACGTTTCGTCGTACCGTTGTCTTCGGGCTGGGAGAAACTCAAATTCGGTATCGGTTTGAGACTCTATGATTGGCTCGCACAAGATACCGGACTCACCGCCACCGAATCGCTGAGTTGTGACGAACTACGCGTGGCGCTGCCAAATCTAAATACAGAAAAACTCCGCGGTGCCTTATGTTATACCGACGCTCAGTTCGACGACGCGCGCTTGCTCATGGATACCCTGGTCACTGCATGTCAGCACGGCGCGCTCGCAATTAACGATTGCGAAGCGCAGACGCTTCGCAGAGATCGTCATGGACGTGTATGCGGGATCGCGGTTTACGACCACTTGCGGCGACACGAATTTGAAATAAAAGCAACAACTGTCGTTAACGCGACCGGTCCCTATGCGGCCGCCTTGGACACCGGGGCCAAACAGCGCCGCTACGTGATGCTCAGCCAAGGTGCACATCTCGTTCTACCGCCACGCTTCTTACCCGGCACAGACGCGGTCCTATTTCCGAAAACACCCGATGGCCGTGTAATGTTCGCGATCCCATGGCAGCAGCGGGTATTGGTTGGGACCACCGACACCCCAATAAGCGAGGTCACCGATCACCCGCGCCCCCAAGAAAGTGAAATCGATCAAATACTCACCGTGTGCCGAGATTTCCTGACGCACGCGCCGACCCGCAGTGATTGCCTGTCTGTCTTCGCCGGTGTACGCCCCTTAGCAGCGGAGACGATACCAAACGCCAACGGTACCGCATCGGTCTCACGCGAACATGCCGTGCACGAACTAGAAGCAGGACATATTTATATTACCGGAGGGAAATGGACTACGTTCCGCCACATGGCGCGCGACTGCATGCGGCTCGTCGGTAAAACAACGCATCACGGTGGCAACGGAGCGGCACAAGCGACGCCGATCCTCGAGAGCCTAAAAATCGCTCGTGGCGATGACGTCGACTACCACAGTCTGCTCGCACACGACTCCGCGATGAAGGAAGCGTTGATACCCGGCCTGCCCTATACGGTGGGCCACTGCGTGTGGTCATGCCGCCATGAAATGGCTAGTACACTAGACGACGTCCTGGCACGCCGCACCCGTGCGCTGTTGCTCGACGCGGCCGCATGTCTCCGCTCGGCTAAAAAGGTGGCGCATATCATGGCAAACGTGTTGGGGCATGATGACAACTGGATCGCGAGTGAGGTTGCGCGTTTTCATGACATCGCGCGATCCTATTTGCCGATTCCGCAACCGTAGGGAGAAATTGACGTGGGCAAGAAATCACCTTTTACTTATGCATCGGCGTCCGCATTTAAAGGTTTTCCACCGGCTACGTTCGAGTTTTTGTCAGCGTTATCACGCAATAACAACCGCGAATGGTTTGCCGCCAACAAACAGCGTTACGAGGATTTTATCGTCGCGCCGGCGCTAGATTTTATCGTTGCATTCGAGGCCCCGTTGCGGCGTTTATCACCCCATTTTCTCGCCATTCCGAAGCGCGTTGGTGGGTCGATGTTTCGCATCTACCGTGATGTCCGCTTCAGCCATAACAAAAGCCCCTATAAAACCAACATCGGGATCCACTTTCGCCACTTCAAGCGCGCCGACGCGCACGCGCCCGGTTATTATTTGCACATCGGTCTAGACGAATGTTTCTTAGGCGCGGGCATCTGGCATCCAGACAACGCGAGTCTCCAAAAGATCCGCGAGGCGATCCTCGAACGTGCCCCAGCCTGGCACGCGGCGACGCAAACAACATCGTTTAAGCGACGTTTTCGCTTCGGTGGAGAGAGCTTAAAACGTCCGCCACGAGGTATGACCACCGATCATCCGGATATCGAGGATTTAAAGCGCAAGGATTTCATCGCCATCCAGAGCGTCGATCCTGCCATGCCGCAACGGCCGGACTTAGTGAAATTTGTTTATGAAAATTATGCGGCAGCCACGCCGCTGATGCGATTTTTATGTCGCAGCCAAGACGTACCATTTGACTAAATACCGGCGCGCGGACGAATTAGCGTGGCTTGAATCGGCGCATACGCTCACTAGCGACCGCCACAATGCCGCTACGACTGACGCCGATTACTGACCGCAAAACTCGTAACCAACACTTCCGGGACCTTGCCACGACGGTCGGCTTTGCTATTGATGCGACGCGTCGCGTAGACGCGGTAAATATGGAAATCTTTGTACAGGTTCGCGGTCATGTTCGTGAGGGAGTTAGAAAGCATGGCATGAACGCCACGCGCCGCGAGAGCAGCAAAAACTTCCGCAAGCTTTGCTTGGTCGACGGCGCTGAACCCCCCTTTAGCATAAGCCGTGAAATCCGCTGTCTTGGAGACCGGGGCATAGGGTGGATCGAAATAGACCAGATCGCCTGGTTTCGCTAGTCGCACGCTCGCCTCGAAACTCTTCACCGCAAGACGCGTGGCCTTGAGTGCCTGCGCGCAGGCGCGCAGATTGTCCGCATCACAAATACGCGGATTTTTATAGCGACCCAACGGCGCGTTGAATTGTCCTTTGCTATTTTCGCGATACAAGCCGTTAAAACAAGTTCGATTTAAATAAATGATTCTCGCCGCACGATTAGCGAGCTTTCTTGGCCGCTGCGTGCGTACTTTATAGAAATACTTTTCACAGTGCTTCTGCTTATGCTTTAGTAGCTGTTCGATGACCGACTCAACTTCATCACGCACTCCGATATAAGCATCCATTAAATTGGGATTGATGTCCGCTAAATGGGTGTTTTTCGATAACCTCCTGGCCTGCGTCAAGGCAAAAAACAGTGCCCCACCACCTAGAAACGGTTCGTGGTAGCGACTAATGTCCTGCAACGAATCAACGATCGAGAGTAACTCCGGCAACAACTGCCGCTTACCCCCTGGCCACTTTAGAAACGGTTGCGGGGAGACGCTCTCCGCCCTATTCATATTCCAATTATTCCCATTCGACTTCGCGATAGGCGCGACTCGCATTGCGGGCGTGGGGCTCCGCTACTACCCACCCCGGCGGTACATGTGCAGCCGCCTGAGCTTCGAAGTCTTCGAGAAACTGACCGGCCGCGACCGCGTGCCGTGCCGTGATCAATAAAGCTTCTAGATAATCGCTCTGGCCACGCGACGCTTGCGGCCAAGCCACGCTGCTGGGACCGTGACCCGGAACGACGCGTTTTGCCGGGACTTGTTCGAGCGTTCTCAGCACCGCGAGCCAACCGCGCACGCTGCCGTCGACCACCGGCAAACGCTCAATAAACAATAAGTCCCCCGTCCACAGCGTCCCAGTGCGCTCGTCAAGGACGGTTAAGTCGCTACTGGAATGCGAGCGCGGCTGCGCCGTCAAACGCAGTTGCCGCCCACCCAAATCTAATAACGCCTCATCCTCGATCATCTTGCTCGGCAGGACCAACTCCTGCCCCGGCGGTGCCGTGCTTAACTCGGCCGCGAAACGCTCGAGAAAAAACGTGCGGCTCGCAGCCAGCGCGGGGGCCAATTCTGCGTGTCCGACGAACGTCGCCCCGGTATCCGCAAAAGCAGCGTTGCCGAGCACGTGATCGAAATGCACATGGGTATTTATTACGTAGCAGATAGGCTTGGCGCTATGCGCCCTTATCGCTGTCAACAGCTGTTGCCCAGTACGCACGGATCCACCGCTATCGATGACCGCGATGCAGCGCTCACCCACGATGAAACCAATATTAGCGCTGTCGCCGCGCCCCGTGTGGTCGAGCCCAGCGTGCGTGCCGGGGTGCACAAACACCTTCGGAGCTACTTCGTCGACTCTAAACGCCGCTGCATCGGGGCCACTCGCCCTCAGCGGTAGCACCATGAGGACGGCCAGGCAAGTAATGACGGTGTAGATGCACGCACCGATCGAATGCGCGTTTTCCACTACCGAAGCCCACCTAGCTCGGATATTGCACCAGACGCTCACGGGTTTGGTCTCAATAGGTTGAGAACGGGTATTTTCATAACTCAGCAATGTCGTAGGCCATGATGCAAATGGAATCGCACGAGTGTAGTTCGCTACCGCGTCGGCGACGGCGTCATCATCCGCCCTCCTCGTGCAATGTCCGCACTAGACTCGATTGAGAAGCCGCATTATATCGTTGCACGGCCTCGCCTTGGGCGCACGGTGGGTTGAGATATCTAAGCGGCGGCGGGCACCGCGATTTTAATGCCGTCAGGCGAGATTCGCGGCTGGCAGGAAAACGTCCGCGCGCTGTGAATCTTCTAAGTTACGCTGTAGATTTGTGACCACTTCGCGACCCGTTTCGGAATGCTGCAAAAACGCGCAGGCAGGGTCGATATAAGGCGCGACGTTGTGCGCAAAAAAACTCGGATATGCCTCCAGCAAGTCGCCGGGTTTTTGGTAACCGGTATTGTCGTTGAAACCAATCTCTTCAAACTCATAGAAAACCGCAGTGAGCTTATAGAGATAACGTGGGTCGCTCAATTGTCCGATCAGATCTGCCGCGCGCACCAAACCCGGGTAGTCGTCGTTTTGCTGGTACCAGTTTTCTCCCGGCACCGGGAATCGCGTTCGCTCTATGCATGCCTGCACATCAGCCACGTTAACGCTCGCGACGTCCGCGAAAGATTCGTAGACAAATTGTTTGCCGCGATCGACGTGAATGGGCATCAAAGCGGCGTCGCTCACACCCGTGGACACCCAGGAAGTTTGGTTTTCTAACCCGGTGACGAGGCGCTCGGGGCGATCGCCGGCACAAATGCCCCTCACATAGCCGATATCGTGACACAGCAAAGCAATGATCACGTTCAACCAATCTTTCTCGTTGACATCGTGCGCGACCGCCTGCCGTCCGTTGAGAATTTCGCTGCCAACGATCGTGACATACACGGTGTGTTCGACATTATGGTAGAGGGCATTGGAGGTCGCGATGTGGCCGAGCGCGGTCGTGGCAGCCGCCAGCGCAAACTCGAGCGTCTCGGCTGCACCGACGTCGAACATTTCAGCATAGTTAGAACGCAGGCGTTCTTCGAGCTGAGCACGCAACAGTGCTGAGATATCCAACATGGTCACTATATTTAAGGGGCCTCCGCGCCCCAACTAAATGTCATTCGGGCTACCCGTCCACCGCAGTGCTCGTTGTAGGTATCGGCGAACAGGGCTAAAAGTATAGGCAGATGCGATGCTTAGGGGATCTAGCAAGGTCCGAAACTGTGACCGAATTCTGGTGCATACCCCATCAGCATTGAATTGTGCATCGCAACACACCGTTTAGGCGTCTAGCCCGGCGGGCCCGACGGCGAGCGCGAGTTTGCCATCATGTTCAGTTTAGTTTAGTAATTGCCTGGCGCGTGCGAAAACGGCCTCGGGCACACCCATGGCCCGTTTGAGCGCGACATCGCGATCCCACTGGTTTTTCAGCCGTCGCACCTGCCACAACGTCGCTATCGGCGCGCGTCCGAGCTGGTACCAAGGCGAAACCAAGGGGAAAAACTGCAGCGGCCAGTCGCTGCCGTAGACCATGCGTTCAACCACCGCCGGATATCGTAAAGCGCGCGCCAAAAAACCGAGTTTATTGATCTGCGTAAGGCTGGAGATATCGGTATAGAGCGTCGGATATTGGCTGAACATCGGTAACAAACGCTCGAAGTTGTCCTCGCCATCGCTTTCTCCCGTCGTCGCGATGTGCGCCGCGATCACCGTCACGCCTAAACGTAACGGCAAAACTAGCCGCCCCGGATCGCCTAGCGCATCATTCAGCGGGCCGAACGATCTTTCCTGCCCTGCGTGGGTTAACAAGGGCAGATCGAGTTCGATAAGCTTGTGATAAAACGGTATGAGACGCTCATCCGCGGGATCGATATTCATCAGCGCCGGGATCCACTTTACCAATAAAGCGCCGCCGCGCTTGGCTTGCTCGAGCCGCGCTAGCGCGTCAGTTCTATGAGGATTAACACTGGCACCAAAAAGTAGCTGTTCATAGCGGGCCGTTTCGCGCTCCACAAACTCGTTCGGTACATAGACCTGCGTCGCTTCACGATCCAAGGCGCCGTTAGCATCGATGATTCCGTCCAGCGCCAAAACGACGGCTTGATCGACCGCAGTTGATTGCTCAATTGCCTGGGCGATGCGGCGCATGACGATGGCATCACCGCGACGTTGCAGTTCGTCTGCATTGGTACCGAACGCGCGCAGGTACCAGCGGAATTTGTAACTATCTCGCATACTGGGAGCGATAAAGCAGCCGCTAGCGCCCGCGCCGATACCCGCGGTATGAACGTGTAAATCAATGATGGGGGAGATTGCTTCACGTGCCGCTGCGAGCCCCGACCAGCTCATCAAGCTGATTAGAATGACATAGGCCGCGGCGGCGAGCCCGGTGCCGTCAAACCAGGCGTGTCGGCAGTGTCGGTTGGCCCTATTCGAGCCCACCGATAAACCCTCAGCGAACCTCAGCGTTGGTGCGCTGCAAGCGCGATTCCTAGTCGCTCTTCAAAGTCGTCAAGCCGCTCTGGGCCGCGAAATAGGCCGCCAGCCGTTCGATATCCTCGTCAGTTAAATTAAGCGCCTGCATCTGGGCGCTCATGATGGCGTTTTCGCGGCGTCCGGCAATATAGCTATGTAGCGAGTTCGCGAGATAATCTGCATGTTGCCCGGCCAAGATTGGATAGTCGGGGGCTAAGGGTTTATCACCCCGTTCCCCGTGACAGGCTGCGCAAGCATTCAATTTATCTTCGAAACTCAACTGCGTGTCGTCGCTTTGCTCGGACTCGGCGACACAGATGCTAGCGCTCAGCAAGAGCAAGCAGAGTAAAATTTGGCGGCACTTGGTCATAGTAATTCCCATTGGCAAACAAGGCGGAGCAGAGACGCTAGCGCGCTCAATTCGCCTAATTGGCAACAAATGCGGCGATATTGGCGATGTCTTCGTCACTGAGATCGGCGGCGTTCGCATGCATGGTGTCGTGCACACGCTGTCCGTCGCGGTAGGCGCGCAAAGCGCTTTCAATGTATTTGGCGGTTTGACCACCCAGTTTCGGTACCCGATAGGTCGGATAGACATTGTAATAACCCTCGATAGCGTGGCAACCGAGACAAGTCACGGCGAGCTCGCTGCCGCGTTCGACGTTTTGGGCGCTGACTAGTGGCGGTATACAGAGCAGGCCGCCAGCCATCATCCCCAAAATATTCTGTTGTTTCATGCGGTGCTCCGACATCGGTGCACGACCCGAGCGACTCGGGCGCGTGCACCTGTGTTTGATATAGATAAAACGACCTTCTTAGCGTGTGACGATCTCGTCACGTGCTTCCGGCACGCCGCCCCATCGGCGCATAAAATATAGTACTAAAGCGCTTCATCGAGGAAAAGTGCGTAACGAGACATACAATAAGCTAGATTGAATATATCAGTATCTTTCACTAGCTGCGAGTTGCCCAGTCGCTAGCCCCCCGATTTGCAGGCGTGTGCCTAGTGGGTACTAGCCCTGCGCCCAGACGAATCTTACCCGCGTCATCATCCGCGGCCCTCGTGCCATATTCGGGCTAGGTATTATATATTAGGTAATTGACACTTGAATGCTGGGTGTCATTAGGGGGTTTTGATAAGGGGGAACTGTGGCAAAAAAGAAGAAGGCGGTCACTAAGCGGCAAGCGCCGGCAAAGAAAAAAGTGGCAAAGAAAAAAGCGGCGAAAAAAACGCCGCGTAGAGTAGCAAGTAGCAAAGCCAAAACGAAAAGTCGCAAGAAGCCGGCGACAAAAAAACCAGCGCGCAAACTATCCGCAAAAAAAACCAAAAAAACGGCGTCTCGCGCGGCAGCGACGAAGAAAAAGAAGACCGTCGTAAAAAAACGTCGCGCGAGCAAGAAACCAACACCGGCCAAGAAAAAGGCGCGTAAGCCAAATAACAAAAAGTCTGTCGCAAAAAAACCGACGAAAAAAAAACCCGCGCCAGCCGCTAAGCGCAAAACAAAGAAAAAGCCCACGACAAAAACGACTGCAAAAAGTGCAAAGCGGCGCAAACGTTCGACGCCACAAAAAACCAAACGCAAAATAAGTTCCGCGCCCGCACTGCGAGCTAAAACGCCGGCCAACGGCAACCCAAGTTCCACGCCCCGAGAGCGTCCGGCAGTGGCACCAAAACTTAAAAAAATTGTTAACTTGGGCGACGTCAAGCTACCAGAAGGGTATCGTCCCACGGCCAACGAGGAGTACATGGGGCCAACGCAATTGGCCTATTTTAAAAACAAACTAGAAACCTGGCGTAAGGAGCTCATTGTTGAGTCGCAGGAGACACTCGAACATTTACGTACCGAGACGCGTGATGTTGGGGACGATGCAGAACGCGCTAGTCGCGAAAGCGACAACATTTTGGAGTTACGAACACGGGATCGCTATCGTAAGTTAATACGTAAAATTGACGAAGCGCTCAAGCGTATTGACGACGGTAGCTACGGTTATTGTGAAGAAACGGGGGAAGAAATTGGTATCGGGCGTTTGGAAGCGCGTCCTATAGCGACGCTTACCGTCGATGCCCAAGAACGTCGCGAAATGTTTCAACGTCAGTTTCGCGACGATCATTAGGCCAAAATCCGTCTACGCTATTAAAACAAAAAGTAGAGATAGAAACGTATGCGTGCTATGAGCAGCAACTAAGCCGTTTCTCAATGTCACATCGCGTAGTGCGCGGCACGTGTATAGGACATGTAATGGACTGAGGGGTATAACACGCTGCGCAAACGATGCTTCAGGCTCAGGTGGTGGTGCCGATATGCCCGGGGAACAAATCCTGGTGGTGGAAGATCAACGTGCAGTCGCGGGCGCTTTGCGCATGCGCTTGCGTGGCTTGGGTTACGATGTCATGGGGGTCGCAACCGACGGTCACGAAGCGATCGAAAAAGCCCGCAAACTGCGCCCCGATTTGATTTTAATGGACATCAAACTCGGTACTGGGATGGATGGTATCGAGACCGCTCACCTCATCCGTGCGGTAATTGACATTCCCGTTATCTACATTTCCGCTCACGTTGACCGCAAACTACTTGAACGCGCGCGCGCGACCCAACCTGCTGGATTTATCACCAAGCCCTTCACCACAAAGGACTTGATGACCGCCATAGACCTCGCCCTGCATCGCGCCGAGGACGATCTGCAACTGAGCGGCAAGGCCGTTCGCGAATTGCCAAGCCAACCTTTGCAAGGCATTTTGACGACCGACATGGAAGGGCGCATCGGTTTTGTCAATGAAGACGCGGAACGCATATTGGGGTGGCACCGCAGGCAGTTGCTCGGTCGACCGATCGAGGCGATCCTCTCGGAGTTCCACCACGTTCCCAGTGCTGAAGCACAAAACCTGGTAAACCACGTGCTGCAGCAAGACAAAGACGAAGCCCTGTCCCGCCCGGGAAGCGCTGCGGACAATAGCCCACCGACGCGGGACACCCTGACGGCGTTACAGGACTCGCAGGGCAATACCTATGGGCTGGTGTTGCGCTTGGGTGTGGAATCGAGCGACGAGAAGCGCTCGCAAAAGACCCTCGATAACGGCTTAGATCCCTGCGCCGTTGCCTTAGATGCGATTCAGATCGGGGTAGTCATCACCGACTTCGAATTGCGCTTGCTACATACCAACAATTATGCGGAAAAGCTCTTCAGCCGCGACTGTGGAATCGAAAGACGAGAACACCGCCTCGCACTTAAAGATAAATCCTTGCATGAACAGTTGCAGCGACAATTTGAAGATTATGCGTCGGATACGCCCACTGCGACGGGTCCCGCGAACGCTATGTTCGTGCCAATACCACATGCCAAAGAACAGCTTGAACTTGTCATCGCGCGCCTACCGCGCAACGGCAAGGATGGCGCGAAAGCTATCATTTATGTGTTTGATCCTTATAGTCATCGTCGTATCTCCTACGATGTGCTGACCGGTCTCTATCGCTTGACCCAAGCAGAAGCAAAACTCGTGCAGTTACTAAGTGGTGGCATGACGCTCGACGATGCGGCTGATGAGCTACAGATTTCCGTTAACACAGCGAGGACTCACCTCAAGCATGTGTTTCACAAGACCGGCATCAATCGACAAACCGATCTGATCCATCGTATCGAGACGGGTTCGGCCGCACTGTTACTCGAATTCGAGCACGACTGAGTGCCATAACCCGCCTTTTTGCACCGCCCTGGGCGCGCTGTGTCCAGCCACTTGTATCTGTCCGCAATTTCATTTACAAATAGGGTGCGTCTGCGACGACGGATGTACGCAATGACGCAAGGAATGACATCAAGGACAGATAGAGAGGTACAAGGATTATGTACACATATAAACGACGGGCTTATTGTGGCCCTGTTCTCGCCTTAAGTTTAGTCAATCTCGCCCTACCGTTAGAGGCCGCAACAGTCGTCGGCTACACTTTCGACGATAGTAATGGCGATTTTGTTAACGCGGTGAATTTCTCAGCGCCGGGCATCCTGGGATCGGCGTGGACAGACGCGGATGGTACTTTGACGGATTTCGCCGGCGTAACCGATCGTGCGATCGCAGCCCGTAATTTCGCCGACGGTAACTCCTTATCCTTTTCCGTGTCAGTGGATTCTGGGATGAGGCTCGAACTCGAAGCCTTAGGATTTGCCCAACAGGCCTCCACCAGCGGGCCGACCGATTGGACGCTCAGCGTTGCGGGCGTGCCCATCACCGCCGGCACCACCACGACCAGCTTTCGAAGTGAAACGGTGGCGTTCAATGGCGTGTCACTACAAGGCACGCAAACGCTCACCCTCGGCGGTACTGGGGCGGCAAGTAGCTCCGGTACGTGGCGCATCGATGATGTTGTCTTATCAGGCAACCTAAAGCCGGTGCCATTACCACCGACATTAGCGCTGCTCGCGAGTAGTCTGATCTTGCTCCAGGGACGCGCGCGGCGAATAAACTTACCAAGGAGACGTGCTTGCTAACATCGTGCACGCCTGCTGCCGCCCCGTTGAAGACGATGAGCGTTTCAACGGGGCGGCCTTCTTGTCGCGCTGTCTCGCAGTCTGTCGGTTCGCTGCAAAGATGTCGTGTCAAACGCCCATGCGCGCCACCCACCGATCAAGGGATAATACAGCCCTAGCATGATGGGACGGGGATCGATAGCGTAGAAAACGCTCGCGTAGCGCTGCAACTGCGGGCGGTAACGTTCGAGTTCTGAATCGAGAAAATCCTCCAAGGCACCGCCGAGGTGGGTGCCGGTTTTAAAATCGATGATCCACCGCTGCTGCGCTGCGTCGATGAACGTACGGTCGATGATCACATTAACGAACCCGTCCTGAGCAACCGCGCTGAGGCGGTATTCACTATGCGCATCGCGGTGCTCTGGCGCCAGGATCCACCTCCCACGCTCACTGCTTAGGACCTGGTCGACGGCGCGCTTAACCCGCTCGGCCGCCGTGTTCACGGCGGTGGCCGCGACCCCCAAACCACGTAATCGACGCTCGGTGGAGCGGGCATAGCGCGCCGGTAGGGCCCGCGGCAGCGGTGTGCTTGCCGCCAGGCTAATGACGTGCAAAAGCTGATGGGTCACCGTCCCGACGTGGCGCGCCGTGGCGCTCGCCCAATCATATTCCACCGTGCGCGGCGTGAGCTCCGTGGCTGATGCTAGCGACGTGGTCGGCGCCTGCGGCAGCAGCGCGGAGGCGATCCGATAGCGCGATGTACCGACTTCCCCCAGCGTCGCGGACGCGGGCGTCGCTAGCGGTGCTACCGCCGGCACGGCGGGCGCAACCACCGGCCATAAAATGTGCTGAAAACTCTTCCGGCGCGGCGCGCGCACGCCGTCTTCCCCATATTGTGGCGAGACCATCAAATGCAGGCAATCACGCGCCCGGGTTAAGGCGACGTACAACAATCGATAATCTTCGGCATCTTGCTCGCGCTTGTTTAAGTCGCACACAAATCGAAAAATGTCGTCTCCATCGTCACCCGGCGCTGGGATCGGTGCGAGCAGCGTGCCGTCGGCACCATCGCGACCATGATATTCGAACCAGGCCAATAAGGGTTGCAGATCCGGGCGCGTACCATGGGCCAAGCCAGGGAGCACGACGGTATCGAACTCGAGACCCTTAGCCCGATGCATCGTCATGATTTCTATCGCGCCGCTGGATGCCGGCGGGGGCGGCATATACGTGCTCGCGAATCGTGCTTCTAAAGTCGCCGGTAACAACCGTAGTTGGTCTTTTTCTAACCCCCGTAGATGGGTAAAAAAGTATCGTGCGTGGTCTACCTCGGCCGGTGTACGCAAGCATTGCGGGCCGCCCAGAGCCGCCCATGCTTCTTCCACCACCGCCCCTAAACGGTGCCGGTAACGTTGCGCACGCGCGTGGTTTAAACAAGCGTAGAAATGCTGTACACGGCGGGCGGCGTCGGCAGCGATGCGCGGCTGCTCGAGTGCCAACTCGATCATTTCCCACATACTGGCGTGCGCTGGGTGCCCGTTGACGATAGTCGTGATCGTTTCCAGATCGGCACCGCACCAGGGTGCGGCGAGACAAGCTAACCAAGCGGTACGATCGAAGTCGTGCATTACAGCACGCGTGAGCGCGAGCAGATCGTTGATGACGGGCGATTTTAACCAGGTATCGATTTCCGTCGCTGCAATACTAAAACCCGCTGCTAACAGTGTTTGCGGCAACACGCCGAGCTGGGCGCGGCTTCGCACTAGCACCCCGATGCGTGCGTTCGGGTCGCGGGCGCGTGCTGCGGCAATGATGCCTACTACAGCTTGCGCTTCTGCCTCCGCATCTGTGGTGATGTGAACTTCGACACCGCTACCGGCGATGTGCTCACGCATCGCAGTATAACGCGCTAAGGGGGATGGACAAAACGTCGCCGCGGCATAGATAGGCGGTAACGCGTCATTAAGCCAATCAATCACGGCGGGCGCGCTGCGAAAATTTGTGCTTAAACGCAAATGGGTGAGCGGAACCGAACCAAAGCGCGCGCGCGCCACCGTGCGGGTGAATAAGCGCACATCGGCCTCACGAAAACGATAAATCGACTGCATTGGATCGCCGACAAAAAACAAGCTGCGACCGTCACCGTCTTGCCACCCCCCGGTGAGCAGTTCCAAGAATTCGTATTGTGAGAACGAGGTGTCTTGAAACTCGTCGATCAACAAGTGCTCGATGTGGTGATCGAGCACCAAGCTGAGCTCGGTGGGGTTGTCGAGTCGACCCAAGGCGATACGCGCCGCCTGGGCGACGTCGATAAAATCGACCTGACTGCGCTCGGCCATGCAAACTTTCAGTTGCGCCGCCGCCAACTTCAGCACCGACAATAGTGCCGCAAGCACCTGCAGTTGCGGTGCCGTATAAGTTGTCGTCGGTAGCCACCGAATTGCATTTAAGCGTGACAATAAACCCGGGGTAGTGGCTATGTGCTTGCGGAGATCGTCCATACGCGCGTCGAAACGGGTGCGCGTAGCGCTCTTTTGAGGTCGCCCGTGAGCGCGCGTGAAACGTTGGCGCGGTTTGCCTTCCTTGGTCAACAACCACTGCGCAAGCAAGCGAAAAAAGTGGGCCTCCTCAGCGTCTAAAGACCATTGCGACGGCAGCGCACGGAATGCTAAAAATGGGGATTCCGGAGCCGTCGTCGCGAGCTCCTCCGCGGCTTCGCGAGCGAGCGTAGTAAGTTCGAGCCACCATTTCGCGTCGACCGTTTGGTAGAGGTATTCGAGTTCGTCGCGGACCGCCTGACTGAGCAACTGTTTTAAAGCATCCAGCTGTGCGCCTGCGCCAGTTAGTCGCAACCACTGATCCCGGCGCGGCAGCATCGCCATGAGCAAGCGCTCGACCCGACCCCAATCGTTGTCGAGGTGCCGCAACAGGCTCGCCACGTCGGCCGACCAATGCGCCGGCGCACTTAACTCGAGCAAGCACCTTTGCGCAGCCTCTCGGTAGACCTCGCTCATATCCTCGACTATTTCAGTGGCACCACTGTGGCCGGACAATAAGGGGACGCGGCGCGCGAGCCTGCTGGCCAAGGCGTCTATCGTGTGAATTTGCAAACGCGCCGGATGGTCCAGCAACTGCCAACCACGGTCGCGGTCACGGACTGATGCGAGTGCCGCGAGTTCGTGATAATGACCCCCATCGCCGCCCTCAGCGACGATACTTAACGCATCGAGAATGCGCTGGCGCATTTCTGCGGCGGCTTTGCGGGTGAACGTGATAGCCACGACCGCTTCGGGTGCGTCGACTTGCGCCAGCAAGGCCAAGAAACGCTGCGCCAATAACGCCGTCTTACCTGAACCTGCCGGCGCTTCGACGATAAATGATCGACGCACATCCACCGCACTTCGACGTACAGCATCATCTCGTGGTTGCCGCACGGTAGCTATTCCCACTCGCTTGCCGCCGGGCCGTAACTAGTGTTCCTTGTGACCTCCGGCGCGGAGCGTTCGCGGATACGGCAAAACAGCGGCAGTTCGCAATAACGGCAACTTTGCGCACCACGCTTTGGCGTCACCGTCGCATGTCCCGCGAGGAATTCAGCGATCAGCGTGTCGATCTCACCCTGCCATTGCGCGCGGCGTTCCCGCCATTGCGCCGCGACGCTTTCGTCATCGCTGCCCAAGCCAGTGCGCGGTTCCACGATCAACGCGCAATTCCCGGGCCTGAGTTGCGCAAAAGCAACTGCACCCACCGCTTCATCTGCGAGTGCAAGCGCATAGAGCGGCAGTTGCGGTTGATCGGGGCGGGGCGGTAGCAATTCGCTACGCGCGACGCGGCCGGTTTTGTAATCGATCAGAAGCAGGCGCCCATCGCTTAGACGATCGATGCGATCGACGCGCAATCGCAACGCCAAGCCATGGCGATTAAACGTGAGGCTGCGCTCACATGCGTCAATGTCAAAGGGATCACGTTGCCGGTCGTAAGCGATCCAAGCTATCGCTAGGCGAAACAAGCGCTCTTCCTCGATCGCCCAAAAAGCTGAATCGAATTCATGATGGGTACGTCGCGTTGCGACGACCGCGGCAACGCTGTCACGAACCACGTCCTGGGCAAGGTCACTACCGAGGTCGCGATATTGGAGTTGTTGATAGACACGGGCTAACACGGCGTGGACCAAATCGCCACGCGACGCCGGGTCCAGACCCAAGGGCGCGGCTTCGATTGTCGCGCATGCCAAACGATGCCGTGCATAGGCGCGGAACGGACAAGCCGCCTGGTCAGTCAATACCTCAACCCCCCCCCGTACTGCGCGTAGGTCGTGCCAAGGTGGACCATCGCCGAGCTGATAAGGCTCGAGCGGCGCCGCGTGCCCCGCCGCTCGAGCGAACGGGGACACGCCCCAACGCGCCGGCCACCTATGCACATCGGCGCTTGGGTGCATCGCAGTAGGCGCCGCGGTCAAACCTCTTAGCGCACGTAGCGGCGTTTCCTGATCGCGGTTTGCGACGCTGAGGATCACGTTGTGTGCGCCGGCGCAAAGAGCCTTTAGCAGCTGCCTCGCACGACGTTGGTCGTGGGCCAGGTCGTAACCAGGCACACCCGCGGCGACCGCCTCGCGGGTCAGTATAAAAGGTGCACGCGGCGCTCGCGGTGGCCACGCGTCATCGTGCAATCCGAGTACCCATGCATGTTCCGGCGCTATCGCCGCCGCCGCTTCTAAGCCGACCACCTGAATCGGCGCGACGGCCAAATGCGCGCTGTTATCCTGAGCACGCACCAGTCGTTTCAGCTGCGCTAGCGCTGCAGCAAAACTCACGCCATCGAACACGGCATCGAGACTCGCCACGCGCTGCAATACCCGCTCCCATAGCGCGTACGCCTGCTGTTCGGCGAGCGATGCGTGCGGCGCTTGCGGCCAACCCAAAGTGCTTAGCAATTGCGAGAATGCCTGCATCCAGGCATGCAGCGTTTGCCGATGTGGCCAGCTAGCACGCTGCCGCAAGCAGTGCTCGACTCGGCGTGACAGATCACCCAATCCGTCCGCAGCATTAGCGCAGTGATAATGCAAGGAACGCAAATCAATATCTTGCGCGTCGCGAGCTTGAAGACTTTGGTCTAAACGTGCGCGGTTTGCTGCTTCAGCCTGCCATCCACCCACGTAGGGGCTGAGCAACACCGCACCCAGATCTTGGCGATGAATACCCTGCAACAAAGATAACAGCGTCACGGCGGTGGCTATCATCGGTGTTTCGTATAAGGAGAGATGCTGTTCGGCTTGGTAGGCGGGCGTCGTTGTGCTCGGCGGAAAACACTCCGCGAGCGCCCGCGCGAGACGCTCGCCGGTGCTTGCGGGTTCGAGCGCGATCAAGGCGATGCAATCGTTAGGGTGTTGTGTCCGCATCTGTGCCGCCCAGGCCACAGCGGCGGCGACCTCCGCTTCGGTATTGGCGTATTCGCGCAGCGGGATCGCCGCGGCGGGATCGGTGCACACTTCACTAGCATCCGCGCCCAAGCTACTTAACAGGCGCGCCGCCAATGGCGGTGCCGGATACAGATCAGCGCCGCACACCAAACCGCCGACAACGGGCGTGCGCAACTGGGACCGTTCCGTCAGACGCGCTAAGGTCGAGATGCGATCACGCGCGCCTCGCGCTTGACACAATTCTTCAAAGCGTGCCACTACGCGCAAAAACGTGCGTATCTGAGTCGGTGCCCGCGCGCGCCATGGATCACAATCGAGATCCCAGAGGCGCACCGTATCCCAGGCCTCTGCCGCCAACCGGGCCAGAGAGTCAACTTGGTAAGGATCGCAGGCGCTGAGGTCTTGCCAGGCACGGCACCACAACACCTGGGCTTGTTCCGGCGCGAGCAGAAATTCATCCATAACATCGGGTTGTAATGTGTGCAGGGCCTCGATCAGGCTCGTCAACGTCAGCACCGCCGGACTTCGCCAGGCCCGTTTGCCCGCGGTGATGCAACGACGGGCATAACGTCCAGCGATGACACCGGCCGACCGCTGAGAAGTCACAACAACGGTGCACTGTTGCGCTATGCGTGCATCTAGAGGTGGTCGCATCGGACAGAATACTTCACAACGTTGAACAGCTTGATATACTGCGCCGGCATCCCATCCCAGAAAACGTCAGCGGGAACCTATGCATCTGCGACATTTTGTTCTTAGTTCCGCGTGCCTCATTTTTTTGAGTGCCAATGTCGAGGCGCGCATGTACCAGTGGATCCAACCGCACACAGGCACCGTGCAGCTCGCCGGCGCACCACCACCATGGTACCGCAGTGGGCAAGCGGGGCCACGCGTGGTGGTCTTTGAACATGGTCGTTTAGTCGACGATACCCAAATCGCTGTACCCGAGGAGCGTCGAATGGAGCTGCGACGCCAAGCTTTCGGTCCCCACGAACGTAACGCGACCGGGTCACGCGGTGAGCGCAATTTCAAACAGCTGCGCGCGACATTGAAATCCGAGGCATCGCGGTTTGGGCTGCCATCCGCGGCAATGACTATGCCACCGCCCCACCGCGAAAACACAGTCAACGAGATGAAAGAATTCCTTGACGCCTGGGACACGGCATACCCTGGCGCCGCCCCCAAATCCCCGGTAATTCAGATTGGCGCAGACGAACTCGGCGGCGACCTTCTACCGACGACACCAAACTAGCGTCCGTTGAAGGCTCACTTTCGTCGCTGTTAAGTACCCAGACCCGCTCCAGAAATGGCGCACCCCGACGATACCAAGGGTAAGAAAAGCGCGCGCGCAATTTGCCGTAGCCGAGCAAGCCGCAGATCTTGTATGCTCGTATTTTCACGGTTGCGCCGTTAGCGGCGATCCTAGTCCGAATTACAGAATCGAATACCCATGGCCGTGCTGAGAAGCGCCCGGCCGGAGTCATAATACCCATGGCGAGAACACCACACAGTACCCGTCACCCCCGCACGCGCACCAAGAAACTTATCGAGGATATGATCGAACAACGCACGCGCATGTTAGTGTTGTTATCACATCTAGCGCGGTGTGATCTATACCAACCCGACCCGGAGACACAAGACACGCTGAACGAATTTCTGGGTATACTAGTCGATTACATCGCCGCGGGGCACTTTGGGCTCTATCAGCGTATCGCCGATGGCACGGAACGACGCAACACCGTGGTCAAAACCGCGCGTGAGATCTATCAGCGTATCGCGCAAACGACCGCGGCGGCGGTGGAATTTTCCGATCGCTACGGGGAAGGATTCGCAAGCAGCAGCGACCGCTTAGCGGATGAGCTATCTGCCCTCGGTGAAGAGATCACGACCCGGATTGAGTTGGAGGATCGTTTGATCATCGCGATGTTAGGCCGAGATTTTCGCATTCCGGACGTCGCCTAAGCGCCGTCTATCACACGCAACTTGGTAGCGACCAGGTCGCGGTGGGAGACGTGAATGAGATCGCTTATTCTGCGCACGAAATATTCTTCGTAATGATCGATGCGACCGTCCACATCGGCAACGCGCCACAAGCATTCGACGAGTTTTAATTTTTGCGCCCGTGTCAATTTTTCGTTTACCACGGATGTGAATTCATATAGCGACACGGCGTCTTCGACCGAGTCTCTTGCGGTATCCACCAGGGTCGCCATCTCTTCCGGGGTAACCGCAAACTCCTGCTCCAACGTCGCGATAATTACTTGTTCTTCAGCCGCACTGACGTCGTCGTGCGCGCGTGCCACTTCCAACAATAAGGCGGCACAGGCAAGCTCCAATACATGGTTTAGATCGACGTCTGGCTCGGTGGCCGATAGCTTGTCGAGGAAAAATGTCTTTAAAGTTCTCAACATCGTATTGGGGCAAAAGCGGTGGTCAACTAGCCCGGATATTACATGAGGGCCGCGGTAGTGAACCAGCGCAACGCCAAGTTGTATCATGGCTTATATCGTTGTTGACTCATGAAAAAACGTGTCTACGTTCCCCTAGCGCTGCGCATCGGCGCAACAATAAGCGTACCAGACGCCGCAGCGCACCATCTACGCTCGGTCGTGCGAATTCGCGCCGGGGACGAGCTTATCGTATTTAACGGCGCCGGCGGCGAGTACCACGGGCATTGCGTCGATGTTCGTGGTAACAAAATCAGCCTGCAGCTAGACGAGTTTGATCCCATCGATCGAGAATCGTGCCTGTCGATCACCGTTGCGCAAGGCATCGCGCGCGGCGCGCGCATGGATTTAGTCATGCAAAAATCGGTCGAATTAGGTGCCAAGGTGATCGTGCCGATCGCGGCTAAACGCACGGTAGTGCGACTCGATCACAAGCGCGCGGCGAAACGACAAGCGCACTGGCAAAGCATTATTACACAGGCCTGCGAGCAAAGCGGCCGCACCCGCATACCACGCCTCGCACCCGTCTTGAGCCTGGCAGATCACATCGCGGCTGACCGCAATGACTGTCGCATAGTGTTACACCCGCGACAAGCCGGGATACCCGCATTTGCGCCCACCGCCGCACCCACAAGCGTGAGTTTGCTGGTAGGTCCTGAAGGGGGATTTGACGAACCCGAATTAGCGGCATTGAATGCGGCGAACTATCGGTGCTGGCGCCTCGGACCCCGGACATTGCGCACCGAAACCGCCGCCCTGACAGCACTGGCTATTCTGCAATCGCGCTACGGAGATTACGACTAGGACCTGCCTACAGCGATCCCTTTGCGTCCCCTGGCACAGTTAGCCGCGCAAGCGTTTGCGTACTTGCGGGACTAAACGTCGGCTTACCGCCAGCGGCTCGCTGTGATCGCGCAGGATCACTTGCATCGTACCGTCGGATGCGCGCTCGAGCGCGATGACGTACTGAACCGCGACCAGGGTATTGCGGTGGATGCGCATAAAAGTCTCACCGAATTCCTGCTCTAAATTACGCAAAGATTCTTCTACCAGCACGGCGGGACCACTCCATTGCACCGACACATAACCCTGATCGGCTTGCAGGCAACGTACCTCGTCAACCGGCACTAGCTTCAAACCGCCTTTGTCGACCGCGCTCAAATAATTGCGCGCAGCGACCTCGTCGCGAGTGCGAGCTAAACGCACTGCCGAAATCGCGCCCGCTTTGTCCAACGCCGTCGCGAGCCGGTCTCGGCGGATCGGCTTGAGCAAATAGTCGATCGCACTGGCATCAAATGCCGCCAGCGCATGTTGGTCGTAAGCGGTCGTAAAAATAACCGCGGGTGGTTTGGCAAGCTTGGCGAGATGGCGCGCGGTTTCGAGCCCATCCATACGCGGCATTCGAATATCCAGCAACACGACATCCGGCTTCAATGCCACGACACAATCGATGGCTTCCGCACCGTCGGCTGCTTCACCAACGATCTCGCCGATATTGAGATCGAGGACTTGGTTACGCAGGCGCGCACGTGCAAGCGGTTCGTCATCAACGATCAGTAAACGCATTTAGCGATGCTCTTGCGCATGTGCCGGAATCTGCACGACAACCCGATAGCTAGTCTCCTCAGCGAAGACTTCCAGCAGCCCCTGTGTCGCAAAATTGGCTTGCAATCGGAGGCGCACGTTTTCCTGTGCAACACGATTACCGCCGCTACTTTTGGGCCCACTGCTCGGCACCGGATTGACAATTTCTATCACGACGCGGTCACCATGTCGTGCAACCTTAATGGCGATGGTACCGCCCTCGGTCAGCTGTTCAACACCATGATAGATCGCGTTTTCGACCAAGGGTTGCAGGGTAAGCGGTGGTAGCTCAGCAACCAACGCACGGTCGTCGACTTGCCAGGCGATGCTTAGACGATCGCCGAGCCGTAGTTTTTCGATAGCGAGATAACGGCGCGCGAGATCCAATTCTTCGTTCAGTTTCACGAGACGCGGACCCTCACTAAGTGGTACGCGCAACAATTCCGACAGATCTTCTACCGCGCGTTCCGCACTCGCTGCATCGCTACGGGTAAGACTGGCAATGGTGTTCATGCAATTAAAGAGGAAATGGGGTCGTATGCGAGCCTGCAAGGCATCGAGCCGGGCACGCGCTTCCGATGCGGTCCGCTGCTTCCAATGATGTTGCACATAGAAATAGCGTAAGGTGGCGGCGGCGACAATGGCGCTGATGCCGAGCGTACGAGCGAGAAAATCCTGATGCTGCAAACCGATGATCGCACCGGCCCCAACGACCGGGTTAACGAGATACCAGGCTGCTTCGGCGACCGCGAGAACAACGACCATCACGATAATATAGCTACTCACGGCTGCAATTTTTTCCGGTAGCTGTTGCAACCACCCACGCGATAAGCACAAAGCCGCGGCCGCACCCAAACCGATCAACTGCACGTATAACGATAACAACGCGAGATCGTCAAAAGCCGTGGTGCCAACGCCCTTGCGCGCCATGACTAACACGAAAGTCAACAATTCCCCGATGATTAGGACGCCGAAAAGCGCGCGGTAACCACATAGGTCGGGAAGAAATAAAGACCGTGATGATTCGTTCATCCGCCCCTCGCAGGTAACGCTGCGCTCAAATCGCCAGTGTCGTGGCCCAAAGACTCCGCGTCAATGCAATGGCGCTGCGCCGCGCCGGCACTGCTTACGTTATACTGGTTACGACTTCTCTGCAGCTCAAACGATGCAAAAACCCAGCGACGCCGAAAAACCGTGGACCGGTCGTTTTAGCGGCACAACGGACGAGTTTGTTGAAGCGTTTACTGCTTCGGTCGCATTCGATCAGCGTTTGGCGAGCGACGACATCGCGGGTTCCATCGCCCACGCAACGATGTTGGCCGCTGTCGGTGTACTGACCGAGGAGGAGCGCGATCAAATTATCGCAGGACTGCGCGCGATCGCCGCAGATATCGACGCGGGGCAATTCCAATGGTCGGTCAAGCTCGAAGACGTACACATGAACATCGAAGCCGCCCTGGTCACACGGATCGGTGAGGTCGGCAAAAAGTTACACACCGCGCGCTCGCGCAACGATCAAGTCGCGACGGATCTCCGGCTCTTCCTGCGCCGGATCAGCGACACGCTATGCGCGGAAATGCAGCGCTTGATGCGTGCCATCATCGTTCTCGCTGAACAAGAAGCGGCGACGCTCATGCCTGGCTTGACGCATTTACAGGCGGCCCAGCCGGTTTCTTTCGGCCATCACTTACTGGCATGGTTTGAAATGTTGAGTCGCGATCACGAACGCTTTACGGATTGCCGCCGCCGCATCGACCGGTTGCCACTCGGATCCGGCGCACTAGCAGGCACCACGTTTCCCATCGATCGCGACATGACAGCACAGTTACTCGGTTTCAGCGCACTGTGTGAGAATTCTTTAGATGCCGTCAGTGATCGGGATTTTGTCGTCGAATTCACCGCCTGCGGTGCCATGCTAATGATGCATCTTTCGCGCATGGCTGAGGAGTTGATCCTGTGGAATTCGCAAGCATTCGGTTTTATCGAACTCGACGATGCGTTCTGTACCGGATCCTCCATGATGCCGCAGAAAAAAAACCCCGACGTGCCGGAACTAGTACGCGGTAAAGCGGGTCGGATATTTGGCCACTTGATGGGCTTGCTGAGCTTGATGAAAGCACAGCCACTGGCCTATAACAAAGATAATCAAGAAGACAAGGAGCCTTTGTTCGACACCGTCGATACTTTGCTAAATTCTGTGCGCGCCTTCGCCGATCTTGTACCCACACTGATTATTCGACGCGATCGTATGCGCGCGGCAGCCGCGCAAGGGTTTACAACGGCGACCGATCTCGCGGACTATCTCGTTGCTGCCGGTACGCCGTTTCGTGACGCCCACGCAATCGTCGGTGCGGCTGTGAGAATGGCGCTCGACCGTGATTGTGACCTCGCCGATCTCGGTCTTGATGACTTGCAAAAACTCGCCCCGAAAATTACCGCCGAGGTCTTCGAGCATCTCAATTTAGATACGGCTCTGGCGGCACGTGACCATATTGGCGGCACCGCACCGGCCCAAGTTCGCGCCGCATGCGGGCGCGCCCGCGCCAGATTGCAAGCGATGTCGCCTGCCTCGCTGACCCCGAAATAGCGGAATATGGCCGTATGAAAGTCATAAAAACACTGTTGCTGTTGCTCGTTTTCATCGTCATCGTCGTGGTCGGCGGCACAGCCGCGTTTTTAACGTTTGCCGATCCCAACGACTACAAAGCACAGATCGAGGCTCGGGTCGCTGCGCAAACCGGACGCACACTAAAGCTCGAGGGCGATCTTGAGTGGGCGGTGTGGCCAAAACTCCGTCTTAAAGCGGGTCCGCTATCTTTAACCAATGCACCGGGCTTTGCCGAGGGACCGATGCTGATCGCCCACGAAATGGAAGTCGCGGTCCTCACCCTACCGCTGCTGGGTAAACGCATCGAAATGGACGCGATAAAACTCTATGGCGCGGAAATCCACCTAGAGAAAAACGCTGCCGGCGAGACCAATTGGGCGGATTTGATTAAACCCGAGGAGGAGCAACATCGCGGCGGCGGGATCAACGCCTTGGCGCTTGGCGGGGTCGATATTCAAGACGCGCTCATCAGCTGGCGCGATGCGACTCAGGATCACACGGCGACCCTGTCGAAATTGAATTTCAAGACCGGCCCACTCGCGTTTGGCACCCCAATCGAATTCAAACTTGCCGCTGATTTTGTAGCTAACCAACCAGCGCTCGATGGCGACGGCACGATCACGGGTACCGTCGCCTACGACTTGAGCGAGGAACATTACGCGCTCGAACCCCTCGCCGTGGAAATCACCTTGCGCGGCAACAATTTGCCCAACGAGCAAGCACAGATCGCGGGGACCGCAGCACTAGACATACAGTTGCAAGACGGGCTCGCGATGATCCGCGATTTGAATCTCGAAGGTCTCGGCTTATTCGCCGCGGGCGAACTCGGTGTCAATAACTTGGACGGCGATAGGCCAGGTGCGCAAGGGGATTTAGTACTGCGCGGCGCTGACCTGTTGACGCTTTTCAAGGCCTTAGAGCTACCCGCTGCCACCGAGCTCGCGCGGATGCAAAACCGCAATTTCAGTTTCAAGACCCACTTCGACGCCAACATGGAGACCGGTATCGTCAACGTCGAGACCTTCTCCGGCGAACTCCTAGGCGCCACCGTCAACGGCGAGCTCAGCGCAGAGCGTGTGCATACGGATACGCCGGCCGCGCGCGGACACCTGGCGGCCAAGGGCGCCGATCTCCCTGCGGTCTTGCTCGTTTTGGGGCAATTGCGTGGCACCGATGCGAAAGCGAGTGAAACGCTGTACAAACTACTGAGTGCGCGCAAAAACAAAGCCTTTAGCATCGATGCAGCACTCGACGCCGATCTCGCCGCGGAACGGTTCAATGTGCCGCAACTCCGCGCGAAATTGATGGACAACGACATTAGCGCGGTTATCGAGGCGAAAAAACATGCAGCGAAAGTCGACCGGGGCGGAAAACCAGCTTTCGGCGGCTCCCTCACCGCCCGCGGACAAGATATAGAATCTTTACTCGCGATCCTCGCGCAGCTGCAAGGCGCGAACGCAGAGATGGTCGACAACATCGTGGGCACCTTGGCGAGCGTCAAAGACAAAAGTTACGCGCTCACCACTGAGCTTGATGCCGATCTCGCCGTCGGCCGCTTCGATCTCCCGAAGCTAAGCGGAAAAATACTCGGCAATGATATAGCTGGTGCGCTTGAAGCCCACGACCTCGCCACGGAAGCACCGTCATTCAACGGTCAATTATCGGCAAGCGGACCAGACTTGCCGGGGCTGCTGGCCGTCGTTGGAACGCTTCAAGGTCCTACTAGCGGACTCAACGAAATTGCCCGCTCGTTAGCAAAAACTAAACGCAAATCGTTTTCCCTCGACTCGACATTTGCCACGAACTTAAAGCAAGGACGCATCGACCTATCGACGCTCGCTGCACAAGCAGCAGGCTTGTCGATCGATGGGCGTTTCACCGCTGAGAACATCAACGAGGGTTCCGCACCGGTCGACGGAAACTTTCGTATCAACAGTACCGACCCCGCGGCATTTTTAAGTGCCATCGGCCGGGCAGGTCTCGCAAAATCCATCCGCTCGCTCGACGTCGACGCCGCCGTTAAGGGTACGATGAACGACCTGAGCATCACGCCACTGACCCTGCTCGCGCAAGTCAAAGGCGAGCGCGGTGACGCGGTGGACTTAAAACTCGAGGCGGGCGCGGCGCGTGCCAATCTCGACAAAGGTACTTTTGACGTCACTGATGTGCGGCTCACGGGACTCGGCCTTAACGCGCAGGCCAACTTAGAAGCACGCGAACTGAAAACGCAAGCGATCATCAGCGGCGATCTCAGCGTTCCTGAGTTCAATCTGCGTCACGTCATGAGAAGCTTAAAACAGGACCTACCGCCGATGGCCGACGGCAAAGCACTTACAAAAGTAGCGCTGAAAACTGCGTTTAAGAGTGCACCGAGCGGTCTGAGTGTCGATAACTTGAGTGCGAAATTAGACGACACGACGATTACCGGTCGTCTCGACGTCGCGGACTTTTCCCGTCCAGATGTTTCTTTTACGCTCAACGTCGATGCTCTAAATGCCGATCGTTATCTAGCACCGACGAACAAAACACGTGCCGTCACGCCTGAAGCCGCGGCCGTCGGCGCGGCCCAGCTACCGCTCGAAATGCTGCGTCGTCTTAAAATTAGGGGTGATTTAACTGTCGGTTTTCTGCAAATTTCGGGTGCGAAACTCAATCAGGTCAAGCTGTCGATTAGCGGCAATGACGGCCACATCAAAGCTGCACCGATTACAGCGGAACTCTACGAAGGACAATACCAGGGCAACGTCGCCCTCGACGCGACCCGCAAAGAACCGCAACTAAGCATTCAGTCCCACCTAGCTAGTGTGCAGTTGCAACCCTTGATGAAAGACACCGCCGATAACGACAAGATCGTCGGCACTGCAAACTTGGACGCCAAACTGCGAGCCCAAGGCGACGACAGCAATAGACTAAAGAAATCGCTCTCTGGGAAAATCAAGATCGATGCGCATAATGGCACCGTACACGGCGTCGATGTACCCAAGATTTTGGAGACTGCAGAAGTCATCATCGAGAGCAAATCGCCGGCACCAATCCCCACAGGAGGACGAACCGAGTTTCGTTCGCTTACGGGGAACCTCGATGTGAATAATGGCGTGATTCACAACCAGGACTTAGTGCTCGATGGTGTCGGTTTTACGCTCAAGGGCAAAGGCATGCTGGCCAATTTGCACAACAATTCGATGAAATATGATCTTGCCGTGGGGGTCACGGAGGCGCGTAGTGAACGCGGCGATCGGACTTACAATCTCGGCGGCTATTCGGTGCTGGTGCAATGCCATGGCGCGATCGGACCGGCCAGTTGCAAACCAGATTACGGCGGGATCTTAAGTACGGTGGCGAAAAAAGCAGTGCAAGAAAAAGTTAAAGAAAAATTTGACGACGTTATCGGCGACAAAGCAGGTAAAGCACTGAAAAAACTTTTCAAATTTTAGCGGCTGCGCGCCATCATGTGCACCAGCTCAACAGACAGTAAAAAATCGCACTACACCCGTTCGCGATGCTGTCGGCCATAGGACATGGCGCAATTGAAACAGTTAAGTGAACCCCTGCTTGCCTGGTTCGAGGTACACGGCCGTCACGAGCTCCCCTGGCAACAACGAGCGACGCCCTATCGCGTGTGGGTCTCGGAAATTATGTTGCAGCAAACGCAGGTCGAAACCGTCATCCCCTACTACCGGCGTTTTATGCAACGCTTTCCTCACTGCGGCGCGCTCGCTGCTGCGACGGTTGACGAAGTACTGCATCTATGGACGGGTCTCGGTTACTATGCGCGCGCTCGCAATCTTCATCGCGCTGCCCAGCAAATACAACAACAGCATCACGGCGAAGTACCGACGACCTTTGCCGATCTTCTCGCCCTACCGGGGATCGGACGTTCTAGCGCTGGTGCAATTCTCGCCCTGAGCTGCGGCCAAAGGCACGCGATTTTGGACGGGAACGCCAAACGTGTGCTCGCTCGTTACCATGCGATCGAGGGTTGGCCTGGTAGCACCTCGATAGCACGTAAACTTTGGGCATTGGCCGAACACCATCTACCGCACACCTGTGTCGCGAATTACACCCAGGCAATCATGGACCTCGGCGCCAAGATATGCACACGAACCCGTCCACGCTGCGAGGCGTGTCCACTTGCCGCGCACTGCCGCGCCCATTTAGCTGGTAGATCCTCGTGTTATCCGGCCAGCAAACCGCAGCGCAAATTACCCTTACGGGAAACAGTTTTTTTAATATGCCGACAAGCAAGCGGCGTACTCTTACTCAAGCGACGTCCACCGAGCGGGGTGTGGGGCGGTCTCTGGTGTTTTCCCGAAGTGGGCGACGATGCGCTCGTCACGATCGACCATTGGTGTGATCAGCATGGCGTCGTACGTACTTCCGCGGCACAACACTACCAAGAAATGACGCATGCATTCACCCATTTCCGGCTGCGGATTCGAACGCAGCTATTTGCGGTCACGGGGCACAAAGATCGCGTCATGGCGCCAGAGCAATGGCTTTGGTATAAGATCGCAGACCCTGCACATATTGGCCTACCGCGTCCCGTAGAAAAACTGATCGGGGAGTTAGCAGGCTTGTCACAGGAGCAACTACCGTGAGTCGCACCGTCGAATGCATCAAACTTGGTCACGAAGCCGAAGGTTTAGAAATGCCACCATATCCGGGTGAACTCGGTCAAAAAATTTTCGAAAATGTATCGAAAGCGGCTTGGCAGCAGTGGCTGCAACACCAAACGATACTAATCAACGAATATCGCTTGACGCCAATCGAACCGAAAGACCGCCGTTTCTTGGAAACTGAAATGGAGAAATTCTTTTTCGGTGGAGGTTCTGAACGCCCACAGGAATATCAACCGCCGACGTCTTAGACGCGCGCGCATCCAGCCGTACATACTAACACCACGACCCCAACGACGATAAGCAGCACCCCCGGCAAGCGGATACTCCAATGCGCTGGGGGGAGAAGCCGTTCCAAGAGTATGAGTCCACTCACAATCGCCATAGTCACTACGCTCATTACGCCACCGATGAACATCACTAACATCAAGGCCCAACAACACCCGAGGCAGTAGGCGCCCAGAGCCGAACCCATGCGTAAGGCGCCCGCAACATGCGGGTGCCAATGGCTTAACAAGAATCCCATGGGACTTTGGCAGTGACGCAAACACGCGCTCTTCATCGGCGTGAACTGATAGAGGCCGGCGAGCAAGGCGAGCGCTCCGGCGATGAGTGGGCGGGACGCCAGCGCATGACCGGTCAACAAACCGCTACTGTGCAAACACCACTGACACAAAGTTGCCAGGCCGCTAAAGCCTATCCATACCGCGAGATAGGCCAGCGCGAACACTACCGGTTCACGAACCAGTTTATTGCCTGGTGTTGTACCGTGTTCGAGTTTTGCGTAGACCCGTAATATCGGCAGCACTGCGGGCGTCATCATGGCAATCATCATCACGGCCCACATGAGAAACGTAGCCACCAAATACGGTCCGATGTCACCAGGTTGCATCATGGCATGCATCCAATGCACCATCCAATCAGCACCGTGCATTTGTTCCATCGCGCGCGCGCCGAGAAACATAAACAGCCACGCGACTACCGCGAGCAGTATGAGTGTGAAGTAGGCAAAATAGTGAAAATGACCTTGTGTGGACGCCCGCGAACTCACAAAAGCTACACCGTTTAGACAGCGCCGAGATGGTGAAAAAATAACGTTGACAATCTACGCCTGCGTGTCGATATCACGCCCGTAGATTTAGCTAAGCAGGCCACACCCCTAGCACGAGAACGACCGAGGTCGAGCGATGAATTAAAAAGCCGTAATGACGTTTTGTTCGCCCGTTAGGCGCGTTCACGCAATACTTTGGCCGTGCCACGCAAAAGATGCAAAGTGGCCATTGCTTTGTTCAGCAGGCGCATCCCAACTAATCCCGAAAACTTTGATAACGTTCTTCAGCGCCGTAGCAAAATTTAGGCGCTTGTTGACCGGATGCGCGGAATTATCGATAACCACACATTCGCCCGCCACGCTAAGACTTTCGACCCCGACGATGTCTTGCTCGAGCAACCCCGGAATACGTACTGTGTGGCGCTGACCAGAGCGCGTAAATTCGATGGGATGCCGCTCGAGACCACGGAAATCCGTAATTAAGGGGGCGAAAGCGCCGAGAGGACCACCGCCTTCGGCACCCGCGATCGCGGTAATCGCTTGCACCTGTTCATCACTCGCGCTGCTATCGACGATTAAACCGGCAATCCACTCGCCTGCGGACATTATCGCTTTGGATTGCGCCACCATCACGAAGCGCACGCCCGCTAAAGGTATTTCTCCGTACTGTCCGGCGGTGATCTCAAATGCCAATGCGACCTTGCAATAATCGTAGGTCGCGGGCGTGGTGGAATTCTTGGGGATACAAGGACACAAGAAATCACAACTACAAGCTTCCATGTACTCTCCTTCAACCGACCATTTAGTAGGCATGTCAATCTCTCCGCGGTGCGTATTTCAGTTACAGTCTCGATCGTAGTGTCGCTAAGGTCAACTATGTCGCCGCTCTCGACAGGCGGTCGTCATCTCGCGGTCAGCGCCCCGCATAGCCGGGTCGAACGCGAGCCCGCGTCTGGGAAAGTGTGACCATTGCATAGCAACTGAAAAATCCTCACATCAACCAAGTGGCAACAGCGCAGCACGCGCCTAGCGCAATAGCCGGGCTCACAGTCTGTCGCACTTGGGACGACCCTACTGCGGCGCCACTTAAGCGGCCCCTATTGCCGCAATTTCTCGTTACATAACACAACCATGCGCCTCGAAACCGCAAAAAAATGGCCTCGCTTAACGCTGCGCCCACTGCGGATCCCTAAGTCCGACAGACTGCTAGACGCGGTTGAGGTCCGTGTGAGGATAGAATTCTGCAAAGATAAACCAGAAAAGATCGCTTTTCAGCGTATTGACCCTGCGTAACTGACGCCCACTCGCAGTCCTACCGAACAAGTCAACCTCGGTGACCGCGGTCGAATCGTCGTTGAAAAAGGCGGCGACGGCATCGTATTTATTGTCGTAGGCAATAACGACGGCGCGACCACCGATTACAACGTTTATAAGCCCACCCTGTTGAATGATGAAATCTTTGGTATAGGCGACGTAATCATCGCCTACGTTGAGGGCGTAGATGCGCTGCTTCATCGGCAACCGTGGATCGGGCTCGGTGATCGTTGGAAACGCGGCGTTGTCGGGATCGTCCCATTGCAGTCCGACGCCCCACAACATCATGACGTTGCGCACTAAGTTATCCCATAACGCAACCATGGGATTATCGGTTAAAGGCGTAATTTCATTTACGAACACCCTGCCCTCAGGGTAGAGCGCTCGAAACGAACGAAACGGCATCCGCAGCGTCGCATGCTCCGGCATAGAACCACGCGCCTTAGCGCCTTCTAAGCTTCCCCACAGTTGTTGAATCGGCTCGCCGGTGTTGCGGTCTTTCAGCACAAGATTATTCTTAAGTTGGGTCATGACACTAAGTTCGAGCGGCTGGCCATCGATCACCGGCGAATAAGCAACGGCGAGATTCGTCAACCCACAATAGGTCATTACGACTTCTCGACCATTCACCAAATCGCCTTTGACAACATGAGGTTGTAGCAGATAGTAATCAGAATAAGCATAAGCGCCGTTGTCGGTCTCTAACACGACCACACTGATGTCGTCGACTGACGCATAACGCGCACTGCCAAAATGGGCACGCCCGAGACTTTGCCGGAAAAACGCCGGCGCTTCGGCGACACTGACAAATTTCGCCTCGTGTTGCTGCGAGCGAAACATCCAGCTCGGGTTAACAAGGCCCGCATAAAGATTAACGCCAAAAATCAGTGTCAAAAGAAATAACAGTGGCCGCGGGCACAACGCACGATCGCGCCATGCGAACGCAAGCGCAATAACAAAGAAAAAAACCGATATCGCCGTAATCCAATAACGATAATACCAAACGGCCATGGTAAAGCTGCGCGAAGACTGTACGAGCCATTGGCTAATGTCCGCCAAATCCTTAAAAAGGATAAACGCACCGATCTGTGCGGCTATCATGCTCAACCAAAAGAACGTTCGCTTGCTAACGCCTTTCATAGCGAATACGCGGCATCACCGTTCAACGTGCACATATGCAACACCGCAGTGCCATCACTTTCGGCATCGAATTGCGTCCAAAACATGTTGCGCGAGGTCGGCGGCAAATTGCGCATCTAACGGACCGTGTTCGATTAGCAGGCGATAGTAGATTGGTCCGTACAGCATGTCGAGCGCCATCTCGCAGTCCAAATTGTGTTCGAATTCGCCCCGTTGGATCCCTTCTGTAAGTATGGTGCGCGCTTCCGCCCGTCTTTTTGCGAGATAGCGTTCACGAAAATTTTTCAAGGTATCCGTATCGCTATGTGCTTCTGAACTTGCATGGGAAATAATGTCGCGCACGATCTTACCAGCATCGCCATTGTAAAACGCCACCAACGATTCAAGCTGAGCTCGCAAACGCATCGCGGCCGATCGTCCCTGCGGAAACGGCGTCTCTAGCGAGGTGTAAGTGAAAAACGTCTCCGCAGCAAGCGCCGCTTTCGTCGGCCACCATTTGTAGATGGTCGGTTTGCTGATCCCCGAGCGCCGCGCGATTTCGGTCATTGAGATATTGCCCAGGGTCTCACGGTGGAGCAATTTCCAGGTAGCTTCCAATACCGCCGTACGGGCGGCCTCGCTGCGTGGACGCCCCGGTCGACTCTGCGTTCGATTCTGGCGGTGGTTCTGGCGGTTCTGGGACCGCGGATTATCGTCGCCCGCCGCGTTTGGGATTGTCGCTTTGGTAGTCTGCATTGGATCTATATTGACAAGAATAATGTGTTTAGCGTAGCATTTTCTTTACTATAGTAAAGGAATTAAAACGATGACGAATCGTGAGCGCATCGAGGCGTATTTTCTAGCGTGTTCCGACGGTTCGGCCGCTGACATCGCCGAGAATTTCACCGCTAATGCAATTGTATTCGATACTAACCACAAGCCGGTTAAGGGCGCACAAACTATTGGTGAATTTTGGACCAAGACGAGAAAACGATGGCAGAACGCGCGCTGGTACGTCGACACCTGCGTGAGTGAAGCCGATAGTGCCGCAATTGAGTGGACCATGGCGGGCAGTGTCGACGGACACCAGTTTGTGGTCCGTGGCTCCGAACACTACCGTTTTGAACACGGCAAGATTGCGGAAATTCGTCAATATTGGACGTTCGATCGAGAACACTTAAACACAGCGTTGGTCGATTTTCCCTATCAAGCCACTGATAACTATCACACCGGCTAGCAGCGGTTGTCCGCCGCGCTTACGGATCGAGACACTCTTAGTGAGGAGAACGTTTTGAAATTCGGCCGCATTGCAATCAACACTATCGATGGTAAGTCTTCGCGACTCGTCGCCGTGCACCCCCAAGAAGAACGCGTTGTCGACTTAGTAACAGCCGAACGGCTGCGCTTAGAACGACGTGGCGCTGCGCCCGAGGCCGCGCTGCGATTCGCCGCGACGGCGTTTCCTGGCAGCTTAACTCAGGCCGTCGCGTTGGGTGAGCAATTAAACGCCATGGCATTTGAAGCGGATCAACAATGCGGCAGTGATGCTTCTTTGCCGTTTAAAGATATCGAATGGTTACCGGCCGCCGATCCGCCCTTGATTAGAGACGCCATTTCCTTTCGGAAACACCTAGAAGCCTATCACGACGCAATTGGCCACGACTTGAGCAACATGCATTACGAAGTGCCGGCATACTGGAAAGGATCGCCTACCCAGATTTTCGGGCAAGACGCGGAGATCCCATATCCTCATTACACTAACGAACTCGACTACGAGCTCGAGATCGGTTTCATCATTGGCCGCCGGGGTTCGAATTTGACGCCGGAGGAAGCCAAGCAGACGATATTCGGCTTGACCATATTCAACGACTACAGCACGCGAGATTTTCAAGCTCCGGAAATGCTGATGCGGATGGGACCGGCGAAATGCAAAGAGTTCGCATTCGGCATCGGTCCCTGGGTCACAACAATAGATGAATTTGGTGATCTCGAAACCCTCGAGATGGCCGCGCGGATCAATAGTGAAGAACAGTCCCGCGGCAAATGTGTCGGCTTACTATGGCAACCGGAAGAAACCCTGGCCTATATCTCTCTCAACGATGAATTGCGGCCCGGGGACTTGATCGGCTTAGGCACGGTGGGCGATGGTTCGGGCATGGAGCAAGGGCGTTACCTCGAACCCGGCGATACGATCGAATTGGAAATAGCGAATCTCGGAACATTGCGGCAGCGCATCAGCGCCAAGCGTAGCGCGCGCTGGATGCCGAATCCACGACAACGATAGGAGGAAGCCTCATGGGCAAACAAGTACGACGGGTCATTACCGGCCATAATGCCGCGGGCAAATCCTGCATACTCAAAGATGGGCTAGCGTCGAATGCTATGGAAATGGGGTCTATGGCCGGCTTGCTCGTCACCGACTTATGGGAAACAGCAAGCGCCCCCGCAGATAATAGCGGCGATAAAGACAACGCCGATCGACCCATTCGACTTGAACCGCCGCCCAATGGCACTTTATTTCGCATCGTTGAATTCCCACCTGATTCGCTCTGGAAAAATTCTGCTTCGGGTAGCGAAGGCTTCGAATCCATCGGTGCCGGTCACGTCGTGAACCAAGACAGCGACGATCCCATGATGCACGTTACGAAAACTACGGACTATGCCATCGTGCTAGAAGGCGAAGTTTGGGCGGTAATGGAGGACGGCGAAACCCGCCTTAAAGCGGGCGATGTATTAGTACAGCGCGGTACGATGCATTCGTGGTCGGTACGCACTGACGAGGTGGCTCGCGTCGCATTCATTCTCGTCGATGCCGCACCGTTGGACCATCAAAAATAGTCGCCCATGCAAATTTCGCAACGTTTTGAAATCACTCGCCCATGCGAGCAAGTTTGGGAGATATTTCAAGACGTACCGCGGGTTGCACAATGCATCCCGGGTGCAAAGTTACTTAACGACCGCGGCGACGGTCACTATGCCGGCGTAGTAGAAACCCGCCTTGGCCCAATCACAGCGGTCTTCGAAGGTGAGGGTATACATATCGTTGATCCCGACTCTTGGTCAGGTTGCCTCGAGGGTACCGGTGCCGACCGTAGGGCCGGCAGTCGTGCCAAAGCAAAAATCGATTATCGCTTAACGGTGCTCGGGGCGACCACGCAAGTTGACGTCGAGGCTGACATCACACTGTCCGGCGCCGCGGCACAATTTGGCCGCCCGGGTTTAGTGCGCGAACTTAGCGCACGCATTTTGCGCGACTTCGCCGCCAACGTGGAAGCTCAATTAGCGCGCGGAGACAACCAGGAGCACAACGTCGATGATGTCCTTGGGGGCGATACGTCTGGGACGTCGAATTCCGAACCACCGCAAATGGGCGGATTACTACTCAGTAGCATATGGGGGTGGTTATGTGCCGGCCTACAGCGACTAACGGGCAAGGGAAATAAGGCATGATGAAGTTTATCGGCAAGCGGATCCCGTCAACGACTAATCGACACCTCGTGGCCGGGGCGGGAACTTACACCGCAGACGTCAAGCTCGAGCACATGACCCATGCGGCGATTCTGCGCAGCCCCCTGGCAGCGGCACGTGTTTTGGACATCGACGTCAGCACCGCCGCCGCCGTACCCGGTGTGGTAGCTGTGATCACGGGACGAGACATGCGTGATCATGTGCAGCCCATGCGGGTAAACGCTTTTGGTGCAGGCGTGGATGCCAAAGGCGTAGATTTAAATCCGCTCGCTTGCGAACGCGTACGCTATGTCGGCGAGGCGGTAGCTGCGGTTGTCGCCGAAGACCCGTACACCGCGCGGCAAGCCGCCGCCTTGGTCGACGTCGAATACGACGACCTACCACCAGTCGTCGACACCACGCAAGCTTTAGGATCCGATTCACCGCTGGTCGAACCCGCTTGGGGGGATAACATTTTATTTCACACCCGCTTCGAAGCAGGTGATGTCAAGCAGGCATTCGCTGACGCGAAACACACCTTGAAGGGTGAACTTCACCACCATCGTTACACCGGCGCCGCACTGGAACCGCGCGCTTATCTCGCGAGTTACGACCCCCACCGCGAGCTGTTGAGTTTTTGGGCTTCAACGCAAAACCCGCATCCCTTGAGAACCTTGCTCGCGAGCACTCTGCGCATTTCGGAAAACCAAATCCGCGTAATCCAACCTAATGTTGGCGGCGCTTTTGGTTTAAAGATCCCTTATTTTCAGGAAGAACCTTTGATCGCCTATTTGTCGATGCAACTCGGTCGCCCAGTGCGTTGGGTGGCTGATCGGCGCGAAGATTTTCTCGCCGGCGGACACGCGCGCGAGAACCGCATCGAGTGGTCGATCGCGTTCGAAGACGACGGCAACATCACAGCTTTAACAGCGCGCATTATCGCCGACGTGGGTGCACCGGCTGCGATCGCCGGCTGGGGCATGTCTTACCTCACCGCCTTCACACTGCCG
Organism: Gammaproteobacteria bacterium; assembly: GCA_965223085.1. GTDB lineage: Bacteria > Pseudomonadota > Gammaproteobacteria > CBDCVO01. The sequence continues at coordinate 1,883,007 of OZ244981.1, read as the reverse complement.
ACGGTTTACAAGATCCCCAGCACGGACGTCGAGTTGTTCACGGTCGCGACCAATAAATGCCCCTGGAACGCTTATCGGGGTTACGGCAAGGAGTCCTCTTCTTTTCTCATGGATCGCATTGTAGACGCGGTGGCGCGTGCGACTGGTCTCGACAGTCCGGCTGTCCGCTTCCGTAATTTTATTCAGCCTGATGAGTTTCCGTACTCGCAAAACTCCGGCGCCATGATTGATAGCGGTGATTATCCGCGCGCATTACAGCGACTACTGGATATAGTCGACTATCAAAGCTTCCCGCAACTGAAAGCCGCCGCACGCGCGGAAGGGCGCTTGATCGGCATCGGCTTCGGCCAAGAGTTGACGCCGGAAGGTTGCGGCTTGTCCGGCTCGAATATGTTTAACGCCTATGATGGCGCGACCGTGCGCATCAGTCCGTCCGGCGAAGTATCGGTGTTGACTGGGGTGACTTCGCCCGGGGGCGGTAACGAAACCGCGCTGGCACAAATCGCGGCGGAAACCTTGGGCGTCGAGCTCAAACACATTCGTGTTCTGCAAGGCGATACCGAGACGTGCCCGTACGGCCTCGGCAACTTCAGTTCACGCAGCATCATCATGGGTGGTTCCGCGGTGCAATTGGCAGCCACGGAGCTGCGCGATAAATTACTGCGCGTTGCCGCCCGCCTGCTCGAAGTAAGCACTGATGATCTCGAAGTTGAAACCGGTCGCATCGTGCTCAAAGGTGCTCCGTTTCGAAACATTGCATTTAAAGATATTGTTAGAGAGATCTACCAAGATTGCCACGGCGCAGCGGCGACCGAGGAAGAACCGGGGCTCGAGTCGACCCGCTATTTTCGTCACGAGAACGTTTACCATCAACCGGAAACCCAAGGCCGTTACAACGCCTACCCCGCATGGCCCAACGCCGCCGCCGCCTGCGTTGTCGAAGTTGACCCTGACAGTGGCATGATAAAAATACTACGGTACTGTTACGTACACGACTCCGGCGTCATCATTAACCCTTTGACCTGCGAGGCCAATGTGCACGGGGGCATCGCGCAGGGGATCGGCGGTGCGCTATTCGAGCGCCTTGCTTACGATGAGGACGGGCAACTGCTAACGACTACGTTTATGGACTACACCCTGCCGACGGCTGTCGAGTTACCGAAATTCGAACTCGATCATCAAGAAACTCCATCACCGTTCTCGCCCCTGGGCACGAAAGGCGTTGGAGAATCGGGCGTCACCGGGCCTCTTGGAGCGCTGTGCGGCGCGGTCGAAGATGCGCTTTCGGATTACGGCGTTGAAATCGACTCGCTACCATTAACGCCCGAACATGTGTGGTCTCTGCTCCAAAATGCGCCCCGCAACGGGCCGAGGTAGGCGTCATGATCGCGACCGAGTTTGAGTATCTGGCGCCACGCGACATTAACGCAGCGTTGGACCTACTACGCGAGCACGCCGATGACGCGAAACTTTTGGCTGGTGGTATGACCCTAATGCCGATAATGCGCTTAGGCTTGGCGCATCCGCGTTATGTATTAAGCCTCAATCACGTTCGCGATCTGGATAACGTCAAAGAGAGCGCCACCGCGGTGCACATCGGCGCCATGACCCACCATGTTACGGTCAGCCAAGCCCCCCTCATCACGCAACACGCCCCCTTGCTTTGTGCCGCGGCGAGATCTATTGGCGATGTGCAGGTCCGCAATCGCGGTACCCTCGGCGGCAGCTTGGCGCATGCCGATCCCGCCGCGGACTATCCATGTGCGATGCTCGCCTTAGAAGCGCGTTTTCATATCCGTAGCAAAGACGCCAGCCGCTGCATTGCGGCGACTGATTTTTTTGTCGACGTCATGACCACGGCGCTAGCACCCGATGAATTGCTGACGGAAATCGAGATCCCAAAGTGTTCGCCGAGCAGCACTTATGCGCACGAACGCCTACGCCGCGTTGAAGGTGCGTTTCCAATCGTCGTCGCCTCTGCGTTTATCGACGGGTCTCGGGGACGCGTTGGTCTCGGCGGCATCGGCCCCCACGCGCTGTCGCTCGACATCAGTGAGCATCTCGGTGCCGGTGCAAGCGAACAGGCCATCGCCGCGATCGGTACGCGCGCTTACGAAATCGCCGCACATGCCTTAGATGATCTGAATGGCAGCGCGCCTTATCGTCGCGCGATGGCACGTGTTTATAGTCAACGTGCTGTGCGAGCAGCCCTCCAACGAGAAGATTAGCCATGAAAGTCGCGATGCAACTGACGGTCAACGATCGCTCCCACGAACTGTTAGTGGACTCTCGTGCCGCTCTGGTCGAAGTTTTGCGCGACGAATTGCGTTTGACCGGCACTCATTTAGGTTGCGGCACGGGTAGCTGCGGGGCCTGCACGGTGCGCGTGAACGGAGTTTCAATGAAATCCTGTTGCCTATTGGCTTTGGACGTCGACGGTCAAGAGATCACTACTATCGAGGGACTCGCCGAGGGGACGAATCTGCATCCTATTCAGGAAGCGTTTGCCGCCCATCAAGGCCTGCAATGTGGATTCTGTACGCCGGGCATGATCCTCTCGGCGCTGCAATTGTTAGAGGAGAATGACGCGCCCAGCGAAGACGACATCCGCCACGCAATTGCGGGTAATTATTGTCGCTGTACCGGCTATCATTTCATCGTCGAATCGATTCAGGCGGCTGCGACCCAGATGCGCCAACAGAATACTCGCACTTGATGGCGAAAACTGATTCTTTTGACCTCAGCGGCAAAACGCTGATCGTCACCGGTGCTGGCCGCGGCATCGGACGCGCTATCGCCGAAGTCGCCGCAGGTTTTGGTGCTGATCTCGTGCTCGGTAGCCGCACGCTTGGCGAAATCGAAACGGTAGCGGAGCGCTGCCGCGCGCAGGGGCGGCGCGCCCACGCTATCGTGGTCGATGTTACGGATGAACACAGCATTGAAACTTTCGTATCCCAGGCCTGGGATGCCAGCGACGCTGTTTGGTGTCTCGTCAACAACGTGGGTTACGTCGATCCTAAGCCCGCGCTCGACTATACGACTACGGAGATCGACCACCATACCGGCGTTAATTACCGCAGCGCCTTACTCATGTCACTGGCGCTCGGTCGGCGCATGATCAAAGCGAAAAACGGCGGTGCTATCGTCTCCATTACCTCACAATCTGGCCTTGTCGGTGCGCCACTGCGCACGCCCTACGCCGCTGCCAAAGGTGCCATCCATCAAATGACGCGCTCACTTGCCGGCGAATGGGCACCTTATGGACTTACGGTTAATGCCGTCGCGCCGACTTTTACCCGCACACCTTTGCTGGAAAGCGCAACTAAGAATCCGGCCTTCGCAGAGAATCTGGCGAAAATACCGCTGGGACGCATCGCGGAGCCGGAAGAGATCGCGGCCGCGGTTGTCTACCTCGCTTCCGACGCTGCGCGCATGGTTACCGGACAGGTATTGGCCGTCGACGGCGGCTATACCACGGTACGCTAGCCTGCGGATGATCTAGCGCGACGAACACCGGCATGTTCGCGACATCGCTCGCGCCGTTTGGCTCTTCTCAATCTTGACGAAGCGATTGCCTTGACGAATCCCAAGCCGCACTATTTAATACGTCATCACCTCAGCAGGTGTAGAAACCAACCCGCAACGCGAAACTGGGCCGGTCCCATTGGTAATAAAACGACGTGGACCGACCGTCATCGTATATGTTTAGCAGATAGACAACTTCTGGCCAGGTAGCTCAGTTGGTAGAGCAGTGGACTGAAAATCCTCGTGTCGGTGGTTCGATTCCGCCCCTGGCCACCATTTCGATTCCCGACAACATTCTATAACGCCCATAAGTCTTTGTATTAATGCGCTTTTTTGTTGCGATCCCGGCGAAATCTAGGGATACAATACTTAATTTGCATGCTCGATACTGGAAGAAGGTCGTTAGAAATTAGTAATGTGTGCCCAGATACCAGATACCAGATACCAGATACAGAAGAATGTTATGCAATAATAAGGTGTGCTAATTCACCCTCGTCGTCATGATCGACGAGTGGATCGTAGCTTTGCCGGCACGCGCGTAAAGGAAGAGCGATGCATCGGATAAGAAACATCGTTACTGCAGTATTTTTCTTGTTGGCATCACCGTGTATGCACGCCGCTACCCTTCATTTCACGTTTTCCGGTACGTTTGACCACTGTGAGGGCTGCGAGCTTGACGTTTTGCCGACCCTCGACGGTAGTTTATTTTCAGGAGAGATGTCGATTCCAGCGGTGGGAGAGGTAAGGCTCGTGAAAGACTGGTTGGGGGTCTACACATTCTCTCCTGCTACCGCACAGGTATCTCTACAGACAAATACGACGTCTTTTAACTTTGAAAATGCAGCGGAAGTGTATGCTCATGTGTATGACGACGCCGGGTGGCCAGAGTTTGTTGACCCGTCTGACACTGACCTCCGTCAGGATCAGTTTTCAATCCGTGTGCGCGTCGGTGATTTCAACTTTATATTTGCTTTCATCGAAAGAGGCAGCGTAGGCACTCCTGTGACAGTACTAGAAGACTTTACAATTCCTAGTATCGCTCAGTTGGAGAGGATGACCGCTAGCTTGGTTCTCTATCATTTTCTTCCGGGAACCGATCTTGTTGAGGATTATATAGGTGCGCCTGACCCATTCGGAAGTGATCCATTTTTGGTGAACATCTCACTTATCGACGAACCACCGCACATGGTGCCCATTCCGGCACCTCTATCGTTAATTTTGGCAAGTGTGTTACAGATTTACATGGTGCGCCGAGTGCTGTAACAGAGAAAATTGATTACAAAAAATCTAGGGACACAATACTTAATTTGCATGCTCGATACTGGAAGAAGGTCGTTAGAAATTAGTAATGTGTCCCCAGATACTGCTTCTGTCGGTTCTGCGATTTGTTATGAGGTCGAACCGCCACCGGTGATTCAAAGCTGGTCGCCGCCGCCCTGGCGGCGGCCTCACCGGAAACTTCGGTAAAAACAACGCCCATGTACTCACCGTACAACTCGGCTCCACTACCAGCAACGTTAAGAACAGCAATGTGATTTGACATTGATCACGCAGTTAACGGCGATACCAGGAACGAAGCTCGCTGGACGTCAGCGGAAATGAAACCTATTACCCGTCGCCTAAATGCTGACGGTAGACTTCACGTCTCGCGAGAGTGCAGAGGTGGTCCCGGTCGTTAGGACGGTGAGATAAGTGTAGGCTTTGCATTGATGCAGAGGAAGGTCTCTGCGAGGAGGGAAGCAAAATGAGAAGACCAAGAAGGAACCATAGCCCGGAATTCAAAGCGAAAGTAGCATTGGCAGTGCTGAAGGGCGAGGAGACGCTGTCAGAGCTGTTGGAGCAGTTCGACGTACATCCGAATCAGATTACGACATAGAAGAGCGAGCTGCTCGAGAAGGCCGCACAGGTGTTCAACGGCGGGAAGCCGAGCACGGAGCCGCCGGTGGATGTGAAAACGCTACATGCAAAGATTGGCGAGTTGACGCTGGAGAATGATTTTTTAGAAGGCGCGCTCACCAAGGCGGGCATGCTGAGCGCAAAAAGATGATTGACCCGAATCACGAACTGTCCATTAGCCGACAGGCGAAGATTTTGCAGATTTCGCGTTCTTCTGTGTACTACCGTCCGGTGCCGACCTCGGGTCAGGATCTGGCGCTGATGTCGGCTATCGAACGGCTCCACCTGGAATTACCGTTCGCGGGTAGTCGGAGGCTGAAAAAGCTGCTGCGCACGGAAGGATTCGACGTTGGGCGGCGCCATGTGCGGACGCTCATGCGCCGTATGGGTATCGAGGCACTGTACCGGAAGAAGAACACATCGCGTCGGCATCCGGATCACAAGGTCTTTCCGTACCTGTTGCGCGGTCGTTCGATAACACGACCGAACGAGGTCTGGGCGCTCGACATTACGTACATTCCGATGCGTCGCGGTTTCGTGTACTTCGTCGGTGTGATGGACTGGGCGACGCGTCGGATTCTGTCCTGGCGGCTGTCCAATACGCTGACAACGGACTTCTGCGTTGAAGCCCTGCAAGAGGCCATCGACCAATATGGGCCACCGGAGATTGTGAATACCGACCAGGGTAGCCAGTTCACGAGCGCTGAATTCGTCGATGCCGTGCTCAGCCAACATATCCGGCTGAGCATGGATGGCAAGGGCTGCTGGCGAGACAACGTTTTCATCGAACGTTTCTGGCGGACGCTGAAATATGAGGAGGTCTACCTGCGGGCTTACGACACCGTGTCGGACGCTCGGCAATCCCTGGCCCGATACATCGGATTCTACAACAGTCGTCGGCCGCATGTTGCCAACGACGACTTAACGCCGGATGCGGCGTACTTTGGCGCGCTCCCGATCATCCGGGCGGCGTAACCGTGAAACCGCAGGGCCGATCACTTATCAAGCTGTGAAAAACTGTCCAAATTTGCGGGACCACCTCTTGCTTCATTTTCTAAAATGAATTTTCGCCTCAAAACGTCGGGATAACCTGCCGTTTGATCGGTTACGTTTGCAGGCGCGGTTTTTGAGACGAAAATCGACAACTCGGCACAAAAAGCGCGCCTGTAAGCGGTCCGTTTCATCGCCTTGATACTCATTGAGGCCCCCTCCTGGGACGTTCAGGCTTAATCAGCAAAACTGATCGTCCTACATAATAGTGAGTTCATCAGACTCAATGCCCAGAAAGAGACCTCAGATGAGATTCTATAACACAACTCACCAGCATTATTGCGGTATCGACCTGTATGCGAAAACCATGTACGTGTGCATCATTAATCACGATGGCGATACCGTTTTACATCGCAATATGAAAACCGACTCGGCACTGTTGGCCACCGCCATCGAGCCCTACCGTGAGGACCTTGTCATCAGTGTTGAGTGCTTATTTACCTGGTATTGGCTCGCCGATTGGTGCGCCAATGAAAACATTCCATTTGTCCTCGGGCACGCCCTTTACATGAAAGCCATCCATGGCGGTAAAGCGAAGAACGACCGCATCGATTCCGAGAAGATCGCACGCCTCCTCAAAGCCGGTATGATCCCACAAGCCTATGCCTACCCTGCCAGGATGCGCGCCACCCGGGACCTACTGCGGCGTCGCATCAACTTCGCCCGACAACGCGCCGATCTCATCGCCCATATCCAAAACACCGTCAGTCAATATAACTTGCCGCCGCTAGGCGTACGGATTGGCCACAACAAGGGCCGGACCGACATTGCTGGGCACTTCCCAGATCCTGTGGTGCGTCAAATGGTCGAATTAGATTTAAACGTCATCGACCATCTCGATGAACAACTCCGGGTCCTGGAGCAAGACTTAGTCAACAAAGCCAAAGCACACGATGCCGGTGCGTATCACTTGCTACGAACAATCCCAGGGGTGGGCCGTATTCTCGCGATGGTCATCCTCTACGAGGTCGAAGACATTGGTCGCTTTCCGACCTTGGGGCAGTTTGTGTCCTACTGCCGCTTGGTGACATGTCATCGGAGGTCGGCGGGGAAGAAGTCCGGATATTCGGGCAAGAAAATCGGTAACGCGTATCTCAAGTGGGCCTTTAGTGAAGCAGCGATATTGTTCCTACGCGGTAACCCACCGGCGCAGAAAGCCGTACAACGCTTAGCCAGCAAACACGGCAAAGGCAAGGCCTTATCGATTCTTGCTCACCGCCTCGGTCGTGCCGTTTACGTCATGCTCAATAAACGACAGCCCTTCGATGAAGCGCGTTTCATGAGCACCTTATAAGCTTGGAAGGCGACCGTGACGAATACCGTCTAACTGAACCATGTCATCACACGACATCCATAACGTGCGTTTCTTTATCCATCACGCAATGGGCGTTGAGTCCGAATGACGCACATGATGCATCGTGGTGGGTCTGTGGCTTTGATTATCGCACGGTCGTGCTTCCGCCCATGATATTGACTGAACCGGTGTCTGCCCCTACGGTAAACCTGTTGCTAACGAGCGCTTCGCGCTGACGCTTTGACTAGGAAGCTGTAGGGACTGGAAGGAATTCTAGTGTCGGCTGTCGTTCGTCGACGATATCGGCAGCCGTATAAAACTCGATAGGTGTTTATTGCAGGCAACGTCCTGACAATGACTTGGAATCAAAGACGGGCCGACGTTCAATCAAGTATTTCTATCGAGCAACACTCGACGGGCATTTATTGCCCTTGACAAACGGGGGCCTCATAGGGGTTAGAGTGCGCTTTGTCTTTCTTCCCAATAGCCTGGCCTACGGCTGTGATGCGTAACGGCGAGAATATGTACAGTTCCGTTGTTGTGAGCATACAGAAGACTGAACGGGAACTTTGGGGAAATATATGGGCGTAATGACCCTGCGAAGGTCGGCCATTGTTCGGGATTACTTGAGGCTCGCGATACCGCATTGATCCAATTCGGTTAGAAATGCATCACCCGCATTCGAACTCCGCTCCCTATACCAATATTCTGATCTTGCGGCTTCTGCGAGAGCCTCCGGATGAAATTCTATTATTCGATCTGGCACCTAATCAGCGGTATAACCTAGAGCGGACCTGTTCCCAAGGGATAGTCTCGACGGCGCCGGATTCAATATCATCGTTTCTTTTCTTAGCTTCCTGAATTCAAGCTTCTTCAACGCCATCATCCCCCCTACATCCAAGCTTTCGAGCAACAGCCCGGCCAAGTCCGCTCGCTCGCTAGCGGTTAATTTCAGCGCAGTTCGAATAGATTTTTTGCCGAAGTAGCCATGAGAAAAAGATTAGCACAACGATGATAAATGCGCGCCCTCTAACGTTGGGATGAAGAATTTAACTCCATCATTCAAGGGTGCGTAAGTCATTATTCTATCGAAACCGTGTATCACGGAAATCGAGACCAAACTCAGTCACCCTGACTGATTGTGGTTCTATGGCCGCTTTCGTTTTCGCGCGGCGGGTTTAGTCCGCACTGTCCAAAAGTCTAAGCAGCATTATCACAGCTAATGCTTCTCTCCGTTCAGACAGCCACACGATTGGACTCCGCGTCCGTTCGATATCGTCATCAACATAAAGATCGGGGTTGCTGAGCGTGAACCAATTCTCGACGGCCGTCACACTCATCTCAGTCGGAATGAATGGAGCCACCTCCGCGAAGCCAGGCACTAACCCTTTTTCTTCGAACTGAAACCGCGGGAGGCGGCACAGGCCGTACTTCATACCTACAGCATACAATTTCCGTGACTTTACTCGCACTCGAACGGTATTGCTGGATACACCGAGGCAAACCGACGCTTGGTCCACCGTAATACTGTCTATCAACACATCCGCCAAGTGCTGGTAACCCAAGCGCAGCGGATCTTCCTCCGGCAATATTTTCTGATCGAGATCAACTCCGCCCTGCTGGAGAACGTCAACTTCTTCGTCCGTTAGCGGCGACCCGAAGCGTTAGCGTTCCTCAAGTAAAATGCGCTCGTCCGCCATATACTTTGCATGCTGGATTTTCTCTTCTTCCCGGCGCTCCGCGATCAGGGCGTCGACCAGGGGATCGCGCTGCGGAACATGAGCACGAACCAAGCGCTGAACTTCGGCGATGGTGGCGGCGTCCATCATTTTTTCTAATGGAATACTTCTCGCCATGCTGTGCGATCTGCACCCTCGGCGATAACCCATTTTGCACCGGGCTTCACGACCGCTTGGTTGAGTAAGTGCTTAACCGGTAGACTGAACCACTCAGGGCCGGAGAGTAGGCCATACAGATCTTGGCGCGACGCGTTCATCGGATCAGGCATCGCGCCTTGTTGCCACGCGTTTTCCCGCCCACGCCAAGAAGTAAACACCACCGCACATGGGATATCGCATCAGATCGTCAACAGAGAACTCGAGTGGCTGCTCTATCATCCCGTGCACGTAGGGCTGATGTTCCTCCGGCCTAATGTCGGGAATGCCTGAATGGTGCACGGTGTAGTGCAACCCAGAGGACGTAACAATGCCCTTTTGCAAATGAATCGGGGTATACGACGATGTCAGTGTCAAAAGGGGGCGCGGATCACCGCCAGTGCGTACGGCTGCAGGTTCGTACGGTGCCGGTGATCCGTATGGTTCACTCGGTCGACCCGGGACCCGCATCGACCGCGGAAATCGATCGTTAGCAAGTGCTGTTGGAGCTGCCACGGCCGTTAACAGTGCACTGCCGGACTTCAAGAACTCGCGGCGACGCGAAGTGGTTACTCATGATCCCCCTATGTTTCCAGGCATTTAGCTAAGCGCAACACGCCAAGTCTTCGACAGAGCACTCACACTCACCGGTACAGGGCACGCCATTTTTCTCATCCGCCTGTTGGCCCAGGTAAGTGGATTCGGAAAGGTAGAAGGCGGTGAATCGATCCTCAAAATCTTCTGAGACAGACGCTGCGGGAATACCGGTCTCCATAAACGCAGATTGCCACGCCTTCACCCTTGGAAAATCGACAAGGAAGTCGTAACCCGAACAGCGCTCAATGATTGCTGCCCGGTGCAGTAAGGGAACCCAGGCGACATCCACCATTCCCACGCTTGCGCCGCCGACAAACGGTTCGTCGCCGAGTTGCGATTCTATTTTTGCAAATGCCGAGCTGAGTTTCGTGCTACGTTCCGCGAGGGTTTGCGCATCACCGCTACGCTGTGCGCTGCACTGAACCAGGTAGTGTTTCGAAGCGAGGTAGGACCAGGCCCGCTCCTGTGCCTTCTTCACTGGATCATCCGAGTAAATGGGTTGACCGATTACCTCGTCGATGTATTCAACGATGGCATCCGATTCGAACAACACCCGATCGTCATCGGTGATTAGAATAGGTACCTGACCGTTCGGTGAGACGTCCAAGAACCATTGCGGTTTGTTACTGAGATCGATGTGCTCAATCTCGTAGTCAACGCCTTTGAGTTCGAGCAAAGCGGTAACTCGCTGCACGAAAGGACAGATCTTGAAGCTAACAATTTTCATAGCAATTGGTCGTTATTTGACTGACATGCTGAGTAGGATAGAATATATCTCTCAATGTTTCAAGAGATGTTGAAATAATAACATGAAAGAGACTCAGGCGGTTGATGCACTCGGTGCTTTGGCCCAGGAAACCAGACTGCAGATCGTTCGCTACTTGATCAGTTGTGGCGATGAGGGCGCCGCAGCCGGAACGATCGCGGAAACCGTTGGCGCCACATCTTCGCGGGCATCGTTCCACCTAGCGGCGTTAGAAAAGACCGATGTTGTTACGTCAGAGAAAGTGTCCCGTAGCGTGATCTATCGGCCCAACTTCGAACACATCGGCGGCCTCATCTCTTTCTTGCTCAACGACTGTTGTGGTGATCACCCAGATATTCGGGCGTGTTGCGACGGCAAATCGTGCTGATACGATTATCCCGTATTGGGCCGTCTTCGGAAATTCGATGTCCGCGACCGCGGTGTCTCTGAGCGTCCGATCCTAGGCGGAAGCGGACCTTCAAAGTCCAAGGAGGTCGGTAAAGCGCCGGGGCGACTAGATCTGAATCGCAGTCAACCGCGCCATCGACTAGATCTGCTTGTCTTCGCCTCTTGGAGTAGATTCCATTCGACACCATTTCGCTGGTCGGGCCGGCCACAGATCCAACAGCCACACGAAATAAGTCGCGTTTACCTGTCAAGAAATACTCAAAACTCCAGTTTATTGGATGGGACCAAACGAATCGAGGGGCTGACCTAATGGTCTTAGATAAAAAGCACGCTCTTTTGCGGCACGACTTGGAACCGGCCTTCGACGAAGACGCGGTGCTGGCCGTAATGGAGGCTCTCGCTAAAGAAGCCGGTGACTGGCGCAAGCACCTGCCGCATCCGGCGCTGTGCGACTACAGTCGTGATGCTCATATCCGACACCTGTATCAAGACCACGTGATGGGGTGCAGGTTGTGCCAGGAACTCATCGACATTTACGGCCGAGGGCCGGACGCACTGGTCCCTGATCGGTCACCAGGGTCGAGCCGGTAAGAATGATACCAATGATGCCGAAGCCATCTGTGAAGCCATGAGTCGACCCCAGATGCGGTTCGTCCCCGTCAAAGACGAATCTCAACAAGCTGCCTTTGTCGTTCATCACATACGAAAAAGCTTAGTCAATGAACAAAACCGTGTCGCCAACCGATTACCAGGACTATTGGCTGAGTTCGGGGTGGTTATCCCCAAGGGGTTAGGTACCCTGCACCGGGATTGGTCTCGGGTACGACAGAACAAAGCCAAGTGCGTCCCTGACGCTGCCTGGCTTGAGTTCGATTCTCTATATGCCCGACTCGGTGAGTTACATCAACAACTCCTAAGTTAGGACCGCAAGCTTAAGACTCACATCAAACAAGACCGTCGGGCCGCGCGGATTGCTGAGGTCAATGGTGTCGGTGTCACCACCGCCAGTGCCATTGTGGCCACCATCGGCAATGGTCATGACTTTAGGACTGGCCGACAGTTTGCCGCCTGGTTGGGGTTAACACTCAGACAATCATCGACCGCTGGCAAGACCACCTTGGGTCGGATCACCAAACGGGGCGACTAATACCTACGACATTATTAGTCCACGGTGCAAGAAGCGAGCTCAACTATGTTCATCGGCGAAAAGATCCCAAAAGCCAATGGGCTTACAAACTCCGTGAAGATAAATCCTGAAACCAAGCCGCCGTCGCGCTGGCTAACAAACATGCGCGGATGATTTGGGCCATACTCGCCAAAGAGCAAGCCACTGACTAAATCTTTATCTTTTCTTGCGAACGAAACTCGTTGATGAAAATGGTTAGAACCGTTCACACCGTGAACCCGATTATCCTAAGAGACCTTCGTGGCTGACTAACGAATGGGGGCGGTGTGTGCGTTATTGTCATCAGGGCTCGAGGGTAGCACCTCAACTGAGAAGCCGAATATAGAGACGCTGCTCAACCTTTCTTTAACCGGTGAGGTTCGCTGCAGCTCGGCAGATCAAATGTAAATCTTAAAGCGCTTTACAAATCGGAAGGTCCATATAGTTAGGATAACCGGCAGATTACAGCGCACTTTGCAAATGTGATAATGTCAGCCCACCGGAAAAGTGCGCCGTAACCCGTCAGGTTGATCCCCTGGTTAGGCATCACTTCCGCGCGCTTGATCACGCACCTAAAGCTTGGCGTGCTTCGGCCGGAATTTCGATGGGTACGAAATAGGAATCCGGGTACAGATAGTCCTCACCGGACTCATCGATTACTCGAGTGAATCCGTCTCGCTTCGCTTTCGAATCGCTGATCTTCGCATATACCTTTCCCTTCTCAAGGTCATCGCAATCCCGATTCTCAATACACAATACGTAGGTTGATCTCAATTTTGCCATAGGTCCTAATCCAGAAATCTCTTGATTTTCATCTTCCGCTTTCCGATTCCGTGTGCTTCGTACCAGTGTAGTTCAGCACGTCGAAGATTACCGTTTTCGAGCTTAACCGTAGCAATTCCTTTCAATTTTCGCCATCGACCGGGGCCGTATTGATTCTGTAGGCGCATTATCTCCCGGATCCGACCACCAACAGCGATTGTTTCGATTTCTCGAATGTCTCCTACGACTTCGAAATACATCGAATATTGTTCCGTCACGCCTAACGAAGTTGGAATAACCTGCGGATTACAGCGCACTTTGGAGGTGTGAAAATGTCGGCCCACCGGAAAAGTGCGCCGTAAGCTGTCCGGTTCATCCCCTGGTTAGGTATCACTTCGCATGTAGCGGAAACCGAGTGGGATCTTTGATTATTTCGTCACTTAGATCGATATCGAGATCCGGCCAGTAATAGTGACCGGGGCGGAGCTCTTCTACATTTAGTATCTCTGCGACCGGCGCATCCTTAAACCACGGAAATTCTTCAAACGACAGAAATGACTCGGCACCGCCTGCAAACAACCAAAAACCGTGTCTCGAAATGTTTGTAACTTCAACTTCCGAAGTGTCGTTCCCAAGCACTTGCGATTTCATCACGATGTACCTCGATCAGATTTTCTATCTCTTTCAATTGTGGCCCAGATAGACGGAAATTTCTCGCTAGTTCGATTTTGGGCTCCAGCCAATACTTTGCCTCCCCGTCGCCGCAGATGACGTGGATGTGCATTCGGGATTCTTCGCGAGAGAAAAAGAAGAATCTGTATCCTTTCTCTCTGAAAACGGTCGGACTCATTTCCCGGTTCTTCGGTGATGCTTAACGCTACGCTCAGCGGCACTTGACGCGGACGCGAGCTTGGCGTTCAACCAAAGGAGCGGCCGGGTTAGATGTCCGTTGCTTGCTCTGGTTAGGCATCGCTCCCACCTAGTAACTCGTTGACGAGGGGCTCAATGAACCAGATACCTATAGGGAAGAACCGCATTCCGAAAAATGGCCCCAATACATCTGTCGCAGCCACCCTTTCCATGCGCCTTAGTGTCGTGAATTGCCTCGCAGAGAACCATAGTCCATAGAAAATAAATCGATGCAAGATGTACGATAGCAATCGGTAGCGGAAGGCTTGGTTCAACCCCAGGCTGCGGAATAACGAAGTAGGGTGAGACAAACATGTAGAGTCCGGCGAATGCGAACCCACTAGTGAACAATTTTGTCGATCTACGGTACTCCTCTGGCAGCTGCCGATTAGACGCGATACTGATTGACCACACCCAGCCGAATAGAAGAAGAGCAAAGACAATCGTCATGAGCGAGAATGAGACCATCGGATTCGAAAAAGATGTGCCGAGCGTTTGTAGAATAATCGGACTGCCTATCATCAACAAGAACAGTAGCCAGGCCGGTATTCTGAGGGCGTCATGGGGTCAGGGTCAGAGATCGGGGATCAGGGTCAGGTCTTGCCATTTGATCTGCTTCAAGATCGTGGCGGCAAGACGCAAGACCTGACACCTTCGGAACAATCTGGGACACGCACTATCTGCTGACGTGCATCGGTCCTCGCCGCGGGTCGGTGGGTCCTTAGGAGCCCGCGCCGCCGTTTTCACCCCCGTCGAGCGGCAGCGTAATAGTGAACGTCGTTCCCTGCCCAAGCTCACTATCCACTTGCAACGTGCCGGCGTGTTTGTCCACGATGACCGCATGCGCGATAGCGAGACCTTGGCCCGTGCCTTTGCCGATATCCTTGGTGGTGAAGAAGGGATCAAAGATCTTTTCCCTTAAGTCTTGTGGAATACCGCAGCCGGTGTCGCTGATCGAGATCTCGGCGCTGTCGCCGCTGCGTCGTGTCCGGATCGTGATCACACCTTTGTGGTCCGGCGACTCCGCGGCTTCGGAAATCGCGTGGGCTGCGTTGACGACGAGATTCAAAACAACTTGGTTGAAATCACCCGGGAGACAAGGGACGAGCGGCAAGTCCGGATCGAAGCGCTGTTCGACGTCAGCAACATACTTCCATTCGTTACGAGCCACGGTAAGCGTACTGGCAATGGCATCGTTGAGGTTGATCGGCGTTTTCGTATCGCTACCCGGATGGGAGAATTCTTTCATTGCGCGAACGATCTGGGCGATCCGATCGGTGCCTTCGAGCGTCTGACGAATGGCTGCCGGGATCTCCTCCAATAAATAAGCGATATCTACTTCTTCGGACAAGGCGCGCAGTTTCCCTAGTTGTTGCGCCATTGCGTCGTGACCGGCCATTGCATCGATTAGCTCAGATTGTGCCTCGATGAGCTTTTTCAAATCTGCGCACGAGTCCTGCAGAAAATGCACATTATCGGTAACGAACTGGGTTGGTGTGTTGATCTCGTGGGCTACACCTGCTGCCAATTGCCCGATCGCTTCCAGTTTTTGTGCCTGACGCAGTTGCACCTCCATGCGTCTGCCGTGTTCTTCCGACGCTTTGCGCTCGGTGATGTCGGTCCACGAACCGATAATCTCGATCGCCACCCCCGCCTCGTCGCGGACGACTTCATGGCGGTCCTGGATCCATAAATAGTGCCCGTCTCGGTGGCGAAAGCGATACTCGAGCTCACCGCCACCTAGTTCCATATGATTCGCGAATTCCGCTGCGATAGTCGGCCGGTCCTCCTCATGCACGCGGTCGTACCAGAAATCTGAATCATCGATCATTTCCGCGGCGCGATAACCCATGACCTCGTACAACCTGTCACTGACATAGGTGCACGGATAACCGCCATCTTCGATCGAATTGGTGTAGACGATGGCGGGGCATGAATTGAGGATCCGTTTGTAATGGGCTTCGGTCTCGCTCGCGGCCGCGTGCGCCTGCGCCCGTTCGGTGATGTCAGCGGCGAGGATCAGAAAACCGTCTAGGTGATCGTTGCCCCAAGGGTGAACCGTCACCCCGATGAGGCGCGGACCATGAGTCGAGGTGCTAACGGTCATGGGTTCGAGTCGAGTAGCGAGCCGTCGATGACGGCAATCAGCCAAAGCCGCACGGATCTTTGTCTCAGACCACGGCAAACAACACTCGCTCAAGGAACATCCCAACACATCATGAGCACTTCGAGCAAACATTTTTTCAGCGGCCAAATTCCAGGTTCTGATAGTCAGTTGCTCATCGACCAGAATTAGGATCGACGGCAAGCTCGCCAGCAACATGTCGTTATCGACATCCACCAGCGCCAGCGGTGACGGATCAGCGTTCAATTCGGTGTGCGCAGTCATCTCGTTTCACTTCGTGTTTATTGGACCACCGCGGCCTGCTTCTCCCTGGTCTGTTTTTGCGCTTCGGTTTTCCTCGTTGTCAAAGGCTGAACAGCGATCGGCTCTTTGATCTCCACCAAACGCGAAAAATTGCGTAAACGTTCGATCGTTGCCGCAGAGAGTTGTTGGCCGGCAGCCACCAATAACTTGCCGTCGACTGCCTCGATATTTCCGACCAGATTGTGCCCGGGACGCAATTCCCACAGCTTCACTTCGACCGTCGGCGCCACCTCGACTGGGTGTACACGCGCAACTTCATTAATGGCCGCCAGCACTTCGGGGTCGTAGAATCCCGATGCCTCAGCGAGCTGTTTGAGCGCCGCACTGTGGGATAGGCCACTCTGTTCCAAATCCGAAAGATCAAACAGCACCTTGAGGATGCGGCTTTCGATGGGGATCTCCTCGGCGGCCGTGTCGTCCGGCGGAAACCCGGAGCCGTCATAACACTTTTGGTGATACTGGATGATTTTCGCGACGCGCTCCAGTCGGGGAATATTGCCCAGCAGTTTATTACTGAGCTGCGGCAAGTAGTGCAGCGTCTCCTGCTCTTTTTCCGACAGGGGTTTGCCGTAGCGCTTTTTGAGCACGATCTCCGGTGGGATCGTGACCAAACCGACCGGCGCTAACATCGCCGCCATTTCCAATGCCCAGCTATCTTCGATGCCGAAGCCCTGCGCAACTTTCTTGGCCGCATCGCGCAGCGTCATCGCACGACCGAAAGCGTCGGGGACAATCATCGACAAAATATCGGTTAATGCTTTGATGACGCCGTTTAGCGTTTGCTCTAGCAATTCGCGCTCCGCCGTGATCAATTCGTATTGTCTAACGCTGATTTTCAGAATTTTGATCAAGGTCTCTGGCGGACACGGTTTGTTGACGAAGCGAAACACATTGCCCAGGTTGACAGCGTCGACCGCGGTTTGCTGATCGGCGTTTCCCGTTAACATCAAGCGCACCGAATCTGGCGCTTTTTTCTTTGCCTCGCTCAGAAATTCAACACCGTTCATTTCTGGCATATTCATGTCCGAGACAATGACGGCGAACGGACCGCTGCGCTCGAGCAATGCCAATCCCTCTTTGCCACTCAGCGCGGTCTCGACATCGAACAGTTTGCGGAGGTGCCGTTTATACCCGCTAAGTACATTTTGTTCATCGTCTACCAACAGGATAGTTGCGTTCATGGTACGGGATCCCAGTTATCAGCCCTGTCATCGACCAACTTGCACCAAGTGCTGAGCCGGTCCGTTTTGTCGATGCTCGTAAGGTATGCGGCGAAATGCCCGTCCTGCGCCAAGCATCCCGGCCGCTCGCGTTCGTGGACCAATGCGTCGGCGACATAGACACAACTCAAAGGTGAGAATTCATTGCCCATGCCCGCAGCACCAGGATCGTGATGAAATGCGATCGCTTCGATGAGTGCATCCGGCAACCCCCATAGCCCTGTCAAGTACGCGCCGATCTGTGCATGCGTACAGTGAAAGCTTGCGGCTTCGAGCTCGTGAATGGGCTGCTGCTCATTCGCCGCCTGGGCGATAATCTGCGCGTAGACCTCGTGGAAATTGGCATCCAGGATCAATATGCCGATGTCCTGTAGCAGGCCCGCCAACTGAGCGTAGTCGCAGAATTCCCTGCTCGCCCGTTCCGCCTCTGCGACCGACTTTGCCAAGGTGCCGACAAGCGCATCGCGGTGCCAAACCTTGTCCAGCAGTTTGGTATCGACCGTGCCTTCAAATTGTGAGAACACCCCGAGAGTTAAAACCAGTGATTTGACCAGCTCCAAACCCAACAGCGTCACCGCCTGGACCGGATCGGAGACTGACTTGCCGATACCGAAAAATGCCGAATTCACCAACTGTAAAATCTTCAGCGTCATCGCGGGATCGGTGGCGATTAGCTCGCCGAGCTCCTTGATCGAACAATCCGCAGAATTAATCCTCTCGACCAACTGCAGATAGATGGAAGGCAGCGTAGGCAGCGCCTTCATCCCAGCGACGTGCGCGCGAACATCCTCGTTCGCGATCAAACGCTGCAGCGCGAAAGCACGCGTCAACGCACGCCTGAGCTGCTCGACTTCACAGGGTTTGGCCAAATATTGGTGTGTCGGTCCAATGGACCGTATCGTCATGTCGCGACTGGTGTGCCCAGATAAGACAATGCGCATCACCTCCGGATGCGCCTCCATCACCTTGGTTAACAATTCTGCGCCGTCGATCCCTGGCATTTGCATATCCGAGACGATGACATCGAAGTGTTCATTGGCTAGTAGATTCAATGCTTCGCCGCCGCTGGTGACGAACGCCATATCCCACTCCTTGCGGTGCGCGCGCAATAGGCGCTGCAATCCTTTGAGAGCGTTGGCTTCATCGTCGACGAAGAGGATCCGCTTAGTCATCATCCTTGTATCGCTGATTGCTCCGGTGTGGGGGCTATCGGCGTTCTTGAGTGTAACTTAAGTCGTGCTCAGGTCATTACAAGCCGGTGCTATACGACGCTGGTTAAATGCCGGTAAATACTGCGGTTGCGCTGCAAGCACAACGCTAAAGTGGCGATTAAGTTTTGTTCAAACACGTCATGCCACAGGTTTGTTTTAACGCAATTGTCATTACCCATGAACGTTCACGATTGCGACTGTCAAGTTGCCTGCGAGTCGGGTCCCGATGGCGGCAATTTTCTGTAAATACCGCGCATTCGCGGCGTGCCGCTTGCAGCAGCTTTCACCTCACTGTTCCGGTCGCACTCGACAATACAAGCTTGTGTAGAAGACGCAGAAACACCTCGCGTTCGTCGGCTGCGAGCGGTTCGAGCAGAACCGATCCAACCTGTAATTCTAAGGGTTCCAACGCGTCCAGCAGCGCTCGCCCGCTGGACGTCAGGCGGATCTCGCTGCGCCGCTTGTCGCCGCGGTTCGCGCGCACACTAATGAGGCGGCGGGCCTGCAGTCGGCGCAGCACACTGTGCATATTGCTCGGCTCCATCGCGATGTAGGCGGCGACGCGGCGTTGTGTGACCGGTTCCAGCGCGTCGATCGCTTTTAAGGTCGCGAATTGCACATTGCTAACATCGTAACCCGCGGTGAGGTGCGTAAAGGCCGCCACCATGTTCTGATGAAGACGTCGCACGAGATGCCCCGGCCGCTCGTGCAGCGAGACTTTGATTGCCTTGTTAGTGTCTTTGACCGTGGCACTCATATCTTGTTTCTATCTAATTACTATGAGTATAATTATATTCATAATAAATAGATCAGCACCAGGGTAGGCGGCTACTAACGTGCGCAATGGAGATAAATCGATGACCGCCGGTATCATCGCCAGCATAATCACACCGCATACGCCGCGCATGGGGGTGGAAGCGACGGCGCCGGATTTTGTCCGTCCGCTAATCACTGGTGCGCGTGAACTCGGCACGTGGATCCGGGGTTTGCGACCGGATTGCATTGTGCTGCACACCACGCATTGGGTCTCGACGTTCAACTGGTACGCAACCGCGCACGACGTGCACGCAGGCCTATGCGTCGCCAACGAAGCACCCGATCTCATCCCCGGCCTGCCCTACCGTTATCGCGGTGACCCTGACTTCGCCCGCGTGCTGGCGGCGCAAGCGAGCGCGCAGGGTATTCCCTTCTCCCTGAATACCGCCGAGCACTACCGCTGGGACTACGGCACCTACGTCCCGCTGCGCTACATCGATCCGGACGAAACCCTACGTGTTGTCACGATCCCTACGGTCATCCTGTCCGATCTCGACGAATGCTTGGAAATCGGCCGCCTTGTCGATCGCTGTGCGCGTGCCGAGAACAAACGCGTAGCTTTTGTCGCCAGCACGGCGCTGTCACACGCGCTGGTGCGCGGACCGGAGCGGTGGCCAAGCGAGGAACGCCGCGCGCTCGATTTCAAATTCATCGAACTGCTTGAGCGCGGTGATATCGATGCCGCAGTGAAATGGTTCCCGGAATATGCCCGCGCCAGTGTCGGCGAAATGGGTGGGCGCGTGGTGGCCGGCTTCTTAGGCGCGCTGCAATCCATGACCAATCAAGCCGTCGGCGCCCGCCGCTTCGGCGCCTACGGGCAATCCTCCGGCAGCGGAAACATGAGTCTAGCCTTTAGTCCCGAACTGGCTTGAAAAACGATTCGAAATAAATCCCCCCAAACACGCGCTGCCGCGATGGAGAGACACTAATGAACAAAACGAAGGAAGACTACTATGAGGTCTACGAGGAATTGCTGGGCTTCGTACCGCCAAAAATTCAGCACCGGGTGCAACTGGGTCTCGAGGTCGCACCGGACTCGCTGGATGCGGTCGAAGAAATGCGTAAGCATCTCATGTACCCCGAATGCCTGGACGTCAAAACGGCGCAGATGATCTTGTTCGCCTGTCTACTCACGAATCTCGCGCCGGCCGCCAAAATCCACGCTATCGCGGCGAAACGAGCGGGCGCCACGCGGGAAGAATTGCACGCCGTTGCCGGCCTCGCGTTCCTGTTTCGAGGACTTTCGGCGTTCAATAACGGTGCGCAAATCATCAACGAAGTGTTTTCCGACAACGAAGACATCGGCTAAAGAGGGCAGCGCGATGCGCACACAGGTTGGTATTGTGGGTGGCGGTCCCTCAGGTCTGCTGCTTTCTCAACTGTTATCGCTGCGGGGTATTGACAACATTATTCTCGAACAGCACTCCCGCGCTTACGTGGAGGCGCGCATCCGTGCCGGGGTGCTGGAGACCGGGACGGTCAAGCTCATCGACGCAGCCGGCGCTGGAGAACGCATGCATCGCGAAGGTCTGATCCATAACGGCTTCAGCATTGCATTCGGCGATCAGCGCCGGCGTATCGATATGCGCGGTCTGGCGGGCGGCCGGACCGTCATGGTGTATGGTCAGACTGAAATCACCCGCGATCTCTACGAAGCGCGCCTCGAGGCCGGTGGCACGATCGTGTTTGAAGCTGAAGACGTCACTATTCACGACTTCGACACCCACACGCCGCGGATTAGCTACCACCTCGATGGCCAAGACCGCGAAGTGCAATGCGATTTCATCGCCGGCTGCGACGGTTATCACGGCGTTTGTCGCGCCAGCATCCCGGGGAGCGCAATGACATCGTTCGAGCGTGCCTACCCATTCGGCTGGCTTGGGGTACTTTCGAATACCCCGCCGGTAGACGACGAACTGATCTACAGTAGCCATGACCGCGGCTTCGCGTTGTGCAGCATGCGCTCACTGTCTAGGTCACGCTATTACATTCAATGCGCACTCGAAGATGATATTGCTCAGTGGTCCGATGACGCTTTTTGGGACGAGCTTCGCAGGCGTCTTCCGACACGAGTCGCCGATTCACTTGTAACCGGACCCTCCATTGAGAAAAGTATCGCCCCGCTGCGCAGTTTTGTAGCAGAGCCGATGCGTTGCGGCCGTCTGTTCCTCGCCGGCGACGCGGCACACATCGTGCCCCCGACCGGTGCCAAGGGCCTTAACCTAGCGGCAAGCGATGTGCGCGTGCTATTTGAGGCCTTGAAGAATTTTTTTGAAAATCGCGACGAAACAGGCCTCGATAAGTATTCGGATAGATGTTTGCGCCAAATCTGGCAGGCAGAAAGATTTTCGTGGTGGTTTACGAATGCCACCCACAAGTACAGCGAATCGGCATTCGATCGTCGTATTCAACTCGCCGAGTTGGACTATATGACGTCGTCATCTGCAGGATTGACTATGATCGCTGAAAACTATGTCGGTCTATTTGTCTCATGACTCGCGACCATTGCGCCACAGTTCTTGCTAGCCCGGATATTTCCGTGCCTCGCTTTTTATCGCAGCTGTCGACGCGCAGCCACAAACGCTGCAGGGCAACCTTAGGATGAGAGACGTTCGATACCCTAAGGGGGTAACGCCAGAGACGATTGGCCGGGCATTCGAAACGTTTAAATCGATCGTGGGGGACCAATGGGCGTCGTCGTTAAAGAAAGATCGCGAGAGCTACAACGACGCTTACAACCCTGGGGATCCATTAGAGTTTGTCGCCGGTGGTTTCGTTGCGCCTGCCGCTGTCGAAGAGGTGCAAGCGGTGGTCAGAGCTGCTCATCGCTTACACGTGCCCATCTGGCCGATGTCGGCGGGCAAGAATCTCGCTTACGGGGGCGCGGCGCCATTGGTGCCGGGCACCGTAGTGCTCGATCTAAAGCGCATGAATCGAATTGTGGAAATAAACGCAGAGCCTGCTTACGCAGTCGAAGAGCCGGGCGTGAGCTTTTTTCAACTGCATAATCATCTGCAAGCGCATGGACTTCGGCTGTGGCAGTCGGTGCCCGGCCCGGGATGGGGCAGCGTCGTGGGCAACGGATTGGAGCGCGGGATCGGCTACGGCTATTTCGACGACCAGTTCGCAAACTCCACGGGTCTCGAGATCGTATTGCCGGACGGGGAGCTGCTTCGCACCGGCATGGGGGCGATGACTAACGGCAATGCCGGTCCGTTGCTCAACGCCGGTTTCGGACCGCTCGTCGACGGCTTGTTCACGCAATCGAATTACGGTGTTGTGACCAAAATGTCGCGATTCCTATACCCTGAACCCGATTACTACATGAGCTGCGAGGTCAATTGCGGTGAAGACGGCGGCCTTGAAGAAATCGTCGAGCGGCTGCGCCCGTTTAAACTGGATGAGACGATCCGACATCCGGTCGTCATCACCAACCTCGAGTTAATCGCCTCTTTTCTATCCGTGAGAAGTCAGTGGTTCGACGGGTTTGGTCCTATTCCGGAAGAAATCTTGACACAGCTCCAGAAGCAACTAAACCTTGGCCGATGGAACACCTCGTTCGCCTTATGCGGCACCGAACAGCGCGTACGCGAAGCATGGACGCGCATCGAAAAGACCGTGGGTGAGATCCCAAGCGTCGAGGTGCACACGCGTGTCTACCGTCCCGGCGATGATATCGTTCACCCCCGCGATCAAAGCCAAGCCGGCATTCCGAGTTTGAATGAATTTGGATTAGTCAACTGGTTGGGAGCCGGTGGCCATATAGATTTCTCCCCAGTAGGCCCGGCCGACGCCAAGCACGTTCGTGAGATTCACGATCTGGTTCGCAAGCGTGTGCACGACTTTGGATTCGACCACCTGTGCGGTTTCTACTGTCAGGGTCGCGCATTCAGGTTCATCAACACGCTCGTGTTTGCAAAGACCGATCCTGGGGCAATGAAGAAAGTGCGCGAGTTATTCGAAATTTTAGTTCGCGAGGCCGCCGCGAAAGGATACGGAGAGTATCGTACCCATCTCGCCTACATGGATACCGTAGCTTCTACTTACGATTTCAACAACAACGCGATGTTACGATTTCAAGAACGACTCAAAGACTCAATCGATCCTCGCGGAATCATAGCGCCAGGGAAATCTAGGATCTGGCCTAAGCATTATCGTGAGCAATACTAATGCAAGACCTTTGCGCCAACTTTTTTCTCCTCGGGATCGCGCTTGCCGGTTGGTTAATCGTGGCAGCGACTGAAGCGCATGCCGAACAAGACACCGGACAGCGCACCTACCTCGAGTGGTGTGCGCCGTGCCACGCCGACAGCCCTTTTGCGCCCGGGACTATTCAGCTAAAAGCGCGTCAGGGGGCTGCTCGATCGGTGTTACTGACAAGGCAAGATCTTACGCCGGCGCAATTACGTAGTTTCGTAAGGGATGGCTTCGGTGGTATGCCAAAATTTCGCCGCACGGAAATCTCCGATGCGGCGCTCGACGCACTCATCGAGTTTCTGGTTAAGCCCTAAGCCGAATATTGCTATCGATCATGGACCGCCGAGAGTTTTTAAGATCCGCCGCCGCCCCTGTCGTGGCGTTCGCGCCGATTAAGTTCACGGCTTATCTCGCAAGTTCGGCGCCGCTCTCGACCCATGCGTTATACGATACCAGGCTCGGCGTATTGGTGCAGAAGTGGATTACCACTCCAGACATCGCCGATCGTTGTTGCCTGCATGCGTTCGATGGAGATGTCACGTCAGTTTGGAGGCATGCTCTCGAACAGTTGTGGTCAGTGAGCACGATTGCCACGCTGGGCCTTACTAGGCATGCAGAATTCTTCGTCCTGAGCACCCTCGCGAAAGTGCACGGATATCGAGTCGCAGGCGTCGCCAATCACCCAGACCATGTGTTCTGGTTGCTGCTTCCTGAGGGCGAACACCGCCTCCAATAAAGCCCGCTAGGGGGTGGCGGAGGGATTAATAATTACTCGCTTGAGGTAAATCCGGCACCCATGCCTAACGGCTAGCGTTGCCCCACGTAACGGTGAACGCACCGCGGATTTCCCCCAAGCTGTAACCACGCGCTTGGTCGTGTGGGTATGCTGCTGTTAATGCGTTCTCAACATCCGGCGTGAGTGACGCGCCATGGCAGGTCAAACATAACGGCTTTATCGGGATTGCTTTCATGTAGCGTACCGAGCCGTCGCTTAGGGACTGCAGATGCTCAAACGATCCGACTGCTCCACCCTGCTGTCTCGACTCGAACGTTCGCAGGACTTGTGCTTGCCACGGCTCGGGCATATTCACAGGATTACGCACGCGCAGACTGGTACGGCCGATTTTCGCTCCAGACTGGCGCGCGAGTTCAGCCGCAATCTGAACAGCTGTACGTTTGCATACGTGAATGGCGCCAACGGGCCCGCTATCCGCCAACGCAGACTGCAATGCAGCTTGTAATTGTTGCGCATACGCCTGTGTTAGTGACCGACTGCGTGCAAGGATTTCCTGGTCCTGATCGTTAGCGTGAACGTAGCCCGCGCCATAGCAAGCACAGGCGTACGATAGGACTAAAATGCAGGCTTTCCAATTCATATTTGTGATCACGCTCCCACAACAGCGCTGTTATTCAACGGGCATGATCTGTCATGCGGAAGCCCGCGCTGTGACAAAATCGAATATACCACGAGATCAATATCTGCGAAGACGAGTCATCACGAGCGTTGGGCTAGACAGCGTCTGTGGAATGACTATCACGACTTCAGAGCGGACAATGTTTAGGTCAAAATAGGTTCATGGAAAATACCAGTGCTCATCACCGTGCAAACGCGGTGAATTTGCTTAGCGCCACGATGCTAGCCGCACTCGGTCTTTTGCTAAACGGTTGTCATAGTCACGGCGCTCTGCCGAGCTCCCCAGCGTTGCACCACTCTCACCAGCAAGTCGTCAAGTGGGATGGCACCATGGTGTTTAATCACCCGGAAAACCCGTTCTTAAAGGAAATTCCTGATGATGCGCCGGTGCACCCCAATTCGAGCGCCATGATCAAGCTAATCAGACAAAACAGCGGGCGTAACAATGCGAATACCTATGTAATCGCGGGACAATTTGGTTCCCCTGTTTATTTCGCGAACGACAACACGAAGAAACGCAACATCAAGATTACGCGCTACCATATGCCCACAGGAAAATCTACTTTGGTAGATGTTCCTATTCCTTTCGGCGCTGCCGCGACGGCCGGGTCCGATAAGCATCTTATCGTGATCGACAACGACTCAAATTGCGCCCATGAATTTTGGTTGTTTAAAAATACCACCGCGGGAGCTGGCAACGCTATTGATATTCGCTCTTCGGGAATTTACCTGGATGGAAGGTCGACCGTCGCAGCGGGATGGAGCCAGTTGCAAGGACTGATATGGCCGAAAGAACTACAAGACGGCTCATCAACCACGCGCTGTCATTTGCTGTTCCGGTAACTAACAAAAATGCTTATGTGAATCCGGCTACCCACAACGATGGCGCCCTAGAAAATCGCCTCGATGCTATACCTGAAGGCACGCTCATAAGGATTAACAACGAGTTGAACATCGATGCAATGACTGATATCGGGATAATTGAAAAAATCATCTACAAAGCAATCCAGAAATACGGGATGTACTGCGGCGATATTAATGGCACCGGGCTGAGCATTCGAGGAGTTGCAGCTCATTCTCTGCCAAAAGGCGCATATCCCCCCGAATTCGATCTCAATAACCCGCTGGGGAACTACTACTTAAAAAACTTTCCGTTTGACTACTTGGAAGTTATTTATACAGGACCGCTGCAAGCGTTGACAGGTCGACCGCATATCGTTAGTCGCTGCGCGGTGTGGAAGTAGCTGACAATATTCGGTAGCACGATAAGCCCGGCGCCAGTAACAGCAAGCGACGCCGTGCACAACATCATGCTAAGAAGACGCGTAAAAAACGCCAATTATGCTGTAGCGGCACCGATTTGTTGGCGTGAAAAGAATGCATTAAGCTGCTTGCACTCAGTAGATCTCGCGTTTATATGTCGAGAGTAGGTTTTATCGGTACCGGCACGATGGGCGGGCCCATCGCACATCGTATGTTCGAACGCTGCCCCGGGTTGCGGGTGTTCGATATCGACGAAAACGCGCTCCGCTCACTCGCTGACCTAGGGGCCATCGTGGCACCAAGCGTGCGCGATATCGCAGCGTCCTGTGATACCGTGTTTTTGTCCTTGCCCGGACCTGCGCAGATCGAAGACGTCGTCCTCGGAGAAGACGGTTTGCTTACCACGAGCGAAAGCCTGCGAACGATCGTCGACTTGTCGACAAATTCCGTGAACTTGAATCGAGACATCTCACGACGCGCTAGCGCTAAAGGCATCGATTACCTGGACGCGCCGGTATCGGGCGGTAAGCTAGCAGCTCGCGACGGTTCTCTTGCCGTAATGATCGGCGGAGACGAGGACGCGTTTATAAGAGTTCGCCCGCTGCTCGAGTATTTTGGTGCGCACATCCATTACATGGGCATCGCTGGCTGCGGTACTTTAGCTAAGCTTATTAATAATCAAATTTTTCTCGCCGTCAGTGTTTTAATTCAAGAGGGTTTCGTCCTGGGAGCAAAGGCCGGCCTGGATCCGAACGCGCTGCTCGAGGCCTTAAAAGAATGCTCCGCCGGCCCTTTGCTCGCTGCTGCGCCGCTTATCCTATCGGGCAAATTCGATGTAGGTGTTTTCGCTTTATCGATCGCCGCTAAAGACCTCGACGTGGCCTTGGCGTGTGCTCGCGATCTCGATGTCGCGGTGCCCGTTAGCAGCGCCGCGTACGGTATTTATGAATCCGCACTCGCTGCCGGCGACGAGGATTTTTTCGCGACGGTAAAGGTGCTCGAAGCTGCCGCCGGGCTCAAGCTGCCACCATTAAGAGGCAAAAAAAAGTTATGAGCGTTAGTACGGAAACCGTCGACCTCTCTGACGGCAGCAGCTTTGCCAATGGATTCCCACACGACTTTTTTACTTGGTTGCGCACCCATGAACCAATCTACTGGCACGAACCCACGGCGGTGACCCCAGATGGCGAAGGCTTTTGGGTGGTATCTCGCTACGCGGACGTTAACGCGATTA
This sequence comes from Gammaproteobacteria bacterium, assembly GCA_965223085.1. Taxonomy (GTDB): domain Bacteria; phylum Pseudomonadota; class Gammaproteobacteria; genus CBDCVO01. The sequence goes on along the minus strand of OZ244981.1, from coordinate 1,854,999 downwards.
TTATGGATGCTACCGCGTTCTCTTCTAATACCGGCGGCAATCGCAAGGGTGGTGGTACCGCGATCAAAGACGAGAGTACGGCCGGCAAAGTACTTAATCACACCGACGATCCCCATCATCGTCGCTTACGGGCACTCGTCAACAAAGGCTTCACCATAAATGCCGTCGCGGCGCTCGAAGATGAATTACGTATGCGCACGAAACGATTGCTCGCGTCTGTAGAGCCTGGAGAATCTTGCAATTTTGCTCAGCGCATTTCTCGCGAGATCCCCACTCAGGCGATCTGCCTGGTTCTGGGTGTGCCCGAGGACGATCGCCTGACGCTGTGCGACTTGGTCGATCGTGGAATCGAAACACCCTCCGATTCCGTACTTGCCGCTGAATATGCGAACCAGCTCCGGTGCTACGCGCAATCACTCATAGAAGAAAAACGAGCCCATCCTGCCGACGACATATTGTCCACCATCGTACACGCAAAATTCGAAGCAGGCGGTTCAACCTTGACCGACTATGAGCTGCGCTCGTTTTTTGCACTGCTATTTCCGGCTGGGGTCGAGACGACAACGCGTGCGATCTCGGGCGGAATGTTAGCTTTGCTCGAACGACCCGCTGCTTGGCGGCAACTTAAAGCGGATCCAGGTTTACTGAAATCCGCGGTCGAAGAAGTGGTCCGCTGGACGACGCCATCTGCATATAAACGGCGGACTGCCGTTCGTGATACACCTTTTCAAGACAAAATGTTTCGCGCAGGGGACAAAGTAACTTTTTGGGAAATGTCGGCGAATCGCGATGAGCGCGTATTTGAACGACCGTTCGAGTTTGATGTCGCGCGTAATCCCAACAAGCACCTCGGGTTTGGTGCAGGCGTTCATTTTTGTCTTGGCGCGGCCCTGGCGCGCCTCGAGATGAATATCGTGTTCTCCGAATTGCTGCAATGCGGACTTAACTTTGAGCTCTGCGGCACACCCCGGTGGATGCCAAATAACCGTCTCGTGGGGTTAATCGACTTGCCGGTAAGCACAAGCCGTGATTGAAGCAATGCGGTCGATTCAAACCCCGCCTGTGCTAAAACTAGTGTTTTAGCGAACTCAGGAGACCGGAACGACGTGCGTAGGACAATGTCACCGACCATGTAGTGCGATGCACTCAGTAGCACTGTTGGCACGCCAACTTCAACAATGGGCGAACTGATGCAAAGGCAAAGGCAAAGGCAAAGGCTACGGTGATGGAAATTATTGCACGCGTTTTTAACACAACCAGCGCTGCGCGCGAGCAGTTCGGGCGCCGTGCGGGAAAATACAATTCTTGGAAGTTTGTGCTGACCAAGCGGGAGTAGAATGATGGTGGGAGAGGCGAGAATTGCGCAAAAAGCGCCGTATACGGTCGAAATGGAAGAAGGAAAATCCTACTATTGGTGCGCGTGCGGCGAGAGTAAAAAGCAACCATTTTGTGACGGTTCGCATAAGGGCAGCGATTTTCAACCGCTAGCGTTTTCAGCAGAGAAATCCGGCACCGCCCATCTTTGCGGGTGCAAACGTAGCAGCAATCAACCTTATTGTGACGGGAAGCATAAATCGCTGTGAGTACCTAACCTCGGTATCCGGCAAGCGATCGCCGGTGGGCGCCTGTGATTAAAAACCGAGTTTGATCCGGGCTAACGCCACTCGTTAGTCCGTTCTTATCGTTGGTGCGCGGGCTGGATTTCTTCGAGCTGCCTATCATGCAGCCCAGATAGCAGTATCAGCGCCGCCAGGGCGCCGATAAGTGCATAAGCCATATCGGACTGGGTGTCCCACTCATAGCCCTGGGTGCCTAAAAACGCCTCGGCACCCTCGCCGCTGGCGAGCGCTACCCACCACTCGATCAGTTCGTAGAACGCACTAAATGCCAGGCAGATCGCGATGATGAAAATATTCATCCATACCCGGCCGTTAACGAGATTCTTGCGTACGATAATTTCTCGCGCCAACACCGCAGGCACGAAGCCTTGAAAAAAATGTCCAACTTTATCGTAGTTGTTGCGCGCGAGGCCAAAAACCTCTTTCACAAAATCGAACAAGGGAACTTCGGCGTAGGTGTAATGGCCGCCAACCATCAGCACGATACAGTGCAACAATATTAAAAAATACAATAGCGGTGTTAAGCGAAAGGAATTGTAGGTCGCTAACAAGAGCGCACCACCGATGAGTGCGGGAACGACTTCGAGAAGCCAGGTGAATTGATCTTTCGGGTTAATCCCGGACCAAATCAATACCGCTAGAAAGACAAAAATCCACGCACGCTTAATGGCGAAATACTCCCGGTGAAAGCGATGTTGGCGCACCAGTGCGGACCTGATAACCCGTTAGCAGCCTCATGATTGTAAACAATTATTATATGTTGCGTAGCAACATATCGTGCTCAGTCGCGAGCCTCCATCATCGTTACAGACACAACACCGCTATTCGCACCCAATTACACAGGATCTGATCGTATGACATTACCCGACCCTAAGGTGATCCCACTGCTCCCTGAGGATTCACTGGTCACTTTGCAAAGTCATATTTTGGCCGACCGGCGCAACCATCCATGGGCTAACGGCACACTGTCTTGGATCATTTCGGCACTCTCGATTGCAGCGAAAACAATTTCCGCAAAACTAAAACGTGCGCGCCTGGATGATGTGCTCGGCGCCATCGGGCTTGAAAATGTTCAAGGAGAACAGCAGCAAAAGCTAGACGTCATCGCGAACAATGTGTTGAGCCGTCTGTTACGGTCACGGCAAGGCGTCGCGGTAATTGGTTCAGAGGAAAACGATGAGTTACTGCTCGTCGATACGGAACGTGACACAGATAAACGTTATGCGATTTATTTTGACCCGCTGGATGGCTCCTCCAACCTCGACGTCGGCGGCGGAGTGGGTACCATTTTTTCGATCTTTGAAATGACTGCAGATGATACGGTGCACTTACAGCCCGGACACGTTCAGATCGCGGCCGGCTATGTACTTTACGGGTCTTCTACGATTTTCGTGCTCACGACGGGTAACGGCGTGGATATGTTTGTGTTGGACCCGGCCGTCGGTGCGTTCATTCGTGTAGCCCAAGATCTACGGATTCCGGAGCGTGGTCAAACCTATTCTGTCAACGAAGCAAATATCAACAGTTTTCCCGTAGGATATCAGCATTATCTACAACGATGTCGCGCTGCCGGTTACGCCAGCCGTTACGCCGGTGCGATGGTCGCCGACGTGCACCGCGTATTGCTCAAAGGCGGGATTTTTCTCTACCCCCCGACTACCCACGCGCCCCACGGTAAGCTGCGGCTCATGTACGAAGCGAACCCGATGGCTATGCTGATCACGGCGGCCGGAGGATCAGCAACGACCGGCGCACAGGATATCTTAGACGTACAGCCACAAGCACTGCACCAACGCGTGCCGGTCGCACTTGGCAGCCCGAGCGACGTCGCCGATCTTCTACGCTGCATGTAAGTCACCTGACCTAGATATTGCGCGAGGCGCTTGCTGCGCTCGTGACACGTGGACGATGGCAAGGGATTTTCGTCGTTCAACCATGCAATGGAGGCCGTGACGCAAATGACAGTTAGCACAATGCTGTTCATGCGAGTATCGTTGATCGTCCTGTTCACGCTAGTCACCTACCTACTCCTCCGGCGCGTCGTCAACAGCATCGAACAACGCGGCTATATGAGTGAGCAAGCGACCGTCGTATTGCGCGGATCGGTGCGTTGGCTGAGCTTTATATTCGCCGTGTTGATCGTCCTACACACGCTGGGTGTTCCTTAATCAGCGTTTGGACCGCGATTTCTGCCGTTCTGGTATTGATTGCGGTTGGCTTCGTAGCGCAGTGGAGCATTTTGAGTAACTCCTTGTGCGCGTTGTTTCTCGTCATTTACGCACTGTTACGAGTAGGTGATGAAATCGAACTGCCCGAGCCTGCAACGATCGATCCTGCCAAGCCCGGTATTCGCGGGCGCGTGATCGATATTTCCATGCTGTTCACCACCTTGAGACCGGTGGGCGAAACGAATGAGGAATTCGACAGCGTTCGCATTCGCGTACCAAACAATATGTTCTTTCAGAAAGCGATGCGCTGCCGAGCAGGCAAAAACACGCGCAGTTTACAACAAGTGCTGTTTGATCATTCAAATTCGAGCGGCGATAAGGCCGACACGAATTAGTCTACCCCGCGCCGAACGCTGCCGTTGGCGCTCACAACAGCGTAATGAAAAGCGTTGCGATGCCAAGAAAACTGAAAAACCCAGCGATATCAGTAACGGTCGTTAAGACTATGGAAGATGATTGCGCTGGATCCTGGCCCAGACGGGTTAACATCAGGGGAATACCCGCACCGGCCACACCGGCGATCACCATGCTGATGACCATCGAAGTTCCTATAACTAGCGTCAACCCCAGCGACCGACTCCATAGGAACACCCCAAGTGCGGTGGTCGCCGCGACCGCGAGACCGTTGATCAAACCAACGCTTGCTTCCTTGAACACGGTACGGCGCCAGTGGGCGATCGAAATCTCGCGCAGTGCCAAACCGCGTATTATCACGGCGAGTGCTTGTGCGCCGGTGTTACCCGATTGGCCCGCGACTACCGGTAGCAAGACCGCTAATGCAGTGTACTTGGCGATCGTATCCTCGAATACGCTTACGACACTCGCGGCCACAAACGCCGTCAACAGATTTATTTGCAACCAAGGTAGGCGTTTACGCACCGCGAACAAGGGTGGAGATAACGCCTTCTCGTCACGGCTCGCACCGAACATCGCCTGCAGATCGGCCGAGGCGTCTTCCTTGGCGGCCGAGACGAGTTCCTCATAGCGCACGACACCGACCAAATGCCCCTGCGCATCGACGACTGGCAGGCTCGACAAGCGATGTTTTTCCAGTTGCGCGACAATGTCGGCCTTGCCAGCAGTGATCGCAACTAGCGCGGGTACGGCCTGCATGTAATCTCGCACCGATTGCTCCGGCTCTGCCAGGGCCAGGTCCTGAATAGCGACGATACCTTGCAAACGCCGCTCGGCATCCACCACAAACATAACGCGGCGCGCGGCCCCGATCCGTTTATCGTGCTGCTGCACCCGCAGACGTTCGATTGCTTGAGCGACGGTCATATGTGGCCGCAGATGCACTACCCGGGGATCCATCACTGCGCCGGCCGAATCCGCTGGGCAATCTAGAAGCAAGCGCACGTCCGCACGCTGATTCTCATTGACCGCCAACAGCAACTGTTCGCGAGTTTGCTCATCCATTACCCGCAAATGAGCCGCTGCGCGGGCGGGATTGACGAGCTCGAGAATACGCGCGCTAGCGTCCGTACCTAAGAATTTAGCAAGTCCCGCCCAAGTAGCTGGGGCGACATTTTCCACCACCGGCGCAAGCAGTGATTCGTCGACGTCCGTAAGTATTGCGGCGACTTCATCGAGATCGAGTTCGTCGAGCAGATCAGCCGCTTCGTAGGGACGTTGACTAATGAACTGTCGATGCAACCGCTGCTCGACAGCACTAACATTGTGGGCACTCATGGACGCCCACTCGCAGTCACGCGGCTCAGCCATTCAGCAGCGGGATTCCACATCATGTCTGCGAATTCAAGCGCTGCGGCGAGCATCCGGCCATCTTCGCGCACCGCGGCGCGCGGGTCGGCTAATTCGTTAAACAAACGCGCTTTCGATATCAAGCCCACGAAGACTTCCTCTGGTCCGACTGCGGGCAGATAGTCCGCTGCGGCCCAAGCTTCGTGGCTCGCTACGGTGTGTAGATCCGCGCGTGCGTGGAAACGGTGCGGCACGCGCTGCATGTGCACGGCGATCGGTTCGCGGCCGCGCAAACGCAGCAGTTGACCGAAATCTAGTTGTCCCACCGGGCGCATATCTTGGTCTAACACCGTCAGGATCACCGCCTCGCTGCTGGCCAGGCGTCGGACTAAGCCTTTGGCTTGCTTCACAGTTGCACTTTCGCGGGCCGCTGGTGCCGGAACGATGAGAATGGAGCCGACGCTGCCGCGTGGATACCGCAGTTGATGTCGAACGCTGGCGCGCTTCTCAGGTGATAAGCACGCCAACAGTGGTGCGCGTTCGGCCGCCGTCAGGTTTTGCAGCAGGCGTGCAATATCCATCGGTCTCAGTAGGTTCAAAGCATCGCCAACCCGCGCGGGCGTGTCATGAATCAAATATGCTTGCGCGACCAAGGGCAGCACATGCATGAGAATATTTGCACGCCGCGCCGTATCGAGTTGCGTGATGAAATGGGCGGCGTTAGCTGGCGCTTCCGCGGCGATGACGGTTGCCGCTTCTTTGGGATAGCTGTCCAAGTAGCGGTCAATTAGCGCGCTAGTCATGGTGCCCCGTCCTCCTCGTCGAGCAAAATCGAAACGTCACGCTGGAATAAACGTGCTGGGATAAGGGCTCGTCCATCGCGGGCGTCGACGACGACAGCGGCGGGGGTCAGCTCCAAAATGACGCCTTCCAATTCTCCGATTTTAACCCGCTCGCCGGCACTATAAGTTTTGCGTACGTAATAGCCGGCGATAATATTATCAACTGAGTGGCGCGCCCCGAGTCCGAACGCAAACGCGATCCCGCCCAAGGCGGCCGCCGTAATCAACAAGATCATGGACTGCAACAGCGACACGTCAATACCGAGCTGCTCCATCGCAACGAGCACCGCAATGAGATTAATCAATGCGAACGCGGTGCGCGCTAACAGACTTCGCCCGTGGGTATTCTCGTGGGTACCGAACCGGCTAATGGCATCGCGTGCAAGCACCGCAAAGTTATATCCAGCGAAAACGATGATGAGCGCGACCAGAATGCGCGGCAGCGCGCCGACAACCGCCCCCACCCACGCTGCCAATCCCGGGAGGCCAAGAATATGGGCGCACACCGCGAGAAAAAAAACAACCGCCAACCAAAATACGAGATTTCCAATAATCGTAGCGAGTGGCCAAGGCAACCGTGCCAGTGCGTCACCACCGTGTCGAGTGAAGCGGCGTAGCAGCGCATTCGCGGCGCGACTTATTTTAATGACGACGCGCTTTAGACCCCATGCAATAACCACACCAACGATGAATACAATCATCGCGGCGATCAAGGTTGGCAAATACGCCAACACCGTCTTGGTGAATTGCTGATAGGTAACCAGGAGTGGTTCCAGCCAAGTTGATTCAGCCGCCATGATTTCTTCCTCCCACCATCGCGCCGTATGCACGCAGCATACACAGATGCTCACTGCGCTACGATCTCGATGCGGTCATCCCAGTCCCAGATCAAGCCCGGGATGACAGTACCGAGGTTCAGTTAACCCGCTGGAGTTTGCACGATTGGATACCGAGTCAAGCCCGCTATGATCGTGATCAAACCTTGTGCACTTAGTGCAACCGGGTTAGGGAAAACGTTCGCGGGCGGTCACATGTCGATTAGGATCCGACCGTACGCCAGGTAAACGCTTATGCGGCCCGAGGCAGCTCGAGGGGTTTTGTTTTCAGTGCCTGCAACGTCGGCATCACCTCTTTCGCAAACAAGCGCATGCTTTTCTCTGCAAGCTCGATAGGCATGCTACCGTACTTAAAGATAAAGGTGATTTCCTCGGCGCCAAAATCGTGCGCAAGCTCAGAAGCACGCGCGATAACCTGCTCCGGCGTACCCCAGGGGTGCTCGTTGTAGAAGCCGCGCAGGAACGGTGTCGGATCTTTCGAGAGCATTTTCTGAGCCTCGCCGTAGGCCTCATAACCCTTTATTTTACCGAGATGGCTACCGCGTAATTCGTAGTGTCGTAAGGCTGAGTCAGCGTATTCGATCATGTAGCGTTCAGCACCTTGTTGGGCTTCTTTCTCGCTAGCGGCGAGGTAGGTCCACAACGCGAGTCTCGTACGCGTCGGTGCAAAGCCAGATTCTGCACGCAGTTTTGCATAGCGATGCGCGGTCTCCAGCGATAAGCCTAGACTCTGGGTCGGAACCACGAGCGGGCGAATATCGTGTTTTGCAATGATCTCCACCGTCTCATTAGTGCCACCGGCGCACCAAAGGTTTTCGCTTAAATCGTGTTCCAGCTGCGGACGCAAGCGCAGCCCCTTGATCGAATAGTGCTCGCCCTCAAAATCACAGTGACCGGTGGAGAGTAGCTGGCGCAACACATGCAACGATTCGTCGAATCGACCGCGGGCTTCGGCTTGATCGATACCTAAGCCTTCGTATTCGCGACGACCGAGTCCACGGCCGACGCCGCAGAAAATATCGCGCTTAGGACCGAGAAAAGAATCCAGCATATTGACGTCTTCCGCCACCCGCACTGGATTATGCCAAGGCAATACAACCACCATCGTGGCGACATCCACGCGTTGCGTGATGCCAGCGATATAGGTCAAATATTGCAATGGATTGGTCACCATCGTGTATGGTGTGAAATGATGTTCTATCGTCCAAACGGTGTCGAAGCCCGTCTCGTCGGCAATTCGCGCAATATTGATTTCTTCACTAAAAACTTCGCGATCCGATTTTGGCGGTGTCGCGGCGACATGCTCACCACGCTCCTCCGCCTCATAACGATCCCAATCGCTGTAGTTCTGATTAAATAGGGTGGCACCTACTCGCATGATACTGATCTCCCTAACATTCTTACGATAACGTCTGGATCGGCACGGCAAACGTGCGAAAATCTATCACCGCGGCCGTGGTCGCGTTTATGCCGGCCGGCTTTCAATAGTATAACGGCGTCCGCGATGAATCGTAGTTGCGCGCCCGGGGCGCTATTCAGACATTACTGCGAGCTTCGGTGGGCGAGGCAACAATTTTCCACCGGCACCAGCCTAAACACCGCGTTTCGCTTGACGGTATCCTGCGAAACCTAAATTTTCACGCAAGGTTGCCGCGGGGTAATCCGCGTGATGAAGGCGACGCTTTTGCAATTCGGGGATCACAAAGCGCACGAAATCTTCGTAGGTTCCCGGGATGTGGCTTGCGCCGATCACGAAGCCGTCGCACGCGCCTTCGATAAACCATTGCTCTAGCCTATCGGCAATCTGTGCACCGGTGCCGATAAAGTTCGGCGCTTCTTTGATCGTGCCGCGGGCACTGTACTTGATAAAGTCAGCAACCGTTGGGTTTTTCTTGCCAGACAAACTTAATACCCGATCGCGCACTGCCAGTAGGCCACTGAGATTAGCAAGCTCATCATCGCTGAACACTTCGTCGTGAGCTTTTGACGCGAAGTCAAAATTGAGCACTTCGGACAACAAAGCCAAGCTGTCGATCGGCTTTGCGAGCTGCTCTATGAGCGCAGCTTTATCTTCCGCTTCGTCCTGGGTAGCCGCGGCAATTGGATAGGCCAAGGTCGCAATTCGAAACGAATCGCGTTCCCGTCCTTGGCGCTCGGCTTCCGCGGCCATTTCCATGCAAACCCGCTGACCAAACTCAAGGTGCGGGAAAATCGCAAAAATAACTTCACCCCACCGCACCGCAAATTCACGTCCCCGCCCGCTTTGTCCCGCTTGGATCACGACCGGATGCGACTGTGGCGTTTGCGGCACGGTAAATGGTCCGCGCGACTGAAAATATTGACCTTTGTGATCGAGTCGGTGCACCTTCGTCGGGTCAGCAAAGCGCCCACGTTGTCGATCGAGGATCAAAGCATCTCGGTCCCACGCGTCCCAGTGACCAAGCACGATTTGCATAAACTCATCCGAACGGTCATATCGCGTGTCGTGTTGGATCGAAGCACTGCGGCCCATGTTCAACGCTTCGGAAGCGTTCAGCGATGTCACCACATTCCATGCGGCGCGCCCGGCGCTCATGTGGTCAAGGGTGGCGAACTGGCGGGCAATATGAAAGGGCTCGAAATAACTAGTCGATAGCGTGCCGCCGAGACCGATGCGCTTAGTAACCGCACTGATGGAGGCCAGAATCGGAATCGGATCCAATTTTACAACACGCACGCCGTGCTCGATCGCGGCAGCGTGATCAGCGCCAAAAATATCGGGCATCGCCAAGCGATCATCGAAAAACAGCAGGTGTACTTTGCCCGCTTCCAAAACCTTGGCAATGTGTTGGTAGTAATTCGCCGTTAAGAAATTGGGATCGGCGTCGGGATGACGCCAGGAACCCGGATAATTGGAACAATTTTGCGCTTGCAGGAAGCCCACGAGGGCCATGGTTTCATGAGCCATGCTTCATCAGCCCGGAGATTGCGCCACGCCCGCGGGATCGTCGAGGTCGAGTCCAGCCGCCGCCGCAGCATGAACGACGCGCGCGAATTCTTTCCCCCCGCTCATTTGCTCACGCGCCAGTAGGAGCATAAATCCACGTTCATGCGACCCTTAGCTCTACAACGCTCGGAACTCTCGAAACCAACGCGCGATCCGTTCATGGTAGTGATGATCGGCATATTTGGGACCATTGTAGTGACGCGCCAAGCGGCGAAAATGAGACTCCGTAGGTCGGGCTTTGCCTACGACATTGCGCACAGATTTCGGTGCTGAGGCTAAAAAGCGCCCGACAAACAGCACTTGATCACCGATCGGACTGGCGTACATTGCGCGCGCCGACTCCGCACCGACCCGTTTGTAATTTGCTCCAAGAACTTGGCCTAAGCCTTGACTCATAGCACGATAACGCAGCTCCACAAAATTTGCTTTCGGGTAGCGACGATTATAAGCCGTGAGCTTGTGTTGCTCGAATCGTGGTCTCACTACGCCACCCGTCTCTTGGCGGATGATGGCAAGCATCCACTCCGGCCGCACATCGACGCCGTGCTCATCTTTGATGCGCTTGCTCGCAGCATGCACGAAGCGGCCGTAACGCGCTAAGATTTTCCGGCACGTCATCCCCCGTCCCGCGTGCAGATCATTGATATGTCGCAAGGCTTCCTCGAAATTACCGCACAGGACTTCGCGCGTATCGATGTTCGCGAGGGCAACCTCTGCCATCGCATTGAGTGTTGCCACGGTCAGGCGCGTATCCGGAATGTAATGCAAACGCCTGTGGGCGTTGTGATAGGAGCACTTGTAACACAGCGTGCTACGCTTCACTGTGCGTGTCAGCCCATGCTCAAATTGGAATTGCGCCACGGCACGATTTGTACCGCGACCAAAATCGCCATCAACCACGAAGGCGCCCCGCGATGTGGTCGAATAGCCTAGAAAAACAAGCAAACGTTGGATCGCCGAGATCGCCTCCTCGCCTGCCGACTTGCGCGTTAACGTGGCATCCCCAGCACGGAGGCGGGCGAAGGTTGCGCGCCAATACTTATCTGATCCGGTCTCTGGTATCAGGATGCGACGCAAACGTCGATCGTCGATCGCTGCACTCATGTTTATCTCCTCCCGAGACGCCCCGTCACGCGTCACATGTGCCCAGATAATTTTCTATTAGCAGACTGTGGACTTAAGCATCCTCGCCCACATCCATACCGACATAGCGTGGCAACGATTTTATACGTGCCAACTAAGCCCGTACGAATTCATAAGGTGATAAATCAAAACCACCTTCGTGCGCCACATGGGTGTAACCGTAAAGTGAGATATCAGCGATCGTCAATTGCTCGCCGACTAAGTAGGGACTGCGCAGCAACTGAGCGTCCATTACCGCAAGCGCTGCGTACCCCCCCCGCGCGCTTAGATTCGTACTCGGCGCGACGACTCTCCGGTAAACCTAGGTATTTCCCAATATACCTAGCAACCGCAATGTAAGGCTCGTGGCTATATTGCTCGAAAAATTGCCATTGCAGCACTTTGGCATGGGCATAGTTGTCAGCGGGCAAGTAGTCCGTACCGTCTGCCAGACAGTTCAATATGGCGTTCGACTCTGCAACCGTACGACCATCGTCGAGCGCCAGTAGGGGTATTTTACCGTTCGGGTTGAGTGCTAAGAACGCTGGGGTGCGTGTTTTGCCGGCCAGAATGTCGACGTGCTCCCATTCGCAAGCAAGCCCTAGCAATGACAGCAAAAGCTTAATTTTGTAGCAGTTTCCTGATTGCACGTCACCGAAAAGTTTCATGTTGCCCTCCTAGCAGTATGCTGGCAGGCAGCGCGCGGATGAACAGGCTTCCCTTTGTACCGAATTGTGCGATTTGCCACTGCCGCCTCGACCGACCCGAACTAGGCTAGCTCCCGCGGTAACAATGGTCAATGGAATCGGGGAGATGGACATGGATTCGTATCGCATCATGATCATACTCGTCTGTGTATTTGTAATGACGGCAGTGCGGGTGGAGGCGTGTGGATCCCGCCAGCCACCCCGAGCAGTAGCTGGCACCGAGCTGCACCACAGCATTTCCAAGCTCGATGACCGGGTTTTCTAACGGCAGAGTGCGGTATGTTTGCAGCCACCAAAATAAGGTGGCCATAAAGTTTTGCAGCGCCGGTAGATGCCGGCGTCTGTTTTTCCTCGGCCGTCAAGTTGGTTATCATTAGCGCAAGCGAGCTTTCACATCGTCGGGGAACACATCTTGCACTTGCGCCCTTTATCCTTAATGACATGCTTGATGACGCAATGGCTATTAATGCTGGGCGTCGCGGCAGCCAACGACAACGAAGTAATTATAAAAACGACTAAGGGTGATATCACCATTGCGCTAGATGACGAGAACGCGCCGAACACCGTGGTAAACTTCCTTCGTTATGTCGATGAAGGCTTCTATGACGGCACTATTTTTCACCGTGTGATCCCGAATTTCATGATCCAAGGGGGCGGGCTGACGCCAGAGATGGAGCGCAAAGAAACTTGCGACCCTGTTAAGAGCGAAGCGGACAATGGCTTGAAAAATCTGCGCGGTAGCGTCGCCATGGCGCGAACTAATGATCCTCATTCAGCGACGGCGCAGTTCTTCATCAACCATGCCGACAATCCATTTCTCGATTATCCCGGTCAAGACGGCTGGGGTTATACGGTGTTCGGAAAAGTCATCGCGGGCCTCGAGATCGTAGATGAGATCGCGGTAGTACCAACCGCAACTAGTGCAGGGCGCGCGAACGTTCCAGAGGAAGCGATCGTGATTCATTCAGCCGCACGAATTCGAGCTGCTGCCCCGGCTCCGCGTGCGCCGTGCCGCTCTCCACAGCCAGAATCATAACTCGCGGCAGCGCTACGCGTCTGGAACGTTTCCCACGAGATGCCGCCGTCCGGATCTCCTACCCAAGCTTTCGTTGAATTCACGCAACAATACCGTACTTCTGGTTGGTCGAATATTTCCCCATTCGCGGCGAGAAGCTGTTCCCGCAAGAAATCAAACGCTTCGCTATCATCGGTTTGCAATCCTAGGTGGTCGATTTTGGGTTCAGTGCTGTTAATATCTTTAGTGGTCGTACACGCCGTCAGCTTGCCTAGCGGCGCACGGATCGTTGCCTCACCCTGACAACCGTCTTTCAATAGGAACGTCAACAAGCCCTGCGTGCCCGGGTAATTGACCTACTACCGCACCACCCGGCCGTCGCGCAGACTGTTTATTCGCCCGCCACGAGCCAAATTTCCAGCTGGTTCGACCAGGTGTTTTGCCGTACCGCAAGGGTCACCGCGATCTCGGAGGCAGGCACGCCGGCGGGACCCGCCTTAATCGACGCACGACAGACTTCGAGGTGGGTTTCCTGCGCTAGCGCCGCGAGTGTGTCGAGCGCTATAGCCCATGCGTTTCGGGCAGCGACCACGATTCGGACGCCAGCGCGACGCCCACACGTACCTAGCCTTCGCCAACTGGCGCGGTCCTCATACAATATCGGGAGTAGCAGGAGGGAAATCGAAACCGATGAAGTACATTATCGTGCATGGGGGATGGCACTGCGGTGCGCTGTTGGAACAAACGGCAGCCCCAATCCGCGACGCCGGGCACGAAGTGCAGCTCCCGACACTGCTTGGAAACGATGATGGAGACGACAAAACGATCGGCTTAAGCGAAGTGATTAATGCGCTGCGCGACTATTTCGAGCGCCGCGCCATTGAAGATGCGGTGCTCGTGGGACACAGCTATGCGGGCGTGATAATCACCGCGCTCGCCGATCAAATTCCTCAGCAAATCCGCCGACTCGTGTATTGGAACGCATTCGTACCTTTGCCTGGTGAATCCTTAAACGATCTCCTCCCACCACACTATGTCGAACTCTTCGAGAACTTGGCCACGGATGATGGTAGCGTCATGTTGCCGTTTCCGATCTGGCGCGACGCTTTATCTTAACGATGCGTTCACGGCAATTGCACAACAAGCCTATGCACAACTAAATCCGCATCCTTACAAAACGTTTTCCGATCCGGTTCAGCTCAGTAAAGCACCTGCTGAAATAAACTTACCGAAGTCGTACATTAACTGCACAGAAGACACCGCACTACCGCATAGCCATGGTTGGCATCCGCGCTTATCGGAAAGGCTTGGCTTGTTTCGCCTAGTGCAAATCCCCGGAAGCCATGAAGTATGCTTCAGCGATCCTGAGCGGCTGGCTCGAGCGATCATGTTGGCCGGGTGCGATTAACGCCCTTTACCTGCAACTATGTCAATTGAAAAACTCATACCGTGCTCAAGCGGACGGCCGCCGTCTACCGACATTGAACTTCAACGCCAATATTGTTTCAACTACGCCGATGGTTATTATTGCCAACAAAAACCAAAAACCACTATGATTAAAAATCGAATCATGGATGGTTCTTAACAACAAGGCAATACCGATCCCAATGAGCACGGGTGGAAGACTGATCTCCGCGAGGACCAACTTCTGCCTACCAGACATAATCGCGAGAAAAGGAATCGACGAAGTTTCATCAACAAAAGCAGCGTAGTTAGGCCCTTTTCGTGTTGTTAGCTTCCGATCCTGGTGAATCATGCCGACTATCGAAAGCGTTACAAACCCGCTGAAAAATACCCGATCGATCAAACTAGTTGCTAATAGGACGTGGGTACCGAACAAAAGCACGTTTCCAACGAGAAAAGGATGTCTCGTAATTCTAGCTATCCCTGACGGTTCTACGGTAGTATTCGCAAATGCCGCTTGAGCGCTGTGAATATATTCAATCACGCAAAAGCTAATTAGCACGAGCCCGGTGACGATCGCTATAGACGCCAAAATCAGTAAGACAATATTCACCGCGGCGGTATGATGCTCAACGCTTACGATACGATTATTGGCGTAGTAGAACACTAAGCATGCGAAGGTAACGGCGGCGACGACGACGTACAGAAACACGAAGCCCGCCTCACCCAAAACGCTCACCAATCGTTGGCGAATCGGCGCGGTGGAGAGCACGATATGGCTGCCACCAAAAAGAAGCCACAGGCCTATGACACTAACAACTGGATCCATTTAACGCTTACTCGGAATTTCTCGCCCGCTAAAGGGGTTAATTGGCCCGATTATAGACCACGATGTGAAAATGCGTTAGCAATACGTCGCTATGCACTCACATCACAAATATAATGTAACTTAGATCAAAAGCACGTAGTAAAAACGAGGAAACAAAACGTGTCCGAGGTGCTTAGAATATTTTCCTACTTACCGAATCCTCGGGTAATAAAGGCCCAGATAGCGGCGCGAATCTGCGGACTCGAGATCGACGTGATCGGCGCCAAACCCCAGGAGCTGTCAGAATGGTTATGGGATTTCGATGCGCAACCGCTCGAGGTAGGAGAACGCGACGCAACCAGCCCGCATGCACGTGCCAGCCGTCGCGGGTTCAGTGACACCTTGTTTAAAACCGATGCATTTCTCCGCGCGCATCCCTTTGGCACCGTACCCGCGGCGTTCAGCCCCGACGGCAAAATTGGCGTGTTCGAATCAAACAGCATATTGCGAGCTGTCGCGCGGGCTGGCGCCGATCACGTGTCGCTTTATGGTAACGACAGCTACACCGCATCCCGTATCGACAGTTTTTTGGATGCCAACTTAGTCTTTGCGCGGGAAGCCCAGGTTTACTTATTGGCCCTCGCGGATGGATCGCTTAGCGCAGAAACTTACGAGCGCATGGCGTCGGCCTTTGAATTTTATTTCGCAGGAATTGAACTGTCGGTCGCAAAACCTAGGCGTTTTCTAGTTGGAGACGTGTTGTCGATTGCAGACATCTCTTTCGTCTGCGATGTCGCGCAATTTTTACGTGAAAATGACTATGTCGATACCCTGTGTGCGCAAAACTTAGTGCCGATTAGTAACAATGCACGCACTGCCTATCCGCAGGCTTTTGCATATTTCGACCGACTGCTTAGCGAACCGCCGATTGATGCCGAACTCGGTGCTTATGCCAACCGCAGACGGGCGTCGGTACACCGCAGCACCACCGTATAATGTATTTCCCGTCACCACAATCGTGTGCCGAAAAACAAAGCGCCAGCCTGAGCGCGCTAATTGCCGATCATTCGTCGTCAGGCAGCGTTACGCCTAATGCTTTGCGAGTATTCTCGGGCAAGCCCGTCGGGTCCAACAAAAAATCGTAAAGTTTCAGCCAATGAGTATGGGCCAGTTGATGCAAATGAAACGCATTCTGCAACGCTACGTCGCGGCCTTGTGCGTCCTGTGCGCCGTTGACCGCCTTTTTTGCCATTTTTAGAGCGAAGCGGGATTTCTGCGCAATTTTGCGCGCCATTTCCAGCGTTGCTTGCTCGAGCTGATCGCGTGGGACGATCCTATTAACCATGCCTAGGCGCAACGCGTCCGTGGCACCTAACTCGTCTGAAGTAAACAACATCTCTTTCGCCTTGCGAGCACCGACTTCCCACACGTGCGTGAAATACTCCACCCCGCCGACACCGAAACTAACCGTGGGATCGCTGAAGCTCGCGTCGTCAGTAGCGATTATCAAGTCACACGGCCACGCCAACATCAATCCTCCCGCGATGCACTTGCCTTGAATCGAGGCGATTGTTGGCTTGGGAATGTTGCGCCAACGTTCACTAAATCCAATATAGATTTCTTCTTCGCGGCTCATTTGAGCCTCCGCGCCGGCGCAAGTAAAGCCACACATCGTCCCAACCGTCGTGTACTCGTGCATGTTCTTATGCCAGCTTTTTTCGCCAAGATCGTGGCCGGAAGAAAAGTGCTTACCGTTTGCGCTCAAGATGATTACGCGGACATCTTCATCATGCGCTGCGCGATCGAACGCGTCGTTGAGCTCGTACAAAAACCGGGTGTCTTGTGCATTGGCGGTTTCGGGACGATTGAGCACGATCCGGGCGATAGCGGTTTCGGGTGTTTCGTAGAGAATATAGCTAGGATTAGTGTTCGCTTCCATCGTTGTCTCCCATCAGATTTACACAACAATCGCATGTTTCTGCGCAATACTGGACTTTGCTAGATTCTACCTACCCTGACACGCGGGTCCACAATATTGCGGCCGAGCTGCCCCCAACACTGGCGGCAAACCGAAACTGCGCGAAATGGCCCTAGCGGTTCAAATCACCGCCATCAACACCAACAAGCTCGCAAAAAAAGATGCGTGCACAAATTCTCCTTGAAGGCGTTACGGACGCAATTTCTATTATCCGTGCGTTAGTATATGGACCGTCGTCGGTCGAGAGCGCTAACATAGGCAGTGGTTCGCGGCATTAACGTGAGCACATTGCGAAGCCTTGGTTGAGTATAGGCATATGGCAAAAATATTGGATGGGAAAACCGTTTTGGTCACAGGTGGTAGCACGGGCATCGGCCGTGCCGCGGCAATCGAACTCGCCAGGGAGGGCGCAACTGTTGCAGTCGCCGACATTCAAGATTCGCCGGGAGCCGCAACGATCGCAACGATCGAGGCGGCTGGCGGACGCGCTGAGTACCATCACGTGGACGTAGCTGACAACGACCAGGTCGGGGCTTTGATTACTGATATCGTCAGTCGCCATGGGGCGCTGGACGGAGCGTTTAATAACGCTGGGATCGAAGGGCCTACAGCCAAGATCATTGATCTTTCCCTAGCCGACTGGGAGCGCGTGTTGCGGGTAAACCTAAGCGCGGTGTTTATCTGCATGAAGCATGAGATATCGCAAATGCTGAAGCAAAGTCATGGTGGCTCAATCGTGAGCACAGCTTCAGCCGCTGGGTTGGTTGGAGTCCCCGGATCGGCGGCCTATAACGCGGCGAAACACGGTGTCGTCGGATTGACGAAAACGATCGCGCTCGAGTATGCGGGTAAAAACATCCGCGTCAATGCCGTTTGCCCTGGCTTTATTCAAACGCCAATGCTCGAGCGAGTAACTGAAGCAAGTGTGAAAATCCGAGAGCAGCTGATTAAGGCCGTCCCGCTGCGACGTGTTGCGGATGCCGCGGAGATCGCCGACGCAGTTAGCTGGCTGTTGTCGGATAAATCGAGCTATGTGACCGGCATCGCGCTACCGGTCGACGGCGGTTGGATCGCACAATAAGGGGACGGACATAGAAAGCTAGTGAAGATCGCTTGAAGAGGGCGGTAAATCACGCTCAGGTGTCAATAGTCTTCCGACGTCTACCGCATCGAAGTTATAAGACTCACCGCAAAACTCACAGTCGACCTCGACCGCCTCATGCTCGGTGACAATAGAACGCAGTTCTTCGTCACCTAAGCCGCGTAACATCTCGGCTACCCGCGCGCGACTGCAAGTACAGCAGAACCGCGGTGTTAAGGGCGCGAAACAACGCACGTCCTCCTCTGCGAACAAGCGCCGCAGTAAGGTGTGAGCGGCTAAAGTTTGCAACTCGTGGGCCGTCAAGGTCGAAGCCAGCATCGCGATGCGATTGAAATCTTCGTCCTTACCGACGATCTGCTCTTCGTGCGAACCCCGACGCGGCAGACGCTGCAACATGAGTCCCGCCGCTACTCTATCCGTGGCCGTCAATATCAAGCGAGTATCGAGTTGTTCTGACTGCAACATGTAATGCTCGAGAGCCTGAGAAATCTCAGCAAGCGGCTCGCGTCCATCCCCAAATAACGGCACGATGCCTTGGTATGGTTGTGCACCTGGTGCCCGGCCTGCGGAATCTAGGGTGATCACGCAGCGACCTTCACCCGTTACGTTGACTAACTCCGCCAGCTTCGCGTGTGTCTCTACAGTACCGTGCACCTGAGCTGTAAGCCGATAACTCATATCGGAGCGTACCTCGCTGACGGCGAGTGAAAGAGGGCCGTCGCCGTGCAACTGCAAAACCAAGGCACCTGAGAACTTGATGCTGGATTGCATCAATAATCCCGCTGCCAACATTTCGCCCAACAGGCCCTTGATTGGTGTCGGGAACGGTTCCACCGCAGCGCGCCGATCGAGCAACTCCTGCCAACCGGATGCCACCGTCACCACCGCACCTTTAACAGGTAAATCTTCAAAAATAAATTTATGCAGTTGATCGACGAGCATGCAAATGCTAAGTCCAAAATTCGCTATCCATCACAATTCTAAGGCGCCGCTGGCAAGCGCCGCCTCGCGATCAGCGGGCAATTGAAACTGCGGCGTATCATCGCGAGCTTGGCGGGTATCTTTCGCCTCCGTCGACGCCGCCTCCGTGCGCCAATTATCGTCACCCCAACGATGCGGCAATTGGCTAACTTGTCCCGCCTCTGACAGCGCATTAAAGCCTTCGAGCACCGCCCGCACAATTGCGAGTTGATCCGCTTTATCGAAGGGTTTGCCAACGGTGTGTCCGAGCGGATAATCGACAAATATCGCTCGCGGTGGTCGCCCCGCTTGCAAAATATCAAGCGCGCTGCCCACGCACATAGTCGGAATACCATTATTCTCCAAATGACGTGCAATCAGACACACGGTCTGATGACATACGGGTCACATTGCAACGAGCAAGGCAGCGTCAATTTGCTGCGCGCGAAAAGCCTCCAGTAGCGCCGGAGCGGTTTCCTCGCGAACGCGACGTTGGGAATAGACACCCCCCATGCACGAGAAAAACTTGTTGGCCAAAGACCCGATAACGCCTTCCTTGTGCAAACTCCGTAGTGCTCGTAACGGCAATATGCAGTCCGGATCTTTTTTTGCATCGACTAGATAATTCTCGGTAATGTGAGAAAAACGTAAATCAGTTGCCGCCGTCTTGCTAGAAATCGCGCGGATCGATGTATCGTCTTTGTAGTGATACGCCAATTGACCGACAGTGTAAGCACCAGAAGTAGACAATAAACCGAGACGCGAGGCGGCGATCGGCTTTGCTAGCGCCTGCCAAGGTGGAGGCGTTTCGGCGTGGTACCAACGGTAGGGTGTGTATCCCAAGCGCAAGTAACGCTCATTAATCGCTCGCATATAATCTATGGACATTGCTTTTCCTCTTCAGGTACATCGCGTTACGCTCTCCGCCAGATATTAGCCCTATTTGAGGCGAAGATTAACAAAAACGGATGATCTTATTCACACCGAATCCGTATCGACATACAAAGACTCCGATACGGTAGTTTGCAACTCTTTGGCGATTTCGAAAGATCGCATGCGGGCATCGTGATCATAGATCTGACTAGTAAGAATTAATTCATCAACACCAGTCGTACGCAAAAATTCTTGTAATTTTTTTTCGATCGTATCGCGAGCCCCGACCATAGCATAGCGATAAGCTTCATTCACCCCGGCCCGCTCGGCTGGGGACCAATAATTCTCGATATTATCGATGGGTGGCTTGAGCGGCCCCGGCTTGCCGCGATGTAAGTCAGTAAATTGTTGCTGCGCCGAAGAAAACAGGTGCATTGCTTCAGCGTCGCTTGCCGCAGCGAACATACCGACGCAGGCGGCGGCATAAGCTTGCTGCTGCTGCATCGAGGGTTGGAACTGCCGTCTGTAAGTCTCCAACGCGGGCAATAATGCAGCCGGTGCGAAATGCGATGCGAAAGCGAACGGCAGACCGAGTGCTGCCGCGAGTTGTGCGCCGAAGAGACTCGAACCCAAGATCCATAGCGGCACCTGCAAGCCCGCACCTGGAACAGCCTGGACCGCCTGATCAGGTTTCGCGGGAGCAAATAGCGCTTGCAATTCCATCACGTCTTGAGGGAAACGATCGGCGCCGTGCATAAAATCGCGCCGTAACGCTTGCGCCGTGCGCCGGTCCGTGCCCGGAGCACGTCCTAAACCAAGATCGATCCGTCCCGGGTAGAGAGACGCTAAGGTGCCAAATTGTTCGGCGATAATTAAGGGCGCATGGTTCGGCAACATTACCCCACCGGCACCGACGCGAATCGTCTCCGTTCCGCCGGCAATATGCCCGATTACAACCGCAGTGGCTGCACTCGCTATCCCAGACATATTGTGATGTTCGGCGAGCCAATAGCGTTGGAACCCCCAACGTTCCGCGTGTTGGGCAAGATCAAGCGAATTACGGAACGCTTGCGCAGCATCCCCGCCTGCAACGATAGGCGCTAAATCCAGCACCGAAAACGGGATCATTGCGATTACTCGACCCGCTCACTCACAGCACTTAAACGCAGCGCAAGCTCGAATCAGCCGCGTCGACTCGGGGCAAGAAATTGTCGCCACCATAAGGCGAATTTTTCTTTGAGCCGCGCGCGCAAGGTGTTCGCCGAGCGTGCCGGCGGCACTGGCCTCGACACCGCGACCGTCTCAGTCGCTGCCTCGGGGAGAGCTGCCGAGTTGGGCGACGAAGAGCGTGGTTTGCCTCGGTTAGCGCCTTTGCGCGCCGCCGAGGATGCCTGGTGTTGTGGGCGCCTTCGTTGATTGGATTTTTTGCCCTCCCTTGGGGCGCGATCGCGGCTACCCTTGCGCTCCCCATCGCGTCGCTCGCGACGCCGCTTTCGCTCCGCGCGTGCTTCACTCACTGCGTCTTCAACCACACCAGCGCCAGCCTGTCGCCCATCTGCCCGCGCTTTTTTTGGCACCTCCAGCAATAACGCCGGGTCGATTTTTTCCACGGGAATTTTCTGATCGATATAGGCTTCAATGTCCGGCAAGCTAACTGCATACTCCTCGCACGCGAAGCTAATCGCGTCCCCCACTGCACCGAGTCGTGCGGTACGCCCAATTCGATGCACATAGTCTTCTGCATCGAAAGGTAGGTCGTAGTTAAACACATGGCTGACCTCCGGGATATGCAGGCCACGCGCAGCGACGTCGGTAGCTACAAGGAGGCTAAGGTCGCCTTTTTTGAATCGTGCTAATAACGCCTCACGCTTTTTCTGGGGAACATCGCCCGACAATACGCCGACGCGGTAGCCTGCACGTTCTAACGCCAGTGCCACGCGTTCACAAACGTATTTAGTATTTACGAACACAATGCTGCGACTGGCATCCATGCGCGACAATATGCCCAACAATAACGATAGTTTTTCTTCGCTCGCGGGGAAATATATCGTTTGGCGCACGTTCGCTGCGGTAATTGCGTCGCTTTCGACAACCAATTTCTCTGGATCATTCATGTGTTCGTAAGCGAGTTCCAGCACACGATGCGAAAGCGTTGCCGAGAACAGCAGATTCTGGCGCTCGTTAGGCGTAGGCATGCGACGGAGTAAAAAACGAATGTCTTTAATGAAACCCAAATCGAACATGCGATCCGCTTCATCCAAGACCATTATTTCAACGGCGCGAAAGCTCACCACACGTTGTTTTACGAAATCGATCAGGCGTCCCGGCGTCGCGACGACGATATCGACACCCGCCGCCAACTTGGCGCGTTGCTTTTCATAGTCGACGCCACCGTAGATCAAGGCCATCTTGAGCCCTGCGTGGCAACCGATTTGTCGTGCGTCTTTTTCAATCTGCACCGCGAGTTCGCGCGTAGGCGCCAGAATGACCGCACGTGGATCTTGGTGGCGCCGTGCGGGCGATGCCTCGTGGAACAAGAGGCGATTATAGAGAGCGACTAAAAACGCTGCCGTTTTGCCGGTGCCGGTCTGGGCCTGACCGGCGACATCTTTCCCCATCAAAGTCAACGGCAAAGTCATCGCCTGAATGGGCGTACACTGTACGAAGCCGGCGTCGCTCAAACCTCTAAGTAAGTTTTCGTGCAGAGAAAACTCTTCGAATCGGGTTTCAGTTAGTGTTTTATCTGACAAAGTACTGCCTGAGCGTTGATTCAAATGGTGACTGCGTTTTATACGCGCCAATCATGTTGCCGTGGGCGGCATAGGTTTTCCCGGGCGCCCCTGTTGAGGGGGCCAAGGTGGGATCGGAAAAACTGTTCCAGGCGTTTTGCCCTCCATGCGATGGGCGACGAATTCTGCGAGCGTCGGGTGTTGCAACCATGGATTCTCTCGCAGCTGTTCATCTAAGCTAGCCGTAGGGGCGACGCCGTAGTTGTGTCCCGGCAACACCACCGTTTCGCCAGGCAACTTCTTCACTAGCTTCCACAAAGTATCGTACATCACCTCCGGATCGCCTCCGAGAATGTCACAACGACCGCAACCATTCACAAACATAGTGTCCCCGGTGATTATCCGATCGTGCACATAGTAGCAAGTCGAACCCGGCGTATGACCAGGCGTATGCATAAGAACGATTTCGCAATGCTTGCCCACCGATACGGTGTCACCTGCAGTATGCTTGAGCAAGTTTTCGCAGCGAAAATCTGCGAATTCGGCTTCCTGCGCCAGCATGTGCACAGGCGCATCAACGTGTTCGAGCAAAAACGGAACTTCGTTCACGTGATCAAAATGGGAATGGGTACACAGCACATGCGTTATGGTAACGTCGAGTTTATTTGCCTCTTCTAAGATAATCTCATAGTTCCACGCGGGATCGACGACTGCGCATTCGCGGCTGCTCTTATCTCCGATAAGATATACAAAGTTTTCCATCGGCCCTAATTCGAATTGATGGACAAAAAAACCCTCACTCGACATCCTACGGCTCCTGTAACGAAAGCTTCTTCTCGCTCATGATTCTCCCAGAAATTCTGGTCGCGTTTCGGTATCGAGCGCACTCCAATCATCCGTGCGTCCGAGTGCATAAGGTAAAAATTCTTCGCCGCTAATATAGGCTAAAGTCTCGGCGTTCGCGATCAAGTCCGCCTCGATAAAACCGCCGCGCAAAACTCCGACGACTTCAATTTCATCCAACGGATCGAGATGTGAACCTTGCAGCTTAACTATACCGGCGCCCTCGCCGTTATCACGTACCGTGGTGTCGAAACGGGCAATCGTCAAGGCCGCATCCCACTCCAAACCGATTCCGTTCGTCGCTGGAATCGCTTTATAGTTGAAATTGATGCCCTGGCCACTGCTAGGCCCGTGGTCCTTTTCAATATGTACATCGAGCTCGATGAGGCGCGTACCGTAGCGTTCGACGCACCCATTGAGACGTTCGCCGTGTCGATGCAAACGAGTCGTGGCTTGCTTTTTCGGTTCGCCAAACAGCTCTCGACCATAAATAATGGGTTGATCACGATCCATATACATGGCCAACACGTAATCGCCGACAATATCTTTGTGCCGCGCCTCGATGTAGACAGCGCCCCCATCGAAATCTCCAACACAGTTGCTTTGCCAACGCCCAACCATCGCGGTTACACGCGGTTTGTCGGTCGGCTCCAATCCCGGTGGCAACAGCGCCGTAACGGTTTCTGGCTTTGTCAAAAAATCAACACTTAACATCTCGCCATTCATGAACCTTGGTTTGGCGAGGGCATGCTGAATTCGTTCGATTTCCGCTTGCGTGCGTACCAAACCCATTGTTGCACCTCCTCCGACAGTTGCCTAACTTTGCGCAGCGCCCACTACGGGCCGCTCCGATCCACCTTCAGTGGGCGAGTTTACGCTGGCGAACAGCGGAAAGCACTCAGCACGCTTCGATTCACACGCGGGAACGTTGCAAAGCGCCGCTACTCCCGCCGGCGCCGAACATATCGTGTGTTTTTGCAAGAAGCGCGAATGTTCGACCTAGAATCCTCAGGGGTACGAGGAGGGCGCACGTCACGCCACGGAGAACCGCATAACGGCCTCCGTGAGTGGGTCGTGAATTAGAGCTGACCGTCTGACTTTACGCGGCGTCAACCAGCGCGATGCACGAGTGCGTTTAGCTCCTCCGCGACCGCGCCTAGTGCGCGGCTCTGCTCGGCGGCCTCGGTGGAGCGATGGTTTAACTGCTCCGAGGAACTCGTAATGCGATTTAACGTGCTGCTGAAATCCGCCATCGCCGCGCTTTGTTGTTCGGTCGCCGCCGCAGTCTCCGAATTCATCGACCCAATTGCAGCGGCTTCTGACACCACTTCAACCATCACGTCCGCTGCTTTCTCTGCATTCGCCACCGTTCCGACGATCATTTCGCGGCTGCTGTTCATGGTTCCAACTGCCCGACCCGCAGAATCCTGTAGTTCTTCTATCAGCGTTTCTATCTGTTTGGTTGATTCCTGGGTACGACCAGCCAATGCCCGCACTTCATCGGCGACCACCGCAAAACCGCGACCTTGTTCCCCGGCACGGGCGGCCTCGATCGCTGCATTCAGTGCCAACAAGTTCGTCTGCTCGGCGATATCCTGAATTACGCGCAGTATCGAGCCGATCCCGTCACTCGCAGACTCGAGCTCGCGCACAACGTCACACGCGCGTTCGAATTCTGCCGAGAGCTTATTCAAGCTATCACTCATCTCCGCGACTACCGTACCGCCCGTCCTCGCTGTGGCATCAGTTTTCTTAGTCGCAACTGCGGCGGTGGAAGCATTGCCGGCGATTTCTTCGATCGTCGCCGTCATTTGCTCTATCGTTGCTGCTACAGCCTCGAGTTGACTATAAAGCTCCTCCGTCACGGCGCTAACTTCGCCTGAGGTCGTCGCCATCGCTTCAGCAGATTGCGCTACGCGATTCGCATTGGTTTCCGTCGATTTCACGAAAACTTCAGCGGATTCGAGTAATAAATCTACACACTCGCCGATGTCGCCAATTTCATCGCTGCGACCCGACGCGACACGAAGGCTAAAATCCGGGTTCTTCGAGCGAATGTTCTCGGCGATGGCTTGAACACGACGCGTCAAAGCGGTGAAGGATTGAATGAGCGCTTTGCTGCCAAAAAATCCGCCGATACAGCCGATCGCCAATGCCAGTAACCCAATTGCAGTGGCAAGCAAGTAAATTTGCCGTTTCAACTGTGTAACGCTAGTAAAAGCTTCGGCTTCGCTGACTTCCGCGAACACACCCCACTGTTCACCAAAAACATCTATCGGCGCGTAAGCGGAAATACGCGGCTCGTTCAGCTCGTCGGTAACCGTGACTACCCCGCGATCGCCCTGCAGGGCGGCGCGAGTACTTTCGTTGTCGACGTTTTTGATCCCAATCACAGATCCACGTGCGGCGATATCGGTGACGACGCCTTCCTCTACAGAACCGGCCCTTAAGTTCGCTAGGTACTGCTCCGGATTTTCGACAAACAAGCGCTGAGTTGTACGCAACTTGTAGTCGGGGCCGAGAAGATAGACTTCCCCGGTTGCACCCATACCCACATCGGCCCACTCGGCGTTAGAGGTCGTAATAGAATTGATGCCGTCTACCGGCATTTGCACTATGAGCACGCCGATGAGGCGCTCATTGGCATATACGGGTGTTGCGGCGAAGGCCGCGGCGTCGTTATATGAGGGTAAATAACGATCGAAATCTTCAAAAACAACTTCGCCTTTGGCCGCACTACGAGCACGTTTGAAGGCGCGTGCAAGCCCCGAATCCTGGTAAGGGCCGTTCAACAGCGAGGTCGCAAAATCGAGTTCTTTAAATACAGTATAGACAACGTTACCGTTACTGGGCTCGACAAAAAATACGTCGTAGTAACCAAACGCCTGCTGGAACGCGCGAAACTGCGGATGGTAGCGGTTATGCGTCACGCCGTAATCGGTAGTGGTCGCCCCAAGAAAACCATCTTTAGCACCAAGCGCCTGTGGATTGTTAGCGATATATTCTGACTGCAACACCCGCCCCTCAGGCGTGAGTTGCGCCCACAGCCGCGCAATATTCACCGCTTCACCAGAGTTTTTCGTTTTATACCGCTCCGCGAAATCACCGCTGTAGTAGCTTTCTAGGGAGGTTGAAGAATGCGCCCCGGCATCTTCTTGCTGCGCACGAAATGTCCAAAATCCCTGTGTAAACTCAGGCAATGCCAGGGTGACGGCCTCGTTCTCCGCGAGCGTTACGACTTGACGTTCGATAAAATCAAAATACGACCGCAGCTGCTGTGTTTTCGTTTCGCGCAACGCCGTCAAATTTTGTGCGGCCATCTCATCAGCCATTTTGTGTGCGGAATGAACGGCCAACCAGCTGAGCAAAATGACCGCTAACACGGCCGGGATGATGGCGGCTGCGGTCATCCCCAGCCAGATCCGGATCCTAAATTTCATGCACTAGACCCTCAATAAGATGCAGAAATATCGACAGAATCTCTGGCCCGCCGAGTGAATAATTCACGCGCTCGGGCGGCCCAGCGCCCTCGTAATGTGCAGGGCGACGTGTCACGACCAGCAACACATCCCAGCATGGAAACAAACGAATTCACAGGCCCACTTCGGTAGTCTCGAATTACTCAGAAATCCCATTGTCACTAGTAGCGACCGCTCGAGCGCAGGATTTAGGCCAATAAGCACAGGATTGGAAAAAATACCCGCCAGTCGATTACACTGCGCCGCGCAGACAGTTGATAATTATGTTGACTACCAAGCCATTAGCGCATCGCCGCAGCAACCGCTTCCAATCCGTGCTGATTATGCTCGGCATGGCGAGCCTGCTGAGCATATGCGGCTTTGTGTTTGCCGGTAAGCTGGGATTGGTACTGGCAATATTGGCGGCGCTGGCGGTCGTTGCGATAAGCGGTCGCGCCTCGCCCGCTTTGATACTGAGAATGTACAAAGCGGCACCCATCGATGTGCAACAAATGCCGGAACTCGTGGCAACATTTCGAGAATTATGCCGGCGGAGCGGCTTAGAAGAATCACCGCGCCTATTCTATGTGCCGTCGAAAATGCTAAATGCCTTTGCCGTGGGGCGCGGTGAACACGCCGCAGTAGCCTTAACGCACGGTCTGCTGGCAAGCCTTAACTTGCGAGAAATCGCCGGTGTGCTCGGTCACGAACTCAGTCATATTCGTAACCGCGACTTATGGGTTATGGGGCTTGCCGATTCATTTTCGCGCCTGACGACATCGATGGGCCAAGCTGGCCAATTGATGTTGTTGTTCGGGATCCCGGCTACGCTCGCGGGGGCCGAATTTCCGTGGCTAGGCGTACTGGCCTTATTGATCGCGCCGACGGGCAGCGGGCTGCTGCAACTAGCCCTTTCGCGCTCCCGCGAATACGAAGCCGACCTCGGCGCCGCGCAACTAACCGGTGATCCTATGGGTTTGGCGTCGGCGTTGCGCAAAATCGACCACGCACAGGCGGGATGGTTACAGAAAATCTTGTTACCTGGGCGCAAAGTACCCGAAGCCTCATTATTGCGCACACATCCCCCGACAGAGGAGCGCATCGCGCGCCTCACCACGATGGTCGAAACACCACCGTTCGTACAACAACCCCTAGCTCAGGAGCGACCCGAGCTGCTGGTCTCGCAAGTCGATTTTCCAATTCGTAAGATAAAATATCCAAGGTGGCACGTCAGCGGTTTATGGTATTAGCTCGCTGGGCAAGATAATGCCGTGTCTATGCCGCGTGGTTGCACTTGCACGCCGTTACTTTGCAGACGGGAAATCCGCCCGCCGCTTCTCTTTTACCGCACGGACACCTTCATGCGCATCTTCCCCTAGAAAGTTGAGCATCTCCATTGCCAAGGATGCATCGAAAATCGGGCTCGCAACACGCATCCAGTTGTTTAACGATCTCTTCGTGAATCTGATCGCTTGCTGCGGACCTGCCGCTAGTCGGTCAGCAACTTTAAACGCGCGTTCGAGTAGCTCTGCACGCGGCGCACACAAACTCACAAGACCAATACGCTCCGCCTCCTTGCCGTCGATAAAGTCCGCAGTCATCAAATAATATTTTGCTTTCGCCATACCGCAAAGAATCGGCCAGATAATCGCCGCGTGGTCACCAGCAGCAACCCCGAGGCGCACGTGACCATCCGTTATCCGGGCTTCCTCCGCCATGATGCTGATATCGGCGATTAAGGCGACCGCGAGTCCCGCGCCGACGGCGACACCGTTTATCGCGGAGATAATCGGTTTCTCGCATGCCAACATGTTATAGACAATGTCTCCTGCCTCTTTCATCGCAACCGCAATTTCCTGGGAATTGCCCGCCATCTTAGTTATCCACTCGAGATCGCCACCGGCTGAAAATGCTTCATCGCCCGCGCCAGTGATGAGCACGACCTTTACGTTTTCGTCCTCCGCAACCACCCCCCATGTCTTGGTGAGTTCCCAATGCAATCGCGCGTTTGTTGCGTTCATGACCTCCGGACGATTTATGGTGATCAACATTACGCCGTTGTTTTTCAGGTCAAAATCCAGAAATTGAAAGTCATTATATTTCATTGTGCGACATCCTCGCGTAAGTTTAAGTATTTTTTATTAGTGCATAATGTACTGAAAAGTATGAAACTGAGTAAGCACAATCGTCTTGGAGATAAACGCCGATGCGGGCGCTAGTTAAGATCCGTGGTTTTCTGTTTTTCATCGGCATGCTATTTCTCAATGCGTTTGTCGACATCGGACACAAAATCGTTATTCAAAATACGATATTTAAGGTCTACGAAGGTGCCACGCTAGTCACTCTAACAGCCATAATCAATGCTCTAATATTGTTACCGTTCGTGCTGCTTTTTACCCCCGCCGGGTTCACCTCAGATCGATTTGCCAAAGTTACCGTGATGCGTACCTGTGCGTGGGCCGCGGTGGGCTTAACGATCGCCATTACGCTTTGCTATGCACAAGGATGGTTTTGGCCAGCTTTTGCGATGACGTTTTTGCTCGCTGTTCAGAGCGCCTTTTTTTCGCCGTCTAAGTACGGCTACATTCGCGAACTCGTAAGCACCGATCACTTGACTCAAGCGAACGGCATCGTGCAGGCGGCTACCACGGTGGCAATCCTATCAAGCTTGTTTGCCTTTTCAATACTATTTGAACGAGAACTGCATGGACACATCATTAATTCCGAGGCCAGCGTATTGCAAACAATCGTCCCGATCGGTTTTTGTTTGATCGCAGGGGCACTGTTGGAAGTGTTTTTTGCCCACCGGCTACCCCGAACGCAAGCCATGCACAAAACGATGCAATTCAACAAAACACAATATATTCGCGGCGAGTATCTGCGTGCAAATTTGCGCCTCACGCGCAAGCACGAGACCGTTATTTTGTCGATCATCGGGCTCGCTATTTTTTGGGCTATCGCCCAAGTCATTCTCGCGGCGTTTCCGGCGTTTTTGAAAGAAACAACCGGGATCACCGATACCGTGAAAGTTCAAGGTTTGCTCGCCTGTTCGGGGTTCGGGATAGTGGCTGGTTCTGTCGTCGCGGGATTCCTGTCTAGGGATCACATAGAAACAGGCCTCATCCCGATAGGCGCATTTGGCGTTGCGACTGCGTTGCTATTTACGCCTGTCATTGAACGCCCACTATTCCACGGGTTGAACTTTGTCGCACTCGGCTTTCTCGGCGGTCTATTCATCATCCCGCTCAATGCACTAATTCAATACCACGCCGAGGATCAGGAACGCGGGCGGATTTTGGCGGGCAATAACTTCATTCAGAACTGCGTCATGCTCAGTTTCTTGGCGCTCACAGTACTTTTTTCCGTCGCTGGATTGAAAAGCAAATATCTTTTTTATGTGCTTGCTGTGGTCGGCCTCGGTGGTGCCTTGTTTACATGCTATCGGCTACCGCACGCGCTCGTCCGACTGCTCGTAACCTTCGCGTTGAAACAACGGTACCGAATCGATGTCGTAGGTTTCGATCGTCTCCCCGAAAAAGGCGGTGTGCTACTACTGGGTAACCACATTTCCTGGATAGACTGGGCGATTATTCAAATCGCCTGCCCACGACCGATTCGGTTTGTAATGTACCGGGGTATTTACGAGCGCTGGTACCTGAGGTGGTTCTTAGACTTCGTCGGCGTGATTCCGATCGGCGGGGCTGGATCACGTGATGCGCTCAATGCGGTGACAGAACACTTGAATGCAGGCGAAGTCGTATGCTTATTTCCCGAGGGCGCTATAAGCCGGTCCGGACATTTAGGTGAATTCAAACACGGCTTTGAGACGGCTTCGAAAGGCGCAGATGCGATCATTGTACCGTTCTATTTGCGGGGTTTATGGGGTAGCCGATTCTCGCGTGCCAACACCCATTTGCAAACTATGGATCGTGGCTATGTACGACGTGACATCATCGTCGCGTTTGGTAGTCCACTGCCGGGCGAGACGACGGCGGAACAACTCAAAAAAAGGGTTTTCGATCTGTCGGTCGAAAGTTGGCAACGATATACAAATACGCTGAAGAGCGTACCGGAATCTTGGTTACAGACAGCGAAACACAAACGCACTGCTTTAGTTATCGCCGACACCATGCGCGGACCGCTGTCGAGTTATCGATTTATTACTGGTGTGCTGATTTTTTCGCGCATCATCAAACGCTTATTTCCCGAGCAAAATGTTGGTTTGCTGTTGCCTACAACGAACGCGGGAGCGATCGCGAACATGGCGTGTTTGCTGCGCGGAAAAACCGTAGTCAACATAAACTACACAGCCAGTACAGACGCTGTGCAAGCCGCGATCCGCAAAGCAGATCTCAAAGGCGTGTTGACCTCAGCACGTTTTTTAGAGCGACTGAAGAGCCGCGGCAGTGATCCGGTCGCATTATTGGCTGGCATCACCATTCACAAAATGGAAGAACTTGCTACCGAGATCACGAAACCCAGGCAAGTAGTAAGTTTGTTGCAAAGCGTTTTACTACCCGCATTCGTATTGCGTTGGTTGTATTGTCGGCGCGTACCGCTAGATAGTCCTGCGGCGATCATGTTCTCGAGCGGAAGCGAGGGCGAGCCAAAAGGTGTGGTGCTATCGCACCGCAACTTCATGGCGAACTTGAAGCAAATATTTGACGTGCTGCACACCGAAGCGGACGACGTCATCATGGCGACACTGCCACAATTCCACGCTTTCGGTTTGACTGTCACGACGTTTATGCCTTTGACAGAAGGGATCCCAGTTATTTGCCATCCCGATCCGACTGATGTTGTCAATGTTGCGAAAGCTATTGCGACTTATCGAGCGACGATACTGTTTGGGACATCGACGTTTCTGCGCCTCTATACCAAGAGTACTCGCGTACATTCTCTCATGCTTCAATCGATCCGCATAGTAGTTTCCGGTGCCGAAAAACTTTCGCACGACGTTCGAGAAGCGTTTAAACTGAAATTCAACTGTGAAGTCTACGAGGGTTTCGGTGCGACGGAGACTACGCCAGTGGCGAGTACAAACATTCCGGATCATATAGATACGGATTCGTGGAAATTTCAGATCGGTAACAAACCGGGTACGGTAGGCATGCCACTGCCGGGAACGAGCTTTCGCATCGTTGATCCGAAAACACTGGCAGAATTACCCACGGGTACCGATGGTCTGATTCTTATCGGTGGTGCGCAAGTAATGTTGGGTTATTTGGACGATCCCGAACGTACGGCCGAGGCGATCGTGGAGATCGACGGCACGCGCTGGTACAAAACCGGTGATAAAGGCCACCTCGATGCAGATGGATTTTTGACGATCGTCGATCGCTATTCACGTTTTGCAAAAATCGGCGGCGAAATGGTTAGCCTAACCGCCGTGGAAGAACGGGTACGGCAAATATTGGAAGAGCCAGAATGTGACTTAGTCGCGGTCAATTTGCCAGATGGAAAAAAGGGCGAGCAAATCATATTGTTGCTCACCGGAGATAGCTTCGATCCCGACGAGATCCGTCGCACCCTGATTGAGCGCGACATGCACTCGCTGATGTTGCCAAGCCACATCTATTTGGTCGACGAGGTACCGAAGCTCGGCAGCGGTAAAACCGATTTTGCCAAGTCCCGCAGGTTGGCCGTGGAGATTATGTCCCTCGAAACAACCTAGCCCAACGCGCTAGTTCTAGTTCAGCGCCTCATGCTAACAGCTAGCTACTCCCAGCCAACGATATCGTAGCCTCGATCTTGCAAACATCGCTGGACGAAACGCCGATAAGTCGGGTTTGGCGCAGGTTCGCGCAAGGCAGAGCGAATTAAAGCAGCCGTGGCGCCAGTAGCAGCCCCAATCTTTACGCCCCGACCAGTGTGGCCGGCAATCGCGCCACCTACCGCACCGGTCGCGGCGCCGGCGGCACCGCCCGTAACCGTGCGTCGTGCAGTTTTCGCCATCGTACCACCGGTCGGGCTGGCGCCGGCTTCCTCGGCCATGTGTTTGCATTCCGCGATATCGATATCCGCCTGCGCTTTACCGGCCGTTTGCAACTTCGTATTTGGATAAAGCACGGGTTGGTTGGAGGCGCAACCCACTAGCCCCAGGGCAAATATGAGACTAAGGCACGATCTTTTCATCGAATTCACCAGGATTATGTAGGCTTTCATAAAGATCCGCAGCCGTCCTTATGCATTGCTAAGACAATCACATCTCGCCGCGAGTTCCCGATGATCATTGTAGCCCTAGTCGCTTAACTCGGCATGAAATACGCGCGCTAGCGGTTATTTGGTCTACCGATGATAGCGAGTCTCTCAGTTTCACTCATTCGGTGAACGCCGCTGCGACCTCCAGTGCCCATCTCGCACAGTGCCCGGCGGCGTTACAACTCGTTGCAATAGATCAACTATTCCGCCTCGTGATGGCTTGCCAGACACCACGCGCGACGCACCTCGAAGGCCGTCCAACTGAGGATTTGAATATCATTGGTCGCTCGCATACACCTCGGAGTTAACTGCGAAAATCGCCGTTAAGGCGAGGATGAAGAGCGCTCGCGGAGCCACAATATGCGTGGCCATGCCAAGATCACCTTCGCAGCAGCATTGCGACAACGATTCCGCCAATCGCACCGAACAAATGTCCATCCCAAGAAACGCCGCTGTGCAAAGGCAACATGCCGCCGAGCATGGAGCCGCCGTAGAGCACTGCGGTCATTGCCGCGACGACAATCGCCGCGATCGAACGCGCGACAATGCCGGTGGTTACGAGAAAGCTTGCCAAGCCAAATACCAAGCCGCTAGCGCCAATATGATAGGCATCGCGCCCAAATAACCATAATAACGATCCACCCGTTAACGTCACTGCCGCGGCCACAAACACCGCTCGATTTGTCAATGCAACAAACGATAATAATATGATTAGCGGCACAGTGTTGCTTAAGATGTGGGCGAAGTTTCCGTGCAAGAACGGCATCGCAACAATGCCCGGGAGCCCCATCATGGTGCGCGGTCGTAGCCCCAGGACTTCGAGCGGCATGAATCGATCCAACACGAACACGATCCATATTCCGACTAAGAACATCCCGATCGCGGTGACTTCGCGGCTGTCGATACCCACGGACATGTTGGATTAGGTAGATTACCGTGCTCGTGATCGCAAGCTAGTCTACGCGGCGCACGTGCAAAATCGTACCATCAACGTCGGTCACCTCGACGCGGGTACCGGCCGGTAAATCTTCACCCGATACTTTCCAAATGCTATCGTCGACACGAATCTTTCCGACACCGTTAACGATCGGTTCGTTCAAGCTAAAGCGACGCCCGATGTATTGGCGTCCACGTTGATTGAGGTGAGGATGGGTATCGACTTCCGGATATCGCGCTTGGTAGCGGCGCCAGAAGTAAACGCTAGCAACCGAGACAACCCCGAATACAACCAATTGCGCCTGCCAGCTTGCCGTCAGGCTAAGGTAGGCTGTTACCCCCGCAACCGCAGCGCCAACGCCTAACCAGATTAAGTAACTGCCGGGGATCATTGTCTCCAAAATCAATAAGATCCCAGCTAAAACAAACCAATGCCAATACTCGAGCTGGTGCAGAAATTCACTCATGGGTTTTGGTTATCCTCGCTAGTCAGTGCATCGCGCGCTAGCTCTCCTATTCCGCCGATGGCAGCGATGACACCCGACGTTTCCATCGGCATAAATATAACTTTCTGATTCGGCGCAGCGCCAATCTGCTGTAAGGCCTCGACATATTTTTGGGCAACGAAATAGTTGACCGAGTTAATATCGCCGGCCGCGATCGCAGCAGAAACAACTTCGGTGGCCTTAGCTTCGGCTTGCGCGAGACGTTCTCGCCCCTCAGCATCTCTGTAGGCCGATTCTCGCCGACCCTCGGCTGCGAGCACCATCGATTGTTTTTCCCCTTCCGCACGCAAAATCTCGCCTTGTCGCTCGCCTTCTGCTTCGAGAATGGTCGCGCGCTTCTCACGCTCTGCCTTCATCTGACGCGCCATCGCCTCTACGAGATCGCCGGGTGGGGTAATGTCTTTAATTTCGATGCGCGTCACTTTCACGCCCCACGGATGCGTCGCCTCGTCAACAACCGCGAGCAGCTGAGCATTGATTGTATCGCGACGTGATAAAGATTCGTCGAGGTCCATAGAGCCCAAAACGGTACGCAAATTGGTCATTGTCAAATTTAATATCGCGTATTCCAAGTTATTTACTTCGTAGGCTGCGCGTACTGGATCGAGCACTTGGAAAAACACTACTCCGTCCACTTTGACGACCGCATTGTCGCGCGTAATGACTTCCTGCGATGGTACCTCCAGCACGCGCTCCATCATATTCACCTTACGCCCGATGCTATCAATATAGGGCAAGATCAAACCCAAACCGGGCTTTAGCGTCGTACGATAACGCCCGAAACGTTCAACCGTCCATTCATAGCCCTGCGGTACCATTTTGGCGCCTTTATAGAGGGTAACAATCGCAAGTAAAACAAAAACAATAACCAGGGTACCGGTATCCATCGTACCTCCTGTTCTAAAGTGTCGTGGAGCAAAGAGCGATTATCGCACTAGCGGCGATATTCGCCCAACATCGGCGCGCTACGTGGAGGAGCCGCGACAGACTGTTAGCCCGCGAAACATCGAGCAACTACTGCATGTGCAGCTTCGCGTTGCGCTAGTAGCTGCGTGGCCGCGGCGAGTTGGTTGCGTGCGCGAGCTAAATTGTGTTCCCCACGGCTTGCGTAGTAGCGAGCGTCCCAGCCGAAGTACGTCTCCCGCAATGCGTCCGCCGCGAAACGCGCCGACAATTCCAAATAGATCAATAGTACGGCGTCTACGATGCGTGCGCTTTCAATCGGGGTGAGAAATCCCGCCCCGATCTCCGCATAGCCGCGCAGAGCAGCTGCGAAGCGGTCAGCAGAAAACCGCGGTGATGCCGCGTTTTCACCGCTAGTATTGCACCAAGACCGCAACGCATCACCGATGTCAAATAACAACGACCCTTCCGTAATCGTGTCTAGATCGATGAGGCAAATCCCGCGGTCGTTATTATCAAAAAGCAAATTGTCAATTTTCGGATCGCCATGCAGAACTCGAACCGGTCGATCTGGAAGCGCAGCGAGGCCCGCCCGCAAGCGCCAAATGGCATCTCGAACGCCTTGCACCTGCAGCGCTAGCGCATGTTGAGGATAGGTGCCCAACGCTTCGTCAAGCACGGCAAAATGGTGTTCCGGTTCATGAATGCTAGTGCGCGAGCACGGTAACGGCTGGGTGAAACTACGCATCGCCTCGTGGAACTGTGCCAGCAAACGACCAGCCGCGTACGCCACCCTATCATGTTGAAGGCTGGCATAGCTGCGCCCGGGAACATAACTCAGTACCCGCCACGTGCGACCGCCAACGGTGGCCCAGAGCGCGTCCTGTTTAGTGCGCAACAAACGCGGTGTGGGCAAGCCGCGAGCGTGCAGATGACTCGTAACTGCCTCAATCGTGAGATTGATTTCGGGTGCAAACGTCTCGTGCAAGCGCTGCAGTACAAACTGTGTAGGCGGATCACCGAGCAAATAGGTGTCGTTAATCAAACCTCCACTTAGGCGGCGTGCCACCCGCGCGGAGAACGGGTAGTGCTCGAGTGCCTGGGCAAGGTCGCCGGACAGCCAATCATCGTTCACGTGTAGCGCTGCTTCTCGCAGTTCAGAGCGCGACCGGAATCAGGCCTAGTCGCTCGATTTCCTCGCTCCGCGAGCTACTCGTTACCACCCCAACGCCAATTTTCCGAGACGCTAAATAGCGTTCGGCAACATCGTGCAAGGTGTCGAGATCCATCGCGACCACAGCCGCTCTAAAGCGGCGGCGGAAATCGTTTGTACGCCCTTGGCGTTCACTGTGAAACGCGTGGATTACCTCGCCCGCAGGTGAACGAGAACGATCAACGCTACGAATAACGCCTAGAATCGCTTCCTCTAGACGCTGGGCATCGAGATGATTTTTGAACCACTCTAGTGCCCCACCAAACACCGCCAAGGTTTCCGCGAGCCGCGGATCACGATAGGAATAAAAGCTCAAGCAACCAGCGTCACCATCATACGAAACGCCGGCGCCGTAGGCACCGCCGCGCTCCCGGATTTCGGGGTGCAAATAGCCTTCCGTCAAATAGCGACCGAGCACATGCAATGCGGGTGCATCCGGATGGGCATCCGCAACCGCGGGATACGCCATGGCATTGAAATTGACCTCCGTGGTGGTAAGCCACGCGGTATCTTTGTGATCACCGGCCTGCGGTAGCGCCAAGTCAGCGCCGTTCTCGCGCGAGGTGCTCGGGCGATGGCCGGAAATGTGCGCACAGGCCTGGTGTAGAACTTCGTCCTCACCAACCATCAGCAAGCGGGTCGCTCCCGTAGCCAAGTGCTCACGCAACTCGGCTAGGGTCGCGGCAAAACGTGGTAGCGTGTCTGTATCGGTTTTTGCTGTTTCCTCTAAACGTTTGAGATTGATAATCGCGCTCGGGCCACCCCACTGATCATTGAGCCAGGCGCTCCGAGACAGCCCCCGTGCAGCACCGTGAATTGCAAGATGATGGCCGCGATCGGTAATCGACACCTCTGCTTCGGCACGGCTCTGAGCGAGTAGATCACGTAAACGGGCCTGATCGTCAAAACATGCACCGCCTAGCACGTCGAAAAGCTCATCGACAATCACATTCATACGCCGCCGCAGACCTTTAGCAGAAATTACCAAATAACCGCATGCGCGATCTAAATCATTCACGCGGCTACGCACCGTCGTATGCGCGGCGAAATGACCTAAGCGCGCTCGTCGCGTCTGCACATCCAAGTAACTTTCGCCGCCATTGCCAACCTCTAAGAGATATTGGCTGAACAGAGTCAAGCTACCTAATACTTCCTCAGTCAATGGTGGCAAATCGTAGCTCAGCTGTGCGTGTACGATGCCGTTGGTACCACGAGGATACGGATGCACGGGTAAACCACAATCGACTATCGTAGGGTGCTCCACGGCGACGAAGGGGGGCACATCGGCCAATGTAACCCGGGGTAGTACGCCCGCGTCATCTTCGACGGCTTGGCGTTGTTCGAGCGCAGCAGTAGACTCGCGTATCCGTTCGAAGTCTGCGGCCGTGTAGCTACGAGCGAGTGCGTCCAAACGCGCTTGCTCGACGGCATGGTCGCGCTGGCGCTTCTCGAGATCGGGCGCCATGCTTACGCGACAACGATGCGTGTTTTCGAGCAGAAATTTACCGAGCAAACCGGGAACATATCCGGGCTCGCGTGCCGCCTCGCGAAGCTCCGTTAATAGATGATCAATATCTAATAGCGCAAACGGATCGCGATTGTAGAGCGCACCAGATGCAATTCGCATCATTAGCTGTAAGCCGTAAGGAAATCCATCACCGCTGATATCGCGTTGCGCCATTTCCATTTTATCGAGCACTGCATCCAAAGTGTCTTGAGCAACGCCATCGCGCGCGACCTTAGCCAATAGCTCCATGATCGCTCGCTCTAAAGCTTCCGCGTGTTGAGGATCTGACCCTTCGACACCACAGCAAAATACGATTTGGCGCGCCGAATCGTCTATTCCGCATAGCTCCGACGGCGCTTCGGCGTATGGGGTCGTTTCCAACAAATGGCGTAGCGGTGAAGCGCTGTGCTCCAACAGAATACCGGCAAGCAAATGTG
Source organism: Gammaproteobacteria bacterium (assembly GCA_965223085.1). GTDB lineage: Bacteria > Pseudomonadota > Gammaproteobacteria > CBDCVO01. Next base: position 1,816,082 of record OZ244981.1, on the reverse strand, counting down.
CATCGAGCATGTGCCGTGGCACGGCGGATTCCCCGAGCACCCAAGCCCAAACCATGTGCGTGTTGCGCTGTAGTTCCTCGGCCGCATCGACTGCAAATACGTGCTCCACATGCACCGCTTCGCCGAGCGCTGTCTGCGTCGTTGGGACGATAGGATCGAGACGCCCACTGGGTTGCGTAAGAACGAGGCGTGAGAATTTTTCCTGATGTTCGCTAGCGGGAAAACTACCATAGGTCATAAAGACTGCGCGTGAAGGATGGTAGTGCTTGGCATGGAACGCCCGTAACCCGGCGTGGGTTAAATCTGGGATCGCGATCGGATCACCACCACTATTAAACCGATACGTTGTGTCGGGAAATAGCGCGGCGTGTAAGTGCTGCCACACTTGCGCGATGGGTGAGCTCATCGCGCCTTTCATCTCGTTGAAAACAACACCTTTAAAAGCAAGTCCTGCGTCGGGATTTTCCCGATCTTTTAACTCTACTCGGTAACCTTCCTGGGCAAAATCCAGGGGGTGTAGATTAGGGAAAAATACCGCGTCTAGGTAGACTGCCAAAAGATTATCGAAGTCCGTCCGACTACGCGTTGCAAACGGATATGCCGTGTTATCAGTACTAGTGAACGCGTTCATGAAAGTATTCAAGGAGCGTCGCAACATCATAAAAAACGGATCACGAACTGGATACGTGCGGCTACCGCATAACGTCGTGTGCTCCAATATATGTGCGACACCGGTAGAGTCTTCAGGTAGCGTTGGAAACACCACCATGAACGCATTATTCGGATCGTCGCAAGCCAAATGGTAATGCCGTGCGCCAGTATCACCGTGCACGAATTCATCCATCCGTACACTTAACGTGTCGATAGTTTGCGAACGCCTAAGGTCGAAAGTTGTTGTCTGCATAATTATTTCCGCTAAACGTTAGATGCTTAAATAGCGCGGATATTGCACGAGGCGCTCGCTGCGCTGGTTCGCTAGCATCCGCGGTCCTCAAGCAATATCGGAACGAGGGCAAGAGTGTGCTAATAGATTCTGCAATCGGAAGTCTAAGTCTACGAATGAGCTGATTTCCAGATGCGGTTTGCGATATTCGCGCGGCCACTGGCGACCCATGCGATTCATCCAAATTGCAAGTACTTCTGCTCTGTGAGCAGCTTCAATATCGTAGTATGGTTCGTCACCGATGTGGGCGATTTCTGCTCGATCAACACCGGTGCAAGCCATCACGATTTCAAACATGCGCGGGTCCGGTTTCGCCGTACCGCGATATCTTGCGATAGCCAAAATTCAAAAAAGTGATCAACGCCTGTGCGCCTTAAATCGACGTTCCCATTGGTCATCGCGACGAGGCAGTATGCGCGTTCTAGCCATGCCAAGTGCTCCGGGACATCTAAAAACAATGTAACTTGACGACGCACATCTAAGAATACTTCCAAAATCTGTTCGGCGTAATGTTCCGGATAGGAGAATTTTGCCATCAGTTCCAGCAGCGCGACCCGCCGCAGTGCCGTGAAATCATGACGCAACTCGCGCCACTCTCGCATTGGCCGCCGCCGCTGCAAGTCTTCTATTGTATAACACGCGGTAATCCGTAGGGTGTGCTGCTGCAACCATTCATAGTAGGCGCGCTCCGCTCGCACCAGAACCGGGCCCGCTTCCCAAAGCGTGTCGTCTAAATCAATCGTCAACAACCGAATCTGCGGCACAGTGCGATCACCCGCAAAAGGGAGCTTGGCCTCAATATTCGCATGGAAATACGTTAACCTAACGCCATGCTGGAATGATGACACGTGTAAATCCGAACCCGAAAATATCGGATTGGCGCACGCAAGCCTTTAGTTTTTGATAAATTTTAGCAGGAAACACTCATGCCATCTTTTGACGTCGTCTCTGAAGTTGATGCCCATGAATTGACCAACGCGATAGACCAAACAAATCGTGAAGTTACCACGCGCTTCGACTTCAAGGGCACTAACGCACGGGTCGAACACGACGGGGATGCGATCACCATCATTGCGCCGGCGGAATTTCAAGTAAAACAGATATTAGAGATCCTGCAGACGCGGATGACGAAACGGTCAATAGACATCAATTGCTTAGAACTTGCCAACCCAGTCGAATCAGGTCAAGAAACACGCTTGATGATCAGCGTCCAGCAAGGTATCGATAAAGACAATGCACGCACGTTAATGAAAGTCGTGCGGGACAGCAAAATGAAAGTGCAAGTACAACAACAAGGTGATCAATTACGTGTCAGTGGTAAGAGCCGCGACGATTTGCAGTCGGTTATCGGGCTATTGAAAACTGCACCGTGCAAAACACCGCTTCAGTATCGTAACTTCCGCGACTAGGACCTGTTGACCTATTCACGTTTCCTACCGCGTCGAACCCGAAAGCATCGTCAGATTTCACGCTCAGCGTGATGATGACCGGGGTGTAACGAAGCGACTCAATTGTTGCTTAGGCCTGGAGCAGGAACGCCGACTTTGACTATGAGCGAAAGCGTCCTATTAATCCTCGCTCTGGGCGCGAGCGCATGGCTCTGGTACACCATGTTGGGGCAACATGAGAACGTGTTGTTGATTATACGTAAGCTTTGCACGGAACTCGACTTGCAGCTCCTTGACGAATCCGTCACCCTGCAAAGCGTTTTTCCAACTCGAGTTTCTGGGCGAATCATATTGCGACGGCGCTACACTTTCGATTTTTCGACCAACGGCGTCGACCGGTATAAAGCAGTAATCTCTCTGCTCGGAGCGCAGTTCGAATGGGTTGACCTCCAACATCCCGACGGCCAAATGTATATCGATATGTCCAATCCCAGCGGTAAATAACCGACAACGCGCACTACAAGTCGTTTATAGCGTGCAATGCGAATCCCATGACTGCCGAATTACGGACAAAATTGCAACTCAAAGTCGTCCCAAATGCATCCCGAACCGAAATCGTAGGGTGGTTCGCCGATGCTCTCAAAGTGAGGGTGACAGCGCCAGCGAACAAGGGCCATGCCAATGCGGCGGTTGAGAAACTGCTTGCGGAAGCGCTGGATTTGTCACACGAAGCGGTGCGTATCGTCGCCGGAAAAAGTTCACCACGGAAAACTATCGCGATTGCTAGCTTATCAAAAGCGGAAATCCTCGCTCGGTTAGCGCTCAATGAAACGTAACTAACCCGGATATTGCAACGACGATCGCTTGATAGAAAACTACGGGTTTCGCAGACGTCAAGTTTGCACTCGCCGAGATATTATTCGTTATCCCGAAGCCGCGATGAAAGCTCGTCTATGAGTGTCTGATCGTGCTTTTTTGCCGCCTCGCGTGCTGCCGCTGCACGCTTTTTGATTCGCTCGAGGTGTACCTTCTGACTGGCTAGCAGTTGCTGCTCCTCGCTCGATCGAGCGTCTTCTTGTTCTGCCAGCCACGTTGAGATTTCCTGTTCAAAACGCTCTCGGCTCAGCGCTTCCTCACGCTGATTTGCCTCGAGATCGTGAAGATTCTCTAGCGCGGCCGCCTGAGCCTGTTGTTGCGCGGTTTCGGCTGCTTGCACAGTCGCGCGCACGGTCTGGAGTTCCGCCTCTATAGCAGCGATATCGGACTCAATTTGAACTTCCACATCCGGCGCCACCTTGGACCCACCCTGATTATGTCTTGCTTTGAGCTCTCTCATCTGCCGTTCGACGTTTTCTTGCGCCTGCAACGCCGCTCCACGCTCGAGCTCCGCTCGCCGCAAGGCACCGCGCAACGCGGCCGCTTCTTTTTCTAAGCGCTCGCGTTCAACACCTAACTGTGCTGCTTCCTGCGCACGCCGGGCCTCCTGTGTTTCTTTGTAATCCGCCAGAATTCGCTCGGCTTCTTCTGCCGCCGCTACTCGCGCGGCTTCTGCTGCTTCTTTTTCACGCTGTGCGCGCTCTAGTTCTTCAGCGTTGCGAGCGAATTCAGCTTCTAGCTGCCTACGTTCGCTCGCAAACTGCTGCTCTAGTTGGTTACGCAAGTCTTCTTCGATTTCCGCCTGACGCTTGCGACGAGCCTCAGCTTCTTGCGCTGCTTTTTGTTGTGCTTTAGTTACTTCTTCTTGTAAGCGTTGAGCTTCCTCAAGGCGACTTAAGGCTTGCTCGGATTCGCGCTGCAAACGCTCCCTCTCCGCTTGTAATTCCGCTTCCGCCTTGTCCCTTAACTGCTTCAACTCAGCTAATTCTACGGCTTGTTGTTGCTCGAGTATTGCGGCTTGCTGTTGCAACCGTTGTTCGGATTCTTCTCGCAGCGCGTCAACCCGTCGATTTTCCGCTGCCAGGCGCTCTTTCGTTTCCCGTTCCAAGCGTGCTAATTCACTATCTTGCAGCGCGCGCTTTTCTTCGAGTGCTCGCTCTTCTGCGCGCAAACGCTGCTCGGTTTCGTCACGCAACGCCTGAATACGCATTTCTTCCTCTTCGTGGCGCCGACGCGTTTCTTCTTCCGCCTCCTGTTTCAAGCGTTGCAGTTTCGCTAACTCTTCTTGTTCCTCTTCCCGGTGTCGACGCGTTTCCTCTTCCATCTCCTGCTTCAAGCGCTGCAGTTTCGCTAACTCTTCCTGCTGGCGCGCGAGATCGTCACGCAAGCGTTGCTCCGTTTCTAAACGCTGCGCCTCGAGTCGCGCTAGCGCCTCTCGTTCGCGCGAACGAGATTCCTCGTCGGTAAATTCCTTCGCCTGTTGCAAGCGTTCCAGTTCTTCGGCTTGGCGTGCGTAGCTCTCCTCGAGCTTTCGCGCTTCTTCCTGCAAACGCTGTTCTTCTTCCCGTAAGCGCTGCTCCGCCTCCAGGCGCAGTGCCTCGATCTTGGCCTGTCCCTTACGTTCGAGTTCCTGCGCGTCTTTTTGTGCTTGCTCCTTCGCCTGCTGGACCCGTTTCAACTCCTCCGCTTGCTCGGCGTAGCGCAATTCAAGTTGACGCTCTTCCTCGCGCAGACGTTGCTCAGCCTCCAAGCGCAGCGCCTCGATCTTGGCGTGTTCTTCACGCTCGCGTGCTTGTGCGCTTTTTTCGACTTCTTCTTTAGCTTTTTGGATTTGCGCTAGCTCTTCGGCCTGCTGTGCGTAGCGCTCTTCGAGTTTACGTTCCTCTTCCCGCAAGCGTTGCTCATCTTCCCGCAGACGCTGCGCCGCCTCCAAACGCAACGCCTCGATCTTGGCGCGTTCTTCGCGTTCACGCGCCTGTGTCTGTTTATCGGCTTCTTCTTTCGCTTGTTGGATTCTTGCTAACTCTTCAGCCTGCCGGGCGTAGCTTTCCTCCAATTTACGCTCTTCTTCTCGCAAGCGACGTTCAGCCTCATCACGCATTTCCTTTATGTAATTTTCTTCTTTTTCACGCCGCCGTGCCGCTTCTTCCTCGGCGATTCGCTTTTGTTTTTCGATGTCAGCTTTAACACGTTCCGCCTCTCGCCAAGCGGCGCGTGCTTTTTCAGCTTCTTCGTTAACGCGTTCTTTTTCCGCTTGCAACTTCTCCGCCGCCTGCGCGTCCATCGCCGCGCGCGCTGCTTCCGCTTCTTGCTTGAGCCTCCGCGCTTCTTCGAGCTTTTGCTCAGCCTGTGCTAGCTCCTCGGCATGCTGAGCTCGAAATTTGCTTTCCTGTTGCTGGGCTCCTCTTTTTACGCTCGCCAGCTCCTCTTTGAGACGCCGCGCTTCCTCCCAAACTCGTTTAGCCTTTTCCGCTTCTTTTGCCAGCCGGCTCTTTTCGGTTTGAATCTGGGTTGCCGCCTTCGCCAACGTAGCTTCACGTTCATGTTCAGCGCGCTCTTTTTGCATGCGGGCTTGATCGAGTTTCACGCTAGCGCGCGCTAACCCCGCTTTCAGGCGCGCAGCCTTCTGCTCTGCCGTTCGATTAGCCTCCTTTTTTTGTGCTTCGACTGCAGGAACCGTGCTTAACTTTCCTTTTTTTGTCCCGACCGGGGAACTCGCGTGCGCTTCCTCGTCTGCATCGCTCGGCGAGACGATCACACGGGCACCAGCCAATCCCCCGATTAGATAATGAACATCGAATCCGCGTTCAGATAATAAAAATGCCCCTACGGAACTACGTGCACCCGTATCACAACAAACGATATACGTGCGGTTTTTTTCGAAACGCTCAGCGTGCATGCGTAAGGTGTTAAGTGGACAGTTGATCGCACCATCGATGCTGCCCTTTTTGAATTCTTCCGGAAATCTAACGTCGAGCCAGGTTGCGTCTCGCTCAGCGACTAAACGTCGACCGCCATTAATATCCACCTCGCTAAGCAACGGCTTTTTAATGAGATCGATAAACTGCTCTTTCGTGAGCCGCATGACGATGCCTTCGGTTAACATGCGAACGGTGGCATTGCGGGTCGCTTCGGAGACGAGCGCCTCCTCACCGAAAGTCTCCCCGGGACCGAGTTCTGCAAGTTTCACCGGGATTTTGCGCGAGGCGATGAAACGTTGCACTTCGCAACGACCGCGCTTGACGACGTAGTAGTAGTCCCCGGGGGCACCTTGCTTCAAAATGACATCGCCGGCTCCGACTTTAATTTCTTCCAACGCAGCAAATATCAGTTGAATATTCGCCGCCGGGACCCGTGCAAATAACTCCGACTGCAGCATGCGAGTCATCCAGTCGTTGTCATCGGTCGCCTCGATATCGTCGACCCGCACTTTGCCATCCTGATCAGTACTATCTAGCGCGAGTAACTTCTCCAACAAATGCCGGTCAAGACGCAGTATGGAGACAGCAGACAAGGCGAACGCGTCCAACTGACGTGGTTGCAATTGAGCAAGGGGATGAATCGCATCTTCGGTGCCGCCAACGACACGTTTGACGAGTTGTCCGCCGCTGCGTAGCTCTAAGTCCCCCTCCAAGAGATAGAATGTATAATTATCGATGTCGCCCTGCCGAAAGACATATTGTCCGCGGCGATATTCTGCCACCTCGGCACGAGCAAATAATTGTTGCCGTCGTGCGGCTGACATACCACTCACCGGTACCAGGGTTTCTAGCAAATATCGGTAATCGTGGAGTGCCGCCATGGCAGGCATTCTAATACTTCCGTTGTTGTCTTTGTTACAAAAAGTGTTTTCAGGAACCGCAACGCGAAAATGATCTCCTTATCAGCGGTAGGCGTCGTGGGCAAGTTTAGGAATAATATGACTGTGGTCACAAAATCGGCCGGGATGGACGCCTGTGACGGGCGCAAAATCACAGCCGCAAGCCCAGCGCTTGCGCGCGTGGTTGCTGCAAGCGCACCCAGAGCGCCTACCCAAGCCGCGCTCGACGACCAAAATTCCGACATTTTCGCGTCCTTCGCGCTACAATTTGCGGTAACTAGGGTAATTTGGAGCCGAAAACTACAGCCCAGTGTTCGACGACGATAAAAAATCGGTGCAGCGGCGTATTTATGACCTGCAGGTCGAACACCGCGATCTCGACGAAATTATTGAGCGCTTGGCGAGTGAAGTTGATATTGATCAACTGCTGATCAGACGTCTAAAGAAGCGCAAATTGCAGCTTAAGGACCAAATTGCACGCCTTCGCAGCACTTTAATTCCCGATCTCGACGCCTGAGCATCACCTGAACACCAGGACTACTTCAGGGGGGAAATGCGGGTGCGGGCCGAAATCGATGCCCGTGTCGGTCGCGAAACCTCAGGCTGCGGCGTGCTGATTGGTGGAAAAAAAACGCTCGATCGCGCGTTCCGCGACGGGCCGTAGACCGAGAAAGCGGAATCCTAGAACGCACCGGTGTTCTTCACTACAGCATTTGACATACAGCAATTGGGCTCCCGCGGTGATCGGCAGCTCCTCACCGCCGATCGGCAAGCTCATGCGCACCTGTACGATCGGCCCCGATTCTTGGTCGACCCGCCCAGCCCGGGGATGAATTGTTTGCCCCATCGCCACATGTCCGCTCACGCACAGACCAGTCGGCGATAGATTCTGCAGTCGGCCCACGCAGTGCTGGCCATAATCGTTACGAAACATGACCGGCAAGCTTATCGGTACGCGTGCGCCGACTCGGTTTCCCACATTCACGTCTGGGCGGTTTTTTTTCGACTCCGATGGCTCGAGAGCTTGCATGTCCGTTGTGCCTTGTGCTGATTTTCTAGCGCGGCCAAAAACCCGGGTACTCGAGGCTTTGGCGAGTGCTGTAATTTGCGATAGCGGTAAGATAAACTACGCTCACCTAACTGAACGTGACTATTGTCACGATCGACAGATGTTCGTCGAATCGTGACAGTCGTTAACGTTCGGGCGTCGGCCTCTCTGCTGGTCGTGGTGATCGTAATGCTTTCACAGCGCCCGCTTGCGCGCGATGACGCTCTGCTTCACTTAAATTTAGAAAAAGAAGTTCGGCATTAGTTCCCGCAACCTTTAATCCTAATGCAGCGGCACGCCGGTACCACACATAAGCATGTACCGGATCGACGGCGACGCCTTGACCGTAGACGTAGGCCGTACCCAAGGCATTCATCGCCGGAGCCGAACCCAGTTCGGCGGCGCGTTGCCAAATTTCTGCGGCGCGGGCGAAATCGCGCTCAACGCTCAAGCCACGCAGGTACAACAAACCGAGATTGTAGCCCGCATCCCCTTCTCCGCCGGCGAGCGCCTGCTCCCACCACTGACGTGCACGCTCATAATCCCGGGTCAAAACACGCCCACGGTAGTACATATTCCCCAGGCGGCTCGCCGACTTTGGATCGCCGTCGGCAGCAGCGCGACGGTACCAGCGCAGCGCCACCGCGGGTTGTTTTTCCACCCCGGCACCGCGCTCGTACAAATCGGCCAGATTAAATTGGGCTTTCACGAAACCATGCTCTGCGGCGCGCTGATACCAATCCAGCGCCCGCGAGTGGTCCTGTAAGACGCCCCATCCTTGCTGGTACATCACGCCGAGATAAAACTGTGCTTCGGCGACACCCGCCTCGGCCTCAGGCCGCAGCAAGGCGATCGCGGCGCCGTAATCACCCGCGTGGAAAGCGACCAAACCGGGCTTATCCGTCGCGAATACTGCGCTGATCAGCCCTGCTAAGACGATCCCGCACCACTTAGACATCGATCGCGTTCTCAACTCGTGCTTCACGACATAGTCCCATTTGAGCTCCATGCTTTACAATGTCTGCCCCGACTGCTCCGTTTCGTTTACTTGAGAGAGGCAATGCAAAAACCAAAATTCTCCGGCACCGACATATACGTTGCAACTGAGGATTTGATGATGGCCGTGAATGCCGCCATCACGCTCGAACGTCCTTTGTTAGTGAAAGGTGAACCTGGCACCGGTAAGACAATGTTAGCTGAGGAAATCGCGCGGTCCTTGAATGCGCCGCTAATCACTTGGCACATCAAGTCCACCACCAAAGCCGCTCGTGGCCTCTATGAATACGACGCGGTCGCCCGATTGCGTGATTCTCAACTTGGCGAGGACCGCGTGCACGATATTAGCAACTACATCATAGAAGGAAAATTGTGGGAAGCATTTTCTTGTGATCAACAACCAGTATTGCTTATCGATGAAATTGATAAAGCTGACATAGAGTTTCCTAACGATTTGCTCCTGGAGCTCGATCGCATGGAATTCTACGTCTACGAAACGAAAGAGACGATCGTCGCTCGCCATCGTCCGATTATTGTTATTACAAGCAACAATGAAAAGGAATTGCCGGACGCGTTTTTACGTCGTTGCTTTTTTCACTACATCCGTTTCCCGGACCATGAGACCATGGAAACGATCGTGCGGGTTCATTTCCCTGAGATAAAGAAACGCCTGTTAGCGCAAGCAATGGAGTGCTTTTTTGAGCTGCGTGAGTTACCGGGCCTCAAGAAAAAACCGTCGACCTCAGAATTGCTGGATTGGATAAAGCTACTTGTTGCAGAAGACATCCCGCCCGAGGCTTTACGGGAAAAAGACACTCGCAAGGCGATCCCCAAACTCTACGGGGCGTTGTTGAAGAACGAACAAGACATGCATCTTTTCGAACGGCTCGTCTTTATGTCGCGGCAGACCGATGCTAACTGAGCTTTTTTACAACTTACGCAACGCACAAGTTCCGGTTTCGATTACCGAATATCTAACCTTGTTACGTGCAATGGATGCACACCTAGCGGGGTGTAGCGTCGACGATTTTTATTACTTAGCACGCGTCTCACTCATCAAGGACGAGCGTTTCTACGACCGCTTCGACCAAGTGTTTAGCGATTTTTACCAAGGCAAGAAAACCGTTTTCGAAGCGGTTTTTGGCGAGATTCCTTTGGAGTGGCTACGCAAGCAAAAAGAGCTGTCTTTGAGTCAAGAAGAAAAGGACCTCGTCGAAAGCCTGGGTGGGTGGGATAAGCTAATGGAAACGTTACGTAAACGCCTAGAAGAGCAAAAAAAGGCCCATCACGGCGGTTCCAAAATGATCGGTACCGGCGGCACGTCCCCGTTTGGTGCCTGGGGTTACAATCCGGAGGGCGTGCGCATCGGCCAGGGACAATCTCGCCAAGGTCGCGCGGTAAAAGTTTGGGATCAGCGTGAATACCGCAATCTTGACGACGAGGTCGAGCTGGGTACACGTAATATCAAAATCGCACTACGTAAACTGCGGCGTTTTGCACGAGAAGGGGCCGAAGAAGAGCTCGATATTGACGACACCATCAATTCGACCGCGCGCCGCGCGGGTTTGCTGGACATCAAAATGGTGCCAGAAAGACATAACGCGACGAAAGTGCTGCTATTTTTGGACGTGGGCGGTTCTATGGATTCGTATGTAAGAGTCTGTGAAGAATTGTTCTCCGCTACGCGCGCAGAATTTAAGCATCTCGAGTATTTTTACTTTCATAATTTTATCTATGAAACCGTTTGGCGCGATAATCATATGCGCGCCAATGTCCGTTACCCAACCACACAGTTGCTCAATACCTTTGGCGCGGATCACAAAGTAGTTTTCGTTGGCGACGCGACGATGAGCCCGTACGAGATAATGGCGGTCGGTGGCAGCATTGAACATTGGAACGAAGAAGCCGGCGCTACCTGGATGGCAAGAGTAATGGCCACCTACCCCTATGCCGTGTGGCTTAACCCTCAACCAGAGGACTATTGGGATTACATTCCATCGATTAAAATGGTACGCGAATTGATTTCGGATCGAATGTTCCCACTCACAATCGATGGCTTGGGGCGAGCAATGAAAACGCTCAAAAAAGCCCACTAGCAGTCGGTCGAACTTAGGCAAACATAGCAAGCAGGTTACCATTTGCATTTTCCGATGCGCTACCATCGAGCGATGAAAAATTCCCTTACATCAACCAGGTGGTACAAGTGCAGCGAGCGCCTCGTGCAATATCCGGGCTAGAGGTGACCTTTAGTTTTCAGGATTTGTCACTCTGGCATGCGTTTGTCCGCATCTTATTTCGCCCGGCGACCCGCGTGAGCACGTGTTGAGTATCCTTAACCGCCGCCCACGTTAAGCACCATGCGGCATATAAAGTATTGGTTAAGTTATGCGCTTCTGCTGGTAGTAGGAATACCGTGGTACTGGCCTGCAGATGATCGTTCAACCATCGCTGGTGTGCCGAGCTGGGTAGTAGTTTCGATCGCGGCATCGATCGTTGCATCATGCCTCACGGTGTGGTTGCTGCACAAACCCTGGCAAGAATAAAAAAGCGTGGCAGAACTGCTACCGCTCGGCCCTGGAGCTTGGCTGTTCGTTGCAGTCTATCTATCTTCGTTTCCCATCATCGGTGTCCTTGCGCGACGGGCTCGCACCGAGAACTCGCTAAAAGATTTTTATTTAGGCGGCTCGAATCTGGGGGTATTTGTTCTATTTCTTACCCTCTTCGCAACCCAGTACAGCGGGAATACATTTTTTGGCTTCACCGGTGCGACGTATCGGATGGGCTATGCGTGGGTAATGTGCCTACATTTTATGACAGCCGTGATCGTATGCTATTTGTTGATCGCGCCGAAACTCTATCGGCTAGCGCGCATACGCGGCTACTTAACTCCCGCAGACTATATTCAAGATCGATATGGAGATCGACGCCTTACGGTCACGATTGCTGTGGTTATGTTGATCGCGATGGGAAATTTTTTGCTCGCACAACTGATGGCGATGGGACGCGCGGTACAGGGTTTAGCACTGGTCGATCCGAGTCAGGCTTACATAGGCGGCGTTATCGTGTTGTCCTTGATTATATCGGTATACGGTGCGCTGGGAGGATTGCGTGCAGTGGCCTGGACCGATGTTATTCAAGGAATTGTTCTCGGCGTTGGATTTTGCGCGCTCTCGTACTTGCTCTTTCAGCGTTATGGCGCACTTGAGGATGCAACGCGACTGATACAAACACGCGATCTTGTGAACGGTTCACGCAAAGCTTTAGTCCCGGAAATCGGCAAGGCGCGTGAGTGGCTAAGCTATGTTTTGACGGTCGGGTTCGCCGCATCTCTTTACCCAATGGCTTTGCAACGGATTTTCGCGGCCCGCACAGCTTTGGCGTTACGCAGGAGTTTGGCGATCATGGCATTTATGCCGCTGCTGACCATGGTAGTGGCTGTTATCGCAGGGATATTCGCATTGGCCTATATTCCTGGTCTCAGCGGCGCGAATGCCGACCAAGCATTCGGGCGAGTGTTGCGTGACGTGCAACAATTTTCTACGTTTGGTTACGCCCTCGTAGTGCTGCTGCTGGTCGCAGTGGTTTCGGCCATGATGTCGACCGCCGATTCCGCTTTGCTATCTATATCTTCGATGATCACGAAGGACGTTTATCAACCGATGTTGAGGCACGAGCGTTCGGAACAATTATTGACTCGCTTCGGGAAATTGACATCTTGGATTTTGATTGCCGTCGTAGTTGCGCTGGCGATTGCGCTAAAGGATCACGCCTCCTTGGTACAACTCCTCGATCGAAAACTCGACATTCTGCTGCAACTGGTACCCGCGTTCGTGATCGGCTTGCACTGGCGCCGACTCGACTCGAAACCGGTGTTCTACGGGCTACTGGTCGGGCTGGCGCTAGCCTTAGGGCTCGCCTTCGGCGATTTCGACTTCGTCGAGCGCGGGAAGGTAGCTGGGTTTCACGCCGGCCTCGTCGCCTTGGTGCCAAATTCCTTGATCGCCTGTGGGGGGTCTATGCTCACGAAACGCTCGCGCTGAAAACTGGCCCGCGGTGTCCTTGAAATAGGCAGCCCGAAGTGTCGTCTACAGGGGTCACTTTTGGGGCGACGCCTTCCTACGGTCGTACAATTTTCCTGAATAAACCTTTCGCGGAACGTGCCGATGGTGTGATGGATATCACGCTAAAAGGCGCCAGAAATTGACCGGGTTCTCATGTGGCGGCGCGTATTTGGCCAGCCCGAGAGAATGGAACACCGCTTGCGTCGAAAACGTGCATCAACGACCAATTGGAGCGTCGCAATGACTGCAAGTGTAAAATTCCAAAACCAACAACTGACACGCTATCAGGGGTATCGGGATCTAAATGGGGAATTCGTACCGTTTGAACTTGCTGACGAAGTTTTCGAACGCGCGGTTCGCCTTGGCACCCGGGTATTACTTCGCCTCGAGCTCGACGACAGCGGTGAACTCCTAGGTACGTTCTACACCAACGATCAAGCTTTGTGCCGCTGAGCTTTAAGGGTAGCATGATGCCAGCATGCCTCGCGCCATACGCTTTACCTGGATATATTTTGCTTTAGGATGCTGCCTCACGCTCGCAGCGCTGACGCTTCATCGCACGGCACAGACAGGTGCGAGTGGACTACTATTTTTCCCCGCCGCGGCTGGCCGTTGGTGGTATTACCGTACGCAGAGCACCATACTCGGCGAACGGCGGGAACAACGCCTGCTGTTTGCTAACGCACAGCTAGAACGGCGGGGTTCGATTGCGCGCTTGACACAGCAACGCCAGCTTAGACATCTAGCGCTCTTTCAAATCGATAAGCACGGCGTCGCACGTATCGGCCCACCCCACACCGCGCTTGCGGGCGTTAACCGCCTATTGCCGCAAAATCTCCGTCGCGGCGAAAAGTGGACCTCGATGACGCGCCTAGGATTCATCGAATCTCGTACGTTTGCGCAAGAAGACCGACTCACCAATCGAGCTATCGACGTTGCGCTCGAAAACACGATCGTTCGTACTAATGCCACCGTCGACACACCTGCTGGTAGATTTAGCAACTGCCTACAGATCGATTCCGAGGGCGAAACCGTGGTCCGCACGGATCGTGGCAATCACTACGCCCAAGTAAAAATCATCGAGAGTAGTTGGTATGCACCCAGTGTTGGGCTGGTAAAAATAGCACGCGCCGAAAAAAGCGACAGCTCATTCTTGGGTGAGGGTCGCTACGAACAACTACTGTTACAATACGGACAACCCTGAACCTAGAATCGCTAACGCACACCGCCTACAGCATAGCTTTCCCGACGCTGCGAATAGATCCGCCAAGGCAACATGAGCACAAGCCTGCAAACTTTAGCGCGACAAGGTTATAACCACGTGCCAATAAGCCGTCGTGTACTCGCCGATATGGACACACCTTTAAGCGTTTACCGGCGCATCGCGGCCGAACCTTACAGCTACTTACTTGAATCCGTTGAAGGTGGCGAACGCTGGGGGCGTTACTCTATTATCGGGCTCAGCGCCCGCGAAGTAGTTAAAGTATGCGGCCATCAGGTTGAAGTCGTTCACGACGGATCAGTGGTTGAATCGCTCCAACATGACAATCCACTCGCTTTTGTACGCGAATATGCTAAGCGCTATCGCGTGCCGGTAAATGATACGAGCCGCTTCGTGGGTGGCTTAGTCGGATATTTTGGCTATGACACGGTAAGATTTGTCGAACCGAGGTTGGCGCACAGTGCTCCGCCGACGACGACGTTAGCTGCGCCGGATATTTTCTTGATGGTTAGCCATGAGTTAGTCGTCTTTGACAATCTCAAAGGTGAAATGCGTCTTCTCGTTTACGTCGATCCCAGTGACGGCGACGCCGAACGCATTGCACACACACGCCTCGATGAAATCGTCGCGCGCTTGCGCTGCCCGAACGATACCCAGCATGAACACTTCGGGCTCGCCGTACACGAAAAGGATTTTTCCTCCGAATATGGGCGCGAAGAATTTCTCACCGCAGTCGAGAAAATTAAGCGTTACATCCTAGATGGTGACGTCATGCAAGTCGTGCTGGCGCAACGCATGAATGTGCCACTGCGTGCCGCGGCGATCGATGTTTATCGAGCCTTACGCCACTTAAACCCATCTCCGTATATGTACTACATGAATCTCGGTGATTTCGAGGTCGTCGGTTCGTCCCCGGAAATTCTAGTGCGGGTCGAAAATCGCACGGTGATTACGCGTCCGTTAGCGGGCACGCGACCGCGGGGCCAAACCCGAGAGGAAGATCTCGCCCTGGAGCGAGAACTGCTTGGCGATCCAAAAGAAATTGCGGAACACTTGATGTTGATTGATTTGAGCCGTAATGACGTCGGTCGGGTTGCCGAAATTGGCTCGGTAGCGGTCACCGAGCGCATGACGATCGAGCGTTACTCGCACGTGATGCATATCTCATCGAATGTCGAAGGTCGACTCAAGGAAGGCAAAGACGCCTTAGACGTACTCTGTGCAACATTGCCGGTAGGCACGCTTTCCGGCGCACCAAAAATCCGTGCGATGGAGATTATCGATGAACTAGAGCCTTGCCGACGTGGGATCTATGGCGGCGCGGTCGGATATTTGTCCTGGAATGGCAACATGGACACCGCGATCGCGATTCGCACTGCGGTGATCAAAAATCAACATTTATACGTGCAAGCCGGTTGTGGCGTTGTCGCGGATTCGGTGCCGGAACGCGAATGGGAAGAAACGCTTAACAAAGGGCGGGCGATATTTAGCGCGGTAAGGATGGCGGAAAACGGCCTGTTGCTCACTGAGTAGCGCAAGGTAAGTTATTTGGCGGACGGACACTAGCCGATGACAACGGCCACCATGCCCGCGTCTAAACCTTCTTCTCCTTCTTTGACATTTACGTCCTTGACCGTGCCTGCGCACGGCGCTTCATGGGGAACCTCCATTTTCATTACTTCCATGATGAATAAGGTGTCCCCCGCTTGCACCGCGTCACCCGGCTGGACTAAGACTTTCCACATATTGCCCGCAGTTTGCAGGCATACTTCTTCTGCCATTTTTTCCTCTGCTCCTATTCCAAGCTCTCCGGCACACAAAGTGAGCTTATTTTGCTCGCTTCCGCTTGCGCCTCCGCCACCGATATTGCTTTGAACTGATAAAGTTCGCCTGGTTTTGATTGCCCGAGTTTCCAGAATGCGCACGTCGGAACGGTATAGGGATTGATAAATCCCCCGCCGCTGGGACCGTCGTTGACGAGAATGATCGGTGTTTGGCCCGCGAGATTAATGGCGCCGACCGGATAACCGTGGTCGACGATATTCGCGGGATCCGAACCGTGTTCCGGCAACTTGCTGTGTGCTTTATCGGTAAACGTCCACGCCGGCCCTTCGAGGCGAAAACCACCGCGGTCGCTTTTCGATGACAGCTTCCAATCCGTATTGAGAAAACGTTGCTGCCCCGCCGTATCGATCCAGTCATCGTTCGGACCCGGAACGACTTCTATCGTCCAGCGCTTGTCAGTAACAATAGCTGGGCGCGTGTGTTCTTTTACGCGACGCCCGCAGCTGCCCAGACGATAGCTTACCGGGACCGTTTGACCGCCTTGCAGGGCGTGACCCTCCATGCCCCCCAAACCGCCTTTGTGAAACGTCGCCCGCGAACCAAAAAATGCCTGGTTGTCGATCCCACCGCCAATCGCGATATAGGCACGCGCACCGGTTTTTGCAAATGATAATTCAAGCGTTTGTCCCGCCTGCACGCTGATGCTCTCCCACATCGGGATCGGTTGACTGTCCAATTTCGGTTGCATGTCAGCACCGGTAACCGCGATCGTGGCAGGCTGGGAGAATTTCAACGTTGGTCCGATGAACTGACATTCCAAACCGGCCGCACCCAGCTCGTTACCGACGAGCAGATTACCGAGACGAAAAGACCAGCCATCCATCGGCCCCGACCAAGGAAACCCGACGCTCAAGTACCCATAACGCCCGGGCCAATCTTGAATGCTCGTCTCCAATCCCGGCTTAAGCACTTCTAACATGGCGAGATCCCCCTACACGGCCCTAGAATCGCGCGTCGAGATCGAGCCCGTCGACCCAGCGGCGGTAGCCATTCAACGACACCTTCTGATACTCCACGATATTCATCTCGTAACTACCATCGGCAACCTGGCGCTCGATATCGGCAAATTCTTGCAAGTCACATTGCACAAATTTGACCCGATCCGTAGGACGCAGCAAATAAGGTGCCGCCTCGAATTGCTTCAATCGTTTGCGCATATCCCAGATTGGCACTGGGGTACGGGCGAAAATCTGATATCCTCCCGGCCCATCAACCGGATACATAGCGGTTGCGCCACCTCCCATACCGATCGTTCCTTGGTAGGTAAAAGTCCGCGGCGGATTATACTTCGGCGCAAAGAGACGACAACGGGGATCGAGCGGCATCATAAAAGGTGTGCCTGGCCAAAATCCTAACGCCGCGACCCAATACTCGGTGCCCGAATGCACCCGGACAAATTGTGCAACGTCTTCGAGATTATTTATTTTCGCGACAAATTCCGGATCACGCTCCTTGTTCGGGTTGATATTTTCGATGTACCGATCGATTGCTTCGCTGCTCCAAGGATCTAAGTACGTTGCTGGAAAGTAGATCAAGCGAGAATCAAGTTCGACGTCGTCCGATTTTTCTACCGACTTCGCGACCGCCAGTAACTCCTGCACCAAGTCGTCATAGCTAATGTCTTCGGGTTCGTAGTGAACCAAGGTGGAGGCGAAAAACGGTGCTGTCTCGACAATACCTTTGATCGGATTTTCTGCAACAGCCTTCGCCAAGCTCTGGGCGACGAAATTTAGTTCTAAATTCAATTCGTCGCCAAATTCCATCTCGACAAAGCGATCACCGCCGGCCCGAACCCTGGGTTCGTCGTAAATCATGGTCGTCTACGCCTCATTCTCTATGCAATCAGTTCGGCCAAATGTTGGTCCACAAAACCGGTAAAAACATCACCATCGCGAAAACCAGGGTGAGCGATCACGCGACGTAGAAATGCGATATTGCTGTCGATGCCAGCCACGCAAACTTGTGCCAATAAGCGGTGCATATTGGTACGCGCTTCCTCGCGGTTTTCTCCCCAACAAACGAGCTTTGCAATCATTGGATCATAGTACGGTGTTACAACGTCCCCTTGGCGCACACCGGTGTCGATCCTAACGGTATCTGTCGCGTTGGGAAATTCCAATACTTCCAGGGTTCCGGGTGACGGCAAGAACTTTTTTTCGGGATTCTCGGCGTATAGACGGCACTCTATCGCATGCCCGCGCGCGCGAATAGTCTTTTGCCTTAGTTCTGCAAGGTCGTCACCGCGTGCCAGGCGCAATTGGAGAGCGACAAGATCGTGGCCGGTGATGAATTCGGTTACGGGGTGTTCAACCTGAATACGTGTGTTCATTTCCAAAAAAAAGAACTCGTAAGAGTTTGCGTCGAGGATAAATTCCACCGTACCAGCGCCGAGGTAGTTTTGACTTTGCGCTAACGCGACAGCGGCGTTTGCGATACTGTTGCGAACCTCGGCGGGGATATCGGGTACCGGCGCTTCCTCCACAATTTTTTGAAAACGCCGTTGGATCGAACATTCTCTTGCAAAAAAATGCACCGCTCGCCCATCGCCGAAGCCAAAAATTTGAATTTCGATATGCCGCGCTTTCGGGATATAACGTTCCAGGAAAATTGTGCCGTCGCCGAAAGCGCGTGCGGCCAGTGCTTGAGTCGCGCGGGCAGTTTTTTCGAGCTCGGCAGGCGATTCCACCAACCGCATTCCGATGCCACCGCCACCAGCGGACGCTTTTACTAGCAGCGGGAAACCGACTGTCTTGGCCGCAGACTCGATCGTGTCGAGTTCGTCCATCGCTAACCGATCACTACCAGGAACGACCGGTAAACCCGCGGCTCGTGCTAAACGACGCGCGCGATCTTTGTCTCCCATGGCCTCTATTTGT
The DNA here is from genome assembly GCA_965223085.1 of Gammaproteobacteria bacterium. GTDB lineage: Bacteria > Pseudomonadota > Gammaproteobacteria > CBDCVO01. The sequence goes on along the minus strand of OZ244981.1, from coordinate 1,797,007 downwards.
TCGGGACGCGGGCCCACCCAAGTCAGGCCTGCGTCCATCACTTGGCGCGCAAATGCCGCATTTTCTGCTAAAAATCCGTACCCAGGATGCAGCGCGTCCGCACCGCTCGCCGTTGCCGCCGCAAGTAGGTTCCCGCCATGCAGATAGCTTTCGCTCGCCTTCGCCGGCCCTACCGGGTGCGCGGCAGAGGCCTTGCTGACATGCAGCGCATCGGCATCTACTTCCGAGTAAATCGCGATCGTCTCGACACCGAGCGCCGCGGCGCTACGAATGATGCGGCACGCTATTTCACCGCGATTCGCAATCAGCAGCTTTTTCATGCCCCTCCCCTGTCGACAAATGAGTTCGATTCTATCAAGACACTCGCAACGCTTGTGGCCATAGCTCGAGGTAAGGAGCGTTTTCATCGGCTAGCGGTGATGTAGCCATGATCCCACTGGAATCGCACTGGTTCACTATTGCGGCCGTGACTGGTCAGATTCGGCTGCGCTTGGGCTATAGTCGTACCCTGACTCGAAAACGAAGCCGCTATAATCTGCGCATGCACGCTAATAATTATCTCCGCATCGATCAACTCGCTCGCCTGCAAGATAGTACGCTATTGCAAGGTGGCAAGCGCGGTCTTGAAAAAGAAAGCCTTAGGGTAACCAGCGACGGCGTGGTTGCGTCTACCGCTCACCCGCCGCCGTGGGGCTCGGCGCTAACCCATCCCTACATCACGACAGATTACTCAGAAGCACTGCCTGAATTCATTACCCCACCGCACCGGACGTGCGCGCAAACCCACGCGTTCTTGACCGATATTCATCGATTTTTATACACCACCATGCCCACCGAGGAGTTGTTGTGGTGCGCGAGCATGCCCTGCGAGATCGGTGACGATGCCGAGATCCAAATCGCGGACTACGGCGGTTCCAACATCGGCCGTATGAAACACATTTATCGTGTAGGCCTCGATTATCGCTATGGTCGCAGAATGCAGGCGATCGCAGGTGTGCATTTCAACTACTCCTTACCCGACGACTTTTGGCCGCATTATCAGGAGGTTTGTGAATCCAAAGAACCGCCGCGCGAATTCATCGACGATGCTTATTTCGCTTTAATCCGAAATTTCAGGCGGGTCGGCTGGTTGATACCGCTGCTGTTCGGAAACTCTCCGGCCTTGTGCAAATCATTTTTGGCTGGACGTACAACTCCCTTTAAGCAACTCGATGCGAGTACCTGCTATTTACCCTATGCCACATCATTGCGGATGAGCAACATCGGCTATAAAAACAAAAATCAAGCAGCACTCGACGTATCCTATGACAGTCTTCGTGCTTACGTTGCTAGCTTGAGCACCGCGATCCGAACGCCGTATCCCGAATATGAAGCGATCGGCTTGTACGACGACGGCGAACGCATTCAACTGAACACCAACGTGCTACAGATCGAAAACGAGTTTTATAGTTTTATACGCCCTAAGCGATCCGCGCGCAGCGGGGAAAAACCCTCGACCGCCCTACAACGACGCGGCGTTGAATATATTGAAATGCGTGCTCTAGATGTACAAGCTTATTCGCCGCTCGGGATTGACGTAGCGCAATTATATTTTCTTGAGGCGTTTTCGATTTTTTGCCTATTGTTGGAAAGTCCGGCACTGTCGCGCACAGAACTTGATGAAATCGAATACAACGAGCTCACTGTCGCATTGCGTGGGCGAGAACCGGGATTGTCCCTAGTTTCCGCCGGCGAGCGCCGCCCGATGATAGAGTGGACCGCAGAAATTTTCGACGCCATGGAGACTATTTGCGCGCTTTTAGACGCTCAAATGCCGACGCCCGTCTACCGCCGCGCCTTGCACTTACAGCGGGACGCCCTGTCAGATCCCGGCGGCCTACCCTCGGCACGCATGCTCGCAGACTTGCGGTCACAGCAATGTAGTTTTGCCGAGTTTGGACTCGAATTATCGAAACAGCACGCCGCCCACCTGCGTGAGCTCACTTTGGATCAGGACAAGTGTGCGCAACTGGAATCGATTGCCAGTGACTCCATCGCGGCACAAAAGAAGATCGAACATGCGGACAGCGAAAGCTTCGAGCAATATCTCGAGCGCTATTTTGCCAGTGACCTGTAACACAAAGAATCACAATAAACGTTACCGCGCAAGAACTTTCGCCCAGTGCCGCTGTCAGAGCAACACAAACTTCGGACCCGTATTTTATGAATAGACGACGTTTTCTCGCCGCCTGCTCGCTAGCCGGCGGCACAGGTTTAGGTTTATTTTCCATCACTTTGAGCGCCGCCACGAACGTTCGCGCACTGCAGCAACGGTGGCCGGAATTCGTTCGTGAAAACTTGAAATTGCCGTCAGTGGAAGACAAAGTCTCTAAAGCGAAGAAGGAGTGGCGCCAAGAGCTGCCGCGAGATGCTTATAACATCCTGTTTGAAGAAAGCACCGAGCGCCAGTTCAGTAGCGATCTAAACGGCGAGAAACGGCGCGGCGTTTATGTTTGTCGCGCCTGCGAGTTGCCGCTGTTCACCTCGGAGATGAAATTTGACAGCGGTACAGGTTGGCCGAGTTTTTTTACCCACATAGCGGGCCACTTCGCCACCAAGAAAGACTATAAAATTCTATGGCCTCGCACGGAGTATCATTGTGCTCGCTGCGGTGGTCACCATGGTCATGTGTTCGATGATGGACCGCAACCGACCGGTGAGCGCTGGTGCAATAATGGGCTCGCACTACGGTTTTACCCCCTAAACGACGACGCTTAAATCTCGCTCAAAGCTGGAGACACACTGCGATACACGTAGTACGCGGCCGCTCGTTTGGCTCGCTTTTAGTTAATGGCCAGCATGACTCGCGATCGACCTCGGGCGGCGCAGTAAGCAGGCGTTCAATAAGCTTCCAGCGCATAAGTAACCACCGGGCAAGCCCGATGCAAATAGAGACCATTGCCGATGGTTTTAAAATCGCGTCGCAGACGCCGTCGATACCACTGCGCATTACGCAGATGGACATCACCATCGGTCAATGATTGATCACAGTTTTGTTCCCAATCTTCACTCGTCAACGTAGAAAAGTACATCAAACCGCTAGCGACGGCAGTGAAAACGCGGATAGCTTGCGATGCGCGACGATCATCGAGGTACTGCAGGACGTCACTGCAGACGACGAGATCGTATTGATCCGCTGATGTGTAGTCGCAAACGCTCACCTGCTCCCACCCATAACGCTGACACGCATAACGAGAGATTTCTGTACCTGTGTAACTGGCCCGTGGGAAGTAGCGGCGCAGCGCTGTGCGCATCGTGCCGATGCCTGCGCCTAGATCGAGAATGCTGCCAACCTCATAGTCGAGCACTACGCACTGCGCGTGGATCAGGCCTGCGAGCGCGTCGAAATAAGACCGGTCCGCTACCCGAGTTTGCGGACTGCGGTAATAGCGTTCGTAGTAGTCTCGACCAAATCTACTTGAATCAGTCACTTACAAGCTTTCTCCGCGGCAATACAAAACCGACGCATGCTTAAGGCGAACCCCCCACCGGCCGCTACAAAGGTCACACGGCATCTACGTTCGTCTCCATTCTAGCGGTTTCTAAAGCCATGATTGCATCGACATTTCGGAAATTTACGGTCCCTAGTAGGAACCCGGCTGACGCGACTTCCACTCTGCGCCAACACGTGCGGATAGGTGCTGCGATTGCTTTGTTTTTGACCGCCGCCGACACTCATGCGATCGCCCTAGGCGATGCCCGCTCACGTAGCGCTATCGGTGAGCCCTTGCATGGTTTCGTAGACGTGTTGATGTCACCCGCGGAGATGCAAGAACAGTGGCAAGTAAAAGTGCTGAGCGGCTCGCCGACGACAAACCTACCGTTGGCAATCAACGCCTATCTACGCGAAACTCGTAGGGGCGTCCCCTACATCGAACTCCGATCTGATGGTGCGCTACCAAGGCGCGATCTCGCTGTGCGCATTAAGATCGTCAACGCTGATGCGACGCATGCCGTGAGTCGTCACTACAGCCTGCATTTTCGTCCTTCGCGTTCTTTCATTACTCGCCGTACCACGCGGAGCAAACTCGCCCGCCGTGGTAGTGAATCAAACGTCGTGGCGAACGGCCACTACGGGCCCATCCGCGCGGGGGAAAATCTCTGGACGATCGCGATGCAACACACGGAGCGCAGCAACGCAGGTGAGTGGATGAACGAAGTGTTGGCGCTGAATCCCCACGCATTTGTCGACCAGGACATCACGCGCTTGAAGCAGAATGTTATCCTGCAACTACCGGGCAACGTAGCACAAACCGCTGCTCCCGAGACGCCGGTAGAAACATCGCAACGGATACCGGCTAGCAGCGAGCCCACGAACAAAGCCGCGAGTTCCGGTTCGCAAAAACCATCGACGCCGACGCCACGCGGTGCCAACGCCATACCTACGGCGGCTTTACGTGATCCCGAATTAGCCCAACGGCTTGCACGGCTCGACGAGAAATTTAAAGCGATTCGATCTCGCTATCTGCCGCAGGTGCCATCCCCTAAAGCAGCAGTGGCGGACCAACAATTAGCTACACAACCGGCTCGCGTGACGCCCACACCGCCCGTGCGTCCTGTAGCGCGCGCCACTACCACTACCAGCGCCGCTCCTTCCAATGACACCTTGGTCACTAACACGCCCGTGCCAAATACTGATACGACCAAAGACCGGAGCTCGCGGGGGCCGCTCCTGCTCGGCGCTGCGTTACTGATTATTTTCGCGGCACTCGCGTTCGTATGGCGCACGCGACGCCGCCCGACACTGGCACCGACCAGCGTACACTCGTACCGGGCGGAAGCGGAAATACGACGCGAGGTAGCGCTCAAGGCAGAGCGCAACAAGGCACGAACCGGCTATCGGAGTAACCCCTCTGAGCGAATAGAAATTCAAGCGCTAGAAGAAATCGAGCAAGAAGTCACAGCAGGCACCGTACGTGACTTTGAGGGGCCGAGCGAAGAGGATGGCGCAGCAGAGAAGGAACCGCTGTCGGCAACAGGCGATTTCTTAAAGCTCAAAGAAGCCGAACATCAGTGCGCGGTAGATGACCATATATCGAACGGGCAATACGCCGAAGCCAAAGTGCTACTCGGTAAGTTGATCACGCTTAGTGAGAACAACTATCTCGCAAAGTTGCGCCTCGCAGAGCTGCACTACATACTCGAAGAAACCGATAACTTCATTGCCCTGGCACACGATTTGGAGGCCAATCATCGAAACGCCATGAGCGATGATGAATGGCAAAGGCTGCTACGCATGGGAGAAATACTCGCCCCGGGCGTCTCGCTTTTCGGTGGCTTGCAGGCAGTCGGCCAGTAGCATTATAGGGCCCCGCCCCCAGCGCAACGCGCAACCACAAAAACACCGACACAGCGACCCCCGGCGCGGCGTTCGCGTGCGTCTCCACCGCGTTCAGCTACACCTCAGGCAGCACCCAGGATCTGTTCTAAGGATCTTGAAAAATTGGGCTGGAACATTCGCTGCTACAATCGGTCTACGAACGTTACAGGGCCAGGTAAATGTTAAATACAGAACACCGGTGCGCACGACGTGCCTGCAAGGTAGTCGTGATAGGCATGCTCATTATCGCCGCTGCGTGCACCAAAAGCCTACCGCCTGACGAACTCGCTGCACATTTCTGGGCGGCTGTGCAGCGTCAGGATCACCACGAGATTAAGACGCTAATTTCGCAACGAGAAGCGTCACTATACGAGCAATTCGAAAACATAATTCCCATCGCTGGCGTCGAAATCAATCGTGTCACTATCGAAAAAAAGCGCGCTAACGCCGCCACGATAGTAACGCTACCGGGTGAGGCGGGGATCGAGTTTCCATTGGACACCCACATGGTCAAGGAAGACGGGAGGTGGAAAATCGCCTACCAGCAAACGATCGACGAACTCCGGGCGGGCGGCGACGTCGCCCGCATGATGGAGAAGATGCGGGCGCTCGGTAGTGCCATCCAAGACGGTATCGATCGCTCGGTCGAAGAAATCGAAAACACCCTGCCACGGCTGGGAGAAGAACTGTCACGCTTAGAACAAGAGATTCGCGGTCAAATCCCCGCGTTTAGGGAACACTTAGAAATCTGGGCGAAGCAACTCGAGGAATCCCTGCAACAATTCAAATCTCAAGAGCAACGACCACCAGCGAAGGGCGCGCCGATCTAACCCGGGCCCTTGAAATCGCCTCACCCGTCCCCATCTATGAATTCTATCGTCATAGAATTGGAGTTTAGCTATGAACCTAATTACACAGGACCCATGGGCAACGGTGCAGCGTTTACAAGACGAAATCGGGCGAATATTTCCCCAGAGTCGTGGTTTGCGCGTCGGCCAAAATGACAACTCCGATGTGGTCACTAGCAACTGGACACCAGCCGTAGACATCAAAGAAGAAACTGATCGGTTCCTGATCACTGCGGACATCCCAGGTGTAGCCCCGGAGGAGATCGAAGTCACAATGGAAGACGGCGTGCTTACTATCAGGGGTGAGCGCGACGAAGAAAACCGCAATACCGAAGACGGATATCGCCGCAGTGAGCGCGTCAGCGGCACGTTCTACCGTCGTTTTTCACTTCCCGACGGCGTTGATCCCGAACGCGTATCAGCGGAAGGCAAACACGGAGTGCTGCAAGTCGTGATCCCTAAAGTCGAAAAAGTAAAACCTCGCCGGATCGACGTGAGCATTCAGCAGTCTTGATGTACTCAGCACACGTGCCCGACAAATCGTTGGGCACGTGTTTCGACCGGTTTATTTACGCCTATTATTCTTTTCGAGATGACGTCTCGAGGTGTTTTAAACGGCTGCGCGCGAGGGTAAAGCCCGCAGCAGCCGATTCACGATACAAACGATGCGCCGCAGGGATATCTTGGTCGATACCCAAGCCCTGCATGTAGCGCTCTGCCAGTTCGTATTGAGCTGCCGCATCGCCGGCCTCAACTAATTTATTCAGCCGTTCGACCGACATCGCAATGAAATTCGCAGCGTGGGTTTCACGTAATGCGTGCCCCGCTTGTGCATATTTGGCGATCGCTTCCAAATCGACCGCCTGACCTTTACGTATTACGCGGATCCCGTGCTCCAAGGCATGCATAATCGCCGTCGCTTCATTTGCGTCGATGGACGTACGTCCCGCATGCCCCCCCGCAGGGATCGGTGTGATAGCCGCTTGTTCCGCAGCATCGCCAGGTGGTGCAGCAATACCCGCGGTGGTTAAAGGTGGCATAGTAACTCCCGCACCCCGGTAGAGTTCGCGCATGTTTTGTTCCGCCAAGCGATGGCCCTGTAGCGCGGCGGCGCGATAAAAGCTCAAAGCCAAAGCATCGTTTTTCTCCACGCCCTCGCCAAGCAAATACAAGTTACCAAGATTGAATTGCGCCTCCGCCAAACCCTGATCAGCTGCGGCGCGATACCACCGCGCCGCGATCTCGTGGTCCGCCGCCACGACTTTGCCCTGATGATAAAGCATGCCGAGACGTAGCTGCGCTTGCGCATGTCCGCCTTCAGCCAGGATCGCAAAGCGGCGTAGCGCGAGTTGATACTCGCCACGTTGGAGAGCCTCCTCGGCGGCACCGATCTCACCGGCGAGGGCAAACGATGCCATCGCCAAAGCAGCGATCAGCGCCCCCCATTGAGACACGAAAATCTGTCTAGCGAAAATCAACACCCAAGCGCGCCAGCATCCGCGGTCCTCGTGCGATCTAAATACTGCCCTATGATGCGGCGAAAGATAAATCTCCTTCAAGTGGAGCGTGGGATACGCGGCAATCGTCGGATTGCCGGCCGAGTTACGGTTATGCGGATAGCCGACGCGGTACGTGTTGAATTCTCACGCCCATTAGAACGATGTTCTTACCACTCGCTTCGATATGTTGGCGATCCTCCATTTCTTTGAGCACTTTGCCGACCATTTCGCGCGAACAGCCGACTAAACGGGCCAGTTCTTGGCGGGTAACGCGTAGTTGCATACCACTGGGATGCGTCATGGCATCAGGCTGTTCGCATAGATCGCGCAAGGTGCGCTCGACGCGGCCATAGACGTCGGTAAAGGCGAGGTCACCGAGCTTACGATTCGTGTTGCGTAATCGCAGTGCTAGTTGCGTCGTCATCGCACCCATAATGCGCGAGTAGATATCGGTCAAGGACTTGAATTTTGCATAGCTGATCTGGGCAATATCGCTTTCGACCCGAGCACGTACTAACGCGGTACGCTGGGCGTCTTCGCTGAAGAGCCCGAGCTCGCCAAAAAATTCCCCCTGATTAAGATAAGCCAAAACGATTTCGTGCCCTTTTTCGTCCTCTAACATGACACTGACTGAGCCCTGGACGATATAGAACAGATCGCTCGCCCGATCACCCTGACGAATAATCGCCGATTTGGCGCCATAGCGCCGCCGATGACAGTGGGTCAATAAGTTATCAATGCATTCGCGCTCCAGGGTTATTGTCGGATTCGTCATAGCGAACTCTCTCTATAATTTAGGAGGCCCCGACTACGGGGCTGGTCCGCAGACCCACGCAGCTTTTACAACAACGACTCGTGTAACATTCGCACCCAAATCGCGCCGCCGCGGACTGCCTGAGATCACGCGCGCGATCATTTGCATGCGTCGAATCGATTTTACAATTCGTTGCGTTTGGGTTGAGTCTAAGTATTCCGCGCAACGCTGTCGACTCGAACACGCGATAACGTGATTTTCGTCACGAAATTTGTACCGGCTACTGGACTTTTGTGATCTGAGTCGAGCGCTATTGCGGCTGCCATTCGCCGGTCTGCGCATCGAGGTGAAAACGTCGCGAACGACCATCGGCCGAACGAATTTGCCGCGTTAACACACCGTCGTGAAAATCCAGCAATGCCGTGCCCTGCTGTGATGACAAAGTATACGGAATAACAAGTTGATTTACGAACCCCTTCGCCGACCACGTATACGCCCGCACTTCGGCCACAAGATCGGACCCAGCGCGGGGATGAAAATTAATGATCACTTCAGGGCGAGCATCGCCATGCAAATGCCCGAGCCAGCATTGGGCAAGCTTGTAACTGATGGGTGCCATCAAACGGGTGCGCTGAAAGCCGTCTTCCCACGCGGTCAGAACAAACTCGCTAGCGCTAGATAAGGGCGCACGTGCCACTTCACCACGAATCGTTAAGGTACCCAGGTGCGCTTCACAGCGCCCCGCAGCTAACGTCGTCGCTGTTCCTGCGAGCAATGCGCAGAAAACGCTTAAGGCGACGAGATATCGCACCCCACAGGGTGTCGCTAATGGCACTGAATCGAACATGGCACGGCTGATCGCCTTGAAAAAAAGTGTGTCTGACCCTATTATTAGCACCACTCGAGATAGAGTGCTAATAGTAATTCGTATAAGTTCGATAAATCAATGATTTAACGTGAGTTTTGAGGAGATAGGAACTATGAAGATCCGTCCTTTGCACGATCGTGTAATAGTGAAGCGCCTGGAAGAAGATAACACCTCGCCTGGTGGCATCGTGATCCCCGACGCTGCTGCGGAGAAGCCCATCAAAGGCGAGATCATGGCCGTTGGAAACGGCAAAATCCTCGACAATGGCCAGACCCAGGCGCTCGATGTAAAAGTCGGCGACGAAGTTTTATTCGGCAAATATTCGGGTACCGAGGTCAAAGTCGATGGCGTCGAATACTTGGTAATGCGCGAAGACGACATCATGGCGGTGTTGGGTTAATCGTTGCGTGGAATTGATGTTAAAGACAAACATTTCAAGCATTTAAGAGAGGAAAAACAGCAATGACAGCTAAAGAAGTCCGATTTGCAGATGATGCACGACAGCGCATGTCGCGAGGTATCAATACCCTTGCTAACGCCGTTAAGCAGACCTTGGGGCCGAAGGGGCGAAACGTCGTTCTGGAAAAAAGCTTCGGCGCTCCGACCGTCACGAAAGACGGGGTTTCGGTCGCAAAAGAAATCGAACTTGAAGACAAGTTCGAAAATATGGGCGCACAAATGGTTAAAGAAGTTGCGTCAAAAACTTCCGATGTCGCTGGCGACGGGACGACAACCGCGACCGTGCTTGCCCAAGCGATAGTTAGAGAGGGTCTCAAAGCCGTAACCGCGGGCATCAACCCGATGGACATTAAGCGCGGCATCGATAAAGCGGTGATCGCTGCGGTCGGCGAATTGCAGAAAATCTCAAAACCGTGCACGGACAGTAAAGCGATCGCTCAAGTTGGCACAATTTCGGCGAACGCGGATGAGGCCATCGGTAAAATAATTGCCGATTCCATGGACAAAGTCGGCAAAGAAGGTGTTATCACCGTGGAAGAAGGTTCGGGACTCGAAAACGAGTTGGACATCGTCGAAGGGATGCAGTTTGATCGCGGTTACTTGTCTCCCTACTTCATTAATAATCAGGAGAGCATGTCCGTTGAACTCGACGAACCGATGATCCTCTTGCACGACAAGAAAATCTCTAACATTCGCGACATGTTGCCGGTGCTAGAAAACGTCGCGAAGTCGAGCCGTTCCTTGCTTATCATTGCAGAAGACGTCGAAGGGGAAGCCTTAGCAACCTTGGTCGTTAACAACATGCGCGGCATCGTTAAAGTCGCTGCGGTGAAGGCGCCTGGATTCGGTGACCGTCGTAAAGCGATGTTAGAAGACATTGCGATCCTGACCGGCGGACAGGTCATCGCTGAAGAGGTAGGACTGAGCTTAGAGAAAGCGACGTTAGATACCTTGGGCAGCGCCAAGAAAGTACAGATCAACAAAGAAACGACGACCGTCATCGACGGTGCCGGCGATCAAAAAGCTATTCAAGGACGCGTACAGCAAATTCGCACGCAAATCGAAGAAACGAGCTCCGATTACGACCGCGAAAAATTGCAAGAGCGCGTCGCGAAGCTCGCAGGCGGCGTTGCTGTCATCAAAGTCGGCGCCGCAACAGAAGTCGAAATGAAAGAGAAGAAAGCTCGCGTCGAAGACGCCTTGCACTCGACTCGTGCGGCAGTCGAGGAAGGCGTAGTCCCAGGTGGCGGTGTAGCGCTACTAAGGGCACAGACGAAAGCAAAATCCGTGACAGGTTCTAATCCCGATCAGCAAATGGGCATCGATATTCTCGGCCGCGCGCTGGAAGAGCCGATCCGTCAAATCGTGCAGAATACTGGCGACGAGCCCTCGGTAATCGTCAACAAAGTCAGCGAAGGCAAAGGAAATTTCGGTTATAACGCGCAGACCGGTGAATTCGGTGACATGATCGAGATGGGTATCCTAGATCCGACCAAAGTTGCCCGCTCGGCATTGCAAAATGCCGCCTCGGTAGCAGGTTTAATCCTTACGACTGAAGCGATGGTAGCCGAAGCGCCGAAGTCGGAAGAGGCACCTGCCATGCCACCTGGTGGCGGTATGGGCGGTATGGACGGTATGGGCATGATGTAGGCCCCCGTTCAAGGAACCTAAAAGCCCCGCCCAGTGCGGGGCTTTTTTTTTGTGCCTCACCCAAAGCAGTGCTGTCAAGCGTACGGTGGCGTGCTAATTGCAAACATATAATCAAAAACTTAGCGTCAAGTCAGCTTGATATTTTAAGATTCGTTTACTGTGGCCGCTTAAACAAATGCAAATGCTTTAACTTAAAGCGTTGGTGATACACATGGTGCCAAAGGAGGTATAGCCGTGTCCAAAAACAAAGCCGCGGTTATTACACAAGAGAACTTGCACGACTATTTTCGTGTGCAGTTATATTCCGCTTTAGCTCGTCGGGATGTAGAGCTCGGCGACTACACGATAATTTATCTCGTCAACCTGCTCGGTTCATTTACCGATCCACGACACTTATTTGAGCGCACCGAGACCGGCTATGAACTAAAGCCGCTGGCTTTTCAGCTCATGGATGCTTTGAACGCCGAAGGCATAGAGCAACGCAATCTCGCGTTACGAAAAATGGGAGACATAGCACTTTTCGTTGCCGGGCTGTTTTCTGGGAGCTTGAGGCGCCAACTCGTGGACATCGACTACTACATCGCCATGGGTGGCTCGGCGTACAACTCCTTGCATCAACATCTCGAACAATCAAGTGTCGATGTTTCGCAGGCGGTTTTGTTTGGAGAACTTGCCGAAAAATTTGCCGGTTTAGTAGACGTACTTGCAGAAATCTCCGAGGCCTCACACTTGGGGTCCAACAACGATCTACTCCGTCTCTACGACGTCTGGATCAACACCGGCAGTGACTATGCATACCGACGTCTATTGCGCCAAGGGGTGCAACCCGACCATAACGCGATCAGCCGTTCACAGCACTAAACCTAGGTTTTTATGTACGTTCATGATATTCAAACGGAGCTCGCCGAGCTCTACGAGACCGATGTCAATTATGACGTTCGTGATTTCTTGATCACGAACGCTGTTTATGCAGCCGCACTTACACCCGATAACGCCGTGGGCACTAATGCCGAACGACTATTGCTTTGCGAGAGTAACGATGCCTTGGAGATGTCGCTTTATCTAGACGAGGCGATCATTAAATTATTGAGCACCGACGATCCAGGCGTCTCTTTGCATGAAGGTAACCTTGACGCCTATCTGCTCGCGGTCGAGGGCGTTAGTCATTTCCACTATGTGAGTTGGAATGCGCAGTACGATAAATCGGTGACCTTGCTCGAGCTCGAGCTGCAGGCGGAAGTTGACAAATATGTGTGTGTCGCTAAGCGCCTCGCAGGCCAAAATATCAGCGTTCCTCATGACCTGATAGAACAGCTATTCAAACGCGTCATATTTGACAGCGAACTAGACACGGAATCAGCGGTGCGTTACGAAGCGGCCAACTACTACGCAGGCTTATATTGCGCCAGCTTGCAGGGACGTTTCCCAGGCCATCACTACCAACAGTCATTTGTTAACGAGTTGCGCCGGTTCTATCGCTTGACGCAAAATGAGAAAATCAAACGAATCCTGGGTCAAGATTAATTAGTCGCGGATTTTCTTATCGAGGTGAGGAAGTGATTGCGGATCGCCTGCTTGCATGTAACGCTTTTCATCACCGGCACGCGTCACGTTCTCGTAGACACCATCATCGCGTTTTACCAGCTTTGTAAATCCCTTTTCTTTGAGCTTACTGTTACCCGCGGGGAAGGCCAGGGCAGGTGGGCTCAACACCTTTTCGACGGCCGCACAAAAATCGGTATCGCCCAGCGGGATTTGTGCGGCGTAACACACCTCACCCCACGTACTTAAGGCGACATCGATGGCGTGTCGAACTTCGATTGTGCGCCCGTTTTCTGGACAGTGGTAATCGTAATAAGGCATAACGACGCTAGCCCTGCTTACTTTGTTGTCGGCCTCGACGATATATTCTAGACACCGAGATGACGTAGGGAGGCGGCGTTTTGTTCCCAGTTCAAACCATCAAATGGTACGATTTTTACCGCTAGGCACGCCACGCCGTCCAGGCAACGCAAGTTGATGCTATAGCCGTCGGGATTCGAACGCGGCACGTAGTAGGACTTGATACCATAGGTCCGGCAAAAATAGTGGTGCGCAACGCCTGAATTGAAGGAGTATTGCTGTAGTTCGTCGGCCCCGCGACGCAAATGGAACCGCGCCGCCGCTACAATCACATGCAAATAACCGCTTTTTCTACAAATAGAGCAATTGCATTCTTGCACTTCGATCTCGCTGGGCAACTGCACCTCAAACCTTATCGCCCCACAGTGACTGCCGCCACTGAACGTCTGCAAGTTGTTCATGCTAGCGTTGGGGCTTGTCCCCCGCAGCAAGAACCGTACTCACGGAAGCGTAGGTGGAAACACAATATGGAACACAGTAGGTTAGCAGCATCTTACCGCACTCGATCAACGAAACTCTCGGCGGAAACAGTTTATCGACATAGTTAATGAAGACCAATATCGTACCAACGATCAGAGCGATTTTGATGGATCGCTGGACGATTTCTGGTCGCCGTGCGATTGCGAGCCAACACCTTAAGCGAGGCCAACGCGCTGACCGTTGTTCATCCGCTGTCGCTTGCTGCTGCCGAATGCTCATTTTATCTCACACCAGCGCTGGTATTTCACCGTCTTCGAACGCGCGCTATCATTATCTAATATCTGTTCCAGGTAGCTGGCTATGCTAGAGATCGACCAAATTCCAGTGCTCAATGACAACTACGTCTATCTATTGCATGATCACGCCGGCGGTGCAACCGCTGTCGTGGACCCGGCGGTAAGCGAGTCGGTATTAGACGCGCTGTTGCAACGGAACTGGCACCTTACCCATATTTTGAACACCCACCATCACGGTGATCATGTGGGCGGAAACCTCGCCCTGAAGACCAAAACCGGTTGCACGATCGTTGGCCCGCGTGCCGATCAAGATCGAATCCCGGGCTTGGATGTCGCGCTGGGCGACGGTGACACTTATCAGTTGGGCGAATCGACTACGCGAGTGTTCGATGTACCGGGCCACACCCGCGGCCACATTGCTTTTTGGTTTGAGTGTGATCGCGCCCTATTTTGTGGCGACACCTTGTTCGCGTTAGGTTGTGGTCGGTTATTTGAAGGCACACCGGCGCAAATGTGGTCGTCGTTGTCGAAATTCGCAAACCTACCTGGCGATACGCGTGTTTATTGCGCCCACGAGTATACCCAAGCCAATGGCCAGTTCGCACTAAGCGTTGAACCAGAAAACGAGGCCTTGCAGGCACGCATGGAGAAAGTCAACGCACTGCGCTCTCGTGGAGAACCAACCATTCCTTCAACCCTAGGCGAGGAGCTCGCGACAAATCCGTTTTTGCGCCCGCATAGCGCCGCACTGCGAACGCATGTTGGGAAACACGGTGGATCGGCCGTCGAGGTATTCGCTGCAACGCGCGCGCGTAAAGATCGATTTCGCGCTTAGTAGTCGCATAAGCGTTGCGGGGCGAAGTTCCTTCCCGCACCGAAATCCCGATGCGTCGTTTAGCTGAACAAGCGTTGACCGATCCGAAAACCGGCGATATAGGTTCCAAGGGCCGATCCGAGTGTGCTCAAAACAAACACCAGCAAAGTACGCGCGACGGGATTTCGGCGCCAGCCCGCGAAACTAGTGGCGTCATCGCGCAAGCGCGCAAAATCACCGACAGTCGGTCGGCGCACGAAAGCTTCGACCAAAGCAGTAACCATGCCCGCCCCCACGGTAGGATTCAACGATGTTAAGGGCGCCGCCACAAACGCGCTCGCGATCGTTAAGACGTGACCACCCGCGATCGCCGCACCCAGCGCAGACAGAGCACCATTGATTACGACCCAGTCGATCACCAAAGACCAACCCAGTTCCGGGCTGCGATGAAAACCCAGCGCAAAGCCGCTCAAAATAACTGCAACTATCGCCCACGGCAGCAATCCCCACAAACGAGAACGCGACGCTATCGTCGACAAGCGCCGCAGCAATTCAGCCGGTTCGGCCATGGGTGCGCGCAGATGACGACTGATACCCTGCAGATGACCCGCACCGACGATGGCTAATATTCGCTCGTTATCGGCGGCTGCGATTTGCGCTAAGCGTGCCGCCATATACTGATCGCGTTCCTCGATCAAAGGCTGGTAAATCGCCGGCGCATCGGCGGCGAACTGTGCGAACGTCGACTCCAGCACATCACCGTGCTTCAACCGTTCGATGTCTTCTGCTTCGATCTCTTCGTGCACCAACACGCTCGATATCAAACCTGAAAATAGATAAAGGCGTTGCCACCAGGGTACGTTACGATACACGCGCTTCATCGTCACACCGATTTCACGATCGATGAGCTCTAGCTTCACGCCATGTTGCTTGGCACCTTCAATTGCCGCACGCATCTCGGCGCCCGGCTCGAGGCCAAACTGTCCGGCTAGCCGATGCTGAAAAGCGCTGAGCGCCAATGTCGCCGTTACCATCGCGGCCTTACCTTCGCGAATGACACGCAATAGATCCATGTTCTGCCACGCGTTTTCGTCCTCAAGCGCGCGAAAACGGCTAGCACACAACTCAATCGCGATGACATCGTAGTGTTCGCTATTCACGGCAGCCGCCACCGCGGCGCGGCTAGCCTCCGATACATGTGCGGTTCCGAGCAAGCGAATATGTGTCGCACCGAGCTCGACGTCTATATGCGGCTCTGCTTGCTCGCTGGCAGTTTGGTTTGGGGGAGTTGACATCGGGTTCTGTGATTGCGTAATCCATATAGTAACGCAAAGGTGATGCGTCGGTACGCGTTGCGGCTAGCCCGGCGCCCACACAATTCTTTCCTGCGCCAGCAGCCGCGGTGCTCGTGCACTAGTTTATGGGCTGGGATTTGACGTAAACTTCGCCCCTTCGCCTATCCTCGACATCCATCGACGCAACGCGTGCAACAGCTCAACTCGAATCAACGCCGAGCGATCCAGCATACCGAGGGCGCCTTGCTGGTACTCGCTGGAGCGGGTAGCGGCAAAACCGGCGTTATCACGCACAAGATCGCGCACCTCGTGCGCCACGATATCGTTGCACCGACGCAGATTGCTGCGATCACCTTCACCAACAAAGCGGCACGGGAAATGCGTGACCGTGTTAACGCCTTATCTAAGGATGTCGCCGCGCAAATTTGGATATCCACCTTCCACACTTTGGGCTTGCGGATTTTGCGGTTCAATTCTAGCGTGGTAGGTCTGAAACCAAACTTCACGATCTTCGATCAACGCGACTGTGCTTCACTACTGGCCGATATCGCACGCCGCGAACTGGGTACACAGCAAAACCAACTTAACGAGATGTTAAGCCAAATTAGTCGATGGAAAGACGCATTTCTCACGCCACATAGCGTAATTAATGGCAAAAACAGCGATCCGAATACGCAAGCCGCGGCCCGCTGTTTCGGCGCCTACACTTCGGGATTACGTGCCTACAATGCAGTCGATTTCGATGATCTGATTACTTTGCCAGTCGCGTTGTTGCGTGCGGATGAAGCGACCCGGGAACACTGGCACAAGCGCATAGGCTATCTGCTCGTGGACGAATATCAAGACACCAGTGCGAGTCAATATGAGCTGTTAAAATTACTGATCGGGGCACGCGGAAACCTCACTGTTGTCGGAGACGATGACCAATCGATCTACAGTTGGCGGGGCGCTAAACCGGAAAATCTCGCGCTCCTAGCCCGCGACTTCGCCCCGTTAGAAGTTATTAAGTTAGAACAAAACTACCGTTCGACAGGGATCATTTTGGACACCGCAAATCATTTAATCGCACAGAATCGACATTTATTCGATAAGCGGCTGTGGTGCGATCGTGGTCCGGGTGAACGGATCCGGATTGTCTCTGCTCAAGATGAATATGCTGAGGCCGCGTTGATCGCCGATCGCATTGCGCATCGGCGCCTGATCTCTGGGGCACGTTATTGCGACCATGCGGTACTTTTTCGAAGCAACCACCAAGCGCGACTATTCGAGCAGGCGTTCCGGGAACGGAATATTCCCTACCTGCTGTCCGGTTCTCGCTCGTTCTTCGATGCCGGTGAAGTAAAAGATCTGGTCTGCTACTTGCGCTTGGCGTGCAATCCACAAGACGACAACGCCTGTCTACGCATCATCAATGTGCCGCGCAGAGGAATCGGTACTCAAAGCGTGGCGCGCGTCGTAGAAGCCGCTGCCAAGGTCGATGCATCGATCTTAGAGGCGCTCGATCAGATCGACCTCGGCAGCCGTTTGTCAGCGCGCGTTGCGAAGCTCGCCAGAGAATTCGCGACTTGGATGAAACACATACAGCAAGAAAAGTCCGGCACTGCACCTCACGCTTTGCTGCAGCAACTGATCGCGGACGTCGACTATTTCGACTGGTTGGAGCAAACAGCTGCCACGCCAGCAGAGGCGTCACGTCGTCAGGCTAACGTGACGACACTTCTCGATTGGGTGCGGCGTCTAGGGCGCGACCGCGATAAGACATTGGAGGACATCCTAGCGGCGCTCACGCTCTTCGACATTACTGAGCGAGAAGAACTTGAAACACCGCAAGATTGTGTCGCGCTAACCACCTTGCATGCGGCCAAAGGCTTGCAGTTCCAGCACGTCTATATCGTTGGGATGGAAGAAAATTTACTCCCACATCATGTGAGCATCGACGCCGATCAAATTGAAGAAGAAAGAAGATTGGCCTACGTCGGGATCACCCGTGCCCAGCTCAGCTTAACGCTCAGCTCAGCACGCACGAGGCGCCGCTTCGGCGACGTAGTCGAATGCCAACCGAGTCGCTTTATCGATGAGCTGCCACGCGAACACTTGGTCTTCGAAGGCAGCGACGATCACGTGGATCGCGACGCGGGTGTTCGAACATTGGACAGCTTGCGCGAGATGCTCGGCAAGTAAGCGCAGGCCACAGCGCGACGTCGTGGCGTGTAGCGATCGCCTTGATATAACTGCGTGCACTTGCGAGTCACCCCGTAAGTGCACGGCGGTCAGATATGAGGCGTGATTAGCTCACAAATGCCATTAGCTGGCGTACGATTGGATCCAACAGGGGTTTGAGAATACTTTCAACGCCGGGTACCGCATAAACCGTATCAAGCGCACTGGTGAGTTTGGCGACCAGCGGTCCCACACTACCTGAGAGCGCTTGCACCGCAGAACTCGACAAATTATTCAAACCCAGGCCATCGATTGTCGACGCCGCACCTTTGATTGTAGAAACGGCCGCTTCTGCAGATGAGACGTCATGAATACCGCTAAGCGTCGCAGTCAAATCGCCCAAGGTATTGGTCAAGGTACCACCAATTTCATTGATCGCAGCGGCACTGCTTTCGACTGCTTGCTCGGGAGCGCGTGTAGAGCTACCAAAGAATTGCCACGCCAACCACGCGAGGGCCAGTAAGGCGATCAACGGCAACAATTTTCCAAACAAGCTCTTAGACTCACGCGCGGCGGCGTGGGTGGTATGCTCGACCGCGGTGGCAGCCGTTCGCGCTGCCTCAGCCCCATCGCCCAGTAAGTCGCCTAAACCGGCGCTCTGAGCGAGCTCCGTCGGTAATGCGCGCGCGACGTGTTCTTTCTGGTCCATCAGTAAACGAGACAGGCCACCGGCATCGAGATTCTGCGCCCGCGTCTGCTTGCGCAGCATGCCCATGACGATCGGTACCAAGAGACCCAACAGGGAACCCGCGGAACCTTGGCCGATACCCGCCATTTTTGCCAACGATCCGATTAAAGAGTTTTGTCGAGATCCAAACAAGGAGCCGATTAACTTCATGCCCATATCGATCAACGACGTGTGACCGCCGCCTGAAAGAGCACCGCTAAGATTGTCGAGAATACCGTCGTCATAGTCATTGAGTTGATTAAACAGCTCACCCGCACCACCCGCGTTAGATCCCTTGTTGATCAACCCACCCAAGATGGCTGGCACTGCGTGTCCGATCGCAGAACCCGCATTTTGCTCCTTTTCGCCGAGCAATGAACCGATCCGAGAAACGATTTGCGGGCCCACAACTCCCTGAATCATATCTATAATATTGATAGCCATTTCCAACCCTCCGATAATTCTTGTGAATTTGGGCGTCGCTATCTCAGCGGTGCCGCAAGTCGCGATCGCAAACATCTGCGCGCGTTAGATCGAACCGCATCGGTTCGCTACTGCGTGGGCGTCGATGCGCAGATTTGTGGCCGCGTTTTCTTAAATTTACGTAATTTCGTGCCCCAAGGTGGGCAGCACGCTTAGTTTACAGCATGCACAATGAATACTCATGTAACAATAAAATATGCAGAAACCCTAAGCTCGAAACACGAGACTCATTTTTTCGACCCACCATAAAGGCGCTGATAGTAACCTGTTGTTGCGATTAGCGCTTCGTGAGTGCCATATTCTACGATTCGTCCGCCATCGAAGACGTAAACGCGCGCGGCGGCCTTAATTGCGGAGAATCGATGCGCGATGATCATCATCGTCCGTGCGGTTAAGTATTGACTCAACGCCGCATGCACTCGACGTTCCGTTTCTATATCGAGCGCAGAGGTCGCCTCATCTATAATCACAATGTTTGGATCAGCCAACAACATGCGGGCGATCGCCAAGCGCTGTCTTTGGCCTCCCGATAGCCGTACTCCAGTGCGACCGATAGTCGTGTCGAGTCCGGCTTCAGAATCTGCAATGAAATCCGCTAATTGCGCGACTTCCAAAGCTTCCCATAAGCACCGCTCAGAATGCGCCACGCCGAAACTCAGATTCTCGCGTACGCTAGCGTTCAGCAAGGCCGGGTGCTGCATTACGATGCCCACGTGGCGGCGCACCCGGGTGAGACCGATCTGGCACACTGACACACCGTCGATCAAAACTTCGCCGGCCTCCGGTTGATAGAGCCCGAGAATTATTTGCGCGAGCGTTGATTTCCCGCCACCACTGGCACCGACGATGGCGACGGATTCACCGGCCCCGATATCGAGATGAACGTCGTCGAGAATGAGCGGGCCGTCGTCATAACGAAATCGGATCCCACGCAATGACAACGCGTTCGTTCGCGCCTGCGCGAACGGGTTGAAGCGCTCCGGATAATTCGGCTCATCGGCGAGATGAATCAGCGAATTGACGCGTTCAAGCGCGGCCACCGAAGCTTGCCACGCGTACTGCAGCGAAATGATGGTTTCAACCGGCGCTAACATGTACCACAGATAACCGAACACTGCGATCATTTGACCAACCGATAAATCGGAAAAAACGACCATTAGCATCGCCACGCCACGAAATAAATCGATCCCCAATAAGAACACGGTAAACGCAAAACGATTGGCTGCGTCGCTTTGCCACGCGAAGGCCGCGGCATGGGTATAAATATCGCGCGCTTGCGCGACAACGCGGGCTAAATAATGTTGCTCGCGATTGCTCGCGCGGATTTGATGAATCGCATCCAAGGTTTCGGTAATGCATTCCTGAAATACCTGCAATGCGTGGTTTTCACGGCGTTTAAGCTCTTTTACTCGCTTGGAAACGAGCACCGAAAAATACACCACGACAGGATTGAGGAGGAGCAAAAACACCGCGAGTGGCCAGTGCATCCAGAGCAACACCGCCGCCGCGCCCAGGAGCGTCAAGATCGCCATGATGAGGCGACTGACGGTGTCGCCGACAAATTGGTCGATGGTGTTAAGGTCGACGACGAGATGTGAGGCGACCGTGCCCCCACCCAACGTTTCGTATTCCTTCATCGAAACACTGCGCAGGCGTTCGATGAGTCTACGGCGTAAGTGAAAAATAATGTCTTTCGAGACGAGCGCAAAATGGCGCCCCTGAATAACCTGCAGGCCCAGCGACGCGAGGCGTAACACGACGGTGAACAAGAAAACGGTGAGAATGTACGCGACCGCATTGTGCCACCCGCCAGGAAGGAATTTGTCAAGCGTGCGCAATATCCAGGCGGGTTTGTCGAGCAAAATTTCGTCAACTAACAACGGCATCATCAACGGCACGGGAATGCTGAGTAAAGCCGCCACGAAAGCCGTAACATTGGCAATAACGAGTCGCTTCTTGTGGCGTACCGCCAGTGCGCAGATATCCTGCCAGGTGATTTCCGCCGGTGACGGGGACGCCGAGTTGGTAAAGCCTCGAGCCTGATCTGCCGTTGTATTGTTCTCCACGGGTAACCCCGAAGGCATGGATGTTTCCATTACAAAAAGCTCGCCATCAGAGGTCAAATGATATGAACTACCGAGCGGCTAAAACGCCGGGAATACAAATAGCAGCGCGTTGATGTGACTTCTGCCATAATCATATTTATCGATTCACATGCCTACATGTGCCCACGGATAAACTAAAAAAATCGCCATTTCCCCACTTACGTTGTGAACCCCTACCCGCTAACCGTCGTTGAGCTCATCGAGCGCGCCTGCGAGAAGTATGCTGCGCGCCCGGCCTTCGGCAACTTCGGTTGCTATGTGAATTTCGCCGAAGTCGCAGCCTATACGAACGCGTTGGCGGCATACCTCCAGCAGCGTCTGTGCTTACGAGAAAACGAACGCGTCGCAATAATGATGCCGAATTGCCTGCAATACCCGATTGCAGTATTGGGCGTATTGAAGGCGGGGGGCATCGTCGTCAATATCAATCCTCTCTATACGGGCCGCGAACTTCGCATCCAGCTCACAGACTCTGGCGCACGGATTATCATAGTACTCGACAAGTTTGCCACCAACGCCTGTGACGTACTTGCAGGTACAGCCGTTGACACGATAGTCACGACATCGATTTCCGATCTCTTTCCCTGGCCAAGAGCCCGCGTTTTCGCCTGGGCAAACTATCGACGCTTCGGCCGCCGGGCGCCCATACCAGCAGAGACCGTAGCGCTAAAGTCCGCACTGCGCGGAGCTGGGCAACTCAATTTTTCACCTCCGCGTCGCACTGCCACAGACCTCGCATTCTTACAATATACCGGTGGCACGACGGGCACACCGAAAGGTGCCATGTTGTCTAATCGCAATGTGGTATCACAGGTAACTCAGATCGTTGACTTCTTTGGTGACACGCCGAAGCCTGGAGAAGAAATCGTCATTACCGCCCTGCCGCTCTACCACATTTTCGCGCTCACCGTGAATTGTTTGAGCTTTGCCAGCATTGGTGGTCTAAATTATTTCATTACTAACCCTCGTGATAGCGACTATTTTGTGAGAGAACTGAAACGCGTACGACCAACCTGCATTACCGGTGTAAATACGCTGTATGCGACCTTGCTCAGTCATGACGATTTCGGCGAAATTGATTTTTCGAATTTGCGTTTCGCCGGCGGGGGCGGAACCGCCATTCAGCGCGCTGTTGCGGAAGCGTGGCACGCCGCGACCGGCCACTGGATTGCCGAAGGCTACGGATTAACAGAATCCTCGGGCGCAGCGTGCATAAACAAACCTGAGCAAAACGGCTTTACGGGAACCATCGGCCAGACATTGTCGGACACCGATTATGTGATCGTCGATGATAATGGCGAACCTGTGGACCTCGGCGAGCGCGGTGAAATTTGGCTCCGAGGTCCGCAAATCATGCAAGGTTATTGGCAGAAACCAGCAGAAACTGCGGCAACGCTGACCACCGACGGGTGGTTGAAAACCGGCGATATTGGTGTCGCTCAGGCGAACGGCTCCATCAAGATCGTTGATCGAAAAAAAGACATGATCCTGGTGTCTGGGTTCAATGTATTTCCCAACGAAATCGAAGAAGTAGTCGCACAACTAAACGGTATTGCCGAAGTTGCGGCAATCGGTATCCCAGACCAGAAAAGCGGCGAAGCCGTCGTTTTGTGCATCGTGGTTAGTGACGACTCGCTTAGCGAGGACATGGTTCTACAGCATTGCCGCGCACACCTCGCAGCTTACAAAATTCCCCAAATAGTGAAAATTGTCGACAGCCTGCCAAAAAGCAATGTCGGCAAAATTTTGCGGCGCGAAGTGCGAACTCAAGTATTAGGTGAATTGACAGCAGGCGAAGAAGCATCGCGGAAAAGCGCCTGAGGGACACCCGCAGAGCTACTTGTGTAATCTAGAGCATACGAATATCGCATCGCTTTCTCGAGAGATGATTACCCCCGATTGTCTCGCAGCCACGCACTCGCCCTCGTCTCCGTGATCGCATCTCGTGAGCCTAGAGTGCGGAAATCAAAAATAGACTGATCGGCGAGCTGAGAAGGAGAAACGTTTTGCAGGGATCGGAAAATATTGTCGACCCGTCCTGGTTGTTCTCGTTCCCATTGCGCCAACATCTTCTTGACACGGGCACGTTGCAAATGTCCCTGACTACCGCATAAGTCGCAAGGAATAATGGGAAATTCTTTTGCCGCTGCATAACGTGCGATATCTGTTTCGCGACAATAAGCCAACGGGCGGATTACGACGTTAGTGCCATCGTCACTGCGTAATTTCGGCGGCATGGCTTTAAGCCGCGAACCAAAAAACATGTTCAAGAATAAAGTTTCGACAAGATCGTCACGATGATGGCCGAGCGCGACTCGCGAAAAACCGTTCTCGCGCGCAAACGTATATAAGATCCCGCGCCGCAGGCGTGAACATAGGCCGCACATTGTTTTCGCGGCAGGGATCACGCGCTTCACAATGCTATAGGTGTCTTGCTCCAAAATATGGAAGTCGACGCCCAATGACCGCAAATAGTTTGGCAGTACATCGGCAGGGAAACCGGGTTGTTTTTGATTGAGATTAACCGCGACAAGGCTGAAGTTAACGGGCGCCTTCTGCTGCAAGCCGAGCAAAATATCCAACATCGTGAAGGAATCCTTGCCACCTGATAGGCAGACCATCACGCGATCGCCTTGCTCGATCATGTTGTAGTCGCCTATCGCTTTCCCAACCTGTCGCCGTAACTTCTGTTGCAGTTTGGCGAACTCGTGTCGCGTGCGTTGTGCCATCGGTAAACTTGGCGCCTGACAATTATTCATCGTGGGTTCAAATCGACATAAATTTTTGAGAACGGGCCAAGCTTCGTAGAGACACGTGACGAGCCTTTAGGATACATCCCGACAAATTCGCAACACGATTGCCAAGGCGATCTAGTCCGGATATTGCGTGAGGACCGCGGATCACCAATTGCATTTTCCGATGCACTACCATCGGATGAAAAATCATCTTACATCAACCAAATGGCGCAAGCGCAGCGAGCGACTCGTGCAATATCCGGGCAGTCCGTCGGACTTGGGACGACCCGACAGCGGCGGCACTTAAGCGGCCCCTATTCCCACGATTTCTCGTTGCATAGCACAACTCAGCGCCTCAAAATCCCAGCAAAATGGCTTCGCGTAATTACCCGCCTCGCCACGGAACCCTAAGTCCGACAGACTGCTAGTGATCGCGTGCTGCGTGGATCCGCGCGACCCAAGATTGAAACCAAAACACCAGTACGGCAATCCCGATGGCGCTGCATAAAAATGCCGCTGAATAGCCGAATCGATCGATAATTGCTCCGTGCACTGCGGCACCGATACCCTGCCCCATGAATACGAAAAACGCAAACAGTGACACCGCGATCCCACGTGAGCGCGGCGCGAGTTCGGTCGCCAAATTCTGTACTGTCGCGTGCATCACGTAGAAACCCAAACCCGCCACTAGCAGCACCGGGATACACCACCACCAAATACTAATCTTCGCCAGAGCGAGCAGCGTTGCGACCACCACCGTGCCGCCGAGCAGTATCATTCCGCGTTCGCCGAAGGTTGCGAGTAACCAGCGGACCGTCGCGCTGTAGATTAAGCCGCCGGTACCGAAACCAGCCAATATCAAGCCGATGAGAATATAGCTTAAATCGAAAGTTACTTTGATAAAGGCGCCGATAAAAGCGAAGCTCCCGAAAAACAAGCAACCCTCCAGCAAAGACATCAGCATCACCGCGCGCGAAGTAGGAGTGCGAAGAAGTACCAGGTAAGGTCTCCACGCCGTGCTCCAATACGCCTTGCCATCGGCGGTCACAGGATCCGGTAGCTGCCGCGTTCGAATCCATAGCACGATCGCGATCAAAAACCCGGTTGCACCGAATAGTACGAACACCGGACGCCAGCCGAAAAATTCACCCATCGCACCACCCAAGCTGCCGCCCAAAATTCCGCCTAAAGTCAGGCCAGTGAGATAGCGCCCGACAGCCGCCTGGCGCCGCGCGTAAGGAACATTGTCAGCGATAAATGCCAGCGATAACGGTACTATGCCGGCACCCGCGCAACCACTCAAAAACCGCATACCGATCAGTACGTCAATATCAGGCGCATAGGCACACGCCGCTGTAAACAACGCGCTCGCGGCCAAAGTCGCCTTTATTACTAAGATCTTACCGACGCGCTCGCCTAGCGGTCCGTAGATCAACTGAAAAACACCATATGGCAAGGCGTAGGCCGTCACGATCGCACCGACCGCACCAATACTGATGCCAAAATCTGTCGCCACGATCGGTAGTAGGGGATCGGTTATGCGCATCGCTGCGATCGTAATGAACGCCGCGATAGACAACAGCATCACGATCGAGCGCACTGTCGATTCATCGATCTCTTGCGAATTGTGTGATGGTATTGAAGTCACCGGACGGGTACTCGAGCGCATCAATTACTCATGCCCGACGCCGCTCGATGCGGGCGAGAGCGGCTTCGGCGTCGAGCTATTCTGAACAGCGGTCAGCTGCTACGGACTTCGCACCGCGTCGATTACGCGACGCCAGCGAGCATCATCGAGACTATCGTCGAGCCCCATAGTGCCGGTATCGTATAGCGACACGCGCTGCAGCAAACCATCGTAACGATCACGGATGCGAGGGCCGATTTCGTCAGGCGTCGCAATGATAGCGACTTTATCGAGCAAATCATCCGGAATTGCTTCTGTCATCGCGGCGACATCACCTTGCCGCATCAAATCATGGAGTTTTTTCCCCAGGTCCCCATAGTCATGGTATTCCAACATGGCGCGATAGCTGGGGGTCGAACCGTAGAATGCGATCTGTTCGCGCACCGCGCGTGCCATTTTATCGACTTGCGCTTGGGTATCGCCGGTTACCACGAATATAGGCGAATAAAGCGTCACATCTGCTAGCGTACGGTTAGTAGCTCGTACGCCGGCTTCGAGGGCCGGACAAACGACCTCGCGCAAATAACCGGCGGAGTGAAATGGGTGCACGTGAAAACCGTCCGCGACTTCGCCAGCCGCACGGCACATGCGCGGATTAACGCCGGCCAGGTAAATCGGGATGTCGGGATGCGTAAGTGGTCCCGGATTGAAGAACGGGTTAATAAGGCGAAACTGATAAAAGGGTCCTGTGTAGTTCGGACGGGTCCCGCTTTGAAACGTATCCCAAATCGCGCGCACGCAGCGGACGTAGTCCGTTATCCGCGCGGCGGGCTGATCGAATGGCATTGAAAAACGTCTTTCTACATGCGGCCTTACTTGGGTACCAAGCCCGAGGTGAAAGCGGCCACCAGAATACGCTTGCAGGTCCCAGGCAATTTGGGCCATGGAAAAAGGGGAGCGCGCAAACGCCACCGCAATATTCGTTCCGATCTCGAGCTTGTGCGTCGCTGCCGCTGCATATGCGAGCGGCAGAAAAGCATCGTGTTGCGCCTCGTATGTCCACACAGCATCAAAACCCTGTGCTTCTAAGTTCTGTGCTCGCGATTGCATGGTCGCGGGTACCGAAGGCGCCATAAAACTATCGATTTTCATGTTTTTATCCGCCGAAGTAAGTGCGCTAACAGAGAATTCGTCGTATTAAAGTCCTGGCGTCACGCTATCTTAGCAATTCAGGCTTCAGTGTGCGCGTCAGCGGACCCGGTATGCCGCGACGCTCAGGACGCGTATGCATGGGTAACGTATAATGTGGCTCAACCGTCGAAACTGACCCAGTGTGAGGCGTTTGTGAGACCGTCGAGACACGAGCCTCAACAACCTGCGTTCGCGGCTGGATACTGTCGGCGAGGCATTCTGTGGTACCAACGGGCCGCTGTGCTCAGCGTCGCATGCCAAACGTTGGCCGAGCGATTCAAGCCAGGGATACATTTAGCCGCTAGAGATGAGTATAAGCGGAATAAAATTCCTAACCTATCACGCCTATTACGATAGAGCGGCGCACTATTTAGCATGGACACCAGCATGTCACTAGATATCGAGCACGCGATCGCGAGTCTGCGACCATTGGCCGAACTGCCGAGGAACTACCGCGAATCTCTGCGAAAAAAAAGTTCGACCAGTTTTTACGCGGAAGGGTCAGAATTGCCCAGCACGGTCAACAACGGTACCCATATCGTTTTTCTGCTCGCGGGTAAGCTGCGTCAACAAAACCCAAAAGGCAAACCCATCGTACACGACGCTACCGCGCACCCCCTGGCGGCGCCGATATTTGAACCCGGACAAACACAGGCTCCGTTGAGCGCACTGCAAGACAGCCACCTCCTGCTGATTCCCTACTCGATTTATAAGCGGCAAGTGGAGTTGGCACTAAGCGCTCCACCGGCCTCCGCCGCGGAGCTCGTCGACATGGATGATTGGGGCAGCATGGACGGGCTCGAACGTGCGCTTAGCTACGGTGTCTTCGCACAGATGAACGCCATCAATATTCAACGAGCGTTGTTGAAGATTGAAGAACTTCCTTTAGAGACGGGAGATACCGTCGTCAATCAAGGTGACCCGGGAGATTTTTATTACGTCCTAAAATCCGGCTCCGTGGAAATTGCTCGCACTGATTCAAATGGCCGTGAATATCGCCTCGGAGTAAAAGGACCGGGAACAGCTTTCGGAGAAGAAGCGCTAGTTACAGGTTCGAATCGCAATGCCACTGTGAGAATGCTCACTAGTGGTAGTGTCATGCGGATCGCAAAAAATGACTTTATCGAACTAATTCGAGACCCGTTGTTGCGTCATGCATCGCGCGAGTATGCCGAGCGGCTAGTAGAAAAAGGTGCCTATTGGTTAGACGTTCGCGACGAAGCGAGTTTCGTTAGCGGATCGATGCTCGGCGCGCTGAATGTGCCAGTGGCGTTGCTACGGCTCAAGCGCGAGGGGCTTAATCGTGAGGATACCTACATCGTTTGCAGTGACGACCTCAATACCAGCGCCCTGGGATGTTACTTGCTGGTCGAGCGTGGATTCGACGCCTATCTATACGAGGGTGAACTACAAAGCACGCACAACACGACGACATTTGCACCCACAAAGCTACAAACAGCGGCGCTCCCGCCCACAACCACCTTGCCCACGAATGCTAGCCCGGAAGCACCACCTACAACTGTCAATGCAGACAACGCTGTAGACCCGCCACCCGCACCGGAGCCGGCGGCACTACCCCTGGAAGAGGACGCAGTTGCAGCCGCCGTACGCACAGAACGCAACCGTTGCGAGGCCGCTTTTAAAGCGCAACTCGAAGAAATCAAGGCCGACGCGCAAGCGCAAGTAACCGAGAAGATAGCAGCGCTGGAAGCACAGTACCGCAGCGAAATGCAACAAAAAATCCGCCAACTGCGCAGCCATTACGTCGAACTGCAAGCTTATGGCAAAGCACTAGCAGCGCAGAAAAAAACGCTAGACGAACTCCGTAACAGCCTCGGTGAACAGCACGCCGATGCGGTGGAGATACCAGCGCCAGGTGATATACCGACCTTGCCGGGAATTGCGGATGAACACACCATGCCACTCGCAGAAGGCGACAAACGCTAAGCCGAGATCGTCCTATCGGGCGCTAGAGGAGTAGTTTAGCGCTTAAGTCTGCGACTGCTGCGGGCGATAATTCCAAGCCGTCACGAACAAAACTATCGAAATCTCCGTAGCTCGCATCGATGCCGGCAAAAGCGGCAGCCAAATATTCCTGGCGCGCTGCCAGAATGGATTCTATAACAGTCTTATCCGCGCCGTCGTCGAAGTAGTCTAGTTTGCGACGAAAATCGTTTGATACGACATAATCATCAAAAATACTTTCGAGCTCGACGCCTATCGTACGTAAAATCAGCGCAATTCCCACACCCGTGCGATCCTTACCGCTAGTGCAGTGAAGCAAAACGGGATAGTTAGTCGAAGGTTTCAATATCCGAAACATCGCGCGAAATATGCCTAGGTGGTCGAGTGCGATGCGACGATACTGTGTCTGCATTGCGACGCTAGCCCCCGCTGCATCGAGGGTACGCGAGTTAACGGCGCTAAACATATCGCGATTGCCGAGCGGCAGAAAACCCAACGGGTGCACGCGGTAGGTATTAGGCTCTGGTAGGCGATCAGGATGGCGAGAACGCTCCTCATGCGAGCGAAAATCGATGATCGTTTTCAGCCGGAGCTGGCTTAACGCAACCTGACCCGCGCGGTTGAGGTCGGCCAAACTATCAGCTCGAAACAGCAGGCCTGCTTTAATGCGCCTGCCGGTGGTCGTCGGAAGACCGCCGAGGTCGCGAAAATTGACGGTACCGTCGATCTCGATGCGGCGTTGGTGGTGTTGGTTTACGGTCTCCCGGTTCATTAACAAAACAGCTCCCTATTGGGATTTCTCAACGATTTCAACCATGTAGTGATAGCCCCGGCCGCCTCGAAACGGTAGCTAGCGGGTATTCCCCAGCGTGTATTCGCATCATTATCGGTGCCTCTAAGCCACTACGGCGGCAATAATACTGTGGAGTGGTTATTGCGCCGCCGAAATGGGTAGTATGCGTGGTCATGAGCCGACCACCCCCAAACACCGACGCGCACCACGAGCCGGGCCCCGGCGGCCAAATTGTGGATCGGCGGGCACGCCGGATAAAAATCTTTTTCCTCGTTTTCGCGCTCGCGGCGCTCGCGAGCCTGGCCTATACGTTTGCCCGGCCCGCACTGTATCAAAGCGAAGCAACGCTACTGGTGGAACCTCCTCGAACCTCCATCGGCAACGGTCGCGAACAAGCCCGACCGCTCAACCACGGTGCCGCACAGCACCTCGCCACTGAAAAAAGCCTGCTGCTCAGCGAGCCGGTTCTAAATCAGATAATCGTCGATAACGATTCGCTTTTCTATTCTAAACATACACAGCCGAACCCGAGCTGGCTGCGCAGCGTGTTCGATGCCACGTACATCGCCGATACGAACGTGCTAACCGTCACGGTTGAGGGACGGGATAAAGCGCTGCAACCACGTTTCTTGCAAGCGTGGCTTGACGCCTATTTCCACTATCGCAATGCACGCATGCAACGTAGTTCCAATTCGGACCACACGAAATGGCGCGATCAACTGCAAGATCTCGAGGAATTGATCGATGCGCAACAAAAAAAAATAGCCGTTTTTACGGCGCAACACGATATTTCGTCACGCGAACGCACCGAGAATAGGAACATTGCAAAACTGAACGGGCTGAATGACGCTATTAATCGCGCCGAGGAAGACCGCTTAAGGGCAAATGCCGCGCTTGAAGCGATGCGCGCTGCCGCAGCGGCGGGCGAATCCATCACGCAAGGAAGAGATCGAACCGCGATCGAGCGCCTCGAAGAGCGTGTCCAAGAAATCCGTGACCAAGTGGCTGCCTATAACGATCAATTTACCGAGAAGTTCACGAGTATCGCTCCAGAAATACAAGCTGCGCGCGAGAATCTTCGGCGTGCCGAACAGGCCTTAGCTAGCAAAAAGCAAAAGGCGCGTCGCGAAGCTTTGGCGGAAGCAGAGCGCGCCGCGATCAGTGCACAGACAAACTATCAGACGCTGCTTGCGCAACACGCCGCACTCAAAGAGCAGTTAGGCGAGTTCAGTCAACGCTTCTCTGAATACGAAGCCTTGCAACAAGAACTCGAACAGTTCGAACTGCAAGCGAAACCACTGCGTGAACGCGTGCTCCAGACACGGCTTGCCGGCGAAGATTTTTTTCCCGACGTACGCGTTCTGTCGCAGCCGAGCCAACCAGGTTCACCGATTCGCCCTGATTTTCGCCGCGATGCGAGCATAAGTTTGGGCGGTTCCTTTCTGCTAGCGCTGATAGCGAGCTTGCTCTACGACTATTTAAACCGGGATACACCGGCGGGGATTGCGGCGGAGCAAATGCAGCCGCAAATCTACTCGTACCATACGCATTTGTTGCCCCCCGACGGTAGGCCGCGAAATGTCGCGCTCGACCATCACGGTGAAAATTTGGCCTTAGATGCTCCCGCGCCACGTGAATTGATCCCTGCGGAAGTATCGGCCTTACTAAAAGCTGCCCCGGACGACGGAAAACTACTTATTATTTTGTTGTTATCGGGCCTGAGCCGCGAAGAGTTGTGCGCGCTTAATTGGTCAGATGTTGATCTGCAGCAAGGTCTCATAAACTTGCCGCACCGTCAGCTAGATTTCAAACTACCCGAGCCGGCGCTGCCCGTCGCCGGGCGCTTGGCGGCATCGCTGAGCCCGCCAGCGGGTCCCTTGTTCCGAGACAGGCGCGGTCAGCCGCTAGGCAGCGAAGATCTCGACGCCATGATTAATTTTATCGCCCACGACGCGGCACTCGCCGATTCGACGCAAATCGGCACTCAAACATTGCGCCATACCTATATCCTCTATCTAATTCGTCAAGGTTTAAAGCTTGGCGAATTGCCACGCTTAGTCGGATCGCTGGGCCCAACTCAGCTCGCTGCTTATGCGAGCTACGCCTCACCCGGTGGGCGCGAGTGGAACGAGATCGAGCGTCTTTATCCCACGTTTCACACCTAGAGTTAGGCGCAATGAGTTTGTTTTTGCCACTAGCTAAACTTAGAATCCTCACTTGACCGCTTCGAGCAAGCTACACGTTATTGGTGTACCGATGATAACGTGTCGAACTCTTCACGCATTGGGTGAACGCCGCTATGACAGCGAATGCACGTTTCGCTTGGTGCTGGCGGCGTTATAACTCGGTGGAATAAGTCAACTAGTCCGCCTCGTGATGCCTTGCCGGACAACACGCGAAACGCACCTTGAATGCCGTGCAAATGAGGTTTCTAGCTTAAATAGGATCACTTATGTACATTGATACGAAGAATTTTCGCGCTAATTACGTGCTGGAAGGCCCACCGGATCAAGCCGTGGTCATGTTTTCGAATTCCCTTGGCGCGAACCTAGAGATGTGGGAACCGCAAGCGCAAACCTTGCGCGAGCGCTTCCGGGTTTTACGTTATGACCAGCGTGGCCACGGCGGCAGTAGCGTCCCGCCTGAACCCTATTGCTTTGGCGATCTCGTCGATGACGCGGTCGCGTTGCTGGATGCGCTTGAGATCAAACAAACCCACTTCGTCGGTCTGTCGATGGGTGGGATGACAGCACTGGGTTTGGCTTTGACCTACCCACGGCGGGTCGCCAGCATCACCGTTGCTAATGCGTTCGCGACCACCCCACCCGCTGGGGTCTCTGCGTGGCAGGATCGCATAGAGACGGTGCGCGCAGGGGGTCTTGATAGTGTGCTCGATGCCACCCTCGAACGTTGGTTTACGGCCGATTTTCGGCGTCGCAACGAAGCCATGGTCAATAAAGTTCGCGGCGTGGTTAGCGCCACATCGCGCGACGGTTATATTGCGACTTGCGCCGCGATTAAGGAGCTGAACTATCTGGATCGCCTCGGCGAACTGACGACACCGACACTTTTCATCGCCGGAAAACACGACGTGGGCGCGAGCCCGGAGACTATGCGCGAGATGCATAATCGAGTACGCAATGCGCGATATATCGAACTCGATGCGGCACATGTATCGAATTTGGAACAGCCGGAGTTGTTCACAGAAGCGCTCATCGCCTTTCTCGATTCCCTGTAACTATCGCAATTGAGGCGCGCACAGTACCGAAGGACGGTATTAACCGCCACACTCGCAGGCTGACGATCGGTTTCTATGTCGACGGCCTCTGATCTCGAACTGAATTTTCAAGATCGGGTGCGAGCGGTTCACGGTTACCGCCATCGCATCGGGGCCATTGCTAGCCGGTCCCCCTGCTCTGCAGTCAGCCGCCCGCGATGCCAACAAGAAACGTAATCCGCTCACCGTTTGCGAGTTTATCTTCGATAAATACGCGCTGACCCTCAGCATTCATATACATCGTACCGTTAGTATTGAGCGTTTGGTTTACTTGATCGATCAACAAGGCACGCATGTGCTCGCCGTGCTTGGTCGCGATGCGCTCCGCCAACTCAGCCATACTCGGCTCCTCGAGCACGAAGGTCTCTTCGCCCACGCCCGCTATTTCGCGGAAACGCGCGTGATATTCCACGATTACCTGAATCGTCATAACGATAAATCCTTTTAAGCGATAGCAGCTGGAAACAAAACCGTGTGGCGCCGCAAACGGGAACGGAAGCAAAAGAACAACGGATCAGCGCAACTAAGCAAGCGCGCCGTCGGCCTCCAGCACCTCAGCGACATCGTCGAGATCAAGGGACGCAAGCCGCGCATGCGTTTGCAAACCGCTGCGTTTATCCCAACCTCGCCATTCATAATATTCATCTAAGACCGCGTTGAAGTTCGTCGCTGCAACGCGCCCAGGATATAAACCTTCGGTAGTCGGTTCGTGCATCCATCGTTCGCACACCGTGTCGTGTTCACGGCGCAGACCAAGCCGCGAATTGAATGCTTTTTCGAGATTGCAGATCCGCTCACCGTCACGCATCAATTCGGCAGCGCTGCGATCGATCCCGGTGACTTCGGCGTAAGCACGACTATAGTATTCTTCAGGCGCGTAACCGACGGGATCTAACAACCAATGAAACAGGCAAACGCCGTAGGCGTTTATTAACGCCACTTGATTTTCTATCACGGCCGTAGATGCGCCTTTGAGGTCTGGGATAGATGGATCGGCAGCTTCGAGACGGCCGAAATATCGCTGTGATAGATCACGACGTTGAAATTTTTCGATCAAACCGATCCCCTTCAAATGGTCCGCACCACGTGACGCTACGGCCATATTGTTCATCCAAGTTGGAAACGGTCGTGACTCTTCGGTAAATGCTGCACCTCCTTTGCCGTAGGTCGCATACTTCATGAAATTCTGCCCTTTCATCTCCGAGTAACGTAGCGCACCCCAATAAGGTCCGTCGTTGAATAATTTTCCGAACAAGTTTCGCTGACACGCCACATCTACGAGGCATTCCTCGATGGCGTCCATATCTCCCCACTCGAGACTTTGATCGCGATCAAAAAGCTCCGCAATGTCAGGCTCCGAAATCAACGCGCGTTGCTTTAGTTCCATCACAAAACTAATCGAACACGAAAGGTCTTGATTGTCGATACCAAACTCGTTCGTAACCTTGCCCCAATGCGCGATTTCGGCCCAGTCTCGCACGTCGAGCGCACCGGCGCTGCTCGCGGTAGTCAAATATTCGGGCCGGCGAAATGTCTCTCCCTTATATTTTTGCGCAGCCGCGGACTCGCTACCGTCGAGCTTGTAGCGGCCATCACAGGCGATAAAACAATCGGCAGAACAGACTTCAGAATACTTGTGGTATTTCACTACCCAATTATCGGAGCGAACTTCATCCCCCCGAAACATATTGCCTTGATGGTTGCGCCAAAAATGGCTGCCGATATGCTGATACATCTCAACGGCACCAAGCGTGCCGCGACGTTTGAAGCCATAGACGGCCTCGTTAGCGTCGATCTTTTTGCGAAACCCGTCCGCCCATTGCAACAAGCCTTGCGGATTGTGCACTCTCACGCCGCCGCTACCCTGGGCGACGATGGCCTTGAGCATTTTAGAGCCCATCACTGCGCCACCACCACCGCGCGCGTGAATGCGGTTACCATCGGCGACCACCCCCGCGATTCCCGTTTGGTACTCACCGGCTTGCCCGATCGTCAGCGTATGTGCCGGCGAAGGATAGTCACCGAGCTCCGCGCGCAATGCGACGTGCGTCGCCGACGTATTCTTACCCCAAAGATGCGTTGCATCGCGCAGCGTAGCGACTCCATCACAGATGTGTAAGTAGACCGGTTTGCTGGCACTCCCTGTCACCGCGATGTAGTCATACCCTGAAAAGCGCAACATGTATGGAAACTTTCCTCCTGCGGCAGAATCACCAAAAATGCCATAACAGGGGCTCTTAAACGTGATGCGTCCTTTCACGCCTATGCCGACACCGGTACCCGCTAGCGGCCCGATCCCAAACACAAAGATGTTATCCGGGCCGCGTGGATCGCAATCTATATCATGGCTTAGGAAATGCTCCCACAGGATCCAATTATTGATACCAGAACCGCCGATCCAACGTTCAAACAAACTGTGAGGAACGAGCTCAGATATCATCTGACCAGTCGATAAATCGACACGTAACAGCCGGCTTTCCATCTCGAGTTTCCTCAGTTATTACGAATGCGATTGTTGCGCTATTCACTCAGCGGCGTCACCGAGTTGGGCTTTTATCATGACCGCTATGCACCACTGCTAATTTCCCCGCGTTCTAACATGGCTTCCATCATGCCTACTTCGTCACGCACGTCGGGTTTCTTGCGAACAATCTTTCGAAACGCTGCGTTGTTTTCGTAGAACAAAACCGGCAAGCGATCGTATTGTTTACCCTCATTAAGCAATTCTGGTCGCGTAGAACAAGCTTTTACGCAGGCGGGTTCACCGCCGCACAAGTCGCATTTCAAAAGTTCGCCATCGGATGCTACAAACACAACGTCAAACGGACAAGCCGGCACACATTCCATGCATTGAATGCAGAGATCGTGATCAATGATCGCCGCCATCGTTTTGGGATCGTAATAAAACGCGTCGGTCGGACAGACCTCCGCACAGGGTGGGGGGTTACCACAATGATGGCAAATCGCGGCGATAAAACCCAGGCCGTGCGGCGCGTTTTTCGTCGCCACGCTCGGTGCATGATCGATTCGGAGCCGCGATAATAAGGGATTCACCTCTCCCTCGGGGGAGTGAATCAATGAGCAAGCGACTTCGCAAATGTTGCAGTCAGTGCATTGATTCTGCAGCGCGTGCAGTTTGCGGCTGACATTCGCGATCTTCTCCTCGCTCGCGAATCTTGCCACCCCGTTAGTGATTTCCTTTTGTGGCATAGCGGTGTGGCGCCGGGCAGTGACAAGAGCGTCCATCAAATCCGCTCTCGGCAGCGCTGTCAAGCAAAGACCGCGGCAAATTCGGGCAAATAGCGTTAGCCCGGATGTTGCGTGACGGCCCGCCAAGTCCAACAAACTCCGCGAGGCGGCAATTTGACTAATTGACGCCACTCCTTGAGATTTTAAGCCACGATATCGTCGCGCAAAGGCTTGCGATAAAATCGCCTGTACCGCAGCCACACAAATACATCATTGAGCCGCCATAGAAACACCGAAATTCTTGCCCACCCGGACTACGGCCGCATCCCCGCACGACGGCTATTGGATTGTATTTTCGCGCTCGCACCGGATGGCACGATTTTGCATTTTCATCGTGAGCAGGTGAGCGAATCGCGTCACGCCGAGGTCATTGACTATCTGCTGAATGGCCAAGCAGCCAATGACGATCGCGCCCGCTGTTGCGTTATCCCACCGCGGGTGCGCGAATTCAAGGCCTCGGCAGCTTTTTCAATTAAGCACGAACATGGCAGTTAAAGTATTAGACGCAGAAACTACCCGGCGTTTGCTCGCCGGCGATACACCTATTACCTATGTCGACGTCCGCACGGTGGCTGAGTTTTGCCAAGGGCATCCACATGGCCCTGTGATCAATGTTCCGTTTGAATTTTTTCACCCCCGGACTAAGGCGCGCCATGAAAACAAACGTTTTCTCGCAGTGCTTGCGATGTATTGCTCAATAGCCGACAACGTCGTGCTGGGCGGTTGTGACGATGATCGAGCGCAGCGCGCGGCCGCGGAACTCGTGTCTGCAGGCTATGAACGCGTTCATTGGTCTGCCGGTGGCCTCGTCGCTTGGCAGGCTGCGCAGCTACCTGTTAGTCGAAATAATCGCTGTGGTATGAGTTATGTTTCATTGCTAACGGCAACCGTGCGTGCCGATGCCAAGCGATAATCATATTTGCAACATATTTGTCCGCTTCTCTGTACAGATTGAAGCGCGTTTATAACGCTGATGGCCGACCAAAATATTGCCCTCCGCCGACTTCCAGCAATCGATGCGCTACTGAAACATAGCGCCGCGAATGAACTGATCGAGACTTACGGTAGAGCAGCGCTAACCGCTTGTCTGCGGGAAATTGTGACGACGTCGAGAACGCGCTTGACGAACAACACGAATGACACCATTGCCACCACCCCAATGTCGATTCTGGCACAAGCGAAAACACGCCTAGCCGCAACCGACAAAGCGGCGTTGCGCGCAGTATTTAACCTCACCGGCACGGTGTTGCACACCAATTTAGGGCGCGCATTGCTCCCGGAGATAGCACTAGAGGCACTCACTGCTGTCGCGCGCGAACCAACGAACTTGGAGTATGATCTCGATAATGGCCGGCGTGGACAACGCGACACATCGGTCACGGCATTGATCCGTCAGCTCACCGGTGCCGCCGCCGCGACCGTTGTCAACAATAACGCTGCGGCCGTTCTGCTGGTGCTAAACACTTTGGCCCGCCGTAAGGAAGTCCTCGTCTCGCGCGGCGAACTCGTTGAAATCGGTGGCTCGTTTCGGATCCCCGAGGTCATGAGCCGTGCTGGAACCAAACTGCACGAAGTCGGCACCACCAACCGGACTCATTTGAGCGACTACGCTGATGCGATCAACGCACGCACTGGCATGCTGATGAAAATACATACCAGCAATTACGCCATCAACGGCTTTACCGCGGCCGTCACAGAACGCGAGCTCGCGACATTGGCCCGAAGCCACAAACTACCGCTGGCGGTCGACCTTGGTTCTGGCACGCTAGTAGATTTAGAACGTTACGGCCTTGCCCACGAACCCACGGTTACTGAAACGCTCGCGCAGAATGTTGATCTGGTGACGTTCAGCGGCGATAAACTCCTCGGCGGGCCCCAAGCCGGCATTATCGCGGGCGATATCGAAATGATTAAACGCCTCAATCGCAATCCATTGAAACGCGCTTTGCGGGTCGATAAGCTTACCTTGGCAGCGCTAGAAGCTGTCTTGAAACTATATCGCGATCCGGATCGGTTGGCGCAACGATTACCCACACTACGGCTGTTGTCGCGGTCGCTTATGAACATCGCGAACAAAGCACAGGCCCTGGCCCCGATCCTAGAGGCGAGACTAGGTAAGGCTTGGGAAGTAAACATCATAGACTGCGCCAGCCAAATCGGCAGCGGCGCCTTACCGGTCGCCACGCTGCCGAGCTGTGGGCTTGCGATCAGAGCCGCCAAGGTACGCGGACGAGGACGTGCGATTGAGAAACTCGCGAATGCTTTTCGCGGATTGCCTAAGCCCGTCATCGGTCGGATTGAAAATGACAGCTTGATCTTCGATCTACGCTGTTTGGAAGACGACGAAGATTTTCTGACCCAATTACCGGCACTAAATGCTGATAATAAGCAAATCGGCTAGCCCGGATATTGTACGAGGACCGCGGATGATGACGCAGGAAAGATCCGTCTGGGCGCCGAGCTGGAGCCCGACGCGTAGCCGTCGCTACGCGGAGGACGAAGCTCAAGTGCAGGCGGATCTGACCCAGTCAGGGCCGCGGTAGCGAACCGGTGCGGTACTACTTGAATAAGGTGTACACGATCGCCAGCAGACGACACTACCGCTCTCCACTTATCGGCACCTGCGCCGTGAGCGCCGCGTGCAATATCCGGGCTGCACCATGATCGTCGCCACCGCCGGCCACGTCGATCACGGCAAAACGCTGCTCATTAAAGCGCTCACAGGCGTCGATACCGATCGCCTCCCCGAAGAGAAACGTCGCGGCCTCACCATTGAACCGGGCTTTGCCTATTTGGATCTCGGAGATGGTCGGCAAACGGGTTTTGTCGATGTGCCCGGCCACGAGCGTTTTATCCATAATATGCTGGCCGGCGTTTGCGGGATCGATTGTCTATTATTGGTTGTCGCCGCGGACGATGGGGTAATGCCGCAGACGCGAGAACATCTCGCGATCCTGGATCTATTAGGCATCGAGCGGGGTGTCGTCGCCATTACGAAAATTGATCGCGTGGATGCAGCGCGGGTAACTACGGTGCAACGCGAGATTGAAACGCTGCTGGCAAGAACCCACCTCAAGGAACTGCCAATCCTCACGACGTCGAGTCTCGTAGGAACGGGAATCGCAGAGGTAAAAGACGCGCTTCTCGCGATAGCGCGTCGTTTAAGGGTACGCCGTAGCGACGGGTTTTTTCGCCTTGCGATCGATCGCAATTTTGTCTTGCCAGGCGTCGGGCGGGTGGTAACCGGAACGGTGTTCTCGGGACGTACCCAAGTCGGCGAGCAACTGCAGCTCGCCTCAACCAGCACGGCGGTGCGCGTGCGCGGCATACGTGTTCACGACTGCGAAGCCCACGAAGCTCAAAGCGGCCAGCGCTGCGCACTAAACATAGCGGGCATCGATCTACGTGGTGACGACATTCACCGCGGGGACTGGATCGTGGCACCCGGTGTGTGTTTTTGTACTACCCGCCTAGACGTACGCGTCAATGTTTTGGCGACCGAGATCCGCCCCCTCACCAAACGCGCGTCAGTACATGTCCACATCGGTGCGATCGATGTCACGGGTCGCATGGTAGTTCTCGGTGAAGCCACGATAGCACCCGGCGAGTCGGGTCTAATTCAACTCAGTTTAGATCGTCCCGTGCACGGGGTGCACTACGACCGGGTCATTATTCGCGATCAAGCCGCGCAACGAACGATCGGTGGTGGTGTAATACTCGATCCCTTGCCTCCTACGCGTGGCGCTCATCGCCCCGAACGCCTCGCGCAATTGCAGGCGCTCGACACCGATGAACCAGAGCACGCGCTGTCCACTATGCTAAACCAAACGCCGCTCGGCGTGGACATCGATCGTTTTGCGCAAAGTTGGAATTTGGATAAGCACGCGCGCACCGCTTTGTTAAACGGCGCGCCCACCGAGGTGGTTGAGACGCGTCGTGGACAACGCGCTTTCAGTCCCGAACGATGGACGACACTACAAGGTCTGCTTCGTGCGGGGCTTGCGCAGTGGCACGGAGCCAATTCGGACCGCGTCGGGGCACGAGAAAACGAACTTAAACACATGCTCAGCGAACGGCTACCGCCTGATATATTTACCGCCTTAGTCACCGAGATGCTTGCCAACGGAGCGCTCGTCTCAGATGGCACTGCGCTACGTCTACCACACCACCGCGCGACGCGGCGACCTGCAGATGAAGCCTTGTGGCAACGCCTTGAAAAGCTACTGCTGGACTCCGCGCCTAAAGTACCGGTGGTACGCGATGTTGCGAAACAGCTCGATTTAAACTTCGACAGGCTCGTCGATTTTATGCAACGCTGTGCGAGTGAAGGGCAACTTATTCGAGTGAGCGAGACGCGATTTTTCCTACCGGTGACTATCGGTGAACTCGCGCGTGTCGCTGAGCGTGCCGCAGAGCACAATGCTGCACAAAACTTCAGTGCGGCGGAATACAAAAACAAGGCCGGTATTGGTCGCAATGCTGCGATTGAAATCCTTGAATACTTCGACCGTATCGGCTTTACCTACCGAAATGGCCAAACACGACGGCTGCTGAAACCCGCTGAGGTGGTGTTGAAGTCATGAACAAATTTTATCGCGTCATCGGCATTGAATCCTCACCCTATGCAGTCAAAGTTCGCGCCGTGATGCGCTACCGACGACTACCACATCTATGGGTCGCACGCATGCCGCAATTCTACGCCGAGACGGCCAAGGTACGCCCCCTGATCATGCCCGTCGTGCAATTCTTGGACGGCGAGTACTACACCGACAGTACGCCGATTATTCGCGAACTCGAATTACGTCACCCCGAAGCACGATCGGTGCTCCCGCCCGATCCCGCGGCACGCTTTTTGTGCGACTTGATTGAAGATCTGGCCGACGAATGGTTGTCGAAGAGCTTGTTTCACTATCGTTTCGGCAATGCGCGCGATCAAAAAAGCGGCGCAACGTGGGTCATGGATGATGCCCACCCACATTTAGCGCATGATGAACTCGCGCACAAAGCCGAGGCGTTCATGAAGCGACAGATATCGCGCATGCCAATGGTGGGGTGTACACCGCAAAACGCCCCACTACTAGAATCATTCTTCGTGCAGTTAATCGGCATACTCGAAGATTTCGTCGCGACCGATCGATTCCTGTTTGGTACCCGGCCATCACTCGCTGATTTCGCCCTTTATGGGCAGCTCGCGACCCTCGCACGCGATCCCACGCCTATGGCAATTCTGATGAGCAAAGCACCACGCACACTGCATTGGGTGCGGCGTCTCGACGATACCTCCGGTGTCGACGGTCAATGGGATTTTGATGTTACCAAACCGCCGGCCGTCGTCACGAAATTATGCCATCTCGCCGGCAAACACTATTTGCCGTTCTTGCACGCCAACCGTGTCGCGATCGAGCACGGCGACGCCATGCTGAGCCTCGAGATCGACGCTCAACGCTTCCAGCAAGAACCCTACCGCTACCAGAAAAAGTGCTACGAGTATTTGTTGCATTGCTACAAACGTTTACCTGATCCGGCGCGTGCCCAATTATCACTACTGCTCACGAGTAGCGGTTGCGCACGATATTTTTGACGGCGGAAGATCGAATTAGCACGCCTTAACGCGACGCGGCCCCGTCCCCTAGGCCTAAGCGCCGCGTCCGGAGGCTGGCAGTCGTGACCGAAAAACAATATTTAAATCAAATGATTGCATGCTACCAAGTAAAACTAAGATACCGCTCCTAGATTATTGCTACCATCATATACGGAAGCGCGTCGCCCCCGGTGGGGCGCCCGGACTTCAAATCCGGTGAGATGCGTCCAACGCGCGTCTGGTGGGTTCGACTCCTACCGCTTCCGCCACCACAACTTCTTTTCATGGCATGCGCGACATATGTGTTGCACAATCGCGACGAGCTC
Source organism: Gammaproteobacteria bacterium (assembly GCA_965223085.1). Classification (GTDB taxonomy): domain Bacteria; phylum Pseudomonadota; class Gammaproteobacteria; genus CBDCVO01. Next base: position 1,754,624 of record OZ244981.1, on the reverse strand, counting down.
GACATCGATCCACGCGTAGCAAGCATCGATGTCATTATTTCGAGCCATTCCCATTAACCTAACATCGACACCCATGACGGTGTGTCCGTACGTGGATCCCGGTAGCGCCGGGCCACGACGATTCAAAGTACGGCCTGCACTTGCGAAGCTGCAGATAAGCCACACGGGCGTGCAAGCAAAGATCGGTGCGCTCGGATAGAGATGATGTAGGTCATCATCCACCGGGGATCGCGCTTGTTCATTACCGTGGCGATGCAAACATCAACCCTCGCTACATCACAGCATGTCGGCAAGGGCACGATGAATGTTCATTAACGCCGGCATCGTATCTTGCGGACGCCGTCCGAAACCACATTCCGTTGCGATACCGAAACCGTCGATATGACGTTTGGCTGTAGCCAATCTGGCAGCGCTGCCTTCAACGCCGTCCGTATGATGTACTAAGCCCAAATAAAGCTTGCCGGCTGCGCTCGGCCAATCCCGTAACGGTTCGAAATAAGCATCGTCCGCGCGGTCTTTGGGAACGGGAATATGGCAAAAGTCGAGCGTCCGCGCGATCGCGGTAGTGGATTCGTTCGCGAGGCGAGTTACTATCGATAAATCTTGCGGCTCGATAAAGTGGCGATGCCCGAGATCGCCGTAACATAGATGCAAACCCAGGGCAACGTCGTCTGGGACCAGGGAGGAAAATTCACTTACTGCGGACAGACAGCGATCCATAGGCGTTGCGGCTAACCGCCAAGGAAACAAAGTCGAGGGGCCGTCGCCACCAGCGAGCGCCAAAACTTCCATGCACACATCCCACTGAATAGCCAGGTCGTAGGAAGGAATGTGTTGCAACATCGTTAGGATTTCACGCGCCATCGCTTCGGTGTAAGCTGCCGTCATCGCCTCATAATCTGCCGCTGCGGTCGAATGCATTCCCACGAACGGTCTCACCGCCGACTCCGCCATCGGCATTGCGACCATAAATCGCTGCGCTGCAGTAGTCAGCCCTTCATCACGCAAGCGTTTAAAAATCTGATACGAAGCGATCGCGTGTTCTGCATACCCCAGTTTTTCGAAATGAATTTTCTTGCCCGGGACGCCCTTGAATAACCAATGATCGTGATAGCCCTTTGGTATCCAGTCATCGCCAGGTTTGCGCCATTCGTCTGGCTTACTGGGATCAACAGGCTCGGGTTGATTAACGGTTTCGAGCGCGTCGTTGACGCGATATGTCGTGTAGGCGAGAAAATTTATCCAAATTCTTCGAAATCCTGTCTCACCGTCCGACAACAGGCTTAGGCGTTCACCGAGCGCTGCGGCACAAAACCGCATGGCCTCTTCCGCGTCCTTCGTGGACACGCTACCTACGAGCAGTACTGATCCGTCGATTCTCGGCATAATAATTTCTCTCGCGCCCTGACTTGGCCAGATGGGCCCGAAACGCGCCTATCATGGCGCAAGCGTGGTTTAGTGAGTCTAAACGAGAGACACACAACAACGAACTACTTTTTCCACCCAGCATCGCGATAATTTAATTGTGGATCTTATATTGCATCATTACGATTTTTCGAATTTTTCCGAAAAAATACGTCTCATAATGGGTTACAAAAAACTATCATGGCTTTCTGTTGAAATCCCGGCAACAGCGCCAAAACCACACTACACGCTCTTAACGGCAGGTTACCGCCGCACGCCCGCGCTGCAAATCGGCGCGGATGTCTATTGCGACACCCGTCTTATCGCTGAAGTTCTCGAAGCCACGCGCTCTCATCCGAGTCTTTTTCCGGGCCCTGAAAGGGCGCGCAGCAAAGCGCTTTGTGAGTGCCTAAGGCCTTGGTCTGAAGAGAAATTCATGTGGCCTCTAGTACGTCACATAACAGGTTTGCACGCAGATCGTTTTCCGAAATCCTTTCACGCCGATCGCGCGCAACTGCATGGCAAGCCGATCCCGGAACTCGCGCAAGTCAAAGCATCCGCACGCAATAACCTCGTGCAATTGCAACCGCAGCTCAATTGGCTAGAAGCGCTCCTCTCGCACCAGCATGAGTATATTTTGGGGGCACAGCCCAGCTTGGCTGATTTTTGTTGCTATATTGGGCCGTGGTTTCTCGATCTGATCGGCGGTGCCAACGCGATGCTCGACGCCTTACCACTTACCCGAGCGTGGATGGCTCGCATTGCCGTTATCGGTCACGGCAACCACGCTAAACTGACTGCCGAAGACGCACGCCACATCGCCAACGAAAACACCCCGCAAGCCCCCCTAGATGACGACCCTAGCTATCTCGCACCCGAAGGCATCAAACTTGGCGAGCGGGTTTCAGTCACACCGCTACACGAACAAGCGCCCGCCACGGGTACGCTCGTCGGCTTAAGCGAAATGCGCATCGTGATCCGCACGCAAGCGCCGCAGACTGGGTCCGTTAATGTGCATTTCCCGCGCCTCGACTATCGTCTCCGGCGTGTTGCATCGTAATCGCTACCAAGAATAAGCAATGGACATATAGGCGTTGATTCCGCGTCCAAAAAGCCGCTGCCCTCGCGGAGCGTCGCTGTCGAGGACCCGGTTAAAACCGGCCAAATGGTCGCGGTAAGTTTTATCTAACAAATTCTCGACGCCGGCACTGAGTCGCAGTCCGTTATCGAAACGATACTGCCCCCGCAAATTGAGCACCACGTGGCCCGGCGTTTCCGCGCTGGTGTTATTGACATTGCCCGGATCTTCAGTGTTTGTGCGCGATATGTGGTCCTGGCGCGCAGTGACCACGCTTTCAAGCTGAACGAACCATTGGCGCTGGTGGTAAGCTAGCGACGCTCTCAGCGTGGGCGGGGCGATTCTGAATAAGTTATCGTCAATATCCCGCCGCTTACCACGCACGATACTGAATGTCAGATCGCTGCGGAAATTACCGGGAAGATCTAGTCCCGCTAAGAAATCGATGCCGTAGAGTTCTGCCTCGACGTTCGAAAATTGTAGTGGCGTGGCGTCACCGTTTGCGTTGCGACTAACCCCGATGATCGGCATATTCGTCGGACTCATCGTCACCGGCACGCCCTGTATGTAGTCGTCGATGCGATGATAAAAAATCCGTGGCGAAAAATAAGCTTGTTCGCCACGCCAGTCAACCGCAATCTCTACTTGATGAGCAACTTCTGCTTCTAAGTCAAGCTGTCCGACGTAATTATTACCGTCACCAAGGCCGCTGTTGATCTCTAGCGGGATCCACAAGTAACGTTCGGGATAGCTTGGCGCACGCGTCTTGCGCGCGAAGGCAAGTTCGGCGCTCACGTTTTTTTGCCAATAGTACGTCATCCGCGCAAGCCATTCGACTTCGTCGTCGTGATGTGACAAGTCTTGGCCATTAAAACGATCGCGCAACACCCGTACCGCGCATGGGGGCGGCAGTGACACGGCACGAGTGCACATCGCAGGATTCGCATCCGCAACTTGCGCGGGTTGGGCGTCGACCAGACCGGCGTCCGCTTCGGTGCGTACGTAACGAACTCCCAAGGTCAAGCTGACGCGCGTGCTGACATCACCTTGCCATTCGCCGTAAATGCTATAAACATCGATCTCAACGTCGTTAAAATTTGCGACGAAAAACGCGGGCACGTCTGGATCCCGTAATGTCGCGGCATTTTCATCCATGAAACCCTCGAAACCTACGTGCATCATACCGGCGGTTGTTGGGTAGCGCGCGGCGAAACTAAAACCTAGCGTTTCTCCCTCTACATCGACGGCGCGTTTGTCGTCACCGGCAAATGGCGCCAACGGTAGGCTGGAAAAATCAGGCGTCGTGCGCAAAGAAAAATTATTCATACGATGCGCGATATCGACAAAATAGAGGTGCGCTTCCAGAGCGAAACCAGCGACAGTGCCCATATAAGTCGTGCGCAGGATTTCGGTATCAAAAAATTCCATGTCTAACGGCAAGACAGGGTTACCGGACAGACCACTATCGATATAGTGATAGTCGATGCTCAGCTCGTGAGGGCCACGCCGCAGACCGTAGCCGAGTCCGTAGAAATCACGCTCGTACTGCGTCGCCGCGATCTCACCGCTGCCATAATCGGCATTGTCACCGTCGTCGCGCGCAAACAGTACATGAGCACGGTGGGTAGGATTCGCAAGCCCTAGCATCGCGGCGATATTGTAACCGTCATCAACGGAATGTCCGCCCAGCGACAGCTCTCCCTGGAACTGGCGGCCCGTAATTGCGTAGTTCGACCGTTTGAGTTCCACATGCCCGATGCCACCTATCCCCATACCGTCGCTGATCGCGGCGATACCGCGCCGGAATGAAAATCTGTCGACGAGCGCCGCGGGAGCATAGTGCAACGGCGGATCCATCCAATTGGGACCACCCGGATGCACCGCCGTACCGTTGATGGTGGTATTTACTCGGGGACCAAACAAACCTCGGTACTGAAGCTGACCGCTCAACGGGCCATTATTGTTGCTCGCGCCTCCCGGGATCCGCTGCATCAATACATTTGCATCAGTGGCGGTCGGATCGATGTCGTCGCGCGTTACGTTATAGTGGTGCTCGGCATAAGTCCCCTGACCGATGACAACAATCTCGGGCAATGTTTCGATTGCCCAAGCATAGAAACAATGCGTCGTAAAAACCCAGATTACGACGCCTAGCGGATAACCGCGTTGCATAACGGCCTCCAGAAATATTTACGCTACGCCGTGCTGACGAAGCACAGCGAAATCGACCAGTTCTCCTGGTGTTAGGATTCGTTTGGAGAGCTTATGCCAACGGTGGTGCGCGCGGAAAAGCGTGGCCACGGGGAAACTGCGGCGCGAAAGATGTGATCTGCTGTAGCGGCTTTAGGGTTTCGTGCGCGAACAGCGGATTCGCATTCGCAGATCCTAACGCGCCTAATGGTTGCGCGCTTTCCTGCCACCAGCTACAAAGCTGGGTAACGGCAAGCCGCCCCGAACTATCGCTGTCATGATCACCGTTGTCATCATGGTGACCGTGGTGCGATTTATGCTGTGCAGCATTAAACGAATCGAGCCGCGATAAATCGATGTTCGAATTTTGTAGCGGACAGAGCGCGAGCGTGAAACCGAACATTTGCGGAGGCGACGCCAACATATAGCCCGCCGGCACCAACGCGCGGACTGCGAATCCGCATACTAGTAAGATTGCGATTAATGTGCGATTAAAGCGCATGCGCTTTATGCTAGCACGAAGCTCGCGCGCTCGTTACTATCAAGCCCAACTATTCCAATAGCTGACATCAGCTGATGATAAGCTATTGGCGGGTTTCAAGTCGCCGCCCTTGAGGTAAGCAACGGGTAACAAAGCGGCCTAGGTGATGTTATGCGGCATGCCGAGCAAATCGGCTACTTCTTTTCCATAAATCAAATGCATACTCGTCCACGCAGACGCCCCGCGTCATACGCGTAAGGCGAGCATAAGCGACCACGTTGCGGGCAAACAGTCACCGGCTCCGTGCTGCTTTGCCTGTGTGGGTTTTTTTTGTATGGTGATTCGATACGCGCCGCGAGTTGAATGCGGCGGTAATCCCGCCCTGAAACTCATCGAGCGCTGCTGGGAGGCCTTTAACGATGCGAAGTCCGCACTACGAAAAATGCATCATTGGGATGCTTGTTGCAATATGGTGGTTGCCGAGTGTGGCGAATGAGGATCGCGCAATCGGCAAAAACGCGTTTGAAAACGCCTGCGTTAGCTGCCATGGCACGCCGCCTATTGCGCGTGCACCCTCGCGAGAACAACTTGCGAAAATTCCGCCGGAAAGAATTCTCCAAACACAGACGTCCGGCCTTATGGCTTTGCAAGCTGCCGCCCTCTCGGAACTCGAAAAACGTGCGCTCGCGATCTATCTCTCCGAAATACCCTGGGGTTCAGTCAGAGAAGAAAAACTCGCCGAACAGCTTACGATGTGTGAGGTGTCAAAGCCGGTAACAAAGGCAGATTTTGACAAGCCACGTTGGATCGGCTGGGGCTTAGACCCAGATAACACCCACGCACAACCCACTGCACAAGCTGGATTGAGCGCGGCGGATCTCACCGAGCTCGAACTTAAGTGGTCATTTGGACACGTCGGGGCGACCACAACAACGACGCAGCCCGCCGTGCTCGGCGACCGCATCTTTATCGGTTCTCCTAACGGCGCTATCTACTCACTCGACCGTTACCGAGGTTGCGCGCACTGGAAGTTCGATACCGAAGCCGAAGTAAGAGCCGCAATTATCGTCGCGCCGCGTAAGGATGGCTCCATCGGACTCTACGCGGGCGATCGCAAAGCTTGGCTCTATGCTGTGGACGCCAACACTGGCAAGTTGATTTGGAAAGATCGTGCCGATGATCACCCCTGGGCAATGATCACCTCGTCTCCCTATTTGCACGACGGCACTCTGTATGTGGGGCTCGCTTCCTTTGAGGAGCTGGCGGGCGGATCGGCGCACTATGAGTGCTGTACTTTTCGCGGTAGCGTGGCGGCCTACGCGGCCGAAGGCGGCACCCGAAAGTGGAAAAGTTACGTAATTCCTCAAAAACCGGTTAAGACCAAAAAACTCACCTCCGGCGTCCAATTGTGGGGCCCATCGGGCGCGGCAGTGTGGTCGCAGCCGACCATCGACCTCAAAGCAGGTGCGCTCTATGTGACGACCGGTGATTCTTATTCCGCGCCCGCGGCAGATACCAGCGACGCTGTCGTCGCGCTAGATCTCGCCACCGGTGCAATTAGGTGGCACAAACAAATGACCGCCGATGATGCGTTCACCGCAGCCTGTGTTGCGCCGAATGCCGATCCAGTCTCTAAAGAGGGCTGCGGCCCCGATGTCGATTTTGGATCCTCCGCGATCCTACGCACCTTACCCAATGGCAAACGACTTCTGCTCGCTGGGCAAAAATCAGGGGTCATGCACGCCATCGATCCCGACAACAACGGCGAAATTCAGTGGCAAAAACGCTTGTCACCGGGAGGTGTTCTAGGCGGCATCGAGTGGGGTTTCGCCGCCGACGATGAACATATTTACGTGCCGATCTCAGACGTGTGGGAAACGCGTCAAACACCGGGACACGCCGGTGGGATTTTTAAACTAAAGTTCGCGGATGGCGCTGAAGTCTGGAACACGCCTACGCCAGCGCCGGATTGCCTTGAAATCAATGGCTGTAACGCTGGTCAACCCGCCGCAGCCACGCTAATTCCAGGTGTTGTGTTCTCTGCTTCTATGGACGGCCACATGCGCGCCTATGATACCGAGACCGGCAAAATTATCTGGGACGTCGATACCAAGGGTAACTACGAAACCGTTAACGGTGTGGTCGCACACGGGGGTTCGATCAAAGGTGCCGGCGCTACCGTTGTCGATGGTTGGGTTTACTTTAGCTCCGGCTATGGTTTGTTCGGCATGCCGGGCAATGTATTTCTCGCTTATGGGCCTAAGTAAGTAGGATCTTATGCACTACACAACGATAGATATTAAACACGATGGCGCTATCGCATGGCTATGCTTGAATCGACCGCAACAACTGAATGCGATTAGTCCGCAAATGTGCGATGAACTGCAAGATTACTTTGCGAACTTGCAGTACAATGACGATGTTCGGGTCGTCATTTTACGCGGTGCCGGGCGCGCCTTTTGTGCCGGCTACGATTTAAAAGACGCTGATCAGGTGAATCAAGGTGCGATCACGGGTATGCGCACGCAGCGCCAGGTCAGCGAAGTATTTATACGCATGCGTCGTTGTCCGCAAGCAATTATATGCCTCGCGCATGGCGCGGCGACTGGTGGTGGTCTCGCGTTTGCGCTCGCAAGTGACGTACGCATCGCCAGTGAAAACGTGAAATTTAATGTCGCCATGATCAAGGTCGGGCTTACCGGCTGCGATGTCGGGATCAGTTATTTCCTGCCCCGCTGTGTCGGCCAATCGGTTGCCGCAGAAATGATGATGACGGGTCGCTTTGTCGGAGCCGATCGGGCGCTCGCGATCGGACTAATATCGGAGGTCACAGATCGTTCACAGTTAGAGGCGCGTGGCCGCGCAATGGCCGCAGACATGTTAAAAACCTCGCCGATGGGTTTGCGCATGACCAAAGAAGGCTTGCGTTTTGCAGTCGACGCACCGAGCTTGGAAGCGGCCGTGACGATGGAAGACCGCGGTCAAATCTTGTGCGCCGACGCCGGCTACTTTAAGGAGGGCATCGACGCATTTGTGTCTGGACGCGAACCTCGCTATGGGGAAATAAAATAGGGCGCCTCAACGAGAGTAGGTCGTGATTCATCGCCGGCATGCAAATCTCCTGCTCCTCACAGTTCTGAAACGCTGAATTTGATGCCGCGCTATTCTAATCCCCGCAGTCCTCACGCAATATCCGAGCCTAGTTTGTCGCGGGGCCTAATGATGCCAGTAAGCGCTCGGCGTCCGGTCGGCTCTCGAATTCAATACCCGGTTTTAGGATGTCGTCGAGCAATGAGCGCGCGGATTGCTGTTGCCCGGTCTTGACGTAAAGCACGGCTAGGTGAAATTTGATATCGAGGTTACGGGGTAAACGCTCCGCGGCCCGCTGCAACATGATCCCGGCTTGTTCGAAGCGGCCTTCTTTGAGCAGCATCCAACCGTATGTATCCATGATTTCGGGGCTTTCGGGCGCTATTTCACGCGCCTTTAGTGCCGAATCCATCGCTCTCGCATCACCTGTTTCCGAATATAGCCACGCGAGATTATTCAAGGTCGCCGCATTGTCAGGCGCCTGCTCAAGCACTTTCTCGTATTGTCCTATCGCTGCGGCCGTCTGTTTGCGTTCTTGTAGCAAGGCGGCGTAGGTAAGGCGAATTTCCGTGTCGTGTGGCCGCTGGCGCAACCAGCTCTCAAAACGTGAACCTGGATCATTTCCGAGTTGCTTGTCCGTGGATGCTAATTTCAACAACAGTCGCGGTGAAGGTTTAGCCTCATAGGCCGTCACGTACGTTTCATGCGCCTTGGTCCAATTCTCCTCTACGACATAAGCGTCGCCACGCAATTCATGCCCGGCAACCGCAAGACCAAGATCCTCGGTAATTTGGTCGGCGATCAGATGAGCAGTATTAGTATCGCCACGATTTATGGCTAGGCGACCCGCCGCGATATTTACTTCTGGATCGCGGGGTTTGCGTAACAGCAAGTCGTTGACCTTCTTCTCTGCTTCAGCGTGATTGCCCTGTGCAGCGAGCATTTCCAATTCAAGTTTAGCGACATCTATGGATTCCGGGAAACGTGCTTTCAAATCACGTAACGCTTTTTGCCCGCGCGCCGATTCATTTGCCAATAACCCGGCGCGCACTAGGCGTAATTGAGCGGCCGGCTCGGACGGCGACAGCTCATATGCTTTGTCGGCAAATTCAAGTGCTTCTCTGTAGCGACCGAAGTATTGGCGCAACTTCGAAACAACCAACAACGGTCGCAAAGAACTGGGATTTTGTTCCACCGCGCTTTCTGCCAACCGCATTGCCTCTCTCGGGTTTTGCTCTAGAAGTTTCAGGCGCGCCAAAGCCAACAGCGCCTGTTCATGACTGGGCGTTCGCTCGATGATGTCTAGAAAATGGGAATTTGCGGTGATCTGATCGTTATTTTTTAGGGCCACACGGGCAAGATTTAGGCGCGCCGGATGAAATAAGTCGTTGTACGCCAAAGCCCTGTGATAGGCGTCCGTTGCGGCATCAAAATTACCACGTGCTTCCTGCACAAAACCCAAGATGTTAATCGCAACCGGATTTTGTGGACTTTGTTGCGCAAACTTCTCAGCACGCTCTAGGGCAACGCCGAGGTCCTTCTTTAGTAGCGCGGCGAGCACAAATAGAGTTTCACTGAAAGAATTTCCCGGGTCATCTCGTGCAAGTTGTTCGAGGTCAACAAGGCCCCTCTCGGTGTCCCCTGCGGTGATCTTCGCTAAAGCCAAGCGGGCTTTTAAGGCTGGGCTATCTTTTCCTAAGGCGTTCGCGCGTTCTAGACTCTTTTGACCAAGCTCGATTTCATTGTTTTTCATATACGCCGCGCCAAGTAACATGAGCAAATTGGCGTCGGTCTGTTGTTCTATGGAGCTTTCGTTAAGTTCGAGCTCCTTCATCCCGGGCTGAAGGCGGCCGGCAGCCAAATGGAGAGCGCCGAGAAAACGACGTGTTGCTTCATCCCCTGGTGCAATCTCAAGCAAACGGTTCGCATACTCTTCGGCGGCAGCATGATTATTGGATTCGACGCTGAGAATAGCCGCCATACGCAGGCTATCGCGATGTTTCGGCGCGATCTGCAACAACCGTTTCAAAATTTCCAAGGCGACCTGCGGCTCTCCACGTCCTTGATGCAATAGCGCCCGTAAATACAGTACTCGCGGTTCCGCTTCTGACCGCGGGTCGAGTTCTCCGAGCGTCGTGTCAGCCGCCGACCAATCATGATTTCCGATTTGGGCCCGTAGCAAGCCTAGGCGTGCTTGGTGAGACTGGGGTGCGTGATCCAGGATCGCGGCATAGGTAGTTTGCGCTGCGAGAAAGTCTTTTCGCTCGAGTTCGAGTTGCCCTTTGAAATTTAACAGCGCGGTATCGCCCGGGCTCGTCGCCAACGCGGCGGCGATCGCCTCAGCCGCACCATCAGCATTGCCCAGTGCGTGCTCCGTGTGTGCGAGACCTATCTGGGCCTTGCGCGCCGTCGGATCTATGCGCAACACTTCACGAAACCCTTGCTGCGCTTGCTCAAGGCGACCGAGCGCTAAATCGGCCATGCTCTGCAATACCGTCCAGCGCGCATCGCCCGAACTTGTAGCGTGAATAGCAAGTTGACTCAGCGCGCGTTCGTGATCGCCGCTCGCAATAAGTGCTTCCACGAAGTCTTGCTCGAACGCCTCTCCACGGGTTCCGAGCTCACGAGCTTGTTCGAGTTCTTTAAGCGCGGCTTCGGCTTGCCCGGCGAGCAAGTAGGTGCGCCCGAGCTCGTGGCGTATGTTCGCTTGATTAGGGTTTTGCTGTAATAAGGATTTCAGATTTACAGTGGCAGTGCGATAGTCGCCAGCGGCCACTGCCTCCTGTGCCGCCTCTAAGGTACCGGAAGGATCTGTCTGCCGGTCGCGCGACCACAAGAAAAACAGCGCTGCGGCAACCGCAAGCACCAGCACACCGCTACGGATCCGTTTGAGCTGCCGGCGGCGGCGGCGGCGGTGCGAGCGCCTTGTCTTCGACCTCGTCATCGCCACCCTTCCCAAAAGATCAGAACTATGTGATGCACTGCTTTTCTAGCCGGGATTTGCACTCGTTCATCAAAATTAATTCCATAACCGTAACGCCTCACGTCGTGTCCAGCGGGTGTGCCCTTGACGGGGCAACCATAGCAAACCGCCGTCACCACACGCAAAGAGCCCCGCAGTCTACCGACGCACACGTCTCGACTTCGGGCACCAACACACACGCTAGATGCTTGTTGCGAAAATATGCGACTGGGGACTGTGATCCTAACGCCGCCCAATAGGTACCGACGAGACGAACCAACGCCGCTTAACACGCCGTGTACCATCAATAGCAGAGTCGCGTTCCAGCGGCAATCTACTGCAACGTTGCTGACCTCTTGTTCTCCGCACCCTTGCGAGCGGGAGCTTAAACCTCCGCAGGCGGCTGGTGAAGGTAATTTTTCTGGCGGAATAGCTCTTACCCAGCACAGAAAAAAAATGGGGTCCCGAAGGACCCCATTTCAACAAAAGCTGATTAATTGAATCTAGCTTCGCCGCGCTCTACTGAGCCACGCTAATTCAATTAAGCACGCCGGCGGCCGCCGAGGCGCCAGGCGCCTAAGAGGCCAGTCGCTAAGAGCGCCAGCACAGAAGGTTCCGGCACCGGCTGGGGCACCAAGACCAGTCGCGCATATAAAGTTGCGACATTCGGCTGGCCTTCTTCCGTTAAGAACTCAGAGACTACGTTAGCGCCGCCGTCCTGGCTGAATCCGGCAATTTCCAAAATATAATCATTTCCATCGATCGTAACCGGGCTGCTAGAGGCAGCATCCGGAATGGATACTTTATCCGGACAGGGATTACTACCACCCTCCGCACACGGATCCGCGTCATTGGGGGTTTCTACATGTTCGAAGAAGTAGCCAAAAGTCTGATTACCCGTACCAAAATCCAAGCTGAGGTCTAAATCAGCGCCGGTAATGGATGGGAGGTTAATCGTAAAGTTCTCATGCGTGAAATCACCGATATCGAACAAAGTGCCGTCAAGCGGCGCTTCGCCGGGATCACGTCCATCAAAAATGTAGCCGCTGGGGCCTGCATTCGAACTTCCGAACGGCTCGCCCCACTGCACGTGGTTCGTGTTCAAACCCACGGTAGCGCCACTCGGGTTGCCATCCAAGCCTGTCCACACGCCGTCGCTAGTGAAAGGTACTGCGCCTACATTCGCTGCGCAGGTCAGCGCGAAGGCAGCCACAATGGGCTTAATCGTCTTAAAGTTAATCACGTCTGCTCCTTTGGTTGCATATCGATTTTAAGCATCGATTTCTTGGGTTTAGCGCATATGGATCCGTAGTTAGCATACGTTCCTGCACACGGTGGTGTGAGAAGCAATATCAATGCCAATAAACACTGCGGCTCGATTTTGCTGTAATTAACAATGACATAGAGCCACCAATGCGGCATCTCATTGGAAATCATAATTTCAGTGTAAAGAATTTTAACACCAAAGCTGGGCATTAAGCTAAACGCTCCCTTAACATCTATTAAAATCAATAGGTTACGGTGTTTAAATTTTATACTGTCGGGTTGGAAATCGCCTTGCATGAATCCGTAGCTCAGTCGAGCGTCCTATGCTCACCGCATCGTTATCCGGCCCCTGGCGGCTCAGACACTACCAGCCGTGGTGCTTATTCGTTGTGTCGCGAATTGTTACGGCCCTTCAATTTCAATTTGAGAACTCGACCAGACGTTAGAACCGGCACGTGTTGTGCAGTTATCGCGCCGCGTTGGGGCAGGGCGCGCAGCCCAACATCGATCTCTAGAATCCCCCGAAACGCGCGTCGCCCGCGCATAACCGCCCGCGGTCGTGGCGGGGCCAGATGCGTCACCAGCATCCGCAGTGCGCGTGCCCCATCGGGACTGATATAGCCTTTTGGTATCATGCGGGAGTGTGTCGTCACGCGGAGATGCTGCGATCTTGAATCTCGAGATGCGACGGTGCCTAATGTTAGCCTCGCTTGACGACGGCTGAGAGCGATCCATGGCGCAAACGCATTCCTTGATGACGATTACCGAACACGCCGTGCGCACGGGTGAGCACACCAGTTTTTATCTCGCGGCCGGACCTAGCGAAGGTTCTCCGATCATCTTTCTCCACGGCTGGCCTGAACTCTCTTTGAGTTGGCGACATCAGTTGCCCGTTTTTGGGGGACTCGGCTTTCGTGCGATCGCGCCAGACTTACGCGGCTACGGGCGCTCGACGGTCTATGCGCATCACGGGGACTATGCTTTGGAATCGGTCGTCAGCGACATGATCGATCTGCACGATGCGCTCGCTCTAGAACGCGCGGTGTGGGTTGGCCACGATTGGGGCAGCCCCGTGGCGTGGAGCATCGCGAACCACTATCCCGAGCGCTGCCAGGGTGTTGCGAGCTTGTGCGTGCCCTATGCGACGATCGAGCGCGGGCTTGAATACCTCGTAGAGTCAGTCGATCGCAACGTTTATCCCCTCGACAAGTATCCAGCCGGACAATGGGATTACATGTATTTCTATGAAGAGAACTTTGCGGCAGCGCAAGCCTTCCTGGAAGCCAACATTTTCAATACCGTAAAACTGTTGTTTCGCAGTGGTAACCCAGCCGATGCCGACCAACCGGCGCTGACATCAAGCGTGCGCGCCGATGGCGGTTGGTTTGGGGGTCTGCCTGAGGCACCCGATCTTGCGATGGATGCCAGCGTCGTTACGCGCGCCGACTTGCACGCCTATACAGAGGCCTTAACGCGTAACAGTTTTTTTGGGCCGGATTCTTATTACCTGAATCACGCTGCTAATATCGCGTTCACCGCAAAAGCGGTTAACGACGGGGTGGTCGAGCTGCCCGCCTTGTTTATGGCCGCGCGCTATGACTATGTGTGCGAAACCATTAACTCTCGGCTTGCGGAACCCATGCGAGGTCTGTGCCGAAATTTAACCGAAGTAGAGATCGCTTCCGGCCATTGGATGGCACAAGAAAAACCAGTCGAAGTTAACGCCGCGCTGTGCAATTGGTTAGCCAAAAAATTACCAGCGCTATGGCAACGTTGAGTTCGCGCTGAAACGTCACACGCTAAAGCAGCGCCACGCCGCATGGCCCTCAACGACCTTGGCAGCGCGCGTAGCAGAGAAATACCATAGAATTGAATAACACCTCACTAACGAAGATTGGGGATTGCATCCCGCAAAAGCGCACCGCGAGCAATGTGTCCGCGATCCTGGTGCCAAATCTCCGCAAAACTAGGGAAGAGACATGATTGGACTGAAGATGAGGCTCGTTTTTGCGACGAGCTTGCTCGTTATCGCCGACATCGCGCTTGGAGCACAAATTCAATTCGAAGGCACCGTGGTTTTCGTCAACGACCAGCAGACAGGGTCATTAGCGAACATGCAGCCGGGCGCCGTTGTTTCTGGCTCCGTCACTTATGGTGACAGCAGCGCGGAAGGTCAATTTTGCGGCGGTGACAGCCTAGAATATAGCTGTTGGTTTTTCGGACAAGCTTATGAAGCGACCATTAATGCTAACGGAAATCAATACGCAGATAGCCGCCAACTGCGCATGGATATCGTCGATAATGCCCCCCAAAGCGCGGCGGGCTCCGCAGTATTCAACGGCTTATTTGGCCAATCGTCCCTATTCGACGTCGGTAATTTATACGATGATTGGGGCATTAATGCATGGCCAACGAACGCGCTTGTTGGCGGCAACAACCCGAGCGGAGATGACGACTACTACACAGGGGGTGGCGTGTTTATCGCGGTCGCGGCCCGCAGCTTCAATGAAAATTTGTACTCGAGCGCCGACTATGTGCGCGTTCCGCCCACATTAGGCGACCCAGTCTACGGTCAGTTCCGGATCGTTGAACGCGCCGTCGACGGCACCTCGATCTACGATGGCACTGGATATTTAACCGCGCTCACCGCGGTACCACTACCGTCGGCGATTTTGTTTTTCTTCCCGGCTATTGTTGGGTTGTTTCGGTTATGGGCGAGAACCGAACGATGATCATGCCGACATAGGCACTACATTCTTGCCGCGCCGAACTATATCGTGCTAGCTAATAGATGCCTGATAAATACTCTCGATCGAAGCGCCGATGGTGGCGTTGAATTCATCATCCGATTGCTGCGCCCGTAAGCCCTCCGCGAGCGCGCGGGAAAAGCTCGCAACCACATCCTTGTTACGCGCGAGCTTCGTGTTCGCCTCTTCGCGGCTATATCCCCCCGAAAGGGCAACAACTTTAACGACGTTAGGATGCGCTACACAGTCTGCATAGAAATTGCCTTGCTCCGGCAAGGTCAGCTTCAACATTACGAATTCTTGCGGACCGAGCTGATTTAGCTCGGCTAATATCGCAGCTTTCAGAAGCGCTTCCGCCGCGGCTTTTTTCGGACAGTGAATATCGATTTCGGGTTCAATGATCGGTACTAAGCCGGCTGTGACAATCTGCCGGCCGAGTTCGAACTGCTGTTTGACGATTGCTTCAATGCCGCTTGCGCTTGCTTGTTTGATCACCGAACGCATTTTTGTGCCGAAGATATTTTTCGACTTTGCTTTTTGGAGCAAGGCCTCCAGGTCAGGGATCGGCTTCATCAATTGCACCCCATCGTTCTCATCGGCAAGTCCTTTGTCGATTTTCAAAAATGGTACAACGCCTTTTTCTTCCCATAAGTAGTCTGCCGTCGCCTTACCGCCGATGTCGCGATCCATCGTATTTTCAAACAAAATAGCACCGAGAATGCGATCATCCGAAAAACTCGGGCTAGTAATAATTCGGGTGCGCATTTCATGCACGATTGCAAACATTTCCTCGTCGTTGCGCCAAGCGTTTTCATCGACGCCGTAAAGTTTCAATGCTTTGGGCGTGCTTCCCCCGCTCTGGTCTAGAGCTGCGATGAAACCGTTTCCCGATTTAATTTTCTGCAATTGCCGTTCGAAATCGCTCACATCAGTTCCCATCAGTTTTCTTGGCTAGCTATCTCGCATCTGTAAAAAACGTAACGCACTATCGAATACTAGCGCCGAAATGTCCATCGTCTTTAGTCCGAATATTACACGTGGATCGCGGATGATGACGCAGGAAAGGTTCGTCTGGGCGCCTCGTGCAATATCCAGGTTAGGGTAAATTGATGCTGCTTGCCACGTTATCTGATTCTACCCTATCTGCCCGGCTATTTTCGGTTAACGATTGCTTCGCCTTACTGAGCTCTATGCGTCTAGCCTCCTATGTCACCACGCTGATGGTTCGATAATAATTGGGGTCAGAAATTGTAGTTAAACTTAAACTGCACACTGCCGGAGTACTCACCATGGCGCGTCCCGAAAGCGCGTCCGGCTCGAAAAGCGGACAGGATCAGCTCCATCTCATAGTGCACGGATTCCTCAATTCCAATGACGAGATCTAGCGCGTCGCCGATATCCGTGTCGACCCCCAGCGGCTCGGTGTCGAGGCGCGCATTGCGCATAAAGTCGTTAGCGTGCAGCTGTCGATAAGCGTGATAAGCAAGTTCTATAGAACTATCTTCCAAAATTCCGATGCCCACCGAAACAGTAGACACCATCAAATTTGACAACTCTGGTTGAAGGAATTCACCGTAGTAGTGAAAGCGATCGACGCCCAGAAACTTGCCGTTGTTGTCGTGCAACTGTGTTTGCTGATAGGCATGACTACGACCGGACTCGGGCGAGGAATCCCCAGAGCCAACGGCAATTGCAAAACTAAGCGCCGGATCGTCCGGCAAGGGCGTGCGCCAAGTAAAACCGCTGTCGATAGCCCAAGCACTTACTTCCCGACGACGAATATCGCGCACGATGAGCGACTTTTCATTCACAGACTCAAACTCGTGAATGGTCTGTTCACCATCAACGATACCGATGTCGGTCCAGTAATAGATGTAACCGAAACGCGCCAATTTAAAACCACCCGCTTGGCGAAACCCTAGCCACAACAAATCCGCATCAGCAGCATCTGCGCGCCGCTCCGCTAGTTGCGCGCCGATTCGATGATGATCTGAGTGATCGTAGTGGCGCAGCAGAAACAGTTCCAACCAGTGGCGCTCGGCCCAGCGCCATTTGACTTGTGCGATTAAACGTAGGACGTCTTGGTGCTGAGATTCAAACCCATCGATAGTGCTGGCCGCACCGAGTTCTTCAGCTAAGGAAAATTCCGCCTGCCATGTCTCACCGTCAGCGTAAATCCGCAGCGCGTCCAACTCCGTATCCCACCACCATTCGCGTGACTCCGCGATGTTCTGGCGCCCAACTTGCACGCTTATCGGACTACCGCCCAGATTTTGCATGAATAGCCAATGCTGTTTGCGATCGATGCCACGCGCCGCGTAGGCGTCACCGCGGTCGTCTGCAAACCACGTTTGTTCATAGACGAGCTCGGTTTCGACAAACGCCAACGTGCGATCGGAGAGACGATAAAGGAATTCCAGAACCAGCAGTTCCTCCGCGCGCGCCAGGTCTTCTTCGTGATGCTCGCCGAGTGTTGGTGCGACGAGCCACATAGGCGCTAGTTCGAATTCGCCCCCAATGATCAACGGCCGGGCGGCGATTTCTAGCGTGAGTTGATCCGCAGGGCGTAAGTCGTCTTGTTCGACAGGGAAAAACCCCGGGGACTGAAAACGCGTGCGCTCCCCCGAAATGACGTGCGCGACTTCCTCATCGTCATCCTCATCGTCAGGCACCTCGGCGAGACCGGCACTGGCCGGCGCAATGCCGCCAAGGCCGAGCGCTATAATGAGCACATAGGCCGCAAATGGGTGTCCACGATAGTTCATAGACTATTGACCCTAGTAGTCGAGGGGGTCCCGCTCAAGACCCTATTATGATGGTGCGCGATGCACCCATACAGGTCGTCATAGGTTCAACGATCAGTTTCTAAGTAAATACTTACTTCGGTTGTGGCAGCGCCAATATAGCCAATATCCGCTGCATCAACATAACCCAGGGCATGTAGCTCGGCAACGCATGCAGCCGCCGTGGACGCTGGCACAGTGGCTAACAGCCCACCTGCTGTCTGGGGATCAAAGCAAATGGCCGTCACCCCCGTATCCGAGGCCTCGACGGTTACCGCACGGCGATTATGGCCATGCAAAGAGCTGCGTATACCCGCATCCAGTAAACTCGCCACACCATTCAGCAGTGGCAGGCTCGCGATATGTATGTGAGCACTTACATTCATGCTTAGCAGCGACTTTAAGTGCCCGAGCAAACCGAAACCCGTTACATCGGTAAGCGCATGCGCACCATATTTCGCGAAGCAAGCCGCCGCGCGCCGGTTGGAATTCAACATGCTCCGTATCGCCGACGCCAACCAACGACCTTTGGCTTTCTGTTGCATTGCAGCAGCAAATAACACACCACTGCCGAGCGCTTTGCTTAGAATCACGCGATCACCCGCACGGGCGTTGTTGGGGGCGAGCAAATCACCGGGTGCGAGCGCACCGTTAACGGCGAAACTCGCGCTCAATTCGAGGCCTTCAGCGGTATGCCCACCGATCAGCGTGGTCTGCTCCTGGTTCAAGATCGCAACGGCACCTGCCATCACTTGCACGAGATCATCGCGCATTTTCTTGGGTGTCCCTAAAGGCAGCGTGATTAAGGCAAGCGCGGTGCGCGGCTCGGCTTGCATCGCGAAGATGTCGTTCAGCGCATGGGCGGCCGCGATTTGTCCGAAGATATAGGGATCATCGACGAAAGCCCGAAAACCGTCCACGCTGTGCACGTCGAATTCATTCGCGCGATTGCGCACCACCGCGGCATCGTCGGCGGCGCTCAAGCCCACTTCGACTTCATCGCGGCGGTAAACTTCCAGCTCCTGCAAGGCAGCGCGCAAAAGGTCCGCACCGAGCTTGGCGCCGCAACCGCCACAACGCATCGGCTCGTGCAGGAGCTCGGCCGCTTCGGGATCCTCGAGGAGTGGCGGCGGCACCGGAGGCGTTGCGGTGTCGCCCATAGCCGGCAAGGTCGAGAACTTCGCGATAAAGCGCCGGTCGATCCAATCTTTCCACCGCCACACCCAAGCCCCCGAGACGCACCAGGGCCCCTTGGAGGCAATGGCGTGCTGAGTCCCGGTACTGATCAAACTCAAGAATTGTCGTTGGGGTCGATAAGGGACCAACGACTCGCGCAGAAGATAGCGTCGCAAGTTTAGACTCAACGGTCGGCCCTGACGTACCGCGAACACACCGGCTTTGGGTCGGGGATGCTCGACAACGCTCGCGATATCGCCGGCGGCAAAAATGTTCTCGTGCGATTGCGACTGCAAACTCGCGTGAACTTTAATGAAGCCGTCATCATCCGTCGCGATCCCGGCAGCGGCAAGCCACTGAGGAGCACTCGCATGCGTCACCCACAGCATTTCATCGAGGGCGACGGATTCACCGGTCTCGAGGCGCACCCCGTTAGCGCAAACCTGATCCACGGCGGCGCCGTAATAACAACTGACCCCGAGTTCCTCCAAAACCTGCCGACAGCGGGCACGCACGCGTCGATTGTGGGTCGCTAAGGGCGCCTCGCTGACGGTAATCAAATAGAACTTAAGTTCCAGATCTCGATCTTCGCGTGCCGCGAGATCTTCTAACAGGCGAAACCTTAGCGCCAACAATAACTCGAAGCCGCCCGCGCCTGCGCCGATAACGCCGATCCGAATCACCCCAGAGGCAGCCATAACCCGGCGTTGCAGCGCTTGCCAGCGCGCATAAAAATTGCTTACCGGCTTGACCGGCAATGCGTGGGCGCATGCTCCTGGGACGGCCATATGGGGCGTGATGCCGATGTCGATAGATAAGGCATCGTAGGAGATCGGGGGTCGCTCGCCACAGTAGACCCACTGGTGTTGCGGGTCGAGCGCCTCGGCACTCGCGTGCACCAGACGGGCGCCCGCAAAGGCCGCCAGCGGCGCGAGG
The DNA here is from genome assembly GCA_965223085.1 of Gammaproteobacteria bacterium. Taxonomy (GTDB): domain Bacteria; phylum Pseudomonadota; class Gammaproteobacteria; genus CBDCVO01. The sequence continues at coordinate 1,734,511 of OZ244981.1, read as the reverse complement.
TCGATATGCGCGTCGTCGTATTCGTAATGCCCGGCGATCAATCCCGGGAGCATGCCCGAGTAGGGGGTGTGCAGTTCGCGGCAAATGAGCGTTAGCCGTACCCCCGGAATAGGCTGCATGCCGAAACGCCGTAGAACCGAGACGTGGCTATGGCCACCACCGAGCAACACCAAGTCCTTGAGAACGGGACTGGTCTGCACCTATTAGTCCCTGCCCTTAATGTACACCGCGCTCTGCATCGGTCCAAAATTCAGCGCGAATGGCCTTCTTGTCGGTCTTGCCAACACTGGTTTTGGGTATCGCCGCCCAAAACTCGATCGATTTCGGTGTCTTCACGCCGCCGAGCTTTGGTTTCACCCGCGCGAGCAGCTCCTCAGCGCCCACGGTGTGGCCTTGCCTAAGTACGACGATCGCTTTGATCGCCTCGCCCCAACGTTTATCCGGTACACCGATGACAGCGCATTCTAAAACCTCCGGTTGTGCCAGGAGCGGGCCTTCGACTTCGGTAGCGAACACGTTGAATCCGCCGGTAATGATCATGTCCTTCTTACGATCGACGATATAGAGATAAGCATGCTCATCGAGATAACCGATATCACCGGTATGGTGCCAACCGAACTTACGCATTTCCGCCGTCGCTTCTGGTTTCTCAAAGTAACCCGGGGTAACGAGCGGCCCCCGACAACAAATCTCCCCACGCTCGCCCGCTGGTAGCGCATTGCCGTCATCATCGAGTATCGCGACCAAAGTCGGTGACGTTACTCGTCCACAACTCTTGAGGCGTTCGGGATGAGCGCCGCCGGCGGCCGCCGCGACGACTTCGGGAGACAACATCGAGACCAACATCGGCGCTTCCGCTTGACCGTAACACTGGCAAATTACAGGACCGAAAACCTCCACCCCCTGACGAAACTTGTCGGCCGACACCGGTGCCGCCGCAATCAGGATCTGGCGCAAGCTGGTGGTGTCATAATCCCCGGCCACGGCGGCATCCAGCAAGGCATAATAGGCTGTTGGCGGTAAAAAAATGTGTGTGACACGGTCGCGTGCGATGGCTGTCAACACCGCCTCAGCGTCGAAACCCGGAAGGATTACCGTCGTGCCGCCTTCGGCCGCGAACACGGTAATTATCGCGCCGGCCGCATGCGTAATGGGAGCGACCGCCAAATGCACGATATCCGCAGTGCGAGCACCGACGTAGTGATGCAAACCTAATTCAATCATGGTGCAGATCGAGCGATTGCTAATTTCTACCCCCTTGGACGGGCCCGTCGTACCCCCGGTTGGCCAACGAGAAAAAACGCCATCCGGTACTCCGAAGGGATCCGACCAGTCGGGAAATTCCGCGCTCTTTCCGGTGTCGCAAAACGTCGCTAACGAGGGATAGCCATGGGCGTCAGAATCGATGCAAACAGCGGCTTTGAGCTCGGGCAATTGCGCGATGACAGTTTTCGCTTCCGCGACGACGCTAGAGTGAAAGAATAACCAGCGCGTTTGCACATACTTCATATACTCAGCGTTGCTATTGGCGGCGTTGCGAACATTTACCGGGACCCACGCCCCGCCCGCACGATAAGCTGCGTAAATACAAATCACCGCAGTCGGATCGTTGGGCGAATACACGGCCACCGAATCACCAACGATGAAACCGTTCGCATACATTGCCCGCGCGATCTCGATTGTCTCGCTGCGTGCCGCGGCGTAGGAATAAGCTTGGTCGTCACCTTTGACAAAAATGCGATCGGGTGAGAGCGCCGCGCCGCGGTCAAAATAATCAATAGGTCTCATGCTTAGATATCCACTAGCATTAATAATACGATCACGTTTCGAAGTAACGTATGATCGAGCAGATCGCATGGCAGTTTACATGGCCACAATTAGACCCAGCAAACCCAATCACAGTATCCGTACTTAACACGGCGTGTCGCAGCGCGGGGAAATGACGCTATAGAGAAGACTAAGTCCGACCCGCGCCAGCGTGCGGCAATTCGACTGAGCGAATGATTACGATGCCTAAATGGGATCCCAATGCCTACCAGCGCGATGCCGGTTTTGTGGCCGCACTCGGCGCACCGTTGATCGATTTACTTGCGCCGCAGCCGCACGAACGGATCCTCGATCTCGGCTGCGGTGACGGCACACTGACGGCGACGATCGCCGCGCTTGGTAGCGCCGTTGTCGGCGTCGACAGTAGCGCGGAGCAAATCGCCGCAGCTAGCGAACGTGGGTTTGACGCACGCGTCATGGACGGTCATGCCTTGTCGTTTAATGCTGATGAGTTCGACGCCGTTATCAGCAACGCCGCATTGCACTGGATGTTACGCCCTGATGAGGTGCTCGCGTGTGTAGCACACGTCATTAAACCGCGCGGCCGTTTTGTCGCGGAGTGCGGCGGTTATGGCAATGTCGCGAGCGTGGTTGACGCCTATCGGCTTGAACTCGCGGCCAGCGGCATTGCGATCGAGGAGATCAACCCATGGTATTTCCCGCGCCCTGAAGAATACGCCGAGTTACTCAGTGAACATGGTTTTCAAGTCGAATTTATCGAATCGTTCGAACGACCCACGCCGATCGCAACCGACGTGCGTGCGTGGTTGGAGATTTTCACTCAAAGTTTTCTTGAAACCGTGCCTGTTGAAGACCGCGATGCCTTGCTCGACGCCGTTCGCAAGCGACTTCAGCCGCAGTTGTTGCACACTAACGGGCAGTGGGTGCTGGATTATGTGCGCCTACGCTTTAAAGCTACGAGACGTGACCCATGAATAATAGTAATTGCTTCGGCAGCTGCTTGTGCGGCGGGATCCGCTATCAAGTTACAGGTGAACTCGGGCCCTTGGTTTTTTGCCATTGTCGTGACTGCCGCAAGGCGCAAGGCGCTAGCTTCGCAGCCAATAGTCCCGTCGAGGCCGCTCATTTCGCGCTGTTGCAGGGCCAAGATCTACTTAGCGTCTACTACGCAACACCCCATAAGGGCCGCTACTTTTGCCGCCGTTGTGCCGCACCGATCTATTCACGTATCGATGGTGAGAAAACGTTGCGACTGCGCTGCGGAACGCTAGATGAATGGGACCACTTAGTGCCGGCGTTTCATATCTTTACCGCCACGCGTCCGGATTGGGATGTGATAACGGATAGCTTGCCATGCTACGCGTACTTCGAACCAGGCCGAAGTTAATAATATTACGCAACGCGTGGCCCGCATGACCGAGGAGATCAATTTAGCCCGGCTAGCCGGCCAGCAACCACGCGATCGAGGCGATAATCCAGCTACCTTCATTGGCTGCTTCGCTAATCAGCGCGCCCCTGCGATTGCGATCCCATCCGGCTTCACGCAGCGCGACAATGATCTGGCCAAGACGCGAACCGATAGCAATGTGGCCAATAATGATCCCAACGACGGAAACTCCCGCGCCACCAACCAGCCATATATTCCAGGCGAGCATCAGCTGGGGTACGACCTTGAAGAATACTCCGAAATATCCGCGCACGATCGCATCGGTAAGCGCTAATGAGTAATGCGCGGCGACCACCAGCGTGGTCACGATGCCGAGACCGGCGAGCACGCATGTTAGGGTGTCAATCGCAGTCCAGAGCTGGGCGCCACGCCACAAAAAGACGGCGGAATTTGCAATTAGTAACAGACTCCATAGCGCATAGACCACTACCGTTTGAGCAGTTACTCGACTGGCTTGGGCCTGATGTGCTCTGATCGACAAAGACAGGTTGATGAGCAGAAAAATGCTCCAAAATGCTAACCAGGTAACGCTGACTCCTTGCGTCGAGGTCGCGTACATCAGACGTGCTTGCGCAACACCGAAACTTAGTGCGCAAGCGATCTGAACAAAGAACAGCAGATCACCGACACCGTGCTCAGCGCCTCGAGACGCCACGCCGTTGTATGATTTTAAAAATTGTTTGAAAGCCACGCGGCGTTATAAGATCCCAACTTGAACAAGCGACAACGGTGGCGAGTTCACACAGACTATCATTATCCTAGAATCCTCTTTGGACGACATTCCCCCAATGAGTGAAACTGAGAGACTCGTTATCATCTGCACCTATAACTCGTTGCTTACCCGAAGCGGTCAACTGAGGATGCTAGGAATTATGACACCAGACGAACGTAGCGCCTGTCCTGGTTGCGATTTGCTGCAACGGCTACCACCGCTGGCCCCCAACGAAATTGCGAAATGTCCCCGCTGTGGTACGCCGATACGTCGTGGCGCCATTCATAACGTGCAGCTGGATGTCGCCCTGGCACTGGCAGCGCTAATCATGCTCGCAATCGCGAACTTGTTTCCACTGCTGTCACTCGAGCTCGACGGACAGCATCGCGACACCACTGTAGCTCAAGGCATCGACGCCTTATGGGACGGAGGCCGCGAAGAAACCGCGCTGCTCGTCGCTGCGGTAACGGTAATAATCCCGTTCGTGCGGGCATCTACCGTGCTGTTCGTCGCGAGCCGCCTGATGTTCGGACACTCACCGAGACGGTATCGATGGTGGATTCGCGCCGTGACAGGACTTACGCCTTGGGGCATGACAGAAGTTTACCTCCTTGGCGCTTTAGTCGCTTTTGTCAAATTGAACGATATGGCAAGCGTCGTTGTCGGACCTGCACTCTATGCCTTCGCTGCCATGAGTGTGCTGAGCGCATTCAGCGGACAACATCTGGATGCGCAAAAGGTGTGGTCACGTGAAGCGGTTGCGATAGCGTGAACACCGGCGCGTTGACCGCCGCGGAGCTCGGCCTCGCGAACTGCCGACATTGCCAACTCCTACTCCGCCTCGAGCCCCAACACACGCGGCGCGCGGCGCACTGTCCGCGCTGCGGCGCGGCGGTGCATCTGCGCATTCCTCACAGTGTGCAACGCACCTGGGCCTTGCTTATTACCGCTGCGCTTTGTTACCTGCCAGCGAATACCTTGCCAATTCTCACTGTAGTTCATTTCGGTCGCGGTGCACCTGATACAATTATGAGCGGTGTTATTCATTTGATCGACGCAGACCAATGGCCGATTGCGCTACTCGTTTTTGCCGCGAGTGTCGTGGTACCTTTGCTGAAAATCGCGACGCTCGCATTTTTGCTCATCTCTGTAAGCGCCAAATCGCGCTGGCGTCCGCGTGATCGTGTGCACCTATATCATATTGTCGACGTGCTGGGTCGCTGGTCGATGATCGATATTTTTATGATTTCCATCCTTGTCGCCTTGGTACAACTCGGCTCTGTAGCAACCGTGCTCCCAGGTCTAGGCGCGGCGTTTTTTGGCGCGGTTGTTGTTGCAACCATGCTGGCGGCATTAACTTTCGATCCCCGCCTGATTTGGGATGCTGCGAGATCCTAAACGCAGCGAATGACCGACACGAGTACAAGCAACCACGCCAGCTCAGCCGATCTACCTCGCGCGGAAGTAGCGAGTGCGGGTGGTTTATCCGCGATCTGGCTGATCCCACTCGTCGCGGCCCTGGTCGGTGCTTGGTTGGTGTATCAAACCATGAGCGAACGCGGGCCGGAGATCACCATTGCGTTCGAGCGTGGTGATGACATCGAGGCCGGGAAAACCACGATCCGATACAAGGCTGTGGAGATCGGTCAGATCACCGCCGTGCAGATCGCCGATGACTTAGGTTCGATCGTCGCTACCGCACGCATCGAAAAACACTTCGCTTCGAAACTCAATTCCAACACCCGCTTTTGGGTCGTGCGGCCGCGCATCGGCGCTTCCGGGATTTCCGGTCTAGGAACACTGGTGTCCGGCGCTTATATCGAAATCGATCCAGGCGACGGTGCCCGCGAAACGCACTTCGTCGGACTCGAGACACCCCCTATCGTTACCGCCGATGCGCCGGGAAAGCGCTATTTGCTGGAAACCGACGAACTCGGCCCAATTCAAGCGGGGTCCCCGATCTACTTTCGCGATATTCAAGTGGGAGAAGCCTTGGGCTATGAGCTCGCCGCGGATGGCAGCAAGGTCAAAGTGCCGGTTTTCGTACGCGACCCTTATACAAAACTCGTGCGCGAATCGACCAAATTTTGGCAGGCAAGCGGCATATCGGTATCGCTCAGCGCTGATGGTGTGGATGTCAATACCGGTTCGCTGCAGTCCTTGCTTGTAGGCGGCATCACGTTCGACTACCCACTCGACAATACCGAACCACCGGCGGCGGAAGATAGCCACTTTTGGCTCTATGACAGCATCGAAAGCGTTGGTGAGACGATTTATACGGAAAAAGTACCGTATGTATTGTACTTTGATGATTCTGTCCGTGGTTTGGGCGTCGGTGCGCCGGTCGAATTTCGCGGCATTAAACTCGGCACCGTAGCCGACATTGGCCTCGAACTGGATGAAAGCAATCTCGAGATCCGCATCCCGGTTACGGTGATTTTGCAACCGCAACGCTTGTCCCTCTACGGTACGGGGCTCGACAGTGTTCCCCAGAAGATAATCGAATCCTTAGTCGATCGCGGGCTGCGCGCGCGCTTGCAAACTGGAAATCTGCTCACCGGGCAATTATTCGTCGAGCTGGGGCTCTATCCTGATAGCGAGGCACGTACGATCACTGGCCGCCTACCGCACGCGCAGATCCCAACACTCCCCTCGGAATTCGCCGAGATAAAACATAGTGTCACGGAGCTCCTGGACAAACTACACAAACTCCCCTTTCAAGAAATTGGTCGCAGTACCGCGGCGGCAACCGCAAGCCTCGAGCGTTTGCTCACAGGGCCCGAAATTCGCGAAACGCTCGCGGCAGCACATAGCTCTTTCGATTCGTTGAAAGATTTCAGCGACCGTCTCGAGGCGGATCTCGTTCCCTTAACGAAGCAACTGCGCACAACGCTCGCCGATCTGGATCGTAAATCGCCAATATACTTACAGGTAACAACGACCTTGGAGCAAATGGAGTCCGCCGCGCGCGCGCTGCGAAATTTGACTGAAGCAATCGAGCGACGACCCGACGTATTAATCTGGGGACGCAAACCAGAAGACCCCGCCGAGCCTGAAACACGCTGATATGTCTGCACCACGTTTTATCGTCGCGCTGTTCGCCACACTGCTGCTCGCCTGCGCCGCAAAACCCGTGATCACGCGCTACTACGTGCTAAACGCACAGGATCCGGCGCCAACGCCCGTCACGACACGTCGCTTCGCCCTCGCCGTGGGACCAATCACTGTGCCCGATCACCTCGATCAGCCTTTGATCGTGACGCGACCTAGCGACAACGTCATCGCATTTAATGAGTACCATCGGTGGGCCAATCCACTGGGCGAGAATATTGCCGAGACATTAATAGCGCGTTTGGGTGAGCTGCTACCGCAAGCGCAGGTCGCGGCATTTCCAGCTTCACCGGGATTCGACTACGAGGTACGTTGCGTCGTGGAAATCGTACGCCTAGACGGCACTCCCGGGGGGTCCGCGAAACTCATCGCTCGCTGGCGTGCCATCGACGATAAAACGCGGGCCACCACCACGGAACAGCGCTTCGAAGTTAACACCTCGACTCAAGGCGCTTTGTATCGTGACCTCGTCGCTGCGAAAAGCGCCGCAGTCTCCGCTTTGGGCGATGACATCGCACGCTTTCTCGCACACAAATATCGTCCATAACCCTATGGCATGATACCAGCAACGTGGCGGTTTTATGCTGCCGCCGACCATTTGCTGGCGCTGTTTAAGCCCGTGTACACTTCAACGCTTAACCCGTAGCTGGCGAGGTAGGTTGTGCGTGACTAGCCCGAATATTGTACGAGAACCGCGAACGATGACGCAGGAACGATTCGTCTAGGCGCTGGCATCATTTCTAACTAAAACCGTTATCGAGGGGACCGCCATGGGACAAATTCAGTTAACCGCCGCCGACGGCTATACGATCGGCGCATATCAGGTCATGCCGAGTGGCACACCGCTAGGTGGCGTCGTCGTCATTCAAGAGATCTTTGGTGTAAATCAACATATTCGAGACGTTACCGACGGCTATGCGCACGCAGGTTATGCGGCCCTCGCACCGCAGATTTTTGACCGCGTAGAAGCGAATGTGGAACTCGGCTATAGCGACGAGACGGAATTCAATAAGGGGCTAAAACTAGCGTTCGAAGATCTCAACATGGAAGAGACACTGCAAGACCTGCAGGCGGCGGTCAATGTCGCGACTCGCCACGGCAACGTAGGTGTCGTGGGGTACTGCTTCGGGGGATTGTTGACGTGGTTGTGTGCGTGCGAGGTCGACGGCATCGCGGCGGCGGCGGCGTACTATGGCGGTGGTATCGCCAAAGAGCTGAAGCGCGCGGTCAAATGTCCGGTGATGATGCATTTCGGGGCGCGAGACACGCATATTCCCATGACTGATGTCGAAGCCATTAAAGAAGCGTTGCCAAATGTAGACGTCTTTGTCTATGACGCGGAGCATGGATTTAACTGCGACCACCGCGCGAGCTACGATAAGGCCAGCGCCGAGAAGGCGCGCGAGCGAACATTGAAGTTTTTCCAGCAACACGTATCGGGGCGCTAAATAAATAACAACGCCGAAGATGCGTTTGTATCATTCTGGAGCTTGATCCTATGGCTACGATTCGTCCATGGCGGCGTCCGTTTCTCGTGCTGTTAATTGCGATTGTCACTTGCGCCCACGCCGCCGAAGCACCACCACCGTCCGATACGAACTGGCTCAGCTACAACCATAACTTTAACGGCCAACGCTACGTTGCTATTAACGAAATCAATGTCGAGAATGCGGCGAACCTTGCACAAGTGTGTTCGTTAAAGATCGACGACATCGGTTCCTTTCATACCTCGATATTGCACATCAACGGCGTTTTGTATTTCACTACGGCGACAGATACGCTCGCGGTTGATTCCGCCAGCTGCGAACTACGTTGGCGACATCACTATGTGGAACATGAACTGGAATCAACGACGTTAGCGGTTAACCGGGGCGTGGCTTACGCGAATGGGCGCTTGTATCGTGGCACCGTCGACGCACGATTACTGGCAATTGATGCCGACACCGGCACGACGATTTGGGTGCATCAGGTTGGCGATCCACAACTCGGTGAATTTTTTAGCGCTGCCCCGCAAGTCTATCAAGGTACGGTAATCATCGGCACAGCCGGCGGCGATTGGGGGATCCGCGGGCGGGTCATGGCTTTCGATCAAATTAGCGGCCGCGAAGTGTGGCGTTTCTATACAATTCCACACGGCGATGAACCGGGTGCGGATTCGTGGAAAAATGCCGACAGCGCGCGTTACGGCGGTGGCGGCACGTGGACAACGTATACGATCGATATCTCCGCAGACGAAGTATTTGTACCGGTCGGCAATCCCGCGCCCGATCTGCTCCCCGACCGACGTCCCGGCGAAAATCTCTACACCAACAGCCTCGTCGTTTTGGACGCTGCAACGGGCAAGATGAAATGGTATCACCAACTGCTGTCGAACGACGGCCAAGACCTGGACCTTGGCGCCGCGCCCGTACTGTATTACAACAGTAAAGGTGAACCCATGGTCGCCTTTGGTGGCAAAGACGGTTATGTCTACGGTGTAAATCGGGTCACGAAAAAACTGATTTTCAAAACACAAATCACGACGATCAAGAACGCCGGTGTGGTACCCACACTCGAAGGTATTGATGTATGTCCCGGCCCCTTGGGCGGTGTGGAATGGAACGGCCCGGCGCTCGATCGCGGCAGCAACAGCCTCATCGTCGGGTCCGTCGACTGGTGCGCAAGCCTGAAGGCGGATCCGAAATATCAATATCGACCGGGACAAATTAACTTGGGCGGTACGTTCGAGTTCATCGATCCGGCCAAAGGCTGGCTCCATGCGCTCAACGCCGATACCGGTGAGGTACGCTGGAAACGAGAAACTGCTGGTCCCCATGTTGCCGGGATCACGCCGACCGCCGGTGGCGTTACGTTTACAGGCGATCTAGGCGGCAATTTTTTTGCGCTCAACACGGCAAACGGTGAGCCCGTATATGAGACCTCGATCGATGGCGGCCTCGCGGGTGGCGTAATCACCTATATGCGCGACAGCAAACAATACGTTGCCTTCGTTTCGGGCAATGTTTCACGGCTAACTTTCGGGAATGCTGGCAGTCCGACGATCAATATCTATGCCCTCGGCGGTGGTAGCGACCCATCCACGCCGGCAAACGCCGCAGCGGCAACGCCGCCCGCAGAGCCACGCGAGCCGACGCAATCCAAACCAAACACTGCGCGAATCCCCGACGTAGCGGCGGGCAAATCGAGCTACGTTGCCGTGTGCGCTGCCTGCCACGGCGCCAAAGGTGAAGGTGGCATTGGACCGACGCTGATGGGGCTGAAAACCCGCATGGACCGCGAGACGATCATCGCGTGGATCAAAAACCCATCGGCAAAAATGCCGAAGCTCTATCCGGCTCCGCTCGACGACCAAGCAGTCGCAAATATCGCCGCTTATGCCGAAGGTTTCTAGCAGCGTAGTTATACTAGAGCGCTATTAATTCGCGCCGCGCCTTAGTTTGATATCACGCGGTCGACGGCACCCGCCAAGACCTCTAGCCCCAGGACGATATCGGCTTCTTTCGTGTCTTCACTGAGGTCGTGACTGCGACCCCCGATACTGGGCACAAACAGCATCGCAGTCGGTATGCGTGCTGCAAATAGCATCGCATCGTGCCCAGCACCGCTAGCCAAGCGCAGCGATCTTGCGCCCTGTGCTCGCGCCGCCGCTTCGATTTCGCTGATCAACTCATCGTCCATGATCGCTGGATCGACGCCCATCTGCGGCATCACGTCACACGCGACGCGATAACGCGCCGCGATCTGCTGCGCGAGCGGTGACATGTAGTCGCTGATCTGATCGAGCGTTGCGCTATTCCCATCACGATATTCAACTGACAATACGCTGCGGGCACTGACCACGTTGTACGCGCCCGGTTCGATCTGCACCGCACCAAGATTCCACACCGTGTTCTCGCCCGCTTCAATAGCACAATAATTAGCGAACTCGTGCGCGAACGCGAATGTCGCCGCCGCAGCATCCTGGCGCATCGCCATCGGTACGGTTCCGGCATGATCAGCGCGTCCTAGAAATTCCACACGCGCACGCCGCACGCCGACGATTTCCGTGACGGCACCGATGTGTGCGCCGCTATCCTCTAAGCGTGGCCCTTGTTCGATATGGGCTTCGAAATAGCCGCAATGGCGGGTCGGATCGAGGTGCGCGGCTGACGTAGTACTCCACCCTGCAGCGTCCACGGCGGCGCCCAAGCTCACCCCGTCTTCACTGCGTAACGCTCTCGCCTCGGCGGGTGTCCAATCACCAACAAATACACTGCTGCCCAGAAGGCCACGGTAACGCCCTTCTTCGTCGTTGAACGATACCACCTCGATCCCGACATCCGCTGGGCGCTGTGCTTCTACCCACGCGCGTGCGATCTCGAGCCCGAACATCACCCCCATGGATCCATCCAGCCACCCACCGTTGGGCACGGTGTCGGTATGCGAACCGATCAACACATACCGTTGAGAATTCGGCGTACGCCCGCTGACGGTACCAACTTCATCAATACTGGCGTGCAAACCCGCCTCGCGCATGCACGCCAGCAACCAACGTCGCGCGGCGATATCTTCTGCCGACATCGAACGACGATTAACACCTGTGCCCACCTGACCGAAGCGGGCGAGTGTTTTGAGCTCGGCCAAAGTGCGCTGCGGTTTTACACAAAGCATGCGGTTTGAAAAGATGGCGCGGCGTTACGCCCACGATACGTGCTTCGCGATCTCAATGATAGCGGCGGCACTCATTAATAAATCGCCGTGTTAGGTTCTATATCTTTGTTTTTTGAAAAAATTGTCTGAATTGGCGCGTTTGCAGCGATGTTCGGTTTCTTAGCATCACGATATGACCGAGACGGGCTAACGCGCGTCTCAGGATCAGATCGTAAATGGCCTTAGCGCAGCCGCATCAGCAGCAATTCATGATTTGCGACGCGCAGCTCCGCGTCTGGCGGCACCACGGTGGTCGAATCAGCTTGCAAAATAACAGCCGGTCCCGCCACGGTTTCTCCCTGAGATAGTGCGTCACGATCATAAAACGCGGTTGGCACCTCGCGCAGCGACTCGTTAATGCGAAACAACGCTGGGCGCATGGTTGGCGCCAAGCCCCGAGGCCTTAGCTCGCGGGCACGCTGAGGCAAAACTATCTGCGGCATCCTGCCTATCGCTACTGAGCGAATGTTGACAATTTCCAGGATCGCGTCGGGCCAGCAATGACCGTAGTGACTCGCGTGTAAGTCATGAAACGTGGCTAGGCTAGCCAAAAGATTACGGTCGTTGAATTTAGCGCGCGGCAGCACGATCCGCAGTTCGTAACCCTGTCCGGCATAGCGAACATCAGCCGCACGCTGCAACTCGATATCTCGCGCTGCGATGTGATCGCGATGCAACTGGGCACTGAGCCGGCTTTCCATGGCCGCAAACGCTGCGTTGAGACGATCGCAATCCAGCGCGTTCGACAACATCAGGGCGGTTTGCACCAGATCGTATTTTAGATCGGTAGTGAGCAAACCCATAGCGGAGTTGATGCCAGGATACGGCGGCACAACGACCTCGGGAATATCGAGCTGGCGCGCGATCTCGGCCGCGTGCAGCGGTCCCGCGCCCCCCGCCGCCACCAATACGTAGTCACGCGGGTCTATCCCTTTTTGCACGGTGCGAGCGCGAATGGCATTGGCCATATTCGCATTGAGTATCGAAATCGCGCCGGCGGCGGCCTCGACTACTGATAAGCGGAGGCGCGTCGCCACGGTGGCGAAGGCGCGCTCGGCAGCACCGAGATCGAGCCGCATCTCGCCGCCGAGAAAATGCTCCGGGTCCAGTCGACCCAGGATCAAATTTGCATCGGTAATCGTGGCTTCACAGCCACCGCGAGCATAGGCCGCCGGCCCTGGCACCGCGCCCGCGCTACGCGGACCAACGCGAAACGCACCGCCATCATCGACGTAGGCGATCGACCCGCCCCCGGCACCGAGGGTATGCAAATCCAGCATCGGCACCATGATGGGATAGCCGCCGACAAAGGTATCTCGCGCGGACGCTTCATCGATTCGACCGCGCGTCACTACGCCGATGTCCGCTGACGTGCCACCGATGTCTAGCGTGATAGCGTTTTCGCGTCCGGCTAGTTGCGCAATATAGGCGCCACCCAAAATGCCCGCTGCGAGCCCCGACATTAACGTGCATACGGGCAGCTCGCTTACCGTTGCGGCGCTGGCTGCTCCACCGCTCGAACGCATGATATGGAGCTCCGCGCGCGGTGCACACTGGGCGAGCTCAGTTTCGATGTCGCGCACGTAGCGCGCCACTAAGGGGCCGATGTAAGCATTCATCGCCGTGGACGTGAAACGCTCGAATTCGCGAAATTGTGCCGCGACTTCGTGCGAGGTGGTAACGAACAACTCCGGACATGCGGCCTCGATGATCGCCTTGGCGCGGCACTCATGATCGGAGTTTAAATAGGAAAACAAAAAGCACACCGCTAGCGATTCAACGCCGGCGTCGCGTAACGCGAGAGCGGCCTCACGCACTGCTCGCTCGTCGAGTGGTGCTGCAATGTCTCCGTGGGGTGGCACCAAGCGCTCGGTAACGGCTTTTCGATGGCGGCGTTTGACTAAGGGATGCGCTTGCCAAGGAATGTCTTGCATGATCGAGTAATGCTGCGGCCGTTGATGGCGACCGATATGAATAAGATCACGAAAGCCAGCGGTGGTGATCAATCCGGCTTCGACACCGCGGCGTTCGATAACCGCATTGGTCGCGACCGTCGTGCCGTGCAGAACATGTTCGATAGCGGCACCGTCGAGCTGGCGAGATGCGCACAGCTCTTGCAGCCCACGGAGCACGGCCCGCGCCGGTTCGTTTGGGGTGCTCGCCACCTTATGAACCTCGATACGACCGCTAGTTGTGTCGGTCATGACAACGTCCGTAAACGTGCCACCGACATCGACGCCGAGTAGTTGCATGATGGGTTACTCGAAGAGTAAAAATATTGTCTGTAAGTGGCGCTGCGACACCGTAAAGATTGCCGGGCAGCGCTTTGTAAGGCAATCTAAGTGTATATGGATTTGAATTCCACAACGAAATCGCAACGCATCGATCCAGTCACCGCCAGTATCATTAACGGTGCGCTCGAAAATATCGCCGTTGAAATGGGGTACAAACTCATGCGCGCGGCCTATTCGAGCATTATTCGTGAATCGGAAGATTACGGCGCCGCATTATGCGACCCGCAGGGTCGCCAGCTATGCGAGTGCCGTAATAGCACGCCGCTGCAGTCGGGACCCATACCCGGCTATGTGAGCGGTATTCTGCGCGCGCTAAGCGAGCGCGGTGACACGATTCGTGCGGGTGATGTATTCGTTCATAACGATCCCTATAACGGCGCATCCCACGCGCCCGACATCGGGTTTTGCGTGCCGATTTTTCACCACGCAGAGCTCGTGGGCTTCGCGATGACAACGGCACACCACCTCGACATTGGTTCCTGCGAGCCCGGCAGTGTGGGCATCGTCAAATGCGCGGACGCTTATGCCGAAGGGATCCGCCTGTGTGCCGTACGGGTCTACGATCAGGGTCGCCGAGTTGACCCGGTGTGGCAGCTGCTGCGCGACAACGTGCGCGTGCCAGATCTCATTATCGGCGACATGGAGGCGCAAATCGCAGCGTGCAAAGTGGGTGTCGAGCGCTACGTCGAATTACTCGAGCGCTTCGGTCGTGACACCATGAACGCGGCCATCGAGGACTTATTCGATTATTCGGAGCGCGTGATGCGCGCTCGGATCGCGGCCTTACCCGACGGCACGTACGTGAGTAGTGGTTGCGTCGATGGCTATCTCGATGCTGCTGATGACGCATTAGTGAACTTACCGATACGGGTGACCGTAATCATTAGCGGGGATGAATTGGACGTAGACCTCGAAGGAACCGCGCCGCAAGTGGCAGGTCACGCGATCAACATGCCGTTTATCGGCACCGTCGATGTAGCGATATGGTTGACGCTGCGATCGATACTGTTGGACACGGAAACTTACGGTGAGGTCCCCCAGAATGCTGGCTTGTACCGTCCTATTACTATTTCAGCGCCCTTAGGATCGCTCGCGAATCCGCGCTTTCCGGCGCCCACGATCGCGCGCGTGATGCCTGGCAATATCATCGCTGACACCTTGATGCACGCGCTCGCGCCGATTCTGCCGCAACAAGTATCAGCTGGGATTGCCAACTTGAAAGCACTCGGATTTTCGGGCCTAAAAGAGACCGGTCAATGGGTGCATATCGAGATTTTCGAAGGTAGCTATGGCGGTCGCTACGGCAAGGATGGCCTCGATAGCGTCGATACCCTGTACGCGAACACGCGCAACAACCCGATTGAAGACATCGAAAGCCATGTGCCGCTGCGCGTGAATCGCTATGAATTACGTGATCACGCCTGTGCCCCCGGCCGCTGGCGCGGTGGGATCGGATCGATCAAGGAAATTCAATTTCTCCAAGACGGCCACATAAACTCTGAAGGCGATGGTCACAACCATCCGGCATGGGGCTTCGACGGGGGAGGCCGCGGGCTAAGCTCGGAAACCCGCTTGATCACAGCGACGGGTTCGCGCGAATCTTTGCCTTCCATGATGTCGGCACGCCGCGCTCGTGCTGGCGACCGATTCATCGCAATAGGTGGCTGCGGCGGGGGTTATGGTGATCCCCTACAGCGCGATCCGAATGCCGTACTCGCAGATGTGCGTGACGAGTACATCAAGCTCGAAGACGCGCAAGCCATCTATGGCGTGATAATTCGCAACGATACAGTTGACGTCGATGCCACTGCGAAACGCCGCAGAGCGCTGCGTTAAGATCGTTTCAAATAGAATCTAACGCCCCAGGATCGTTCTTACACTGCGTGAAAACTTCTCGGCTTGTTCTTGATCCGCTTCCATGTTTGGCAAAGGTTCCGGAACAGCAATACCGCGTTGGCAAGCAGGTCGTGCCCTCAGGGCATCGCGCCACCGTTTTAAATTCGGCAAACCATCGGCTGAGACCCCTGACCATTTATATGTTCTCACCCAGCACCAATTCGCTATGTCCGCAATGGAGAACTCATCAGCCAACCATTCGCTTTCGCTGAGACGTCGTTCCAAGACCTCAAATAGGCGCCGGGTCTCGTTCTGGTAACGTTCGATTGCGGCCGGGATTTTTTCGGGAAAATAGCGGTAGAAGAC
Organism: Gammaproteobacteria bacterium; assembly: GCA_965223085.1. GTDB lineage: Bacteria > Pseudomonadota > Gammaproteobacteria > CBDCVO01. The sequence continues at coordinate 1,718,268 of OZ244981.1, read as the reverse complement.
ATTCGCCTGGCCCATCATCGGCCCAATCCCCCCCATTTGAAACATGAGCCACTGCAGCACCCGCGAACGCCCCTTAACATCGGTTGGCAGCAAGCGCCCGGCGCGCTCGGCCAGATACACCATGATGGCGCCAGTCTCGAACACGACAAAGTCTTGCTCGTCGGTGTCGACGATGACCGGAATACGTCCGTTGGGATTAAGCGCTAAAAACCATTCCTCTTTTTGTGTTTGCGCGCTTAACTGGATCGGATGCACGTTATACGGAAGCGCAAGTTCCTCCAAGGTGACGGAGGCCTTCCAACCATTGGGTGTCGCGGCAGTATACAGTTCGATCATGAATAAATCCTGGAAACAAACTCGGTAACAAATTGTACGTGGTGTGCGCGAATATTGCTGAACGTGCCGCCCGCAGCCTGAGTAGCGCATTTTCCATTGGGAAAGAACGGAATTCAGATGAGCACAACGTCGCGTAAACGCCGATTTGCGGCAACACTGTTATGATTGGGCGATGAAGTCCCGACCGGGTACTTATGCGATTTTGTTTCGCAGCGCCCGCACTGGGCGAGTCATCGTTGGCCGCTGGGGCGAACTGCTAGTTGAACGTGGTTACTATGTTTACGTTGGCAGCGCATTTGGACCCGGGGGCTTAGCTGCGCGGGTACAACGCCATTGTCGCCAAACAAAAACGGTGCACTGGCATATCGATTATCTGCGCGCCTGGCTCGACCCAATCCGGGTTTGGTATAGTTATGATGCACGCCGTCTAGAACACCGCTGGGCAAAAACCATTAACATTTTTGACAACGCTAACACGGTTTCCGGTTTTGGCAGCAGTGATTGCAAATGTCCTGGGCACTTATTTCACACCGATCGGCTGCGGAATTTTTTGCGGCTAGATGCAGCCCTGAGCGGTGAGCTCCACGCTCTCACCGTTACGGCAAAACACGAACACTAATTTCTAGCGATGATTTCCGCCACCGCGGCTCTCAGTCGACTACGCTCCGGCAATCAACGTTTTGTAGACGGTGTAACCCATGCGGGCATGGACTTGCACGAGCAACGACGGATCGCGTCTGTTGCGGGACAACGGCCGATCGCCGCGGTACTGGGTTGTTCTGATTCGCGGGTGCCAGTCGAAATTGTCTTCGATCAAGCGCTCGGTGATCTTTTCGTTATCCGGGTCGCTGGCAACGTCGTCGCATCCTCACAAATCGGCAGCGTTGAGTTTGCGGCCGAGCAGTTTGGTATTCGCTTGGTCGTGGTACTGGGGCATACCCAATGCGGTGCCGTGACCGCTACTTTAGATGAATTACGTCGCCCTACCGAAAGTCAATCCGCGAACCTACGTTCGATCGTTGGGCGTATCCGACCCGCCGTCGAAGGCCTGTTGCACACCGAGCTGCGTCACAATGAGGCGCAGCTATTCACCGAAGCCGTGTGCTCCAACGTCAGGAGCGCCACGAACGCGTTGCGTTACGGCTCACAAGTGCTAGAGCAGATGGCCGAACGAGATGGCTTGATGATCGTGGGCGCGGTCTACTCGCTCGAGACGGGTGCGGTTGAATTTATCGATGCTTAGGTAACTATCCGACGTGCTCGATGAAGTCACCAACGGTGACAATTTTCATACCGTTCGTGCCGCCAGTATGACCGATGAGATCTCCTTTAGTAATAATCACTTTGTCACCCTCCGCTACTGCCTTGAATTCGAGCAAACATTCGAGCACTTCGCGGGTCACTTCAGTGTAGGGGATCTTGGCGACGTCAAATTGAATCGGGTAGACACCACGGTACAGCGTTACTTGGCGCAAAGTACTTAGATTCGGCGAAACCGCAAATATCGGAATGTCGGTATTTATTCGTGACATCCACCGCGTCGTGGCGCCGGATTCGGTCAAAGCCGCAATAGCTGTTACCCCGAGGCGATTAGCACAATAAATCGCAGACACCGCGATCGCACGGTCGACCCGTTCGAAGGCGTCATCGAGCAGGAGTCGCGTTTCGGTTTTAGTCCATTGCTTTTCGGCTTCTATGCATACGCGTGCCATTGCGCTCACCGCCCGCGCGGGATATTTGCCGATACTAGTCTCACCCGAAAGCATCACCGCGTCGGTGCCGTCGAGAACAGCATTCGCAACATCGAACACTTCGGCGCGAGTCGGCATCGGGCTTTCGATCATCGAGTTCATCATTTGCGTCGCCGTGATCACAAATTTATGTTGTTCACGAGCGGCATCGATCAACTCTTTCTGCACAGGAGGCAACCTCGAATCCCCGATCTCGACGCCGAGATCACCACGCGCAACCATGATCCCATCGGACACCGCGATGATCTCTTCGGCCGCGTCGACTGCTTCCGCACGTTCGATCTTCGCGACAATTCCTGCGCTGGCATCGGCATTTTCGATCAGGCGATGCGCGTTCTCGATATCTGCAGCACAGCGCGGAAAGGAGACGGCGATATAATCCACACCGATACTTAACGCGTGACGGAGATCTTGACGGTCTTTGCGTGTCAACGCCGTCGCGGATAAGCCCCCGCCTTCACGATTAATGCCTTTGTTATCGGACAACTCGCCACCCATAAGGACGACCGTCTCGATTGCCATGCCGTCCACACGTTCAACGTGCAAGATAATCCGCCCGTCGTCGATGAGCAGATTGTCGCCGCGCTTAACATCCTGCGGCAGCGCCTTATAAGTACAACCGACGTGATGATCGTTACCTGCGTCAACAGGTAAACCGACATCGATGATGAACTCGTCACCTTCCTCTAGCGTTATGGGGCCATTGCGAAAACGTGCGATGCGGATCTTGGGGCCCTGCAAGTCGGCAATAACGGAAACCTCACGTCCGTGTCGGCGCGCAGCCTTGCGCAGTGCTCGCGCGCGACGCGCGTGGTCGGCTGCCTCGCCATGCGAATAATTTAGCCGCGCACAGTCAAGACCGGCGCCTAGCAGATCCGTCAATACGCTCGGTTTGTCGGTCGCCGGACCTAGCGTGACGACAATTTTTGTACGTCGCATAGGCCTTATTCCGTGTCAGGCGGGCGGGTGTTAATAGCAGACATTTACGGCGCTACTAAGTGATCTGCGTAGCGCAGAATAACTCGCGGCGGTGACAAAATGGCGTGCAAATAATCGTAGCATCCGCTACTCGGGCTTCCCGCTGCGCGCCATCAAAATCTCGACCGCCGGCAAAGTCTTGCCTTCGAGGTATTCGAGGAACGCCCCACCTGCGGTCGAGATATAGGAAATTCGATCGCTGATCTCGAATTTTGCGATCGCTGCCAAAGTATCGCCACCACCGGCGATGGAAAAAGCCGCGGATTCGGCCACCGCACGCGCCAAGGTTTCGGTACCGGCCGCGAATTGCTCGAATTCGAACACGCCCAGGGGGCCGTTCCAGACGATAGTCCCAGCACCACTCAATAACGCCGCAAAACGCGCACTCGTCTGCGGGCCGATATCCATGATCATGTCATCCTCGGCGAGCTCCTCGATACCGCGCGTCGTAGCTTGAGTCTGTTCATCGAAAGCTTTACCGCACTTGACATCAGTGGGTAGCGGGATCTCGGCACCGCGCGCTGTTGCGGCCGCCATGATCTCGCTCGCCGTATCGACCATGTCGTCTTCGCACAAAGAATTGCCGATCTCGTAACCGGCCGCCTTGAGAAACGTGTTCGCAATGCCACCACCGACGATCAGTTGGTCGACTTTGTCAACCAAAGCTGCCAACACTTCGAGCTTCGTTGATACTTTCGAGCCGCCGACAATGGCCACCAAAGGCCGGCGCGGTTCGTCTAGCGCGTGTGCCAAAGCGTCGATTTCCGCTTTCATCAAAGGTCCGGCGCAGGCACTGGCAGCAAACTTCGCAACCCCGTGGGTCGAAGCATGGGCACGATGCGCGGTCGCGAACGCGTCCATCACAAAAACATCACACTGCGCCGCCATCCGTTTTGCCAAACCTTCATCGTTTTTCTTCTCGCCGAGCAGAAAACGCACATTCTCACCGAGTGCGATTTCGCCGGGCGCGACGTCCACGCCATCGAGCCAACTCGGACAAAACCGTACCGGTTGCGCCACCAAATCCCCCAAGGCTTTGGCTACCGGTGCGAGGGACATCGCCGGATCGATCGCGCCTTCCTGGGGGCGGCCTAGATGAGAGATCAAAACGACGCGCGCTTTAGCCGCCAACGCCTTGTTGATGGTCGGCAACGCACGACGCAGGCGGGTATCGTCGCTAATAACCCCGTCTTTCAGGGGCACGTTGAAGTCTTCGCGGATCAGGACTCGCTTGCCGGCGAGCTCACAATCATCCATCGACAACATCACTATGTCGCCGCCATCATCGCTAGCGTGGTATCGATCATGCGATTCGAGAAACCCCATTCGTTGTCATACCAAGACATGACCTTTACCAACGTGCCGCCAATGACTTTCGTCTCCGACGCTTCGAATATCGACGACGATGCATCGTGATTGAAATCTATCGATACCAAGGGTTGCTCATTAACCGCAAGTACGCCGTTGAGTTCTCCCTGCGCGGCTGCCCGCATAATCTTGGTAATTTCATCTTTATCGGTAGCACGCGCAGCCGTGAACGTGAGGTCAACTAAAGAAACGTTGATCGTCGGGACGCGCACGGCGAGCCCATCGAGCTTGCCATTGAGGTCGGGTAACACTAAGCCAACCGCCGCCGCCGCGCCGGTTTTTGTCGGGATCATGGACTGCGCAGCGGCACGCGCGCGGCGCAAATCTTTGTGAAAAACATCGGTCAACACCTGATCGTTTGTATAAGCATGCACTGTGGTCATTAAACCAGCGACCACGCCGAGATTCTCATGCAGGGGTTTGACCAATGGTGCCAGACAATTCGTCGTGCACGAGGCGTTGGAAATAATCTGATCGGAGGCTTTGAGACTTTTATGGTTAACCCCATAGACGATCGTCGCATCCACGTCTTTGCCGGCTGGTGCGGAGATCAACACTTTTTTTGCGCCCGCCTGCAAGTGCAAGCCGGCCTTATCTCGAGTTGTAAAAATACCAGTACATTCATGCACGACATCGACACCGAGCGCGCCCCATGGTAGCTTAGCCGGGTCACGTTCGCTGAAAACCTTGATCGCATTACCGTTGACGACCATTTGTTCACCTTCCACCGCTACGGTACCGGGAAATTTCCCGTGCGCAGTGTCGAAACAAGTAAGATGGGCATTCGTATTGGCATCGGCGAGGTCATTGATCGCGACGATCTCAAGCTCTCCGGTTCGATCGGCCTCAAACAGCGCTCGCAAGACATTGCGCCCGATGCGCCCATAGCCATTAATTCCCACCTTTACTGTCATCATAAGTTCTCCCGCAAATTCGTATGTAGACCTGACTTACAGACTTATGCCGTCGAGGTAAGCCAAGATCCTCGCAGTGATTGCATCGGCCGTGAAACCGAAATGTTTGAATAACGCAGCGCCGGGGGCAGAAGCACCGAATTCATCCATGCCGATCACGTCCCCGTCGAGACCAACATAACGATACCAAGGATCGCTGGCGCCGGCTTCGATCGCGACACGGGCTCTTACGTTCCGCGGTAATACACGCTCGCGGTAACTAGCGTCTTGCTGTGCAAACACATCAACGGCCGGCATCGATACCAAACGCACGCCGCGCCGCTGTTCGTTCAAGGCCCTAACGACCACCCGGGCCACTTCTACCTCAGAGCCCGTCGCGAGCACGAGCGCGCGCACTTCATCATTCGGCTCTAGCAAAATATACCCGCCCCGCTGGACATTCTCCATCGCCGCGGTCGGACGCGCCTGCGGCATCAATGCTTGGCGGGAAAGCAGTAGACAACTGGGGCCATCTCGACGTTCGATCGCGGCCCGCCAGGCCACGGCTGTCTCTGCGCTATCGCACGGTCGCCATACTGTGCAGTTTGGAATGAGCCGTAGCGACGCGGTCTGTTCGATCGGCTGATGCGTCGGCCCGTCTTCACCTAAGCCAATCGAATCGTGAGTGAAGACATAAATCACCCCTAAATTCATCAAAGCCGCCATGCGCACGGCGTTGCGCGCATAATCGGAGAACACGAGAAACGTACCACCATAGGGAATGAATCCCCCGTGCAGGGCGAGCCCATTCATGATCGCACCCATGGCAAATTCGCGCACCCCATAGTAGAGATAATTACCGCTCGGCTCGGCCGCGCTGATGGCCTTTGAACCGTACCAAAACGTCAAGTTGGATTCGGTTAAATCCGCCGACCCACCAAATAGTTCTGGCAAGATTTGACCCACAGCATCCAAGCTAAGCTGGGACGCTTTGCGCGTCGCGAGTGCTTTGGTTTCCGTGGTTAAGGCATGCGCCGCGGCGGCGGCCTCGGTTGACCAATTCGCTGGCAACGCACCCTCGATACGCCGAGCAAATTCTGAGGCGAGCTCGGGGTGAACAGTGTCATAGGCGTCAAACAGTTCTTGCCAATCGCGTTCCAGGGCGGCACCGCGGGCGCGTGCGTTCCAGGCACGAACAACGGCTGCCGGGATTTCAAACGGCGCATGAGCCCACCCAAGTCGCTCGCGCGCGGCCGCGACCTCCTGCTCGCCCAACGCCGCACCGTGACACGCCGCAGTACCTTGCTTGGTTGGCGCGCCATAACCAATCACCGTACGACAGCAAATGAGCGTGGGTTTATCTGCCCCGTTGCGGGCGTTAGCGAGCGCCGCGCCGACGGCCTGCGCATCATGACCATCGACAGCTTCGATGACTTGCCAACCATAGGCGCGAAAACGCGCGGGCGTGTCGTCAGTAAACCAAGCACTCACGTCCCCGTCGATGGAAATGTGATTGTCATCATAGATAGCGATAAGTTTGTGCAATCCCAGGGTGCCCGCGAGCGAACACGCTTCGTGAGAAATACCCTCCATCAAACAACCGTCACCCAAACACACATAGGTGTGGTGGTCGACGATCTCAAACCCGGGGCGATTGAAGTGTGCGGCGAGCACTTGTTCCGCTATCGCCATGCCAACTGCGTTCGCCAAACCCTGACCGAGCGGGCCGGTCGTGGTCTCAACACCAGGTGTGTGGCCGTATTCTGGATGCCCCGGCGTTTTCGATCCGAGTTGCCGAAACCCCTTGAGGTCCTGCAACGATAGGTCATATCCCGATAAATGCAGCAACGCGTAGAGCAGCATAGACCCGTGGCCATTCGAAAGTACGAATCGATCACGATTGGGCCAGTGTGGATTGGCTGGATTGTGGTGCAAATAATCTCGCCACAAGACTTCGCAAATATCTGCCATGCCCATGGGGGCACCGGGGTGCCCAGAATTGGCGGTTTGCACGGCGTCCATCGCGAGCACACGAAGGGCGTTGGCGAGCTCTCGGCGCTCGATGTCGCGCGCTGCATCTGTTGGGTACCCAGACGAGGTGTTCATGCGTTATTGCTCCCTAAAACCTAGGGGACCCAATGCGGTTCCCCAAGCGCGGTCGAGGATCCCCACCCTCATGAAATCCCACCCACGCATACCCATAACGGCGGCACTAAGAACTGGGAGACGTCCAGGTTGATTGCAATCGTCCACTTGGCGTTGCTGGCGTCCTTTCGAAAACGACGGGCGAAGTTTGATTCTCAAGGCGTCGCGGTAGAGCGGAGTCTACATGGGAGCAAACCGGGCCGGCAAATCTTGGGCGCTGGCGCCGCCACCGCGACGCGAGGTCTGTGGGTATCGCGCCCGCCGTACACCGTCGGCGTAGTCGGGTCAGCCCCGCATGCGTTGACCCCGGATACGTTGACATGGTGCAGAGGTAAGCGCACAGTAGGCTGAGCGTGGCAGGGCGCTGCGCAGCTGAGTCATATTCAAACGATCTACACCAAAGGAGTTCAAGGATGAACACCGCCCACATCGCACGCCGCGCGTAACACCCTGAAGCAATCGTATCTGTCACGCCCGGCGATCCGCATCGCCGTGTTTCATTAAGGTTACGCTCACGCTTTAGCTATAAGTAACATGTATATAAAAAACAAGAAATATTTTATGATGTGGGTGACGTCCAAAGGGCACCGATTTGGCCTGGGGAAGACGCTTCTGTTTGCTGATATGACGCAGCCCGTGGCACTGATGAGGTAGCGCCAATCATGACGAGCCAGACAACCACTGCGGCCATCAGTTTTGAATTTTTTCCACCGCGCACGCCGGAGGCGGTCGGCAAACTCTACACCACCCGCACCGAGCTCGCCCAAGCGAATCCCGAATTCTTTTCCGTAACTTTCGGCGCGGGCGGCAGTACGCGGGAACTCACCCTGGAGACGGTACTAGATATACGTAAGGCGACCGGCATCGATAGCGCACCACATCTATCGTGCATCGGTACACCGTTGCACGAGATCAAAGAGGTCTTGCGGCACTACGCTGAAGCTGGCATCAAGCGGGTCGTTGCGCTGCGTGGCGACATGCCGTCGGGTCTAACTGGTTTTGGTGAATTACGCTATGCCAACGAACTCGTGGAATTCATCCGCGCAGAAACGGGCGACCGCTTCCAGCTTAGCGTCGCGGCGTATCCCGAATTTCATCCGCAAGCGCCGTCTGCGCACGCTGATCTCGATAATTTCCAGCGCAAAGTAGAAGCTGGCGCAAACAGCGCCATTACCCAATATTTTTACAACCCTGATGCTTATTTCCGCTTTATCGATACCTGTCGCAGTCGGGGCCTGCAGATCCCGATCGTCGCCGGTGTCATGCCTATCATTAACGTTACCCAACTGATGCGGTTTTCGGACATGTGTGGGGCCGAAGTGCCGCGCTGGATCGTAAAGCGTTTGCGCGACTTCGGTGACGACCGCAAAGCGATCCGAGAATTCGGTATCGACGTGACCACGGCCTTGTGCGAGCGCTTGCTGGAACGTGGTGCTCCGGGCTTACATTTCTATACTATGAATCAACATGAAGCGTCGCTAGCCATCTGCCGTAACCTCGGCTTGGCACCGACTACGTGAGCACACATTCATGGGTGCCATCACGCGAATGAATACTGAACCCGCACCGAACACACGTCCTGGTCTAATTTTGGTCGACGACGATCCGCTAATCGTCGAAGCGTTGAGCTTCGCGCTAAAAAGCGACTTTGAAGTATTTACAACCCAATCACGCCCGCAAACCAAGGAATTATTAGCTTCCCTAACGGCACCACCGTCGCTCGCGTTGGTCGATCTGGGCCTACCACCACACCCCCACACACCGACAGAAGGTTTCGCCCTGATCACCGAATTGCTCGGCGCCAACCGCCATATGAAAATACTCGTGCTGTCGGGGCAGAACGAGCGCGCCAATATTCATCATGCGTTGACCTTAGGCGCGGTCGACTTCGTGCCCAAACCCTGTAGTGCGGAGCTGCTGCGTGCGCGCTTGCAGCATCAGCACATGCTGTTGGAAGTCGAGACGGCGCAGGCGACGGCTGCTACGAGTCCACTCGAACGGCTACGCGGCAACAGTGCGCCCATGCAAACTTTGCGGGCCTCGATCAAACAATTCGCAGCGTCCCCGTTTCCCATTCTCATCGCCGGCGAGTCAGGTAGCGGCAAAGAACTCGTCGCCATAGGTCTGCACGAAGCGAGCCGCCGCGCGGATCAACCTCTGCTAACGGTTAACTGTGCCGCGCTGAACGCCGAGCTCCTGGATGCGCAGCTATTCGGGCACGAGCGCGGCGCCTACACCGGTGCTGACAGCGCGCGCCGCGGGTTTTTCGAAGAGGCCGCACAGGGTACTTTGGTTTTAGATGAAGTCGGCGAAATACCTCCCGCCTTACAAGCAAAATTACTGCGGGTGTTAGAGAACGGTGAATATTATCGGCTCGGTGAGACCCGCGCACGCCGAGCAGCTTGCCGCGTAATCGCAGCCACAAATCGCGATTTGGGTGATGCTACACGGGCAGGCACGTTTCGAGCCGATCTCTTTCACCGCTTGAGCGTCCTGACCATCAGTGTGCCGCCCTTACGACAACGTGGCGATGACTGTTTGGAGTTACTCGAGCACTTCCAACAACAATACGCCAGCACCTTAGGACCGTTCTCGTTAGACGAGGAAGCGCAAACGACGCTGAGAAATTATCACTATCCCGGTAATGTTCGGGAACTCCGCAATATCTGCATACGCTTAGGTACGAAGTATCACGGACAGTGCCTTGGCGCCGCGCAAGTACGCGCTGAGCTCGAGACGCAAATTTTTCAACCCGAATACGAACGGCCGACACCTCACCTAGACGATCTGCTCGCGCGCATCCGAGAACCGGGATTTCGCTTAGACGAAGAAATCACCGCGCTGGAGAAACGCTATATAGCCACTGCACTCGCACACTGCCGTGGGAATCTCAGCAAGACCGCGCGCTTGCTGAACGTAAATCGCACCACGCTCTATAGCAAAATCACCCGTCTCGGTTTGAATACCGATCAGGAGTAAGGCATGTATCGCCAACATTTCGGTTTAAAAAAACCACCGTTCAAGATAACCCCCGATCCCACCATGTTTTTTCCCGGTGCCAATCGGGGTGCAGTGCTCGATGCACTGCGCTACGCAATCACCCATGGTGAGGGAATTATTAAAGTCGTCGGTGAAGTAGGCAGCGGCAAAACGATGTTATGTCGTATGTTGGAACAAGAACTGCCCGTGAACTGCGAGGCTGTATACATTGGCAATCCTAATCTCGATCCGGACGAAATCCTGGCAGCAGTAGCGCATGAACTAGGGATCGAAACGCCGAGGATCACGACCAAACTCGAGATTACCAAGCGTCTGAATGAATATCTCCTGCAAAAACACGCTGCAGGCCAACGCATCGTGCTGTTTATCGAAGAAGCGCAAACCATGAGCCTAGCTACGTTAGAAGAGATCCGGATGCTGAGTAATCTCGAAACGACTCAAGAGAAGCTCTTGCAAATCGTTTTATTTGGGCAACCCGAATTAGATGCAAAACTTGCGCGCCACGAAATCCGCCAACTCCACGAACGCATTACACACCACTTCGAGCTGGTGCCTTTAACGCGTCAGGAAATCGAACACTATCTCGTTGCGCGACTGCGTGCGGCTGGGTTTCGCGGCAATCGGCTGTTCAGCGCTAGTGCGGTGGGCGTGATGACGCGCGCGTCTCGAGGCTTGCTACGCAGAATAAATATCTTGGCCGACAAGGCGTTGCTGGCTGCCTACGCCGAGCGAGTCCGGGTAGTCAAGCCACGGCACGTGCGCAAAGCGGCGCGCGACAGTGCCTACACGGTGCCACCGATATGGCGACGGTTCGCGTTGGGTAGCGCATTGATGACGGTCCTAGCAGTCGCTGTTTGGAACCAATGGCCACACTTAGACGACCAAGAAAACTATCGCGCTGGTAACGCTCAAGAGCCGCCCACTGAAGCGGTAGCGCATGAGACGAGCACGCGTTACGCAGACCTGGCCGATGCCTGGCATTCGCTCGAGCAACCACTGCCCACGTTGGCCGGCCACCCAGCAACATTGACTACTGACGATTTTAACGCGCTCTTCGAGAGCCCGCAGCGGGCCGCTAAGCAACACCCATGAGCAACCGCGTGGCGGCTACTCTCGACACAAAGCGGTGCAGGTCGGGCCTCCTCGGAGTGCTGACATGCGTCACACTGAGCTGCGCGGAGATGCGACCACCGACGCCGCCTACTGGCCCTGGGCATCTAGACGCAGCGGCCGTGCATGAAACCAAAGGTGAAATTCCGCCCATCGTGGCGCAAAGCCCTTACGTCCCGCCACCGCAACCGATCGCAGATACAGAGCGTTATACCGTAGTCGTTCACGATGTGCCGGTGCGGGAGTTGTTGTTCGCCTTAGCGCGTGACGCAAAATTAAACGTCGACATCGACAATAGCGTCACCGGAGAAGTAACACTCAATGCTATCGACCAAAGCTTAACGCAAATCCTCGACCGTCTGGCGCGGCAAATTAGCCTGCGCTATGAAATCGACAACGGTACCGTCGTCGTACGTCCGGACGTCCCTTATTTACGCACCTATGACGTTGGCTACGTGAATTTATCCCGCGAAGTCGATACCGAAGTCAACGTCGCGACGCGTGTCGCGACCACCGGCGAGGGTGGTCTGGAAGATGACAACAACCGCAATACCGCCGCCGACAACAACTCTTCGACTGTCTTGAATTCACGTTCTTATAACCGCTTCTGGCAAACCCTAAGTTCTAACATCTTAGCTATCCTCGGAGAAGTGGCAGAAGTTGACACAGACGGGCGCTTGCCGATCACAGATAAGGTGATCGTCAATGCCGAATCTGGGGTCATTACCGTTAAGGCAAATTCGCGCGAACACGTATTAGTGCAGGAGTTTATCGATCATGTCCTACGTAACGCCCGACGCCAAGTATTGATCGAAGCCACGATTGTCGAGGTCACATTGAGCGATCAGTATCAGGGAGGCGTCGACTGGCGAGTGATTTTAAATTCTGATAAAGCCGGATTTAAAGTTGATCAGAATTTGCTCGGCGCAGTTAGCGATGGTGTGATTGAGAACGCATTATCTTCATTTATTTTTGGTTATCGTGACCCCGATCTCGATGGCCGTCTAGTCGATGTTACAGTGCGTTTACTGCGCGAATTCGGTGATACACGCGTTTTATCCAGTCCCCGACTAATGGTGCTCAACAACCAAACTGCGGTACTAAAAGTGGTCGAAGAATTAGTCTATTTTACCGTCGAGGTAACCACGACCGATTCTACCTTGAACGCTCAAGGACGCACTTTCGTCGAATCCGAAGTTCATTCGGTACCAGTCGGCTTAGTCATGGCTGTAACGCCGCAGATTTCTCCCAATCAAGAAATTACCTTAACGGTGCGTCCTACCATTTCGCAGAAAGTGGGCGATGCGGTCGATCCCGGACCGCGCTTATCCGCGCAAATTAACAATTTCGATAGTGACATCACTAATACTGTGCCGATCATACGGGTGCGAGAAATGGAGTCCGTGTTGAAACTGATCAACGGCCAGATCGCAGTGCTCGGCGGCTTGATGCAAGACGAACAACGCCGCGGCGACCGCGAGGTTCCTGGTCTATCTCGCATCCCAGTGTTGGGTGATATGTTCTTCGATGTCGAGGAAAACGCCAATGAAAAAACGGAACTTGTGGTCTTTTTGCGGCCTGTAGTGGTCACCGATCCTGATGTAGAAACTGATTTAGAGGAATATCGCCGTTACCTCCAAATCGGATCTACTGCGAGCCGCCCTTAGCGGGAACGAAAGCGCCACGCGGTCACCATCATGAGCTTGTTAATGGACGCATTGCGAAGAGCGGAAGCCGATAAACGGCGCGCTCAACAGGAATCCGACGTCGAGGACAGCGCGATTCGACTCGATAAGCCTAGCCCAGACACAGGGTTAGAACCGTCGCCTGAACTTTCACTGAGTCCGCTTGAGGAAGATTTACCTAGCGACAACAAGCGCGAGCATCACGAGATACCGACTACGCGCGCTGCGCCGCCTAGCGGTGTCGATCCGCTCGCGGATCTCGATGATGATTTTGGCGCCTTCGAAAGCACGAACGGTGACCCGCAAGCAGCGCCCAGCGATGATTTACGGCGTGGTCCGCTCGGCACAATGGAGGCACAAATCGTCGTTGATCCGCAGACGATTTTTGACGCCGGTGAGCGCCGGCGGCCAGGCCGAGGTTTTGCGATACTCGGCGGCTTAACCGCGCTATTTGCGCTCGGATTGAGCACCGTTGGGATCTACTACTTGCAACAGCAACCGCAAGTACGCACCATTCCATCGCCCTTAGTGCAACAAAAGCTGCAAAAACCCCCACCACCGGTGCCGGCTAAGCCGGCGCCGACTGACATCGACGCACCGAGCAGCGGCGGCGTCACGATCACACCCGAGGTAGCGACGCCGACGCCTGCGCTCGCCCCTGAGCACACTCCGCCCATTGCTGCGGCCCCAGCCTTGCTGCCCGCGCCACCGCGAACAAAACCACAAGCGTCATCCGACGCCGCCTCCGAGACAAACCCAAACTTGCCACCGTTCGAAGTCACAGGTGGCGAGATCCACCTCGTGCGTAATAAAGTTGGTGCGCGCGCAAGCAACCGCATGCTCACCGACGCCTACGCTGCCTATCGCGGTGGTGATTATCGCAATGCCCGCATTCACTACGAGAAAGTGCTCGCCCAGCACCCGCGACAGGTCGACGCGTTACTCGGTCTAGCGGCGCTCGCGATGCGCGACGAACGCATCGCAGATGCCTATCGACTCTACGAAAAAGTCCGCGCTATCGAACCCGATAACGTCACCGCGGCGGCAGCACTTTTCAGTATCGAAGGCGGCGACGGACGCGAGCTAAACGCCGCAAAGATCAAGGTCCTACTGGATCAAGGACATAACGCGGCGTTTTTGCATTTTGCCTTGGGCAATTACTTCGCTCGCCATGGTCACTGGGGCGACGCCCAACTTGCATACTTTAATGCGCTGAAACGCGATGCCGAGCACCCGGATTATGCGTTTAACCTCGCCGTCAGCCTCGAGCGCATCGGTCAAAATGCCAGCGCCATCAGCTACTATGAGAAAGCTCTCGCTTGGCGGGCACATCGCGCGGCCCGCTTTGATGCCGCACTCGCGAGCGCACGTATCGCAACGCTGCGGAATTCGAACCCCTAACTGCACGGGGCTAGCACAAGTGGCAATTCCAAAGCCTTCGTTGCGGATCGGCGAGCTTCTGGTTCAAAAAGGCGTCGTCAGTCCTGATCAGATCCGCATCGCCCTTACGGAGCAAAAACGCAACAAAGATCATCTCGGCAAAATACTCGTGCGCTTAGGGTTTGCGACCGAAACGATCATTCTCGACGTGCTCGGCGGGGCGCTAGGCCAACAGAAAGCAGAATTATCTAAAGTCGTTGTCGACAGCGAAGCGATCCGCATGATCCCGAAGGACATGGCCAGACGCTTCCGCGTATTGCCACTCACGTTCGAGGCGCATAGAAATCGCCTCACAGTCGCGATGGCGGATACGTTTAACGTTGTTGCACTCGATCAGATCTCAGCGTTCGTCGGCGGCCACATCGAAATCCATCCTCTAATGGCTGGGGAAGCAGAGATCGAGAAAGCCATCGATCAATTCTATGGCTTCGAATTATCCGTCGACGGAATCTTGCGTGAAATCGAAACCGGCGAGATCGACTACGAGAGCCTCGACGCTGATAATCAAGAATACAGCCAGCCCGTAGTGCGTTTGGTCAACGCTTTGCTATCCGACGCGGTGAAACGCGGCGCCTCTGACATTCATTTTGAACCGGAAGAAGGTTTTTTGCGCTTCCGTTATCGCATCGACGGCGTGCTTCGACAAATTCGATCGCTACATAAGAATTATTGGTCGGCGCTCTCGGTGCGGTTAAAGGTGATGTCGGGAATGGATATCGCAGAAACCCGTGCCCCGCAAGACGGTCGCATAAGTTTGTCGCTATGTGGCCGCATGATCGATTTTCGAGTTTCTACTATTCCAACCGTGCACGGCGAGAATATCGTACTACGAATTCTCGATCGCCAAAAAGGTATCGTAGCCATCGACCATCTCGGACTAGATGACGATGCTCTCGATCTTCTAAAGCTAATGGTCGCGCGACCTGAAGGCTTGCTGCTCGTGTGCGGCCCTACGGGTAGCGGCAAAACAACGACATTATACAGCGTACTCAATCACCTCAATACTGAGGCCGTCAACATCATGACGCTCGAAGATCCCGTTGAGTATCCGCTCGGCATGATACGCCAAACTTCCATTAATGAAGCTGTACGCCTCGACTTCGCTAATGGTGTTCGTTCGATGTTGCGCCAAGACCCCGATATCATCTTGATAGGTGAAATTCGTGACGAAGACACTGCTGCGATGGCGATGCGTGCCGCGATGACCGGCCATCAGGTATTTTCTACTCTGCACGCAAATTCAGCATTGGGAGCGATACCGCGCTTGATCGACATGGGTGTGCGACCGGAACTGCTGGCAGGCAACGTGATCGGTATTCTCTCGCAACGCTTAGTCAGAAAACTACGCCAAGATTGTCGCGAACCCTACACTGCTTCCGATCTCGAGCGCCGTATCTTAGGGCTCCGTGACCAGGTGCCGCCCACTTTGCATAGGGTCGCCCCCATGCATCGGCACGCAGATCATCAAGGTTATGGTGGCCGCATCGCGGTGATGGAGTTATTGAAATTCGATCGCAAAATGGATGAACTCATTGCGCGTGGTGCAACCCTAAGTGAACTCACCCAAACCGCGATGACTCATGGTTTTCAACCCCTGGTTGAAGCAGCCGTCAAACTCATTTTGGACGGCGTCACCACCATCGAAGAAGTTGCCCGGGTTGTAGACTTAACCGACCGTTTGCGTTGATGGAATTGTATCGTTACAAAGCGATGACGGAACAGGGACGCACGCGTCACGGAAAACTCGATGCTGCAAATCCCGCCGACCTCGAAGTGCGGCTCAATCGGCTTGGCCTTGATCTAATCACTTATCGACAAGTCAGGGAGAACCGTCTGAGTGCAGCGAGCCGGAGCATCAACCGCGTAGACTTAATATCTTTTTGCTTTCATCTAGAACATCTTGTCAGAGCTGGCGTACCGTTACTAGAAGGCCTCGCCGACTTACGCGATACCGTCGATCACAAACAACTCAAGGAAATCTCCGGGGCGATGATAGAGTTGATCGAAGGTGGGAAAAACTTATCTGGGGCAATGGAAGATTTTCCACGAGTATTCAACCCCGTTTTTGTACATCTCATTCGCGCCGGGGAGCAAACCGGACGTCTTCCCGATGTGCTCCAGAAAATAGTTGAAAATCTAAAATGGCAAGACGAGCAGGCAGCGTATACAAAAAAGCTTCTAACTTATCCAATGATCGTTGCTATAGTTGTGATAACGGTCGTGGTTTTTTTGATGACGTATGTCGTTCCCCAGCTTGTCACGTTTTTACAGGCGATGGGGCAGGAGCTGCCACTGCAAACGCGAGTACTAATCGCAACCTCAATTTTTTTTCGTTCCTATTGGTGGCTCGTGCTACTTACCCCGTTTATCATCGTGATCGGCGTCACAATCGCAGTACAAATAAATCCTCGTTTTGCGGAGAAGTTTGATAGTTTCAAAATGCGTCTACCTTTGATAGGGCCGATCTTGAAAAAAATTGTCGTCACCCGAGTGTGCAACGTGTTTTCGATCATGTATACCTCGGGGATCACGGTACTCGAATGCGTCCGCACCGGTGGCGACGTTGCGGGCAATCGTGCGGTAAAAACCGCGATGCAAGACGCCGGGCGCGCGATCGCCGACGGCGCGGGGATCAGCGCAAGTTTCGCCGCTACCGGCTTATTTCCGCCACTCGTTATTCGTATGCTGCGCGTCGGAGAAAACTCCGGTGCGCTCGACGAAGCACTCGATAACGTCGGCTACTTCTATACGAGAGACGTACGTGATTCCGTCGCCCGGCTGCAAGCACTTATTCTTCCGATCGTGACGCTGCTGTTAGGCGCGATCGTTTTATGGATCATGATTTCGATACTAGGTCCGATCTATGACCTGTTTACCCAAATCGATATTTAGCGGCGACAAACCGCTATGGCGCGGCTTCGAGGAGCGAGCTGTCGGATGTTCCAACGCATAGGTGGCGAGCGCCGCGTACTCCTAGTGGCCGCCGATCGCGGCGTAATGTTTGTCGTGCATAAACGGCGGGGGGCGCGCGCCTACGTGTTTCCCATAGACGATGCTGGTTTAGCATCGTTTCAACGCTTTCTGCGTCAAACACAACCGACGCCGGTGCACGTTCTGATCGACCTCGTCGAAGAAGAATATCGTCACGACACGATTCCCCACGTAGGTGGCGCGGACCGCCGCTCTGTTCTTAAACGCAAGTTTGCGCGGTTGTTCCGCGGCACAAAATATACGCTGGCGATACCGCAAGGGCGGGAGCACGGCGGCCGCCGTGACGACCGCATGCTGCTAACGGCAATCACACGTCCAGAACTCGTGACACCGTGGGTCAACTCGCTACACCAACTAAAGGTGCCGCTCGCGGGCATTACATCAACCCCGATTTTAAGTGAGCGTCTGTTGCCGATAATCGGTGCTAAGGGCGAAAACATCCTGCTTATCAGCATTCAGCACGCCAGCGGCTTACGTCAAACGTTTTTTAGAAATCGGAAATTGAAAATCAGTCGCCTCGCACAGATGCCAGCGTCGCTACTCGGTTCCCACGCAGACTATGTGCTCGGCGAACTCGACAAGCTGCGTCGTTATCTGAATAGCTTAGCGTTAGTCGCGGGCGACGCACCGTTGAACGTCTATATTATATGCCACGGCGAATTGCTATCCGCGCTGCAACACCGCTGCAAGTCGACCGAGCACGAACGCTACTCACTGGTGGATAGTGCGGGTTTGGCAACTCGCTTGGGCGCGAAACTCGGCGCAGAGTCCTCATACAGCGATGGTCTGTTGGCGCAACTATTGATCGATTCTCCACCTCAACATGACTATGCCGATGTCGAGGAACGCCGCTACTTTACTCTCCATCGTACCCAACGTGTTCTTCAGTTCGCAGCGGTTGCCATGTTGTTGGTTGCAAGCGCTTTGTCGGCATTGAATTTTCTCGATGGCATCAATTTCAAGAGCCAAGCCCTGGACTCTGCACAAAAAACGTCCTTCTATCATGACCGTTATGCGATAGCGCGTGGCCAGCTACCGCCGACGCCGATCGAACCGCGAAAACTCAAAGCGGCGGTTGATATTGCGAGTTTCCTGCATCACCGAAAAAGCTCACCTTTCACAGTCTTGAAGCAATTTGGCGACACCCTAACCGGGCATGACCGCATCGTATTGGATTCCGTATCGTGGTTTGCCAGCGACAACTCGGAGATCGATCAGCTCACCGAACGTAGTGAAAAAAACCTGTCCGAAACAGCTTTCGGGGAGCGATTTTCGCATTTTCACGTGGGCGTATTCCGGGCCCACCTCGCCGATTTTAATGGCGATTACCGCGCCGCGATGCGGGATATTGACGGCCTTGTCGCAAACTTGCGAGCGCGAGATACGCTTACCGAAGTGAGCGTGATCGAATATCCGCTCGATCTCAGCTCACGAGCTAGCGTAAAGGGCAACGCCGCACGCGGACCGCAAAGACAAGAAGCAAATTTTGCCATCAAACTAATCATAGGAGTGCCGCATGCGACTCAGGGCAGCTGACATGCAGATCTTGCGCGGGCCGCTGGGTTGGTTCGTCGCTTGCGCGCTTATCAGCGTCGCAATGATCGGCGCAAGTGTCTATTTTAAAACCACGATGGCGCGCGAATACCGAACCCAGCACGATGCATTTCGAGCGGCGAGCCGCAAGTATTTGTCGGTCGATGCCGACGAACGATTGATTGAAGAGTATTTGCCGCGTTTTAACGCCTTAAGCGAAGCAGGGATTATCGGTAACGAACACCGTCTAAATTGGCTGGAGGTGTTACGCGAGGCAGGCGCTGAAATCGGCTTGCCCGCAGTCGAATATCAGATCGAGACCCAACGTCATCACGATAGCGCAGAATTGCCGAATTCCGACTACGCCGTACGCGTAAGCCGCATGTCGTTGACGATGCGATTACTGCACGAAGGCGATTTATTTCGTCTCCTGGCGAAGTTGGATCGCGATGCGCACGGGTTATTTTCTGTAGAACAATGCGACTTAAAACGTGCGGATCTGTCTATCGTGCGAGAAGAAAAAGTTCCGCGCCTTGACGCGAGATGCGATTTCGATTGGTTTACACTAGCGCCTCCTGAGGAGTTCAATGAAAAAGCTTAACGGACTTTGGCGCGCTTATCTGCCAGTGGCCGCGAGTCTCCTCGGCACAGCGAGCATGGCCCCGGCAAACGACGACATTGGAAAATTATTTTTCAGCCCCGCGGAACGTGTTCGCCTCGACTTGCTGCGCAATGCTGATGTACCGGCACCCGCGAGCGAAGCTGCACTCACCGCGAGCATTGACGAACCTTCCGAGGAGGAGTTTGAACCGGTAGTTCGTACTGTGACGGAGGTCGAGGGGTATGTCGCACGCCGGCGTGCACTCGGGACAGCTTGGGTGAACGGGCAGCAACTAACCCATGGCACCAAGGCGCCACCGGATACTACGCAGACGATCTACGTGCGCCAAGACGGTGTATTGCTCGCGCCGTTGGATGGAGAGTCGCCGCGTCTGCTCAAGCCCGGGCAACGCTACGATCCCAACGCTGGCCAGGTGGTCGATTTGTTGTCGGGATCGCATCAAACACCACCCTAGGGACGGTTGTGACCGCCTTCGATAAACAAAACGGCGTTGCCCTGATCCTCGCCTTGTTCGTACTCGTCGCCGCAGGTTCTGCATTACTCTTGCAGAACCTCAACGAAGCGGTGCGCCGACGCGGCGGGGGTAATCACGACGAGACAACGACGCGCGCGTTAGCACTCGCCAAACAAGCTCTGATCGGATACGCCGTTGCCTATCCCGAGCGCAGCGGCGCAGCAGAGAAAGGCCCGGGGCGCCTGCCGTGTCCAGATTTCAAACCGCCGCTCGGCAATGCCGATCCCTGCGCTTTAGCATCGGGCACCGAAACCGGCCTCCTACCCTGGTCGACTCTGGAGCTAAAAGCGCTGCACGATCTGAGCGACGCACCCTTATGGTATGCAGTGTCGGACGATCACCGCGCGTCGCTGAGCAACATTGTTAACTACCTCACCCCAGGGCGATTAAGGGTCGATAACCAAACCGATATTGTCGCGGTCATCGTTGCCCCGGGGGAACCCCTGAACGATCAAGTCCGCGACCGCAGCGATTTGGCTGCCTGGTACAAGACCCATAATTTTCTGGAAAGCGACAACGCCTCGCGCGGCGACGGTCGCTTCGTGACGCATGCAAACGGTGCTTTCAACGATCGACTTGTGACCATCACGCGCGCCGAGCTGGCCGCCGCAACAGGCGCACGGGTATTACAGGAAGTGGCCGTGGCGCTGAAGCGTTACCACCGTGATCCGGACGGCGATGACAATAACGGTAACGATCCCGATTGCCCTGCCCAGCTAAGCGATTGCGACGACGGCTTTCCGTGGCTGAGCCCCATTAGTGATCCCAGTACCAGCCGCTTTGTCGGTACCGTCGGAACACGCTTCGGGCACCTCGCCCTGCAGCAAGAAAATGTCGAATTCACTGCCCATTTCTCGTTTGCCTGGCGCGCGACTAGCGGTGGCACCTTGACCCAAGAACTTGCCTCACCACCGAGCGAGACCTGCATGAGAACTTTAGCCTGTACCTTTACGGTCACCGGTATAGGCGGCAACCTCACTATTGCGGCGCCTGCTTCGGGCGCCGCCGTTGTACCCTGGAGTGCCGGGATTTGTCACTGGGGAGCCGGTACTTTGCTGATTTGCCGCACGCGGTGGCATTACGATGATCCAGCCACCGGTTCCCGCTTTGAACGCCGCTATGAGTTTCGCTTCGACGGCTTCTACTTCACGATTACGCCGCCCACGTCTGCACGTCGACGCATGCACACATTAGTGTTCCGCAACCCGCGGCGTCTCACTGCAAACGAATCACTGTATATTCATGCTAGCGACTATGTGACTTCGCCGACGACCGGTACAACATTGCTCGGAACGGCGACGCTTGCGTTAGGCGGCGGCGATCAATTGCAGCAATTCGCCATTGCTAACATACCATTCGATCTCGAAGTGGACCGCGATCCCATCCCCGCGATCGATCCGCCCACACGACGTTCGCCCGGCGAACTACCGCGATGGCTGATCGCGGAAAAGTGGCACGAACAGATCCTGGTTGCTTACGCGAGAGCCGACGAACCGGGGGCTACGCAACTGCAATGCGCAGCCGCAAGCGCGGTGCCTTGCTTGTCGGTGCAGTGGCGGCAATCGAGATTTTCGCCGGAGCTTACCTTGCGTCATGCGCGCGCACTCGTCGCGCTTGCCGGCCCCGCCTTGCCGGGCCAATCACGACCCCATGCTGGGTTGAACAATTACTTTGAACAAGAAAATGCCATTTTCGATAACACCTTTCGAAAAGCCCCGCAAACTGCCAGCTTCAATGACCAGCTCCACATTGTGACGTTCAGTGATTAACAGCCACCGCGCCAGCGCGCACGCGCCAGAGGTAGGTGGTTTTACGCTACTAGAAATTACGATCGTGCTGTTCATTCTGGGTCTATTGATCGCCGCGGCTGTGGGGCCGCTGCAACGCCAACTGGAGGCCCGCGATCGGCGTACAACCCTCCGTCTTCTTGAGACCAGTAGCGAAGCGTTGTATGGTTTCGCTGCCACATATGGTCGCCTACCTTGCCCGGACACGACCGGCGACGGACGCTCGGATCCGAATTTTGATCCGGCGAACTTGAGCACCGCCGTATGCGTCGACGCTAACGGCGGTCCGCTGAACGCAGAGGGCTTCTTGCCGTGGGCAGAACTCGGCATAGCAGCGACGGACGCTTGGGGGCGACGACTACGCTACCGCGTCCACCATCCGCACTTTACCCGGCCTGATCAAGACGCGTTGTGCAACGGCGCCAGCACGCAAGAATTCGACCTGTGTGCGCAAGGGGATATCGTCATACGCACACGTGGTGACGATGCGACAACGGCGGCTACTGAATACAAAATACCCACCTTGATCGCCGACCACGTTCCCGCGGTGATCGTCTCTCATGGCGCCAATGGCTATGGCGGCGTGCGTTCCGACAATACATCGATGGATGCTCCGAACGGCGACGATGAGGCGGAGAACAGTGACGGCGATCGCGTATTTTTTTCGCGCCCTTACACCGGCGGTGACGATAGCTGCAGCGACATCAGCGAGAGCAAGCCATTTTGTGAATTCGACGATCTCCTCGCTTGGCTCTCGCCCGCGATATTGAATAATCGCATGGTTCTTTCTGGAAAACTGCCGTAACGATTGTTGCTGCGCTCGCTTTCGTCAAATCCGAGCGTCACAGCGTGGGCAATGATTATGAAATTTGTTGCGTTTCAATTTTCGCGCCGGGGGCCGCCAGCACTTGGCGCAGTTCGAACCGAACCGCACCGACGCGATTCTCCACCAAGCTAAGCCGAAACCCGGCCGCTTCCGCTTGCTTGTCCGCTTGATACAAACCGATGCCGAAGCCCGTTTTGGAGGGCAAGATCCCGTCGAACAGACCCTCTAGCAAAGAATCGTCGATCGGTGCGCCGCTATCCGAAACTTCGATGCAAATATCGCCGTCATGGCGGCGACGGTGAACGACAATATGAACGTCCGCCTCCACTTGCGATTTCTGGCGGGCGTTATCGATAAGGTTGTCGATGACACCGTCAAGCGCATCGCCCTTGACGACAACTGCTGTCGTGGCGATGTCGTTACGAAATTCGATATCCTCACCGTCATAGCGTTGTCGTAAACTCTGCCACCAGGCGTCGAAAGCGCTAGTTTCGGCCGCTGTCAGAGCCGGGAGCTTAAGCTTATCTAACGCACGTTCCAGTCGTTGGGAAAGCTGCGGAAGTTGCCGCTCAAGCAAACGCAAGCGCTCCCGTTCTTGCCGCTCGTCTGCTCCACCTGGCGCAGGTGCCGCCAGCAGGCTAAAGCTCTGCAGCATATTTTTTATGTCGTGGGTAATGCGCGCGCCGGTCTCGTGAACTGCTTTTAAGCGCGCTGCCGTAGCCTGTTCTTTCTCGCGCAGTTTGGCCGTATAGAAATGCCCTAAAATTTGCACGAGAAGACGACAGTGGACCCGCAGCGCGGCCCCCACAGAGCGCGTAGAAAATAAGGTAAGTCGAACATTAGGCGTGGTGACTGTGACGTCGTAGCCAGTTTCGTCCCCGTAGAGGCGTTTTCCCGATTGCGATTGAACTGCGGCGCCAGCCACCCACGGTGTGCGCACAAGTTCCTCTACGGCGCCGTCCAAAAAAGCGTGTGGTGAGTTTTTTGTCTCGGCGAGTTGCGCTAATGCGGAAATCCACACCTCAAAGGGCGTACCGATATTGAGCAACGACTTTTCCCACAGACTACCGAGGTTGTTGCCCGTAGACGGAGAGAGGAGCCAGCTAATCACGACGAGAAATGCCGCCAAAGCGAGTAAGGAGACGCTCAACGCCGTCGGATAGTCGAAGACACTTTGAATGGTCATGACAACGCTGCTGATGGCGAGTAGGGCTGTCATCAGTGCAATGGTCACACCTCGAAAAAAATCGATAGGAAAGGCTTGGCGATGCGCACCGGAATCAAATGGAAACAAGATCAGCGCGAGCGGTGAGAGGTAAAACGCATAACGAAAAAACGTATCAATCGGTGCAACGACTTGACTGAGACGAAACAGCCGCGGTACACAATTGATTAATAGTTCGCAAATCAGAAATGCTAGAACCAACATGTAGACATAATGTTCACGGCGCGTTAGGAACGAACGTCCGGCGACGATACCGACTAATACGATAAGCCACGCAAACAAGACTGCAGGGCTCCATAAGATGACAAAGGCACAAGCAAACACGAGTATTAACGCCGCCGAATTGAAGTCGAGGCGTTGATCGCGTTGCCAAATGGGCTGCCATATGAAAAACACGCCTAGGTGCGCCATGATTAGGGAGGCGGAAAGCGGTGATGACAGACCAGCTTGCAGGGCGAGGTGCAATAACAGCAACATCACGCCTAGGACCCAATTTTCTTGATACTGATCGAAGAACGTCGCGATCGGGTTCGTCATCTTAGGACCTTGTTAAGCACTTTGCAGTGCTCCGGAACACAAATCAGGACACTTCGCGCGCCGGCTCAGCTGCCGCAAGGTAGCGGATATTGCTTGTGGATGAAGCGTGAAACAGGCGAATGGTACTATTGTTTGCAAGAAATTGGCACGCGATCGAGCTCCCATTAACCCAGTACTCATCGGGCGATGAACACCGCAAGCAGCCGAAAAACACCAGCTTACGCTATCCTGCACTTGGGATATCGCGAAGTATGGCGAGGTCGTGTGCTATGGGTAGTGAGCCTTACCGTTATCTGCATCTACCTATTGGCAGAATTTGTGACGTCTTTGGCGATCACGGATTCGCCGGCGTATCGCATCGTCGTCTATGTGAGCTGCATACGCCTAGCGCTAGGTTTAGTGTTGAGTATTCACGTTGGCACGGTAGTCATGCGTGAACGTAGCGAGCGCTTGAGAGACTATTTGCTCGCCCAGCCCATAGCGATCGAATCGTGGTATATCGGACGTTTGTTTGCACTTTTCATCCTCGCAATCGTGACCGTCGCTGCCGCCGCGCTACCGCTACTCATGCACGCTCCGACTACCGGTACCGCCCTGTGGGCGCTTAGTTTGCTGTGCGAGTTAATGATCATTATCGCAGTTACGTTCGCGGCGGCATGCGTGCTCAGAACGGCCTTAAGCGCAATCGTCGCAGCAATGGCATTTTATTGTTTTGCTCGCATTATCGGCGTCTTAGTGCTCATGAGCCGCAGCAAGACCATAGATCAGATTGGATTCTCGGATCAGCTGAGCGCGACGTTGTTAGCCATGCTGGCACATTTAGTGCCAGATCTCAGTCGCTTTGCTTCACACAGCTGGTTACTAAAGCCCGCTGCAACAGGTCAGATCTTCGACATCATTGTAAGCACCGTGCTCTTGGTCGCCCTACTCACCGTCATCGGTATATTCGACGTCTATCGGGATGCAAGATCGGGCTAAACGTCATGCGCCGCGGTAAAACTCCCTGGCGAATCACGCTAATCCTCGTGTTGCTCATCGCACTACAGTTGGGGTGGCGACATCCTAAGCTCGCCGCGACACCACAGTTGCGAGCTTTACCCACACCGCCTCCACGCGATATCGTTGCCGTAGCAAGCTTGGGCGACCCTGCATTCGCCGCAAAGTTACTCATGATTTGGCTGCAGGGGTTTGACCGGCAAGGTGGGCAAAGTCTGAGTTTTCAAACCCTAGACTATCGTCGTCTACGCCAATGGCTGCAATTGATACTCGATCTCGATCCCACTGCGAGCTATCCCTTGGTCGCGGCCAGCCGCGTGTATAGCGAAGTTGCCGACGACACCCGACGAGCGGAAATGCTCGACTTTGTCAGCCAGGCGTACCGAAAAGATCCCGCGCGACGCTGGCCATGGCTCGCGCATGCAGTTTTTGTAGCGCGTTACAAAATGGGTAACAAAACACTCGCTTTTGAACTTGCCGACGTGCTGACCGCCTACGCCGACCCCGGCGTTGTGCCCGCTTGGGCGCGCCAACTAGCCATTTTCACACGCGCCGGTATGGGCGAAAAGGACGCGGCGCGCGCACTCCTGGGTGCCTTGCTCGCGAGCGGCGAGATCACCGACGCGGCCGAACACGCGCTCCTCAGCAGACATTGGCGTCAGTTATCAGCGCCATTTACGCCACCCTGACATCTGAAGCGTAAAAAAATGTTCAGATTTCGCCATGTTGGTGTTGATAACTCGACACTCACTTGCACCGGGTTTGTGATTATCGCTACAGTTCCTTTATTTTCAGTGGCCTAGGATTCCGACCACGCTTAGCTTAAGTTGGTCTAGATCCTGCACAGTGTAGCGAAGACGATGAATACCAGCCGAGGTGATGTGCTAAATGCGGGCTAGAAAAACGGAACGCGGCTTTACGCTGGTCGAGATTGCGATCGTACTCGTCATCATCGGCCTCCTGCTTGGCGGGATCTTAAAAGGCCAGGAACTGATCGTCTCGGCACAAGTGCGCAACATCGCCGATCAAAACTCGGGCGTGCAAGCGGCTTACTACGGGTTCATCGATCGCTATCAACAGATCCCGGGTGATTGGCGAAAAACCCCTGCCGGGCTCGCGATCCCAGGGGTGCAACACGGCGGCAATGGTAACGGGCGTCTCGATAAGGCCGGCAGCGAGTGGACCGAACCGCTGGCCCTGTGGGAACACTTGTCGAAATCCGGGTTTATACAAGGTAACTATACCGGCGAGAGCAGTGGCGGCAGCGCGCCGAGTGCCGATGACCCGACCGTTGCCCCGCGCAACGCGTTCAATGGCCTTCTGGTGCTATACCGTACCGACGACTACCTGGATACCGATCCCTCGCCCACCATAAAGCAAAACCTTGTGCTCGGGAGAAATATTCCCGTCAACGTACTGCGCGAGCTTGACGTTAAGATCGACGACGGCCTGCCGCAATCCGGCGTCTTGCGCCATGCGGTATCATCCGGTGCGGTGCTCGGCGCTGCGGCCGAGTCTGCGGCCGATTGTGTCGACAACTCAACGCCGCCGATTTGGAATATCGCCGCAGATTCGCAAGAATGTAACGCGGTATATTTGTATTGAATAGCCGGCGGCGGCGATGAGTGTTCCGCCGGCATTGCAGATTGACCGACTTTCTCTCAGCTATCGCGGCGGTTGGACGCTCACAGGTATCGAAGCGCGCTTAGCTAAGGGACGTGCTGTCGCCGTGTTGGGCAGGAACGGTGCCGGTAAATCGACGTTGTTGCGCGCCCTCATGGATCTTCATCCTCTCGGCGAGGGTAACATCCGCTGGTTCGGCAAGGACCACTGCCAAGCCGAGGCCCGTCGTGGGATCGCCTATCTCCCTGAACGATTCAGCCCACCGCCATACGTGAGCGGACGAGAGTGGCTGCAGATCGCGTTCGGCCTGCAAGGCTATGCTTACGATGCGGGACGGGTGGCGCGCGAATGCAGTGCGTTTGCACTTGACGAACGTAAGCTAGATCGCAGTGTGCAAACTTATTCCCGCGGCATGGTGCAAAAATTGGGTTTGATCGGCAGTTGTACCTGCGCGCGCCGGGCGCTCGTTCTCGATGAGCCTGAGAGTGGACTCGATCCACACACGCGGCTACTCCTAAAACGTCGCCTTACCGCGCTCGTAGGTAGCGCGGTCACGGTGATCTATTCAACTCACTTGCTCGTGGATGTGCACCACATTTGCACTGACGTGCTCGTACTCGACGGCGATCACGCAATTTTCTTCGGACCGGTTGATGCATTTCTCAACCGCTATCGAGTCGCCACCGTTGAGAAGGCGTTTGCGAGTTACATAGAGAATTCACGCTCTCGACATTCGATATAAAGCATTCCCCCAGACAGGCCGCTACTGGGGATAACTGCACCTCGAAAGGAGCGAGAGTCTGCCTATTGCATGAGGACCGCTTGCAATAGCCCGGCGAGAGTTACATGACCGAACTACACCCGGGTTTAGCTCGAACTTTGCTCGAAGACCTACCGGTTGGGATCGTGTTCCTAGACACGAGTGATCGCGTCGCGTGGGCTAACCGTACCTTAGCAGCAATCCTCGATATGCCGCGCGAGAATGTGATCGGTGAAAAAGCGTCGCGCCTGAGACTCCCCACCCTCACACAGCAAAGAGAAAACGTCGGCGACAACAACCCCAGCCGTTTGCTTAGCGTCGTGCATCGGCACGATTCACCCCTGTTCCAAGGCACAGCACTCGTCGTTATCGATCCTGATCGTACGCCGCTGCGCTGGAACGGCGATCAACCCGACGAACTGTCTGCCTTGGTCGGCATGCTCGATGCTGACGAAGCGCGGCGGCGACTTGCAATAGAGATCTCTCGTTCGCGCCGTTACGATAACCCGCTCGCTTGTATCTATGTGCAGCTACTGTCAAATCGACGCCGGCAGGGCCTTACCGGGCAGCTGCAATCAGCGTTGGATACTTTGATTAGATTACTGCGAGAAAAAGTCCGCTGGGTGGACGTCATCGGTCATTGGAACCCGGATTCGGTGGTGGTGGTACTGCCTGAAACGAACGCCGCAGCGGCGGCTCAACTGAGCGAAAAACTCGCGCTGCACGTGGCCAACGCTTGGGCCATACTTAGTGATGAGTTTACGGTGTCATGGGGCAGCAGTTCATGGCGCAAGGGGGACGATATCGATGCCTTTGTTGAACGCGCGATCGAATGTGCGGTCGCCTACCAGCCGTCCTCGGCACAGTCTGGGCGCCCGTAGTAGAGGGAATGCTCAAGTCAGGGAACACGGCGGACGCTAAGATGTCAATAATCCAGTAGCAAAGGCGTCGCTTGCAGACACTGCGACGACCCATAGGTGACTCCGGAAAGCTAGCCTGGCGTTCCCAAAGACCACCGAGGAGATATTAGGTAAGACCATGAATCTTGCAGCGACCAAAGTAAGCGGCGACGACGCGATTAGTCGATTCCTGGAACACTGTCACCGTAAACAATACTCGGCAAAAGCGACCATTATCCGCCAAGGCGACCCTTCTCACGAGTTGTTTTATATCGTGAAAGGCTCTGTAACGGTGATGTTGGAGGACGAAGAAGGGCGCGAACTCGTACTTGCCTACCTAAATCCGGGCGATTTTTTCGGCGAAATCGGCCTCTTCAACGAGCACGTCAATCGCAGCGCCTTAGTACGCGCAAAAACTACCTGCGACGTCGCCCAAATTAGTTACGACAAACTAAAAAGCATGTCAACATTATTCCCAGACCTGCTGTTTGCGATCTCCTCGCAGCTCGCTGCGAGGCTGCGCAAAATGAACCGCAAGATCGGCGACCTCGCATTTATGGATGTATCCGGTCGCGTTGCGCGCACGTTGCTCGATCTATGCAACGAACCGGACGCGATGACGCATCCTGACGGCATGCAAATTCGGGTCACCCGTCAGGAGCTCGGGCGGATTGTGGGATGTTCCCGCGAGATGGTCGGGCGGGTGTTGAAAACATTGGAAGAACAACACCTAATCAGCGTAAGCGGGAAAACGATCGTGGTGTTTGGCGTTCGTTAGTTAAACTGAAATAGAGTTTACGTGTAGAAGTTACAACCCGATCTGACGGTTACCGATTTTTCGGAGATATTTTTGTCAGTCGAAGTCTAGTTTAATTTTTTCTCCTGCCAAACTTGTTTTCCGTCGATGAGCGTTTCCATCGGCGTTCGACCACAGCACATTTTACCCTGATGCGTTCGCTCGTGGTTGTAATAGTCTAACCACTCGTCGAGGTCCCGCTGCAGGGATTCGATATTCTCATAGACCTTTTTCCGGAACGTGATTTGGTAAAACTCATTCAGAATGGTTTTGTGAAAGCGCGCGCAGATCCCGTTCGTCTGCGGTGATTTTGCTTTGGTCTTCGTGTGGTCGATGTCGTTGACCGCCAGATAGAGTTCGTAGTCGTGCTGTTCGACCCGTCCACAATACTCGGTGCCCCGGTCGGTCAAGATCCGCAACAGCGGAAGCTCGCGCTCTTCGAATAATGGCAAGACTCGGTCGTTGAGCAGATCAGCAGCTGTCAGCGGCGCCTTCGTCGTGTACAGCTTCGCCGCCGCAACCTTGCTGTAGGTATCGACAAACGTCTGCTGGTAAATCCGGCCAACGCCCTTCAGCGTGCCGACATAGAAGGTATCTTGGGAACCCAGATATCCGGGATGAGCCGTTTCAATTTCGCCGGCGACCTCATCGTCGTGCTGTTTCTTCTCCAGAGCCGCGATTTGAGCCTCGGTGAGCACCAGGCCGTCTGCGGCAACCTTCACCTCGAGGGCCTTTAGCCGGTCTTTAAAGCAAGAGAGTTCGTGACGTAACCACACGCAGCGAACTCCCGACGGGGAAACGATCACACCCCGTTTGCGCAGCTCGTTGCTCGTGCGCACCTGCCCGTGCGCCGGCTGCTCTAGCGCATACGCAACCACCGCTTCTTCAATCACCGGGTTGATGCGATTTTTCGGGTTCGGTTTGCGGCGATTCGCCTCGATCAGCGATTCGATACCACCGTCTTCTACCGCCGCCTTATAACGGTAAAACGTATCACGGGATAAACCCATGATCTGGCACGCTTTCGATACGTTACCCAGTTCTTCGGCCAGATTCAGTAATCCAACCTTGTGCTTAATGACTTTATCGTTAGTATCCAACATGAGGGTTACCTCTTCGGTTCTAATGGTTGAGTGGTATCTCCATCAAAACCGGTAACCCTCGTCTTTTCAACTCAAGTGTCAGATCAAATCGAAACTTCTACAGTTTACGCAACTCCGCGGCTCGCCTAAGACTCCGGCTTACGTCTCCTAATCCCAACCGTACGTCCGACCCACTCGGGACGCGGTAAGGATTTCTGCGCTTCATGAAGCTGCTTGATGTTTGCTGCGATGTACGGTTCAAAAGCACAACTTTTGCGCGCCGATAGATCAAAGCTAATCGATAGGGTTTCTTGCGTCGCGAGCAAATCATCACCGCGATACATTTCTTGATACAGATGCGTACGCTTCGCGTCGCAATCCAAAATTCGCGAATGCACGACGAGCTCTTCACCCAACGCCGCCTCGTTTTGGTAAGTAATATGTGCTTCAAG
Organism: Gammaproteobacteria bacterium; assembly: GCA_965223085.1. Classification (GTDB taxonomy): domain Bacteria; phylum Pseudomonadota; class Gammaproteobacteria; genus CBDCVO01. The sequence continues at coordinate 1,686,919 of OZ244981.1, read as the reverse complement.
CGCCACCGTGGAGCGCGCGTTCGATTCAATATAATTCACGTCGATCCCGTACACCGCTTTTAGCCCATCGATACCGAGATCGAACACCGCAATGTAATACGCAACATTCATATGATCGTTGTAATCAAGCCATTCAGGAATGACGGTAGCGGTACTTTTTACGATACCGTCGACCGGGAGCTTAAGAGACATTGAGGTACCTACTTCGAGATCGGCGAAAACTGCTACTATAAGCCAACTTCTTTGTCGTGTAGGAATCGTAGACCTCGCTTGACAGCATCGGACGCAAGCCCGATGATCGCGGTCCGCCAAACGCGGGATCGGGCAAATGCGTCGAACAAGGCGGCATGTCGGATCCGCGCGCGGCGCATCATCCCCCGATGGCTATGTAGCTCAGCTGGTTAGAGCGCGGCACTCATAATGCTGAGGTCGGTGGTTCAAGTCCACCCATAGCCACCATCTTACCTCGTTCAAATCCTTGAACTTTTTCCTGATGTCTCACGATGCCTTTCGCTTAAGCAAAGTGATTGCGGGAGTTTTGCGGAAGTTTTCACTGCAAACCTTTGACGCCGCTTGGAAAAGCTCCTCCAATTCCGGCGCCGAATAGTGTGAAGTGATGTCTCCGTTGGTGTGTCCAAGTAACACCTTGCGCGTCTCCAAAGACACGCCGGCGGCGCGTAAACGCCGCCCGAACGTGTGCTTCAGATCGTGCACGCGAAGCTGTGGCAAACCCACTTTTTCGCGCACACGTTTCCACGCCGCGTCGTAGATCTTGGTCACTGGTTTCCCTTTATACGTAAACACGAACTGACCGTGTTTACCGCGTTCATTCTCAACCACCGACTTCGCGATCGCGTTCAGTACGACGAGACGTTCTTCGCCGTTTTTCACGTGCTCGCACGGGATGAGAAATACCGTCGCATCAAGCTCCGGTATTTCGACCTCCCAGTCCCAGCGTAATCGGCAGACTTCCTGCTCCCGACACCCTGCGTTGATCTTAAACAACACCATTCGCGCTAGATGAACTGGCAACTCCTGAAGCAGCATTTTTTGCTCCTCCCACGACAGCGGATAGGGTTTCCGCTCGTCGTGCCAGTTCACCAAACTGAATCAATGGCGGTGTCTCCAGCCATGTCAGTCCGTTTTCGTCACGCCAGAGTCGCGCCGCGAGGTTCAATATCCTACGAACCACTGCGAGACTTCGGTTGACCGTTCCACTTTTGATCTCGGCTCGACGACGGGCCTCTATAAACTTCTCCAGCGTGCCCATGTGAACGTGACGAAGTTCGAGATCCCCGATCCAGGGATCCAAAATCTTCAAGTCCTGGGCATCGCGGGCGAGGCTTTGTTTTGATCCATCTACCAAATATTTCGTTGCAGCCTGACGGTAAAGTCCGCCGCGGACGTACGCCGTACACCTGGGCCTGACGAGACTCCTCTACGCGTCGAGTCAGAAATTGTTCCGCTTCCTGCCGGTCGCCTGTTCCAGTGCTTTCGCAAAGTCGACCAAATCCTCTGATCCTTTTGTCGATGTGCCAGATATCGCCGCGTAGGGAGAGTCCGCACATTGTTTTGCGTCCCGTATAGAGTTACCTCCTTTTCTCGCGGGACGCCCGTTGCGGTGTTTATATTGCTCCAACACCGCATCGAGCTCAAGACGATCGAAGGCGAGGCCTTGCCGACCGATCGGGATCTCGGTGAGGTAGGGCCTTAGTTCCCGATTAAAGATGGCTCGGCACATACCACAATAGCCGTAAGCGTCGCGGGCGCGGATGAACCTGGGTAAAAGGATCATCGGTGTAACCGTTAATTGCCGAGATACACGTTATGAAAAGCTTTACATAACGTGTATTTAGCGTCGCTCGCGATTATGCGAAGCTGGTGATAAATAGTCCTTAGCATCAATCACTTACCTCCAAACAACTTTACATAATATTTCCGCTAAGTTGAGTGGTGGCCTTGTGGCCCTATTCAACGACAGAGGATTATGTATGAGCTCCCACAGATCGAAAGCAATAAAACTCCCTCTGGATGAACTGGTCTTTAGCGCGCTGAGCCAGCTCCAGGCTCTCCAATACAACCCACGATCAATTCGCCGCAATCAAACTGTCTGGCGGAAGTTACTCATTTATGCCCAACAGCGTAACTATAAAGGCAAGCTGCGCGAACAATTGATTGTCGACTTTCTGGCACATCACGATATTGACCCGCGATTACCAGTTGGGGTGAACAAGGGTTGGAAACTCCATGCGGAATATGCGCTCACGTCATTGTGGAGCTACGCCCGCTACGGATATTTCGAGCGCGGCAAACAGGATGTTAAGAGGCTCAACGTGCCTGCCACCATGCGAAAAAGCCTGCAAGACTACAAAACGTACTGTGAGGAGGAATGCCATCTCAGTCCCAACACTGTAGAGCAATACATGCGGGAAGTTGTCGCGTGATCTCAGTGATTGTTTGCCCGGCGTGTGCTTCCCTGAGCATGCCTCGATTCCGTCAGTCTGGGACAAAGAGCTGCTTGCACTGTTACTTGAGAAAGTTGACCGGCGTTCACCAAGGGGCAAGCGAGATTATGCCCTTTTACTCCTGGCAGCACGCCTCGGTCTACGCGCAACTGACATCAGAAACCTGACGCTCGATCAGATCGATTGGGCCGCTGAGACGATCACTTTTAACCAATCTAAATCCGGAATGCCGGTGCAACTGCCATTGACTGATGAGGTAGGTAGCGCGCTGATTGACTACCTGAAGCATGTACGGCCGACTACCCACTACCGCGAGGTTTTCCTCAAGCTCCAACCACCCATCAAACCGTTCAGCGACACCAATCACCTGCACAACATCATCCGTCATTGGCGCTCACTGGCAGGCATCCGCTTTAGAAGCCCACAGAAGAATGGATTGCATTCTCTGCGCCACACCCTGGCGACGCAACTTCTGGAGGACGACGTGCCGTTCTCGCTCATTGCCAACATTCTGGGACATGCGTCGATGAATTCCACCATGATCTATGCAAAGGCGAGTGTCGAGTCGCTACGTGAAGTCGCATTGTCGATTCCGGAGGTGAAAGATGTCGATCAAACGTAAGGAGATTCACTATCAAAGCCTGTTGGCCCCGTTCATGGTGCGACTGGTTCTTGAGAAACGGGCCAGCGGATACAAATACGATACGCCGGCCGACGTTCTCAAAGACCTTGACTGCTTCTTGTGTGGCACGGATGTAACGTCAGATGCGCTACCGAAGTCATTAGTGGACCGGCGGCTATCGCTAAAACCCCACGAGCGACCATCAACCGTTCAACGCCGAATCATCGTTGTCAGGCAACTGGCTCGACTGATGGTCCGTCTGGGACATTCTGCGTACGTTCCACCCAAGGGTATCGGGCCCCGTCGATCCTATACGTTCTCACCAAGAATATTGACCCACGCAGAGGTACAGAAGTTGATTCAGGCCATTGATGGCCTGCCCCGCAGTCGGAAAACACCACATCGTCATCTCATCCTGTCAGAGATCTTCCGCTTGCTCTATAGCTGTGGGTTCCGGCTAAGAGAGGTTCTGGCACTAAGAGTCCGTGACGTGGACCTTCAGCAAGGTGTCATCACGGTGAGGCAGAGTAAGTTCGGTAAAGATCGTCTCGTGCCACCCACCATAGAAATGGTCGAACGCCTGCGGTGCTATGTTGACGAACTGGGTAAGCGAACTTTACCCAAACGCACCACCGATTCTCCCTTCTTCCCAACAGTAAGAAATACCAGTTGGCATGGTTCGTCGATCTACTCAGTTTATCGGCAAGCCTTGTATCGATGTGATATTCCCCATTGCGGGCGAGGTAAGGGACCAAGGGTACATGATCTGCGCCACACGTTTGCCGTCCATCGGTTACTGCAGTGGTATGAGGAAGGCGCTGACCTGAATGCAAAATTACCGTTTCTTGTGGCCTATCTGGGGCACAAGGATTTTACAGGCACACAGAAGTATCTTCACCTCACCGCAGAGTTATTCCCTCACTTGAGAGCACGAATGAATGCCCAGTTTGGCGGTGTGATCCCGCGAGGGAGATGATTATGAAGCCTACAACACTGTCTATACATGTTAGCCGTTTCCTGAGCTACTATCTCGGCGGACAGCGAGATCTAAGTCCCAACACGATTAAGGCCTACCGCGATGTATTCGTCTTGCTGTTGCGATTTTGTCGAGATGAGAAAGGGCTCGTTATTGAGCGGTTGGAACTTCGACATATTGATGCGGAGTTGATTGGCGACTTCCTGGATTATCTTCAAAGCGAACGCCGTTGTTCAATCCGTACGATCAATCAGCGGTTGGCGGTAGTGCATGCGTTCTTCCGCTATCTACAGGTCGAGGATCCTGAACGGCTATCGCAATCCCAACGTGTACTCGCCATTCGATTCCGCCGCTATGTCCGCAAAGAGGTGGGCTACTTGTCCAGAGATTATCTCGCGGCACTGCTGGATCAGCCTGACACCAAGCGACGTGACGGACAACGAGATGCTGTACTCCTCAGCCTTCTCTATGATACGGGCGCGCGTGTCCAGGAAATCATTAATCTGACGGCAGGAGATATTCGCCTGGAAACCCCCGCCCAGGCCAGAATTCTGGGTAAAGGGCGAAAAGTACGCGTGGTGCCATTGATGGAGAATACAGTTTGTCTATTGCGGCAGTATATTGACGAAAATGCCTTGGCAACGCCTGAGCAGTATGATCATCCACTGTTCACCAACAAGCAGGGAAATCCATTAACCCGTGCTGGCGTTAATTACATTCTGCAAAAGCACGTGAAGGCCGCGCAAGCGAGTCACACTGCCTTCAAACAGAAAGTCACTCCGCATACGTTGAGGCATACCAAAGCGATGCACCTGGTCGAGGGTGGTGTATCGTTGGATATCGTTCGCGACTTCTTAGGTCATGCGGATATCAAGACGACGGAGTTGTACGCCAGAGCAAACCTTGAGATGAAACGCGCTGCGATTGAGAAAGTCAGTCCGACGCCTGTCCCCGACATTCCTTCATGGAAAGAAAATAGAACATTGTTGGAGTGGTTGCAGCATCTATAGAGGACACCGAAATGGACAGATCAAACCGCGGGCCACCACCAGCCACAGGAATGTTATGTGGCGTTGTTTCCGAACATTTGCGCCATAACCGACAGAATTCGTGGCAACTCCACATAAGTCTGAGCTACCCACAATAGATCGAGGTCACGCTGACCCTAGCGTGCCCGAGTTCGGCACTGATAATGAAGCGGGCCTCACGGTCACGGGCCTTGAGATCACCTTCGAGGTGGCAAGAACTGGGCCCGCCAAGCGACGGACACAAGCGACCCGTTAGCTCCTGATAGCGCTGCTGCGCGTACCGGTGCCGGTGGCCATGCACATGGTGAATACCGGCTTTGGCGCAGTGATACTTGAATACCTGAAGCTGGGCGACATACGTTTCGCGCATGATCAGCGACCCACGCGGTGTTTGCGCAGCAAGGGCTTTCGCCTCTTCGAGCAGAGCTCGCTGCTCCGTGGTACGGATCGGGATCTCGCGCGACCGCCCACCCTTTGTCCAAGACGCCTTTAAGTAGAGTCGATCACCCCGGTCTGCGTATGCTGGCCGAAACTTGATACTCTCCTCGCGCCGCAAGCCGAATGCAGCCTGTAGCTTCAGCGACATCTGTGTGTACGGGTCTTCGACGGCAGTGAGATCGCCTGTCGTTAAATCCCGTCCCTTGTCTTCGTTCGTCACGAATCGACGAACCGGGATCCCATAAGCATCGTTCGTGCGGGCGACGATGTTCTGCTTGTTGATTTTGCCGGCAAGCCAGCGCAGCGTGCTCATGCGGTTCTTGATACTGCCGGGATTCAGCCCCTCCTCGGTCCAGCGCTTCACGAGGGCCTCTATATGGCGCGTGCCCAAGCCGCCCGCATGATTCAACCGATACCCCATCTCGAGCAATTGCTTGCCAATCAACAGCAATATACGTTGCCGATCAGCTTGGGTTTTATACGAGCCGTCGCGATTGTGCCGGCAGATTTGGTGCAAGCTGTAAATCAGATTCTTCATGTTCCTTTCCTCATCCGTCCGCGCTTGTACCGTCGGTTGCGAGGCCCACAGCACGATGGCTGCGAACGCCGGCGTCGGATTGCGCGAACGTTTCTCTGTACGCAGTTCATCCGTTCGTTTCGATCTCCAAACATCGATGCCAAAATCTCGGTGTCGTCTAATCGGTAAGTGGTAATGCTCAGCCGCTTCGCCGTAGCGAAGCGGGTTAATTGAGCCCGGGACACCGTTCCCGGTTTGTGCGGACGTTTCCTTGTGATTGCCGCCGCCGCACTGGCCTTTGGCATCGATGGTGGTCTCGGTAGAAACTGCACACATCGAGGTTCTGTATTCCTTGCCTTAAGGAAGTCCGTCGGGTGGACCAAACCAAGAGCGCGTTGCACGCGAAGTAGAAGATGCGTAGACGTCGATTTGCGCCGTCACGCGGGGTCGTCACTTCTGCAAGCGATGGGCAAACTCAAACGCGATGCCGGTTGCAGTGCGTCGTCACTGTCAGCGTTCCGCTTACCAGTGACGACGCAGATCCAGGGCCTCTCGTTCAAGCTGCGATCGGATCCGAAACATTCACGCGGCCTTCGCTACGTAAACGAATCGATCGATCGCAATACGCCGTTAAGCGCTGCCACCCGATGCAGGGGGAGTACCGCCGTGCCACTGCACGAGGCGGGCCAAGCGGAACGGTAGAAAAGACACGAACGCTCGGCATGAATCTCACGATCACGCGCACGCAATCGCGGCTTGGGCGCCGCAATGGGCTCCGACTTGAAGATGGCACGGTCGGAAAAATCCGAGTCGTACCGTAGCGTCAAAAACCCGAATGTCGCCAGACATACTTACTCCGAGTGTGCGGTGGCCTCACAAAGAGTTCCGCTAGCAACACATCCCGCGTTGTTGCTGCAGCCTTACCTGGTTCTCCCGACGCAGCGATCGGTTACACGTACCAGACAAACCTGATTAAGTGCGTACGGTTATACGCCGTCACGTAATTGATTTCTAGTTTTGTATTGTTAGCAGATTGCTATGTGAGTTTGGCGGTTTTGCTTGGTTTGAGAACGAGCAGGCAGACCGCAATCCAGGGAAGAACCGTCTGTCGGGAATTCAGAAATCCGTTCGACCGGTTGTTACGTTTGTCGATTATTCCCAGATTATTGATGACCTGAATGCCTTTTAAATAGCGAAGTGTCAGAGAACGCTTTCGGGAACATTCTGTTGACGAACAGATTAGCGCGCGGCTAAACATTTAGTGTCTACTCCGCGATTGCCGTAGCTGCAATGCGGCGTGTAATGGAATCGATCTACGAAGGGAATGCGGCGAGCTCAAATTAGCCGTTAATCGGATGGGCTACATGCCAAGCGTGCGCATATCGAACCTGAGAGGAGGTAACTCATGCCAAAATTCTATGTACTGGCCGACGGCGCTAATGACTGGCGGCCACTGCTGGCCGAACCTGAGAAGCACTGGCGTACGGGGTATTCGGCGAAATCCCTCGCTTACTCCTGAACGGAAGCCAACGGATTCCCGCCGGAAGTCGCACGAATCTTTGACGAATCCGGATATCCAGAATTATCCGACCTCGAATTATTTATCGGCTTTCCGAAGTACGAGGTTCCTCCACCAGGTGGCATGCGGGCATCGCAGAACGATAGTTTTGTTCTCGTCCGTGGAGCATCCGGTCTAGTGAGTATTGCGGTTGAAGGAAAGGTATCCGAACGTTTGGCGCGATGGTATCCGAATGGATTGCGAATCCGACCAAGGGTCGGGAAACCCGCTTGTCCTACTTATGCGGCATGTTGGGCGTCGATCTGGCTGCAGTCGCGGACATTCGTTATCAACTTCTCCACCGGACGGCCTCGGCAATCGTCGAGGCGCGCCTCTTACACGCAACGACCGCCGTAATGCTCGTTCATTCGTTCAGCCAAACGCACGAATAGTTCGATGACTTTGTGAAGTTCGCGAGGCTGTACGGCGCGAACCCCACTCCGAACTCGGATTGCGAAGCGAATGCCACCGGAAAAACGATGCTTTACATAGCGCGGTAGGCCGGTGACGAAGGGTTTTTGATGCGGTGACATGGCCAGCCGAAGCGGATGGTTTCTCCGCGGATGGATGTCAGGAACGATGGTGCGGCGGAGTTCTGCGCGAACGCTGTGCGAGCCAGAATCGGTATCTAATTGCTTTCATACGCAAACACAGGATTGATATCCTTCTATATTCGCTTCTGAAGCCAATATAAAGCAAAATTTATGCTATATTTGCGTCACAGGCGAATATAAAAAGCGGCAAACGAACGATGCGGGCAGGAACCTACGAAAACCAGCCGACTGGTTATCGCGCCTTCGTCCCCGCACTGCTACCGCCGGTGCCTGAAATTGTCCTCGACGACGAACTGCAAACCCTGCTATCGCGCGCCGACCGAGCGTTGGGTCGCCTGGACGGTTCCATTCAAACCCTCCCCGGCGCCGACCTTTTCGTCTTGATGTATGTCCGAAAGGAGGCCGTGCTATCCAGCCAGATTGAAGGAACACAGAGCTCACTGAATGACCTACTGCGCGCTGAGGCTCAGATTTTCGATCCCGAACAACCCGTCGACGTCCCGGAAGTACTCAACTACGTCGCCGCAATGAATTACGGTTTGCAGCGACTGACGGAGTTGCCGGTGTCAGTTCGTCTGATCCGCGAGATTCACGAGAAATTGATGCATGGCGTGCGTGGCGCACATCTACAACCAGGCGAACTCAGAACATCACAGAATTGGATTGGCCCCGCCGGCAGCACAATCAATTCAGCGACATTTATCCCACCGCCGCCGCACGCCGTCGCCGATGCGCTTTCCGATCTGGAACGTTACGTTCACGCAGCCGATAAAACGCCCGCCCTCATCAAGATTGGACTGATTCATGCTCAGTTTGAAACCATCCATCCCTTTCTCGACGGAAACGGCCGGGTCGGACGGCTGCTGATCAGCTTCTTGTTATGCGAACGTGAGATCCTGCAATCGCCAGTGCTCTATCTGTCTCATTACTTGAAAGCCAACCGTTCGGCATACTATGAAAAATTGCAGTCCATCAGGGATAACGGCGATTGGGAAGACTGGCTCAAGTTCTTCCTGAGTGGTATCGCTGAAGTCTCGCAAGAGGCGACAACAACCGCGCGAGACATCGGCGCACTGCGCGAGTCCGACCGTGAAGAGATCGTTTCCGAACTCGGCCGCGCAGCGGGCAACGCGTTACGAGTGCACGAAGCCTTGTTCCGGTTTCCGTTTATGAATGTCAACGCCATCGCCGGTTTGCTTGGCGTCACTTATTCTGCTGCAAGCCGGCTCACCGAGCGGATGGTGGCAAACGGCATCCTGGATGAGGCGACCGGGAATGCGCGGAACCGTGTTTTTCGCTACTCGCGCTACGTCGATTTGTTTACTGCATAACCAACAAAAATTCCGGGAATGAAGCGTCCCGATAGGTCAGATTACATTCTCTTCTACAAACCGAACATTCCGATAGTCATTAACTCTTTGCCGTCGGACAGGTAAGGGCTTTTCCAGGGGCCGCATGACGGAGCTGTTTGTCGCGGCCTGCAAACTATTCGCAGTTTTCCCCCGGCATAAAGTCGACAATTACGTGAGAAAATCTTCGTAACACTTAGTGTCAGGAGGGCAACGCGATATGGGCTGTGACAAGATCGAGAGTACGGCCGGTAACGATGCTCCGCTTACACGCGAGGAGCTGTTCGCTCTTGTATGGGAACGGCCCGCGACGGAGATAGCCCGAGAGCTGGGTATTTCGGACGAGTATAAGACGGATAAACGCCCATTTCCGCGATCCCATCGAGTATCGTGGGGTGATCAAATCGTCGTCAATCGGCGCTGTGACGCGGTATTGGCCGAAATTTCGCCCCGAGGCCAGCAGAAATGCGGGACTTCAGCGCGATTTTTCGATGATTTCCACGCTCGACACGACAGCGGCCCTGCCGCCGCGTCGGTGTCGCAGCCGCTGGACTTACTCGCGTGGTTGCGCGTCTATCAGACGAACAAGCGGGCCTGAGGTGGCGCTCGACACGGGGGTGATCGCTAGGCGGTGTCAGAAGCGAGCTTGCTATCGAGGTGGGTGAGGATCTTCTTGATGACCAGCGGATCTTCGATGCAGGCGATGATCTTGACGGGACCGCCGCAGCTGTTGCAGATAGCGATGTCGATATTGAATACGCGCTTCAGGCGTTGAGCTTAAGGCTCATGGCGGCCCGGCGTTCGGCGGGCGTGGTGTCTGGCGCATCCGCCGTGCGGGCCTTGTTGCCCTTGCCGCGCTTGGAAGGCGTCACCCGCGCACGATGCGCGCTGTTGGGGGCGAACACACCATGACAAATTCACTCCAGGTGAATTTGGACGCACGTAGTGCGTCCGTAGGGGGCGGGCCAGGGATGGCGCGCATCCTATCGAGTCAGGTTCACCCGCGGCTTCGGCACTAGCGCGACAAGCCGGGCGATGAAGTCCAGCGGCTCGAAGATGACATGCGTGGTACCATCGCGGTACGGTGTCTTGAGCTCGTAGCGCACATGGCCATTGCGCAACAGCGACAGCCGCCTTTCCGACACCGCTGGTCTTGCGATGTAGCGGCACAAACGGTCCAATTTCCTGCGGTCCTCGGCTCTGGCCGCGACGCCAGCGTGCAGCGAGAATCCTGCCACCTTGCCCACCTGATCATCGAACGGCTCATTGCGATCAGGCAGCGTCTGCAGCATGAACACCTTGCGCCCCGCCTGCGGGCCCACGGCGATTCGATACGTGATCGAGTAGCCCGAGAGTTGATCCAACAGCCCCGCTTCCATGGCATCCCCGACCAGATAGCTGTTCTCGGCATCACGTTCCAACAATCCCTGACGTTCCAGGAAACGTCCGACGCGCTGAGCGATGGTGTGCGTCAGTTGGGTCAGCTCAGCACTCGTGGGGGCCTTCACCCAGCAAAATCGGGTGCTCGGTCCATTCGTGCCATCAACATAGACACCATCCAGAAAGAGCATGTGAAAGTGAAGATTGAGGTTCAACGCACTTCCGAATCGCTGAATCAACGTGACTGCGCCGGTGCGGGCCGCGGTGCAGGAAAATCCCACCTTCTTGATCAAGTGCGTGGCAATGCAGCGGTAAACGATGCCGAGCACCCCGCCCATGACCGCAGGGCGGCTCGCGAACAGGAAACGCAAGGGGAACGGAACGCTCAGCACCCATTGGCGCACCGGCTGTGCGGGAAAGACCTCGTCCACCAGCAGCGCCGCACTCTCGGCCATGCGCCGGGCACCGCAGCTGGGACAGAAGCCCCGCCGCTTGCAGCTAAACGCCAAAAGCTTCTCGGCATGACAAGTTTTGCACCGCACGCGTAGAAAACCATGTTCGAGTCGGCCGCATTTGAGGTACTCGTCGAACTCGCGCTCGACATAGCCCGGCAATGCCGTTCCCTCAGCCGCCAAGTGCGCCCTGAGCGCGGGATAGTAGTCTTCGACAAGCTGATATAGGAGGGTGCGTTCCGGACGATGGCGTTCATAGTGCGGCGCAGCAACAGCCGCACTGGCTTCCCTGCCAACAGGCAACGGCAACATATTCGCATCCTTGCGAAATCATCTTGCAGATTATCCTAACCCGGCCTTTTTGTCGTCGTCGCGGGAAAACGCCGCTTAGATGCGCGGAATATTAATAATGAATTACACGCCCAATCGACGATCCGTAATCGATGGATTATTACGTCTAGCGGTATCGACAGTTGCGAGCCAAGAAGGGAATTTGAATCTCGGCTCAGGACCTCTTGCGGGAGTTTTGCGGGACTCAGTTGAACATCGTTGGGCATCGTTGGGCATTTAGTCGCAACGGGCGCCCAAGAGAATGCTATTAAAACAACAAGTTAAAAGTTATCGGCCGTCCTCATAATGCTGAGGTCGGTGGTTCGAGTCCACCCATAGCCACCAATTCGCAACATATCCCATTGGTAGCGCAAGATCGCACCGAGATGTCCGGTTAGCTTTACGGGGATTGTATGCGCTCCACCCATCGAATTAATTGGCAAATAGACCAACAAGCGTCTCTAGTTGAAAGCCACTATGAACCTGTCGGTTTTTGGCCGCGGGAAAAGAATGCTCAGTGGGCGTCAGTAGAAACGTAGTGTCGCCAACGTGGGGAAAGTAGCCCTGTACAGTATCGAGCACCTTAAACGCTTTTTCGTCCGGTAGTTCCCGCCATTTCGCATCGAATAGATACACTTTCGCACCGTATGAGATCAGAAAATCCACCTCGTATTGTTGATCTCGGTAAAACCACAAGGTGGCCTCGGGTTTGGATAAAGTAAGGTACTTGCGTAATTCAGCGAAAACAAATGTCTCCCATAAATGGCCTAAGTGCGCTGAGTCGAGAAAATTGTCTTGGTTTAGCCCGATCAGGAAAGACGCCAGCCCGCAGTCTGTAAAGTACAGCTTAGGCGACTTGATCAAGCGTTTTCCGATGTTGTCGAAATACGGCTCAAGCAGTTGAATTTGATTACTCGCATGCAGGATCCCAAGCCATTCATTGGCAGTTTTAGCGGAAATCCCAACTTCTTTCGCGATCTCGGATTTATTGATGAGTTGTCCGGTACGCACAGCACAAGCGCGCATAAACCGGTTGAAATCGCGTAACGATACAATATTCAAAATTTGTCGAACGTCGCGTTCGATGTAGGTCGCGATGTAACTGCGGAAGAAATCCGCACGTGGCATCGATGGTCGATCCCAGAGTTGCGGATACGTCCCTCGCGTTAAGATGTGCGCTAATCCCTTGCTGCGTTTCGTTTCAAAAAAATCAGTACCTAATTCTGATACCGACAAGGGTTCCAACTCCAGCAGCCCACAGCGCCCCGCTAAACTCTCCGACAGGTTTTTCATCAGGGTAAATTTTTGCGAGCCGGTGAGTAGAAATTGCCCGTTCAATGATGGTTGTCGATCAACGTAGACCTTTAGATGTCGAAATATGCCCGGTGCATATTGCACTTCGTCGATAATGACCGGTGGCGGGTACTTTGATAAAAACGTTTCCGGATCGCCTTCCGCTAACTGGGCGTCTGCCGGCAGATCCAAGCTTACGTAGGAATGGTCTGGAAATAGAGCGCGCAGGAGCGTAGTTTTCCCGGTTTGTCGCGCCCCTGTTAGCACTAAGACCGGAAAATACGCGAGAATCGATTCGATTTTTGTCTGAATTACTCTTTTAAATCGCATAGTTGACAATTTAGTAGTTGATAAGTCAGTAATTCATACGTCGTAATCCATATTAAACTTTCGATCGTCATTACGGCAAACCAGGATTGTTTGAAGGTACGCTGATTTCACCGGCGAAACATAACGCGATCCGGCGTAGACAACAGCCCATTGGTGCGCAATGAAGATTGAGCGTTCAGGGTCGGACCAATCTAAACGCTGAATTGGGGTGATAAGTTCGGTAAATTGCAGCGTTTTGGCTCCTTAGACTGCGGTTGAGATACCAATTTCGCGATGTAAGGACCTTGGAGGTGCGGCAACCATTCAGCCACTGTGTCGGTTACCTAAACCCCGTGCAATGCACACTAGGCCAGGTGCAAGCGCGATAGCGACTTTGGGTGGCGTCGATCACTATTCGTTCCTGGTTCGCTGGTGCGGTAATGCGGTCCGCTCGCGCCTACCACTTTACCCCGCTAATGCGAGTATTTGTGAGGATCGGAATTAACAGTTTCGTGCGGTGCTGTCGTGCCAATACTCGAATTGATGTGATACGCCGATAAGCACGAATAATTCGCGCCCCAACTTGGACTCTAAGAGTCGGTAAACCCGACAATACCGCGCCATCGCGATGCGAATTCAAAGACCTAGGTTGGTCCGACCCTGAAGACTTGCCTAAGACCTAGGTTGGTCCGACCCTGAAGACTTGCCTGAAGACTTTGCATGAGCTCCGCCCGCCGGACTAAGGCCTAAAAAGCAGAACCGGGTTGCTTGAGAAACCCAATCTCTTCTGTCGTCGATTCTCGGCCTAAAATTTTGTTCCGATGAGGGAATCGGCCAAACCGTTCAATTATGACCCGATGTTTCTCAGCAAAGTCGGCAAACCCGAGTGCCGTCTTTACTTGAGGTTCGGGAGAGAGTTTCGCGAGTTCCTGGAATTTCTCGATACAGAGGTTTTGAAGCTCCAAAGACTCTGCGTGCATGAGCGGTACGTAGAGAAACGGGCGCTCAAAGATGGAAAGTTTTTGATCCCGCCCTTGTTCGATGGCTTCGGTGACCACCTTTGTGGAGATGGAATCAAAAGCAAAGGCTTTCGGTGTGTCCCGAAAGACATTTCTGGAGAATTGATCGCAAATAAGAACAAGGGCTAGGGTACCGCGAGGGGATTTTGTCCAGGCTTCCCAGCTACCGGATTCCAGCATTTGAAAATGGTGTCCAAATTTCTGTTCGATTTCACGATCGAAGTTCAGGTCCTTTTTAAACCACCGAGCTCGAAGCTTTGAGTCTACTCCTGTCGTTTTATCAGGTGTTCCAAACCAAAACTTTAAAATTTCATCGATAGCCTTCACTAAATGGGTCCTGTCTGGGCAAAACGGTAATTCCTTCGGGGTCGGACCAACTTAAACATTTAAAATCATTCAATATTCGGTGCGATAGCAAGTCAATAGTGCATATATGGACGCCCGATTAGAATCAAGCAATAAGTTCTCGTTACCGCGATAGTCGCAGTAAACCCTCTCGTATGCGTGGTCGACGGTTCAATGAATCGGCTTTCTTAGACTGTGTCCGTTGTTGTTTCAAGCGTTCACGAATGCGATGCAAGGCCGAGGTTTGTTGTTGTTCGACCGACTTCACCGGCACGAGCTTGAGCTTGGGTCGACGGGATGCCTCAGCAATGGCTAAGGCATCGTTGTGGTCGGCCGATGTGCTACGCGGATTCGGCAATCGCCTTGCCGACGATGTCGACCAGCTCGGCTATCTCATGCTCCTGCGTGATGAGCGGCGGCGCGATTGCGACTGTGTCGCCCGTGACCCGCAGGGCGGCGCCGTGCCGGAATCCGGCGTTGAAAACCTGCGTGCCACGCTGACCCGGGCGTCCCTCGATGGGCTCTAGCTCGACGGCAGCCGCCAGACCAATGTTGCGAACGTCGATGACGTGGGGCTGACCCCGCAGCGCATGCACCGCGTCTTCGAGAACCGGTTCGAGCGCACGCGCGCGTGCGAACAGGCCTTCCTCGCGATAGACGTCGAGGGCCGCGTTCGCCGCCGCCACGGCGATCGGATGTCCCGAATACGTATAGCCATGAAAGAACTCGATGAGATCCTCAGGCCCGTCCATGAACGTTGCGTACACTTGGTCTTTAGCGATTACACCGCCCATCGGGATCACACCGCTAGTGACGCCTTTTGCGAACGTGATGAGGTCCGGTGTGACGTCGAACCGCGCGGCGCCGAAATTCGCGCCCAGGCGCCCGAACCCGCAAATGACCTCATCGAAAATCAACAGGATGCCGTGACGCGAGCAGATTTCACGCAGTCGCTCGAGGTACCCAATCGGCGGGACAACGACGCCCGCAGACCCTTGCATCGGCTCGACGATGACTGCGGCGATCGTCGATGCATCATGAAGCGCCACGATTCTTTCGAGCTCGTCCGCCAGATGAGCCCCCCATTCCGGCTGCCCCCGGCTGAACGCCATGTGCTCGAGGCTCAGGGTGTGCGGCAGGTGGTCGACACCGGGCAACATGACCGGCGCGAACATCTTGCGATTCGGCACGATACCGCCGACCGACATGCCGCCGAAACCGACACCATGGTAGCCCTTCTCACGTCCGATCAACCGTACCCGCCCGGCCTCACCTCGACTGCGGTGGTAAGCAATCGCCATCTTTAGCGCCGTGTCGACCGCTTCCGAGCCGGAGTTGGTATAGAAGACGTAATTCAGATCTGCCGGCGCCAACGCTGCCAAGCGCTCCGCGAGTCGGAACGCTTCGGGATGACCGATCTGGAATGCTGTCGCGTAATCCAGCCTCGCCACCTGCTGCTGCACGGCTTCCACGATTCGCGGGTGACCGTGCCCAGCATTGCAGCACCACAAACCGGACAGCGCGTCGAACACCTGGCGGCCATCCTGGGTCGTGTAGTAAGCGCCGTGCGCTTCCTCGACCAACTTCGGATGTTTCTTGAAACGCCGATTGTGGGTAAAAGCCATCCAGTAAGGTTCGAGGTTCAGAGCCTGCTCGGAAGCTACCGATTCCGCCGGGTTGAGCATTGCGAGTTCCTGCTGTTAATCGAATCTAAGGCGAGATGGCACGTACTATTTGACTCGCCCAGGCAAGGTCTAAAAAGGCTAAACAATGACGGTTTAGTTTTCAATATTTAACGAAAAATAAATAACTTATTGATCACCCTGGTATATTGGTTAATATTGTTAATAACAATTAACATTTAAACAAAAAGCGATTCCTGAGCAATGGAAAATGTGGGCACGCGACTGCGTGAGTTGAGGATCCTTCACCGCCTGTCACAGCGGGAGTTGGCCCGCCGTTCCAATGTGAGCAACGCCGCGATCTCCCTCATCGAAAGCAACAAGACCGATCCCTCCATCGGCCTTCTGAAGCGCGTGCTGGAAGGTATCCCCGTCTCCGTCGCCGACTTCTTCAATGCCGAGATCGAACCCGAGTCGCAGGTATTCTTTCGGGATACCGAATTGCTCGAAATAGGCGGTGGATCGATTTCCTATCGCCAGGTCGGCTCCGATCTGGACCGACATCAGCTGCAAATTCTTCACGAACGATACGCGCCAGGTTCAGACAGTGGCCGGTCCATGCTGAAACATGATTCCGAGGAGGGCGGCGTCGTCATCAGCGGACACATCGAGGTGACCGTTGGTAATCAGACTCGCATTCTCGGACCCGGTGACGGCTACCTCTTCGACAGTAAAACACCCCACCGCTTCAGGAATCTGAGCGCAGAAGATTGCGTACTGGTGACGGCTTGCACACTACCGTTCTGATGGATTTAGCGCGCGCGCTTGCGCCGACAACCATTCAAACAGTCGGCCGCCGAATTTGGGCTTGAGAATGAGAACAAGCGCGGCCCGCACAGCGATAACGACATTGCTCGCAAACTCACTAATCTTGTCGACGCCCCGCTGGGCGGACAGCGAAGGCGATTTTCGGATTTCGCTTGCCGGCACCTAGGAAAAAACTGCGCTTCTGCAAATCGATGGCGCCCGGTTCGTCCCTCACGGCTAGACCGCAACAACGCATATCCTAAAACCGCAAATCGGGAAACGCACCGGACTCGAGCTTTCTCACGGCGTCGAGAACGAACACTCTTGCATGCGGGTGTTAAAGAGACTCGAATTACCTGTCGCTGAGACTTGCATCGCCGAATTCGCCGGCAAACGCGCTCTTGTCATTGAGCGCCTCGATCGGCGCGGGACAAAAGATGGTCGATCATTGAGCTTGCCCCAAGAAGATTGCTGCCAGGCGCTTTCCATACCTACGGCGATAAAATACGGACGCGACGGCGGCCCGGGAAATTTGTCCGGCACGGCGTTATTGAAGGGCAGCGACGTGCCTTTGGATGACCAGCGGCTTTTTATGCCTGCCCAATATGTATTTTGGCTACTCGGCGCGACTGACGGACACGCCAAAAAATTTTGGTCTTGCCTTGTATCCGGGGAGCGGTTTTCACCTAACACTGCTGTACGACGTGATGTTCACGCTGCTTCTTCTCGCTTCCGGTGCGCTACCACGGAATCAAATGCGTTTTGCCATGGCGGCTGGCGCTAACCGACATTACCGGGTTCACGAAATTCAACCCCGTCACTTTTGTCAAAGCGCAGTATCCGCGGGTATGGCAAGACATGCGATCACTCAGGTGCTGAGTGATGTAAGCGGGCGCATGGCCGCCGCATTAGATGCGGTGCCTAAACTGCTACCGGATGATTTTCCTGTCGGCATCGCAGACGCTATAAGCAAAGGCGCGCACTCTCGTGCAGACATCACACTGCGCGCAGTGGAAGATACCGTGAACCAAACCTCAAGCGGCAATCTACAGCGAAATCACCTGGCGATACGGTCGCGCATTGTCACACGATTTTGACCAATCGATTAGTGATCGGTGTCGGTATTCCGGTAGTATTTTCGGGACGCCCAACATTAATTACGCGCATCCGACAAACCCAGGTAGGGCGTCGCAGTGTAGGGCATAGCGCCCACGCCGCCGGAGAGGCAGACCAATTTCACCACATCATGCAAATCCGCAATCGCCCTGGCCAGACCCCCGCGTTGGCTGGTACGCGACGGCGTTGCTAACCTTAGCCTACACATTTTCTTTCGTCGACAGACAGGTGCTCAACCTCCTCGTCGAGCCGATTCGCGCCGATCTAGCGCTCACCGACACCAGCATCAGCTTTATTCAAGGGCTCGCTTTTGTGATCCCCTATGTCGTGATGAGCATACCGCTCGGAAGACTGGTCGATAAATTCAATCGCATCGCGGTACTCATCGGAGGGGTATTGGTTTGGAGCGTCACGACGTTTTCCTGCGGTTTGGCAAATTCATATGTCAAACTATTATGTGCGCGTATGGGCGTCGGTGCCGGCGAAGCGTCGGTGACCCCCGCATCTTGGTCCTTGCTCGCCGATTACTTTCCCCCGGAACGTCTCGCACGACCGGTAAGCGTGTTTTTGATGGGTCCATACTTGGGTGCTGGGATCGCGATGATCGCCGGCGCAGCCATCATCGAATGGGCGGCCAAGACGCCGGAAATCGTCGTGCCGGTGTGGGGCGCGATCGCACCGTGGCAATTGACTTTCATGCTGGTAGCAGCGCCGGGAATTCTCGTTGCCCTGCTGCTCGGGACGCTCTACAATCCACCACGCAAATCCCATTCCGCACAACAGGGAAGTGCACATTGGCGGGAAGTATTTGACTACGTCGTGCGCCACCGGCGTATTTACGCGGCCGTGCTGCTCGGCGTTCCATTTATTGTCATCATTCTCTATGCCTTGCAAGCTTGGACGCCGACGCTATTACTCCGTGTCTATGACTGGAACATCGCGTCCGCGGGACGTATTTACGGCACCACTGCTTTGGTATGCGGGTCTGCGGGTGTGCTCACTGGGCCGGTGATCGCCCGCACGCTCGCGGCGCGCGGTTATGACGACTACCCACTCCGGCTCGCCGCCTGGGCCAGCGCGGGGATCATGATTTCGATCATCGGTTTACCGTGGCAGAGCAACGCCGTGGGCGCATTGCTGTGCATCGGGTGCGCGAGTTTCTTCGTCACCCTACCGCTGGCATTGATCACCTACACTTTGCAGACCGTGACCCCAAACGAAATGCGGGGCGTGATCGCCGGTGTTTATGTCGTCAGTACAAACATCATCGGCCTGGGCTTAGGACCCACCTTAGTAGCTGCTGTGACCGACTATTTTTTTGCGGATCCCGATCGCGTCGCAGACGCGTTGACCATTGTGTGTGTCGTCGTTGCACCCATAGCAATGTTGTTACTCATCAGTGGCATGCACGCCCTCGGGACCTGGCGTCGGCAGCTCGCTCATTAGGCAATCGTGTGGAATTAGATGATCTTTGCCTGCCGCTGAACAAGCAGCTCTTTTAGAATGGAACGATGGCAACGAGACGCCGTTGCGCAATAGCAACCGATTGAAAAATTGGCGTGATGAGATAACGCGGCGAGCAAGTCCAAGTCGCACTGGCGCTCACGGACTTTCATTTCTGCTAGGTAACGACGCTTAAAGCGGCGCCAAGCGGGTTCGTCGGTCAGGGGCAAATATTCTTTCAACAAAGATTCGCTCGGAGCAATATTTGGAAATCAGACGTCGTATAGATTCTTGCGGCTATAGTCTTCTTTCTTAACGCCGCGTGGAGGTCGTCGCACGGCGCCAATGCGCAGCCCTTCGGCCGCACAGCGCTCACTGCCAAGTCTTACGATCCTGAGCGCCATGGGTTTACAATCACACGTTGCCGGTGCTCCTACGAGTAGTCGCGCTTATGGGCTTATGGCGCTCCCTAGGGGACTCGAACCCCTGTTTTCGCCGTGAGAGGGCGACGTCCTAGGCCGCTAGACGAAGGGAGCGGGCACTCGAACATGATAGTATACGTAATCAATATTCGAGCTCAAAAGGCGTCCCCGCCGCCAACACGCTGAACCGGAAACCGCGACTGTTTTGCCCCCCCCTGATCAGACTTCGGTGACAATCTCGCCGCTGCCGCGAACGCCACGAGTTTATCCTCGTGATGCCCATCCTATTTCTCGCAAGCAGCTATCACCGCCTGCCTTGAAAGTGCTTTACCGTTTGCACAATGCTGGCTTCAAAGCGTATTTGGTCGGCGGGAGCGTCCGCGACCTATTGCTCGGCCGCGAACCAAAAGATTTCGACATTGCAACTGACGCACGCCCCGAACAAGTGCGAGAGTTGTTTCGCAACTGCCGCCTGATCGGACGCCGCTTTCGCTTGGCGCATGTTCGATTTGGCCGTGAAATAATCGAAGTCGCGACTTTTCGTGGTACACCGGTCGCGACAACGGAGACGGCGACGCTAAGTGAGAATGGTCGAATATTGCGCGACAATGTCTATGGCGATATCGATGAGGACGTACGGCGGCGTGATTTCACCGCCAACGCCCTCTACTACAACATCGCAGACTTTTCAGTGGTCGATTATGTCGGCGGCGTCGACGACATAAAGGCAAGCCAACTATGCTTGATCGGCGACCCCGAAAAACGCTTTCGTGAGGACCCCGTCCGGATGCTGCGCGCGGTGCGCTTTTCGGTGAAACTGGATTTTACTATCGACCCCCACACCCGTGCGGAAATACAACGCGCTGGGCACCTACTTGACGCTATCTCCCCAGCGCGACTGTTCGATGAGATGCTTAAACTATTTCACGGCGGCGTAGCTGAACAAACATTCGAGGCCTTGCGGCGCCACAAGTTATTGGTTCATTTATTACCACTTACCGAGGCCGCCATGTGCGACAGCGCCTCCGATTGCGATAAGCAATTAATAGTGCAGGCTCTAAAAAGCACCGACAAGCGCATTGCCGCGGGTAAATCTGTGAACCCAGCGTTCTTGCTCGCCGCATTTTTGTGGCCCAGTCTTAACATGCAAGTCGAACGGCTGAGCGCCCAAGACCACGAATTGGCAGAAGCGAGGCTGATGGCGGCCGATGCGGTGATATCTCAGCAGATTGCGCGCTTATCGATCCCACGACGCTTGACAACCGCCACCCGGGAGATTTGGGCTTTGCAAGCGCGCTTGCTAAAGCGCGTGCCGAAGGGTGTTGCGCGCCTCACCGAGCATGTTCGCTTTCGTGCAGCCTACGACTTCTTGTTACTGCGGGCGGCAGCGGGCGAACCGATCGGCGAGTACGCTGCATGGTGGACACGTTACCTAGAAGCGCCAACCAGCGAACATACCGCGCTGTTAGATGAACTCCCAAGTGGGGCTAGGCGACAGCGACGTCGGCGCAAACAAACGAACTAGCTGCGTTGGTGCAATGATGGCGTCTCATTTATCGCTGTGCGTAGCGCCAGACACACTTCAGACAGCGTATATCGGCCTCGGCAGCAACCAGGTGGACCCCCAGCAGCAACTACGCCGTGCTCTGCAGACATTGCGGGATAACCCCAAGATAGGCGTTAACAAAGTATCCTCGCTGTACGGTAGTTCGCCCGTAGGACCACCACACCAGCCCGACTATGTGAACGCGGTTGCGCAGATCCAAACGGCGCTCGCGCCCCTCGACTTATTGGACGAATTGCAAGCGATTGAGCGCTCACAGGGCCGCGTTAGAGGACAGCGCTGGGGTCCGCGCACGCTGGATTTGGACATCTTGAGCTACGCTGATCTGAGGGTAAGATCGCTGCGCTTAACGCTGCCTCATCCCAGGATTGTGGCGCGCGCATTTGTACTTATCCCGCTCGCCGAGATCGAGCCCACGCTGACACTACCGGGCGGAATACGGATCGCTGAGCTTGCGGCGCGGTGCCCAACAACGGCCGTTTGGCACCTGTAGATTGCCCACCGCCTACGCGCACCCGGCACACCTCCCTCCTGCCGACACGATCCAGTAGACTGCGTGCTGTTTTAGCTCTGGCATTGCTTAGTATGCAAACGATTTACACCATCGAAGAAATGCGGGCCGTTACCCGTGCTTGGCGTCGTGCCGGCGTTAAGACTGCATTCGTGCCCACCATGGGCAACTTACATGCCGGTCATATCTCATTGCTGGAGCACGCGCGTCAACTCGCCGATCGCACTGTTGTCAGTATTTTTGTCAACCCGATTCAATTCGGTAAAGGCGAAGATTATGCGCGCTACCCGAGTACGCTCGCCGCGGATCAAGAAAAACTCGAGTCGAACGGTCTCGATATGCTATTCGCGCCGGATCTCGAAACCCTCTATCCCGGCGGCACGGAACAAGACACGCGCCTCAGCGTGCCAACTTTATCGCAAATCTTATGTGGCAAATTTCGGCCAGGACATTTTTCGGGCGTCGCAACCGTGGTCTGCAAGTTATTCATCAACGTGCAACCAGATATCGCTTTGTTCGGCGAGAAGGACTACCAACAAGTATTGGTCATCAAGCGCATGGTGCGTGATTTACTTATCCCCGTAGAGATAGTCGGGCTACCGATCATTCGCGAAGCTGACGGTCTCGCGATGAGCTCACGTAATGCCTATCTCTCCGCACCGGAGCGAAAGATTGCGCCGATGATCTATGCCACTTTGTGCGCAGCGGTAGAGCAACTAAACAGTGGTGCATTGCGACCCACCACCATCGAGGAGTACGGCATGGGTACCTTGAGCGGGGCGGGCTTCAATCCCGAATACTTTAGCGTGCGACGCGCACACGACTTAGCCCTGCCCACGCGCGGCGATCGCGACCTGCGCATATTAGCCGCAGCGTGGTTAGGTAGCGCACGCCTGATCGACAATGTCCCCGCGACCCTCGCAAGGCCGCTGGAGAATGGCTAGCCCGGATATTAACCCGTTGACGCCGTTCCAGATTTCTCGAGCAACCGAGACGCGAGCGCTAACGCCTCAGCACCGGCAATGTGCCCTCGCAATTGCGGCGTTTTCTCGCTCGGCGGCGCTCGATTTTTCCGCAAGGATCGGTTCCGAGTATCACTTTCGCGCCCCGGCAACGGCGAATTCCAGTGCTGCTCGCCATGCTGGCGCAATCGGCGCGCAAGCAAATCGCGCGCCCACTGCGTTGCAAAAAATGGTTGAAAAATGTGCTACCGCGTGTAGTTTAGAGGTTTGAACCTAGAATCCTGAGTTGGACGGTATTCAAGCTTGAAAGAAGCCCTCGGCCGCAAGCGCGGTACTCGCCGGCCGCCGGATGGGAAATCTTCGCCTGCGGGCGGTACTTGTAGATGTATGCGCACGCAACACGAGCCGGGGCCTACCAAGACAACGTAAAGACTTGAAGTGACACGAAGCCCAAGACGCCTATTTATTAAAACCTTCGGCTGCCAGATGAACGAATACGATTCGGATAAGCTGGCAAATCTTTTGGCTGAAACCCATCAACTCAAACGGGTAGACTCCCCACAGCGCGCCGATGTATTGCTGCTCAACACCTGTTCGGTGCGCGAGAAAGCACAGGAAAAATTGTTCTCCGAATTGGGCCGCTGGCGTGAGTTCAAGAGCCAAAGGCCGGTGATCATTGGCGTCGGAGGCTGTGTCGCGAGTCAACAGGGCGATCAGATTTGGGCACGCGCGCCCTACGTCGATTGTGTATTCGGCCCCCAAACCTTACATCGTGTACCTCAGATGCTCGACGCTGTCATTGCGGGAGAAACGCGCGCGCTAGATATTAGCTTTCCAGAAATCGAAAAATTTGACTGCCTTCCGGCAGCACAGACCCAAGGACCTAGCGCATTCGTATCGATCATGGAAGGGTGCAGTAAATATTGCAGTTTCTGCGTGGTCCCTTATACGCGGGGGGAAGAATTTTCGCGTCCTTTTGACGACATCATCTTTGAAATTCACCAGCTAAGCGAACGTGGTGTACGTGAAGTCACGTTATTAGGGCAAAACGTCAACGCTTACCGCGGTCAGATGCACGACGGCAGGATTGCGGATTTAGCGACCGTGATTCGATTTGTCGCCGCGATAAAAGGCATTGACCGCATACGCTACACAACGTCGCACCCGCTCGAGTTTAACGACCGCTTGATCGACGTCTATGCCGATGTGCCAGAACTCGTCAGCCACGTACACCTGCCGGTGCAAAGCGGCTCCGACCGCGTGCTGGCGAGCATGAAGCGAAATTATACAACCGTGGAATATCTATCGACGCTCAAGAAGCTCGCCAAGATACGCCCTGATATCGCCATCAGTTCTGATTTCATCGTCGGCTTCCCGGGTGAAACTTCGGCGGATTTCGCGGCCACCTTGCGTTTAGTCGAGCGAGTGCAATTCGACCATTCCTTTAGCTTTATTTACAGCCCGCGACCGGGCACCCCAGCGTCGTTATTGGCCGACGATGTCCCGCTTGAAGAGAAAAAATCCCGACTATTACAGCTTCAGGAGCGCCTGCGCTCGTCTGCCCGAGCGCAGAGTCAACGCATGCTTGGAACAAGGCAGACCGTGCTCGTCACCGGCACAGCTAAGAAAAATCAAACCGAACTCAGCGGTCGCACGGATAATAACCGCGTAGTAAATTTCGCCGGGCCCCAGGACCTCGTTGGCGATTTTGTTGACGTGACAATCACTGCAGCGTTGCCGAATTCACTGCGCGCGGAATTATTGAGCCCCATTGAACAAGCGAGCTGAACTCGTTACGGACGTGAACGAAGAGCTCGTTTTTACGAACAGCGATAACGCGCGCTTGGCGAATCTTTGCGGCCAGTTCGACGAACACTTGCGGCTAATTGAGCGCCGCTTGGGCGTCACCGTCGGCTACCGTGGCAATGTGTTCAATGTTAGTGGTCGTGCTAAAGCGGTTGGG
This sequence comes from Gammaproteobacteria bacterium, assembly GCA_965223085.1. Classification (GTDB taxonomy): domain Bacteria; phylum Pseudomonadota; class Gammaproteobacteria; genus CBDCVO01. The sequence continues at coordinate 1,661,874 of OZ244981.1, read as the reverse complement.
CAAGCCGGTACCGTTCTCAAACGCCTCTTTGAGGCGACGGGCGATCAAGGCATCGACCCGGCTGATGTACACCTAGCGTTGCAAGAAATCTTCGACACCGATACCGCCACGAGTGAGGGCGAGGAAGACATCTGCGTTCGTATGCGGCGGATGATCGTGCGTGCGCGAGGGTCAAACCAACGTCGCTATTTGCAGAATATCGAACACCACGATATAAACTTCGGTGTCGGTCCGGCAGGCACCGGCAAAACCTATTTAGCCGTCGCTTGCGCCGTCGCCGCGCTAGAGCAAGAACGCGTGAGGCGTTTGTGCCTGGTACGACCGGCCGTCGAGGCGGGCGAACGGCTGGGCTTTTTGCCTGGCGACATGGCACAAAAAATCGATCCCTACCTGCGCCCGCTGTACGATGCATTATACGAAATGCTCGGATTCGAACGGGTCGCAAAACTAATAGACCGCAATGTCATCGAAGTGGCGCCACTCGCGTTTATGCGCGGACGCACGCTCAACGATGCGTTCATCATTTTGGACGAAGCCCAAAACACGACCATCGAGCAGATGAAAATGTTTCTCACGCGGATCGGGTTCGGTTCGAAAGCGGTCGTAACCGGAGACGTGACCCAGATCGATTTGCCAAAGGGGCGGGAATCGGGGCTTAAAGACGCGATCGACGTCGTAAAAGCTGTGCACGGATTGAGCTTTAGTTACTTCGGATCGCAAGATGTCGTGCGGCACGCGTTAGTTGGGCGGATCCTGGATGCTTATGCGAGCGCAGAGAACACGGTGTGCGGTCCCGACGATGGATCATGACTATTGCTTAGCCCGAATACCCTGGTGACGATTCAGCGTGTCTACGAACACCCGGATACGCCCGCTAATAAAGAGCTGCGCCGCTGGATGAGCCACGCGCTCGACGAACAAGAAAAAGCTGTTACCGTAACGTTGCGGATCGTTGATCGTGAAGAAGCACAGGCGCTCAATGCACGCTGGCGAGGGCAGCAGCACGCGACGAATGTGCTGGCATTCCCACTCGGTTGCACGCTAGGGAGCGGATCGATTTTAGTCGGTGATATCGTGATATGTGCACCACTAGCCTGCGAAGAAGCTCGCCAACAGGGAAAGACGCTGGCGGCGCATTGGGCCCATTTAGTCATTCACGGTGCATTGCACTTACGAGGGTTCGATCACATCGATGCTCAACAAGCCACACAAATGGAGAGACTGGAGTGTGAACTGCTCGCGGCGCTTGGCTTTCCAGATCCCTACCAGGGGTTGAACGAGGGTGGCTAGCACCACCAAACACGCGAAGTTGCACCGCTCGTGGGTGGCGGGGATCAGTGCATTACGTACCCGAATTTCCGACTACTTTCTACATACACCCCGTGACCGACGGCAGCTTATCCGCACACTGCACAACGCCGAAGCCCGTCATCTGATCGACGGCGACACAGCGGTAATGATGGAGGGGGCGTTGCTCGTCTCAGAGCAACAAGTGCTCGATATTATGGTGCCGCGTTCACAAATAATTTCTATTGACGAAGACGCAGCACCGGATGAATTCCTGCCCGCCGTGCTGGAATCAGCACATTCGCGTTTTCCGGTGTTTGACGCTAAGCGTGAAAAAGTGATCGGGATACTGCTGGCGAAAGATCTACTAAGTCTGGCCGCTGGCACGGACATCGAATTCGACATCAAAGAGTTCCTCCGTCCGGCGGTATTCGTGCCTGAAAGTAAGCGCTTGAATATTTTGCTGCGTGAATTTCGTCTGAATCGCAATCATCTCGCAGTTGTTGTCGATGAATACGGCAACATTGCCGGCATCGTGACGATCGAAGATGTGCTCGAACAAATCGTCGGCGAGATCGATGACGAACACGACGTCGCCGAAGAAGAATTTGTTCGCCAGCATCGTCGCAACCGCTATTCGGTAAAGGCGCGTATGCCGATCGAAGAATTCAACGAATACTTTGACAGCGACCTCCCGGAAAAGGATTTCGATACGATCGGCGGGCTAGTCATTCACGAGTTTGGCTACCTGCCGGAACGCGGCGAGAACGTCACTTTCGGGGGTTATCAATTTAAAATCCTACGCGCCGACCGCCGCCGCATCCATGTCCTGCGGGTAATCCGCAACCCCTCAAACCAAAAGGCCGCAGAAGGTTAAACGCGGCACGATGCTGCGGCTTAGCTTTGCCTTAGCCTGTGGTGCGGCGCTTCCGCTTGCCTTCGCTCCGTACGACTTCGCGTGGTTGGCGATTCCCGCTATAGCCGGATTTTTCGCGGCAATAGCGGGGCTACCACCTCGGCAGGCCGCACTAGGTGGCTGGCTCTTCGGGCTCGGCATGTTCGGACATGGAGTATGGTGGATTCAAGTCAGCGTGCATAAATTTGGACTCCCTGTCTATAGCTTCTCCGTTAGTGTTACCGCGCTATTTGTGGCCTTCATGGCACTGTATCCCGCCGTCTTTGCCTATCTTGTGGTGCGCTGGCCGAGCCCGGCGTCGCGATTTAAGTCGACGCTGGTGTTACCCGGTATATGGGTGCTCCTGGAATGGCTACGGGGTTTCTTGTTCACCGGCTTCCCCTGGCTAAATCTCGGCTACAGCCAGCTTGCAACACCATTCGGCAATTTCGCCCCGCTTCTCGGCGCTTACGGCGTAAGTTACGTCACGGCGCTAGCGGCCGGGTTATGTTTAGCGATAGTGGCGGCGACAAATCGACAGCGTGTGATACTCGTGCTCGCAGTGATCGGTCTATTCTTGTCGAGCTTAGTAGTGGGCACGATCACCTGGGTAGAAGCAGTCGACAAACCGTATCCCGTCGCACTCGTTCAGGGGGCGGTACCACAGGAACTGAAATGGCGTGCCGAAGTTCGCGAGCCCACGCTCGAACTCTACCAACACCTCACTGAACCCCATTGGGACAGCAAACTCATCGTCTGGCCAGAGACCGCCATCCCCGCTTTCGCGCACGCCGTGCCCGGGGTATTGCAGCAGCTGCGCGCCCGGGCCCAACGGGCCCGCAGCGGTTTACTCACGGGCATACCGATCGCAGCGGCGGGGTCAACAGCCTACTACAACAGCGTGCTGTTGCTAGGACGCGAAGAAGGGCGCTTCGATAAACGGCATCTAGTTCCGTTCGGTGAATACCTGCCATTTGATCGCTGGTTACGATCGATTCTTAATTTTTTATCAATTCCGATGTCGAGCTTCTCACCCGGCGCAGAACAACAAGCGCTGATAGCAAGTGGCCCTTTTCGGATCGGCGTATCGATTTGCTACGAAGATGCATATGCAAGCGAAATCCGCCAAGCGTTGCCGACGGCGAACATTCTCGTCAACGTCAGCGACGATGCATGGTTTGGAGATACCGTCGCGCCTCATCAACATTTGCAGATCGCGCAAATGCGCGCCCGAGAAATGGGACGCTATTTATTGCGCGCCACGAACACAGGAATCTCAGCGATTATCGACCATCACGGACGCATCATCGCCCGTGCGCCACAATTTGAAGCCGCAGTGCTTAGAGCAGACGCAAGCGTGATGACAGGCACGACACCGTTCGCCCGATACGGGCAAGCGCCGATCATCATTCTGGTGTTTGCCGCACTGAGCCTGAACCTCGTCCATGCACGACACAGAAGTCAGCCTTAAGGAATTCAACGCGACGCCGTCAAAGTATTGTGCTCGTCGACGCCCGTCGTTTGCGGGCCCAACGATCGAGCACCACGACTAATAGAAACCCAATGATGCCCAGTGCCAGCGGCAATCCGACCTCGCTGATGTCTTGCGGCCATATCGGGGTCGAATTAATCAAGCGCGATTCCTCCCGTACGATCACGAATTGACGCGCTTGAAACGGCCAGATTACATAAAGCGACGCGGATAAAAAGCCACTTATAATCAATAGCGTTGCGCGTTCGTAGTGGCGCAGCAACCACGATAAGAAGCGCGTAAAAGCGAACAACCCGAACGCTGCACCTACCGCAAAGGGGATAACAACGCCAAGCTTGAAATGGCCGATCCCATCCAGCACATAGGCGTATTTACCGAGTAGCAGCAAAACGAAGGAACCGGAAATACCCGGTAGTACCATCGCGCAGATTGCGAGCGCCCCGCTGAGAACGATGAACCACGCCGTTTCCGGCGTCTCGGTGGGTACCGCGGTTACGATCAGAGCGCCGAGCACGAGCCCCACTACCAACATCACAAAATCCGGCATCCTGACTGGCGCCAAAGCACGCGCCAAGACCACAATCGAGGCTACGATCAAACCGAAAAACAATCCATAAATCGGGGCCGGATGCGTTTTTATTAAACGTGGTAAAGGGACGACGTGAGTAAAAAACGCCACCGCGCTGGCGATCCCAAATAGTAACGGTAACACGAAACGCCAGTGAGGCCGTGCAAAAATCGTGTGCAAATCAAAGCGTAGACACGCGCGCAGAAAACCGAGATCGAATGACTTCACCGCGTTTATCAATTGGGTGTAAATGCCCAATATAAACGCCATCGTGCCACCTGAGACACCGGGCACAACATCAGCCGCACCCATGCACAGACCGCGCCAAAAAATTCCGAGCAATGCTGGGCCGCGCTGTTCGGGCATCGCTCTAGGCCGCTTAGTTCACATGCAGCGCCGCGCTCGCAGCGTGCACCGTTTCAATCATTACCGCGACGTTATCCGGAGAAATATCCGGTGTGATGCCGTGACCGAGATTGAAAATATGACCAGGATGGCGCCCGTAGGCCGTTACTAGGGCCTTAACCTCTTCGCGCAAGCGCGCCGCTGGTGCACGCAATATCGCGGGGTCCAAGTTGCCTTGCAGCGCGCAGCGCGCGCCGACGCGCTCACGCGCACGACTAATATCTACGCTCCAGTCTAAACCCAAGCCCTGGCAACCTGTCGCTGCCAGTGACTCTAGCCATAAGCCACCTCCTTTGGTAAACAGAATCACCGGCACCGCAGCACGCAGCGCGGCGCAAATCTGCGCCATATAAGCGAGCGAGAATTCACGGTAGGCGGATGCCGACAGCACCCCTCCCCAAGTATCAAACACCATCAGCACGTCAACGCCAGCGGCAATCTGAGCGCGCAAATACTCGATCGTTGCGGTGGTCACCTTTTGCAGCAATGCGTGCAGCGTTTCCGGTTCACCGTAAAGAAGCTGTTTAGCGCGTTTGAAGTCGCGATCACTGCTCCCCTCGACCATATAAGTCGCCACGGTCCACGGACTGCCAGCAAAACCGATCAGGGGAACACGGCCGTGCAGTTCTGTTTTCACCGCTCGTATCGTCGCCATTACGTAACCGAGATCATCTTCAGCGTCTGGAAGCCCGAGCGCGGTCACTGCCGCGCGGTCACGTACTGGATGCGCAAATCGCGGACCAAGGCCTTCTTCAACCGTAAGGCCCAAACCCATCGCGTCGGGCAAGGTTAAAATATCGGAGAATACGATCGCCGCATCCAAGGGGAAACGAGCGAGTGGTTGCAAGGTAACTTCGGTGGCAAGCTCGGGTGTTTTGCACAGGGTAAGAAAATTGCCGGCACGCCGGCGCGTCGCACGATATTCCGGTAAATAACGACCGGCTTGGCGCATGATCCAAACCGGCGTCCGATCGACGGGTAAGTGACGCAATGCGCGCAGCAAGCGATCGTTCGTGGTAACGCTAGTAGAATTCGTCATCGGCGTATGCCATCGCCACCTCTCACAACGGCGCCGCCAAGTCGCTGTTATTCATCAGGAATTGATCGACCGCGCGGGCTGCAGACCGACCCTCAGCGATCGCCCAGACAATCAACGATTGCCCGCGTTGCATATCACCCGCAGTGAATACCCCGGGCACGGAAGTCATCCAGTTTTGATCGCGTTTGACGTTACCGCGCTCGCTTAATTCCACACCGAGCTCGGCCAACAAACCGTCCTTTTGGGGGCCGATAAATCCCATGGCGAGAAACGCGACATCACACGGTATTTCCCGCTCCGAGCCCGCAATTTCTTCGAAACTGGGGCGATCGTCCCGCAACGTCATTTCGACGTCGACTAACTCGAGCGCTTTGACGCGACCTATATCGTCGCCGAGAAAACGCTTGGTTGATACGGAATATAGTCGTTCACCGCCTTCTTGGTGGGCAGAGGCAACTCTAAAAATTTGCGGCCACTCTGGCCACGGATTATCGTCGCTGCGCTGTGCCGGCGGGCGCTCCATGATCTCTAATGAAGTCACCGCACGGGCGCCTTGCCGGTGTGACGTACCGATGCAGTCGGCTCCGGTATCGCCACCTCCGATAACTACCACATGCCGATCTTTTGCCGTGATCGACTCATCCGTAGCAATATAGTCGCCTTCGCAGCGCCTATTTTGCTGGGTGAGAAAATCCATCGCAAAATGCACGCCCTCCAGTTCGCGGCCCGGAACGTTTAAGTCTCGCGGTACCGTAGAGCCACCGGCTAGCACGAGCGCATCGTAGTCCCGGCGGAGTGTCGCCACTTCGATATCGACGCCTACGTTCGCGTTGCACCGAAACTCCACGCCTTCGGCACGCATTTGCCCCAAGCGTCGATCGAGCACGCGTTTTTCCATTTTAAATTCGGGGATCCCATAGCGCAGCAAGCCGCCGATGCGATCGGCGCGCTCGAACACGGTGACCCTATGACCGGCGCGCCGCAGCTGTTGTGCGGCGGCTAGTCCCGCCGGCCCGGATCCAATTACCGCGACCGACTTACCGGTCTCCGTATTCGGGGACAGGGGCAAAACCCAATTTTGTTCGAACGCATGATTGATGATCGTCAACTCGACTGCTTTAATCGCCACAGGATCGTTGTTGATGCCGAGTACGCAAGAACCTTCGCACGGAGCCGGACACAACGTTCCAGTAAATTCCGGAAAATTGTTCGTCGCATGGAGACGCTCGATCGCATCCCGCCAGCGGTCCCGATAGACGAGGTCGTTCCAATCGGGGATCAAATTGGCGAGCGGGCACCCTTGATGACAAAAAGGGATCCCGCAATCCATGCAACGCGCGGCTTGTTGATTCAATACCTCGGGGGCCCAGGCGCGCATGACTTGGTGCCAATCGCGTCGTCGCTCCGGTACCGGGCGATAGGGTTGGAGCGCGCGTTCGTACTCCAAAAACCCCGTTATTTTAGCCATGCGCGACCTCCATAATAAGGTCGTTCTCCGGTAAACCGCGTGCGCGCGCTTGCGCGATCGCTGTGATGACTTGTTTATAATCACGCGGCATGACTCTTACGAACTTGCGGTGACTGCGGGGCCAATCATCCAAGATCGCCTGCGCGACTGGGCTCGCGGTGTAACGCGTATGTTTGCTCAATAGCGCTTGCACTAAAGCTTCGTCGTCCCCACTGTCTATACGTTCTAAGTCTACGAATTCTTGATTGCACGCCGCTGGAAACACGCCGTGAGGATCGTAAACGTAGGCGATCCCGCCCGACATACCAGCCGCAAAATTGCGTCCGGTTGATCCGATGATCACGACTCTACCGCCGGTCATATATTCGCAACCGTGATCGCCGACACCCTCGACGACCGCGTGTGCGCCGCTATTGCGCACGCAAAAACGCTCGCCGGCCACACCACGGAAAAACGCTTCGCCCGAAGTCGCGCCATAAAGTGCAACGTTGCCGATCAAGATGTTCTCTTCGGCGACGAATTGCGCATTGCGAGGTGGAAACACCGCGAGGCGACCACCGGAAAGCCCTTTGCCGATATAGTCGTTGGCGTCACCTTCGAGCGACATTGAAATGCCACCCGGTACGAAAGCGCCAAAACTCTGGCCTGCGGAACCGCGAAAGTTGAGTTTTATCGTATCGTCCGGCAAGCCTGCGCCGCCGTGGCGGCGCGTCAATTCGTAACCGAGCAGGGTGCCCACAGTTCGATTGACATTGCGGATCGGGAGATCCAGCACAACTGGGGTTTTGTGCTCCAGGGCTTCCCTGCAGCGCGGCACGATCACCGTGCGGTCTAAAGATTTATGCAAACCATGGTCTTGTTCGTTGACGCAATGCACCGCGACGTCTGCCGCCGTTTCTGGTTGATAGAGGATCTGACCAAGATCTAGCCCGTGAGCTTTCCAATGATCAACTGCTTGTTCTACTTTCAAGCAGCGGCTCTGGCCGATCATTTCCGCCATGGTGCGAAAACCCAGCGCCGCCATGTATTCACGAATTTCTTGCGCGAGGAAACGGAAAAAATTCTCGACGAATTCTGGCGTCCCGGTAAATCGTTTGCGTAGCGTGGGATTTTGGGTTGCGATACCCACGGGGCACGTGTTGAGATGGCAAACGCGCATCATCACGCAACCCATCACGACGAGCGGTGCTGTTGAAAAGCCGTATTCCTCCGCACCTAGCAGGGCCGCGATAACGACATCCCGGCCCGTTTTCATTTGCCCGTCGACTTGCACGACGATGCGATCACGCAAACGGTTCTCAACCAACACTTGATGGGTTTCCGCCAAACCTAATTCCCATGGGACGCCGGCGTGCTTCAGCGACGTAACCGGCGAGGCGCCCGTACCGCCGTCGTAGCCTGAAATCAGCACGACGTCCGACTTCGCTTTCGAGACGCCCGCGGCCACCGTGCCCACGCCGACTTCGGCGACGAGCTTGACGTGAATCCGCGCATTTGGATTGGCGTTTTTCAGATCGTGAATGAGTTGCGCAAGGTCTTCGATCGAATAAATATCGTGGTGTGGCGGCGGTGATATCAACCCGACTCCGGGGGTTGAATGCCGCACTTTGGCAATCCAAGGGTAGACTTTATGACCGGGTAATTGGCCGCCTTCGCCGGGCTTCGCCCCCTGCGCCATTTTGATCTGGATGTCATCGGCGTTGGCGAGATATTCACTCGTGACCCCAAAACGCCCCGAGGCCACTTGCTTGATCGCGCTGCGCCGCGAGTCACCATTTTCATCAGGGACGAAACGAGCGGGATCCTCACCGCCCTCGCCGGTATTCGAACGACCACCGAGTCGATTTAATGCAATGGCTAGCGTTTCGTGCGCTTCTTGACTGATCGAGCCGTAGGACATCGCACCGGTATGAAAACGCGCCAGGATCGCCTCGCTAGGTTCCACTTCTTCGATCGGTATCGATGGCCGCGAGGATTCCAAACGCATCAACCCGCGCAGCGTCGCGAGTTGTTCGCTTTGATCGTCCACGAGAGAGGTATATTCTTTGAAAATCTCATACTGGCCAGAGCGGGTCGCGTGTTGCAACTTGTAGACCGTGTCGGGATTGAACAAATGATATTCCCCGTCGCGGCGCCATTGATATTCACCACCCCAACGCAACTCAGGTGCGATCGCTGCGCGCAACGGATAGGCGTCGCGGTGCCGCCGCGCTACTTCGAGATGCACTTCCTTTAAGCCAATACCCTCGATGCGGGCTGCGGTCCACGTGAAATAGCGCTGCACAAATTCGTTGTTGAGACCCACTGCTTCAAAAATCTGCGCCCCACGATATGATTGCACGCTGGAGATGCCCATTTTAGACATCACTTTAATGAGCCCTTTATTGACCGCCTTGATGTAATTACGGACTGCCGCGTCATGCACGGATTCTTCAGCTTTTTGGCCACTGACGTCGCCCGCTTTGAGCACGTCTCGTTGAATTAAGTCGTGCAAAGATTCAAACGCGAGATAAGGATTGATCGCATCCGCCCCGTAACCCAGCAGGGTCGCAAAATGATGTACCTCGCGCGGCTCTCCCGATTCCACTATCAGGCCGATACGCATGCGTTTACCGTTGCGCACCAGATGGTGGTGCACCCCTGCGGTCGCGAGCAAGGCCGGGATGGCGGCTGTGTCTGCATCGAGATCGCGATCGGATAGGATCACAAACGCGTAACCCGCCTCGATCGCCTCATCCACGCTAGCGCATAAATCATCCAAGGCGCGAGCCAAGCCGCTCTCACCGCTCTGAAGGACATAGGCAGCCGCTTGTGTCGTCGCGCGTAGACCGCGTTTGTCGAGGTATCGAATCCGCGCCAGGTCGTCGTTGTTGAGAACCGGTGTGACAAGTTTCAAACGTCTGCAACTCGCCGCGCTGGGCACCAATAAGTTACTTTCAGGCCCGATAGGTGTGCACAATTGCGTCACGAGCTCCTCGCGAATGCCATCTAGAGGCGGATTCGTGACTTGCGCAAAGAGCTGCTTGAAATAGTCATATAACAGTCGTGGCCGATTCGACAACACGGCTAAGGCGGCATCGGTCCCCATCGATCCGATCGCTTCCGCGCCCGCGACGGCCATCGGCATCATCAAGATGCGTAAATCTTCATGGGTATACCCGAACGCCTGTTGGCGTTGCAAGACGGTGTCGTGGTCAACCTTATGAGTATGCAATGGCTCCGGAAGATGGGAGAGCTCCAGTTGCTGTTCACGCAACCACTGGGCATACGGTAATTCGTCGATGTACTGTTGTTTCAGCTCCGCATCATCGATAATGCGGCCCTGTTTAGTATCAACTAAAAAGATCCGGCCTGGATGCAGGCGCTCTTTGAGCGTGATGCGCTCTGGCGGCAAATCGAGCACCCCCACCTCCGAGGCCATAACCACCAAACCGTCCTCGGTGACGTAGTAACGCGACGGGCGCAGGCCATTGCGGTCTAGCACTGCCCCGATAATTTCACCATCCGTGAATGCGATCGATGCGGGTCCATCCCAAGGTTCCATCAAACAGCCGTAATATTCGTAGAAGGCTTTGCGATCCTCCCCCATTGCCTCGTGGCCGCTCCAAGCTTCGGGGATCATCATCAACACCGCCAGCGGCAATGGCCGCCCCGCCATGTGCAAGAATTCCAAAACTTGATCGAAACTCGCCGAGTCAGAACTGCCCTCGATCACGATCGGATAAAGCTTGGCGAGATCCTCACCGAGTTCAACTGACTGGCACAAGGCTTCCCGTGCGCGCATCCAGTTTGCGTTGCCTCGCAAGGTATTGATCTCGCCATTGTGGGCGATATATCGAAACGGCTGCGCCAACGGCCAAGAAGGAAACGTGTTGGTCGAAAAACGTTGATGAACGAGTGCTAGCGCGCTCTCCAGCGCCGGATCTTTCAAGTCCGGAAACAGCAGCGGCACTTGGCCTGCCGTCAGCATGCCCTTATAGATCAGCGTGCGGTGCGACAGGCTGGGAATATAGAACTCAGCGGCAGCGGCTAAATCCAAACCCCAGATGGCGTGTTCAACGCGCTTGCGGATCACATAGAGCTTGCGTTCGAACGCAAGCTCAGAAGTGATTTCCGCACTACGACCGATGAAGACCTGTTTTAAGCATGGTTCCGCCGCGCGCGCTGTCGGTCCGAGCGATGCATCGTCGTAAGGCAGCATTCGCCAACCGAGCAAGCTTTGGCCTTCCGCGGTGACGATCTCCGTGAGCAGCGCCTCACAACGCTGTGCCGCTGCTGCGTCACGCGGCAAATAGACCAGACCGGCGCCATAGTGGTGCACGGCGGGTAACTCAAATCCCAGCGTCTGACACTGCGCTCGCAGGAAGCGATCAGGCATTTGAATAAGCACTCCGGCGCCGTCACCGGTATTCGGCTCTGCCCCCGTAGCACCCCTATGTTCAATGTTTTCCAGGATAGTAAGTGCTTGCTCGACGAGTGCATGTGATTTGCGGCCGTGCATATCCACGACAAAACCGACGCCGCAAGCGTCATGCTCGCAAGCGGGTTCGTAGAGCCCCCTGCACTCCCGTGGTTGCGATAAGTCGCGAGGTCGTAATTTGCTCATGGATCGTTACCGTTTCTCGCGCCGCCGGAAACCGCGCCGGCACCAACAAAACGCCGTCTTAAGCCACGTCCGCGCGCGCCCCTGTCCCCTCCACGCGGCGTGCGCAACCTTGCCCCGCAGCGGTGTCCGCGCGAAACAAGTCGCCGACCACCAGCTGCAGGAAATCTGCCCGAAGCGGGCAAAAGGACCGGCGATTATACCGTCACCGTCGGTGTCGCGCCAAGACGCGCAGAATCTCCGGCCGCGGACGCCCGACCGTGCGACGGATCCTGAGAACAATCTGGCGTGATCGGCGTCTCGCCGCAGCTACGGCAAAGCCCGCAGGGGGCGCACCCACGGCTTCAACTTCCGTAAGCCGCGCGGCAATTCCGCGATTGCCGCTTGCGCGGCCTGCTTTGACGGGAAATAGCCGTAGACCACGACATACATCGGGCGACCGTCGATTTCCTTGGTCGCGACCGCGCTCCGATCGCCAATACCGTGGCGGGCGATAAACGCGCGCGCAGCGCGTTGATCGCGTACGCCTAACAGTTGCAAATAAAAACCACCTGCCGCTTGACGACGCAACCAGGCCAGTGAATAAGCTGCCCGCACGGTGTCGGTGTGCGCTTCCAAAGCGTCGTCTTGCGACGCAACATGCGGGTCGGGCGGCGGCGTTGCGGGTGGTGCCGTGGGGGGTAGTGCAGCGGGGGTAGCATCGGCCTCTGCTGGGGGCGGTGGCACTGTGACTAGCGTCGGTTCTGCGTCCGGTGTCGCGGCCGAGTCCGGCGGCTCGTCGCGAGACGGGCTCGGCATGCTCAGTACCGGCGGCTCGACTGGCGACCGCGAGGCCAGTGGTTCCTCAAGCTCCTCTGAGAGCACGCCATGGGAGCGCGCGGGCGAGGTTGCTGCCGCTGGCGGTAAGCTCACCGGAATCGTAATGAGAGACTCATCTGCACTCGGTTCAGAGGGCAGCGGTGGTGCTTCAGGTGCGGGGGCAGGCGGCCGGATGTTGCCTGGCGATGCGCTCGGCGCCGCGCGGTGCTGTAACTCGACCACCGGTTCGCGCGATTCGGGTGGCGGAGGTGAAGGACGTCGCGACCATGACCACGCTACGACCGCTAGTAGTACCAGCGACACGGATACCAGCCATAGCGGTGACAGCACCGGTGCACCAAATGACGTACCCATTAAATGTTGCCGACCAAGGGTCAATATCGTCTCAGGTATACCGCCAGCTTGGGCGTGAATTTTGGCCACCATTTTCGCGGGCCACAGCCGCCGGCGCGCACTTCCGGCGGCCTGCGCAAGCGCCGCGAGCAATTCGCCGGTGTCGGCGACGGTAAAGCGGGGCAGCGGAATGACATGCGGCGAAGCCAACGCGCCCAGATCTTTTTGCATCGCGTCAACAAAGCGCTGCTCGGCGTCCGTTGCACTGAGCAAGACTCGTAACGGCGTCTCCGGCGCGGCGCTCAACAATTTTGATAGTAAATGCAGGGCGTCGACAGGTAACTCTGCGCAATCATCGATTATGAGTACGATGCGGGCGTCATTAACGGCCAGTTGTGCAGCCTGCTGCTGCACCGCCTGCCACAGTGAATCATCATCGATGGCCTCATCTGGCGTGAGCTCGAGGGCATCGGCTAATAGTCGCAATAGTTGGCGCGCGTTGACCGTTGGTCCACCATCAGCGTAGGCAACCTTCCAGGTGTCGTCGAGGCGCTGTTTTAGCGTATCGATAAACCAGCTCTTACCGATCCCCGTAGGACCTGTGACGATGCAGGCTTGGCGGCTGTGACACAACAAGTGCTCCACTAAATCAAATCGTTGTTGTAAAGCACGCGTAACCAAGCTTGGCTGCCGGTCGCGCGCGTCAACCGCAACATTGCTCGCCTCTCTAAGCTCTTCAACCGCTGGGTTTTTCATACTTCGGGTAACCCGCCTGGCATCGCCGCGCCCGCACAGCTAGGGATCGCGGCCCAAAATTCTAGTGTACTCGGCTAGGGCGAACCGATCTGTCATGCCGGCAATGTAATCCGCAATTTGCCTGGCATTGTCTGCGCTACTTTGTGCTTCACGTGCGCGCCGATCTCGCGGCAGTAGGGCGGGGTCATGGTGATAAACATTGAATAGTTCACGCACAATGCACTGCGAACGCGCCGCCATCTGAATGACTTTCTCGTGCTCGTAAAGCTGGCGATGTAACAGATACTTCAAAGCGCGATGCTGTGCTTGCGCTTGTGCGTGGAAGACCAGCACGCTCTTCGGTCCACTACGCACATCATCGAGCGTGGCCAGCTGCAGCTCATCGAGCCGTGCCGTGGTTGCAGCGACAAGATCGGAGACGAAATAATTTAGCATCTCGCGGATTACGGTATGGCGGAGGGTTGTCACGCTCAATGTGGACCAAGTGCTTTTTATTGTGCGTTCAGTTGCCGCGAATAGCGGTAGCTCGCGCAAGCAATCGAAAGTTAATAGCTCAGCGCGGAGACCATCGTCGATATCATGGTGATTGTAAGCAATTTCGTCGGCGACATTCGCGATCTGCGCCTCCAGCGACGGCTGCTGACCGAGGCGAAAACGTTCGCCCAACTCACCCACGTGGTGCGCGCGTTCTTTGTTACAGTGCTTCAAAATTCCTTCGCGGGTTTCATACATTAAATTAAGACCGCGGAAATTTGGGTAGCGTTCCTCGAGATGATCGACGAGGCGCAGGGAATGGAAATTGTGCTCAAAACCACCATAAGCCCGCATGCAAGCATCCAGCGCCTGCTGACCGGCGTGTCCAAAGGGTGTGTGGCCTAGATCGTGAGCTAACGCAATCGCTTCGGTGAGATCTTCGTTGACGCCCAAGGCGCGGGCGATGGTGCGCGCGATTTGCGCGACTTCGAGGCTGTGCGTCAGGCGGGTGCGAAACATATCGCCTTCGTGATTCGCAAACACCAGCGTTTTGTATTCCAAGCGTCGAAACGCGGAACAATGCACAATGCGATCGCGGTCACGTTGAAATTGGCTACGCCAACGCGGCGGCGATTCTTCGATCCGGCGACCACGACTACGCTCGGTAGTGACCGCGTAGCTCGCCAAACCCCCTTCATAGTCGGCTGCGTATCTCAGACGCGAGAACTCCCGCTCACGCCTCACAGTAGTAAGCAAGCACCGCTTCAAGCGTCGCCAATTCGTAGCGCGCGTTGCTAACGGCATGCCCCAAACCGGACATGAGTACCAATCGAATCTGCCCATCACGATTTTTTTTATCGACCTGCATCACCCTTAAGACCGCCGCAGCCGAAAGCTGTGCGGGTGGTTCTACCGGTAGACCGGCGTGCGTGAATAAGGCAACGATCCGTTGCCGTTCCGCCTCACTGAGACATTTCTCCCGTACCGACATCTCCGCTGCCATGCAAATGCCGGCGGCAACGGCTTCACCATGCAACCAGGTGCCGTAGCCGATGGTGTTTTCGAGCGCGTGACCGAAAGTATGACCGAGGTTGAGAAGGGCACGCACGCCGCTTTCTTTTTCGTCTGCAGCGACGATCTTCGCCTTATTTTCACAGGAACGCTTCACTGCATAACGAAGTGCTTCGGCATCTTGTCCCAACAAAGCGTCGATATTTGATTCAAGCCATTCGAAGAATTCTCGATCTCCTATCAATCCGTACTTAATAATTTCCGCGATCCCGGCACGATATTCACGTTCATCCAAAGTTCGCAATGTGCACAAGTCTGCAAACACCGCAATGGGTTGGTGAAACGCGCCGATCATATTTTTTCCGTGCGGGTGATTGACACCCGTCTTGCCACCGACCGATGAATCCACTTGCGCTAGCAATGACGTCGGTACTTGCACATACTGCACCCCACGTTGATAACTTGCCGCCGCAAACCCCGCGATATCGCCGACCACCCCACCGCCTAGTGCAATGATGGTGCAACACCGATCAAAACGCGCCTCCAACAAGGCTGTGATGATGCGCTCGAAACTTTCCAGGGTTTTGTACGCTTCGCCGTCGGGTAGCGTTACGTGTGCAATCTGACGCCCCGTCAGCGCAGCCACCAGGGAGTCGAGATAGAGCGGGCCGACTCTCGTATTTGTGACTATCATGATCTGTTGTGCGGGGATCGCCTGCGCGATCCGGGTGCGCTCTTGCAATAAACCAGCGTCGATGTGGATCGGGTAGTCACGACCCGGTAAAACGACGTTTAAACAGACCACGCGGCAAGCTCCCGACGTATTCGTTTCAGAATCGCTGGTAAGACCAGATCTCCGGTATCGAGGATCAGATCCGCTACCTCCCGATAGAGGGGATCACGTTCGGCGAAAAGCTGGCGCAATTTTTGTTCGCGATCTTCAACCTGGAGCAGCGGCCGTGAGGTATCGTCACGAATGCGTCCGAGCAAATTTTCGGGCGTGGCAAAAAGATAAACAACCCAACCCCTGCTCGCCAGGGCCGCGCGGTTGTCGGCATCGAGTACTGCACCACCTCCGGTAGCCAACACGATATTGTCGCGTCGCGTCAACTCCAGAAGGAGTTTTTTCTCGCGACTACGAAACCCGTCCTCACCTTCGATATCGAAAATCAAGCCAATATTAACGCCAGTGCGTCGTTCGATCTCCTGATCGCAGTCGATGAACCGCATACCCGAGGATTTTGCGAGACGTTTTCCGATCGTTGTCTTGCCTGCACCCATCGGCCCGATCAAAAAAATTCGTCGGCGGTCGGTGTCTTGTCCCACATTAGCGCCTTAACGTGATTTAGCAATCGTCGACAGTATGCTATGCCCTCATTGGAAAAGAAAACGGGGTCTCCCGACCCCGCTCAAGATGATTAGCGTAGCTAAGGCGCTACCTGGAGGATAAGGAGAGAGATTCCTTCAAGATTTTCGGTGTGACGAAAATAAGTAGCTCTTGTTTCCCACTCTCGTGCTCGGTGCGTTTGAACAATCGCCCGAGATAAGGCAGGTCTGAGAAAAACGGTACGCTCGTTACATCGTCGCGATTCGAGGATTCGTAGATACCGCCAAGCACTATCGTCTCACCATTCTCAGCAAGTACTTGGGTTTGAACCTCGTTAGTATCGATGCTCGGCACGAAGTTGAAGACTTGACCAACCGCGTCGCGGTTCACTTCTAAGTCCATGATGATGCGATCGTCGGGCGTAATCTGCGGCGTTACTTTGAGACTCAGCACCGCCTTTTTGAACGACACCGAGGTCGCCCCACTCGACGACGCTTCTTGGTAGGGTATTTCCGTACCAGATTCGATCAAAGCTTCTTGTTGGTTGGCCGTGATGACACTTGGACTGGCGATGATTTCGCCCTTGCCTTCCGCCTGCAAAGCCGACAACTCGAGTTGCAACAAATAGCTACCAAGACGCCCGATCGACCACCTAAATGCGGCCGCCGGCCCAGACACCGGCAAACTAACGATGTAGTTTTCCTGGTCATCGGTATGAAACGAGGTATTGATCCCGTATTCGACATCGCCCGCGATACCACCACCGGTGATACTGGTCTGGCTACGCGCCTTGCCATTAGCCGCCGGGGTCAACCCGCCGCGGTTGTCGAGATGGCTGTAGCCAAAACGCACACCGAGGTCCTTGCTGAAGTCTTCGTTGGCAACCACGATGCGCGATTCGATCAATACTTGCCGTACCGGGATATCTAGCGCTTCGACAACTTGACGTAGGTCGGCCAACTGCTGCGAAGTATCTTGTACCAACAGCGTATTCGTACGGTCATCAACGGTGACGTTGCCTCGCTCGGAAAGCAAATTGTTCGCATCGTCCTTCAACAACGCCGCAATATCAGCTGCTTTGGCATAGTTAATTTGCACAAACTCCGTGCGTAGCGGTGCAAGTTCTTGGATTTGCTGTTGTGCTTCGAGTTCGAGTTTCTCACGGGCTGCGATCTCCTCCTGGGGCGCTACCATAACGACGTTACCGTTTTCGCGCATCGCCAGCCCCTTGGTCTTCAAGATAATGTCCATGGCTTGATCCCAGGGCACATTTTTCAGACGCAAAGTTACGTTACCTGAAACCGTATCGCTCGCCACGAGGTTGAAACCTGTAAAGTCGGCGATCAACTGTAGAACCGCACGAACTTCGATATCTTGAAAGTTCAACGACAGACGCTCGCCGGTATAGCCAAACTTATCTTTTTTGAGCTGCTCCTTTTCCTGCTTCGTTAGCGGACGTAGTTCCAACGTAAAAACGTTATCAGACTGGTAGGCGAGATGCTCAAAGTGACCCGTAGGTTTCACCACCATGCGCGTACCATTGCCATGTGGAAACGTGTCTACTTCTCGCGCCGGGGTTGCGAAATCGATGACATCGAGGCGCCGATCCAAGCTCTCCGGTAGGCTTGTATCGATAAAATCGACGATCACCTTACCGCCCTGCTCACGAATATTGATCGGGATGTTCGGATCAGACAAACCGACCACGACCTGCGCTTCGCCGCCTGGACCGCGACGAAAATCGATGTCGTCGATGCGCGCACTCGTCGCGTTACCCGGCATCGTGACAGCCGCGCTAGAAGTCGATGAAGCGCTATAGCTTTTCGCACCCGCCGTTCGCGTAGATATCGGCGCGGCAATGCCCTCGAGCACGAGCTTAACCGTGCTGCCCGAAGATGTGATTTCGTAAGGCACCATTTGGGTCAAGTTAACGACAACGCGCGTGCGGCCACCAGCTTCGAGCGCCGTGACACTTTCAGCTTGCCCGACACCGATGTTTTGTACCCGCGTGCCGACATCCAAGTTCGTGTTGGGAAAATCCAGGGCAACGCGCGCCGGATTATCGATAGTAAAACTCAAAGGATCGGCGACCACGGGCTCGCTCAAGTGCATTTCAATTTGCACCCGATCGCCGGGTAGGGCGATGAATTTGATGTCGTCGAGCGTCGCCGCGCCGGCGGTCGACAACGTGCTTACACAAGCCACTAAAACACTCGCGAAAAACAAACGTGAGCGCCGACCAAACCTCGAGCCTCGAATGGCGAAATCAACGTAGGTAAAAATCTTCATGGCCGGGTGCCCCTCGTGCTTCGGATTAGTCGTCAACCAGCGCCAGGACGGCTTGTCGCTCTTCCCAACGACCCTCTGAGTCTTTAACAATTTCTCGCACATCGATGCGATCTTCCTCGATATTCAAAATTTTCCCGTAGTTACGTCCGATGTAATTACCGACGCGAACGCGGTGAACGATGCCGCCGGTGTCGGTAATAATGCCCCATAGGTCATTATTTTTCTCGAGCACTCCAACCATGCGCAAACTATCGAGCTCAAAGTTCTCGAGCTCTTCGGCGTTATGCGTTTGGATCTCTGTGGTAAACGCGTTTTGCTTCGGATCCTCGACCGCCGCGATACGCTCCTCCCGCTCCGCTTGGGTAAAAAACGACTGGAACGGATTCCGTCCCCCGGCTTCTGCGGCTTGATAGAGGTAACGTTCATAGGGTTTAAGCGGCGGCAGCGGGTCTATTTTGCCACCTGGGCGAGCCAAAACTTCGCTGATATAGGCATCTAGATCGCTAGTATCGCGATTAACACAGCCTGAGGAGAACACAACCACCGCGGTAACTGCCACCCACAGTCGAGGTTTCTGCAGATTCATCATTTCTTTCTACTCGCAGCTTCTATCTCTTCTTCTTCATCCATGTAGCGATAGGTTTTCGCTGTCGTTTCCATAACAAGGCCGGCGCCCTTGTTCTTCGGAGAAATCTTAATGTCGTGATTCGTCACGATCCGCGGCAGATCCGACATGCCGCCGACGAACGTGCCGAAAGCATGATAGTCACCAACCACGCGGATTTGGATCGGCAGTTCAACGTAGAAATCAGCCGGTCGCTCTTTCCCGGGTTTGAACAATTCGAATTCGAGTCCCGCGCCAAGACCTTGCTGAGAAATGTCAACCAGCAGCGCAGCAACTTCCGTGCGATCTGGCAAGCGTCGCAGGAGATCCCCAAATGTCTCTTTGATGTCTTCAAGCTGCTGCGTCAACGCGTCCAAGTTTGCCGCTTTCTTTTGTTTCGCTTCAAAAGTTGACTTCTTCTCAACCTCTTCTTGTTGCACTTTTACGAGTTCTTGTTTTAGCGGGTCAATACTCTTCCACCACGCAAGGCCCAAAATCGCCGCCATCAGCAGCAACGCGGCAATTATCTTGACGGGCAGCGGCCACGTACCGATATTATCGAACGTGAGGCTATTTAAGTCTGACATTTTCATCAGGCTTCACCCTCTTCGGCAGCGCTGTCCTCAGCTGGAGGCGCGCCTTCTTCCACCCGTAAAGTAAAATTCGCTGTTCGTCGTCCGTCTTCGCTGCCAGTCTGGATAACGTCTAATTTTGGATTCTTCAACCACACCGAATTCTCAACGTTCCGCATGAAATTCGATACCCGTGCGTTGGATTGGGCGATACCGCGGATTTCGATTTTCTTGCCTTTCTGGGTGATGCCACGCAGATACACTCCTTCTGGTAAGCTGTCTACGAGTTCATCGAATATATGCACGATGATCGGGCGGCTCGTTTGCAAACTCTCGATCGCCTTCATGCGCGAAATCAGCCGTTCTTTTTCTCGTTCCAATTCGCGTATTTCTTCGATCTGTTTGTCCAGCTTTCTTATTTCCGCCGCTAACGTTTCATTGCGGGACTTCTGGTGCTTAATATCTTCGCTGACCTTCCATCGCCACGCGCCCCAAATTGCTAGTGCGAGCACTGCACATAGCCCTAGCGTCGTTAAATACTGTTTGCGCTTTAAGCGCCGCAGTTCCTCACGCCAAGGAAGTAGGTTAATGCGCGCCATATCAATCAAAACTCCTCAAAGCCAACCCGCAAGCAATCATCATAGCAGGCGCGTCGTTAGCCAGTGATTCGCCACGCACGCGCGAAGAAACTGTCATATTTTCAAACGGATTTGCGATCGACACCGCGGTATCAATTTTTGTTTGAATTAAATCATCGACGCCGGTGATGGACGCGCAACCGCCCGCGATCACGACGTGATCTATCGCGCCGATTTGGCTCGACGAATAAAAAAATTGTAGCGCGCGGTTAACTTCTTGCGCCATCGATTCCATGAAAGGATTGAGTACTTCGGGTTCGTAGTTATCTGGTAGGCCACCTTGGCGCTTCGCTAAGCCCGCTTCCTCGTACGAAAGGCCGTAGCGCCGTTGTATTTCTTCGGTAAGCTGGCGACCACCGAACATTTGTTCGCGTGTGTAGACGATCCGTTCATCTTCGATCACGCTTAGCGTCGAGGTTGTCGCGCCAACGTCCATCACCGCGATATTTTGCGATCGGCTAAAAGCGCGACTATTTTCCCGAATCAAAGCGATCGCGGCCTCCAAAGCAAACGCTTCAATGTCGACAATTTTCGCCGCTAAGCCACCGACCTCAAGTGCGGCGACGCGCACATCGACGTTGTCACTGCGCGAAGCGGCGAGTAACACATCGACGCGATCAGGATCCTGCTCCGAGGCTTGCAGGATTGAATAATCCAGATTAATTTCGTCCAGTGAATAGGGGATATACTGATCGGCCTCGATTTGGATCTGACCCTCCATTTCTTCGTCGTTGAGATTAGCTGGCATCGAGATGATTTTCGTAATCACTGAGGCACCGGAGACGGCACAGGCGGCGTTCTTGGAACGCGTTCCGGATTTCTTTACCGCGCGGCGGACGGCCTCGCCGACGAGCTGGGCATCCGTGATACTCTTCTCGACGACGGAATTCGGCGGTAGCGGCTCGACCGCGTAACTTTCGACCCGAATTCGGCTGCCACTAGGAACGAGTTCCAATAATTTCACGGACGTCGAGCTGATATCGACACCCAATAGGGGAGTGTTTTTACGCCCGAATAATCCCACCATATATCCTTTTATATCAACGATTTATAGAGAAATTGTATTTTTAAACCTTAGATATCGATTGCAACTATAGTCAAAGATGCCTGTAAAGACAATGGCTTTCTATTGGGAAATTATATATTAAACCGCGCCTTAGCTTTGTTAGTTAAAGTGCAAATCTGGCATGTTGTAACGATATTCTCCAGGACCACAAGATGTTGCGTTTTATCTTTTATTTCTTGCTTAGCGGCGTCATTCTTCTCGTCGCCGCGATCGGCGGGGTGCTGTGGTGGGTCGGCCCACAATTGCCACCGATAGACGCGCTCAGCGAGGTGCAATTGCAAACGCCGCTGCGCGTGTTCAGCAAAGACGGTGCCCTGATCGCCGAATTCGGCGAAAAACGTCGCGACCCTGTTAGTATCGACGCCGTTCCGGATCAAGTTAAACACGCGTTCATCGCCGCCGAAGACGAACGCTTCTATGAACACCCGGGGGTAGACTGGGTGGCGATCGCACGCGCCGGACTAGAACTTGCGCAAACGCGGACCAAGCGACAAGGCGGTAGCACCATTACGATGCAGGTTGCGCGGAATTTTTTTCTCAGCCCCGAGAAAACCTACGTACGCAAACTCAAAGAAATCGTCTTAGCGTTAAAGATCGAGCGCGAACTGAGCAAGGACGAGATTTTCGAACTTTATCTCAATAAGATTTTTCTCGGCCAACGTGCCTACGGTGTCGCCACCGCAGCCCATGTCTATTACGGTGTGCCATTGCATGAGCTGAGCGTTGCACAAGTGGCAACGATTGCCGGATTGCCGAAAGCGCCTTCGCGCATGAACCCCGTTACTGATCCAGCAGCCGCTAAGGAACGCCGTGCCTACGTACTTCGCCGTATGCTCGAACTCGGTTTCATCGATCAAAGACGATTTGACGAAGCCTTGGTCGCACCCGAAACGGCGCGTTTGCACGGACTGAAAAGCGAAACCGAAGCGCCTTATCTCGCTGAAATGGTGCGCGAGGCAATGCAAGAGAAATATGGCGAACTCGCCTACTCGAGCGGCTTACGAGTCTACACAACAATAAGCGTGGCGGACCAGACCGCCGCCGTAGGGGCCCTACGCGCGGGCCTGATGAACTATGACGAACGCCATGGTTACCGGGGCGCCGAAGCATCCATCGATATCGAGGGTGTGACGGAAACCGAGCTTGATCGCGAGTTGTGGGCATTTCCAGAACTCGGCGGGCTACGCGCGGGTGTCGTTACGAAAGTCGACAAAAAGAGTGCCTCGATCCGTCTGCCCGGCGAGACAATCACCGTTGATTGGGACGGCCTGAGTTGGGCGCGACCCTATCGTGGTGTCGACAAGCGCGGCTCTAATCCCAAAAGCGCGGGGGACGTTGTTAGCCGCGGCGACGTCGTGAGAGTGCAACAACTAGCACCACAAAAACCGCAGGATGACTCGCGTGATCTAAACCCAGCGGGTCGCTGGCGCTTAGCACAGATCCCAGAAGTGGAAGGTGCGCTGGTAGCGCTCGATACCCACGATGGGGCCATACTCGCCTTGGTTGGTGGTTTCGACTTCGACAAAAGCAAATTTAATCGCGTCACCCAAGCACGTCGACAGCCCGGTTCAAATTTCAAACCGTTTATTTATTCCGCGGCGATCGAAAACGGGTTTACACCGGCGAGTTTTATCAACGACGCACCGATCGTATTTGAGACGCCGGGTCTGGAAGCAGTGTGGCGTCCGGAGAATTACAGCGGCAAATATTTTGGCCCCACGCGCCTGCGCGAAGCCCTCGCCAAGTCGCGTAATCTCGTCTCGATACGCTTAATGCGTTCGATGGGAATCGACAAGACCGTTGAACACGTCACTCGGTTCGGATTTCAAGAGGACAAATTGCCACGCAATTTATCATTGTCTTTGGGTAGCGGCGAACTTACCCCGCTTGAACTCGCGAGTGCCTACGCAGTCCTCGCTAACGGCGGCTTTCGCGTGGAACCCTACTTCATCGAACGTATCGAACGAGAAGACGGTGAGGTCGAATTTCAGGCCGCACCGGCGACCGTTTGCGAGCGCTGTGAACCGCATTCGACGCGCGTATCGCTGAGGTTCGATGAACCAGAAGATTTAAACGCCCTGCGACGTCAACAAGACCAAATGCGGCGTCCAGCCGCGCGAACACTCGATGCGCAGAACGCCTACATCATGTATTCCATGTTGAAAGACGTCATCGCACGAGGTACCGGCAGACAAGCGAAATCCTTAGGGCGCACCGATCTCGCCGGCAAAACCGGAACCACCAATGATCAGAAAGATGCCTGGTTCTCCGGTTTTAACCGTGATGTGACCGCCACAGCGTGGGTCGGTTTCGACGACTTCGTGCCGCTCGGCAAGCGCGAAACGGGCTCAAAAGCCGCGTTACCCATCTGGATCGATTTCATGGGCGCGAAACTAGCCGGTGCCGCGGCTGCGGAACCGCAGCGACCACCCGGCCTCGTGACGGTCAAAATAGATCCGCGTACCGGTATGCTCGCCAATGCCGGCATAGTCGACGCCTTTTTCGAAACGTTTAAGGAATCGAACGTACCCCGCTTCGACGCGGCGAGCGTCGCACCCTCGGCGGTCCGAGGTGGTGTCACGCGCGCTAAAGTCACCGATCAGCTGTTTTGAAACGGTGCCCGGTACGGTGCGAAAGCGGCGGCGCAGAACCTCGGCGCATAATAATGATTTGATTGCGAGTGTTGCTGCCCGTTTGCTCGTCGAGGGTGAAGCGCTGGATTTCGCGACGGCTAAACACAAAGCCAACTTGCAGCTCGGTGGGCACGATGAACGCCTACCCGCCAACCACACGATTCACGCCGCGATGATTACCTACCAACGCATCTTTGATGGCCCAGCAACGCGGGCGCGGGTGGTCGATCGTCGCCGCAAAGCATTGCTGGCCATGGCGCTCCTGCGGGACTTCGAACCTCGTTTGACCGGCCCCGTCTTATACGGCAGCGCCTTGGAGCACAATGCTGTGACACTGCATTTATTCACCGATGAAGCGGAACACCTGTTGCGCTTTTTAATTGAGCATGGCATCCCGTATAAAATAGATACCAAACAACTGCGTACTTCGCGGCAAGCAGAAGTCGAGTTCACCGTGGCATGGATCTCGCGCTGGGATCTCGACTTCGAGCTGGTCGCGATGCCGCGCATTTACTTGCAACATCCACCCTTAAGTCCGCTCGACGGTGATCCCTATCGACACTGCGACTATGAACGCCTGGACGCCTTGCTCGCACACGGCAGTGGCGGTGATGTCTACCCTGATTTCAGTGACGCCGTAGCTGATCCGGCGCGCGGTTGCTTTGAATAACAACGATTCTTGCTTACTCCGCGTCGCCGTCTTCGCGCCTGTACGGCAGATTTTTGATTATCTTCCCGCGGCCGATCCACACACCCCGTTACCCCCCTGCGGAGCGCGGGTACAAGTGCCGTTTGGCCGTGGCGAACGTCTGGGCGTGGTGGTGGAGGTGGTGCAAAAACAGCCCGCCGTCGAGCGTGACACGAAACGCATTCTGGATGTCCTCGACAGCGAAGCCCTAATCACACCCACGATCTTACAGTTGGCGCAGTGGGCCGCTGAATACTACCAACATCCGCTTGGCGAAGTGCTCAGTGCAACGTTGCCGGGTAAATTAAAACGCGGCCAGCCAGAGACGCCTTCGCGAACGCAAAGATGGCGGCTGAACAGCATCGGTCGCGATAAATTGCATACTGGGCAAGTCCGCGGGCCACGACAGCGCCAACTACTGGCGCTGTGCCAATCGGGCCCCGTAGGTGCCGAGGATTTTGCCCATTTAGATTTTCGTTGGCGGCCTCTAGTGACAAAGCTAGTGGCGCGCGGCTGGCTAAGTTGCGACGTAGACGCCCCAAGTGTTCACCAAACGACGATAAACAGCACGGCTTTTTTACCGCTTAATCCCGCGCAGCTCGACGCGGTGCAGACGATCAAAGCAAGCCGCGAGAACTACACCGCGTTTTTGCTCGATGGCGTAACCGGCAGCGGCAAAACGGAAGTCTACTTGCATCTGTTGCGGGATATTGTCAGCGATGGTGGACAAGCACTCGTGCTAGTACCAGAGATCGCCCTAACCGAGGCCTTGGTCGAACGCTTCCGGGCTCGTTTTGGTGGCGCAGTCGCCGCGCTGCATTCAGGGTTAACAGCGGCGGTGCGTGCGCGGGTGTGGAAGCAATGTCGCGACGCCCACACCCGGATCGTGCTCGGAACACGCTCGGCGGTTTGGCTGCCCTTGCCGCACCTAAAGTTCATTGTCGTCGATGAAGAACACGATCTGTCATACAAACAACAAGAAGGCTTTCGCTATTCCGCGCGCGACGTCGCGGTCATGCGAGCACACAACGGCGCATTCCCCATCGTGCTTGGTTCCGCGACCCCCTCGCTCGAATCCCAGTTCAATGTGGCGACGGGAAAATATCGACGTCTGGAATTACCGCAGCGCGCTGGAGCTGCACAAACGCCGAGCATTCAATGCCTCGACCTGCGCTGCCAGCAACTCGATTGCGGTTTATCACCGCCCTTGATCGCAGCGATCAAGGAACGCTTAGCGCGATCTGAACAGATTCTTTTGTTTCTTAATCGGCGTGGCTATGCGCCGATTACGCTGTGCCACCGTTGCGGTTGGGTCGTTCGTTGCGAACGTTGTGACGCCAACCTCGTTATGCACAAGCACCGCCAACGCCTCGAATGCCACCATTGCGGTGCGCGGCAATATATCGAGCGTTGCCGTTTAAACCATGAATGCGGCGAAGCGACCGAATTTGTTACTTTAGGCGTCGGCACCGAGCAACTTGCAGAGGCGGCTGCGAGATTATTCCCGGGTGCGCGGATCGCGCGTATCGACCGCGATACGATGGCAAGCAAAAAACAGCTAGAGCGGACGTTTGCCGCGATCCGTGCACAGCAAGTCGATATTCTCATTGGTACGCAGATGCTGGCTAAAGGACACGACTTCCACGCGGTTACGCTGGTGGCGATCATAGACGCCGATTCTCGCTTATTCTCCCTGGACTTTCGCGCCGAGGAACGCTTCGCGCAGCTGATCACCCAGGTAGGCGGTCGCGCGGGTCGGGCGCTCCTCCGCGGTACGGTTCTACTGCAAACCCACCACCCCGAGCACCCCTTATTTCGCAGCCTGTTTGAGCTCGGTTATCGGGGGTTTTCTGCGCGTGCTCTACACGAACGTGCGCGTGCCGAACTACCCCCGTACACCGCGCTTGCCTTGGTGCGCGCCGAGGCGACTGACCCACACTTTCCCGCACAGTTTCTACACACGGCGGCAGAAACCTTACGCGAGCGCTGCGGTCACATTCGCATAGAGGGACCGTTACCGGCCCCACTGGCACGGCGCGCGGGCAAAACGCGCGCCCAACTTTTGCTGCAAACAGCACAGCGCTCAGACCTTGCCAAGACGGTGCAAACGCTGCTTACAATAATCCCCAAGCTAGCGGGTCAATCTCGCGTGCGTTGGAGTATCGACATTGACCCGCAAGAATCGATATGAACACACGACCGGCGCGATTGGCATGCACCGCCAAAGATCATCTAAGAGGCTCAAACATGCGGTTTCAACTGTTCACCCTGCTATTTAGCGCGGCGCTTGCAAGTAGCGCGGGAGAGGATACGCGCGTGCAAATCACACCGACTTTGGCGCGAGTGCCGGTGCATCATAATGGACAGCGGATCGTCATCGAGCGTGAACAAAACCCAGACGCGACGATCAACCCCGTATATGCCAAAACCGCACGCGATTGTCCCCCGTTTTGTGTGCAACCCGCAAAAATTGCGCCCGGCGTCGAAACGATCGGTGAACTCGAAGTATTGAACTACTTGACTGCCATCGAAGACGGGGACGACAGCGTCATGGTGATCGATTCGCGCACCCCCGCTTGGCTAACGGAAGGTACGATACCAGGCTCGGTCAATATTCCTTGGACGACGCTCAGTCCGGAAGCGGGTGCCGATCCGATGACGATTGTAGATATACTTGAAGAACGTTTCGGCGCGCTGGCGCAAGAGGGTCTATGGAACTTCGCAGCCGCCAAGACTTTGGTGTTGTTCTGCAATGGCATGTGGTGCGGACAATCACCGAGCAATATCCGTACGCTCCTGAACTTCGGTTACCCGGCGCACAAAATCAAATGGTATCGTGGCGGGATGCAAAGTTGGGAAGCACTCGGACTGACGACCGTAAAATAGCCATTCTCGCTAAGACATGCGCAGCACTGCTGAGGTTCGCCTTCTTTGAACCTAAGAATCCTCAGTTGACCGCTTTTAGCAAGCTACAGGTCATTGGCGTACCGATGATAACGTGTCGAATTCAGTTTCACGCATTCGGTGGGCGCCGCGAGGCAGAATAGTTGACCTATGCCAACGAGTTATAACGCAGTCCGGCACGACGCGAGACACACCTTGAATGCCGTCCAACCGAGGATTCTAGGTTGAAACACGAAATCGAAGGCTTGATCACTGACGCCTTAGAAAATCTAGCCCACAATGGGTTGCTGTCCCTCGATCGCGTCCCGACAGTTAGCGCGGAACCACCGCGTAGCGCTGCCCACGGTGATTTCAGCAGCAACATCGCCATGACGCTCGCAAAGCCGTGCCGACGCCCGCCAATAGAGATCGCCAAACTGATCGTGGCGCACATCGCACCTAGTAACGCGGTGGAGAAGATTGAAATCGCCCCGCCAGGTTTTATTAACTTTTATATCGCTACTAGTGCGACCCTCAACGCGATCCAGCAGGTGCTTGCGCAAGGCGATCATTATGGACATAGCGAGCACGGTGCCAGCCATAAGGTGCAAATTGAATTCGTATCCGCCAATCCTACCGGGCCCTTGCACGTCGGTCATGGCCGAGGTGCCGCTTATGGTGCGGTGCTAGCGAATCTCTTAGCCGCGGTTGGTTATTCGGTATCGCGAGAATACTACGTTAACGATGCCGGGCGGCAAATGGATATTCTCGCGCTCAGTGTCTGGCTACGTTATCTGCAGAATCAAGGCCTAGAAGTGACGCTACCGGCCAACGCTTACCAGGGCGATTATGTCAGCACGATCGCCGCTGACTTGGCAAGCGCACAAGGCGATCGTTACCTGCCTACAGTCAAAGGATTCGAGCGCTCCCAGGAAGACACCGACCCCGAACTTGCGCTCGACACCGCGATCG
Organism: Gammaproteobacteria bacterium; assembly: GCA_965223085.1. GTDB lineage: Bacteria > Pseudomonadota > Gammaproteobacteria > CBDCVO01. Next base: position 1,633,052 of record OZ244981.1, on the reverse strand, counting down.
CCGAGATGCGGGAGACCTTGGGTGCGGACGACTACGCGCTGGTGCACACGTTTGCCTGCGAGGCAATGCTCGCCGAAATCAAGGCCGATCTATGCGCGTTCGGCGTTGTCTACGATGTGTGGTTTTCGGAGCGCGCGCTACTAGATGAGGGTGACCTAAAGCAAGCGCTGTCGGTGTTGCGGGAACGCGATTATCTCTATGCGCAAGATGGCACCGAGTGGTTTCGCAGTACGGCCTTTGAAGACGAGAAAGATCGCGTTGTGATCAGGGCGAACGGCGTGCCAACTTACTTTGCTACCGATATTGCTTATCACCAGAATAAGTACGCCCGAGGTTTCGATCGACTGATCAATATTTGGGGCGCCGATCATCACGGCTACATTCCGCGCGTACGCGCTGCGGTGGCCGCGCTCGGTAAAGACGCCGAGCAACTAGATATCTTGTTGGTACAATTCGCTGCCCTATTTCGTCACGGCAAAAAGGTGCAAATGTCGACACGCGCTGGGGAATTCGTAACCCTGCGCGAATTGATCGAGGAAGTTGGACGTGACGCCGCTCGCTTCTACTACATAACGCGCCGCGCAGATCAACATTTAGATTTTGACTTAGATCTCGCAACAGCGGAGAGCAAAGATAATTTGGTCTACTATATTCAATACGCTCACGCCCGCATCTGCAGCGTTTTCGCCGAGGTCGAACGTCGGAATTTAGCGGTAACAACCGATCTCGCCGACACCGAGCTCGCGCCGCTCGTCGAACCGGAGGAACATGCTTTGGCAAGGCTCTTGCGACGATTTCCAGATACGGTCGCAAACGCGGCGACGCTCTACGAGCCGCATTTAATCGCGAACTATCTCCGCGATCTGGCGAGCGATTTTCACGCCTACTACAACACCCATAAGTTATTGGTAAACGATGAATCCTTGCGCGTGGCGCGCCTTGCCTTGGCGGCTGCGGTGCGCACAGTCATAGCAAACGGCCTTACACTATTGGGCGTGAGTGCGCCATTGGAGATGTAAATGTCAAGAGCCTACAGGAAGGCGCAGCCGCGCGCGCATCGACCACTTGGAAGCTGGGTCTCGTTTATCAGCGGTCTGACGCTCGGTTTATTTGTTGCGCTTGCGGTCTATTTACGTTCGGGATCCGTGCTCGACGAAAAACCCCAGGCGCGCAAGCCATTTGATGCGGAACATTCACAAGCTGTTGTCGCGGCAACACCGAAACCGAAATTCGATTTCTATAAAATACTTCCGGAAGTAGAAGTTAAAGTAAACGATACGGAGATTGCCGCACCGACGGAAAAATCGAGCACCTTAGCGCCGGCAACTAACGATCACAACACCGCCTATGTGATTCAAGTCGGTTCATTTCAACGCTACGAGCAAGCAGATAAAGCGAAAGCCCAGCTGGCGCTACAGGGAATCCAAGCGAATATTCAGCGGGTTGTAATTAACGGTCAGGATATTTGGTATCGCGTTCACGTCGGACCATACGCCAAGGTAGCTGACGTGCAAGCGATGCGGGCGCGACTTTCGGCCGCCGGCATGACCCATATCTTGCTAAAAATTGGCGGCGATCCGACGTGATGAAACCATCGTCAACGCAGTAGAGCGGGTGATGGGAATCGAACCCACGTTCTCAGCTTGGGAAGCTGATGTTCTACCATTGAACTACACCCGCGCGTTCCGGTCATTCTAGGCACTGATGACCCGCAGTCAAATTGTAGTGGCGTCGGAAGCGTAGCTATAGCCACGGGGAGGGCCGAAGTCCCCGCGCCGCCGAACCTGATCCGGTCGGGGCCATGGTAGTGAACGAGTGCAACGCCATTTGCATCATCCTAGAATCCTCAGTCGACCGATTCCGGCAAGCTACAGCTCATTGGTGTATCGATGATAACGTCTCTCTCAGTTTCACTCATTGGGTGAACGCCGCTAGTCAATGAAAATGTGCGTTACCTTGAGCTCTTGACACAAACGCAGTGAACACCTCGTGCACTATGCAAGCTAGCGTGCGCAGTTTTGTCCGGCGAGAAGGGCGTTTAACGAGCGCCCAAAAGGTCGCGCTTAACCGCTACGCCAACACTTTTTGTTATCGCCTCGACGGCGGGGAATTGCAGTTTCCGCATCGCGGTCCGTGTTGTCTGGAGATCGGCGCAGGTGACGGTACCGCGGTCGTGGCACTAGCGCGCGCCAACCCGCACGTAAATTTCATCGCCGCAGAAGTTTATCGACCCGGCATTGGTCGAATCCTGCAACAGACAGCGTCCTTAGGACTGCAAAATCTCCGACTATTTACTGAGGATGCGCGCACTTTGATCGCTGCGTTGCCGAACAATGTACTCGAACAAGTGTTCATCTATTTTCCCGATCCGTGGCCGAAGAAACGACACCACAAACGCCGACTCGTGCAGAGCGCTTTTTTATATCGCCTCGCACAAGTCGTTGCGCGCCACGGACGGCTTTATATTGCCACGGATTGGGCGCCGTACGCCGAATTTATTCATACGGAACTGTACCGCTCTGAAGCATGGCAAAACCTAGCGGGTATGAATCTCGACGCACCCCGCCCTAAACACAGGGCGGAGACAAAATTTGAGCATCGCGCGCGCCAGGAGGGCCGCACAGTTTATGATTTCGTGTGCACACCTACGGGCGTTTAGGCATGGCGTTGCGTGCCGAAGTGCGTTGCATTCTAATGCCGATCTCATCGGCGAGCTCGGTTGCGCGGCGGCGCGCGCTAGGCGTCAGTTTCGGTTCGAGTTTTTGCACTAATTGCGCGGCGATCGGATCGCCACTGAGAGCGCTCAAGGTGTACCACGCATGAGCATGTGCGACATCTTGCGACACACCGATCCCCTCAGCGTAAACATTGCCTAGATTTAGCTGCGCATGCGCAGAGCCGTCTAAAGCGGCGCGTTCCAACCAAAACCGACCTTCGGCGAGATCGGCGGGCACACCGTGTCCGAGAATGTACATCATGCCGAGCATCACTTGCGCATCCAAGACGCCATTTTCTGCAAGTTCGGTAAACAAGGCGTGCGCTGCCGCCGACCGCTGGGGGTCGTCTGCATGCGCTAAGTGCACACGCCCGATCGCGAGCGCAGCCGGAACGTGGCCGCCCGCGTAAGCACGTTGCAGCCACTGTAAGCCACGCGTTTCGTCGCGTTCACCCCCTTCGCCCCGCAGCACCATCAAGCCGAGATTGTATTGAGCGCTTGCGAGACCTTGGGTCGCAGCGCGCCGAAACCACGCACGAGCGCGTTGGTGATCACGAGTGGCGGCAGCCTGGTTATAGAGCTGCGCGGCGAGTTGAAACTGGGCATCGGCATCGCCCGCCGTTGCGCTACGCTCGAACCAGTGCAACGCTTCTCGTGGCGAAACCGCGACGCCGTAGCCGCGCAAATGCAACATGCCCAAGTTGTACATCGCCGCAGCAAACCCTTGCGCCGCGGACTGTTCGAACCAATATTTTGCGTGCTCATAGTCGCGCGCAACGCCGTGGGCATGCAAATACATAACACCCAGATTGTTTTGGGCTTTGGCTTCGCCTCGTTCTGCGGCGGCGCGCACACGGCCAACCAGTGCCGTGATATCGGCCGTATCGTGCTGCGTCGCCCATGCGCTGCAAGTCCACAGCATGCCGAGGAGCACGACAAGGGCGCCCCGGCGAAGACGTTTTTGCGACGCTGCGTGACAACGGGCAGATGGTCTAGGCAAACGGTGTGTTAGCGAGTCGCTCATGGATCTATATTGGCGCCAGCGGTAAGCAAAACTTCAACCTGGAATCCTCCTTGGACGGCATTCAAGCTGCGTCTCGCGCGGGTAGATCTGAAATATAGCAAAAGCCGGGTGGAGAATAGTATGCTACTGGGTCTTGTGCACCTGACCCCAGCTGAGGCGTGATTAAACTTATGGAAGCTGCGAAATACCCTGTCTCTGGCGTAGGTCTTGGTTTGCGGCGCCCCCATTTGGATGACTTGCTCGACGCCATTCCAAGCGCAGTTGATTTTTTCGAGTTTGCGCCGGAGAACTGGATGGGCGCCGGCGGACGCCTGGAGCTCGCTTTAGAGCAACTCGCCACTGCACGGCCCGTGGTGTGCCATGGTTTGACGCTCAATATCGGTGGCCCCGATCCGCTCGACGTCGCGTTTCTCGCTAAACTGAAAACGTTTTTGCGCCGTCATCGCGCCGCTTGCTACGGCGATCACGTGAGCTTTTGCGCCTCACAAGGCCACCTCTACGAATTATTACCCATGCCGTTCACTAGCGCTGCCGTGCACCATATGGCCGCGCGCATTCGCCAAGTGCAAGACGTTCTTGAACAGCAAATTACCATCGAAAACGCGTCTTACTACATTACGCTCGATCAGGAGCTGAGCGAAATAGAATTTCTTACTGCGGTGCTCGAGGAAAGTGATTGCAAATTATTGCTCGACGTCAACAACATCTACGTTAACAGCCAAAACCACGGCTACGATGCGGCGGAATTCCTCAGCGCTTTGCCCGGCGACCGGATCGCCTATGCGCATATCGCTGGTCACGTGCGTGATCCCAACGGTCTGATAGTCGACACCCACGGTGAGGGCGTTATCGATCCCGTGTGGGGCCTACTCGGTACCGCGTACGCGCGGTTCGGTCTTTTCCCCACGCTCCTAGAGCGCGATGAGAATATTCCACCGTTGGCGACAGTAATGATCGAAATCGAGCGAATACACGCCGTGCGCGGCGAGTATTCGCAAGCGACCGAGCGCGCGGTAAAGGTCGCAGAAAGCTACTAAGTTACAACGAGCGGCGCCATGAGTTTTCTAGATTTACAACGGCACCTGGCACAACACCTACGCAATCCTCAGCACTGCACGGCACCGCCGCATTTAGACGAACGTGGTTTGCACGTCTATCGCTACGCTGTCTACGCTAACACGGCACGTTTTCTGGAGGATAATTTTCCGCGCGTGAAAACAGCGTTGGATAGCGATGTCTGGGAGGCGATGGTGCGCGATTATCTAGCGAACCATAAGGCGACAACATCGATGTTCGTGCAGCTGCCACTGGAATTTTTGACTTATTTGGAAGATGAACGCGAGTGCGAGTCCGACCCCGCATATCTTTATGAGTTAGCACATTTTGATTGGCTCGAGACGCTAATAGCGAGTGATGAGCGCCGCATCGAGCACGCCCACATTGCCAGTAACGGTGATCCTTTCGACGGCATACCGATACTGAACCCCGTCCATCAAATGGTCTGCTACCACTTCCCAGTACATAAGATCGATGCACAATATCGACCGCAAGCGCCACCGGATACGCCGAGCTGGTTACTTGGATTTCGTGACCGAGATCTCGCCTTTAAGTTCTTAGACTTCGACGCAGCGACTGCACGCTTATTTGAATTGGTGCGCGACCACCCGCAAAACACCGGACGTGAATCTTTGGCGCTGCTTGCCGCCGAGCTGGGCGTAGAAATATCCTCACAGCTCATTCACAGCGCCGGGAACTTCCTCACTCAGATGCAAGAAGTCGGTTTGCTCATCAGCATTCGTTCGCGATGATTTGGGTAAATGTAAATGGAGACGGGACCGCATTTTAGCGACAGAACGGAGCTAAACGACAGGCTAAAACGCGGTGTCCCCACTTACCCGCAATATCCAGGTTAGACGACGCCGTCCCCGACAAATGGATTGGTGCGGCGTTCGTGACCGAACGTCGACGTGGGCCCGTGGCCGGGTACAAAAGTGACCTCGTCACCCAGCGGCCACAGCTGCTCTCGGATCGACTTCACTAAGGTCGCGTGATCACCACGCGGAAAGTCGGTTCTGCCAATAGATCCTTGAAATAACACATCCCCCACGAACGCGAGCTGTTGGGCACGATGAAAAAAAATAACATGCCCCGGTGTATGCCCCGGGCAATGCAACACTTCTAAGACTTCCGCACCGACGCACACCTTTTCGCCGTCTTCTAGCCACCGATCCGGTGTGAAACTGTCCGCCGCGGGAAAAGAAAACATGCGGCCCTGCTCGGGTAGCGCGTCAATCCAAAACTGATCTTCGCGGTGCGGGCCCTCGACCGGCACGCACAGATCGCTTGCGAGGCTGGCTGTCGCGCCGGCATGATCGATATGGGCGTGTGTTAACAATAGTTTAGCGATCGTCACGCCGTGTTCTTCCGCACAAATTTTGATGTTTTCTTGATCGCCACCAGGGTCGATTACAGCCGCCGTTTGCGACTGATCGCACCAGATCAAGGAACAATTCTGTTGAAACGCTGTTACCGGAATAACCCGGACTTGCAAAGCCATCATGCGCTCCCGTTCACGGTTCTGCAGATTAAACAATTCAAAATTCCGCGGCGATTTACGGGCAACGACGGCTGCGTCACTGCCTAATTCGCTCAATAATGTTAACCTGGAAAACTATGACCGCCCAGTTAGGTGTAAGTGCTTTGAGCATAACATGGGCTCAGCAAAGGAACGGCGCGTGAAAAAGAAAGTCCCCATCATTCGGGCAGAAAAAGCCTTCGAGTTCAAGCATACGGTCGCGGATCCGTGGCATCCGGGAGCTATCATCCCGGGCACGCAGCTCGATCGCCTCGTCGGACTCAAACGCACACGTATTTCGGTGATGCGCGTACCGCCGCACACCGACGCAACCTTGTTTCATTCTCATCATTGCGAGGAAGAATGGCTCTATGTGCTGCAAGGCCATGGGGTTTTGGACATAGAAGACGTCGAGCACGTTCTCGGACCGGGGGATTTTGCGGGGTTCCCCGCACCTTCGGTAGGCCATCAATTGCGTAACCCCCATGAAAAGACACTGTTGTGCTTGCTCGGCGGTGAACGTGCAGACGTTGATGTGGCGGATTTTCCCAAACTCGGCAAGCGCATGTACCGTCGCGGCGCGAATATGGAGATCTACGATGTCACCGATGCCGAGGAGATCGCGCCCGCGAATCTCGATGAGTTGCTGACAGACGACTACCGGCGTTCACTTAAGGACAACTAACAGCTTCGGAGGACGGGGTGCGGTTTGTGCTTACAAGCTAAACGTGATCTGGCTCCCTTTACCCAACGCGATGAAAACGACGACCGAAAACTTGCAAAACGAGAGAAACCGTGTAGAGTTCGCGTTCCGCAAAGCATGTGGAGGTTTTGTGAGTTGTAGACGCACAGTCGGTTATTGTCGAGGAGGCATTTCCTCATAGTGACGTAGGCGTAAAAACGCGCGGCACTGAGAAGTGCTGTACTCGCGGTTGTTTTCTAAACACTGTAGAAGCTGCGAGGGTTTTTACCCGTTATGAACCACAAAACATCTCGCTGGGGTCAACACCTGATCCTAGACCTAGCTGGTTGTCCACCAGAACGTTTAACGGACCCCGAATGGTTGCGCGCTTGGGTGGCAGAGCTCGTCGAGACCATTCAGATGAAAGCTTACGGTGAGCCGCAACTCGAACATTTTGCGATACACTCATTCGACACCGCTGGTTACACCCTCCTGCAATTGATCGAGACTTCAAACATTTGCGCCCATTTTGCTGAAAATCTGGGGCAAGTCTACGTCGACATTTTTTCGTGCAAAGACTTTGACGTCGACGCCGCGATCGGTGTTTGTCGCAAATATTTTCAACCTGAGTTCGTCGCCAAACACGAAGTTGATCGGGGTCAATTTTCCCCGCCGCTAGCACAAGCAATTTAAACGCCGTGACCGTCTTATTTGCCGAAGCGCTCTATGAGGAAGAAGCCTTCCAGGGATTTACGGTATGGGAAACCCTCTACGACGGACACACGCCATACCAGAAAGTACAGATATTCGACACTAAATTTTGGGGTCGTGTACTCATTCTAGACGACATCGTGCAGACCACTGAAAAAGATGAATTCATGTATCACGAAATGCTCGTACATGTTCCCATGTTCGCGTGCGAAAAACCCCGCCACGTGATGATAATCGGCGGTGGTGATGGCGGCGCTCTGCGCGAAGTTCTAAAACACGATGTCGAGCATGTCGACATGGTCGAAATTGATCGTGAAGTCGTCGGTCTTTGCTGCGAGTACTTACCCAGTTTGAATAATCATGGCGCAGTTTTCGAGGACCCTCGCGCTAATCTCGTTATTGAAGATGCTTTCGAATTTCTGCAACGCGAAAACCGTCGCTACGATGTGATCATCGTCGACTCGACCGATCCCGTGGGTGCCGGCGAAGTCCTGTTCTCGCGTGAGTTCTATGCGCTGTGCGGCGCGGCTTTGCACGAGCGTGGGGTGCTCTCCTTGCAAGGCGGGGTAGTATTTTTGCAGCCCGAGGAACCGCGGCAAAGCATGCAGGCGTTACGGGAACTCGGCCTTCATGCGACCTGCATCACCGTTGCGGTCCCAACCTATTACGGCGGCTATATGACGCTTGGCATGGCGAGCCCGACGCTCGAACTACTGCAAGCCGATACCGCCGCCGTAAGCGCGCGCTTCGAGCGTGCAAATTTTTCCACCAAGCATTACACGCCCCAAGTGCATGTCGCTAGTTTTACACTACCGCGCTGGATCGAAGAACTCACGGGAGGCCTGAAATGACCATTAAGGCAGATAAGACCGATCACTTTAAGTTCGGCGCCAACGGCGAGTACTATGCGGGCGATCACTTACTCGTCGAATTATGGGGCGCTGAACGACTTACCGAACCACGGTTTATTCAAGGTGTGTTGGAGCAAAGCGCGCGTGCCGCGCAAGCAAGTATTTTGCATTCCCACTTTCATCACTTTGGGCCCGGAGAGGGCGTCAGCGGCGTGACGATCTTGGCGGAAAGTCATATCACGATCCACACTTGGCCCGAGCGCCACTACGCCGCCGTAGACATTTTCATGTGTGGACGCTGCGATCCGGAGGACTGCGTCCCGATTCTTACCGCGCGTTTTTGTCCCACGGAAGTCACGACACAAAAAATTCGGCGCGGTAACGCGCCGCACATGCGCCTCGCCGGCCGCGTTGCTTAGAGCCCGCCCGTGTAGATGAGACTAGGCCGCCGCTGAGGCGACTTTCGGCGGGCTCTCCGCGCTCCATTTTTGCAGAATAGGCAGCACCTCTTTCGCAAACAAGGTGATGCTACGCTCGGCGACTTCAAAGGGCGCACCGGCGAAGCGGAAGGCGCAGAGCGTATGGGAAGGTCCGAACGCGGCCCAGCGTTGTTCGAATTTACGCAACATTTGCTCGGGCGTGCCCCAGATTTGTTGCTCGACGTAGGCCTTAGCCATACCTTCCTGACCTGCCTCACGCAGCATATCGACGGCGTCGCCATACGCTTTGTAGCCTTTCACTTCCTTGTAGTGTTCACCCATCATTTCATAGTGATGCAGTACCGACAAACAGTAGCCGGCAATATATTTTTCAGCATTCTCGCGCGCGCGCGCCGCATCGGAATCGCATATCATCATGTCGGTTAAATAGGGCGCTTGGGGCGCATAACCGTGATTTTGCTGAAACATACGGGCGTAGTCTTCACATTCTGCCTTCTGTTGTTCTAGCGGTTTGTAATTAAACGCCATCATCGCCACGCCGAGTTTAGCGGCCATTTCCGCCGAATCGGGACTCATGGCGACTTGCACGGTACGGTCCTTGAAGCTTCGCCGCGGCCGCGGGCGCAGCGGTGCTTCCGGTTGTTGATAAAATTGGCCATCGTGTGCCGCCATTACGCCGGTCTGTAATGCGTCTAAGATCATGGGGGCGGCCTCGTCGTAGCGTTCGCGAGACTCGTTCATCGAGATCCCAAATTGGTTGAATTCGCGTCGCGATAAGCCGCGTCCGAGCCCCAGTATTAGGCGGCCGTCGCACAATTCATCCAGAAGTGCCGCCTTCTCCGCCACTCGCAAAGGCTGGATATTCCACGGCACAATGACCGCGCCAGTTGCGAGCTTAATGCGTTTAGTTTTGGCAGCAAGATTAGCCAGATAAACAAAATTGTCTGGGCAGAAGGAATAATCTTCAAAATGATGTTCGACACACCACACGTGATCGTAGCCGAGTTCATCGGCCAGCATGCCCAGCCGAGTCTCCTCATCGTAGACCTGCGCGTCCGAAATCCCGTCGTAGCCGAAGCTTTGCATAATTTGTAGCGTACCGATTTCCATAAGTCATCCTCTTAGCTGGGGGCGACACGGTGCGCTCAACCGACCTCGCGCAGGGGACATTTCCCGGCTAGTGGTCCCGTGAATCAGCACCGCATAACGAGGCAAATTCTAGCGCAGTTGGGCTGTACCTGACCAAGTTTTCTGGGGCAGGCGAGGCGGTCGTGGGGCGTCTAGCGCGACATCACGCCCGGATATTGCACGCAGCGCTGGCTCACTCAGCTTCGCTGGGTTGCGGCACCGCGACAAAAACGCAGATAAGCCTCGGCGGTTTCCCGGGGCCGTTCCAGCATGGGGCAATGGCCGACGTTTGCCATGATGGCAACCGTAGTGGTCTGACGAATTTTTTTCAGCACCTCCGCGCCGCTGACATGCAGCAAGCGATCATGATCGCCCCACACCAAAAAGGTCGGTGCGCCGATGTCAGCAAACACTCCCTCGAGTGGGCGCGGGGTCGCGAGCCAGTCGGCAAAAATTTTGGCGCGCGCAGGCTGCTCACTGATGGCCCGATCCGCCAAACAACTCACGAACGGCGCGGGCGCAAACGGTGGCTTCACAAAGACCTGCTGCATGAGCGCGCGAAACTCGGCGCGCGACCGCGGTACGAGGAGATTTTGACCGCCCTGGATCCGCTCCATCAACTCACTAGCTTGGGCGGTTTCTACCCCTGCGGGAGCGAGTAACCATAATGATTGCACCTGATCCGGGTAGGTCGCGGCATAGACCACCGCAATTTGGCCGCCCATGGAGTTGCCCCCCAAGTGCAGCTTCTCGAGGCCCAAGCCGCCTACGAAAGCTTGCAGATACTGGACTTGATCGTCAACACCATAAGCTGCCGTTTGCCTGTAACTGCTCTCACCGAAACCGGGCAAGTCGGGGGCGATGATCCGAAATTCGGATCGCAAATATTTTGCCACCCGTACCCAGTTATCTTTGTTAGCACCAAACCCATGCAACAACAGTAAGCACTCACTACCATTATTATCGCCGCTGTCCAAATAATGTATCTGATGACCGTCGGCGTCGAGCGAGCGCTCCACCAAACCGGCCGCGCGCCGCTCTCCCGCTATCGCGGCGGAGAAAAACGGTTGGGGATAACAATACAGCAGCACTGCCAACGCCGTAGCGAACGTGACGAGCGCCCAGAACAATAACCAAAACATCAGTTGTGCGGCTCCGCGCTGCGTAGGTGAGTCGTTGACACTGCGAATGATGAGATGGACGCCCCTTATTCGGCGTCGATGCGCCACAATTGGTATGTAGTTCAATTTCACGAAGGAGCGTCCATCATGGTCAGTATAATCGCAATAGATTTAGCAAAAAACGTCTTCCAGTTCGTTGGCGTAAATGACAGAACCCAACCGGTGTTCGAACATCGTTTACGTCGCAAAAAATTTGAGTTATTCATGCACAAGCAATCCCCCTGCTTGGTGGTCATGGAAGCATGCTACATGTCGCACTATTGGGGGAGACGATTTCAAGCCATGGGCCATGAGGTCAAGTTAATTCCGCCGCAACACGTTAAACCGTTTGTGCGCGGCAATAAAACCGACCGTAACGATGCGTTAGCCATTGCGGAAGCCGCGTCGAGACCAAAATTAAAACCTGTGCCGGTAAAGTCTGTCGAGCAACAACAAACTTTAGCCTTTCATCGTATTCGTGAACGACTGAAGCACCAACGCACCCAGCTGATGAATCAAACTCGTTCTCTGCTAGCGGAATTTGGTATGGTCATCGATCAAGGACACAAAGCGTTCCGGGCCATGCTATTGCAAGCCATCGACCACGAATTACCCACACCCGCTTTTACTGAGGCGCTGCGGCAGACCTTTGATGAATATCAACAAATCAATCAACGGATGGCGGTTATCGAGTAACACATCGAGCGTGCTATTGAGTATTCACCTGAGGCAGAGATTTTACGATCGATACCCGGTTTCGGCACCCTCACTACCTCGGCGTTTATCGCTACCATCGATCGTGGTCAGGCCTTTCATTCGCCTCGTGAGTTTGCCGTTTGGTTAGGCTTAACGCCAAAGACTGAAAGTAGCGGTGAGAAAAGGCGATTAAGTCACATTACAAAACGAGGTGATACCTACTTACGTACCTTGCTCATTCAGGGCGCGAATGCCGCCTTACGCTGGGCCGCAAAACGGCAAGATAAATTCAGTCGGTGGGCCAACGACTTACTGAAACGACGTGGGCGACCGATTGCTATTGTTGCCGTTGCCCATAAGATGGCCAGAATCGCTTGGACCTTGCTACAACGGCAAACCCCATTTCCAAGCACAAGCGATTTAACCTTAACCCCCGTCGGCGAACATCGATGAAATAAATGGCTTTTCCTACCTGGCTCAAGCCCGAATAGGACACGGTCTTTTAGACCGAGTGGGTGAATGGGCGGTCAGGTGCGGATCTCATTTGGGTCCTAGCGAGTCAATCCCTCGCTTTAAAGAGACCGAATATATGTCTAGCATGACTTTTTTGGAGCGTTTTTAAAGTCAATTCATCGAAGGTTCGACGACAACGGTTTACTGAATACCGCTTATTCCGCGGGTACGGGAAACTTTGACCCGATTTTTATCGGGCGTCCATATATGTCCTGTTAAAAAAAACTTGACTTGATCGGTCATGTTGCCGTTATAGTATATTGTGCGCCGCACAACAACGCAGCTGCACAAAACAACTTTAAGTCTGGCTTTCAAGGCATTTGAACTTGATAACACACTATGGAGAGACGACACAATGAGCGCCAAGCAATCCCCGGGAACGGCTGAATTACCGGGACTTACGCCCGCAGCCTTTAGCGGCTATTTCGATTATCTGTTGCAGACGCAGGCCCAATTCGCAGAATCCGTACAAGAAGCTCAAAATTGTGCGGCTCGCGTGGGGCAACATTTCCTACAATCTGTGATTGAGAACCAGCGCCACGCCTTGGAAATCGGTAAACAAATGACAGAATCGCCGCATGACGTCTCTGGCAATCTCAAAGCATTATTTGACGCTGCAACCGAAACGCAGCAACGCAACATCGAAGCTTTCAACGCCTTGATACAGGAACAAAACGAACTCAGCACGAAATTCGGCAAACAATTCCCGGGGTTGGCGGGATTCAATCAGGGATCCCCGGAGTTCGTTCAACAATGGACGAAAATGTGGCGCAAAGCCTAAACCGGATATGGCGCGAAGCGTTCGCCGTGATTGTACCACTACGTTGCCGTAACGATAGTTTCCTGTACCGGTGATGATGTACACCTTTCTTACTGGATTCCCCTTTTCAGGTGAATGACGAGGCCGCGGGGAATGACGAGAATGACCCCGCCATGGTCATCTCGCGCAACGCCTTCGGTCTGCCCTAGGCAGGCCAGCGCGTAATGGCGCTTGTCTATCGCAAGCCGGTTTGCGATAGGCGATAAATTGGCCCCGCCGCCGGGAACCAGTCAATTTGATGACATGGGAGAAGACTATTGTGGCAATGCCACGGACGATAAACGGCAAATAGCACAAAATCCTTGCGGCGAGGCAGTAGCAACGGCCGGCAGATTACATCGCGCTAAACCGGAGCGGGATGCGGTTGGCGCGCGCAAAAAAACTGGCAGGTCTCCATTTACTGTCCATTGGCACTCTCGCTGAGAGCGCGTCGCGAGACAGCATCATGGTGTCAGGGTAGTATCCTCACCTATCCAGCCCCAGAAATTACTTTTATATATGCGCTTGAATGCACCGAGCGGCCGCATCCTGTGACTATGCTGAGGACCGAGACGTCGCAACCCCGACGCGAAGCGTGTTGGTTTATGGTTTTTTTTGGGATCGGTTTTGCAGTCATGTACGGCGCTTACATGGCGATCCCCAATAACGTGCTCATTGAAGTCGTCTACCGTTATTTGATCATCGAACCGTGTGCAGCATTGATTAATCTGCTCGTGCCGGCCGAGAACGTCGCCGCGGATGGGGGTCTGCTGCGCTCTTCGGCGGCATCCCTCGTCGTCGTACGAGGTTGCGATGGCGCGGGTATTTTGTTCCTGCTCGCCGCCGCCTTACTCGCGTTTTCGATGCCGTGGCCGCGTAAATTGCTGGGTGTGTTGTACGGCATTGTCTTGGTGTACTTGCTCAATCTGGCGCGCATCGTCGGCCTCTATTTTGTGGCGGCTTACGCCCGCGATTGGTTTGTCGTGCTGCACACCCTCATCGTGCCCTTAATGCTCATCGTCATCATCAGCTTGTTTTTTTCCTGGTGGATCAATGATCACAGGACCGCTGCTAGCTAAGCACGCCTATCGCTTGCCGATACGCTTATTGTGCGCGGCTACGCTTGTCTGCGCGGCGCTGCTGTTGCTCGCGGCGCCGTTAGCGCGCGCCCTATTGCCGCTGTGTGCAAGCACGCTCAATCTAATCCAGCCCGATTTTTCTCACGTCCTCACGCTCGGCGAATATCAGGGTAACGCCGCGATCCTGCTGAACGCGACCCTAGAACACCCGCGTCTGATCGATGCGTTTCAATTTGTCCCGCAGGGAGCTCAGTTCTCGGCGCGCACCCACTTGCCCCATTTTGTCTTACCGCTCGTTATTCTGTTTACTGGACTCTGTGCGTGGCCGACACCGACTTGGGCTTATCGCGGCGCCCTGCTATTCGCGGGGATCGTGATCGGCGTGGTAGTGACGATCTTGACAACACCGTTTCTACTCGCGGGACAAATAGAGATCGCGTTTCAAGAATTGTTTGAACAGAGCCAAGTTGAACTGCCCACGACACCCACGCTCGCGTGGATGCTTTTTACGGAAAGCGGCGGGCGCTGGTTGTTACCCCTATTAGGCGTTATCGCCAGCGGCGCCGCCCACGATTGGTTCTACGCGCGACGCTAGCCCGAGTGAAACACCCCGAGGCTCTGTGAACGTAGGTGTCATAGTAATCTTTAGCTAGTTGATGGCCGCGCTTGCCGTGTGCGCAGTTCGACCAAACCAGCGGTTGAGCGTCGCCGTAAAACGGTTTTCCCACGGATAATGGAAGCGGACCGTGATTGGTAAGCCGTGTATCAGCTTGTCGCGCGGAATGCCGTGCTCGGGATTGAGATTTAGCATGACGGCCATCGGTCTTTGGCCAAATGTGCTGACGAGTTCCGCGGGCATGCGTTTAGTTAAAATAGGATCACGCACGACCCGGGCTTTCAGAATGGTACGATCTGGAAAGCGCACTGTCGCGGTCCCGCCTTCTTTTACGCTTTGCGCATGTTTTGGTTCCAAATAGGCGATTACTTCAGGTTTATCTAACTGCCCGACTAATAACAGTGGCGTACCTTCGCTGACGAATTCACCTTCCGTCACATAAACGTCAATGACGCGACCGTCGTAGCTGCTGCGATGGCTCATTTGCGAACGGCGAAAGTCGACCAAATCCAATTCGGTTTCGATCCTAATAACGGCATTATCGTAATCAACGTCGTCAAGTGCACGGGCGCGCTTGAGCTCGTGAGCCAGATCGAGCTTGGTACTTTGCAGATTCGATTCTGCTTCCGCCAGCCGACTTGAAGCTAACTGGACTTCGGCACGGGTCGCGGCACCCGCCGAAAAAAGCTCCTGCATGGCACGGTGGGCGTTGCTGCGGTCACGCACGATACGCTCAGCAATTGAGACTTGGGTTTTAAGCACCTGCATGATTTTCGGGAAGTTCTGGGGAATGTCCCGCTTCAACGTACTGAGCTCACGCTCGAGTCGGAGTTGGCGTTCCTCTAGACCTGGATCCTTGAGTTCTAAGATTGGCGTGCCCGCCTCGACCAGATCACCGATTTCGTAAGTCATACGTTCGACGAACCCCGCTACCGCGGCGCGAAGTTCATGCTGCTCGAGCAGAATGTTTCCAGGTGCAGCGATCACCGCAACGCCATAGAGACCGCGCGCGGCGAAATACAGCAAGGGACTGGCGACGACAACCAATATTAGATACCAACGCCATTGCGGTACTTTTCTTTTCGCAGGTGCATAGGGTACGTTGAGTCCGTCCGTTTCCTCGGGACGGTTACGTGTAGCACTGTAGAACTTTGGCTTCACAAGCTTACGGCCCCTGGCTCATATATCGATAATATCGCCATGCCTGCACCAAGATGCCGTTGAAATTACGGTGATCGAACAAACCGGCTAACTCATCCATGCGGTCGTGAAACTCGCTCAAGCTACGCTTGGCATGGGTTTCCTCGGGCGGCAGAAAATCTTCGATGCTCTGGGCGATACTGAACTTGGTCTGCGCATAAGTTTCGAGCAGTGGTGCGGTAATCTCGTGTACGCGGCGCGGGTTTGCCACATAGGCCATTAAGGTGATTTCTGCGAGGTCCAACCCAGCGAGGCGCTCGCCAAAACTACCCTGTGTGGTTGCAACCCCCATGTAGCGGGGATGCACACTAAACCCGATGGGCCACGGACTGGTGTTTTTGGCCGCGGCTAGGGTCGCTATTAGCTCTTCGAGTAGCTGTGTTTCGTCCCAACCCTGCCCTTCCAGCTGGTTCGGTTCGAGGTCTAAATGCAAGGCGGCAAAATCGTAATCGCTCAAACGTTCGATCGTAGTCAACAACTGCGCTCGGTAGGCAGGCAATATCCATGTCGGTTCGGCAAGTAGCAGCTCGACGGTGAAGCCTCGCCGTGTCGCTGCCGAGATCAAATGCTGCAAGGTAGTCGCACCGCGCAAGCTTTGTAGTTGCTCAATTTGCGCCCCATCTAAGGACACCAGTAAGCGATCGATTCCGCGCGCCGCAAACTCATCCCAAACGGAATTAGGTATCTCCGGTTGTGCCAACAAAAAGTGGGACTGCCAAAGGTAAACACCCATCGAGGATTTGTTTCGTCCCGGCGCATTGGATGCACGCGCATGACCTGCGCTTCTTGCAAGCGCGCAACCCTGCGGTGCCAGCGCTAGCAGTTGCGCTTCACTGTCTAACACCAACGACTCCGCTTCGATCGTGGTGAGCGCGATTTCAAAATATCTGTAGTACGCTTGCTGCAACTGCTCCTGCACATCACCGGGGAGAAGTTGGGCGCGTAAATCCTTTTCGCGCATATCTTCGTCTTTGGCTGCCAAGCGCGCTTGAGCGAGTTTCGATTCGTGGCGTCGAGTGCGATGCAGCGCGAGCAAGCGTCGCGTCTTCTGTTCTAAAGCCTGTTGACCCAGCTGATAATCAAGGCGCGCCTTACTTAGTTCGGCACTGGCAACATCACGACTCGCCGCCGCCGCCGCCATGACGTTCAACGGTAGACGTATGTTCATATTCACCGTTGCGCTGGTCCCCGTGATCGCTTCGGGAAGTTCGTGCACCACCGCGTGTGTAAGGCTTACGTTGGACTCGATGGCCCGGCTCGGGGAGAAATAGCGCTCGTCCGCGCGCGCTTCGATGTGAGCCGCAAGGGCTTCAAGCTCTGGGTGGCGCTGCACCGCAGCAAGCAATGCGCGTTCGCGCAGACAAGGCGGCGCGAGTTCCGGGTAGTTGGCGACAAACTGTACCGGTGGCTGCCCAGTCAACGCAGAAATTACCGCCAAGTCTTGCGCTTGTTCGGCATCGTATTTCGCCAGAAGACTCCGCGTCGCATCAAAACTGGCAGCGAATTCGAGGCGATCGGCTTCTAATAAAAGACCTTCGTCGCGACGACGGTCTAGGATATTCATAACTGATGTTTCTTGATCGATATACCTACGCACGAGACTTAGTTTGCGTTGGTTCATCCAATAGCGAATGTAGCGACGGCGCAGCAATTCGAGTGCTTCGCGACCGACGATTTCCTCGCGGGCTTGCGCAACCTTCAATCCACTGGCGCTCTCCAATAACGAGAGTTGCTCCTCCAAGCGCGATCCGAACAGCGGATATTGCAAACCAATACGACCGGCGAGCGCTTTAAATTCACGTGTTCCCCCAATACCGGTCGACTCCTCGTTGTCCGCTAGGCTCACACCGCTAACGATTTTCCAACCAGACCGGGCACGTCGTTCAGCGAGCCGGGAGCTTTGTATCGAGGTCTCTGCAGCAGCGATTTGAACAGTTAAGGCGTGCTCAAGCTGCTCTTCCAATGCCGGCAAGGACCACTCGACCGCTGACGCCGTAGTAGCAGAAAAAGCAATAACAAATACTAGTGCGTGTAGATGTTTCACTTTTGGTGCTGCAGGAGAGGCGTTAAAATTTCGTCTTTTTCAACACCCACCAGGGTGCCATGGAAGAATCTAAGTGCGAGCGCATAAAGAGCTCAGCTAATGTCGCCACGCCCGACCATATGCGACTCGCGAAGGTAAGCAATGGATAGAGCGGCAGTACCCATGCGAGTTGTAAATCTTGGCGTGGACGTTCGGATACCAACAATAAATACTCCAGAAAGAATGCCATGGTCATGGCGAGGTAGAAGCAATAGACGAACATCAGCACGCCGATCACGAAAGACGCTGAATAAACGAAAAAGATATACGTCGTGTAAATCATGATCCCAAGCGGTAAAAGAATCTGAAAAAAGACGCCTGTCCACATGATCAAAATGAAATTGGTCCAGCCGAGTAATTGAGGGCGTAGGGCGCTGCGGTATTTACGAAAATAGACGTAAAAAAGATCGCCGTCCCAACGCAAACGTTGGTTGAAAAATCCCAGCACCGTGCCCGGCACATCGGTGTGGCCGATAGCATAAGGCTCAAACCTGATCCGTAATTGTGGATGTCGGGCAAAATATTTTTTTATTCGGATCGTCATATCGAGGTCTTCAGCGGTGCCGCTATCCCAGCCACCTATATGCTCTACAAAGCTACGGCGGAAGACTCCGAATGCACCCGAGACGTTATTTACCGCGTTGAATTGATCGAGACCGATGCGACTTGCGTGAATCGAAAGCATGTACTCGATAGCCTGCAGACGCGTCGCTATCGACTCACGGGCGTTGCGAACACGAAGATTACCCGAGACGGCGACGACGTTAGGGTCTTGAAAATGTGGAATTGCATTTGCGACCATGTCGTTGTCAAACGACGTGTCCCCGTCGAGCACCATGATGACTTCGCCGGAAGCACAACTCAGACCGAGATTAATACTAGAAACTCGGCCACCTCGCTGGCTCTTAGGAAGCACCCGAATTGAACGGCTAGCTTGGGCATTAACGTACTTAACACAGCGCTTCACAGCTCGGTACGTTTCCGCGTTACGGATGGAGCCATCTATAACAGCTACGAGTTCTATGTGCCCAGGATAGATCTGCTCCGTAAGGGATTGAATGGTACTTATCACATCCTCCCCTTCGGAATAGCAGAGAATGACGCACGAGACTTTAGGATAGAACGGCGCATCCCAACGGACATCGTTTTGCCGTAATGTCGCCCAGCGCAACACCCCAAACATCATCAATAGCTGTACCGGCAATTCGAAAAACAGCACAAACGGAATAAACTTTAATGCGATCTGGACCGGACCTTCAGACCACAGCTGGTTGATCAGACCAAGAAATACGAACCAGCTAGTCGCGAGCTCAGTGAAGATGTCCATCACCACTCACCTGACTGCGCAGGCGCGCCATGACTAAGGCGGCGTCCTCACTCGCGGCAATATTGTCCGGACCCACCACGAAGGCTGTAGCAATTTGCAATTCGGCGCCGCCGATTTGTCGGGTTTGCGCCTGAAACTCTTTGACGCGCTGTGCAACGACCTCGCATCCGCTCGCCGGCGTATGCGGCAGTAACAACCAAAACATCGAATCGCTGGTCCTGGTTGCAATGTCCGTAGTACGGATCAACTCCCGCAGGCGTTCGCCGAGACCGTCCAACATCAACATGACTTGGTTACGCCCGATACTTTCCGTAAGCTCGATAACGTTGCTAAGACTGACGACTAGCAGGCCGAACGGCGTATCGGGGTAGCGGCGCGACAGCTTGATGAACCAATCCGCCATGTAAGCGAAATAACCCGGATTAGCGTAATTCAGTCCGTCGAGCACCGACAGGACATCGGCAATGTTGTCACGTCGCGCGTACAGACGACCCGCTTCGGTTAAGCGCAACGTTTCGATGCGCCGCAGGAGTAGATCGTCAGCGTCGCCGCGCCAGCCGCAAATATGGCAACGCGATTTTATGTCCGGCTCAGGAAAAATGTGTTGGCAAGCGTGGCATACAAAATTGTCGAGCGTGCGGTCGTAATCAACACCGATATGTCTGAGCTGCACGTGGCATTTGCCGCACTGCAGACCGGTGGCGCTAATGAAGTCGTTTTGCGGTGCGACGAAGCCGCAGGTATAACAATGCAAAAACGATTCTTGCTCTATCTCGATGTGGCCGCAGCTGGAACATACATCGATAAAGCTCACATGCGCATCGTTGCAATCCGCACACAGGCGGATCCGGTCGCGTAAATCGACGGGTTCTAACAGCTGTCTTTGCACCAGGCTGGCGAGCCACTGCGCCTGACCGGTCGGCTCGTGTGCGAGCGCTTCGACAATGGGGTAGTGGTAAATTTCGCGGTGGTGCCATGCACACACGGGTTCGAGTACTTTGTCCGGGCGCATGTAGAGATAACGCAACAAGCGGTCCTCTTTATGCTCAGGAATGTCGGCGCCTTGCAAGTTCGCAGCAAGATCGTTGATGACCTGCGCTCTCTTGTGCAGCTCGTCTACGCTCCCGACCGCGCCATCGCTTAAGTAATCGTCCTCACTGCTCGTACCGTTGACCACAAATACTGGTTTCAAGCAGTGCTGCTTATCCGCACGAATTTGCGTCACGACTGCCGCACGCTCGTCCGCGTCGCGCGCGTTAACCACGAAGCCACGCGCCACCGAACCTGCTTTGAGGTAAGCATCGTAATGACCAAAGACTGATCCGACGCTGTCGAATCCGGCGCCCGGCAAGTCCCGGTGTTGTGCGGCGCGAATGTAGACGAAGGCCATGGCGGGTATTTTCTGAGGAACCTTCGTCTGTAGCGGCCGAAAGGCCAGGATCTGAACCCCTCAGATACAGCAAATACGCTATCAATTTAATAGCTTAGGGGGATTTCGAGCGGACTCACGCGAGGCTGCGTGGCGCTTAAGGCAAAATAAACTCACCAAAAGCGCGCGCGCCGTCGCCGCAGGCACTGCGGCCCACGACCGTCAGGTGCTCCGGATCGAGCGCGAGCAGACTATTACCGAACCAATTCGCGACATAGACACGATCGAGCGTCGCAGAATAATTAATCCCCTCAGGGTAGTCTTCCACTTCAATACGCCCAAGTTCTGTGCGCGCCGCGAAATCGATTACGGAGACCGTGCCCTCATGTTGATTCGTAACGAATAAGCGCTGCCGCTTCGCATCGAAAGCGATCGCGTAGGGCATGTCACCAACCCCAATTTGGCCGGTATTTTGCAGGGCCAAAAGGTCGATTATGCTAATGTCACCGCTTTGCACATTGGCGACAAACACCCAGTGCCCGTTGCCCGACACGGTAACGCCAAACGGTGCGGTGCCCACGGGGATCCGCGCGAGCGGCGCGCCCGCGATTAAGTCGTAGGCCAACATATCGTTATCGTCACGATGCGTAACCAGCAAACGCTCCCCGTTCGGTGATATCGCGATACCGGCAGGTGCATTACCGGTCGCGATGCTCGCAACGACCTGAGCAGCATCCGTATCGACGACTAAAACACGAGCCGCATACCAATCGGCGACATACACGCGCGGTTTGTGGGGGTGGGCAACAATCCCCAGTGGGCCTTTGCCGAGTTTCATCGTCCGCGTCACTTTGAGACTCTGCGCGTCGATCTCGCTAAGCTCTTGGCTGCTGGGATTCGTGATGTAGACGTGCCGACGATCGTGGCCTACTGCAACACCCGCCGGATCGCGCCCGACGGCGATCGTTGCTCGTGTTTCTTTATTTACAAGATCGATGACAGATACGCTGTCATCTCCTTGATTCGTAACAAACGCGAGCGGCGCGGCGGCGACGCTTACTACTGCGATCGCTAAGCAAGCGGCAGCGTGTATCAGGCACCGCTTCACGATGAGTGCAGAGCGTGCCCCTTACTCGGCCAGCTCTTTGATTTTGGTGAGGCCCGCCTCGTAGACGTTTGTCACTGCGGTGACTGCCGCGTCATCGTTCAACTCCGGCGGGGGTTCGTTTTTGGGGTAAGCACGATAGAAACCACCCCGCCAGCGCACGGTCGTGGTGTCATCACCGTTGTCGATAACGCTCAGAAACGAAGAATACGTAGTGACGGGCAAGACCGCATTATCCGTTTTTGTGATCTTATATTTATAGATCATTTTCTCCGTGTCATATTTTTGCAACTCTTCGTAAATCTGTGGACCACCTGCTTCACCCACCGTCAATATCCGCGTTGCACCGATGTCGTTACCCCCTTCCCCTGCACACGCCACCACGGCCGGGTGCCACGCTTCGATAGCACAAAAATCTGCAACCAAGTTCCACACTTTCGCGGCCGGTGCGGCGATGACAATTTCTTTAGTCACTTTTTGGCGTGACGGACCATGCGCCAGCGCTGCTAACGGCAAAGTCACAGCAACGACGATCAATGCCAAGGCGTATTTCTTCATAAGTCCTCGATCTCTTCCTATTCTTACAAGCTGAACAACGATGACGCTAGCGGAGTTGAGCTTAACTGGCAATTAATTTCTTCGGATCCGCAGGAACAATTTGGGACACCCAGCAAATTCAAAGATCCTCTGGGACAGACACGTTTTAGCTCGCAAACCTAACCCCCTCCCGCTACATCAAGTAGAAACGTAGGGCGACAATTTGGGACACACACTTTGCTACCAGCGTGAGTCGGTTCTCGCGTCCGATGTGCGTATCCTCGATCTCCCTCAATCTTCTTCGATCTCCCTCGATCTCCTAATGGGGTGGGTGCAATTTGGGACACACACTTTGCTCACTTTGCTGCAGGTGCGAATCGATTCTCGTCTCGGATTGTGGGTGTCCCAATTTCCCCAATTTCCTCCCCAATTTCCTCCCATTTCCCCTCACGACGCTTTCGGGCGATTACTACCTGCCAAGCGCCGTATGCGAGATCTAGGTTAACCTTCACGCCTTAGTCCATCGACTGGGAGGATAGGCGGTGAAGGCCTTCGAAAATCGCGTCGCGCTGATAACCGGCGCGGCTTCCGGGATCGGGCGCGGCTTAGGTGAGTACCTTGCGCGTCACGGCGCCCGCGTCTACTTGACCGACATTAACCACAGCGATGCCGAAGCCTTGGTCGATGAGTTGCGGGCGGCGGGGTGCTGGGCACGCGCACGTGCCTTAGATGTGACGGATAGCAGCGAAGTCGCGCGTATTTATGCTGACTGCGCTGCGGATCAGGGGCGCCTCGACTTCGTGTTTAACAACGCCGGCGTTTCCGTTGCAGCCGATGCGCGGGATTTAGGCGAGGAACACTGGCAGCGCGTCATCGCCGTGAACCTCTGGGGCGTGATCAACGGCAGTATGGCAGCCTATCAAATCATGGCACAGCAAGGACAAGGTCATATCATCAACATCGCGTCACTCGCCGGTTTGATCGCCTTTCCGACCAACGTGCCTTATTGCACCAGCAAACATGCGGTCGTAGGATTATCGAATTCCTTGCGCATAGAAGCCGCACCGCTAGGGATTAGGATCAGCGTTGTATGCCCGGGATTCGTCGAGTCGGGGATCTACACGGCAAGCGAATATGTAAACGTAAGCCCTGGACCCATTCTGGACGGGATCCCGTTCAAGAAGGTACCGACTGCGGTCGCTGTCGAACATATTCTGCGCGGTGTGCAACGTAACCGCGGGGTGATCGTTTTCCCGGGCTACGCACGTGTGCTGTGGTGCTTGGCGCGTTGGCTACCGAGCGCATTGTTGCCGATGCAGCGGCGCGGGATGCGGGATTTTCGACGCCACCGCATCGACAATCACTGATCAGACCGGATAGCAGTGCTGCGCGTCGCCGTTTTCGCACGACCCCCACGCAAGGAGCCACGCAAACGATGCAAAACGTAACCCAAGAACACGAAACTCGTTATGTCAACGCTTGGTTGGTGCTACCGTTGTGGCTCGCTTATCTCGCCTGGACGCTATTAATCTTTGCCGCACCACTCATCACCGGCCGTGGTGAACCCAGTCTATGGGGGATATTTTCGATCCCTATCATCGTCTTCATTGCGCGAGGCTTCACGATCTTGGAGCCGAATCAAGCCGGGGTGATGGTGTTTTTCGGCAAATATGCAGGAACTTTGCGAGACGACGGCTTTTTTTGGGTCAACCCATTTTATAAATGCCGCAAGATCTCGCTGCGGGCACATTACCTCAACACACCGACGTTGAAGGTAAATGACTTGGCGGGTAATCCCATTGAAGTCGCGGCGGTGATCGTGTGGCGCGTTTATGAAACAGCGCGCGCGGAGTTCGATGTCGAAGACTACGAGGAATACATTACCGTGCAAAGTGAATCCGCGGTGCGCCAAGTCGTCAGCTCGCGTTGGTACGACGGCGACGACGCTGGTCAAAATTCATTGCGTGGTGACCTGGATACTGTCGCGCGGCTGCTTTCAGAGACGATTCAATCGCATGTCGATCTGGCGGGACTTGAAATAATCGAAGCCCGTATCTCCCATTTGGCGTACGCACCAGAAATCGCGGGCGCGATGCTGAGGCGGCAACAAGCGGTTGCCGTTGTCTCCGCGCGTAGCCATATCGTCGAAGGCGCCGTCGGCATGGTCGAGCTCGCGCTGCAACAACTGGAAGCGCAAGACATTGTCGCCCTCGATGCGGAAGACCGGGTGCGCTTGGTAGCGAATCTGATGACCGTATTAGTCGCCGACGGCGACACCCAACCGGTCTTTCCCGTCGGCCAATAACGCCCCACACTATGCTCCGATCTAGAATCCTCTTTGGACGGCATTCCAATGTGTGAAACTGAGCGACTTGTTATCATCGGTACGCCAACAACCTCTAGCCCGCTCGCAGCGGTCAACTGCGGATTCTAGGTTCGGTCGCCTTGCAAGACGATGCCGTGCGCGCCGCGCACACCGTTTAAGAATGGTATCGCCGCGCGCCAAAAAATCGCGCTATGCTGCGGTAGGCAATCACCGTGCGCACACTCGAGTTCGATGAGACAGGCGTCGCCAGTTGCAGCAGCCAATGCTTGCGAATGCGCCACGGGAATGAACGCATCGTCGCTACCATGAAATAATAAAACCGGTCGCTGGTAGCGTGCGATGCGACTTAAGTTATCGAAAGGATCTCGTGCTAACCACCCCGGCACCAGATAGCGTTGCGAGAATTCGCGCACGCTGCGAAACGTGGAGAGCAGAATAAGACCCGCGCTCGGCACAGACGCCGTGACGTCGAGCGCGACGCCGCCCCCGAGCGAGTGGCCAAAAAGCACAATGTGATCCGCCGCAATCTCAACGCGGGTTCGCGCGCGTTCAATAGCTGCCAGCGCGACCGCACGGATCGCGCGCTGCGAGGGCTGCCCGCTACACCGTCCATACCCCGGATATTCGACTAACAAGACCGCAAAACCAAGCGCTTGCGCGGGCGTGAAAAAGTCACCCCAGCGATCGATAGTTTCGGCATTGCCGTGAAAAAATACCAGCAACGGGACCGATTCCACGGCACGCTCTGGCGGCAATAACCACGCTTCGGTACGCGCATTCTCGGACTCTATGAGCAGCTGCTGTGCGTCTGCCGGCAGCGGCGCAGCGGCAAACGATCCCGGATGGCGCGGCGCGGGGAATACCAGCCGCCTCTGGAGGAGAAAAACAACCGTCGCGTAACATCCGTAGCCGAGCAGTGCCAGCGCTATGCTGAAAAGAATCGAAGCGAGCAATGAACGCTGAGGCGCGTGAAACTGCGCTGGCGCTTAGCCAAAGGCGCGACGCACGAGCTCCGTATCTAAATATTCCGTAATCTCGACGATCTTGTCCTGCGAAAACTTATAAACCCAACAATACGTATTGCTGTAGTCAACACCAGCTTTGGTTTTCGCTTCGCCTTTTCCTTGCACGGCGACGTAATCACCTTCGGCAATCATGTTCAGCGGGGTAATGTGAGCGTGGCCATCGATGGTCTCCGCGAATGGCCCGAGCAGGCCGTCGATGACGTCTTGCTTGCCGTTAAACGTTCGCGACAAGCTGGTGTTGCCGATAATGGTCCACTGAATGTCGTCATCCAAGGCCTCGAGCAGCGGTTCGCCGTTACCGGCTGCGATCCCCGCAAAAGCGGCGCGAATAGTCGCCTTATTTTGTTCTGCACTCATGGCTAGGCCCCTTATGCTTGCAAATTCTGACCGAGTTTAAGACCTTAGCAACAGGCTGCTTTAGGGATCAAGGAGTAAGCCAAGCACGATTTCATCGACAAAGCCGTGGTCCATTCGTAGCGCCTTACGCTTACGCCCCTCTCGTTGGAACCCGCAGCGTTCATAGAAAGCGCGCGCGCGATCATTGCCGTCCGCGAGGCTTGCTTCTAGGCGACGCATGCCCTGCGATCGCATCCACGCGAGCAGTTCATCGAGAATACGCCTGCCCAGGCCTGCGCCCCAATGCGTCGCCCGAACCCCCAACATCAAACCGCAGCAATGGCGATTGCGCTGCAAAGCGCCGCGGGTCAAGGCGCCGAAACCAATCAGCTCCGCGCCGGCTTCTGCTACCACGACGAAGATCGAATCGCCGGCGAGGATCTGGGCTGTGCGCTGCGCTTGGCTCGGTATGGCGGCAGCAGCCTCTGCTTCGGTCAGTGCGGTGAACGGGGTTTCCCGCGCAAGTTCAACGATCAAAGCCGCAAAAGCGTCCGAATCCGTTTGGGTGAGCTTTCTAATAACGATCACAAGCCACTCTATACTTTGCAATGCGTGCGGTAATAATCGCGCCCTTACCAATGCTTTACAATCTATGCTGGGCGCAGCGCTGCACTCAGGTTCCGTACAGTCTAAAGACAATATCGGGAGTATCGTGTGGATCCCTTACACCACAACTCGTTTAAAGACATGATGAATGACGTCGTCGAAGCAGGTAGTTGCTGCGAGTGCGGCAGCTGCGTCGTCGTCTGTCCGCATAACGTCATCGAATACATAGACGGGAAGCCCAAGCAAACGGCAAAAGCCTCTGCTGCATTTGATTACTGCGGCATTAGCGAAGGTGTCGGCTGCGATGTTTGTGCGGCGGTTTGTCCGCGCTTGTGGCCGCGCGAGACCCATCTGCGCGACGCGCAATTTTGTGACGAGCGGCCTTTCGAGGACATCTTTGGCGTCTATCGCCAGATTTTTGTGGCTCGTACGCGCCGTGATGATGTGCTCGCGCGCGCCCAAGACGGCGGTATTGTCACCGCCATGCTAGCTTGGGCACGCGAGCAGGAAAAAATTGACGCCGCGATAGTCTCCTCCGTCGGCGCAGATGACGACCCCTGTTTTCCCAGCCCTAAAGTACTCACCGACGTCGCGGCGATAAAAGCGAGCGCCGGCAGTTGGTACACCTACTGCGCGAACAACCTCGCGCTTAGCGGGGCCGCTGAGCAGGACCTCCAGCGCATTGCCTTTGTCGGCGTGCCTTGCCAGATCACCCCGATCCGCAAAATGCAGTACATGGATCCGGCGTTCTTGGTCACCGCGCGTAAAAAACCAACGATCGTCACGCGACAACGCGGTTTTCTACGCAATTTTGCCGATCGAATCGCCTTCAACATCGGGCTCTTTTGCACCGAAGTATTTGAACCAACATTGATGACAGAAAAAATTGCCAAAGACATGCAAATTCCACTTGCGACGATCGATAAATTCAACGTCAAAGGCAAGATTCTCATCTACAAACATGATGGCGAGGTCGCGACAATTCCGCTCGCCGAAGCGATGGCAGATTATCAACGACCTGCGTGCCGCCACTGCGGCGATTTTTCGGCCGAGCTGGCCGACATTGCCTGTGGCGGCGTGGGTACGGAGCAAGCGACTATCGTGGTCATTCGCAGCACCCGGGGGGAGCAACTGTGGCGCGAATTCAGCGCCGCAAACGAGGTGCAAACCTGGCCGATTCGCGAAAATAAGCGTGCCTGGAACATCTTATTGCGACTGGCACGACGCCAACGAGAGCGGGTCCCACAAGGTGCTGCACGCAGCGGGACCGACCCGCGTCTACGCCAATACTTGCCTGGCGAGGCGGCGAACCATGCCCATGCGCGCCTCACCGCGGCGGGAAAAACGACGGCCGAGGTCGCGCCGAGCATCACGGCCGCCTATGAAGACGAAACCCGGCCGGAGAAAATCATCGGCTATATGGCCGGTCAACCCATTCCCGGGGATCCGGGACCCGCGCCTGAGGGCGAGAAACGTAAACTGCCGCCACCGCCACTACCGACGCAAGGTGGTGCCGCGCCGGAGACATGCTAAGCCGGGGATATGGCACCCGGCGCACGTGCGCTACCACAGGCGGGCTCGAGTCGCCGCGTGGTGGGGCCTCAGTCGACCTGATAGGCTGCCAGCGCACGCTCGAACGCCCAGGCGAATTGATAACGACGAATATACATGGGCGTTGCAAGTTGCGTGGCAAGCGTTGCCCGGAACAAGGCCTTACTGGTGCCGATTCGCCACATCAACGGTACTTGGGATTTTTTCTGACGCCACCAAAGAGCGGATTTTTCGGTTATCGCTAAGGAGTTGAATAGGACGTGATCGAGTTGTTCACTAAGCAACCAAGGTAAGCCCCGACCGGAGGCGGTCTTTTTCTTTGCCCTAAGCCACTGCATATAGTCGTCCATCGAATCGCGCGTTAAGAAATCCGGCGATGTAAACGTCTGCTCGGATGCCGCTCGTTTCCTGACCCCGAAAGCTTGCCGCGGGATGCCGGCTTCTTCGGCGATGCGACGGCAAATCGGCCTCGAGTATCGATGTGCAACGTCCCAAGGAGCCATGTCGCGATGGTTGCTAATGGCGACGATTTCAGCGACGTTGCGTGCGGACCAAAATGCTGGAGAACAATTGAGAAATCCAACGCGCAAGCGGAATTCGGACAGCGACAAACCGCTGCGGTCGCCGCGTACGATATGCGGCCCGGTCGATTCCGTGTATTTATCCCACAACTTGTCGCCGTGAAAGCCGGTCAATAAAATACGGTTTTCGAGCGTGGAAGCGCATACGGCAAAATAGCGATCTTCGCCTTTGGCATCGGCCACAATAAACTGCGGTTCCGGACGTTGTAGTCGACGCCACGCGTTGCGATCGCAGTATTCGAGTTCCAAACCAAGCACCTCCGCCGCGACCCGACCATCGTCTGCTTCGCCACCCCGGGCGTGCGCGAAAGTGACTGCGTTACGACACCCAACTGTCGCACCTAGTGTCGCCACGGCGGTCGAGTCGTAACCCGAAGACAGCGTCGCGTAAAAGCTATATCGTTGTTTACGGGCAGCGTCTTCGGCATTTTTTGCGATGCTTTTCATGCTCGTCAACAAGAACGCATGATATTCCTCAAACGTCGAAAACTGACGGCCACCATGGGGCTTAGACACCAGCTCTACGCGACCGTTGCGCCACAACAAATTGTCAAAATAAAGAAAATTTACCGCTGGTGTTAAATGCTCGATTTGTCTTTGGTATTTCGCGAGCCCATCGACGATCGAGCCGAAATCGTGAAAATAATCACCGTAGCCCGGATCGGCCTCGACACCCAGCTCAACACCGAGAGCACACAAAGAATTAGAGACATAGAGCCCCTGCGGTGTCTCCACGTAGTGCAGACGGTCGAGCGTCGAACCTGAGCTCACGAAAGTGATACTGTCCTCGTGGATCCGGCCGCCGCTACCGGTGACGATATCGGTCGCGTCGAAACCACCGGCATCGAAATCGCCGTCCCATACCGCTTCACAGAACCATTGCTCACGTATCTCTATCTTGCGGCCGTGCTTGACATGGAGCTGTCCGTCATTCGTCGACACCCGTGCCAACCAGGCTAAACAAGGCCAAGAAGGATTACATTGATAATTCACCTGCATTGTTATTACTTAGCTCCTCGATCGTTTACCGCTGCATTGCTTTCGTGCTTAATGCGCACTTTAGGCGCTAGGTCCGTATCAAATCTCGAATGCACGTGCGCCGGATGGCGATCCGGGACCCGCACCCGAGGGCGAGAAGCGTATACTGCCGCCGCCCCCACTAGCGGTGCAAGGCGGGGCCGCGCCGGAAACGCGCTAAAGCGTGCCCGTAAAGGCGCCGCTACACTTAGACGACGGCGTATTTTATCAGTCATCTATGGATTAGATCCGCACTTCGAAATCGGTCATGACCAATTCCCGTATGCACGCTTCGGCGGAATATTTGCGCCTCGCTTTGCCATTGATGTCGCGCTATGAAATACCCGTCACGCCGGAAAACTACGCTGTTTGGTATGCCTACGTCGCCGGCACATCCACTGAACTTAGCACAATCATCGATCAGCTTGTTGCTAATGACGAAGCCATCGATGAGGCTACGACACAACGTTTGTACCGCGATATCTTGCGTGACGACGATGTCGAGAAAATGACTCACGTGCAACAGTCCTTGCGCCAAATAGCGACGCATATGTCGAGCAGCTTGGAAGACGCCAATAGCGAAGTCACGCGTTATGAACAGTCGCTTACGGAATGCTCGTCACGAATTTCCGCCTCGACCGATCAAAATGAACTGCCCGTACTCGTCAGTGAATTGCTGGACAATACCAGCGTCGTGCAGCAATCAAGCCGCGCGTTACGCGAGCTCTTGGATAACAGCAAGAAAGAAACTGAACGTTTGCGTTTGGAACTTGAAAAAGCAAAAGAAGAAGCAAAAAAGGATGCCCTGACCGGACTTGCCAACCGTCGGGCTTTCCAAGAAATTCTAGGGCAGCTGGTCCAACAAGACCCGGCGGACTCGCCGGGGCA
This sequence comes from Gammaproteobacteria bacterium, assembly GCA_965223085.1. GTDB lineage: Bacteria > Pseudomonadota > Gammaproteobacteria > CBDCVO01. The sequence goes on along the minus strand of OZ244981.1, from coordinate 1,602,111 downwards.
TTGCATCATCATCGCAGATCTCGATCATTTCAAAAAGGTCAACGATCGCTATGGGCATCTACTAGGGGATAAAGTATTAAAAATCACCGCTGAGGCCATTAAGAACGTCATTAAAGGGCAAGACACCGGCGTGCGCTGGGGCGGCGAAGAATTCGCGATTATTCTTCCACATACATCGCTCCAGGGCGCGCGCGCGGCAGCGGAAAATATTCGTAGTGCCTTAGCACGAGCGCGCATCGTAAAACCGAACACCGGCGAAGCTGTGCAACAAGTTACCTTGTCTCTAGGTATCACCCAACTTGTCGCGGGCGAGTCGATGCAGCAGGCAATCGAGCGTGCTGATGCGGCCTTGTATCGCGCCAAACAAAACGGACGCGATCGCATCGAACTCAATCCGCCGCCGACATCATCCCCAGCGCAGCTCAATGGCGAGCGCCCAACTCAAGCCGTTTCGTAGGCTCGCCACCGACACGGTATTTGTTGGATCGATCGAATTAGATCGGGCGGTATATCGGCCGGCAGCTCAGAACTCACGCTCGCGTTCACGGTATCCACAAGGTCTGCAAAGCGCGCCTCGATGCGTGCGCGGAGTTCATCATGGCGCGCTATCACGGCACAGGCGTAGAGCAATTCATCAGGCACCGCCGCGGCGAGCTTGTGCCACTGACCTTGTTTTGTCAGCGCATTGAGCTGCGGGCCCAACGCGGCATAGCCTTCATGTTCCAGTATCGGCCAATATGCGGGCGTTGAAGCATAAAATCCGATCCGATACCGGATCCATTCGCGCTGTTTAATGAGGCCGTCTTCATCTGCCGCGGTGGCGATAAAACCACCGCCAGAAATGTCAAAGTGCGCGCGCGATAGTCCGCGCTTCGCGAGGCCACGTTCGATGCGCGGCATCACAATATCTTCGAGGTAGCGCCGCGTGCAAAACGGGTGTAGGCGTACCCCGTCGGCTACTTCGGCTGACACAGTTAACATCTTCGTGCCGACCGCGGCGAGGGTGATGGCTGGCAGGGGCAGGTTGCCACCTTCGGGCACAAAATTTGGTGTCATTAAGGTAAATTGATAATGAGCACCGCGATAATCCAGTTTTTCGCCATACTTCCAGCAGCGCCAAATGCAACGCAACGCTGCGACGTATTCCCGCAGTCGCGGTGCGGGCGCTGACCAGGGCACACTAAAGCGCCGCTCGTTATGCGCCCGGATCTGGCTTCCGAGACCGAGAACAAAACGCCCGCCTGATGCCTGCTGCAGATCCCAAGCGATATTGGCCACCGTCATGGGTGAACGCGAGAAGGCGATGGCGATCCCGGTCGCTAGTTCGATGCGCGTCGTCTGCGTCGCCGCGATGGCGAGCGGTAAAAAGGGATCGTGACGGTTTTCTAAAGTAAAAACGCCGTCGTAACCGGTGGCCTCAATAGCGCGAACCGCGGCATCGACCTTGCCTAATTTGTCCTGGGGGAGGGTAGTAACGATGCGCATGCAGACGCTAGCCCGGATATGGCACGAGGCGCTCGCCGCACTGGTGCCACTTGATTGATGTAGGTGGATATTTCATCGTTCGATGGTGGTACATAGGGTTAGTATACGAAAGCGGCACGCGCCAAAGCTAAAGCATAAATCCACTGATGCAGCGCCGCTACGGTAAACCTGGAGGACGGTAATATGACCTCATTAAGTGACTTGTGCACGAAATCCTTGACCGACGTCGCGGCCTTGATCGCAGCGCGAGATATCTCGCCGGTCGAACTGACCAACGCGATGCTCGCGCGTATCGAGACGCTCGACGCACGCTTGCACAGTTATTTGACGGTCACGCCTGATCTCGCTTTGCGCCAAGCGCAACGGGCGGAAAAAGAGATCGGCGGCGGCGTTTATCGGGGTCGTTTGCATGGGATCCCGCTTGGAACTAAAGACTTGGTGCATATCCGTGGCGTGCCCACGACGTGTGCATCAAAAATATTGCGGGAGTACGTGCCCGATCACAGTGCGACCGTTATTGCTAAACTCGAGACCGCGGGCGCGGTGTTGCTTGGCAAACTGAATCTAACCGAGTTTGCACTCTACGGCTATCACCCCGACTACGACTACCCGCGCAACCCCTGGCATCTGGATTACTGGGCCGGCGCGTCTTCTAGCGGTTCGGGAGTCGCCACCGCGGCATCGTTATGCTTCGGCGCGCTCGGCACCGACACCGGCGGTTCGATTCGGTTTCCGTCCGCGGCCTGCGGCATCGTCGGTATCAAGCCGACGTTCGGCAAAGTGAGTCGCTTCGGCGTCTTTCCCTTGGCCGATACCCTAGACCATATCGGTCCCATGGCACGTTGCGTCGCGGACGCGGCGACCATGCTAGGCGTTCTCGAAGGACGCGACGATCGTGACCCCAGCACCCGTAGCGATCCGCCGTCGGACTACGATAACGCCCTCGGAGCAGGTGTCAGCGGCCTTAAGATCGGCATCGATCGCGACTACTGCACCACTGACACCGATCCGCAGATGAGCGATGCGATGTATCGGGCGGTCGATGTGCTTACGAACGCCGGCGCAGAAATAGTCGACGTTCACGCCGCGGGCCTGACCGATTGCTGCGCCCATTGGCTCGATACTTGCGCGGTCGATGCGCTGCTCCATCATCACGAATTCTATCCGTCCCGTGCCATGCACTACGGGCCGGTGTTCCGCTCGCTGCTCGAACACGGCACGCGGCTTAGCGCCGGCGACTACGCCCGCGGTGCGCGTGCTCGCCAAGCGACCAGCGGTGTTCTCCACGAAGTCTTCAACGGCGTCGATTGCTTCTTGTGCCCGGCGATGCCGAGTCCACCGATGCCGCAAAGTGAGTTCCCCCCTGATCAGGTTGCCCCTCCCGAAGCGATCGCGCCACTCGTGCGTTACTCCGCACCCTTCAACTACACCGGCAGCCCCAGCGTAACGGTGCCTAACGGCTTTACCGCCGAGGGCTTACCAACGGCCATGCAATTCATCGGCAAACACGGCGACGAAACCAGCTTAATCCGCGCCGCTGCTGCATATGAAGGTGCGACGGAGTGGCATCTGCGGCGCCCCGAACTCGAATGACGCCGTCATTACTCTGGAATATCAAAAGCGAGCAAAACATTACCGGGGAGGCCGATGTTCATGAGACTGAAGCCGCTCGTGATATATAGCGTGTTGCCGACGATCACCGGACCACCGTTGCCCAGCGAGCCGCCGCGACCAGTGAGGCCATTGGCGCCGTCGTATTCACGCGCGGTATTATAACGCCACAGCGGTTTCCCATCTGCGACACCGAAAGCACGCAAGGTACCATCGAGGAGTCCCACAAAAACAACTTCCCCCGCAACTGTCGGCGGTGTTAGCACCGCGGTACCGCACGGTGGCGAGGGCTGCTGATCGCATTCGGCATCAATATTCTCCACCCGCCACACCGCTTTTCCGGTCATGAGATCGACCGCGGTAAGTGAACCATTCGATACGCCGTCGGCATCCATATCAACTACTGGTGCGTAAGCGTGACGACCATCGGCCGCAATACCATATTCTATGCCGCCGAGCTCACCGCCTTTGCCAACTCGGCTGTTCCACAACACCGCACCTTTATTATCAGGGTCGAGCCCATACAACATGCCGTCCTTACTGCCGACGACAACGATGTCGCGACCGTCAGCACGGGTCGTCAAGATCGGCGGTGCGCCAATATCACGATCACCATGGCCTTCGGGGTTTTCAGGCGAGCAGTTTTTTCGTTCCGGATCCCACCACGCTTCACATGCCAGATGATAAATGTCCTGCCCACCCATTTGCGCCGGTGCCAAACTTTTCACCCAGCGCTTCGCACCCGTTGCCATATCTAGCGCCATCACCGCATCAGATTCTTCCACGCGAGGTTCGGTGAATTGATTCCCATTTCCTACATAAATAACACCGCGTTTATCGTCCACACTAATACCAGACCATACCGGCACACCGGACGGCCCAAAGCGTGGCACGCCCATCTCGTTATGGCTCAGATACTCCGCATAGTGATCGATCGTGTAGGTTTTCCACTTAATATCACCGTTAAGCGCATCCAGGGCCACAACAGCACCGCGGAAAAGACAACACGGCACATCAAAACGCATTGCAAGCACTTCTTCTAGACTTGATACCGGCGCGTAGACGATCCCATTGTGCAACGTCACATTGCCAGTGATACGTGAACCAGGACTCCAGTCGATGCGCGTTCGCCAGCGCACTCGACCCGTATCGGCATCGAGGGCATAGACATTCGCTAGCAAATCTCCAAACACCAACAAGTCACGCTCAAGGGCAACGTTCGATCGCACTCGACCTTCGGCACGAAATGTCCAGCGCGCACAGCCACGCTCCGCATCTAATGCATAAACCCACTTATTGATATTACCGGTGTAGACCACGCCTGCACGTACCGCGAGCGAATTCGTCGTGCTTTCAAACGCCGAGTGAATCGGAAACGGATGTGCCCATTTGAGTTTAATCTTTGCAGTTCGCGCCGCCGTTAAAGTAGACTCCTCAACGTATCGGTTGAGACGATTATCAAGCGACCAACCGGGCCATGCTGTACGCTTTTCTGCGTCTGTAAACTGCTGCGCGCGAACTTTTTGCGCCTTGCATCGCACTACGCCCGCATCGCGTTGCTTGTGCGCCTCATCTATCGGCGCCGCTAGCCAACGAGCGATTGCGAGACGCTCCGCACGCGACAAGCCGTTCGCGTGTTCTTGCATCGTCCCATGCCATAGGGCTGCCTCGATTTCTTCGACCGTCATGCGCGCGAGCTGGGCTTTCGTTGGCGCTAAGACGCCCAAGTCATGACAACCCGCGCAGCGCTCGGCGAACAATGCCGGCGCCTGGGGCGCACCTTGCGTTTCATCGGCGAAGATGTGGCTGGAAACCAATATCCCGATCCACAGTGCAGCAACACACATGCAACTATGACGCATCATTGCAGTCCTCGCTCATCAACTATCATCAGCGTAACGTAGAATGCCAGAAGAACCGATCTTTTTTTCACGACGGACGAATGTTAGCATTCAACACCTGCATTCTGGGGGGACGTTTCATGCGCAGGATGGTCGTTTCTACACCACTCCAATGGCGACTTAAGGCCATCGCTCTAGCGGCGTCCGCTGCGCTCGCAACAGCGAACGTTTCAGCTCAAGTGCTGGAAGAAGTGGTCATAACTGCGCAAAAACGCGAACAGCGGATACAGGACGTTGGTATCGCGGTCACCGCCCTAACTGGTGATCAGATCAGCGCACTCGGCATGAGTAACGCGCAAAACGTCGTCGACATGTCACCAGGTGTGCAGATCGTGCAGCCCAATAGTGTGTCGTCATTTAGTTTTGCAATTCGCGGTGTCATTCAAGTCGATTTCGCCGATCATCAGGAAGCGCCCGTATCGGTTTATGTAGACGAAGCCTATGTTAGCCAAACATCTGGAGCGGGATTTATGTTATTCGACCTCGATCGGGTCGAGATATTGCGCGGACCCCAAGGAACACTGTTTGGTCGCAACGCGACCGGTGGCTTAGCCCATTTTATTACGCGTAAGCCAGCGCAGGAAACGAGCGGCTACGCTGAGGTAAAATTTGGGTCCTACGATCAAGTTGGCTTTGAGGGCGCGATTGGCGGCGGTATTACCGAGGACATTTCCGCGCGACTGTCAGCGGCAATCAATACCCATGACCCCTACGTTAACAACCGGGCCGGTCGTGATCTCAATGACGGCAACGAGTATGCCATTCGCGGTCAGCTCTCGATCGACATCAACGAAGACGTAAACGTCCTACTCAACGGGCGCGGTGCCGCTATGGAAATTGACACCGGCGGCGCTAATTACAACGCGGCGTTCGCGGATCCGACCACGGGCTTTGGCACTGACCTACCGCCGGGGGCAATTCAGCCTTTTGCGCCTGTAGATGCGATTTTGTGTCCGGGATGCGATTTTTTTGGTTTCAAGGAACCCGATGAGAAAATTTTCACGGGTAGTTTCGATCGTATCGGCCATAACGACTTACACGTTTATGGTGGTGGTGGGCGCTTGAGCTGGTCATTCAATCGCTTTACCTTGACATCGATTACCGATTTCTTTCACATCGACAAAGACTATCTAGAGGACAGCGATGGCGGGCCAACCAATCAGGTCAACTTTTTTCTCGCCAACGATGCCGAGCAATTTTCCCAGGAAATCCGCCTCAACGGAGAAACCGAACGTACGCGCTGGGTCGCCGGCTTTTATTATTTGAATATCGATGGCCAATACGGAACCGGCTTTGAAGCGCCTGCAACGATATCCACTATCGGCGGCGGCACTGTGCCCGCCAACGCGCTCGTGGGCGCGTTCGGCCCGGGCATACCAGCGTCGCATCCCGCGGGTGATATCGGCGTTCAATCAACGTGGGAGACTGAAACCGATTCCTGGTCGATTTTTTCGCAAGCCGAGTACGACTTAATTCCGGAGCTCACCGCTATCGTCGGCTTCCGCTGGATCGAAGAGCAAAAGAAACACGACTATCGAAACAATTTCGTTATTTTCACCGACACGGTGCCGCGTGGGCGTGACCGCTTATTCAATCCAAATATTCTTGCGACCGCGTTCGACTTCGATAGCGCGACCGTTGGGGATATCGCGAAATACGACGAAGGTTTGTGGTCTGTAAAAGCGGCCTTAGAGTGGCAAGCGACGGCAGATACGCTTGCTTACGCGAGTTTTAACCGCGGCGTTAAAGGCGGTGGATTCAACGCGCCTTTAGATACCACCGACTTGTTTTTGCCCAACGGTGACCAAGACAACAATGTGATTCCGTTTAAAGAAGAAGTGCTCTACGCCTATGAAATTGGCGTGAAGCAAGACTTACTGGGTGGGCTAGCGCGTCTCAACGCGAACGCGTTTTACTATGATTACAAAGATTTTCAGGCGTTCATTTTTCAAGGCATCTCGCAGATCGTGCGCAATGCCGATGCGGAAACCTATGGTGCTGAAATTGAACTTCAGGCTACGCCTATGCGCGGCCTGGACTTCATGACCGGCGTCGCCTATTTGCACACGAACGTCGAGGATGTCGATTTCGGTTTCGGACCAATTGACCGCGAGACGCCACGATCACCAGAATGGAACATCAATGCCTTGTTGCGCTACGAATTCGAACCGCTATTCACGAATACCGCCTGGGCCGGGCATTTTTCCCTGCAAGCGGATTTCAACTACCGCAGTGATTTTAATTTCCTCCTGACCAATGCGAACGTCGGCGAGCAAGAGGGCTATGTCATCGGCAACCTACGTGCGAGTTACGCCAGCGAAGACGGTCGCTGGGAAGCTGCGGTAATGGTTAAAAACCTCGCGGATCAGGATTACACGTCACAGGTTTTTGATATCGCCGCGGCGTTCGGTACAGCGCAGCGTTTTGTAGATCGCCCGCGTTGGATAACGGGGACGCTGCGTTTCACTTGGGATTAGACCGCCGCGACGGCGAAGAATCCCGAAGCGACCGGAGATCGCTTCGGGTTAAGCAAGCAATGATGCAATTATTGTTGTCATTATTTCCTAAATAGGGACATCACTTCCTTCGCGAACAAATCCATGCTACTGCGCGCCAAGTGCGGCGCGAGACCCGGTAAGGCCATGGCCATTACCATATGCGTTAAGCGCCCGCGGTTCACGTAATCGCTGATCATCTCGGCAGCGTCTTTGGGCGTGCCAACGATCGCATCCTCACCGAAGAAACTAAACGATTGGGATTTAATCATCTCGTCAACCGCAGGAATACCTTCTCCAGCCTTATCATCACCGGGTTTATCGTTCGCTTCCGCAAACCATTTTGCGTAACAGCTCGCCATGTAGTGAACGCCTTCCGCAGCCTGTTCCCAGGCTTGCTCACGACTCGGTGCGACGTAACAAGCACGCAGTTGCGCGATATTAAAATCCTTCGGGTTACGTCCGTATTTCTCCAGCGCGACATCATAGAGTTCGTCGAGCGCATGCGGACCGACGGCCTGAAAATGAAAACCCATTTCCGCGGCTCGTTCGATCGCCTTCGGCGCGATCGCACCCAGCCAAATCGGGGGATGGGGTCGTTGCAATGCCGGAGGCACGATGCGGATTTTGTTGAGTTTGCTGAACTTACCGTCGATCGTCACTTCTTCATCGCGCAACAAACGTTGAATGATAGCGATGCCTTCTTTAAGGCGTGCGCCGCGCTCGGTGTGGGAAATACCTTGATCGCCAAATTCCTCGCGACGATAACCCAAACCCACGCCCAGGTCGAAGCGACCGTTGGAGATCAGATCCACCGTCGCGGTGTCCTCGGCGATGCGTACGGGATTGTGCAACGGTAGCAAAATTAGAAAAGTACCGATCCGAATCGTGCGCGTGCGCGCCGCGAGCGCCGCCGCAATCGGTAACAATGACGGTGAATAACCGTCATCGACAAAATGATGTTCGGTCAGCCAAATGTTATCGTAGCCCAAGGCTTCGGAATCGGCCGCAAGGTCGAGATGTTCGCGATACAGTTGCTCCCACGGCACCTTCGCATGCGGCGGGTTTCGGAATGGAAATAGAATGCCGAACTTAAGGCTCATGCTCTCCTCCTCGATAATCTCATCTGCTAGGCGGCTGGCGCCAAAGCAAATTACACGGACCGTATCGTTTCGGCAAGCATGACAGCGCGCCGGCAGACTGCTAGGACGCTAGGCTTTTTGCGATCGCGGCCGCGTAGGGCGCACGCCAGCCCATTTTATTCGCCGCATAAGCCTCGGCATCAAATTCTCCCAGCCGTGCGGCCTCGGCGATTGAGGCCTCTAACAGCGCCGCCGGCGGCAATATGCGATCGATAAAACCTACTTCGAGTGCACCTGCGGTGTCATAAATCGTCGCTTGGGTAAGCGCCTGGCTCAGGCACGGTTGACTAAGTCGCGCTGCAGCGAGTTGCAAGCCGAAGACCGGCAAGGCAAACCCGATGGCCGTTTCATTTAAACCAAACTTAAAATCGCCGTCCGCCGCCCAGCGCGTATCGCTCGCGAGCAAGATGAACGCGCCCGCGGCGATGGCGTGGCCACTGACGGCGGCCACTATCGGTTGAGGATGTTGAAACAAGCGCAACAACATGCGCGCGCCGGCGCCCACCAACGCCTGCGCCGCGTCCGGCCCACGTTTGAGTTCGTTTAAGTCAAAACCGCCGGAAAACATGCCTGAGCGACCCGTTATCACGATCGCGCCTGCGTCTCGCTGTGCGCGATCGAGCCCGCTATTCATGCTCGCTATGAAATCATGATCGACGACGTTTGCCTTGCCATCGTCAAACGCGATGACAGCGACAGCACCGGATTGTGTATAAGTGCTCACGTTAATGCCTCTCTGATAAAACCAACAATGTTCCGCACCCACGCCTGAGAACGGTCGTAGTGTACACTGAGTATTAACCAAGGAACCGGGGGAGTTGCGGGGGAATGCGGTGAATAAAGAAGTACTGATCATGCCCGTGCACGGCATGGGCGATGAAAAACGTGACTTCGACAAGGACTTAAAGCGTCATATTCAGCGGCGTCTCGGCGTGACAAAATATGCGGCGTTGGCGTGGCAACAGATCTATTATCAAGACTTGCTCTACCCACACGAAGCGCGTTACTTCCGGGCTGCTAAACGCTACGACGACTTAGACTGGATGAAGCTGCGACGTTTCGTACTGTTTGGTTTTGCAGACGCCGCGGCAATGGAACGTCAACCACAAAAACGCGGCAGCACCTACGAGAAAATCCAACGCCGCATCGTGGCCGCGCTCGATGCGGGAGCCGCTCAGCTACACGATCCTAAAGGGCCGGTTATTATTGTTGCCCATTCTCTCGGCGGGCAAGTGGTGTCTAATTTTATTTGGGACGCTCAGGATCGGCGCCCCGAAGTAGGCATTTTCAGACCGCAAACAACACCGGCGATCGGCCGCAAAACGCTTTCAGATCGTTTTCGACGCCTACGAACGCTGCGCCACTTGTGTACCACGGGCTGCAATATTCCGATCTTCGTGGCGGGCATACCGGTAGAGCGCATCAAACCGGTTAAGACGAAGGGACTCGGTTGGTCGTTCGAGTGGATGAACTTCTATGATCCCGATGATGTATTGGGGTGGCCGCTAAAGCCTTTAAGCCCGGCCTATCGCCGCGAAATAACCGGTGACTACGCTATGAATGCCGGTGGCAACTTGATCGATTGGTTCAAAAGCTGGACGCCGCTGAGCCACAACTCCTATTGGGGTGATGACGATTTTCTCGACCCCTTCGAAAACGCACTGCGAGAATTTGTCTAGCCAGCATTTTCTTTTTTGTAGGCTTCATAATCCTTCTCGGCTTGCGCCATGCATTCCTCATACAAAGACGGCGGGCCGGTACGGCATTTTTCGAACTGGTATTCTTGACCGATATGGTAAAGATCGAGCCAGCTACATGCCGTTACGCAAAATAATACCCACGCGCTGAGAAAAACTCCGAAGACCCAAAGCAAAACGAATTTCTCCGGTAACCGAACAGAATTCTAATGGGGATTTGCGGCCCGCAATCGCGGTGGCGACGTTCGCGCAGAAGCGAGCGTTCGCGGTGCCGCAAAATACGTGTCTCGCAATGTCTAATCCTGCGTTGCCGCGAGCATATCACAACCCGCATCGCGCGCCTGTGCAAGATCCGGGCTAGGGGTGGTCACGACAAACCTCGCGCGAAAAAGTAGACGCCCATTCATCCGCAAACGGCGCTACACTGCTCGTCGCGCAGAATTGCGGAGAACTCGCCATGCCACGAAATCGCCCCGCCGCGGTTGCCGGGGCTTTTTATGCCGCCGAGGCAGCCACCTTAAACCGTGACCTGAAAGCCCTCCTAGACGGTGTTGAAGCGACCATGCCAAGCTGCCCCAAGGCCCTGATCGTGCCGCACGCAGGCTACATTTATTCAGGGCAAGTGGCGGCGCAGGCTTATCGCGAACTTATGGGTTTCGAGGAAGCCATCGCGCGGGTTGTCCTCGTCGGCCCTGCGCATCGCGTCGCGCCGCGGGGCCTGGCCTTGCCGTCTGCTGACGCTTTTCACACCCCCTTGGGGAGCGTTCCGATCGATCGAGACGCTAGCGATAAACTAGCGCAGCTTGCGGGTGTCTGCTATCACGATGAGGCCCACGCTTTGGAGCATTCCTTAGAGGTGCAGCTACCCTTCTTGCAGAAGGTTCTCGACCATTTCAAGGTGGTACCGTTGCTCGCGGGACACGCCGCGGATGAGGACGTCGCTGCCGCACTACGGCTACTGTGGGGCGGTCCAGAGACTTTGATCATCATCAGCTCCGATTTGTCGCATTTTCATCCCTATGAGCTGGCGCGCTGCATCGACGAACAAACGGTAGAGAGGATCCTAGACAAAACGGCGGATCTCACCCCGGAACAAGCCTGTGGCGGCACGCCCGTTAATGGATTGCTGGCGCTTGCACGGGAGAACGATCTCGAGCCGCTGTTGCTGGCACAGTGCAACTCTGGCGATACAGCGGGCTCACACGATCGCGTTGTCGGTTATTGTGCGGTCGGTTTCTATGCACCAGACGGTACCCCCTGAACACGGCCTGGTACTGTTAGACATCGCGCGTGATGCTGTCGCGAGTGCCTTCGGCGAGGCCAGCTTACGGGATGATTTGATTTCACAATTTGCCACACCCGGCGCGAGCTTCGTGACACTCATGCTAGACGGCGCTTTGCGCGGCTGCATCGGCAGTTTGGAAGCACACCGTGACTTGGGCGAGGACGTCGCTGCGAACGCCATGGCCGCGGCGTTTCGCGATCCACGTTTCGCTCCCTTGTCGCATTTGGAATTTGCGCGCGTTAAGTTCGAGGTCTCCGTGCTCTCTGCAGCGACACCACTAGTAAATGACGGCGAAGTGAATGTCTTGCGCCGGCTGCGACCAGGTCATGATGGGGTAATCATGCGTTATCGTACCCACAGCGCTACCTTTTTGCCCCAAGTGTGGTCACAGTTACCCGATAAGGAGGCATTTTTGCGTCACCTCAAACTAAAAGCCGGCATATCAGTAGATTTCTGGTCGCCAGAAATACAGCTCCACCGCTATACCGTGGCGAAATTCGCGGAAACTTAGATGCCAGTTCCACAAACTTACCACGCGCGCTATTGGCACTGGGCCGACGATGCACGCATGGCGTGTGATTTATGTCCACGCGACTGTCGCTTGCACGACGGCCAACGCGGCGCCTGCTTTGTGCGCCAACGTCAAGGCGAACACATGGTTCTGACCACCTATGGGCGTTCCTCAGGCTTTTGCATCGACCCGATCGAGAAAAAACCATTGAATCACTTCTACCCTGGGTCTAGCGTTTTATCTTTTGGGACTGCGGGTTGCAACCTGGCTTGCAAGTTCTGCCAAAACTGGGACATCAGCAGATCTCGGGACATGGACCGCCTCATGGAACGCGCGAGCCCCGACCAGATCGCCGCGACCGCGGCAAGCCATGCCTGTCGTAGCGTCGCCTTTACCTACAATGACCCTATTATCTTTGCGGAGTACGCAATCGACGTCGCCGAAGCCTGCCATGCGCGCGGCATCAACTCGGTCGCCGTTACGGCCGGCTATATTGGACAATCTGCGGCACGCGATTTTTTTGCAAAAATGGATGCGGCCAACGTCGACCTCAAAGCCTTTTCAGACGCGTTTTACTTCAAGCTGACCGGTTCACGCTTAGCACCGGTGTTAGACACTTTGTGCTATCTGTGCCATGAGACAGATGTGTGGGTCGAGATCACGACTTTATTGATACCGGGAAAAAATGACAGCGACGCGGAAATCGATGCCTTGTGTGCGTGGGTCTGCCAAGAATTAGGCACCGAAGTGCCGCTACACTTTTCCGCGTTTCAGCCTCATTTTCGCCTCCAACAAACGCCTGCGACGCCAGCGCAGACTTTGATCCGTGCGCGCGAAATCGCGCTTAAGCACGGCCTTCATTACGTCTATTTAGGTAACATTCATCATCGAGAGGGGGATACGACGACGTGCCCCGTGTGTGATACTGCAGTGATCGTACGTGACTGGTATGCGATCGATGCTTATGCTCTGAGCGATGCCGGACACTGCACGCAATGCGGCCATCAAATTCCGGGCGTCTTTGCGCCATTCGAGTTATCGCGGCAATTTGGGCGACGCCGCCTCCCAGTGCAGATCCAAGCGCGCTAAGCTTGAGGCGACAGCTCACGATTTAGTCGTTAATCTGTAGTCGAAAAAAATAGCCCTCTGTACAACGATTGCATGACCCACGATCTCGTTAATATCCTCGTGCTCGTCGCTGCCGCCGGCATAGTCGGTCAGTGGATGGCGTGGCAGTTTCGCATCCCTACGATCGTGATTTTGAGCCTCATCGGTTTGCTACTGGGACCCGTATTCGGCGTGCTTCACCCCAGCGAAATGTTCGGTGACATGCTGCGCCCGTTCGTACAACTCGCCGTCGCAATCATTCTGTTTGAGGGTGGCTTAAACCTGCGCTTGCACGAACTCAAAGAAGCCGGTGCGGGCGTGAAACGCTTGATCTCGATCGGCCTGGTCGTCTCGTTTGTATTGGGTACCTTGGCAGCCGGTTTCATCGGGGGCTTATCGTGGCCAGTCGCAACGGTGTTCGGCGCAATCACAGTCGTCACCGGACCTACTGTCATCATGCCGCTGCTGCGCCAGGCACGGCTGAAAACGCGCACCGCATCACTGTTGAAATGGGAAGGGATCGTCAATGATCCGCTCGGTGCTTTGCTCGCGGTCGCAGCTTTCGAATTTTTTGTGTTTCGGGGCTCCGGGCAAAGCGGTTGGTCGTTGGGGCTAACTTTAGTGTTCACAATGGCAGGCAGCGGCTTGCTCGGCGCGCTCGCAGGATATGCGATCGCGTTTGCGTTTCCACGTGGCTGGGTTCCCGAGTTTCTGAAGGGGCCGATCATGCTGGCCATGGTGTTTACGGTCTATGCGCTCGGTAATGCGATCCACGAAGAGGCGGGCTTGGTGTCGGTGACGGCGCTCGGTGTAATGCTGGGCAACAGCCAGCTACCGAGCATGGAAGAGCTCAAACGTTTCAAGGAATATATCACCTTGGTTTTGGTCTCTGGTCTATTCGTCGTGCTTACCGCCGATCTCGATCCGGCTTCGATCATGTCAATGGACTGGCGCAGTGTCGCGCTGCTAGTAACGGTGATCTTCGTTTTGCGCCCCGTTACGGTGTTCGCCGCAACCGTCGGTGCCGATGTCGATCGCAATGATCGCCTGCTGGCGGGTTGGATAGCACCGCGCGGCATAGTCGCCGCCGCCGTCGCCGGCGCGTTCGCCGACCGCCTGCTCGAAGCGGGTTACGCCGATGCCACGAAGTTGTTGCCGCTGGTGTTTGCTTTAATTTTGTTGACCGTAATATTGCACGGATTTTCCCTAGCGACGTTGGCTCGATATTTGGGCCTTTCCGCTGGCCATAGCAACGGCGTGCTGATCGTCGGCGCATCGCCGTGGTCAGTAGACCTTGCCAGCGTCTTGCATTCGCTCAAGATGCCGGTTGTGATCGCGGACTCCTCGTGGCACCGCACGCGGCCGGCCAGACTCGCGGGTGTGCCGATATTCTATGGACAGATCCTGTCGGAATCAGCCGAAGAATCGTTGAGTCTCATCACCATGGAAACCTTGCTCGCCGCGACCGACAACGACGCCTACAACGCCCTGGTCTGCACGCACCTCGGGCACGAATTCGGGCGCAATTCTGTCTACCAAATACCAATGATTGCGCAGGATCAACACGATAAAAAAGGCCTCGCTGCCGGCATGCGTGGCCGTACAGCATTTTCAGACGAGGCACTGCACGAGGAACTCGTCACGCGTTATGTTTTTGGATGGCGTTTTCAAAAAACCCGCCTGACCGAAACCTACACCCTAGATCGTTATAAAGAGGATTACCCGGAGGCGCCGCTCGCAGCCCTACTCGTGCGCGAATCCGGCCGGGTCGTTTTTGAAAAACCGTTAGAAAATGCTAAAGCGGGCGATATTATCGTGAGCTTCCAAGCGCCCGAGGCGGCGCGCGTGAAGACAGGGCAAACCAGCGAGAAAGCTGCCACGACCAGCCCGGATATTGCGTGAGGCGCTCGCGGCGCTGGCTCCCGCAGCTACGCCTGGGCTTGTAGTTTTCACGCCGAGCGTAGCTCGGCGCGCAGGTGCTTAGGCTTGCGCAGCATTCAAATCCTGATCCGTTCGTGGCCAAGCATTGAGCACTGATTTCACCAACGTCGCTAAGGGGATGGCAAAAAATACACCCCAAAACCCCCACAATCCGCCGAAAACCAGCACCGCAATAATGATTGCAACGGTATGGAGATTGACGACATCGGAGAACAACAGCGGCACGAGCAAATTGCCGTCTAAGGCCTGAATAATGGCGTAGGTAACCATAATCCAAATGAAGTCGTTGCTCCACCCCAGTTGCAGATATGCTGCGAACGCGACGGGCAGGGTCGCCACCGTCGCACCGATGTAAGGCACGATCACCGACAAACCGACGACCACGGCTAACAACGGCGCATACGATAGCTCCAGGGCGAAAAATGTAAAGTAGGTCACCGCACCGACGATCACGATTTCGTAGAATTTGCCGCGCACGTAGTTACCGATCTGGTCATCCATTTCTCGCCATACCTGGGTCAATACCCCTCTGTCTTGCGGTAGAAAACTGGTCGCCCAGCTCATTAGGAGTTGTTTATCCTTCAAGAAAAAGAACACGAGCACTGGGCCCAAAATAAGATAAACAAAGACAGTCAGCAGCGCGGGTATCGTCGATAGGGATAGCGATAGCACGTTTTGGCCGAACGCCGTGATACCGGCGCGCATCCCGCCGATCACCGTATCGATTTGCGCTGCGGTAACAAGACGCGGGTAGGCGTCAGGCAAACGCATTAACAAATCGCGACCTTCGGTCATCATGCGCGGTAGTTCGACCAAAAACGTGCTCGCTTGGTGCGTCAGGATCGGCATTAAGCCCAAGAGCAAAAACACTAAACCAGCCATGAATAAGGCAAAGACAATGATGACGGCTAGCAGCCGCGGCAAACCCCAGCGCTGGAGCTGCGTCACCGAGCCTTCAAGCAAATAGGCGATCACGAGTGCCGCAAGCACCGGCGCCAACATGCGCCCGAAATACAACAGCAAAATAGTGCCAAAAATGATTAATAGGGCGAGCGCCACCGCTTGGGGGTGCGAGAAATAGCGTCGATACCAATTGCTAAAAAGCTCGATCATCTAAACTGGCCTGGATTAGGCTGGGGCCCAGGAAATTTTCGCTTTAGGTAGAATCGTGTGGAGTATAGCGGCAGAAGAAAGGGCAGCGAAATATGACTTGGTGGGGCAAGATGCTCGGCGGTGCGTTTGGCTTTGCCATTGGTGGGCTGTTCGGCGCTTTAATCGGCATCGTGCTCGGCCACTATTTCGATATTAACCTTAAATATCTGACCCGATCGCGACCTGACGTCGAGATCGAGCTATTTTTTTTCAACACAACATTTTCGATCCTGGGCCATTTGTGCAAAGCCGACGGGCGGGTCTCTTCCGAGGAAATCGCCATCGCGGAGTACATTATGGCGCGCATGAACCTACGGCCCGAGCAACGCACCGCGGCCATTGATCTCTTTAACCAGGGCAAACAACCGAATTTTCCGTTCGACACGGTGCTCGCGCAGCTACGTCGCGAACTTGGGCCGCGACGTAATCTGGGACGTCTGTTGCTGGAGATATTGTTCACCGCGGCCTGCGCCGATGGCGATCTGTCGCCCGCAGAACGAGGGCTATTGAACCGCGTAGGCGGCGTTTTAGGCTTCTCCACGGCCGAGATGACGCAAATCGAAGCACTCGCTGCCGGCGCTGGGCGCCGTGGCGACGAGTCGCGACCCGCTAAGATTGCTATAAGCGATGCCTATGCGACCTTGGGTGTGTCCCCAAGTGATGGCGATGATGTGGTAAAACGCGCTTATCGGCGCGCTTTGAGCCAACATCACCCTGACAAACTCGCAAGTCGGGGACTGCCGCCAGAAATGATTGCCGTGGCGAATGAAAAAACTCGCCAAATTAAAGACGCCTATGAAGCTGTGATGAAAAACCGCAACAAGTGAAGCACCAAGAAACTCACCATATTCATAACGTTGCGCCGCTGCCTATCTCACAAGCGCTCGCCGCACTTGTGGCGCATACCGAGGTAGAACCGGCTGATGTTCAGCAGGGAACGCTGATCGGACTCGACACGTTTGATGAGCGCCTGGGCGCCGCCGGCTTGGTTTGCGAGGTCCTTGCCAGCACTCATCAAGACTATCATTTGCGCTTGCGCGAGGTGCGCACAGAATTGTGTCGGTGGCAATACTGGCTCAACGCCCTGCCGCGTTTCGCTACCGAACTACCGCCAACAACCTGGCCGCGACGCATCGGCCAACTGCTTGGTGAACGCGCCCTGATCCCTAAATCCCAGATCGAGATAACCCGCCACTCCTTTGTAAAGCGTTCCGCAAGCGGCAAAGTTGTTTATCGTGTCGCTGTCGATGTTAGCGCGCCACATTTTGTGGTGCGATTCGTACCTGTGACGGGCTACACTGATCATCGACGTGCGACCCGGGCGCTTCTCGCCAGCGTACCGCAACTCGAAACAGCAACCGCCGACGCGCTAAGCTACCTTGCGAACGCCGCTTCCGGAGCGGGTCCTGTGGTCGAGAACAAACCGACGTTCGCTTTTCCTGCGCACGTCGGTGCAAGTTCTGCGATCAGTGCCGTGTTGTTGGCGTATTGGCAAGTCATGCGTGCGACCGAGATCGGGATCGTGGAGCGGATCGATATAGAATTTCTCCACGACTATCGCATCGCCTTACGCCGCACGCGGGTACTGCTGTGTGAGTACGCCAAACATTATCCCCCGACAGAAGTCAAACATTTTCGCCACGAGCTAAAACACCTAGGAATGCTAACAGGTCGGGCTCGCGATTTGGACGTCATCGAATCGACGCTCGACAACCTCCTGCAAGACAGCGATTTTGCGCCAAACGATCGGGAAATTTTGCGGGTCGCGGTGATCAGGGCTCGTAGCCTGGCCTATGAGCAACTGCAGAAACATTTTGCGAGCGACCGGCACAAGCGCGTCGTGCGCGATTGGCCGGCATTTCTCAATAGCTGGACACCGGCTGCAAACGAACCGTTGATGCTGGACTTGCTGGCGCGTTCGATTAAACGCAGCGTTCGCAAGATCCGCTGCAATCCGTGGCTAGACGATGTGCAAGCAGAGATGAGAACACTGCACAAGCTGCGGATCGAAACGAAACGGCTGCGTTACATTATTGACGCATTTAACAGCCTGCTACCGCACAAAGGCGCGCGTGCAGCACTAAAGTATCTAAAAGCGATTCAAGAGTGCACCGGTCGAGCCTGTGATCTGGAAGCACAGCAAGAGCTGCTCGGAGAATTGTATGCCGGTCAGGCGGTCGGCGACCCCCAGCGCGCCGATCTCGAGGTCGCGGTGAAAGCGCTGCAAGCATTGCTTGAACGACGGCATAAATCCGCATCGATGCAGGTCCCGCCGCGTCTGCGCAAACTTAAAACCGCGAAGATCGCCGCCCATTTCAAGCAACTATATCGAGTTTAACCTCATGCCCACTATCGCAGTCTATAATATTAAAGGCGGCGTCGGCAAAACCGCGACCAGCGTTAATCTCGCGTATCTCGCGAGCCGGCGCGGTTTGCGCACCCTGCTATGGGACCTCGACCCCCAGGGCGCGGCGAGCCACTATCTCCGCGTGGACGATGGTGCCGATACGAGCAGCAGGCGGCTGCTGAACAAAAAGAAGGGTCTTGCAGGCGCAATTCGAGGGTCCGATTATGCAAACCTCGACGTTATACCGAGCAACCTTAAGTTGCGATCGCTAGAGCTTGCGGTCAACGAATTCAAGAAACCTACGCGGCGCTTGACTAAAGTACTGGCGCCGCTGCTCGATGATTACGACATCGTCTTTCTCGATTGTGCCCCAAACTTGTCGCTTGTAACTGACAATATATTTGCGATGGCCGATTGGCTACTTATACCCGTTATACCGACACACCTGTCAGTACGGGGATACCAGCAATTGAAAACCTATTCTCAGCAGCAAAAGCTCGCCACTACCCACTTGCTTCCTTTTTTTTCTATGGTCGATCGACGTCGACGCCTACATTTGGAACTAGCCACGGACTTTGCGGAAACTTATCCAGAAGTCCTGCCAACTTATGTTCCCTATACGAGCCAAGTAGAACGCATGGGTGAACGTCGCGCGCCGGTGCTCGAATTCGCGCCGCGCAGCCCCGGTGGGCAAGCTTTTGTGGCACTGTGGGAAGCGCTCGCTGCCAGGATCGGCTTAAACACCGATCGGGACCGATGACAAACGCCTTACTGAACGTCGATCAATTGGCCCGCAACATTCACCAATGGGCCATCGATCTCGGGTTTTCAAAAGTCGGCATCAGCAGTGGTGAGCTCGCGGCAGAAGCAGGCGATTTAGAACAGTGGCTAGCGTTGGGCTACCACGGTTCGATGCATTATATGTCGGCGCACGGCAGCAAACGTTACCGACCGTGGGAATTGGAACCAGGCACGGTCTCGGTTATCAGCGCGACGATGAACTATCTTCCTGGCCGGCAAGATGAACGGGTGGATGCTTGCGCTCAGGATATGGAACAAGCGCTCTCGGATCCGAGGCGTGCCTACATCGCGCGCTACGCGCTTGGCCGCGACTACCACAAAGTGCTGCGCTCTCGATTGCTCAAACTGGCGCGCAAGATCGCCGCCGCTGTGAAACCTTGCAATTATCGGGTGTTCAGCGATAGTGCGCCGGTGCTGGAAAAACCGCTGGCCCGCCGTGCCGGACTTGGTTGGATCGGAAAACATACGAATTTGATCAATCGAGACCAAGGATCGTGGTTTTTTATTGGTGAAATCTATACGGACCTGCCCTTGCCTTGCGATACACCACAGGTCTCAGATCATTGCGGCAGTTGTACGAGCTGCATCACCGCCTGCCCCACTCGAGCTATAGTTGCGCCCTACCGACTCGATGCGAGGCGCTGCATTTCTTATCTCACGATAGAAAATAAGAAGGCGATACCGACAACGCTGAGATCTTTGATTGGTAATCGCGTCTTCGGTTGCGACGACTGCCAAATCGTGTGCCCCTGGAACCGTTACGCAAGAAGCAGCACGTTGCCGGATTTCGACGTACGGCACGGTTTGAACAGTGCCGAGTTGCTCGACCTGTTTGCCTGGGACGAGGCAAATTTCTTAGCGCGCACCGAAGGTAGCGCGCTACGTCGCTTATCCTACGATCAATGGCTGCGTAATCTCGCCGTAGGGCTCGGCAACGCACCGCCTGATAGAAAGGTCATCACTGCTCTCAGGCAAAAAGCTGCCGAGACGAACGCTGCGATCCCCCGAGAACACATGGAATGGGCGATCGCCAGACAAAAACACGCGCTTAAGCATCAATCCCAATAAATAGTTACGCCGAGCACCGATGGATGACTACTTCGATCTGAATCCACAGACCTACGAATGGTGTGTGCGTATTTTTGATCGGGCGAAACACTTGCTCGGTGTCCATATTAAAATGCACCACGATCAAGGTCAGGCGGCGTCCGGCGACATCTTTCTATTCAATCATTTTGCACGTGCTGAGACGTTCATCCCTCAATATTTCATATACGAAGAGACGGCGGCGTTTTGCCGATCTATTGCGGCCGCTGAGTTTTTTCGTGGCAGCGAGCGCTTCGCGAATTTCTTGCGCGATGTCGGCGCCGTGCCGAATGATCAACCGAATCTGCTTGCGATGCTAGCGCTCGATATTTTGAAAGGGCGCAAGATCGTGATTTTTCCCGAAGGCGGCATGGTGAAAGACCGACAAGTAATCAACGAAGAGGGCGACTATAGCGTCTTTTCCCGCCACGCTCAGGTACGCCGTAAGCATCATTCCGGTGCCGCACGACTCGCGTTCGGTTTGCAAGTTTTCAAGCTCGCGGTACTGGATCGTATCGAACGATCCCGCGATACGGAGATCGCGCAGTGGGCCGACGAGTTGAACATTTTGTCAGTTGAGCAACTGATAGAGAATGCGGCACGACCGGTCACAATTATTCCCGCGAATATCACGTTCTACCCATTACGGATCAGCGACAACTTTTTGCGTCGCGGGGCTGAATTGCTGATCGGTGACCTTAGCCCCCGCGCTCTCGAGGAAATCATTGTCGAAGGCAACCTATTTTTTAAAAACACCGATATGGATATTCGCCTCGGCGACCCCATCAGCACGCCGGAGCACTGGACTTGGTGGGAACGACACATCGGAGGCATTACAGCTCGGCGGCTACCGAGCCTGGAGGCGGTATTTTCAAGCGATTATCTACGTAGTTCGGTGTTTCGCCGACTAGCACGCCGCGGCGTACGCGCCAGTATTCATCGCTTACGCAACCGCTACATGCGCGATATTTACCAGAACGTCACGATTAACATGAGCCATCTTGCCTCGTGTGGAATTCTCAACGCTATGGAAAACGGTGCCGAGCAAATATCCTTGCAAAACCTGGCGCGAATAATCTATTTGTCGCTGAAACGTTTGCAAGGCGACAGGGCGGTGCATTTGCACCGTTCCTTATGCAACCCGGACACCTACCAACAGTTGCTCAGCGACGAGCCGCCTGAGCTGCTGGAATTTCTTGCCTCTGCCAGCTCCGCCGACTTGATTGAGTTACGCGACGCGAACATTTTTTTTCGGCCCAAGCTGGCCGTAGATCACGAATTCGATGCGATTCGCTTGGAGAACCCCGTTGAGGTCTACGCCAATGAGACCGATCCGATCCCGCAAGTGCGAACCGCGATCCACCACGCACGGGAAACGATGCATTCACGCTCACCTGACGATTACGCACGACTCGCGTTCGACGATGAGCTGTGGTCTTTAATTTGGGATCGTCAATTCTACCGCGACGAGGAGCACCAAGCGATCAACGATCTCGAAACCGCTCACGCCGACCCGGCGCCTTTTTTGTTCGTGCCCGAGCGAACTCGCCGTATCGGCATTGTATTAACGCATGGTTTCCTCGCCTCTCCGGCAGAAGTGCGCGACTTTGGCGAGAAGTTACAACGCCTCGGTTATCTCGTTGTCGCGCCGCGCTTAAAGGGTCACGGCACCTCGCCGTGGGATTTGCGCGAACGTTCTTGGCAAGATTGGCAAGCTTCCGTACGGCGTGCGCACAATATTGCCAGCACCTTGACGGAACGCGTCGCCTTGATCGGGTTTTCTACCGGGGGTGCGCTGAGTCTGTCACTGGCAGCGGAGCCGGTAGCGAAGATCGCCGGCATTGTCGCAATTAGTTCGCCGATCAAATTCCGCAACAAGAATTTGCGCTTTGTTCCTTTGATGCACAGCGCCAACCGTATTGTACGTTGGGTGTCGAAATACGAAGGCGTCATGCCATTTCGGCCAAACGATTCGGAACATCCGCATATCAACTATCGCCACATGCCAATACGCGCGTTGTACGAACTCACGCGAATGGTCGCTACGGTGAAAAAGTCTCTAAAAGACGTTCACTGCCCGGTTTGCATCGTGCAGGGAACAGAAGACCATGTCGTCGATCCGATCAGTGCAACAATAATGGAAACGGAAATAGCCGCCACTCACAAGGAACTCCACTGGATTGATACCGCCCGCCATGGGATCTTAAACGAAGACATCGGCACGACACATCGCGCGACGATTGAATTTTTGGCGAACTTGGAGGCTGAGGAAACCTCCAACGAGGACGCCGCCGTCGTTGCGCTGGACGGCAGAGCTTGAGTATTCCCGGAACGACATGGGGGGAACTATAGGGGACACACACTATCTGTCGGCGTGCGTCGGCCCTCGCCGCAGGTGGCTGGGTGTCCTCAATTCCCCATCTATTCAAGCGCCGGCGGTATTTTCCCCAACCACGCTTTCACGGTCTCCGCGAGTTCCGTCTCGAAACCCACAAAACGTCGGTCGGCGCCGACCATTTCACGTTGTCGATAGGTCCATTCGCGACGCGCACTGCGCCGTTCGCGGGCGGCACGGCGACGCGCAGCGGCAGCGCGCACGCCCGCAGACTCGCGCGTGGGCACGATATCTAAAATCGGGACGGGCAAGCGCGCTAGCTCCGCTAGCCAAGGGCCAATGGCGACGACGCCTACGACCTCGCGGGGCAGCTTGTCGGAAAAACATGCCGCGATGTGATCGACTACGCGCCCAAATCCTACTATCACGATCTGCTTTTGTGCTTGTTGCTCTAAGTGTTTCAGGGCTGCGTTAAGGCGACGGCAAATTTCGGGGCCGAGGGCATCGTAGGCGGCATAGTTCTGCGTTCGCGGCAAGAGCGGCGCTTGGACCAGCAAGGAAGCCCACCGGGCCTGCGGGATCAAGGTGCGCAAAGAATCAAAGACAGGTAACTCGTCGGCCGCCTGTCCGGGTGCCGTGACGATGATCGCCGTGCGGCCTAAGTCGTCTAAATAGGGTGGGCGATAAAGCGCGAGGTGCTGAGTTTCGCCTGCGCCCAGCCATAGGAGTTCCTCCGCAGCATAGCGCTCAGATGCCTGCACGTTGAGGATTCGTTCGCGCGGGGCAAATTCAAATGATTCAACAACGGGGGCTTCCGCGGGAGCGGGAACTGGCGCTGCGGGATCTGCGGGCGCTTGCGCCAGCGTGCCAGCGGGCCAGCCGCACTGTAACACCGCAAGGAGGACTATGAAGCGCACGTTCATAGCCATTTTATCGGCCCCGCTGAATATTGCACGAGTAGCGCAGATATTGGCCAGGGGAAAATTCGCCGCGAAAAGCGGGCCGCTGCACGCGCTGCGACAATGCGTTAAAGTGCCGGGCTGCCATGAAACAAACGAATCTCATTGCCCCATCGATATTGTCGGCGGATTTTGCCCGCCTCGGTGCAGACGTCGAAGCTGTGCTCACCGCCGGCGGTGATATGGTGCACTTCGATGTGATGGATAACCATTATGTCCCGAATTTGACCGTTGGTCCCCTAGTATGTCAGGCGCTGCGCGATCATGGCATTAGCGCCCCGATCGATGTGCATTTAATGGTCGAGCCGGTCGATCAGCTGGCGAGCGATTTTGCCGCGGCCGGTGCCACCTACATCACGTTTCATCCCGAGGCCAGTCGACACATCGACCGCAGCCTGCAAGTGATCCGTGAACTCGGTTGCAAAAGCGGCCTCGTCTTCAATCCCGCTACGCCCTTAAGTCACTTAGAGCATGTGGCCGATAAAGTCGATATGGTGCTCATCATGTCGGTGAATCCGGGTTTCGCCGGGCAAACATTTATTCCTGCTGCGCTCGAGAAATTAGCCGCGGCACGGGCGTTTATCGACCGCGTTGGTTTACCGATTCGCCTTGAAATCGACGGCGGTGTCAAAGCCGACAACATCGCTGCGATCGCTGCGGCGGGTGCCGACACCTTCGTGGCTGGCTCCGCAATTTTTGGTGCGCCGGATTATCGCGTCGCAATCGACGCTATGCGACGCGCTATTGACGATTCACCCAGCCAGTGATCACAACGCCGCCAGCGCTCGTGCTGTTCGACTTAGACGGCACCTTAGTCGATAGTGCCCCGGATATCGCACGTGCAGCCGATCGGGCCTTGGCGGATGCCGGTCTACCGACCCGCGGCCTAGACACCATTCGATCCTACGTCGGTAACGGTGCGCCGCGCCTCATCCAGCGTTGCATCAGCGGCGATCTTGACGGCGACGCCGACACGCGGCTGTGCGGGCGGGTTTTGAGCAGTTTTTTCGACTATTACAGCGCCTCCCTACACCAATATTCGACCGTCTATCCTGGGGTCACAGAAACTTTGCAACACTTACACCAGGCAGGCATCCCCCTTGCTTGTGTGACGAACAAACCCGAGCGCTACATTGCCCCCTTGTTGCACGCACTGGGTTTGGCGAACTTTTTCCGAGTTCTGGTCGGCGGTGACACCGTGGCGCAGAAAAAACCCGCTGCGGACCCCTTACGCTACGCTGCCGAGCAGTGCGGAGAAGCACTCGACGACGCGGTGATGATCGGCGATTCAGTGACCGATATTCACGCTGCACGTGCCGCCGGGATCCCGGTTGTGTGTGTCTCTTACGGCTATCATCACAACGATCTCCACACCCATGAACCCGATGCGATCGTCGATCATATGGCGGATATTTTGCCGCTTCTCGCGATTTGAAAACACAGCAAACCAAGCGCGGCGATGAACACTAAGACGCCCAGCGTGACCTCGATCCTGGCGCCACTTGCCAGCGCCACCGAGAAACCGAGTGGCGCAAGCGCTTTAGCCACAAATGATGGCAAGGCGATGCGCCCGAGCAATGTGGCGTATTGCTGGGTATTAAACAATTCTGCGGGTACCGTGCCGCGGACAATGCTCATAATGCCGTTAGCAGCGCCGTAACAAAGCGCAAACGCGTAAGCTAGCCAAAATAGCGCACCGACCTCGAACAATAGCAACATACCCGCCAACATCAACATAAATGCCGTGGTGCCGACAGTCACGGCGCGTACGCGTTTCGCGAGTGCATACTCAATAATTCTGGCGGCGACTTGCATCGGCCCGAATAAGGTGCCGACTCGGATCGCTTGCTCGGTGGTAAAACCAAGCACGGAAAGTATGGTGATGAAGTGTGCTGACACCACCGCGGCAAGAAAGGACGCTAGCGCAAAAGCGGCGCTTAACCAGAATATCAGTCTCGCCGTTCTCCTAGCGCAACCCTCACTGGCCATGGTCGGCGGTGTGCGTTCATCGCTCACATCGGCGATTCTTTCATGGCGCGCGACCCAGACGTGCAAGGGTAACGCAATGCTGAGCAATACAGCGGCGAACGCAAAACACGTGGTACGCCAATCGAACGCGTCTTCCAAGCTGTGTGCGACGGGCCAGAATACGGTACTAGCAAAACCGCCGAGTAGCGTTAAAGCCGTTACGGCGCGCGGGTATCGAGGCCCAGGTGCGAATTGATGCAAGGTGCCAAAGGCAGCATCATAAAGTCCACCTCCCATGGCGATCCCGATGAGCATCCATCCCAGCAGCAGCGTGTTAGGACCCGCGGCGGCGCCGAGCACCGTTAGAGCCACTGCGCCGAGCACCGTCGCGCCGGCCAGCACGTACGCGCCACCGTAGCGATCGATAGCGCGTCCGGCGGTGGGTGCCACCAAACCTGAACACACCAAAGCTACGGTATAAGCGCCGAACACCAGTGTCTCGGACACCGCCAAACCCGCGCTTATCGGTATTGCGAGCACTGCGATACTGTAGAACAGCGTGCCCCACATAATGATTTGTCCCACGCCGAGTGCGATAACGACCGGGATCAAAGCTAGCTCGTATATTGCACGTGGCGCCCGCTGCACTCGTGCCATTTGGTTGATGTAAGAGGGTTTTTCATCGTTCGCTGGTAGTGCATCGGGAATTGCAAATGGTAACGCGCTGGTTCACTACCGCGGCCCCGGCTCGCTCAACTGCGCCTGGGCGGCTTCTGGCGACTTCCGGGCATGATCGAACCTAACGTTTCTTAAACGGTGAAATAGAGCGAGAATATCGCTTTTTCGCCAGCGTGATGGGCGAGGACGCGTGATCGATGATACTTATGATCGACAACTACGATTCGTTTACGTATAACCTCGTACAATATTGCGGCGAGTTGGGACAACGCGTCGAAGTCGCGCGCAATGACGAAATCACGCTCGCCGAGATTCGGCAACGCCAGCCAGCAATGATCATTATTTCACCGGGGCCGTGTACGCCCAACGAGGCCGGTATTTCGCTTGCGGTGATCGAAGAATTCGCGGGCGAGGTACCGATTCTCGGTGTCTGTTTGGGCCATCAGAGCATTGGCCAAGTATTCGGTGGGCGGGTGGTGCATGCCCGCCAGGTAATGCACGGTAAGACCTCTGCGATTCATCATCGCGACACCGATGTATTCACGAAATTACCGCAACCCTTCACCGCAACACGGTACCATTCGCTGGTTGTTGAGAAGACAAGTTTTCCCGCATGCCTAGAAATTACTGCCTGGACCACCAACAGCGCCGGAACGTTTGATGAAATTATGGGTCTGCGACACCGAACTCTGCCGGTCTACGGGGTGCAATTCCACCCAGAGTCCATATTGACGACCGCGGGTCACGATCTGCTCCAGAATTTCATCGCTATCGCGAGTGAACACGCCAGTTAGATACCCGCGCTACCAATGCTAACGGCTTGAACACCGCCAACGGCCGCCCCGCTCTGGAGCACGGCTCTGGCGGCGCGATCCTGGCGTCCCCCGCGGTTGTCCTTCTACCACAGCCCCCACCGAGTTTAGTAACAAGACGGCGATCGTCATTCGAGTGGCCGGAAGCTCCCGTCCGGCTCACGTAATACCAAACGCCCATCCAGATAAATAACATCCTTATGCCGATCGGCACTGACTTTTTTACGCGCGGCTGCGATGCGATTGGGGTCGTGCACAGCGCGTCTCGAAATACGCGCTGCCTTCGGTGCCGGCATGTGTTGCGATGGCGACACTGCTGTGGCACCGCGAGCCTCCCGGTAAGCGCTGACGAACGCATCGGTATACCCCGCAGTAACAGCCCTAGACATCACCAATTTCGCTTCGTTTAGCGTCTGGAAACGACCGATCGTGATACGGGTGAGACCATCGTCGCCGGGATGGCTGCTCACTTCTCCAAGTGCGCGCGCGGGTTCGAGATCTAACCCCGATGGATCGCGATAAGCGCCGATCTGAACAACGTAATGCGACTGTGCCAGTAGACCATACGGGAAACTTGCAGCAACAAAGACAAGTAAACGAAATAACATGCGCATTGTTCGATCCTCCGCTAGCGGTCAGTCGACGCCGACACGCTCATCATAAGTTAATCGCTGTAACGCTTCCTCATATTTGGCGGCGGTTTGCGCAACCACGGCGTGCGGCAAAGTCGGCGGCGGCGGGTTCTTGTTCCAGGCCAAAGTATCGAGGTAATCGCGCACAAATTGCTTGTCGAAGGACGGCGGGCTGATGCCGACGCAATACGCTTCCTGTGGCCAAAAGCGTGAAGAATCCGGCGTTAACACCTCATCGATTAAATGCACCGATCCCTTATCATCGAGACCAAATTCGAACTTGGTGTCCGCCACGATAATGCCCCGCTCGCGAGCGTAAGCCGCGCCGCTGCGGTAAATTTCGAGTGCGAGCGCCCGCACTCGTGCTGCCACATCATGTCCTACGATGTCACACGCGTGTTCGAAACTAACATTCTCATCGTGGGCACCTAAGGCTGCTTTTGTCGATGGCGTAAAAATAGGCCGCGGTAAAACCTCTGCTTGACGCATGCCTGCTGGTAGAGTGATACCGCAGATGTTGCCGCTGTGCTGATAGTCCTTCCAGCCGGAGCCGCTGAGATAACCGCGCACGATCGCTTCAATAGGCAAAGGCTTTAGTTTTTTCACGACGATAGCGCGACCAGTCACTTGGGCGCGCTCTTCCAGATCGGGCAACACGTCGGTGAGTGTCAGCTCCGCTAAATGATTTGGTATTAACGCAGCAAAACGGGCAAACCAAAAGCTCGACAGCGCTGTGAGCACACACCCCTTACCCGGTATCGGTTCATTCATCACGACGTCAAAGGCAGATAGGCGATCACTGGCAACGATGAGCAAATGATCGTTACCGACGGCATAAATATCTCTCACTTTGCCAGTCTGAACCAGCGGTAAGCTCGCGATATTAGATCGATACAGTGTTTTTGGCGCCGGGGTGGTCACGGTATCGTATTCACAACCGATCGCATCTTACATCGTGCGGACACCAAACGATCATAAATCGCCCCCATCAGAATAATACTAACGTACGATATCGCAATGTACGTTGAATAGGTCTAACCGGGGCGCGCAAGGCGCGGCAGATCACCAACGTTTCCGGTAGCGTAATCGATAAATCGATGCTTGAGCGGTGCGAGGCGATCCGTCAGCCGCAGCCCCCCGCCGCGTAACAGCCGCAGTATAAGATTCTTATTGCTAAACAAACGATTTATTTTATCCGTTGCTTGCAATAACAAAAGCGCCTCACTGCGCCGCCAGCGTGCGTAATGACGCAAGTGTGCATACGGTCGATCGAGCACCTTAGGATCGCGCAAGACATCGTGCAGAGCCGCCGCATCGAGCAAACCGAGGTTGAGACCGAGCCCCGCCAAAGGATGCACGACATGGGCCGCATCACCGACCAGTACCCCCCTGCTGGCGCAATAACGCTGCGCGTGCTGGCGTTTTAGCGCAAAGCTGCGACGCGCACTAGACAACTGCATCGCCCCGAGACTAGCGTCGCATGCGCGCCCCAAGGTGTGCTCGAATTCGTCCTCCGCCATCGCTTCAAGCTGCCGCGCGTGTTCGATACTGGTGGTCCACACGATAGCGCAAGCGTCTGGTAGGGGTAAAGGTAACACGGCGAGTGGGCCGTGAGCGAGAAAGCGTTGTCGTGCGACCGATCCATGAGCAACATCGGCAATAACATTGCACACAAGCGCGCTTTGCGAATAAGCGTGGGCATCGACTTCGATACCTAGGGTTGCCCGGGTCAAAGAATCGGCACCGTCGCACGCGACGATCAAGCGTGCGCGCAGACCTTGACCACTCGGTAGTCTCAATGTAACCCCGTCCGCATCCAAGCTGATGTCGCTGACATCTTCACACCAATGATCGAGCTTATCGAATTGCGCGATCGCCGTACTCACCGCTGCATGCAAGCTCGCGTGCTCTACGATATAGCCCATGACAGGCAAATCGCGATCGCGACAATCAAAAGAAATTCGACCGTGGCTCCAGGCATCCCAAACTTCTACGCGTTCGTAAGCCGCGATCCGATCCACGGGGATCAGCGGCCACACATCGAGCCGCTCTAATATTCGTCTGCTAGCCGGGGTAAGTGAGTAAGAACGCACATCGAACCCGGTGGGCGGAATGGTTGTGACTTCAAGCGCGCCGAGGAGCGCGACCGAATAACCACGATCAGCTAACAGCGCAGCAGTCGCGCCGCCGAGAACCCCCGCGCCAACGACGACGATATCATAGCGCTCCTTCACAGGACTCGCGGTCGCAACAATTCACTGTCGCTGCGCCGCAACCCCATGAGGCGCGTCATAAAGCGACGTTTCAGTGGCGTTACCAGGTCAAGTGTCAGCATCGTCGCGCTCGCGAGACCGCCCACTAAGGGCCCGCTAAATCCAAATGACTGAGCGAGTAAATCCGTAAACCCCGCTACTCGTCTGTGTTCCGCCCGTCGCTTGTTCGCGAAAGACGCCACCGCCGGCTCGTTGCCGATATCACCCGCGGCGGCCAAGGTCGTGGCCAGCATGGCGTGCAAGGCCGCCACATCGCGCAAGCCGAGATTCAAACCTTGCGCAGCGTTCGGATGCACGGTGCTGGCGCCAGAGCCGATGAGCAGGGCACGCCGTAATGCGAACCGCGCCGCGAGAGAGAGCAACAATTCGTGCGGCTCACGCTCACTGGGCCTGCTTAGGCGACCTAGCCGCAAACCAAATCGTTGCTCGACATCCGCACTGAAAGCGCGGTCCGAGAGGGCAAGAAGCTTCGGCACTTGCGCTGCGCGAGCGGTGCGGACGACCACGTAGCGGCGTCCCTCGAGCGGCAATATCGCTAAAGGGCCGCTGCTGGTAAAGCGCTCATAGGCGACACCCGGCTGCGGTCGTGAGACATCGACGTTGGCAATGATAGCGCTTTGCCGATAATCGCGTACCTTGGCCTTAATGCCGAGACATTCGCGCACGCGAGAGTCACGCCCGTCCGCGCCGATCAGTAAAGCCGCGTTGATCGTCTCGGTGCAATTTTCTCGCTCCACGGTCAGTATCGCCCGCTTTGCCTCAAAGTAAACTTTGGCGACTCCCGTGGCGCGCCACAATGAGATATCAGGACATGCTAGTGCTGCTTGCCACAGTACCTCGCGCAACTTCTCAGCAGGACAAACATAACCCAGTGCTCCACACGCCAGATCGTTACTGCGCAAACGGGTAATACCGAAATGGCCCGCATGACTAACATGGATCTCGCTAAGCGGAGAAACTACGGTTTTCAATTGTGCCCATATATCAAGCGCCGCAAGTACGCGCGCGGAGGAGAGGGCCAACGCGAGTCCGCGAGTATCCTTCGCCGAGACTATTGCGTCGGTCTCAGCGCTAGCGTCGAGCACCACCGAGCGTAGTCCGAGACGTGCCAACGCGAGCGCGGCGGAAATGCCAGTAAAACCAGCGCCGACGACACAACAATCAAAATTATGCGGCACGAGCCTCTTGCATCTGCGTTTCTATATCCGCAACGGTCTTAGGTGCCCCTGAAGTCAATACTTCGTGGCCGTCCTTAGTCACGAGCACGTCGTCTTCAATACGCACGCCGATGTTCCACCAGCGTTTAGCCAAACCACGAATCGTCGGCGATAGATAGAGGCCCGGCTCGACGGTAGTGACCATACCGGGTTCAAACGTGCGCCATTCATCACCGATTTTATAATCACCGACATCATGTACATCCATACCCAACCAATGCCCCGTGCGATGCATGTAGTACGGCCTGTACGCTTCGTCTTTGATCAGGGACCGCGCACGACCTTTCAAAATGCCGCAACTGAGAAGTCCTTTAGTGATCACTTCTACGGCGGCATCGTGAGGATCGTTCCAGGCATTGCCCGGTTGCACTTCTTCGATTGCCGCGAGTTGTGCATCGAGTACGATCTCGTAGATAGTGCGCTGTAGCTTGGTGAATTTCCCGTTAACCGGAAATGTTCGCGTCACATCAGCCGCATAGTTGTCGTACTCAGCCCCGGCATCAATCAGTAGCAAGTCGCCGTCATTAAGTACTTCCGCATTTTCGGTATAGTGCAGAATACAACTATTCGCACCACCGCCGACAATGCAAGGGTATGCAGGCGCACGCGCCCCGGCACGCATAAAAGTGTGGATGAACTCGGCTTCGATTTGATATTCATGCAAACCGGGACGACAGATACTCATCGCGCGTTGATGGGCCTCAACGGTGATTTTTGCCGCCCGCCGCATCGCTTTGAGCTCAGAGCGGCTTTTATACAAACGCATTTCATGCAGGAAATGTCCTAAAGTGAAAAATTGATCAGGTGGATGCACTCCGGCTCTACCCATCTCCGCGACGTGGTTAACCCAAGCGAGCAATTTGCGATCAAACTCCGGGTAGCGTCCCATGGAGTAATAAATACGTTCCTTATTTTCCAATAAACCGGGCAGAATGTCGTCTAGATCGGAGATCGGGAAGGCGTCGTCTGCCCCATATTCTTCACAAGCCCCCTCTAGCCCGGCGCGCCGTCCGTGCCACGTCTCGGCAGTTGCGTCACGCTCGCGGCAAAAAAGTAAATATTCGCCTTGCGGGCGATCGGGCACTAACACCAGCACTGCCTCGGGCTCTGGGAAACCCGTCAAATAATGGAAGTCGCTATCTGCACGGTAAGGAAAATAAACGTCGCGATTGCGTACCCGCTCAGGTGCAGTTGGCTGAATCGCGATCCCATCGGCATCGACGATATCCATTAATTTCTTACGGCGACGTTTAAATTCATTTTTGTCCATTATTTCGTCTCATCAATGTAGCGTGGACGACGTTGTACCTGGTTGGGGCTTAAACGCCTGTGCTTCTTCGTGCATCATTATGGTTCCGATGCGAGCGTACTCGCACAATTCGACATACGCCTTTTCCCGCTCTTCGTGTTCATCGGCGTCGCTACTGATCTCACCGTCTTCTATGTTCGCAATGCGCTCGAGATCACGCAGGAAGTCTTGCGCATCCGCACTCATTTGGTCCCAAGGTGTTCCGGTTAAACCGAATCCGAACACAAATCCGCGGCTCCACGCGCCGAGAGCATCGGCCCGCGTGGCAAGCGTTTGCTCGTCATCGGGAAGCAAAAGTCCCAAGGTAAAATCTCGAGACGAGATCCCTCGTATCGTAAGCTGCACGAGGCGTAACAATACCTGCTGTTGCCCCAATATCGCAGCGGCCGATACGTGCGGATCGTTGACCAACTGGCGCACCCATGCGGAAACGTCGAGTTCCTCGCGCGAACACAGCATGCCACATAGCGTTCCTTGACATTCCGCCGCCTCAAGTTGGCTACCGAGCGCAGCCAGCGCACCGTCGACTTCATCGTAAGCCAAGGCGAAAAAGTCTTGCCGTTGATCCACGTCAATTCCCATGAGGAGGATTATCCCACGGCTACATGCCACAAAGAAGAACGGATCGCGCCCCTAAGCCAGCGTTGATCGATAGGTGCACGCCAAATATAGCCTTCTCTAGAAGATCGTCGTTCCATATTTCGCTTCGAGTTGAGTTTCTGATGACCGGCTTCTCGGCGGGGGACCGGCAGCCGTAAGGACGCAGCAGCACAGCGAGCGACGATGTGGTAGTAGCGTGTTTCCGAGAGATAAGTCCGTCGCCTTCACCCTACCGCGCGCAGTGGAATGTGAAAGTTATTTGTGGGACAGGACACTAGACCACCGCCGCAGGGCCTGTTGACCGAGTGCGGGACCGGTTCTATATTGGAGCAACCTCACGACTAGACGGCTTGCACAAGCATTCCGATGAATGAGCACAATCCTGAGCAAATAGAACTCGCCGCACTGGAAACGCGCGTCGATGAGCTCATCAAAACTGTCGAGAATCTCACTACTGAAAACGAAGCATTGCGCTCGCAACAAGCCTCCCTCGCGGCTGAGCGTGCATTGCTAATAGAAAAAACCGAGCAGGCTAGAAGCCGTGTCGAAGCGATGATCGCACGGCTTAAAGCCATGGAAACGCGATAATTAACCAGGTTCCCTAAATGAACGCCGTGGTCCAGCCGATAACCGTTATTATCATGGATAAAGAGTACGTCGTCGGCTGTGCCGAAGACGAGCGTGAAGCACTGTTCGCCACTGTTGAATTTCTGAACCGTAAGTTACGTGAGCAGCGCGACAGCGGTAAAGTCATTGGCAGTGAGCGAGTCGCCGTGATGGCGGCGTTGAATATCGCGCATGAGTATCTTGATTTTCGTCGTCAACATGAATCCGTTTCGACGGATCTTGGCGCAGGAATCGATCGCATCCATAAGAAAATTATGGATGCGCTGGCACGCGGTAACACAACCCGCTTATCCACGCAATAGGTCGATTGGGCGCAGAGTGGCGACGCGCGCGCAGTTTCGCGCGCTGTGGTTTGTTAAAATTGAGCTTGGTGTCCTCTGCGGTGTACGCTAGTTGGCCAATTAATCCTTGAGCCGATAATTTGTAAACCCAGGAACCGATCTGGTTTAGCGAAGGTGTGCACGCCCGCTCCCAGCGGGAAGCCTGATTCGCTCCGAGAAGTTCCACTCTTGAGCCATTGGTTCAAGATGCTGGCAGACAGCGGCACGGTGGAGGACGCCTATTTGATGTATCGCCCGCGAAAGCGCAGCTGCCGCTGGTGATTAGCTGAGATCGCTTGCAATTCAAGTTTGCTAGAATTCGTGCATGAATTTCTGGCTGATGAAATCCGAGCCCGCGGCCTACAGCTTCGAAGATTTGCGAGGCGAGCCGAATAAAACAACGCTGTGGGACGGCGTCCGTAATTACCAAGCCCGCAATTTCATGCGCGACGACTTTCGGCGCGGCGACCAAGCATTCTTCTATCATTCAAATTGCACTACGCCGAGTATCGTCGGGGTCATCAAAATCGTCTCAGACGCCTACCCTGATCCAACGCAATTTGACCCCGAGAGTAAATACTTCGATCTAAAAAGCACTGCGGACAATCCACGCTGGGTGGTAGTCGATGTGAAATACGTGCGTGCGCTCAAACGTTCCATTCCATTGGGTGAATTGAAGGTGGCTCCTGCACTCAAAAAAGTACCGCTCGTACAACCCGGTAACCGTTTATCCATTATGCCGATAAGCGCCGCGGAGTGGGATTACATTGTGAGTTTAGAGACCTGAGATCTTACGACCGCGCCACCGTAACTGCATCGAATTAGACGTTAAAGCGAAAATGAATTACGTCGCCGTCTGCGAGTACGTAGTCTTTGCCTTCCAGTCGTAAGCGACCTGCATTGCGTGCACCTACCTCGCCTGCATAGCTTATGAAGTCATCGTAGCCAATCACCTCGGCACGAATAAAGCCGCGTTCAAAATCGGTATGAATTACACCTGCAGCGCGTTGCGCTCTAAGCTGTCGAGGTACGGTCCAGGCGCGACATTCTTTCGGTCCCGCAGTGAAAAACGTCTGCAATCCCAAGAGCTCATAGCCCGCGCGAATAACCCGATTCAAGCCGGGTTCCGCGAGTCCAAGATCGGCTAGAAATTGTACCCGTTCGTCATCTTCCAGTGCCGCGAGCTCCGCTTCTAGTGCGGCGCAAATAACAACGACTTGTGCGCCTCGATCTTCAGCGTAGGCAGTAACTTCGCGAGCATACTGATTGTCACTTAATTCGTCTTCGCAGACATTCGCGATATACAGCACCGGCTTCGCCGTCAATAGCTGCAGCTCCTGCACCGCGTCGCGTGCAGCATCGTCTAAGCCCTGCTCTCGCACTGCGGTGCCGGCATTTAAGCGCGCCTCGACGCCGGTCAGTATTTCTACGCGCGCGTGAATATCTTTAGCGCCGGCTTTCGCTTGTTTGCGCAAACGGTCCAACGCACGTCCTAGTGTGTCTATGTCAGCAAGCGCGAGCTCAGTATCGATCACCTCGATATCAGCTCGAGGTTCGATCCTGCCCGCCACATGCACGATATTGTCATCGCTAAAGCAGCGCACAACATGCGCGATCGCTTGCGTCTCGCGTATGTGGGCGAGAAATTGATTCCCTAAACCCTCGCCTTGTGCGGCGCCAGCAACGAGACCGGCAATATCCACAAACTCCATTGTGGTTGGCACGACTTTTTGCGGCTCGACGATCGCGGCGATCGCGTGCAGCCGCGGATCTGGTACCGGCACCACACCGAGATTCGGTTCGATCGTACAAAAAGGATAATTTTCGGCGGCGATCGTCACACTCGTCATAGCGTTAAAAAGAGACGATTTTCCGACATTAGGCAAACCAACAATCCCGCACTTAAAACCCATTTCAGTGACGGCGGTTAATTATGTTCATGACGTGATCGATTTCACCGTCCAGCAAGGCATCGCTGTTTGCCAACGCATGATCGATCGCTTCTTCGAGCGCCTCACGCTCCCCTACGCTCGGCACACCAAGCACATAATCGATGGGGGTTATTGGTGCTGGCGGGCGGCCGATGCCGATCCGTAAGCGCAAGAATTCTCGCCCCAATACAGCAATGATGTCGCGCAAGCCATTATGGCCACCGGGACCACCACCGCGTTTACAACGCACCGTGCCAACATCAAGGTCGAGTTCGTCATGAACGACCAAAACCTCGCCGGCCATGAAACGATAATACTTAACGCAAGCGCTGACGCTCATGCCGACGCGATTCATATACGTCGTTGGCTTGAGCATGTACACGGTATGCTCGCGCGATCTGGCGTGACATATCTCACCATGAAAACGTGGTAGGGCACGAAATTCAACGCCGCCCCGTTGGGCTAAGCGATCGATATACCAAAAACCCGCGTTGTGACGCGTTTTGGCGTAGCGCCGCCCGGGATTACCTAGCCCCACAACAAGACGCACGCAACTCATGTGAAGTTCAAATAAAGACGCTGCAGTGGAGTCGCCCTACGCTTGCTATAAATTGAAGTCTGCCGGCACGCGCGCCAGCACTACTCTTCCGTCGCCGCCGCGTCATCTTCGTCTTTCGGTGCCTCGTCGAGCTGTTCGACGTCCATCTCATCTTCAGGAGCTTGGTCGACTTCTTCGATCCGTGGGGCGTTCACCGATACCACCGGCAACACCGCATCACCACCTTGCGCCAGCACCACACTTTGCACACCATCAGGCAACCGCAGATCGCCCAACTGAATCGTGTTACCGAGCTCTAGCGCTTCGACATCGACCTCTACATATTCCGGTAAATCTTTCGGTAAACAAATAATTTCGAGATCGGACATTTGGTGGCTAATTACGCCGCCTTGTTGTTTCACCCCAGCACAATTATCTTCATTAATAAAGTGAATCGGGATCCGCATCGTCAAGGCCGTCGTTTCGCTGACGCGCTGAAAATCCATATGTGTAATAAAGGGCTTATAGGGATGACGCTGCATATCTTTGATGACAACCCGCTGCTCATTGCCCGCGACCTTCAGCGTTAAAACGTGAGAGTAAAACGCCTCGTGTTCTGCATGGCGCAAAACATCGTTGTGGTCGAGCTGCAAGTTTGTCGGTTCTTGATCTGCCCCATATAAAATGGCGGGGACTTTGCCCGCGCGGCGCAGGCGGCGGCTCGCACCCTTGCCTCGCACTTCACGCGGCTCTGCACTGATTTCAAATTGTTCCACTCTAAGGACTCCGTATGTATCAAATTTGCGTTGTTACCCGACCGCGACCAATCGAAATAACCCAAGTTCATCGGCAAAGCTCGGCGGCTCGCTGGCTGCGCATGAACGTTACTAGTCGATAAACATAGAACTTAATGACTGCCCGGAACTAATCCGGTTGATGCTCTCACCCAGCAAGCCGGCGACCGTCAAAGACCGGATCCGTTCTGTGCGCAGGGCATCGGCAGACAAAGGAATGGTATCTGTTACAACCAGTTCATCCAATACCGACTCGCCGATGTTCTCAAGCGCATTTCCCGACAGCACCGCGTGGGTGCAATACGCCACTACCGAACGTGCGCCATGTGCTTTCAGCGCCTGCGCCGCCTGACACAGGGTCCCGGCAGTGTCCACGAGATCGTCAACCAATACACAAGTGCGATCTTCAACGTCACCAATAATATTCATAACCTGCGCTTCATTGGCACGCGGGCGACGCTTGTCGATTATCGCCAAATCTGCGTTATCTAAGCGTCGTGCAACCGCCCGCGCCCGCACCACCCCGCCCACATCTGGTGATACAACCATTAATCCTTCGTAACGATGTTTCCAAATGTCGCCCAGCAAAACCGGCGACGCGTAGACATTGTCCATGGGAATATCGTAGAAACCTTGGATCTGATCAGCATGCAGATCAACCGTTAACACGCGATCCGTACCCACGCTAACGATCATATTGGCAACGACTTTAGCGGTAATCGGGACACGCGCGGAGCGCACTCGCCGATCCTGGCGCGCATAACCGAGATAGGGGATGACAGCGGTGATACTCGCCGCCGACGCACGTCGTAAGGCATCGATTAGGACCAGTAACTCGATTAAGGTTTCGCTCGTCGGCCTGCAAATTGATTGCAGTACAAAAACATCTCGGGCGCGGACGTTTTCACGGATTTCGACCATTACCTCGCCATCGCTAAAGCGACTGACGGTCGCCTTGCCAAGCGGAATTTGCAGGTGGGCGGCGATAGAACGCGACAGACTCTGGTTCGAGTTGCCAGCAAATAGCATGATCGACGAGCGGTTTAACATTAGCCTTGGCTTGTTCCGTAATGAATGGCTGGGGTGCCAGGATTCGAACCTGGGAATCCCGGGATCAAAACCCGGTGCCTTACCGCTTGGCTACACCCCAGTAATCTGTAGACGCGAGATCAAATCTATGCGCCCGCTACGACCATCTCGTCCGCTCGGGGCTCTCGACGGCACGCACCGTAAAATCACAATTCTATTCGTTCGACCCGCGCCGCCATTTCATGCAAGGGCGAATGGTTGCGACGCTCGGCGACAAAACTTGACCATCTCGCCGGCACGACTGCGGCCAATGCCTGCGCTTCTTCGCGCGATTCACACAGCGCAAAGCAACACGCGCCCGTTCCACTCATGCGGGCAGGGGCATGCGCCGCCAAAAAATCGAGCACTGCCCCTACTTCGGGGAATAAGCGCCGTGCGACCGGTTCGCAATCGTTGCGCGTCTGTGCCATTGAAAAGCCCTGGATTCTGATGGGTGGGGTATGGTGTGTCAAATCTGGCGCCCGAAACACCACAGCAGTCGCCACCGCCACCCCCGGGCAAACCACCAACACCGGCGTTTCGGCCGCTTCCATAGGCGTCAAACGCTCGCCGACCCCCTCAGCCCAAGCACAATGGCCACGCACGAACACCGGCACATCGGCACCGAGCTGCAAACCTATCTCGGCGAGCTCCTCGAGCGATAAACCGATGTCCCACAGCGCGTTGAGAGCGACTAAGACGGTCGCAGCATTGGAACTCCCGCCGCCTAAACCACCGCCTACAGGAATACGCTTCGTGACCGTTATATCGACACCCATGCTGCAGCCACTATGTTTTTGTAAGAGGCGCGCCGCACGCAAATTCAAATCCTCCGCCACCGCGATACCAGGTAGCGGCTTAGTCTGTGCGATGCGGCCGTCAGGACGTATTTCAAACCGTAACTCGTCGCCAAAATCCAAAAACTGGAACAGCGTTTGTAGTTCATGGTAACCATCGGCGCGGGCGCCAACTACGTGTAAAAACAAATTGATTTTAGCCGGTGCCGGCCAGCGCAAATCGTTCACAGCGGAGCCACTTGCCACTTGGCGATCACCATGCGTACTTTGAATTCGTCATGATTAAAAAATATCTTGCCGGGCAAATCCGTACCCGCCGCCGCGATGTAACGCAAAATACTAATACGCCAACCGGCTTGGGCAAGATCGCTTAGACGCGCTTCGTCGTCGAGACGTAAATTCGCTATCGGCATCTCAGGCACTGGTATTCCTCGCACCCAATAGCGCGCGCCGTTAAGCGGCAACGACCACTGCAAATGGCGCGCCATCAAACTTTCGACGTCGTCCGCGACATAATATTCATTCTCTGGCGTCATGAGGCTAACGCGGTGCTCATCCCCACTGAGCAAAAACGTTCCCCGCCCGAACGGCGCCACAATGCGTACATCGAAGGCGTCGGCACGTTGCTGCCAATAGAGTCGCGCGTTGCCCCCCCCCGCTTCACTCTGAACCGCGATCCGTCCCTCGATACGCCATTCTTCGAGCGCCTCGACGCTGCGCTGGTGTGCGCGCCAACGGGATTCAGTTTGGGTCTTTGAATCTAAATCGGCGCCGGTATTGAGGCGCGGGAATTTGAAATTTGCGCATCCCGAGGCCCCAAGCAGGAGCACTAAAAACCACCATCTCACTTAGCTAGTCGTTTGATTACTTTGAGAATTTTTTCGTCATTCGGTGTTAATTCTAGCGCCGCTTCCCACACTTCGCGGGCACGGTTTTCCTCGCCCATCACCCATAGTACTTCGCCGAGGTGAGCGGCTACTTCGGGATCGTTTTTGAGCGCCCGTGCGCGCTCCAAATAGCTGACCGCCTCCTGCAAACGACCGAGCCGGTACAACACCCAACCCATGCTATCTAGGACGTAGAAATCGCTGGGGTTGATCGCGAGCGCGCGGGTAATCAAGCTATGTGCCTCGTCAAGTCGATCGGTGCGATCCGCGAGCGTATAGCCGAGGGCATTTAAGGCTTGGGCATTGTCCGGTTCACGCGCCAAAATCGCGCGCAGATCGGCCTCTAGGATATCAAGTCGCCCCATGCGTTCGGCGAGCATCGCGCGCGTATACAGCATTTCCATGTCGTAACCGGCGGCTAGCGCCAGGTCATAGATCTGCATAGCCGCGTCGTATTGTTTGTGCTCCGCGAGAATTTCGCCTTCGGCCCGCAGGATTTGCATTTTTTCACTCGCGTCTTGAACCTCGATGGCACGCAAGTGTGCGCGTGCAACCGCCGGCCCATCGCGGGTGGAGAGCAATAAGGCAATTCGTATTTGGGCTGCCAAATAGTTACCGCCCGCTTCGATTTGGCGGTAATACGCCAACGCGTCTTCGGGTTGACGCTTCGTCTCCGCAATCTGACCGAGATAAAACATTGCTTCATCGCGCCGTTCTTCAACCAGCGCCAAACGTTTGAAGTTCTCGGTCGCCGCGTTAACGTCGTTGGCCTGCAAGTTCAGCAATCCAAGCGCAAAAGTGACGTCCGTGTTGTCAGGCTGTTCCCGGGCCAACAAACCAAACTGCGTCCTTGCCTCATCAAAGCGATTGTTCTCCGCCAGTAAGCGTGCGTACAGCAACCGCAGACCGAATTGATCGGGTGTGCGCGCCAACGCCGTTTCGAGCCACGCGATTGCGTCCCCCACCATGCCCTGCTTTTGCAGTACCGCGAGATAAGCAACGGCGATATTGGTGTTGATCTCAGTCTTGCTGACCAAGACCTCCATTGCGGCGCGTGCTTTGTCGAGCTCATCAGCGCGAATCGCGAGCAGCGCATAGGCGATCAACGCATCGGGATTGTCGCGATGGCGCTGCAACAATTTTTCCATCACGGCGAGTGCGGTGGCTTTATCTTCTTCACGACCCAACAGGTTCGCCACCATGCGCAACTTCGAGCCGACTTCGCCACCGTCAGCCGCGAGTATGTACTCCAAATCCGCGAGCGCTGCGTCTGGGTCGGCAGCACGAATGTGCATCGCAGCAGAAATTTGCCGTGCATCGAGATCGTCCGGTCGCAGCGCAACCCACATTTTCGCCGCTACCAAGGCAGCCGCGTCGTCGCGAGCAAAGACCGCTACGCGGGTCGCGCGTTCGGCCAGATCGGCATTACGTGTCGCTTGGGCGACCTCCAGGTAGTGCTCCACGGCCAGCTCGAGATGCCCTCGCTGTCCGGCGAACTCCGCCAGTAAGAGGCGGAATAAAGGATCGTCGTCGTAACTAGCGCTTGGTACGTCGCTTAGCGTGACTTGCTCACTTTCGGATTGAAATAAGAAAGAGTTATCGAGCTCGTTGCCAACATCCCGCGGGGGCGTGGACACGCTGGCGCAGCCAGACAGCAAGACACACAGCACGAGAGTTAGCTGCAACCCGCGCCCAGGTGTGAAGAAATCTGAATTCAACATACCGCCACTACATCGACTTACATGCGCTAAACTATAACGCAGTTGAGCCCAGAGCTCGGACGAACCCACGCGTTTTTGCCCACAAACTGGGTGTAATTACACTGTAACACCTGGATCGAACCCCTAGCCCGGATATTGCATGAGGCGCTCACTGAGTTCGTGCCACTTGGTTGATGCTATGGAATTTTTCATCGTTTGATGGTGACGTATCGGGAAATGCAATTTGCACCGCACTGGTTCGCCCGGATATTGCACGAGGCGCTCGCTGCGCTTGTGCCAATAGCTTGAGATAATAGGTATTTTCATAAGCCAGCAATGATTTAGGCCACGACGCAAATGGAATCAAGCTTGCTTGCTGCCGCAGCATCCGCGGTCCTCGTGCAATATTCGGGCTAGTCGTATGTCGATCATAATATTTGGTGTGAGCCATAAAACCGCGCCGATTGATGTTCGCGAGCGGGTTACGGTGGGTGCAAACCAGTTGCCGGCTGCGCTTGCCAGCTTGCGTGCTAGCGGGACGGTCGACGAAGCGCTGATCCTGTCCACCTGTAACCGCACCGAGGTCTATTCTGCGGGCACCGGCAATGATAGTAACAAAGTAGCCGATTGGCTGATCGATTTTAAAGGTTTAGATCCCACAATAGTAAACACTCACTTCTATGATCTAGACGGTGCATTGGCGATTAAACACACTTTGAACGTCGCCTGCGGCTTAGATTCCATGGTCGTCGGGGAGCCGCAAATACTCGGCCAACTTAAGAGCGCTTATCGTAGCGCCGTCACCGCCGGGACCGTTGGCAGGGCGCTGAATAAATTACTGCAATATGCCTTTTCGGTCGCAAAAAAGGTGCGCACCGAGACGACCATCGGCCATACGCCGGTCTCTGTCGCGTATGCGGCCGTCAGGCTTGCGGGTCAGATCCACGGCAATTTGGCTACCAAAACAGCGTTGTTGATCGGCGCCGGTGATACTATTGCTTTAGTCGCAGCTCATCTGCGCGCGAACTCCATTCGCTCGATCGTCATCGCAAACCGCACTGTGGCGCGCTCCGTGGAGCTCGCCGAAAAAGTAGACGGCACGGCCATCACACTAAACGACATTTCCGCACATTTGCCCGCGGCAGACATCGTTGTGAGTTCAACCGGAAGCGAACTGCCAATTATTTCTCGCGGCGCCGTCGCCAACGCGGTGGCCGCACGCCACCACGATCCGATATTCTTGGTCGATCTCGCCGTGCCTAGAGACATCGCGCCCGAAGTCGCACAAATCGACGACGCCTACCTGTACACCGTCGACGATCTCAACAACGTGATCAACGAAAACCTCGAATTGCGCGCGGGCGCGGCGGCGCAGGCTGAAGAAATAGTCAGTTTGCATACTCAAGCGTATCTCGACCGCATGCAGGCGGATGACGGCAACGCGGCGCTCATTACCTATCGCAACAGCGCTCACAACATCACCGCAGCGTTGCTCGATAAAGCCGCGCGTCGCATTGCGGCCGGCGACGACCCACTCCAGGTGATGGAGCAACTCGCACGCGGTTTGACGAATAAGCTTATTCATCGCCCGACGGTAAAACTCCGTGAAGCGCTACTAGAAGGTCGCTTTGACTTTGTAGAACATGCGCACGAATTACTCGACTTAAGGCAACAGGATAATAAGGACCGATGAAATCCTCGGTGCTCGACAAACTACAAGGACTGCGTGATCGACGCGAGGAGTTGGACGGCTTGCTCGCCAGCCCCGAGACGGTAGCCGATCAGACCTTGTTTCGCACCTTAGCGCGCGAAAGGGCCGAGATCGATCCAGTGGTTTCTTGCTTCGAGCGCTACCGTCAATTAACCGCGGAGCGCGCCCAGGCACACGCAATGACGAGCGATGACGATGCCGACTTGCGCGAACTTGCCAGCGAAGAAACGGCAACTATCGATACACAACTCACGACACTCGAAGCGGAGATCAACCGCCTACTGCTGCCCAAAGATCCTCATGACGAGGCCAATATATTTCTCGAAGTGCGCGCTGGCACCGGCGGCGATGAAGCCGCCATTTTCGCCGGCGATCTATTTCGCATGTATTCACGCTACGCCGAACGGCAAGGCTGGCTAGTCGAGATCCTTACTAGCAATGAGGGAGAGCACGGCGGTTACAAAGAAATAATCGCGCGGGTGCTAGGGCGTGGCGTGTATTCTAGTCTGAAATTCGAATCCGGCGCTCACCGCGTACAACGGGTACCCGAAACCGAATCGCAAGGACGTATTCACACCTCGGCGTGTACGGTGGCAATCATGCCAGAAGCCGACGAAATCACCCATATAGACATTAACGCCAACGACTTGCGCATCGACACATTTCGGGCTTCTGGGGCGGGCGGTCAACACGTGAATAAAACGGATTCAGCGATTCGCATTACACATCTGCCGAGCGGTATCGTGGTCGAGTGCCAAGACGAACGTTCACAACATAAAAACCGTGCCCGCGCACTGAGCTTGCTGCAGGCTCGTCTCCTGCAGGATGAGCGCAACCAACAAGCCGCCGCCCAAGCGCAAACACGTCGTTCGCTCGTCGGTAGCGGTGACCGTTCGGAACGCATAAGAACCTACAACTTTCCTCAGGGTCGGATCACCGATCACCGCATTGGTTTGACATTGTATAAGCTCACTGAGATCCTCGCTGGAGATCTTGACCAACTCGTTGAACCCTTACGGCAGGAGCACCAGATGGATCTGATGGCGCAATTGGCCACCACGTAAGGAGGCGCATGATCACGCTAAGCTTAGGTGCAATGCTCTACCCGGACGTCGCTTGTCTCGACGAGGGCGATCCCAAGCGTT
This sequence comes from Gammaproteobacteria bacterium, assembly GCA_965223085.1. Classification (GTDB taxonomy): domain Bacteria; phylum Pseudomonadota; class Gammaproteobacteria; genus CBDCVO01. The sequence continues at coordinate 1,557,249 of OZ244981.1, read as the reverse complement.
ATCGGGGGAACGACAGGCACGATCGCGACAAGGTCGCCCGGTGATCCCGACCTGGACCGTTGCAAGTGCTGTGCAGTGGGGCGCACAACAACTTGCACCCACGTCAAGTGCGCGGCTAGACGCGGAACTCCTGCTCGCCTGGTGTTTGCAAAGCGATCGCGTCGGCTTGATACGTGAGCGCGATCAAGCGCTCGGCGCGCGCATAACAGCCCAATTCGCGGATTTAATCACGACCCGTAAAACCGGGCGACCCGTAGCTTATCTCGTCGGCCGCCAAGAATTCTGGTCGTGCAAATTCCTCGTCAACGAAGCCGTATTGATCCCGCGACCGGAAACGGAGCGACTTGTAGAGCTCGCATTACGACATTGCGCAAATGCATCACACACTTGGATCGCCGACCTCGGCACCGGCAGCGGCGCGATTGCCTGCGCGTTGGCACAGGAACGGCCGTACGCCAATGTGCTGGCGACCGATCGATCTCGGGCCGCGCTCGCCGTTGGCCACGCTAACGCCTGCGCACTGGGCCTTAAGAATATTCATTTTGCGCAATTCCACTGGCTCTCAGGCTTAGCACCAGCGCACTACGATTTAATCGTCGCAAACCCTCCCTATGTGGCCGCTGAAGATTATCTCACCCTGGATGCGGCCGTCCGCCACGAACCGCGAGCAGCGCTCGTTTCAGCGCAGCGCGGATTTGCGGATCTTGAACAGATTATCGACACGGCCAGGTATCATTTGCGCCCCCAGGGTTGGTTATTAGTAGAGCACGGCGCCGACCAGGGCCGCGCGGTGCGTCGACAGCTCAAGGCAGCAGGGTACGACGCCATCGAGACGTGGTCCGACCTCGCGGGGCTGGAACGCGTCAGCGGGGGCGCGCGGTGAGCGACGCGACCGTTCTACGGCGGCGACGCATCCGTTTGAGCACCCCCCCTAGCGCAGCGCAGCAAGCCGCGAGCAGGACGAGCTTGGGGCGGCTAGACGGCATCACCGAACAGATTTTCGACGGCGATCGATTGATAGTGACTTACGATTTGGACGCGGTCGGGTTCGAAGCGATTGAGCGCACGCTGCGGGATGCCAACTTGGCGCTGAGTTGCACACCCGGGCAACGCCTCGCGCGCGGGTTCTACGCCTACTGCGACGCAAACTTCCGCGAGGCGCGGGGCGAAGAAAATCCCAACTGGGCGAATAGCGTGGAAACTATTTATAGCGATCGCTTTCGGCATCGGCGCCACGGACGACGAGATGACCGGCCTTTGCACTGGCGGCAATACCTGGCGCGCAAGAAACCGTGATCGCCCGAGATGATTGCGCGTGGCTGAGCCAGGTGATGACTAAACTTAACGCGGCGCCGATTGTCTATTCGGGATGTTGGTGGCAGCAGCGCCAAACCCGGACTATTTACCTCAGTTCACCCAAGGTATTACTTGCAGTGGTCTTGCCACATGGATGACGAAATCCTGCTTCGTTATAGCCGCCAAATTTTGCTGCCGGAAATCGATATTCTCGGTCAGCAAAAACTATTGGACGCCAGTGTCGCCATCATTGGTCTCGGCGGCCTCGGATCAGCGGCGGCGCTGTATCTCGGTGCCGCGGGCGTTGGCAAGTTGATTTTAGTGGATTTCGACGCCGTCGAACTTTCCAATCTGCAGCGCCAAATCATACATATGACCAGTGATCTCGGGCACCCAAAAGTAGACTCGGCAGCCGCTCGGCTGGGCGCCTTGAACCCGGGCGTCGAAGTCGAGACGATCCCACACGCGCTCGAAGGCGCGGCGTTGGACGCCGTAGTCGCACGCGTGGACGTCGTTGTCGACGGCACGGATAATTTCGCTATTCGCTTTGCCTTAAACGAGGCCTGCTATCGCCATCGCAAAGCCTTAGTATCCGCCGCCGCGATACGCTTCGAAGGACAAGTAAGCGTGTATTTTCCCGGCCAAGGTGATAGCCCATGTTACCGTTGCCTCTATCACGCCGGTCCCGATCTCGACGAAACGTGCACCCAGACTGGCGTGATCGCACCCCTGCTCGGCGTCGTCGGTAGTATCCAAGCCTTAGAAACGCTCAAAGTACTCATGGATATCGGCACGAACCTTAAAGGACGCTTGCTATTGCTTGACGGCTTATCAATGGAGTGGCACAGCATGCGCTTCCAACGCGATCCGAGTTGCCCGGTATGCGGCGCGACAGCAACATCGTAGCGCGATTTCATTTACCCCAAAATTTGTACGCCGCAATGGTGGGGCATGCGCAAGCAAGCCCGATGATCGAAACCTGCGGGCTTTTTGGCGGCAGCGCTGAAATGGCAGCATCGATCTACCCCGTCGATAACATCGCCGAAACGCCAGCCGATAGTTTTTTCATGGCTCCGCGCGCGCAACTCGCCGCTTTGCGTGGCATGCGCGAACGTGGCGAGGCACTGTGTGGAATCTACCATTCCCATCCGCATACGTCGGCGTGGCCCTCTGATCGAGATCTTGGCTACGCGGCTTACCCGGGAGTTGCTTATCTAATCGTCTCACTGGCTGATACGCGCGCGACGGTGCGTGCTTTTAGAATTTACTCAAGACATTACGAACAGATTACGCTGGCGCTACAGCCGTGAGTCGCGCGCGACGGGCGCTGGAGGTCGTAGCGACGTTCACCCAAGGCGTGAAGCTGAGAGACTCGTTATCATCGGTACACCAATGACCGGTAGCTCGCAGCGATCAATTGAGGGTTTTAGGTTCAAGACCGAACACCGATGCGACGCTAACACGATATTGCGGTAGCAGCGCTCCGCTGTTAGATTTTCGACGCATTCAACCGCCTGCGGCGACGCCGCCCCAACCGGTAGGAGATGAAAACATGGATATTTCGACAATGATTGTTCTCGCCTTGCTCGTTGCACTCGGGCTTTATGGCGTGACGATTTATAACGGTCTGGTGGCGTTAAAACACAATGTCTCCAAAGCCTGGTCGAACATCGATGTGCTGCTCAAACAACGCCACGAGGAATTGCCGAAATTGGTGGAAGTATGCAAACAATACATGCGACACGAGCGCGACACATTAGAAGGCGTCACCGCGGCACGTTCTGCTGTTTTTGCCGCTCGCGAAGCGGGCGACCTCGGTAAGTTGGGGGCCGCCGAATCGGTCCTAAGAGCTGGCCTCGGCAATTTGTTTGCGGTCGCGGAGAACTACCCCGAGCTGAAGGCGGATCAGCAGTTTCAACACCTACAGCAACGCATCACTGGGCTGGAAAATGCGATCGCAGACCGCCGTGAGTACTACAACGAATCGGTCAACTTGAACAACGTCCGCATCGAGAACTTTCCGGATATCATCATCGCGCGCTGGTTTGGCTTCGGCGCTCGCGACTTATTGGAGTTCTCCCAAGAAGAAACAACTGACGTTAATCTCAAATCTTTGTTTAGCTAAACATTTGGCCTGGCCGTGTTTAACTGGTTGGCGGATGCTATTGCCGCTGCCTCGAGAAGCGAATTTTTTTTCCCGCTAATGCTCGCCATCGGCGTGGTGGTTTTTGCGAGCTGGCGCTCCCTGGCGCTTCTGAAACAAAAACGGCTGTTGGAAGACACGCCAACCGCGGTTCTGCGCTCAGCGCCACAAGGATATGTAGAGTTGCAGGGCCACGCGGAGTTGATCGATGGCGATCCCGTACGGGCACCCTTGTCGCTACGCCCTTGTGTTTGGTATCGCTATGAAATCGAGCAAAAACGCACCGGCCTACACGGCCGCCGCAGTGGTTCCGAATGGCGCACCATCGAACGCGACACGAGCGATAACTTATTCCATTTAAACGATGGGACCGGCCGCTGTGTCATCGATCCCGAGGGCGCGACGGTAACACCCACGAGCTCGACGCGCTGGTTCGGGCGTTCGCACAATCCGGGGCGGATCCCTGAGACGAAGCGCTGGGAGAGTCGGATCGGATTGGATCGCATCGGTTGCACCTACCGTTACCGCGAAGACATCATCGCTCCCAATAGCCCCTTGCTCGCGCTCGGTTGGTTCACCACGCACGGCGGGGCGGGCATGCACTTCGACCGTAGTGCTGAAATGAGTGTACTGTTGCGCGGCTGGAAATCCGATCAGCGCACGCTGCTAGAGAAATTTGACACCAATAGTGATGGCCAGATCGATGCCCAGGAGTGGCGCGCGGTGCGGCAAACAGCCGCTGCTGCAATCGACCGCCAACGTGAGCACTTGCGATCCGCGCCGCCCGTCGATGTATTGTGCGCATCCCCGAATCGGGACCAACCGTTTCTCCTCTCTATTCATCTAGAAGCCGATCTATTGCGCCGCATTCGTTGGCAGCTCGGCACCTATCTCGTCCTGAGCATTGGTGGCGTGCTCGGAATCTTAGCAACGATAGCACTGCGCTTGGCGGCTGACTGAGTTCTGCCGGCGGACGCAGCAGCTTCGTACGGAACGTGCTTGGCGCGAGGACCGCGGATGCTAGCGAAAGACAACTACGTTTGGGCGCCGGGCTGGAATCCTCAGCGTCGTTGTGGCTACGCTGAAGGTGGCACTGAGCGAGCCGGGGCCGCGGTGCCGAACGAGCGCGTGGTGCAGTATCCGGGCTAGCAGTCTGTCGGACTTCGGGGCCGGTAGCGAGGCGGCTTGGTTAAGCGAGGCCATTTTTCTGCGATTTCGAGGCGCTGAGTTGTGCTATGTAACGAGAAATCGCGGCAACAGGAGCCGCTTAAGTGCGGCCGCAGTAGGGTCGTCCTAAGTCCGACAGACTGCTAGCATAGGGTAGAATCATCCGCTACCGCACAGCCTGTACAAGACGGCCCCATGAGAAATACTCGGAGAAATGCTCACGCCCTATCCTGGTTTACCCGACCTGCCGTATGGCACGGCTGGTACGCGATCTTAATAGTCTTCACAGCGGTGGCTAGTGCGGAAGAAGCTTATGTGGTTGATAAGTTGCTGATGGGGATCCACGAAGCAAGAGATCTCAGCAGCACCATATTAAAGGTTGTACCCACCGCTAGTCGGGTGGAAATTTTAGCGCGCGACGGGGGCCTCGCGAAGGTACGTGATGAGGACGGCGTCGAGGGGTGGGTAGACCTCGTATATCTCATGAAGGACGAACCCGCGAGCATTAAACTCCGCGCCCTGGAAGCACGTTACGAAGAACTGCAGAGGCGCTTTGCGGCGCTCGAAGCAAGCGTCACCGCGCCTACGTCTAGCAATAATGACTCCGGTACGGCGGCGGCGGACGAGCTGGAAGCGTTGCTGCAAGAAAATACCCGCCTGAAAAGCGACCTTTCTGCCGACAAGGTGCGCATCACTGAACTTGAGAAATCAATCAAGCAGTTGCAAGACAGCGCCGCCCATGCCACTAGCGGCGATGGTACCGTGACATCAGAACTCGAAAAAGCGAACTTGAAACTTAAGCGTCAATTAGAAGCCGCGCTGCAAAAAAACAAACAGCTTTCAAGTCGCGAGCCGACGACACCAGGCAACCGCATGCGCCCCAGCAGTGGGCAACGTTGGCCGACACCCATGCTCGTCGGCCTTATCGCCGTGCTCCTCGTCGCGTTTGGTCTCGGTATGTATTTGATGGATTTTCTTGCGCGACGCCGCCATGGTGGCTTTCGTGTCTAAGCGCGGCGCGCGGTGAATCCACCGCCGGCAACGTTTTCAGTCGCAACATGGAATGTAAATTCCATTCGCGCGCGACAAGAACACCTTGAAAAATGGCTCAACGCGCAGCGGCCTGATTACCTTGCTTTGCAGGAAACTAAAATCCAGGACCCTGATTTTCCTCACGACAGCTTTACCGACGTGGGCTACAGCGCCGCGGTCTCGGGACAGAAGAGCTATAACGGGGTTGCGGTGCTCTCGCGTGAGCCGATCGAAGCGGTTGCCACTGAGATCCCCGGTTTTTCGGATCCGCAACGGCGGATACTGGGTGTCGCGACGCAACATGGGTATGTGCTAAATCTCTACGTCCCCAATGGCGCCGCGGTTGGTACCGAAAAGTATGCTTACAAGCTTACCTGGCTGCAAGCGCTGACGGACTGGCTGCCCGCTTTGATCGCCCAATACGGCCGGGTGGTCGTGGTCGGAGACTTTAATATCGCCCCAGACGATCGCGATGTGCACGACGCTGACAAATGGCGCGGAAAAATCCTGTGCAGCGAACCCGAGCGCGGTAGCTTGCAGAAGATCATGGCAACTGGATTCGTAGATATTTTCAGGAATTTCGTGGAAGTGAATGGTCACTATTCGTGGTGGGATTATCGTGCGGGTGCCTTTCGGCGCGACCATGGCCTGCGCATCGATCTCATCCTGGCCAGCGCGGCGCTCGCGACGCGGGCGCACCGTTGCGAAATCGATCGTGAACCCCGAGCCTGGCAACGGCCCTCAGATCACGCTCCGGTGATAGCCCATTTTGCGAATGACTAGTCGGTCACATCGCGGCGTGCCTCACAAGATTCTTACACTTGACCTCTTTATCCTAACAGGAGGTGCTTGCACCATGGGCTGAACTTCGTAGCGAGACATGTCTCATGAGCAATAACAACATTGATGATAAATTCGATTTCGACCACTGGGCAAAATTAGCGCTCGATAAACCGCATAACTTCGAGCTCGCGCGACAGCAGATGATCGATGCGTTAATCGAATCGATGCCGCTCGATCGACAACAACGTTTGCGCGGATTGCAATGGCAAATCGATCACGTGCGAGAACGTGCACCAAACGCGTTGCAAGCCGCCGATCACATCGCCGGCATGATGTGGGAAAAGGTACTCGGTGAGAACGGCCTGCTCGATAATCTCGAACAACTAAGCGGTCGGCGCGCAATTTGCGACCAACGCAAAACCAGTGCCGCGGTGCTTCCGTTCAAACGCGACTAGCAGTGTCTCGGATTTAGGCCGACGTAGCGCGCGTCGTGCAATATTCCGGCTGGTGCTTGCAATAGGGGGTGTCGGGGCCTAGAATCCTGCGCCTCCCATGGCCCGCGCCTGACGGCTGGAGAAGCGATGAAAGCGGACATTCACCCGAGCTACAAAGATCTGAAAGTCGTATGCAGTTGCGGCAATAGTTTCACAACCCGTTCGACGCTCGCCGACGAACAGCTCACCTTAGACGTGTGCTCGGCTTGCCACCCGTTCTATACCGGGCAGCAAAAAATTGTCGACACGGCTGGCCGGGTGGACAAATTCCGACGCAAATACGGGATCCAAGACAAAGCCGATTAGCCCGGGTATTGCGAGAGGCGCTCGCTGCGGCTGCGCCACTTAGTTGATATAAAGCGATTGCTGACCGGTCGATGGTCGCGCGTCGGAAAAGGCCCATAACGTCCTGCAGAGTTCTGTAGAATTTCTTTTATTTCAATAAATTATAGCCTTTCTTTGGGTACCACTAAGGGGCGGCGATAAGAATTGAACCTTTGGCCGCGTGCTGTGTCTATATCGATACGTTCCCATGAACGTCTCCGTTACCCTCCCGGGACGGAGCTAACCCGGGCTTCCCCATCCCGGGCAATCTTAAAAAGGCCCCGGTTTCCCCCAATTTCACCGGGGCCTTTTCTTATGCTGCGCCCTTTCAAGCTAGAATCCTCAGTGGGACGGCATTCAAGGTTCAAGGCTGGCTAAACCACTCACGCAGCATGTCCGCCAGCGTCTCGATCCCAGCGCCGCTCGCCGTCGAGCAGGCGACAAGTTCCAAACGCCACGCCGCTTCCGCCGCCGCTGCGCGCCATTGTTTGCACGCCGAGTGCATCGCTTGGCGCGAGACTTTATCGCTTTTGTTGAGAACGATCAGCAAACGCAGATCGGGCGATACCGCACAATAGTGCGCGATCTGGCGCTCCACGGGGCGCAGCACATGTCGAATATCGGTTACCAGCACCAAGCCGCGCAAGGCATGCCGCGTTTCCAAATAACGCGCTAGAACGCGCTCCCAATGTTGCTGCATTTCGCGGCCAACTTTTGCGTAACCAAAGCCCGGCAGATCAACGAGGCGATGGTCGTTGCCTAAATCGAAAACTACCAGCTGTTGGGTGCGACCCGGTGTGCGGCTGGTGCGCGCGATGCGCTGCTGACACAGCGCGTTGATAATGCTGGACTTCCCAGCGTTGGAGCGCCCCACAAAGGCGACCTCCCGACCCGTGTCGGGCGGCAACTGGCGAAGTTGATGCGCGCTTAGAAGGTATTCGACACTTCTGAAGTCTACCGCAGTAGGATTTGGGCACACGCTACGCGCACGTTATATAATGAAAACTCGTTACGGGAGTCTATAGAGTGATGGGTCGAGGAACAATGATCTTTGCGCGAAGATGGTGGCTGGAGATGGTTTTGGGTGCCCTACTTGGGGTTACCATAATCGGGGTGCCACTATGCTTTGCCGGTGATGGTGCGGCGAAAGCACAGGCCTGCGGCGCCTGTCACGGTCCCGACGGTAACAGCGTTAATCCGGAGTGGCCCAAGCTCGCCGGCCAACATGCTCAATACACGTTCACGCAATTGCAGGCGTTTAACAGCGGAGCACGCACGAATCCCAATATGAATGCGATGGTCGCGCCGCTGAGCGATGAAGATATGCAAGATATCGCCGCCTACTACGCCGCAGGTGCGCCGCAAATCGGCAGCGCTGACGTGGCAGACATCACACTCGGCGAAGCGCTTTATCGGGGTGGCAATAAGGAATCCGGGGTACCTGCCTGCATGGCGTGCCATAGCCCTAGCGGTGCTGGCAATCCAGCGGCAAACTACCCGGCGCTAAGCGGCCAACACGCGACCTATACCGCATTGCAACTGCGCGCCTATCGCGACGGCACGCGCACCACGGATCCCAATGCTATGATGCGCACGATCGCCGCGCGCATGAGCGAAGCGGAAATCGAATCGGTCGCGAAATTTATTTCCGCGCTTCATTAAGCCCTAGGAGCCACTTGAAAACCCTCACGAGGAAAGTCGGCTGCAAGCGGCCGCGCAGTCGGCGAGGAGCACACGGGCACGCGACCGTGCAGGCGGCCTCCACAGTAGTATTTCCGAGCGGCTCCGGGGTAACGCGTTAGGGGAACCTTTAGGCCACGCATTAGCCTTAATCGAGAGCAGTTCGAACTGGAATTCCTAATATGAAACGGCCACACCTTATCACCCTGCTGGCGCTCCTCTTCGGTGCCTGTGCGGCAAGTGCAGAACAAAAATTTACTGCTGGCGAACACTACGAACGCATTCGACCAGCGCAGGTAACGCAAAGCGGCGATACGGTCGAAGTGCTGGAACTATTCTGGTATGGGTGCCCGCACTGCTATGCCTTTGAACCGCATCTAAAAGAATGGCTACAGAACAACAAACCCGACAACATGACGTTTCGACGTGCGCCGGCTATTTTTGCCAAAAACTGGCTCGTGCATGCGCGGGCATATTATGCCGCCGAAGCGATCGGTGTGCTCGAACAATTGCATGAACCCTTATTTCGCGCGTTGCATGAAGAGCGGCGGCGCCTAGTGGACGATGAAGCACTGATCAAGTTCGCCGCGAGCCAGGGCATAAACGAGGCCGAGTTTCGCGCAGCATTTCGTTCTTTTGGCGTCGACCGCAAAGTTCGCCAAGCCATCAAAGCAACCAGGGATTACGGTATAGACGGCGTACCATCGTTGATCGTCAACGGCAAATATCGCACGTCGCCGACGTCGGCGGGTGGCTACGACGCGATGATTAAAGTCGCTGAAGATTTAGTCGCAAAGGAAAATTCAGACAACTAGCCGCGCCCTCGACGATCCCTATCCCGAATCCAGGCTAGCGGTCTGTCGGACTTAGGAGAAAACCTTAGCTGCGTTGCCCCCTACATCGTCCGTAGTGTTGACGCTAGGCGCAGTATTTTGCCACCGCTTCGCGGGTTTTTTTGATGTTCTCTTGGCGTACTTCTTCGCCAACTTTAACGCGCCTACCCGCGTCGTCGGTTTTGTAGACGCGTGTCGTAGTGGTTAAGTTTTCTAACTGCGCGCGGGCGCGCATGCAACGCTCTCGTTGCGCCGTCGCTTCAGCCGCGAGCTTGTTTTTTTCGGCGGCGCGTTCGAGACGCGCTTTGCGCGCTTCGTCGTTCGCGGTTTTCAGGACTTCGAGTTGCTTTTGTGCCTGCGGATCCATTTTGCTCGTTTTAACCCGCACTTTTTCACTCGTCACGCCCGGCGGCCGTTGGCTGCTGAAATGCACGTTGCCGTGCTCATCGGTCCACCTATAGACCGGCCCCGCCGTCGCAGTTAGCATCACGACGCATAGCATTAGTGCGAGCGTGCAAAAGACCATTTTCATTGTTAGAAGCACTCCGCAACAGCCGCTGCTGCAGCGGCTGAACCATTATCGCACTTGCTACCCCCGAGTATGCAGCGCACACCCTGAGCGTTCACACCTATAGTGCCGCAATCGGTATCCTTGGTTTGACTACCTGTGGGTGCCGCTTGCAAGATGAACTGGGTGCTATTTAGTGAGTTTGCGACAAAACTTATATTGTATGCAGCGCTACCAGATTGTGGCGATTGATCGATCATTTGCACGCCGGCGCGCAAATTGCCGGCATTGCCAGCATCGTCGTAGCGCCCCGTAGCGGTAAACTCACGTTCGAGAATATGCGTCATTTCGAGTAGGTCAGCGATTGCATTCGCACGCTTGGTGCGTAGGCTATATTGAAAATAGCTCGGGTAAGCAATCGCGGCAATAATGCCGACGATGACAATCACAATCATTAGCTCGATGAGCGTTATACCGCTTTCTCGCCGTGAATACCGCTGCTTAATCATCGCTGTACCCCGGTTTCTGGATCGTCCTCTTGCGGCATACTTGCGACTTCGCGTAGGTTGATCGCGTAAGCTTTGCCATCGCGTATTTTGCCGTCGAAAACAACTATCGTACCTACTTTAATATCCGCCGGATCACGCGTTGTTAAGCCGCTTAGGAACGTTACCCTCAAGTCGGAACCTACCCAGTAGCGCTCGTCTTCGATAACGAGCCAATCGCCATGCTCCGAGGCCCCATGAAACGTGCCGAAGCGTTTGAATGAAAGGCCGTTCGCAAACGCGCCGGGGGCGAGCAATGCGACCACCAGGGCGATGACGCCAATTTTTTTTGACCTAATCGATTTCACTTTCTGTCGCACTCCATTTGATTGCACTTATTCGATCTGACGCCAGGATTGGCGCCCGAGCGTAACGCTGTTTATCAAAAGCTTTTCGCTCTCGACACCGCCATCTAAACTGCTACCGACGACGTGGCCGTGCTTACCGTCGGCAGTGCCAAAGAAGCCAAAGTCGGCGATGACCGGACCAAATCCGCGCCGTCCACCGGCATAATGCACATTACCCGAGGAATCGGTACCGCCGTCAGCGGCGTCGACGATGCCGTCACCATTGATATCGGCCGTCGCGAAGCCAAGTTCAGAGCCGGATTCGGCATTCAAGGTATAAACCCACGTCACGCCGGTGGCCGTTTCACACCCCGGCACAGGTTCGAATGTCCCGAACCTTACGATCGGCACGTCGTTTAGCAACCATGCAAACGCCGTCGTAATGACGCGCTCGCCCTTGCGGCCATGCGCCGGCTCTACCAAGTCGAAATACCACCCGTGCTGCGAAACATAATTCACTGCATTCGTTGAGACGGTACGAACCGTTTCCGTGTGGCTAGTGCTGCCGTTCGAGTACGTTACATTATCGACACTGACGATTTCTTGCGGTTGCAGTACGGTAGCTGGTTGAGAGCCTGATCCGGGCGCCGCCCGCGAGCCAACCGATGGCACCGGGTTGCCGCTGTCACGTATCGCATAGAACGTATCAACGGGCGCGTTTGCCGCCGGTACGATATTGTCACCGTCGGCGAAATATCGGCCGCTCCCAAACAAGGCTATATAGCCGCTGTCGGAATGCGGAATTATCGTGGGTCTCGCCGTGATCGCTTGCGGATTGCCGTCCGTATCGAGCGCGGTATACAACGGCGTCCCGCTTAAGGCCAGCGACCAACTGCTTGCGGTGTTGCCGGTGAGGTCGAATTTCCATAAGTTACCTTGGAGGTCACCAGCGTAGGCGTAGTCGTAAATGAAATCATAGTTGGTGTCGACCAATGCCGGCGTCGATAAACCGTTGGGGGCGGCGCTACTACCGACACCGGTGTCGATCACTTTGTCCACCGAGCCATCGGCAAGATCGATGAAAAATAATTGAGCGCGTTCGCTAGTACTGTTATAGCCGTTACCCGTCACTGCATACCATTTGCCGTCGCGCAAGCGCACGATTTGAATGCGCCCCAGTACTAAGCCGAGTTCAGCGTGGGTCATTTCCCATTCGACATCGCTCTCATCCATGGACCCTGGGGTAGAAACATCCAAAGCGAACACCACCCTACCACCACGTCCCAGGGAGCCAACCAGCATGCGCTTCCAACTTCCCGAAACATAAGCGTCCGCGGATGCCAGCGCACCATCGACATAGAAATCATGTTGATAATTCGGATCCGACAATGAGGCCAGCTTAGGGAACACCGCCTGCGGCACATAAGCAAAAACTTCGGCACCGCTCGCGGTATCGAAACCATGCAGCATGCCGTCGTTGGCGCCGACAAAGACAACCCCTTGGGTCGCGTCGCGGGCACGTAAATAAGCCGGATAACTGCCACCTTCAGCACCCGGGAAAAACGCGTAAGGCGGCTTCGCTACGTGTTTAGTGACACCGATCGGTGACGAATAAATAATATCCCCTAACAACGAGGTTCGATCGCGCAACGTGCCCCCGTTCTTCTGCTCACCGCTACGGTCGCCGCGAATATAGTTAAGCACTTTTTGACTGCCGACTTGCGACTGCTGTGCAGCGGTAAGATTGCCCCATTGGAATTCTGCGCCCGTGACAGTGCCGTTATTCACCCAGGTAACGATGTTGCGGCCCGCGGCCGCAGGAATATGCTCCGCGGCTTTCCACACTGTGCTCCCAAAAGAACCGTCAGTCAGAAACTCAATCGCATGAAGATCGCCGTGCCAATTATCGGTATCAAAACGACCTTGGAATAGCAAGGTACCGACTTGCACGGACTGAGAAGTCGCCGCCACCGCTGACGCGGAACCACTGCGCGAGCTGATCTCGGCGAGCGCGGCAGCCATCGTATCGATCAGCTGCTGCGGATTTTGTCCCGATAAAAACAAACCGCGCGCATTAAATGCCGCGTGCCACATGTCGTCGGTGGTCGTTGCCGCGTTCGCTGTCGGTAGCGGCCACGGCGGCGGCGGGGTCGCGGGATCATGATCAGCCGGCACCGTGGTTAAAGTGCCTTTTAAGCCGAACGACACGGCATAGGTTACGAGGTGTTGGGCATCGTTGTCATCGACGTTGGGTATCACGGGCACCTTATCGGCAAGACTGGATAAGTCCTTCTCGTAGTACTTCATGGCCACATCCGCGAGCGTGTCATGATAATTATCAGCATGAGGACCACCATCCCAGGCACTCGAATTATCGCCGTCCATGTTGCCCACGCTAGGGCTACTCCCGTTCCAATAACCGTCGGAAAACAAAATCGCGAAGTTCTGCTGACATTCACCGCCCCGTGCCGCATCGAGAATAGGCGAAGCATTAGAGAAACCCAGGGCGGCATGGGAGAGGCTGTCTGTTTGGTCGAAATAGCGGCCCGTATTGCGCAATAAGGCGCGCAGTGGCGTTAGGCCCGAGGAGTCAATGCGAAACAGCTCTTTGAGCAGGGCATCTTTGTTCGCCTGTTGCTGCATGTCGGTAACCGGTGTGCCGACAGAATTGTTGTTATGCAAAGTCGCCAAACCCATGCGTTGATCGGAGCTCTGCACCAAATCCGACACCGCGCGTTTCAAGACATATTCGCGCTTACGGTAGTACGAATACCAATTCGCAAAATTCGTCTGTTCCGTGGCGCTTAAAGTATCGACAAAAATCCAACGAGGATCCGTGACCGCCGCCGCACGCGTTGTATAACCTGAACCACTGCTAGGTAACGTTGGGCACTCGCCGTCTTGATATTCACCGTCGGCTGGATTGCTGCCATCGCCATCGACCCACAGCCCATAACCGACCGCATATCCCGTCGAGTCTGCGTTCAATAAATTCCGGGTAGAACCGTCGGCATCATAGGGATCGACCAGCGCCGCAGAGATAGATTGATCCGTATAGGCATTGCCCGCTTCGTCGACACCGGTCCACGGCGTATAAGTAACACTCGGATTGTAAGCTAACACATTGTACTCGACACACCATTCGCGATCCTCAGTCGTATCATTTGGTGAGTAATCGAGACTACCGCTATTCGGTGCAGCGGTATGTATTTTTGTCGCGGCATCAGATTTAAGGACTTCCCAATTCATCGACCCCGAATCGTCGAGCGCGAAAAAAATATTTGCTTGCACGTCGTTGGCGAGAAATATCGGACGTTTGGGAATGACTAGAGTGGCCCCAACGCTGGTCCACGTGGCGATCAATGCCCCCACGAAGGTTCCACGCGCAAGGCGCTCCAGTAATTTCCCGCATTTCATTCCATTCATAGCGCTTCACTCTCTAATAACTAGTAACTCGAACTGGGAGCGATCGATCATTTTCGCGTAATCACGGTGGACTGCACGGTCGACCGCGCAACAGTATTGCCGCCCCAGCCGCGCGCACTTACGCGGTAGGCGTAACGCCCACAATCTTGTTGCGCAGATTCGTTACTGATGCCGCAAAATGGATCGCGCGGTACATAGGCAATATATTCGGTCGTATACGCAGGTGCCTGTGCCAAAGTCACACCGGGCAGACTCGTCGTCGCCGACAACCACGTCGTCCCACTAGCCTCCCATACCGGATCGCCGCTCGTCGGCGGTAAATGGAGCCCAGTTGAACCATCCGTAGGCTCGTAAACAGGGAAAGCGATGGCCGTCGCTTCACCTTCGCGCAACGCCGCTTCCGCCGCTTCGAAAGAAAGTTGGCGATTGCGATATTGGCCGGCCATTTTTTCTTCCGTCACCGTAGTATCAATAGTGGAAACACCGAGCAAGGTCATGATGAGCAACATGATCAAAGCAACGACTAAGGCCGCACCGGTTTGATCGCAGTGAAAATTGTGTTTGCCGAACTGCATCACGTTCTCCTTTAGGGCACGCGATTACGCAAACCAACCGTTTGACTGAACAGCAAACGTAAGCGGCGGTCTGCGTTACTACCGCCGTTAATGGTCGTCGCGCCAAAAGTCACCGGCGTTGGCACATCGGTAACAAAGTCTTCAGTACTCTTAATCAGAAGGGTAAAACGCACGCTGACGACGTCCGACCATTCATAAGTTGTCGAGGCGTTTACTTGCGCGGCAGTGACATAATCATCGGCAAATTCATCACCGGTAGTATTGACACCGTAAGTGACGCGCATCATTTCCACACCTTCAGCGATACGCACAGCGGGGGGCACCGCGCCGCCGTCGGTAACACCGAGACGATAAAGCGCGGAGATCGGATCGGGATTACCGTCACCATCTCGGTCGCCACCATCGTCAGCGATAAAGTAGGTGGCCGCCACGAGCGACATCAGCTGCGCACCTTGAGCGGCACCGCCGCCCAAATACGCGGCGCCTAGCGCAGCATTTGGTGTAATCGTCGTCGCCCCGGAAGCGTGAGAAACTGCGCTTACTCGAAATACATCTGCGTTCAAACAGTTCGTAATCAGCATCAAGTCTTCTTGTGTGGGTGCGTTACCGTTAACTGCGACCGGCGGGTCAAAGCGATCGAAATCCGCGCGGCGCAGCGCCAAGGTGTCGGACGGCGACGCCATATTGGTCGTCAAAGCACTGAAAAATTCCGAGCCACGACCAAGGCGAACAATGTCGCTGACCTGACAGGTCGCAGACGCGCCCGCCGTGGCGTCACATGGCGTCAAGCTATTACCTTCAGTGTCGACCAAGGAGGTACTGCTCAAACCCCAACCCGCGCCACTGTCGAAACCCTCGAGCGCTTCGGCAAGGTCAACGTTTGGGGGCGTACCGTTGGCAACGTTGTTTACCGCGAATTGCACGCGGCTACGACAGCCGACGTAGCCTGCCATACGGATATCGCGTGCCATGCTTTGCATAGCAAAACGACCATTTTCCTGCACCCGTGCGAGGGCGGAATTGAGGCGATAAGACTTTTTGTTCGCGGAGAAAACCTGTACCGCAGCGCCCATAATGATCAAACCTAAAGTCATCGCGACCATGAGTTCGATTAGAGTCAAACCTGTTTGAGGCGCGCGGAGATGGTGCTTTACGATCAACATAAGCGTTGCCTCCCTCAGATCTGGCTGGTAAAGACAAATTGCCGTTGCGCTGCACCTGCGCGGTCGTCAGCGCGCGAATCGTCCCATTGGACTCGCACCGTACAGATGCCAGCGTTAGAGCAGTTGATCGCACCGTCACCCGACGGTAGTTGTGCAATTTGGAAGTTGAACCAATTCGCAACATCGTCATCGGGCAGCGGCGCTACGCCATCACCGGCGGGCGCGGCGTCGGAGATCGCCAAATTATATGTACCGTTGATCGCCGCGCTGCGGTTACTGCGCAAGCGGTCCATCATGTCGTAGGCGATCAAGGTTGCCTGTGAAGCCTGTTGCGCACTCATCCCGCCGCGCAGACTCGTTGCTTGCAGCCCTGCGAGACCCAAGATGCCAAGCGCTAAAACTAATAACGCGATGAGCACCTCGATCATCGTGAAACCCGATTCTTGGGTGGTCGTTTTTTGTTGCATGGTCACAATCATTCGCACGGAGATGGAAAACCCTAGGCTAAGGGCAGTTCGATTTAGTTAAGTCGACGTAGCCGGCCAACATGATCGCCAAGTTACGTTGGCGATTACGGACGTTATTACAGTGGGCGGGTACGACCGTGAAATTCTGTGCGGTGGCGACATTCGCGAGTTCGCCGGTGGCCTTGAACACGACGCGCGCCGGTGCTGCGGTGAAGCTGAGGCTATCGACCGCCGGGAAGCGGCGCAGTACGGTCTCGCCCGCCTCCGGAAACGTGCCATCGTCGTCGGCGTCGATCCCAACGCTCCAACCAACTGTCCAATCGCCTCCCGACGAAGGCGCTATAGTGATCTCTACACCACGGTTAATCGCCTCCGAACGTGCGAGGTTCATGCCTTTAAGCAAATTGTTCACTTCAGTGACAGAGCGGTTCGCGCGTACGAAATCCTGCAACGCTGGAACACCGACGCCCAGCAATATGCCAGCGACCGTCACGGTCATCATCAGCTCGAGAATCGTGAAGCCGTGTTGCGTGATCTTGTTCATGAACAAAAACTCTAGTTTTTCATGCGCAAAAAAGCGCGCTTGTGCCGCCGAGCGGTGGTGATTTGGTGATGAACGTAGTCGCAGTCGCGAAGATTGTGATCCCAGTCACGCGCTGATTCGTTCTCCCGCCATTTAAAGCCGCAGCGCCGACTATCGCCATCGTGACGAGCAATTCCAGCTCTTGTGGTCGACCGTGATCACACAAACTTGATGGGCCCATTCAAGGCGGGTTTCTTACCGAGTGCAGCCTGAGGAAGCGTTCCAGAGGAACGGCGGTGAGATATCGCCATCGCGACCGCCTGTACACGTGGTATGGCGCCACTTATCGAGACAAAAGACGTAGGGCGCGAGACGATTTGGCGGCTAAAGGCCGACACAGTATCTGTCGTTACATCAAGTAGGCTTAGGATCTTATTGATTGCGCGCGACCACTCGGCGCGAATTGGGACAAATTCACCTGCCCCACGGCATAGTATTGCAATGACTAACCCTGAGAACTCCGAGCGTTCTGCGACGCCAGTAATCACGCGTTTACAGCGCGGCGTTTTGAAAATCGCGCTCGCCTTTCAAGGTCAACACGAAACCGTTGACGAGCACCTCAGGCAATTGAGTCGTCACATCAAAGAACGTCGCACAGCAGCCGACATCCAACACATAGTCGATGAGCTCGTCGATGCCATCGTGCGCTTAGATCCACCGCGACGAGCTAACTTACCAGTTGCCTCGGTACAGACGCGTGATCACTTGCTTGGGATGATCGGGACGCTTGCCGTGACACCTGATCGTGACGCCTACGTCAACGAGCTGTGGCAGCAGACGAGCGCGGCATGCACGCTGGAGGAGCTCGTCGATTGCATCGAGAAACTCGTGTCTCTATTGCAAGATCGCAATGTAAATCTCAACCAAGAAATCCTTGAACTCAAAACATTTCTTGTTGACATCACGCAGCGTTTGCAGAGCTTTAAAGCCTCTCTCGCGGATGCCGGCATCGTGCACGCCGATACCGCCAAAGATAGTTCTCTGTTGAGCCAACACATAAGCTCACAACTTGCGAGCCTGACCGCGCTTATCGGTGAGGAAGCAGATCTTGACGAGCTAAAAGCCTTAGTAACAAGTAACTTGCAGCTGGTCGAATCTGGTATCGAAGACTTCGCAGCTCAAGCGCAGGCACGACATTCCAACGCCAACACTGAACTCAGCGAAGTAGAAAAAAAACTTGCGGCGTTCGAACGCGAAACGGAAAAGCTGCGCACGGCCCTCGCCGAGCAGCAGGCGCAAAGTCTGGTCGATCCCCTAACCGGGGTGTTGAACCGCCTCGGTTATAGTAAAGCTTTAGCGCGTGAATTCGCCCGTCACCGACGCTACCAAAAACCCCTGTCTCTAGCAATCATCGACGTCGACCATTTCAAAAACGTCAATGATAGATGTGGCCACGCTGCCGGGGATAAGGTCTTAGCTTCCGTGGCATCCTTGCTACAGCAAAACACGCGCCAATGTGATCATGTGGCGCGTTACGGGGGCGACGAGTTTGTAATAATCTTACCGGAAACGAGCCGCGAGGACGCCGAGCAAAGCGCTGAGAAATTACGCGCGCGGATCGCGACGTCGAGATTCCTGTCAAAATCTGAACAAGTGCCGATTACCGTTTCTGTCGGGATCGCGGAATTCGAACCGGGCGATAGCGTTGAGGCTGCCTTCGAGCGTGCTGATCACACCCTATACGGCGCCAAGCAACGCGGCCGTAACCAACTCGGTGATAAATCGCTGGGCCCGTGTGCGGGGGCGGTGGCCACAAGAGGCGCAGAACGCTAGTCGAGTGTGGCGAGAAAACCTTCTATCAGCGTTGATCCTAGCGCCCCCAGGTCGCTGAACACCAACCCGATGCGGGCGGTGTTGTCGGGCTGCAAATCGTAGTGCTTCAAGATGCAGGTACTCGTGACTTGGGTAGTGCCTGTGGGTGTTTCGAGCGCGATCGATATTTGCAGTGAAGCATGAAACGGTAAAAACGCGACAGAGTCCGGATCAAGCAACAGAGCGAAACTTGGATCGCAAATAACGCGCGCGCCAGAGACCGTCAGATCCACTACCGTGGCGCGAAACGTCAGCGTTTCGGAGAGCCGCATCAAAGCGCTGCAACGCACGTCGCGACGTTCGAAATTACGCCGTTCGTTAATAGATGCGGCAGATAAGCGTTGTTGTTTCATTGCCTAGCGTGAAGTCCATTCTTGCGTTGTTCCGTAATCTGTATCATTTAGGCAATTTCCATGCCTAGCTGAGCGGGCGTGGAGAGCCGCGCGCGCTCGGAAATATCCTTTTGAATAATAAAGAGGTTTTCTCCGAGAGCGGTTGACGTCGAAGGCGGTTACGGGCCTCTACCTGTCACTCTGGGGAGACAGTGGCGGTTGCGGCGCGCTCGTGTGGGCAAAACCAGCAAGCACCTTGCAAACGACTCGCCGGGTGTTGTGTTTTGGCGCGCCCGAGAGGATTCGAACCTCTGACCTTTGGCTCCGGAGGCCAACGCTCTATCCAGCTGAGCTACGGGCGCAGCACGCACGGCAGACGACGCGCGTTAATAATATACCGGGTGATAAAACTTAGCCCGGATATCGTGTTGACGGACACGCTCATCAGCTGCGCCCCGGCCCGCCACCAGCGCAACGCTGACCTCACCACGACTCTCTCGGCCGCTAGACCGCTAAGTCGTGAGACGGCGATAGATATCCGCAACTTTATGCGGCAGTTTCTGCACATCGTCGATCACGGCGAAATTAGCGGGGCCGTACATATGCGGCAAGTAGTTCCGCGCTTCTTTATCGATGGTAATGCAAAATGCATTGATGCCGTTTTGTTTGATTTCTAATAGGGCGTGTCGTGTATCCTCCACACCGTAGCGCCCCCGGTAACTACCATAGTCTTCGGGCTTGCCGTCCGAGATCGTGATCAGCAAGCGGTTGCGAGCTGGCACCTCTGCTAACAGGGCGCCGAGATGGCGAATCGGTGCTCCCATGCGCGTATAAGTTTTAGGCGTCATGGCCGCGATCCGGCAGCGCACCACCGCGCCATACTTCTCCGTGAAACGTTTAACTCGATAAACTTCGCAGCGTTTATGCGTACGACCCGAAAAACCGTAAATCGCGTAGTCGTCCCCTAAGGTCTCCAACGCTTCACATAGCAGTATGAGCGATTCCCGTTCCGCATCGTTGACCCAGCCTTTTGTCGAGCCGCTCATGTCAACCATAAACATCACCGCGACACTGCGTGACGTTTGCCTAAGGTGACTATACAAGCGCTCGTCCCGCTCGAGTCCGTTACGTCGGTCGGCGTGGCTTTCCACCAGGGCATCGATATCGACGTCATCGCCGTGTTGTTGACGCCTTTGTTTGCGCGTTTCGGTCAGGATCGCCTCGAACGCGCGATGAATGGATTTCGACAGACCTCGATATTTCTCTCGTGTCTTAATCACAAACGCCTCATCGTCGGCCTCGATGTCTTGTTCGCGCAAAGTGCAAAAATCTTCGCGGAAACGTTGCCGCGTATAGTCCCATTCGGGATACATAAACGTCGGAGTATCATTGGCATCGTCGTCGCCGGCATCACTTTCGGTGCGACCACTGTGGTTTTCGGGATAAGGTGCCGAAGGACCTTCTTGCTCTAGATAGGAGTCTTCTAAACCGCCTAAATCTTGCAATATCGACTCTAATAGATCATGTAATTGGTCCGAGGTTGGGATCACTTGATCGCCAAAACTCAACTGAATTTGATCGCCATCGTGCTGTAATTCGAATTGGCTCGGCGGTTTTTCGCCAGGCGTTGGCGCAGCAATATTTTCTTCGTCTTGTGATCCTGAGTCGAGTTGCTCACGCAATTCGCCCAACGCCTTTTGCAGCTTGGTTTTTTCCTCCGGAATGCGCGAGAACATGACTTCGCGAACGCGCCCCGGGTACATGCTCGCGTGATAGGGCTTCATGCGTGGTAGATCGAGGTCACGAAAATTCACCACCAAATGCAGCGCGTCCCGTGCCGTCGCGCCGGGATCCTGCAAGGCCGCGGCGCCCCTGCGCCACACCTCCCAGCAAGGATCCTCGCCGCCGAGGGCATCGCAGAGCCTGGTCATTGCGCGCGCGATGCCCGGCAGCTCGAGGGCGATCTTAGCCTCCAGGCGCAGCGCTTCTAAACGCTGGTAAACGGGCCACTCCCGCTCCGCTTCTAAAGTATGGATCGCTTCTTCCAAGGCATGATATTGCCAGGTGCCGTAACGGTTTTGAGCCCATAAAAAAACGCACAAAGCTTTGTACAATACCCCGTTCAACTCCGACTCAGGATAGACCTCGAGGCGTTCCTGCAAATAGATATGCTCGGTGTCTGTATAGTTCTCGCCGCTGTGAGCGATCTGCAACGCGCGTCCGCCCAAACCTTTAATGAATTGCTGTAGGAACCTTTGTACTTCATCGATGCGACAATCGGTTTGGCCTGCCAAGAATTGCTCCGCAAACGCGTCGACTGTCTCGACTGCTTCGATCGCAAAGCCAAGACCACGTTTATCAAACGCGTCCATAACCACAATTATCCACTCTTCGACGGCACCGCGATTTAAGCGCGCGAATGCTTGTGGCACTTTGCTAATGAAATGCGCGGCCAACTCGTCATTCGAAACCGATATAACGCGCGCCCAATGATAGATAAATTCTTGGTCGTCTGCGGCGAGATCTGCGATCGCAATAACCGCTTCCGCAAATTGCGGTGTGCGACTCAGCGCCGCGCCGCTAATCGACTCGAGGTCTTTTTGAATACGAATGCGATTGAAGAGATTTTGCTTCGCCGGGTCCATGAAAAGGCGATCTCAAAATACTGCTGCTGCGAACTCGTGAATAGTGTGTCGCACCTCTGCGTCGTCGCTTAGGGCGCTTGCGATTGCTCGATCGCAGGCCGCGATCGGCGCAACACCGTCGGTCATGAGTTTGCCGGCGTTGACGAGTAAGCGCGTACTTGCACCTTCGTCGAGACCGCTGCCTTTCAAATTGCGCGTCATTTCTCCTAAGCGAATCAGTTGTCGCGCTACCGTGGCGTCGACACCGGTCTCAGCTGCGACGATTGCCTGCTCTTTGGCGGCCGCAGGGTAGTCGAACTCAAAAGCAACAAAACGCTGGCGGGTGCTTTGCTTGAGATCCTTCAAGACACTTTGATATCCGGGGTTATAGGAGACCACCAGGCAAAACTCAGGCGGTACAAGTCGCAATTCTCCGAGTTTTTCGATCGGCAGTACCCGCCGATCATCACATAAGGGATGAATAACGACTGAGGTATCCTTGCGTGCTTCCACAACCTCGTCTAGATAACAAATCGCACCAGCATTCACGGCGCGTGCGAGCGGACCGTCGATCCATTTCGTTTCGTCATCGACGACCAGATAGCGCCCCACCAAGTCGGAGGCCGTCAGATCGTCGTGGCATGCGACAGTGATCAACGGTCGTTGCAAACGCCAAGCCATATAGTGGATGAAACGCGTTTTACCACAGCCTGTGGGGCCCTTCAGCAATACCGGCAGTTGATTGTGGTAAGCCGCAGCGAAGATGTCTACTTCATCGGCGACAGGCTCGTAGTAAGGCGCCTCGCTAATGATGTTCTCTTCGGCGCGAATCGTTTGCATGCTCATAGTGGAGAATTTCTGTTTTAGTCAGCAAGAACCCGAAGTTTACTCCGGGCGGCTACACCGGGAGGGCAACAGGAGAATATGATCAGTTTACATGGGGGCAAATGGGCATTGCGAGTAGTATACAAATAGCGTCGGTTTGCACCACCATGACCAGGACGGCGCGCTGCGCGAGCACCCAAAGTTTATTGTCGAGGCCGACACTCGCTATAATGGCGATGCTCGAGCACCCGTCACGCAGCGTCGACACTGAATCATGAGCTTGCAAGTGCGCGGCGTCAGCTGTTTTGCAGAAACCAATCACGAAGGTAGGCTATATGGACGACAAACAACAAGATGCACTTTTCGTGCGTAACTTCTCCCTGGTGTTGATCGGTCTCGCACTGATCGGCGTCATCGTGTTCATCCTTGCGAAAATGGTCTACGCGGACTTTCGCAAAACCCAAGAAAACGCCGAGGCGATCGGTGCGCGCATCGCCCCGGTGGGTCGTGCAAACGTCAGCGGGGACACGATTACGGTCGCGGCAAGCACTGCAGAACCGAGCGCGAGCACAGCAGCACACGCCCCCGCTGAGACTCACAAACCGGGAGCGCCTGAGCCAGTACCTCTGCCCGCACCTACACCGGCACCCACACCTGAACCTGAAACCACAACTGCGGCTGCCGAAACAGGAGGCAAAGGCAAGGAAATCTATGATTCGGGGTGCACTATTTGTCATGCCACCGGCGTCGCGGGGGCACCCAAGCTAGGCGACAGCGCGACTTGGAACGAGCGTCTCACGCAAGGCGTGGACGTACTCTACGAACACGCGATTAACGGCTTCATGGGCAAAGCCGGGCTCATGCCGCCGAAAGGCGGGCGCTCTGATTTCTCCGACGATGACGTCAAAGCCGCCGTCGACTACATGGTTAGCGATAGCAACTAGCGCCGCGGCAAACACCGATGCTAAGGGCATCGTGGGGGATGCCGTCTTCTGCCACACGACGGCCCGCAGCATATCCTGTAGCGCGAGGATTCTGAGACCCTCTGTGGCCGCCCCGTCGGCGGTGATCTACCTACCTACCGTGGCCGCGAGGGTCGGTGCATAACCATTATCTCGCGCAAGCTATTCTTTGAGATATTCTTTGCGCAATAAATCGATCGCCCAAGACATGTGCCCAGTGAAGGCAGAGCGGGTTTTGCGTGGTTCGCCCGCCAACAGGGCGTCTATGATGATCTCGTAGTTGCGAACGTAACGATCCCAGTGCCGACCCGGTAGACGTTCAGCCAGTTCGCGGTTGAAAAATACCAGATGCGCGCGACCAAAAACCTGTCGATTCAAATACAGATTGCCACTGATGTCGTTTATTTCTTTGTGCAATTCGATCAAGCCAGTAAACCAGGGATACGGTTGCCGCCGCTCTGCGGCGGCAAAGACGGTTTTGGCCTGCGCCTTGATGCGTTTCACGTTGCTCGCAAGGTGCATTTTTGGCGCAGCGTGTTCGATGCCCAGCGCCCCCACGGCTTTCAGCAGGAGCATACCGTGAACGAGATCTTGCGGCGTCAACTCACGAATGCGCGCCCCTTGATTGGGCGTCATTTCTAAAACACCTTCGCCGGCGAGGACGTGCAGTGCTTCGCGTACCGGCGCGCGGCTGCAGCTCAATTCGCGCGCGACATCACCGGCAATCAAGCGCTGCCCCGGTACATAGCGCCCACTGCGAACGCGCTCCAGAAACTCGTCGAGAACACGATCGACGGATGTCGAGCTATCGGTCACGAGGTGAATTGGACATTACAGCTTTCACTATCGAGAAAAATCCAGGTAGCGGGCGTCGCGCCGCCAAGCCCGAGCGATGAAAGCCTAGCTTATCATTTACCGTTGACAGCGGCACTGGTGTCGATCTATTTTGTCGACAATATTGTCGATCATATTTCGTTTTCAGATCCTCGATACGAGTGTCCGTGGCAAAAAATCAGGGGGCAGCAGATGAGCTTGAGTCAAGATCGCATTCTTACCACCCACGTCGGCAGTCTGCCGCGCTCCGAACGGCTGCTCGCTATGCTCGGTGACATGGAGGCGGGCAAGGCCGTCGACCGCGGCGAATTCCGCGCCCAGGCGCGTGACGAAATGGTCGACATCCTCCGCAAACAGGCCGAATGCGGGATCGACATTCCCTGTGACGGCGAAATCCCGCGCCTCGGGTTTTCTATCTATGCAAAGAACCGCATGAGCGGATTTGGCGGTCATTCGGCACGTGGCACAGTAACCGACTTCAAGAAGTTTCCGAAGTACGCGGAATTCCTTGCGCGCCGCGCCGGGGTCGACACGATCAAAGAATCGGCGACGACCTGGGAAATGCCGGAGTGTATCGACGAAGTTCATTACGACGACACACAGGCGCTCGAGGAACTCGATCTTTTCGCCGAGGTACTCGAAGCGGATCCGCAGTCGCGACAATCGTTCGTCGATACTTTCGTATCCGCGGCTACTCCTGGGATCCTTTCGACGACGTTGCTGCGCAATGCAAACCATTCAACGTATTCAAGTGACGAGGAGTACGTTTACGCACTCGCGCGCGAAATGAAAAAGGAATATGAACTCATCGTCTCCCGTGGTCACATTCTGCAGCTCGATGCACCGGATTTAGCGCTCGAACGCCAGATCATGTACGTCGACAAACCGCTTGAGATGTTCTTGGAAAGGGTCGCGTTGCACATCGACGCGATAAATCTCGCGCTCGAAAACATCCCGCGCGAGAAGGTGCGTCTGCACCTGTGCTGGGGCAACTGGGAAGGACCGCACATCGACGACATCGATCTCGAACCATTACTGCCCCTGCTATACCAGGCGAATGTCGGCGGGCTGTCGCTGGCCTGCGCGAACCCGCGCCACAACCACGAAATCGAACTGTTCCGGCGCCTGCCGCCGCCGCCCGAGATGGTGCTCTACCCGGGCTGCATCGACGTGACCTATAACTATCTCGAACATCCGGAGGTCGTGGCGAAACGGATCCTCGAGTTTGTCAACGTCATCGGCGATCGCGAACGCGTAGTCGCAAGCACGGACTGTGGGTTTTCGACGTTCGCTGGGTACGTCATGGTGGCCGAGGACGTCGCTTGGGCAAAACTCCACGCACTCGCGGACGGCGCCACCATCGCCTCGTCCAAGCTCTGGGGAACCTCGGCATGAAATTACAGCACAAGACAGCGCTGGTGATGGGCGGGTCTTCCGGGATCGGCGCGGCGGTCGCAGCGCGGCTCGCGGCGGACGGCGCCGCCGTTGCCGTGATCGCGAGCGGCGACCTGAGCAAAGCCGAGCGCGTCGCCGAGCGGATCCGCACGGTGGGCGGACGCGCCTACGCGTTTACCTGCGAGGTGCGCGATGTGGCCGCAATCGGGCGTCTCGTCGGTGACGTCGAACAGGCGAGCGGACCGGTCGACATTTTGGTGAACTCCGCCGGGCTCTATGTTCCCACGCCGATAGGTGAGACGACGGAAGCGGATTACGAGCGTATGGCAGATATCAATTTCAAGGGCACATTCTTCGCGATCAACGCCGTCGTTCCGGGAATGAAAACACGGCGCTATGGCAAGATTGTCAACATCTCGTCGATCGCCGCGACTTGGGGCATTGGCACGTATTCGCTGTACTGCGCCACGAAGGCCGCCGTCGATATGTTGACACGCGCGCTCGCCCGCGAGCTCGCGCCTTATAACATCAACATCAATGCCATTGCGCCTGGCAACACCGCGACGCCGTTGAACGAGGAACTCCGCACCGATCCCGCGCATCGCGAATACATTGCCGCCATGGAGAACATGACCCCTTCGAATCGGACGTTCAGTCCACCCACAGAAATGGCCGCGATCTGCGCCTTCCTAGTCTCCGATGAAGCCCGCTCGCTCTACGGAGAATCCATCATAGCCGACGAGGGCATCACGACCGGCGTTGGTTGAGTGCGGTCCAGGTTACGGGGACTGAGACATGAGCTTGAGATGTGCATGTGACACCGGCGGGACATTCACGGATCTCGTCGTCGAAGATGGCAAACAACGGATCCGGATGTACAAAGCGCCGACCACGCCAGCGGATCCGCCACGCGGGATCCTAGATGCGCTGGCGCTAGCGGCGCAGGACACCAAGCAGACCCTCACCGATTTTCTTGGCGAGGTAACGACATTCATTCACGGTACGACACACGCCATTAACGCCATCATTACGGGCAACACCGCGCGCACCGCGTTTCTTACCACCGCCGGACATCGCGACATTCTCGTGCTGCGCGAAGGCGGACGGCAGGAACCGTTCAACTACGCAGTACCGTTTCCGGAACCGTACGTGCCACGCGCACTGACATTCGAGATCGACGAACGTATCCAGGCCGACGGCGAAATTGCCACACCGCTCGATGAAAAATCGGTCATCGCGACGTTGAAACAACTGCAGCGTGAACGCGTCGAAGCCGTGGCCGTGTGTCTGTTGTGGTCCACCGTCAATCCCGCGCACGAACGGCGCATCGGTGAGTTGCTCAACGAACATCTGCCCGCTATCCCGTATTCACTATCCAGCGCCTTGAATCCAATCTTGCGAGAATACCGGCGCGCCTCCTCGACCGCCATCGACGCGTCTCTAAAGCCCATGATGACGCGTTACTTGGGCGGCCTCGCGGAACGCCTTGGCGAGGCGGGATTTGGCGGACGCCTGTTGATGCTGACGTCGACGGGTGGGGTGATGGATTACCAGGATCTCGGCGCGGCACCCATACAGTCGATTGGCTCCGGTCCCTCACTCGCACCGCTCGCCGGACGTTATTTTGCGACTAAGGACTTAGGCGCTGACACCGCGATCGTCGCCGATACCGGCGGCACCACTTACGACGTAAGCCTGGTACGTAACGGCACCATTCCCCACACGCCGGAGACCTGGATCGGGGAGCGTTATCGCGGTCACCTGGTGGGCTTTCCATCCGTCGACGTCAAAAGCATCGGCGCCGGCGGCGGCAGCATCGCTTGGGTCGACGACGGCGGGCTATTACACGTCGGCCCGCAGAGCGCGGGTGCTGTGCCGGGCCCGGCCTGCTACGGGCGTAGCGGCGAGCAAGCGACCGTCACAGATGCCTCGCTTGTGCTTGGACATATCGATCCGGAATACTTTCTCGGCGGCGCCATGCGCCTGGAAGTGGACCAGGCGATGCGTGCCATCGAGACCGATGTCTGCGCACCGCTCGGACTCGACCTGTTGCCGGCCGCGGCCGCGATCATCCGGCTCGCGACGGAGAACATGGTCGCCGCTATTGAACAGATCACGATCCATCAAGGACTCGATCCGCGCGGTACCGTATTGATCGGCGGTGGCGGTGCAGCGGGACTCAATTCCGTTGCCATAGCGCGGCGGCTCGGCTGCAATAATGTGATCTTCCCCGAAGTCGGCGCGGCCCTGTCTGCTTCCGGTGGCCTGCTCTCCGATCTGCACGCCGATTACCGCGCGCTGTGCCATACCTCTACAGACGGCTTCGAACGAGCCCGGGTGAATAAAGTACTTAAGGGTTTGGCATCGCAGTGCCGAGGTTTTTTCCGCGGCCCCGGCAAAGATAGCAGCGAACAGGCGATCGACTATTTCGTGGAAGCACGTTATCGCGCGCAGATTTGGGAATTGGACGTCGACCTGGGACGTGCATCGTTTGCCAAGAATTCGGATCTCGACGAAGTCCGAGCTCGTTTTGACGACGCCCACGAACAGGTTTTCGGTTTTCGCGATACGGAATCGGAAGTGGATTTCATCGCCTGGCGGACCGCCGCGCGCTGCCGCGTCGGCACTGGTAAGCTTGGTCGCCTAGCCCGCCCCCGCGTGGCTCGTCAGGATTCCGTCGCGAAACGCAACGCGTGTTTCGACGGTAAACGCGCGCAATCGGTTCCGATTTTCCACTTCGCCGGGCTCGCACGCGACAGTGTCATACAGGGGCCGGCAATTATCGAGTCGCCCTATACCACCGTCGTCATCGACCCCGGCGCAGTAGCACGACTATCACGTGCCTACAGCCTCATCGTCACACCTTAGGGGCGCATCGCATGGGCAAGACCGCGAAAAAAAACCGCAAACGTTCGACGCAAGCACGTTTCGATCCCGTCACCTTGGCGATTCTCAACAAACGCTTCGAAGCGGTGACGACGAAGATGGCGAATACTTTGCTGCGCACGGGGCGCTCCGGCGTACTCAACCTAGCGCGCGATTTTTCCACCAGCATCGTCACCTCGGATTGCGAGCTGCTTGCCGGCGCCGAGTCGCTACCGATCCATCATTTGAGCGGCGCGGATTTGATGACACGCGCGATGATGGAACTCCATCGCGAGTTGCGGCGCGGCGATGCATTCCTGCATAACTCGCCCTATCACGGTTGTTCGCATCCCGCCGACCACACCATTCTCGTGCCCGTGATCGACGCCGATGGCGTGCACCGCTTTACCATCTGGGTGAAGGCACATCAGGCGGACTGCGGCAACTCGCAGCCCACGACCTACATGGGAGATGCGCGCGATGTCTATGAGGAAGGCGCGTTGATCTTTCCGGCCGTGAAGGTGCAAGAAGACTATCGCGACCTCGATGACGTCGTGCGCATGTGTGAAATGCGTATTCGCGTACCAGACCAATGGCGCGGCGATTTTCTCGCCATGGTTGGCGCCGCGCGCATCGGCGAGCGTGAAGTCCTGGCGATGGGCGAGGAATACGGTTGGGAGACGTTGCACGCATTCGCGCGGGAATGGTTCGATTACAGCGAGCGGCAAATGATAGCGGCGTTGAAACGCGTACCGAGCGGCAAGGCGAGCGCCACGAGTACGCACGATCCCGTGCCGGGGACGCCCGCGGCCGGCGTCCCGATCACATCGACCGTCACGGTGAACGCAAAAGCAGCTAAGGTCACGATTGACCTAACGGACAACCCAGACACAATGCCGTGCGGATTGAACCTCAGTGAGGGATGCGCGCGCACCGCAGCGATGATGGCCGTCTTCTACAGCATTGCCGATGCAGTGCCGACAAACGCTGGCAGTTTTCGTCGCATCGAAGTACTCATCCGCGACGCTTGTATCGCAGGTGGCGGCAAACACCCTACGAGCATGTCGGCGGCAACCACGAATCTCGCCGATCGCGTCACGAATTCCACCCAGATGGCATTTGCCAAAATCGCCGATGGTCTTGGCTTAGCCGAAGCAGGTCCGATCTTCCCGGCTTCTCTCGGGGTTATCTCGGGACTCGATCCGCGCCGTGACGATGCGCCGTACGTGAACCAGGTCTTCTTGCTCGACACCGGCGGTCCGGCGGCGCCCTCAGCCGACGCATGGTTAACCATTTGCCACGCAGGGAACGGCGGCATGTGTTTTATCGACAGTGTGGAGCTCGACGAGATGAACTTCCCCATCCTAATCAACGCTCGTCACCTGGTGGCGGACACCGAAGGTGCGGGGCGCACGACGGGGGCACAGTCTGGTTATTGTGAATACGGTCCCATCGGGAGTAACCCAATGGACGTGGCCTTCGTTGCAGACGGGGCAATCAACAAGCCGCAGGGCGCGCGCGGCGGCGGAGATGGCGCCGGCATCGAAAACTTCATCAAGCGCGCAGATGGCTCCACCGAGCCCTTAGCTGCGGTGACGGTCGTGACTTTGCAGCCGGGCGAGAAAATTGCCTCTTATTGCGCCGGCGGCGGGGGCTACGGGCCAGCAACGGAACGCCCCGTGACGAAGGTGTTGCGCGATGTCAACGAAGGGCTCGTTAGCCGCGAACGCGCCGAGCTGGTCTACGGTGTAAAGTTCGATAAACATGGCGATATCGATCACGAAGCGACCGCATCACTGCGCCGTCGCCAGCGTTAGACTAAGCGCCGGTCGCAAAACACGCTTCGATCGATAGGCTCGCCGTAATCACAGGCGTGCACTGCCGCCGACGTCGACCAACCCGGTGTCGAGACTCGCAGCGCTTTCCACGGCACGCATTCTGTTTGCCTCGTTGATGCAAGCGATAAGTTGATCGCCCTGACGCGTTTCACTCCGCGGTTTGCATTTCGAAACGCAGATAGGCGTTGTCGGTCACTGCGGCCCAGTTTTGAAACATCGCCCAAAAGTCGCGGTAAGCCGCATATACAGCTGCAAACGCTGAGTTTTTGTCTGCTTCGGCGTTTAGTGCGGTCGCACTTTTTGCTTTCAGTTCGCGCAATACCTCGGTTGGGAATTCGCGCATCTCGACTTTGCCGGCCGCCCGCATATCGCGGTAACTCTTGG
Source organism: Gammaproteobacteria bacterium (assembly GCA_965223085.1). Classification (GTDB taxonomy): domain Bacteria; phylum Pseudomonadota; class Gammaproteobacteria; genus CBDCVO01. The sequence goes on along the minus strand of OZ244981.1, from coordinate 1,526,072 downwards.
CGTTTTCTACTTCCATACGCCCATAAAGCGTCAGGCTCGCTTTGGCAGCTGCGCTTTCGACGATCAGTCGCAAGTCAGGCGGTAAACTTTCCCAAGCTTCGCGGTTGACGATCAATTCCATTTGCGTCCCCGGCTCATGCCAACCCGGGTAGTAATAATAGCGTGCGGCAGCATCTAAGCCGAAACGCAGGTCATGATGTGGACCCACCCATTCCGTCGCATCGATATTGCCCCGCTCTAAGGCGGTATAAACCTCAGCGCCGGATAGTAATATCGGGTTGCCGCCGGCTTCAGCGAGCACTTTGCCGCCCAAGCCCGGAATACGCATTTTCAAGCCCTTAATGTCGGCGACTGATTTAATTTCTTTGTTAAACCAACCGCCCATCTGCATGCCGGTATTGCCCATGGGGATCGGAACGACGTTGTAAGGCGCATAGATCTCGCGCCATAAGTGCCTACCCTCATCACCGTATAGCCACGCCCACATGCCACGCAAATTCATGCCAAAAGGAACCGCGGCGAAAAACTGTCCGGCCGGTACTTTGCCGGCCCAATAGTACGCTGCGGCGTGACCCATTTCGACCGCGCCCAGCGATACCGCGTCGAAAACTTGCAGCGGCGGGATCAGCTCACCGCCCGCATAGACTTCGATGTGCAAACGTCCCGAGCTCATCGCCGCAACATCGGTGGCGAATTGCACGATCGCATCGTGCGTGACGGGCAAATTCGGTGGCCACGCGGTTACCAGTTTCCAGTGAAATTCGCGCGCATCGACAGCGCGCGTCGTGCGCTCAGGTTCACGCGAGCACGCGATCGAGAAGCCCACGAGACACGCGAGCATGAGCACGTGGAAAATCCGCCTTGGCACGTCTCCAGGCCGCATAGCGCTACTAACGTCCTCCGATGTTCATGAAAAATTACCACCCGCTTCGAGTCCGGCATACGCCACCACCAACCACTTCGTGCCGCCATTCACGAAGTTAACCTGTACGCGTGCGTGCGCACCGCGGCCCTCTAATTGCAATACCACGCCTTCGCCAAAAGTCCGATGCACGACGCGTTGACCGAGTTCAATGCCGAGCGCATCTTCTTCCTCGGTAGGCGTGCGCCAAGCGCCGGGGGTTGCCCCGCCGAGGCGGATTTCAGCGATGAGCTCTGGTGGTAACTCCTGCAAAAAACGCGACGCTTTGGGGTAGAAATCACTGCCGTGCAAACGCCGACTTTCCGCATAACTTAACGTTAGTTTTCGCATCGCCCGGGTAATGCCAACGTAGCACAAGCGGCGCTCTTCTTCGATTTGATCGGGGTCGTTTGCCGAACGCTGATGCGGAAACAAGCCTTCCTCCATACCAACGATAAAAACCCGCAAAAACTCCAAACCCTTCGCCGAATGCAAGGTCATCATCTGTACGGCATCTTCGAACGCTGCCGCCTGTCCTTCGCCTGCTTCGAGCGCCGCATGGCTTAGAAACGCAGTAATTAAAGGCAGTTCTTCCTCACCTTCGCCGGGAGCAAAGTCACGCGCTGCGACAATCAGCTCTGCCAGATTTTCGATACGATCGAGCCCGCGCTCACCTTTTTCTTTTTTGTAGTGTTCGACGAGACCGCAGCACTCGACCACGGCCGTAAGTGAGTCTTCAATGGAACTTTCATCTATCGAGGCGTTGAGTTCGTCGACAAGACGCATGAATCCACGCAGGGCGTTGACGGCGCGCGAAGAAAGTTCCCGGTTCTCGACCAAACGCTGCGCGGCCTCCCACAGCGGGATTTGCTCACGCCTGGCGGTGGCGCGGATCGCCTCCATAGAACGTTGTCCGATACCGCGCGCGGGCAAATTGACAATCCGCTCGAATGCTGCGTCGTCCCCATGAAACATCACGAGCCGTAAATACGCCAACGCATCTTTGATTTCGGCACGTTCATAGAAGCGAAAACCGCCGTAGACGCGATAAGGCACGTCTGCTTGCCGCAAGGCATCTTCGAGTACCCGGGATTGCGCGCTGACGCGATAGAGTATCGCGCAGTCTGAATAGCGTTCGCCCCGCTCGTGCCATTGCTGAATTTGCTCCACGCAATAGCGCGCTTCTTCCAGATCGTTGTAAGCAGCGTACAAGTCGATGTGGTCACCGTCGGCGCCATTTGTCCATAAGTTCTTGCCGAGACGTGCCGTATTGTTCGCGATCAGCGCATTGGCGGCCTGGAGAATAACGCCGGTGGATCGATAGTTTTGCTCGAGTCGCACTACTTCGTGGCGCGGGTAATCGCGGCGAAAGCGTTGCATGTTTTCAACCTGCGCGCCGCGCCAGCTGTAGATCGATTGATCGTCGTCACCGACTACAAATAGGCGATTATGATCGCCGACTAACAAACGTAGCCACGCATATTGAATGGCATTGGTGTCCTGGAACTCATCGACAAGCACGTTAAAAAACCGCTCACGGTAATGATGCAATAAATCCTCATTGGTTTTTAAGGTTTCGAACGCACGCAGCAATAACTCGGCAAAATCCAGCAACCCTGCACGTTCACAGGTCTGCTCATAAGCGCGGTAGATTGTGACTAGCGTTTGAATGCTAAGGTCGCCTTCCGGATCCACTTGCGGTGACCGCAGACCCTCGTCTTTGCGCGCGTTGATGAACCAGGCCGACTCTTTTGCGGGCCACTCGTTCTCGTCCAGACTTAAATTGCGGATCACCCGACGCAAAGTCCGTAACTGATCCTCGGCATCGATGATTTGAAAGTGCTCCGGCAATCCCGCTTCGCGATGGTGTTGACGTAAAAAGCGATGAGCAACGTTGTGAAAAGTCCCCGCCCACATCCCGCCCACGGGGCGGCCGAGCAACGTCTCGATGCGATGGCGCATCTCGGCGGCGGCTTTATTGGTAAACGTAACCGCCAAAATACCACCTGGATAGGCCTGCCCGGTTTCCAGTAACCACGCGACACGATGAACGAGGACCCGGGTTTTGCCACTGCCCGCGCCGGCAAGTACCAATGTGTGCGCGGTGTCGCTGGTTACCGCCGCTTGCTGTGGTTCGTTTAGGGATTCGACGATAGCGATGTGAGTCATGCGCAGATTGTACCGCGCTAGTTCTCGAACATGACTTTATCGGCTGCAAATACCGGCCCGTCGACGCATACGCGCTGCATCGCGGGTCCCCGCGGCGTTTGCACGCGGACCGTGCAACCGGCACAGCCACCAACGGCACAGGCCATATGTTCTTCGAGTGACAGCTCGCCGGAGAGCTGATGCCGTGCGCACAGTGCCGCCACGGTGCGCAGCATCGGCGTCGGTCCGCACGCGAAGACTTCGATCGTCGCGCCGTTCATGCCGCCCTGTTCAGCGAGCCACGCTTCCGCGAGCTCGGTAACTAAGCCATCGAAACAACCAGCAAAACCCTGTTGGCTCGCGAGCCGCGCCGCGACGCCGTGGTCTTCGAGCAAGGGCATGGTCGCGATCACTTCCGGCGGTAACCCTGGTACCAAAATACGCGACGGTTGCGCGGTGAATGGAAACGGTACTTCCGAGCCCATTAGCACCATCGGGCGACCTTGCCCGCTGCGTTTGATATGTAGCGCTAGGAACACGAGCGGTGGAATGCCGATACCGCCCCCGAGCAACAGCGTTCTGTCAGCAAAGCCACTGAGTTTAAACGAGCGCCCGATTGGTCCCAGAACGCTCAGCCGCTCCCCACAGCTACGTTGAGCAAGTAATTCAGTTCCATAACCATGGGCCCGATAAAGAATATCGAGCTCTCCCGCGTGGCTATCGGCGTTGAGGATCGACATCGGGCGGCGCAGCGCGAGGTGCGGCGCGCAACGTAGATGTACGAAAGCGCCCGGTAGACTACGCGCGGCAATCTGCGGCGCGTGTAAACGCAAGAAATATTGCTGCGCCGGCAGGCGCGTGTGGGTGAGGATCGTGGCCTCTTCCAGCACGATGCTGGCACGCACCGCCGCGGCATGATCAGAGATCGTCATAAGCGATGCGACCGGCAACACAGGTGAGCACATTCCTGCCCTGCACGGTACGGCCAAGAAAAGGCGTGTTTTTACCCGCGCTCAACATCGTCTCGGCGCTGACTTCCCAAACGCGCCGGGGATCGAAGACGCACAAATCACCCGGCGCTCCGACACTCAAAGTGCCGCCGTCGAGCCCCAGAATACGGTGGGGCGCCGTGCTCACAGCGGTGATGGCGGCACTCAAATCAAACATGCCTTGAGCGACCAGTTCGAGCAGAATCGGTAAAAACGTATCGTAGCCAGAAACACCCGGTTCGGTGACTTCAAACGGCGCTGCTTTAGCGTCCGCATCATGAGGTTCGTGGTGCGCCGTCACAGCATCGATCATGCCACGTGCGACGGCGCGCCCCAGACCACGGCGGTCGCGCGAGCTGCGTAAGGGCGGCCGGACATGGCAATTGACATCATAAGCACCCACGTCCTCATCGGTTAGGCGTAAGTTCAACAGGCATACGTCGGCGCTTACAGGCAAGCCGCGCCGACGCGCGGCCGCGACTAAACGACCCGAACCGCCGCAAGATAAACGCGAAAAGTGCGCCCGCGCACCAGTCGCATGCACGAGAGCGAGATGGCGATGCAGGGCGATTTCTTCGGCAGCCGCCGGGATCCCAGGCACACCGAGACGCGTACTGGTCGCGCCTTCGTGCATGTGACCCGCGCGCCCCAGCCAATAATCCTCCGAGTGTAAGAAAACCGTTAGGCCGGCGCTCGCCGCATAAGCCAAAGCGTGCTGTAACACGCTCGTGTCTTCGATGACATGACTGCAGTTCGTCACGCCAACGCAGCCGATTTTTTTCAGCGCATGCATCTCGGCTAAGATTTCACCCCCCAAGCCGACGGTAAGCGCGCCGAGATATTTCACCCGTGCGGCACCAGAGCGCGTACCCCGTTGCGCGATATGTTCTGCGACCGCCGGGGTATCGAACACCGGCGAAGTATCGGGCGTCGCGCACACGGTAGTGAAGCCACTCGCGGCAGCGGCACGCGCTTCGCCCACGATCGTCGCCTTGTGTTCAAACCCCGGCTCGCGCAGATGTGCGCCTAAGTCGACAAAACCCGGGCAGGCGACCAAACCCCGCGCATCGATGTGACGTTCTGGTTTAAATCCACTCGGGGTTTTACCTACGCCGATGATCGCACCGTCAGCGATGCAAATATCGGCCACCGCGTCGATGCCGTTGGCCGGATCAATGACGCGCGGACCGCGGATCTTTAGCGACATCGTGGCTAACCCGTCACCGCTTGGGTCGCCATTACCATCGACATTACCGCCATGCGGATCGCGATACCATGCGTGACCTGATCCAATATGACAGACTGCGGCCCATCGGCGACGGCGGAGCTGATCTCGACACCACGGTTGATCGGTCCTGGATGCATGACAATGGCATCGCGCGCGGCAAGTTTAAGGCGGCGCTCCGTCATACCATAAACTTGATAGTATTCATGCGCGCTCGGCAACAACGCGCTTTGCATGCGTTCTTGTTGGAGTCGCAACATGACGACAACATCGGCGCCGGCGATGCCTTCCTCTAACTTATGAAACACACGTACTCCGAGCCGCTCTATGGCAGTAGGGATCAAGGTTTTTGGCCCGACGACGCGTAGTTCTGCGACGCCTAGCGTTTTAAGCGCGTGGATCTCGGAGCGTGCGACGCGAGAATGAGCAACATCCCCGACGATGACGATCGTGAGGCCATCGAAGTCTTGCTTAGATCGCTTGATCGTCAAGCAATCGAGCATCGCTTGGGTCGGGTGTTCGTGACGCCCGTCACCACCGTTGATCACCCCTATTGCAGGCGAGACTTGATGGGCAATATATTCTGCCGCCCCACTGACGTGGTGGCGGACGACGAATAAATCGCATTGCATCGCTTCGAGATTACGCAGCGTGTCCGCCAAGGACTCCCCTTTGCGCGTTGCGCTCGCCTCGATATTGACGTTGAGCACATCGGCCGACAAGCGTTTTGCGGCGAGGTCAAACGTCGTCCGCGTACGGGTGCTGGGCTCGAAAAACAAATTCGCGACAGTTTTACCGCGCAATAACGGCACGTTTTTCACCGCCCGATCGCCGACGGGTGCGAAACGCTCGGCGGTACGCAAAATCTCGGTGAGCAATGCTTTAGGGAGTCCTTCAATCGCCAAAAAATGTTTAAGGCGACCCGCGTCGTCAAGCTGAATGTTGACCTTAGTCATCCCATGTAGGTGTCGAGATGGTACCGCGATACAGTCCGCCCGGTCACGATCAGCCGCGATATCACGACTTGACGTTGATCGTTTCGAGGCCCAGGGGCTGTGGCCCGGTGAGTTTAGCATGACCGTTCACCGACAAGGAAAGATGCGCACCAACAAAATCAGCTTGTATCGGCAACTCGCGACCACTGCGATCGAACAGGACGGCGAGCCCGATCGACGCGGGTCGGCCGTAATCAAAAATCTCGTTCATTGCCGCGCGCACCGTACGGCCGGTATAGAGAATATCGTCGACGAGCAGCAAATGCCGATCGGTAACATCAAACGGCAGACGCGACGGTTCCACGGTCGGATGCATGCCAATGCGGCTGAAATCATCGCGATAAAATGCGATATTCAATTCTCCTAAGGGCGTCGCTAAATCCAATAATGCATGCAGCTTCTGCGCCACCCACACACCACCGGTGCGGATCCCAATCAAAGCAAGCTCAGGCCGCGATGTGACCGGTAATTGCGCTTCTACACGCGTCGCGATCTCCGCAATGAGCGCGTCAATATCGTAATCACGCATCTGTGACAATGCCGCCCGAGGCGCTTTCGTTGAGCCAAGTTTGCAAGATAACCTGCGCCGCACAGGCATCGAGCCCATGACGAGCGGCGGCGTTAGCGTGGGCCGCCTCGCTACTGGAAAGTCGCTCGTCGATATACTCAACCGGGACACAATAACGCTTTCTCAGCGACTCTCCGAAACGCGTGATAACGTGGGTCAGCCGATGCACAGCACCATCGCGGTAGGTCGGCATGCCGACCACGAGGCGCTCCGGCTGCCATTGTCTAAACACGGCGTCCAGTGCGGACCAACGCGGTTCACCATCACACATCGGGATGACATTCAACGGACTTGCGGTTTTGGATACGGTTTGGCCCACCGCCACGCCCAAGCGCTTTAAGCCATAATCAAAGGCTAGAATCGTAATCGCCGCTTTGCTCATGCGTGCCCAATATCCGGAGAGAGCAAAGTTAGATCGATGCCCAACGCTCGCGCAGCCTTCTCCCAGCGATCATCAGGGGCCTCACTAAAAATAATCTCTGGATCGGCAGGTCCGCTGAGCCACGCGTTTTGCGCCATTTCTCCTTCGAGTTGACCGGCGCCCCAGCCGGCATAACCTAAGGCGATCAAGATATCATCGGGACCCGCGCCGCGCGCGATCGCGGCAAGGATTTCGCGCGACGTCGAAACCCCGATGTTAGCCGCGACCTGAAATGTCGAACCCCAATCTGTGCACGGACGGTGAATAATAAAACCGCGATCGGGATGCACCGGTCCGCCTTGAAAAACCACCATGTTCGCGACCTCCTCGCCTTTAGCGGCGAGGTCCATCTGCGTTAGGACTTCGCCCAACTGCAGCTCGGTCGGGCGATTGATCACAATCCCCATTGCGCCTTCGTCGGAGTGTGCGCAAACATAGGTTACGGTGCGGGAAAAATTCGGATCCGCGAGATTGGGCATCGCTATCAAGAACTGATTGGTTAAATCGAGCATGAGTGCAGTCTATCATGGGACCGAATAATCGAACGTCGGGGTCAACGATGTGCCACCCTTGTTCGGACCACTCAACGCGCCCGAAATTCCTCGGTGTTCAAGAATTTCCAGGTGCGTGTGATGTGCAAGACGTCGATATCTCGGCGAATGTCTTCGGGAAAGGGCGCATAGGGTGCAGCCAGCTCCACAATGCGCACAGCCGCGGCATCGAGCACTGTATGGCCGGATGATCGCCGCACTGTAATCTCATCAACGCTGCCGTCTGGCAGCAAAGCGACATCGAGCAATAAACTTCCCGAAAGTTTTTCGCGGCGCGCTTCGTCTGGGTAGTTAATATTACCGATCCGCTCAACTTTTGTTCGCCAAGCTTCCATGTAGGAAGCGAAGCGATATTCTTGAGTGCTTGCAGAAATAAATTTTCGTCGCGGCCGATCGGCCCGTTCCTCGAGGCGTTGTTGTAGCTCGGCGTTAAGGCTGGCGAGGGCAAACGAGCGTGCGATTAACTGCTCGGCGGTAGGACTGGGCTTGGATTCGACGAGGGGGTCAGGCTGCGTCTCTCGTACTTCCTGGGTGCGTTTTTCCGCTTTGTTCTCGGCGGGCTCACTGGACTCGGGCGCCGCACTTGCCAGATCCGCCTCGAGCACATCTCGCGTAAGCCGGGCAGGTGTTGCGGGATGCTCACGCGGTGCTTCATCAGCGGGAGCTGCGGCGGTCTTTAACTCGGGTGTTTCCGGCTCGCGGCTGGGAAGCGGCGCGGGGGCGCGCGCCGGGGGTGTGGCAACAGCGATCTGTGGAACCGGCGCCGGTAGGGGTGGTTCAAACGGCACTGCCGGCCGCGCGTCCTCGGCGATCTCACCACCACCAAGCAGATCCGCTTGCGCGAGTACTCGCGTCTCCTCGGGTTGTTTGTCCCTGTGTCGTGTTACTAACACGATCTCCATGGTCTCGCGAGGCGGGTTACTTTTTTCTTCCGGTGCAAACCCGACCCCCAACACGATCATGACGTGCACCAAAGCCGCGAGACACAACGTAAGCCCGAGCCGATCGGTCGCGCCGGCATCGCCTAGCACGATCGGCTCGAGATAGCTCGTGGACGTCGTCATGGTGCAGCCTGGGATACGCGGGTGGCGATCGCAGTCATGAGTTGATCAGCTATTTTGATATTAAATTGTGCTTCTAGTTCCCGCACACAAGTCGGGCTGGTAACGTTGATCTCGGTCAGATGCGCGCCGATCACGTCGAGGCCCACGAATAACAAACCACGGCGTTTTAATTCGGCCCCCACGCGCGCGCAAATATGTTCATCGGCGGCACTCAGAGGACGACCTTCGCCGCGCCCACCTGCGGCGAGATTGCCACGCAATTGACCTTCACGCGGAATGCGTGCAAGCGCATACGGCACGGCAACGCCATCGATAACGAGAATGCGCTTGTCCCCAGCAACGATTTCGGGAATATAGCGTTGCGCCATGCAATAACGCGTCTCCATCGCGGTGAGTGTTTCAAAAATGACGCTGGCATTCGGATCGCCTTTGCGCACCCGAAAAATCGACGTGCCGCCCATACCATCCAAGGGTTTAACCACGATGTCCGTGTGCTCATCCAAGAACGCATGTAACAATGCATGTCGCCGCCCCACTAAGGTCGGCGGGCAGAGATCGGCAAACCAGGCCGTAAAAAGTTTTTCGTTGGCATCACGCAAAGCACGTGGATCATTGACCACCAGCACACCGGCTGTTTGCGCGCGCTCTAACAAATAGGTGGCATAAACATATTCGGTGTCGAAGGGCGGATCTTTGCGCATCAAGATGACATCGAGTGCCGCTAGGGGTGCGAATTTCGGTGCATCGAGAAATTCAAACCACGACGCGTTTGAATCTTGTACCGCCAGTGCGCGGGTCGAGCCGTAAGCGACACCGTCGCGTAAGCTCAAATCGCCGAGTTCCAGATACTCGAGCTGCCAGCCGCGGGCTTGGGCCGCCAGTAACAACGCTAAAGTCGTATCTTTAGCCGGCTCGATCGCCGCGATGGGGTCCATTATGACGCCGATTTTTAGTGACATAAGCCTAACCCGGATATTGCACGAGGCGCTCTTTGCGCGCGTGCATCACCCCCACTGTCGCTACGGCGACGATTCGGGCGCCGGCACCGCGCTCGTTCGCACCTGTCTTTCGTCATCATCCGTGACCCTCGTGCACTATCCCGGCTACGCGTTCTCGCTCATTGCCGAGCCTGGATCGAGCCTTTAGCATACTTACAACCGGACACGGTTGTATGACATCGTGAACGCTGCTGTTATGGACGAAATTTGGCACCATCGTACGCTCCGCATTGCAACGCGCCGCTCTAAGCTCGCCTTGTGGCAAGCAGAGCATGTCAAATCTCAATTGCTCGGCGTCTATCCCGAGTTGCACGTCGAGTTGCTCGAAGTTACCACGCGAGGTGATATTCTACTCGATACCCCGCTCGCCCGAGTGGGCGGCAAAGGTCTGTTCATTAAAGAGCTTGAAGCGGCGCTGCGCGCGCAGCGCGCTGACATCGCGGTGCATTCCATGAAGGACGTACCGGTCGAGTTGCCCCCCGGCTTGCAGATCACGGTCGTATTGCCGCGTGCCGATCCCCGGGACGCGTGGGTAGGAACCAACGGCCGCACCCTCGACGATTTGCCAGCGGGAGCCGTTGTGGGCACTTCGAGTTTGCGGCGGCGCGCACAGTTACTCGCGTTACGTCCCGAAATCGAGGTTCAAGATTTGCGCGGCAACGTCACCACCCGACTCGACAAACTTAAACGCGGAGGCTATCACGGCATCGTGTTGGCAAGTGCGGGCTTGAACCGTTTGCGCCTCGCGCACGAAATAAGTTCACATTTTGCGCTAAATGTGATGACGCCAGCGGTAGGTCAGGGCATTATTGGCATCGAATCCCGGTGCGACGATAGTGCGATCACGGCACTGCTCGCACCGCTTGACGATGGCGTCACGCACGTTGCGTTGGACGCCGAGCGGGCGGTGAATAAATGTTTAAATGGTGGCTGTCAGGCACCGATCGCCGCACACGCCACGGTGCATGGCGCTGAGCTCGAGATCGCTGGATTAGTCGCCTCCTTGGACGGTCGGCAATTGATCAAGCACCATCAACGCGGGCCGCGAGCCGCCGCAACGGAGCTCGGAATCGAGCTCGGGCGCAGGCTACTCGCTGACGGCGCGGATAAAATTTTAGCCGCACTGCGATCGGACGAGTAGTGAGTGTGAGGAGGGCAAGCTACTCATGACGGGACCGCTCGACGGGTACGCGATTCTTGTAACGCGACCAAGCGCTCAAGCCAAAGGACTTATCGATGCGATCGAGCACTGTGGCGGGCACGCAATTTTTGCACCGATGCTTGAAATCCGGGCACTAGACGATGACCCGCAGATGAACGAACTGATCGCCAGTATCAGCACCTGCGACATTGTCATATTTATCAGTCGCAATGCGGTGGAGCACGGTGTTAGACTCATTCGGGCACAAAGCCAATCTCTACACCACGCGGCACTTTTTGCCGTCGGCGTGGGCACGGCGGCGGCGCTGCAAGCGCAGAACATTCATGACGTAACGACGCCACGAGCGGAATTCAGCTCCGAAGGCTTGCTTAAACTACATGGACTAAGCCCGGGCAAGGTAGCGGGGCGACGAATTTTAATTTTTCGCGGTCGCGGCGGTCGCACGACACTTACCGAGACCTTAACCGCGCGCGGCGCAGATGTGGCGCATTGCGAAGTTTATGAGCGCATAGTCCCACCGACCGACCTTAAACAAGTATTGGCGGATAGCGGTACGAATCTACCGGACGCAGCAGTGATCACGAGCCTCGAGGCATTGACGAATTTAGCCGACAAGATAGATGAGCAAGGACTTGATATCCTATATGACATGACCCTGCTCGTGGCAGGATCTCGCATCGCACGCGAAGTGCCCGGCTTAGGTTTCACAGTTTCGCCCCTTACGGTCGAAAACCCCAGCGACGAGAGTATTCGCAACGCGCTCATACGATGGGCAGAAGACGAGACATGAACGAAGACAAGCAAGCCTCTGAGAGCACCGATGAGCTCAGTAACGACCAGGTTCACGATCGCGACAATACGCTAGAACAGGAGTCGGCTAACGCCAAGAAAGCGAGCGGCTTAGGGCTCTTTTGGCTAGCGCTGCTGGTGCTGATTCTCGGCGTCGGCTACGTGTATTTTGATGAGCTGCGCGCACGTTTCGCGCCCGGGATGTCGCGTTTCGACCGCGCTGATGAGACCCGGCCCCCCGCCGTGACGGCGCCCGCTGTCAGCTTGAACACACCCACCTTGCCGGCGCCCACCACGGCCTTGCACGAGGACGAAGCATTACGGCCAACGGCCAACGAGCTGCCAACGTCTAGTGGTAGTAGTGAACCACTGAGCGCAGAGCATGCCACGGGTGACTCGGCGAGCAGCGCGGCGCAAGCTGAAGATGACATGTCCACGGCGGAGACTACCGCCGCGACCGAACTTAGCAGCGCCGCAGATGACCTTGGAACACCGGCTGCGGCGCCGACGTACAGTGAGCCCGAAACACAACCACACGACAGCGAGAAAGACACCGCCGCTGCCGACGAGGCCACCGGCACGCACGCCGAGATCGCGCACGCTCCTGCGTCCGCTGCTACAGCAGGGTCTAGTGCCTCCCCGCGGGTCGCGGAATTGCCCCCCCATTTACGTGATTTTGATCCCGCCGCGATGAATGCGGAAATCTCGCGACTCGACGCAGCCGGCAAAGCGATCACCAGCGCGTTAGAAAAGCTGCACGCGACGCTCGCTGGCGTTGCGCCCGCAGCGGCGCTAGATGAATTGCGGACACATCTCGCCGCCGTGGAGACCCAGGTCGCGGCGGCGTTAAAACCAGCCGCTGCGGGACCGAATCCCCAATTTGTCGCGCTCGACGCGGTTGTTAATATGGCTGCACAGCGCCTCGAGTTGGAACAAGATGTCGCTGGCGCGGTCGCGACCTTACGTTTTGCCGCCGCGCGTGCGGCGGCGCTCGACACGCCTGAGACCGCTGAGCTGGAGGCCCAGATCGAGGCCGACATTTCCGCCTTGGAAGCGCTGTCATTGCCGAATGTGGCGGCCCTAGCCGAAAAACTCGCCGCCGCCCAGGCGACTGTCGACCAACTGAAGACCCGGCCGGTAGCGGCCGAAATTGTGGCGCGCGACGGGCAGGAGCGACACGGCAACGACATTAACAACAAACTGCGCGGTATCGTCGGCTCAATGTGGCAGGATGTTCTAAGCTTGGTCGAAGTAAAAGACGCGACGTTGTCAGATCGTTTGATTTTTGACCCCAAGCTACGCTATTTCCTGGTGCAAAATTTGCGTTTAGAACTCGCCAGTGCGCGCCTCGCGGCACTGCAACGCGACAGCGAGAATTTTCGCGCTTCTGCGGATCTGGTTTTGCGCGAACTCGAAAACTATTTTGATCCTGCCGACGCTCGGGTTGCGGCCTTGGCAAACACCTTCACGACCGCGATTGCGCAAAACCTGGCCCCCGACATGCCTTCTTTAGGCAGCGTCGATATAGCCAACGCCTTGCTTCATGTTCACAAAGCCAGCCAGCAGAGTGCGCCATGAGAGTCATCCTAGCGATCATAGGCGCCTTAGCGCTCGCGGTAATCGGCGCCCACATTATCGGTAACGACAATGGTTTCGTCATTGTCAGCTTCGGCGAAAAAGTCGTCCGCGCGAAGCTTTCGGTATTCATCATTGCGGTCGCGCTTGCCAGTCTGCTCGCCTACGCCATATTGCACCTTCTCTATCGTTTGCTAACCATGCCGAGACGCTATCGTCGGTGGTCGACCGAGCGTCGCCGCAACCGCAGTTTCAGCGATCTCGACACTGGCTTACAAGCTTTGGCGCGGGGAGATTTTCGGCGCGCGGAGCGTTTGCTCGGAAATTTTCGCAACACCGAAATGCCGGCGGTTAGCTTGCTCGCCGCCGCTCAAGCGGCGCAAGCGCTCAATTCACCTGGGCGCCGTGACGGCTATCTAGCGCGCGCGCGCGCCTTAATGCCCGACGGCAATTTAGCTGTGACGATGAGCCGAGCGCAGATTCTGGTCGAAGACGGCGAGTACGACGCAGCGCGCGACCTGCTCGACGGCCTCAACGAACGAGACGCCGACAACGTGCAAGTTATGCGCTTGAGATATCGCATCGCCGAATTTACCCACAACTGGGACGAGCTGCTAGACCTTCTGCCCGATCTAGTCAATTACAACGTGATTAGCAAATCACGGGCAAAGGCCTTGGAAAAAGACCTATCTCTATCCTTGTTACGACGATCCTATCCGTCCCTTGAAGCGTTCGATCAGGTCTGGGCACGCTTGCCGACCCATGTCCGTGCGTTGGAACAAAGTCAATTGAGCTATGCGCGACAACTGATCGCTATGAGGCAACACGAGCAAGCGGAACAACTGGTGCGCAAATCTTTGGCACATGAGTGGGATAGCGAGCTCGCGAGTTTATACGGCGAGATCCGCACGGAGAACGTCTCGAGTCAACTCGCGCACGCGGAAGAATGGCATAAGCACCACGAAGACGATCCTGGTTTACTGCTGTCGCTCGGCAATCTCTGCGTGGCCACCGAACGCTGGGACCAGGCGCGCGAGTATTTGGAGAAACTGGCGCAACACGATCCTTCGCCCTTAGTGTTTCGCCTTTTGGCACAAACCTACGATCGACTGGGAGATAAGTCGAAGGCGCAAGAATCCCGCGAACGCGGCTTAGATCTCGCCACCGGGCGGGAATCGACGGCCTTGATGCGACTGCCCCAGCAGCAGCCCGGCAGCCGCGAAACCGCCGCGTAATTCGTCTCTACGCTGGGGCACTGCGGCGGTATCGACTATTCGTCTTCGGGTAGCGAGCGTTGGCTGTTTAACCAACGCGTCAGCGGCGCCCATGTTTCTCGATCAATCGCGGTCGCCGCGGGTGCGAATTCAAATATCGACAGGCCGCGCTCAGCAGCGTGCAAATAATTAACGCTCGCGCGAAGAATTGTTAGAAACGGCAACTTACGCTTACTCGGCAATTTCAAGCCGCCAAGATAATCTTCGAGATCCTCTGCAGCGATCGTTCCCTCCCGCGCCCGATTAGCCACAGTGGCTATCTTTACGGCGTTCTCTTCCACGTCCCGTAAGCTAAAAAGTTCGTCGAGAAAGCGCTCGGCGGCCCGGATGTCTACCGGTGAGGGTACCACCGGGACCACGACCGATTGCGCCCGCCTGATCAGCCCCCTCAGGTCGCTGGCATGAGTGCGGGAAGGCGCGTCGATAACGCAGACTTCCGTGCCCGATCGAATCCGACAACGACCGTTGCTGGCGTCGACCCCGCGAATATGCGGACGCGCCTCCGGCCGCACCGCCAACCAATCCAAACTGCTACCTTGAGGATCAAAATCCGCTAGCGTCACCACGTAACCATGGTCAGCATAGTAGCCCGCGATATTCGTGGCGAGCGTTGATTTCCCGCTGCCGCCCTTTGCGTTCAATACCAAAATCGTTCGCATTGTTCCTTATCCCCTCGGCCCAAGGCGCGCTCAGTATAACGCTCATCACCGCACAGCGCTCGGCAATCGCCCTCAGCGGCGATCGCGTTGTTCGATGAGACGAGTGAGAACTGGCTGCAGCAATAATTCCATGGCTTCGTCGTTGCCAGCGGCCGGGATCACCAACGTATTTGGCCGCGATAGAAAAGCACCCTCGATAGCAGCGAGCAGCTCACCAAAGTCCGGGTTGATTTTTTCCTCGTTCGCGACATGAATAACGACTAGAGATTCATCGTTAGATGGGATTTGTTCGTGGACAAAAGGATTGGCGGTATCGATCGTCGGCACACGTTGAAAGTTGATGTCGGTGCGCGAGAACTGGGGACAAATGTAGTGCACATAGTCGGGCATGCGCCGTAGGATCATGTTAGTGGCGGCGCCGGTCGTGTAACCACGTACCGCCTGATCTCGGTAGATTTTTTGTATCCATTCGAGGTTGATGATCGGCACCACACCAACGAGCAAATCCATCGCGCTGGCGAAATCATATTGTGCGGTGACCAAACCTCCGTGCAGCCCTTCGTAGAACAGCAAATCGGTTCCCGCCGACAAGGGCTGCCAATCCGTGAACATGCCCGCCCGGACGCCGTAGAGCGAGGCCTCTTCTTCGGTGTGTACATAGTGGCGCGCCCGGCCGGTGCCGGCTTCTCCGTAGCTTCGGAACAAGCTATCTAGTGCGTCGAAAAGGTTGCCCTGCGGCCCAAAATGCGTCAGCGTCTGACCCTCCAGCGCCGCGCGCTCAACCTGCCACGCCATTTCCGCGCGATCGTAACGATGAAAAGCATCGCCCTCGATCGTCGCTGCGGTGACACCTAGATTCTCGAACATATGTTCGAACACCGCGCGAACGCTGCTCGTCCCGGCGCCGGAAGAGCCGGTCACGGCGATGATCGGAAAAAGCTCAGACATGGGCCCGGCAGCTCGTCGACGTGCACCGCAGCATAGTCGATGTTTAGCGCATCGTCATCTGCGGCGATGACGATAGTCGTGCGGTAGGTGCAAAACGCCGATCTTCTCGGCATAGTAACCACCGTGCCCGCTGCCACCTCTTCGATCGTGCTCTACCGCCGCTTGCTGTCCTACGTGTGGCCGCATCGGCGGGTGTTCCTATTGGCGATCCTAGGCATGGTCTTGTTAGCTTCAACGGAATGGATTTTGCCAGCGTTCATGAAACGCTTGGTCGATGACGAATTCGGGCGCGCCGTAGGCCGCCTATCCTTAGTCGTGCCACTGCTGATGATCGCGTTGTTTGCATTGCGGGGCCTGCTGAGTTACGTCAGCACGGTGGGACTGCACTGGGTCTCCCATCGCATGGTGGCCGATCTACGCAACGCGATGTTCGCTACCTTAGTCGCGTTGCCCGCCACCTATTTCGATCGCTACGGCAGTGGGAGCTTATTGTCAAAATTTACTTTTGACGTTACTCAAGTAGCGCAGGCTTCGACGCGGGTATTGACCGTGTTGATCAAAGATTCGGTCGTTATCGTCGTACTACTATGCTACGTTTTTTATCTGAATTGGCGGTTGTCGGTGTTACTGCTGCTGTTAGCGCCTCCGATCGCGTTCGTAATGCAACGCGTCTCGCGACGCATGCGTGACATGAGTCGTCGCCTTCAGATAGCAGTTGGAGACATAAACCAAGTCACAGAAGAAGCGATTGGGGGTCACCGCGAAATAAAGATCTACGCGGGCAAAGACTACGAGGCCCAGCGTTTTGAGAGCGCGAATAAGAACACGCGCCAATTTCAGATGAAAGTCGTTGGCGCCGCGGCGGCGACCGAGCCTGTGATTCAAATGTTTGTCGCTTTCGGGATCGCGTGCATGGTGGTGCTGGCCTTGCGCGAAGCGTCGCTTGGCAGTATGACGCGCGGTGATTTTGTTTCTTTTGTCACCGCAACCGCGTTGCTATTACCGCCGGTGAAACGCCTCACCGGAGTGAACGAGTGGTTGCAACGCGGCATTGCCGCGGCGGAAAGTGTATTTGCGCTGATAGACGCACCGCGAGAACTCGACAGCGGGACGCGAGAATTGGACCCCGTAAGGGGCGAAGTGGTCTTTGCGGATGTGTGCTTAAGTTACGACCGCACTACGGTCTTAAACGATATCAATTTGCGTATCGACGCGGGGGAATCCGTCGCGTTCGTGGGCTCATCGGGTGGCGGCAAGACATCGCTCGTCCATTTAGTACCACGCTTCTATCTTGCGAGCCACGGCGAGATCTACCTCGACGGAGTGCCGATATCCGAATTGAGCCTGGCGACATTAAGACGCGCGATCGCATATGTCGGCCAGCACGTCGTCTTATTCAATGACACCATCTATAACAACATCGCTTATGGTGCGCTGCGTCACAACCCCGCAGAGGCAGTGCACAAGGCCGCGGTCGCAGCCCACGTAGTAGAGTTCGTTAATCAATTCCCGCAAGGTTTCGACACTGTTGTCGGTGAAAACGGCGTGCGTCTCTCGGGGGGGCAAAGACAGCGGATTGCGATCGCGCGCGCCTTATTGAAAAACGCGCCGGTGCTGATCCTCGATGAAGCGACATCGGCGCTAGATAGTGCCTCTGAACAACACATCCAGCAGGCATTGCAAACCGTGCAGGAAGGGCGCACGTGTTTGATCGTTGCGCACCGGCTCTCTACGATCGAAACATGCGACCGTATTGTCGTTCTCGAAGACGGTCGCATTGTCGAGCTGGGCACGCATCGTGAACTCTTAGCAACGCGCGGCGTGTATGCCAAATTGTACGCCACCCAATATCGCGCGTGAGCGCCGCGGTTGAGGCCCAAATGTTAAGGGTCTGCAGATTCCAGCGACTCCGGGGCAGGTGTGGGCAGAGGTTCCTCTACAATAATCGTGATCCGTGGCGAGGTCACCGGCGGTTTATGGGCCATATGAACATGATCGCCCAATAACAGCTGCAACGTGTGGCGCCCCGGCGGCAATTTTAGAACCGTTTGCGTCTGCCCACCACCGAAGTGATGATAGCGGTCATTTTTCGGGATCGGCTTCGTCAGATCCGGCAGCTCAGCGTCTATGATCAAATGGTGATGCCCGGTACCCTCCCGTTCGAGACTAGCTGGCGCTACACCCCACGGCGGTTTCAGGCCAAACACCACGCGGAAGGGGCTCGTGACGCTCGCGCCGTCGAGCGGTTCAACGATCCACGCTTGATGGGTGATAAGTTCTTGCGCATGTAGCGCGCATAGCGGCAGCAACGCCAAGAGCGAGACCGGTAAACAAGTTTTCATCAACGTGGCTCCTCCTATTATCCTAGAATACTCAGTTGACCGCTGCGAGCGCGCTACAGCTTGTTGGTGTAGCGATGATAACGTGTCTCTCAATGTCACTCATTGGGTGAACGCCGTTGGGGTAAATAATTTCACACGGCGGGCGAATATCGGATCGAGGGCGGCGGCATTACCGTAGCGCAGCGAATTATATAGCTGCGTGATTTCCATGACTTCCGCGCCCAGATCGGCCCGTTCACGAGCCACTCGGTGGGCGAAATCCGCGGCGCCCTCAGGCGGATTTCGGCGCAAGCCGACCGCCGCTAACTTGCGGCAAAAACGCTGGTACGTCACGGTGGCCCGATCGCGAGGCGGCACACGCCGGCGTCGCAGTGACCCAGTCAGTACCAAGACAAACAGCACTATCGTCGCCGCTAAAGCGATTACCAGCTCACCGAAACCGGCGCGCCACAAGCCGAGCGCATCGAGTAAATTTCGTTGTCGCTCTGGATTGTAGGCGAGTACCCAGCGACTCCAAGCGTAACCGCCGGCGTCCCACAAATGACGCAGCTGCTGCCAAGTCGAGGCTAGGCCCGGACTTCCTTCCAACAAGGCCGCCGCACCACGCGCCGGGGCGAGACGATCGATGCCCAAAGAAACGCGTTCCGGCGCAACGGCGGCGGTTGGGTCGACCCGTACCCAACCGGCGTCGGCTAGATGGATTTCTGCCCATGCATGCGCGTCGCGCTGACGCACGATCATGTAATCGCTGAATTGATTAAATTCGCCCCCTTGATAGCCGGTTACGATGCGTGCGGGAACACCGGCCGCGCGCATCAACACGACAAAAGCAGCCGAGAAATGTTCGCAGAAGCCCTCGCGACTCGTACGCAAAAACCCGTCGATCGGATCGCCGAATAAGCGCGGTGGTGTGAGGGTGTAGACAAAGCCCTCGTCATGAAAATAGTTCAGCACTGCCTTGGCTTTAGCGCGTCGATCGCGCAAGCCGTGCGTCAGTTCGGCGGCTATCGCGCGCGTTTCGGGGTGACGCCCAGCCGGTAAGGCTAACGCGCGCGCGCGCGCCTGCTGATCGCTTTCGGGGCGCCGGTAGCTAACGCTCGATTCGAGACGGTAACGGTGGCGCCGCTCGAGTCTTTTACCCGCAACGAGTTCGTGGGCACCGGTAAGTTGTGCGCTTGTTGGGTAGCGAGTGACCGCGTCCAAGGCCAGCAACCAGCGTTCGTGGTGGGGCTCTAAAGTAACTGTATAGCCGTAAGTCATGCCGCTAACACCTACCTCAGCGGGACGCGCATCGCTGGGCTCGGCACGGCGCCATGTGCGTCCGTCGGTGGTGTCTAACACTGGGCCGCGCCAATAGAGATCGCGGGCACGTGGTACTTGGTCGTCAAACTCGACCCGAAAAGCGATATCGTCCGAGACGAATAATTCCGCAATGTGGCCGATCGTCATCTCACCGCTGAGGCCAGTGACCGCGCCGCTCGCGTTTTGCGGGATCCCCCACAACGGCCCGGGGATGCGCGGGAAGAGAATAAAAGCGAGCACCATCAGCGGGATGCTTTGCATTACCATCAGCACGGCCCGGCGTAGCGCGCGCTGCGGCGAGCGCCTCGCCGGCGCGTAATTGTGGAATATGAAACCAGCCGTCACCATCACCACGACGCCCAACATATAAGCCGCCGTCAGCAATGTTTGCGAGTAGAAGAAGTTGGTCACGACCACGAAGTAAGTGAGTAGATTGACAACGTAGAAGTCACGCTCCTGGTTCATTTCCAGCGTTTTCAAACCTAACAAGGCGCTCAAAAGCGCGATCCCCGCGTCACGTCCCAACTGGCCCTGGTAAGAAATGTAGATCACGACAAACGCGGCGATAGCCAGTGTTTGTTTTAACAACCACAGACTCGGATGCTGGCGATCTGGGAAAGGCAAAAAACCGTAGGCAGCGAGCAAGCGCCACGTCGCGAGCGCCAAGAAACACAACAGCAAACTCGGTGAAAAGCGGGTCACGTGCGGGGCTAAAGCGAGCGCGAGAGCGGCGAGTGTCCAGGTCACCTCGAACGGCGTGATGGCAGCAGGGGTCGGCTCTACACGGCGCATAAGGCTAGCGCCGTCAGGCAACGCTCGGTATGTTGCGCACCACTGGCGGGCGCGAGAAGTTCTTGCGGTAAATTCAACCCGAAGCGGGTGTGTGAACTCGCGGCGGTGAGCACCCACTGTGTCAATTGGGAGATACGCGCTTCGGGATCGAGCAAGGTCGCGGTGTCTTCCCATCGCAACAGGCACTCGGTGTCCGCTTCGCCGTGAAAGCGTTTCACCAACAATTCGTTGGTGCGCGCCAAGGCTTTCCAGTGTATTGCGCGGCTCGGATCGCCGGGCGCATAATCACGCAAACCAAAAAACTCTTCCTGCCCGGCGACGACCGCGCCGCGGCCGCTAGTATTGCGCGGCATGACGTGGGGCAGTGGCAGGTGACCCGCGGGGCGCGGATAAACGAGGCAGCGCCCCTTGCAGGGGTAGTACGCCCAGGTTCTGAACAGTCCTAGCGGGAAGGTGCTTGAGACCTGCACACGCGAGACGTCCAACCAGCCCCGGCGAATGCTGGGAATGGCGATCTCGGCGTTCGCGGTCACCCCCGGGTCCAGCGCCAAGCGTGCAACGCGGAAGCTGGGATCGATCTTGTGGCGAAAAGACCAACGGTGGGCTACGTTGAGGTTCAAAGCCTCACGTGCAGGGCTATTGCGATTATCCAGCTGCACCCGAAAAACTGCCGGCGCACCGCAAAAAACGGCTGCCGCGCTGATACTGATAAACCGTAAACCCGCGAGATTGAGGTAGGTATGGACCAGCGCGACACACGCGAGGCCGGCGAGCAAGAACGTGAGCAGATATCCGAGCGCGTTGCCGTAATTGATCGATCCCAGCAGGATCACGAAAATGATTAGGCCGAGCATCCAGCCGTAACGGGTCGGCAAGATATACACACGGCGGCGATTCAGCTCGTAGGCCGACAGCGAGCCGCGTACCGTTGCGGCGTCGTTCACGGAATAGGAACAGCCTCGAGTACCGCCGCGGTCGCCGCAGCGGCACCGGCGTATTCTTGGCTTTGTAGGCGATGCCCGGCAACCGCGGGAAACACGCGCTGCACATCTTCGGGCAAAACATGTCCGCGCCCCGAACCGAGCGCCCACACCCGTGCTGCGCGCAACAGCTGCAAACCTGCGCGGGGCGAGAGGCCGCTGGTAAACTCAGGTGCGCTACGGGTGAAAGCCAGGAGATCCTGAATATAGGCGAGCAAGGGTTCCGCCACCACCAAACGTTCAGCTTGGCAGGCCAAGGAACGTAAGGTTTCACGATCCGCGACGGGTACTAAACGTTGCAACATATCGCGTCGGTCTTCGCCACGCAGTAGTTCACCTTCCGCCGCGCGCTCCGGGTACCCCAGCGATATCCGCATTAAAAATCTATCGAGTTGAGATTCCGGTAGCGGAAAAGTGCCAACTTGGCCGCTGGGGTTTTGCGTGGCGATCACAAAAAATGGTTGCGGCAGCACGTGAGTTTCTCCTTCCACCGTTACTTGGCGCTCTTCCATGGCCTCGAGCAATGAACTTTGCGCCCGTGGGGTAGCCCGATTAACTTCGTCGGCGAGCAAGACTTGGGTGAAAACCGGCCCTTTGTGAAAATTGAATCGTTGTTCCGCGCGATCATAGATCGACACGCCAATGATATCTGCGGGCAGCAGATCGCTAGTGAATTGAATGCGCTGAAATTTCAGATCGAAAAGTCGGGCGAGAACCTGAGCCAGGGTGGTTTTGCCAACCCCGGGCAGATCCTCCAATAACAGGTGCCCACCCGCGATCAGGCAGCTAACGGCAACTCGCAGAGCCTCTCGCTTCCCCAACACGATGTTGCCGGCCGCCGCAATTATCGTTTCGATGCGCTGCTGCGCATCGAGCGGGCTCAACGGTTTTAGAGGAGAGACACTCACTTTCGGACTTACTCCTGAGATTCTGCGGCCCAACCGGTTATACCAAAACAGCCAACTAGCCTCGTTGATGCCCCTAGCCTTCGCTTAGCTACCCGCCGTTGGACCGCTTCAGCATAATAGCGCACGCAGCCAGGCACGACTGCAGTTAGCTGTGACCAGGGCCGATAGTAATTATCGGCCGGGTGACCGGAATTGCTTTAACGCGCGCCAAGTTCTGGGCTATGCCTAAAAGTAGCCGCACAAGGCGAATATTACGCACGGGTGCCCAATGCACGCGTCAGGCAAGACCGACCCTACCCGCCACGAGGTTCAATAGCCGATGGGGGTAGTGTGGAAAAGTTCGATTTTATCGTGATCGGTAGCGGGCCTGCCGGGCAACGGGCCGCGATCCAAGCTGCAAAATTAGGGCGTTCGGTCCTGCTGGTTGAGCAATCTTTCGCGATCGGCGGCTCCTGTGTTCACACTGGCACGATCCCCAGCAAAACGCTACGTGAGGCCGTGCTCTATCTTACCGGCTGGCGTCAACGCGGTTTTTACGGCCGCAGCTACCGGGTCAAACAATGGATTACCGCCGAAGATTTAATGCAGCGGCTGGACATCACGATTCGGCACGAAATAGAGGTGCTCCAACACAAACTACATCGCAACTACGTTACCACCCTGGCGGGCAAAGCATCTTTTCAAACCCCGAATCGTATCTGCGTCGAAATGCAAAAAAATGAATTGCGTTATGTCGAAGCCGGCAAAATCTTGATCGCTACCGGGTCGCGTCCGATCAGACCGGGCAATGTGCCTTATGATGCGATAAATATCGTCGATAGCGATGACATCTTGCGCATGGAGACCTTACCCCGTAACTGCGTGGTCGTCGGCGCTGGGGTGATCGGGGTCGAATACGCCTCCGTGCTCAGCGCGCTTGACATGAACGTCACCTTGCTCGATGGCCGCGGTGAAATATTAAGCTTTCTGGACCGCGAAATCGTCGCTGAATTTGTCCACCATTTGCGCGACCGCGGCGTCTCGCTACGCCTCAATGAAACGGTGGAATCGGTCACCCAATTAGATGACCAATACGTCCAAGTAAACTTACAGAGCGCGAAACGGATCCGCGCCGACATGGTGTTGTTTGCCGCTGGCCGGGCGGCGAATACCGATGGTTTGCACCTTGATAACGCCGGCCTCGAGGCTGACGAGCGCGGACGGCTCGTCGTCGACGACGACTTTCGCACTAGCCAAAACCATATCTATGCCGCCGGCGATGTGATCGGTTTTCCGGCACTTGCCTCGACGTCGATGGAACAAGGCCGCCACGCTGCTTGCCATGCGTTCGGCAGTCCGACTTCGAACGGTCGCGATGCCTTGTTTCCGTTCGGCATCTATGCCGTGCCGGAAATGAGCGTTATCGGCAGTACCGAAGAAGAGCTCCGTGAAAAGTGTGTTCCCTACGAGTGTGGCATCGCTCGTTTTCGCGAAACTTCCCGCGGGCAAATTTTAGGTTTGCGCGAAGGTCTCTTGAAACTCATTTTTCATCTCGAGGACCAACGCCTCCTCGGCGTGCACATCGTCGGCGAAGGCGCGACCGAGTTGATTCATATTGGCCACGCAGTAATGGCGCATCACGGAACCTTGGAGTTTTTTATTGACGCCGTGTTTAACTACCCGACATTAGCGGAAACTTACAAAGTGGCAGCGCTAGATGCGTTTAATAAGATCTAGCAACATGCCCGCATAGCTTGACGATTTCTTTTTCGCGCACTTGCGTATTAATTGACAATCGTCAAGTCTAGGTGCATCGACATTTACCGTTGTAAATTTTAATGCTTGTGGATTAGTTTACAATTACGCGCATGTCAAATACCCGACCGACGCGCGCTTCCATTCGCGAGTAACCTGACACGACACCCACCGTATCCGCAGTTGTCATTACGCCACGCAAAGCGTGGCGCACGTTCCACTAGGTCCCGCGTCAAGCGCGGGATGACGCATGGTGGGGGGCAAGTCTTGCGATTTGCTACGGCACTGTCAAAAGACACGGCCTGACACCACACCCTTTAATAGGATCTAGGCTGGTGCAATATTCAGGCTAACCGCCGGCGATCATCATTTCTTCGATCAATATCGATCCACTGCGCACGCTGCTGCGGTGATCGATGTCGTTGCCGTTCGCGACAATGTGTCGATACATGTCGGCGAGATTTCCGGCAACCGTGATCTCCTCCACCGGATATTGAATTTCGCCATTCTCTATCCAAAATCCGCTCGCGCCGCGCGAATAATCGCCGCTAACGATATTAACGGCGGAACCCATCATGTCGGTCACGATGAGACCGCGATGCATTTCTTCTACCAAGGCACCGAAGTCACGTGTACCGGGTTCAAGCGTTAAGTTATGCACCCCGCCAGCGTGGCCGCTAGGGTTTGCACCAAGTCGGCGCGCCGCATAACTGTCGAGCAGATAATGTCGCAGCACACCGTGATCGATCAAGCTTGTCGCTCGTGTCGCTACCCCTTCACCGTCGAACGGTGCGCTGCCGAGCTCGGCGCGCAGGTGTGGCGTTTCGTTGATCGTCAAGAATTCCGGCATCACTTGGGTATCGACGCGATCGCACAAAAACGACGCACGGCGATACAAACTGGGACCGGAAATCGCGGTGAGCAGATGCGAGATTAGGCCAATCGCCATGCGCGGTTCGAACAATACGGGTGCTTTGCGGGTTGACAGTTTGCGTGCACCGAGTTTTGCAACGGTGCGTCGCGCGGCATTAACACCGATCGCGTCGACTGCTTCAAGCGCATCCGCAGAACGCGCGGTAGAATACCAGTAGCCGCGCTGTTTCGCATCGTCCGCCCCGGCCACGCAAATGCAGGTGAGGTTATGGCGGGTCGCAAAGTAACCAGCGAGAAAGTCATCCGTCGAACCGTAGACCCGTAACCCGCGGTGACGTGTGACAGACGCTTCGTCTACTTGGGTGATTTTGTTATCGGCGCGACGCGCACTATCGTCGCAGCGGCGCGCAATTTCAATGGCTGCGGTAACATCGAGATCCCATGGATGATCGAGATCTAGATCGGGCGGTTGCGGCGCTAAGTAGCGCTTCTCGACCAAACCGGCGTAAGGATCGGCTTCGGCTCGCCGGGCAATATTCGCGGCCGCTTCAACGGTCTCGCCGAGCGAGGCCACCCGAAAATCGCTCGTGCTAGCAACGCCGGTTGCTTGGCGGTCGTAGACGGTGAGTGCGAGTGATTTATCGCGGTGGTGCTCGACCGTGTCGAGCTCACTGTTGCGGACCGTAACGGTGAAGCCAGTGCCCGCATTGATGCTAGCTGCGCCAGTTAAACCCCGCTCACTTACCATCGTAAGCACCTGTTGGGCAGCGTCACAGGCGTCGGCTAAAGACAGCAGTGCGCTGCTCATGTTAGCCAATCGTGCGCACGTGGCGTGGTACCACCATTACGACCGCGGCGGTAGCGCTTAGTCATCGGTTTCGAGCTTCGCAAAGGGCATGAGATCATGGGCAACGAGCGCCTGCTGTAACACGGTACGGTCGAAGCCGACAAACTTATCCGTACCCACGAGAATGATGGGCACGACACCCGCTCGCGCCTGTTTGTAACGACGGGCACCCTCGGCAGAACGTTCCACGTCGTACTCGCAATATTTCACATTCTCCTCGGTGAACCAGTTGCGTGCGCGGCGGCAGTAGCCACACCAGCTCGCGCTCAGCATCACGACAGTGTCGGCATCGGGCACCAGATCGCGCTCGCAAAACACCGGCGCCGCGCCGCGCGGCTGATACGTTGCGATAATATAAAAACATATCAGCAATGCCACGAGGAGCAGCGAGCCGCGCACCGAGCGCGGATTTTTTTGCCGCGCGCTTGCTTCTTGCTCGCCAGACATTACCTTAACCGCGCGCGCTCGATGTGCTTATGGTCGCCACTGGTAGCGCTCGAGTTCAATGATATCGCGCAAACCAAACTCAACGCCTTCGGCCTCGAGCAAAGCGCGCTGTCGCGCCGCGCTGGTACCATCACCGCGGGCGCTGATCTGACCCTTTGCATTGACGACACGATGCCATGGGACAGGAGATCGTCCCGTCAAATCGGACAAGGCGTAACCGACCTGCCGCGCGCCGCTCGGACCGGGCACGTCGGCAAGGCAGGCAATTTGACCATAGGTCGCGACGCAACCCCGGGGGATCGTCGTGACGACCGTCCATACGCGGTGATTGCGATTGTCGGGAAACGACTTAGTTACCGTGTTTTTAGCCATTGATTTACGCCCGCGCCAAACCCTGAAACGCTGAGTCTACCGCGGGAGGCAAGGCGGGCGGTAGAAAGTCCCCTCGCAGGCGCTCGGACTGAGGCAAACCTAGGGCGCAACTAGTCACGGTTTTCGCGGTCGTATTGTAAACCGGCTACACTACCCGCCTTCCGCCTTGCTGGACAAAATGCGACGAGGCTGGCGCTGCGAGTAGCCTACGGGATCGTCCTGAGCTAATTTTGACTGGCCGACACCAAATATAACGTTGAGCTCAACTGTGCAATTCATACATTCATCGTGGCGCCGCTGGGTATTCGCAAGCGCGTTAGTTGCAATGCTCGGTGCGGGCGCGGCCGGCTCCTTGGTGTGGGCAGACGGTATCGATGAGGCTACCGGCGATATATTCGCACAGGGTCTAAGTGCGTTTGACCGCAAAGATTACGATGCGGCCATCGATACCTTTGAGCAAGCGCTTACTTACGAACCTGACAACGCTGAATATACGCACTGGCTCGCACGCGCTTACGGGCGCAAAGCCGAGCGCAGCAAATGGTTCCGCGCAATCGCACTCGCGGCGCGCACGCGTGACACCTTGGTAAAGGCGTTTATGCTCGACCCGGCACGCCTTGAGACCATCGACGATTTGATTCAGTTCTACCTTGAAGCGCCGGCGTTCTTAGGGGGCAGCACCGAAAAAGCGGCGCGACTGCGTTTGCACCGCGACCAAATCGAGCGCGGTGCGACCGGCACGTTTCATTTAAGCTTGCAGGAAGAGCGCGCAGTACCTGCCGCCCCGGGGAATGAGCCGGCACCAATGCAGTACCCCCGCGGGGACAAGCCCGACATCAGGGAGCTCGACTAGAAGATCGTGGCGCTTTCGATTGAGCGATCTATCCGATCTCGCGCCGCACCGCGCGGTAGCCGATATCGTGTCGATAGTGCACGCCGCCTGGCCACGAAATTTGCGCGACGTGGTCGTAAGCCGCGCGTTGCGCGTCGGCAACGCGCCGGCCCGACGCCACAACGCATAACACGCGCCCCCCGGCAGTTACGAACCCGCCGTCCCGAAGCGCAGTGCCCGCATGAAAAACTTTCGTGCCGGACGGTGGCGGTGGCGATGTTAGGCCGCTGATCAGCTCCCCAGTGCTATATTCGGCCGGATAACCCCCCGCCGCGAGTACCACACCGAGCGCGACGTGGGGATTAAAATCGAGCTCAACCTCGGTCGCGCGGCCGTTGAGCACCGCTATGCACGTACCGACCAAATCCGCGCGTAACCGCCACAGGATCGCTTGTGCTTCCGGATCGCCGAGACGACAGTTGTATTCAAGAACGCGCGCTTGTCCGCTACTCGAGATCATCAAGCCCGCATAAAGAAAACCACGATAGGGGCGACCTTCCGCTGCCATGCCGCGCAGCGTTGGATGAATAATGTCACGCATAATGCGCCCATGCAGGGCCTGATCGATCACCGGCGCCGGTGAATACGCGCCCATGCCACCCGTATTCGGACCCTGGTCACCGTCGTCACGGGCTTTATGATCTTGCGAAGACGCAAATGGGATCACGTGCTCCCCGTCTGTCATTACAATGAAACTCGCTTCCTCTCCAGTAAGAAATTCCTCTACTACGATTTCTCTGCCTGCCGCTCCAAAAGCGGCACCTGAGAGCATGGTCTCGGCAGCGCTGAGTGCTTGTTCATGAGTTTGCGCAATTACGACGCCTTTGCCCGCGGCTAAACCATCCGCCTTCACAACCACTGGCAAGGGCTGAGCCTTGATGTAAGCACGCGCGGCGGCGACCTGCTTAAAACGCTGGTAGCGGGCAGTCGGGATCCCGTGCCGTACGAGAAAATCTTTGCTATAGGCCTTCGAAGCTTCGAGTATCGCGGCCGCCTGCGTCGGTCCGAAGCACTTCAGACCAGCAGCAGTGAATTCGTCGACCACCCCCGCGACGAGCGGCGCTTCTGGCCCGACAATGGCTAACTCGACCGCGTGCTCGCGAGCAAAATCCACTAATCGCGGGATATCGTCGCTGGCGATTGCGACATTATTGACTTTCGGCTCGGTTGCGGTGCCGGCGTTGCCAGGTGCACAAAATACTGCGGCGACTTGCTCAGACTGCGCGGCTTTCCACGCCAAGGCGTGTTCGCGCCCACCACCCCCGAGAATAAGCACAGAGATCACTGGGTAGGCCTAAGTCCGACACACGGCGCGCCTGGATAGTGCGCGAGGACCGCGTATGTACCACCAGCGAACAATGAATAACCTCCTATTACATCAAACAAGTCGCTACAGCGTGGCGAGCGCCTGGTGCAACATCCGGGCTAGTGGCGAAAATGCCGCATGCCCGTGAACGCCATCGCGATCCCATGCTCATCCGCAGCGGCAATCACCTCCTCGTCCCGCTGCGAGCCACCAGGTTGAATAACTGCCCGTATACCCACTTCTGCCGCCGCATCCATGCCATCGCGAAAAGGCAAAAACGCATCGGATGCCATCACGGCCCCGGCGACCTGCAGACCCGCATCCGCAGCTTTCAGTGCCGCAATGCGGGCACTTACAACGCGGCTCATTTGACCAGCGCCGATCCCGATCGTCTGGCCGTCACGGGCGTAGACGATGGCGTTAGATTTCACGCATTTGACCACGCGCCATGCGAACAGAAGATCATCTCGTTCCGCCGCCGACAGGCTTCGCCGGGTCACCAGCTCGAGGTCGTGCTCGCCAAGCGTGCAATGCACTGCGTCGCGATCCTGCACCAATACACCACCCGCGACGCGCTTGTAATCGAGGCTCGGCCGATCCTCGCCGTAGTAGCCAACCTGCAATGCGCGCAGCTTAGCGCGACGCGCTAACACGTCGCGTGCGACCGCTTCAATCTCCGGTGCAACGATCACTTCAACAAATTGCTGTTCGATGACACTGGCTGCAGTCGTCGCGTCTAAGGGTCGATTAAACGCAATAATGCCACCGAATGCCGAGGTCGGATCCGTTGCATAGGCGCGCGCGTAGGCGCTATTAAGCTCGCATGCAGTAGCAACACCGCACGGATTTGCGTGCTTGACGATGCAGCAGGCTGGCGCCGCAAACGCCCACACACAATTTAAAGCAGCATCGGTATCAGCGATGTTGTTGTAAGAGAGCGCTTTGCCCTGGATCTGTTCGGCCGCCCCGATCGTGCCGGGAGCCGGCGACGCCTCGACGTAGAACGCGGCGCGTTGGTGTGGGTTTTCGCCGTAACGTAGCTGTTCGCGCAGTTCTAATAGCGGCGCAAACGTCGCGGGCAATATGTCACTCGAGGTCTGTTTAGCGCCCAAATACGCCGCGATCCTCGTATCGTAGTCCGCCGTGTGCGCGAACGCTTTGCACGCCAGCTCGAAACGCAAGCTTGAATCGACGCGACCTTCACCTTGTTGCAAGGCTGCGAAAACGCGCTCATAGTCGTTCGGGTCTACCACCACCACCACGCGCGCGTGATTTTTGGCTGCCGCGCGGACCATAGTCGGCCCGCCGATATCGATATTTTCGATGGCCTCGGCCAAGGTGCACTCGGGACGCGCAATCGTCTGTGCAAATGGATAGAGGTTCACCACGACCATATCGATAAGCTCGATATCGTGTTCGGCCAGCGCGGCCTCATCTACTGCACGGCGCGCAAGTATTCCACCATGAATTTTCGGATGCAGGGTCTTGAGGCGGCCACCCATTAATTCGGGCGAGGCAGTGTAAGTAGCGACATCAGTGACTTCGACACCGGCCTCGCGCAAAGTCCGCGCGGTACCGCCTGTCGACAGCAAACGGGCACCAAAGCCTGCTAGCTGTTGCGCAAAGGCTGAGAGCTTGCGCTTATCCGAGACGCTTACTAAGACATTGAGACGATTTTTTTCCACTGCTTAATGTCTAAGCGTCTCACGTGCCCGGTGCAAACATTGCGAAATTTTTCAATTATCCAACCCGTACTTCTCGAGTTTTTTCCGCAACGTTGCGCGATTCATGCCGAGGTATTGCGCCGCTTTAGAAATGTTGCCGCGCGTCTGCTTCATGACGACCTCGAGCATCGGTCGTTCGACTTCGCTCAGCACAAGCGTGTAGAGCTGGTTTGGCGTTTGGCCATTGAGTTCTTCGAAGTAACGTTCCAATGCGTGTTGAACGTGTACCGCCAACGTGTCGCGCGCCGGAACTTGGGGCGTCGTGGAAACAAAGTCTGCTACGTTTGTTGCTTTTATATTCATGCCGCCATTTCCTCACAAGCATTCGCTTGAAGATGCTGGAGAAAGTCACATTGATGGGCCGCGTCGGTGAGACGCATAAAGCGTTGGCACCAGGAACTCTTACGTCCTCCTAAGCGGCTCGCATAGTAGCTAACGTGTTTGCGTGCGTAGCGAACCCCTAACGCGTCGCCGTAGAAACCATGTAGCTGAGCAACATGCGCGTGCATTAACGCCACCACCTCGGTAGTGCTGGGAGAGGGCGTTTCTAGCTGCGTATCTAGAAAACGCCGCAAGCGCGCAAATATCCACGGATCTCCACAGGCCGCGCGACCGATCATGACCCCATAGGCGCCGGTGTGCGCGATGATTTGGGCGGCTTTGCGGGGCCCATCGATATCACCATTGGCGAGCACTGGAATGGAGACCCGCTCCACGACGGCTGCGATGGTGTCGTATTCCGCTGTTTGTTGATAGCTACAGGCGCGCGAGCGCCCGTGCACCACCAGTTGGGAAACGCCCAAATCTTCCGCAATGGTCGCAATCCTTAGCGCATTGCGGCTACGCGTGTCCCACCCAGTGCGCATTTTCAACGTGACCGGCACACTCACTGCGGCGACCACTGCCGCGATGATCTGCGCGACTAAGATTTCGTCACGTAGCAATGCTGCGCCAGCGAAACGCTTACAGACTTTTTTAGCCGGACACCCCATGTTGATATCGATGACTTGCGCACCCGCCTGTTCTGCGTCACGCGCCGCCGCGGCCATAAAGCGTGCTTCGCCGCCGGCGATTTGCACCACACGTGGCGCCTCGTCAGCACTAATATCTAAACGACGTCTCTTGTCTGTACACGCGCGCAATGTAGGCACGCAAGACGTCATTTCGGTGACGGCGAAATCTGCGCCGTAGCGACGGCAAATAGCACGAAAAACTCGATCGGTAATGCCTGCCATAGGGGCCAGCGCAACGACTCGACCAATGCGCTGAGATCCGAGAGGTATCAACGAAACATTCTCCCTGGGCGAAATAACTCGATCGTGCAGTAGTTGAGCTAATATCTAGTCCGCAAACGCCGAGTTTGATGTTTTAAATGCGTGTTAAGAACCGCTGAAGTCCCCACTGCGTACAACGCTCCGCATCGCCGCACAACGATAATAACGCCTCAGCTCGCTACGCGAAAGTCGGCTTGGCACAAAAATTTTTTAGTGCGTAAACTCTCCTAGTAAAATTCGAATGCAAAGCTATCCGCGCCGCCGCGCGGGCTTGCTATTTCGAGCACGACGTGCACGGGTTGCGCAGGACTCATACCGCGACCGACATCGATGCTTTGATCGAGGTATTCGTGGGGGGCGAAACGCCGTGCGCCCACTATGCCACCGCGCGCGTCGTGAAACCTTAGTTCGATCGTCGGGAAACGCGCGTGAGCGCGTGCGCGACTTATTAACGTCGCGTTAACGAGCAGTGCGTCTTGAAATTGTGGGTGTTCACGCACATCACGAGCCGCAAGCTCAACGTCGGCGGGTAACAATGGTGCGCGCACATCGCAACCCACGAACCGACACACAAATTTCATCGCGGTTTTTGTTGCAGGAAAACGTACAAACATCGCGCTGCGTTTATCCCAAGCAACTTGTACTAACAACGCCAACAGGGCCATCACCAACAACGACGCCCAAGCATATCGTTGCGGTCTTCGCGAAGCGCGCGTTAAGGCATCGAAATCGGCGCGCAATATTGCCGGTACCGCTTCGCCTTGTGCAGTAACAGCCACATCACTAGGGGTTTGTTCCGCGTTGTCGTTATCATGGGCATCATCCGTCAATGCCACTGGTTCGTCGATCAAGTTAAGCAAGGTATCGAATTGGGCACCACATTCGCCGCACCGCGCAAAACATTGCGCAGCGCGCAGCTGGTCCGCGTAGACGCGAAAAACCGCCTTACAGTGGGTGCATCGGGTCAACATTGCTGAAACTATATACTCGATCGATTAGCGGCCCAACGTGCTCTCAATAATCACGGCGAGTACCGCTTAACAAAGCCCAATTATCCCGCACCGCCGTTACGTCCAGTGCAAAGTAGCGCCTGTAAGCTGACAGTAACGGTTCCGCTTGGTCGCTCAAAACGCCGGCGAGAGCGAGTTCGCCGCCGGGTTTGACTAAGGCGGCGAAACGCGGCACGAGTTCGAGCAGCGGCGCCAATAGTAGATTGGCTATGACAACATCGAAGGGGCCCGGGGAGAGTTCCTGTGGCGTGCAAATTTGCACGCCGTGACAATTGTTGCGGTGAGCGTTTGCGCACGTTGCGGCCAACGCGTCCGGATCAATATCGAGTGCGGATACCGCTGTAGCTCCCAGACAGGCCGCGACGATCGCGAGCACCCCCGAGCCACAGCCATAATCCAAGACACGTCGGCCCGCTACGCGACGCGCGCCGGCCAACCACTCTAGACATAGCGCGGTCGTCGCATGCGCACCGGTGCCGAACGCCATACCCGGATCGAGTATCACGCACAGACGGCCGGGTGGCGGGGATTCCCAACTGGGGCAAATCCATAAGCCAGGGCCGAAACAAATAGGTTTGAAATGCTCACGCCACGCTGTGTGCCACGCGCGCTCGGCGAGCTCCGTGCAGCGGGTGGCGTGATACCGGATACCGCTAGCATCAACAGCATGCCTGACCACAGCTCGCTCACAGTTTGACGCAAACAAACCTTGCACAACGCATAGTGGCCACAACGCCGTGTCGGTCGCATCTGGGTCGTGAAAAAGGGGTGTCGCATGCGCCGCATGACAGGAAACGGATTGCGCGCCCGCGGCCACCAACGCATCTTCAAGCACAGGGACGTCCACGTCTGCAACCGTAAACGCTATCGTGATCCACGCCTGCGACATTCGGGTCTGTTGACGTTCCACGCTGGCCGGTGTTGTAACGGCTAGCGAACTGCGCGCTTACTCATTCTCGAGTCGTTGCTCTAAGTAATGAATATCTGTACCGCCAGCGGTAAACGCGGCGTCGTGGAACAAGTCACGATGCAAATTAATATTCGTTTCAATGCCATCGACTACCATTTCCAGCAACGCGCCAGACATGCGCGCGCGTGCGGCATCGCGATCCGCGCCGTGGATAATAAGCTTGGCAATCAAAGAATCATAATACGGCGGCACGAGATAACCGTCATAGAGATGAGAATCGACGCGCACGCCCGGCCCGCCCGGCGCGTGAAATAAGGATACCACGCCGGGTGACGGCTGAAACGTGCGGGCGTCCTCAGCATTGATGCGGCACTCGATCGCATGTCCGCGGAGCACGACGTCTTCTTGCGAGAATGACAGCGGTTCTCCGGCCGCGATGCGGATCTGCTCGTGCACGAGATCGATGCCCGTGACGCATTCAGTAACGGGATGTTCGACCTGGATGCGGGTGTTCATTTCAATGAAATAGAACTGCCCATCTTCGTAGAGAAACTCGAACGTGCCCGCACCTCGATAACCGATTTTCAAGCAGGCCTCAACGCAACGCTGACCCATTTCTGCGCGGATCTCGGGTGATAAACCGGGCGCCGGTGCTTCTTCGAGGACTTTTTGGTGCCGTCGTTGCATGGAGCAATCGCGCTCACCGAGGTGCACTGCCCGCCCGTGCGCATCGGCGAGCACTTGGAATTCGATGTGGCGCGGACGCTGCAAGCATTTTTCCATGTATACCGCGTCGTTCTGAAACGCTGCCAATGCTTCCTGTCGCGTGAGCGTAACAGCGCTCTTGACCGAGGCTTCGTGGTGCACAACGCGCATCCCGCGCCCGCCGCCCCCGCCGGAAGCTTTGATAATGACGGGATAACCGATTTCGCGCGCCATCCGCGCATTAGCGCTCGCGTCGTCGCCTAGGGCCGTACCCGAACCCGGCACGCAGGGGATCCCGACCGCGCGCATCGTTTTGATCGCATTCAGTTTGTCGCCCATTAGCCGAATCGTCTCCGGACGCGGCCCGATGAAGACAAAACCACTGTGCTCGACGCGTTCGGCGAAATCGGCATTTTCGGCTAAGAACCCATAACCCGGATGGATCGCGACGGCATCGGTTACTTCCGCGGCACTGATCACGGCGGGAATGTTCAGATAACTCGCTGCTGGTGGTGGCGGCCCAATGCAAACCGACTCGTCAGCTAAACGCACATGTTTCAGATCACGATCCACGGTCGAATGGACCGCGACGGTTTTGATGCCGAGTTCGCGACACGCGCGGAGTATGCGCAGCGCGATCTCGCCGCGATTCGCGATGACGATTTTTGCGAACATATCGCGGTGCTTATTCGATCACAAAGAGCGGTTGCCCATATTCGACCGGTTGGCCATTATCGGCCAGTACGGAACGTACTGTGCCGGCGCGATCGGCCTCGATGGGGTTCATTATTTTCATTGCCTCGATAATGCACAGCGTATCCCCCTCGGCGACCTTGTGTCCCACGGCCACGAACGGGGGGCTATCGTGGGAAGGCGATGTATAGAACGTGCCGACCATTGGTGCGACCACGACCTGTTCATTGGACGTCGGTGGTTCGGCGTGAGCAGTGACGTGTTCTACACCCGCAGGTGCTGCGGCCGCCGCACTACCCACCGCCCCGCTGTTCGCCGCGGGTGGTTCAGCAGCGCCGTAGCGCGAAATCCGCACCGCTTCTTCGCCTTCTTTGATTTCGATCTCAGCAATACCCGATTCTTCGAGTAGTTCAATGAGCTTTTTAACTTTGCGGATATCCATCTAACACCTGCCTTCCCCGGTCGTGAGCTCAGTGGGCTGCGAGACGCTCGCTGATCGCATCGATCGCAAGTTGGTAGCCACTAACACCCAAACCACTAATAATGCCGACAGCAATATCAGACAAATACGAATGTTGCCGAAACGCCTCGCGCGCATAGATATTCGATATGTGAACTTCGATAAACGGGATCGCCACGCCGAGCAAGGCGTCCCGCAGAGCGATGCTGGTGTGGGTATAAGCGCCCGGATTGATCACCATAAAGGCGACTCCTTCGGCACGGGCCACATGAATGCGGTCGATAAGTTCGTGCTCCGCGTTGCTCTGAAAGCACATCAGCTCATGACCCGCGGTGCGCGCTTGCGCCACTACCGCCGTTTCGACTTCTGCCAGGCTGCGACGGCCGTAGGTCGCCGGTTCGCGGCTGCCGAGCAAGTTCAGATTAGGACCATTAATCAGCAGGAGGCGCGCCATGAGCTGCTATCGGAAATTTTCGAAGCAGCGATGTTAGCACGCTTTCGCGACAATTGCCGTCTCATTCGACGAAATTAGATTAGTTTAACGACAGTAACGGTGTTACAGCCGCAGCGGCCTGCGCCTTGGTCCAGGGACCTTTGCGGATCTGCAACAAGCGGCCTTCGCGGTCAAAAACCGCCGTAAACGGTAAACCACCGATGTCGTTACCTAGGGCTGCCATCAACGCCAAGCCGCGCTCGGGAGCGAGCAACATCGGATAGTTAACCCCCCGGCGACGAGCGAATGTTGCGACCGCGTCGGCTTCGTCGAACGCCACGCCGACGATTTGCAGTCCGCGGTCTTGGTATTCGTGCTGCAGTTCAACGAATCCAGCGATTTCTTGAATGCACGGCGAACACCAAGTAGCCCAAAAATTCAGCACCAAGACCTGGCCGCGCCATTGCGCGAAGTCGCGCTCCACCCCCGCGCTGTCCGGCAAGCGCCAGGTGTGCACGTTGCTAGCATGTGGATTTTGCGACGCGGCGACGCCGTGCGGGGCTTCAGGGATCGCGGAGTCGCGCCGTTCGCCGACGACATACCCGGCCCCCGCTGCGACGCCCGCTAAGGTGCCTAGCAGTAACCATCTTGCAAACCGCGGCTGGATCACGGCATATCGTTCGCGCTCAGATGCGCGATGAATTTTTCGGGGGGGACGTAGCCGAGCACACGGCGGTGACGCTGTTCGCGACCGTCGGCGTCGAAGAACAACACCGCCGGTGGACCGAAGAGATCAAAACGCTTCAATAGCGCCTGATCTTGGGCGTCGTATGCGGTGATGTCCGCGCGCAGCAAGACGATATCGCCGAGCGCTGCTTGGACACGCCGATCGGTAAACGTACGGCGCTCGAGGTGCTTGCATTCGATGCACCAATCCGCATAGAAGTCCAACAGTGCAGGACGCCCTGCAGATGCGAGCTGTGCTTCGAGATCGGTACTGCCTTTCACGGCCGTAAAACCGCGGGGGCGCGCATCGAGCTCATCGGTAGCCGCGATCCCGCTACGGGTGCCAGCCAGCGGCGCTAAGGGTGCGAGCGGATCGTCGGCACCTGCCGCGGCGCCGACGATCAACACAATCCCGTAGCACAGCACCGCGACGCCAAAGCCACGCGCCAAGCGCGACCACCCTGAGGCGGTTTGCGAGAGGCGATCGAGTGCCCCTAAATACACCGCCACGGCGATCAACAATAAGGCCCACAACATCAAGCTTAAGGGTCCCGGCAATACTCGTGCGAGAAACCAAATCGCTAAACCCAAAAAGATCACGCCAAAAAACCATTTGATGCGCTCCATCCATGCGCCCGCGCGTGGCAGGTAGCGACCCGCCGAGGCGCCGATAAGAAGCAGCGGCGTACCCATGCCCAAACCCATCGCAAACAGCGCCGCCCCGCCGACCAAGGGATCGCCTTGTTGGGATAAATAAACTAATGCGCCGGCAAGCGGCGGCACGACACACGGCCCAACGATAACGGTGGCGAGCACGCCCATTAAAGCCACGCCGACCGCGGTACCGCCGCGCTGCGAACGACTCAAGCGATCGAGGCGAGATTGCACCGGTGCGGGAATTTGCAGGGTGAAAAACCCAAACATCGCGAGCGCAAACAAGACAAACACTGCCGCGAAACTCACAATCGCCAACGGGTGTTGAAACAAAATTTGCAGGTTTTGCCCAAAACGCCCCGCAATCACGCCGAGGGCTGCATAAGTCAAAGCCATTGCCAAGACATAGACTAGCGATAGCAAAAAACCTCGCAACGCACTCATAGGCGCTTGTTGGCCTACGATAATGCCCGATAAGATCGGTATCATCGGAAAAACGCACGGCGTGGCGGCCAACAATAAGCCGAAGAAATAAAACGCCGCTAAGGTCGCCATCGAGATCCCGTCACGTAGCGTATTTGTCAATCGATCCGATTCAGACAAGGGTGGCTGTGGCGATGCAGGTGCCGTGCGTGGCGACGCCTCAAGCGCTACCACGGGCGTTGCCGTCACGGTCTTAGTCATCGGTGGGTAACAAATCCCATTTTCGGCACAGCCCTGATAAGCAACCGTGATCGCCGCAGGTGCGGGCGTCGTCGCGAGCAAAATAACCACCGAGTCGTAGTAGACTTCGACGCGGCCAAATTCGGGGTCTTCGATGATCGTGCCCGGCGGGAAGCGCGCTGTGCCTACCGACGTCGCAGGTGCGACGGGCTGGAATTTGAATTTGTCCCGATAAAGATAGTAGCCCGCAGCGATCGTGAACTTTACGTGAAGGCCGTCAGCCGCGGATTCGGCGGCGGCGGCGAACGCGCGCTCGGGAGGCAGAAATTGGCGCCCTAATGGGGTCGGGTCGAACGCATCCAACTTATCGAGCAGGCCACCCTGGGAAGGACTCGCCAGCATACTCAACCAACACGCGACAACGACAAACAAAGTGCGACGCCCGCGATAGAGGCGTCGCCGAGGAAGCCATCTGCTCATTATGGCTATGCGCATCAATACAAAACCTCTGGTGGCAAACTAAGCTGCCGCTGTGGTATCAGCCTGCGAGCCGCTGTTTTCCGCCGCGACTCGCCGCAGATCATCGTGCTGCATTAAGGGACCCCGACGCCTTCGCGGAGTTCCACTTGCATGATGCTCGATTCGAGCACAACATTCGGGCATTGTACCTTCTTTAGTGTTCCCGCTTGGCGCCGATCTTATGGTGTTTCCAGTACTGTTACTTGCCCTCATCGTCGTGCCCCTAGCCGAGCTCTACGTGCTGTTGAGCGTTGGCCACGCGATCGGTGCCGGCACGACGATTTTAGTCGTGATCCTTACGGCCATTCTCGGCGCTTGGTTGCTACGCCTCCAAGGCTATTCGACACTAGCCAGAGTTCGTGACCAACTGCACCAGGGGACTTTGCCCAGCGTCGAGATTTTCGAGGGTCTGATCTTGCTCGTTGTCGGGGCGCTACTCCTGACACCTGGATTCATCACCGATACCGTTGGTTTTGCGGGTTTGATCCCCGCGCTACGTCGGCGCGTCGCGCGCGCGATGCTGGATCGCCTGATAGCCTCGCCGCGACACCAAACGCGCCCCACCTCCCGGGGCCGGATCATAGACGGCGACTACCGGCACGAAGACTAGCAGTCCATGTCGGCCATCCCGTCATCCATGCTGGAGGAGATCCCGGAGGCGCTCCGCGCGGAGGCGCAACGGCGCTACGCCGAGATCGCGAGCGCCGCCCCCGATGACTTGGCCGCCGTGGGTAAGCAACTCACGCGTGTAATTGTAGCTAGTCCGTTTTGCAGTGACTATGCGACCCGCAACCCACGCCGTTTCCTGGAGCTCATTGGGTCGGAATCGGTTACCGACGAGCGCACACGTGATGCGCTAACAAACCGAGTGGCAGACTTCGTGGCGAACGCCGATGAGGCGACTGCAATGCGTGCGCTGCGCACGATACGTACCGAAGAATTGATACGCATTGCGTGGCGAGATATCAATGGGCTTGCTGAGCTCGATACGATTTTGCACGAATTGTCTATGCTGGCAGATGTTTTGATCGCCGCCGCGGTCGATTTCGTTGCGGCAAATCTCAGCGCCCGTTTCGGCGCACCCGCCGATGCGAGTGACCGCATCCTATCTTTGATCGTTATCGGCATGGGCAAACTTGGCGGAGAAGAACTTAATTTTTCGTCGGACATCGATTTGATCTTTGTATTTCCGGAAGACGGCAATACCCAAGGTGGACGAAAATCGATAACCAACCAAGAGTACTTCGATCGCCTGGGTCGTAAATTTATCGCGCTGCTCGATGAGCGCACGGCCGACGGTATTGTTTTTCGCGTCGATATGCGGCTGCGTCCGTTTGGTGACAGCGGCCCCTTAACAACACATTTTGCGGCGTTAGAACATTACTATTCCGTTCACGGTCGCGACTGGGAGCGCTACGCCCTAATAAAAGCGCGGCCGCTGTGCGGCGAGCGCCGTGATATCGATGAGCTCCACGCGCTGATTCGACCGTTCGTTTATCGCCGCTATCTCGATTTCGGTGCCCTCGAAGCCTTGCGCGAGATGAAACGCTTGATCGATGATGAAGTCGCGCGCGGCGCGCTGGAAAGCGACGTCAAACGCGGCTCCGGCGGCATCCGTGAGATCGAATTCATTGGCCAAGCCTTCCAACTCATTCGCGGTGGCCAAGAGCCGGCGTTGCAGCAACGTTCGATCTTGAAAGTGCTAGCTAGGTGTTGCGAGTTCGGCTGGATCGAACCGGAAGAACTGCAGGCCCTGAGCGCAGCCTACCGATTTCTGCGCCAAACGGAACATCGCCTCCAACAGGTCGCCGATCGACAAACCCACCAACTGCCCACCGACGCAGCGGAACGCGCCCGCCTCGCCTATGCGATGAACTATAGCGATTGGTCCACGTTTTATGCTGCGTTGGAGCGCCATCGCGAGAACGTTCGGCACTCATTCTCGGTGCTGCTAAAAAGTGATGACGCGAAGGTAGAAGCGCACACGAGTAACCCCATCGCCGCCAGTACAGACATCCAACAACCGAATGGTGCGCACAATGATTACTTGCAGGCCCTATTGCAGGCACTTGATACCGTTACTGATGCGAACTACAGAAGTCGATTGAGCCGCGAAGCACATCAGCGACTAGAACGGCTCTTACCGGTGTTGGCGCAAGTGCTCGCCACGCAAGCAGCACGTTCCGTGACGGTAACGCGGCTTGCTGAATTAATTAGGGCCATCGCCCGTCGATCCGTATATCTCGCCTTGTTGTCGGAGAACCCCGCTGCGCTCACACGCCTCGTCGATCTCTATAGTGCGAGCTCGTGGATTGCCCGACAAATAACCCTGCATCCGATTTTGCTCGACGAATTATTAGACGCGCGAGTTCTATTTGCGCCACCGACACCGGATGAGTTAGAGCGCCAATACCATGCAAGCCTGGCCAAAGTCGACCGCCGCGATCTCGATCGCGTAATGGATGCAATGCGCCGTTTTGCACACCAACAAATCCTGCGGGTAGCCGCGAGTGACGTCAGCGGTCACTTACCGATTACGAAAGTCAGTGATCATCTGACCTACATCTCGGAGACGCTGCTTGCCGGCGCTCTGACCATCGCGCGGGCGGATCTTTGCGCCCGCTACGGTGAGCCATGCCAACAAACGGTGCACGGCGCGGCGCCAGTCGGTTTTGCAATCATCGCTTATGGCAAGCTCGGCGGTCTCGAACTCGGTTATGGATCGGACCTCGACCTTATCTTTGTTTACGACCACACGAGCGCCAACGCTACAACCAGTGGCCCCAAAGTAATCGCCAACGAAGTGTTTTTTACCCGCCTTGCGCAACGCATTATTCACCTTTTATCAACGCGCACCGCGGCCGGTATCGCCTACGAAATCGACACGCGCTTGCGGCCCAGCGGCACGTCCGGATTGCTCGTCACTTCGCTAGAAGCTTTTCGTGACTACCAGCACAAGAATGCCTGGACGTGGGAGCATCAGGCGCTGGTGCGCGCGCGCGGCATCGCGGGGGCGGAATTAACACTGCAGCATTTCGCGTCGATTCGTGAAGAAGTCTTGCGGCAGACCCGTGAACCGGCAGCGCTTGTGGCCGATATCGTCGACATGCGCAAGCGCATGCGCGCCGAGTTAGATCGCTCGGATGCAGAACACTTCGATCTAAAACAAGGCCACGGCGGTATAACGGACATCGAATTTATGGTGCAATACGCAGTCTTGCGCTGGGCCAACGCCCACCCAGAGCTCTTCGCCTATACGGATAACTTGCGACAGCTGGAAGCGCTAGCAACCTCGGGCCTGTGGCCGGTAAGCGTATGCCGCGACTTGCACGACGCGTATTTTGATTATCGCGCCGCGGTTCATCACTGCGCACTGCAAGAAATAGAAGGCCTGGTAAGTCAGTCTGAGCTCGTAGATCAACGGCAAGCAGTACAAGGACTATGGCAAAACATTATGGAACGAGAGACTTAGGAGAGCGTAAACGATGAGTTATTCTGATCGCGATGGCGTGATCTGGATGGACGGTGAGTTCGTCGCTTGGCGCGATGCGAAAGTCCATGTATTAACCCATACCCTACATTACGGTGTTGGGGCATTCGAAGGGATCAGAGCTTACAAAACGGCGGCTGGCACGGCTGTTTTTCGTCTTGACGAACATATCAAGCGCCTGTTTGACACCGTGTGCATTCTCAATATGGAGATCCCTTTCGCGTTCGAGGCGATCGTGGGGGCTTGTCTCGAATGCATCAAAAAAAACGAACTCGAGGCCGCTTATCTGCGCCCGCTTGTATTTTACGGCTCCGAAGGCATGGGGCTACACGCCCAGGATTTATCAGTACACGTCATGATCGCGACATGGTTTTGGGGGGCTTATCTCGGTGCCGAGGGGATGGAGCAAGGCATTCGCGTTAAGACGTCTTCTTTCGCTCGCCATTCGGTCAATAGCGTCATGAGCAAAGCCAAAGCCTGTGGCAACTACATCAATTCCATATTGGCGTTACAAGAGGCCGAACGAGATGGCTATGATGAGGCCTTGTTGTTGGATACCGAGGGCATGGTCTCGGAAGGCAGTGGCGAGAATATTTTCGTCGTCCGCGACGGTGTCTTGTACACCCCGGAACTACCCGCCATTCTTGAAGGCATAACCCGCGCCACGGTAATGGAACTTGCCGTTGCGGAAGGTTTGCGTGTCGTAGAAAAACGCATCACTCGCGACGAAGTCTATATCGCCGAGGAGGCATTTTTTACTGGCACCGCCGCCGAAGTCACACCGATCCGAGAACTGGACGGTCGCCCTATCGGTGGCGACAGTCCAGGCCCGATCACCAAAAAACTACAGGCTATTTATCTCGATGTCGTCGAAGGTCGCCGCTCGGAATATGCCCACTGGCTGACGGTAATATAGACCGGGCGGCGATGCGCCCACTGTGCATATGGCGTTTTTGCGACGGTAAAACCGGTCACGAACGCCA
The DNA here is from genome assembly GCA_965223085.1 of Gammaproteobacteria bacterium. Lineage (GTDB taxonomy): Bacteria > Pseudomonadota > Gammaproteobacteria > CBDCVO01. The sequence goes on along the minus strand of OZ244981.1, from coordinate 1,482,766 downwards.
GTCCACCGGTCTGCTCCGCGCGCTTCAAGACATCGACGTCACGATCTCCCATGACGTGCCACCCCGGGCGCGACTGCCAATGACCCAATCACCTGATCTCATTATCGGCGCGGGCCGGCGTTGCCGTTGGCCGATGTTGCAGGCGAAACGCATTCACGGCGGACGCGCGGTTTACTTAATGAATCCGGGGCCGATGCGGCCACTTTTTGATCTCAGCCTGATCCCCGTGCACGATGGTGTGCGCGCGAGTCGGCGCGTCATTCATACCCAAGGAGTGCTCAACGATCTCAAAGCCGGCAGCGCACAGCGAGTGTCGGGGGTATTGATATTGATAGGCGGGCCATCACGTCACCACGGCTGGAATGAAGATCATCTAATCGAACAAGTGCGACAAATAAACGCGGCGAGCGCGAACCAGACGGTTACTATTACTACTTCGCGGCGCACACCCGCGTCCACCGCGCAGCGCCTAACACTGCTCGCGGGCGACTCGCTCAGTGTGCACGCGTCCACGACGACATCACCAGGCTGGCTCGCCGAGCAACTCTCCGAGGTGCAAACCGTATGGGTGAGCGCAGACAGCATCTCGATGTTGTTCGAGGCCTTGACCGCCGGCACACCGGTGGGGGTGCTCGAGGTACCGGTGCGACGAACCGATCGCATTAGCGCTGTGGCACCCGCGCTGGCTCGTGACGGGCAAATAACGACGTTTGCGAGTTGGCGACGCGGCGGCACTATCCGCGCACCGCGAACACCACTCGCGGAAGCTCAGCGTTGCGCTAAATTAATTCACACGCGTTGGTTCGCCCAACGCCTACCTGCGTGAAATTGACGGTAGTCCAACTGCTACCGGCGCTCAACTTCGGCGGCGTTGAACGCGGCACGGTAGAGATTGCCCGCGCGCTCGTTGACGCCGGGCATCGCGCGATTGTCGTCTCCGCAGGTGGACACTTGGTCGAGGAACTCGAAACGAGTGGCGCGGAACATATCGAATTACCCATTGGGCAAAAAAAATTGTCGACGGTGCGCGAGGTTAAGCGCCTGGCTAGATTACTACAGCAACTCGCACCCGATATCGTGCACGCACGCTCGCGGTTACCCGCCTGGATCGGCTATTTTGCTATACGCACTTTGAGAAAAAATCGCCGCCCACGCTGGGTGACGACAGTGCATGGCCCCTATAGCGTTAACCGTTATTCACGCATCATGATCAGTGGCGAGCGCGTGATCGCCATTTCTGATTTCGTCAAACAATATGTGATCGACAACTACACTGGCATCGACCCACAGCGACTTCGGGTCATACCGCGCGGCGTCAGCCGCGCCGCCTACCCATTCAATTTTAAGCCTAGTGCGGCATGGCTCGCTAAGTGGCACCAGCAATTTGGTGAATTGCACGACACTCCGCTATTAACCTTGCCTGCTCGTTTGACACACTGGAAAGGCCAACTCGATTTCATTACTGTCCTCGAACGTTTACGCCAAGACGGTGTTCGTTGCCATGGCCTGATTGTCGGCGGAGCCCACCAACGCAGACGTGACTACGAGCAAACGCTACGCGCGCGCGTCAGCCGTTTTGGTTTAGACGACAGGGTGACTTTTCTCGGCGCACGAGTCGATTTGCGCGAAATTATGGCCATCTCTACGATATGTTACTCCTTGACAAGCGAACCAGAAGCTTTCGGTCGCACGACGATAGAAGCCCTAAGTCTCGGTACGCCCGTAATCGGTTATTGCCACGGCGGTACCGAGGAAATCTTAGACGACGTTTTCCCACCCGGTTTGGTAGCAGTTGGCAAGACCGACGAGGTGGTCGCGCGCACCCAAGCATTGCTGGCTAACCCACCTGAAGTGCCGCGGCAACACCGTTTCACACTGCAGCATATGCAACAAGCCACCCTCGCGTTATACGCCGAGATATGTGGAGTCTAAATCGACTAGTACGAAACGATTCGAATTGGTGCACAAACTCTCGTAAGCGCGCTTGCAAGCCCCGCAATAGTGCGTCGGTGCGCGCAGTGACCGACCTGGGACGCGGGAATGGCTACCGGCACGGTAATTGCAGCTGACAGTAGACAAACTGTTTTGCTTACTTTCACGGGGTTAAGTGCCGCTGCACCCCGCGAGATCGGTTTCAAGCTGAGCGTCAGGCTCACAAGACGACTTCCGGAGAACGGTACACCATGAATATACATGCGAGAACGATATCAACAGGCCCGCTAAGCACGGCGCACCCGTGGCGTTCAAGCATTTTGACTCTCGCCTTAACATTGCTGGCGCTGCCGGCTGCAGCCGCCGATTTAAATCAAGCCAATACGGCCTGGGTGCTTACTAGTACCGCGCTTGTGCTGTTCATGACGATCCCGGGGTTATCCTTATTTTACGGTGGCCTAGTCCGCAGCAAAAACGCACTGAGCGTATTGATGCAGTGTTTTGCTCTCACTTGTTTAGGCTCGGTGATTTGGTTGATTTGCGGTTACAGTCTCGCTTTCAGCGAAGGCAATCTTTTCATCGGTGGCTTGCGCAAGATACTTCTCGCCGGAGTGCTCGAAAACACGCTGGCCGGCGAGATCCCCGAAAGTGCATTTGCATTGTTTCAAATGACATTCGCGATCATTACACCGGCGTTAATCATTGGCAGTTTCGCAGAGCGCATGCGGTTCGCCGCCGTAGTTCTGTTTTCAACCCAGTGGTTGCTGCTAGTGTACGCACCGATCTGTCATTGGGTCTGGGGGGGTGGCTGGTTAGCAACACATGGGTTTATGGACTTCGCTGGCGGCGCTGTAGTTCATATTACGGCAGGTACGGCCGCGCTGGTCGCCGCACTCGTGCTTGGTCGTCGCGACGGGTTTCCGGAGCGACCCATGCCGCCGCATAACATGACCATGACGATCACCGGCGCAGGCATGTTGTGGGTGGGTTGGTTTGGTTTCAACGGGGGGTCCGCGCTCGCGGCGAACGGCGATGCCGCTATGGCAATGCTGGTCACGCATGTCTCGGCTGCGAGCGCCGCTGGTGCCTGGCTCGTCACCGAGTGGATCAAATACGGAAAACCGAGCGCGCTCGGTGCCGTTACTGGAATGGTTGCCGGGTTGGGCACCATCACTCCCGCCTCTGGTTACGTGGGCCCCGGCGGTGCGCTCGTCATCGGCTTGTTGGCCGGTACCGTATGTTTTTTCGCGACTAACTTTTTGAAACTACGTCTGAAGATCGACGATTCACTAGATGTTTTTCCGGTGCACGGGGTCGGCGGCATCTTGGGTTGCCTTATGACCGCCCTGTTTGCGAGTAATGCGCTCGGTATATTTAGCGGCCAAGAAACGCTTAGCATCGCCGCGCAATTGCGCGTGCAAGTAATGGGCGTGAGCGCCACACTCGCCTACACCGCGGTGGTAACCTATGTCATCTTGCGCATTACCGAAGTGGTTGTCGGTAATCGTGTCGATGCAGACATGGAAACCCAGGGTCTCGATATCAGCCAGCACAACGAACGCGGCTACGATCTGTAGTTGCACAAAACCGCTAACCAACGAAAATGCTCGTTACCTCAAGCTATGGGCACCAACGCCGTGAGCGCCTCTTGCAATATCCGAGTTAGTACGCGGGGGTTATTCGGTGTTTGATCCGCAGTCGATCAACAACAGCCTCAACATGCGCCGCATCGGTATTTCGAGCAGTCGTTTCGGTGACTTCTACCATTGGGTTATGGCGATGCCATGGTGGCAATTTATCGTCACTGCCGCCTTTGTGTATGTGGGCATCAACGCCACTTTCGCGACTTGTTACTATCTCGGCAATGATGTGATTCTAAACGCGCGGCCGAAATCGTTTATCGACGCCTTCTTATTTAGTTTTCAGACGAGCACCACCATCGGCTATGGCTATTTGTTGCCAAAATCTGGCTACGCCCATTTTTTTGTCGTTTTTGACGTCCTCATTGGCCTTCTCTATGTCGCGGTAGTGACCGGTCTTGCGTTCGCCAAATTCGCACGACCGCGACCCCGCGTATTGTTCAGTGACAACGCCCTAATTGTGAATTACGACAATGCTCACAAAGCACTGGTTTTCCGTGTAGCTAACGACCGCGCCACGCAAATCGTAAACGCGAGTGTTACGGTCAGTTTAATTTGAAGAAATCAAGCACCAAACCCACATCTTGCGCGACGGATGCATGAATTGAAACTCGAAACAAATACCAGTCCGTTTTTTGCGTTGAGTTGGACGGTCGTCCATGTGATCGACGAATTTAGTCCACTATTTGGGCTGGAAAAACAGCAGCTACTAGAGGAGAAAATCAGAATTCATATTACTTTCGTCGGAATCGACGATGTCTACGCGCAAACGGTTCACTGTTGGCACGCTTATACGGCTGACCAAGTCGTCTTTGCGAAACGTTTCATCGACATGATCACATTTCAACCCAACGACTCGGTAACGATAGACTACACTAAGATTCATCAATACGAGTGAATCACCGCTGCTAGTTATTTAACACCTCGCCGCGCACTCCCAAAGTGAGTAGTTATAACCGTAATCGTCGCGCAGGAATCGCGCCACGATCGTTTCAAAATATTTGCGCTCTTCGCTTTGAAAGTAGGCGAGGCTAGCGCGCGGCGTGGATTGCACCGCGCCGGGCGGTCGCTCGGGATCCTCACGTGCAGCCATCGTGGCACGGTCGCCGCACGCACCGCCATGGATAAGATCCGCAGCGTTGAGATCCAGATCTAGATGAAGGCCCACCGCGGCGAGCGTTTTGTGCCGCTGCAGCTGAAGCGCTTCGTAGCGGACCACTTTTACGCGGCCGGACAAGCGTCGCCGCACGCGTGACCAGGCGTTGAGAAAACGGATCGCCCACCACAGATCGCTATTGTAACGACGCCCGCTAGGGTCGCCGCGCAAGTAGACGGAGAACGGGACGTCGTAGCGCTGCTGCCATTTTTGATAGTTTGACTCGAGCGCGGCACGCAGATCACGCACTAATACGAGATAGCGAGGCGCGCTGAAGTGGGGCGCGAGCCATTTGACTTGCTGGATCAAATGCGGAATTCCGTGTGAGGAAATGATATCGGGTAGTACTGGGTAGCGCACCGGATCCCGTGGGCCCCTGATAAAGTCATTCGCGTGATTATATTGTGGCGCAGGCAATTCATAATGGTGGGCCAACGCATTTGCCAACATAAATTTCAACCAGTGCGTACCAGACTGATGCATGCTGACGATATGACCGGCGCAGCGGCGTTGATTGACGAGGGCGAAGTTGCCGCAAAGGTGGCGCGCGGTGTGAAAATAGTAAGTTACGGTAGCGCATGAACGCATGGCAAACGGCCCCACTTTTCGAGCTACCATCGTGGTATGAAAAACCCTCCGACTTCAAGCCCTTTGCACCAGCGCTGGGATCACCTCGGGCAATATTTAGCTTAGCGCCATGCGACATTTAATCATCAAGACCGGCGCACTCGGGGATATCGTCATGGCCACCGCGCTCGTACAAGCCATTTGCCGACATCATCAACACGATGAGGTGTGGCTCCTGACCACCGCAGCGTTTGCACCGATTTTCCAGAATTGGCCACAACTTTCAGTGCAGACTTTTGAGCCCCGCGGTGCGCGCGCATCCCTCGCGCGTTTGCGCTGGGTACGGAGGATGCGCTTCGAGCGCATCTATGATCTGCAAGGTAATGATAGAACCAGCATTTTATGCGCTTTGTCCGGCGCGCGCGCGCGCATCGGTAATCACAATCATTATCCTTACACCCACCACCCCGCAGACAAATGGCGCGGTCAATCACATATTTTCGAGCGCATGAACGCGCTGCTGCATGCCGTTGGCGTCACATCGGCCGCGCCCCGACCGTGTTTGCTCGCCAGCAACGCTCAGCAAGCCAAAGTCGCTCGGACGATCGCCCGATATCACTTGGACGTTGGCCCATTTTGCATTTTGCACGCGGGGGCGAGCCCCGCTCGCCCTGAGAAACGCTGGCCATATTTCGCCCAACTGGCGCAGCGCCTAAGCGCCGGCGGCTTGACCGTAGTGTGGATCGGGGCCGCAGCTGACGCCGCCCTCAATGCCGAGCTCGCAAGGGCGGTCGGCGTCGACTTAAGCAACGCCTTCGATGTGTTAGAGCTGGCCCATTTTGGGCGTGCGGCACGCTTCGCGGTAACAAACGATTCCGGCCCGATGCATATTTTAGCGGCGGCAGGGATCCCCGTGTTCGGCCTGTTCGGGCCGAGTGACTGGCGTCGCAATCACGCCTTGGGGCAGCGTGATCACGTCATCGCCACTAGCGCTCATGCAGGGCGCACAGCGGCGCGCCTCGAGCAACTCGCCGTGGATGTGGTCTACGCACGCCTGCGTGATGCGCAGCTAATCTAGCAGTTTTTGCCTGGCATCGCGCGATCGGGGGATCCTTGCTGAGCGAGGTTCGCAACATAGCGTTTGAAGTTGTTTCGATAGCGCGCGGCGCTGGCACCCAGCGCCGCGATTTGTTCCGCGTCGAGCATGCGCACGACTTTGCCAGGCGCGCCCATCACAAGGCAATTGTCGGGGATTTCTTTGCCTTCCGTCACCAAAGCGTTGGCACCAATCAGACAATTGCGGCCAATTTTGGCGCCGCTTAACACGACTGCGTTGATCCCGATGAGAGAATTGTCACCGACGGTGCAACCGTGCAAGACCGCTTTGTGGCCCACGGTCACACCACGACCGATAACGAGCGGATAGTTTTCGTCGGTATGCAACACGCATAAATCTTGCACGTTTGAGCCGGCGCCGATAGTGATCGGCTCAACGTCGCCGCGAACAACTGCGCCGAACCAAATACTGACATCATGATCGAGTACCACAGCGCCGATCACCGCGGCTGATGCGGCGATAAAGTATTCCCCTAGCGCCACCACGCGCCGCTCTTCGAGTTGATAAATCATCGCGGTACGCGCCCGCCCGAACTCACTGGATACCGGTGAATGTCGCCGACCTCAGGCATTGCGCACCATCAAACCTCCGTCAACTGGTAACACCGCTCCGGTCGTAAAAGACGCCGCGGGCAACGCAAAATTCAGGGTGAAATGTGCAACTTCTTCCGCATCACCATAGCGACGCAAGACCGTGCGTCGGCGCGTAAATTCACGCTTGGCATCTGCGGGGATCGCCGCGGTCATGCCGGTGTGGATCGGGCCCGGGCAAATACAGTTAACCGTGATCCCGTGCCCGCCGAGTTCTACGGCCATCGAGCGAGTTAAGCCAATCACGCCTGTTTTGGCCGCCGTGTAGGGACTCACGCCTTTAGTCGCGCCGAGACCTTCCGTCGAGGCGATATTGATGATCCGGCCCGCACCGCAGTCGATGAGATGCGGCAGGCAATCACGGATCATCAGCACTTGGGCGGTCAATAACACGGCCAGCGTGCGGTCCCAGGCAGGGACAAAATCCGCATCGTCGAGCGCTCGTTCGATGACGATGCCAGCATTGTTCACCAGAATATCAAGGCCGCCCCAGCGCGCCACGACTTCACTGATCACGCGCCGACGCGCTTCGTCAGCGGTAATATCAAGCGCCCAGCCATGCGCCTGGTAGCCCGCCTGTGAGATCACGGCAACGACTTCGTCGAGCCCGGCGCGGTCGAGGTCTAATGCCGCGACATGCGCGCCTTGTTCGGCAAACAGCATCGCGGTAGCGCGACCCATACCGCTCGCAGCGCCGGTAATCAGGGCGACCTTACCTTCGATACTGCGGCTCAATTGAGTTAAACGCGCCATCTAGGGAATTCCACAAGCTGCTTGTTCGGCGCGCCATTCGCCGGGGCATCAGCGGTATCACAGTGTATATTGATAAGCTGTCAGGTGCGAACCGACAGGTACACACGTGAAGCGGCAAACGATGAGATCAAAATAATGCAGATATACACCAGCGCAGAGAACTTTACCGTCACCATTGCTGACGGCATCGCCTGGATTGCGATGGATCGCCCGCAAAAGGCCAATGCGTTTAGCCTGCCCATGTGGCACGAGCTCGGCGCCGTATTTGAGGCCTGCGATCAGGATCCAGCAGTGCGCGTTGCCGTGCTCTGCGGTCGCGGCAAACATTTCACCGCCGGGATCGACTTAAGCCTTTTGCGCAGCATTACCACGGAACTAGAAACGCGCACCGCTGGTCATCAACAAGAATATCTCGTGCATTTTATCAAAAACCTACAAGCGCAAATTAGCGCCCTAGAACGCTGCCGCAAACCCGTCATCGCGGCGATTCATGGCCAATGCATCGGTGGTGGTATCGATATTATTAGCGCCTGCGATATCCGTTTCGCGTGCACTGCGGCACGATTTGCCGTTAAGGAAATCGACCTCGCTATCGTAGCCGATGTCGGCACCGTGCAGCGTTTGCCTCGTATCGTGGGCGAAGGTACCGCGCGCGAACTCGCCTTCACCGGGCGCGAATTTAGCGCCGCGGAAGCCGCGACAATGCGCCTTGTTAATCACGTGTTGCCGGACCAGGAAGCACTTTACAGTCACGCGCGGGAGGTCGCGAGCCTCATCGCGAGCAAATCACCGATCGCCATCCGAGGCCTTAAGGAATCGTTAAATTACAGTCGCGATCACAGCGTGGCAGCGGGCTTAGCGGAGATCGCACAACGCAACGCCGCGCTACTACTCGCACCTGACGTACAAGAAGCAACGCGCGCCCTGCAGGAACGACGCCCGGCGAAATTTGCCGACAGTTAGGACCACGTTGCACTACGCTATTGCACCGCCCTGCTGAGACGCTCATACAAAGCTTCGTATTGTGGTACCACTACAGCAGCGGCGTAGGTCGTTGCGAAACGGTCCTGCGCGGCGTGCCCCAATGCCGCGGCGCTAGCCGCATCCGCGAGTAACTCCGCGATCGCCGCGGCGAGGTTTGGTGCGTCGTTCACAGCGACAAAACGTGCGCTGCCAGCGTCTAATATCTCCTCAGGTCCCGACGTTGTCGTGCATACGATGGGCACCCCGGCGGCCATGGCTTCGAGCAAAACGATGCCGAAAGGTTCATCGCGCGACGGCAACACAAAAACATCAGCACGCGCCAGCAGTGCGGCGACATTATCGACCCAACCGGGGAAATCGACTTTAGCGCTGAGACCACTGCGAGCAACCAAGTTCATTAACGCGTTGCGCTGGGGTCCATCCCCCGCGAGTGTTAAGCGACAATCGATCCCTTCTCGATGCAGTTGCGCGAGCGCAGTGATCAGCACGTCGAAGCCTTTTTTCGCGACAAAACGGCCCATTGACAGCAAGCGCCTAGTATCGGTCCGTGGCGCTTTAGACAACGCCTGCAGCGCCGAGAAGTTCGGGATTTGGGTTATCCGCTGCGGTTCCCAGCCGTGCGCGAGCAAAAAATCGCGTTGCGAGACTGTCGTTGGAACTAAATGACCGATGTCACGATAGTATTTTAGATTTACGTAATTATGCGTTTTTGCGAGCGACGGCACGCCCACAGCCGCGGCCGCACGGCCACCTAAGTGCGCCGCACGCGCCAAGTGACATTGCACCACAACTGGCGCAAACGCCTGCAAGGCCCGGCGGATCCGACCTTGTGCCAAAATATCCCAGGAACCGCGGACCGTGACGGTATGGAGTGTCACACCCGCGGTGTCGCTAAGCAGCTCAAGCGCGCGGCCGCGGGGCGCCGCGACTGCTAGTACCTCGTGTCCCCGTGCGCACAATTCACACGACAGATCGACGAATGATCGCTCCGCGCCGCCAAAGGATTTTGCCAGCATGATCTGCGCGATCCTCATCCGCGCGCAGCGCCTACCAGAGCACGAACGGCGGCCGCCACCGGCGCAGCCGACAAGCGACTTAGGTCATCCCCCGGTGCTTGCACGACCCGCACATGCTGCCCCCAAGGGCGGTAACGTTGTGGCTGGCCCGGCCCAAATACGGTCACCGTGGGCACGCCTTGCGCGGCAGCGATGTGTCCAAGACCGGAATCGTTGCCGACAAAAACTGCGGCGCGCGCTATCAATGCGGCGGCTTCACAAAGATCGGTCTCACCACAGGTATTGAGCGTCGGCATGCTGAGGGTAGCGCTGATGTCAACCGCGCTGGCCCGATCCGCGGCGCTGCCGATGATAAGGACAGCTTCGAAATCGGCACGGAGTGCCGCAATGAGATCGCGATATGCACTGGCCGGCCAGATTTTGCCCGGCCAATTTGCGCCGGGTGCGATAGCTAAAAGCCGGCGGTCGCGACTGTGCGGATAACGTTCATCGACCTTGCGTACCGTTTGCGCCGCGATCCATATCTGCGTCGCCGCTATCGGGGAGTCGTCGTCTGCGAGCTCAGTGGCGACCGCATGATGTTGTTCGACCGCGTGTTCACCGCGCACCTGGGCGTGACGACGTGTTACACGTCGTTCGGCACGGAGAACGTAAGGCAAAAAATCGGTGCGCAAATCACAGACCGCGGCATAGCGATAGCGCCGTAACGACTTTATCAATGCGAGCGTGCCACGCCATCCGCGGCGCTTATCGCGATGAAGAATTTCGCCTCGAAATGGGCATGCTGCAAGCAGCATGCTCGCACGCGCATCTGCCACGATGTCAATTTCATGTTGTGGGTAAATCGCATGCAGTAGACGTAACGCGGGTGTCGTCATCACAAGATCACCGATGTTGCTCAGGGTGACGAACAACGCACGGCGGTTTGACATCGTTATTTATGACCACCGGCCACTCGAGGTGGCGCTGAATGGCAACCGCTTAAGGCCGCATCGATCGCCGCGCTGACCGCTACGGTGGGAATACGACGCATGTCTGTGCCGCCGAAATCTTGGGCGCTGAGCGCCACGCGTGAACAGTACGGGGGCGCAAATTTGCGCATCGAAGTATGTCCGAACAAAGATACTAAGGGGCGCCCTCCAGCGGCGAGCAAATGACCACCACCCGCATCATTAGCCACGCCAACGGCCAAGCGCCGCGCTAATGCAATCGTCAGTAGGGGGCCGCCCCGGCGGTAGCCGTCGGCGGTAAATTCCGGCAGCAGCGCGGCTGGAACTCGAGCGCGAATCTGCGCAGACCAAGCTTGCTCAGCGGGCCCTAAGAAAAACACCGGTTGGCGCTGATGTTCTAGCTGTCGGTGGGCGAGTTCGAGGAAACGATCTAGGGGCCAACATTTGCGCGCGCTCGCAGATCCAGGTGCAAATCCAATATAGACTTTCCCGTCCGGAAGTGCTTGGCGCGCGATCGTCTCGTCACCCTCGATAAGCGGGAGGCACGCCTGTGGATCCAACGGTGCACCCGCGAGTAGCGACATCAACGCGCAAAACCGTTCATACGCCGTCACACCGTAGGTGTGCTTGTCGAGGCGACGATCGGAGAAACGAAAATTCATCGCCGGCGAGATAAAAAGTTCGTGCTGCACGCGGCGCAGAATCAAAGTCGGCTTAAGCTTCGCCTCGGTCGTGAGCACAGCATCGAAATACCCCGGTGGCGGCGGCGCGATCAATTCACGCCACGACACGCCGATCGCGGCACGCTCGATCACCTCGTCCAAAATACCGCACGCTAACGGTGCGAACGGACCTTTAAATACCGAACTCCGTTGCCCCGCAAGCCACGTGATGTGAGACGCCGCACAGGCACGTTTGAAAGCACGCAAAACCGGGTATTTCAATAAGGCATCGCCGATTCGATCACCTGTTACATGGATTAAGACACGCCGTATCATCAATACGGCTCGTAAGATTTCTCTTCAAGAATATCGGATCCGAGTAGCTCGTTAATGTGGCGTTTGATCCGCGCACGCCGATCGTTCGTAATATAGACGCTACGGGCGAGCGTGATGAATTCTTCGTCAAACGTTTGCGCACGTTCCTTCGCACGGAGCGCGTCCTCTATCGTCCATAGTTTTTCGTTCGTCGCCTGGAGTGCCGCTTGCTGTGAGTCGATGTTTATTTTTGCGGCCGGATGCGCGGCCCATTGGGCCGACAAGCGAGTGTGCTCGGCGCGCACATGGGCAAGTTGTTGCGGGTCTTGAATGCGTGCGAGCTTGATCGTCAAGATCGTAAGCTTGTCTACCAGCTCGCCATAAGAAATGTCGATTTGAATGCTCATGATCCCAGTTCGTTATTATTTACCGAGGCAAAACGACGCAAATATGTCGCCTAGCAAGTCTTCCGACGTATAGATACCGGTGAGTTCATCCAAGTAGTGATGCGCCAAACGTAAGCGTTCGGCGGCGAGCTCTGGGGCAACACTGAAGATGTTGCACTGGTCACGGCCCAAGACCTCACCCGCTTTCTCGAGGGCGGCGAGATGGCGTGCCCGCGCTAAGTAAGGGACGTCGGCGACATGATGCAAACCGCTGCAGCGTATTATCTCGTGCTTGAGCTGATCGACACCGGCGCCGGTCATGGCCGACAAGCGAACTCGAGAAAACCCCTCGCCATGCGTTACCCCCGGCGCATGAGCGGTTAGGTCGATTTTGTTTTCGATGACGATCAATTGCGCGTCAGCGTTACGGAATTCATCGATCTGCAGACGCGGTACTTTGTCGCTCGCATCTTGCAATAGTAACACCAGGTCCGCGTTTTCTATGCGCATGCGGGCACGGCGCATCCCTTCGCGCTCAATGGGATCGGTGGAATCGTGCAAACCCGCCGTGTCGTGCATACGCAGCAGCAGACCCTCGATGTCGAGATCGAGCGATAACACATCACGCGTCGTGCCGGGAACCGGGGTAACAATGGCGATATCGCGCGCTGCCAGGCGGTTAAGCAATGTCGACTTACCCACATTTGGAGGCCCAGCGATTACCGCGTCGATGCCACGATTCAACACCTCGCCACGGCGCGCCGTCGCTAACATTTCCGCGAGCAAATCACGCAGTTCGGCGAATTCCATATCGAGCTTTGCGATAGGAAGCACACCGAGCTCTTCATCACCAAAATCTAATTGTGCTTCTAGCTGCACACGCAAGTCGATCAAGCGTTGACGTAACATCCCGATGTGCTGAGAAAATATGCCATTTAAGGCCGCGCCAGCGGCAACCGCGGCTTGCGGCGTCGCAGCGTTGATCAGATCGGCGACTGCTTCAGCTTGCACAAGGTCGAGCTTGCCGTTGAGAAACGCGCGCGCGGTGAATTCACCGGGGCGGGCTGCACGCGCGCCGTGGTGAAAAATCGCTTCCAACAACACGCCTATGATAGGCATGCTGCCGTGGGTTTGAAACTCGACGACATCCTCCCCGGTATACGAGCAAGGCGCCTGGAAATATAGCACCAGTCCGCGGTCGATGAGTTGCTTAGACGGGGCATAGAAGCCGCCAAAATGGGCGCGACGGGCAGTTAGTTCGGTGGCGTTACAAATGCGCTGCGCTATCGCTAAAGCATCGCGGCCCGAGACTCGCACGATCGCGATCGCGGCCCGACCGGGGTGCGTCGCAAGTGCGGCGATCGTGTCGGATTCGCTCATGGGCGTAATTGTCGCTCACACAGCCACGCAAGCAACCGTGCATATCGCCACTGCGTTTGCGAGGCGCGTTACTGGGTTGCGCCGCCCTGTTCGATTTGGCGCGTAATCATCCACTGTTGTGCGATGGAAAGAACGTTATTAACCAACCAATAAAGCACTAAACCGGCCGGGAAAAACGCGAAAAATATCGTGAACACGAACGGCAAGATCTGCATGACTTTTGCCTGCATGGGATCGAGCGGCGCAGGGTTGAGTTTTTGCTGCAGATACATACTGATGCCCATTAACAACGGCAAAACAAAAAACGGATCTTTGATCGACAGATCTTTTATCCATAACATAAACGGTGCCTGCCGCAACTCCACGCTTTCTAACAACACCCAGTACAAAGCAATGAATACCGGAATTTGAATGAGGATCGGAAAACACCCACCGAGCGGGTTGATTTTTTCTTCCTTGTACAATTCCATCATTGCCTGGTTTAGGCGCCCGCGGTCATCGCGATAACGATCACGAATCGCAAGCAAGCGCGGTTGTACGCGGCGCATTTTTGCCATCGAACGATAACCGGCAGCAGACAAAGGATAAAACATCGCTTTGATCGCAACGGTAATGAGCACAATAGCCCAACCCCAATTACCCACGATGCTGTGAATTTTATCTAGCGCCCAAAAAATGAGTTTGGCGATAAACCACAACACCCCGTAGTCGACCGTAAGCTCTAAGCCCGGCGCGATGCTCGGCAATAGATCTTGGCGTTTCGGACCGGCAAACAGGCGTGTAGTGACGACCGTCTCGCCGCGATCGGGAACGCTGATCGCCGGTCCGTAATAACCAACGACGTAGCGTTCTTCATCTAGCAGGGCCGAATAATAGTGGGCTAACTCACTCGCAGGCGGGATTAAGGCGGCGACAAAATAGTGTTCAAGTACGGCGACCCAGCCATCCTTCGTCGCTATGTCAATGGCTTCGTCTTCTAGGTCACCAAAATCGTATTTCTCGTAACGCTCACTGGGCGTCGATAATGCCGCACCGGTGAAGGTATAAACCAAACGCCGTTTCTTTTTATCTTCACGACGCTGCAATTGGGTGTAGTGATGGAAACGCCAATCATCCCCGCTAGCATTCTCAATCCGATAGGCGATGTCGATCACGTAACTAGCACGCGTCAGCGTGTAGGTTTTAGTGACAGTGAGTCCTTCAGTAGATTCCCATCTGAGGTCGACGGAGAGTTGTTCTTGGCCGTCACGGAGTACGTATTCGCTGCTATCGCTGTGATAACGTGCGTGGTGATCCGGGCTACTACCTTCCGCCTTTAAACCACCTTGCAGGAAAAAAAAACGCTGAGATGATCGTTTGAACAACGCGAACGGTTCCTGTGGCGCATCACTGCTCAGCGGATAAGCGGGCAATGCGAGATTCGTTATCACACCGCCATTTAAGTCGATCGCTAATGTCAGTGTATCGCTGCGCACGCTAATCACGCGCGCAGCTTCACTCTCGGATTGACTTTGCTCAGGAACGTCAGCGATTACCGTGCTCGGCTCAGGATTAGGTACAGGTAGATTTGTTGGTGGCTCGTCTAACGGTGTGGCAACGCTAGGGTCCGTGCTCAAGCTAGTATCGGCAGGCGGCAGATCGTACGCTTGCCGACCATAATCTAATTGCCACTGGCTCCACAAATGCAAGCCCAAGAAGCTCAGCGCCAAGACCAATAGTAAGCGTACATTATCCACGGTGTTTGCCGGCGCGGTGCAGTGATGGTGGCCTTGGCAAGCGATTTTGGTAATCGAGGGCGGCTTGCCAATGGTGTAGGAGTTCGCCACGCAATTCGCCGCTCCCGTGCCGGCGCGCTAACGGTTTCACAACGATGACGATGTCGATACCTTGAGGACCCCAGGTGAACACGCGAAAACTCTCTCGGATTAGGCGTTTCATACCGTTACGCCGATAGGCTTTCGCGATCGCTTTTTTGCCGCAGGCTATCCCCAATCTGACTTCGGCGATGTCATTTAGGTAGTGGAGTGCAGTAAAGGCCTGGCCAGAAGATCGCCGTCCCGCAGCGAAGACTGCGTTGAAGGCAGCTTTATCCGCAAGCCGTCGTGTTCGCGGTAGCGACCCCGCGCGCCGCATATGATTACTTCTACTTTTACTGAGGCGTCAGTCGCATGCGGCGTTTTGCGCGACGGGACTTTATTACTGCGCGGCCACCACGGGTACGCATCCGAGCGCGAAAGCCGTGCCTACGTGCGCGCTTGAGCCGACTCGGCTGAAAGGTTCTTTTCATCGCTTAATCGAAACTGATTTTGTCTATCTTTATCAGTACAATGCGCATTTAGGCAAGCGGCGGATACTAAGCGCTAAAGGCCCTAGCTGTCAAACGGTGGGGGCGCACTCGAGCTGTGGATAACCCACACTCGAGGGTATACACTGCAGCCTTCCCCGTATCCAGCTAACTCCGATCAGGAGGCGACCGGCGTTGCAACAATCCGTTTGGCAAACATGTCTACGCGAATTGCAAAGCGACCTAACGACGCAGCAATTTAACACTTGGATCCGCCCGCTAAACGCGATAGAACACCCCGATCATCTGGAGTTACAAGCACCGAATCGATTCGTGCTTGAATGGATAAACGATAAATATCGCGACAAGATCGCGGATCTTATTTGCACG
The DNA here is from genome assembly GCA_965223085.1 of Gammaproteobacteria bacterium. GTDB lineage: Bacteria > Pseudomonadota > Gammaproteobacteria > CBDCVO01. The sequence continues at coordinate 1,466,644 of OZ244981.1, read as the reverse complement.
ATAGACGAAAATCTGGCTCTTAAGCTCGCCTTGAGCCGTGCCGAAAGCGTGCTGCCAATGCCGCTGAACACGGCCGCCACGACGCCCCCTAACACACCTGTTCCGGGCGATGCCAAAGCACAACCACGCAATGTTACTGGTTTAAAGGAAGATTTCACGTTTGGTACTTTTGTGGAAGGTAAATCGAATCAACTCGCCCGGGCCGCTTCCCTCCAAGTCGCGGAGAACCCCGGTAAAGCCTATAACCCGCTATTTATTTGCGGCGGTGTAGGTTTAGGCAAAACCCACCTCATGCATGCGGTGGGTAATTTAATCGCTGATCAAAAACCGGGGGCCCGGGTCGTCTATTTGCACTCAGAGCGCTTTGTTGGGGACATGGTGAAAGCGCTACAACATAATGTAATCAACGACTTCAAACGTTTCTACCGATCAGTAGACGCCTTGTTGATTGACGATATTCAATTTTTCGCTGGCAAAGAACGCTCGCAAGAAGAATTCTTCCATACTTTCAACGCATTGCTGGAGAGCCAACAACAGATCGTATTGACCTGCGATCGCTATCCAAAAGAAGTTGGCGGAGTCGAAGAACGCTTAAAATCTCGCTTCGGGTGGGGACTCACAGTGCCTATCGAACCGCCAGAGCTTGAGACGCGGGTAGCGATTTTGATGAGCAAGGCGCAGCGAGCCGGGATTGAACTACCGCCGGAGGTCGCGTTTTTCATGGGTAAACGGTTTCGCTCCAATATTCGCGAGTTAGAGGGCGCCCTGCACCGCGTGATTGCAAACGCACATTTCTCTGGCGAGGCCATCAGCCTGGAATTTTGCAAAGAAGCCTTGCGCGACTTGCTCGCCTTGCAAGATCGCATGGTAACGGTGGAGAACATTCAGCGCACTGTCGCGGAATACTACAAAATCCGGGTTGCAGATTTGCTCTCTAAACGCCGCACGCGCTCGGTCGCACGTCCGCGTCAGATTGCGATGGCCTTATCAAAGGAATTAACCAACAACAGCCTGCCGGAAATCGGGGATGCGTTTGGTGGACGCGATCATACGACGGTCATTCATGCGTGCCGCAAAATCGCTGAGTTACGTCGTTCCGAATTACGCATTGACGAAGACTACATCAATTTGGAACGCATATTGGCAAGCTAGTAGTAACGCTGTGGATAAACTGTAGGTGGTTTTAACAACCCTTAATAATCCCCACCTACACACAGCTTATCCCCAATTACCAGGCTAGCCCGCCAACAGGGAAGTAATGCATAATTAGTTGATTTAAAACGATAAAAAAGAGATATTAAGAAATTGATTGTTAGCTAATAGTCAATTATTATCGGATCTATATAATGAAATTAAGATTTGAACGTGAGGTGTTATTGCCCGCGGTGCAGGCTGTTTGCGGGGTGGTGGAACGACGGCAAAATCTTCCCATTTTAAATAATTTGTTGGTGACTACAGATGCCAATGCGATCATCTTCACCGGCACTGATATGGAAGTCGAACTCGTGGTACGCGTGCTTCATGAGGCGATCGAAACGGGTGCAACGACAGTCCCAGCACGCAAGCTTTTAGATATTTGCCGCGCTTTACCGCCAGGCGCGACCATTGAAATGGCCGTCAAGGAGGAGAAAATAAGCCTGCGCTCGGGGCGCAGTCGTTTCGTTTTGGCCACTTTGCCAAGTGCGGAATTTCCCAGCATCGGATGCTTCGATCCGGCGTTAGAACTCGGCTTGGCTGGGGATGTCGTGGCCGAAGTTATTGCCATGACGCAGTTCGCGATGGCTCACCAAGATGTACGTTATTACCTCAACGGCTTACTTTTTGAGTTTAGTCCCACCGGCTTGCGTGCTGTTGCGACCGATGGACACCGTTTGGCGATGTCTATGCAGAAAATGGATCTTGCGACGGAGTCGGTGCGCACCATTATCGTGCCGCGTAAAGGCGTCACAGAAATTGCGCGCCTACTGAGCAATGCTCCGCCGGAGGTAAAATTGTCGGTGGGTAGCAATCATCTCAAAGTAGAAACACCGCAACAATCCCTCACCACAAAGTTAGTGGAAGGGCAGTTTCCGGATTTCGAACGCGTGATCCCGAAAAACTGTCCCGGTCGGCTACGCGTTGATCGGGAAACAGCGCGCGCGGGATTGGCGCGCACCTCGATATTGTCGTCGGAAAAGTTTCGTGGCGTGCGGCTGTCGGTGGAGAATAATTTGTTGCGTGCGGTTGCACATACCCCCGAGCAAGAAGAAGCGGAAGAGGAAATCGAAGTCCAATATGATGGGGAACCCCTGGAGATCGGTTTTAATGTGTCCTATCTTTTGGACGTTTTGGGCGTTCTGAAATCGACGGAAGTAGAGTTTGGTTTCGTCGACGCCGCCTCTAGTTGTTTGATTCATGCGCCGGATCAGCAAGACACGGCCTACGTGATTATGCCGATGCGCTTGTAGCCCTAAGGAATACGTTTGGCGTGATTCGGGCTGTGTTTGTCCGTGATTTTCGTTGTTTCGAGACGCTGCAGTGGAGGCCGAACGCGCACGTTAGTCTCCTAACAGGCCCCAACGGATGCGGTAAAACCTCGCTGCTCGAAGCGCTGGCGATGCTGGCGACGGGGCGGTCTTTTCGTTCTCAGCGTCTCGGTGAACTGGTGCGCACAGGGGCTTCACGGCTTACCATTACCGGAGAAGTCCAGCACGATGAGACTATCGACAAGCTGGGATTAGAGAAAACTGTGCGCGGGACGCGCATCGTCCTTAATGGACAGCTGGTGGCAACGGCGTCGGAGTTGCGCGCGTTAATGCCGTTGGTGGTCTTGGATGCCGAGGCCTACAGGTTGTTAGAGGGTGGTCCAGCCGCCCGCCGTGCGTTGCTAGACCGGACCTTGTTTCACGTGGAACCGGATTATGTGCGTTGGTTGAAACGCTATCAGCGTAGTTTAGCGCACAGAAATGCACTGCTGAGAGCGGGGTGCAGCGTTGCGGACGCCGCCTATTGGCATCACGAAATGACGCTAGCAAGCGCAGAAATCGACCGACGTCGGCACGCCTGCTATGCGGCCATCGAAGCCGGATTGGCGCGCTCGGGTGCCGCGACGGTGCTCGGACCGATTAAGCTAAACTACCAACGCGGATGGCGCCAGGGCTGGGCTTTAGGCGAGCTACTCGAGGCGGCGTGGACGCAGGACCTTAGAACGACGGTAACCGCTAGCGGACCGCAGCGCGCGGAACTCAAAATCACCGCTAAAGGGGAAAGAGCAGGTAAGATACTGTCGCGGGGCGAAGCGAAAGCCTTGGTGTGCACGCTAGTTGCGGCGTGCTCGCGTTTTGTGGCGGAACAGGCGGCCAAACACACCGTTATCTTGGCAGATGATATCGCGGCGGAAACCGATGCTGAACTGCGTACTATCGCCGCTACGGCGCTCGAGGATGCGACGGCACAGATCATTTTCACCGCTATCGAAGCGCGCGATGTGCTCCCGTATGTCAGTGATGCGGCGGAAGTGTTTCACGTGAAACACTTGATGCAAAATTAAGCAATTTACTAACGATCGGTGGAATATTTTTATGTCGAGTGATTACACTTCCTCTAGCATCAAGGTCCTCAAGGGGCTAGAAGCTGTTCGTAAACGTCCTGGTATGTATATCGGTGATACTGACGATGGCACCGGTTTGCATCATATGGTTTTCGAAGTCGTGGACAATTGTGTTGACGAAGCCCTCGCCGGTCATTGTGAGGTGATAGAAGTACGGCTGCATGCCGACAACAGTGTGACAGTTAGCGATGATGGTCGCGGCATTCCGGTGGATATTCACGCCGAAGAAAACCGCTCGGCCGCTGAGGTTATCATGACTACCTTGCATGCGGGTGGAAAGTTCGACGCAGATTCTTACAAGGTCTCCGGCGGCCTTCACGGCGTCGGCGTTTCGGTCGTGAATGCGTTGTCTGAACGACTGGTGTTGACGATTCATCGGGATGGTAAAAAGTGGTATCAGGAGTACCGTGACGGCCACTCCGTGGAAGCGCTGAAAATAGTGGGGAATTCTGACCGTAGCGGTACGGAAATCACCTTTCATCCTAGCGAAAAAGTTTTCGCTAACATTGCGTTTCACTACGATATCTTGGCGTCACGGCTAAGAGAGTTATCTTTTCTTAACTCCGGCCTGATCATTCGTTTGCATGATGAGCGCGACGGTAAGTCCGATGAGTTTGAATATCAGGGTGGCATCGCGGCTTTTGTTGAACACTTAAACAAAACAAAACAAGCTTTACATTCCACAGTATTGTATATCGACACCGCCGCCAACGGCATCAACGTCAATGTTGCAATGCAGTGGAACGACGCGTATCAGGAGAACATTTTTTGTTACACCAATAATATCCCGCAACGCGATGGCGGCACGCATTTAGCGGGTTTTCGTGGTGCGCTGACGCGAACCTTTAATTATTATTTTGAAAAAGAAGGGCTTGCTGCAAAGCACAAAATTCAAATCGGTGGCGAAGATATTCGCGAAGGTCTCACCGCGGTCCTATCCGTGAAGGTTCCTGATCCGAAATTCTCTTCGCAGACCAAGGAAAAGTTGGTTTCGAGTGAAGTCAAAGGTGTCGTGGAGTCGTTAGTGGCTGAGCACTTGCAATCGTTTTTACTCGAGAAACCGCAAGAAGTAAAAAACATTATTTCTAAAGTGGTTGACGCGGCGCGCGCGCGTGAAGCGGCGCGCAGAGCCCGCGAGTTAACCCGCCGCAAAACAGCGCTCGATGTCGCTGGCCTACCGGGTAAGCTGGCCGATTGCCAGGAACGTGACCCGAGTCGTTCCGAACTGTTCATCGTCGAGGGTGATTCCGCCGGTGGATCAGCTAAGCAAGGGCGCGATCGGAAAAACCAAGCAATCCTGCCACTAAAGGGCAAAATTTTGAACGTCGAGAAAGCGCGCTACGACAAAATGTTGTCCTCGGCCGAAGTCGCTACTTTGATCACGGCATTAGGCTGCGGCGTTGGTGCGGATGAATATGACCCCGACAAACTACGCTACCATCGCATCATCATCATGACGGATGCTGACGTCGACGGCTCACATATCCGCACGCTGCTGCTAACTTTCTTTTATCGGCAAATGCCGGAGCTGATCAAACGCGGCCACATCTACATCGCGCAGCCGCCGTTGTACAAAGTGAAGAAAGGCAAACAAGAACGTTACCTTAAAGACGATGCCGCGCTGGAAGCATTGCTTGTCGAGTTAACGCTTGCCGATCTTGAAGTCGAATGCGCGGGTGAGCGCCTGACACCGGATGAAGTCGTCGCGTTGAGCACTGAGTATCTGAAACTCGGACCGTTGACGGAACGTTTGAACAAACGATGCGATCCCATGGTTTTAGCCAGTTTGCGCGCCACCCGCTTGTTTCCGAGCGAAGCGCCCTTAGAAAAAACGCAAATAGATCGCTGGTTGGAAGAATATACTGAGGTTTTAACCAGTATGTCAGATCAGCATACTCGATGTGCTTGTGATTTTGTCTTCGAAAGTCCGGAACGATTTGCCCTCAAGATAGAGGTTAAACATCGAGGTGTCGAACGCGTGACGATTTTAGACGCTGAATTTTTTCGCGCCAACGACTACCAGCAACTAATCGCCTTGGCGCAGTTATTAGATACCGAACAAGAAGTTTCGATCGTGCCGAAGGGTGATGAGGCACCGACGCAATTTAGCAATTACCGCGAAGTTTTTGAGCATCTCCTGCTTAATGTACGGCGCGGGCTACAGGTTCAACGCTACAAAGGCTTGGGCGAAATGAACCCCGAACAATTGTGGGATACGACCATGAACGCGGCGACGCGCAACTTGATTCAAGTGCAAATCGAAGATGCAGTAGCGGCGGACGAAATATTCTCGACCTTGATGGGCGATCAAGTCGAACCACGACGGGATTTTATCGAGCGCCACGCATTGACTGTTGCTAATCTTGACACGTAAGAAAAAAGTACGTTATTTGGCACCGGGTTTTGCCCCTGCGAGCAAGTTAGCTTAAGCCTTAACTTGCATACGCGGCGCGATCACTGCGGCGGTGCGTTGGCGCTGGCACACACCCACGCGTCGACACGCACTGCACCCGCTTGCCGCAATGCACGCGCCGCAGCGCGCAGCGTGGATCCGGTTGCAATAACGTCATCGACTAATGTCACATGCAGGCCGGCGACTCGCTCGTTCGCGTCGAAAAGGCCGCGTACATTTGCTCGGCGTTGGCGTTGATTAAGCGCAGACTGACGCTGCTCGCGATGTTTACGTCGTAACCAGTGGGCGCGAATAGGCACATGGTGCTGCACCCCCAACGCTTTAGCGATGAGCAAAGATTGGTTGAAACCGCGTTGCCATAAACGTGGTCGGGATAGCGGTATCGGGCAACAGACGTCGGCAACGGTTGATTCAGGAAAACGATCTCGCATAGCGCGACCAAGCAAGGTCGCGATCCCTGGTTGGCTATGAAATTTCATCGCGAGTATGAGTTCCCTGACGGGGAAATCGTAAGCAAAAGCAACGTTGATCTGCGCGATTCCCGCAACACGATGTTGCGGCCCGCGATAAACGGGCAGATCGTTGCTGCAGGGCGGGCATAGAAATTCTCGGCTGCGCCTACCGCACAGGTGGCAGCGTCCGAGTAACAGCCCATGTAGTTGCCGCACCCGGGGTCGAGCCTGGATATTGCGCGAGGCGCTCATGGCGTTCGTGCCAATGAGTTGCGGTAACGGCGGTTTCGGCGGCCGGCGTCGTCGCCACCGCGGTAAACTTCTCGGGGTACCGCAAAGGTTGACAAGTCCCTGTCGCTGCCCACACCATGACCTCCGTGCCATAGAAACCTGTCCCGCGCCAGCAACCGCGGTTCACGTGCAAATTTCGGGCTAGCGAGGATCCTTTAGCAGCTTATTTTCTAGGAGATCAAATATGCGCACAAGCGCGTCTGTAGCGTTGCCGCCGGCTCCTGAGTCGAGCTCGATATGTCGCCATGATTGGCGTGAGGAAGAAATCCAGGCGTTATTGAGTGCGCCATTTTTCGAGTTATTGCATCGGGCGCATTCGGTGCACCGAGAATATTTCGATCCTCAGCAAATGCAACTTAGCACATTGATCAATATTAAATCTGGCGGTTGTCCGGAGGATTGCGCCTATTGCCCACAGAGCGCTCATTACGATACCGGCGTGAACGCTGAGAAGCTGCTCGATTCCGCCACGGTCGTCGCTGCTGCGCGCCGCGCTAAAGACGCCGGTGCTACGCGTTTCTGCATGGCGGCCGCGTGGCGCTCGCCCAAGGACCGTGACCTCGCGCGCGTCGCCGACATCGTATCCGCCGTTCGCGACCTCGACATGGAAACTTGCGTGACGCTCGGCATGCTGGACGAGGACCAAGCGCACACGCTCAAGCGCGCGGGATTGGACTATTACAACCACAATCTCGACACGTCGCCGGAGTACTATGGCGAAATCATTTCGACCCGCACTTACGAAGATCGCCTCCGTACGCTAGCGGCGGTACGCGCGGCTGATATTAACGTGTGCTGCGGCGGCATCATTGGCATGGGTGAAACGCAACACGATCGGGCTGCTTTGCTCGTGAGTTTGGCGAATTTTCCGCGGCATCCGGAGAGCGTTCCCATCAACATGTTGGTACGGGTTGCCGGCACGCCGTTAGCATCGGCGGAGTCACTCGACAGCTTTGAGTTTGTCCGCACCATTGCCGCCGCGCGCATTGTCATGCCACGTGCTTATGTGCGCTTGAGCGCTGGACGTACATCGATGAACGATGAAGCGCAGGCTTTAGCGTTCTACGCTGGCGCGAACTCGATTTTCTACGGTGAACGCCTCTTGACTACGCCAAACCCGGTTAGCGATCAGGACCGCGCGTTGTTCCAGCGGTTGAACATTCAGGCGCATCAGTAAGCGGTGAATGAACCCGTGCGGCACGGTGCAGTCCGTGCGCGTCTCGACGAACTCACGGTCACGCAACAACGCCGCTCGGTCGAGTCGCGTGGCTCGGCAGCAGGCCCTCGCATCGAAATCGACGCCCGTCACTACGATAATTTTGCGAGCAACGATTACCTCGGTTTAGCCTCTGATGCGGATGTTTGTCGCGCGCTACAGGACGGCGCGACACGGTGGGGCGTCGGCGCCGGTGCGGCAGCGCTGTTGAGCGGCAGGACCCAAGCACACGCGGAACTGGAAGTGGCTTTAGCACGAGCAATGGGACGCGAGCGCGCATTATTATTCTCCTCCGGTTACCTTGCCAACCTCGGCGTTTTGGGCGCGCTGATAGGTCGCCACCATCGGGTCTATCATGACCGACTCAACCACGCTTCACTGATCGACGGGGTACGTCTAAGTGGTGCGCGACATAAACGTTATGCGCACTGCGACGCGACGCATCTGCAACGCTTGGTCGCGGCAGATCCGCGCCGGCCAGCGTGGTTAGTCACCGAGACGCTGTTTAGCATGGACGGCGATCTGGCACCGCTGAAGGCGTTCGCGGCGTTGTGTCAACGCTACGAGCTGACCATGATGTGCGACGACGCGCACGGTTTTGGGGTCTTGGGCGAAGGTCGGGGGGCCGTGTGCGCGGCGGGCGTTGGCGCGCGGGAGTGTCCCTTAGTCGTCGTTACGTTCGGTAAGGCGTTAGGTACGCTGGGTGCGGCGGTTGTCGGCGACGGCGAGCTGATTGAATATTTGATCAATACCGCGCGCACGTTTATATACGATACCGCGTTGCCGCCGGCGATCGCTCATGCGACTACAGTGGCATTATGCAAGGCCCTCGATCCGGGTGGACCACGAACTCAATTGCTGCGCAACATTCAGCGTTTCCGTACTGCCGCGGCGAAACACGGGCTACCGTTATCTGTTGGTGAAAGCGCCATTCAACCGCTGTTGGTGGGCGATACGGTACGCGCCTTGGCGATCGCGGCACGGCTCCGAAACGCGGGGGTCTATGCGCGTGCGATCCGCCCCCCGACCGTGCCGTCAGGGACCGCTCGGATCAGATTATGCATGAGTGCTGCGCATACCGGTGCTCAAATCGAACGGCTCTGCGGCGCGATGGCAACCGCGCTGGCGACGGAAAGTAGCCGCTAAAATGGACAGTTCCCTCGATAAAACAGCGGTCCGCGCCTCATTCGACGCCGCCGCGGCCAGCTACGATGCGTTTGCAACTTTGCAGCGCACCGTGGGTGAGCGCTTGCTCGAGCATCTCGATGTCATGCGGCTTGATCCGCGTTTGATTATCGATGTCGGTGCGGGAACGGGTTACTGCGCGAAATTGCTCGCCCGTCGCTATCGACGGGCGACGCTGGTGTTGTGCGATATCGCGACGGCTATGCTGCGGCGCGCTCGTGCGGGCAGTAGTTGGCGCTACCGGCCCCGTTATTGCTGCGGTGATATGGAGGCGATGCCGATCGCTAGCGGTGTCGCGGACATGGTTTTTTCAAATTTGGCGCTGCAGTGGTCGGCCGATTTGGCCGCGACCCTGGCAGAATGCCGCCGTTTGTTGCAATCCCGGGGTTTATTACTGTTCTCCAGCCTCGGTCCGAATACCTTAATCGAGTTACGTAGCGCTTGGGCTGCGGTCGACGAACAACCCCATGTCAATCATTTTCTGGACATCCAGGCCGTTGGAAACGCGTTAATTCAAGCGGGTTTTGCGGGCCCGGTGCTCGAGAGCGAACGCATTACGCTGCGGTACGCAAAGCTCCCGGATCTACTCCGCGACTTGAAAGGGATCGGGGCGCGCAACGCGCTCACAAATCGTGCCCGTGGCATGCTCAGCCGGCGTCGCTGGGAGACCTTGGAGGAGGCCTATGAAGCGTATCGCGCGGACGATTTGCTGCCGGCGAGCTACGAAGTGCTCTACGGTCACGCGTGGGCGCCTACGGCGAATACGCGGCGCCAAGACGGCAGCACGGTGGCGACGTTTCCGCTGCGGAATTTAGGTGCGCGATGAGCGCCTATTTCATCACCGGCACGGATACGCGTTGCGGCAAAACGTGGTTCACGAGCCACTTGTTAATGGCTTTGAAACAGCTCGGTATCGCCGCGGTGGGAATGAAACCGATCGCGACAGGTGCGGTGACCATCGACGGCCGCCGGCGTAACGACGACGCCATGAAATTATGGCAGGCGTCGTGCTCCGGGATTACTTACGCCGACGTCAATCCGTATTGCTTGACGCTGCCGACGGCGCCGCACATTGCCGCGGCAGCCGACGGCATCGAGTTCTCAATGGCGAAAATAGTTGATGCATATCAAAACTGTCTCAGCGCGGCTGACATAGTCTTAGTCGAAGGGATCGGCGGCTGGGCACTGCCGCTAGATGCGCATAACTGGTTGAGTGATCTCGTGGGAGCGCTTGATTTACGGGTGATTCTGGTCGCTGGTATACGCCTCGGTGGGCTCAATCATACGCTGTTGACGGCACGGGGGATCGATGCCGATGGCGCTGATTTTGCCGGCTGGGTTGCGAACCAAATCGACCCTCACTATGCCTACGCAGAGCAAACTGTCGCGACGTTGATGGACGCACTCAAATGGCCGCTGTTGATCCGCCTTGCGTGGCGCCCGGAGCGCGGCGCGGCAGGTGCTGCGGCTTTAGCGCCGCTCGCCGAGCAAATTGCCGGCGGCAGCCTCTAGCGTCGATGTCGACGGGGGCAGGTGCTGGCGATGTTTTCACCGCGCCAGGATCCCGCGCATAATCCTAGAATCTTCGCTTGGCCGGCGTTCACCCGTTGCGAGAATCTGACATAGACACGTTATCATCGGTACGGCGAACCTCTAGCTCGCTCGCCGCGGTCAACTGAAGGAGTCCAGGATAAGGCGAACAGGATGATCGAGTCGTTCGAAAAAGATGGCGCGCCGCTGTGGGTGATCCGTCCCACGCGGTCACTGACGTGGCGCGAAGCGAAGCACTATGTGGCGCTTATCTCCTTGCTCCCGTTGTTCAGCGGGGGGGTGTTTTTGGTCTACGGTTATCCCTTGGTGCTACCTTTTTCGGGTCTTGAAGTCGTCGGCTTGTGGTTGGCGTTTTATTATGTCGCGCGCGCTGGCCAGGAGCAGGAAGTTGTGTCCTTGGGATCGGAGCTGGTGGTGGTCGAGAAAGGGCGCGCCCGCGCGACTGCGCGTTACGAATTCCCGCTAGCCTGGGTGGCGGTCAGATTACGTGGTGCGCCGCGTCGCTGGTATCCACGACGCTTGGAACTCGGCGCGCAGGGCAGAACTGTCGAGCTCGGACGGTTTTTGACCGAGGGCGAACGCGCGTTGTTGGCACAGACACTTATTAACGCCATCTCGAAAAAACGTTAGAATACGTTGGCTGACCGGTAGAAGATAAGGTGGGGACGACGTCGAGCCCAGCTTGAGATGGGGAATAATTACAGGTCAGCGCTGGGGTATATTTTTGATTTTCAGGCTGTCGCGATGGGAAAAGCGCTGGGGCCTGCTGGTGGGAGCACACTAGATGATAATCTCTAAACTGCAGCGAATCCGCATGCGGCACGGCGTTATGAGCGCGCTGTTGACGATGCCAGCGATGGCTTGGAGCGCGTGGGACTTGAACTTACACGAGGGGGTCACGCCTTACAGCCGCGTTGCCTACGATTTGCACATGCTGATCTTGTGGATCTGCGTGTTTATTGGTACCGGCGTATTTGGCATGATGTTTTGGTCGATATTGAAGTTCCGCAAATCAAAAGGCGCGGTCGCGGCCCACTGGCACGAAAATACGACGGTCGAAGTCATTTGGACCACGATCCCGTTCTTGATCTTAGTCGGCCTCGCGGTGCCGGCAACGAACGCCTTGATCATGATGGAAGATGTCTCGGAGTCCGAGCTCACTGTCAAAGTAACGGGTTACCAATGGAAATGGCATTACGATTATCTCGACGAAGGGATCGCGTTCTTTAGCACTTTAGCCCAGGACAGCAATGTCGCGCGGCGGCTCGATTCAGGCATCGATCCAAGCTCGGTACCAAACTATTTGCTCGAAGTTGATAACGAACTGGTACTGCCGACCAATACTAAGATTCGCATTTTAACGACCGCCGGCGATGTGATTCACTCCTGGTGGGTACCAGTCCTGGGTTGGAAACGCGATGCGATCCCCGGTTTTATCAACGAATCGTGGACCCTCATAGAACAGCCCGGGGTTTATCGTGGCCAATGTGCAGAACTATGCGGTAAAGACCACGGCTTTATGCCCATAGTGATCCGAGCGTTGCCGAAAGACGAATATCGCGCCTGGGCTGAGCAACGCAAGTTAGAGACTTCGGGGCGGGGGTCGGTTGGCCATGAAGCACTAGCCACGCAATGATTTGCTAAACAAGAGAACTCGAGTTGCATAGAGGATTAAGTTCATGAGCGAAGTAGCAGCCCACGACGGGCATCACGGCGACCATCATCCAAGCGGCATCATGCGCTGGATCACCACGACGAACCATAAAGACATCGGCACGATGTATTTGGTCTTCGCTCTGATCATGTTCATTGTCGGCGGTGTGATGGCGATGATCATTCGCCTCGAGCTATTCCAACCCGGCATGCAGTTCGTGGATCCGCAGTTTTTCAACTCGATGACGACGCTGCACGCGTTGATCATGATATTCGGCGGCGTCATGCCAGCCTGGACGGGTTTCGCGAATTGGCTCATACCGATGATGATCGGGTCGCCTGACATGGCCTTGCCGAGATTAAACAACTGGAGTTTTTGGATCCTACCTTTTGCCGCAACCTTGTTGGTTATCACATTGTTCTTGCCCGGTGGTGCGCCGGCCGGCGGTTGGACGCTGTATCCGCCTTTGGTGCTGCAAACTGGGGATGCGTTTCCGTTTTTGATTTTCTCAGTGCATTTTCTCGGTGTATCTTCGATCGCCGGTTCGATCAACGTGATCGTGACCGTCTTCAATATGCGCGCACCCGGCATGAGTTTAATGAAGTTACCGCTGTTCGTGTGGACTTGGATCATCACCGCGTTTTTGTTGATCGCCTCTATTCCGGTGCTCGCCGGCGCGGTAACGATGTTATTGACGGATAAGTACTTCGGAACGGCATTTTTCTCGGCCGCGGGAGGTGGTGATCCGGTGATGTTTCAACATATTTTCTGGTTCTTTGGCCACCCCGAAGTGTATATTTTGATTTTGCCCGCGTTCGGCGTCATCTCGGCAATTATCCCGACATTCGCACGTAAACCCTTGTTTGGTTACAGCTCGATGGTTTACGCCGCGGCATCAATTGCTTTTCTTTCGTTCATCGTCTGGGCACACCATATGTTTACCGTTGGCATGCCTTTGGCGGGCGAATTGTTTTTCATGTACGCAACGGTGCTGATCGCGGTACCCACGGGGGTGAAAGTGTTCAATTGGATCGCTACGATGTGGCGCTCCTCGATGACATTTGAAACGCCAATGCTGTGGGCGCTCGGCTGCGTGGTTATGTTTACATTAGGTGGGTTTACGGGGCTGATGCTGGGGGTTACGCCGGTCGATTTTCAATATCACGATAGTTATTTTGTCGTCGCACATTTTCACTATACGCTGGTTACCGGTGCGGTGTTTGCTCTCATTGCGGCCACCTATTTTTGGTTGCCGAAATTTACCGGCAATATGTATGACGAGAAGCTCGGAACGTGGCATTTTTGGTTGACGACGATAGCAATGAACATGACGTTTTTCCCACAACATTTCTTAGGCCTCGCCGGCATGCCGCGGCGGATTCCCGACTATGCGGTGCAATTTACCGATTGGAACGTGGTCTCGAGTATCGGCGCATTGATATTTCTTATCTCCCAGGTGATATTTGTGTGGGTGATCATCAAGTGCGTGAAGGGTCGGGGCTCGCGAGCTAGCGACCAAGTGTGGGAAGGCGCGCACGGCCTCGAATGGACGTTGCCGTCGCCCCCGCCTTATCACAGTTTTTCCACGCCCCCAGCGCCGGCGGCGATAGAAGGCGGTATGCGCTAAGCGCCGTGTTTGCGATGGCGAGCGTACCTCAGCAACCAGAGAGCCCGGCACAACTCGCCGAACGTCGCCGGCGCGCGGTGCGCGGCGCGGTCATACTCGCCGTGGTTGTGGCCGCAATATACCTTGGTTTTATTTTTAGTCGCTTTTAAACGATCGCCGTGACGTCGCCGCACATATCACCTAATCACCGTTTAGCCGGCAAGCTGTTGGTGGTGACAGCGTTGATGTTTGGTTTTGGCTATGCTTTGGTGCCTTTGTACAATATTTTTTGTGAAATTACGGGCCTCAACGGCAAAAGCACGAACTTAGTGTCGGCGCAGAACGCCGCGGGCGTTATCGACACTAGCCGTGAAATCACCGTCGAATTTACCACCAACGTGAATAGCGCGCTTGACTGGGATTTTCGTCCCGTGGTGGGCAAAGTCAAAGTACACCCGGGCGCTGAGAAAGTGGTGAACTTCGAAGCGGTGAACCACGCGCCGGTTATGCTGGTTGGGCGTGCGGTGCCGAGCGTATCACCGAGTAGCGCGGCACGTTATTTTAGTAAAACCGAGTGTTTTTGTTTTACCGAGCAACGTCTAGAGGCCGGCGAAAGACGCCTCATGCCGGTGCGGTTCGTGGTCGATGCTAAGCTACCCGCACACGTTCGTACCGTCACGCTGGCCTACACGTTTTTTGAGACGCCCGCGACTGCGGCACGAGATGCCTTTTTACATCCCGGGTCCTGACCGTGTGGTTTAGGGTGCGTGGATAACATTTGAGAGAGACTAAGACCATGGCAAATGCACATGCTCATTACTATGTCCCGAATCCGAGTCGCTGGCCGATCATCGCATCGATCTCTATTTTCACGATGTTTCTTGGCGGCGCGATACTGCTCACCGGCGGTAGCATCGGGCCGCTGATTCTTGGCGCCGGCGGCGTGCTATTCGTGGTGATGTTATTTGGCTGGTTTGGCACCGTCATCGGCGAGAGCGAAGGCGGTCGTTATCACGAACAAGAAGACACCTCATTCCGCATGGGCATGATGTGGTTCATCCTCTCCGAAGTCATGTTCTTTGCGGCGTTTTTTGGTGCGCTCTTCTACGCCCGTCAGTACGCTGTGCCGTGGCTTGGGGGCGACGGCAAAGGTGCCGCTACGAACGCCTTGCTGTGGCCTGAATTCATGGCGAATTGGCCGTTATTGGAGACACCGCAAGAATGGGGTTTCAAGGCCGCGAAAGACGTCATCGGCGCTTGGGGGGTGCCGTTTTGGAACACGCTCATCTTGCTTAGCAGTGGTTTGACAGTGACCTGGGCACATTGGGGTTTGAAGAAAGGCAATCGTACGCAGTTGATCGTAGGGCTAGCGCTAACGGTAGCTTTGGGCGCGCTTTTTGTGTTCCTTCAGATCGGTGAATACGGGCATGCTTACCACGAGCTCGGCTTAACGCTTAATGCGGGCATTTACGGCGCCACGTTTTTCATGCTCACGGGTTTCCATGGTTTTCACGTCACCATGGGAACGATAATGCTGTTTGTGATCTTGATGCGTGCGATTCGTGGCCACTTCACGCCGAAGCACCATTTTGCCTTCGAAGGTGTTGCCTGGTACTGGCATTTTGTCGATGTCGTTTGGATCGGCTTATTTATCTTTGTCTATTGGTTATAGGCGCTGCGCCCTGTATTGGGAATACTAGGAATACCAAGCATGATCGAAGGCAACGAAGGCTTAGCAAAACTTGGATTTGATCCGCTGCGCTTGGGTCGCGTACGCAAAGCCGTCCTCGCTGATATCGAGGGCGAGCGTTGCCACGGCGTTGCGATGATCGTCGCACGCCGTGGCAAGGTCGTGCTCGAGATTACGGAAGGCTATGCCGATCGTGAGTCCGGCCGGGCGCTGCAAAGCGATGCCGTATTTGCGACGATGTCGGTGGCAAAGCAGTTCACGAACATACTGGCACTATCCTTGGTCGAGCGTGGCCTGTTGAAATTGCATGCGCCGGTCGCGGAATTGATCCCCGAATTCGGGACGCTAGGCAAGGAAAAAGTCAATCTCTATCATTTGTTGACCCACGCCAGTGGCATTATGTCGGCGATTCCACCCGTTCCGGCGGAAGTGATCACCAACATCGAAAAACTCGTCGAGTTCGCCTGCGGGTTGCCACTCGAATCGCAGCCAGGTGAACGTGTCAACTATTCGATCTTATTGGGACATTCCATTATTGCGGCGCTGTGTTTGCGCGCCGATGGGCGTGGCCGCAGCTATGCGCAAATGCTGCGCGAAGATTTGTTCGAACCGCTCGGGATGCAGGATACATGCCTCGGCATGCGCGACGATCTGCACGAGCGTTTCTGCCCCGTCCGCGTCGCCTATAAAGACATTCCTGCGCTACTGCCGCCGCAAGTGGTGGAGGGCATCGGTGACTTGTTAGCGACTCCCGGCGCTGAAATCCCTGGTGGTGGTTGCGTCACCACGGTTCGCGACGTGCATCGTTTTGCGGAGATGTTGCGACGGGATGGCGAGCTCGATGGAGTACGCATACTGTCTCCCGCGATGCTCGATTTCTGTGCCCGCAATCATACCGGTGAGCGTCGCAATATCTTGTTTGACATGTGGATGGGGACGCGTAACTGGCTAGAATATCCCGCAAATATCGGTGTCGGATTTTTTGTGCGCGGGACAGGCAATATTCCCGGTTTATTTAGCGTGATGAATTCGCCCCATACTTTTGGTGGCTTCGGTGCCGGTTCTACCGGGTTTACGATCGACCCGGGGTACGATCTGAGCTTGGCCTTTTTATCCACCGGCTTAATGGAAGACAGTTATCATTTTGAACGCATGGGTGTAATAGCGAGTCTCGTGCTTGCAGCGCTCACCGAAACGCTCCCAAGCTGATTGAAATAACACGGCGATACCTGAGTCACGACGGCGTCGGTATTATTCTCGTTCCCCGACCTATCGATGGCAACGCTCAAGATGTGACGTTTCCGGCGACAACGTAGCGGTAAGAAGACCGTTCTTTTTAGCGACCGCCTACCGATTTGGTTCGATGATTCCGAGCGCGGACAAAATCAATAAAAACAACACGAGCGCGATCGACAAACCCACCCGCACCGTTAAGGCTTTGACCGTCTTATCATTGTTTGGTGAACCGCGCATGAGCGAGTACATCGCCGAGCCTAAGGCGCTGATTATTAGCACTAGCATCACCATGATGATCGCTTTTATGATGGGGTGATCTTCCACGCTGCGAGAATCCAGTCGTTGTACATCGAGAATAAGTTAAGGTGCCAATCTTGCGAGAGGCGGTGAGTCACACTTTAAACTGCGCGGTTGGTCAAGTAAAAGCGCATGGTTTTTGATCGTAAGAAGCTGCTGCTAGCGCTGTTGTTTGTGATTACTATCATAACGATGTTGCGCCTCGGGTTTTGGCAACTCGATCGGGCGACGCAAAAGAAAGCAAGATGGCAGAGCTACCTATCGCAACAAAACGCTGCGCCCTTGGATCTTAATTTGCTCACCGATCTAGATAAGCACGATTACGTTTGGCGCACCGGCGAGGTAAATGGTCACTATGTCGCACTTACCGTACTGCTCGATAACCGTGTTTACAACGGCCGCGTCGGTTACGAGGTGTTGAGTCCGTTCGTGCTTTCCGGTGGTCCGACCATACTCGTGAATCGCGGTTGGGTACCACTGCAATACGATCGTGCCTACGTACCGGCGGTAACGATGCCTGTGGGGCCGCGCCGCATCAACGGCCTGTGGGCATTACCGCCAGTTGTCGGTATCGCGCTCAACGCACACAGTTCCGCGACGGAGCCGTTGAGCCCGAACGTTATCCGCGTGCAGCGGCTCGATTGGACCCTGCTCGCGACGCGCCTGGACAATTTAGTTATTGATCGAGTTTTCTATTTAGATCCGGCCGATCCAGATGCTTACGAACGCAATTGGCCCGTACCGAGCGACACCACCGGGCGCCACCGCGCCTATGCGTTGCAATGGTTCGCGATGGCGGCGGCTGTCGTGGTTATCGCGCTCGCATTATTGCGGCGCGCGCAGGTGCACACATGAACGCTGACGTGGACGCCTCCGTAGCGCGGCAAACCGCGCGTAATCGCTGGATGTTGGCGCTGATCGTCACCCTATTTGTCGCCCCGATCGCGTTGGCGTGGTTATTCGTGCACGGCCATCTCGTGTGGCCGGGGCAAGGCTCGCTCGTGCATGGGCGCTTGCTGCAACCCCCGATCGACGTCAGTAAATTCGTTGCTAGCCCGATGCGAGACAAAATAGCCGCCCTAGCGCCGAGCGAATGGGCCTTAGTGTATGTTGCCGCGACGCGCTGCGATACCGCTTGCGGCAAAACGCTCAATGAGCTGCGCGTCATTCGCTCGGTACTCGGTCATGCGAGTAGTCGCCTGCGTATTTTCGCGGCGGTCAGTGCCGCTGGCCCGCACGATCTGGCCGATTATGTCGTGCTTGATCCGGTTTTCACGCAGCGCTTAGCGCAATACGAGGGTCATATTTCATTACCTAAAATAGTCGTGATCGACTGGCGACAGCAACTCATGTTGCAATTTGATATCGGTGCGCCTGCGCAAGACATCAAGGCTGATATCAAACGCTTGCTACGCGCCTCACGGATAAAGTAGGCAGAACGCGAATGAAGACATTTTATCCTTTGTTGTCGGTGGGGTTGCTGGCACTAGGGTTTTCGGTCGTGGTATTCGGTGCCTACGTGCGCTTGAGCAACGCGGGTTTAGGGTGTCCTGACTGGCCGGGGTGTTATGGCCACCTCATCGTACCCCCGCACGGCGAAGCGCGAGTTAATGAGCATTTGCGGCCCTTTGAGGCGGGCAAAGCATGGCGCGAAATGATACATCGCTACCTGGCCTCCGCGTTGGGCTTCGGTATCATGGTACTGGCCTTGCTCGCGTGGCGTCGCCGCGAACCGGGCGCACCGGCGCGAGGCATTGCACTGCTACTCGTGCCCCTGGTTATAGCGCAAGGCATATTGGGCATGTGGACGGTGACCTGGTTGTTGAAACCATTGGTCGTCACAGCACATCTAATCGGCGGTTTCTTGACCTTGGCTTTATTATGGTGGCATTGGCTCGACCAAGACCTGCGCCGGCGCGCCCGTACGGCGATGGGTTCGATGCGCGCGGCGGCGATTCTGGTGCTCGCGGTCTTCGCCGTGCAGGTGTTTCTCGGCGGCTGGACTAGTGCGAACTACGCGGCTTTGGCGTGTACGGATTTCCCCACTTGCCAGGGTGAATTATGGCCCCAGATGGATTTCAACGCGGCGTTTGTGCTATGGCGGGGGCTCGGCATCGATTACGAATTTGGTGTGCTCGAGACGCCTGCTAGGACGGCCATTCACGTGACCCACAGACTATGGGCAGTGGTCACGGCGCTGGCCGTGTTGGCCCTCGCCCTTACCGCCATACGTCGCTCGGCCGGCGCGGGACGACGGGCTGGCTGGTGTATAATTGCGGCGCTGTGTGTGCAGTTGATTCTCGGCATTAGCAACGTGTTGTTCGGCTTACCGCTACCGGTGGCCGTCGCCCACAATGCCGTCGCGGCGGTGCTCATGTTGGCTTTGGTGAGCTTATTGCATCATTTAAATACACACGAACACTGACATGACCGATCAAGCAGTACGTGCCACTTACTCATCGTGGCGAGATTACTTGGAGCTGTGCAAACCACGCGTGGTAGGGCTCATCGTGTTCACTGCTTTGGTCGGTATGTTGCTCGCACGGCCCGGTTTGGTACCGGTCGAAATCCTCATCATCGGTACGTTCGGTATCGGGCTCGCAGCCGCTTCTGCAGCCGCCATTAATCACGTTGCCGAATATCGCATCGACGCTTTAATGGCACGCACCCAAAATCGGCCCCTCCCGCAGGGCGGCCTCAGCACCCGCCAGGCGCTAGTGTTCGCGCTAATACTTGGCGGCCTATCGATGTATTTGCTAGTCGCGTTTATAAACCTACTCACAGCGGCGCTGACGTTTTGCACGTTGATCGGCTATGCCGTCGTCTATACGTTATTTCTCAAACACGCCACGCCGCAGAACATCGTCATTGGTGGCGCCGCCGGCGCCGCACCGCCGGTCCTCGGTTGGACTGCGGTAACGGGCACGCTAGAGCCCCACGCGTTGCTGCTTTTTTTGATCATTTTCGCCTGGACACCACCGCATTTTTGGTCGCTAGCGATCTATCGACGGGCGGAATACGCCAAAGCCAAGGTGCCCATGTTGCCGGTTACGCACGGCGTGCCGTTCACTCGCCTGCACGTCTTGTTCTATACGATATTGTTGATCGTCGTGACCTTGTTGCCGTATGCAACGTATATGTGCGGCCCGATCTATCTTGCCGGTGCGCTCATTCTAGACGCTGGCTTTCTCTACTACGCTCTGAAGATGCTCTACGATCCGCGTGATGAAATCGCGTTTGCCACGTTTCGCTATTCGATCATCTACCTGACCCTGTTGTTCTTGGCGTTGTTTCTCGATCATTATTGGGCTGCGATCGCTGTGGCTTTTTTCAACTAAGGGTGAACGCGCCGGCAAGCTCTCCGACGCCGGGCGTGCCCCGGTGGCTGTGGTTATGGTTCCCACCATTGTTAGCCCTCGTGGTGTTCCCGCTAAAAGCGTGGGCACCGACTCTCTGCGCGCGTTGGATCGAAGGCGAGCTTGGTTTAATTGAACTGGCGACACCGGTGTTGGGTTTGGGCGCTCTCTACGTCGGTGTGCGGGTGTTGATACGCGCCTGGGGACGGATTACGCGCGCGGCGTGGATCTGGATCGCTTTGGTAACGCTCGGGGCTTTATATTTTGCCGGTGAAGAGCTTTCTTGGGGGCAGCAGTTATGGCAGTGGGAAACACCCGCGGTCGTGGCGCAATTCAACGATCAAAGCGAAACGAATTTGCACAACGTGAGCAGTTGGTTCGATCAAAAACCACGTTTGCTGCTCGAACTATGGGTATTGATCGGCGGGATCATCGTGCCGTTGCGCCGGGTTTTTGCGCCGCCCCAAGCGGTTGCCGCATCGCAAGATGATTTTTGGCACTGGTTTTGGCCCGCAACGATCTGTTTACCAACGGCAGTATTGGCCATTCTTGCGCATCTCCCTGAACGCTTAAAGAAATGGTTTGATTTGGCCACACTCCCCCTCGAGCTGCGTTTCAGCGAAGTGCAAGAATATTATTTTGCGCTTTTTATGTTGATCTATTTGCTGGGTGCAAACGCCGCACTGCATTCCGTTGCGCGAACGTCTAGGCATAAAACCTCGCCCTAAGTCCGGCAGACTGCTAGGCGCGATGTCGCGTTTGCGCCCGGTATGGCCACCTATGAGTTCGACGCGGCGCTCGACGCTTTCGATCTTTCCGGCGATCGCGATGTGTGGGTACGGATCAACAATCGTTTGAACGATTCCGCGCCGCTTGTCGATGATTTCCTGTGGATCGCTGCACAAAGTGAAAGCTATGTTTATTACCTCGGATTCTGTTGTTTTCGTGACCCGGCTTTCGGCGTTGACGTTCCGAGTGCGGTGTTCCTGCAACAAGCGGCATCGCGGCCAGCGCCGAATACTACGATATTCTTCGACATGGAACCGTTGAACAATAGTGCGAGTATCGCCACCATCCATCTTCTTATGCGAGAGGCGCTTGATGTTAGCGTCAGCGCTATACCGCTGCCTGTACCGCTGGTTTTGTTGGGAATGGCATGCTTTGCACTGGCGTCGAACGCGCGGCCAGGTAGCCCAGATTAGGGCCTGATCTCGAGATGATTTGACTGGCCGACCTGGGCTCGCTAATGGTCGTCGTCATCATTCGCGACGAGTTCCGACGCTAGAGATGTCGTTACTTGAACCGCCGTGGGTTGCCGCCCACGCATCGATATAATTTCTAGCCGATGACCGTTTTCTTCCAAGGTATCGCCTTCCTTCGGCATGCGCAGCAGTCGCTGCATGAATAAACCTGTAACCGTGTTGGCGTTGATATCGGAGCTGATTTCGATGCCGGTTACGCGCTGCAGATCGCTCAGCAAGGTCAATCCCACACACTGCCAACCATTTTCAGTCGACCTTATCGCCGCATGTTGGTCAGGCGTATCGGACTCATCCGAAATTTCACCGACGAGTTCTTCCAACAAGTCTTCCATCGTCACCATGCCGCTTACTTCGCCATACTCGTCGACCGCGAATGCCATGTGTTGATGGCTATTTTGCATCGTTTGAAACAAATCGGAAATTGGTTGGGTTTCGGGTACCAATTGGGGCTCGCGGATCAAATCCTTGTGTGTCGCAAGCGGCTGTGCTGCGGGATCCATCAACAGCCGTAACAACAATTCCTTTACCAGGATAACCCCGCAGAACCCCGCCCAGCTACCATCGATCACCGCGAGCCTCGAATATCCACTGCTACGTAATTGATCGATCACCTCGGCTTGGGACGCATGCAAGTCGAAAAACGCGATTAATCGTGGCGGCAGCATAATGCGTGCGACTGGTTGGTCATGAAATGAAAAAACGTTCTGTATCATTTGCGCATGATCGGAGGCGATCGTGCCGTGTTCCTTGGATACGTCGACCAAGTCCTTTAGCTCAGCGCCGGTGAGCGTATCTACATGACTCACTTCTTTGACACCGAATAAACGGAGTATGCTTGATGAAGCTATATTGAGTAACAAGGTCAGTGGGTAGCTGAGTAAATATGCAAGGTGCAAGGGATAGGCTATCCACAAAGCAACCTTATCGGCCTCTCGTATGGCATAGGTCTTGGGCACTTGTTCACCGACGACGATGTGCAGCGAAGAAAAGACGATAAACCCGACGAGAAATGCGACAAAATGTTGGGTTTGCTCGCTTAGCGCCAGCGGAGTTAGGGCCGGTTCAAGTAACGCGGCCACCGCGGGTTCCCCGATCCAACCAAGCCCTAAAGACGCCATGGTGATCCCAAGTTGACAGGTTGCTAAATAAGCCTCGAGATTCGCGGCGATGCGAACGGTCATTCGTGCCGCGGCGTTGCCGTGCGCTGCCAGCGATTCGAGCCGCACCGCGGGCACTTTAACCAAAGCAAATTCCGCCGCCACGAAAAAACCGTTGGCGATAAGCAGGAGTGCAATGTAGATTGTTGTCACGTCAAATTCCGGTGCTTCGTTTAGTGGGCTAGTTGAGACGATAGAAAACAGGTGCCACAGTCCGATAGACCGCTAGCGATGCAGATGTTTTGGTTCGCTCGTTGCGATCCCCGCCCACGGGCGGGTGCGCGACGCAACAGGCCGGTGCTGCTAGCGGGTGTAAGTACGAATATCCCGCGCTATGACGGCGGCCGACGTGAGGGCAACGACGTGCGCCTCTCGCGCCGTAAATAAGCGGAAAATTATGCGCGAAAACATCGCGTTCACGTAGAATACAAATTGGCACAGCGAGGAATATCCTGGTCGAGGATAAGGATATACTATAACGTCGGAACTGCGGTATTCGCTGCGCGGTCGAAATTCAGTATGAGCCTGCTTGAGACAAGTTTCCCGCCGTCTCGCCCCGATTAGGACGGCGCCGGCGCGAAGAAACTCAAAACCGCTTCGAAAAACGGATATGGCCCTGTGCATTTATTCCCTGCGAGTGGCTATGCTGCTGGCCGTCTCGGTGGCATTGGCCGCGTGCAGCCTACTGCCCGGTGCGTCAGAAAAAGATTCCACTAATGCAGCAGTGCAAGAACAGCCGCGTGTTGCGCTAGAGCTCATCGGTGTAGAGGGTGATCTGGCCGATAACGTACGTGCTCATGTGTCGATAACCACCAAACCGTGTAATACCTCGAGCGCGTACCTAAAAGTGCTTGGCAAGCGCGCCGAAGGAGAGGCACTCGAAGCGTTGCAGGCGTTTGGGTACTACGCGCCGAAGATCACCTCCGATGTTGTTGTAGGCACTGAATGTCCGCTAGCCCGTATCGTTGTTGATCGCGGCGCGGCGGTGTTGCTGAGAACGATCGATCTCGAAATACGCGGGCCCGGCAGTGACGATCAAGAATTCAACGAACGCTTGCAAGCGATCAAACTCGAACCCGGTGACCAGCTCGATCACGGCGAGTACACGAAAGCGAAACGACTGATCAAATCCGTTGCCCTCGAACGAGGTTATCTCGACGGCACCTTTCTACGACGTGAACTCAAAGTTGATCCAATACACTTGGCCGCCGACATAACGCTTATTTTCGCTACTGGGCCACGCTACTCACTGGGTGAAGTGGACATCGAGCAAACGCCAAACTTCATCGACGAAACGGTCGTTCGTCGCTTCATCGAAGACCCGAGCGGTGCGCCGTATACCGCGGCGGCCGTCGGTAGTCTGCACCGCGCATTGTCGCATAGTAACTATTTTCATAGCATCGAAGTTAGGCCCCGTTTGTCTGCACCGCTAGGAGAAACCATTCCCGTCGACATCAAGCTCACTCCCCGCGATCGACACGCATTCAACGCCGGCATCGGCGCATCAACCGACGAAGGGATCCGGGGTCGTGTCGGTTATCAAAATAGGCGCGTAAATCGGCGAGGTCATCAATTCGACTTCAACGTCAACGCGTCGTTGATCGAGCAGGAATTCTCCAGCGCTTACCGGATCCCGTTGACCCATCCCACCGATGAATGGTTGACCGCGCAAATAGGCGTTAGACGTCGTGATGTCGACGCATTCGAGACTACCGAAGCCCAATTAATGGTATCTGAAACCAAACGTCGTCTGTGGGGTTGGATGGAGACGCGATTCGTCGAACTTAGCCGAGAAAATTATACTTTATCGGGAACCAATGAGGTTTCAAACTTCCTCGCGCCGGGGATCAATTGGCACCGTACAGTCGCCAATCACGATCTTTTTCCGACGCGTGGTTATGATATCGACTTCGAACTTAAGGGCGCTGCGGAAGCCGTCGTCTCGGATACGAGCTTCGCACGCGCGTTATTGAATCTGACTACTATTTATGGCCTGCCGTTTGACTCACGTGCGTTATTGCGCGCGAGTTTGGGGGCTATTTGGGTGGATGCATTTCGAGCGCTACCGCCGTCGGCGCGTTTCTTCGTCGGCGGCGATAACAGCCTCCGCGGCTACGACATCGATTCACGCGGTCCGGTGGATGCGAACAACGAGGTAATAGGCGGCACTTACCTCGCAGTCGCCAGCGCAGAACTCGAACACTACTTTACAGCGGCCTGGGGTGCGGCGGTATTTGTCGACATCGGCAATGCCTTCGGCGGCGACGGTAGTTCGTCGGGCTTATTAACCGGGGCAGGCATCGGCCTGCGTTGGCGATCGCCGGTGGGTCCGATGCGGTTGGACATCGCTCACCCGCTCGATGAAGCGAGCGATGCCTTCCGTATTCACCTGCGCATTGGACCCGATCTCTAATGCAGCGTCGCGCCATTATCCGGTTCGGGTTCGCGCTTCTGCTCGGCGTACCAGTATTGCTCGCGACGCTCTTTTTCTTAACCATCGCCACGGAACGCGGCAGCCGTTGGCTGGTGCACACGGCACTACAGGCTGCGAATGGCGTGAGTATAGGTGCGTTTAGCGGGCGTCTGTGGGATAGCTTCGCACTGAGTGAGCTGATGGTCGAGACAGGGCCTCTTAGCGCGCGTGTCGATCGCCTCTCCGTCACTTGGCAAGTGCGCTCCCTCACGGAGCCGGCGCTCGTCATCGAAGCAGCGACGCTGCAGGGGGTCGAGGTGACGGTGGCGGCACCGTCGGCGAGTTCGAAGGCGCGCAGCCCGGTGGCGCTACCGGCACCACCACTGCCGCTGGAAGTGAAGGATTTCCACATACACGAATTGCTCGTTAACGCTGAGGATCACGACATCGCGATCGATCACCTGGGGTTAGCTGTGGCGTGGGATAAGCATCAATTTCGACTAAATGACTTCGAACTACGCGCCTACGATCACCGATTTAGCGCGCACGCGCGCGTAACCGTGGGGCAATCACCACAGCTCACCGCGACGGCTGCCTGGACCGGCAATCTTGGTGGCGAACCCGGGCAGGCGTCGCTGAGTGTCAACGGACCCCTCGATGAACTCCAGTTTGATACTCGGATCGAGGCACTGTTCTCAGCGACATTAAATGGTCGTATCGATGCGCTCGCCGAGGTGCCGAGTTTGACGGTTCACGGTCGTATCGAGCCCTATGAACTGGGTGAAGGTGTGTCCGCGTCTACGACGACTATCGATGTTGCCGGAACCTTAGTCGCACTTAACCTCGAGCTTGCAACGCAGCTCCGTACGCCTGCTACTGGTGAGGTCGCGCTGACGCTAGCGTCGCAGCTTACCTTACCGAGCGACACCGCCACTGCCATTGCCGCGGACATCAGCTGGCGCGCGGAGCCACGGAAAGTCGATTTCGAGGCGCTTACGGGTAGCGGACGCGTGCGTTATGAGGACAACGTGGTTTTGCTAGCGCATGCGACCGCGGTCCCGTATCAAACCCGCTTGAGCGGTGAGGTCGAGCTGCAACTCCCCGATCCGATCTTGGATTTGGCCTTGAACTGGGAAGACATCGACTATCGGCTCACCAACGCGACCACGCTCAGCACCCGCAGTGGATCGCTGCACGCTCAAGGGGCGCTTAGCGATCTCGCGGTCGAGCTTGCGAGCAAGCTAGACATTCCCCGCGTCGGGCGCGTTGATGCGAGCGGCACGGCGCGTGTGCACGAACGACACGTCTCGATCCCAAGGTTAACCGCCGCGCTGCTAGGCGGTGAGATCACTGCCTCCGGGGCGCTCGATTTTGTCACTGGCGTTGACGCCAACGTCGAGTTTTCAGGACGAGACATTGATCTCAGTGCGATTGACGCCGCGATGCCGGGCCGCATCAACTTTGCCGGCAACGGTCGCTTATCGCGCAGTGAGGAAGGTATATCCAGCGAGCTGGTTCTGTCGCACGTATCTGGTGCCGTGAGCGGACATGCACTAGCCGGCGACGCGCGTTTGGTTACAGAACCCGGCCATGTGGCGCTCGAACGCGCCCATTTGACTGCAGGTGCGAGTCGCGTGGACGTTTACGGCACTTGGGCTGAGCAAATAACTGGTGCCTTCGATGTTCACGTCGAGGACTTCTCGGCGTTCTACGCCGGCGCGGAAGGGTCGATCACGGGTGCAGGAACGTTCACAGGGGAGCCCACGTTACCGCGAATCAAAGCAGATCTCAGCGGTAAAAGATTGCGCATCAAGCAATTCAAAGCCGCTGAACTGGCCGCCGATCTCGACATCGATATGAGCCGCGATACCGAGTCGCGCGCCGAGCTCGTGATCGAGGACCTCGAGATCGATGCTGAAAAAATCGGGCGTGTTGCTGTTAAGGGACAGGGAAAACCCGCAGCGCATCGCTTGGTAGTCGACCTCGAGGGTGGTCCGATCGTAGCCCAGGCCGCCGCGCACGGTCGTTTAGTCGAGGGGCACGGGTGGCAAGGCCATCTAGACACCTTTGAGGTAAGCGCTGACATCATGGGAGCGTGGTCGTTGACATCGCCGAGTGCGGTGAGAATCACGGCTACCGAGGCCTCGCTGGCTCGCGCGTGTCTCAGCGCCGATGCCGCCTTAGCGTGTCTCAGCGGTGACTATCGCCAAGCTGGTTCGACCGCACACATCCAACTCACATCGATACCGTTGGCGTTGGCTAATCATTATTTGCCCGCGGCGATACGATTACGGGGGCTTAGCAATGGCAGCATCGAGCTGCACACCCGCCAGAACGTCATTACCGGGCGCGGTCGCGTGCAGGTGCGCGACGGTGTGATCGAACGCAAAAGCGGTGATGACCACATCGATAAAAGCGAGATCCAAAGCCTCGCAGTCGATTTCGATCTGGATCCGGCTAACGTTCGGGTTACGGCCGCGGCCGAAGTCGAGCGATGGTTCACGCTCAACGGAAATCTCACCAGCACACGGAATGCTGAGGGCGTGATTACCGCCGACGTCGAGGGTCACTGTGACGATATTAGTTGGCTCACGGAGTTCGTACCCGCGCTCAGCGGTTCGACCGGCAGGCTCGAGCTGAGCGCTGCTGTTGCCACCGAGGGTAAACGACCCGTGGGCGAGGCCCGGGCAAATCTCGTCGACGGATCTTTACTGATCCCCGACATCGGCCTCGAGGTCACCACCCTTGAGACGCGCATAAGCGGGGATGCACACACGCTGATGGTGAACACCACTATCGGCGCGACCGAGGGCGACGTCGCCGTGACTGGGCAGGTGTCCGTCGAGGATGACGGCGGCTGGCATTATGATCTGCAGCTAGAGGGCGAAAATTTTCCCTTGGTGCGAACCCCGGAAGTGGAAGCCGACATCACACCAAACTTGCAATTACGCGGCAATATGACAACGCTCGCCGTCACTGGCAGCCTAAGCCTAGCGCGGGTTCTCGTTGAGCTTAAAGGACTTCCGGAGTCCGCTGTGAGTCTTTCCGAAGACGAAGTCATCGTCGCCGCCAACCGTGATGTTGTGCCGGAAAACAAGCGGGGGAGTTTTCTCACCGACGCGCTCTGCGGTGAGGTCGACGTCGTTCTTGGTGGCGATGTTACGGTCAATGGCTTTGGTCTTGCAGCCGATTTGTCGGGTCAGGTGCAATGGACGAAGCGACGGGGCGAAACACTTGGACGCGCCAACGGCGCCATCGTCATTGATGAAGGTGTGTTCAGATCCTACGGTCAGCGCCTACAAATTGAAAATGGACGGCTACAATTCGCGGGACCCGTCGACAACCCGGGACTCGCGCTGCGAGCCATTCGTCCGGAGCTCCCGGTGACGGCAGGGGTGATCGCGACGGGTACGGTGCGCAGCCCCAAGATCACGCTATTTTCTGAGCCGGCGTTAACGGACGGCGACATACTCTCTTATATTGTCACTGGGCGCGCGCTCGGTGAAACTTCCGAGGGCGACGCGGCGTTGCTCAACCAAGCTGCCTTGAGTCTTGGCGCGAACGAATCAGCCGCGGTGACCAATGAAATCCGCGACGCCTTTGGTCTCGATGAGTTCTCGGTGGCGACGGGGGCCTCGGCACGCGAAACGTCGCTCATCGCGGGCAAGCGATTGTCACCGCGCCTCTCGGTGCGGACGGGGTTCAATCCTTTTGATCAGCTGTGGTCGTTTTTTCTCAATTACAAACTGACTGAGCATTGGAGTGTCGAGGCTGAATCGGGTGAATACCAAGGCGCCGATATTCTCTATAGTATTGAGCGCGAACGATTGTTCGAACGTGGGGGATCCGAGTGATGCATGACGGCCAAGGCGCGGCTCGATAGCGATGAGCCGGGCGAGCCGGTGTGCATCGTAAAACGATAAATTGATGAGAAAACCAACATCGATTTCCACTACCACCTGCGTGATCACGGGAACCGTCGACCGCGATCATGCATGAGATTGCTTTTGATCTGCTGATTCTGCTCAGCGGGATATGGCTTGTCGCCGTCACCTTGCGTCCACTCGGGCTGCCGACGGTAATGGGTGAGTTGATCGTCGGTGTGGTGGTCGGTCCGGCTGTATTGGGGCTCATCGCGCCAGGCGACGCCATCCAGCTACTCGCCGACATCGGTATTTTCTTTTTGATGTTTCATGCGGGCGTCGAGACCCAACCACTAGAGTTCTACGATGCCTTGAAGCGTTCGATGGGCGTGGCCGTGGTCGGCGCTGTGGTGCCGTTTTCGGTCAGCTTCGGGATCGCCAGGCTATTTGGTTTGGACCTCGTCGGGGCGACGTTCGTCGGGCTGACAATGACTGCCACCGCGGTCGTAATCACACTCAAAAGCCTCAAGGACCTTGGACTCGCCAATACGCGAGTGGCCCGCGTGATCGTTGCCAGTTGCGTTATCGACGACATGCTGACGCTAATATTCTTCGGCTTGGTGATCGGCGTGCTGTCGGGCGG
The DNA here is from genome assembly GCA_965223085.1 of Gammaproteobacteria bacterium. GTDB lineage: Bacteria > Pseudomonadota > Gammaproteobacteria > CBDCVO01. The sequence continues at coordinate 1,436,770 of OZ244981.1, read as the reverse complement.
TGGGTTCGAACCCATGCACCTCGTTCTCACCATCGTTAAGGTAGCGGGTTTTTTCGCCGTGTCATTGTTGCTAGGCGGGCTTGTCTATCCACGTTTGACGCTGCCGTTCCGCGCCGAAGGCGGTAAAGGTTTCACGTTTGTTTTGATTATGGCGCTTGCGGCCGGGCTGTTTGCCGAGGCCATTGGCCTGCACATGATTCTCGGTGCCTACGTCGCCGGCCTATTCTTTGAGGAACAGGTCGCCCACCCTAACCTCGTGCGCATCGTGAAAGACCGTGCTTATGGGATCGCGTACTCATTCCTCGGCCCCATATTTTTTATTTCGCTGGGTTTTTCCATCTCCTTCGACATTAGTGCCGCTGGCTTCGCGTTTATCGCACTGTTGACGATTGCCGTCATCGTCGGCCAGATACTGAGTGCCGGCGGGATGGCGCTACGCATGGGCTTGCCGCCGCGCGAATCACTGACTGTTGGGGTCGGTATGTGTGGTCGCGCCGAAATGGCGTTCATTCTCGCTTCGCTGGCGCTCGCTCAAGGCGCAATCGATCAGACCATTTTCACGGCCCTGATTTTCACCGCTTTTCTTCTCAACCTCTTCACACCGTTGTCGCTGAAAGGCTGCGCCGTGTTACTCAAGGGCAGGGCCGCACGCCAAGCGGATGCCACCAGCGGTATTCTGCAGCTAGACACCTTCAGCGCGCCGCTCGTCGAAGCGCGGCGTAGCGAACTGCTTTTGCGCGCGCTACCCGAAGTAGAAGACGCAGTGGTGGTCTACGGCTACGGTCCAGAAGTCGATTCCTTGTTAGCCGACCTCGACAGCCGCGGTATACAAACGCTGGTGATCGAAGCAGACGAAGCGGTCGCACAGCGTTTGCATGAGCGCGGCCGCATCGTTGTGCATGGTTCGCTTGACGATGAGCATTTTGACCTGCGACCGCTGGCGCGCGCGCGATCGCTGGTCGCGAACGGTGACGACGACCACGATGCTTTGCTCGCCATTAGTGCCCGCGAACTTGGTTTCAGCGGTCCGATCATTGCCTTGATCGATAATCCGAATCGTCGCGGACCGATGCAACTCGCGGGGGCGACGGCGGCTTTCACCCCAAATCATGTCCTTGCCGCGGCGGTCGCCGTACGTGCCAGTGCCGCGATCGGGCCGCGAATAACCGGTGTGGAGCCGCTCGGACAGCGCTTGGAAGTGGCGGAGATCCGCATTCATGATCATAGTCCGCTCGCGCACCAGACGCTGGCCGACGTGGGGATCCACGGCGAGTCTGGGGTCCACATCGTCGGACAATGGGTGGACGATGAGCTGCATTCGCCGCCCGCGGTCGACGATGTGCTACGCCCCGGTATGCTGTTGGTAGCTGCCGGCAGCCCCGCTAGCCTGCAAAAACTGAGCGAGATCACGCGGCCGATTACCCAGCAGGGTACGATCGTGATCGCCGGTTTCGGCGACGTCGGCAGCAAGCTTGTCGAGATGCTCATGGATGCTGGTGAGGACGTTCGTGTCATCGACACGACGCCGCAGCAAGGTGTCGAGATCGTCGGTGACGTGCTCGATCCGCACACCCTCGAACGCGCTGGTGTTGCTACTGCGCGGGTCGTCATTCTTGCCTGCGAGAGCGATAGCGCCACCCTGCTTGCGGCGACCGTGGTGCGGAGTTTTGTTCCCGATGTGCCCATTATCGCGTGCGCGAGCTCGGTGGAGAGCGTCGCGCGCATTCAACAAGCGGGCGCGGATTTTGCGCTGTCAGTGAGTCAAGTTGCGGGTCAACTGCTGGCCCATCACATTCTCGGCGAGATGGTTTCGCAACAAGCCCGTATCAAGCTCGTTAAGGTCGAGGCCAGTAAACTCGCCGGCCAGCAACTACAGACATTGCAGATCAGTAAACGCACGGGTTGCTCCGTGATTGCCGTCGAGCGCGCCGGGAAAGTTATGATGGAGGTCCCGCCGGGGCTCACCGTCGACGCGCAGGACGCGCTTTATGTGTGCGGCACGGCCGCGGCTTTCGACCTTTTCTACGCCGAGTTTGGACGTGAAATGTATTCTTAAGCCGTTCGATTTTCGCAGCCTGCACCCCACTCGTGATAAATCCTGATACCGCCAGCAGAAACACGGCGCTGTTTGTTGTGCAGCTAGCTCGGATATTGCACCAGGACCGCGCGATTGCTTAAGTGCCCGGCAATAAGAATTCGACGTGCAATTCACCGCGGAGTTTTTTAAATGCGTTGCGTTCGAGCTGGCGAATGCGCTCGGCGGAAACGCCGTATTTATCAGCCAATGACTGCAGCGTCGTTTTGGGATCACTCAACCAACGGCTCACCACGATGTCTTGACTCCTCTCGTCGAGCTTGCCGAGCGCACTCGTGAGCTGCGCCGCACGTTCCGTTTCCGTTTGGTTGGCGGTCAGCAAGGCGGTTGGCTCAAAGCGCAAATCGGTCAGATAAGTTGCCGGCGCGGCGTCTTCTTCACCATCTTGAACGGAGACGTCGAAACACTGATCGTGCGCATTCAAACGTTCTTCCATGAGCATAACTTCGTCGGGCGTCACGCCGAGATCGTCGGCCACTTCTGCGACTTCGTTGGAATTCATCCAGCCCAAACGTTTCTTTGCGCCGCGGAGGTTAAAAAAGAGTTTGCGTTGCGCTTTGGTTGTAGCGACTTTGACAATGCGCCAATTGCGCAAAATAAACTCATGGATTTCGGCGCGGATCCAATGCACTGCAAAGGACACCAAACGCACACCCACATCAGGGTCAAAGCGTTTAACCGCTTTCATCAAGCCGATGTTGCCTTCTTGAATTAGATCGCCGTGAGCTAAGCCGTAGCCCGCGTATCCGCGCGCAATTTTTACGACAAAACGCAAATGCGACAGCACTAACTGACGGGCGGCCTCTAAATCGTTGTCTTCGCGGTAGCGTACAGCAAGGTCTTGCTCTTCTTGTGCCGTTAACATGGGCAAGCGGTTTACTGCCTCGATGTAGTTCTCCAACGAGCCTACGGGTAGCGGCAGCGCCAAGTTGGTCATTGTGGGCACTCCTCCTGCGTTCGGATTGGGAATTTTAGCACTCCAGTCATTAGAGTGCTAATGGCGGCCGTGGTTCCAAAAAATTAAGCATTTCGTTGACGCACACCGGCGCGCTGCGTGGTTTACTCGGCGTCCCCCCTAGCCCCCCGAAACGCGCGCCAGGTTCCGCCGACAGCTAGCTTTCCTGCCCCTCACGCCTCCGGTAGTTCTTCGTCGTGCTCCGTGCTCAACAGTGCGGCGACGAACTCTGCGGGTACGAATACCCGCAGATCCTCGCATTGCTCTCCGATGCCGATGAATCGGATCGGCAAGGCCAAGCTTGCGGTAATCGCGAACAGGATCCCACCCTTCGCAGTACCGTCAAGTTTCGTTAATACAACGCTGTCGATTGCGGCGGCGTCACGGAATTGCTGTGCTTGGTTGAGAGAATTTTGGCCCAAAGTTCCATCCAAGATAAGCATGGTTTCCTGCGGCGCGTGCGGGGACTGCTTAGCAAGTACGCGACGGATTTTGCTCAATTCGTTCATCAATCCGCTTTGCGTGTGGAGCCGGCCCGCGGTGTCGGCGATCAGAACCTCGACCGCACGTGACTTAGCGGCGCTGTAAGCGTCATAGATTACCGACGCCGCATCGGCACCGGCACCTTGCGCGATTACGGGAATATTCAGACGCTCTCCCCAGCGTTTCAATTGATCCACAGCGGCGGCGCGAAAGGTATCACCCGCCGCGAATATCACCCGCTTCCCCTGACCTTGATAGTAGTGCCCGAGTTTGGCGATGGTGGTCGTTTTGCCGGCGCCGTTTACACCGACCACAAGCACCACGTAGGGCGAATCGGTAGCGTTTAAAATCGGGTCGCGGGTGGCACTGGCGGTGAGCAATTCGCACATTTCGCCCTTCAACATCTCGCCGAGCGGCACCCCGGGTCGGCGCGCGGCTTGTTGTTTTACTGCGCTGACCAGGCGCTCGCTGGCAGCCACACCCACGTCGGCTTGCAGCAGCGCAGCCTCCAGCGATTCTAAGCTCGCCGTATCAAGGGGCTCGCGTCGGGTGACGAGTCGCCCGAGTCGCCCCATTAACTGATTACGGGTTTTCGCAATGCCTGCTTTGAGGGTCTTGAACATCGTATTGCTCTCGCTCCAAAAAAGAAGGCTGCTTGCCGTCAGCCCCCGCGCTATCCTACCACTCGTTTGTTAGACGCCGATGACCTGGTTCAACGAAGGAAAGTATTTGCATGGCGTTAATCTTCGACCGACTGCGGTACTGTACGCTTGCGGTTACCCTGGGCTTGGCAGTAGTAGGATTCGTAAGTGCGGCGCCGCCCGCACAGGAATTCACTTTAGAGAACGGACTGCGTCTAATCGTCGCAGAAGACCACCGCGCACCGGTCGCGGTGGTACAAATTTGGTATCGCGTGGGTTCCGCGGACGAACCGCGCGGGCTTACCGGTGTTTCCCACGTTCTTGAGCACTTGATGTTTCGCGGTACCGAGGCCCGGCAAGCGGGAGAATTCTCCCGCATCGTCGCCGCCAACGGGGGGGAAGAGAATGCGTTCACTTCCAGCGACTACACGGTCTACTATCAACAATGGTCACGAGACAAAGTGGCGTTGAGTTTCGAACTCGAAGCCGACCGTATGCGTGGCGCATTGTTGCGTCGCGAAGAATTCGCTAACGAGCTCAAAATTGTGCAAGAAGAACGTCGCCTACGGGTCGATGACGCGCCGCGCGCGCAATTGCGCGAAACCCTATTTGCGACGGCGTTTCAAGTTAGCCCGATTCGGCAACCGGTGATCGGCTGGGCACACGATCTGGAGAATTTGCCGCACAGCGCGGTGCAGTCCTGGTACACCCGCTGGTATGTGCCCGGAAATGCGCTCGTCGTGGTGGTGGGCGACGTCGACCCTCAAGCGGTGTTGACGCTGGCACAAAGCCACTTTGGCGACCTTGCGCGCACGGCTGTGCCGGTGCGCAAGAACTGGCACGAACCCCCACAACGCGGTCCCAAGCGCGTGACGCTGTGGAGCGAGCAGGCACAAGTACCGTATCTGCTCATGGGCTATAAAGCGCCGGTCCTACGGGCGACCTTGAGCGTGGCCGGTGCGCGGCCGCCCGCCGTTGCAGCATGGGAGATCTACGCTCTCGATGTGCTCGCCGCGACACTCGCCGGCGACGCCAGCGCGCGTTTAAATAAATCCTTGTTCAGGGGTCGTGGGCTCGCCACCAGCGTGAGCGCCAGCTATTCTGCGGGATCTCGCTGGCATACGTTGTTTATGTTCTCTGGCGTGCCCAGAGCGGGTCATACGCTCGCCGAAATAGAGGCTGCGCTGAAAGCAGAGATTGCGGCCATGAAAGAATCGCCGCCCGCGCGTGAGGAACTCGAGCTGGTTAAAACGCGTGTCGTCGCGGATACGCTCTATCAGCAGGACTCGTTGTTTTCTCGAGCAATGACGATCGGATCCTTGGCGGTCGTCGGTTTGGACTGGCGTCTCAAGGATCGTTACGTCGAGAACATTAGCGAAGTCACGCCCACCCAAGTACGCGCGGTCGCACGCAAGTACTTAGTTGATGAACAGCTAACGGTCGCTTATTTGCTGCCGCGGTCTTCGCTAGAACAAGGTGCTGGCGGTGAATGAGTTTTGTGTGGCCACAAGGCGTTACTTATACGGCGCGCTGCTAAGCGCAGCGGTCAGTGGTGCAAGTGCCGCGGTCGAGACCTGGCATACACCCAACGGTGTGCCGGTGTATTATGCGGCGGCCGCGGAAATCCCGATGATCGATGTGCAAGTCATTTTCGCTGCCGGCAGTGCACATGACGGCGTGCTGCCAGGCTTAGCACATTTTACTGCCGGTTTGCTCAAGGAAGGTACGGGCGAGCTCAGTACTGATGCGTTTTTGACGCAGCTCGGGGCTACCGGCGCGCGTATGTACGCGGGCGTCTCGCGCGATAGCGCTTCGGTATCGCTGCGCAGCATGCTGGCGCCGGCACATTTCAAACCCGCTTGGGCATTATTCGTGCAAGCGATCAGTGACCCGCGTTTCGACGCTGCTGCGATCACACGACGCCGAGAACAACAACGTTTGGCCTTGCAAGCGCGCAATGAAAAGCCGGGGTCAATCGCGGCAGTGCGCTTCTATGCCGAACTCTACGGCTCCCATCCTTACGCGACGCCGGTGAGGGGAACGCTGAGCAGCCTCGCCGCGATCGAACGCGCCGATATCAAAGCGTTTTATCGGCGCTATTATGTCGCCGCAAATGCTGCTATCGCGATAGTAGGAGCACTGTCTCGAGAGCACGCGAGGAAAATTGCCGCCGAGCTCGCCGCAGCGCTGGTGACCGGCGCGCCGGCGCCACCGATACCGCCGTTTAAACGCCGGGCGGCGGCACAGCGCGTCCACGTCGACTTCACGTCTGCGCAAACCCATGTATGGCTCGGTCAACACGGAATTTCTCACCATCATCCCGACTATTTTCCGGTGCTTGTTGCCAACCACATTCTCGGCGCTGGTCCTTTGACCTCGCTGTTGTTTGAGCGGCTTCGTGAGCAGCGCGGTTTGGCGTATCGGGTGCGGGCTAGCTGCTCCCCGCTCGCGGCCGGTGGCCCGTTCGTCATCACGTTGCAAACAGCCAGTGAGCAGCTCTCAGAAGCGTATGTGGAGGCCAGCCGTGTGCTACGAGCGTTCATCCGCCGTGGTCCGACCACAGCACAGCTAGAGGCGGCGAAAAAGTACCTCATCGGCAGTTTGCCGCTGCAACTCGATAGCAATCGCGAGCAAATCGAACACCTCGCGGCGCTGGCGCGTTACGGCTTGCCCTTGAATTACGCCGAAACTTTTGCGGCCCACATCGCCGCGGTGCAACGGCAGGACGTACAGCGGGCGTTTGCGGCGCTCATAGATCCGAGCCGCATGCTCACCGTGACAGTGGGTGTTAGCGATCCGGACTCCCCACACAGTAGGCGATCGGATGCCGCGTCCCCATAAATCGGTGCGCGGTAGCGTGCGCATTAGCGGTGGTCGTTGGCGCGGGCGGCGTTTGCAACTCGACCCGGGTGGCGAGATTCGACCCACTGCCGAGCGCGTGCGGGAGACACTATTCAATTGGCTGACGCCGGTTATCGATGGCGCACAGTGCTTGGATTTGTTCGCCGGCAGCGGCGCTCTCGGTATCGAGGCCGTTTCTCGGGGCGGCGCGCGCGCCGTATTGGTCGATAATGCAGCGGCGGTGATCACCCGCTTACGCTCTGCGGTAGCGGCGCTTGACGCGGCTGATGCCATCGAGATTGTTCGTTATGATGCGCTTGAATGGTTAGAATGTGTGCAACCACAGAAATTCGATATCGTATTCATCGATCCGCCGTTTGCGACAACACTGGCCGAAGATGCGCTCGCGCGGCTACAGCAGCAGTGGTTAAATCTGGGCGCCCACGTTTATCTAGAACGCGCGTGCGGCGCGCGCGCTTGTCTACCACCGGGTTGGCGCTGTGCCAAGGAAGGTCGTACCAAGCACGTGCACTATGCGCTTCTCACGCGCAAAAATTCAAACCGGGCGGTTAAACAGGAGAGTTAAGATTGGGCAACAAGGCGATTTATCCCGGCACCTTCGATCCGATCACGAACGGACACACTGATATCGTTGCGCGCGCTTCGCGCATTTTCGATAGTGTCGTCGTTGCCATCGCCGGGAGTACGTCAAAGCAAACGGTTTTTTCGACCGAGGAACGCGTGAGTCTCGCCCAGCAGGTTCTGTCACCCTATGGCAACGTCGAAATCGTGCGTTTCGATGGATTGCTGGCGCATTTTTGCCGTGCACAACACGCCAACATCGTCTTACGTGGCTTGCGCGCGGTGTCAGATTTCGATTTTGAATTCCAACTCGCCGGGATGAACAAAAAGCTTGCTCCCGAAGTCGATACCGTATTTCTGACCCCGGAAGAGGAATTTTCATATATCTCTTCGTCGTTGATTCGTGAGATCGCTTCTTTGGGCGGTGATGTGGCAGAATTTGTCGATCCCCTCGTGTGTGACGCCCTCAATCGACGTTTGGCGCACTCGCCTGGCACGGCGTAACGGCTAAGTAAGCAATTTTTCCGATCGCGCTGTGAATAATAACTAAATGGCCCTGCTAATTACTGATGAATGCATCAACTGCGACGTGTGTGCACCGGAATGTCCGAACGAGGCGATTTACGCCGGCCTCGAACACTACGAAATCAAGCCGACGCGCTGTACAGAATGCGTTGGCCATTTTGATACGCCGCAATGCGTGCAAGTGTGCCCAGTCGATTGCATTCCTTCCGATCCGCATCATGCGGAGACAGCATCTGAGTTGTGGGATAAGTACCGCGCGTTGAGCACCCGCGCCGTAGGAAGCTAATTTATGGTCATCGTCATGGTTCGTAAGCTGATCTGTAGTAGCGTTATTGCCTTGCTGGCGTTAGCGAGCGTTTTTGCCGATGCCCTCGATGAAGCAACGCAGCAAGCCGCCATAGCCTCTGCTCACCCGGCGGCGACCGCTGCGGGCCGCAAGATACTCGACGCCGGCGGCAATGCGTTTGACGCGGCGATCGCGATCGCTGCTGCTTTAGGCGTAGTGGAACCTTACAGTTCTGGCTTTGGTGGCGGTGGCTTTTTCTTGTTGCATCGGGCCCGGGATGGGCATCAGTCGATGGTGGACGCTCGTGAGGTCGCGCCGGGTGCCGCGACCCAAGACATGTTTCTCGACGCCGACGGTGAATTTGTGCGCGACCGCGCCCTCAACGGCCCGCTCGCCGCCGCGATCCCAGGTCTCCCCGCGGGTCTCGTGCATCTTGCAACACATTACGGTCGCTTGCCATTAGCGGCGTCGCTAGGCCCTGCAATCGCACTGGCGCGCACAGGCTTTGCCGTCTCGCCGCGTTATGAACGTATGGCGAGCTTGCGCCAAGCGGTGTTGGCCGCGGAGCGCAACGCGGCGGCGACATTTTTGGCCGCGGGTACGGTGCCCGCGCGCGGCGCCGTGGTAAAACAAGCTGATCTAGCGAACACGCTCGCAGCGCTTGCGGAGCGCGGTCGTGACGGTTTTTATAGCGGAGACGTCGCCGCACGGCTCGTCGCCGGCGTCCGCGCGGGCGGTGGCATCTGGACGCTCGCGGATCTGGCGAATTATCGTGTGGTGGAGCGCCAACCCGTGGTCGGCCGTTACCACAATATTAAAATTGTCTCTGCGCCACCGCCCTCCTCTGGCGGTATCGTGCTACTGGAAGCTTTGAATATTCTCGAAGCGCATGACTTAGAATCACTGGACAACGCCACCCGCCGGCACGTCGTAATCGAGGCGATGCGCCGCGCGTACCGCGATCGCGCGCAATACTTAGGCGATCCAGAGTTCGTCGCCGTACCGGTCGCGCGTTTGATCAGTAAGGCGTATGCGGCAGCCATCGGCGCCGATCTCGATCCGCGCGTTGCAACACCAAGTGACAACTTACCGCCGATTGGGAACTCGCAAGAAGGAGAAGACACGACCCACTTTTCAGTTATCGATGCCGAGGGCAATCGGGTCGCGGGCACCTTGAGCATTAACTATCCGTTCGGTGCCTGCTATGTGCCGGCCGGTACTGGGGTGCTGCTTAACAACGAAATGGACGATTTCTCGGCTAAACCTATGGTGGCCAACGCCTACGGTTTAGTAGGCGTGGATGCGAATCTGATCGCACCCGGCAAGCGCCCCCTATCGAGTATGACGCCAACGTTTCTGGAAGACGCCGATCGCATTGGCATTATCGGCACGCCCGGCGGGAGCCGCATCATCTCCATGGTGCTATTGGGTATGCTCGAATTCGCCGCGGGTAACCCGCCTGAGGCGTGGGTATCAACGCCGCGCTACCATCACCAATATTTACCCGATCTAGTGCAATACGAAAGCGACGGCTTGGATAAACAAGCGCGCGCGGATCTGGAAAGCCGTGGCCATCGTTTGCGTGATGTCGGTCGGCGTTACGGGAATATGCAAGCAGTCATGCGCGAGCGACATTCTGGGGTGGCGGATGCGGCGAGCGATCCGCGGGGTGAGGGCGCAGCGATAACTTTCGTACCGCGTGCGCATGCGCGCGCCGCCAACTAGGCAATGCAGCGATATCGCGGCCGGTTGTTGATATCCATTTAGTGCGCAAGGTTTCAACCTGAGCGCGTGTACCTGGCCGCCGCGGTGCATTCGAGCGCGACTTATGCGGATTGATTTTGCGCAGTGATGTTGAGATCATGTGCACCAGCATTGTGTGACGAAGGCTAATCTATCGTCACCGGCATGTTGAATCCACACTACAACGTTCAATCAACCCGAGGTTCCCAATGAGCATTGAACTGCCCGCACTCCCTTATGCACGCGACGCCTTGGCACCACATATCTCAGAAGAAACGCTAGACTTTCACTACGGCAAACATCATCAAACCTACGTCGACAAATTGAATGGTGCGCTCTCGGGATCGGAATTCGAAAATGCGAGCTTGGAGAACATCGTGGCTAAGGCGAGCGGTGGCATGTTCAACAATGCTGCTCAAGTGTGGAACCATACGTTCTATTGGAACTCGATGTCACCCAGCGGCGGGGGTGAGCCGAGCGGGGCCTTGGGCGCTAAACTAACGTCCGTATTCGGCTCGGTGAATGATTTCAAAGCTAAGTTTACCGATGCTGCGGTAGGTAATTTTGGCTCGGGTTGGACCTGGTTGGTGCAAAACGCGCAGGGTGATCTTGAGATCCTCAATACCTCTAATGCCGCCACGCCAATTAAAGCGCCCGGGGGCACACCCCTGCTAACCTGTGATGTGTGGGAGCACGCATACTATATCGACTACCGTAACGCGCGGCCGAAATACTTAAAAGCGTTTTGGGAACTCGTCAATTGGGATTTTGCGGCCTCGAATCTCACCTAGCCACGATATTGCACCAGGCGCTCACCGCGCTCACGCCCATAGCTAGGGTGAGGAGCATTTTCATTGGTGAGCGGTGATGGCCGCTTCACAGCTGTCAATGTTGGCAGGCGGGGCAGTAATAACTCGAACGTTGACCGATCACTGATTGCTTGATCGTTGCGCGACCGCAGGCACAAAGTTCGTGCGCCCGACCGTAGACCCTTAAGTGGTTGCGAAAATACCCGGGCTTGCCATCGTCCCGGGTAAAGTCCCGCAAGGTGGTGCCACCATAGGCGATTGCCTCATCGAGTACCGCGCGAATTTCTGTCAGCAAACAATCGTAACGTTGGGCACTGACTTTTCCAGCCGCCCGGGCTGGATGAATCCCAGCGCGATGCAGCGCTTCGCTCGCATAAATATTACCGACGCCGACAATGGTCGTTCCGTTCATAATGTAGTTTTTGATCGCGACGCGACGACCGCGCGCCCGGGCATGCAAATAGGCGCCGGTGCAACCCGCATCCCACGGTTCCGGGCCGAGCATTGCCAACAGCGGATGATGCAGGGGATCCGTGGTCCACAAAGCGAGACCGAAGCGGCGCGGATCGCGCAAGCGCATGATCTTCGCGTCGTCGAAATCGACTTCCAAATGATCGTGTTTATGCAGGGGCGAATCGCGGCTCAGTACCCGTAGCGTGCCTGACATGCCGAGATGAATAAGCAACACGCCCGGTGAGAACTTAAACAGCAAATATTTCGCGCGGCGTTCGATAGTAAGCAAGCGCTGCCCGATCAACAGCCGCGGCAATTCCCGGGGTATCGGCAGGCGCAAACGTCGCTCGCGAATCCGCACTGCTGTGATCGCACGTTCCCGCAGTAGCCGCGTGAGTCCGCGGCGTGTCGTTTCAACTTCGGGGAGTTCAGGCACGTCGCCGCCAATGCCACCATAGGCCATTGAGCACACACGCTGCGGGCAAGATGATCAGAAACCCAAAACCGATGACGGCGACGTGCCACGGTTTGAGTTCGACTTGATGGTCGTTGCCACGGGGCGTTTCTATTGCGATTAGTTCATTGCTGCCGAGCAACCATTCGATCAACCGGATCGCCAATAGTTGATTACCGCCATTGCCTAGATAAGTATTGGATAAGAAATCACCGTCGCCGACTACGACAATGCGTTGCTCGACCCGGCTATTCGGGTGGTCGCGTTGCAGCGCCCACGCCAGCGGGTGCGGTCCCATCGGTTCTGTATCCGGATCATGCGCTACTTGCCCGGCGATGGGGCCTGATTCAATCCAAGTCTTCTCTCCCGTCGCGAACAGCGAACTGGTGCGCCAAGGACTGTCCGCGTGAGGACGGAGGCTGGCGGCGTGAGGGAACAGCGTCATCAAATCCAAGCCGCGCAACGCGCTATGGTCGGCGTAACGCGTGATAACCGCCACCGCCGGGTTATCTATGCCCAAAGCCTGCGTAACGGGATCGATAACAGTACCGGGGAGCTGGGTAATGGCTAATAGATCTGCCAAGCTTTGCATTTCGGCGGGCGCGTCGGGTTCGGTGAACCACAACAGATTGCCGCCGGCGTGCAAGTACTTCTCGAGGAGCGCGATTTCACCTGGATAATAAGCGAGCGCGGGACTGGCGATGATCAACAGCGTCGTGTTATCGGGGATCGTCACGCGCTCGCCGAGGTTTATTTCACCCAGTTCCAAGCCGCGTTCGCGTAGCGCCTGCGCCAGGATAGATATGTCGTGGTTGGCCTCGCGACTAATACGTCGCTCGCCGTGACCCGTCACGACGGCGATCCATTGCTGGCCTTGTCGCAGTAAACGGGCAACAGCGTTCGTTATGCCATGTTCCGAAATGGCCGTGATGCGCTCCGTTCGCGCACCACTACGAACTATCAGTTCACCGCTGTTGATATTAGTGCTGCGCATCGATTCCGGCGCATCGCTCGGTTTGATGAAGCTGACCTCGATGTCAGCGCCAGCACGTTGATAACGTGACACGAGTTCGCGAAGTGGTACTCGTTCGGGGGCGTTTTCGGGCAGGTAAGCAGTTATCGCAATCGGGGTTGAGACCGCGTTCACCGCCGCGACGCTCGCCGGATCGAGTGTATTGCGGCGGGCCGCACTGAGATCAAGACTCCACCTGCTGTGCGCACTCAGCCACGCGCATGCCGAGCCCGCCATCACGATCGCGGTAATACCAGCGAAATAGCGTAGGTGTCGTTCAAAGCGCATGTTGATCGGCGTGCAGACGCCACATCGCAAGCCCCAGCGAGACCAGGATAATACTCGTGAAGTAGCCGACATCGTTCACGCTGATAAGACCGCGGGCAAGTAGTTCAAAGTGATTGAGCGAGGAGAGGTAGCGGAGAATTCCCGTATCCTCGCCAAATGCACGCCCCCAATCGAGCAGCCATAGTGTAAGCAAGCTCACCAAGGTCAAGGTTGCCGCCACTACCGGCTGCTGACACCAGGCGGAATAGCACAAACCCACCGCCAGCGCCGCCGCACTCATTAACGTCGCGGCGATCACGCAACCGACTAACGTGCCAAAGTCAATCGGTCCGCCCCAATGCAAGGTGATGCACATGACGGTTGTCATCAAGATCAGCAGCACTATCAGCGCAAACAATCCGAGATATTTGCCGAGCACGATCGCATGCGGTGGCACGGGTGCCGCATAGAGCAGGCGCAATATTCCATTACGCCGTTCACCACTGAGTGTATGCATGCTTACAATCGGGACTAAGAACAGGATTAACATGGTCGCGGTAGCAAAGGTTGGCATGATCACCATGCGCGTAACCCCCGGCGGTTGTTCGAGGTGTTGCAAGCGCGGTTGTAATTCGGCGTATAGTTCAATTTGCGCCAGAAATTGATAGGCGATCAAAAACTGACTGAGGCCGATGATGAGCCAGGCTGCCGGTGAACGAAACCACAACCGCCACTCGTGCTTTGCGATCACGCTAGTCATGATTTTTACCCGGGGCGGGTCCGGGATCGTGCACTGGTGTTGCTGCGTCGATTTCTAGGACCTGTTGCGTATGGGCTAAAAAAATTTGTTCTAGCGAAGACCCCGCCGGCGTCAGTTCGCGCAGACCCCAGCCGTGCCGTAATATCGCTTGCAATAGATTCGTGAGCGCTGTTTCGTCCTCCAGTTCGACCACTACCTCGGTGGCGGCCAGCGTTTTGCAGGTTTTGACTCCAGGTATAGAGCGCAACACGCTCAACGCCGGTGAGGTGCGGAGCAGCAAGCGTACATAGTGCTCGGTGTCGTGCTCGGTGAGCGCCTCGCAGTGCACGATGCGACCGTGATGCAAGATCACGACACGAGTGCATATTGCATCGACTTCGCCGAGCAAGTGGGTGGATAAAATCGCCGCGCGCTCCTGGGTGAGCGTTTTGATCAGACGGCGTACGGAAGTGATTTGCACCGGATCTAGACCCACCGTCGGTTCATCCAGAACTAATACAGCGGGTTCGTGCACAATCGCTTGGGCGATCCCAACACGCTGCTGATATCCTTTCGACAAGTGACGGATCGTGCGATCACGCACTGCATCAAGTTCGCAGCACGCCAGCGCTTGGTCCACGGCGACTCGCACGCGGGCCGCTGGCACACGCCGCAGGCGGGCGCAATAGCGCAAATAGTCGCTCACCGAATTATCCGGGTAGAGCGGCGGAATTTCCGGTAAATAGCCGAGCTGGGCTTTAGCAGCCAGCGGCTCGGTTTGCACATCGTGGCCGCAAATGCGCACCCAACCTCTGTGCGGTGCGAGCACGCCGGTCAATAGTTGTAATGTCGTAGACTTGCCAGCACCGTTGAGGCCGAGCAAGCCCAGCACCTCCCCCGGCGCGAGCCCAATGCTGACCCCGTTCACGGCAACGCGAGGTCCATAGCGACGGACTAAGTTTTCCGCTTGCAGCAATGCCGCTGTCGGCGTTGATCTCGCAGTTATCCCAACCTCCCCCACCATTAGCACGCTATTATTGGCGAGCGCTGCACACATGCCAAGCGACGCGTGCTTCGAGACCCACGCGGAACCCATAAGTAAGCGCTCGCAAACGCCGCTGAGGTGTTCGCCGGAGTTGATGATTGTCAATGATCGAGTCGCTCGCAGCCGCTTAATATGTGATGTAGGGCACGGGCGAAGTCGAGGTAGCGATGGTCTTGGTTGCGGCCCTGAATGTTAAACTTTGTTGGCGGAGGCACGAAATTAATGGCTTTGTTGAATCTTCCCTGGTGGGGCTTGCTCCTAGTCGTGTTGGTGACGACCCATATCACGATAGTCGCGGTTACGGTATTTTTGCACCGTGCCCAAGCCCATCGTGCGATCACGCTGCATCCCGCACTCGCGCATTTTTTTCGCTTCTGGCTATGGATAACCACCGGTATGTCGACCCGCGAATGGGTGGCGGTGCACCGCAAACACCACGCCAAAGTCGAAAGCGTCGACGACCCACATTCACCGCAGGTCTACGGTCTTCGACGCGTGCTGTGGCAAGGTACCGAACTTTATCGCGAGGCGGCGCGAGACCCGGAGACCATCGCAACCTACGGACGCGGCACCCCGGATGACTGGTTGGAGCGCAAGATCTACTCTCGCTTTGACGTTGGAGGTATTAGCTTATCGTTGATCGTCTTCGTGGCCTTGTTTGGACCGCTGGGTCTAACGGCGTGGGCGGTGCAAATGATATGGATCCCGTTTTTTGCGGCCGGGGTAGTTAACGGTGCCGGGCATTGGTGTGGTTACCGTAACTTTGAAACCGGCGATCGGTCGACGAACCTCGTGCCCTGGGGAATTATAATCGGCGGTGAGGAACTGCATAACAATCACCACGCCTACGCGAGTTCCGCGTGCTTTCAATCGAAACCATGGGAATTTGACCTGGGCTGGTTCTATATTCGCCTCTTGCGGGCATTTCGATTAGCGGGTGTGCGGAAATTAGCCGCTGTGCCGATTGTCGACAAAGCGAAGTCGAAGCTCGATTTGGATGCCGTAAGCGCGATTATCAAT
Organism: Gammaproteobacteria bacterium; assembly: GCA_965223085.1. GTDB lineage: Bacteria > Pseudomonadota > Gammaproteobacteria > CBDCVO01. The sequence continues at coordinate 1,420,820 of OZ244981.1, read as the reverse complement.
GGCCATATGCACGTAATGGCAGAATATGCCCAGCGGGTCGTAAACCGCGTTCATCGTGAAGAAGTTCGTCGCGCAGGCACCGCGGCTCATCCCTCTTTAAAAGCGGCGCGTCGCCTCATCGTGCGCGCCGAAACCTTGCTCGATGATGCGGAACATTCGGCCCTAGCCGACGCGTTGCTGCATAACAAGCCCTTGGAGGTGGTACACGAATTTAGAGCGCGTCTGCACGGTATTTTTTCCCAACACAGCGCGAGTCTGGAGGGTTTGTTGGCGCAGTTGCAACAATGGTGTGCGGAAGCAGAGCAAACAGGCGTGGCGGCGTTATCCGACTTTGCGCAACGCTTGCGGGGTTACACGCTCGCGACGTCCTGAAATTTCACTAGCGCGGCGCACGCCGGTCGGTAGAGCCCGACCTAGCGCGGTTTATTTGATTTTTGCCTCAGTATACAGCACATGTTTGCGTACTACGGGATCGTATTTTTTGCGCTCGATTTTTTCGGGGTTGTTGCGCTTATTCTTGGTGCTCGTGTAATAGTGGCCGGTGCCTGCACTGGAGACGAGTTTGATCTTTTCCTGCATGGTATTCGTCCTGGTTGTTAGATTTTCTCGCCGCGGGCGCGCATATCTTTGAGCACTGCGTCGATGCCGCGTTTGTCGATAATGCGCAGGCCGTGGTTGCTGACTTTCAGCTTCACGAAACGTTGTTCACTTTCCACCCAAATCCGATGCGTATGCAAATTCGGGAGGAAACGGCGGCGGGTTTTGTTATGCGCGTGCGAAACGTTGTTCCCACTGGCGGGTTTTTTGCCCGTAACTTGGCACGTTTTCGACATGATGCTGCGCTTACGTTGCTGAAAAAGACTGCTGATCCTAGCGGTTTTCGCTGCCTGCGCCAAGCCGCCGCGTCGTTCACAGCAACCCACGATCTGCCAGTAACGTGGTCTCGGTATCACCCGCAATAATGTGATCGATAAGCTCGATAGCGACCATATCGAGCGCATCCCTAAGGCGTTTTGTTAAGTGTAGATCCGCGCTGCTGGGCTGCAAGGCGCCGGACGGGTGGTTGTGGGCCAAAATAACGGCACCGGCATTTAGCTGTCGAGCGCGTTTCACCACTTCGCGCGGGTGTACTGTGGTGTTGTCAATGGGGCCGAAAAAGAGGGTTTCAAATGCCACCGCGCGGTGGCGGCCATCGAGGAACAAACACGCAAAAACCTCGCGGTCGTAAGGTTTTAGTTGCGCGCGTACGTAAGCGCGAGCGCCACCGGCATGGCGCAGGATTGGCCCGCGCTCCAAGGCGGCGCCCACATAGCGCCGCGAAATTTCGAGGGCCGCTTGTGGGGTTACATAGCACGCGGGCCCCAGGCCTTGCGGGGCGCTGAATTCGCGCGCCCCGTAATCGAGCAGGGCGCGCAATCCCTTGCTAGCAGTCAATACTTGTCGCGCCAAGGCGACGGCGTCTAGACCGGCGCTACCGTGGCGTAACAACACGGCCAGGAGCTCAGCGTCGCTGAGACTGCCGGCACCGCGTTGCAGCAGTTTCTCGCGCGGCCGCTCGGCGGCCGGCCAATCTTTGATCGCATTAACGACATCCTTGTCAAAATGTTGCTCAAGCTTAGGTTAGAATCCTAGGCTGCCGCCAGTGCCAGAGCAATATGAGTTCACTCGCACAATCCCGTATTTTATTGATCGTCTCCGGCGGCATAGCAGCCTATAAATCGCCCGAGTGCGTGCGTCGCTTACGTGATGCAGGAGCCGCCGTGAAAGTGGTCATGACGGCCGCCGCGCAAAATTTTGTGGGCGCACTGAGTCTGCAAGCGACCTCGGGTGAACCGGTCCACGTCGACTTGTTCGATCCCGCCGCCGAGGCGGCAATGGGACATATCGAGCTCGCCCGGTGGGCTGATGTGGTGCTCGTGGCGCCCGCGAGCGCCGATTTTCTTGCCAAGATCGCCCATGGGCTGGCCGACGATCTTGCCACGACGCTGTGTTTGGCAACGCGGGCGCCGTTGTTAGTCGCGCCGGCGATGAACCAGCAGATGTGGGCCAATCGCGCCACCCAAACAAATCTGGCGACGCTGACGGCGCGGGGCGTGACAACGATCGACCCCGATAGCGGTGCCCAAGCGTGTGGCGAATCGGGCCCGGGGCGAATGGTCGATGCCGCGGTCATTGTCGCCGCCTGCGAGCAGGCACTGGGTTGTGGCCGCTTGAACGGATTGCGGCTCATGGTGACGGCCGGGCCGACACAAGAGCCGCTCGATCCGGTGCGTATGATAACGAATCGTTCGACCGGCAAAATGGGTTACGCGGTGGCGGCGGCGGCGCGCGCCGCCGGCGCTCGCGTCACGGTGGTTTCGGGACCCAGCGCTGTGACAGTCCCCGCCGGCTGTGAGGTGGTCAGGGTCAACACCGCGGCAGAGATGTACGCGGCGGTGATGGACGCGATCGCGGCACAGGATATCTTTATAGCCACCGCCGCGGTGGCGGATTATACGACCACACCAGCGGCCGAAAAACTCAAAAAATCGGACACTGGTCTTACCCTGACTCTCGCGGCAACACGGGATATACTGCGCGAAGTAGCGGCTCGGCCTCGACCCCCGTTTACGGTAGGCTTCGCCGCTGAGACCAGCGATGTGCTCGCGCATGCGCGCCAGAAATTGAACCACAAAGCGCTGGACATGATCGCCGCTAACCGCGTTGGCGTAACGGGCTCGGGGTTCGAGAGCAATGACAATGAGCTGTTTGTGCTGTGGCAAGGCGGTGAGTGCCATATTCGCTCAGGGCCTAAGGAAGACGTTGCACGCCAATTGATCGATGTCGTCGCAACACGCTATTTTGCAGTGCGGTAAATCGTGCCCGGGGAGGGAAACCAGCGTCTTAATGTAACGCCTACCAAAAGCGCCGCCATGGCATGCTAATAATACCTAAACGCCAACATCGCTCGAGACAACCAGGCACGCTGTGGCCGCGGCTCGCCGTGCTGTGCTTGGGCTTCGCTTTCAGCGCGGCGCTCGCCGGCGAAGATATTGATTTCACTACCGCGGCTAATAATGTGGCGCGGGCATTGGCGGGCGCCCTAAGCCCGTATCGTGAACGGTTGCAGAGAGCGGCTCAGGATCCGCGCGTCGTGATGGCCTTGGTAGACGGCGACGCACAGGCCCGTGAAGCGCTTGCCGCTGAACTGCTGAATGCGTTTGACAACGCGTTGTCGCTCCGCATTGTAACGCCACAAGTTGCGCAGATGGGGGATGAGCTGACGCCGCCGCTGACCTACGCATCATTGCAACTTTTCAGAACTTATAGCGCGAACCGCGCGCCGATTCCGGCTGAAGTACATCTGCCGGGTACTGATGATGAGCATCTTGTGATGATTGAACGCGTTCGTGACGAGGAGCGGTTTTTCGGTTTCCTGCACTTGAGCTTAGCGACGGAGGCGATCTTCGCGGCCGCGGCGGGCACGACCTCGCCAACCGTTTTTACGGAAATAAGGCAACAACTTAGTGAAGGTGCGCCGGTTGTTTTAATGAACCTTGGTCATCGCCCGGAAACGACCGTTGCCGCAGGCGCTTCTGACGCCGTCCCCGGCACGACCTGGGTTGTGCACGTGCAAGGCGCAGGTGCTGCACCAGGTGAAACGACGATCCCGTGGACGTTGCTCGGCGCGGCGGCCGCGTTAGCCGCCGTGGCCGTGCTCGCGGTAAGGCGTTTTCGTCGCCCGGCCACGGCGCGCGCGGTTGCCACGGGCGATACCACCGTCTACGGGGGGGCGATTCAGCAAATCCTCGACGGCGAGTTGCCCGACTTAGCGCCCTTATTGCCGGGCGTCGGTAGCGCCAGTGAGCGGGCCAAAGTAATCAATCGACTTCAATCCGAGGCTGCCCCAGCAGCCGCAGAGCTGACCACGGTCACGTCTGCCGACGAGCTCGAAATTAGGGGCGAACTCGAACCGGCTCCGGAACCGCCGCCGGCGCCCAAGCCTGACCAAGCGGCGGCCGTGATCGACCCGGTTATTTTTCGGGGCTACGACATCCGGGGCATCGTCGATGAGGCCTTAACGGAGGAGGCGGTCTATCATATCGGCCGTGCTATCGGCACGGAATCGATCGCCCGCGATAGAAACGCCGTCGTTGTCGCCCAAGACGGACGAACCTCTAGCCCGCGACTTGTGGAAGCGCTGATCAAAGGGTTGCTGGAGACCGGCTGCGAAGTACTGCATTTGGGTTTAGCGCCAACACCGGTGCTGTATTTCGCGACGCATTATTTGGATGCGCGCACCGGAGTGATGGTAACCGGTAGCCACAATTCAGCTGACTACAATGGTCTGAAAATCGTCTTGGATGGCGAGACACTGTGTGGTGAGGCGATTCAGGCGATTAGAGAACGTACCGAGAACCAGGTCTACCATAGTGGCAACGGGGTTTTGCAAGAAGCTGAAATTATCCCCGACTATATTCGTCAATTGAGCGAGGATATTCCTCTCAACCTCGATGAAGCACTGAAAGTCGTTGTCGATTGCGGTAACGGTGTCGCCGGCCTCGTCGCGCCGCACGTACTGCGCGCGCTCGGACACGATGTTATCGAGCTGCATTGTGAGCTCGATGGTAGCTTCCCGAACCACCAACCGGACCCGAGTCAGCCCAAGAACTTAGCGGATTTGATCGCTACCGTCGTGGCCGAGGCGGCCGACATTGGGCTCGCCTTCGACGGTGATGGAGACCGTCTCGGGGTTGTCGATCGGGACGGCACTATCATTTGGCCAGATCGGCAAATGATGTTATTCGCGCGTGATATTTTGGCACGCGAACCGGGTGCAAAAGTCATTTACGATGTTAAGTGTTCGAGCGCACTTGCAACGGTGATCGTTGCCGCGGGCGGTGAGCCGATAATGTGGAAAACCGGCCACTCTGTCATCAAAGCCAAAATGGTCGAGACCGAGGCCCTATTGGCAGGCGACTTTAGCGGGCATTTCTTTTTTAAAGACCGGTGGTTTGGTTTCGATGATGGATTTTACGCGGCCGCACGTTTGCTCGAGATTCTAGTTAATGCTGACGTGACGCCGGAAGATGTGTTCGCCGAGCTTCCCGAGACCACCGCGACACCGGAGCTGCGCATTGAGATGCCCGAGCTACGACATCAGGAGTTTATGGCGCAACTGATCGCAAAAGCGCGATTCGAGGACGGAGACGCCGATTTAACCGACGGGTTACGGGTTGATTTTCGTAACGGCTGGGGTTTGGTACGGCCTTCAAATACGACGCCTTGTCTCGTCGCGCGTTTCGAAGGAGAGGACGATAATGCCTTGGCGGAGATTAGCGGTCGTTTTCGGGACCTGTTGCTGAGCGTCGATTCGGGGCTCACGTTACCGTTCTGATCATGTTCGACGGCATATTTTTCCGGCACCACGTTTCCTAGCACCCGCATCCGCCGTCCACATGCAATAATCTGGGCGAGCATCAAATTACGCGGTAGAACAAGCGACGCCCTCAGTACAACCAACATGGCACTCGATCCCCAACAAGCGCTTAATATCGCACGCGTTTTAGCCGAGGCGTTACCGTATATTCAGCGCTATCAAGGCAAATGCATGGTCATCAAGTACGGTGGCAATGCGATGATCGATGAGGACCTCAAAAGCGGTTTTGCCCGTGATGTAGTGTTGATGAAGCTGGTCGGGATCCATCCCATCGTAGTGCACGGCGGAGGACCGCAGATCGGGACGTTATTGGCGCGCATCGGCAAAGAAACTAAATTTGTGGGCGGCATGCGCGTCACCGACGCCGAGACGATGGATATTGTGGAAATGGTCCTCGGCGGGCTAGTTAACAAGGATATCGTCAATTTGATCAACGCTCATGGTGGGCGTGCAATCGGTTTGACTGGCAAGGACGGGCCCCTGATCCGCGCCAAGAAATTGCAAGTTACCCGCCGTAACCCCGCGCTAGAAGCGCCTGAAATTATCGACTTAGGTCATGTCGGCGAAGTCAGTTCAGTAGATGGCGGGGTGTTGGACTATTTTGCTCTGGGGAATTTCATTCCTGTCATCGCACCGATAGGTGCGGGCGAGGACGGCTTGTCCTACAACATCAACGCAGATCTGGTCGCGGGAAAAATCGCCGAAGTGGTCAAGGCGGAAAAACTGATAATGCTGACTAACACGCGCGGTTTGCTCGATGCGCAAAATAACTTGCTCACGGGTCTAGATGCTAGCGGGGTGCAACGTTTGGTCAGCGACGGCACGATATCCGGGGGCATGTTACCGAAGACCGATGCCGCAGTGAACGCGATCAATGGGGGTGTGCGTCGTGCCCATATTATTGATGGTCGCATGCCGCACGCTGTTTTGTTGGAGTTATTCACCGATGCGGGTGTTGGCACCTTGATCGAAAGCCAATGAGCACAGAACGCAGACAAACTATTCTCGAGGCGCTAGCGCGTGAATTGGAAGCAAACCCGGGCGGCAAAATCACCACGGCGAAGCTGGCGCATTCTTTGGGGGTGTCTGAAGCGGCCCTTTATCGTCATTTTCCAAGCAAGGCGAAAATGTTCGAAGCCCTGATCGAATTTGCGGAAGAAACGGTGTTTTCTTTGATTACACGGATATTGAACGAGCAAACGGAACCGGTAGCGCGTTGTCGCGATATCACCACGATGGTGTTGCAGTTTGTGGAGCGCAACCCTGGCATTGCGCGCGTTCTGCACGGCGATATCCTAGTTGGTGAGCAAGCCCGCCTACAGATCCGTATTCAACAGTTTTTCGATCGCATTGAAACTCAATTGCGTCAAGTTCTACGCGAAGCGCAGGCGGATGCAAGCCAACTTCGACGCACCGAAGTGGTTGCAGATGCGAATCTATTGACGACGATCTTGGTCGGGAAACTGGCACTTTTTGTACGGAGCGGATTTAAAATCATGCCCACCGATCATTGGACTACCCAGGCTCACGAGGTGCTAACAGCGATAATCGAACGCCGCTAGCGTTGGATATTGCACGAGCGGCTCACCGCAAGGCCGCGGCGAGCATGGTGTCTGCCGAGCAGATGCGCTTGGTCGAATGGCCCTAGCCCTACTAAGGGGTAGCAGTCAGTTTTCGATAACGCTCGACATCTAAGGCATATTTAGCGCGAATTTTTTCTTGTTCGGCAATGCGAGTTTTAATGAATTCCCGATAGCCGACGACTTGCTCACGCAAATTGTCGATCTCCCCGATCACGCGTATCGGCACTTCTTTGCCTCGGCGTTCAAAGTTGGCGGCCCGCTCGAGCGCGCGGTCGAGGCCAGTTTCGAGTTTCTCGATGCGCGATTCGGTGGCTTTGATCTGTGAATCCAAATTCGCGATTTGACCATCTCGGGCAAGAATGATGTCGTCTTCGGAGGCGAACGTATCGAGCAAGACCCGGTCTTCCGCCGCCTGCTTGCGCGCGAGCTCAGCGGCACGTGTTGCGGCGCGCTTTTTCTCGAGTTCTGTTTCCAGCTCCTCGAGCGTTTTGGCTCTCGCCTGCTGTTGTACCGTGAGTCCGGAATCGGATTTTTCGACGTGTCCTTTTTGCGCGTATTCCGGCGGCACAGCGTTACCGCACTCGCGGACGCCATCGTTGTTTGTCCAACACTTATACGCGCCGAAAGCCTGCGGTACGAGGCATGCTAAGAGCGCGAGCGTGAGAAGAATTTTCAACCGACGGTACTGATTCATTCCAGATCTATTTCCTTTATGTAGATATGGATACATTAACTATAGCAATTCGCGCGCCCAGCGGCCGTGCGCATGGTCACGCCGAAGCGAAATCTTCCGTTCATAGGACACATTTTTTTACTCTTCACTGGAACAGCCGTAACGCGCATGGTATCGCTCGATCGCGTCGATTTGCTCACGATTTTGCGGGTCCTCGTGCAAATAAGCCACAATATCGGCAAGGGTGATAACGTTAATAACGGCTAAACCATGTTTTTGTTCGACCTCTTCGACCGCCGATAATTCACCTCTACCCCGCTCTTGTCGATCGAGTGTGATCGCTACCGCTATCGGCCGGGCGCCTTTTTTCTTGATCAGCGAGACGGACTCGTTGACTGCGGTACCGGCGGAAATTACGTCATCGACAATTAGCACTTGTCCTTGCAGCGGTGCACCGAGCGTATCTCCGCCCTCGCCGTGGTCTTTTGTTTCCTTACGGTTAAAACATACCGGCACATCGCGGCCGTTACGAGACCATAATGTGATCCCGATCGCAGTGGCGAGTGGGATCCCTTTGTAGGCAGGGCCATAGAGCATATCAAAGGCGATCCCGGCTCGCAGGATCGCGGCGCTGTAGTATTCCCCGAGGCGGCTGAGGTCCGCACCGCGATTGAATACCCCGGTGTTAAAAAAGTAAGGGCTTACGCGTCCCGACTTCAGTTCGAAAGAACCGAATTTCAATGCGCCTTTCGCGAGCGCGAATTTGATGAAACCTGCTTGGTAATCGAGCATGATAGCGCGTGCGGTCAGCTTCGCATGTCAGTTATCATAACTAGACCATGCCTATATTCCCACATGCAAAGATGGTCACATGCGCATTATTACGCTGAACTGCAATGGCATCCGTGCTGCTTATCGCAAGGGCTTTTATACGTGGTTAGAACAACAGTCCGCGGATATAGTCTGCCTTCAAGAGACGAAAGCACAGATAGATCAGTTGCCCGAGGAAATCCTTGAGCCGTCGGGGTGGCATTGCGAATTCGCTGATGCTGTGAAGCGAGGTTACAGTGGCGTCGCGATCTTTTCACGCCAGTCGCCGGATCGCGTAAACATTGGTTTCGGATGGCAAGATTTTGATCGAGAGGGACGTTATGTGCAAATGGATTTTGGGCGCTTGAGCGTTGCCTCGATCTACTTACCGTCCGGTTCTTCAAGCGAAGCACGCCAAGCGGTAAAGTTCGATTTTTTAGCGCGCTACATGCCCGAACTCAAGCGTGCACGTCGCCGTAAACGAGAGTACATATTGTGCGGTGATTGGAATATTGCCCATAAACAGATCGATCTAAAAAATTGGCGTAGTAACCAGAAAAACTCTGGGTTTCTGCCCGAAGAACGGGCTTGGATGGACGAGCTATTCGGTAGCGCCGGCTGGGTCGATGCGTTCCGCGAAGTCAATCAATCGGCCGAGCAATATACGTGGTGGTCCAACCGCGGCCAAGCTTGGGAAAAAAACGTCGGTTGGCGCATCGACTACCACGTTATCACGCCCGGTCTGAAGACCAGAATCAACACGGCCACAATCTATCGCGAGGAACGATTTTCTGATCACGCACCCTTGACGATCGACTACGATATTTCTCTTGCCGATTTTTCCTGAGTGCGCCGACGCCCGAGATCCCGACAGCATTGTGGGTGGGACGGCTCAGTTGGTAAAGAATTGTTCTCGAAATTTGAGCTGATAAGGCGCGTCGGCACCCTCAGGTTTGACTGATACCGAAAAATCTAATGTTTCTTCGTTCGAGACCGGCACCTCACCGATATAATAAATGGCGCCGCCGTCGTTGAGCTCGCGCATCGGAACGCTTTTGAGTTGTGCGGACAAATTTGTAGCTGTGGTGGAGATTTCTGCGCGTGTCGGCTGCGCCGCCATCCCCATTACAGAGCGCAAGACGGCGACGTTGATCAACGCTCGATTTTTGCTGCGCACGATGTCATAGGCACGCGCGACACCGGGATCGAGCAGATCGGTCGTCACCGTATTGTAGTGCAGGGTGTAATCTCCAAAACTGACAGACTGCTCCGCGGATGCAACCCACGGTATCAGCGACACAATGAACGCGATCAGGGAAAGTTGGTTTTTGATCATGCCACCTGCTCCTCGACGGTTGCCTAAGTCCGACAGACTGCTAGTCTGCGGTTTGAATAATCCTAGAATGCCGTATAACTGAGGATTCTAGGATAATAAATCATAACTGTCCTGAATATAGCAGACCAATTTAACGCGGAAAGTTCCAGCACTATTGTGCACCGCGCATCAAGCCGGTATGGTTTCTGATTCGATAGAGCGCGATTTCGGCCAACAAATTGGGATAGACGCGCATCCCGAACCCGACGCGGTGCCTGGAGTCGAGCATCGTGCGTTCGCAAATTTCTATATTCGACGAACGACATAGGTTTTCAAAATCACCAATCGTGCACAAGTGAATGTTGGCTGCGTCATACCAATGACCGTCTTGCTGCGCGGCGATTGGCATGCGGCCGCCAGCAAGCTGTAGGCGACACTTCCAGTGGCCCATGTTGGGGAACGTCACGATGCCTTCGCGCCCCACGCGCAGCATCTCCTGCAACAGCAAATTGGGGAATCGCACCGCTTGCAAAGTCTGCGTCATGATGACGTAATCAAACGAATTATCGTCGAAATCCGATAGGCCCGCGTCTAAATCGGATTGAATTACGTTTACACCCGCAGCAATGCAGCGAATGATATTCTCCGCGTCGATTTCGATTCCGAAGCCGGTAACGTGTTGCGCAGACTGTAGGGCCGCGAGCAAAGCACCATCGCCGCAGCCGAGATCTAATACGCGACTACCGCGTGTGATCCAATTAGCGATCAATGCTTGATCTGGTCGCAGTGTCATGGGGTAGATTCGGCCGCGACGCGCGTGAAATAGGCGCGGAGCACCTTGTGATAAGCAGGAATTTTCAAGAGAAAGGAGTCATGTCCGAGTTCTGACTCTATTTCTACATAACTCACGTCGCGATTCGCGTCGGTCAATGCACGCACAATCTCCCGCGACCGGGCCGGTGAAAAACGCCAATCGCTAGTGAAGGAAACCACGAGATATTTAGCTTGGGTTTGCGCAAATGCGGCCGTCAGATTGTTGTCGAAACGTGCCGCAGGATCAAAATAGTCGAGCGATTTTGTCATCAACAAGTACGTATTAGCATCAAAGCGCTTCGAAAAAGTTGCACCTTGGTGCCGCAAATAACTTTCGATCTGAAATTCCACATCAAAGCCAAAATTTAACTTGCCGGTACGCAACTCGCGGCCAAATTTGGCGTGCAAGACGTCATCGGAAAGATAAGTGATGTGGCCCAACATACGCGCTAACATCAACCCATGCTCAGGTAACACGTCGTGTTCGTAATAGCGTCCTTGGTGGAAATTTGCGTCCGAACGGATCGCCTGCCGCGCCACTTCGTTGAACGCAATGTTCTGAGTCGATAATTTTGGTGCCGCGGCAATGATGATGGCGTGACGTATACGCTGCGGACAGTCGATAGCCCACTGCATCGCTTGCATGCCGCCGAGGCTGCCGCCGACGACTGCAGCCCAGCGTGCGATGCCCAAGTCGTCTGCCAAGCGTGCTTGACTCTCGGTCCAGTCACGAACGGTAATGATCGGAAAATCAGGGCCATATGGCTTAGTGGTCGTGGGGTTGATGCTGGTCGGGCCGGTCGAACCGCCGCAACCCCCAAGATTATTGGGGCACACCACGAAGAAGCGATCGGTATCGATGGGTCTGCCTGGGCCGATGCAGTTATCCCACCACCCGGGTCTGGGATCGTCGACGCTGTGGTATCCGGCGGCGTGATGATCACCGCTCAAAGCGTGACAAATGAGCACGGCATTGTCGCGGGCCCGATTCAGTGTGCCGTAAGTCTCATAAATCAACGCATGTTCGTCGAGCACCGTACCGCATTCGAGGGCGAGCGGTGTGGTGAAACGACGGGTGTGTGGCGTAACGATACCGACACTATCTTGAGGGATCAGCGCGGGGCTCCTAGTTAGATCATTCATGCGCCTACAATAAGGTGGCGCCGATGTCCTTCAATGGCGCGACGACGAGCATCAAGAGCAGCTGCAGCGCGACGATGGCAACCATGGGCGACAAATCGAGCCCGCCTATTGGCGGTATGAGCCGGCGCGCGGGGCGCATCACCGGCGTTGTGAGCGAATCAACTAGCGACAATACGGGGTTGTAGGCTCCCGGGGACACCCATGAGACGATGACTTGAATAATGACAGCAAACATTAATACATAAATTATTTTCGATAGTAACTCCGCGATCGCGACGATAAAAACACCGACCGGTCCCGAGTGGTAACCAATCATATTCAGAACGAGATAAGTATTGAGCATTTGCAGCGCTAACATGAGCACGACAGATGCTGTATCGAGGTGCCCGACTGCGGGAATAAAACGTCGCAAGCGGCGCAAGGCTGGGCTAGTGACCTTAACGATCGCTTGACTAATAGGATTGTAAAAATCTGCCCGCACCCACTGCAATAGAAATCGCAACACTACAGCGATAATCAATACACCGAAAATCGTATTAACCAAAAATACGCCTGCGTTTGCTACATACCCTCCGCCCATATGGCACTCCGTTGTAAACTAGTTGAGATCTGTGTCGTCGCGGTCGCCAAATTCGCGCGCGAGTTCGGCCGAGCGCGACGCTGCCGCGTTTACCGCAGCGCGCATCAGTCCGGGCAAATCGTGGTTTTCAAATTCCCGCAGCGCGGCTTCGGTGGTACCGCCGGGCGAGGTCACCTGCTGGCGTAACGTCGCCAGATCGACGTCCGAAGCCCGCGCGAGTTCAACGGCGCCAAGCGCCGTCTGGAGCGCGAGTTTCGCCGCTAACTCGGCATCGAGGCCAAGCTCAGAGGACGCGGATTGCAGCGCTTCGATAAAACGGAAAAAATATGCCGGACCACTTCCCGACAATGCCGTGACGACATCTAGCAGCTTTTCGTCCTCGACCCACACGATTATCCCGGTCGGCGCCAATACGCGTTGCGCTTGCTCGTGGGCCGTACGGGTCACGCGGGATGTTGCATAAAGTGCAGTCGCGCCTTTGCCGATCAAGGCAGGCGTATTGGGCATGGCGCGGATGATGGCGAGTTCACTACCTAACCAGCCTTGGAGGAAATCGGTGGTAATGCCGGCAACTATCGATATAAGCAATTGCCGTTGCGTCATCGCGAGCGAGCGTACGGCCGCGCACACCTGTTGCGGTTTTACAGCCAAGACGACGACATCAGCGTCTTTGGCAGCGCACGCATTTTTTTCGAATACGCGCACGTCCGGGAAAGACTGCATGGCTTGCTGCGCGGCCGGCAGCGGATCAGCCACGGCGATGTGGGCGCCCGCATAGCCGGCGTTCAGCAAACCGCCGACAATGGCACGGGCCATATTACCGCCGCCGATGAACGCAATCTTAAGATCCATGCTCGCTCGTGATGATCTAGTCACCGCGAGTTTAGCATCTCGGCACCGTCGCGCTGTCGAGCAGGTGTGCGAGTCTCATACTCGGGGACCAAACAGCACAGTACCGAGGCGTACGATCGTCGCGCCGGCAGCAACCGCCGCCTCAAAATCGCCGCTAGTGCCCATCGACAAGGTATCAAAGTCACCCTCATCGTAGTGACGGTAGAGTTCATGGAGACGGTCAAACGTCACCTTTTGCGCGCGAAAATCACTGCTCGGTTTGGGTAGCGTCATTAGGCCCCGGACGCGAATGCCGGCGATATCGCGGACCGCGCCGAGAAATTCTCCCAGAGCCTCAGGTGCCACGCCGGCCTTTGAATCCTCGCCGCTCACATTTACTTCGACCAAACAATTTAGCGGCGATGCCGATGCTGCGCGCTGGCTACCTAAGCGTTGAGCAACCCGCACCCGATCGAGCGTGTGCACCCAATCAAAGTGAGCGCTAATCGCGCGCGTCTTGTTTGCTTGAATACGACCGATGAAATGCCAGCTCAAGTTCGCCTCACCGAGTGCAGCTATCTTGTTTAGGGCCTCTTGAACGTAGTTCTCGCCGAACGCGCGTTGGCCGCATTGCGCCAGCGCGGCAATGGCCTCAATGCTTTGCTTTTTGCTCACCGCGAGCAAAGTCACGGAGCCTGGCGCGCGCGCGCAGCGCTGTTCCGCCGCGCGGAGGCGTAGCAGCACTTCGCGATAACGTGCTTCAATCTGAGTAGGCATCGGGTTGGCGCCTTAGTGATTTAGAAACGCTGTCATTGAGTTACATGACAAGTCAGCGACTTAGTTGGTAAAGTTATTCTATAGAATTAACTTGTAGCAGCAAGCTAACATCGGCAGGTCAACAATCGTGGCGTGCCAACGGTATCGTCAGGGGGAAAACCATGGATATCGGTGAACTACTCGCCTTTAGCGTAAAAAACTCGGCCTCCGATCTGCATCTTTCGGCGGGTCTCCCACCTATGATTCGTGTGGACGGTGACGTGCGACGTATCAACGTCCCGGCTATGGATCACACGACGGTGCATGATCTCGTCTACGACATCATGAACGACAAACAACGTAAAGATTTCGAGGAGTTCCTCGAATGCGATTTTTCGTTCGAAATCCCTGGTCTGGCACGTTTTCGCGTCAACGCCTTTAACCAAAATCGGGGTGCGGGGGCGGTCTTTAGGACGATCCCTTCAACCATATTGACTTTAGAAGACCTCAACGCGCCCGGCATTTTTAAGGACATCTCGGAATATCCCCGCGGTGTCGTGCTTGTGACGGGTCCAACAGGTTCTGGTAAATCGACGACTTTGGCGGGCATGATCAATCACAAGAACGAATCAGAATATGGACATATCTTGACGATCGAGGATCCGATCGAATTCGTTCATCAGAGCAAGAAGTGTTTGATCAACCAGCGCGAGGTGCACCGCGACACGCTGGGTTTTAACGAAGCCCTGCGTTCGGCGCTGCGTGAAGACCCCGACACGATTCTGGTCGGCGAAATGCGCGATCTGGAGACGATTCGCTTAGCGCTAACGGCGGCAGAAACCGGTCATCTTGTATTTGGCACCTTGCATACCAGTTCGGCCGCGAAAACTATTGACCGCGTCGTTGACGTATTCCCGGCAGAAGAAAAAGACATGGTTCGCGCGATGTTGTCTGAATCGCTGCGCGCGGTCATATCGCAAACTCTGCTGAAGAAAAACGGCGGGGGGCGGGTCGCCGCTCATGAAATCATGATTGGCACACCGGCCATTCGCAACTTGATCCGAGAGAATAAGATCGCGCAAATGTATTCCGCGATCCAAACTGGTCAGCAATTCGGTATGCAAACACTGGATCAATGTCTACAGCAATTGGTACAAAAAGGTCAGGTCTCGCGCACAGAGGCGAAAATAAAAGCCCAGAATAAGGATCTATTGTAGTCGGTGGCGCTGTGGCGCGGTGTTCGAGCGTATCCCACTGAGCAGACAATGAACCAGGCTACAGGTGCAGGTGAGGTTGATCCCCAATAATTGCTCGGCGCGCCTATAATTCAACTACTTCGATCGTCCTTGTTACACTGATATTTCTTACCGAACTGGAGCGAGCCGATGGAACGCGAACAAGCTATTAAGTATATGCGAGACCTATTGAAACTAATGGTCGACAAAAAAGGATCGGATTTATTTATCTCTTGCGACTTCCCGCCCGCGATCAAAATCGACGGTAAAGTAACGCCCGTTTCGAAAACTAAACTCACCTCCGAGAACACGAAAGCGCTGACTTACGCGATCATGAACGATCGCCAAGTTAAAGAATTTGAAGCTACCAAGGAGTGCAATTTCGCTATCGCACCAACAGGCATCGGTCGCTTTCGCGTCAACGCGCTTGTGCAACAGCAGTACACAGGCATGGTATTGAGGACTATCGAGACGAACGTGCCGACCATCGACTCGCTCGGCCTGCCACCAGTAATGAAAGATATCGCGATGACTAAACGCGGGCTCGTGATTATGGTCGGGGGGACCGGGTCGGGTAAATCTACCTCGCTAGCGGCGATGATCGATCACCGCAACGAAAATAGCCACGGTCACATTATTACTGTCGAAGACCCGATCGAATACGTGCACCCCCACAAGAATTCGATCGTTACACAACGCGAAGTAGGGGTCGATACCGACGACTGGGGAATCGCATTAAAAAATTCTTTGCGTCAAGCACCCGATGTGATTCTGCTGGGCGAAATTCGCGATCGCGAAACAATGGAATTTGGGATCGCTTTCGCTGAAACGGGTCATTTGGCGATGGCAACGTTGCACGCTAACAGTTCCAATCAGGCGCTCGATCGCATTATCAACTTTTTTCCAGAAGAACGGCGACCACAACTTTTGATGGATTTATCGTTGAATCTCAGAGCGGTGATTTCGCAGCGTTTGTTGAAAAAAGTCGATTCTAAAGGGCGTGTCGCGGCGATCGAACTCATGCTTAACTCTCCCTTGATCGCGGATTTGATCCTGAAAGGTGAGGTGCACGAAATCAAGGAGATCATGTCTAAATCAAACGAACTTGGCATGAAAACTTTTGACCAGGCCTTGTTCGATCTTTTCGAAGACGATCAGATCACCTACGAAGATGCGCTACGAAATGCGGATTCCATGAACGAACTGCGTTTACGCATCAAACTGGAAGGTAAGTCCGCTAAGGCTGGGGATAAACTCGGCGATCTCGATCATTTGGCGCTCGAGGAATCGGGCGACGAGAACTTGATCCGCTGAGGAAAGTAACGACTCGGGTCTAGAAGCACGGGGAACTTTTATGGATATAACGCCTTATCTGAAATTGTTGCGCGATAAGGAAGGCTCCGATCTGTTCTTTAGTGTTGGTGCGCCCGTTAAGATAAAAATCGAGGGGCAAGTCACCTCTGTAGGTAAAACTGTTCTGACCGGAGAACTGACGCAAGCGGCCGCTTACGGCATTATGAACGACAAACAGATCGCGCAGTTCGAAGATAACTTGGAAATCGACTTCGCTATCTATTTAGAAGACAAGTCAGCACGCTATCGGGTGAACGTTTTTCGGCAGCGCGGTGAAGTCAGCATGGTGTTGCGTTTAATCCCATCGAAAATCCCGACCGTCGACGGTCTCGGATTGCCCGAAGTGTTGAAGTCCTTAGTCATGCATAAACGTGGGCTGATACTCATGGTTGGTGCGACAGGATCGGGTAAATCGACCACACTGGCAGCGATGGTCAATGAGCGAAATCGACGCATGTCAGGTCATATTCTTACCATTGAAGACCCGATCGAGTTTTCTCACCCGAACCAAAAATCGGTGATCAACCAACGCGAAATCGGGGTCGATACCCTGTCTTATCGGGCCGCACTGCGCTCTTCGTTACGCGAGGCGCCGGATGTTATTTTGATCGGCGAAATCCGCGACCGTGAAACCATGGAAGCAGCTTTGGAACTGTGCAATACGGGGCATTTATGTTTGTCTACTTTGCACGCGAACAATGCTAACCAGGCGATGGAGCGGGTGATCAACTTGTTCCCACAAGATTTGCATAAACAATTGTTTTTAGACTTGTCGTTGAATGTGCGCTCGGTTATTTCGCAACGCTTAGTACAAGGGATCGACGGCGCGCGTGTTGCGGCGATCGAGATCATGATCAATACGCCACACATCGCGGATTTGATTTTGAAAGGCAGTCTCGGTGAGATCAAAGAAGCAATGGAGGGCAGTGGTGCGAAAGGCATGCAAACGTTTGACATGGCCTTGCATAATCTTTTCAAAGAGGAACGGATCGAGCTCGAAGAGGCCTTGACCAACGCCGATTCCCGCACGAATTTGGAAGCTCGCATTAATTTTGGCTGAGTTTTGCGGCCAATCCGCCAACATATCGAAGCTGCCGCGGAGCTGATTGCGCCGCTCGTACCGCCGACCCTGCAGTACCCATGGCCGTTATTGCAGCAGCACTTAGGTTGCGAAGTGTGGGTAAAGCACGAAAATCACACGCCCACCGGCGCGTTTAAAGTCAGAGGCGGGATTGTTTATTTCGACTATCTCGCGACAGCTGGCATCGCAAAAACGGGGGTAGTTTCTGCCACCCGTGGTAACCACGGCCAATCGATTGGGTTTGCGGCGAGGCGCCACAACATTCCCGCTACCATTTGTGTCCCCTACGGAAACAGCGTCGAGAAGAATGCGGCAATGCAGGCATTAGGCGTTGCATTGATTGAACACGGCGAAGATTTTCAACAAGCTCGGGAATACGCCGAAACCCTAGCACGCGATCGGGGTTTGCATATGGTGCCGGCGTTTCATCCCTTGCTAGTCGCTGGTGTCGCGACCTACAGTTGTGAGTGGTTGCGCGCCGTTACCGGCCTCGAAGTCGTCTACATTCCGATCGGTTTAGGTTCCGGCATTTGCGGCATGGTCGCAGCGCGCGCAGCGCTGCAAGTCAAAACGAAAATTGTTGGCGTAGTGTCCGCCGCGGCACCCGCCTACGCGCGCTCGTTTAAGGCTCGGCAGGTCGTGGAAGCGCCGGTGTCGACCAGCGTAGCCGATGGTATGGCGTGTCGAGTCCCCGAACCTGAGGCACTCGAGATGATATGGAAAAATGTGGATGATATCGTAGAGGTGACGGATGACGAGATCGTCGCTGCGATCCGACTTTGTTTTGCAGCGACCCATAACTGCGCCGAAGGCGCGGGTGCAGCTGGCTTGGCCGGTATCATGAAGCATCGCGACGCGCTACAGGGTCGTCGCGTCGGGTTTGTCTTATCGGGTGCGAATATCGACCACCAAAGACTGGCCGCGATCCTCGCCGATCACAGCTAAATAAATAGCGACGCCGGCGGGCGCGGCGACCGGTCACCAGTATTCGCAGCCCTGGTGCACGAGCCGGGCTAGAGGGGGCAAATGACACACGTCGAAAAGTCGGTTACGCGCCAGTTAGCGGCGTATGCCATAGAGGGTGGCTACGAGACGCTTTCGGCGGAAGTCATCGCGGCCACCAAGCTCGCGGTGCTAAACATCATCGCCGCTGCTCTGGGTGGTACGCAAACGAATATCGGTCAATTGCACGTTCGCATGGCGAGGCAGACGGGTGCCGGCGTGAATGCCGCGACGGTATGGGGGGACGGCGAGCGCATTGCGGTCCCGATGGCGACCTACGCGAACGCGTCACTCGCTTTCGCGCTCGACTACGAAGACGTCGTTTGTTATTGCATTCATGCGGGCCCGGTGACGGTCCCCGCCGCGCTCGCCGTGGGGGAGTCGCTGCACGCATCCGGGCGCGAGGTTCTCGTGGCGATCGAACGTGGCTACGAGATTGGTACCCGGATCGGACTCGCGATGCAACCGAGCGCAGCGCGTGGCGCGCAAGTTTGGGGTCAACAGTACACGCCGTTTGCGCCCTGTGTGGCGGCTGGTCGACTGCTCGGCTTGGGCGCTGAGCAAATGGACGTAGCGATGGGAATTACCGGTACCTACGCGCTGGTACCCTCGGCATACAAATATTTCGGCAAGGTCGCCGAAACCCGCCCCATGCGAGAAGCGAAGCTAGGCTGGGGCTGGATGGCGCTGGGGGGTGTATTCGGTGCGCTCTGCGCGGCAGAAGGTTTCGCGGGCGGACACGGCATTCTCGATGGGGAGGAGGGTTTTTGGATTATGGCGGGATCCGATCAATGTGATCACGACTCGATGGTCAGGGACTTAGGCCGCACGCACTACATTTTGGAAACGGAATTCAAAGTGCATCCCTCAATTGCGTGGAATCACCCGCCGCATCTCGCCATCAAACGTTTAATGCACTCAGAGGGTTTTGCTGCTACCGATGTTCGCCGCGTGCAAGTTCGCGGCCTCGGGGCCGAGCGGATCGCGGATCACAAACCCGCGGGACCCGTCGACGCGATGTTTTCCCTGCCCTATACTATTGCGACGACGCTCCGCGGGGACGCTTTGCTACCCGCGATGTACTCACCGACCTACATTCGTGACCCCGAGCTTGCCGAACTTATGCGCGGGGTCGAAATCACCGCCGACGCCACCGCGGAGCTCGCGTGGTTCGAAGAGCAACGCATGTGTTTCGCCATCGCCATAGATCTACAAGATGGTCGTCGTGTGGAAGTCGAAACAGAATTTCCGCGCGATAAACCTGCCATCACTTGGCCGGAAATCGAAAAAAAATTTCGCGACCTTGCCGCGACCGTATTACCACGCGCTCGTATCGAGCAAGTGATCGAGCTGGTGGCCGATCTCGATAAAATTGAGGATATTGCCCAACTGACGAGCGCCTTGCGCCCAGCGTAGCTGCGCCGTCGCTCAACGCCAAGCGAATTGTGGTTGCTCGAAATGTGCCACACGCGTATGCCGACCGTGCACGCAAACTTCGCGAAACTGATACAACATCGCGGCGGTGGGTGCCGCAATCCACGAGTTACCCACCGGCATTCGCAACACTGGTGCGTCGCCATGCTCGGTTTGTTCTAATAATGGTGCGTCGGCGCGCATGAATTCTGCCACCGGTATGCGATGAATCGAATCGACTTCATCGAGGTTAGGGGCGAGATCGTTAGCCGCCCCTGCCCAAAATACGATGGGCGTGATCGTAAAACCGGAACGCGTGACGAAATCGTCGAGCTGACCGAGCACGGCATCGTTACCGAGCACGAGGCCAATCTCCTCTTGCATCTCGCGCAACGCCGTCTCAAGCGGAGATTCATCGGCGTCGACGCGTCCGCCGGGTAACGCCCATTGGCCAGGATGGCGGCGCAAGGTGGCTGCGCGCCTCGTTAGTATCAAGGCAGCATCGTTCTGCCAAGTCTCGTGCCGCGGCAGACCGGGCAAATCGGCACCGTAGGCTTGTTCGACAATGGTGATCGCGACTGCTGCAGCGCGACCGTCGTAGTTGCGCTGGGGTTCGAAGTGCCCCAGGTTCGCGCGGATCTGTGCCCTGAAAGTCTCGTCGCAATGCATCTAGTTAGCCTAGAATCCTCAGTTGAACGCTTCGAGCAAACTACAGCTTATTGGTGTAGCGATGATAACGTGTCTCTCAGTTTCGCTCATTGAGCGGTTGCCGTCTAATTGAGGATGCTGCGGTTAGCCTGCTCCGAGGATTATTGGACCCACGTGCACGATCCTGAACACGCCCATCGGTCATCTGCTGCGCTAACGAGCGCGATGTTCAGTTTATTATCGTGGCGGTGTGCCAAGATCGGACAACGCGGACGTCGGTGTAATAGCATCCGGATCGAGTTTCAAATGTAGCAAACTTGCTTTGTTTGACTGCAGCCCGCGGTCTAACGCCGGCGCAAAATCGCTCGCCTCGATAATGGTTTCGGCCGTCATGTTATAGGCGCGCGCCAAGGCGGCGAAATCCGGATTGACTAATGCACTGGCGATCGCACGACCAGGGTAGCGACGTTCTTGGTGCATACGGATCGTTCCATAAAGCCCATTATCGATACACAGGATAATAATCGCCGCTTTGCTGTCCATCACCGTTCCGAGTTCCTGCAGCGTCATTTGCAGGCAACCATCACCGCAAACACAAACCACAACCCGATCGGGATAGCGTAATTTTGCTGCGATCGCAGCCGGCAGACCATAACCCATCGAACCGCTCTGCGGGGCGAGTTGGGTGCCGAATTGCCGGAACCGATAATAGCGATGAATCCATAAGGTGTAATTGCCACCGCCATTGGTCACGATTGCATCGTCTGGCAGGGCTTCGTTGAGGTAGTCCATGACGGGGCCGAGCTGCAGTCTTCCGGGGTTGTGCATCGCTAGTGTAGACCAGCGCTCATAGGCAGTGTGCGCGCTATGCGCCTGCCCTTGCCAAGACGGTGCGCGCGATGGTGCACAGTGCTTCAGGGCCGCGCAAAACGCCGTGGGCGTCGCCACCACGCCCAGTACGGGGCTGTAGGTACGACCCAACTCGCGGCCTTCGGGGTGGATATGGATCAGGCTTTGCCGGCCGGGAGCAAAGTCAAACAAGGTGTAAGCTTGAGATGTAATCTCAGATAATCGATCGCCAATGACCAAAACAACATCGGCGTTTCTAACGCGCTGCAATAGCTCGGGGTTCGGGCCGATACCCAGCTCTCCCGCATAGTTCGGGTGTTGATGATCAAACAATTCCTGACGCCGGAACGTCACTGTTACTGGCAGTGCAAAGCGCTCTGCAAATCCGGTAAATGCCTCGCGAGCCTCGCGAGACCAGGGCCCCCCGCCGAGAATTGCGATCGGCGTAGCGGAAGCTTCGAGCTTGGCGATGACCTCGATTACCGTCGCGCTGTCGAGCGACGCTGGCGCGACCGGGTCGCGAGCTGCCGCAAGCCGCGCACTAGTGGAACACGCGAGGACATCTTCCGGCAGCGCGATGACGACGGGCCCGGGTCGCCCGCTGCACGCGATTTGCCAAGCGCTATGCACCGAAGTGGGGATCTGATCGGGATCTGAAATTTCTATGGCCCACTTGGCGAGATCACCAAAAAACTTCACATAATCGATTTCCTGAAATGCGTCACGGCCGCGCACGTGACGCGGAACTTGTCCGACAAATAGGATCAGCGGCGTCGAATCTTGTTGCGCAACATGAATACCGGCTGAAGCATTGGTGGCGCCTGGTCCCCGGGTTACAAAGCAGATCCCGGGTTCATTGGTGAGCTTAGCCCAAGCTTCGGCCATCATGCAGGCGCCGCCTTCGTGGCGCGCAACCGTCACCTCGATGGCACTATCATAAAGGGCGTCGAGCACCGGCAAATAGCTCTCGCCCGGTACGCAAAAGACGCGCTGGACGTCGTGTTGTTCCAAGGTCTCCACCAGACAGGCGCCGCCGCTGCGAGGTGATACAGGGGTCTCGCCAGAGGTGCGCACTTGTTTCACAACCAGTCGGGTACCGGTAGGTCTTTGCTGGCTAAGAACTCTGCGTTGTATAGCTTGCTCGCATAGCGGCTACCCACGTCGCATAACACCGTCACGATAGTGTGCCCGGGGCCCAGGGCCTCAGCCAATCGCGTCGCGCCGGCCACATTGATGGCGGAAGAACCGCCGAGGCACAAACCTTCGTATTTGATCAGATCGAACAAAATCGGCAGTGCTTCGCCGTCAGGGATCGCAAAGGCGTCGTCGACAGGCGCGTTTTCGATATTCTTTGTGATTCGTCCTTGGCCGATCCCTTCCGATACCGAACTCCCAGCGGTTTTTGTTAGGGTGCCATCTTTGAAGAGGTGATACATCGACGCGCCCAGCGGATCGGCGCAGGCTGTGACGATATCCGCTCGTTGGGATTTCAGATACGAGGCCACGCCGGCGAGTGTGCCGCCGGTGCCGACCGCACACACGAAGCCGTCGACGTGACCGTCCGTTTGCGTCCAGATCTCAGGGCCGGTAGAGTGACTATGGCCGTCGCGGTTCGACACGTTATCCCACTGGTTGGCGTAGAGCACACCATGCGCTTCGGTTTTGTCCAGCTCCTGCGCTAGACGCGCGGCCACGTGCACGTAGTTGTTCTCGTCAGCGTAAGGGACCGCTGGCACTTCCCGCAGTTCGGCTCCATAGAGGCGCAGCGTGGCTTTTTTTTCTGCGCTTTGGGTCTCAGGGATCACGATCACCGTGCGGTAACCGCGGGCGTTACCGACTAGCGTTAAGCCGATGCCCGTGTTGCCCGCCGTTCCTTCGACGACGACGCCACCCGGTTCGAGCTCGCCGCGCTTCTCGGCATCCAGAAGCATATATTTGGCGGCGCGATCTTTCACCGAACCCCCAGGATTCATGAATTCCGCCTTACCGAGAATTTCGCAGCCCGTTTGTGCAGATAATTTGCGCAGCTTGATCAAGGGGGTATTGCCGATGGCGGCGACGGTCCCGTCACGAACGTCCATACTTGTACTCTATGTGGATGATGCAAAGACTAAAATGCGACATGGATCGCACCACTAGTGAACTTTCAAGCGTTACACTGCCGCTATTCTAGCGCGAAAAGGCGGCGCTCAAAGCCTCCGCTCAAATCGTTTTTGAGGTTTGGTCGCGGGAATCGGCGCACGGCTGTGCGAACGCGCAGCGGTGCAGCGGTACTAAGCCGCGTGCTGATAATCGTCGTCTGCGTCTACCGGAGTCGCTTCGCTCGTTAGCGTCTCATCGCCGGCGGGGATGGTGGTACCGCGAACAGGAATCGCAGGGGTGTGTCGTACCACGAGAAAGATCTCTACACAGCGTACGATTAAAAACGACGCCACCGAGTAGGATAGTAGGGTTCGAAACATCCCCATCAATACTACCTCGGAGGCAATTGGAACCGACCATACCGCGGCCGCGAGCGATATAGCGGCCACCGCCAGGCTGACAAGTGAAAGGGTATCGAACGTATTGAGGGCCCAGTGCTGCACGCGCATCGTTGTTATAAGCCTGCCATTTTCCAAATGTGCCGAAATCTTATTTTAGGGTCGGTCCTCGCAAGTACGACCCACTTAGCCGACGTCCACTAGCATAGCGCTTTTATGCGGTATTTCTGTGACGATTGCCACACTGTGCGGACGACGGTCAGGAATTTACACTATTTTTGCGTCTTTTGCCGAGCGTTTTGGTAAACAATTGCCGTACCAAATGCGCAGCCGGCCGCGCTTACGCGCGCGTCGTGTCGAAAAAAACCTTCATTTCAAGGATTTATCCCCGGAGTCGCGATAGGGAGGCCACGTCCCAGGAGCGCTAAAAAATACTCGAGTGCACGATATTCCGGGCTTTGGCTGGCCCACGGCGCGGCACCACTATATTCCAGGCAACCCGCGAAACGCCGATGCAGGCTGCCGAAGCCTTCCCAACTCAGGCCATACACGGGGTGGTGATTAACGGCACCGAGCAGCGGCGCCAATATTTGCTCACGTAAACGCTGGCCGGCAGCCGTGACATGGCAGTCGGCACAGGAGAAGTTTCGCTGCCCGCGTTTACTGTAGAACAGACGGCGCCCGGTCTCGTAATGTGCTCGGGCGCTCGGGCTCAGCGGGTCCGGTATCGCCAAACGTTCGCCGCGTGCAAGCCAGCCTAAGTAAGCCTGCACTGCGAGCAGCGTCCCGCCGTCAAGCCGCAATCGCGCATCGCCGTGGGCGCGGCGACACCGGTTAATTGCCATGGCCAAGGTTTCAATCTCTTTGCGGGTGTCGTCGAAACGCGGAAATTGCGTCGCGATTTCCGCCGGCGGCTGGGTGAAACAATCGGCGTAGTGCGCACCGTCTTGCAAAGGTGCTTGAAACGCCTCGCTTCCTTCATCGAGCAAGAATGAATAGGGCGGAAAATCATCGAGTGCCTGCCATTGCTCGGCGAGCGCGGGATCGGTTGCATAAACCCCGTGGGCAAACTGATCGACGGTGATATGCGGAAAACGCTTGCCATAGATGGTGCGTAATGTTCGACGATCGTCCTCAGGATCGCTGCTCGCAACGCCGCAAGCAACGATGAGGCAGATCAAAGTTGCGGTTCGCTTTAGACGCTGGCTTAGTGCAGGGTGTTGCATGTCAGGCGGTGAATTCCAAGCAGTCCTGCGCATCGCGATTGTCACGCCAAGACAAGGTGAGGTAATCGCCCGCCCGCACGTCATCGACGACAAACGACAAATACGGATTGTGGGCAATGCCCGCACCCCAGTGCGCTTCCAAAACGACCCGATCACCGAGCTTGCATTGCACGTGAAGAATATAGTGCGGGGGGCGCCAGCTACCGTCCTCCCGTCGCCCCCCAACGTACATCGGATGGCGAAACAAGGCTTGCACGGTGAGGCGCGTGCCCTTGAGTCTCGTACGTACTTTGATCGTGTCGCCGGTCACCATCAGCCGCTACATCCACCGATCGTGACTTCAACGTGCTTGCGCGCCATTAGCAACGCCTTAGGTGTCCGCGCTACGGCGAGGATCTCGGAAGTCTCAGCGAGTTTGACACGTGTCGCGATAAACGGCTTGGTGCCTGGCGCGAAACGGAACGTTGCAATCAGCGGAACCGGGTTTTTGGTCGCGACCAAAGCAATTTCCGCTACCTCGGAGGCATTGACTGTCACTTTCACGGGTACTACAGCGCCATCTGCGGCTAACTCCGCCACGCCGATCCGCACTTGATCGCTTTCCACCAAGGGTTGGGGGCCAAACAAGGCTGTGAGCGTCGCCTCCGGTGTCTCGGCGTCGAAACCGGTTTGCGGTCGGGGACTGGCGGCACTGCGTTGACAATATGCGCACAGCGGCACTAGGGTTGCAGCAAGCAAGGACTTTAGCAGCCATCTGCGATCCTTCCCTCGCGTAGGTGACGCGGCGACGACAACTTCACGGCAACTTGCTGGATTCGTGGCGTGCATCGCTTGCGGCCGGGTGCGGCGCTTAGCGGTCAGGGCGTTGTTTGGGGGATGATTGTAGGTAGAGAAATTCAACCAACGCATAGATTTCTGACTCAGTAAGAATTCGATGGCGTCCGAACGGTGGCATGATCGAGTTGGGGTTAAAAGCACTCGCGTCCCAAATCCTTGCGCGCAGTGCTTGGCGCTTAGGAAACCGAGCTCGCACCTGGCGCAGCGAGGGTCCGATGTTGCCCATCTGTGTGCCACCGTTGATCTCGTGGCAGGCGAGGCAATTGCCGCGCTCAGTCGCGAAGGCGATTTGCCGTCCGGCGGCGACAATCGCCGGGTCGGCCTGGGGATCACCTCCCGCATCTGGCGCCAACAAGCATCCTATTGCGGCTACGGCGGAGACCACAAACGGCACACTCGCGTAGCTGAGGCCCGGTTTAACGCCGTCGACCACTCTCATCGCGGCCCCGTTGCTTGCGCCGGTCCCGTTCGAGACTATCGAGCTCTCTATAGACTTCGTCCAAACGCGCATTGATGCGATGGCGTTGATAATGCGTTAGTTCGGGCACGGTCTGCGCCAGCCTTAATTGTTCCGCCGCGAAGCGCAGCTCTCCGACGCTGCGATAATACTCGGCGAGGGAATAATGAGCGTTCGCTTTTTCGCCCAGCTTTTCTTCGGCGGCGGCTTGTAACTTGAAATAGGTGGGGTCTATGCGGAGAGGTTGACCAAAGCGTCGAAGCAGTTGTTTTGCTTGCTCGGCGTGTCCCGTCTCGGTCAGTAATTGCACGTAACCATACGTCGCGGCGCGACTCTGTGGGTCGAGGGCGCGTGCCTCAGCATAGTGGTCGAGGGCGGCGGTGTAGTTACCGGCTTTTTGTTCCAAACGCGCGCGGCCGAGCCGGAAGGCGATTATGTTGGGTGCGGTGACGAGCAACTTATCAAACGCAATACGAGCGCGCTGAAAGTCGCCTGCCTGGGTCAATGCGAGGGCGTGGCCGTAACGAGCAACCTCTTCATGCCGATAGTTCCCGTCGCGCAAGATGGATTCATAATGTTGTTTTGCTTGTGCGGGATCGTGGGCCCCCAGCACATCGAGTTTGGTGCGCACGAGAAAATAATCGTAACTGTCTTCGCGCACAATCCGTTGATTCATTTTTTCCGCGCGATCACGTGCCTCTGCAATTCGATTGACCGTGACCGGGTGCGAGCGCAAATATTCCGGGATGTGTTTGGGATCGGTGTAGCGATTCGCGATCTGCAAACGCTCGAAAAACGTGGGCATCGCCGCGACGTTAAAACCACTCTCGTGGAGCAGCTTAATTCCAATGCGGTCTGCTTCCTGTTCATTCGCGCGAGTAAAGTTAATCTGATATTGCGCCTGCGCCGCTTGAAAACCCGCCATCGCGGCGTAGCCCATTTCAGGGTTGATCGCCATCATGACCATCGCACCGAGCATCGCCGCCATCGTTGGTATGCTGAGTTGACTGGCGGCCTCAATCATGCGGGCACCGTGACGTTGCGTTACATGCACGACTTCATGAGCGAGCACAGAGGCGACTTCGCTCTCGTTTTTCGAGTTCAGAATCAAGCCCGTGTGCACGCCGATGTAGCCTCCCGGAACAGCGAAGGCGTTGATTACCGGCGAATCGATCACAAAAAAAGTAAAGTCGTTGCTGTACTCGGCGTGCGTGCTCAAGCTCTCGCCGAGTTTCTGAATATAGTCTTCGACTTCCTCATCGGCGACGAGCGGTGCTTGGCGGCGAACCTGGCGCATAAACGACTCGCCGAGCTGCTTTTCTTGCTCCGGAGAAATGATCGCGCTGGCGGAATCACCCATATCGGGGAGATCGTCGTAGTCCACCGCTGCCGCTAAGTTGCCGTGGTGAATTACAATACCGGCCAATAATGCGCGCGAAAGCATCTGGCGCATAGGCTTGAGCGTCATTTGTGCTCGACGGGAAAAAAGTTTACGGACGTAATACATCGTTCTAGCTAGCTCACTAGTAGGACTCCTAAGCCAGTGCTTAAGTTCGCCAGCGACGCTTCAAGAATACTCTTCTCGGCGTTAGTATGCGATAGCGCGACGGGTATTCGGCGGTGTTTTACCTGTTGTTACGATGGTCAATTTATTCACGTTAAGCCGGTTAAGCTGGCATAAAGGCGCTTCGTCGTGATGGGAACAAAACGCAACGCATTCTACGCTCAATCGGGTGGCGTCACGGCAGTCATCAACGCGTCCGCTTGCGGGGTCTTGCAAACAGCGCGCGCAAACTCGGCCAAAATCGGCACGGTGTATGCGGGGCGCGATGGCATCATCGGTGCATTAACTGAAGATTTGATCGACACCTCGGCAGAATCGGACGAAGCGATCGCGGCGTTGCGCTATACGCCGTCTGGCGCGTTCGGGTCGTGTCGCTACAAGCTTAAGGGATTAGACGAAAATCGGGCCGAATACGAGCGTCTCATAGAGGTGTTCGCGGCGCACGATATCGGATATTTTTTCTACAACGGCGGTGGTGATTCTCAGGATACGACGAACAAAGTCTCGCAACTGAGCGCTCAGTTAGGTTACCAACTGACCTGCATCGGGATCCCGAAAACAGTCGATAACGACTTGCCGGTAACAGACAATTGCCCCGGATTTGGTTCGGTCGCTAAGTATGTTGCGGTGTCGATTCGGGAAGCCGCTTTCGATGTGGCGTCGATGGCTAAAACCTCCACGAAAGTGTTCGTGATGGAGGTGATGGGGCGCCACGCGGGTTGGATCGCCGCCGCTGGCGGACTTGCTCAAGAACAGGAGGGTGATGCACCCCACTTGATTTTATTCCCCGAAGTCACGTTTGATGAAAAGGATTTTCTGGCGCGCGTCGATGTTTGTGTAAAACGCTACGGTTATTGCGCGATTGTCGTGTCCGAAGGTCTGAAAAACGCTGCCGGTGCGTTTGTCGCCGAAGCCGGTACACGCGATGCTTTCGGTCACGCGCAACTCGGTGGTGTGGCACCGGTGATCGCGGCGTTGGTAAAAGCCGAATTGGGTTACAAATATCACTGGGCGGTGGCCGACTATCTGCAACGCGCCGCGCGACACATAGCCTCGGCGACCGATGTTGAACAGGCCTACGCCGTGGGCAAGGCCGCCGTTGAGTACGCGCTTGCGGGCAAGAATGCGGTGATGCCGATTATTGTGCGCGAGTCAGACGAACCATACCGGTGGCGGATCGGGGACGCGGCTCTGGCTGAGGTCGCAAATGTTGAGAAGAAAATGCCAGCCGCGTTCATTCGCGACGACGGCTATGGCATTACGCCCGCGTGCCGGACCTATTTAAAACCCTTGATCCAAGGAGAAGACTACCCACCTTTCGTCGCTGGTTTGCCTCGATATGTACGCCTGAAAAACGCCGCGGTCGCGAAAAAAACGGGCAAAAACTTTGTCTTAGGATAAATCACCAGTACAATTCTACGCGCCGGATGGGGAGCGGGGCTGCGTTTGAAACCGATGAAATTCAACTGCGCGGTCGCGTGCGACGAGACCGGTCCTGGGCCGCGCGCCCGCTTCACGAAAAGACAGATTATTTTTTAAGGAGCACACCATGTCCGCCTTAGGGTTTTCCATTCTTTGCGGCTTACTTGCCATTGGCTACGGTATTTGGTCGGTTCGTTGGATCCTCAGTCAGCCGCAAGGCAATGAGCGCATGCGCGAAATAGCCGAGGCGGTGCAGCAGGGTGCGTCGGCGTATTTGAACCGTCAGTACACCACGATCGCTATCGTTGGCGCGGTGCTATTTTTGTTGCTGGGGTTTTTGCTGGATTGGTATACGGCAACCGGTTTTCTCGTCGGTGCGTTGCTCTCGGGCGCGGCCGGTTATATCGGTATGAACATTTCGGTGCGTTCTAACGTGCGCACCGCGGAGGCGGCTCACCGGGGCATGGCGGCGGCGCTCGACGTCGCATTTCGCGGCGGCGCGGTCACGGGCATGTTGGTCGTTGGCCTCGGCTTGCTGGGTGTCGCGGGCTATTACGCGCTCGCGCCCGGCTTGTTGGGCGCCGATCACGAACAGACGCTGCACGGCCTAATCGGCCTCGCCTTTGGCGGTTCGCTCATTTCGATTTTTGCGCGACTAGGTGGCGGCATTTTTACCAAGGGTGCAGACGTTGGCGCCGATCTCGTCGGCAAAGTAGAAGCGGGGATCCCCGAAGACGATCCGCGCAACCCAGCGGTGATCGCCGACAATGTCGGGGACAATGTTGGTGATTGCGCCGGCATGGCGGCTGATTTGTTCGAGACGTACGCGGTCACCGTTGTGGCGACCATGGTGCTCGGGAATTTGATGGTCTCCGAGTTAGGTGACGGCGCCGTGCTGTACCCGCTCATGTTGGGAGGGGTTTCGATCATCGCCTCGATCATCGGTACATTTTTCGTCAAAGCACCGGATCAGAAAATCATGAAGGCGCTCTACAAAGGTGTCGCTATCTCGGGCGTGTTGGCAGCGATTGCGTTTTTTTTCGTCTCGCGCAGCATGATGGGTGAGCACGCGATGGACCTGTTTTGGTGCGCGGTGATCGGTCTCGTGCTCACCGGCGTGATCGTATGGATCACCGAATACTACACCGGGACGGAATACAAACCGGTCAAACACGTGGCTGTTGCCTCGGAGACTGGACACGCCACTAATATTATTGCGGGGCTTGGGGTGTCGATGAAAGCGACAGCCTATCCGGTGCTCGCGGTTTGCGCGGCGATTTTCGGCGCCTACGAGATCGGCGGCCTCTACGGGATCGCGATCGCGGCGACAGCCATGTTGTCGATGACGGGCATGGTGGTCGCGCTGGATGCTTATGGACCGATCACGGATAACGCCGGCGGGATCGCTGAAATGGCGGAATTGCCCGAAGAGATCCGCGGTATTACCGATCCGCTGGACGCTGTCGGGAACACCACCAAAGCAGTAACCAAAGGCTATGCGATCGGTTCGGCTGGCTTAGCGGCCCTGGTTTTGTTTGCGGACTACACCCACAAACTCGAGCAAACGACCGGGCACCATATGAGTTTTGATTTATCCAATCATATGGTCATTATTGGTTTGTTCATCGGCGGTCTGGTGCCGTATTTGTTCGGTGCGATGGCAATGGAGGCCGTCGGTCGCGCCGCGGGCTCGGTCGTGAACGAAGTACGCCGTCAATTCCGAGAAATTGCCGGCATTATGGAAGGTACGGCAAAGCCGGAGTACTCACGGGCCGTCGACCTGCTCACGCGTGCAGCGATCAAGGAGATGATGATCCCGTCTTTACTCCCGATTTTGGTACCTATCCTCGTAGGGGTGTTTCTCGGCCCACAAGCGCTCGGCGGCGTATTGATGGGTACGATTGTCACCGGTTTATTCGTCGCAATTTCCATGACCACCGGCGGTGGTGCCTGGGATAATGCTAAGAAATATATCGAAGACGGTAACTTCGGCGGCAAAGGCTCGGAAGCCCACAAGGCAGCGGTTACGGGCGATACGGTGGGTGACCCCTATAAAGACACCGCCGGTCCTGCGGTTAATCCTTTGATCAAGATCATCAACATTGTCGCTTTGTTGATCGTACCGTTGATCTAAGGCTTTCGATCGGACTCGGGTTATTGTCGGCGCGCCACATCATCTGTGGTGACCCGCTGGCCGGCAAGGAGATGCTGGCCACGTTCGTCGCCCTTGCGATGTTGCTTTAAATTGCACGAGAACCACGGGTGCTGCGGCCGGACAGGCTTGCTTGAGCGCTTCCCTAGAGAGACGAACTTAGACGAGCGCGCCCACACCACACCGCTATGGTTTTCTCAGGGGCGGCTTATAGCGGAACAAGGACGGATTTCTGGAGGGTGGCACAACGGTTGTGAGTAACCCGGTCGAGGTCGTACGCGCCCTCCGTCGTCAGGCCTGCGACCAGTTCGGTCAGAAGCCACGCCTTCGCCAGCACCGGGATGGGCGCAATAAGCCCAGCGCGAACAGGCCCGGTGCGAAGAGCAACAAACTGGCGGGAATCGGGATCGGCGTTATCACGACGTTAAAGGTGCCGGATTCTGAGTCGTGAATTGTGACTCCCGGCGGCAAATGCAACCGTAAGCTGGCCGTATTGTCCAGTCTACCTTCGACGAATCCGCCCGCTAAAACTTCGCTTATGGTAAAAAATAGCGACGCCGTTATGTTTACATCAACATCACCGTTAAACGTTCGCGTCACTGACAACTGGTCGCTAACAGCCCCGCCTGTCGCGTAGCTACCAAAGTCACGCGCTCGTAGCGTCCCGACCTCGCCAAAGGCAATGCTCGCACCACCACGTGCATTACCATTCATGATCGTGATAGTTCCATCAATGTCCAAGGTCATCGTCACGTCGTAGTTATCCGGCGAATCACTCTGGAGCGTCACCACATCGTTGAGGCGGGCCTGCGCATTAACGACACCACATTCAATGTCGTCCTCGGTCTTATCTAGTTGTCCATAGACTTTCAACTCCAATAGGCCGATATCGGACGATGCCGCATATTCGTATCCTGCGCCGACTTCGTTGACACGAACCCATGACCGCGTGAAAGCACTGCCGGGAGGATTCGGTTCCCTGTCAACCTGGCTACTTGTACCGGTGCAAATGCCTGGACCGAAATTGGTACTACCCGCGGCTACGATTTCTGCAGCAGTGGTCGTTGCCACATACACACTGGTTAAGATCCCGGTCAAGATGTACGAACATAGAGGTCGCCTTGTCATGATGCCCTCCTAGCATGTCTTCAGCCGAACGGAATAGTGGCTAAGCTAACATATGATTTTGATAAAATCGCGGTAAAAATATTACTGGGAATTTAGTAATTTGCTTAGATCTTTCCTTCTAAACCAAGTTGATAATACTTATGCGTGATCTCTTCTTGATGCGCTAGGAGCCAATCGATACTGGGTTCGTTTCGCATCGCTTTGCCGAGCGCACGCGCCGTTGCTTCGCGGTGTATTTCAAATAATTTCTTATGGTCTAGGTTGTCGTCACTCGCGACGCTAGGTTTCAACCATACCGAACAAATAATGCCTAAATCGTTGACCCTTTCTTTAGGTATGTCCCCGGCACGCACGGCATCCAAAACGCCATTGGCGATCGCGCTTTGCACGGTGCCCATCAAAATATTTGTGTAACGATTATTGTTCACAGTCACTTTGCTGACCATGAGGGTCACCGGTCGGACTTGGATGTCGGTATTGAGAATAGCAAAGACTTTGCTGTGCCCTTTGGCCTGATCACCGGTTAACGTCGCGATCGCAGTACCCACCGGTCCGTCTAGTTCACCGATCACGATTTCGGGTTCCGCCGCAGTCCCTGGTGGTCCCCCTGCAACCAAAGCCTCACCGGTACGTAACACAATGCGCTGATCACTCATAAAAAGACGCTCCCATCATAAAAAAATTAGTAACTATCATAGTTAATGACGTCGATGCCGAGGGCATCATAACCGCGGCCCTGGAAGAATAACTAATTCTAAGTAGAACGCCGATCTTTGTAAGTGTTATGCAAGTCCGACAGAGTGTTGGCGCTGAGGGTCAAGATCGAAATTAGAGCTTGTTGAAACGCGACTGTGGAGGCGGTTGGCG
Source organism: Gammaproteobacteria bacterium (assembly GCA_965223085.1). GTDB lineage: Bacteria > Pseudomonadota > Gammaproteobacteria > CBDCVO01. The sequence goes on along the minus strand of OZ244981.1, from coordinate 1,387,183 downwards.
GTGTGGCGCGTGTTCGCCCCCTAGCTAATGTGGCTGCTAACCATGGTAGCTGATCTGCGCGCTTGCTAGTTGTTTCAGCGGCGGACATTTGAAAAACGCGCCAGCTGCAGCGCGTGTGCTCGATATGCCCGATGACGTCACGCAAACGGTGCTACTATCAATTGCTTATTACACCGGCGATAGTTTCAAACCCGCGACGCGGAGACTGCCTGAGGAGGTCGTGCATTGGAATAGCTGGAGAAATCATCACCTCGGCTGAGCGGCAGCCTGCTAGCCTATATCGGCGTTTCCTTGGGCGCGCACGATAGCCAGATTGCCGCGACTTTGGCGGCGGCTTATGGGGGCGGCACGGCACTCGGCTGGGTTGAGGATGGCTCATTGGCGGCGGTAGTTGCCGCCGGGAACTTGGTCGTAATCATCTATTTGATCCCGCTATTTCTGTTTGGAAGCGTCGCGTTTTTCGCTGCCTTTCTCGGCAGCTCAGAAGCACAAGCTGAGCCACAAACGGTACTGTCAGCAGGTGTGCCATTTTTGCCCAATCGGCTGCTCTATGCGTTAACCATCAGTGCGACGATTTGCGCCGCCGGCGCCGCGCTTCAGGCACAGTTGCAGTGGCCCGGCGCTGCGGTACTAAACAATTACGGTGCTGAGCGTAGCCTTGGCAACCTGTTTTCCGCGCTTCTTTGGCGCTTTGGATGCCGCCCGCGGCATGGGTTTCGTGTTGCTGCAAATACTGTTCGGTGCTATCGACGCGGCGGCCAGCATTCACGCGGTGCAAACGTTCGGTGGTGCAATAATACTGTTTTGCACCTTGATATTGGGCGTTCATTTCTTGTGCATCATCATCGGCGCGAAGTTATTCAAACTCGATATCGAACAAACCTTCATCGCCTCCAATGCATGTGCGCTGGGGGCACCGATCGCTGCGGCCATGGCGCTTTCGTTTAAACGCGACGACCTCGTATTGCCCGCGCTACTGTGTGGAACCTTGGGTTATGCGCGCGGCAATTTCGTTGGTTTCGCACTCTACGCGACGATCGGCTCGATGTCATAAAGCACGGCCCTGCCGCTCAGGGCGAGGCGCTCAAAAATCGCAGAGCGCCGTTATGCGCGTGAACAAATTACTATTCCGATCGAGAAAACCATCGATGGCACTGAAATGATTCTTGTCCGCTTGTTCGAAATACTCGCCGGCCAAACCCGCATGCGTCCAGGCATCGAAATACTCGCGCGACTGGCGCCGGAATTCGGAAGGTTCGGCTGATCCCACGCTAATCAACACGGGCGGGGCTTTATCGGGTAAGTGAAAAAGCGGGCTTTGCTGTTGGATGAGCTCGTAATTCAGCAGTAGCTTCGGTTGCACGAAGCTGTAGCGCAGGGGGCGAAGATCGTAGAGACCGCTGATCATTACGCCACCCTTGATGATGTCCGCGGGTAAGTCATATTCCCCCAGCCAATCGGTAGCGAGTAACATCGCGGCTTGCTGCGCGCCGGCTGAATGACCAGCGACATAGATCCGCTCGCGGTCACCATTGTATTCAATCGGTGTAGTGTAGAGCCACGCTAGTGCGGCGCGAGATTGTCGCGTAATTTCTGCCATGCTCACTTTCGGGCACAGCGAATAATTTGTTACCACGACGGTGCAGCCACGCGCACTGGGTGCAGTTGCGACGAAACTGAATTCCTTACTGCTTAAACGCCGCCAGTAACCCCCATGTATGAATACTAAAATCGGCGCGTTGGGATCAGCGGCAGGGAAAATATCGAGCGTCTCCTCGCGAGTGGGTCCAAACTGTAAGTCCAAGTTACACGCCAACCGCGCCCGGGTGGTGCGGCTTTCGTTGATAAACTGATCGGCGTATATGGTGAAGTCCGGTACGCTCAATTCAACGTTGTACTCGGCATCGATTTCTTCCTGTGTTTCGAAGTCTCTGTATAGCGCCATGTCCGCTCCGCAATTCGACCCAAGCATTCGCTATTCGACAAGCTTTTGCCGTTGTAGTAAGTGGGAAGCCATTCTTCCTTGTACTATACACTCCTTGGTCGCGTGATAGGTTTTCTCAGCGATCGCTAGGCGACCATTTCGTTCGCTATTTAGGGGGTACAACGATGCAAGTTCCATCATTGGACGAATATTCGAAAAAGTATGAACACATTAAATTTCATCGCGAAGACGGGATCTTGCAGATCTCGATGCATAGTAATGATGGTGATGTAATTTGGGGATTCGCGCCCCACCAAGAATTAGGTTATTGCTTCGCCGATATCGCGAGCGATCCGGATAACAAGGTGATCATCTTTACAGGTTCCGGCACGACCTTTATTCACAACGAAGACCTCGGCGGCGGCGCGCTCGACGCGAAAGTTTGGGGCGAACATGTGCTGCCCGATGCCAAGCGTTTGCTCATGAATTTGCTGGAGATCCAAGCGCCGATGATCGCGGCGGTCAACGGTCCAGCAAGCGTGCACGCAGAACTTGCGCTGCTATGTGATATCGTTTTAGCAGCCGATCATGCGACGTTTCAGGATGCGCCGCACTTTCCCAGCGGCTTAGTCCCCGGCGATGGCGTGCATGTCGTGTGGCCGATGTTGCTAGGTCTCAACCGTGGTCGCTACTTCCTGATGACGGGCCAAGAACTCTCCGCGCAGGAGGCGCAGCGTCTGGGCATCGTCAACGAAATCGTGCCGCAGGCCGATCTCCTAGAACGTGCTTGGTCACTGGCACGCAACATTCGCAAACGACCAGAGCTTACCGTGCGGCTAACGCGCGAAGCCGTGCTACATCAAGTCAAGCGCGCGATGTTGGACAACCTTCCCTATGGACTGGCTTTAGAAGGTTTGGCCGCATGTGATCATTGGCCGGCCAAGTTCGGTAACGAAACGCTCTAGCTGATCCCTGGGACCTGCAAGCTGGTGCTTAAGCTCACGGCGAGCAGCACCCACAGGGAGGCAGTGGTTAGGGAGATGACGGTGACGGCGAGGCGGTTGGCCTTATTGGGGTTTTCGCTGTGTGCGAGGTTTGCATTGGCGGTGTGCTTGTTCATGTTGAGTTCCTTGCTGAGTGATGCTGGCGCTGCTCATTGCGGCGTCATTGTTGAGGGCAAGTATTGACGAAGCCGATAGATAAATGAAATGGATATTTAAAACATAGATTATTTATTTGGTGAATTTTCTGGATAGGCGTGCGCCCAAGAACCGCGCCGCGATTGTTTAGGCGTTAGATACCCGCGAGAGCAGTCCCCTTAGTGACGCTCTAAACGCGCTCGCGCATGCCGACTACCGCTGTCGTTTTGCCATTTAGCGGCACGTTCGCTCGCCGCTAAATGGCCGCGCATGATCCGTTCGGGAACCAAACGCCCTCCCGTTGCATTAATCCTATTGGAGCGTGACTGATAACCGCGCCGTCCCATCCAACAGTGGAGATCCGGGAGGAACATATCGTGTGGCGCAAGAACGACATCGTCGGTTTTATTTTGGTCTCAATTCTCGCGGTAGCGGTCCTCACCGGCGCCGTTTACGCGGATTCTGAGCGTCATCATCGCAAGCACCGGCGGAACCATGATGATCGAAGTCTCGCCAATGCTGTCGCCCAGATCGAGCGGGGTCGAGAAATATTTCGCTACGATACTTTCGGCAATCAGGTTTTCTGGGGCGACACGTTGCGCCTGCATGAAGCGCTCGCGGGTGAGGATCACGGCGGTGTGGGGCCCGGCGTCAGTCCCGCTGTGGCCTTACACCTCGGCCTGAAGGTCGATGTCGAGGCGTTGCCGCGGCGCCTGCGTCGTCAGCTCAAGCGTGGCCACATCAACCTTGATGATCCTGCGGTCACGCTCGCATTGCTCAAGCTCGATGCCGTGGTCGGTGTTACCGGATTCTTTGACGCCTATGGTCAAATCGAGTCCGTCGGCTTGCAGTGCGCACTGTGCCACAGTCAAGTTGACGATACTCTAGCGCCAGGTATCGGCCGGCGCTTGGATGGCTGGGCTAACCGCGACCTCGATGTCGGTCGCATTATTGCCGCCGCCCCGGATCTGACGCCGTTCGCGCAGCTGCTCGGCGTTGATGAAGGCACCGTGCGGCAGGTGTTGCATACCTGGGGGCCCGGCAAGTTCGACGCAGCGTTGTTTCTCGACGGCAAGGCTTTTCAGCCCGATGGCCGCTCTGCTGCAACGCTGATCCCGCCGGCATTCGGGTTAGCTGGGGTCAACCTTCATACCTCGACGGGTTGGGGCTCGGTCGCCCACTGGAACGCACTGGTCGCGGTCCTGGAAATGGGGGGTCAAGGGCGCCTCTACGATCCGCGCTTACGCGACGCCAGTAAGTTTCCGATTGCGGCCGCCAACGGTTTCGATGACGTGCGCATTGCCCCCGATCAGGATCAGGTCACCGCTAAGCTCCCGGCGCTACATTTGTACCAACTATCGCTAAACTCACCGAAACCACCGCGGCGTTCATTCGATCGCCGCGCAGCAGCGGCTGGCGAAGCGCTATTTGTTGGTAAGGCGCGATGCAGTAGTTGCCATGTGCCGCCACTCTTTACCGAGCCCGGATGGAACCTCCACAAGCCAGAGGAGATTGGTATCGATGGCTTTCAAGCCGGACGCAGCCCCGATGAAGGGTATCGAACAACACCCCTTAAAGGTCTATGGACGCATACTAAGGGTGGCTTTTTCCACGACGGAAGATTTGCGCATCTCGACGAAGTGATCGTGCACTACAACACATTTTTTGGCTTAGGGCTGAACGAGGCGGAACGCTATCAGTTGGGGCAGTACTTGAAGTCATTGTAAGTGGCACGACGTCTGGGGCGGGAACTTCTCAGCGCTTAGAAGCATTATTTACATACATCATTTGTGCCGCGGCGCGTCCCGCCTGGCACATCCGTTAGCAATAATCCCGAGGATTAGAAAATGGAAGCAAATAATGCCAATAAGCTATCCAAGCGCTCGCGCAGCAAGCTAGACGTGCCGCGCCGCAACTTCCTGTTCAGCTCAATGAACGTGACGCTTTCAGGTACCGCGATCGCCTTGCTCGCTGGTTACACCAAAGGCGTTGCCGCCGACGGTTACGCCGCGACCGATGCCGCGAACGACGTACGGATCTTGAATACGGCCTTGGCTGCGGAGCGTGAGGCGGTCGCTGCCTATGAAGTGGGTGCTAAGAGCGGTCTCCTAGAAGCGGCCGTGCTCAAGGTCGCCGCGGCTTTTCAGGACCACCACCGGGCGCACAGCGATCTACTGGCTACAACCATCGTTAAATTGGGTGGCGAACCGTCGGCGCCGCCGGCGTCATACGACTTTCCTCTCGCTGAGCTTAACGGTCAAGCGGAGGTGTTGAAATTCGCCGCTGATCTCGAGCGCGGCGCGGTCAGCGCCTATGCGGCCGCTATTCCGCTATTCGATAATCGCGACTTGTCCTTGGCCGCTGCGAGCATTCTCTCCGATGAAGCCATGCACTGGGCGATTTTGCGTCAAGCGCTTGGGCTCGACCCGGTGCCCGGCGCTTTTTTCTCGTGAATAGTGTGCCGCTTAAGTTAGCGCATGGAAGTTCGCGTGCGAGCTCAGACGTGCCGCGACGTCAAAGCGCGGTCATCACGTTGCTCGGCGCGTTGCTAGCAACGCTACCGGCCGTGGCTAGCGACTATGGCCACGGCGTTAACCCCGATCGTGGTGAGTCGCTTTACGCGCGTTGTCTGGGCTGCCATTCTTTGGCGCGCAATCGCACGGGACCAAAACATTGTGGACTAGTGGGTAGGATCGCCGGCAGCGTTGCGGGATTCAACTATTCGGACGCGATGCGCAAATTGCGCATCGTTTGGACCCGCAAGAATTTGGATCGCTTTCTAGCCGCGCCCATAACGATGGTGCCAGGTACGACAATGGGCTACAGCGGCATTGTCGCGGCTGCGGACCGCCGCGACCTCATCGCCTATATCGAGCGAGCGAGCCGATCCTCGGTCTGTGCGCCCCGCGGGGGCCGCGAGAAGCAGTGATTGGAACGGGCGCGTACCGAGGCCATTAGGGGATCGCCAATGCAGGAATCCGATACGAATACCGATGAATTCTCTGCGAGCTCGATCGCATCCGTGCCCGACGATGTGGCGATTGAACGTGTCTTGGCAGGCGATGTTTGTTCGTTTGAAATTATCATGCGACGTTATAATCAGCGGCTTTTTCGCGCCGCACGGAGCATCCTGAAGGACAACGATGCGGCGGAGGATGCGGTACAAGAAGCGTATATATCGGCTTATTATAAGCTTGACCGCTTCGCACCCCATGGAAGTTTCGGCGCGTGGCTTACGCGCATCGTCGTTAACGAGGCGCTCATGATCAAGCGGAAAGATCGAAAATATGCAAAACACGGTGAGGTAGCTCGTGCGGATACGCCGGAGTCCCACGAGCGGCTCGCAATAGTGCGCTCTGATCCCGTCCAGGTAGTCGCAAATAATCAGCTCGCAGAGCTCATTGAAGACGCCGTCGATCAACTCCCTGAGGATTTTCGGGCGGTCGTTGTGCTACGCGCCATACATGAACTAAGCGTTAAAGAAACCGCCGCCAGTCTGGACATCAACGAGGCAACCGTGAAGACGCGTTATCACCGAGCGCGTAAACTGATGCAAGCATCCCTTAGCCGTGACCTTGAATCAGCGGCGCCACACGCTTTTGAATTTGCCGGCCGTCGCTGCGATGCGATGGTCGCGCGCGTGATGCAACGACTGCGCGCCACGCGCTAGTCGACCTTCCCATGGCGTGCGGCGCTTGCATAGCGCTGGCTACAACGGTTCATAGATCAATGCCAAGAAACTCAATTTGCTGAGTTAGCAGAGGTTTTGTGTGCCCGACCCAAAAGTTCCCCAAAAGTTCGCCCGGCAGGGAGTAACTCTACAGTTAAAGAAACCTTAGACATCGTACCGAAGTGGGTAGGAAATCGCGTTTATCGTCGTACCATGTGCATGCGCGGCGGTAGGTGAGCAAACTTGTGCGCCGAGTCCAAGGCATCCCTGATGGGTTTATTCGCGCACTTATCACGACTCACGCGCGTATCTGTGGGCGGCGCGAGTGCCACCGGCGCATTCGATTTGTGCCGCTAAGCTCAACAGCAAGCCGTCACGCCCCATGCGGGTTATGAACTGGCAACCGATCGGTAGCTCATCGGCGTTCCACCACAGTGGCAGAGAGACGCCCGCCGAACCGGTGATATTGAACAATGATGTGGACGGCATGAAATCAAATATATTGTCGAAAAACGGCTCCCAGTTGGGTACTTGCACGCTGATGTTCCCGAGCGGCACGGGCGGTTTGTCGAGGGTTGGTGATAAGTAAACAGCATAGTCTTCAAAGAACGGGCCCACAGCACGCGCCGTAGCGTGCGACACACGACGAAATCGAACGGCGTCAACACCCGAGAAGTTATGGCCATAATGTGCATAAGACCAGACCGCTGGCTCGATGCCTTTGCTGCTCGCTTCGCGACCCACGAGCGCTGCGAGTCCCTCGATGTCACGTGCGGTCTCAATGGCGATCGTGCCCAAGAATGCTTCGCCCCGGGTAACGGCTAATTCCTCCGGCAACCGCGGGCATGCTTCTTCGACGTGGTGTCCGAGATCGCCACACAATGTTGCCGCATGTTCGACCGCCGCGCCGCGACCGCCGTTAGAACCCCCGGTGGTGAGATCGAGATCCGACGGATTGTGACTCGCGCCATGAAGCGCCGGCGCCGCCGTGGGCGTGAGCGCAAGCTCCGGAGTATTTGTTTTTGCCACGGTGACGAGACCGGCGCGTTTGAAACGTTTCACAATCTCGGTGTCATAGTACGAAGCTGGGACGTCTGCGAGCAGACGCGTGCCGTGCGTCGTCGGCGTACCGGCGTAGTGAGACGTCACGTCCTTCAGTACGAACGATACGCCGGAAAACGTCCCGGGAACCGGCTTTTTTGCCACGTCGCGAGCGTGCTCGTACATCTTATATACGATCGCGTTTAGCTGTGGATTGAGCGCTTCGATCCGGCGTATCGCCTCCTCCGTCAGTTCGAGCGCGGTAAGCTCGCCCTTCGCCACCAGGGCAGCCATGGCGAGACCATCGACTCGCTATATTCGGTAATGCTCATGCGCTAATCCCCTTCTCATAAGCTAATTGTTGTCGTCGACTGCCGTTGCGAGCGATCACTATTGGTCGTATTCGCTCACAAACTCACCTCGTTGTCGAGGTACGCGCGCGCGGATCCAGCCGCTTAGGCTTGCCCTAGGTATGTATGGAACACCTGCTGCGGATCGTATTTCGCGCGTAGCGCCCGCAGGCGATTCCACGCAGCGTCCGAGTAACATGACCTGATGCGGTCCGGACGATTCCGAACTTCGACTTCGTTGACATAATGACCTGTGGCAAACGGAGCCATGATGGGCACGGCTTGGTCGAGCCAAGCAAAACCTCGTTCGTCGTCTTTGGCATCGTCCCAGATCGAAAAACAGCCCACATAATGGCGCGCGGCGCCTGAGAAACACGCATCTTCACGTTGGCGCAAGTTCAGTCCGTAGCTGGCGATGACATGGCAAATCGGTGAAGGTGCCCAGCGAAAATGATCCGCCATGGCGAGGAGGATTTCCCCGGGCTGATCGGTGAAAGCACTCTCAGCGGCGTAACGGCCGAGGTAACCACCCGGCTTGTCGGTGCCAAAAAAATCGGGATATAAGCGTTCGAAGGTGTAAGGCTGGTTCTCGTGTTTGACCTCAGCGACAGTGGCGATAGCCGAGGCGCTAATCGGGGCGAGCATCGCAGCCGATTCCGCCGCCGAGTCGCCGAACGCGAAGCCGGTGAGAAAACAGATTTTCGATTGCTCCGCTGCTACGTCTGGTGCCGCGGTCGGGTCGTGGATCAGCACACATAAGATCTCTAATTTGGATGCCGCCGCGGTGCTGATGGCAGCGAGCGCTGTTGTCACGGTCTCCAGGTGCGCCAGTGGTATGACATAAGTGCTGGCAAGAATGGCATTCGGTGCCGGATAGACTTTCAAATGCATGCGTGTCACGACTGCAAACAAGCCGGGGCCACCGCCGCGCACTGCCCACAATAATTCAGCGTTTTCTGTCGGCGTCGCACGAATGCGTTTGCCGTGCGCGGTAATTAACTCGGCTCCCTCGATATTGAGCGTCGCGACGCCCTCACGGTACGGATGATTCCAACCGAGCCCGCCGCCCAGAAGAAACCCGCCCATGCCGACGGAGGCGCAATGGGGGGTTGGGAACGACATGCCATGCGGCGCCAATTCGTTGATGAGCTGCCTACTGCGTACGCCGGTCTGTATCGATGCTCGCTGCCGTTCGGCGTCGACCTGCACGTCGGTTAAGCCGGAAAGATCGAGGCACATACCGCCGTCGCGAATCGCTGGCGCGAGGGGGTTGTGGCCGCCGCTGCGCACCGCGATCTTGATGTCATTTTGTGCCGCATAGTTGACCGCTGCCGCGATATCGTCCTCGTCGCGCGCTTGCACGATCAAGTCAGGATAACGGCTAGGTTTCCACGCATGCCAAACCATGGATTGACGCCATAGTTCGTAACTGTCGTGCGCGCGAGTGATCTGCTTGCCGGTGAACTTCGGGATCGTCGCGACAGATGAATTGGCGGTGTCGGCGGCGCACAAGGCGCGCGAGCGAATGCCGCTCAAGGCGGCCAACACGGTGCCGGATGCAAGTTTTTCGAGGGCCGCTCGACGTGACAGCGTGGCGAGTCTCACCTACTCATGTTCTCCGGTTGGCAGCGCCAAGTGTGACAGAGAATGCGATGCGCGTCTGCCGCGCGGTGCGCAGCTATCCGGGCGAGGTAAATGCCGAAAAACGCTAGACTAAGGTCCCACTTTTAGCCGACGAAAGCGTCTCCGCCGTTGTGTCCCAGGGCGCGAGCGAGGGTGCGGGGACACCCTGTGCGCGCGCCTGTGATGTGGTGCTTAGCTGATCCCTGGGACCTGCAAGCTGGTGCTTAAGCTCACGGCGAGCAGCACCCACAGGGAGGCAGTGGTTAGGGAGATGACGGTGACGGCGAGGCGGTTGGCCTTATTGGGGTTTTCGCTGTGTGCGAGGTTTGCATTGGCGGTGTGCTTGTTCATGTTGAGTTCCTTGCTGAGTGATGCTGGCGCTGCTCATTGCGGCGTCATTGTTGAGGGCAAGTATTGACGAAGCCGATAGATAAATGAAATGGATATTTAAAACATAGATTATTTATCTGGTGAATTAATAGTCTGTCCGTACTCCCCATGTCACCACCCGCAAATCATGTTGCACGCTTATGGTTTAATATAGCGCCTGGCAACAGCGGGCCTGAAAAGCACTAGGTGATTCCTAAAGGGGGGTAGAAATGATGTCGCTGAAGTTTTCCGGCCAACTACGGCGTCGTTTGCTGGCGCGCTGCGGCAGCATCGTTTTTGCTTGCGGCGCGAGCGCTTTTGCTGCGCTCGCCCAGGAATCGGAGGGCACGCTCGGCGCATCCAGCTTGGTCGAAGAAGTGGTCGTCACCGCGCGTAAACGCGAAGAGGCACTTGGTGAAGTCCCCTTATCCGTTAGTGCCCTGAATGCTGACCAAATCGAAACCCTAAAAGTGAGAGATTTGACGAGTTTAGCGGTCGGCATGCCGAATGTCGCGCTCGACGAAGTAGGAACGACGCGCGGCACGGCCAATTTTTCGATCCGTGGTTTGGGCGTAAATAGTTCGATCCCGTCGATCGACCCAACGGTCGGTGTATTCGTTGATGGCGTCTACATGGGATTGAATAACGGCATTGTGTTCGACATGTTCGACTTGCAATCGATCGAAGTCCTGCGCGGACCACAGGGAATTTTGTTTGGACGCAACGTAACCGGTGGCGCGATTTTGCTCAATACTAAAAAACCGCCCGAAGAGTTCACTGCGTCCGCGCGCTTTGCCGCAGAAGGTGGCGGTGAAGAAATGAATTATTATGTGATGGGCAGTGTCGGCGGACCGTTGAGCGACTCGCTGCGCGCGAAAGCGATGTTCTACACGAATCAAGACGGCGGCTGGTTTGAAAATCGCATCGATGGTAGTGCACACGGCGAGGCCAGCACTTATATGTTCCGCCCAAGTATTCTGTGGGAGCCGCGCGATGACATCGAAGTGCGGATCACGTATGAATACAGTAATACGGACGATGACGGTGCTGCGGCACAATCCCATACGAATGGTTCAGGCATTCCAAATGCGATTACCAATTCTGATCGTGACTCACACGATTTTGCAATCGATGAAACGGGTTTTCAGGAAAACGAAGTCCATTTCGTCTCCGCACGCTTGGATTGGCATGTCCTGTTTGGTAACGGCACGGTGACGAACATTTTCGGTTGGCGTGATTTCGAATCCGTGGCCCGTTCGGACATTGACGGCACGGTTGATTTTCTATTTCACGCCGATCCGATCATCGATGCACGGCAATACAGCAATGAACTTCGCTACAGCGGCGTATTCAACGAACGTTTGCGGGTAACGACTGGATTGTATTATTTCGATAACGAAATCGCCTATCATGAACAACGTGAATTGCTCGGTGAGTTGACCCCGAATAACACCCCGGCCGTTACCCAAGACGGCGGTGGCGACTATTCGGTAGAGACGCTCGGCGTATTTGTCGCACTCGATTACGACATAACCGATCAACTCACGCTTACGGGGGGAATTCGCTACACCGACGAATCCAAAGAAGCCGATATCGCCTCCCTCATCCTCAACGTCAATTCGCCGTGTGACGTGACGAGAAATACTTGTCCGTTCGATTTTCGTGACGATGACGAATGGAGTAGCTGGTCACCGAAAGTTGGCGTTGCTTATGAGTTCAACGACAACTTCCGCACACTGGACGCGTGGCTTTCGCTCCGGGGGCTACAATCTGCGCAATACGGCACGCGATACGGTTAATTTCGGCCCCGGGCCGTTCGATGAGGAAGAGGTGGATAATTACGAAGTGGGCTTCAAAGCACGTTTCGGTAATTCGCGTTTGAACGGTGCGTTTTTCTACAATGAGATCTCGGATATGCAGCGTGAGGTCAACCTCGCAGATCCGGTCGCGGGTGTGGTTCAGGTGATCAAAAATACCGCGGATGCGGAAATTCTCGGTATCGAACTGGACGGCACTTTCGCCTTACCGCATAACTTTGTGCTGATTGGCTCCCTTGGTTATCTAGACGCAGAATACGATAAGGTCAGCTTCGATTTGAACGGTGACGGTAGGCTCGACGGTGCCGACAAAAAACTGGATTTGCCGCGGGCCGCGGAGCTGACCTATAGCATTGGCGTCGTGCATGATCATGAAATTGAATGGGGAAATTTGATTTCCCGCCTGACCTTCTCGCACCGCGACGAATCACCGTTTACAGACAACAATCTCGGGTTCATTACTGAGCAAGACATACTGGACGCGGGGATCGATTTTCATTCCAATGATGGCAAGTGGACCCTCGGGATTTACGGCAAAAACTTGTTGGACGAAGTCAAACACGGTGGCGATACGCAGTTGCCGCGCTTGCTAGGACCATTGCCTTTGGGTGGGACGTTTTCGCCGCTCGCCAAAGGTCGCGTTATCGGCTTCGACATTACGCGCCGATTTTAGCAATTCGCGTATCTATTCAGTCCATGCCGCCGGTGCGTCGCGCACCGGGCGGCGGTCGTGGATGCGTAACCGCGCATCGCCGAGACGATGTGTCTTACAATAACCAGCTCGGTGTGGTGTGCAGAGTGGCACATCACGCCGTAGTATTCCCGCTGCTCGTCTTATCATCTTCCAAGGGTTGACCATGTCTGACATCGACATCGCTCAGCAAGCGAATAAACAAGCCATCATCGATCTAGCCGCCGAAAAATTCGGTATCAATAGCGAACATCTCGAGCCCTACGGGCACTGCAAAGCCAAGCTTTCCTTAGATTACATCGACTCATTGGAGTCGGCTCCCGATGGCAAGCTCATCTTAGTCACCGCGATCAGCCCAACGCCCGCGGGGGAGGGCAAAACGACAACGAGTGTGGGCCTTGCGGATGGTCTGAATCGGATCGGTCAGAAAACCATCGTCTGTTTGCGCGAACCATCCTTGGGTCCATGCTTCGGCATCAAAGGGGGTGCTGCCGGGGGGGGCTATGCCCAAGTGGTGCCGATGGAAGATATCAATCTGCATTTTACGGGCGATTTTCACGCCATCGGCGCCGCGCACAATTTGTTGGCCGCACTGCTCGACAATCATATTAACCACGGCAACGCGTTGGATATCGATCCGCGTCTGATCACCTGGAAGCGCGTTGTCGACATGAACGATCGCGCACTCAGAAAAATTATTGTGGGCCTGGGGGGCACGGCCAACGGTTTTGCGCGTGAAGACGGTTACGACATTACCGTTGCCTCCGAGGTTATGGCGATCTTTTGCCTCGCCACCTCGCTTGCCGATCTGCGCGAGCGTCTCGGCAACATCGTCGTTGCCTATACGCGCGGTGCACGCGAACCGGTGACAGCGGCGCAATTGAACGCTCACGGCGCCATGGCCGCGCTGCTCAAAGATGCGATCAAACCCAATTTGGTCCAGACTTTGGAGAACAACTTGGCGTTTGTGCACGGCGGGCCATTTGCCAACATCGCGCACGGCTGCAACAGCGTGGCGGCTACCAAAACGGCACTGAAATTAGCCGATTATGTCGTCACCGAAGCGGGTTTCGGGGCCGACCTAGGCGCTGAGAAATTCATCGACATCAAGTGCCGTATGGCCGGCTTGAAACCCGGCGCGGTGGTGCTCGTGGCAACGATCCGGGCGCTCAAGTACCACGGCGGTGTGGCCCAAGAGGCGCTTAACGAAGAGAACTTGGTGGCTTTAGAGCAGGGCATGGTAAATCTTGAGCGCCACCTCAAAAACATTACGGAACATTACGGCTTGCCGTGCATTGTTAGTATCAATCACTTTAGCGACGACACGAATGCCGAAGTGGCGCTGGTGAAATCAAAAGTCGCTGCGCTCGGTGGCGTCGCCGTGCTCGCTCGCCATTGGGCCGAGGGCGGTGCGGGAGCCGAAGATCTCGCCCGCGCAATGGTCGAGGTTCTCGAAAATAATCCCGGGCGTCACCGTTATGTGTATGCCGATGCCGACACCCTATGGGATAAGCTGAAGGCCGTGGCGACGAAAATTTACGGCGCGAATGAGCTCCGCGCCACTGCAAAAGTTCGTGCTGAGATCGAAAAATTAAACGTGCACTACGGACACTTTCCCGTTTGCATCGCTAAGACGCAAATGTCGTTTTCGACGGATCCCGCCGTGCTCGGAGCACCCAGCGGGCATGTCGTCGAAATCAGCGCGGTACGGCTGTCCGCCGGGGCGCGATTTATCGTCGCCATTGCCGGTAACATGATGACGATGCCGGGTTTGCCTAAAGTTCCGGCGGCCGAGCGCATAGACGTCGACAAAGACGGGAAGATTCTCGGCCTGTTTTAGTTTTAGGAAATGGTCTACGGTCAGGAGAGTATGCCTAAGTGGGTGGTGCGGACAGTTTGCCGATTGGGCGTAAACCTCGCCGACGAGCGGCAGATCCGCAGAAGAACAGGGAGCGAATTCGATGAGTAAAACCATTCTGCTAAACGCTTTCGATATGAATACCCCGAGCCATCAGTCCTGCGGTTTGTGGCGACATCCGCGCGACCAGAGTCATCAGTACGCCACGATGCGTTATTGGCAGGACCTCGCGCGCACGCTGGAGCGCGGTCTGTTCGACGGCCTTTTCATGGCGGATGTTACCGGGCTTTACGATGTCTATGGCGGTACGCCCGTAGCGGCGCTACGGACCGCCGCACAGGTACCGACAAACGATCCGTTTACCCTGGTCCCCGTCATGGCCGCGGTTACCGAGCATCTTGGGTTTGGCATCACCGGTGCGATCCCTTACCTGCACCCCTACTCTTTCGCCCGGCTGATATCCTCACTCGATCATCTGACGAACGGTCGCATGGGTTGGAACGTGGTTACCGGCTACCTCAACAGCGCCGCCAAAGGGGTCGGACAACAACAGCAGACCGAACACGATACCCGCTATGACATCGCCGCGGAGTTCATGGAAGTCGTCTACAAGCTGTGGGAAGGCAGTTGGGAGGATGGCGCTGTAATCCGCGACGCCGCGCGCGGCATCTATACCGATCCCGCCAAGGTGCACAGTGTCCGGCACGACGGTGAATACTTCGCCCTCGAGGCAGTGCATCTGTGCGAACCTTCACCGCAACGCACCCCGGTTATTTTCCAAGCAGGAACCTCCGTTAAAGGGCAGGCGTTTGCCGCCGCCAACGCGGAGTGCGTGTTCGTCGCTGACGGGAAGCGAGAAGTCGTCGCAAATTTCGTGCGTTCCTCGCGCGAACAGATCCTCGCGGCTGGCCGCGCCGTCGATGATGTCAAGTTCTTTGCGCTGGCGGCCGTGGTGGTCGCGGACACCGACGCGGAGGCGCGCACGAAGTTCAACGATTACCAGAGTTATGGCTTGCACGAGGGTGGCCTGGCGCTGCTGTCCGGCTGGAGCGGCATCGACTTCTCGGTGCTCGACCCGGATGCGTGCGTCGAGGACATCGACTCCAACGCGGTTCAAACGATCATGACTTCGATCGGCGCCAGTACGGTGCGGGAATGGGCCGAGCATTTAGTCATCGGCGGTGTTGCACCGGTAATCGTCGGCTCGCCACAGACCGTCGCGGACGACATGCAGCAATGGATGGGTGAAACCGGCGTCGATGGTTTCAACCTCGCCTACACCGTGATGCCGGAATGCATGACGGAATTCGTCGCTCTCGTCGTGCCCGAACTGCAACGTCGGGGTGCCTACAAAACCCGGTACGCGCCCGGCACTGCGCGCGAAAAGCTGTTCGGTGGTGGTTCGCGCTTAAGTGCGCCGCATCCGGCCGTCCGTTTTCGGGTTTAACCCGGCGATTGCGCGAGGCGCTCACTGCGTTTGTGGCGATCGCTCGAGTACTCGTGTGCATCGCACAGCAATGAGGTTAGACCATGATGCAAACGCGATCGCACTGATTTACTACTGCGGTCCTGGCGCAATATCCAGGCTTAAAATACCCGCTTGGGTAGTGACGCGGTCCGCTAGCTCCGCTAAGGTTTCCCCGTCGCGTAGTCACGACGACCGACGCACCGTACTGAGGGAGAACCGCCATGTACAGCCGTATTGATCCACAGAAGCCGCTCGCCGAGGACGCGGTCATTATTTGCATCGACATGATCAACGACTTTCTGCTCGAGGGCGAACCCTTCGCCATCGATGCGGGCCGCGACATGTACGAGAAACTCGCCCAAGTGCTGACCTTTGCGCGCCAGCACAAAGTGCCGATCGTGCACGGGATCTCCACTGATATGCGCGGCACCTTGCTCGAACGTTGGGCGCCGATCCGCGACGGCGTGTCGCTCAATTCCGGCACACCGGGCGTGGAGGTCGTCGTTGAACTCAAGCCTGAGGTGTGGAACGAGTACGAAATATACTTGCCGAAACCGAAATACAGTTGCTTCTATGGCACGGCGCTCGATGTTTACTTGCGCAACCCGCCCTGTCGCGGACGCAACACCGTCGTTGTCACCGGCATGGCGACCAACTATTGCTGCATGACGACGTCTATCGACGCCTTCAACCGGGATTACGATGTGATCTTCATCGATGATCTCAATTGCACGATGGGCTCTAATGACGGCACCGATGCCGCGACTATGCATCGCATCACGGTCGAGACCCTCAAGGACGGATTCATTTCCGAGCTGCTTAGCGCCGACGAGCTGCTGGCCCGGTTACGGGGCGACGCACAAACGCGTTCGGCCGCGTGAGGTGCGCCGATGTTTAGCGATCAATAAGGATCGATACGGGTACTGAACTCTTATGTTGTTCGATCGTGCCGTGACGTCGTTCATGCAGGCTCGACCCGCGGAAGTCTATCGCAGGCGTGGTCCGAACTCCGCTCGAACTGGGTGCACCGGCAGTTGTTCGAGGTCGGCCGCGCGGCGCTATGGATGCGCTATCGGCTTGTCCGTGAAGAGATAATCCTTCAGTTCTTTGTCGAAACTGGGATCCTTGTGGCGGATCCACTCGAGCAACATTGCCGCGTGTTCTTTTTCTTCATCCCGGTTATGCGCGAGTATCGCGCGCAGCTCGCTGTCCTTGCACGCGCTAACCCTTTGGTTGTACCAGTCGACCGCCTCCAGTTCCTCCATTAGCGAGGTGATCGCCCGGTGCATATCCCGAATGTCATCGTCGAGTTCTTCGACGGGTTCGTGGTAGCCTTCATTTGCCACTTTTTGTATTTCCCTGTTTTGAGTTCGATGCTGGGACGCGCTTGCTTAATATAGCGCATGATCGCCATCATGCGTGGACCGTCCGCAGCGAGATTTTCACCCTCGAGCGGATTGCGCATACACCAGTTCCCACATCTGCGCCACGCTCGCGTAACGCGGCAGCGGGTTCAACACCGACTGAAGCCGACGGACTGGAAACCGATGCGTCGATAGGGTTGCGCATTTGTGAAATCCGGAACACATATGAGGGACAGTACCGGGTCGAAAGCGCTATACCTGATACGCCGGATACAATCTCCCCGCTACCCTACAAGCCCTCGCCTAATACGTGGCGCCGTCGTAAAACTGTGCTTTACACTTATAACCATGTATAGAGTGCTGTAAAATTTCCTAAAAAGTTCGCTGCAAAACTGGCGTTCGGTGCGCTCGAAATGTCAAAGAATTTTACACCGTGCGATCGGTTTATGCCCCGCCGATTCGTTTATCCAAGATAAAGTAGACAATTACAGTTCTCGGTATGGATTTTGCGTAATGTTCTAGCCGTGCGGGCGTACGAATTCGATACTGTACGCTGACTAAATAGGAATATTATCATGGAGGGGTGACTCATGAAGTTTGAGCGATTATTGAAGTTAACTCACGGGTTCTTGTTGCTGCTCGGCATGCATTCCGCGGGCGCCGTACTGATTGACCATTTCGACCACGCCTATGATGGTGGCTCGGTTGAGATCGCGCTCGACGTCTTCGACAACGGCGGCATCTATTCGTGGGAATATACCGTCACGAATAACAGTTATGATCCCAACCCGGGAGCCACCAATGGCTTCTCCGGTTTTGAACTCTTCCTGCCGTCTCCCATCCCCGAAATTGGTGACATCGTCCCGAACCCAAGTAGCACGCCACCGTGGGAGCATAACTGCTGCTCGGGCCTACCGATGGAGTGGGATATCCGCAACAGCGTCGGGCTCGGCGTGATGCCCGGAGAATTCTCCGTTTTTAGTTTCACCACCGATCCGCGCGCGGTCGCGATTAACAACAATGGTTGGTTCCATAGTTGGGAGAGCGACGGGCAGGTGGGTATCGTCCCTACGCTAGGCATGCACGTTCCGTTGGTTCCGGGTCTCGACCCCATTGACCCGGAGCCCGTCCCAGAACCCGGATCGGGGATCCTTTTCGCGGTCGGTCTCGCGGGGCTCGCTTGTTGGAAACGACGCTTGCCGAACTGACAGGTTCGGCTATGAGGGGCATCGATGGTCTCGCCCTCGAGCGGCGAGACTACTACGATGGCCCTAAACGCCGGGGCCAAGGTGGGTGTAGAAGATAGACCGGCGACGTCATTCAGTTTAAACGCTGTGCGGTGCTGACAGGGCTGCTCGGCCGACTCGAAAAGCTGGGTCAGCGATTTCGGGGCTGCGCGGCAAGTCGATCAAAAACGTTCACGACACGACGACCAGATCGCTGCCGCGAATCACCGCAAAGCCAGGTCGCCGCCCGAGGCCGGGAATGAGCAAACCGAGGCGTGCGCCCGGTAGCGCGACAACGAACCGGAGGGGGCGCCAACGATGGCTGCGACGCCACCGTCACGGTCAAGATCGGACAGCGGGTTCCCGTGGTAGTCGGGCGTGTTAGGACCGCTTCCGAGGTAGCGATGGGCCCGTTCGAACTCGGGGTGCACGCTATCGAGCAGCGAGATCGTCGCGTGCGTAATCGCCGCGTCGCCCCGATTGTCGTCGTGCCAGGGTTAACGATGGTGATGCGGCGCAGACCAGCGTAATCCGTATCATGGTCACTCGTGTCACCGGGGTGGGTCCGTACGCGCGAAGTTCACATTCGTTTCGCCACCTCTTCCAGCATAACCTCGGTGGCGCCACCGCCGATAGACTCGACGCGCGCATCACGAACCATGCGCTCGATCGCGGATTCCCGCAGGTATCCACTGCCGCCGTGGAACTGCTGGCAATCATAGAGCAGCCGGTTATTCAACTCTGCGCACAGTGCCTTCACCATTGAAACTTCTTTGACACAGTCGAGCCCTTGGGTATCGAGCCAAGCGGTGTGATACAGCAATTGCCGTGCTGCCGCGACTTCCGCCTGGCGCATCGAGAGGCGCTGGCGAATAACCTGCTTGTCCCATAAGACGCCCCCAAATGCTTTTCGATCGCGAACATAACTAAGCGTTAGGTCGAGCGCCTGCTGAGATTCTCCGATCGCTTGCGCGCCGACCACTAGGCGTTCGTTCTGAAAATTCATCATGATGGCGTAGAACCCCTTGTTGAGGTCACCAAGGATATTCTCAGTCGGCACCCGGCAGTCTTCAAACGCGAGTTCGGCCGTATCGGAGCTACGCCAACCCATCTTGTCGAGTTCTCGGCCCACCCTGAACCCCGGCGTGCCTGCTTCAACCATGAACATTGTGATGCCACGTGAACCTTTCACGGATGGATCCGTGCGCGCCGCGACGAAATACAGATCCGCATGAACGCCGTTCGTAATGAACGTTTTCGTGCCGTTAATCACCCAATCGTCACCGTCACGGGTGGCGCGCGTACGCAGTCCCGCGACGTCAGATCCCGCATCCGGTTCGGTCACGGCTACGGCGGTAACAATGTTGCCGGATATAATGCCTGGCATGTACTTGTCTTGCTGCGCTGCGTTTCCCGCGTTTGCGAGATGTGGTGATGCCATGTCCGTGTGCACCAGCGCGGTGATCGCGAAACCACCGTAAGTGGAGCGCGCAAGCTCCTCGGCGAGCACCACCGTCGCAATCGTGTCGAGCTCGGAGCCGCCGTATTTCTGGGGATATCGGATCCCGAGCAAGCCGAGTTCACCCATTTGCCTGATGACGGATCGCGGGGTCATACCATCCAGTTCCCACCGATCGGCATAGGGTCGGACCTCGCCGTCGACGAAACGGCGGATCGTCTGACGCAGCATTTCGTGCTCTTCGTTCGTAAAAATATTCATGTCGATCATTGATCTGGTCCCATCATTCGTTGCATTTCGACGTGGGTTCAATAGTCAGTAGGCAGTCGCCGCTCGTGATGATATCGCCGGCTTGATAGTTAATTGTCCGCACGACCCCGCCAACCGGTACGGAGAGCTGTTGTAATAACTTCATTGCCTCCATGACGACTACCGGCTGCCCCGCTGCGACCGACTCACCCACCTGCACCATTATTTCGGTGATGAGTCCCGGTGAGGGGGCGAACACGGCATCCTCGGCGTTGTTCGCGGTGGTCGCTGCGACGTCGAGAAGTGCTTGTTCGGCAAATAGGACCGCAATCGTCGCGGCGTCCGCGTCACGGTGCAACGTAACCGCTGAGCCGTCGAGCGTTAATTCGACTCTGTGCCGCTGGCCACGCGCGTCATAGCGCAGCTGCTCGCGGTCGCAACGGGCACGCGCAACCGTAAGTATCGTTTCGCCGTCGCACTCGATACGGTAATTACCGGCCCGACCGTGCACCGCAACCGTAACCTCGTCTCCGTCGTGGCGGGCGAAGTACACGCCCACGCCATCACGGCCGCTTCGCTCACCGAGGCGCCAGGCCCCGAGCGTAGCCCATGGCGACGCAACGGAGCTGGTATTTTCCTGGTACAGATGGCAGGCGAGTGCGGCGTGCGCGAGGTCGACGTCGCTTACGGGCCTAGCGTGCCAGCCGTTGGGATACGCCTGCGCCAGGCAATTTGTTAAATGGTTGCCGCTTCGAAACGGCTCGCACGCCAGCACATCCCTGAGGAATGCTGTGTTCACGCCAACCCCGCCGATCCGGTAGCGCGACAGTGCCTCGCGCAAGGTGCAAATTGCCGCATCGCGGTGCGGCGCGTGCACGATCAGTTTTGCCAGCATCGAATCGTAATATGGCGTCACCTCGTCGCCCTCTCCGACACCGCTGTCGATCCGCAATTCATCGATATCCGGTTCGCGGTAGCGCTTGATCGTACCGGTTGCGGGTCGATAATCGCGTGCCGGATCCTCCGCCGCGACGCGCGCCTCGATGGCCCAACCGGCGCATTCGATACTGCTTTGGTCGCATGCGAGTTCCTGGCCACCTGCCACGCGTAGCTGCCACGCGGCGATATCGATACCGGTGACCAATTCCGTTACCGGGTGCTCCACCTGAAGGCGCGTATTCATTTCCAGAAAATACGCGTCGTTGCGTGCCGCGTCGACGATGAATTCAACCGTTCCAACACTGTCGTAATCGATTTCACGCGCAAGTTTCACCGCGCTCGCGAGCATTTCCCGACGCAGCGCTGGCTCGAGGTTCGGCGCTGGCGCCTCTTCGATAACTTTCTGATAGTTGCGCTGCACGGAGCAATCACGCTCGAATAGGTGCACGATGTTGCCATGGTTATCAGCGAGGATCTGGACCTCGATATGCCGTGCCGCCTCGACGTAGCGCTCCAGCAGGAGCGCGGGATCACCGTAGGCCGCTTGGGCCTCCTGGCGCGCGAGGGGGAGATTCTCGACTAAGGCCTCGAGCGTTTCGATCTTGCGCATACCACGCCCGCCACCGCCGGCGCTCGCTTTAATCAACAAGGGTGCGCCGATATGTTCGGCCTCGGCCACTAGCGTTGCGTCGCTTTGATCCGCGCCATGGTACCCGGGTAGGCACTGAACTCCGGCGCGCTCGGCAATTTGTTTGGCCTCGATCTTCGCGCCCATCATCGCAATGATGCGCGCGGACGGCCCCACAAACACGAGCCCCGCGTCCATGCAGTGCTGCGCGAAGGCGGCATTCTCGGCTAGAAAGCCGTAACCAGGGTGCACGGCTTCAGCGCCGGCGGCGCGCGCGACTTCGATGATTCGTCGACCGTTGAGATAGCTCGACCGCGCTGCGGCAGCGCCGATGCAATACGCGGCATCGGCTAGACCAACGTGACGCGCGTTGGCATCGGCTTCCGAGTACACTGCAATGGACTTCAGACCGAGGCGCGCGCACGCGCGGATCAGGCGGACGGCGATTTCGCCACGGTTTGCGATGAGAACCCGGGTAAATTTCATGCGCCTGAGCTACATACGAAAGACGGGTGTGTGGCGATCGTTTTCCGGGACTGAAGTAACGAGCGCGAGACATAAGCCGAGGATGTCACGCGTCTGGACCGGTTCGATCAGGCCATCATCCCAGAGTCTCGATGTTGCGTAGTATGGATCGCTTTGTTGTGCATATTGGCTGCGGATAGCCTGCCCGATATCGTCGAGTTCTTCCGCTTTCGGAGGCGCTAGCTTGACGTTCGTCCGGCGCAGCTCGAGCATCACATTGGCGGCGATGTCCGCCGACATCGTCGCGATTTCCGCGCTCGGCCAGGCAAACAAGAAGTCGGGGCGGAACCCACGGCCGCACATGCCGTAGTTACCCGCGCCGTAGGAACCGCCGACGATTACCGCGAGCTTCGGTACGGTGGCGATCGACGTTGCGTAAACCATCTTCGCACTATCCTTCGAAATACCGCCGCGTTCCGCTTCGCTGCCGACCATGTAACCCGAAATATTATGCAGATAGAGCAGCGGGATCTGGCGCTGGTCGCACAGGGAGATGAAGTGCGCACCCTTCAATGACGACGCCGAAAACAGCGCGCCGTTATTGCCGAGTATCCCGACCGGGTAGCCATGCATTCTCGCCGTACCGCACACCAAGGACTCGCCCCACTCAGGTTTGAACTCCTGAAACGCGCTCGCATCGACGATTCTCGCGATGAGTTCACGCACATCGTAGGGAATTCTGCGATCGTGACTGATGATCCCGTGCAGCTCTTCGGCATCGTACAACGGCTGCGCCGCTGCTACTGGGCTCGCGAGGTCGCGTTGCATATTCAATTCCGCGACGAGGTCGCGCAACATCGCCAGTGCTTGCGGCTCGTCGCTTGCGAGGTGATCCGACACGCCCGACTCCCGGGTGTGCATGGCAGCACCACCGAGCGTTTCCCCATCAACTGTTTCGTTAATCGCGATCTTCACGATCGACGGCCCACCGAGGTGAATACGTGCGTTGCCCTCCACCATGATCACCTGATCGGAAAGCGCCGGAATATAGGCTCCGCCCGCGGTGCAGCCGCCAAACACGACGGCGATCTGCGGGATGCCATCGGCAGACATCCGGCATTGACGATAAAATCCGTTGCCGAAGTGATCGCGATCCGGAAACACCCGGTCCTGCTCCGGCAGATAGCCACCGCCGCAGTCCACGAGGTACAGACACGGCAGTCGGTAATGGCCGGCGATCTCCTGTGCGCGCACATGTTTTTTGACCGTTTCATGAAAAAACGAGCCACCTTTCACGGTCGCGTCGTTCGCGATCAGGACGCACGGTGTGCCTGCCACCATACCGATCCCGGTGACGATACCAGCGCTGGGCACTTCGTTACCGTACTGCCCCCAGGCTGCCAGCGTAGACAATTCCAGAAATGGTGTGGCTGGATCGACGAGCCGATCGATCCGATCACGCGCGAGGATTTTGCCGCGTTCACGGTGACGGGCGCGCAGTTTTTCATGTCCACCGCTCATCGCCGCGGCCGTGCGTTCGCGCAATGTCTTCAACAATGCCGCGTAATGCGCCTGGTTCTCACGGTAAGTTTCAGAACGTATGTCGATGCGGCTATGCAAGCGACTCATGACTTTACCTCGCGCTCGGTGAGCACGCCGTTGAGCAGAATGCCGGCGTAACTCGACACTAGATCCTGCAAGTTGCTGCGACTGAGATCGAAGCATTCGCGCGTTGTGTCGAGCGTCGCAAGCAGCGGTTTATCATTAGCAATTTCCAATGCACGACCATCGAACGATGAAAAATCCCCTTACATCAACGAAGTGGTACAAATTCAGCGAGTGCCTCGTGCAATAACCGGGCTTAAATTGATGCAGTTCGGTTTGCGCTGCAACGAAGATACGCCGGGTCGGTTCGGTCGCTAAAAACTGTCGAGCGCATCGAGATCATCGATAGCGGTTGTCATCCGTTCGATCATGCTGAGCGACGTCGCTTCGGTCTGCATCGTCGCGGGCAGGTGCTCGGATGGGCACAAGGTCGGCGTCCAGTTCAGCAGCGCATGGAACATTTGTTGACGGTAATACGTCCACGCCTCATCGAAATCGAACGAGCGTCCCGCGGCTTCCTCGAAACGCGCGAGGTAACGACGAACGAGCTCCGTCTCCCACGCACGTCGGTCTTTCACCGTGAGCGCGCCCGATATCGCGTAGGAGAGATCGCGCGCCCAATGGCCGCGGCCGGCGCACTGCCAGTCGCATAAACCCATGCGTCCACGCGCAGTCTGGTACCAATTACCGACATGAACGTCGGAATGCAGGAACGTCTCCGGGAGCTCATCGTGTATTTTCAGCGCAGCCATCGTCGCCGGCCAGATTTCATCACGCCGCGCGAGCAGGCGATCCGGGATACAGTGGGCCGCCTCGGTGAGGGCGAGCTCCGTCGATTCGTCAACGTGCAGTTTGGTCACCCCGCCCATGAACCATCGCGTGAAGCGAGCGACCCATTTGAAGTCGTTCTCGAAGCGCTCGTCGGCGTAAAAATGTCCGTGCATGCCCGCGAGCAGATCGACCATCTCTTCGGCCATTTCCCGCGTGATATAGGTTTCGAAATTCGTGAAAGTTGCGCCCTTCGTCGCGACCAAATCCTCGAGCAAATGGATCGCCGCGCACGATTCGCGATCCACCGTAGAGTGATAACTGCGGGGAATTTCCAGGTCCAGCTCCGGGCGCAACTCGGTGTAGAAGCGGCCTTCCGTGCGGGCGTGTCCGGTGATACCACCCATCATGCGGCTCTCAACCGACGGCAGGGTCTTGGCGAACAGCGTCCGTGGCAATCCCGTCTCGTCGTTTGCACGGTTGTAGGTGAGCGTGAGCCGATGACGCGCGTGCGTCCCTACGCTTACGAGTTCCAACTCGAAATCGGTAACGGTGATGCCATTTTCATCTCCGCATAAGACGTCCGTTAACCACTCGCACGTGATCGCGTCTACATTTGGCAGCACGTCGCCAGCCTGGCGCGCCTTTTTGCGCTCGCGCTGCTCCTGCGCGATGAGGTGAGCAATTCGTTTGGAAGCGACCTCAACGGTTTCCGGAACTGCCATGGATTCATTTCTTCTGCGTGTTAAGTGGTTGATCCTGATGCCGTGTCGGCGGCTACGATTGGCGATTATTATAGATTTTTTATGCTAATGAACGTTAGGTTGACATAATCGCACTGTCAAGACGCAATGATGATAATCGGGCATCATATCGATCTCCCGGCTTCGCCGTCGCCACAGAAAAAAAAAGTGTAATTACTTGGCGGAAAAGTAGCGCAGCTGTCGATTTCGCTAGCCTGGATATTGCACGAGGACTTCGGTTGGTCAAAGAATGGCCTTCAATTTGGACGCCTTAGCTTCTGTGCCCACGGTGGATCGCTGTCGCTAATCAAACTTGGAATAACAAATCGGAATTTGCAGGTTTTGTCGCCGCGTGACTTTACCGCGTCCCAGCGCGCAAGCGCTTGCGGATGATACGACTCAACCAGTCCGCGGTGATTGTGTTGGTCGAACACGTAAGCGATGTCGAGGCCATCGGGACCATCAGCGTGCCAAACCTCTGCAAGCGGGCAATAAGTACAGTCCATTTGCCATGTGCCTGGCGAGATATGGCGTTCACCTCTGAACACAAATACCGATTCCTCGAAGTCGCGTTGTTGCAATCCGCCAAAGAATGATTCGAAGTTGATCGGCTTTCCTTCGCTCAAATGCTGTTCTCTGAGTGCACCACCACGCATTGCGCCGAACGCGTAGGAGAATTCACCGATCGCACCGTCGGCGGAGGCATCGTAGGATTTGCGCAGCGCTCGGCCTACATTAGTAATGAGCCCGCCGAGCGTACCGATAGTCCGGCGACTGAGTTTGATGAGGTTCGCTTTGTCGCGGGTTAACTCTGGTATCGCGAGTGGCGTTGTTGGTGCTGTCGTGTGTCCACGGGATATGGTGATTTTCCATTGCGTCTCGGCGACGAAATCTATTCGCGTGGTCGCAATCCGGATCTCCGAATCGAAGCCTCGAGCCAGTCCCGACAAGAACTCATGCCAGAAGCTTTCAAGAATGCTCCGCTCGGGGCGGTCGCGGAAGTACGCCCGGCCGGGAACGCGATGGAAAACGATTTCAACATAGTCCCGGTTACCTGTGGCGCTAACCGCTTCATCGAGTGCCGCGTCTGCGATTTCACCGGTATCCCAGAACTGAAACAAGCTCAGTGGGTGCCTACCATGGGCTATGACTTCAGGCAGGTCGCGCAATGCCTGGCCGCGGCTGTCACCGTAGGCGCGAAATCCATTTGCCACGGCGGCGAGCCCCTGTTTGCCAAATCGTTTTTCCACCACCTCTGCAATGGCTGCAATCATCATCCAGTGGTAAGTGAGGAATGTTCTCAGGCCGGCAATATCACCGGCTAAGTCGCTACTGTGTTCGCCCGACATTGAATTCACTCCCACCCCGTCACCAGCATCATTTTGAGCGTATTTTTACGGTGTGTCCGCGCACATTTGCAGCGCTAGCGGGTCCTCATAAGCACCGATACAAGGCGTCAATTAGTCGTTGGTTCCGTGCGCCAACACCCATGCCCGAAACCCCTTCGGTACAGGTGTAGCCATAGGCTAGCCCCGAACACCGATCGGCAAAACCCAGGATACCCCCCGATCCGTAGACGCAAAATGCGTCGTCATGCGGGCCAAGATACAATAGCGGTGGGTCGTTGCGGAGGAATCCCATCCCCATACGAAAGTGCATTTTTCCAACCATGTCTTCTTCACCTTCCCACTGCAACGCGGTCATCGTGCTGATCGTCTCGTTGCGGCAAAACTGCATCCCCTCAAACGTACCGCCCCCGGCTAAGGGTGCGAAGAGTCGCGCGAGTGCCTCGGCACTGGCATGGCCTTGACTGCCGGGATAATCGATTTCCGCATGCGCTCGGTGTTGAGATCCAGATTGTCCCCTAACGGCGTCAGCGCGATTGCCTGAATAGACCTTTCGTCGCTCATCCGGTCGTAGTAATAGCCGGGTTCTGGTACGAAAGAGTAATCCGCGCAGCGCGCTATCTGTGCGTCACTCAAACCGTAGTGAAAGTCCAGGGAGAGGGGTTTTTGCAACTTCTCGACAAAAAGTTCCGGAAATGATTTTCCGCTGGCGCGGGCGAAGGTCTGCGCCAAAAGCCACCCCTGGGTTAACGAATGATAAGTTGGGCGTTCGCCTGGGAGCGTTCGCGGCGTGGCGGCTTCCAATGCACTGATCATGGTAGCCCAGTCGGTGGCCGCACCCTTCGGTACGGCCACCGCCGCGAGCCCTGCCGTATGGCACAGTATGTGTCGTAGTGTAATCGCATGTTTCCCGTTGCTCGAGAACTCGGGCCAGTAGCTCATAATCGGTGCGTCGAATTCGATCAGGCCTTCCTCGGCAAGCAAGATGGCCAGAACATATAGTGGCGCTTTGGAGGCCGAAAAAGTGACTACGAGCGTGTCCGCATGCCAGGCCCGGGTGCGGCGGCTGTCCCGGTATCCACCGAACAATTCGACGACTTTTTGACCATCCTTGTAGACGCATAAACCCGCGCCGACTTCTCTCTCATGCGCGAAGTTATCGATGAACGTAGCGAGCATTGCTTCGAATCCGGGTGCCAGCATGCCGCTGATTAGCACATCATCATGTTGCTGCAGCAGTTCGTTCAGCATCGGTAGGCTCCTCGATGGGCTGTGCGATAAGGACGCTAGAAATCACCGAGTTTGTTGAGGGTTCGCGCAATTACCAGTTGAAACCGGAACGCGATCGCCTCGCGCCAATCCGGATCACAAGGATAGGCTTGTTCGAGATGTGCCGCCCGGATCTTTCGTGCGGCGTCGCCGTAGCCGTCGCCGTGACGCCAATACCAGTTCTCTTCGCGGTGACGTTCGATGTCTTGGAAAATGTCGTAAGTCCCGAATTCAAGCACTAGAAACGTCAGATTGTCTCGACCCAAAACCTCGCGAAAGCCGTTTACTGCCAAGCCGTGCAATTTCGTCACGAATGTAGGTTCGACTAGCGGCGCCACGAGCCACGGCCCGAACATTGTATTGGCGCGGACGTATTCCGGATCTACTGGCGTCGAGAATGTCATCAATGTGCCGTAGCCGTACGGCCCGAGACCGGTATGAATGTCGATCACCGTGACATGCTCGTGTTTGGTGGCGAACTGCGCTAGCACCGATTCCAGCGTCGCGCGGGACCAAGTAGGCTGGGTGCCGCCGAAATAGAGACCTTGCGGATGTTTATACTGGCCCGCCGACAATGCTTCTATGAACGCTGATTCGCCGTGTTCGGCAATGTAGACAGACATTTTTCGATCCGCTTCCACTCTTGCCGGTCCGACGATCTGGCGCAGTTCAAATACCGCAGCCAGGTCGTCATAGGCAGGATTTTCTGGATACGCCCGGTCGTGATCGAGAAAATTGCGGTTCAGATCGACATTATCTTCGGTTTCGCGACGTCGCCATGCCGCACCGTAAGGGTTGAGCATATGGATCATCAGGACGCGGCAGTTTCGCGGTAAATTCGCGGGTCCTCCGGTGTGAATCCAGCTCGTCTGGCACGCCGATCCCGCAAAGCCTTCAACCCCGTGCGTACCGCTTATGACGATCGCTAGACGATCGGCGCAACGAGGTCCAAACACCGCCACGTCAACCCACAGCGGGTTGTTCTCCGGTCCTCGCTCAGGGTGTCTGAGTGACGTGATTTCTGCACCGGTGCGAGCACACGCGTTCAGGAATTTATCCCGGGCTGATAGATAGTCGGACGAAAAATATCCCAGGTACATGCCACGACCCGGCGCGAATTCATTGACGGTGCTGCGAGAAAAACTCGTAGAGGACCGCTTTATAAGCACGCGGGCATTCGTACATGGACATATGGCCGACGCCCAGGAACAAATGAAAAGTCGAGTTCGGCAGCGCATCGTGCATTAAACGCGATTCGTTCGGCGTCAACGAATCGAATTCACCGGTCAGGACTAATACCGGTTGCTGGATACGCGGCAAATCGGGAATGCGATCCCAGTTTTTCAGATTACCGGACATGTTCCATTCGGAGCCGATAATCGTGTGGTAGATGTCCCAGTTGATTTCGATATCTTTTAGTTCCGCCGGCCACTCGAACATTCGACAAATGTGTCGCCGCCACAAAACTGTTTCACCCGCGAGATATTCCGGGTGGTCCGTCGTTCCTCTCAGTTCATGAGTTCGTCTCATGTTCACGAATTCTGGCCCAAGGGCCGCAGTGAGTCGATCTGCCTCGCGCTGGTGATATTGCGTGTCGGCGAAACCGTGCGAGAGCACTGCCGAATGAACGCCAGTGGGTTGCGACAGCAAGTATTCAACGGAAACGATCGCGCCCCATGAGTGGCCGCAGAGTTGCAAGTCACTCAGGTTCAACGCCGCGCGAACCGCGTCAACTTCACGCGTAAAACGTTCGATATTCCATAAGGATTTGTCATCGGGCTTGTCCGATCTGCCAGTGCCGAGCGGGTCATAAAAAACCAGCCGATAACCTTGATCGAGCAAATCGAGGTGGGTTTCGATCAGGTAGTTGGCCCTCATGCTCGGCCCGCCCTGGATGAATAATATCGTGTCCTCCGCGTCACCATAGGTATACGCCTGTAGATTTCCGCCCTCTACGGCAACGGTTGTTATGTCGGTCGCGTCGTCACGAATATCGGCCATCAGCGTCGCTCCTGCACGTCTTACGGTGTATTCATCCCGCCATTGAATCGCTAACTTTCACCCTAGAGTACCGTCTCCTGACGCGCAAGGTCACTGGGGGGGGATCCCCACAAACAGATTTGCAACGCGGGTGCGCCCGTGCTTCGGTCTGCCCACGCAGTTAACTTATCGCTAAGCGCAGGCGGGTCGTGCACCCCTTACCTGAAAACTTGTAGGCGGCCCTCAGGTACTGCCACTTTACTGGTTAGGGAGTTATGGCCCGCTTAGTCGCGCGAGCTGGCCCATTTTCAAACGACATTCCTAATCATTAATTTTTTACTTCGCTACAAATAATTATCCGATTCGGGATCGATTTCAGTTGCTTGAAGGCCTTAGAAAGTTTGGCGTGATGTAATATTTTGCATTTTTGTTCTCAAAATTAGTGGTTTATTAAGCTATTGCACCTAGATATATTTCATTTGCCATTAAGCACGCTCGTTGCGCGCGCGGCGATTGGAGCGCGAATGCAAACAATGGTTTGCGATTATCCCACGTCCGCAAGAATAACAACGTCACGCGCGCAATAGTTTTTTGCACGGCCTGAAGCGCCCCGGCACGCGTCCGCATTTTGCCGAGGGTGATATCGAGACCAAGTAACAACTAAGAATGGGCACTATGGCAAGCGATCTTGCTCAAGTGGCAAAGCAAAAAGGAATAAAATATTTTCTCATCAGTTTCGTCGATCTATTCGGCACGCTGCGCGCAAAGTTAGTCCCAGCGCGCACGATTAAGGCGATGCGAAAGGAAGGTGCCGGGTTCGCGGGCTTTGCCGCCTGGTTGGACATGACACCGGCAGCTCCGGATATGTTCGGCGTACCCGATCCCGACAGCTTGATCCAATTACCCTGGGACCCGGAAATTGCCTGGCTCGCGCTTACCTTTGGATGGGCGGCAAAGAAGTCGAAGCATCACCGCGGGTGATCTTGAAACGTCAACTTGCGCGAGCACAGGCGTCCGGTTATGTCATGAAGACCGGGGTGGAATGCGAATATTTCTTGCTTAATCAGAAGGGACCGAAATTTCCGATCCCGCCGAGACACGAAGCAAACCTTGTTACGATCAACTGGCCTCGATGCGTCGTTATCCCGTGATCAGAGAAATTTGTGATTGCATGTTGGAGCTCGGTTGGGGGCCATATCAAAACGATCACGAAGATGCAAATGGCCAGTTCGAAATGAACCGGGATTACGACGACGCGCTCAAAATCGCGGACCGCCATGTGTTTTTTAAATACATGGTAAAAACGATCGCGGAAAAACAGGGTTTTCGCGCGACGTTCGCGAATCTGACTCGCAATGGTTGCCATACACACGTCTCGCGATGGGATAAGCTTGGCAAGAAGAATTTGTTTCTAAAAAAGAACGATGAGCTTGGCTTATCGAAACTGGCGTGCAACTTTCTCGGCGGCATGCTGCATAACGCGACTGCCTTATGCGCCATCTTTAATCCAACCGTGAACAGCTACAAACGCATCAGCGCGCCCCGCACGACGTCCGGTGCGACTTGGTCACCACACTCTGTGACTTATACGGCGAACAATCGTACCCACATGATTAGGGTCCCCGACGCCGGCCGTTTTGAGCTGCGATTAATGGACGGATCTACGAACCCGTATCTCTCTCAAGCCGGGATCCGTGCGGCAGGCCTAGATGGGATCCGCAACAAACGTGATCCCGGCCAACCGCTGCATATCGACATGTATCAAGATGGCCATAAAGTGAAATCTGCGAAAAAATTATCGGCCACTTTGTTGGACGCGTTGCGCTTATTTAGAGAAAAGTAAACCGTTGCGCGATGGTTTCGGTGATGAATTTATCGATGCATTTATCAAGCTGACAATGCAAGAATGGCAAGAGTATACGGCTCATATAAGCCCCTGGGAGCGACGCCGTACGCTCGATTGTTAGCACGAGGACTGCGGATGCAGAACAGGTTTGCCTCGGGTGCTGGGCCGGTGTCCGAATCGTAGCCGTCGTTGGATTTGTCGACCTGAAGCGACGGAACTTCTCAGATGTTGCGGTGCTTCGCTAAAGTGTGGGGCACACCGACGGCGTCTAGCAACTCGAGCGTTTCCACCATGGGTAGCCCGACAACATTAGAGTAGCTGCCTTCGATGCGTGACACTAACCCGCCACCGAGCCCTTGAATGCCGTAGGCGCCAGCTTTATCCAGCGACTCGCCGCTGGCACAGTAATTCGCAATCGACGTCGCGTTTAGGTCGCGAAATTTGACGCGCGTGAGCACGTATTGCAAGTCAACCTGGGCGTGTGCCAGTGCAATGCCGGTATACACTTCGTGCCAACGCCCGCTTAAGTGTTGCAGCATATTTTGCGCAGCGTGCGAATCCAGCGGCTTGCCGAGAATCTGACCGTCGAGCACAACAGTCGTGTCCGCCGCGAGTATAGGTATGGCGTGCTGGCGCCGTTGCCGCGGGGCGAGCGCTTTGCTGCGCGCGAGACGTCGTACATAGTCCGCGGGGGGTTCATCGGCAAGTACACGTTCGTCGACATTTGCGGGCGATATTTCAAATCTGACGCCGAGTTCTCGGAGGATGGCAGCGCGGCGCGGCGAAGCCGAAGCGAGGTACAGGTCGGGTGCTGTCATGCGACGCGGTTGCGATTCACACGCGATGGTAAGGATGGTGCTCTAGCAACGTCCACGCACGGTACAGTTGTTCGAGCACAATCACTCGCACCAACTGATGTGGGAGCGTTAACGGCGATAAACTCCAGGTCTCGCGGACTTGCGCCAGGACGCCGGCGGCGTGGCCGTCGGCGCCGCCGATAACGAAACTTAATGCCTCGCCCTGTTGGCGCCAATTTGCGAACTTCATGGCCAAGTCTTCGCTCGACCAAGCGTGTCCGCGTTCGTCGAGCGCAACGGCGTAGCTGGCGGTAACGAGTTTACCGATGCTGCGCGCTTCGCGAGCTTCGTTACGCTTAGCACTAGGTGCGATCTCGTGCACCGTAATTTTCACCGCAGCGGACAAGCGTTTCAGATATTCACCGCAGGCGTCATGTACCCAGGGTGGCGAGCGGCGGGCCACGGCGATGAGCCGGATCTCCATTTTTTATCGCTTTATAACGCCGCAGCGGTGAGAGCGAGCGGTCCCCAGAGTTTTTCGAGCTGATAAAAATCACGTGCTTTGGGTTGCATGATATGCACGATAACATCGCCATAATCGAGCAATAACCACTCCGCATTTTGCTGTCCTTCGACACCGAGTGGTCGCAGTTTTTCAGCGCGGGCCCGCTCCTGTACGCGTTCGCTGAGCGCCTTTACCTGACGACTTGTGCCGCCACTCGCGACAATCATAAAGTCCGTGATGGTGGTTAAATCGCGCACATCTAACTGCTGAATGTCGATAGCTTTGCCGTCTTCTAGGGCGGCAATAATCTGGGCGGCGAGTGTGTCGGGTGCTAAGCTCATATTACTTTTTCGTATCAGTTCACAGCGTGTTTATTGGTACAGTCCAGTGCGTTCAATTATTTGTTGTACTTCCTGCGGGACTAAGTAGTCAATGCTGCGACCATCGCATACTCGCGCGCGAATGTCAGTAGCGGAAATGGGCAGCAAGGGGATCGACAGGAAAAAAATACGCCCGGCAGGTGTCGCCATAAGGTCGCTAAAATCCTCACAAGACCGCGCGCGAATGAACCGCTCGAGCGTTGCATCGTGGGTCGACTCGACCTCAGGACGGCTGGCGACAACAAGATGCGCGAGCTCGGTAAGCTCCTGCCAGCGGTGCCACTGTGGCAAGCCGTTGAAGGTATCTCGTCCCAGAATGAAGCACAGGGTGTGCTGAGGAAATTCGGCACGAAAACTCGCTAACGTATCGAAAGTATAGGATATGGACGGCCGTTCAATTTCTCGTGTGTCGAGTGCCAGTCCCGGCCGCGCGGTGGCGACGCGCAACATTTCGAGCCGCAGATTTAATTCCGCGCGCGGTGGTTGACGATGATGAGGGATCGCTAAGGGCACGAAGTGCAC
Source organism: Gammaproteobacteria bacterium (assembly GCA_965223085.1). Taxonomy (GTDB): domain Bacteria; phylum Pseudomonadota; class Gammaproteobacteria; genus CBDCVO01. The sequence continues at coordinate 1,353,142 of OZ244981.1, read as the reverse complement.
GATCTGTAGATCGAGCGCGTCACGTACTTCTAGGGCAAGCCGCAGATGGCCGCAATGCACAGGGTCGAAGGTGCCGCCTAAGATCCCGATTGCTGGTCTTTTCGCCACCGTGCCACCGGGCCATCGTTAGGCCCGAATATGGCCATCGCCGATCACGATCCACTTCTGGTTCGTTAAACCCTCGATGCCCACCGGGCCACGAGCATGAAACTTGTCAGTACTGATCCCTACTTCTGCGCCGAGGCCATACTCGAAGCCGTCCGCGAAACGGGTGGACGCATTTACCATCACGGAACTGGAATCAACCGCAGTGAGAAAGTGGCGTGCGATGGTTAAGTTTTCTGTCACGATGGCATCCGTGTGTCCCGAGCCATACTTGCGAATATGCGCGATCGCCGCATCGCACCCATCGACCACACGAATCGCTAATATCGGTGCCAAATACTCCGCGTACCAATCATCTTCGCTTGCGAGTTTCGCCGCGACGTGAAATGCGCACGCGTGCTCACAACCGCGCACTTCGACCCCCAACTCGTGCAGTTGTGCCAACAAATCGGGCAATATTGCTGCGGCGATCTTCGTGTCCACCAGCAATGTTTCCATCGCGTTACACACGCCGTAGCGTTGGGTTTTCGCGTTGATCGCGATCTGTTTCGCTTTATGGAGATCGGCCGCGGCATCTAAATAGACGTGACACACACCGTCTAGATGTTTGATAACCGGCATGCGCGCTTCGCATGTCACGCGTTCCACCAAGCTTTTGCCGCCGCGCGGAACGATGACGTCAATTACATCTTGCATCGCCAGCATCGCACCCACTGCGGCACGATCGCTGGTTGCCACTACCTGCACGGCCGCGGTTGGCAAGCCGTGTGCCTCTAGACCGGCGCGCACACACTGCGCGATCGCTTGATTGGAGTGTAGCGCTTCGGAACCACCGCGCAGAATCGCCGCATTGCCGGCTTTCAAACACAGTGCCGCCGCGTCGGCGGTAACATTCGGACGTGACTCATAAATAATGCCGACGACGCCAAGAGGGGCGCGCATGCGGCCGACCTGAATACCGCTAGGTCGGTAGCACAAATCAGTAATTTCACCGATGGGATCCGCTAGCGCCGCGACGGCGCGCAGGCCGTCGGCCATAGCGGCGATGCGATCGGAATTTAGTTCAAGCCGTTCGCGCAGCGCCGGATCTAAGTCATTCGCAGCGGTGAGGTCGCGCTGATTGGCGCGCAATATCGCGCCTTCGGCGTGACTTACCGCAGCAGCTATAGCTTCCAGCGCGGCCTCTTTTTGCTGACTCGAAGCGCGCGCCATGGCGACCGCAGCAGCACGGGCAGCTGTACCCATCTCGCCCATGTAGGCGGACAGGTCAACGTCATTATCACGGGCAGTCGTAGTGGCCATAGTCATTCATTATGCCGGGGGCGGGCGCGTTTTTCTGCGCATCCGAGCCCAGTTCCGCACATTCACCGCTCGCGCTCGTCAGCGGCTTATCGCTCCATGCGAGCACTAGGCACTCTAACGCATTCCACGGGTCCCCACTACGGATCCCTTTGGCAATCCAATCGATGAAAATACTTTCACGCCACAAGGTTAGGCACTGCGAGACCGACAAGCGCGCTAGGGCGCGCTGGATGAGCGCACTGCGCGAGCGCCACACACCATAGTGCGCTATTACTTCCTGAGAGGGTGTCCCTCGAGCGATTTCAGTTCGCATGCCCGCCAGCGCGCGTAGTTCGCGGTTGCAAGCCCACGCCAACAACACCGGCTCGGTGCCGGCGGCTGCGAGTCCCCGCAAGATTCGCACGGCGCGTGCGGGATCGCCGGCGATGGCAGCGTCTACCATTTGAAAAACGTCGTGGCGGGTACTATCGGATACCGCCGCGACCGCGAGGTCGAGCGTCAACTCGCCGACGCCGTTGGCGAGCACGAGTTTCTCGATCTCCTGGGCGGCCGCTAAGACGTTGCCTTCCGTTCGCATGACCAACAACTCCGCTGCTTCGGTCGTCAGGCGACAATCCTGTTGCCGCGCTCGCGCTACGAGCCACGTTTGCAGTGCTTTCGGCGCCGGTGTGCGGCACTCGATCACAGCGCCATGCTGGGCACAGGCTTTAAACCACTTGCTGGATTTTGCGCTGCGATCGAGCTTGCCGGCACTGAGCAAAAACACATCTGGACCCGCAGCGCTAGCGACGATCTCGCTGATCGCCTGCGCGCCGGTTTTGTCGAGTTTGCGCTCAGCGAGCCTAATTTCGACTAAGCGTCGGTTCGAAAACAGCGATAGATTTGCACTGAGCGTGGTAACGGTGCGCCAATCGAAGCCCGCTTCGACGTCGAAAACCAAGCGTTCATCAATCCCGGTATCGCGTGCGGCTTGCCGCAGTTCGTCGCGTGCTTCCCTCTGTTGCAGCGGCTCGTCACCATAGACGAGGTAGGTGTGCAGCAACCCGTGGCGCTCGATATGTTCGCCGAGGCGGGTGGGTGTAAGTTGCATGGGGCGTTACTGGACGGAACTGAAATCCGCCGCTTCGAGGCGAATGAGGAGCGACTGCGCGGCACTTTTCGCCATTTCGATTTCCAATAGATCTTCCCGCGCTTCGGTTCCCAGCACCGAACTCTCATCAAACACGTAGTCATTTTCCCAGAACATTTTATTAGTTGGCATGACTATTCGTTCTTCGCTGTCACGCACGGTTACAGCAAGCTCCAAGCGAAGTTCGACTTCGCGCACTTTGCCGGTGTCGGGATCGACCGACAAGATCCGGCGTCGAAAGCGTTCGTCGGCGATCTCGATAATCGCCTCTGCAGCACTGCGCGACACCAGGCGTAAGTTGTTGTAATACAGTTCCGATTGCAGTGCTTGCTGCACACGGGAGGCACCAATGGCGTAAATATTGACCGTGGAGATCGGTAATTCTCTGAGACCTGTACCGCGCAAATGCCAGCCGCCGCAAGCGCTTAAGCACAAAATCCCGAGTAGACAGGTGATGATCGACGGTGTTTTCATGAGGCGACAATATTAACGAGTTTCTCCGGCACGATGATTACTTTGCGTATCGTGAGGCCCTGGAGGTGGCGCTGTACGTTCGCATCACTCACCGCTATTTGTTCATAGGCTAATTTATCCGCATCGGCGGTGACTTGGATGAGGCTGCGTTTGCGTCCGTTGACTTGCACGACGACGGCGAGCTGTTCCCGTAACAGGGCCTCATCATCGACACTCGGCCACGCGGTATCGACGAGGCTGCTACCTCGGTGGCCCAACGCCTCCCACAGGTGTTCAGTGCAGTGCGGCACGATCGGTGCAAGCAAACAGACACAGGCTTCTAAGCCTTCTTGCAACACCGCGCGGCCCGCGACAGAGCTGTCCGACGATCGCGCCAATGCATTGACGAGTTCCATGACAGCCGCGATGGCGGTATTGAACTTATAGCGTCTCGCTATGTCGTCGGTTACTTTAGCGATGGTTTCGTGCGTTCGGCGCCGTATGTCTCGTAACGGTGTTGATAGCGTCTCCGCGTCAATGACGGCGCGCGCGTTTGTTACTGGCCCCCCTTGTGCGTGTTTGTAGACTGCGCGCCACAAGCTGCGTAAGAAACGTAACGAACCTTCAACCGCAGAATCGGACCATTCCAGCGATTGTTCTGGCGGTGCGGCGAACATCGTATATAAACGCACGGTATCCGCGCCGTAGCGATCGATCAAAGTTTGCGGATCGACACCGTTATTTTTAGATTTCGACATTTTTTCGATCGCGCCGATGATGACATCTTGACCATCATGCGCTAATCGCGCCGTGCTAACCCGACCCTTGGCGTCGGTTTCGGTATCGACTTCGCTAGGGTTAAAATACGTTCGTTTGCCATCTGCTTCGTCACGATAATAAGTCTCCTTGCATACCATGCCCTGAGTGAGGAGGCGGGTGAACGGTTCGCTACCGTCGATAAGTCCTGCGTCGCGCATGAGCTTGTGAAAAAAACGCGCATAGAGTAGGTGCAACACCGCATGCTCAATACCGCCGATGTAGATATCAACAGGCATCCAATAACGTGCGCGCGCGTCGATCATCGCGCTGTCGTTGTCGGGGCAACAAAATCGCGAAAAATACCAAGACGACTCGAAAAAAGTATCGAAGGTGTCCGTTTCCCGACGAGCTGGCCGGGCGCTGTGCGGTTCGGTCGTTTCAACAAATTCGCGCATTTGTTTGATGGGAGAGGCGACACCTTGCCAAGCGACGTCTTCGGGCAACACGATCGGTAAGCGCCTCGCCGTTTCCGGGATCACTTTATCGTGCTCGTCGTAGACGACTGGAATCGGGCATCCCCAATAGCGTTGTCGAGACACGAGCCAATCACGCAGCCGATATTGCACTTGGCGCCCGGCTCGACCCTGGGCTTCCAAGGTAGCCGTTATCGCCTCGCAAGCTTGGTCGAAGTCCAAACCGTCGTAATCACCGCTATTGCCCAACACGCCTTTGGCGAGAAAAGCGCCCGTCTCGATCCCTGGGTTGTCGCCGCCTGCCGGAAAAATAACTTGAATTACCGGCAGGCCGAAAGCGTGCGCGAATTCCCAATCACGCTGATCGTGACCCGGCACCGACATAACCGCGCCAGTGCCATAGCTCATGAGGACGAAATTTGCGACCCACACGGGCAAGGCCTTCCCGGTCAACGGGTGTTTTACGGTATACGGGAGCGGCAGGCCGCGCTTTTCGAGTTTCTCTAAGGCGGCTTCCGATGTGCTCGTTTTGGCACAAGACGCGATAAAGTTAGCAATGTCGTCATCTTCCGCTGCCGCGCGGCGCGCCAAGGGGTGTTCGGGTGCGATCGCCATATACGTGGCACCCATTAAGGTGTCCGGGCGCGTGGTGAAAACCTCGAGATCACCGCTAGCGTCGCTGAGTTCAAAGCGCAGCCGTAAGCCTTCTGAGCGCCCGATCCAATTGCGTTGCATGGTTTTGACCGCTTCCGGCCAACCATCGAGTTGCGCCAAGTCCGCCAGGAGTTCTTCCGCGTAGGCCGTAATCCGCACGAACCACTGCGGAATTTCGCGGCGTTCGACAAGTGCGCCCGAGCGCCAACCGCGACCGTCGATCACCTGCTCGTTCGCGAGCACGGTTTGATCGACCGGATCCCAGTTCACTATGGCAGTGTCTCGATAAACTAAACCTTGTTCGTATAAGCGGGTGAAAAACCACTGCTCCCATCGATAGTAAGTCGGATCACAAGTGGCGAATTCCCGCGACCAGTCGTAGGAGAAGCCTAAGCGCTGTAACTGGCCGCGCATATATTCGATGTTGTCGCGGGTCCAGCGCGCCGGCGGCACATTGTTTTCGATCGCGGCATTCTCGGCCGGGAGGCCAAATGCATCCCAACCCATTGGGTGCAAAACGTTTTTACCAAGCATGCGTTGGTAGCGCGCGATCACATCGCCAATGGTGTAATTGCGGACATGGCCCATGTGCAAGCGGCCGCTCGGGTAGGGAAACATGCACAGGCAATAAAACTTTTCCCGCGCTGGATCTTCCCGCACGGCGAATACCTGTTCCTCCGCCCAGCGACGCTGCACAGCAGGTTCTATTTCGTGTGGCTTGTACCTCTCATCCATCAGCCCCGAGAGCATACCCTAGGGCTCGCGCGCGGCGCAAAGCGCAGACGGCGTACTTCCGGGCTCGTCAATTTTCAGCGTCCACCGCGACAGATAAACGCGTGCGATTTTTATCAACCGTGCTCATGCCTATCCCTTTCACCAACACTAAGTCGTCGACCGATTTGAACGGCCCGTGTGTTTCGCGATAGTCCACAATCGCGGCGGCACGTGCCGGTCCGATACCGATAATTTCGCTCGCTAAGGTTGCGGCATCGGCAGCATTGATATCAACGGTGTCCGCCGCCGGCGCGTGTAGCGACAGCGCGAGTAAGCTGGTAGCGAGAATGGATTTTATGGAACGCATTGCGTAACCTCCTTGTTCTTGAACCTAGGGCCCTAGGGCACTGAGTAGTTGGTCGCCTCCTGCGACCGGGGCTTTCAATGTAAGGCATACAGCGCCGCGTTCCCAGTGATGATCTGATCTTATACCGTAGTGTTTTCACAGGAATTTTTCCCTGTCCGACTCGTCCAAGAACATATAGGCCTAAAATGCTGCACCGCATAAAATTTTCATAAAGCTGTCATAAAGCGATGTTTAAATTGCCTGGCGCTAGCTGTATCGATGCCCATGAGAATTCTGATCGTTGACGACGAGCCGGGGATCCGGCAGATGCTTGCCCTGACGCTCGCCAGCGAGGGTTATGACACAACTGAGGCAGCCGATGCCAGCGAAGCACAGCGGACGATCTCGCACGTGTCGCCCGATCTGATCCTGCTGGACTGGATGTTAGCCGGCATTAGCGGCGTCGATCTCGCGCGTCGTCTGAAGCGTGATCCTAAAACCAATGAGATCGCGATCATCATGTTGACGGCTAAGGGCGAAGAAGCGGATAAAGTCGCGGGCCTCGATTCGGGCGCTGATGATTTCATTACAAAACCGTTTTCGACGCACGAATTGCTCGCCCGGGTGCGCGCCGTACTGCGGCGCCGACGCCGTGAGGGACCACGAGATATCGTGACCATGGGCGATATTCGACTCGACTCGCAAACCCATCGTATCACCGTTAAAAATCAAGAGCTTGCATTCAGTCCCACCGAGTTTCGTCTGCTGCAGTTTTTTCTTACCCATCCGGAGCGGGTGTATAATCGTGCCCAGTTGTTGGATGCCGTGTGGGGAGACGGTAACTACATCGAGGAACGCACGGTAGATGTGCATATTCGTCGTTTGCGAAAGTCGCTCGCGCCCTTTGATTGCGATCGCCTCATACAAACGGTGCGTGGCGTCGGTTATCGGTTCTCGACTCAGCGCGAGGAAAAAACCGCGATGTGAGGATTCAGCGTGCTGCTCCCCGCTCAATCTGCAAGCGCAAGCGCCCGCTATAAACCCAGGTGACGTAAACTGGCAGTGAAGCTTAACCACATCGGAGCGGCGCATGCTGTATAGAGATTTTCTACGTATTGCGCTTTTATTTGGTGGTGCTTTGGCCGTTGGCGTGGTAGTCGGCCACGTGGTACCCGCGTTACTGATCGCCGCGATCCTGCACATCGTGTGGACCTATCGCAATCTCCATCGACTCTTGGCTTGGGTGCGGGACTTCAAACGGCTAGAGCCGCCCGCCGTACCCGGCACGTTCGAGGTAATCGCCTTAGAAGTCGATTATCTTCGTGAGCGTCACAAGAAACGCAAAAAGAAACTCGCGAATTATTTGAAGCAGTTTCAGAAGGCAACCCGAGCGTTACCGGACGCCACCGTCGTTCTCGACGCAGACGATGCCGTGCAGTGGGCTAACAATGCCGCCGCAGCGCAATTGGGCATTCGTTGGCCCGAAGACTTAGGCCAGCGTGTGACCAATTTATTGCGAGCCCCGGAAGTTGCAGATTTTATTCGCAAAAAGAACCCGAAAGTAGCCGCCGAGATCTCATGCCCGACCGATCCGGCGCGTTTCTTGAGCATATTGCTTGCGCCTTTCGGCAAAGATCAGTGGTTATTTGTCGCCCGCGACATTACCCAGCTGCATCGTGCGAATCAAATGCGGAGTGATTTCGTCGCCAATGTATCGCACGAATTGCGCACGCCCATTACCGTATTTCGCGGCTATCTCGAAAACCTGCGTGGCCAGTCGGATCGATGTCCCCCGACATGGGAGCCGGTGCTCGAGCAGATGCAGCACCATGCATTACGCATGCAGTCTATCGTGGAGGACTTGCTGCTGCTATCGCGACTGGAGCAAGAAGAGCGCGTACCCGATCCACAACCGGTCGACGTGGCGACGATGCTCAACGATATTCATCTGCAGGCACGGCGTTTGAGCGGCGAAAATGAACATCTTTTTTCCCTCGAAATTGATCATACGCTTTCTATCGCGGGTGCCGAGCGCGAGCTCTATAGTGCTTTTTCGAATTTGGTTTTCAATGCGGTGCTTTACACACCGGCGCGCGGCGTGATTAAACTGCGCTGGCACGCGGATGAACAAGGCGCCTATTTCGATGTCGAAGACAACGGCGTCGGCATCGCGCCGGAGCACGTGCCGCGTATTACCGAGCGTTTTTATCGGGTCGATAGTTCCCGATCGCGAGACATGGGGGGCACGGGCCTTGGTTTAGCAATCGTGAAACACGTGCTGGTGCGTCACGAAGCGACGCTCGAAGTGACGAGCACGCTTGGGTCCGGAAGCCTATTTCGCTGTCGTTTTCCGCGCACCGCGGTACTTGCCACCGAAGCGTTGGTTTTGCATAACGCGTCTTGAAGCGCGGCTTAGCCAGGACATTGCGCAAGTCCGACAGACCGTTAGCTGGAGTTGCGTTCGCGAAGCGTTTGTTCGATGTCCTCGAGCGCCGTGTGTCGAACATCTTTACCTTCAACCATATAGATCGCCGCTTCGCTGATATTGCTCGCATGATCGCCGATGCGTTCGAAGGCTCGGGCCGCGAGCACGACATCCAAGGCCCGCGTTATCGAGCGGGGATCTTCCATCATGTAAGTGATCAATTGCCGCATGACTGCTTCGGTTTCACGGTCTACTTCGGGGTCTTCCTGCGCTACTTTCAGCGCCGCTTGGGAATCCATGCGTGCGAATGCGTCGAGCGCATTGCGCAGCATTGTCTTCACGTGGTTCCCCATCGCGAGCATGCCAAAGTGGTAAGATTTCGGCGCCCGTTTCTCGAGTAGCTCACCAACGATCCGAGAAATTTTTTTCGTCTCATCTCCGATCCGCTCAAGGTCGGTGATAATTTTGCTAACCGAGAGCACCATGCGCAGATCGCTTGCCGCGGGTTGTCGCCGCAGCAGGATCGCAGTGCATTCAGCGTCGATCGTTATTTCCAATGCGTTAACTTTGTAGTCTGCGTCTGCGACGTATTCCGCGAGCTCGAGGTTTCCTTGTGCTAAGGATTCTAGTGCTTTGTTGAGATGGTCTTCGACGAGCCCTCCCATCTCTAGAACTTTTGAACGAATGTCTTCTAGTTCCTTATCGAATTGCTGCGAGATGTGGTGAGGTAGTCGCCCGCTCATGTGATTTACGCTTATTATCTCTTACCGAATGCGTTATTTCTACCCGGTAGTGCTCCGGATAGATCGCGTTGTATTCTAAAGCGACCGCAATTTTCAGCGATTGACTGCAACATTCTCACCTCTTCCAACAAATATGCGGAGCCGGTTGCGCCTAATATGTAAGAAAGTGGCGCAACAGCTACTACTTGCTAGTGTAGTCAAAGATTAGCCGTAACGCCCAGTGATATAGTCTTCGGTCTGCTTTTCATTCGGCGTTGTGAACAGCGTCTTGGTATCTCCGAACTCGATCAAATCGCCTAAATAGAGGAACGCCGTATAATCGGAGACGCGCGCGGCTTGCTGCATATTGTGGGTGACGATCACGATCGTGTAGTCTCGTTTAAGCTCATAGATGAGTTCTTCTATCTTCAAAGTCGAAATGGGATCGAGCGCGGATGCGGGTTCGTCTAACAGCAACACCTCGGGTTCGATGGCGATCGCGCGAGCGATCACCAAGCGTTGCTGTTGACCGCCGGACAATCCCATCGCGTTATCGTGCACGCGGTCCTTTACTTCGTCCCATAAGGCAGCGCGACGCAAGGAACTTTCGACCACGCGATCGAGGTTGCGGCGGCTGTTGACGCCTTGGATGCGCAAACCGTAGGCAACGTTTTCGTAAATACTTTTCGGAAACGGGTTGGGTTTTTGAAATACCATACCCACGCGCCGCCGCAAATTGGCCACGTCGAGATCCTTGGCATTGATATCATCGCCGTGCAAGGTAATGCGGCCGGTTATGCGGACGTTGCCGATGAGTTCATTCATACGATTAAAGCAGCGCAGGAGCGTGGATTTGCCGCAGCCACTGGGTCCGATAAAAGCCGTTACGCGTTTCTCAGGGATCATCATGCTGACATCCCGGAGGGCTTGTTTTTCTCCGTAAAACAACGACAAATTTTGGGTACGCAAGCACTCTTCCGAGATGTCTTGGTTGTCAGGTCCGACCTCATTCGCGGCGGACACGTGAGGAGAAATCCCGCGAACCGTTGTGGCTTCGGGAGGGGAGCTATCGTCGTTGCTTTTCTGCATGTGTGCCTTCATCAAATTCATTATCAATGGTCAGTGGCACTGAACTTTTCTCGCAAACGGTTACGGATCCGAATGGCGGCCAAGTTCAATGCGACGATAATAATGACTAACAACAACGCTGTCGCGTAGACCAAAGGTCGTGCGGCTTCGACGTTCGGACTTTGAAAACCCACGTCATAGATGTGAAATCCAAGATGCATAAATTTTCTGTCTAGATGTAGGAACGGAAAATTCCCGTCGAGCGCCAAAGTTGGGGCGAGTTTCACGACGCCGACCATCATTAACGGCGCTACTTCCCCCGCCGCACGGGCAATGGCGAGAATCAACCCCGTCATCATAGCGGGTGTCGCCATGGGTAGCACCGTGCGCCACAGGGTTTCGGCTTTTGTGGCGCCCAGGGCCAGCGAACCTTCACGGATCGCCCGCGGTATCCGCGCCAGTCCTTCCTCTGTGGACACGATGACCACCGGCACGGTCAAAATGGCCAGCGTCAGGGCCGCCCACAGCAAGCCCGGGGTGCCGAAAGTCGGAGCCGGGAGGCGTTCGGCGAAAAACAGTTCATCGATCGAACCCCCTAAAAAATAGACGAAAAATCCCAGCCCGAAGACACCATAAACTACCGACGGTACACCCGCGAGGTTGTTGACCGCGATCCGAATCGCACTCGTCAGAGGGCCTTGTTTGGCGTATTCGCGTAAATAGATCGCCGCGATGATGCCAAACGGCGCGGCAAAGACCGACATCACGATGACCATCAGCACAGTGCCAAAGATCGCAGGAAAAACGCCACCCTCAGTGTTCGCCTCGCGGGGGTCATCGCTAATGAATTCTGCTACTTTTTTTGCATAATGCTTGAATTTTTGTCCCAGCGAGATCTGGTTTGGCCGATAAGCACGCACTAATTCGCCCAGCGCGAGCTCCTTTATTTGGCCGCTTGCGGTGCGCATTTCTACCGTATCGCGTTGTAGTTGTGCTTCGATTTCCCTGAGTTTTTCGCGCTGGATCTCGTAGTCACGTTCGAGCGCGCGTTTGCGTTCCGTTAGGGCAGCGGTTGCAGCCGTCGTATCTTTACCTTCGAGCTGCAGCTTTAAACCCGCGAGGCGAAGCTTTTCGATGCTGTAATTGGTCGCGCCGATGGCGTCTTTTTCGATATCCTCCGCCTGGGACTTTAGCTCAGCAGCACGCTGAATACGGGCCTGCAGCGCCTCCCAGGCGGCTTCGCCGGTCGCCACTGTCGTGCCGTTTTCTTTCACCGCCGTGACAAAGCCGTAAAAATTTCCCCATGACTCGCGTTCGACGACGGTGGCCTCAACGGGGTAGCTGATCGACGCAATCGCGGGTACCGCTAACCATTGAAAGTCGAAACCCGCGAGCTCGCGGTTACCGATTTTCATCAAACGACGCGTGACCGTTTCCGCGCCCGCAGGTACCTGTCCGCCGCTGGCGCTAAAACGCGCTGCTGAAATGGTTTCCTCGTCGGAAAATTCCCCTAGCCGCGGGGCGGCGTTTTCTTTTACCTCAACCAGGGCTACCGCGTGCGGCCAAAAGTGGCCGAGCCCGTTATAAGTGATCAAGGCGAGCAAGCCAAAGACCATCAATAGGCTGATAGCAACCGCGCCTGCCGTCAGCCACACCCAAGGGCTGCCAGATCGTATCCAATCGCGCATCGTCGTTGCGCCTACAAATTGCCGTAGCGTACGCGCAAACGCTGCCGCACGACTTCGGCCACGGTGTTGAACATAAACGTGAGAATGAATAGCACCAAGGCCGCTAAGAAGAGGACGCGATAATGCGTGCTGTTGACCGCAGATTCAGGCATTTCGACCGCAATATTTGCCGACAAGGCGCGAAACCCGTTGAAGATACTGAAATCCATCACCGGCGTATTTCCCGTTGCCATTAATACGATCATGGTTTCTCCGACGGCGCGGCCGAGCCCGATCATCGTGGCCGAAAAAATCCCCGGGCTCGCAGTCAGTAGCACGACCCGGGTGACCGTTTGCCAAGGCGTGGCACCAAGCGCCAAGGAACCGTTGACCAAATGCTTCGGCACGCCAAACACCGCATCTTCACTGATCGAGAAGATATTCGGAATCACGGCAAAACCCATCACTAAACCGACGATTACGGCGTTGCGTTGATCGTATTCAACGCCGAGTTGTCGGTTCAACCAACGCGGAAAATTACCATCGAACCACGCGATCTCGAGCACTTGATCAACGTTCAGGACTACGGCAATGACCGACGCTAGGATCGGCACCAACACCAGCACCTCGGCCCCCAACGACGGCTCGAGCACGCCACGCCGCGGTAGGTGATCCGCAAGATAAGCACAGATGAGTATTGCCAGCGGCAACAAGACCAGCAACAGGAAAAATCCGATTAAATGTCGTTCCATTAAAGGCGCGAGCCACAGACCGGCAAGAAAACCCAGGATCACAGTGGGGAGGGCGGCCATGATTTCTATCGATGGTTTGACCACCGCACGTAAGCGAGGATGCATGAAATAAGCGGTGTAGACGGCGCCCAAAATCGCAATGGGCACTGCGAATAACATGGCGTAGAACGCCGCTTTAATCGTGCCAAACGTCAGTGGTGTTAACGAGAATTTCGGTTCAAAATCACTCGTTGCGGCCGAGGATTGCCATATATAGTCGGGTTCGGCGCGTCCTTCGTACCAGACTTTGCCCCACAGCGATCGCAGTGATACTTCGGGGTGCGGATTGTGCACGTCAAAAACGCTCAGCCCGGTGGCGTCATTAAGCGCATAGAGGCGATCGGCGCGCGGCGAAAACGCAAGTCGATCGGGTTTAGCGCGCGTGAGCTGACGGGACCATAGCCGGCGAGCAGCAGTGGTATGGTATAGCGCGGCCGTATGTTCGCTATCGATCGCGGCGAAGACTTTGCGAAAATGTTCGACTTGCAAATCAACTATCGGCCGCTTGGAGACCGCAAACGTACGGATTTGGGTGAGGTCGAAATCGTTCTGTTCGTTGCGAACCGGGAACCACTGATTCACGTTGCCGGTGTTATCGGCGATCAACAGCGATGTCCCGCCGCTGAGAAAACGAATGACAGTCGGCTCGACATCGGGACCGACCACTTGCGCAACGTCGAGCAAGCTCGGTTGGGACTTATTACGGATATCAAAGAGGCTTGCCGAGCCCGCCGTATCGACGACATAAAGTTCATTTTGCTCAATGTCGATCGCGAGGAAAGCAACGGTTTGTTGTGGTAGCGGAATCTCGGTTGTGACTGTGGTCATCGTTTTTTCGTCTTCGTCGAGAAACGAGGTCTCGACGGCGATATGTGTCAACAGCAGGCGCTGATCGCTGGTCCAGCTGGCAATCGTGGTTTGGTCTTCGTCCGATTCGGCTGCGATCTTTTGCACAAATACGCCAGCGGCCGTAGTAATCATGACCGGGCTCTCCCCCAAGGGATAGTCTAATAGCGGTTGCACCTGGCGCCGGTCATTGGGAAAACTGACCACAAAACGCGGACGCACCAGGAGGACGCTACCGTCGTCGAAGCTCATCGCAACGTTGCCTGCAGAACGATCCCCGATATGCACATCCCGTAATCGCAAACCGTCAGGTGCGAGCTTACCGTGTTCGATCGTCTCACCGTCGCGCAAGCGAAAAAACGCATACTTGCCATCGGCAGCGAGCCCAAAACCCACTTCGGCGTATTCGTCGGTGAGCAAGGCATGAATGTGTTCTAGCGGTACCGGATATGCGACGCGCGATTCTACCCGCGCGCCGCTAAACAAGGGCAACACGACAAACACCAGATACACGAAAATCAGTAACAGCGCGGCAATGACGCTAATCCCACCTATCCCCATGCCCATGCCGAAGGCATAGTCTTTAAACCGCCGCCATCGCAGGCGTCGGTTCGGGCGGGCATTGTCGGCATCAAGTCCTAGGTTCACGGTTTCCCCGGCAACATGAAGGGCCGTTGGCGCCCACTAGAACGCACCTGAACGGCCATTGTGGCTGGCGCGCGTTAACAACGAGCTGCACATCATCATTGGCCTATATCATGGGCCTGAGGTGGGAAGATGTGGCTCGTTTTTACAGTTTCTTCAACTGTTTCTCAACTACCTCCGCCGGCAGCGGGATATAACCGTCTTTAATGACTTCCGTCTGGCCGATTTTTGATAGGACCATGCGCAGGAATTCTCGCTCTAAGGGTGGGAGTGGCTTGTTTGGTTGCTTGTTGACGTAGACGTATAAGAAACGTGCCAGGGGGTATTTGCCGGTGATCGCTTGTTCCGGGTTCGCTGCAACGTAGTCGTCGCCCGGGCCCTTGGCTAGTGCCAGCGTTTTCACCCCCGACGTCCGGTAACCGACGCCCGAATAACCGATGGCGTTTAAGGATGTTGTGATGCTCTGCACCACCGATGCGGAGCCGGGTTGCTCTTTTACCGTATTCCGGAAGTCGCCCTTGCAAAGTGCCTTTTTCTTAAAGTAACCGTAAGTCCCGGAAGCGGAGTTCCGTCCATAAATTTGGATCCGTTCACCGGCGAGCTCACCGCTAACGCCGAGGTCACCCCAGGTCGTAATGTCGCTGTCGTAGCCACACGCACGCGTGGCAGAAAAAACGGCATCGATTTGAGGCAGCGTCATTTCGGTAAGCGGGTTGTCCTTGTGGACGAAAACCGCTAACGCGTCGATTGCTACGGCAATCGCGGTTGGTTTGTAACCGTGCTTCGCTTCGAAGGCTTCGAGTTCCTCGCTTTTCATTTTGCGGCTCATCGGTCCAAGGTTCGAGGTGCCCTCGGTTAACGCGGGTGGCGCGGTACTGGAGCCGGCGGCGTGCATTTCGACGGTAATATTCGGGTACTGCTTTTTAAAAGCTTCAGCCCAAAACGCCATCAGGTTAGCCAGGGTATCGGAGCCAATACTCGTCAAGTTTCCAGACACACCGCTTGCTTGCTCGTAGTCGGGTAGCGCAGCATCCAAGGCGTTGGCGCCGAGCACGGCGGTCGGCACGACGAGGCTGGCAAGTAACATCAGCGAGCGAAATTTCACAATATATTTCCTCCGTTTACAATCGGGCGAAAAACCGCCTCACAACTATTAGACGAATCGTTTATGACGATATCGTTACAGCAGGGGGAGGCCGGCGTAAACGGTTGATCGGCGGTGGATTCGTGTGTTTTGCAGGTCGCTTGCCAGCAACGATAAACGCGCTTACTTAACCGCAGCTAAATAACACACCCATCCGGCATCGGGATCGAGGGTATCGGTAGGGGTAAACATGCCGTCACCTTCTTCAGCGTCTTCATCCCAACCTTCGTGATAGACGATGATTTCTCTGAAGCCCGCCGCGCTAAGCAGTTCCCGGATCTCCGGCAAAGTCCACAAACGCCATTCGTAGCTGAATGCCCTTTTTAAGCGTGACCCATCTTTAAAACGAAAATGAATGTGGCAAACGTAGGCACCGGTAATGGGGTTGTATGCTGCTTGATCCCAAATGTACTCGTAACGACCGTAGTGGCGACGCTCCTTTAAGACTCGAAAAGCGTCATAACCGCCGAAGCAGTCGAGAAAAAAAACACCATCTCGGTAAAGCCCTTTATGCACATTGCGAAAATAATCACCCATGGTGCCTCGATCGGTAAACACCCAATAACTAAAATTCATCGCGAGCGTGATGTCGTGGCGTGTCGCAGCGCTTTTTCGGACGTCCATTTGCTTCAGTTGCACCCGTCGTCGTTGCGCGGGACGGAGTTTTTCCACATGATGGCACCGCCCCCAATCGAGCACTTCGGCATCGAGATCGACACCTAAGGCGGCATTGTTTTTGCGCCGTCGCACCCATTCGCAGGCGGTGTTGCCCGTCCCGCAAAAATCCTCACGCAGAGAAATCGCTTTTTTCCCACGCAAGCTTTGATACTGCTCGTCGACAAAGTCAATTTCCGCCTCGACATTTTGCACCGAATTTTCATACAACACGTGGCGATCGGCTTTAACGGCCATTGTTGGTTTGCGGGGGTTAGATTTTTTCGCCGCGCCTCGCTTCTTTTTTGCCATGGAGTTCTCTGCATCTCGTAGCTTGGATGGAAGTAGTTGATCCTAACATCTGCTTGCGGCACTTTAGGGCCTCTCGAGGCTTCATTCTCGTCACCCATGACGATGCAGTTCCGCCTTGATTGGCGCGTCATCGGAGGTAACAGGGTCGTGAGTGAATCCACAACAGGCTCCAAGCAACACACTTCGGTGAAACACGTAATATAGTGAAATGGACGCGCAGACCCTCGATATAACCGCTCCGGACTACTACATCAATCGCGAGCTTTCCTTGCTCGCCTTCAACCAACGCGTGTTGGAGCAGGCTAAGGACGCCGGAACACCCTTGCTAGAGCGGCTGCGTTTCTTGTGCATCTCGAGCAGCAATCTGGACGAGTTTTTTGAAATTCGAGTGGCCGGGTTGAAACAGCAAGTCGCGTTTCATGCGGCGCAGGCCGGGCCCGATCAGTTGCCGCCGGTAGAACAGCTAAGGCTTATTAGCGCCACAACGCATGATCTGGTGAGTGAACAATACCGTGTTCTAAATGACGAGCTGATGCCTGCGCTCGCCGAAGAAGGGATCCATTTTTTGAAACGCAGTGAATGGAACAGTCGTCAAATAGGCTGGGTGAGGCGTTTTTTTTATCGCGAGTTGCTGCCTGTGCTTAGCCCCATTGGCCTCGATCCGTCGCATCCTTTTCCTCGGATTTTGAATAAAAGCCTAAATTTTCTCGTCTCCTTAGAAGGCAAAGACTCGTTCGGGCGTAACAGTGCCATCGCTATCGTGCAGGCGCCCCGTGCCCTACCGCGCATCATAAGTATTCCGGAAAGTCACGCGAACGGTCCATACGAGTTCGTGTTTTTATCCTCGATGATTCATGCCAACGTAGACGAACTATTTCCCGGAATGCAGGCGCGCGGGTGCTACCAGTTTCGGGTAACACGCAACAGCGATTTGTTTGTTGACGATGAGGCCGTCGATGACCTAATGCTTGCGCTCGAAGGGGGCTTGCATCAACGTCGTTTTGGCGACGCTGTGCGCCTAGAAGTCGCCGACGATTGTCCCATGGAGATGATAAGTTTATTGCAACACGAGTTTAATTTGCTCGAGCAAGATATCTATGCTTGCAACGGCCCCGTTAATCTTACACGTTTGATGGCGGTGCCGGAGATCGTCGACCGCCCAGATCTAAAGCATCCGAATTTCATCCCGAGTCGTCCGCGGCGTTTACGTAATCGTGGAAGCTTGTTCGCTACTATCAAGCGCGGCGACGTGTTGCTTCACCACCCGTACGAGTCATTCGCACCGGTTATCGAGTTCTTGCGCGAAGCGGCGGCGGATCCCGATGTCTTGGTAATTAAGCAAACCTTGTATCGAACGGGCCCAGATTCTCCCGTCGCCGAAACTCTCATCGACGCCGCACGTCGAGGTAAAGAGGTTACCGTTGTCGTGGAACTCAAAGCACGGTTCGATGAGGAAGCGAACATCGAGCTCGCTAATCAGCTGTCACAAGCCGGTGCCCACGTCGTCTACGGTGTCGTAGGCCACAAGACCCACGCAAAGATGATTTTGGTCGTTCGTAGGGAAGGTAAGCAGCTACGTCGCTACGTTCATTTGGGAACCGGAAACTACCATCCACGCACGGCTCGCCAATATACAGATTTTGGGTTGTTCACTTGCGATAATAGTGTTGGTGTCGATGTCCAGAAAATTTTTCATCAACTAACAGCACCTGGGCGCGCCGGCAAACTGAAAAAACTTCTACAGTCCCCGTTCACCTTGCATACGTCGATGCTCGAATTCATCGAGCGCGAAGCCGCGCACGCGCGTGCGGGGAAACCCGCGCGCATTATTGCGAAAATGAATGCGTTGGTCGAAGTGCGTGTAATCCAGGCTCTCTACACGGCATCGCAAGCAGGTGTGAAAATTGATCTAATCATACGGGGAATCTGCGCCCTGCGCCCGGGGATCAAAAATGTCTCCGACAACATTCGTGTCCGGTCTATTGTAGGACGTTTCCTTGAACATACACGGGTATTCTATTTTCATAACGACGGCGCGAAAGAGGTGTATTTGTCGAGTGCAGACTGGATGGGGCGTAATTTTTTTAATCGCGTCGAGACGTGTTTTCCGATCGAAGATAAGCGTTTACGTGATCGCGTCATTAAGGAAGGCCTTGATTATTATCTGAGTGATAATGTTCGCGCTTGGCAGTTACGTTCTGACGGCAGCTATGAACGGGTCAAAAGTAGTGCGCGACCCAAGGATGCACAGCAAGTTTTGCTGGAAGCACTGACCGAGTAGCTTCGCGTACTAACAATCTATCGTTGCATCTCGGTCGCAGAATGAAGGTAGCTATGCGCTACGGGTAGCGACAGGGTACGTTCGGTATCGACGCTGCGGGCGATGCCAACGGCAAATGTTTCTCACCCGCTCGCTAGGTCGTCGCAAAAAACGCCCCGTCTGGTTAGAAACACTGGGAAAAGGCTATTTGCGCAATCTTTACTTCCACGGTGCTTGACGAGTCGCGTGCGTTGTCGGATTTGGATTTCATCCGATGTAATGATTGTGATCTCGGGAAAGACGAACGGCGTTGGGTACTAGGCGGTGTGCGACAATAAATCAATCAACGAGTATCACTTGCGACAGGGGCAGGTATGACAAAAGATCCTAGTATCGTCGTTGTCAGCACGCTGTTTCCGAGTGCAGACCAACCGAGCGCAGGAATCTTCATACGCGAGCGAATGTTTCGGGTTGGGAAGCGTTTGCCGTTAACCGTCGTCTCCCCGCAACCGTGGTTCCCGGGACAATCTCTTATCCGCCTACTACACCCGAGTTACCGCAAAGCCGGCGTGAAGCACGAAACGATGGATGGTATCGAAATATACCGACCGCGGTTTTTCTCTCTGCCCGCCTTCGGGCGTTGGCTAGATGGTTTCAGCCTAGGTCTTTGCACATTAAACCATCTGAGAAAGCTCAAGCGAGCCGAACGCTGCGATATCATCGACGCACATTTCGCTTACCCGGATGGCGCCGGTGCCGCATTTGTTGGCATGGTTCTCAAGACGCCGGTAAGTGTGACGTTGCGGGGAACCGAACCACGACATCTGCGCCAGGCACGGATTAGAAAACGACTGCTGCTTGGATTGCACCGAACCACACAAATATTCTCTGTATCGAGTTCGCTAAAAAAAGTAGTCGAGCAATGTGGTGTCGACGCGGATAAAGTTCTCGTGGTTGGGAATGGTGTGGATACCACGCGCTTCAAGGTGCTGCCAAAAAGCGAAGCCCGAGAGCGTTTGGGGTTAAGCCCACGGGCACGCGTCGTGGTTACAGTCGGTGGATTAGTGGAACGGAAAGGATTTCATCGGGTGATGGAAGTTCTACCCGAACTTATAGTCGATTACCCGGATCTGGTTTACCTCATCGTCGGTGGCGCGAGTCGCGAAGGCGACTGGAGTGAGCGTTTGCGTCGGTTAAGTGAGGAACTGCGCATCACTCAACATGTGCGGTTCTTGGGTGAGCTGGAGCCGGATCACTTACATATACCGCTTTCGGCCTCCGATTTATTTGTTTTATCGTCGCGTAATGAAGGCTGGGCCAATGTCATACTTGAAGCCATGGCGTGCGGCTTGCCGGTGTTGGCCAGTGACGTCGGTGGTAATCGCGAAGTCGTCTGTAATGATTCCTACGGCGTCATATTTCCGTTCGATGATCGGGCTGCGCTGCTCGCCGCTCTGAAACGTGGTTTTACCACTGCCTGGGATAATGAAGCAATCATCGCATATGCTAATGCTAACGATTGGGAGCGCCGCGTAGATCTCTTATGCGAAACCTTCGACCGCATGATTCGGCAAGCGTCTAATGATGCGTCCTAAGCAACCTTCTCGAGCGGAACTCTCGTGAGGCTCATTCAGCGATGTGATCGGTTGGTCTTGTTAGCAAGAAAGTTTCTGTTGCACCGATTTGGTGGAGCCCTTGCCGGCCGATCACGCGTTCTGTTCGTTGCCGGCGTACAACGCTCGGGAACTAATATGTTGATGGATGCATTGGAACGCAGTACGGCAACCGAGGTCTATCATGAGCGTGACCCGCGCGCGTTCAGCAACTACCAGCTGCTTGACATGCCCCACGTAAAAGATCTAATTGCTCGCTCACGCGCGGAACTTGTCGTACTGAAATGCCTGATGGAGTCGCAAAAGCTTGATACTTATCTGACCGAATTCGCTGGCAGTCGCGCAGTATGGATGTTTCGACACTACGATGATGTCGTGAATTCGATGCTGATCTCGTTTCGTAACCAGGCCGCTCAAGTCAAGCGAATTGCGCTCGATCGAAATTCGGACGGTTGGCTGGGTGAATGTATGTCGGACGAAACCCATGAATTAATCACTACGCTCACTCGAAAAAATCTCGATGATCCGTCAGCTGCGGCGATTCAGTGGTATTTTCGCAATAAACGTTTTTTCGAGCAAAACTTTGAAACCGACGATAGGGTAGATTTGATGCATTATGATCGCCTTGTCGTCGCGCCCAATATAGAGGTCATGCGCTTGTTTGAAGCCAACGATCTAAAGTATACGCGGTCAATTACGAAATACATCAACGCACGATCGTTAGGCAAGCGCAGATCGCCAGCGTTACGGGATGACGTTAGGGAGCTCTGCGAATCCCTCTATCAAGAGATGATTAGCATTTATGCAGAAAAAACGCAGGCACAGTCGGAATAAGCGATCCCTAATGCGTTGTGCTACGCCGCGACTATAGGTAATTCGACATAAGAAGCGCGCTCGGTGTCGTGATAGACGCGCTGCAGCGTCGGTTCAAAGCGACATGCGCTCGACGGCGATTCGCCCGTATTCGGATTACGATCATAGCGCGGAAAATCACTCGAAGTGATGAGTATGCGCAACCGGTGCCCCGCCTTGAACACTTGGGCCGTCGACCATAAATCAATCTCGTAGCGGATCGGTGCACTGGGCTCGACAGGCGTTAGATGTTTTCCGTCGCGAAATGACGCGCGAATAATGCCGTCGCATACGTTCAATGATTTTCCATCAGGGTGTACATCGCATAGTTTGATGATCCAATCGGTATCCCTGCCGCTGGTTGCTGCAAAAAGCGCGGCACGCACCGGGCCGACCACCTGCAAGTCGGCCGTTAATGGCGCGCTGGTAAAACTGAGCACATCTCGTCGTTTGATTATCGGCGCCTGGTCTACTGGTCCCGGCGTATACTGTGGTGGTAGCAGTATGTTACCGCCGCACGTCGGGCAGGGACCATGTGGATCGTAGAGGTAAGTACTCGGTTCGGTATGCGCCTGAGGTTTTTCTCGACTGCACGCACCGTCAGCATGAAAATAATAGGGGACATATTGCGTGCGCTTCAGTGGCCATTCGTCTTCGTCGCGCCAACGATTTGTACCTTGAATAAATAGTTTCACCGGTGCTTCGTCATCGAAACCGTTTTGTTCGTCCTTTAGCCAGCGAGAAAACCATCTGAGTTGAAGTTTGGTTAGATCTTCTTTGAGGTCGAGGAACATACCATTGGATCGGAATCCAAAATCCACTTGACCAACGACATGCAGAAACATGCCATGTGCCCAGGGTCCGATGACGAGGCGGCTTTGCGTGCGTGCCAGTTCACTCCCCGCGTTAGCCTTCATACCCTGAAAGTGCTCGAGGTCGGCGGCGAGCAATAGATCATGCCATCCGGCGATCGTTAGACTGGGCACCGTTACGTTTTGGTGGCGATCCCGGAACAACAATTGATCGGTCCATGCGTCGGGTACCGAATGTTCTAAGAATTCGAAAAAGAACGGAACGATCGCATCGTCGTCGGGGAAGGCGGCCGGGAATCGATCCAAGGGCGTCGATTTCATTAAGTCGCCGAAGTCATCGATATCATCGAACAGCTTGACCAGCGCCGGGTACATCTCGGCAAGGTTGGGCCGCGCACGCATCAAGGCTGCTGGTCCGATCGCGCGCAGCGTCCACATCGCCAGCGTGCCGATGTTCAGCGCACCGCCACGCCAAAAGTGGTTGCGCCAAAAATCGTTCGGTGCGGTTGTGGGTGAAATAGCTTTCAGTGCGGCATGGCCCGAAGCCGCTGCGAGCCAGGTTGTGCCCCCCATATAAGAAAGCCCATAACAACCAACGTGACCGCTCGAAAATGTTTGCTTGCTCGCCCAGGCGATCGTATCTGCGCCGTCGTGTTCTTCATCGCGATAGGGGAAAAAAACGCCGCCGTCTGAAGCCCAGCGTCCGCGAACGTCTTGAATGAGCACCGCGAACCCAGCCTCGGCGGCACGGATCGGGTCCAACGTCATGGCTGTAATCGGCCACAATTCTTTGTTGTATGGGGTGCGCTGGAGCAGCACAGGGTAGCGGCCCTCGTCCGCAGGGCGGTACACGTCTCCACGCAACAAGACACCGTCGCGCATTTCAATCGCGACATTTTTCTCGACCAAAATCGATGACATTGGCAAAACTACTTTTAGTGAACGTTATTTAAAGTTAAGAATTTCTTCGCTACTGCTTACCCGATGCACCCTAGATCCGGTGAATCACCCCTGCGGCTTATCGACGAGTAGCCCGCATGCATTAACTCACGAAATAGCAGGCAAGAACGGCCGCGCGATAAGCGTGACGGCGCTGCTATTTTTGTTCTGCGCCTTGTTCACCATTCGCGTCAGATCCGTCTACTTTCGACGCCGCGTTAGCGGGCAGCGTCATCTGCGCAAAAGATTCGAGCATCTTGCGATGCGCGTCGAGAATTTCAATCCAGTTCTCTAGAAACAAGGCGCCGGCCTTGGTAAGGCTATACATGCGCCGCGCAGGGCCGGACTCGGACGTGTCCCACGCGGATGACACTAAGCCCATGGCCTCCATATGGCGTAACGTCCGGTACACCGTACCTTTGTTATATTCGCCGAAACCTGCGTCTTTGAGCCGTTGGACGAGGTCATAACCGTAGGCGGTCCAGCCGTTCAACATCGCGAGCAGGTTCGCGGTGAGCATATCGGTACCTGGTTTAAACGCCTGATTTTTTTGAGGTTTCTTCACGTTTTAAAAGCATCGTGTTGCAATGCAAAATAATATTTGACATCTAGGTGCATCTTGCATATAGTTTAAGTATTCTACATAGATGTAGTTTAACAAATACGACCGAGAAGCTTAATTCACATTAGTTGAGGAAAATCTTATGAGCGCCGCATCGACAACGGAAAAAGTTGAATCGAAAGTGAAAGAATCCATCGAGAATGGACTTGATAACGCAGTTGAAATGCAAACGAAAATCACCGCCGCGTTCGAAACAGCGACGAAACGCAGCATGCGGATTGCAGCAGAATGGACCGACGCCGTTACGGGGTCCCAAAGAGAGTTGATCGAACTCTACAAAAAAATCGCCGAGGATCCGAAAGCATACAATAAGAACGTCGAAGCGTGCATGGATTCGATGACGGGCTTGCAAAAGCGCACGCTGGATTTCTCGAAAGTCGTCTATACAGAGAACGCCAATGCGGCGGTTGAAATGAAAGAACTATTTCAACCATTCTTTGTGTCAAACGAGAAATTTCGAGAAGGCGCGCAACAGTTTATTAATGCGTGGGCTAAACCGTACACCCCGAGCGCTTCATAAAATGGAAGTTATGATGTTGGTGTCGTCCTAGTTGCTGCCAGCCGACACGAATGGTGACTCATAACTGTGGCTTGAAAACGCATATGGATGCTGATCCCGCGGCCGACTTCGACGTTACGCCGATTGGCGCGGCTTACCCGCTCGATCACGATCCCTCCGTCGAGCATTTGCGAACGCCGCTATGGCGCGAAGTACGCTGGCCGATCGAGTGGATGCGGCTAAAATCCAGCGCCGTGTACTACGGATATGGCGTTCCGCACGGCGATAATGAACCAGTTCTGCTTGTTCCGGGATTCCTCGCCGGTGATTGGATGATGCTCGAGATGAGTCGCTGGTTGCGCCGCATCGGGTATCGACCGTATTTAGCCAACATATTGTGGAATACCGATTGCCCCGACGTAACCGCCCGGCGCCTCGAAAGTCGAGCGCGTGCGCTCGCCGATCGCAACGGACAGAAACTTCGCGTGGTTGGTCATAGTTTGGGCGGCATGCTGTCAAAATACGTGGTTCAGGAAGCACCTGAAATCGTCGACCGCGTTATCACGCTTGGTTCGCCGTTCCGCGACCTAGTGAAAGCGCACCCCGCCATTGTCGGTCTGTGGGATAAGCTAAAGATTAAGCGCAGTCGGGTGGTCGGGCGCAACCTGAGGCCGTCGTGCGGCACGGGACACTGCACCTGTGATTTCGTACGTAGCATGATTCGCCCGAAAGCGGCGTCACCACCGCAATTTGCCATTGTTTCGACGAAAGACGGTGTCGTGGACTGGGCTAGTTGCATTGAAGAAGACGACGCGTTTAACACACGCGTCACCGGCACGCATATCGGCATGATTGTCGAACCGAGCGTCTACCGCGCGGTCGCGACGCGTCTGGCCCAGCCAGCGTAACGAGCAACGGTGAGGGGTTATTTAAGCTGATGAGCATCGATAGCGATATGAACCCACTGCGCGTATGGCGCGAGTGGATAGTTAAGTCCGAGAAAATGTGGAGCGACGCGATCACCGACGTCATGGGTGACGAGCGAGTTTCTAGCGGAATGGGGCGCTACATGCAGGAATTCCTGCACATCCATCGCATGTTCAGTGAGACATTCGCGCAGTATTTATCGGCATTGAACTTGCCATCGCGCGGCGACATTCTTGACTTGAGCGATCGGCTTGGTCAACTCGAGGATACCGTTGCAGCACTTCAGGTCGAGATAAGGGAGCAGCGCGCGATGCTTGCGGGTGGCGACAGTGCGACCAAAAAACCATCTCGCTCGCGCAAACCGCCTGAGGACGATTCGGGATCAAAGTGATCCCAGGCCCACGTTCGGGTGGGCGCGAAAACGAGCGGCAATCAAGAATTGGTCTCTTGGCGATGAGTTCGACTGCCGAGTGCAGCGATATTCAAGTACACAAGTGTGAAGGACTAGCACGAATGAGCGCTTCTTCGAAGCAAATCCAAAGTTCGGTTAGTGAGCTTGTCGAGAAAGCTATCGCACGTAACTTGCCTGGATTACAACAGCTCCCGCAGTCCGAAAGTGAATTTGACTTTGGCCCAACGCCGAGGGAGTTGTTGCATACTGAGGATACCGTGCGCCTCTATCATTATGACGCCCGGCAAAGCGAAATATATCGCGTGCCGGTCGTCATCGTCATGTCACCGGTTGCAGGAGGCTACATTCTTGATTTAGCCAAGGGCCAAAGCCTAATTGAGTATCTGCTATTGCAAGGTCACGACGTATTTCTGATCGAGTGGACCGCACCGCGGCGTTCACATGCAAATCTCGGCTTCGAAGACTACGTCACTCGCATGCTGGGCGGTTGCATAGAAAAGATCATCGGGACCACTGGCGAGCCGGACATAACGCTGATCGGATATTGCATGGGTGGCATGTTGGCCTTGATGTATGCGTCGACTACCGACAACGATGTAATTAAGAACCTGGTCGGTTTCACCACACCTTTCAATGCCGACGGCATGGTCTTGTACAAGCGCTGGGCTGAAGCAAATGCCATCGATATAGACCGGCTTGTCGAAGAGCTCGGCATCATCCCTGGCGATATCGTTAACGCATCGATCCAGGCGCTGCGGCCCTTGCAAAAATCCGCGGGTCAGCTGCAACTGCTCAATAACGTGAATAATGACGCGTTTGTGAAAGCACACCTTAAATTCGATCACTGGGCAACCAACCAACTGCCTGTTCCTGGTGCACTTATGCGCGAGATGTTCTATGAATTTCTGCGCGACAACAAATTTTTCAACAACACGTTTCCGGTGGGCGATCGCCTCGCCGACTTGCGCACCATTACCGTACCGTTCCTACATGTGAGAGCGCAGTTCGATCACATTGTTCCCGCCGCGGCATCCGATGGTTTGGTCGATGCGGTGGCTAGCCAAGACAAACAGGAGATCACCGTGAAAGGCGGACACGTGAGCCTCGTCGCTGGCGGCAACGCGATGTACCGTCTGTGGCCACAACTCGACCAATGGTTGCGCGTACGTGCACTGTAACAACAATCCACATTACGGCGACACAGATGAATAAATCACCTACGGAAGTGTTTAAGAACTACCCACTAAACATAGCGTTGCAGAAGCAGAGTTTTGTGCTGCGTCCGATCCAGCTCGATGATGGCGAGAAGATCAAACAATTTGCGCAGTCCTTGTCGCCACATGACCTCCTCTATTTGCGTCGCGATATTACCCACGACGCAGGCATCGAACGTTGGCTGTCGGGGGTCAAGGAGGGTCGCATCCATTCGATCATCGCGGAAGACGGCGATGGTGAAATGGTTGGGTATTCGACGATTCACCAAAGTGATCTAGATTGGTCGCAACATGTGGCAGATTTGCGCGTTTCAGTTGCACAGAAGGTGCGCGGGGTTGGACTGGGTCGCTTGCTCATCCGGGAGGCGTTCAATATCGCTTTAGCGCTTGGTGTTGCGAAGGTGAGCGGTCAGATGACAACGGATCAAACAGCGAGCCGCAACCTGTTCCAAGAACTCGGCTTTCAAAATGAGGCCTTGCTCAAGGATCACGTTAAGGATCGCGACGGCAATCTACACGATCTACTTATCATGGCTGTCGAAGTGGATTCGTTTTTGGCTAAACGCCAAGCCTACGGCGTCTTGAACTAGCTCATAGGGCGTTTGCCACGAACCTTGGCGGTGAAGACACGAAGATCCTCCCGATAGGACGAGGCTTCAGGGCCGTCAGCAGCAGGGTACCTTCAGGGGGTGCCTCTGCCTTCAGGCTCTGCCTTCAGGGTCTGCCTTCAGGGTCGGACCAACCTAGGTCTTTGAATTCGCATCGCGATGGCACCGCCTTGTCGGGCTCACTGACGCTTAGAATCCGCGTTGCGCGCGCATGCTACGCGCTTACCGGGTTTATCACATCAACCCGAGTATTGGCACGACAGCACCGCACGATTACGCTATCGCGCTTGCTCCCGACTCAGTGTGCCTTGCGCTCGGGTGAAGTAAGCGACGCGGGAGCTGGATGGTGGCGGCATCTCCAAAGTGATCCTCAGGGTCTTTACATCGCGAAATTGGTATCTCAACTGCAATCTAAGGTGTTAAATCGCTGTGATCCACCACATTTACTACCTCAATTCAGTCGCTTAGATTGGTCCGACCCTGAGCACCAGGATTTCCGCAGTGCGACGCTCGATCAGCGCACGGACTCGCGGACAGGGCGAATCGCCATGCGCGGCATCGTCGAAAAACGCCCGAATATCGGCGAGCGTAAAACCGAGGCTTTTTGCCGCGCGTATGAATCGAAGCCGGCGTGCGTCTCTGGCGCCGTAAACCTGATGGGCGTTATCTGCATCGCGGGTAGGCTTCAACATGCCAATCTTGCTGTAGTACCGAACGGTGTCGGGGGAGACACCGGCAGTTTTTGTTTACTCTGCTACGTACATGGCTTCCTCCTACGTGACCTCGCCAGTTCCAATTCCCGAATGGCTTGTATTCCGTCGGTTTTCCAACAACTGCATGGCAAGGCTGTAAATCACCGGCAGGACCAAAAGCGATAGAAGGGTCGTCGTCAACATGCCGCCGACCATAGGGGCCGCGATGCGTTGCATCACATCGGAGCCGGTGCCACCGAGCAGCATGATCGGTAACAATCCCATAATGGTGGAGGTGGCCGTCATCACCACGGGACGAACGCGTCGCGAGGTGCCGTCGTGCACGGCCTCGACAATGTCGCTTGATGTTAGTTTTGCTACCGTACCGTCGTGGACGGCACCCTGTATTTGTGCACGGCGTTCGGCAACGGCTTCTTGAATGAACGTCAGTACCAGCACGCCGGTTTCAACGGCTACACCCGCGAGCGCGATGAATCCAACGGCAACCGCAACCGACAGGTTGAACCCATAGGCGTACACCAGCCAAAACCCGCCCACCAAGGCAAACGGTACGGACAGCATCACAATGCTGGGTCCGATGACGTTGCCAAAATTGAAGTACAGCAATACAAAGATAAGCAACAACGTCAGTGGGATCACGATCTTGAGTCGAGCTGCGGCACGCTCCATGTATTCGTACTGACCCGACCAACTCACCGCGTAGCCCGCTGGAATTTCGACCTCAGCGGTCAATACTTCGCGTGCTTTCGTCACGAAACCGCCGACGTCGGACGTGTTGAGGTCCACATACACCCACGCATTAGGACGGGAGTCCTCACTTTTGATCGCGGGCGCACCTCGCCGTAGTTCGATGGTTGCGATCTGCCCTAATGGAATCTGCGCGCCCGTTGGTGTGGGGATTAATACGCGCGCTAGACGGTCGGGGTCATCGCGTAATTCCCGTGGGTAGCGAAGGTTCACCGGATAGCGCTCGAGACCTTCGACGGTCTCCGTCACTCGCATCCCACCAATGGCCGACATGATGACGTCTTGCACATCGCCGACCGTGAGTCCGTAACGGGCAATGACCTCGCGCTTGATGTCGAAGTCGAGGAAGTAGCCACCGGCAGCACGGTCACCGAACGCGGATAAGGTTTCGGGGAGCGACTTCATCGCCTGCTCCACGCCTTCAGCGATGCGTTGCAACTCGACGAGATCGGGGCCGCTGATCTTGATGCCGACCGGCGTTTTGATGCCAGTGGATAACATGTCGATACGTGTCTTGATCGGCATGGTCCACGCATTCGCTACACCTGGAAACTTAATCGCAGCGTCCATTTCTCTCATGAGCGCTTGCGTCGTCTTCGACGGATCGGGCCAGTCTTCGCGTGGTTTTAGTCTGGCGATCGTCTCGATCATGGACAGGGGCGCGGGGTCTGTCGCGGTTTCCGCTCGACCGACTTTTCCAAACACGGACTCCACCTCGGGAAACGTCGCGAGGATCTTGTCGGTTTGTTGAAGCAGTTCCTTGGCCTTGGTGATGGAGACGCCGGGAAACGTTGTTGGCATATACAGAATGTCGCCCTCGTCCAGTGGTGGCATGAACTCGGAGCCGAGTTTCGAAACCGGGTACATCGTTACGGCCAAGAGACCCAATACCAATATCAACGTGGTCTTCCGCCATCGCAACAAGATCGCGAGCGCCGGCGCGTGCAACGCGTGCAGTACGCGCGTAAGTGGATTTTTGCTTTCTGGAAGCAAGCGCCCACGAACAAAAAAGCCCGTCAGCAGCGGCACCAAGGTGATCGCCAACAAGGCCGCGGCGCCCATCGAATAGCTACTCGTAAACGCCAGTGGTTTGAACAGCCTGCCTTCCTGTGCTTCCAGCGTGAAGATCGCGAAATAGGACACGACGATCACAAGCAAGGAGAAAAACAGCGCGGGACCCACTTCTTTCGCAGCGGTACCGATCGCCGTCCAACGTTGCGAGGCGCTCAAGGCATCACCGAACTTGTCGCGCGCGATCGCCAGATGTTTGTGCGCATTCTCGATCAGCACAATCGGACCATCGACCATTGCGCCAACGGCAATGGCGATGCCACCGAGCGACATGATATTGGCGTTAATGCCCTGTAGGCGCATGGCCACAAAGGCGAGCAAAATACCGATCGGCAAGGCGACGATCGCAACCAAGGCCGAACGCAGATGCAAAAGAAATACCGCACACACCAGGGTCACGAGTACAAACTCGAGCACGAGCGTCGTGGACAGATTGTCAACCGCTCGCTCAATCAGTGCGCCACGATCGTAGACCGGGACGATTTCGACACCCTCGGGGAGTCCCCTGGCGAGTTCGTCGAGCTTGGCGCGAACGCCTTCGATGGTGCTGAGCGCATTTTCGCCGTAGCGCATAATGACCACGCCACCGGCAACTTCGCCCTCGCCATTGAGTTCGACAACGCCGCGCCGCAATTCCGGGCCACTGTGGACGCGAGCGATGTCCTTGATGCGCACCGGGGTGCCACGATCGTCAACACTGACGGCGATTTGCTCGATGTCTTCAATGGATTGGATGTAACCGAGGCCACGCACCATGTACTCGGTTTCGGCCATTTCTATCAGGCGACCGCCGATGTCGCGGTTCGATCGCATGATGGCAGAGCGAACTTTAGCCAGCGGAATCCGATAAGCTGACAAGGCATTGGGGTCAACTTCCACCTGGTATTGCTTCACGTAGCCACCCACGGATGCGACTTCTGCTACACCAGGAACGGTCTGCAACGGATAACGCAGGTACCAGTCCTGAATCGAGCGCAACTCCGCTAGGTCGTGCTGACCCGTTCGGTCGGCTAGCGCGTATTCGTACACCCAACCGACTCCGGTCGCATCCGGTCCAAGGGTTGGGTTCACGCCGCTGGGCAATCGGCCACTAACGTAATTTAGGTACTCGAGCACTCGCGACCGCGCCCAATAGAGATCGGTACCGTCTTCAAAAATG
Source organism: Gammaproteobacteria bacterium (assembly GCA_965223085.1). Lineage (GTDB taxonomy): Bacteria > Pseudomonadota > Gammaproteobacteria > CBDCVO01. The sequence continues at coordinate 1,322,485 of OZ244981.1, read as the reverse complement.
ATGTAGACGAAGGAGAAGCCGAAGAAGGAGAATCCTCGTACGTCACTGGCATGCGGAACCGCGAGCATCGCGGTTGTCAGCGGATAGGTGACCTGATCTTCCACGACCTGGGGGGCTTGGCCTGGATAGTCGGTGAACACAATGACCTGTACATCGGACAGATCAGGGATCGCATCCAATGGTGTGGTCCGGATGGCCCAAAGTCCGACCGCAATAACAAAGAGCGTGCCGATGATGACGAGAAATCGGTTTCGCAATGAAGCCTCGATAATGTTATTGATCATCGTCAACCTCCTGCATTTTTGAGGCGGCTTCTCGGAGCTTGGATTCCGAGTCGATCAGAAATTGTGCCGAGACCACCACCTGCTCACCCGGTTCGACTCCTTCTCGAAGTTCGGTCCAGCCTTGGCTCGAGACGCCAACCACCACATCCCGCGGTTCGAACTTGCCGGGTTCGCGCACGATGAACACCTTCTCACGAAGTCCGGAGCGGACGACTGCCTCGGACGGCACCGCTACAACGTCTGTCTTTGGATTGGCGCGAATGAATACGTCCGCGAACATGTCCGGTTTTAACAACAAGTCGCTGTTCGGAAATTCCAAACGCGCCTTGATAGTGCGCGTCCGACGTTCAGCGTAGGGATAGATGTAGGTGAGCTGCCCTTTGAACGTTGTGCCGGGAACCGCTTGCACCTGCATCTCGGCCTCGTCGCCCACGCGCACCCAGGGCAACTCTTCTTCGAATATATCGACGAAGACCCAGACTCGAGAGAGATCCGCAATGAAGTAAAGTTCGGTTTGCGGGGTGACGTATTGGCCCTCTCGCGCACCGACATTGATCACAACGCCTGCGTTCGGTGAGTGAATGTGCAATTGCTTTTTCACCTGACGCGAGGACCTGAGTTCCTCAAGTTGGTGCTCGGGAACATCCAGCAGTTCAAGGCGCTCCAAAGCCGTTGCGACCAGACGTTCCGCACCGCGACGAACGTCTTCGAAGGGGCTGTCTTTGAATGTCTCGAGGTTGCTTAGCGCCAACAGATACTCTTGCTGCGTGGACACCAGCTTCGGGGAATAGATGCCGAGTAGAATTTCGTTGGTCTTGATCGTTTGGCCAGTGGTCTCGATATAGAGCTCTTCAATCCATCCTTCCGTTTTTGGATGCAACCGTGTGATCCTTTGCTCGTCGTAATCCACCCGACCGACCGTGTGGACGTCTCGTGACAACATGCGCCGCTCGGCCAGTGCCGTGCGAACACCAATCGATTGGGTCGTGACCGGATCAACGGTGACCGTTCCCGCGGTCGCGTCCCCCGAATCGGCGTCTGCATACACGGGGATGTAATCCATGCCCATGTTGTCCTTTGCGGGAACCGGTGATGTGACTTCCGGATTCATGGGGTTACGATAAAAAAGCGGTTTCTTAGCGTCGTCCTCCATTGCCATTACTGGCGTTTCCGATGAAGTCATTCCACCCAGCCAGTAGCCGGCGCTACCCACAATGATGAGTGCCGCGAGTCCGAGCAGCACCAATAAAGTCATTCGCTTATTCATAGAGTGTCTCCGTACCGACCGCGGCCGCGACGCGGGCTAGTGCTCGCTTTGCCTCGCTCAGCGCTTCCCAGTAGCTGATTTGCGCGTTATAAAGCGTCAGTTGCCCGTTAACCACGTTGAGGAAATCCACCTCGTTTACCTGATAACCGGCAAGCATGGAGGCAACCGTCTGCTGGGCTTGTGGAATGATTGCCTTGTCGAGTAACAGCACTTGTTCGCGTGCCGCCTGGTATTCTGCCAGACTCCGGCCGATCTCGGATTCGATCATTCGCAACGTGCTGTTCAACGTGTACTGGCGTTGCGAACGCTCGTGACTGCGTTGGTCAATGGCTTTGCTCTGTTTGCTGCCGAAGTACAGCGGGACATTGACGCTGAACATGACGCTGAAGAAATCGACCCGAGCGCCACGCAGCGCATCGCTGCCTTGTCGAAAGCCGTAACTGGCCCCAAGACGAAAGTCTGGATACACATCGCGTCTAGCGAGGTCCAAACGTGAGTCGGCTGCGTCCAATAAGTCGCGCTGCATGTCCAGCAAGTTCCGAGACTCATTTGCCAGATTCAGTAAATCGACTTGCGCCGGTAATTCCGGCAACCGCACACTGGGCGGCGTGCTCGCCAACATCACCGCGCGATCAGGCGGACGATCAAGCAACGCGTTCAGTTCCGCTTTGGCACTGCGTCGTCGGCCCTTGAGTCGAGCTTCGCGATCCATGAGCCGCGACAGCTCGAGCTGCGCCAACAACACATCTTGCTGGAGGCCATCGCCAACGGCATACTTGGTTTCCGCAATTTCGATGAAATCGCGCATGAGATCCTGGTTTTGCGCCACAATCTCGAGCGCTCGATCGAAATGAAACACGCGCCACCAGGCGCTACGCACCGAGCCTCTCAACGCATCACGCCGTTCCGCAGCTCGAGCGTCTCCGGCGCGCGCCTCGTGCTCGGCCGCAACGCGTTTCAACTTGCGTTTACCGGGAAACGGAATGCTCTGGCTGACACCAATTTGCATCTGCGTCATCGGTTCCTGGTCGATATCGAAGGTATCGGTGGGCAAGTTCATGGCATTTAATGACAACACCGGATCGGGCAGCGCACCTGCCTGCGAAGGCATGGCATCGAGTGCGGCTGAGTGTGCCTCGAGCGCTGCGAGACTTGGGTTGTGGTTGAGCGCGAGTTCGACAGCGTCTGCGAGCGTCAATGAGCCAGTGACCACGTCCGACGACTGGGCCAGAACCGTGGGTGCACCAAGCAATGCACACACCAGTACAACGCGTAAGCTAGTTACAGATAGGGATTGGGGCCAACGCCCCATTGGGATGAACATAGGCGATCTCCATGCACAAAAACCGAGTCGAACGGACGGTGAATGCGAGTGGGATCGCTATTTCAGATAGACACAGAAGAGAACGTTACGGGGTGGACCGCTTGGATTAAGAAGTACCGAGTTATCGGGTAGGGACTGTGACCGGAGAGTGGCCCAGGGGAGTTCATAGGTCGTTGACACGATTGCAACGGGCGGCTCGTTCGAGAGATCCTTGAGTTTGAGCTGGTTGTTTCGGGGATCGTTCGAGAGTTGTTCGTCGAGCCCACAATCCGCGCTCGGCGTCACTTTACAAGGGGGCACCGCTCGCGTTTCTGACGGTGGGCAGTGGGGACAATCGTGGTCTTCGCTGTCCGTTGCCATGACGCAAGGCTGCAATACAATGGCCAGCCACGAGACAAAGAAAATGCTGAGAACGCGACGTCCCCACGCAACTCTTCGTTGTCGTAATGTGGCTAGTTGGCCCAAATCAAGAACTCTATCGACACCGTCCTAGTTTCATAGACTATACAGCGCACTGTACCGCATCAATGGCGATTTCCACCTACATCACAGAATTCTACAACCTGTGAGCTACTCCGAGGTCAAGCATCATGACGAGAGGCTGAGCGTGAATTCGGATCGCGAATACCGCGTGATTTAGTACCGCAAAGGCCCGCGTAGTCCTGGAGTTCATGCAACAAACAAATCGCCGCGAGCCTTCAGAGCCTTAAGCCTTCAGGGTCGGACCAACCTAGGTCTTTGAATTTGCATCACAATGGCACGGCATTGTCGGGCTCACTGACGCTTAGACACTAGCAGGACAGGCGATAGGCGCGAGTGGACCGCATGACCGCACTCGGAACGAATAGCGATCGATGCCACGCGAAGTCGCTATCCCGCTTGTCCCGGCGCAGTGTGCCTTGCGCTCGGGTGAAGTAAGCGACGCGGGAGCTGGATGGTGGCGGCATCTCCAAAGTGATCCCCAGGGTCTTTACATCGCGAAATTGGTATCTCAACTGCAATCTAAGGTCTTAAATCGCTGTGATTCACCACATTTACTACCTCAATTCAGTCGCTTAGATTGGTCCGACCCTGAGCACCATGAGCACCAGCTTAATCTTCCGCTGTTGCTAGCCTCGGGGAATTCTCCGAGGTTACACTTTTTTGTTATATTTAACCTGGAGAGCACCCCGAACATTCATCTGGAGTTCTGCGTGGCCCGCATTCCTTTCATCGAACCCGATTCCGCTTCTCCTGAGGTACCGGAGATCTACGCGCGTTTTGAAGATAGTGGCTTCGGCGTGTTTAACGTCATGAAAATCTTCGGCAATGACGTAACTTTCTTGGCGGGGTTCGAGTGAATGTTTCAAGCAATATACCTTGACGAAACGGCCGCGCCGAGATATCGGGAGATTGCCTGGCTGAGAACATCCCGTGTTAATGCGTGTCACTACTGAACTCCCACGCACACGGTGTTCGGTCGGAGTGTTGCTCTCAAAGACGAAGAAGTTCGATCGATCGCAGATTGGCAAAGCAGTGACGTATTCGACGAGGTCGATCGCGCGGTTTTAGCGTTTACCGACGCACTATAGAAGAACAATAACATCGACGAAGGCTCATATGCGGACTTGGCGCGACACTTTAACCAAACGGAAATTATGAAGCTTTGTATTACCCTGAGCTTCGCCGGGTTGGTCAATCGCGTTCACGTGACGTTTCTAACCGACGTCGACCAGCAGACCTTGGACTCGGTCGCCGATGCACCCTACTGTTTAGTCCATGCAAAATAGGATCGTTTACTGTGCTCGGCGCTTTCCGTAAGTCCAAATGACTACCGCTTTGCGTGAAGCCGCGTTACCCGTGTGATCGGTTCTCGACGGTCGGGTAATCGGGACATCCCAAGGGATGTCGCCATTAACACCTAAACATTAACCTCTATAAAACCTGACGTTGCGATAGACCGACGATGATCACACTCAACTACGTAGCCCGAAAAAAAACAAACGTATCGTTCGAAAACTTCGCCGAATACTGGCTCGGTGAACATGCCAATATGTGTCTAGCCGTAGCACCTAAACTCGGCATACGGCAGTTAACGAAAGCCGAAACGCAGCACGACGATGACATAAATCTCCTCCTCCAGAAGCTGTACGGCACTGCGCCAGATGCATATGACTTTGTCGACCAAATGGTGATTAACGACCTAGAGGATTTTAAACGCGGCATCGCCGACCCAGGGATCAAATCTGCCGTTCAGGAAATTCATGCAGGCGAAGCTGCATGGCTCGAACACTCGCGTTCCGATTTCTGGTTCTCGATAGAAGTTCCGCAAGTCTTCACTGGTGAGGATTGCACTGCGACCTGGAACAACACTTTATTGAAGGTGTACTACGTTCCCCGGCGATTTCCGCATCTTACGCTCGAAGAAGCGCAACTCCACTGGAACAGCTGCCACGGCACGATGGCGCGCGAGTTTGTCGATTTTCTCCCGTACAAAAAATATGTGCAGGGACATCGTATCGAGTCGCGTGTGTGCGACGATCTGAAAGCGGCTTTGGGTGGTGACTTCGAAAACATCGACGCCATGATCGGCCAAGCCGAGGCCTGGATAGACCGTCGGATCGCACCAACCCTGCAAGGCCCAGAAACCGACCGCATGATGCAGATGTTAGTAGAAGACATAGCGCTTTTCGTCGACGCCGGGGTATCGCATATATTCGCTGCCAAGGAGCATTGCATTCTCAAACGGCCGTTGTTGGCCGGGCCCGTACCGAGCCTGTTCAACGCTAATTGAAGCGACTGTATCGCAATCATGGGGGGCCACATGGGGGTCCTTCAGGACCTGACCCCTCCACCCACCCGTGCGGCGGGTGCGCTGACTTGGTGTTTCGGTCATTTGAATCATGCGGTTCTTTTTATCGTCGCCTTGACCTTAAAGACCAAGCCGGCGGCGTAATGTGTCCTTTCGTCTTACCGGCTCGTCGGCCGGAGCGACGAGGACGGAAACGACACATAACAGAGGTAGTAGCCGTTCGGCGTGACGAGTCAGTGCGCGCCTGCCGGCGCGGGCAGCGACTACTTAAATTTAAGTTTATAGCCTGCGGTTTTCACGTAAGCGGCTTCTTGTTCGAGGTCGGCATAGGTGAGCGGGTGTTCCTCAAGCCAGCCACGCGGAAAACGAAGTCGCAGCGTTGTGTGTTCGGCGCTCAAGGTTACCGGTGGTGAGTTGCTCGCACTGCGGCGCCGATGAAGCACGACCGCGAGCCGGAACACGAGGGCGATGCGCAGCATTTGTTGCGCAAAATGATGCGGTAGGTCGCGGATGTCCGCGAGCGGCATCTTGCGCCGATGAGCGCGTACGAGGATAGCCAAGCGGCGTTGTTCGCCGCGTGCGAAGCCCGGCATTTCCAAATTGCGTAACAGGTAGGCGCTGTGTTTGTGGTATTGAGAATGCGAAATACTTTGGCCGATCTCATGCAGTAGGGCAGCGCGATGTAATAAGTGTCCGTGCTCTTCACTAGAAATACCGAATTCAGCAGCGACTTGTCGCCATAACATTTGCGCGGTTGCACTTATGCGTACGCCTTGCGAACGATCCAGGTGGTAGCGTTCGATCAGCGATTCGACGGTGCGGTCGCGCACATCTTCATCGTGAATGCGACCAAGCAGGTCGTAAAGCAAGCCCTCCCGTAGCGCGCTTTGCGAGACCATCAATTGCCCAATGCGTAGGGCTTCAAAAGCCGCACGTAGAATCGCGACACCGCCGGCAAATACCGGACGCCGATCGACCGACACCCCAAGCTTGCCGAGTCCATCGGCGCTGCGGGCATCACTGGTGGCATCGACAAGTTTGCTCAGCGCAGCGGGCGTGATGCCTTCCGCTGACCAAGCTTGGGTGATAACAATGTCGCGGATAGCCAGGATCGTACCGGAAGCACCGAGCGCCGATTGCCATCCGGCCAGATGTAAAGTCTCTTCTACGGGCTCGAATTCTTGGCGCGCCGCGATCACAGCCGCACGCATGCGTTTGCGATCGATTTTCCCATCGCCAAAAAATCGCGAGGTCATGCTAACGCATCCCATGTGCAAGGATTCCGTGTATTCCGGCTCGAAACGGCGACCCAAAATCAATTCCGTACTGCCGCCACCGATATCAACTACCAAACGCATTTCGCCATTGTCAGCCAAACCATGGGACACTCCAAGGTAGATAAGTCGCGCTTCTTCATGGCCCGAGACGATGTCGATCGGGTGACCAAGCGCGTCCTCTGCGGCATGAATAAAATCCTGCGCATTCCGTGCTTTGCGTAGCGTGTTAGTGCCGACGACTCGTACCGAACCCGGCGAGAATCCGCCCACCCGCTCCCCAAAGCGCTCGAGACAACCTAAAGCGCGTTCGATCGCCGCGGGAGAAATGTTGTTGCGATCATCGAGTCCCGCGGCGAGTCGGATCGGCTCGCGCATGCGATCGACAACCTTAAAGTCATAGCCACGTGGTTGGGCGACGACCATATGAAAGCTATTCGAGCCGAGATCGACGGCGGCGATCGATTCGGGCAATGAACCCTCACTCATGTTGACGATTCGCCTCCTTAAGCCGGGCTTTCATCGTCGCGATCGCGTGGTTGACCGCAGCGCCAACACAAAGCAAATTGTGGCTCGCACTGCTCCCCGCATCGTTCACAGTGCCACGCTGAGCCGATGACTGTCTCCGTCGCCAAAGCGCGAGCTAATACCTGTTCGGCGCGAGCCAAGTCTCGCTCATCGAGGATCCACAATTCTGGCCAACATTCATTGATCGGAATATCGCCGGCTGCGCCACCTAGGTATTCGTTGCGCAACATGCAGGGAATGTCGTTTGCTTCGAGGCTGGCGCGCAACATACCTATTCTGACGAGATCAGTACTCGTATAAATTCGTTTCATGACGACCTTGCCCGGATATTGCACGAGGACCGCGTATAATGGCGCGCCCCTTGCGGGTCTTGATGAAACTGGAACACGAGCTTGTTAGAACAATTACGTAATATCGCCATCATAGCGCATGTTGACCATGGTAAAACGACTTTGGTCGACGAGTTACTGAAGCAATCGGGTATGTTAGCAGCTCGAGGTAGCGTGCAAGCGCGGCTTCTCGATAGCAACGACATTGAACGTGAACGCGGTATCACGATACTGGCAAAAAACACGGCCATCGAATGGCACGGCTATCGCATTAATATTGTTGATACACCGGGCCACGCCGATTTTGGCGGCGAAGTAGAACGGATTTTATCGATGGTAGATTCCGTACTGTTGCTCGTCGATGCTGTAGATGGACCGATGCCGCAAACTCGGTTCGTTACTCAGAAGGCGTTTGCGCGTGGGCTCAATCCGATTGTCATTATCAACAAAATCGATCGCGCAGAGGCACGACCTCACTGGGTTCTCGATCAAACTTTCGACCTTTTTGATCGCCTCGGCGCAACCGATGAGCAACTCGATTTCCCGGCTGTTTATACCTCGGCAACCGCAGGTTACGCGCGTTTCGAACCAGACGGCGCGGAGACAGATATGGCAGCTTTGTTTACGACCATTATCCAACACGTTCCGAGCCCGGCGGTTGACGTCGCTGGTCCGTTTCAAATGCAAATTAGCGCGTTGGATTATTCGAGCTACGTAGGCGCGATCGCCATCGGCCGCATTAATCGCGGTACCGCGCGACCGAATATGCCGGTCGTCATCGTCACTCAGGACGGTGTGCAACGCGCCGGGCGCATCCTCGAAATCCTCGGATTTGAGGGTTTGCAACGCAAATCGCGCGACGCCGCCGAGGCTGGTGACATTATCGCGGCGACAGGGATCGAAGGCGTGCGTATTTCGGACACTTTGTGTGCGCCTAAGCACATCGAGGCTCTTCCAGCGTTGGTTGTCGATGAACCAACGGTTAGCATGAGTTTCGAAGTGTCGGACTCCCCTTTTGTGGGCCGCGCCGGTCAGTTTGTAACCTCACGCCAACTCGCCGAGCGTCTCGAGCGTGAGCTCATTAGCAATGTCGCGCTAAGCGTTGCAGCGACTCCTGATCCGCAGAAGTTTATCGTTTCTGGCCGCGGTGAATTGCATCTCGCTATTTTGATCGAAAATATGCGCCGCGAAGCTTACGAGTTTTCAGTGGGCCGACCGCGCGTAATCGTCAAACACCTCGACGGAGTTGCACACGAGCCTTACGAGCAACTCACGCTTGACGTGCCCAGTGAATACCAGGGTGCGGTGATGGAGAAAGTCGGCGTCCGCCGTGGCGAGCTTGCGGCGATGCAACCCGATGGTAAGGGCCGCGTACGGCTTGATTATGTGATCCCGGCGCGCGGTTTGATCGGATTCCGCACCGAGTTTCTTACCGCGACCGCTGGCACCGGTCTTCTCTACCATAGTTTCGAGCGCTATGGGCCGATGAAGGCAGGCGCCATTGCCGAACGTCAAAACGGTGTGTTGATCGCAAACGGGACCGGTCAGGCGCTGGCTTACGCGCTGTTTAATTTGCAAGAACGGGGGCGTTTATTTATAGCGCCAGGCGAGGCGGTTTACGAAGGCATGATCGTTGGTATTCATGCGCGCGCAAACGATCTGGTCGTCAATCCGATGAAGGCTAAACAGTTGACGAATATTCGTGCTGCGGGGAGCGACGAGAATATCTTGCTGACACCGCCGCTGCGTTTTGATCTGGAGCAAGCGTTGGAGTTCATTGCAGATGATGAACTTGTCGAAGTCACGCCAACGGCTATTCGTTTGCGCAAACGCCAACTGACGGAAATCGATCGCAAGCGTTTGGAGCGGCAACGTTCAGCATGATCGGATTTTTGCAGCGCGTTAATGAGGCCACGGTGAGTGTGGCTGGCGAACCTGTCGCTACCATCGGACGGGGTCTGCTCGTGTTGGTAGGGGTGCAGCGTAGCGACGGCGAAGCGCAAGCGCAGCGTTTGCTTGCGCGCTTATTGCACTATCGCGTATTTGCCGATAAAGCTCAGAAAATGAATCGTTCGTTGTTGGACGTTAACGGTGGTCTGTTGCTGGTGCCCCAATTCACCTTGGTGGCCGACACGCGCAAAGGCATGCGTCCCAGTTTTTCGCGCGCCGCCGAGCCCGGGCGCGGACGTGATTTGTTCGAACATTTAGTCGCTGCCGCCCGCAACGCGCATCATCAGGTCGAAGCCGGGGTGTTCGGCGCTGCTATGCAAGTTGCTTTAGTCAACGACGGGCCAGTGAGCTTTTGGCTCGAGGCGAGTTGAGACTGCTAGCCCGATTCAGGGTCCGCAGATTCAGCGAGCAGCGTTTTAATAGCCTGTTCCATCGCGCGGGCATTCTGATCGCCGGCATGGGTTTCACCCACGAACACGTGGCGCAAGTTCCCGCGTTTGTCGATCAAGTAAAACGCCGGCCAATAGCGGTTGCCGAGTGCGCGCCAATAGCTAAAATCATTGTCTAGCATCACCGGATGCGTGAGGCCGAACTTGGCCATTTTTTGCACTACTTTGTCGCGTTCTCGTTCGTGTTCAAACTCCGGGGAATGGATCCCGATCACGAGAAAGTCTTTCTGCGCGAGCCGGGTTTCTAGGTCTTTCAACCACGGGAACGAGCGATAACAATTCCAGCAGCCGAAAGTCCATACATCCATGAGCACGACTTTACCGCGTAGCTCGGTAAGCCGTAGCGGAGCGCTGTTGATCCAGTCGCTGGGTGCGGTATGGGTGAATTCAGGTGCGGGCGTTGGTTCGGTTGCCCGCACCGTGCCTGACACGATGTGGGCGATTAGTAGCAAGGAACTAAACCAGACGAGGTTCCTCATCGTTTTGCCGATATCGAGCGTGCGCGTTATCGCTTGCATTGGTGTTTTCCTAGCTTAGATTCAAGGCCGCAACGAAACGATCAATTTCCGCGGCGACGCGGGCAGCACCGGCACCAAGCACGATCGAATAATGATTCGTGTCGTCGATGTTGACGTGCTGTAATTGCTTATTAATGCGACACTTCGTCGCTATTTCTGTGACCGGCAATAAGGGCTTATCTTGATTCATCAAGCCCCGGGGCGCGGTGAGGAGGAGCATGGGCACTTCGACGCTGTCGATCAAATTCGGCATCTTAGGATCTAGCGGTCCGTAGCTGTCGATTTTGACGGCCTGGGGATTAACCCGTGAACGCAAGCTCGGCGGTTCACCCTGGAGGTCGTAGTCGATATAGGCTTCGATATCAGTGTTCCAAGCATCGGGATCTTGAAACGCCGGGTGGGCGCGCCAGAATTCGCGATACGCGGCGTTATTGGCAAATGTTTGTGCCAAGCGTGTCAGCGCTGGGCCTAGAATGCCTTTGATTGTCTCCTCAGCTGTTTTGCCCGGCGGCAGCGGCAGCGCGATACCGCCATCGACCAAAACCAAGGCGTGTACGCGCTGTGGGTAGCGGTGGGCGAACTTCAAGCCGATGTAGGCGCCCAGAGAGTGCCCGACAAAAATCGTTTTCTCGATTTCGCAATGATCGAGGGAAGCGCACAAGTCCTCTACGTGGGCGTCGAGCCCGTACGGCGGCGGCAGCAAGCTATTCTGGCCGCGTCCGCGTAAATCAGGTGCGATCAGGTCGTAATCATGGCTAAAAGAACGGATCACCCGCGGCCAGGAGAGATAAGATGATGTCATACCATGTACGAGTAGCAAATTAGGCGCGGGGTTCCGCCAGCGCGCAAAACGGTAGGCGCCAGCGCTGGTCGTGGCCGCGTCGAAGGTTACTTTTCGCTGCTTCATATAGCGTTCCTGAATACTGAACTGGAGCCGATCGAGCGTACTATAGCGGCATGAGCAAGTGTTTGTTGATCGTCTATCATTCGCAATCCGGCACGACTGAGCAGATGCTGGACGCGGTGCTTGCCGGCACTCGGCATCCCGATGTGGACGACGTCGAGGTGGTTGTCACTAAAGCCTTAGAAGTCGGCGCGGAGGCGGTCAAAAGTGCGCACGCGATAATTCTCGGCACGCCCGAGAACTTTGGCTACATGTCGGGAGCGATGAAATATTTCTTCGATCGTATTTACTACGATTGCCTCGACCACACCCAAGGCCTGCCTTATACGATGTTCATCCGGGCAGGTAACGACGGTACGGGCGCCCGCGCGAGCATGGAGCGGATCATCACTGGTTTGGGTTGGCGCGAGGTGAGCGATCCGGTAATTCTAGTAGGTGATTTCACTAAACATGATCTCGATCAACTCAAAGATTTGGGCATGACTTTAGCTATGGGTTTGGCCGTCGGCGTATTTTAGCAACCCTCAATAAACTTGCTGATCACGTACAATTAATGCGTGATCCCGTGGAGAATGCTGCTCATGAGTGCAAAAACACCTGTTCGTATCCGAACTGTAGGCGCCAGCGCCGATACCCCAGATATCAGAAAAACGGCGATTGACCCCGATTTTTGGTATCCGGTAGCGCTCAGTCGCGAAGTGAAAACGGACAAAGCCAGGGCTGTGAGCTTCGCCGGTGAACCGATTGTGCTGGTGCGCAAAAACGACGGTTCGGTGTTTGCCTTAGAAGATCGCTGCGCGCATCGTCAGGTGCCGCTCAGCAACGGGGTCGTGCAAGATAATGGGATCCGCTGTGGTTACCACGGTTGGACGTTTGACGAGCACGGGCAGTGCGTCAGCGTACCCTACATCGATCAATGCAAACTGCGCCCAAATTGCGTTACCGCCTATCCTTGCAGAGAAGCGTATGGCCTAATTTTTGTGTTTCCCGGGGAGCGAGACAAGGCCGACTCGACGCCATTTCCAGCGGTACCCTCGGCCAACGACCAAAACTACAAAATTCGTTACCTAAATCGCCGTGTCGATTGCCATTTTTCGTTCATGCACGAGAATTTGATGGACATGAACCACCAGTTTTTGCATCGCCGCCTAATGGGTGGGATCAAAACCATGTTCTTGGGTGTGCGCCACGGAGATAACTGGATCGAGGCCGATTACACATTTAAGCGCGCCACGGGTAAACAGCCGTGGGGTGAAAAATTCATGCTCGGCAAACGTCCCGAAGCTGATGTCGGTGAGCGCGACCTCATGACCATACGCACCGAGTATCCTTATCAAACGCTGAAGTTTTGGACCGCCGGTAGCGAACGCCCGGCCTTGGATTTGTGGAACGTCTATATTCCCACGGATCGCGCCCAACGTTGCAATCATACCTACGGGTTAATGATGATTAAGCGGCCTTCGATGTCGGTGCTGCTGGACTTGTTTTGGCCTGTTATCGTGTGGTTCACGAATGGGATTTTCGCCGAGGATCGCTGGATCTGCGAGCTTGAACAAGCGGCTTTTGATCAGCAAGGTGCTGATTGGAATCAGGAAATTTTCCCCGCCATTCGGGGTTTGCGCAAAGTCTTAGTCGAAAATGGTGTTCCGATGGAGCCCGTCCAAGCCGAGCAGGTGCAACCACAGCCGCGTGCTTGACGCAGGCCACATGAGCTGCCAATCGCGCTGCAAACTTATGCCTGGTTCATCGCGACAGGCGCCCGCTCCCAGACCAATACTTGCACCAGTTTTTCACCATCGCGACCGCGTATCGGTGGTGTACGCAGCGTCAGCGTAGCGCCGTTGAAGGTAAAATACCGCAATTGCTCGGAACCGACCCAACTCGGCGCGGAAGCGCCGATGACCGTATGTGTCACGGTGCTCGCCGCCGCGTCAACTTGGTAGGTGCCGTAATAGCTCGTAAAACTCAAAAATGCTTGCTTGAATTCTTCTGCGGGTGTCGCGTTCGGTAGCTTACTGCTGAAGTGTGGACGATCGGCGGCCATCAATTGCGCAGACATGTATCCAGCCCCGTCGTAGATGATTTGCCCCATGACATGCTCACCTAAGGGCGAGGGCGCGAGCCCCGAGGTGGTCTCCGCGTGCGCGGCGCGCAGGCGCCAAGTGCCAAGAAATGAATCGCGTTGCGTCATTGTACTCACCTCGTGTTAGGCGGGGAACTGCCCGCCTCGGTCATAGCGCTGGAGTTGCGACTCTGCTTCCGCTAAATCTGCGATCCAGGGGAACAGACCCCGCGGGCGGAAATAGTGCCCGAAAACGGCATCGGCAATGACACGGTCTTGTGCGGCACGCTCGAGAACGAGTCCCGTCGCCGGGGGTAGGCCACGCAACATCGCATTGTTCCAGGCGCACGCCCAGCGCCCGTGGTCTTCCCAGAAGTCATCAAAGGCCGCACACGCCCAGGCGCTATCGAAGGTCCGATTACCGTGCGCGACGATCGCATCGGTGAGCATGCGCGCGTGCCGGGCGGCGGAGTTGTAACCCTGTCCCCCGATCGGGTCATAGACGATCGCGGCATCGCCCAGCGGCACGACCATCGCACCAGACGGCAGCGTGCCAAAGGCCATACGCACCAAGGGTTGAATGCCGCGCTGGAACGGGAAGTAGTTGAAGCGATCCGGTACGGGCGCAACCGCGCCTAGGGCGGGCAAGTCCTCGGGCGCGAATTCCGCGACGCAGTCTCGAGCGACGGCGATGAACTGTTCACAATTACGACAGGCGTCGAACCGATCGAGCGCGCCACCGGGCCGCACACAAAAATTCCACGCATAACTTGGGCCGATATCTTTATGTGTGAAGGGAACGAAGAACCACTCGCCGGCGTCGGCAATAAAAGTAAATTTCACGGGACGCGTCAGGTGTTTGTTGCGTAAACCCCAACCTTGGATGCCAGCGACAATTGAAGCGAAAAGTTTTCGTTGTGGGGCATCGAATTCAGAGCGTTCGGGATCGCGTGGGACGAGCTCGCCGAGTTCCCCTTTGCCGGTGGCCAGCACGGTTAGATCGTGCTTCGCGGCGATAGTCTCTAGCGCTGCGAGTGCGACGGCCGCATTGATTACGCTACCGCCCCGCGCCTCGAAGTCTGACATCCAGCGGTGGATCCGCAAGCGTAAATCAACCGCCGCACCGAGCTTGTTGAACCGCCCCCGAATGGTTAGCGGCGGCTGTTCTCGATCGCGATGGAAGTCCAGCATGACGCCATCGCCAAAGAACATTTCGTTTTCCCAGTATTCGATGCCGAGCGTGCGTTCGAGGTCGATGTTCTCTCCGGCGACAAAAGGGGTACCCGTAGGCGGGGAATTATTGAGCCAGTCCTCGGCACTGCGATCCGAGTAAATGACAATATCGTAATCGCCCTTTTTCAGCAGCCCCAAGCCGAGTAATAAGGCCGACGACCCACAACCGATTATCGCGATTCTACGCACACGAACATCTGCCTCGATAAATCGAAACGTTTATTATGCCGGATTACCTCGTTAGTGGGCGCGGTGACTGGGTGCCGTGCACGCGGCACATGGGTGCGGTCGCTTTCCGAGCGGCGATTTCGTGCGCTAAACTTTGCGAAGACCGTCCGCGTAAGCCCTACAGAACCTTGGCAGATCGATGACTCTTGTAGGAGATCCGTCACCATGAGCACTGCAGGAAGGCGACCGACCGCGCTCAGCGCCATCACGCTCGCGACTCACGACATGGCACGGGCCGTGAAATTCTATCGTGATCTCGGTTTCGAAATTAAATACGGCGGCGAGCGCGAAGCGTTCACCTCGTTTTATTGTGGCCCGAGCTTCGTCAATCTTATTCTGGTCGACGTGACGCGTGCATGGTCGTGGTGGGGGCGCGTGATTTTCTATGTTGACGATGTCGACGCTTGCCACGCGAACGCCGTCGCCCATGGCTACGCGCCGGAAGCGCTACCGCGGAACGCGGCGTGGGGTGAGCGCTATTTTCATATCACCGATCCGGATGGTCACGAGTTGAGTTTCGCTTGCCCGTTGGCAGCTTAGGCATCCACAATTATTGTTTACGCTTGGAGAAAGGGATGGATCTCAATCAACGTGGTATCTTTCTTTTCAGTGAAGGCATGGACGCGCGCGAATTCGCAAAACGTGTGCAGCATATCGAACGCTGCAGTTACGGTGCGGTATGGTTTCCCGAAGCGGTGGGCCGCGATCCATTGATCGCCTGCAGTTTTACATTAGCGAATACCGATCGACTTATCGCCGCAACCGGCATTATCAACGTGTACGTGCGCGACCCCATGGCCGCAGCGATGGCGCAACAGACCTTAGTCGAGCAATCGCACGGGCGTTTCCTACTTGGACTCGGGGTCTCGCACGGTGCGCTCGTCAAATTGCGCGGGCACGTTTATGGTAAACCCTTGGCAACCATGCGTGCTTATCTCGAGGGCCTCCGGCGCGCCCATACGATGCTCGCGATCAAGCGCAACTTGCTCGTCGAGGGTTTGCACGAGCAAACTCTCGGGCTTGGTACGCGCGGCGCCCTGCGCTCAGCCGTCGGCGAAATGCCGCTGGTACTTGCTGCTCTGGGGCCGAAAATGACGAAGTTGTCTGGAGAGCTCGCACAAGGGTCGCATCCCGCGAACGCAACCCCGGAGCACACCGCACGCGCTCGGGAGATTTTGGGGCCGGGTCCGCTGCTTTGCCCGATGCAACGGGTATGTCTTTGTTCTGACGCCTCCACCGCCCGGCGGGTGGGACGCCTAATGATGAGTTTTTATCTCGAACTCCCTAACTACCGCAATCTATGGAAGTCACTCGGATTTCAGGATGCAGATTTTGACCATGGCGGCAGCGATCGACTCATCGACGCGATGCTCGTTTGGGGCAATGAGTCGGATTTGCACGCCCGCGTCCAAGCGCACCTCGAAGCAGGTGCGGATCACGTCGCGATTGTGCCGATTAATGCCGCGGATCCCGCCTTGCCGTGCTGGCGCGCGGTGGACGCGATGGCGCCGCAATGATTTTTGCGTGAGTTCGTTAGCGAAACTGCAAACGCGTGTCGCGATCGCCCGCTTGTAGGCGCGCGCGGTGTTCTTCGACGTTGAGAAGATCGATCAAGCTCTCACCGCGGAGCAGTTTTTCCATCACCTCGTTCTCTTGTGCTTGAATACCGAGTGCCGCCGGCAAGTGCGCTTCGAGTTCTTTCTCGCGTAGAACAATGATGCCGTCCTCATCGCCAAACAATATCTCGCCCGGTGCGACCGTTACACCACCACAGGACACCGGGATCTGGTGTTCGCCACACGCGACGGTCGTCCCCGCGACGGGTGTGGTGAAGCGTGCATAGCAGGGCATTGATAGGGTGCGGATCACGGCACTATCACGGCAGCCGCCGTCGATTACGATGCCCGCGAGTCCGCGTCGTTGGGCCTCTATGGAAAACAATTCGCCTGCCACCGCGCGCCGTGAGCCTTGGCTGTCAATAACCAAGACATCACCGGCGACGGCTTGTGCTAAGGCCAGCAATACGGGAAAAAAATCTTCGCGGCAGCGTACAGTGCGTGCTCGACCGATAAGTTTTAGATCACTCCCGAGCGGACGTATGCCGGGATCCATGATGCGTAAGTTTTTATCGACGTCGGCCAAACACGTGGTGTCGAGCTCGCGCAACTGCTTTTCGAGCGTTTGCCAATTCATCACGACCTCATTACCTCCCGAAGGGGGGGATCATCTGTGCATTATAGGTCCCGGAGCGTCGGTCCTGCTCGTATCGACGCGTTTTCATACGCCTCACTCGTCACCATAGCCGCGACGCTGTCTAGCAGTCAGTCGCAACGCCGCGCGCGTCTACTGCGGCGCTAACCAGTCTCGCGGCACTAAGAATTTTTCGTAAAGATCGGCTTCTGGGGTGCCGGGCACAGGTCGCCAGTCGTAGCGCCAATGGACCTCCGGCGGCAGGGACATCAAAATCGACTCCGTCCTGCCACCCGTCTGCAGACCAAACAAAGTGCCGCGGTCATAGACGAGATTGAATTCGACATAGCGCCCCCGACGGTAGCATTGAAAATCCCGCTCGCGCGTGCCAAACGGGGTTGTGCGGCGGCGCTCGACGATCGGCGCATAGGCCATCAAGTAATGGTCACCGACGCTGCGCATGAAATCGAAACAGCGTTCGAATTCCCACTCGTTTAAATCGTCGAAGAATAAGCCGCCAACACCCCGCTGCTCGTCGCGGTGGCGAATATGGAAATACTCATCACACCACTTTTTGTAGCGGGGATAGACATCCGCACCAAAGGGCTCACAGGCTGCGCGGGCGGTGCAATGCCAGGCACGAGCGTCTTCCTCAAAACCGTAATACGGCGTCAAGTCAAATCCACCCCCGAACCACCAGACCGGATCGGCGCTAGTGCGAGTCGCGACAAAAAACCGCACGTTCGCATGCGAGGTCGGCACATAAGGATTGTGCGGATGGACCACCAAGGACACGCCTGTAGCGCGAAAGCTGCAGCCCGCGAGCTGCGGGCGTTTCGCTGTCGCCGCGGCCGGCAGTGCCGCACCGTGCACGTCAGAAAAATTAACACCCGCTTGTTCAAATACGCCCCCGTCGCTGAGCACCCGCGTGCGACCGCCACCACCACCGGGGCGGGTCCAGGCGTGTTCGGTAAATGTCGCGTGTCCGTCTAATGCGCTCAGGCCCGCGCAGCTCCGATCTTGTAAGTCGCGCAGATAAGTTATGACTCGTTCAGCCGCGACGCGCGTATCCCACATTTGCTAAAGTACCTCGCTTAGAATGCTCTCGCTACGGAGTCAACCATGAAAGCCCGCACTGCTGCGGTCAAGCGCGATACCAAAGAAACCCAGATCGCGGTCGAACTGAACTTAGATGGGACCGGTCGCGCCGAGCTCGATACCGGCATTCCATTCCTCGATCATATGTTGGACCAGATCGCCCGTCACGGCTTGTTCGACCTCAAAATCAAAGCCCGGGGCGATCTCGAAATAGACGCCCATCATACGGTCGAGGATATCGGGATCACCGTAGGCCAGGCGTTTGCGCAAGCTTGCGGCGAAAGACGGGGGGTACGCCGTTACGGCCACGCTCACGTGCCGCTAGACGAAGCGCTCGCGCGCGTGGTTATCGATCTGTCGGGGCGCCCAGGGCTCGAGTTTGCAGTGACGTTCCCACGCGCGCGCGTGGGTGATTTTGATGTCGATCTATGCGCCGAGTTTTTCCAAGGATTTGTCAATCATGCCAAAGTGACTTTGCACATCGACACATTGCGGGGACGCAATACGCATCACATAATCGAGACGGTGTTCAAGGCGTTTGGACGCGCGCTGCGTGAGGCGAGCGAGCGAGATGCGCGCGTTGGCGATGGTACACCTTCGACCAAAGGCGCGCTCTAACTAGGAAATGGCGGCGAGTGTGTTGGCGGTTGCGACGGAGAGCTCCACGAGGGTGCGCCACCGATGACTTCGCAGGTGGCCGTTATCGATTACGGTGGCAGTAATTTACGCTCGGTTGCGAAAGCCCTCGAATATGTCGCTGCGCGCGGCGAAAGTGTCGTGGTCACCGACAATTCGCGCACCATTCTCAATGCTGAACGCGTGGTCTTTCCGGGCCAAGGTGCGGTCGGCGATTGCATGCGTCGTCTGCACGCGCGCAAGCTCGTGGCGGTGATTAAGCAGTGTTGTCAAACGCGCCCGTTTTTAGGAATTTGTCTGGGTTTGCAATCCTTGATGACCCATAGCGACGAAGACGGGGGTGTCGAATGTCTGGACGTACACGCAGGTAACGTGCGCCACTTCGCCTTAAACCAAGGGCCCGATGAGGACGGTTTGCCGCGGAAAATTCCTCACATGGGGTGGAACGAAGTGCACTGGACACGTGCGCATCCGCTGCTCAGCGGGATACCGAATAAAACGCGCTTCTATTTCGTGCATAGTTACTATGTCGTGCCCCGCGACGAAGCGCTCACCATTGGTCACAGTGAACATATTGATGATTTTACCACGGCGTTAGCCGCCGGCCCTGTTTTCGCGACCCAGTTTCACCCTGAAAAAAGTGCCGCACTGGGTTTACAATTATTGCGAAATTTTATGTCGTGGGATGGCACAACATGAAGGAGACCCAAAAATAGCTCGGCCTTGTTATTGACAGGTCTGGCATAGGCCCGCGATTTCCACGATTTCATGCGTGACCATGAAACCGAGCTCGCTAGCGGATGCGACAATGTGGGTGGATACTTTGGGGTCATCCAGCTCCGCAGTCGTACCGCAGCGCTCGCAAATTAGGAACTGTCCGCTGTGGCCGCGCGCTGGGTCGCCGCAACCGATATAAGCGTTCAGTGAGGCGATCCGGTGTATTAGGCCGACGTCGAGTAAGAAACCTAGGGCGCGATAAATTGTCGGGGGTGCAGCGCGATGGCCCGCGGCCACTAGATGTTGCAATAAGTCGTAGGCTTTACTGGGTTTATGACTGTCCCAGATCAACTCGAGAACGCGGCGACGCAACGGTGTGAGTCGTAGCCCGCGAGCGCGACATTGCGCGTCCGCACTCGTCAGTGCGCGAGATACACAGAGTGCATGGTTGTGCGAACGACGTTGAAAGCGTTGCAGAACCCCGGTGTCCGTCATAGGAGAGCTCCAAAAATTTCGAACATTATTAGCCCGGATAATGCACCAGGCGCACGTCGCCTTGGTGCCACTAGCTTGAGAACGGACCGTTTCATTTCTCCGCAATTAAGGTAGGCCGCGATGCAAATGGCAGCGTACCGGTTCACGATCGCGGCCCGCGTGCAACATTCGGTTTGGTGCTTTTGATATTGTTATATTATAACATCTCCAGTTTGCCCTAAACTGCACATAAGGTCACTGCTGCGCATGAGCGGGTCACCCGCATCTGTATTTTGGTGGATAGTCGGCTTCGCGCTGATTGCCTGTGCAGCGAGCGTGATCGCTGCCGCAGTTTATCTCGCGTTGCCGCGGCGGTGGCGAAGCTGGAGTTTGAAGCACCTGGTGAGTTTCGCGACCGGTGTCCTGCTCGGCGCGAGTTTTGTGCATCTGTTGCCAGAAGCGTTAGCCGCGGTCGGGCCGGCGCGAGTGCAAGCTATCATGTTAGCTGTGTTGGCCGGCATCGGCGTGTTCTTCATCCTCGAAAAAGCGTTGATATGGCGCCATGCCCACCACGACGATATTGCGCACGCCGACCACGACACCCATCAAACTGGAGCCCTGATCATCATCGGTGATGCGTTCCACAATTTTCTCGACGGGATCCTAATAACCGTCGCGTTTGTATCCAACATCGAGCTGGGAATTATCACTGGCATCGCGATCTTGAGCCATGAAATCCCCCAAGAGATCGGCGATTTCGCCATTCTCCTCAATGATGGTTACAGCGTAACGCGAGCGTTCTTGTTCAATTTGTTGTCCTCCTTTGCGATGGTCATCGGCGCGCTGGCGGCGTGGTGGTGGCTCGGCATTTTGCAAGCGGCGGTGCCCTATATTCTCGCCTTTACCGCGGCGAGTTTTATTTACATCGCGGTCGCTGATCTGATCCCCGATCTGCATCGCGGCGTGAAATTTCGAGATACGGCGTCGCAGAGTTTGCTCATCGGCGGGGGCATCGCTTTCAACGTCTGGCTGGCGAACGGTGGTCGCGTATAAGGTTCGCCGCCAAGGACGTAGATGATGAAGCGCACTCGGAGTTACGCGCTGTGTGGATTCGTGCTCGCGGTGCAAATCTATCGTCACGTGTCATCAGTACGACGATGCCCAAGCGCTCGTTGCACACGTGAGTAATTCCAGCGTGCGCGCTGTGCACTTGCGTGGGTAGGGTGGCGCTCGTAGGGGTGAGTCCACCGCCAAGCACATCGCGGGCGTGGCAATATTTTCTATATTTTCTGCCTTTTCTCGCCGTTTCGGTCAGTACGACTGAACCAAGCCACCGTCAATAAAACCGAGCTTGCCAGATAGGCAAAAACCCGCTACGGAAGTGTCGCTTAGCGCGATCGTGCGCGGTGTCACAGCGCGGCGCTTAAGCCTAGGTTTTCTCCGGCCGAAACAAGTTTAGAGGTGCCGCCACTCAGCGAGGCGCAGCACCTGGATGGGGGTTTCTTCAACGCTTGCTGGTCGGTGTGATGCTCAAAACGCTGTTAGTGAGTTTGGTGGTCATTTCGTGTGCCGCGAATGCGGCGCGCTATATGAGCTTGTCACAAGCACCCGCACGTGAGTCACTCGGCCTCGCGTGCGAGCTCGCACGCGCCGAGGCGCTTTATCCAGCGCGTGTGGAGATTTTTCGGCAGTGCATGCTCGCACGCGATGACGAGATTTATTGCGACCTCAAAGCAGCGGCATACAATGGCTACAAGGCTAACGGCGCACCTCAGCACTACGACCTGCCCGCTTGCCGGGATTCGTTTGCCGCACGCTCAAGCGCTTTTAGGTTCGATTAACGGTGAAACTGGTGGGCCGTGTAGGGTTCGAACCTACGACCAATGGATTAAAAGTCCACTGCTCTACCAACTGAGCTAACGGCCCGTAAGGAGGTGGTTTCGCGGCGCGTCGTCTACTTACCGCGGCTGCAAAAACAACGGTGGTCGTTATCTCGTGACACCGCTAAAGCGATTACTTTGACCGGCAACTGAACAAACCACACCGCAAAATGATAACGAATATGTTACGCCCAGCTCAACTGCGTGCAGCACATCAACGCAGATTTTGGGGTGCTGGGGCTTGAATTTTGGCGATTTGTCCCTATCCTCCGCGCATTGAGATCACCACGGAAGACACTATGCCGACTTACGAATATCGCTGTAATACCTGCGATCACGAATTAGAAGTGATCCAAAAAATATCTGACGATCCCCTGCGTGATTGCCCGGCCTGCGGCGAATCGTCACTCGAGAAGATAATTTCAGCGGTTGGTTTCCAGCTCAAGGGTAGCGGATGGTATGTGACAGATTTTCGCGACCAAGATAAAAAGGCCGCTGCAGGCAAAGATGACGACGCCGCTAAACCTAAAAGCGACGACCAGACGCCGGCGAAATCCGCTGCCGGATCGGCGCCCGACAAACAGGAGAGCAAAAAACCCGCCGCCGCCGATAGCACCCCCAGCACGAAATCCGCAAGCGGTAGCGAATCGTCATAAACGCGCGCGCAGCGATCCAGATCGCGGCCGTGACGGTTTGCAATTGCGGCAACTGAGATCTCCTCGTATGATTTCACGCGTCTATGTGCGGCGTGGCGACGCGTCGCCCTAATTCCTAGGAGCGCCCAGACAGATGCCGGGCCGCGGCTGAGCCGAGCGATCGGGGCGCTGTCGCAGCCGTTCCTCATGCTGCGGCCGCCTATCACGAACGGTTACAATATACATGCGCACTCATTATTGTGGTCACGTCGACGAGAAGCTAGTCGACCAAGAAGTTACGGTCTGTGGTTGGGTTCACCATCGGCGCGACCATGGTGGCGTTATTTTCATCGACTTACGTGACCGCGATGGTGTGGTGCAAATCGTGATCGATCCCGATACGCCTGACAGTTTTGCGCGTGCCGAGCGGGTCCGCAACGAATATGTACTGCGGGCTACGGGGCGCGTGCGCCACCGCCCCGAAGGCACCGTCAATCCGAACCTGCCTACCGGCAAGGTCGAAATCTTGATACGGGAACTTGAGATTTTGAATGCGGCGCAAACGCCGCCGTTCCAGCTCGACGATGCACACACCCACGAAGACATGCGACTACGGTACCGATACATCGATTTACGTACCGAGCGCATGCAGAAAAACTTGAAATTGCGGGCGGAAGTGGTGCGATTTCTCCGTCGCTTCTTAGACGAGGAACGTTTTACCGATATCGAAACACCGGTGCTTACAAAAGCGACGCCGGAAGGTGCGCGGGATTATTTGGTTCCCAGCCGCACCCATCAAGGACGATTTTTCGCCTTACCGCAATCGCCGCAGTTATTCAAACAATTATTGATGATGTCCGGTTTCGATCGCTACTATCAAATTGTGCGGTGTTTTCGCGATGAAGATCTGCGTGCCGATCGGCAACCCGAATTTACCCAGCTCGATGTCGAAATGGCGTTTATCGACGAGGACTCGGTGACGGCGTTGATGGAGTCCATGGTGAGGGACTTGTTCCGCGAGGTTTTGGCTATCTCCTTGCCCGAGCCTTTCCCGCGCTTAAGTTTCGCCGAGGCGCTGGCGCGTTATGGAAGTGATCGGCCTGACCTCCGCAACCCCCTAGAACTGGTCGAACTTGCCGACGTCATGGCCGAAGTCGAGTTCAAAGTTTTCGCTGCCCCCGCGCAAAGCGCGAGCGGCCGCGTGGCCGCACTGCGCGCACCGGGCGGCGGCGCTTGGCCGCGCAAACAGCTCGACGACTACGCTGATTTCGTGGCTGTTTATGGTGCCAAGGGACTTGCTTATATCAAAGTTAACGATATGGCTGCCGGTCGTGAGGGTTTGCAGTCCCCGATCGTGAAATTTTTGCCAGATAGCGTCCTAGACGCGGTGCTCGCGCGTACCGGCGCTGTGAACGATGACGTGATATTTTTTGGCGCTGACGAGGCGTCGATCGTCAACGCCGCCCTGGGCGCGCTCCGGGATCAACTCGGGTCAGATCTCGGCTTAATAAACGAGCACCAGTGGTGTCCGCTGTGGGTTGTCGATTTTCCGATGTTTGCCTGGAGCGCTGAGCAAAAACGGTGGGATGCGCTCCATCACCCGTTTACAGCTCCGACGGCGACTAGCGATTTGGCAGGTGCTCCCGCACAGGCCTTATCGCGTGCTTATGACATGGTTCTAAATGGTTTGGAGATCGGCGGTGGATCGATCCGTATTCATGACGTTGAACAGCAGCGCCGCGTATTTGATCTCTTAGGTATTGGACCTACTGAAGCGCAGGAGAAATTTGGCTTTTTGCTTGAAGCCTTGCAATATGGTTGTCCGCCTCATGGTGGGATCGCCTTCGGTCTCGACCGACTCGTTATGCTAATGGCCGGCGAGCGCTCGATTCGAGACGTGATACCTTTCCCCAAGACGCAAACCGCAAGCTGTCTTATGACCGGCGCCCCGAGCGCAGTCGGTGATCAGCAATTGCGCGAACTGGGCATTCGCCTGAAGTCGCCGCCGCAATCATAGTGCTTCTCATTAACCATGCTTGGGGGCTATTCTAAACGCCACGTATGATGCACTCTGGACTATTGTGATCAGGGCGTGGCTGGTGCGGAGGAAATCAAGATGGAATCGATAGATCAGATCGAAGGTACCGTCGGCATCGAAAACCAGACATTTCATGTTCCTCCTACCCTGCGAGAGCAAATCTCTGGTACCGAACGTCAGGCGCTGAAAAACAAGATCGCAAGCTTATTGCGTGCCCAAAACGCAGTCATCATCGCGCATTATTATACTGATCCGGCTATTCAGGAACTGGCGGACGAAACGGGTGGCCACGTATCCGATTCTCTCGATATGGCGCGTTTCGGTCATGAGCACGACGCCCAAACATTGCTTGTTGCCGGCGTTCGTTTCATGGGCGAGACGGCGAAAATCCTCAACCCTGAAAAGCGCATCCTGATGCCAGATCTCGACGCAAACTGTTCGCTCGACTTGGGTTGTCCTGCGGATGAGTTTGGCGAGTTCCGCGATCGATACCCGGATCGCACCGTAGTGGTCTACGCGAATACCAGCGCGGCCGTCAAAGCGCGCGCGGATTGGATGGTCACCTCGGGCAGTGCGGTAGATGTCGTAAAGCACCTCGATGCACAAGGTGAGAAAATATTGTGGGCCCCCGACAAATATCTCGGTGACTACATTCGCACGAACACGGGGGCGGACATGTTGCTGTGGAATTCCGCGTGCATCGTGCATGAGGAATTCAAGGGTTTAGAATTACGCGAGATGCGCGCGCAACATCCCGATGCGAAAGTCTTGGTGCATCCCGAATCGCCGCCCTCGGTTATTGCCCAAGCCGATGTCGTCAGCTCGACAACCGGTCTGATTAAAGCGGTGCGCGAGTTGGGTGCTAAAAAATTCATCGTTGCCACCGATCAGGGAATTCTTCACAAAATGCTAGCTGCGTCACCCGACAAAATCTTGCTCGAAGCACCGACGAGCGGTAAATCGGCGACTTGCCGCAGCTGCGCGCACTGTCCGTGGATGGCGATGAATGGATTACGTAAAATTGCGGAAGTGCTGCGCAGCGGCGCTAACGAGATACGCGTGCCGCCGGAAATTTGCGCGCGCGCTGTTGTACCCATAAAACGCTTGCTTGATTTTGCTGCGGCGCGTGACCAAGTCATCATGGGCAACAATGACGCGTAGTTCTGCGGATCTAGCGCAAATCATTGACGAGATAGATGGCTGGGCATAGTAAATGGGCGAATATTCGCCATCGCAAGAGTCGCCAAGACGCGAAAAAAGGCAAGATATTTACCCGTCTAATCCGCGAGATCACGGTGGCGTCAAAAATGGGTGGCGGCGACGCGAACGCGAATCCGCGCCTCCGCGCAGCCATCGATGCAGCGCTGGCTGCCAATATGACCAAAGACACCATCGAACGCGCAGTGAAACGCGGCGCGGGTGGTGATGACAATACCGAGTACGACGAGATCCGCTACGAGGGTTACGGCCCAGGTGGGACGGCGGTGATGGTCGATTGCATGACGGATAATCGCAATCGCACCGTTGCCGAAGTGCGCCACGCGTTCACGAAATGTGGCGGTAATTTAGGAACCGATGGGTCGGTGTCGTATTTGTTCAAGAAATGCGGGGTGATTAGTTTTTCCACGAATGCGGACGAAGACAGTATTATGGAAGCCGCGTTGGAGGCGGGTGCAGAAGATGTAATTGGCTACCACGACGGATCAGTAGACGTATTAACCGACCCCGATCTATTTAGCGAAGTCAAAGCAAAGATGGCCACCGCCGGCTGCGTATCGGAGTCCGCTGAAGTTACGATGCGCGCAGAAACCGCCAACCCTTTGGATTTAGAGCAAGCCCAAGGCATGATGAAGTTGCTCGATATGCTCGAAGAATTGGACGATGTTCAGAAGGTCTATTCAAATGCTGAAATCGCCGACGAAGTCCTGGCCGAGATCGACGCCTAGCGCGTGGTAGCGTAGCGTTGACGGTCATCCTCGGCATCGATCCAGGATCCCGTATTACCGGTTACGGTTTGGTTCGTATGGAGGGCGCGCGAGCGGTGCACCTCGAGCACGGCTGTCTAAAAGTCGCCGAATATGAATTTCCCGATCGCCTGAAGCATATTTTTGCTCGTGTGCAAACCTTGTGTCGTCGCCATACGCCGAAGGCGCTCGTGGTGGAGAAAGTTTTCATGAGCCGCAACGCAGAATCGGTTCTCAAGCTCGGTCAAGCGCGTGGTGCCGCCATCGTCGCGGCCGCGACGCTCGATGTCGCGACGTTCGAATATTCCCCGAATGAAATAAAGCAAGCGGTGGTCGGTAGGGGTCACGCCGATAAAACCCAAATTCAATACATGGTGTCTTTATTGTTAAGTTTGCCCGATCAACCAGCGACCGATGCGGCCGATGCGCTCGCTGCGGCGATCTGTCACGGCCATTATGATTCAAACTCAGCGCCGCTTGGTCGTCGCCAAGCGCGCCGGTGGCGTGCATGATCGGGCGCTTGCAAGGTCGGCTAATCGATAAGCGCCCCCCGTGGTTGCTCATCGATTGCCACGGGGTAGGTTACGAGCTCGAGGCCCCAATGACGACGATTTGGGCTTTGCCGGAATTGGAGCAGGAAGTCATTTTGCACACCCATATGCATTTGCGCGACGACGCACAGCGTTTGTTCGGCTTTGCTACCTTGGGTGAGCGTCGCCTATTTCGCACTTTGCTCAAAGTTAGCGGGGTCGGGGCGAAAATGGCCTTGGCGATCCTCTCTGGGATCCAGGCCGACGATTTCGTTGCTTGTATTCAGCAAGGCGATGTAGCTCGGCTTACCGCGCTACCTGGTATCGGCAAAAAAACCGCTGAACGTTTGATCGTTGAAATGCGTGATCGTGTCCAGGATTGGGCCGCAGTCTCAACACTGGGTGCAGCGGTAATGTCCACGCCGGCTGGCGACGCCGTCAGTGATGCGGTGAGTGGACTGATAGCACTCGGTTACAAACCACCGGAGGCGAGCCGCCTAGTCAGCGCTGCTGATACCGACGGCAAGCCAAGCGAGGAAATAATTCGAGAAGTGTTGCGTGGGCTCGCGAAAGAGGCGCACATAAAATGACATCTGAGCGTTTGATGACCGCGGCCGCAGATCCCGACGATCTTGCGAGCGAGAACACCCTACGCCCCCGCACGTTAGCCGAGTACGTTGGCCAGCCGGCGGTGAGCGAGCAAATGGAAATCTTCGTCGGCGCTGCGCGACGGCGGCATGAAGCCCTCGATCACTGTTTGATTTTCGGTCCGCCTGGACTCGGGAAAACGACGCTCGCTAATATCGTCGCGCACGAAATGGGGGTGAATTTACGCCAAACCTCCGGGCCGGTCCTCGAGCGCCCCGGGGACCTTGCCGCGTTATTGACGAACTTAGAAGCGCGCGATGTGTTATTCATCGATGAAATTCATCGCTTGAGTCCCGTGGTCGAAGAGATCCTCTATCCGGCGATGGAGGATTTTCAGCTCGATATCATGATTGGCGAAGGCCCGGCGGCGCGCGCGATCAAAATTGATTTGCCGCAGTTTACCCTCGTGGGTGCGACCACCCGGGCGGGTTTACTGACTTCGCCGCTGCGCGACCGATTCGGGATCGTGCAGCGTCTCGAGTTCTACGCGGTTGATGATTTAGCACACATCGTGACGCGGGCGGCCACCATACTCGGCGTGTCGATCGATGAGGCTGGGGCGCGAGAAATTGCGCAACGATCGCGTGGCACACCGCGGATCGCGAATCGTCTCCTCCGGCGGGCGCGGGATTATGCTGAGGTGCGTGCCGACGGCGTCTTGAGCGCGGCGGTCGCGGCGCGCGCGCTAGATCTATTGAATGTCGACGAATTCGGTTTTGATGTCATGGACCGTAAGTTGCTTGCCGCGGTACTACAAAACTTCGATGGCGGACCGGTTGGCATAGATAGTTTGGCCGCTGCAATCGGTGAAGAACGCGGTACCTTGGAAGATGTCATCGAGCCCTATTTAATCCAGCAAGGGTTTATCAATCGAACCGCACGGGGGCGGGTGGCGACGCGTGCCGCCTGGCAGCATTTCGGCTTGCAGCCGCCACAACACGCGATCTCAGATCTCTTTGCTGAACAAGACACCAAAACCTAGGCTTATGTAGGCGCTTGAGTGAGTAGGGCTTTTATTTTCAAAACGCGCGTCTACTATGAAGACACCGATGCCGCTGGCATTGTCTATCATGCCAATTACTTAAAATACATGGAGCGGGCGCGTACCGAATGGTTGCGCGAGCTCGGTTTTTGCCAAAGTGATCTAGCGCGCCGCTACGGTATTGGATTTGTGGTGCGTCGCGCGCAACTGGAATATCTCGCCGCGGCGCGATTTGACATGAATCTCGAGGTTAGTGTGCGCATTGTGCGCTGCGGTTACGCGAGTATTGAATGTGAACAAGCCGTCGCGGGCAGCCCCGATCGCGTTTGCTGCACGGGTATGATCCGTGTGGGTTGTGCTGATCTGAAACGCATGGCCGCCACCCGCATGCCAGCAGAAGTCTACGCAAAGATCCGCGATGCCCACTGATCTATCGATCGCAAACCTCGTCCTCGGCGCAAGTTTGTTGGTCAAATTTGCCATGATTCTGCTACTGCTCGCATCAATGGTGTCCTGGGCGCTGATTATGATCAAACGCCGCGAGTTAAAACAGGCAAAAAAAGCCTCAACGAGTTTTGAAAAATTGTTTTGGGGGTCCGAGGACCTCACCGCTCTATTCAGTCGGGTCACGACGAAAAGCAAACGTTCCGATGCGATGCAACGAATGTTTGAGGCCGGATTTCGGGAATATGCCCGCTTGAGTAAGCGTGATGGCATTGATCCCGCTTTAGTGCTCGATGGTTCGGAGCGGGCAATGCGGATCGCGTTAAGCCGCGAAGTCGAGACGTTGGAGTCGAACTTAGCGGTGTTGGCAACGATCGGCTCGGTGTCGCCCTATGTGGGCTTATTCGGCACGGTGTGGGGAATTATGAACTCCTTTCGAGGTCTCAGTAACGTGCATCAAGCGACCTTAGCGATGGTTGCGCCCGGGATTTCAGAAGCGCTGATCGCGACCGCAATGGGTTTGTTCGCCGCGATCCCCGCCGTGATCGCTTACAATCGATTTGCGAGCGAGATCGATCGCCTCGCGGGGCGCTATGAGATTTTCATGGACGAGTTTGCCGCTATCCTGCAGCGTCAGGTTCACGTGTGATGCACGGGATCGTAATCACCGTGCGAGGAGCACACACCGGTGCGCAAGTCAGAGCACGTTTTATGAACTTTGACGTCGATGCGTAATAGACGCGCAAGCCAACGTTTAATGGCAGAAATGAACGTCGTGCCCTATATCGACGTGACCCTGGTCTTATTGATTATTTTCATGATCACCGCACCTCTGATAACCCAGGGTGTGAAAGTTGACTTACCCAAAGTTGCCTCCGAGGTCATACCGCCGTCAGACAACGAACCAATCATCGTTAGTGTTGACGAGCAAGGTGCGTTTTATATCGACTATGGTGAATCACCCAATCAAGCTATCGACGCGGAAACTTTGCGCGCCCGGGTGGCGACGGTGCTGAAATATCAACCGCGTGCTATTTTTCTGCTCAAGGGCGATCAAAACGTGCCTTACGGCCGTGTCGTTGATGCCATGTCGCTATTGCAGAGCGCCGGCATTGGCTCAGTCGGCCTAATAACTCAATCCCCGGAGCAACAACTAGAGCGGTAGTTATGCGTGCCGAGTTCGCAGCCGACTCGCCGTACCAGGAAGGCGAACGCAAAAAGCGACGCGCGGGCTTCGCGGTTTTTCTTTCCGTGTTGCTGCACTGCTCGATAATTCTGCTCGCCGTGGTTGGGATCGACTTCGGGCGCCGCGCGATAATTGACGCCGCGCCGCCGAGTGAGGTCATTGAGGCGCACGCGGTGCCGCAGGCTGCGCTCGATCAGGCGGCTGAGGAACGCGCGGCGGCGCTACGCCGCCAACGCGAGGCGGATATGGAAAAGCGCCGTGAGGCAGAACGGCGCCTCGCCGAAATCAAGGCTGAACAGGCGCGACTCGAAGAACAGAAGCGGGAGGCTCAGGAAGCTGAAGCCGCCGCCCAAGAAGCGCAGCGGGTGCGCCGGGAAAAGGCTGCGGAGGCGGCGCGCAAAAAAGCACAAGAAGCGCGCTTGGCTGCTGAGAAAAAGCGCCTAGCCGAAGAGGCGCAGCGCCAAGCTGCCGCGGCAAAAAAGAAGGCGGAGGCCGCCCAGCGGGCCGCGCAACAACGCCGCTTGGAGGAGGCGAGGAGAAAGGAGCAGTCTTTGCAGGACGCGCTCGCGCAAGAAGAGGCCGCGCTTGCCGCCGCAGCGCAAGCACGCGAAGATAAAAGCATGATCGCGCGTTATACGGTGGCGATCAGAAACCAGGTTGCCAGCGCGTTCGTCTATCCTGATCTGACGGCCGATCTCAAGTGCACTTTGCTTGTCCGCACCATCCCGGGCGGCGAAGTCATTGTGGCCCGCGTCGTTAAATCTAGCGGTAATCCCTTATTTGATCGCCAGGCGGAAACTGCGGTACGCAAAGCCTCACCGTTACCGGTGCCAAGCGAAGCGCGCTTATTTGAGACGTTCAGAGAATTTAGGCTGTTGTTCGACCCGGAGTAAGTATGCTATCGAGACGACTTTGGCGCGGCGTGCTGACAGTGCTGTATCTAGCAGTGATACCGTTTACCCTGCACGCCGGCGATGAATTAGAAATCCGGATCACCCACGGCGTTGAAAGCGCTCTACCGATCGCGGTCGTACCTTTTCTGTATACAGGGCAACGCGCTGCCTTGGAAGATATTGCAGCCGTGGTGCGTGCCGATCTCGCGCGCAGTGGTCGTTTTGTGCCCATGCCTCCCGGTGATCTCCCGGCTCGACCCGCAGCGCTTAGCGAAATCAATTTTAAAGACTGGCGCGTTGTCGGCATGGACAATTTGGTCATCGGCAATATTACTGACGCACCTGACGGTAGCCTATTGATTAAATTCCGCGTCATCGATGTCTTTACCGAGCGTCAACTCGCCGGCTTTCAGATCCCGGCTAACGACATGAATATCCGCACTACGGCGCACCATATTGCTGACATCGTCTATGAAACCTTATTGCGTGAGCAAGGCGCTTTTGCAACGCGTATCGCCTACGTCACTGTTGAGCGTCGCGATGCAAAAAACGCGGTTTATCGACTGCAGGTAGCCGACGCAGATGGATTTGGTGCGAGCACCATACTGGAGTCTCGCCAACCGATCATGTCGCCTGCGTGGGCGCCCGACGGCGCACGCATTGCGTATGTATCTTTCGAAGAACGCAACTCAGCTATTTATGTGCAGAACATTGCTTCGGGGCAGCGTGAAAAAGTAGTTTCAGGTAGGGGCATTAATAGTTCACCTGCGTTTTCACCGGACGGGCGTCGACTTGCAGTGACCCGCTCTCATGAGGGTAATCCGAACATCTATGTTGTGGATCTTGCCAGCCGTGAAATGCGTCGCGTTACCCAGCATCCGGCGATCGACACCGAAGCAGCGTGGGCGCCCGATGGGCGCTCCGTTCTGTTTACTTCCGATCGCGGTGGCAGCCCGCAAATTTATCGCGTCGATGTTAGCGGTGGCAGGCCGCACCGGGTCACGTTTAATATGGGAGATTATAATGCGCGCGCGCGTTTCTCTCCTGACGGGCGTGCCATCGTCATGGTGAACGGCGGTGAGCAGGGCTACCGCATCGCGATCCTCGATCTGGAACGCCGCAGCCATCGTCTCTTGACGACGGCACGCTTGGACGAATCACCGAGTTTCGCACCGAACGGAACGATGGTCATCTATGCGACAATGGGTAGGTATGGCACAGAGTTAGCGGCAGTCTCGGTAGATGGCCGCATCAAACATCGCTTGGCGTTGCAAGAAGGGGAAGTACGGGAACCGGCTTGGGGTCCGTTTCGGCACAAATAGTAGGCAAACTAGGTTTTTAAGCTTTATTCAATACACGAGGAGAGGCTATAGATGGGGGCGTTATATCGATACGGCACAGTCGCGATGGTCGCGCTCACGATTATTGCATTAAGCGCGTGCACGAATTTGGAAAAAAAGAATGCCACCGAAGGCGCCGCGATTGAGGAACGTGGTATTTCTACGCGAGAGATGAATGATATAGATGCCGCGCGTAGTCAGGGCCTGGACGAAAGGGATGCTTTTAATGCTGACGCACTCGATGCCGATGCGCTAAACGATCCAAATAGCCCCCTGGCGGTGCGAGTGATCTATTTTGACTACGATAGCAGTACAGTTAAAGCGGCGTTTCGCCCGGTAATCGAAGCGCATGCAGCGTATTTGGCGGCAAACCCCGCGGTAAAACTGACACTCGAAGGGCATGCGGATGAGCGTGGCTCGCGCGAATACAACCTTGCCTTGGGTGAGCGCCGTGCGCTCTCTGTGCAGACTCAGTTGGTGGTGCTTGGGGCGAACCCGGCGCAAGGACGGGTCGTCAGCTATGGCGAAGAACGCCCTGTCGAGCTCGCTCACAACGAGCAGGCCTATGGGATGAATCGACGTGTTGAGCTTAACTACGACGGCGCAAGCCCGCCGTAAGGTGACATGAAGTCCAAGCGTTTTTGTGCTCGCCTAAGTGTGTTGCTGGCGGTCGCTTTTATATCCGCGACGACGCTTGCTGCCGAGCGAGGCGTTGCGGAGCTTGCGACGCGTTTGGCGAAGCTCGAGCGCGCACTCGACAATCGCGGTTTGTTACAACTTCTGCAACAAGTCGATGAGCTGAAACAAGAGGTGCGCGAACTGCGGGGCTTGGTCGAAGATCAGGCCTACGCGCTGGACGTATTGCGTAATACTCAACAGCAAAGCTATGCGGATGTCGACAGGCGCTTACGTTTGTTCGAACAACAAGGCCTGGGTGGTCGGCGCGAATCCCTTGTGGTCGGGCCACAGGGCACACCTGGAAGAACGAATGAACTGCCCGTGCTGAAAGCGGCGCCGGGAGATGCCATCGGCGGTGCTACGCGCGATCCCGGCCCCGCACTTGTGATCGATCCACAAGGTTCATCGGGATCTGTCGAGGACGCATTAGACACAAGCCGAGACGTACCGGATCTGTTGGCAAACCGCGGGCCCGCGCCGTCGCGCGAGACGCGAACAGGGCCACGCGACGATGTTGCGCAACCACCGGAGTTAGCGACGTTTGACGACGAAGCGTCTGAAAATGCCTATAAAGAAGCCTTTGGTTTGCTAAAGACCGGTAATTATGAAGACGCGATTATCGCTTTTACCGATTTTCGGCAGCGGTTTCCCCGGAGCCAATACGGCGATAACGCACAATGGTGGATCGCTGAGGCACGCTATGTAGCAGGCCAATTCGAAGCGGCGGTTAAAGACTATCAGAGCTTGATTCGCAATTATCCTAGCAGTCCACGCGTTCCGCAGGCGATGTTGAAGGTGGGATACAGTTATCATGAGTTGGGCTTGGTTGAAGAGGCGCGTGTGGCCTTAGAAGACTTACGGCGTCGTTATCCGGAGAGTAGTTCTTCGCGCTTGGCCGCCGAACGCATCGCCCAGTTGCACGACGATCAGATGTGACCGGCAGTGCGGTTGTGCTGGTCTCCGGCGGGCTCGACTCGGCGACGACGCTGGCGATTGCACGCGCCGCGGGTTTCCGCTGCTACGCGCTGACCTTGGATTATGGTCAGACCCATGGCGTCGAGCTCGAGGCGGCACGCGATGTGGTCGCGAGTCTCGGCGTTGATTCCCATCAGGTGATGAATGTTGATCTCGCTGCGTTCGGCGGATCAGCGCTGACCGATCCCAGCATCGCTGTCCCACTGACACGTAGCGTGGGGATCCCAAGCACCTATGTGCCGGCCCGTAATACGGTCATGCTTGCCATTGCTCTAGCGTGGTCCGAGGCGCTTGCCGCGGAAGCGGTGTTTATCGGCGTTAATGCGGTGGACTACTCGGGTTACCCGGATTGTCGCCCCGCTTTTATCGAAGCGTTTCAAAATTTGGCGAAGCTGGCGACCAAGGCAGGCGTCGAAGGTAGGGAGGTGCGCATTGAAGCGCCTTTAATCGATCTCGATAAAGCAGCGATCATCCGGGCCGGCGCCCGGCTCGGCGTAAACTATGCTATGACGGTTTCTTGCTATCGTGCGCGTGCCGATCGACGCGCTTGTGGTACCTGCGACGCCTGTTATTTGCGCCGCCGCGGGTTCGCTGGCGCCGGTATTACCGATCCTACCGCGTATGTTTCGCCATAAAATTGCGGGTTAAGGTCGGCGCCGGGAATCACGCCGGAGATGCTCTCTACGTTTCCCATAATCGCCGTGCCGCGCCCTAGTTATACTTACCATGGCGTTGCCTGGTCGGGAACGATGGCCAATCCCTTTTGCTCACTCAATCATGGACGCAAGACCGCAAAACGTCGACCACAAAAATTGTGGTGTAAGTCAGGATCACGTCGGCGAAAAGCGTCCTCGGTCGATCGGCGTGGTGACCAGCTCGAGTTGCCGATAGGTGCCGTAGAGCGCACGAATAGTGCGCACATAAATGATTGCTTGCCCGCAGGCGCACACCACCGTTGCTTGGCCGCGTGCCATTTTGAGCATAGCTAACTCGACATTGCCAAACCATTTGTTGGGATCGAGATCCATCTCTTTTGTGAGTATTCGCGCCCGCTTAACCCGTGCAATACCGGCGTTATAGGCGGCCAGTGCGAACCAAGTACGTTCTGCGGTTGGCACGGTCGATTCGAAAGCGTCACGCAAATACGCTAAATATTTGATCCCGGCGTGAATGCCGTGTTCGGGTGTAAATACCTCGGCAAAACCCATCGAGCGCGCGGTTCTCGGCATCACCTGCATGAGACCTTGGGCGCCGGCGGTGGAAATCGCGATCGGATCAAAACGGCTTTCTTGATACATCTGGGCGGCAATTAGGCGCCAATCGAAATCATAAATATTTGCGTAGGCTTGCACTAAGCCATCAAATGGCGAGATCGTAATTGGGGAGATTGAACCCGGCGGATGCGCCTTGCGCATATAACGCTCGGCCAAGGCGGTATAGCGCCCGTCCGTTCGTGCGCGGTCGAGAAATTCAGCGACCGCGCCCTCCAAGCTACGGTTGTCCCCGCGGACTATCCATTGGTGGCGTAGGCGATGTGGCAGCGATGGGCCGATGTTGAGATCGGCGCGCATCGCAATGAGTGGTAGCGTGGCGCCATCGATGATAGTTGCATCGAGGTTGCCCACGGTGATTTGATCGAGCAAGGCACCGAGCGCAACGCTACGATCGACGGTCACAATGCGTACACCCGGAAATCGGCTGCGTACCGTATCAAGCGCCCGAGCAGCAGGGGATCCCTCGTAAGTTGCCACCGTCTTGCCCGCGAGCTCGTCTAAGCGTTCGAGCGCTTGGGTGCTCGAACTGACGACTGCAAAGGCCGTGTAATGGTAGCCGGGTGAGGCACTCAGCGTCGGTTCATCGTGCAGCAAACCGCTGTCGAGACGTCCTGCAACGAGGTCGATGCCGCCGCGTTTGAGCCAGCGGATCATTTCGCGTTCGCTCTCACCGACCACGAGTTCCAGACGCAGGTCGTGTACCTTGACGAACTGCTCGACGAGTTCGAAATCGAAGCCCGCGGGTGTTCCTCGTGCCAAAAAGTAACCTTGGGGATCAAAGCGCAGGCCAACCCTGAGAACACCACGTTGCTTAATTGCGAAGAAGTCTCGCGGTTTTCCGCTGGGTTCCGCGTAAGCGGCATGATGGCGCGCAATAAACGCGTTAAGCTCGTGGCGCAGCGCCGGGGTGTGTTTTGGGACGTGCCAATGCACCGACAGTTTCGGCGTGGCGCGGAAAAGCATTTTCAAATTCAAATCGCGCGGCACGGGCCGCGCGTGGTTTTCGCTCGCTAGCAAGGCGGCATCGTATTCGCCCGCTGCAACACGACGTAGCACCTCGCCACGCGAAAATTGAGGAGGTAGTATTTCGACTTTTAGATCGGGGATCACCTGCTGCAGCGCTTGAAAATAATCGTGTAGCGGTGAAGCGAGGGGCACAGCGATATGGTGGCCGGCGAGATCGAGCGGCGAGTGTATCTGGCTGTCTCGAGGACCGATGAGTTGCAGTTGCTCGGTCGCAATCGCGACGGTGGTATCGAATTCCTGCGCGGCTTCCACGGCTGGTGGTAGGCGACCGATTGCAAGATCACCGCGACCATCGCGTAGTGCGTGGGCGAGCTCGGTGGCTGTGCTGACCTCGATCCACTTAAGTCGTCGCCGCGTATCACGCGCAAAGTCAGCGAGCATGCGGATCTCTAAAGCCGCAGTACGATGCGCGTTAAGCGAATCATGACCACCGACACGAACGATGCGCAGGAACGCGCCGAGAGTGTCGGCGGCGCTGGGCCTCGGGGTGACGATTATGCTCAAAATCAGCGCCAGCAGCGCGAGCCTGAGTCCGTTTAGCGTAAGTCGGAGGGTCATAGTCTTGCGGGCACGCCGCGTCGGTGTTGCGAATCCCAGCGTATTTGACTGGCTTGAAACACAGGCTTCAAGTACCAAGAGTGGTATTCTTTCACCCAATGTCGGGAATGCCCTTTATTCCAAAATGTTGTGAGCATTGCATAATTTTTTTTCGAATTTTATCTTTTAAAGCGATAAAATATCAAAGAATATTGAATTTTTCTTTGGTGGCGACATACTCACACGCCTGTTTTAGGCGTTGGGGCGTGCCGACATCGAGCCAGTGACCGCAATAAAGCTGACCACTGAGGTGCCCCGCTGCGGCGAGATCACGCAGCAACGGCACCATGGAAAACCTTAGCCCGGGCGGGTTGAGAAACATCCTAGGGTGGTAGACGCCGATGCCAGCGAAAGTGTAGCGCGGCGCGCCGCTAGCGCTGATCTGAGCATCGTTGTAGCTAAAATCGCCCGCGGGGTTATGTGGAGGGTTTGGTACGAGTACCAGATGGGCGCCGTCGGCGGATGGTGCCGGCAAGCTTCGATAATCGAAGTCGGTCAGGATGTCAGCGTTTGCGACCACAAACGGTTCTGGACCCAGCAAGCCTAGCGCTTGGACGATGCCACCGCCGGAATCTAAGGGGGGCTTCGGTTCGCGGGAATAAAGGATGCTGCAACCGTAACGGTCACCGTTACCTAACACGTGTTGTATCTGCTCGGCGTGATAGGAAATGTTAACTACGAGTTCGCGAAAACCGGCGCGCTGCAACGCTCTAATCTGATATTCGATTAAGCGCTGAGTGCCAATCTTAAGTAGTGGCTTTGGTGTATTTGTCGTAAGCGCGCCCAGGCGTTGTCCACGTCCGGCGGCGAGCAGCATGGCACGTCGTGGTGGTGTGATAGCGGGTTTAGTCATGGGGTTTTTTTAAACTACAACACTAGGTGGGATTGCAAGATCTATAGTGCTGATGGAACTTAACGCGCAAGATAATACCCTATGTTAACCCCTTGCATCGCCGTATTCGGCGGTTTGGTATTCCTGTCTCTGGGCGCGGATCGCTTCGTGCTCGGTGCGGCGGCTTTGGCGCGTAACACCGGTGTTTCGCCCTTGCTGATAGGTCTAACCATTGTTGGATTCGGCACCTCCGCGCCCGAGATTCTGGTTTCCGCGGTGGCGGCTGCCCAGGACAATCCGGCGCTCGGTATCGGTAATGCTATTGGCTCAAATATCGCCAACGTCACCCTGGTGCTCGGTGCTGCAATGTGCATCCGTCCCCTACGCATAAAGCCTGGCGTGTTGTCGCGGGAACTGCCGCTGCTGCTTGTTGCTACGTTGCTGGCGACGGTCTTGATGCTCGATAGCCGTTTGACGCGCGTCGATGGAACAGTCCTGCTCATCGCGATGGTGACAGTCGGTGCTTGGATGGTGCGTGAAGGGTTGCGCGCAAGCTGGGAGGACCAACTCCGCGACGAATGGGAACATCACGAACTTAAGGCGCTGGAAACACCGGCCGCGCTCACGTGGTTGCTCGTCGGTTTGGTGGTGCTGCTGGTCGCGTCGCGCGTGTTGGTCTATGGCGCAGTCGAAATCGCTACTTATCTGGGTGTAACTGACTTGGTGATCGGTTTGACCATTGTTGCCGTCGGTACGAGCCTTCCAGAGCTCGCAGCGGGCATTGCTGCGGCACGGCGTCGGGAGACCGAGCTCGTACTTGGCAATGTGATAGGCTCAAACGTATTTAATAGTCTTGCGGTAGTAGCCATGCCAGCATTGATCCGACCGTCGCATCTGGCTCCGGAAATTGTTTCAAGAGACCTTCCGGTAATGATCGCGGTGACGGGCGGGTTGTTTGCTTTTGCGTTAGTGCGCCAAGCGCATCCGTATTTGGGCCGCAGTGCAGGCCTGGTTGCGCTCGCAGTTTTCTGCGCCTATCAATGGTTCCTCGTCGTGATGAGCTGAATGAGAAATTCCTACATGACAAACAAAGCCGTCCCGGACATCGACGATGAAAAACTGCTCGCCCTGGGGCGCGCAGTGTTGGAAACCGAAGCGCGCGCGATAACCGATTTAGTACCCTCTTTGGGTGAGCCGTTCATCGCTGCGGTGCGCCAGATGCTGACGTGTCGCGGCCGCATAGTGGTGCTCGGTATGGGTAAATCGGGTCATATTGCTAGCAAAATAGCAGCGACTTTTGCAAGCACTGGCACCCCCGCGTTTTTTGTCCATCCGGGCGAGGCGAGCCACGGTGATATGGGCATGATCACGGCCGACGACTGCGTTTTGGCCTTGTCCAATTCCGGTGAGACGGACGAACTCGTCGTACTCATCAATCGTCTCAAGCGTTTGGCTGTACCGCTATTGGCCATGACGGGTAATTCGGCGTCAACCCTAGCTCGCGCCGCGACCGTGCATCTGCATGTGGACGTCGCTCAAGAAGCGTGTCCATTGGGTCTAGCGCCAACCTCGAGTACCACTGCCGCACTTGCACTGGGTGATGCGCTCGCGGTCGGTTTGCTCGAGGCGCGCGGGTTTACCGCGGAAGACTTCGCTCTCTCTCACCCTGGCGGTACGCTTGGGCGGCGCCTTCTGATCAAGCTTAGTGATGTGGTTCATCGAGGCGCGGAAATGCCTATCGTCGCACCCGACGCGACTCTGCGTACGGCGCTGCTCGAAATGACACGCAAGGGTTTAGGCATGACCGCAGTCTGTAGTTCAGGGTCCCGAGTAGTGGGGATATTCACCGATGGCGATTTACGCCGCGCACTGGATGGCGGTACGAATATTCTCGACGTCCCGGTGCGGGATCTGATGACGACAAACTGCACTACGGTATCGATCGATATGTTGGCAGCGGAAGCCCTGCGCATCATGCAGGAATCGAAAATAAACGCCCTGCTCGTGGTTTCGGATCAGAACACTTTGGTGGGCGTGCTGAATATGCACGATCTGCTCCGTGCGCGTGTTCTATGACGACGGCGGTTGCGGCGGCTGTCTTACGGCGCGCCTCGGGCATTGCACTCGCTATTTTTGATGTCGATGGGGTATTGACGAACGGTCAATTGTTGCTCGGACCGCAAGGTCAGGAATTCAAACAATTCCATGCCCGCGACGGTCAAGGGCTGGTGATGTTACGCGACGCCGGCATCGCCGTCGCGGTAATTTCTGGACGTGCGTCCGAGGTCGTTACCCAGCGAATGAACGAGTTGGGGATCACGCATGTCTATCAAGGGGAGCGTTCTAAAGAACGCGCCTATGAGATGTTGCTGGGCGAACTCGATTTGCGACCGGAGCAGACCTGTTTTGTGGGTGACGACTTGCCAGACATACCCGTCATGCGTCGCGCGGGTTTAGCGGTAGCGGTGGCCGACGCGCATCCGTGTGTCTTGGCCGTCGCGCATTGGTGCACCACAATTCGCGGCGGATATGGCGCCGCGCGCGAGACTTGTGAGTTGATCCTCCAGGCACAGGGCAAATTGCTCGCTCACTATGCGCGTTTCGGCGGCGCTGTTCCCGCAGCGTAGATGATGACGTCTCGTTTGGGCACCTTGTTGATCGTCGGCCTAGGCGTTTTAAGCTTTTGGTTGTGGCGTCTGCTCGATGAGGAGATCCAGCCGCCGCCCGAGGCTAAGCTGCACGAACCCGATTACTATTTGTTGGAAATGGTTCGCACCACAATGGATGAGCACGGTGGGGTGCAAAGCGTGTTGGAGGCGGACACCGTCTACCACTTTCCCGATGATGATTCGACCGAATTAGGTCAACCGCGGATGCGGATCTACAATAATGCCGACGAGCCATGGCACGTGATTGCGGAACGGGGTACGGTACACGCTGACAACGAGATTATTTTACTGCACGGACAAGTGGAGATTTGGCGTCCAGATAAAAACGGCGTGCGCGAATTAGAAGTACTCACTTCCGAGTTGCGTGTATTCCCCAAGGTGCAATACGCAGAGACCGATGAGGTGGCGGTGATCAAAAGTTCGAGCAGTGTGACAAATTCGATCGGATTTCGCGCCAATTTTGAGCACGACCGTCTAGAACTATTAGAGCAAGTGAAAAGTCGATATGAAACCAACACGCGTAGCTAGGCTCGCGCTGCCGATACTATTTTTGATCGTTGCTACGGCACGCGGCTTATCGAGCGATCCCGATCAACCGATCGAGATAGAGGCGGACTTTGCCGAGCTAGACGATCAAGAAGGCCGTACGACGTACACCGGCAACGTCATCGTAACGCAGGGTTCGATCCGCATGACGGGCGACAAGATGCGTGCGAATTTTTCCCCGGAACGCGAACTCATCGACGTCTATGTCGAAGGCCGACCGGCTTTTTTCAAACAAACGCCAGACGGCGGCAAAGATGACATCGAAGGCGAGGCCTTGGAAATCGAATATCATGCGCAGAAAAACTTGCTTTACCTCATTCGGCAGGCCCGCCTGACGCAAGGTGAACGCTTGTTTAAAGGTTATCGCATCAACTACGATACCGAAAAAAGCATCATCACGGGACGGGCAACGCCACGTGATAGCGGCGGCGAAACCGCGGCGAAAGAGCCGCCGAGTCGTGTTAAAGTGATAATTCCGCCGCGCAACAAGACCGCCCCAGATCCAGCGAGGGGTGAAACTTGCAAGGAAGGAGAAAATGGTGCGTCCCCTAGTTGCACAAAAACAGCGGATGAACCACCAGCGGTAGATCCGTAGATTTATCTGCATCCCACTCTAGTCGGTCCACCGCTGGTCCGCCCCGAGCATAGCTGAGCATGCGTACTAAGCAGAGCGTTTTGAACGTTCGAAATCTGTCGAAATCCTATAACTCACGCGTCGTCGTGAAAGACGTTAGCCTGCATGTTCGCAGCGGTGAGGTGATCGGCTTATTGGGTCCAAACG
Source organism: Gammaproteobacteria bacterium (assembly GCA_965223085.1). Taxonomy (GTDB): domain Bacteria; phylum Pseudomonadota; class Gammaproteobacteria; genus CBDCVO01. The sequence continues at coordinate 1,280,311 of OZ244981.1, read as the reverse complement.
GCGCGGGTAAAACGACGAGCTTTTATATGATCGTGGGCTTGATCGCAGGAGATGGGGGTACGATCCACTTAGATCAAGAAGAACTAACGCACATGCCGATGGATCAGCGCGCGCGTCGAGGCCTAGGTTACCTCCCACAAGAGGCGTCGGTTTTTCGAAAATTGAGCGTAGCCGATAATCTCGCCGCCGTGTTGGAGTTGTTGCCAGGTCTGGACGCGCAAGCGCGCGCCCGGCGCCTAGAGCGTCTGCTAACCGAGTTCAATGTCGCCCATATTCGCGATAATCTTGGCATGTCGTTATCGGGGGGCGAGCGTCGCCGTCTGGAAATTGCCCGAGCACTCGCTTCGGACCCGCGTTTTGTCCTGCTCGACGAGCCGTTTGCAGGGGTCGATCCGATCTCGATCGGCGACATTCAACGCATCGTGAGGCACTTAAGTCGCTTGGGCATCGGCGTTTTAATAACAGACCATAATGTCCGAGAAACCCTGGGAATTTGTGATCGCGCGTATATTGTCGTCGATGGTCGGATCTTGGCGGCGGGAGACGCAAGCGCGATTTTGAGCAACGAGCACGTTCGCGAGGCCTATTTAGGCGAGGATTTTTCCTTGTGATCGACTCGACTAAGCACCGTTACAAAATTTGAGGAAATTGTGCGAGAAGCCGACATAGAATGAACGGTGTGCAACACGCGCCCGGTGTATTTCTAGAGCTAAGAAATGAAGCAAACACTGCAGCTTAAAATCGGTCACCAGCTGACCATGACGCCTCAACTGCAGCAGGCGATCCGCCTCTTGCAGCTGTCGTCAATGGAATTGAGCTTGGAAGTCCAGCAGGCTTTAGAGTCGAACATGATGCTGGAACTTGCTGAAGATAGCGATCGCGAGGCGGAAGAACTAAGCGCTGACGCGATGACCGATGTCGACAGCTCCGACGATGCGGATATGCGTTTGGATGCCCAAGATTTTGACGACGCGGAAGAGTTTACGAACTCAACTTCGGAAGATATTCCTAGTGACTTACCGGTCGATACAGAATGGGATGAAATTTACGATACACATTTGCCGGTTACGCAAAGCGTCGCGTCTAACGCGAACAGCGACTATTTTCAATCACGCAGCAGCGAGGAGACCCTAGAAGATCGACTGCTGTGGCAAATCAACTTGTTACATTTATCGGCAACAGATCGCCACATAGCGTTAGTGATCATCGACGCGCTGGATGAAGACGGCTACTTGACTGCGGATATCGTCGATCTTTGTGAGGCCATCAATCGCGAGGTCGATGAACAAACCGAGCCCGATGAAGTCGAAGCGGTCTTGAAGCATGTGCAATCGTTAGAGCCTGCGGGAGTAGCAGCACGGGATCTGGGCGAATGCTTATGCTTGCAATTACGTCAGCTAAACCCCGGCACGCCGTATTTGGATATCGCCACGCAGATTTGCAACTCCCAATTGGACGTTTTAGGTGCGCGTGACTTCAATGCGCTAATGCGACATCTGAAAATAAGCGCAGATGTTTTGAAAGAAGCGATTGCACTGATTCAAAGCTTAAATCCTAAACCGGGTGCGGAATTTGCCGAGAACAGCACCGAATATGTGATACCGGACGTATTTGTGCGCAAACATAAAGGGCGGTGGAAAGTAGAACTAAACCCCGAGTCGGTACCCGCAGTTAGAGTCAATACCCAATACGCGGCCATGATTCGCCGCGCCGACAGTAGCCCCGAGAATTCGTCTTTGAAATCACACTTGCAGGAGGCGAAGTGGTTTATAAAAAGTTTGCAGAGTCGCAGTGAAACTTTACTACGTGTGGCGGCGGCTATCGTTGAGCGCCAGCAAGCGTTTCTCGAGCACGGCGAAGAGGCGATGAAACCGTTGATCCTGCATGATATCGCTGAGGCATTGGAATTGCACGAATCAACGATTTCGCGGGTAACGACGCGTAAATACATGCACACACCGCGCGGAATCTTTGAGTTAAAATATTTCTTTTCGAGCCATGTCAGCACGGCTTTTGGAGGCGAAGCGTCATCTACTGCGATTCGCGCTGTGATTAAGAAGATGATCGCCGAAGAAGATGCGGTTAAGCCGCTTAGTGATAATAAAATCGCGACTTTGTTGTCCCAGCAGGGTATCAAAGTCGCGCGTCGCACGATCGCAAAATACCGTGAGGCGATGCAGATCCCGCCGTCAAATGAGCGCAAAGTCCTTGCTTAACTTCAATTGGCCGACCGACATTGGCACCACTGGCCGCGGATTCCGTCGCGCGGAATGCCGCGCTTACATTAAATCGCGTCTAAACTGCCCAAATAAAGGGGCGCATGTATGCAGATAAATATTACTGGACATCACGTCGAACTAACTGCTGCGCTGCAGGACTATATAAAAAACAAGTTGCAACGAATCGAGCGTCATTTTGATCATGTGGTGGATGTTCGCATTGTGCTGAGTGTCGAAAAGCAGCGTCAAAAAGCCGAAGCAACAATCCATGTTGCTCGCAATACGCTGCACGCGGATTGCGAGCACGAAGACATGTATGCGGCGATCGACTTAATGTTCGATAAACTCGATCGACAGGTTCGGCGACATAAAGAGAAAATAACCGATCACCATCAGAAGGACGCGCAGGGGAAGCAGCGTATGGCTGGAGAATAGACAGGACGTCGCGGCGGCGACATGATAACGATTAAAGATATTCTTCTTCCTGTTTGCATCGAAGTCAGTAGCGAGGTAACGAGTAAGAAAGCCGCCTTACAACGGCTCGCGAGCTTGTTAGCTAAGGGCTTTCCCGAGATCAATCCCGCGCAAGTTTTTGATACTTTGATAGCGCGGGAACGTTTGGGGAGCACCGGCTTAGGCGCTGGTGTGGCGATACCGCACGGCCGCGTCGCGACTGCAACTCGGGCGATAGGGGCGTTTATCAGTACCGCTGAAGGTATTGACTACGATGCGATCGATAACGGAGAGGTAGATTTACTGTTCGCGCTAATCGTACCCGAGAACGCTACAGACACGCATCTTGAAATCCTGGCGCAACTCGCGCAATTGTTCAGTGATGCTGAGCTATTGCGACGCCTACGTGCGGCGGATTCCGTAACCGATGTGCAGCGGATCCTAATTCCCCTGAAAGACCAATACCAAGTCGCCGGCTAATACTTCACACCACAATGCAGCGCAGATTTATCATCGTCTCGGGATTGTCGGGGGCAGGGAAGACGATTGCATTGCACGCACTGGAAGACGCAGGATACTACTGCGTCGACAACCTCCCGGTTAGCCTGTTGGCCGAATTCGCTGATTACACGTGCTCAGCAGATCTGCTCCACTACGAGAAGGTGGCCGTCGGGATCGATGTTCGGAATCCTCAAAGTGACCTCGACCGGTTACCACGCATTATGGATCAGTTGTGTGAGGGTGATCGGTTGGTGGAGTTACTGTTCATAGATGCAGCAGATCAAGCACTGATCAATCGTTTCAACGAGACACGACGACGCCACCCGCTATCTAACGAATCGACTCCGTTGTACGAAGCGATCGCGAATGAACGTGCTCTGCTTGAGCCCATTTTCTCACGCGCAGATCTACGCATCGACACAACGAACACGCATGTTCACGATCTTAGAGTAACGTTACATGCGCATGTTGTACCTCACGAAGCAGAAACCTTGTCCTTACAAATAACTTCATTTGGGTTTAAAAACGGTATTCCACCGGATGCAGATTTTCTATTCGATGTGCGTTGTCTACCCAACCCGCACTGGGATCCTGCGCTGAGAGAGCAATCGGGTCGCGACGATGCGGTGCGAGAATTTCTCGCGGCCGCGCCTGTAGTCGCGGAGATGATCGATGATATTGTGTTGCTGCTAGCGAAGTGGATACCGCGTTATGAGGCAGAAGATCGGAGTTACTTGACGATCGCTATCGGATGTACAGGGGGAAGACATCGCTCTGTGTATGTCGCTGAACAAACCGCCGCGCAGCTTCGCGTTGACCGTGCCGTCATCGTTAGCCATCGTGACAGTTAGCGGGGCGGGTGTGGAACGACAACAAATTCGAATCATTAATCGTTTAGGATTGCACGCACGCGCGGCCGCGAAATTTGTTCAAACTGCGGCGCGGTATGAATGCGAAATCGCGGTGATTAAGGGGGGGCAAACCGTCAACGGCAAAAGTATTATGCAATTGATGATGTTAGCTGCAGCGCAAGGCGCAGAACTCGAGATCAGCACCGAGGGACCGGACGAAGACGCGGCGCTCGCAGCTTTAGCTGAACTTGTAGCGGATCGTTTTGGTGAAGGTGAGTGAGTTTTTCTCTGCATGGCGTCGGCATTTCGCGCGGGATCGCGATCGGTAAAGCGCATATTATTGCGCGCGACGATCTGGTCGTCCGCGAATACTCGATCGCCGAGAACAAATTAGGCGAAGAAATAGACCGGTTCGAGTCCGCCCTAGAACAGGCGCGACTGGAACTGCGTGCCGTAAAGGCGCAAATTCCGGCCAGTGCGCCTTCGGACGTCACGGCTTTCATCGATACACACCTGCTGATGTTGGATGATGCGGCGCTTGCCGACGAAACAAAACGTCATATCGAGAAAAAGCGCTGCAATGCGGAATGGGCGCTGAAAATACAACGTGACGCTTTAGTAAAAGTATTCGACGCAATGGACGATGCGTATTTAAAAACCCGTCGCGACGACGTTGATCACGTCGTTACTCGCATCCAACGTATTCTCCTCAATCATGCGCCGGCGAAACACGAAGTCGGTGATTCGGCATTGGCGGGTGGGATCTTGATCGCTGATGACTTGACGCCGGCAGATACTTTGTTGATGCAACATCAGAATGTTGCCGCTTTTGTAACCGAATTTGGCGGGCCGACATCGCATACATCGATCCTTGCTCGCAGTCTCGGGATCGCGGCGGTCGTCGGTGTACATCATGCGCGGCGTTTCGTCAGGGAAGATGAGTTGCTTATCGTCGACGGTGACGAGGGTGCAGTCATCGGTGATCCCGATGATCGCACATTGAAGCATTACCGCCGGCGCCAACGTGAGCACCAAGCTTATTACGCGAGTTTCGCGAAATTGCGCGATACGCCCGCGGTGACTGTAGATGGCAAATCAGTCGATCTCAATGCCAACGTTGAACTGGCCAACGATTTGGTCGCCGCCCAAAAAGCGGGTGCCCAGGGGATCGGTCTATATCGCACCGAATTTCTTTACATGAATCGGACTGACCCACCAAGTGAAGAGGAGCATTTTGAAACCTATGGCACGCTGCTTGGCGAAATGTCGGGGTTGCCGGTCACGATTCGAACAATGGATCTTGGCGCCGACAAACCTCTAGACGCCGATTCCCAAGGGCGCATCTTGGCAGTAAATCCCGCGCTAGGCCTACGCGGGGTGAGGTATAGCTTAAAAGAGCCGCGTTTGTTTTGGCCGCAGCTGCGCGCGATTATTCGTGCCTCGGCCTTGGGACCCGTACAGATGATGATCCCGATGTTGTCGACCCATGGAGAGGCGCGACAAGTCGTCGGTTTGGTGCGGGAAATGCAAGCTGAATTCAGACGTGATGGTGTAGCGTTCGATGAAACGATGCCGATCGGTGGCATGGTGGAGGTGCCGTCGGTGGCCGTGTTTGCGGACAGTTTTGCTGGCCAATTGGATTTTCTCTCGATTGGCACGAATGATCTGATTCAGTACACGCTCGCGATCGACCGCATTAATGATGAGGTGAGTTATTTGCATGACCCACTCGATCCCGCGGTCTTGCGGCTCATAAGCTGGGTCATCAAGGCGGGAAAGCGTGCGAAGATCCCCGTTGCGATGTGCGGCGAAATGGCCGGTGAATCACGCTATACGCCGCTATTATTGGGACTGGGACTGCGCAATTTTAGCGTCCACCCAGGCAATCTGCTGGAGATCAAATCAGTTATCAATGCGACCGATACCGTCGATGTGAGCTCACTTGCGCGTCGTTTGCTAAAGACCACCAAGCTCGACCGCTATCAGGCCTTGCTCGATGAGTTGCTCATGACCCGTGCTTGACGCTAGCCATCGCAGCCGCTGCCTATAGGTTGCATAACGCATACAAGTCAACGGGTATCGTTGGTTTTTTCTCAGTAGACGTCCCTCGGCCGAATTCAAAGCCAGCTCAAAACACTTGTGTTTTTATCCACTTTTTAGGTAGGATAATGACACCTTTAGAGTTAGGTGGAGTTTGTGGTTTTTGCGCAACAGGGTGCGCGACCGGTTAGTTTGGATAATTTGGGGAATTTCGCGATGAATTACAGAACGAGAACCGCGCTGTTGGTGGTTTTGAGTATCTTTATTTCTGGTTGCGCAAACGAGAAAGTTAAACCGGCTACCGTTTTATGTCCTTTACTAGGCGCCGTTGCTGGTGCGGGCATCGTCGCCGGTGGCTTAGACGCGGATGACGAGGCCGCTTGGATTGGTGGTGCTGCGCTCGGTGCCGGGCTTGGACATTTCTTGTGCAAAGACAAGCGCAAACCGGTGCCGCCCAAACCGGCGCCAGCGCCGAAACCCGCACCAAAACCAGCGCCGCCGCCACCCAAAGATACCGATGGCGATGGTGTCTACGACGATCGAGATAAATGTCCGGGTACGCCCGCGGGTGTCGCTGTCGATGCCGACGGGTGTCCAGAAGTCGGTGAAACCTTGATTACCTTGGAAGGGGTGAACTTCGATTTCGATCGCGCCACGATTCGTGCGGATTCGCGGGCGATTCTCGATAATGCCGTCCGTGTGTTGAACGAAAATTCCGGTGTGACGGTAAGTGTCGAAGGACATACCGACAGCATCGGCTCTGAGCGTTACAATCAAGGGCTCTCTGAGCGTCGGGCGCAGGCGGTAGTGAACTATCTCATCGACAATGGGATCTCCGCGGGTCGTTTAACTTCGCGCGGACATGGCGAATCCTTACCGATCGCGCCTAACGATAATGAGGCCAATCGCTTTAGGAACCGACGTGTGGAACTCGTTGTTACAGGCCGCGAGTAGGCGTCGTCCTAAGACGCTCACGCGGTGAGGTAGACTTGCTCTCGATGTGTCGCCGATAACAGTAAAAAGCCCTCCATTTTAGGGGGGCTTTTTTTATGCTGCGATTGCTCTACGCGTCGGGTTAGCCCGGATGTTGCACCGGGCACTCGCCACGCTGGAGCCCCTTGTTTGACTTAACGGGACTATTCGATTGTTCGATAGCAGCGTATCGGAAAATACAATTTGTAACGCACTTATTCGCTACCGCGGTCCTGGCGCAATATCCGGGCTAGCGTAAAAGTCTGCTCGTGCGTGCTACCAGCTAAATATAAGCCATTGCGCCGGCACCGGATCGTTGTAAAGCAAGCCGCGTTTTGTTTCCATGATGCCATCACCGTTACGATCGATCAGGTAATAAGGCTTGCCAACAACGGGCACGATTTTGACCATATAGAGTACGCCGTTGACGCGATATTCTTCGATCGTGGCTTCTTTACGTTGCACGATCGTGACGTCAGGCTCGAGCGGTTCCCCGCTTTCCATCGGCGGTGGCGGTGGGGGTGGATCAGAAAGGGTTTCGAGCTCCTCGGCGAGCAGCACGTTTGCCCAAGCTAGCAGGCCGGAAAGCGCGATTCGCGCACTAAAGAATAGTATTGAACGCTTGCTCACAAGCATCGCACCGAGTTTCTTCTCGGTTAGCATATCATTCTCTCTTCCGCCCGGATATTACAGAGGGGCGCGGATGATGAGGCAGTCTCAGGGCCGCGGTAGTGAACTGGTAGGATGCTATTTGGATCATGGCTACATCTCCGCGAATAAATAACAATGCGCGCTACTTCAAGCTATTGGCAGAAACGTTATGAGCGCCTCGTGCACAATCTGCGCTAGCCGTAGAAAATCAATGTCCGCCGCGCGGCTCAGGAAATTATGACGAGCTCAAATCGCAGCGATTCTTCGCTGATATTAGTCGATGGATCTTCATATCTATATCGGGCGTTTCACGCCTTACCTTCACTGACGAATTCGCAAGGTCAACACACCGGCGCAATCCACGGGGTTGTGACGATGTTGACAAAACTACGCGCGAATTATCCCCACGGGCGCGTGGTGGTGGTGTTTGACCCGCGTGGGAAAACGATACGGGACGCGTGGTATGCAGACTACAAAGCAAATCGTCCACCCATGCCGGGTGAGCTTGCGAGTCAAGTGCCGTTACTGTTTGAGATCATCGATGCGCTCGGGTTTCCCCGCATCGTCAAGGACGGGGTCGAGGCGGACGACGTGATTGCGAGCTTGGCTCGTGCGGCGGCGCGGGACGGTACCGAAGTGATGATATCAAGCAGTGATAAAGATCTCGCACAGCTAGTAGGGGGTGGGGTACAGCTGGTCAACACCATGGACGCAACGGTGTTGGACAGTGCCGGAGTGAAAGAAAAATTCGGGGTGCCACCGGAGCGTATTGTCGACTATCTCACCTTAGTTGGGGACAGCGTGGACAACATCCCCGGGGTTCATAAAGTCGGACCTAAAACGGCGGTGAAATGGTTGGAAAAATATGGGTCGCTCGACGAGATCATCGCGCACGCGGATGAAATTACTGGCAAAGTTGGCGACTATCTACGCGAATCGCTCGCGCAACTGTCTCTATCGCGACGTTTGGTAACTGCCATCGACGACGTCGATTTGAATTTGCAACCGGGTGATCTCGAACCGCGGGCCGAAGATGTAAACAAACTCATAGCGCTCTATCAAGCCTTAGAATTCAAAACACTGCTCGATCGATTACTCGCAAGCGGTGATCATGCAGGCGCAACGGACGGGGTCGCCGAGCGCGCCGATTACCGCATGATCACGGACGAAGAGACGCTCGCGCAATGGATAGAGTGCTTGCGCGCGGCACCGTTTTTTGCGTTCGACACCGAGACGACCAGCCTCAACTATATGGCGGCCGAGGTTGTTGGCATCTCCTTCGCGTGCGAGCCGGGAGTGGCCGCGTATGTTCCTTGCGCACACGACTATCCTGACGCGCCTCCACAGTTATCGCGCGAGCTCGTGCTCACGCTGTTGCGACCGCTGCTTGAAGATCCGAACATCGCAAAACTCGGACATAACTTAAAGTACGACCGCAGCGTTTTACTCAACCACGGTATTGAAATGCGCGGCATTGCATTCGACACAATGCTGGAATCTTATACGGTCAACAGTACGGCGACGCGCCATGATATGGATTCGCTGGCGCTTAAGTATCTTGGCTGGAAGACCATTCACTTCGAAGACGTCGCGGGCAAAGGTGCCAAGCAAATCAGTTTCAACGAGGTTCCTTTGGAGCAGGCAACGCCCTACGCCGCTGAGGACGCCGACGTTTGCTTGCGTTTGCACGAGCTGTTGTGGCCGCGAATTAGCGCAGATACAGCACTGGAGAAGCTATTCAAGGATATCGAAATGCCGCTAGTGTCCGTGTTATCGCGGATCGAACGACATGGTGTGCTAATCGACGTCGAGATGCTCGCAGTGCAAAGCACGGAACTAGAGCAACGCTTGAGCAGCATCGAAGCCGACGCCCACGAGGAAGCGGGCGAACCATTTAACATGGGTTCGCCCAAGCAAATACAAAGAATTTTGTTCGAAAAGCAAGGCCTGCCGATCAAAGAGAAGACGCCGAAAGGCCAACCGTCAACTGCCGAGTCGGTGTTACAAGAACTCGCCATCGATTATTCCTTGCCGCGTTTGATCTTAGAATACCGCGGCTTAAGTAAATTGAAATCGACCTACACCGATAAACTACCGCAGGTAGTCGAACCGCAGAGCGGTCGTGTTCATACAAGCTATCATCAGGCCGTTGCGACGACCGGTCGCTTGTCGTCGTCCGATCCGAATCTGCAAAATATTCCCGTACGCACCGCGGAAGGTCGGCGTATCCGCCAGGCCTTTATCGCACCATCTGGGCATCGTCTGCTGGCAGCGGACTACTCCCAAATCGAATTACGCATCATGGCGCATTTATCGGGCGATGAACGTTTAATGGCCGCCTTTCATGAGGGCGCCGATATTCACCGCGCCACTGCTGCAGAAGTGTTTGCGGTAGCGCCGGCAGCGGTTAGTGACGAGCAAAGGCGGGCGGCGAAGGCGATCAATTTTGGTCTAATTTATGGTATGTCCGCGTTCGGCCTTGCGCGCCAACTCGGTATCGATCGGGGCGCGGCGCAGGACTATGTCGACCTTTATTTTTCACGCTATCCGGGGGTGAAGAATTATATGGATCGGATCCGCACCGAGGCGCGCACGGAAGGCTACGTCGAAACCGTATTTAAGCGACGCCTGTATTTGAGCGAGATCAATTCCCGCAACGCCCAGAGGCGCCAATATGCCGAGCGCACGGCCATTAATGCGCCGATGCAGGGCACGGCCGCAGACATTATCAAGCGGGCGATGATCGCGGTCGATGCCTGGTTGCAACGCGACGAAATCCCGGCGGCCATTATTATGCAAGTCCATGACGAACTGGTGCTGGAAGTTCGTGCCGACGTGGTCGAGGAAGTGGCCGCCGAAGTTGCGGCCTTGATGGCGGCGGCGGCCACCTTGGCCGTACCGTTGGTAGTCGATGTCGGCACGGGCCACAATTGGGATGAGTCACATTGAGCGCTGCGGGCTGGTTTTCAGGCACGCTCACGGGCGTGGAAAATCGCCTCCGGGGAAACCGTTACTGTTCTGCCGAGGACGTTATCTGCCGAGGACGTTATCTGCCGAGGACGTTATCTGCCGAGGACGTTATGAGCGCCAGCTCATGCGACCTAAACTGCTGATTCCGGCCGATTCTCGCGGCGCCGCAGAGTGGAAATTCGAAAATTTGCGTGCATGTGCTAGCATTTCCACTAATAACGGCGATAAATACGGGGTGTGTGAGCAGGTGCCGGTGTCGCGTGAGCGAGGCGAAAATTGACCGTCCGTGAGCCATTTTACGGTGTCGAGCACCATCTTACTTGTGAGCGGCATTAGATAAAGTGCCCAGGTAAACACGACGCTCCATCCAGTCCAATGCGCGGCGATTATCCCACGACCTTCACGCACAGCACTGAGGAAGATCCGACATTATATTCGACGACGCGCACGACATTTCGAATTGAGTTCACTAGCCCGGCGATTGTACGAGGACCGCGGAGTCAGGGCCGCGGTAGCAATCAAGCTTGATTCCGGTTGTATCCTGGCCTAAATCATTGCCGAGAGATGAAACTACCGTTCTCAACTTATTTGCCCAAGCGTAGTGAGCGCCTGGTGCAATATCCGGCTTAGGCAGCGGACATGTTGCTCATTCCCGCGATTGACATAAAGGACGGCAAATGCGTACGTCTTCGCCAAGGTCGTATGGATGATGACACCGTATATGCCGACGACCCGGTCGAGATGGCGGCGCGCTGGATCGAGGCGGGCGCGCGTCGTCTCCACGTCGTCGATTTGAATGGTGCCCAGCACGGTAAGCCGGTTAATGCGGATATCATTCATCGTATTGCTACGTCTTATCCGGATCTTCCGATTCAGGTCGGTGGCGGTATTCGCGATGAGGACACGATTCAGGAATACTTGGATGCCGGTGTCGCTTATACGGTGATCGGGACGAAAGCCGTGACGGCGCCGCATTTTGTCTCCGACATGTGTTTGGAATTTCCTGGACATATCATTGTTGGATTGGACGTGCGCGATGGTAAGGTCGCAATCGAAGGCTGGTCGAAGCTGTCGCGCCACGATGCCGTGGATCTCGCGCAACAGTTTGAATACGACGGCGTGGCGGCAATCATTTTTACCGATATACATCGCGATGGCATGATGACTGGCCTCAATCTTCAAGCGACCGTCGCGTTCGCACAACAACTGGCGATACCCGTGTATGCCTCTGGCGGGGTGACAAACTTGGACGATATTCGTGCGCTGTGTGACGTCGAGGAGGAAGGCATTAAAGGGGCGATCACGGGGCGTGCGATCTACGAAGGCAGCTTGGACTTCCGCGCCGCGCAACAACTCGCCGACGAGCTCCGTCGCGCCAGCAACGTCGACGGTTAGGCGCGTACCGTTGAAATACCCCACGGCCGTGGGACGGGATCATTTTCCCGGCTCAACTCAGATGCGCGACCATGCCGAAAATTATCGCACGATGAGTACTCGACAGTGGGAGGACGGCCGCTTAGATGGCGCTTGCTAAGCGCATTATCCCGTGTCTGGATGTGGACGCGGGTCGCGTCGTGAAAGGGGTGAAATTTGTCGACATTCGCGATGCCGGGGATCCCGTGGAAATTGCGGCGCGTTACAATGAACAAGGCGCCGATGAAATTACTTTTCTCGACATTACTGCCAGTAGTGAACAACGCGATACGATGCGCCAGGTCGTCGAGGCCGTGGCGGCACAGGTATTTATCCCGCTCACCGTCGGCGGGGGTATTCGTTCCATTGCGGACGTCCGGCGCATGTTGCACGCCGGCGCCGACAAAGTCGGTATAAATACCGCGGCCGTGAAGAGGCCGGAATTGATCGCCGAAGCCGCCGCTAAATTCGGTTCCCAATGCATCGTCGCCGCGATCGACGCGCGTGCCATTACGCCGGGGCGCTGGGAAGTCTGCACTCATGGCGGACGCACACCCACGGGTATCGATGCTGTCACGTGGGCAGTCCGCCTAAGCGAGTTGGGTGCCGGTGAAATTCTCTTAACGAGCATGGATCGCGACGGCACGCGCGACGGCTTCGACTGCGAACTCACCCGCACCGTGGCCGACGCCGTGGCCGTGCCGGTCATCGCCTCAGGCGGCGTCGGTAATTTGGATCATCTCATTGCTGGAGTACGTGACGGCCACGCTGATGCGGTGTTAGCGGCAAGCATCTTTCACTTTGGTGATTATACTGTGGCGCAAGCCAAGGACCATATGTGCCGTGCGGGGCTTACCGTACGTGAGGTGATGTCAGCGTGACTGATTGGTTAGAAGAAGTTGCGTGGGACACGCAAGGGCTCGTGCCAGTGATCGCGCAAGATCATAGTAGCGGCCGCGTGCTGACGTTGGCGTGGATGAATAGAGAGGCTTTGGCCGCGACGGTGCGCGAAAGCCGCGCGGTGTATTGGTCTCGATCACGGCAGCGCCTGTGGCGTAAAGGCGAAACCTCAGGTCACGTGCAGCGCTTGCGCGAACTCCGCATAGATTGTGATGCCGATGCGATTATTCTACTGGTTGAACAAGTAGGCGGCATTGCTTGTCATACGGGACGTGAAAGTTGCTTTTATAAGCGTCTGGGTGAGTCGGGTTGGGAGATCGTAGATCCGGTCCTAAAGGACCCGCAGGATATCTATGGAGCGCGTGGTAGGTCGCAATGAACGAACGAATTTTCGCTGAGTTGGCCGCAACGCTCGAGCAGCGCAAACACGCAGATGCGGAGCAGTCTTACGTCGCCGCGCTTTACGCCCGTGGCGTGGACGCGATTCTAAAAAAAATCGGTGAAGAGGCGACCGAGCTCGTGATCGCCGCCAAAGGTGTCGAGCACACTCAAATCGTCGCCGAGACCGCGGATCTTTGGTTTCACACCTTAGTTTTGTTGGCGGCTAAGAATATCGATTATCGCGATGTTTTTGTCGAGCTCGAACGCCGCAGCGGTGTATCGGGGCTTGAAGAAAAAGCGTCGCGCAAGCCGCGAGGATGAATAAGCGTGAGACTTGGTTCAGGACAAGATCGCGATTTTTTGTATATATTGCTTACGGCGTCGTAGCAGAGCGGCTCTAGGAGAGATTTTCAATGGGTATAGGAATTAAAGAACTCGTCGTGATCCTCGTGATCGTGATGCTAATTTTCGGGACGAAAAAAATTCGTAATATCGGCGCAGATGTCGGCGGTTGGATTCGGGATTTCAAGAAAGCCATGCGCGATGATAGCGGCGATGATGCAGGTTTCGTCGGCGATAGCGAACGCATCATAGAAAGCGAACCTGCCAGCGCTAACGAGAAAAAGAATTCATAAAGTTTTACCGCAGTGTTTGATATCGGCTTTTGGGAACTGGCGATTATTTTCGTCGTCGCACTCGTAGTGGTGGGGCCGGAGCGTTTGCCAGGCATGGTAAAGACTGCTGGGCGCCTCGTCGGACGCGCTCAACGCGCCGCGCGTGACTTAAAGTACGAAATTGAACGCGAAGCAGAGATCCAGGAAATCAAAAAATTTGGTGACGCGGTACGACACGGTAATCTAGACGATGTGGCGAATAAAGCGCTGGGAGTAGAATCGGACGAGTCACCGCGCGATGAGCGCAACAACGACATCTGAATTTCGCGGTTGCGGTTATGGCTGATACCGATCCGGCTAAAAAGGGGGAATTGAAGGAACAGAGTTTCGTCTCCCATCTGGTTGAATTGCGCAATCGCATCATCAAGGTGCTGATTTGCGTCGCCGTGGTATTGCTGGCGTTGATGCCACTCGCGAATCAGTTGTATTTGTGGCTTGCGGAGCCTTTGCTAGCGCACATGGGCGGCAGTGGCACGACAATGATCGCAACCGAAGTTGCCTCGCCGTTTTTCGCGCCGTTCAAACTCGCCGTCTTCTCTGCAGTCGTTATTTCCGTTCCCTATATTTTCTATCACGCCTGGGCGTTCATCGCGCCGGGGCTTTACCAACACGAACGGCGTCTGGCTTTTCCGTTACTGCTCTCCAGTACGGCACTGTTTTATGCCGGTATGGCGTTCGCCTACTTGGTAGTTTTCCCGGTTATTTTTGGTTTTTTTCACGCCACCGCCCCGGCCGGCGTGCAGGTCATGACCGATATCAGTCGTTATCTCGATTTCGTACTGAAACTGTTTTTGGCTTTTGGCATCGCCTTCGAAGTGCCGATTGCCACTTATCTAACTGTGCGTACAGAGATCTCGACGCGCGAGGATCTGCGCAAGAAAAGACCCTACATCATTATCGGCGCGTTTATTTTTGCCGCTTTGCTGACACCACCGGATCCGGTCTCCCAGGCGTTGCTGGCTTTACCGATTTTGCTATTATTTGAGTTCGGCTTGATGTTGTGCAAGCTATTCATTCCAGACGAGGCTGAGAATGGCCAAGCGGTTGTGCCGACGACCGATCGAGAACCGCGCGGGTAAATTCCACGCGGCACCGCCTCAGCGATGGTAGAGCCACATCAACACGCTGATCACGACGCTAATGATCAAACAGGTGACGATCGGAAAATAGAACTTGCTGTTACCGCGTTCTATGAGTATGTCGCCTGGCAGCCGTCCCAAACCCAATTTTGCCAACCACGGCCACAGGACGCCGATGGCAAGCAAGATTAGCCCGATGATGATCAAAGCTCGATTCATTGAATTACCTCGATACCGTGATCGTGGCCGACTAATACGACATCAGGAGGCCGTAATGCAAATAGGCCGTTGCATATCATGCCGGGCAATTGGTTTAGCGCTGTTTCCATCAGTTGCGGATCATCAATCTGCAGGCCATGTACGTCAATGATGTCGTGCCCGTTGTCGGTCGTGAAGTTTTCTCGTCGGCGTGGCTCGCCGCCCATTTGAATCATTTCGCGGCGAATAAACTCCGCACCGAATTGAATAACTTCGAGCGGTAGGGGAAACGAGCCCAGGCGTGCGACGGTCTTGCTGTTGTCCACGATGCACACGAAACGGCGCGCGGAAGCCGCGACGATTTTCTCGCGCGTAAGCGCACCACCACCTCCTTTGATCAAGTGCCGATCGCGAGTACATTCGTCAGCACCATCGACGTAGACGCTGAGCGACGTTGCAGCGGATAGCTCGACTACCGGGATCCCGTGTCGTTGCAGGCGTTGGGCTGACGCCACCGAGCTCGATACGGCCCCGGCGAGGGGGATCGCGGCCGCAGCGAGTGCATCGATAAAGTAATTGGCGGTGCTACCGGTGCCTACCCCGATAATCTCGCCGGCGACAATATAGTCGAGCGCTGCGTGGGCTGCGGCACGTTTTTGTTCATTTTGGCTCAAATCAGTCTCCTCCGACCTTGGAGTGGTATCTTATGCCGATGCTCGAAGAATATCTGAAGTTAACCCTCAAAGCGCCTGTTTATGATGTGGCAGTGCAAACCTCATTGCAGCGCTTGCCGCTTATAAGTCGACGTTGCTGCAACGAGGTGTGGTTGAAGCGCGAGGATGAGCAGCCGGTTTTTTCGTACAAGCTGCGCGGCGCCTACACGATGATGGCGGCGCTGAGCCGCGAAGTGCGCGACCGCGGCGTCGTCACAGCATCGGCTGGCAATCATGCCCAGGGGGTTGCCTTGGCGGCACAGCGCCTCGGCGTTGAGGCGCTCATCGTCATGCCGAAAACCACTCCCGAGATCAAGGTACAAGCCGTTCGCGAGCTGCACGCTGAGATCATTTTGCATGGCAATACTTACGATGAAGCCGAAGCGCATGCTATGGCACTCGGCGCTGAACAGCAACGCACCTATGTGCCACCTTACGACGATCCGCTGGTTATTGCCGGGCAAGGTACCGTGGCGATGGAAATCTTGCGTCAACATAGCGGCCCGTTGCACGCGATTTTTGTGCCCGTCGGCGGCGGTGGATTGATCGCGGGCATTGCGGCTTACGTGAAAGCATTGCAACCGGCGACGAAGGTAATCGGCGTTGAAGCAGCAGAAGCGGCTAGTATGCATGCGGCTCTGGAGAGCGGGAGTCGCGTGACGTTAAAACGTATCGGTATTTTCGCTGACGGCGCCGCGGTGCGGCAGATCGGGGCTGAGCCGTTTCGCATCGCGCGAGCCTATGTTGACGAGGTCATCATTGTTGATATCGACGAAATATGCGCCGCTGTAAAAGATATATTCGAAGATACGCGTTCAATTGCCGAACCGGCTGGAGCGCTCGCATTGGCGGGGTTGAAAACTTATGCGTCACGTGAGGGGATCCGCGATCAGGGGCTCGTCGCTATCTTAAGCGGCGCGAACGTGAATTTCGATCGCCTTCGTCACATCGCCGAGCTGGCGGAACTCGGTGAACATCGCGAAGCGCTGATTGCCGCGACTATACCCGAGCGGCCGGGCAGCTTTCGACGTTTTTGCCATGCGCTGGGGCCCCGTTTGATTACCGAATTCAATTACCGCTATGCGCATGCCGATCGCGCGACGGTATTTGCTGGCATTCAACTGCGGCGCGCCGGTGACCGCGATGCCTTATTAAAAAATTTGCACGCCAAGGGGTTTGAGGCACTCGATATCTCTACGAATGATCTCGCCAAAATGCACATTCGTTATATGGTTGGCGGTCACGGTGGGAATTTGCCGAATGAACGGCTGCTGCGCGTCGAATTTCCAGAACGTCCGGGCGCGTTGCTGCATTTTCTCAATCAAATCGGCGATCGTTGGAATATATCCTTGTTCCATTATCGCAATCATGGCGCCGCCTACGGACGCGTATTTGTGGGCATTCAAGTGCCGCCAGAAAGCGAGGCCTTATTTGCCGAGGTTCTCGCCGATCTCCAGATGGAATTTGTCGAAGAGCAGGATAATCCTGCCTACGAGTTGTTTTTACGCTAATGAATATGCGTGTCAAAGAATCGCTGTGCGAGGCAATGCGCGAGCTCGAACGACGCGGTCTCAACACCGGTACGGCAGGTAACGTCAGCGCCCGCGTCGAGAACGATTTTTACATCACCCCCAGCGGGATCAGTCCCGCCAACTTAGATGCTGCGGGAATCGTGCACTTGAATGCAGTTGGAGAAGTGCAGGATGGGCCGCCGACACCTTCTAGCGAGTGGCGTATTCACCGTGATATCTACCGCCAGCGCGACGACGCTACGGCCGTCGTTCATGTACATTCTTGCCATGCAACCGCACTTGCTTGCTGCCGTCGCGACATCCCAGCATTTCACTATATGGTTGCGATTGCAGGCGGTGATTCGATCCGCTGTGCGCCATATGCGTGTTTTGGTACGCAGCAACTGTCCGACTACGCGCTCGAAGCATTGCGCGAACGCCGCGCATGTTTGCTCGCTAACCACGGTATGATCGCGCTTGGCGAGACACTCACCGCAGCAGTGAATTTATGCGTCGAGGTCGAAGCCTTGGCAGCGCAATACTGGCGTGCGGTGCAACTCGGCGGTGTGACGGTGCTGACCGGCGAAGAGATGAACGAAGTGAAAACTAGGTTTACTTCTTATGGCCGACGATAACGGCAGTACTCTGGCTGAGTTTTCCACCCGGCCGCTATTCCATTTCGCGTTGCCGGTGGCTGACCTAGCGGCGACCCGCCAGTTTTATGTCGATGTGCTTGGTTGCAAGGTGGGCAGAGAAGCCGATAGCTGGATCGATTTCAACTTTTTTGGCTATCAAATTACCGCACATCGTGTTGCTGAGGCTGTCGTACCAGCGGGTTTCAGTAGTGTAGATGGGCACGACATTCCGGTCCCGCATTTTGGCTTGATTATGGGCTGGGAGGATTGGCATCGCGCGGTCGATCATCTCGGTTACATCGGTGTTGCCTTTAAAGTGCCTCCACATATTCGTTTCAAGGGTGAGGCGGGCGAACAAGCAGCCTTTTTTATCGAAGACCCGAGTGGGAATTGCTTGGAATTTAAGGCATTTCATGCTGCGGACGATGTCTTCCGCAGAGCTTGAGGAGGCGTTGGGATTTGAGGACGCAAATTGGTCGTTAAGCTCGCATCGGTTTGTCTATGCTTATTGACACCGTACATACGCTAGAAACACCTGAAGGGATCGACTTAGAGCTCTACCTTGCGGGGCCGGCGGTACGGGCCTTAGCCGCCGTGATCGATTTCGGCATACGAGTCGTGCTGTTTATCGTTGTGATGATTGTATTCGGTGCGATGGGCACCCTGGGGTTCGGTCTCATGGCGATTGCGGCGTTCCTACTGGAATGGTTTTATCCGGTGTTCTTCGAAGTGCGTTCCGGGGCGACTCCTGGTAAGAAGATGCTCAACTTAGCGGTCGTGCACGGCAACGGTACGCCGATTACGTGGCGGGCATCGGTGCTCAGGAATCTTATGCGTACCGCAGATTTTTTTCCCGCGTTGTACGTAACGGGATTGATCACGACCTTAGTCAGCCACCGCTTCCAACGACTCGGGGATATTCTCGCCGATACTTTGGTAGTGCATCGTCGCGAAACGGCGCGTCGCGATAATCTTCTAGACGGCAGGGTAGAGGCACCGCAGCTGAGTTTTACGCGTGAAGAACAAAGTGCGCTGATCGATTTTGCCGAGCGCAGTGGGCGCTTGAGCGGCGCGCGGAGCGAAGAGCTCGCCGCGATGCTCGCGCCGCTTACCGGTGAAAATGGTGGCGCCGCCCGCGAGAAATTATCGGCCTGGGGCCGTTATCTCGCCAGCGGTCGCGAGCCTCGATGAAGCAAGCGGAGTTTGAGCGAACTCACGCACAACAATGGCGTGCGGCGGAAGCTTTGTTCAAGCATCCGAACGCTGCGCGCGAGCCAGTGCTCGGAGACGCGCCACTATCACCTGCGGCACTTCCGAGCACCTACCGGCTATTGTGTGCGCACTACGCTATTTGCAAAGAACGCGGCTATAGTCCGAGTCTTGTTGAATATTTGCACGGCCTGTGCGTGCAGGGCCATCAAGCTTTATATCATCGTCGCGGGGGCTCGCCTGGGCGCCTGTTGCGATTTTTTGCGACTGAATTTCCCCGTATGGTGAGGCGTCACGCGGGCATCGTCGCGCTTGCGGCGCTGCTATTTTTCGGATCGCTAGTCGCACTCGGAATCGCTTGTTACCTGCACGAAGACCTGATCTATAGTGTCATGGACCCACGACAGGTCGCAGAAATGCAATTCATGTATGACCCCGAAACCCAGGTATTGGGACGGGACGAAGCGCACGTAGCGGCGAGCGAATTTGCGATGTTTGGTTACTACATCGCCAATAATATCAGCATCGGGTTCCGAACTTTCGCTGCGGGAATTTTTTTTGGTGTTGGTACTGTCGTTATCTTGCTTTTTAATGGTGTGACCATCGGCGCCGTTGCGGGCTATTTGACTAGCTTGAATTACTACGACACTTTTTGGCCCTTTGTCGTCGGTCACAGTGCGTTTGAACTCAGCGCTATTGTGATTTGCGGTGCCGCGGGATTGGTGATCGCACGTGCGCTCTTGGCACCGCGTAATGTGCCGCGCGGTACGGCGCTGCGGGCCGCAGGTATGGATGCCGGGGTATTAGTAATGGGCGCGGCCGCCATGTTACTGGTTGCGGCCTTCGTCGAAGCGTTTTGGTCGGCGCACCGCGCATTTCCAAATAGCGCAAAGTTTGCGGTGGGTGCTATTTTCTGGGTGCTAGTGGCGGGGTATTTCGCTTGGGCAGGTCGTCGTCGTGGTCTTGACCGACTTTGAAGTGCGGGCGCGATCGCGCACTCCTTGGGAGGCAGTCGACCTCGGTTTTGCGCTCGCACGCCAATGGTTTGTGTCGCTGTGGTTGCGCTGGTGCTGTACCGCGATCCCGATTTACGTGGTGTTGATTTTATGTTTCGGTTTCTATAGCTATTGGCCGGCGATGTTGTTGTGGTGGTTCAAGCCGATCTATGAAACGCCGATGTTGAGATGGGTTTCGCAACGAGTTTTCGGCACCGATCTCACCATAAGGCAATGCATTAGAAACGTCGCCTACAAGGATCTCGCGGCGTGGCTTACGCTCCGTCGCTTTAGCCCGGCGCGTTCGTTTGCAATGCCCGTCTCGATTCTAGAAGGTCAGCAGGGTACCGCCAGGCGGGCGCGGTTGCAAACACTACAGTCAGGTGCGACAACCCCCGTTTGGCTTACCGTAGTGTGCATACATTTCGAATATATTTTTGCACTTGGCTTGATCGCGTTCGCCTATGTGCTCATTCCATCCGAATTGGAGTGGTTGCGTTGGCAAGATCTTGTGGCCCAAGAACGCGGGCTCTTTGTATGGCTGAACCATCTCGCCACATTCCTGTCCATGTCAGTCATCGCACCATTTTATGTCGCTGCCGGTTTTGCGCTTTATTTAAATCGACGCATTGATCTCGAGGCATGGGACATAGAGTTGATGTTTCGCCAACTCGCGATGAAGGCTAGCTCTAGTCTCGGTAGGCGTCAGGCGCTCGCCTCGCTGGCGTGCGTCGCGCTTCTCACTCACGCAGCTTGCCCAACGGTGGCGGCGCAAGACCCCCGCGAGCAAGCACGTGATATCGTTGCCTCGGTATATGAGACTTCTACGTTCGGAGAACTTAGAACGCGCTATCAATGGGTCTATACTGGTATGCCAAAAAATATAGATTCCGAACCCGCGTGGCTGGAGGAATTGGCGCTGTTGCTCGATTCACTCGCACCGACGCTGGCGCTTGCGATCAGGGTCACGCTCGCTATTGCCATCGTGGCGCTTTTACTTTGGCTACTATTGAGTTTACGCAACTACCTGGCTTGGTGGTCCGCACTGCGCGGGCGGCGCAAAAAGGAACCCGCGCAGGAGCGCATACTCGGTGCGGCCGTGAACACCGAGCCGTTACCGGCAGACATCGCAAGCGCGGCGCAAGCATGTGTGGATGCGAACGAGTACCGCGCCGCTTTGAGTTTGTTGTTCCGCGGCGCTTTGGTGCATCTCGTCGGTGAACACGGCCTGGTCATTCCCGCCGGGGCGAGCGAGCAAGAGTGCGCTACCATAGTTCAGGCCGAGCGCCCCCACGATGAAGCAGTGTATTTTGCTCGGCTCTCATCAGCATGGCTAGCACAAGCTTATGCGCATACGGTCACACCTGAATCCGTGCTACGCGAGCTATGCCGTCGCTATCGAACACATTTCAGCAATGCCTAAGCAAGGTGTAACGAATCGTGCACTGCCGTTAATGATTATCGGCGCCGTGCTCGTCACGATAGCGCTCGGCACACGCTGGTTTTTGGAAAATTATTCGCGTCGTCCGATCGTCTCGCGCGAGCACATGAGCGTCGAGGCGCGGCGCAATCCCTTTCTTGCCTTAACGTACTTTCTCAAAGCCTATGACTACCAGGTCGAGGCGGTTGTCGGGCGCGTGTTTCACGACGTTGCGCCGGCGGTGAACGACGTCGTCATTCTCAACAATGGTGGCGCGCCGTTAGGCGCCGTGCATGAAACCGCGTTGTGGACCTGGCTGCAGGCCGGAGGGCAGCTAATCGTCGCACCGACGCTAGCCTGGGACCCTTTGCTCGGCAAAAGTGGCGAGAAGATTTTGGATCGACTCGGCACCGCTTTATATATCGATCGTGCGGCAGGAGCGCTGGCCGCCGTCGAGGGCACTGATTCGGTTAACGCAACTTTAGAAGTCGCGCTAGGTGAAGAGTACCCGCCGGCACGCGTCGAATTTGAACACGCGCGCTACCTAGTAGACCATCTAGAGAAGGCTGTTGGGGGGATACTTGCTGACGGCGAGTTGGATGATGAACCCCGTTACCATTTATTGCGATACGCCGTCGGCGCCGGTCACGTTACGGTGCTAAGCGATAATGGATTCTTAAAGAATACGAACCTGAAAAACTACGACAATGCGTACTTTGCGCGTTACTTGTTATCATCGCCAAGCAATTTTAAGGTGTGGTTACTCTATGACACCGAAGTTCCTTCTCTGATCCGTATAATCATGACACATGCGAGCGCGGCGACGATCGCAATGATTTGTTTGCTTATCGGCATAGTCGCTTTCCACATGTCGCGGTTTGGTAGGCCGGTGGAGGATACCGCGACAACACGCCGCGACATCATGGAACATCTTGATGCGTCGGCAAATTATTTGTGGCGCGTCGGAGAACATCGGCAAATGATCGATGCAAGTCGTGCCGAGATTCTACGCCAATGGTCGCGGCGTGATCCAAGCCTTAAAAAGCTTTCCGTGCAGGAACAAGTAGAACGTCTTGCCGATTTATCTGGCTATTCCTCGGATCAAATTCAGGCCGCCTTTCAACAGACGATAGACGGCGAGATCGATCTCGTTAACATCAGTTCATCTATGCAACGCTTGCAGAGCCATACAAACAAGTAACTAATTGGGGGAAGAGTATGGATTCGTCTACCGCTGCTGAGGAGGTCGCAGCACGGATCGACGCCATCGTGTCCAGCGTCGAGGCCACGGTAATCGGCCAACGTTCTGTGGTCGAAGAAACTGTGATATGTCTGCTCGCCGGTGGACATGCATTGATCGAGGGTGTGCCGGGTTTGGGCAAAACATTGTTGGCGCGCGCCTTAGCAAAAGCGATCGGCGGGGATTTCTCCCGCATTCAGTTTACGCCCGACCTCATGCCGAGCGATATAAGCGGTCACGTGATGTACGACATGCACAGCGAAAAATTTCGTGTGCGTAGAGGACCGGTGTTTTGCAACTTTCTTCTTGCGGACGAAATCAATCGCGCGCCGGCAAAAACGCAGGCGGCATTGCTCGAAGTAATGCAGGAAGGTCAGGTAACGATAGAAGGTAAGTCATATCAGGTGGCCCAACCTTACGCGGTATTGGCAACCCAGAATCCGCTCGAGCAAGAAGGCACGTATCCGCTCCCGCAAGCACAGCTCGATCGCTTTTTATGCAATATTCTCATCGATTATCCGCCTGAGAATGAAGAGGCTGAGATCGTACGCGCGGTCACCCACGGGTCCGTGGGCGATGCGCTTAATCTAGAGCCCGTGCGCGAAGTAAGTAACCCTGCGGAAATCTTAGCGTTTCAGCGCCGCGCGGCGGCGCTTGAGGTCGACGAGGAGATAATCAACTATGCGGTGCGCATTGCTCGCGCTACGCGCGCATGGCCCGGCATTGAGACTGGCGCGGGACCGCGTGGCACACTTGCGTTGTTGCGCGCTGCACGCGCCCACGCCCTACTGCATGGAAACGATTACGTAACACCGCACGATGTGAAATCTTGCGCGATCTCGGTATTTCGTCATCGCGTGAAAATGACTGCCGACTTTGAAATCGAAGGGCGGCGTGCGGACGCCGTCCTCGCCGATCTGCTCGTGCAAGTAGAGAGCCCGCGCCGATGACACCAAGCCGCTTGATGTTGGTCGCCTTGGCACTGTGGGTTGGTTTGGGTGCTGCGAGTGCCGCGCTGAGCGCATTGCTCTTTTGGTGGCAGCTGTACGGCATTGTGTTGGCCGCCACGGCTGTTGTGGATGCGGCACTGAGCACAAAACAGGCACAGCTCGCCGCCGCACGTAACGTCGATCTGGTCTTACCCTGGGGTGAATGGCGTTCGGTCAGCGTCACCCTGCGCAATTTGAGCGGGCGCTCCCTAGGAGCGCGTTGGGCAGATCATTATCCACCCCACTTCGCGGCGCGAAATCTCACCGCCGCATGCCTGATCCCTGCTGGTGGCACAGTGGAGATTCATTATGAAGTGAAGCCCGAGCGCCGCGGTGACGCGTCTTTCCGTTATATCGATGTACTGGTCGATACACCATTACGTTTGTGGCACAAACGTCTCCTGCTACCCGCAAAAAACGACGTGAAGGTCTATCCAAACTTTGCGGAAATTTTCCGTTATACCTGGCTAGCGACGGACCACCGCCTCAGCCAAATTGGCGTGCGGCAAAAGCCCCGCCGTGGTGAGGGTCACGAGTTTCATCAGTTGCGTGAATACCGGCTTGGTGACGCGCTGCGTCAAATTGACTGGAAGGCGTCGAGCCGTGTTCGCAAGTTGATATCAAAAGAGTACCAAGATGAGCGGGACCAGCAGATCGTGTTTTTGTTGGATCTCGGCCGCCGCATGCGCCACGAAGAACGCGGACGCGCGCACCTCGATCAAGTGCTGAATGCGATGTTGTTGTTATCCTATGTCGCTTTAACGCAAGGTGATGCCGTGGGGTTGATGTCATTCGCGGGAGCGCCGCGTTGGGTCGCCCCACGTAAATCGCGCGACACCGTGCCGCGCTTGATGCACCAGGTATACGACCTCGAGGCAACTGCGCGCCCCGCGGACTATATGACCGCTGCGACCGAGCTCATGGCCCGTCAACGCCGCCGTGCCTTGCTGGTATTAATCACCAATACCCGGGATGAAGACCAACCCGAACTCGTGCCAGCGGTGGCGCAACTGCGCCGGCGCCACTTAGTTGTCGTCGCTGATCTTCGCGAAGCGATACTGGACGAGACGCTGGCCACACCGATCGCCGATATCGATGATGCGCTGCGCTTTCATGCCGTCAACAGCTATCTAGCTGCGCGTCGCCGCCACCATCAAGTTTTGCGTCACCATCACGTAAACGTGATCGACTGTCAGGCAGCGAAACTGCCAATCGCATTAATCAACCATTACTACGAAGTTAAGCGCAGCGGCGTGCTGTGAAGTACGGCCGCGCGGAATAACAGTCCGGTCTTAGGTTTGCGACACGCTCGTGTGAGAAAATAGGCTGCGAATTAAGCAAGCAAATAGAGCCTAAAGGGAGGTAATTATGGACTTAGCGGAGTTAGATAAACGCATCACACGCATCGAAGACATCGAAGCTATTAAACAACTTAAAGCGCGCTACTGCGAAATTTGTGACGACATGCATAATCCGGATCGGATCGCGTCGGTGTTTGCTGAAGACGCTATTTGGGAAAGCGAAGACTTTGGTCGCGCTCAGGGTCACGACGAAATTCGCGCGCTATTCAGCGGGTTTCAACAGATGTTTAGTTTTTCCCAGCACAACATTATGAATCCCATTATCAACGTCGAACGTGAACGTGCCACAGGTGTTTGGTACATCATGGGTCCGTGGACTTATGCCGAGACGAACGATGAAAAGTGGTTGGCGTTACGCTACGACGATGACTACGTGAAAATCAATGGAGAATGGAAATATCAGCATTTACGCGTGGCGTTACGCATGGTTGCGGATCGCTCAGGAAAGTAATGAGCAAGCCGCGCGCTTCAGGCTTTGTACAATATAAACTCCATCTCGACCGCCGCGCCCAGCGGCAACGCCGCTACACCGACAGCGGTGCGTGCCGGGAGGTGGCCGTCGGCTGAAAATACTTTCTCCCAAGCGAGGTTGATAGCAGGAAACGCAGACATGTCGGTCGTGAAGATATGCGCCGAAACCAAATCGCTTAAGGTCAAATCAAAGTCTGGCAGCGCACTCGACAGATTGGCGAGGATCTTTGCCGTTTCAGCGCCGGCGCCACCGGAAATGAGTTCGCCGGTTTGCGCATCGAGCGCAATCATGCCCGCTGTCTTGAAGAATGGTCCGGCTTTTACCAGTGGGCTGTAGCGGAAGACGGGGGCCGGAAGGTTCTCGGAACTCAACGATATGACCAAGGCCTATTCCTCTATTACGGGGCCGCGAAAACGTAATCACCCTACCACGTTTGGGACCTGGCGTGACATTGAAAAAAGAGCACCCGGCACGCTTACGTTACAACATGAAACCGAGGTCTTGAAGGGAGAAATTACCGAGGTTGGGGAAGATTACGCTGAGATCAGCCGGGGTGATCCCCATCCATCGTGCCAGCGTTGCGCCGTATTGGTCGATGGAAGATTCTGGGATGAATCGACCGGAACCGACGTCGGTGTCGCCAAATAGTGTTTCGCCCCAATGCTCCCCGGTATTTACATCGCTGTAAGTGATCGGCGTACCGTGCGATTTGCCCCCGTCAACAGCACCGCCCATGACGATATGGTCACCGGCCCAAGCATGATCGGTACCATCACCGTTTATCGTCAGGGTACGGCCGAACTCGGAGAACGTGAAGGTCGTTACCGTATCCGTCACACCGATTTCCTCCAGCGTACGTTGAAAGCTGTACAAGCCACCATTTAGCCTCGCCAGCTGTTCCGCATGCCAATTGAGATGGTTCGCATGTGTATCAAAACCGCCGAGTTGCACGTAGAAGATTTGGCGGCGCATACCGACTGATTCTCGGATCGCGATCAACTTCGCAATACTGCGAAGTTCTTCGGCGAACCAGTTGTCCGAGTCGTAGGGCGTGTTCAAGCTCGGTGCGTTTGCTAAAGCGTTGCGCAAAAGATCGGACCGCTCTTTAGTGCCCGTTAAGGTGTGTGCCGCTTGCGCTTCCAAGGGGTGTGCATGGGGTTGGGCAATAATATTTGCCCACGCCGTCGAGCGCGCCGGCTCCCAATAGGGCCATTGGGTACCGTCGAATGTTTCGAAGCTCGGGATCGCCTGCCCTCCTTGCAAGCTAAAAGGTTGAGTTGTAATCCCAGTTTGCCACAGGTTGGTGCCGGAAATGGTGAATGACGACGGCAGATCTGGATTCACGTTCGCGGCCGCGAGCCGATCGGTGATTAAGCCGCCCCAACCCGCGGGATTGCTGCCAGGCGTGGGTACGAAGTTGAGCTGAATCAGTGCGGTTTGGTGTGAATGCGAAAACAAATCGGGCGGGATCGCGACGGTCGCACTGCCGGTTTCGTAATAGTTAAATAAATCCCCAGGCACCATCGCTTCGAACAAATTCCCGACGTTGCGCACGAGCGCGAGTTTGTGTTCATTGAACAAAGTTCGCAGGCCGCTGAGACCGGGATGAAATCCGACCTCGTTACCGACGCCCGCTAGCAACTCATTACGTGGAATGGCGAGCCCCTGACGGATTGCCGCATAGCGGTTGTAGTCGGCGAGTTGATAGGGCGCGAACGCGTTATGGTTATCGTTGCCGCCATCGAGGAAGACACACACGAGGGTCTTATAATCTGATAGATTACTGTAGTTGCCCGCTGCGAGCGCCCGTGCTGCCAGTGGCAATTGCCCTGTCGCCATGAGCGCGGAGCCCATGGTGGCGGAACCTGCTCGTGCTAAAAACTTGCGGCGCGCCGGGTTAACGGGAGTCCCCCAGGTCAGCTTTGTGTGATGCTTCATGGTGCGATCTCCTACTTCTGTACCAAGTATTCGGGTGAATTGATGATCAGTGAGATCGCGTCCCGCACGCGGCCAAGGTCGGCTACTGCTTTGTCGGCTTCGAAATCAAAGCTCGGATCCTGGAGGTGATTCAGGATCCGGTCGCGTAGCGTGTTGGACATGGTGCCGTTAGTTAACAGTAAATCGAGTCGGTCCAGCAGTCTGTTTGGCTGGTCGACTAAGGCGAGCTCATCATCGAGTTGCAGATAACTCCAGTATTGATATTCGCCAGGTTCAACATCCTGCACATGAAAGTTGAGCAAGTTGGTCATGGCAACGACAAAGTTCTCGCTCGCGAGTTGAAACTCGGGGCCCACTAGACCTGCGTTTGCGATGGGTCCCGGTGGCGCGTAGTCGGGTCTGAAAAAATTAAACACCGAAGGCGCGTGCAAGACATTTTGACCCGCGACGTTATGGACATCGCGGATATTCCATTGCGCTGGTGAGCTATAGGCCGACACCGCGGGTGGAAGATCCCAGTCGCTCTGGGGTCGCGGTACGGCGTCAAAGGCACGGAACAAATGCGACAAACGCAGCACGGGTTCGCGTAATTTGCCGAACTCGGGTCGTTGTGCAACGCCATTGCGAGCTTCATGGTCGAGCAAAATAGCGCGTACGACCGCCCGTAAATCACCGCGAACGCCGTTACCATTATCGTTGAATACTGCGGCGACGCGCGCCACATATGCCGGTGAGGGGTTGCTCGTTGTGAGGCGCTTGATGAGCTGGGAGGCGAGAAAAGGCCCTACGTTGCTATGGTTAAAGACATTGTCTAGTGCTGCGCGCAGATCAACCAGGGCCGCTTGGCTTCCCGGTAACGTAACGCCGTTGAGCAGTGTTTTAGGCTCGGTGTCGTGGTATTCCTCCCACGCGACCATCGCCACAGTTTTGTCCGCGTCGCCGGGCCAGTCCCACCAATTTAAGTTGGCAAAATTCCAACCGGTAAATGTGCGCGCGAAGGCTTGAATGATCGCTTGACTGTAGCTTGGGATCGGAACGCCTTGGCCATCGAGAATTGGAGTGCCATCGAGGTTCAATTCATGCACGCCGATCGTAAACAATTGCATTAGTTCACGGGCGTAGTTTTCGTCAGGTCTAATGTTACGGCTAGGATCAGCTTTTTCGTTGCGCGCCATACTCAGGTATAAGCCCATGACTGGGTGCAATGTAACCTCTTCCAGCAAGTCTCTGTAATTGCCGAAGGCGTGCCTTAACAACACGTCGTAGTAGGCGGCCAAACCAAATCCCGAGTCAGACAAATCGGCAGATTGGCTAGAGACAACGAGAATTTGGCTCAGCGCAAACGCGACGCGTTGGCGCAACTGATCGGGTGCTTCTATCGCGTTCTCCCACCATACAAAACGAAAATAATCGTGATAAGTGTCGACAATCTCGTTGAGCGAACGGACTTCCGTCTCAGGACAATCCCAAGCTTGCGGGGGTTGTCGATAGACGTCCTG
This sequence comes from Gammaproteobacteria bacterium, assembly GCA_965223085.1. GTDB lineage: Bacteria > Pseudomonadota > Gammaproteobacteria > CBDCVO01. The sequence continues at coordinate 1,251,027 of OZ244981.1, read as the reverse complement.
CGGTGGAGGATTCGCGACACAAGCTGCGTAATACGCTTGATAAATCGCTCGTGACTTAGGCAGCAGTAAGCTGGGGTTGAGGCCAAATTGCGTGTTCAACCAAGCGTCGTAATCGTTTAGATTTTTTAAATTATCGATATCCTCGGCACGGGGTCCGAACGTCGCCTGGGCTAAAAAACGAGAGGCTTCGGCATCGAGCACGTCTGTTGGTGGCACGGCGCCGGGACCGGGCGGTTCACCCAAGTATTGGCGTATGTAACCAATATCAGCCGGGTCGACGGTGCCGTCCCCGTTGAAATCTGCATGCGGATCCGAAGTACCGAACGCAGCACGGAATATGCCGATATCACGACCGTCAGTGACGTTATCGTTGCTTAAATCGGTGTCGCAGCGATTACCGAAGCCATCATTGTCGCTATCGCGTTGCGCGGGGTTGACGACTTCACTGCAATTGTCGAGATGATCAGCTACCCCGTCACCGTCGCTGTCGGCCGCAAAAGTTACGGTGCTAAACGATACCAACAAGCTCATGAGAACGCTTTTTCTAACGAGCAAGTTTATCGTCCGGAAAAAAACGCAGGAAGTTATACGGGCCGCGTCGAAGTTTGCCATCGATCAGTTCCTATGTAATGTTCCGAAACATCGTGGCGCCACCGTACCGCAGCGGGCGCAAACGCTAGTATTCACATCTGCCTACCTAGCAGTTTAAGCGCTGGTCACGGGCTGCGGTGTTAGATTTTCCCCAAGTGTTTCGCGAACATTTGCCGTTTACGTGAGTTGTGCCTGCTTGTTTACTACAGCTTATTTTCTACAGCGCTGCCTAAGCCGTTAGCGGATTTATTCAGGTTTCCGTAACGTGGCCGAGGCAGGCTAGCGCTTTTAACCCTAGCTCATTAAGACACTGAATTTAACGATCACCTGTGTACTGAATATGAGATAAACCCCGCACTTTTTAACATTCATCGCGGCAAGCGTGCCTAATTAACTTCACGAAGGCGTCCACTTGCACCGCTGTCGTTGCGTACGACGTCATCCAACGAACGCTATTTTCATGCGCATCCCAGACATAGAATTGCGCCTGCTCTTGGAGACGGGAGATGGCGTTGCTCGGTAACGTCGCGAACAGGGCGTTCGTTGCCACGGGACACAGCAACTCGACTGCGTGCGTCGTTGCAATGCCGGCGGCGAGCCGCGCGGCCATGGCGTTGGCATGACGCGCGTTCTGCAACCATAGCTCGTGTTCGAACAGGGCGTTAAATTGGGCCGCGACGAACCGCATTTTCGACGCTAATTGCATCGTTTGTTTTTGCATATACGCCGCTATCGTGGCGAGGGTCGGCTCGAAAAAAAGCACCGCCTCAGCCGCCAAGGCCCCGTTTTTGGTGCCACCGAAAGACAGCACATCAACACCGAGCGCATGACTCGCGTCGCCTAGGCTTATATTCAACGCCGCCGCAGCATTCGCCAAACGGGCGCCATCCATGTGCAGGAACATATCGTTTTCGTGGGCGATCGCGGCGAGCTCGGCAATTTCTTGTGGTTGATACAAAGTTCCGAATTCGGTTGGCTGAGTAATGGATAACACGCGCGGCGGGGCGCGGTGCACACCGCGTTGGGGCGCCAACAGTCGCGCTACGCTGCACGGTGCAATTTTGCCGTCGCAATGAGGCAGTGGGACGATTTTGCCACCGAAAAAACGTTCCGGCGCCGCACATTCGTCGTTGTTGAGATGGGCGCAGGCAGCGCTCAAAACGGCCTCATGGGGGCGTGCTAGCGAGGAAATGGCAACGACGTTCGCGCCCGTACCGTTGAACACAAATACGATTTCCGCATCGCATTCGAAGGCGCTTCTTAGTTTGTCTATCGCTGATTCGGTGTGCGCATCGGCGCCATAAGCCGGGGTGTCGCCGATATTTGCAACTTCGATCGCGTGCAGTATTGCCGGATGTACGCCGGCGGTGTTGTCGCTTGCAAAAAAGAGCACGGGTCTGACCTTCAGCTTAGGCAGATTTCTGTTGAGCGGCGTAGCACCGTAGCGTGAGCGGTCGTCGGCTTAGGCGCAGCAAAATGGTCGCGCACGCGCGGCAAACCGACTGTTACGCGGGCCCGCGCAGTGTACCAGGGCGGCGAGCGCCTGGCGCAATATCCGGGCTAGTTGCGCCGCTGACTAGCCATCAAATCGCTGGGGTAGGCCGTTCGATAGACCCGCCCGATCGGTAAATTATCTTTGAGCCAGGACATCGCGGTCGTTTCCGTCGCGAGCGTGTCGACTGCCCAACCGCGAATGGGTTGTCGACCGTGACTGAGACCAGCACGAAACGTATCTATGATAAGCGCAATGGCATAGGAGACTACTTCTGGCTGCTCCAAATGTATTTGATGGCCGCTTGCGCGTGCGACCAGATGGACCGCGGTGGGACTCAGTGTGGCGAGTTCGGATTGCAACGCGAGCCACAAACTTTCCAAGCGGTCGCCGCGCGGATTCGCGGGCCACACCCGCTTACCGCGCGTAACCACTGCTAAGGGCAGCGACGGCAAAGGGAGCGCGGTGCGCAGTTCTTGTTCACTATCGCGGAAGGAAAAATATTCTTGCGACAAAGCTCGGCGCGGTTTCCAATGTTGGTATTGATAGAGCGTTTGCAGGCGTGCCAGCGGCGGTAGGGCGCGATGTGGTTCGGGCGGCTCGGCGAATTGCAGTAAACCCCACCGAGAACTTGGTGCCGTGTTGAGGCGGTATGGCGGTGCTGCGAAACGCTCGATTTGATAAGGATGAGAGGAGTCGACCAAGACCAAACCGGCGGCCAAGAACGGGTAGCGGCGAGCAAAAAGTTGCGCAGTATAGCCGCCATAGGAATGTCCTACGAGCACGTAGGGAGGTGCGTAGTCAGCGCTATCGAGGAGTCGATATAGTTCGTTGACTATCGTCGAGCTCGTGCGTGGTTGAGGTCCGATATCGCTCCACCCGTATCCGGCCCGGTCGTAGGTGCACACGCGGGTGAAGTTGCGCACCCGCTCCATGACCGGAAGCCACGCCAGTGACGCGCCCCCGAGGCCGATATCGAGGATCACGGTGGGGTTGCCGACACCCTCGCAGTAGAGGTGCAGAAAATAACCACCCACATCGATATACTGGCCCGGCGCTTGTCCCATTGGGTTTGCAGCGCCAGCGGGCGCTAGTGCGAGCAACACGCTCATCAATGTCACCCGACTTGCAGCGCCCAGCCACTTGCTGCGGAGCGCGTGCGCTAGTGCGCGTAACGCGCTCGGTTTCATGCTGCGATTTCCCACCACCATGGGTTATCCTAAGCGAGGTACATAACGGTTATATCGTGACTTCCCAGCCGAAGATAGAGCAAGAAACTTGCGTATCGCTCGGACGCCGCCTGGGTGCCATGATCTATGACTGCCTGGCGGTGTTCAGCGTTCTATTTGTTGCAACGAGCATCGTCGTCATCGTTCATCGCGGCGTGGCGATCGCCCCCGGTTCGGCACTTTTTACTTTATTTCTCTGTACTTGCGGGTTTTTGTATTTCGCTGTGAGCTGGACGCGTGGGGGTCAAACGCTGGGTATGCGGGCCTGGCGCATCGAGATCTACCCCTATCCGCACGGCGATCGCGTTGCGTGGCGCCAAGCAACGCTGCGTTTTTGCGTCGCAATATTATCACTGGCAGCGGGGGGCTTAGGCTTTTTTTGGTCGCTCGCTGACGAGCAGCGACGGACCTGGCATGACATCGCCTCGGCGACCCGTTTGCGGCGTGGCAGTCGCTGAGCTCGCGCTCGTTCCTCCGTGTCGTTAACGGGTGCGTAGCAGTAGCGTTGCCGCGAGCGCCGCCACGAGCACTGCCGGTGCGATGCCACTGAGCATGGGGGGCCAGTCGTAGACGACGCCCACGTGGCCGGCGGCTTGGTTTAATAAATGAAATCCCAAACCGATGAGACCGCCTATCAACACCCGCTCACCCACTGTGCGTTGTCGGTCCGCGCCCAATACCATGGGCACTGCCAGCATTACCATTACTGCAGTCGCGAAAGGATAGACAAGCTTTACCCATAAAACGTGCTCGTAGCGGCGTGCGGTTTGCCCGCTATCGCGGAGAAAACGAACGTATTTAAGCAAATTCCAAACCGACAGGGCATCGGGTTTTATCGTCACCATCGAAACCAGATCTGGTTTCAGCAACGAGGACCAAGCCGCCTCGCTTAAGTCGTGGCGCCGTAACACCTCACCGTTGATCTCCGTTTGCGCGATGTCTTTCATAACCCACTGGACGCCGTCGTGATGGGCGCTTTTAGCGTAGGTGCTCAAACGCAGTTGGTCATGGGCGTCGAACTCATAGATATAAACGTCAACGAGCTGGTCACCGGGTAGTATCTCGCGGATGTTGATATAACTATCGCCGTCGCGCGCCCAGAAACCATTTTCCGAACGATAGGCAACGCGTTCGTTGAGGGCCGCTTGGCGGAAATCGGCGCCGAAACGTTCACAACGTGGCACGAGAAATTCGCCGACAAGAAACGCAATGACGACGATTAATAGCCCCGCTCTTACGACGGTATAAACCAGCCGGTACTTCGGCACGCCTGCGCAGCGCATCACGGTCAACTCGCCATTACGCATCAAGGTACCGAAGGTAATGAGTGAGCCGATCAAGGCTGCCATGGGGAATAACTCGTAGGCTAGTCGGGGCATCTTCGTAATCACGTACACGATAGTATCGAACAGTCCGTAATCGCCTCGTCCGACGTCCTCTAGTTCTTCGATGAAGGCAAAAAAGCTGAAAATAGCGAGCAGCACGCACCAAACAGTAAAAATCCCCTTGACGATCGCGCCGCCGATATAGCGATCCAAGATCCGCATGCAGGTATTCGGCTCAGTTGCTCAGGTGTTGCGTGCTCGAGTAGACCGCAATTTTGCGCCTCTCGGAGCAAAAGCATACACTTTCTGCAGCGGCGACGCGTGCATCAGGGGGACGTGCGCGACGGAGGGTGTCCCGGAGTCGCATAAGCTATGAATATAGCGGCGCACACGTTATCGGAAACATACGAAGGCTGAAATACGTTCTATGGATATTACGATCAAAACCGGATCGGTTCAGAAGTTGAAGTCCGGCTGCGCGATAGTTGCGGTACATTCCGGCAAGCGTTTCTCGCCCAGTGCCCAAGCCCTTGACCGCGCAAACCGCGGTGCCTTGACCCGTATTATCAAACGCGGCGATCTTAGCGGCAAGGTCGGCGAAACGCTACTCATCCCGCTAGCAAGCAAAGCCGGCGCGGATCGGGTGTTGCTCGTAGGCTGTGGAAAAGCGAGCGGCGTCAGTGCCGCTGACTATCAAAGCTTATTGGCTAAAGCCGCGAGTGCATTGCTAGCTTGCAAAGCACGTAGTGCCTTCTCTACCCTCGCCGAAGTGCCGGTAAAAGGGGCCGACGTTGCCAGTAAGATAAAACACCAAGTGCGTGCCTTTGCTGGTAGCGCCTATCGGTTTACGGAGCTGAAAACCAAAAATGTGCGGACACCGAGCTTGGCGCGTCTGCAACTCATGGTCCCAGGCGATGATAAGGAGGAAGCGCAAGTGGCACTGCAAGCTGGTCTCGCCCTCCAGAGCGGCATCGCGCTGCAAATGGATCTCGCTAATCGCCCGGGCAACGTCTGTACGCCGAGCCACCTCGCCGAGGCAGCACGCGCGCTCGGCAAAGAATATCGTTTCTTGAAAGTGACGGTCACCGATCAGGCACAAATGGAAAAGCTCGGTATGGGAGCGTTGCTCGCCGTGGCGCGGGGTTCCCGCGAAGCGCCGCAGCTGATCACCATGGCGTATCGCGGGGGTGCAAAAGATGCTAAACCCGTGGTCCTCGTGGGTAAGGGTGTGACGTTTGACTCCGGCGGCATATCGATAAAGCCGTCGGCGGGCATGGGCGAAATGAAATTTGACATGTGCGGCGCCGCGAGTGTGATCGGCGTCATGCGAGCAGTGTGCGAACTCAAGTTACCGTTGCATGTCATCGGGATCGTACCGGCGGTCGAAAATTTGCCAGATGGCAATGCGATTAAACCCGGTGACGTGGTTCATAGCATGTCCGGTCAAACGGTCGAGATCCTCAATACGGATGCCGAAGGTCGTCTCATTCTTTGCGATGCATTGACTTATGCAGCACGTTTCGAACCCGCTGTCGTTATCGATATCGCGACATTGACGGGCGCGTGCGTGGTGGCGCTAGGTAGCCACGCGAGTGGCTTGCTGAGCAACGACAATGAACTTGCGGAGGACTTGAGCTGCGCTGGCGAGGCCAGCGGCGATAGGGTGTGGCGTTTGCCCTTATGGGAAGACTATCAAAAACTAATCGATAGTGACGTTGCAGATATCGCCAACGTCGGCGGTCGGGAAGCGGGCACGATCACGGCGGCTTGTTTTCTTGCTCGATTCACGCGCGAGTACACTTGGGCGCACTTGGATATTGCCGGCACGGCATGGCGATCAGGCAAGCCAAAACTCGCGACGGGGCGCCCGGTCGCGCTGTTGGTTGAATATCTTGCAGCGCGCGCTGGCAACCACTGCGAAGCGTGATTGTTGTAATGTGGGTAGCAGGCGCACACCGTCGTCCTGCTCGCCTCAATAAACGGGCGTGACACGTATAGATTTCTACGTTCTCGACAACCCTGGGCCGCGCGGCCACGACGTCACTATATGTCGTGTGATCGAAAAAGCCTGGCGCAGTGGCCATGCTGTGCATGTGAGTTGCGTTGACGAGACACACGCGCAATCGATCGACGAACTATTGTGGACGTTCCGCGATATTAGTTTCGTACCCCATACGCGTGACCTGACGGAAACTTCGGTGCCCGTGATGATCGCTAGCGGTGAGCAGATCCCACCGCGCTGTGATGTGCTAATAAACTTGAGCGGGAATGTATTGAACTATTTTAGTCAGTTCGCACGGGTCGTGGAAACTACAGGCGCGGATGAGGTTGCGCGCCAAGCAGCGCGCGAGCGCTATCGCTTCTACCAGGATCGGGGTTACGACATCCATACGCATAAAGCTGATCATGGCAGACGATAAAAAATCCCCTCACGCGGAACCCGATCACACCGCCGGCGATGGTGACGATTCCCTAGGCGGAAGCATAGACCGGCTCGAGGTGTTGGTCGACGAAGCCCGGCTCGAGATCGATAAAATGCGATCCCGTGGTCTGGAATTGCCGCGCAACGTCGCGTTGCCGCTTCTCACCGAGCGCCTGCACGATGTCGATCCAATGTTATTTGCCGCGGCAGCGGGCGAGAATGCGACGAGCCTCGAAGCCGAGCAGGATGCCGGTGTCACGGTAGGCGCGGATGGGCATGAAGGTGCAGTGGCCGCGGACGCTATCCTAGACGCGCCCCCCAACGGGCTACCCGAAACGGCATCCACGCGCCCGCACGACGCGTCCCAGCACATGATCGAATCCGTGCCTGCACCTCAACAGCTAACTCCGAGACCGATGGACAAAACATACGATCCTCATGCAATTGAACAGCAACGTTACGAACACTGGGAACGTGCTGGTTACTTTTCGCCCACGGGCATCGGCAGGCCGTATTGCATCATGCTGCCGCCACCGAACGTAACCGGTTCGTTGCACATGGGACATGCCTTTCAAGACACATTGATGGACGCGCTCATTCGTTACCATCGCATGATGGGGCGCGATACGCTGTGGCAATGCGGCACGGACCACGCCGGGATCGCTACGCAAATGGTCGTGGAGCGCCAGCTTGCACGACATGGCCAATCGCGCCACGACTTAGGTAGGGAAGCGTTTGTGGAGGCCGTTTGGCAGTGGAAAGCGGAGTCCGGTGGGACGATCACGCGTCAGTTGCGCCGCATGGGGGCGTCCATGGATTGGCAGCGTGAACGGTTTACATTAGATCCCGCGTTGTCGCTCGCGGTCACGGAAGTTTTTGTCACCCTCTTCGAGGAAGGTTTGATCTACCGCGGTAAGCGTCTCGTTAATTGGGATCCGGTGTTGCATACGGCGATATCTGATCTGGAAGTTATTAGCGAAGAAGAAAACGGTAAATTGTGGCACCTTCGCTATCCACTTGCTGATGGTACCGGTGAAGTGGTGGTCGCGACAACACGACCCGAGACCATGTTAGGCGACGTCGCCGTCGCCGTGCACCCCGAAGATCTGCGTTATCAGCGCATCATCGGACGCGAGGTCGAATTGCCGTTGTGCAATCGCAATATTCCGATCATTGCGGACAGTTACGTTAACCCAGAATTCGGTTCCGGCTGCGTAAAAATTACACCCGCACATGACTTTAACGATTTCGCCATGGGCGAACGTCACGGATTCGAACCGCTCAATATCTTTACGGACGATGCGGCGATCAATGACGCTGCACCAGCAGCGTACCGCGGGCTCGATCGTTTCGACGCACGGGCGCAAATCGTCGCCGATCTCCAAGCACGTAACTTACTCGTCAAAGTAGACGATCACAAGTTGACTATTCCGCGTGGCGATCGTACCGCAGCCATAATCGAACCGTATTTGACCGATCAATGGTACGTCCGCGCGGCGCCATTGGCGGCGCCCGCCATCAAGGCAGTGGAAGAGGGGCGCTTACGTTTTGTGCCCGATAACTGGACAAAGACGTATTTCGAATGGATGCGCAACATCGAAGACTGGTGCATCTCGCGCCAACTTTGGTGGGGTCACCGCATTCCCGCTTGGTACGATCCCGATGGCGGCATGCACGTCGGCCGTAGCGAAGCTGAAGCACGTGCCAAAAGTCAACTCAGCGCAGAGGTACCGCTCCGCCAAGATCCAGACGTGTTAGACACCTGGTTTTCATCCGCGCTGTGGCCTTTCTCCACCCTAGGTTGGCCGCAACCGAGCCCCGAGCTCGAGCGCTATTACCCCACGAGCGTGTTGGTGACAGGCTTCGATATCATTTTCTTTTGGGTCGCGCGCATGGTGATGATGGGGCTCAAATTCATGAGGGACTTGCCGTTCGAAGAAGTCTATATCCACGGCCTCGTTCGCGATGCAGACGGCCAGAAAATGTCGAAGTCGAAAGGCAACATACTCGATCCCATCGATCTTATAGACGGCGTCGAACTCGAACCACTGGTCGCGAAACGTACTACTGGCTTGATGCGCCCTGAAGACGCCGAAAAAATTGCCGCGGCAACAAGACGCCAATATCCCCGTGGCATACCCAGCTATGGTACCGACGCGCTACGTTTTACTTTTGCTTCGATGGCCACCCAAGGCCGGGATATCCGTTTCGACCTCGGTCGCATCGAAGGCTATCGAAATTTTTGCAACAAGATTTGGAACGCGTCGCGCTACGTATTAATGACCGTAAATGAGCCGCTTGATCTCGAAAGCACGATCGAATTTGGCATGCCCGAGCATTGGATACAGTCACGCCTAGAGGAAATGTTGCTCAGCGTGCATCAGGGTTTGCGACAATATCGCTTCGATATAGCGTCCCAGGCTCTCTACGAATTCATTTGGGACGATTATTGCGACTGGTATATAGAACTCGCCAAAGTGACACTGAACGATCCGCGCGTTAGCGAGGCGCGCAAGCTGGGAACTCGTCGATGTCTAACTGAAGTGTTAGAAGCGAGTTTGCGCGCAATGCATCCCTTGATGCCTTTTATATCCGAAGAGATTTGGTTACGCATCGCGCCGTTACTAGGCCGTGAGGCCGATTCGATCATGTTGCAGGCTTATCCGCAAGCGAGTGACGGAGAGCCTCAATCGTCTTACATCGATAGCTTTGAGTGGATCCGAGAATTTATCTTAGGTGTGCGACGCATACGTTCAGAGAACGACGTCGAGCCTAAACTTGAGCTCGTGGTCAGTGTGCAAGGCGGCAGTGTGGCGGAGCGCGAGTGGCTCGAACGCTACGATGGCTACATAAAAAAGCTGGCACGACTGGAACGCATAGAGCGTGCGGATTACGAAGCTATTGGCGATGCGGCAACGGCCGTTGTGGGTGAGACGACGGCCCTCGTGCCCTTGCTCGATATCATCGACCCGCTGGTCGAGCGAGAGCGCTTGAACAAGGAAATTGCGAAACAGATGGCCGACTTAGAACGCACCCAGGGAAAACTGGCTAACCAAAACTTTCTCGCCAAAGCCCCCGCAGAAGTTGTGGAAAAAGAGCGCCGTAAATTAGCTGACCTCGAAAGCAGCATCGCCAGGTTGCAGGACCGGTTGAAGCGTTTCGAGGCGCTATCCGGCGCACGCATGCAATAGGCGTACTTTTAGTGCGATTTTAGATCCGCAGGCCTTAAGTATTTCTTTTTTTCGCCGTTACCGGTACATAAGCCTTGTTGACTTTGAGCTCACTATGGATGTTGCCTGCACGGAACCTGTTGATGACAACGCTAGTGCGGGCGAAGCGCGTCCAACCGTGCTCTTTGTCGACGATGAAAAAAGCATTTTAAACGCGCTCAAACGCACGTTTCGCAACACCGGTTATCGGCTATTGACCGCCGAATCGGGTGCGGTCGGCTTAGCACTATTAGCCCGCGAATCCGTCGATCTAATCGTCTCCGATATGCGGATGCCGGAAATGGACGGCGCAGAATTTCTCGCTGAGTGCGCGCGTCGCTGGCCGAATACGATCCGGATCTTACTCACTGGCTACGCCGATTTGGATTCCACCATCGAGGCCGTCAACAGCGGGCGTATTTATCGTTTCATGGCCAAGCCATGGGATGACACCGACATCAAGCAAGCGGTGGACACCGCGCTTGTATTATTGGCCACCGAACGCGATCGCGTACGCCTGCTGGAAATCAATAAGCAGCAAAACGCCGAGCTGCAACGTCTCAACGCCGGCTTGGAAGGGGAAGTCGAGCGCCGTACCGAGCAACTTAGAGAGTCCTATCACGAGACGTTCCATATCTTTTCGCAGCTCATCGAAAGCCGCGAATTGATCGCTCCCGGACACGGCCTGCGCGTCGGCAAACTCGCGCGCCGTCTCGCTGAAATCCTGCAAATAGAAGGTAAGTTGGTGCAGGAAGTCTATTTTGCCGGAATACTGCACGATATGGGCAAGTTCTCGTTGCCTGATGCATTGCTGCGCAAGCCTGCGGTGCGCTGGACGCCGGACGAACAGGCGCTGGTGCGTCAACATGCGCACAACGCGCCGCGGATGTTGAGTCGTATTCCCATTCTGGAAGGGACCGCGACCATCATCAAACATCACCACGAGCGTTTCGACGGTAAAGGATATCCCGATGGTCTCGCCGGCGACGCCATTCCCTTGGGAGCTCGAATCGTGGCGGTGGCAAATGGCTACGATAACTTCCGCTCGGGTACGGCGCGCGGATTTTCTAATACCCATGCGCAAACGATCGAGCTATTGGTCGACCAAATGAGCACGGTTTTTGATCCCTGCGTGATCGCCGCGGTGAGTGGTATAACGGCGGATTTCGTCAGCTTCGACAAACCCGGCGTGATAGCGCTATCGACGAGTTACTTGCGTAGCGGAATGATTTTGGCCAGTGATCTGGTGACCAGCACTGGCATGGTGCTCTATGCCGAAGGAACAAAATTGGGTCCCACAAGCATCGATAAAATCGCTGATTTCGAGCAAGACTCAAAAGAAATCTTGGAAGTCAATATTGTCTGCAACCCGGCATCAACCACGTGACAGCGAGCCCTAAGTGCGAAAAACCCGTCTACGAAGAAGACGTCGTGATCGCCGCGGCTAGCGAACCGCCGGAGCGCGTTGCGAGAACAGCATCGGAAGCGCGTGATGATTTAGAGAAAAAGCTCGCAACAGCCTTGGGCGAACTCCGTAACGCCCGCCGCGACAGTGAGCGCATGGCCGAAGAACTAAGAAAGCGTAACGTGCAGTTGGACTTGCTATGGCAGATGGCTTTCTTTTCGCAACAAGACCCGGATAAACCTGCTCTCCTTCAAGCATTCATCGATTCTGTGTGTCAGCAGTGCGCTTGGCCGATAGGCGTTGCCTATTTACCCGTTGATGAAGGCCTCCTTAAGGCAACGCGATTCTACGTCGATCAAGACAATGTTGCTGGGCTTAGACTTTGCGACGTGCTGAAAGAAACGCCCATCGAAAAAGGTGAAGGGCTTGCAGGGCGCGTCTACGAATTTGGGCGAACAGAATTTATCGAGGACCTTACGAATATTTCCAATACCCAGCGGGCGGCGTTCTTTGCCGAACTCGGGGTTAAGTCCGCTTTCGCCATTCCGATCCGAGCATTTGGTGAGGTGGCTGCGGTGGTCGAGTTTTTTTCCACTGCCTCGGTGCAGCAGGACCGAGAGTTTATGCATTTCGTCGAAGCGGCATCGTTGCAGTTGGGCACCGGGGTCGAACGCCGCGAGTCGGAAATTCAGTTGCGCGAAAATATCGCTAGTCTCGAAGGACTCAATAAAGAACTAAGCGAAGCGCAGCATCAATTGGTTCAGTCGGAAAAACTTGCCTCGCTAGGTCAGCTCGCCGCCGGGGTCGCGCACGAAATTAATAATCCCATTGGATTTGTGTTGAGCAACTTTAATACTTTGAAGGAGTATCTCGCGACGCTTGCCACCCTAACGAATAAGTACGTCGAGTTTGAGCGCGCCGTCGGGGCGCCAAGTGGTACGGCTGCGGCGCTCGCAAAGTCGATCAAGGACTATCGAGATGAAAATGACGTCCCGTTCATATTGGAGGATGCAGATTGTTTGAGCGACGAGTCGATCGACGGCCTGAATCGGGTTCGCGAGATCGTTGCTGGGCTAAAGTCGTTCGCGCGTGTCGATGGTCCAGAATTTTGCGAAGCTAGTTTGAACGATTTGCTGGAAGTCAGCTTGCGCATGGTGTGGAATGATCTTAAGTACAAATGTGAGATCAAACGAAACTTGGCGGAGATACCTCCGATTCGCTGTCATCCTGGGCAGATCAATCAAGTGTTCACGAACCTTTTAGTCAACGCCGGACAGGCGATCGAAACAAGCGGTGTAATTACCGTGAACACATACCAACAAGCACAAGAGGTTGTAGTGGAGATCGTAGATAACGGCAAGGGGATCCCCGCCGACATACGTGCAGAAATTTTCAATCCATTTTTCACGACGAAGCCGGTTGGAGAAGGCACCGGCCTGGGTTTGTCCGTATCATACGGTATCGTGCAGAAACATCGGGGTGAGATCGCCGTAGAATCAGAGGTCGGTAAAGGCACGACCTTTCGAGTGTCTTTCCCGCTCGATGTCAACATCGAGAAGTAGCGTCGCGCGCTGATGTCGGTGCGCCTCTAACACCGCCGATCTTCTCTGTAACAGCCTCGAGTTTAGCTGCCGCCCAAAGACCAACGACTGATGCGCCTTTAGGCGCGAACTGTTTCCGTGCGTATCCTAGGGCGAGTGCGATATGCTTTAGCGGCGACGCTTCACGGACAATGATTATGCACATCGATTTCATCGCGAGAGTGGCAGCGCTAATGCTCGCTGGTCTATTTAGCGCCAACGCCTTGGCGCAGGACTTTGTCGTGCGCCGCATCGCAACTGGACTATCGCGGCCGGTGTTTATCACTGCGGCACCGGGCGATCAGGAGCGTTTGTTTGTCGTTGAACAACATAGCGGTGCGATCAAGATTTTGAATCGCGGTAGTGGGAACCTCAATCCTCAGCCGTTTTTGTTGGTCTCGGGTTTGACGACAGGCAACGAGCAAGGACTGTTGGGGCTCGCTTTTCATCCGAACTACGAGACCAACGGGCGTTTTTTCGTCTACTACACCGACACGACGCGCGCGACGCAGATCGTCGAATATCAGGTGTCTGCGAATCCCGATTTCGCCGCACCCAATAGCGCCACGGCAATTTTGAGCTTTACCCAGCCACAGTCGAATCACAACGGGGGCTGGATCGGTTTTGGTCCCGATGGGTTGTTGTATATCGCCTCTGGAGACGGCGGCAATAGCAACGACAGCGGTAGTGGGCATACGCCGAATATCGGCAACGCCCAAGATATCACCAACAATCTGCTCGGTAAGATTCTACGCATTGATGTTAACGGTGACGCGTATCCCGCCGATCCGGCGCGCAACTACACTATTCCGAACACGAATCCTTTTGTGGGCAGCAACGGTGATGATGAAATCTGGGCGTGGGGCTTGCGCAATCCGTGGCGCGCGAGCTTCGATCGCGCAAGCGGGGACTTTTATATCGCCGATGTTGGCCAAGGGCTACGCGAAGAAATCAACGTGCAACCGCTGGCCAGTACGGGTGGCGAGAATTACGGCTGGCGCCTGCGCGAGGGCACGCGCCAGACGCCTGGTGTAGGCGGTCCAAGTCCGGCCGCTGCGATCGCGCCGGTCTACGACTACGCTCATGGTAGCGGCACAACCGAAGGTTTTTCGGTAACGGGAGGTTATGTCTATCGGGGGCCGGTTTCGACCTTGCAAGGTCGCTATTTTTTTGCAGATTATATCACCGAGCGTATTTGGACCTTGCGCTACGATGGGTCCTCGCCGAGCACTTTCGATGGCACAAATTATACTGATTTCGAAGACTTTACAGCGCGGTTGGAACCCGACGTCGGTAGTATCGACGGTATTTCGTCGTTCGGCGAAGACGAGGCGGGAAACCTTTATCTCGTCGATCATCGCGACGGTGAGGTCTATGCAATATTAGCGGCGCCCACTACGAGTGCCGCGACCGTACCGGCACTGCCAGTGGTCGCGCTTGCAGCGCTAGGGCTCAGCCTGCTGGGGTTTGGGTTGCGCGCGCAGCGGCGCTGCTAGAACCCCGCAATTCGATCACATTGCCTTCCGGATCCTCGATGTACAGCGACAAACCAAATCCGCCAGCGCCGTATCGCTGCGCGACCGGCGAGGTTTCAATACCAACGCGCTGCAGCATTGATTTAATTGCGTCAGGTTCGAAGTGTTCGAGGCGTAGGCAAAAGTGATCGAGATTACGACCTTCTTTTCCCGGCGCTGCGCCGCCAAGCCGCCCAAGTTTTCCATCGACCAATAAAAGATCGATCAACGCATCTCCGGCCCGCAGCTGAATGAGGCCATACTCCTCTTGCACCTTTTCGACTTCGCAGCCGAGCGCGTTGCAATAGAATTCGACCATCGTGTCGGCGTCGACGACCCGCAAGACGACGTGGTCGATGCCGGTAACCGTGATCGCAGCCATGGACGCGACAGTAGCACGGCGCCCCGGCGCGCGTATAGGCGCTGCTGCGGGCTAGAAGCTAAAGGATATGCCCCCAACGATAGCGTGGGTGTTGATATCGACTTCCAAAGTGTTGGCAACCGTAGCACCAGTGATCGGATCGCGCGAACGACCTAGCTCGAATTCTGGTGCACCATGGAGAAACCGATACTCGCCAAAGATGCTCATACCGTGACTCAGGGCATAGCGCAGCCCGGCAGCGGCTTTAACACCAAAACTCGTGTCCGACTCCGATTGTGAGCTGCCGAAGGTGCCCGTATCGTCTAGATCAGAAATGAAAACTGCGGGCCCAGCAGCAACGTAAGGAGTCCATAGACCCCACGGACGACGCCATACGAGGTCGAAAGACACGACGACGTTGCTGATCTCGATCTCATTGAGGAGTACTCTGCCGCTAACCGCAAAAGGGTCCGGTGCCACGGTGAACGGTACCGACTGGGTATCGATATCTGAGCGATGCACGGATGCATCGACGGCGAGGCCAAATGCGGGATGCGAGCGCAGCCACATGCCGATCCGACCACCGTAGTGCGTATCTTCGTCGAAATCGACATCTGAAATCGTGCCCGAGAGGCCGCTTCCGCCGACCGTGCCTTTGAAATCGAGGTCATCGCTCATGGTGGTCGAAACGCCGGCAAAACCGTCAAGAAAGACAATTTTTTCAAACGCTTGCGCGCCCACGCTAGGCGCGCCCAAGCACGCCACCAGGGCTACCGCGGCGAGTGTGGCGGTGGCCTGTCGTCCTTGCCACTGAAAACCGGAGCGATTCATTAGATTCTCCATTAAATACAAAATCTTAAAGAAATAATCTCGGGGTAAGTTTAATTAAAAAATAGCACAAGCGGCCGGATCCTACAAGCCGCGTTAAGTAGTGAGCATAACTAATGGAAAGATAAAGAAACGTAGACAGGATGATTACGATGTCAAGCCTTAAAGTGAGTGTTCACTTTCGATATTCGTGCTAGCGTGCAGGTACGGCGTCCAGGATGTGTTGGGCTTGGGCCCGCAACTCGACCTTGCGAATTTTGCCCGACGAGGTCATCGGAAACGCGTCTACGAAAAGTATATGGCGCGGGATTTTGAAACCGGCGATCCGTCCGCGCATGCGCGCGAGAATATCGGCGCTCGTGACGCTGCGCCCGCTGCTGCGAATGACGAAGGCTACCGGCACCTCGGCTAGGCGCGAATCAGGATAAGCGACCACAGCAGCATCCTCGATTTCCGCCATCCCCCGTAAGTAGGTTTCGACTTCCGCCGGGGAGACGTTCTCCCCACCGACTTTGAGCATGTCTTTGTAACGGCCCATGAAAACGAGATGTCCGTCGGCGCGGATTAATGCCATGTCGCCGGAGTGCAACCAACCGTCGGCGTCGATCGCTGCCGCGGTCGCATCCGGTTTATCCCAGTACCCTACCATGACCGCGTATCCCCGAATGAGAAGTTCGCCTGGAACGTCGGGTGGTTGATCCTTGCCCGTCTCGACATCGATAACGCGAAACTCGTAGTCATTCATGGGGTAACCGGAAGCATGGACGCGCTGTTCACGTGTATGCAGCGGATTGGAACATGACACAAAAGCCCAGCATTCGCTCATGCCGAAACCCGACACCGTGGGACAGAAGACATCTTGAACGCGCTCGGCGATCGGGATCGTGCTTTCGACACCGGAAGGCAGTGTGCCGATGCGCGCGCGCAGTTTGCGCGGTGCCGCTGCTTGCGCGGCGAGCAAGTCCATCCAGTGCGCTTCGAAACCGTGCAACACCGTCGCGTGTTCCTTCTCGGCGAGAGCGAGCGCGCGCTCAGCGTCAAAAACATCCATGAGTATTTGCTTGCAGCCAAACAACACCGACATCATCGCCACTTCGCTATAGGCGTAGATGTGGAACATCGGCAGGTAGTTCATGTGAATGTCATGACAGGTGTAGCCTAGCAATTGGCCGCGCTCGTGAGTCGAGCGGATCGGGCGATGGGTATGCATCACGCCTTTGGGATGGCCAGTCGTACCGGAGGTGTAGCAAATCATCATCAGGGCGTCGGGATTGACCGCTTGAGCGCGCTGCGCCAATGTCGCGTCGCTAACGGTTTCCCCGGCCGCAATAAATTCTTGCCACGCGGTGGCGGCGTCCAACTCGAGCGTCCCCAAGATGACCAGGCGACGTAAGGCCGGATACGTCGCGATGCTCAATTCGCCGTTCGCGCCTCGTTGAATTGTCGGCATCGTCTTGGCGAGCATCGCCTGATAGTCGACCGGACCGGAGCGAGCGATGCTGATCAGGGTGGCGCTTTGCGATTGGGTCACAGTATAAGCGAGATCATCGCTACGGTAGCGCGTGTTGAGCGGGACGATGCAAGCGCCGACCTTGGCGAGCGCGAACATCAGGAACATCCATTCAGGACGATTCGTCATCCACAACGCCACCCGTTCGGTGGGTTGAACGCCAAGCGCGATCAAGGCTTTTGCGAGGTGATCTGTGTGTGCCTGAACTTGCGCGTAGCTGTAGCGTTCGGCCCCGAACACCAGGGCTTCGCGCTCACCCCAGCGCCGCGCCGCGACCTCGAGCAGGCTGCTTAGGGTCCGTTTTGGGTACCATTCCATCGTCACGATCTCTCCTTTAAAATAAAACTTACGCAGACACTACTAGGGTTCTACCGCAGCGAGCGGCGCTTGTTCAAGCGTTCCCACCGCGAATCGATAATGTGTTGTGTGCTTACGGTCCGGTTATACTTATCGCGGCATGTATCGAGACTGCAGCGCATCAGGAGCACCCGAACTACGCGCACAAGCGCATGCCATTTGGCGGTTAGACGACCCGATCGAGAAAGCCGACGCGGCGCGTTCCCTAGGTGCGCGCGACCACGCCAGCACCATCGACCCAGCGCGCTCATTCGCGAATCTAGCAGTGCCTGGCCGGCCACCCCGACCGCCTCTCGTCACGCCACGCGACGTGCCGCGGCGACGCTTGGCGACGACCGCGGGGCGCATTGCTTTCTATCATGCGTTGGCACATATCGAATTCAACGCCATTAATTTAGCCTTAGACGCCGCGATCCGTTTCAACGGCTTGCCGATCGAATACTACGCCGATTGGTGCCACGTCGCCCAAGAGGAAGCTTGTCACTTCCAATTATTGTGCGAGCGCCTCGCTGGTACCGATCTAAATGCCCG
Source organism: Gammaproteobacteria bacterium (assembly GCA_965223085.1). Classification (GTDB taxonomy): domain Bacteria; phylum Pseudomonadota; class Gammaproteobacteria; genus CBDCVO01. The sequence continues at coordinate 1,232,673 of OZ244981.1, read as the reverse complement.
CTACGGTGACCTCCCAGCCCATGACGGTCTGTGGGAAATGGCCCTTAAAACCCAACACGATGTGCTCGCCCGCATGGCGTTAGTACCGCGAGTATTAGAGGCGCGCGGTTTAGATGTCACCCCGGGGTTGCAACGCAAGCTCGAACGGCTCGGCGATGCGCGCGGCGTCGCGATATTGGCGAGAATATTAGAGGATGAAATCGGCCACGTCGCCATCGGCAATCATTGGTATCGTCACCTGTGCGCACGTCGCCAGCTCGAGCCTAACGAGACCTGGCTCGCACTGCGCGCGGAATATGGCGCCCCTAAAATCCGTGCACCGCTCAATTTGGTGGCGCGCAAGCAGGCGGATTTTGACACCCTAGAATTGGCCCAATTCGCTCGCGATGCCGCTGCCAAGGACGCCGGCTAACACCGCTTTGGTCTAAGCCGCACCCCGCAGCACAATCCGTACCACGGTGATCACAGTAATAACAAAGATAATGGTCCCAATGATACCGGCAATGATAAACGTGCCGGCGTTACCGCGGGAGAAATCCCGTTCGCGGTTAGCGTCGCTTTGCACCCCAAAACCGGCGGCCAGCACGCTCTTGACGACTTGTAGTATGCTGGGTTTATCCGGATCGCAGGGTGGACGATTCATCGACGTCATTCTCGATCATGGACGGGAAGTTTAGCAACACAGCCGAGCACGATAGATGTTCCAGCACATAAAAGAAGACCTCAACAGTGTTTATCACCGCGATCCCGCGGCCCGTAACGCATTTGAGATATTAACAACTTATCCGGGCGTGCACGCACTATTGTTCTACCGCTTGAGTCACTGGTTTTGGCGCCATGGCTTCAAGTGGATGGGACGCATGCTGTCCCACGTTGGCCGATTTTTGACCGGCATCGAAATTCACCCAGGTGCGGTTATCGGACGGCGTTTTTTTATCGATCACGGTATGGGCGTGGTGATTGGGGAAACCGCGGAGATCGGCGATGACGTCACGCTCTATCACGGTGTAACGCTAGGCGGAACATCATGGGATAAAGGTAAACGGCATCCTACCCTCAAAAACGATGTTGTCGTGGGGGCGGGTGCGAAAGTCTTGGGGCCGGTGACGATAGGTGAGAACGCGCGCGTGGGCTCCAATGCGGTGGTCGTCAAGGATGTCCCTGCCGCCGCGACGGTGGTTGGGATCCCGGGACGCATTGCCGGGGCGGCACGCGCTGAACCGGCGGATTGCGATGCTACCCCGGCGCAGCGCGCCGAGACCGCACGCCGCATCGGCTTTGATGCGTATGGACAGGTTAAAGATTTGCCTGATCCGCTCGCCGCGGCGGTAGATTCCTTGTTAGACCATTCTCGTTGCATCGAACGACAAATCGAAGCGTTACAAGCCGCCCTGCAAAAACAGGGGATTAGTGTCGAGCTCCCACGCTTACCACCCGCCGCCAATGAATCGCTTGACGATCAAGATGCCATGGCACCGTGATCGTTTACTGGCGCTATTGGCCAATTAAAACAATAGCCTAGATAATGCCAAGCGGTACTTTGGCAGCATCATGGGTATTATTGACTAATTTAGTCAAGTTCTTCATAATTACTGAGCTGATTACTACGTAATAATTCCATTTCAGGAAGTGGCGCTAGGCCCTACGAGGTGACTTTATGCGACTAACGACGAAAGGCCGCTATGCTGTGACTGCCATGGTCGATCTGTCTCTACGCGCGCAACAAGCGCCCGTTACGCTGGCGGAAATCGCCGCTCGCCATGGGATTTCTCAGTCCTACCTCGAACAGCTATTCGCGCGCCTCCGCCGGCATGGTTTAGTCGATGGTATGCGCGGCCCCGGGGGCGGCTATCGACTCGGTAGACCGCGCGCAGAGATCTCGGTTGCAGAAGTGATCGATGCGGTCGATGAATCGGTGGATGCGACCCGTTGCGGCGGGAAGCGCAATTGCCGGGATGATCAGGTGTGCTTAACCCATGATTTGTGGGTAGAGCTCTCTGACCATATACGTAGTTACCTCAGCCGCATTAGCCTAGATCAAGTGGCGGCGAAGCACGAACAAGACGCGCCACCGCAATGGCTAGAAACGAAAAGTCCCGAGCTCACGACGTCGTAAGATGCGGGCCGAGCGAGAACGATGCATGGCGATTACTTTAACTGAACGCGCGGCAGCGCACGTCAAGCGACACTTGGCGGGGGAGGCCCTACGCCTAGGGGTAAAGCCCACGGGCTGTTCTGGGTATATGTACGTGGTGCAACCGAGCCTTGGGGCGACCCCACAGGATCAGGTTTTCGAATCACACGGTGTGCGCCTCGTCGTTGACAATGAATCAATACCTTACTTGGACGGCACCGAAGTCGATTTCACCCGCGAGGGTTTGAACGAAGGATTTCGTTTTAAGAATCCTAACGTAGCCGCGACCTGTGGCTGCGGTGAAAGTTTTTCACTTTAACTTTGTCCCGACACTGAGCGTTTGGAGGTTTTGACCGCGATGGCCAGCGGCAACGACAACGTCACCGCATTACTCGATCAAAAGTACGCCGCCGGATTTGTTACCGACATAGAACAGGAAACGCTGCCACCTGGTCTCGACACCGATACGGTGCGCTTCATATCGGCAAAAAAGGACGAGCCTAAGTGGATGCTAGAATGGCGCTTGCGGGCATTCGCGCGCTGGCGCACTCTGCCGGAACCCGAATGGGCGCAAGTGCGCTATCCACCGATCGACTATCAGGCGATCTCCTACTTTTCTGCCCCGAAAAGTGACAAAGATCGTCCGCAGAGCTTAGACGAAGTCGATCCAAAACTCATAGAAACTTACAACAAACTTGGTATTCCGCTGGAAGAACAAAAAGTTCTAGCTGGCGTTGCTGTAGACGCAGTGTTCGACAGCGTCTCTGTGCATACGACGTTCCGCGAAAAGTTGGCTGACGCGCGGGTGATCTTTTGCTCGTTCGCCGAGGCGGTGCAAGATTATCCCGAGCTAGTACGCAAATATCTCGGTACCGTCGTGCCGCAGGGGGATAATTTTTTTGCGGCGCTGAATTCCGCCGTATTCTCCGACGGGTCTTTCGTCTACATCCCAAAAAACACGCGTTGTCCAATGGAACTGTCGACGTATTTTCGCATCAACGCGCTTAACACCGGGCAGTTCGAACGTACTTTGATCGTCGCCGATGAAGGCAGCTATGTAAGTTATCTCGAGGGATGTACCGCGCCGATGCGCGACGAAAACCAGCTCCATGCCGCGGTGGTCGAATTAGTGGTCTTAGATAACGCCGAAATCAAATACTCTACCGTGCAAAATTGGTATCCTGGCGACGAGAACGGAGTGGGTGGAATATACAACTTCGTCACCAAGCGTGGTGACTGTCGTGGTCGCAACGCGAAAATTTCGTGGACACAGGTAGAGACTGGCTCCGCGATTACGTGGAAATACCCGAGTTGTGTGCTCAAAGGAGAGAACTCAGTCGGTGAGTTTTACTCGGTAGCGCTGACGAATAACTATCAGCAAGCGGATACCGGCACGAAGATGATCCATCTGGGGCGTAACACGCGTAGCACCATTATCTCGAAAGGGATTTCTGCACGCCACGGGCAAAATGCTTACCGTGGTCTCGTGCGGATCGCAAAAACTGCGGCTAACGCTCGCAACTATACGCAATGCGATTCCTTGTTGATGGGTGATCAATGTGGGGCGCACACGTTTCCTTATGTCGAAGTTAAGAATCCCACGGCCAAGTTGGAACACGAAGCGTCGACGTCAAAAATCAGCGACGATCAATTATTTTATTTGCGTAGCCGCGGGATCGCCGAAGAAGACGCGGTTAATCTGATCGTCAGTGGTTTTTGCAAAGAAGTATTTAAAGAACTCCCGATGGAATTTGCCGTTGAAGCGCAAAAACTACTCGGGGTAAGTCTCGAAGGTGCGGTGGGCTAATGTTAGAAATAGATAATCTTCACGTTACGGTCGACGATAAGCCGATCTTGCGTGGTGTCGACTTGAGCGTGGCGGCAGGCGAAGTGCACGCGATTATGGGCCCCAATGGGTCGGGTAAGAGCACGCTGGCGCATGTCATCGCTGGACGTAGTGGCTATGACGTCATAGAGGGTGAGGTTAGCTTAAACGGCAAAGATCTGCTGAGCTTGGCCCCGGAAGAGCGTGCGGGGGAAGGTGTGTTTCTCGCTTTTCAGTACCCGATCGAGATACCTGGAGTTAACAATATTTACATGCTCAAGGCGGCCCTCAACGGGATCCGCAAGTATCGCGGCGAAGGTGAGCTGAACGCCGCGGATTTTCTCGCGATGGTCAAGTATAAAGCGCGCGAAGTAGGTCTGAAGGAAAATCTTTTAAATCGCCCTGTAAACGAGGGTTTTTCGGGCGGCGAAAAGAAACGCAACGAAGTATTTCAGATGAGCGTGCTCGAACCACGTTTGGCTATCTTGGACGAAACTGACTCGGGCCTCGACATCGATGCTTTGAAAGCGGTCGCGGATGGTGTGAATCAGCTTCGCAACGCGGAACGCTCGTTTGTCTTAGTCACACACTACCAACGATTGCTCGATCATATCGTACCGGATTTCGTCCACGTGTTAGCTAACGGCCGGATTGTTAAATCAGGTTCTAGTGATTTGGCGCGAGAGCTCGAAGCAAAAGGTTACGATTGGATAACTAGCGAGGCGGCCTGATGGCGTTGCTGGAGTCATTGAGTTCCCTCACGGCCACGGCTTGGCGGGATGAAGCTTCGCAGCTGCGAAAAATTCGGGAACGCGCTTGGGCGAGTGTCTACGCTAGGGGCTTACCGACCGTCCGTGACGAAGCATGGCGATATACAGACCTCAGCGCGGTGCATGGCCGAGTTTTCGGTGCACCACCACTCAGCGAGCCTCACGATGTGGGCATCACGTCGCTACCGCTAGACGTGCCGGATGCGGCCCGCGTGGTGTTCGTAAACGGACACTATCGGCCGACCTTATCCGATGTTCGTGGCCTCGAGGCAGACGTCGTCCTCAAGACTTTGGGTGATCTGCGACGCGATGATCCGGGCGCGCTAGTTACGTTGTTAGGAAAATCAGATAGGGATGACTCATCGTTCGGTGCGTTGAATACCGCGTTTGTCCAGGATGGTCTTGTCGTCGAAGTTGCTCCTCATCGGAGCTGCGCTACTACTTTGCATGTCGTGTTTATCTCCACTAGTTCTAGCCAAGCTTTTATGCAGGTGCCCCGCTTGCTAGTGCGCGCCAACGAACACAGCGCGATCGATATCGTCGAGACCCATTGCGGTTTACCGGGTGCCCAACAGTTGACGAACGCGTGGTGCGAGATCAAAGCCCAGAGCGGCGCTCGCGTCCGTCACGCGCGTCTGCAATGCGAGACGAAACAAGCACATCACATCGGCAACTTAACTATCACCGCTTACCGAGACAGCGATGTGCGGAGCGTTTCGTGCATGTTCGGCGGCGCGCTCGCGCGTCTGGACATTAGTGCCACTTTGGTGGCGCCGGGTAGTACGGTGCGGTTGGACGGATTGTTTGTCGCCCAAGACGGCCAGCACCTCGACCACCATACCCGCATCGATCACGCCGCGAGCAACACCCATTCGACCGAGATCTACAAAGGTATCGCCGACGGCAATGGTCGCGGCGTTTTTCGGGGCAAAATCAATGTGCAGCAAGACGCGCAAAAAATCACCGCGCGGCAGATGAGTAACAATTTGCTATTGTCTGCATTGGCTGAAATAGATACCAAACCCGAGCTCGAAATCTACGCCGACGATGTTAGTTGTGCTCATGGAGCGACCGTAGGGCAATTGGATGACGCGGCGTTATTCTATTTGCGCTCGCGCGGCGTGGAGGAAGCGACTGCCCGGGGGTTGTTGACTTTCGGTTTCGCGCAAGCGGTTATCGAACCTTTGCCGTGGGCCGAGGTGCGCCAATGGGTGGCGCGGCAAGTCGCAGGCAGTGCCGGTTTGGTCAGTGAAGATTTGCATTATGAGATCGCAGCATGAGCGAAACGGCTGTGGCGACTGAACGCACGATGTTCCGAAGCGACGATATTCGTGCGGATTTTCCGCTACTCCAGCGTGAGATTAACGGCCAAGCGCTAGTGTATCTCGATAACGCTGCGACGACGCAAAAGCCGCAGGCCGTAATCGAGGCGCTAACCCGGTACTACGGGCATGAAAACGCCAATGTTCACCGCGGTGTTCACACGCTTAGCGCAGATGCAACCGCCGCTTATGAGGGAGCGCGTGAGAAAGTGCGGGCGTTTATCAACGCACACAGCAGCAATGAAGTTATTTTTACCCGCGGTACGACCGAAGCCATCAATCTGGTGGCTCACAGCTATGGGGCTTGCAAGTTAAGGTCGGGAGATGAGGTATTAGTCGGGGAATCGGAGCACCATTCGAATATCGTGCCGTGGCAGATTTTGTGCGCACGAACTGGTGCGAAACTCAAAGTAGCCCCGATAAACGACGCGGGCGAGCTAATTTTTGATGCCTTCGCTAGTTTGCTCAACGAGCGTACAAAGATATGTGCGCTGGGTCACGTCTCAAACGCGCTCGGTACGATTAACCCCGTCGTGGAATGTATTCGGCACGCACGTGAAGTCGGCGCGGTCACGGTTATTGACGGCGCGCAAGCGGTGGCTCACATGAATGTCGACGTGCACGCGCTGAACTGCGATTTCTATGCATTTTCGAGTCACAAGTTATTTGGTCCTACGGGCTTTGGCGTTTTGTATGGACGGCAGTCCCTACTCGAGGAGATGACGCCGTACCAAAGCGGCGGTGACATGATTCGCACCGTGAGCTTCGCAGGTACTGAGTACAATGATCCACCCCACAAGTTCGAAGCAGGCACACCGCATATTGCAGGAGCCGTGGGTCTAGGTGCGGCGATCGACTACGTAAACGAAATAGATTTCGCAGCGGCGTTGCGGCACGAACACGCGCTGCTTCAGTATGCAACAGATAAAGCTTTGACCATCGATGGTTTGCGTGTCGTCGGAACCGCACGGGAGAAATGTGCTGTGCTCTCGTTTCTGATCGACGGTACGCATCCGCACGACCTCGGTTTATTGCTTGATCACCAAGGTATCGCGATCCGCACCGGCCATCATTGTGCGATGCCGGTGATGGAACGCTTCGGGATAGAAGGAACCGCACGCGCGTCATTTTCGATCTACAATCGACGCGAGGATGTCGATGCGCTCATGGCAGGCCTCGCGAAAGCGCGCGAGTTATTGCGCTAACGCTTGAGCCATGACCGCGGCACCCGATTACACGCAACCGATCACCGTCGCACGCGACTGCGAAGCGATATTAATCCCAGACGGACATCCGATCTTGCTTAGCGCTGGCATGACGGTGTTTGTCACCCAGGCTTTGGGCGGCACGGTAACGGTCAACGTCAACGGTAAGCTCGCCCGCATCGCCGGAGAGGACGCCGATGCAATTGGCATCGAAGTGGAGCAACTACCGGCCGCACAAGCGTCTAGCGCCAAGGACGGTAGTGTTGACGAAAGTTTGGTGTGGGCACAGCTTGCGACCTGCTATGACCCTGAGATCCCGATCAATATTGTCGAACTGGGGTTGATATATCGCTGCGAGGTTAAACCCTTAGAGCCGGGTGCGAATCGCGTTGAAGTCGACATGACACTGACAGCACCGGGCTGCGGCATGGGGCCGATTCTCGTCGACGATGTTTACACGAAAATTTGTCAAATACCCAATGTCACCGAAGTCGAGGTGCAATTGGTGTTTGATCCTCCCTGGAGCATCGATATGATGTCCGAGGCGGCGCGTTTGCAAACGGGAATGTATTAGCGATTGTAAAGTGCCGGCGGAAGCACGCTGTGTTCCGCCGATACCTGGTGCGCTTAACGGCGCGAATTACGCGGTTTCGCTTGATTAACTTTAATGCGACGACCACCCATGTCACTTTCATTCAAGGCTTTAATAGCCGCATCTGCTGCGGCATTGCTGGTCATTTCGACGAAGCCGAAACCCTTTGATTGACCGGAAAATTTATCCGTAATCAAGCTGACGCTCGAGACTTCACCGAACTCTCCAAACGACTGTCGCAATTGATCTTCAGTGACCGAGTACGGCAAGTTGCCGACATATAGATTCATTGTGCTAATCCTACTTGAGAAATGAGATATTGAAGGCGGCTAGAACATTGACCCTCGTTAGGTGGTCATTGCTGGCCATCTGCGCGACTATGCGTCAGAGCCAATAGGAAGTCTATCGAGGAGGGAGACGGCCTTAAAGCGACGGCGCCAGCTCCCTGGCGCCTAACCTTCGGCGGCAGTATAGGCGGAATTGTTCCCAAAAGATAGAACAACGATTCCTGCGCGATAAACCGTCAGCAAGCAGTAATCGATAGTTATTCCCTAGTGCGGTTCCGCTAGCGGGCTCAAACACTGCAGTTGCAGGCTGAGAAAAGAACTTTTTGGGCCGGCAGTGAACTTTTGTCCATGACCTGATTCGATGTGATTCACTTGAAAGCAAGCTCTTTTTACGGATGTGAACGCTATGATTACGCTCGTCTACGTGACTTTTCCCGACGCGGCAACGGCGCGAAATATCATCGATGCTTTGATGAGGAATCGGTGGATCGCTTGTGCGAACCTAATGCCCATAGAAAGCTGTTATTGGTGGGAAGGTGAGATTAATAACGATGATGAGTTGGTGGGGATATTAAAAACAACTGCGCAACTGCGCCCCCGTGTCGAAGCGTATGTGACCGCGCATCATCCCTATGAAGTACCCTGCGTACTAAGCTGGGAAGTCGCCGCTAACTCAGCGTATGCAGACTGGATCGCAGGAGAAACTATGGCGGGCTAGCCGAGCGCCAGCATTTTGCAGTCTGACTCACACGGCGAGTCGGGTATTTGTGCACGCCCCGGTCGATGCAAAACAGATTTCGTGATCGTCATGCTGGAACGCTCGCCTAATGGGTTTTCTCGGCGCACGACGCCGTTTACGATCATGCCGTACCCGCCGGGCGCAGTAGGCGGCCAGAGCAAAGAAACGTTGGGGTTTGTGGTGACGTTTTTTTGCGCAGTACGGCTCAAATAGAATTGTAGCTCGCCGTCGCTTAGCGCGACATCGACGAAGCTAGTGTGTGGGCCGTTCGCACTGCAGGTGAGCAAATAGGCTCGCGCCCCGTATTCGTTTAAGGTATTAGCGAGGTTCGTCATATGCGTATCTCATCGCTGGTTGTTGCAGAGGTGTCGATGTTACGCGATTTTCAGGGTCCGTTAATCGTGTGATTCTTGCAATGCTGCCGTGATTGAGGGCCTGCGGGGGTCGATAATGCATGATGATTAAACGCCTTTTGATCGCCAATCGCGGTGAAATTGCGCTGCGCATCGCGCGCACCGCCGCTGTACTCGGGATCGAGACGGTTGTTGTACACGCCACAGACGATTGTGATGGTGGGCATTTGCGTCATGGCGATCGTGTTGTTGCCTTGCCTGGTTCCGGGGTTGCGGCCTATCTCGATCAACGCGCAATCATCGATTGTGCCTTGCATAACGACTGTGATGCGCTACATCCTGGGTACGGCTTCCTCGCCGAAAATGCGGAATTTGGGGCGTTTTGTACCCGCAACGGGTTGAGTTTTATCGGGCCGACCGCAGCCCAACTCGAACGCTTCGGCGACAAGCTGAGAGCGCGCACCTACGCAAGCGATTTGAACGTTGCCGTCTTAGAAGCCTCGGAAGCCGTCACCAGTGCGGCACAGATCACAGCGTTTCGAGAACACCTCGGTGAGAATGCGACAATTGTGATTAAAGCGACGGCCGGTGGTGGTGGTCGCGGCATGCGAGTTATCAGCGCCGACACCGATGTGGCTGTCGCGTGCCAGGAGGCTCGCAATGAGGCGCAGGCAGCGTTTGGTGACCCTGGCATCTATGCTGAACGTTTCCTCGCCGATGCGCGTCACATCGAAGTGCAAATTCTTGGCGACGGGCGGGGAGGCGTAACGCACTTATGGGAACGCGATTGTTCAATTCAGCGTCGCTATCAAAAACTCATCGAATTCGCGCCAGCATTGAATTTAGCGGCACCGACGCGTGCGCAAATTTTGCAAGCTGCTGTACGTATGGCCGCTGCTTGCGATTACCGTAGCCTCGGGACATTCGAATTTTTACTCGATCCGCGCACTGACACGTTCTATTTTCTCGAAGCGAATGCGCGCGTTCAGGTCGAACACACGGTAACCGAAGCAATTCTCGGTTTAGACCTGATTAGTCTGCAATTACAGATTGCGGCTGGCGCTTCGCTGCCAGATTTGGACCTAGCAAACGATATTCCATCGCCGCGCGGTTACGCGATCCAACTTCGCATCAACGCGGAGACCTTAGACGACGACGGTTCGCCGCGTCCAACGGGCGGCCAGTTGCAGCATTTTGAACTTGCGAGCGGTCCACATGTACGCGTCGATACCGCGGCTTATGCTGGCTACGCTACCAATTCACGCTATGATTCTTTGCTCGCAAAATTGATCGTGCACAACGCGAACGATGAGTTCGTTGCAACAGTGCGATGTGCGCAGCGTGCCGCAGCTGAATGTGTGATCGTCGGCGTACCCAATAACTTGTCCTTTTTACGTGCTGTGCTAGCGGAGCCTGCTTTTCTCGCCGGAACAGCGAGCACGCAATTCGTTGCGCAAAACTTAGTATCACTCAAAGCGCGGGCGGCAACTTATGAGCATACGGCGACCGTTTCCTTGCCGGCGCTACCTAAGGCCGCCTCGCCGACTATTACTGCGCCCCCCGGTACGGTTGTCGTAGCGGCGCCGCTACGTGGCAGTGTCGTGAGCATCGATGTAGAGCTGGGCGAAAGCATCAATGCAGGAAATGAACTCGCGACCCTAGAAGCGATGAAAATGCATCACGTCATCGTCGCGGAAGTCGGTGGGCGGGTCGTGCGGATCGCCGCGGAAGTGGGTGATACGCTCGATGAAGGCGTGCCTTTACTGTTTCTTGAGTCAGAGGCAAATTGCGAAACAGTAACGGCGGAACACACACGCTTCGATCTTGCGGCGCCACGCGCCGATGTAGATGAAGTGTACGCCCGGCACGCCTATGGTTTAGATTCAAACCGACCTCAAGCGGTTGCGAAACGTCGCAAAATAAATTGTCGTACGGCTCGAGAAAACGTCGCGGATTTGCTGGACCCGGATAGCTTTATCGAATATGGGGCGCTTGCGCTCGCCGCTCAGCGCCGTCGCCGTACTGTGGACGACCTCATGGTAGCAACGCCCGCTGACGGCATGATCGCGGGTATCGGTACGGTGAACGCCGCGGAATTCGGCGACCAGAAGGCACGTTGTGCGGTACTCGCCTACGACTACACGGTATTGGCGGGCACCCAAGGCCATACGAATCACAAGAAAAAGGATCGTCTCTTCGAGATCGCGGCTGAGTGGGCACTGCCGGTGGTATTTTTTACCGAAGGCGGGGGCGGCCGACCGGGTGATGTCGACACCGATGATCTCATGATGAGTTGGCTCGACATTCCAACTTTTGCAACATGGCCGCAGTTGAGCGGCGTCGCGCCGCGCATTGCGGTCAATTCTGGCCGCTGTTTTGCCGGCAACGCGATCATCTTCGGGTGCGCGGATGTGACGATTGCAACGGCAAATTCGAACATCGGTCTTGCCGGCCCCGCGATGATCGCCGGCGGCGGACTTGGGCGTTTTCAACCGGAAGATATTGGACCCATCGACGTGCAGACGGCAAACGGTGTGGTTGATATCGCGGTTGAAAACGAAGTCGAAGCGACTGCGGTCGCGCGCGAATTGTTGGCCTATTTTCAGGGTCCGCGTGCACATTGGAGCTGCGCAGATCAACGTTTATTGCGTCACCTTATCCCTGAGAATCGACTGCGTGTCTACGATGTGCGCGCGGTGATAAACGCGCTCGCAGACGACGATTCTGTGTTGGAATTACGGCCCCATTACGGCGTTGGTTTGATCACCGCATTGGTCCGCATTGAAGGTGAAGCATTCGGATTGATCGCCAATGACCCACGCCACTTAGGCGGTGCCATAGATGGGGAGGGCGGCGAGAAAGGGGCGCGATTTTTGCAGCTCTGCGACACGTTCGGGTTGCCGATTGTATCGTTGTGCGATACCCCCGGTTACATGGTAGGCCCGGATAGCGAGAAGACTGCGGCAGTGCGCCGCGGCTCGCGTTTGATTCTTGCGAGCGCGAACTTGACCGTACCTTTGCTGACCGTGGTGTTGCGTAAAGCTTACGGGCTCGGTGCGCAAGCGATGGCAGGGGGTGGTTTGCATCGACCGTTGTTAACGATCGCTTGGCCGACCGGAGAATTTGGGCCCATGGGTTTAGAAGGCGCGGTGGAGTTGGGGTTTCGCAAAGAACTAGAAAACGAGACCGACCCTCAAGCGCGCGCGAGTTTATACGATTCTCTGCTCGAAGGCATGTACCGGAAAGGTAAAGCGGTTTCGGTTGCTTCTGGCTTTGAAATCGATGCGGTGATCGATCCGCTTGAGACGCGTCGCTGGTTGCTGCGTGGTTTGCGCAGTGCCGGCCCGGTTACCACGGGCAGAAAGCCGTATGTCGATGTTTGGTGAGAACGCGGCTTAACAAGTGTCACGCAATCGCGAAGAACTTTGGAAAACGGCGTTGCATGGTAGTAGAAGCGTAACGAAAATCACCGCCAGAAATCGCGTAGAATCGTGTACATAATCAAACCGCCATGGGGCGGATTCAAACCGAGGTATTACCAGAAGTATGAAAGCGCTACTCAGTGAAACAACAGGCGGCCCTGAAACGCTAGTGGTAGCGGAGATCGCCGAGCCAACACCTGGGCCAGGTGAAGTTCGGATCAGGGTGCATGCTTGCGGCGTGAATTATCCTGATGCGTTGATGATCGAAGACAAATACCAGTTCCGGCCACCGCGACCTTTTGCGCCAGGTGGCGAGGTTGCTGGCGAGATTGATGTCGTTGGCGAAAACGTCACGCGCTGGAAAATCGGTGATCGTGTCATCGCTCTTGTCGGCTGTGGCGGTATGGCGGAAAAAGTTATTGCCCCAGAGACGAAATGCGTCGCGATGGCACCCGAGATGCCTTACGATGAGGGCGCAGCGTTTATTTTTACTTACGGCACGTCTTATCATGCCTTGAAGCAGCGCGCGAGCTTGCGCGCAGGAGAGACTTTGCTCGTGCTCGGGGCGGCGGGGGGTGTCGGTCTAGCGGCCGTTGAACTCGGCAGCGCGCTCGGCGCGCAAGTCATCGCCGCAGTGTCGACGGAGGAAAAACTGGCCCTGGCAAAACGCCACGGTGCCGCCGCCGGTGTGGTATACGCGACGGGGGAGTTTGACAAAACAGGCGCGCGAACGCTCGCCGATCAATTCAAGCAAGCAACAGCGCCCCACGGCGCAGATGTTATCTACGATGCCGTGGGGGGCGCTTATGCCGAAGCGGCGCTGCGCGCGATTGCTTGGCAAGGCTGTTTTCTAGTGGTGGGATTCCCAGCCGGGATCCCGCGAATTCCGCTCAATTTGGCGTTGCTCAAGGGGTGCCAGATCGTCGGTGTGTTTTGGGGTTCTTTCGCCGAGCGCGATGCGGCCACCAACGAACGCAACAACACCGAACTTTTAGATCTTTATACTGAGGGGAAAATACGCCCCCATATTTCCGCGCGGTACAGTCTCGCAGATGCGGCCGCGGCGATCCGCGCGCTGAGCGAGCGCCGTGCCTTGGGAAAGCTGGTCGTGGAGCTCGGCTAGCAGTTTGTCGGACTCAAGTAAACGTGGTGGGTGCCTCGTGCAATATCCGGGCTAGGAGCCTACCCCCCTTTCGTGCCAGGCCTGTTACTCGACGCCACGGCTCCTGCTGTCGGGGGCTATTGCAAGTGGCGATGCACGGCCCCCCGAGGCGACGACTTTCCCTAGGTGATCAGTTCGTTCCCACTTATAATGACTAGATTTTCCACGAATTTTGATGCTCGGGGGCAGGTCAAGTATGGCGATCGAACGCACATTGTCTATCATCAAACCCAGCGCCGTGCGGGACAATCGCATCGGTGCTATCTTGGCCAAATTTGAAGCTGCTGGGCTAAAGATTATCGCTTTGCGGCAGATGCAGCTGTCGGCCGCGCAAGCGGGCGCGTTTTACGCGGTTCATCGCGAGCGCCCTTTTTATCAGGAACTGGTTGATTTCATGACGTCTGGACCGATCGTAGTCCAGGTCTTGGAAGGGACTGACGCAATCGCGATGAATCGCGAAATCATGGGCGCAACGGATCCATCACAGGCCGCCCCCGGCACGATTCGTGCGGAATTTGGGCTGAATATTTCCGAGAACGCGGTGCACGGCTCAGATGGGCCCGATACGGCACGTGAAGAGATCGCTTTTTTCTTTCCTGTAAGCGCATTGCCGACATAATACGGCGATCGATGATGTCTAGCGCTAGTGTGAACCTAATGGATCTCGATCAAGCTGGCTTGGCCAGTTTTTTCGAAGCAATGGGGGAACGCACGTATCGTGCGACCCAGGTGACGAAATGGATCCACCAAATGGGCGTGGCGGACTATGCAGCCATGACGAACCTAAGTCAAAGCTTACGGGTGCGTTTGGCGAACGCGACGGAAATTGTCGCACCCCGGATAGTAACCGAGCGCGTCGCGGCCGACGGCACCCACAAGTGGGTATTGGCAGTCGATGGTGGCGCACAGATTGAAACAGTCTTCATTCCTGAAGTCGCGCGCGGCACTTTATGTGTGTCATCGCAAGCCGGATGTCCGCTTGATTGCAGCTTCTGTGCCACCGGCAAGCAGGGTTTTCAGCGCAACTTGACTACCGCGGAGATTATCGGACAGGTTTGGGTCGCGGCGCGCGCGCTCGGGCAACGGCCTCGGACGCCAAAACGAATTACAAATGTCGTGTTGATGGGAATGGGCGAGCCATTGCTCAACTTCGAAGCCGTCACCGCTGCTATGCGGCTGATGTTGGATGATCATGCTTATAATCTCGGTCGTCGGCGTGTCACCTTGAGTACCGCGGGATTTGTGCCTGGTATCGACCGCTTAGCCGTTGAATGCCCGGTTTCGCTCGCGGTGTCACTGCATGCGCCGAACGATGAGTTGCGCGACCGACTCGTCCCGCTGAACCGACGTTATCCTGTGGCGCAACTGCTCGCGGCGTGCCATCGCTATAGTCGTGCCAACCCGCATGACGAAATCACATTTGAGTACGTTATGCTAGACGGTATCAACGACGATCCTAAACTTGCCCACGAGCTCGTAGGTCGCTTGGGTGGTTTGCCCGCCAAGCTTAATCTCATTCCTTATAATCTGATCCTTGGCAGTCAATTTGTGCGTCCCTCGCAAGCGTCCATCGATCGGTTTCGTGACGTTCTCGTGCGCGCTAACATTGTTACGGTCACACGAAAAACGCGCGGTGAGGATATCGATGCCGCGTGCGGACAACTCGTCGGTAACGTTGCCGCAAAAAGTGCGCGCCACCGCCAGCGGGCCGCCAAGATCAGAAATGAGCAATTGATATGCTAGAAATCTGTGGTCGCATGTTATTGATCGTGTCTACGTGCTTTGCGATCGGTTGCCAGTCGACTCCACCCACGCGGCTCCAAAGTGGTATCGATCGGGACAAAGTATCCGCGTTAAATACCCAGCTTGGGATCGCCTATATTCGCGATGGAGAATACGAGCTCGCCTACAAAAAGCTCGAAAAAGCGCTCGCCGCGAATCCACGAAACGTCGACACTTACAATGGTTTTGGTTTGCTCTATAGTCGCATCGGGGAGCCCAGTAAAGCCGAGGAACACTATCAGCGAGCTTTGGGTCTAGACAAAAACAATGCTTCGACTTTGAATAACTACGGGCAGTTTTTATGCCAGCAAGGTCGTTATGAGGAAGGTGAGGCAAAGTTTTTGGCCGCGAGTGCAAATCCGTTGTTCGGAGATCGTGAAATCGCGTTTAGCAATGCGGGGATTTGCGCGCTGCAAGCACAAGCAACTGAACGCGCCGAAAAACATTTCCGTGCCGCCTTAGAGCTTAACCCTCGCTTGGCGCCGGCCTTGGCGCAGATGGCGGAGCTAAATTATGCGAATCAAAAATATTTACCAGCCCGCGCTTACTTGCAACGTTACGAAGAGGTTGCATCGCACACTCCACGTACCCTGCTCGTTGGCGTGAGGGTCGAACGCGCCTTAGGAAACCGCGACACTGCGGCCAGTTATGCCCTGCGATTACGCAAACAATTTCCTGACACGAATGAAACCGCCCAACTGGAACAATTGGGAAGTTTCTAAGTACCGTCATGTGGCGAGGCAAGAATACTATCCGAGCGATTCTTGTTAGCGTGCTTTTGGTCAGTATGTAATGTCAGAATCAGCTCCCAATCGAGACCACGAAACAATAAGTGTCGATGCGACGCCGGGAGAGTTGTTGCGTCAGTTGCGCGAGAAAAAATCTTTAACGATAGGGGATGTTGCGCGCGGAACGCGGCTTGAGGTGCGGGTAATAGAGGCCCTTGAAAACGATCAATTCGAGGGATTTCCATCGAGTGCTTTCGTTAAAGGCTACATCAGAAGTATCGCGAAAACCTTAGAGATCGATCCCAGCGCAATCCTAACGGCCTATGATGCGGAGAATGCACATAGTGAGCCGTTGATCAGCGACTTTGAATCGCGACCACCGCAGCAAGTTACCAGCGCAAGTACTTTAATTCGGTGGACATCAGCGCTTATCGTGTTCGCGATCATCGCGTTGCTGGTTCTTTGGCAACGCGATTTTCTGCTGCAACAGCATACGGAATCGGATTTTGATTTTCCGGAAGTCGTCGACATCGAACCTTATCCAGACCGCGGTGAACCTCTCGCCTATAGCTATCCGGTAATCGAACATGGCGATGCGGCGATCGAACTGCCGCTCACGATGGCGCCGGCCACGGAGGCGCGCGCGCAGTCCGACGAAGCGATGCCCAGTACCGAACAGCAAGGCGAAGGGCAGAGAGAGAATAAAGATCTTACGGCGAGTACAGCGGCGACCGTCCAAGAAGCAAAATCCGAGCTCGTCATCAGCGCCTCAGCGGAAGCGTGGGTGGAAGTGAAAGACGCCAGCGGCAAACGCTTATATTTCGGTATGGTCCAACCCCAAAAGCCCGCGATGTTGCAGGGTCAGGTACCTTACAATCTTGTGATCGGCAACGCGCGCTCCGTAAACGTGCAATTTCGCGGCACGCCCGTAGATTTACGACCGCACCGCAATCGCGATGTCGCACGTTTGCAAGTCGGCGGCGCGCCGGCCCAAGCCACGCCAACGAGTCGCCCTTGAAACCAAAACTCCAAGCGATACGGGGTATGAACGATATTCTCCCGCCAGCGAGCGCGGCGTGGCAGTCGTTCGAATGCGCTGTCGAAGAAGTTCTTCATAGCTACGGCTATCGAGAAATACGTATGCCCTTGCTCGAGCAAACGGCTGTGTTTGAACGCTCGATCGGCGACACAACCGACATTGTGCAAAAAGAAATGTATACCTTTAGCGACCGCAACGGCGAGAGTGTGAGTTTGCGTCCCGAGGGTACGGCGAGTTGCGTACGCGCGCTATTGCAGCACGGATCACTGCAGCAACAGGCGCAGCGCTTGTGGTATAGCGGCCCAATGTTTCGCCATGAGCGGCCTCAGAAAGGGCGCTATCGCCAGTTTCATCAGGTCGGCGCCGAGGTTTTTGGCCTCGCGGGCCCGGACATCGATGCAGAATTAATCTTGCTCACCGCTCGTCTTTGGCGACGTTTGAAAATCACGGGGCTGCACTTGGAGCTCAATAGCTTAGGGGCCGCGGCGGAGCGCCGTGCTTATCGGGCGGAACTGCGGCAGTATTTTGCGGGGCATACAGCGCTGCTCGATGAGGACAGTCGCAAACGGCTTGAGCACAACCCGATCCGAATTCTAGATTCCAAAAACCCAGCGCTAGCAGAAGTTATCGCCGCGGCACCAACGCTGCACGGTATGCTCGGTGAAGCATCGCGTCGGCACTTTGACGAATTGCGAGGATTGCTTGATCACGCAGAGATTGATTATGACTTCAATCCACGCCTTGTCCGCGGACTCGATTATTACTCCAACACCGTTTTCGAGTGGGTCACGAACGAGCTCGGTGCCCAAGGAGCGGTGTGCGCCGGGGGGCGCTATGACGGTCTAGTGGAGATCTTAGGGGGCAAGCCGACACCGGCGATCGGATTTGCACTGGGCGTGGAGCGTGTGCTCGAACTCCAGGAATTACAGCATGGGCGGGTGCAAAAACCAGCTGCGGATGTTTATCTTATGGTGTCGAGCGCAGCCGGGTTTCCAGCCGCGCTGCGCTTGGCCGAACAGCTACGCGAGGGTTTATCTGGCCTTAGTATCGTTTGCCATTGCGGGACTGGAAGTTTGAAGTCGCAAATGAAAAAAGCCGATCGCAGTGGTGCTGTGCTCGGGATCATCTGCGGTGACGAGGAGCTGGCGAACGGTATGGTTAGCGTTAAACCTCTGCGCCAAGACGCGCACCAATTCCAGGCTCCCGTGCTCGATCTGATCCCCAATTTGCAACGGTTTTTCCCTACCTAAGTTGGTGGCTTGGAGCGCCTTAGGGTGCCGTAGACCGCGCGCGGCGCTATATAATGGCGGGTTCCTTAATCTGCGCGCCTAAGCGGGAGATTGCGATGGAAGGTTACGCTTCCGAAGACGAACAAGTAGAACGCATTAAGAAATGGTGGCAAGAGAACGGTAAAGCCTTGATCGTCGGGTTGGCGCTAGGGCTCGGCGGGCTGATCGGCTATCGATATTGGCAGGACTACAAAATTCAACAATCTGAAGCTGCTTCGACGACTTATGAGGCGTTTCTCAATGTGGTCGCCGGAGGAAACAATACCGAAGCGATACACGCCGGCGAGGCACTGATCCATGCTTATCCGAACTCAATTTATGCCAATCTCACGGCTTTGCTATTAGCCAGGCAAGCAGTCGAAACGGGCGACTTAGCCGCTGCCGAGCAGCGTTTACGAACGCTGCTCGACACTAGCAAGGAAGGGCCTTTGCGCGACGTGGCGCGGGTTCGCCTGGCTCGCGTATTGCTTGCACAAGATAACGCCGATGGCGCGTGGAGTTTAGTCGAAGCGCTTGCCGATGGGCACGAACACGACCGTTTCCCGGAGCTCAAAGGTGACATCTTGAGCGCGCAAGGAAAAACCGAGGAAGCCCGCGTGATGTACCTCGCGGCACTTGCGGAAGCACGTGACGTCGGCGTCGAGACGAACATAATTGAACTAAAACTTGCCAGTGTAAATGGTGCACAACATTGATCGCACTCATGTGTCGGTGCTGGCGGCAGCACGGAATGTATCGCTGGGTGTTCGTTGCGGTATTCTTGCTATCAGCTTGCTCGACGTTAGAAAAACTCGGCAGCGTTTTCGACGGTGATGACGAGGAAGACGAAAGCGACAATACTGAACCCGTGGAACTCGTCGAGTTCGAGAATTCCCTGCCCATCGAAAAGCTGTGGTCTGGACGTTACGGTAAAGGCACTGATAAACGGTATTTGAAACTCGGGCCAGTGATCTCGGGTTCTCAGTTGTACACCGCCGATCGTGACGGCCGCGTCCTGGCAATAAATGTCGACGATGGCAGCGCTGTGTGGGAACAACGCGATAAAAAGCACCGCATTTCCGGCGGGCCGGGGCTCAGTGACGATTTGGTCATTGTTGGCACTTCCGACGCCGAAGTAATCGCGCGTGAGCAGAGCACCGGCGAAGTATTATGGACGACGAAGGTTTCCAGTGAAGTGCTGGCTGCTCCGCGAAGTGAGCAGGGCATCGTCGTCATTCGCACTGGCGACGGTAAGCTCGTCGGTCTTGATGCGGCCACTGGCAAGCGCCGTTGGATCTACGATCGCAATATTCCCACTTTGACGCTGCGCGGTTCTGCGCCGCCCACAATTTATGACGGCGTCGTGATCGCCGGGTTCGACAATGGTCGACTCGCCGCGGTCGACCTGATATCGGGTAAATTGCTGTGGGAGACTCGTTTGGCCGAACCGAGTGGCCGTTCGGATCTAGAACGCATGGTAGATGTAGACACAGAACCGGTGATTTATGATTTCAGTGTTTACGTTGCGAGTTATCAAGGTCGGGTCGCGGCTATTTCTACGCGCGATGGACAGCTCGAGTGGACCCGGGAGATTTCCTCATTTCGGGAATTAGCAGTTGATGCCGAGCACGTCTATGTAGTGGATGAACAAAGCCGGGTCTGGGCTTTGGATCGTTTTTCGGGCGCTTCGGCATGGGTGCAAGAGGATCTCGCGCGGCGCGCATTGTCAGGGCCGGCGTTGTTTGACGAGTATGTTGTCGTCGGCGACTTCGAAGGATATTTGCACTGGTTGAGCACTGCGGACGGTAGCATCATGCATCGCGATCGCCTCGACAAGAAACCCATTTTATCCAGACCGGTCGTTGCCGGTGAAAAAATGTTTGGCGTGAGTTCCGGTGGTGAATTAGCTGCCTATGCGCGCCATTGATATTTTTGGCAGTGGAACTTTGCAATGGTCGTCGACATTCAACGCCGCTTGGTACCTGCGATCGCGATAGTCGGCCGCCCGAATGTCGGCAAGTCAACATTATTTAATCGCATCACACGGTCACGAGACGCCCTCGTAAGCGACCAAGCCGGCACGACCAGAGACGTTCGCGTCGGCGTCGGTCGTATCGGTGATGCAAGCTACCTGGTCGTTGACACCGGCGGCTTGTCGCGCCCCAGCGATGAATTAGGTGTGCAAATCGTCGACCACGCCGAGCGTGCAATCGCAGACAGCGCCGCGGTATTGCTGTTGGTGGATGGCCGCGAGGGTCTCACGACGACCGACGAGCAGATCCTGGCGGCGTTGCGCCGCACGGGCAAACCCTTGCACCTGGCGATAAACAAAAGCGAAGGTCTGGACGATGCACTCCTTGGTGCAGAATTCGCACCGCTTGGCATCGAGAACTGTTACTCGATCGCCGCGGCACACGGCCTCGGCATAGCGACGTTGATCGAGGGTCTGACCAGGGATTGGCTACAGTTCGCCGAGGACACGACGGATGACGATATGGATCGGATCCACATCGCGATCGTTGGACGACCGAATGTTGGCAAATCGACCTTGATCAATCGGATTTTGGGCGAAGAGCGTATGATTACGGCGGACCAACCCGGGACCACCCACGACAGCATTGCGCTACCGTGCGAACGGAATGGTCGCGCCTATGTGGTGATCGACACCGCGGGCCTGAGGCGTCGCAGTAAGGTCATACAAAAACTCGAAAAGTTCAGTGCGGTTAAAGCGTTGCAAGCGATGTCAGTCGCCCACGTTGCGCTGTGTGTGCTGGACGGCAGCGAGGGTGTGACCGATCAAGACTTGCATGTGATCGCTACCGCCATCAGTAGCGGCCGAGCGCTATTGATCGCAGTGAACAAGTGGGATGGCCTCAACCCTGCGCGTCGAGCTGATACGCAAAGGGATCTGGAGCGGCGCTTGGATTTTTGCGATTTTGCTGAATATCGGTTCATATCTGCTTTACACGGTATGGGCGTGGGTGATCTATTTGCGTGCATCGATGCAGCGTATGCGTCGGCGACGCGGGGCGTGGCTACGGGTGAGGTTAACGCGATTCTCAAAAGCGCTGTGGCCGCACATCCGCCCCCGCTATCCCGAGGCCGCCGCATAAAATTACGTTACGCGCACTTGGGCGGTCGTAATCCACCGACGATTGTTATACACGGAAACCAATTAGAGGCCTTGCCGAATAGCTATCGACGCTATTTGCAAGGTGTCTTTCGCCGCGAGCTCGAGTTAATCGGAACACCAATACGTATCGAATTACGCCGCACCGATAACCCCTACGCGGGCCGCCGGAATATCTTAACGCCACGCCAAAAAAAGCGCCGCCGTCGGCTGCTGAAACGCGTAAAAAAGCGCTAGCTTAGCGATACCCAGGGGAGCACGTTGTCCTGACTCGCAATGTCCCAAGAAAGGGCCGGGTCTGTCCCAGCGAGCGCCTCGGCGACTATCCTCGGTAGATTAGTTTGTTGTGAGAGATGTACGGCAACAACGTGTTGTAAGCGTCGCGCGCGACGTAGCTCGGCGATCAATGCACACGCTTGTGCGTTGCTCAAGTGTCCATAATTACTTTGTATGCGGCGTCTGACAGGTTCCGGATAACGGCTCTCGCTGAGCAAGGATGGGTCGTGATTGAATTCGAGCAACAACGCGTCGCAGTCGCGATACGATGAGCGAATATGAGTGGTCACCTCGCCAAGGTCAGTTAACAAACCGACGCGGAAGTTGTCGTTGGCAATAACAAACTGACAAGGCTCACGCGCATCATGTGGTACGGCGATTGGTTCTACGCGGAAAGAACCGATTTGAAACGGCGTATGCGGGGAAAAAGTCAGCCAGCGCTCAGCTTCTGGCCAGCGCTCACGGGCGGCGTATTGCGTCCCACGAGTAGCGTATATCGGAATATCAAAACGACGTGCAAGTGTGGTGGCGCCACGTAGGTGATCGTCGTGCTCGTGGCTTATTAAAATGGCGTTAATGCTTTGCGGGTTAAAGTTCAGCGCCGCGGCGCGCGCAGCGCAGTTGCGTACAGAAAATCCACAGTCGACCAACAAACTCGTCTTCTCATCAGCAACTAGGGTGCCATTGCCTTTGCTACCACTGCCGAGTACACCGAGACGCATGCGTCGTTCAAATAGCCTGTTCGTTGAGAGCACCGAGAAGGCGATTAATAACACGCTTGGCCACTGGACCGGTTTCCCACCGGCCGTCCTTATCGAGGACGACGAGTTCGGTTTTTTCGCCAACGCCGGTAAGACTGAGCTGCAGCTCATGCTCGTCGTCGTCACCCCAGAATTTAAGTTTCGCGAGCATGCTTTTCTCCTCACGGGTATCTTCGGTCATTGGTACTCTTAAGAAGTAAACGCCGCGAGTTTTGTCCGCGTGGTCGATCGCAAGGCCGAGGCGGTCTAGGGCGATTGCGGTGCTTTGCCAGGCTGACGAGAAATCTTCGCTTACGGATAGATACAGCTTGCCCTGCCCGGCGCTGATGAGTTCTGCTCGCGTGGACAAGTCATCGTCCGTAGCCTCTGGGTAGTTTTGCTCAGAATCTACCGTTACGTCGCGGTCGGCATAGGTTGATTCTCGTGCTTGAAAGTTCGCCTCTAAGCTTTCGACAAAGACGCGTTCGCGGGCAACATCTCGCGCCTGGGTTTGCCATTCCAAGCCGTCTCCCTGAGGTACAAGTTCTTCCTGCCGTTGGGCAATGTAGAGAACGCTAGTACCCGGTTCGGTACCTGGTTCGCCAAAAATCTTGTATTTTTCCCGCGTCAAGTTTTCTTGGTCCTCTACCCACTCGGTTTCCATCACGCCTAAATCATCGTCGTCGAGTTCGAGTGTGAAACCTTCCGCTTGAAGAAACTCTCGCAGCTGGGGCCACACCTGCACCAACTGGCCGGCAACGGCCAAGACATGCTCATTTTCGAGTACCTTGATGGCTTGCGTTTGCGCGCGGCGCAATTCTTCCTGACGCTTGCGCTCCGCGATCCGTTCCTGATAGGTCGAGTAAGTGGAGGTGCTACCGCCACGCGGGATGGCCATCCGATCCTTAATCGCGTCGGTGGTCAGATCAGGTGGCACTTCAAGATCAGGCAGTGTCCGACTTTTCTTATATTCTGTGCGCTTGTCGGGAATGACTTTGTCGAATTTCGGCATTAGTCCGCAGCCGCCGACCATGCTCAACAACAGCGACAGAACCAGTCGCTTGAACCATAAACTATTTTTCATCGTTGGACTCAAAATTAATCAGGAAGCGGGTAAGTCGCTACGTTTCATCGCACCGTATCAATACCCGCCTCCGTTAATGCGCTGCGAACGATCGGTTGAGCGGCGCTGCTGAGCCAGGTCATCGGTAGGCGAATCCCCGCATCGATTAGCCCCATCGCATAGGTAGCCCATTTAACTGGAATCGGGTTCGCTTCACAAAACAGATCACGGTGTAGCGCGGCGAGCGTCGCGTCGATGCGCGCCGCATCGTCTGCATGGCCGGCAAGCGCTGCTGTGCACATTTCGCTCATCGCTTGTGGAGCCACGTTAGCGGTCACGGAAATCACGCCGTGACCGCCCGCCAGCATGAACTCACGTGCGCTCGCGTCGTCACCGCTGAGCAGCAAGAAATCCGCGCCGCAAAGCTCCTTAATCGTCTTCACGCGTGTTACTTCACCAGTCGCTTCTTTTACCCCGACGATGTTCTCGATCGCGGCCAAGCGTCCGATCGTTTCCGGCACCATATCGCAGGCCGTGCGGCCGGGGACGTTATATAAGATTTGTGGGATGGTGACGGCTTGCGCAATAGTTTTGAAATGTAAATACAGGCCCTCTTGGGTGGGCTTATTGTAATAAGGTGTCACGAGCAGGCAGGCATCCGCGCCCGCATCGGCAGCGCAGCGCGTGAGAGCGATGGCTTCGACGGTAGAATTCGCTCCCGTACCAGCGATCACGGGGATGCGGCCGCGGCTATACTCGACGGCACGGCGAATGACTTCGCAGTGCTCTTTTTCGTTCAGCGTGGCCGACTCTCCGGTCGTGCCGACAGCGACGATCCCCGCGGCACCATTCTCGATATGGAAATCGACTAACTGAGCGAAGCTTTCCCAATCCAGCGCAGCATCAGGGGTAACTGTGCCGCGCATAGGCGTTACCATAGCTACAATGCTACCGTGAATTCTCGTCATTACGCTCTCCGAAAAGCGGTGCGGCATAGTATCGTTCCGACCTATTTTACTCAAGTTAGAGGGCCCTGGGATCGCACGGTGCGACAAGTATGTTAACTTGCTGGGTAGCATCCAGAATATGCACAACGAGGGTCTCGTAATCTGGCCTTGCGCCCCGTAGCTCAATGCAGAATTTCATTGTAATTTCCGCACTTGGTGAACACGACAGTGGGCATTTGGAGGTGTTTGCCAAGGCCGCTCGAGACTGTGGTTGCAATATCGTGGATTCACGGATGTCGGTGTTTGCGGATCGTTTTTCTTTGCTGGTGCTGCTCAGCGGTACCTGGGACGCCATTGCTAAAATCGAAAATTTCTTACCCCGCATCGAGCAGCAGACACGCCTTAGCATTAGCTCCCAGCGGGCGGAATCGCGGGCGCGGGCAGGCGAGATGATGCCGTATGCGGTGGAAGTCGTGGCTGTCGATCGGGTCGGGATCGTCTACGAAATTACCCAGTTTTTCAGTCACCGCGAGATTTCTGTAGAAGAGATGCATTCGGGCACGTATAGCGCCGCGCACACGGGTAGCCGGATGTTTTCCTTGCACATGACAATTGGTGTGCCGATAGATCTTTCGATCGCGGCGTTGCGTGGCGAGTTCATGGATTTTTGCGATCAACTAAACCTCGACGCGATCATGGAGCCGGTAAAATAAGGCCTAACTAACTCGTTATTGTGCCGCACCCCGTGACCGCTATTACCCCCAAACGTCTTTTTGTGCTCGATACAAACG
The DNA here is from genome assembly GCA_965223085.1 of Gammaproteobacteria bacterium. Lineage (GTDB taxonomy): Bacteria > Pseudomonadota > Gammaproteobacteria > CBDCVO01. The sequence continues at coordinate 1,207,098 of OZ244981.1, read as the reverse complement.
TACTTCTGCACGACCCGACCGCGGTATTCCGATTTAAGGAACACGACGTTTATTTGCCGATGACTGTGATCGAGGAACTCGATGCGGCGAAAAAAGGCCTCTCAGAAGTTGCCCGCAATGCCCGCCAAGTTAGCCGCTTTCTCGACGAGCTGATTGCACCTGCAGGGCGGGCCGAAATCGAGGCGGGTCTGGCCTTACCGACGCCGCTCGAAGGTGCCGGCACGATGGCCCCGTCGGGTCGGCTATTCCTCGAAACCCAACCGTTACAGGCCCCGATACTAGAAAACTTGCCCGGCACTACGCCAGATAACAGCATTTTAAAAACGACTTTGGCGCTGCAAAGTCAATTTGACCGCACCAAGCTGACGCTGGTGTCGAAAGACATCAATTTGCGCATTAAAGCGCGCGTAATTGGCATCGAAGCGGAAGACTATTCATCGGATAAAGTTCTTGATGATGTCAGTCTTCTTTACACGGGTATGCGTGAAGTTGACGACGCATTTTGGCAGCGACCGAATGCTGATGTCGAGTGCTGGCAAGAGCAAGGTCTAACTTACTACAGTGTACCAGTGACCGAAAACGATCGTTTCTACGCCAATGAGTGTGTTCACGAAGTCGCGGAAGATGGCTTAGAGCTGATCGCCAGACGCATAGAAAACGACCGCATTATCTACGAGCAGGCGCGAGATTATCGAGGCTCACGCAATTCGGTATGGGGGATCAATGCGCGCAACCGGGAACAGAATTTTGCACTTAACCTGCTCATGGATCCGGACCTCGACTTCATCACTTTGCTCGGCGCCGCCGGTACCGGCAAGACTTTGCTTACTTTGGCCGTCGGGCTTGCTTTATCGATCGAACAAAAACGCTATCGGGAAATTGTAATTACCCGCGAGACGGTACCATTGGGTGAGGATATCGGCTTTCTACCAGGCAGCGAAGAAGAAAAAATGACGCCCTGGATGGGCGCGCTGATGGACAATCTCGAAGTGCTTGCCGAGACCGAAGAGGGCGGGGCATGGGGGCGTGCGGCGACGACGGACCTGCTGTCGAACCGGATCAAGATCCGTTCGATGAGTTTTATGCGGGGGCGTACGTTCTACAATCGCTTTATTATTATCGACGAGGCGCAGAATTTGACCGCGAAGCAAATGCGTACACTCATCACCCGCGCTGGCGCCGGCTCTAAAATCGTTTGCCTCGGCAATATCGCGCAAATTGATACGCCCTATCTGAGTGAGACGACGTCAGGTCTAACCTATGTCGTAGATCGGTTTCGCCCGTGGCAGTACAGCGGGCATATCACCTTGTTGCGTGGCGAGCGTTCGCGACTAGCGGATTACGCGTCGAGACAACTCTAACCCGGGCGTTTTTGCATGGTCGGCGTGATCAAACCCTTGAGTGTCGACGATGCGTTGGCGATGCACCGTATTTTGGCCGCTTGTGGCGTGGTTACGGCGGACTTGCAGCGCACCGATCTCGGCGATTTCATCGGCTTGTTCGAGCGCGACGCTTTGCTCGCTGTCGGCGGATTGCAACACTGGGGTAGCGATGCCTTGCTCCGCTCCCTCGCCACTGTCTCGGCGGCGCGGCGTCGAGGTTTTGCCGCGCAGATCGTGAGCGCACTGGAAACGCAGGCGCGGGCCCACGGGGCGCGAAGCGTCTATTTGCTGACCGAATCGGCGCAGCACTACTTTGAACGGCGCGGCTACCAAGCGCTACCGCGCTCTGCAGCACCTGCAGCGATCCGTGCCTGTCCCCAATTCGCAACAGTGTGTCCCGCCAGCGCAGTGTTTATGGGCAAAAAACTCCTACGCTAGACACGGATCGGTAGCGATCGAATACGCTCTCCGGTCGCCGCGAAATAAGCATTGCATACTGCCGGTGCGATCGGCGGCGTGCCGGGTTCGCCGACACCACCGAGATGTTCGATGCCGGATTCGACAATGTGCACTTCGATCTTAGGTGTGTCTGCCAGGGTGACGAGCCGGTAATCGGGGTAATTCGATTGCTCGATGCGACCATCGCGAATGGTTATCTCGCCATACAGCACTGCGCTTAAGCCAAAAATGATACCGCTGTGCATCTGTGCGATGACGTTATCCGGATCGATCGCGAAACCGCAATCGATTGCGCATACCACCCGCCGTACGCGCGGTTGTTTAGCGCGCACCTCAACTTCGGCCACTTGGGCTACTATCGACCCGAAACTTTCCGCTAATGCAATGCCGCGACCGCTGCCGGGGGGGAGCTCCTCACCCCAGGCCGCTTTGGCAGCAGCGAGATCTAATACCGTCTGGTGTCGGGGCGAGTGGGCCAGTAGTTGGTGGCGAAAAGTGTAGGGATCTGCGCCCGCAGCGACCGCACATTCGTCGATGAAACTCTCTGCAAAGTAGGCATTGTGGCTGTGGCCGACGCTGCGCCAATAGCCGACCTGCACGGGTTCGTGAGCGAGCACGTGCTCGATGCGTCGATTCGGCAAGGCATACGGCAAATCAAAAATTCCTTCCGTTGTGGTTTTATCTTTCATTGCGTCAGAAGCGAGCGCGGGCAATAGCCGGGCGGTAAAAGAAGTCGTGCACGATTGGCTTACTGTCCGTGCTTGGAACGCTGTCATGCGCCCTTCGTTGTCTAGCCCGGCGTCAAATTGCGCCGCCGCCTGGGGGCGGTACACATCGTGCTGAATGTCTTGCTCTCGTGACCAAATTAGCTGCACGGGTACGTCTGGCAGCGCTTTTGCGATCATGACCGCTTGCATCACGACGTCCATTTCGCCGCGACGCCCGAAGCCACCGCCTAAGTACGGTGTATGTACGGTCACGTTTTCGCTCGCCACCCCCGCGGCCTTGGCGGTGATCCAGGCAACCAGTGATGGCGATTGATTACCGACCCACACTTCGCAGTGGCCGGCGCTGCGTACCCAGGCCGTACAGTTGAGCGGTTCCATCGTTGCGTGGGCGAGATAGGGCGCGTAGTAACGGGCCGCGACGCGCTGGGTACTCGCATTAAACCCCGCCTCGAGGTCACCCTTGTGGTCATAGGTGCGCGCCTCGCCTTGGTCGAGCAGGGTTTGGTAGCGCGCGATCTGATCAGCAGTGTTGTGTGTGACCTCGCCACCAAGCCAATCGATATCCATCGCGGCGAGCGCTTGCCGCGCCTGCCAATAGTGCTCGGCGATGACCGCAACAGCGGCAGCGGAGGTGTCGGTCGCCGCGATATCGAGGACGCGTTTTACACCCGGACGTTCGACGACGTGGGCGGCATCGTAGTTACCCACGGTGCCGTTGAGGATCGGGCACTGGGCGAGCGCGGCATAAATCATGCCGGGTGGTGATGCGTCGATCCCATACGCGGCGCTGCCGTCGACTTTGGGCGGCACATCGAGTCGCGGTTGCGATTTTCCGAGCAGCGAGAATTGCGACCGTTGCTTGAGGGTCACCTCCGCGGGTGCAGCGACACTGGCGGCGGCGGCGAGCTCACCGAAACGAAGCCGTTGCTGTGGATTTGTGCCGCTGAGAACGCCATTTTCGATGCGGCACTGTGCTGTGGTAACACCAAATTGCTCGGCTGCGGCTGCCAACAGCATCGCGCGGGCCGTAGCGCCGGCGTAGCGCATGGGCTCCCACGCATCCCGAACGCTAGTTGATCCACCGGTGCCCTGTAGTCCTAAGATTTGGCCGAGCTTAAATTGCGTAAGGCGGGTGAGCGCTGCGAGCCAACTCTCGTCATCGGGACGAAATGGTGCACCTTCGCCCAACATTGTTGCATTTGCATAAATTTCATCGATCGGTGCTTGCTCGAAACGTACGCGAGCAAAATCAGCATCGAGTTCTTCCGCGACCAGCATAGGCAGCGCGGTCGTCACGCCTTGCCCCATTTCTTGACGCGGCACTTGCACGATGACCTCGTCGTCGCGAGTAATTTTTAGCCACGCGTTGTAAATGTTTTCTCCGGGAGCAGCGGCTAAATTCGACGGTGCGCTGAGCCGATCGCGTTGACGATAAAACCACCACGTTCCGACCGCGAGTGTACCGCTTATTGCCCCTGTTGCTATCAGAAAACGGCGTCGACCCTTATTCATGCTGGTGTTATTTGCCATCTTCATTTTCCATGCTAGCGCCGCTTATCGCGGTAACGGCTTGCTTAACGAAGTTATACGTACCGCAGCGGCATAAGTTCGTGAGCGCCGCCGCGACGTCGGCTTCGGTAGGGCGGGGGTTTTGTTCGAGCAATGCCGCGACCGCCATGATCATGCCGGATTGGCAATACCCGCACTGGGGTACTTGATGTGCGATCCATGCTTGTTGCACTGGATGGCGTTCGCCGGCCACGCTCAGGCCCTCGATCGTCGTTATTGATTTTCCTTCGCAAGCAGATAGCGGCACCACGCAGGAACGAACGGCGTGCCCGTCCAGGTGCACAGTGCATGCACCGCAAGCGGCTATCCCGCAGCCGAACTTTGTTCCGGTTAGTCTTAGGTGATCGCGCAATACCCACAGCAAAGGTGTATCCGGGCTTGCGTCTACATCAACGGTTTGTCCATTCACTTCGATCATCACTATTAGCTCCGTGTTATCCAGTTTTCGCAGTCGCTCGATCCTGCGCCGCGCGTCCCAGCAACAACGTTTCCAATGCAGCGGTGAGTTCGGTTTTCAAATCGAGCTGAAACGCGCTCGCAAGCAGCTCATCGGACGCTATGACACGCGCTACTGTGGGGGGCGGGTTGCACATCATGCCGAGGCCGACGACTAAAGCATGCATCAACAATAGAAACGTCTTGATATCTTTCTCGGACAGCGCTGGGTTAGCAGCTGCGACGCTACGTCCGGTGGCGGCCATTAAGCCGAGCGAGAAACGCTTGAATGCAAGAATTTCTTTCGCTGGCACATTTTTCTCCAAGGTCGAATGCAGACGGGTGAGCAAATCCAGCAAGATCGCGTCATCAGTTAGGGTCTCAGCGAAGGCACTCGCAATAGTCTGTGGCGAGGCTGGACCTTGCGAAATCTGCGCCGCAAAAGCGCTTTGCCAAGCTTGGAGTTTTTGTTTCAATACGTCGAGAAACAAGCTTTCTTTGCAAACATAGTAGGTATACGTCGAGGCTTTCGATAAGTCCGCTGCCTGCGCGACGTCCGCCAGCGTCATGTCGTCATAGTTTTTTTTCTCCAAGACTTTGTTGGCAGCGCCTAACAGCGCGTTTCTGCGTGCCGTCTTAGCGGCGCGACTGCGGGCACGGCGTCGAGGTCGGCGGCTAGCCGTAGCATCATTGTTGGACATGGTGGGGGTGGCAGTGGGTCATTTCATTCCCGGTCGCAGTTAGTGAGGTGTCGGGCGCTGGCCCAAGGTGCTCGTTGCCACCGATAGGTGACTCAGGGTCAAATAATAATTGACCGAAAGTCAACTAACAAGCAGGCGTTGGCGACGAAGATTAAGAACCTCCACTTGCGCCTCCGCGCGACGCCGTGGAGCTTGGGGAATGTCTAATGTCTGGGGCGCCGGTAAGCAGCGTTATGAGCGCTGCCGTTTTCAGCCCGATTCGATGCGCTCCAGCGAACTAACCTCCAGCTGATTCCCGCTGGGATCACAGGTCTGGCGCGCCAAGGCATGAAGTAGTGAGTTGGAAAACGTGGAGTCTAGTGGAATGGGGCAAATTTCTTCTTCTTCCTGTTCATCGAAAAGATCGGGATCGTGATCTACGGTGAGATCGATGATAAAAGTGCCGGACGCTGACGAGTCGACGCGTTTTGCTGCTGCCATAAGCCCTCCTGCGATGCCTAGTCCGTGGCGTTGCGAGTTATTATTGCGATTCGCACAGGGCGCAGTATCCGTTTGCACGCCGGAGCGGTCACATTAATCAAAAGTGTTTATTACCGTTCAGTTTGGTGATGAAACGGCATGGGCACTTAACATAATAGCGCAAAATTGTTGCAAAACGTTAACCGATTTTTCCTAATGTTTGGGAATTTTGCCAGGTGTGATCTTAACGGGAATGCCCAGCGACACCCGGAAGGCGCCGCGCGGGCGCCGCAGTATTTAGCAGCATAGTGGTCCCGGGCGGCAGTTGGCCCTGCCGGGAGTGAAGGAGATTTTCTAGATGCGCAATCAAGCCGAGCGCACGCCGCGTTTATCGCGCCGCGCCTTTTTGTATTTAGCCGGTTTATGCGGTTTAAGCAAAGCCGGTATATCAAACGCGGTGACGAAAGAGGTCCCAGCGGCGGGCAAACTGGGACGCCTTGTTCGAGGAGATTAAATCGTTTCCGCTCACGAGTGCTCTATTTGGGCGCCGTTCGCGGCGTTTCGGTTGGGGCATGGAGATTCCCCGTGGGCCGCTTGCGCATGAATCGCAAAACAAGCCGCTGCCTTTAGATGACTTTGAACGTTCAGTGCTAATCGCGGCTGGTGTCGGCGTCTCTGGTGCTCATTTCGGGATCCCGTATTCCGAAGCAGAGCCCGGTTTATCAACCTATGCAGCGCGCTATACCGGTCGCACTTTGCCCAGCGCAGCCGGCATTGGTAATGCGGATATGTTTTATACCGAAGATAGCGGCACGTATTTCGTAAGCACCCGCGATGCAGTGAGTGATGGCAACTGGTCACATGAGGATCTATCTACCCCTCGGCGGCTTATTGCAACAGTCAATAGCCACACGCGCAAACTCTCCGATCAACGTGTCGACTTGCCCAGATCAGAGCCAAATTTCAGTGCCCACAATTATTGGAACGCAAACGTACCGGGTTCTACGTTGTTTGTTCCCGTAGCAAATGTCTCGGAGCAGTTCTTGGGATTTCTATTCATCGCTTTAGGCTCGGGCTACAACGTATGGGATGACCAAAAGGGGGCGCCTGCGGGCGATCTGGAACGGTTCTTCAAAAGTGGTTTGCTCAATCGTGATAAAAAGTATCCCTTGACCTATATGGAACAGTACATCTTGACTTGTTCCGGCGTCGAAATGGGGGTGATGGGCCATAACATCGCGCTCGCCTTGCAAGCCGTTGGGCTGGGCGGATGGTTTTTCTCTGGCATCAGTCCCTTCTCCTTGATGGGAGTGGCGCAAGCCAAGGGTATCGAGGGCCTCGGTTTTCGTTTTCACAAAGACTCACGCTGGGCGGTCCCAAATCCCGTCGGACTAGCGGGTGTTTACGAAGCGTATTGCCCACCGATGTATCCCGACATGGAAAGTGCTGTGCAAGCCTATATAGACCTTAGATTCGCGCAGGGCGGCACCTACGATCCCACTACAGCGGGCCCATTTAGGAACAACGCCGAGATCAAACGCGCCGCGGAACGGCCGGCGCCAGAACTCGTGCAAGCGGTGGTGGCAGTAGCCGATTATCTCTACAAGCAGTATGGCAAGTTTCCCGCGACCGTACTGAGCATTTTCGTGCGTTACTATACCCAAGCTCACCGTTTGGAGACGGAGTTCTACGATAAGTATTTCGGCCCCGGAAGTTATCTCCAGACGCATGCTGCAAATATCGCCCGGGCGCGCGCGCAACCTGAGCTAGACGGCGCGTGGTTGTGCGCAGCGCAAGCAAAGGCGTTCTGATCTATACGGAACAAGAATGCTAAGCTGGGAGATGCTCGACGCTACGATTACGTGCCTAGGCGGGCGCCGTCTAGCGTCGCGAAAAACGGTCTCGATTTGACGCCGACTTATCGGCGGAGAATCATGGCTTAGTCACGAAACGCTCGCAAGCGAGTCGTGACTAAATGTTTACTGATAAACGACGATGCAAAATATTACGGAGTGAAAATGATGATAGTAGCCCACGTTCGATTTCCGGTTCCTGGTGTGGACAAAAAGGACTTCGAGAAGAAAATGTTGGCGACAACACCGAAATACGAAAAACTAGATGGACTTATACGCAAGTACTACATCATGACCGAGGATGGTAAATACGCTGGTGGCATCTACTTGTGGGAATCGAAAGCGCGGGCGCAAGCGTGGTACAACGATGAATGGCTCAAGTACATGACTGAAGCGTGGAGCGAGGCGCCGCTACTAGAGTACCTCGATTGCCCAATCGTCGTGGAAGCCGCGCGCGTCGACTCCAAGGTCGCAGCTTGAAGCGCATTGGTGGGTCGTGTCACGCGCGTGTGGTTGTGACTCGCAACGCTCGCGGTGGCGCCGGGTGGTGGTACCGGGAGGGGGATTCGAACCCCCACATGGTTGCCCATACCAGATTTTGAGTCTGGCGCGTCTACCAGTTCCGCCATCCCGGCCTCGTGGAGGTCAGGCAGTATAGTAAGCTGACCGGGCAGCGACAACAGTGCCGAGAATGACACCTCAACAGGCCCTAGTAAGCGCTACGCGCCGCCGCGTAGCGTAGCAGAGCGCCATGCGCCGCACAGATTTTGCCTTCGACTTACCTCCAGAATTGATCGCGCAGTTCCCGCGCGAGGATCGCGCCGGCGGGCGTTTGCTGGTTGTCGACGGCGTCGCGAGCGAATATCACGATGGTGTCGTACGGCGTTTACCTGAATTGTTACGCCCGGGCGACCTGATGGTGTTTAACGACACCAAAGTGATCCCCGCACGTTTGTTTGGCCACAAAAAAAGCGGGGGGCGTGTCGAGGTACTAATCGAACGTGTATTGGGTACCAGCGAAGCCTTGGCCCATATCCGGGCGAACAAGGCACCGCAGACAGGCACAGTAATCATCTTGGAAAACGACACACGTTTGTTAGTGGTGGGTCAACAGGACGATGGCTTGTATCGCATTGAGAGCGGTTCCGAGGACGATATTATGGATATCCTGACGGCCACCGGGCGCGTTCCCTTACCGCCGTATATTAAACGTTCGGCTGACAATCAGGATAGTGTCCGCTATCAAACCGTTTATGCACGTCACCCAGGCGCGGTGGCAGCGCCGACGGCGGGCCTGCATTTTGACGACGAGTTACTCGCCGAGATTGCGCGTCACGATGTTGCAAAAGCGTATCTTACCTTGCACGTCGGTGCAGGAACGTTTCAACCAGTGCGCTCCGAGGAAGTCGAAGATCACGCGATCCATGCGGAATACATGCAGGTTTCGGCGGAGCTCTGCGCGGCCGTCGCCGCGGCCCAAGCGCGCGGAGGACGTATCATTGCGGTTGGCACGACGGCTGCTCGGGCCCTAGAGTCAGCAGCCGTAGGGGGTCGTTGTCGACCGTATCAGGGCGATACGCGTTTATTTATCTATCCCGGCCATCGCTTTCGTGTTGTCGATGCGCTGGTGACGAACTTTCATTTGCCAGAATCCTCATTGCTGATGCTGGTGGCGGCCTTTGCAGGACGCGAACTCGTGCTGCGCGCGTATTTGCATGCAATCGCGGAAGAATATCGTTTCTTCAGCTACGGCGACGCCATGTGGGTGACACCCAGCCCCGAAGTGCGTTTCTGATCACTATCAAGCTCGCTCACCGATGCTGAGTTTTGCACTCGAAGGACGCGACGGCGAGGCGCGCGCTGGGCGCCTTCGTTTACGTCGCGGCGAAATCGAAACACCCGTATTCATGCCGGTCGGTACCTACGGCACGGTCAAAGCAATGACCCCGGAAGAGCTCGTGGATTTGGGCGTGCAAATCGTGCTCGGCAATACCTACCACCTCATGTTGCGCCCCGGCGCCGAGGTGCTCGCGGCTCACGGCGGCTTGCATCGATTTATGCATTGGCAAAAACCGATACTGACCGATTCCGGGGGATTTCAAGTTTTCAGCCTGGCTGACTCGCGTGAGGTGGCCGAGGCGGGAGTGACATTTCGTTCGCCGCTAAATGGCGATGAGGTGTTTTTGTCGCCCGAAATCTCCATGGCCGTGCAGCGGGATCTGGGCGCTGATATCGTCATGGTGTTTGATGAATGCACGCCCCATCCGGCGACAGAGCAGATCGCGCGTGAGTCGATGGAATTATCTCTACGCTGGGCCCAACGGAGCCACCTTAGCCAGGGTGGTAATGCCGCGTTGTTCGGCATCGTGCAAGGGGGCATGTTCGAGGCCTTGCGTGCGGCTTCGGTTGCAGGGCTAATGGATATCGGATTTGATGGTTACGCCGTCGGCGGCTTGTCCGTGGGCGAACCGAAACCGGTGATGATGGCGATTACTGCGTTCACAGCGGCGTTGTTGCCAACCGAGAAACCACGTTACCTCATGGGCGTGGGCACACCCCAAGATCTGGTCACGGCGGTGGGGCTTGGCATCGACATGTTCGACTGTGTTTTGCCAACCCGTAACGCGCGTAACGGGCATTTGTACACCTCGGCGGGCATCGTGCGGATCCGCAATGCGAAGCACCGTCGCGCTGATCAAGCGCTCGACGATCAGTGCGACTGCTACACTTGTCGGCACTATTCGCGCGCGTATTTGCACCATCTCGACCGCCATAATGAGATTCTCGGTGCACGCCTGAATACCTGGCACAATCTGGCATTCTATTGTGGGCTCATGAATGATATGCGTGCTGCAATCGTGGCCGGCGAATTTGCAGCCTTTCAGGCGGCCTTTCACGCACGCCAGACAGACGCGCCAGAAGGCGCATAACTGCGCGGTGTGCTATGTCATAATATGGCTAGCAGCAGACCGGAAATATGATGAACATTTTTGTCGACGAGGCTTGGGCACAAGCCAGCGGAGCGCCCGAGCCGGGATTTTTGAGCTTTTTACCGCTTATTGTACTTTTTGTCGTATTTTATTTGCTCTTGATCAGGCCGCAGATGAAACGCCAAAAAGAGCATCAGAAAATGGTGCAAGCACTTGCCAAGGGTGACGAAGTGGTCACGACCGGTGGCGTGCTAGGGCGGTTGACCGATGTGGGAGACGATAACTTCGTGAAATTGCAAGTCGCCAACAACGTAGAGTTGAAAGTGCAACGCCACGCTATCTCCGCCGTGATGCCGAAAGGGACGGTCAAAGACAAGTAGTGCAATTATCTAGTGGCGCACCGCTAAGTCAGCGGGGCGATAACGCAGCTATCATTACATGAATCAAAATCCTCTGTGGCGAGTATTGTTGGTCGCCTTCGTAGCCCTGGTCGGTTTTCTATACGCGGCCCCGAACATTTTTGGTAGCGATCCCGCGATTCAGGTCTCTGCACGTCGTGCGCAACCGGTCGACGACGCACTGCTTGAACGGCTCGTGGGCGCGCTGCAAGACGCGGGGATCGTACTGCGCGGGAGCGAACGCGCAGATAAACGCATTTTGCTCAGATTTCGTGATAATTCGGAGCGTGAAACCGCGGTTGCTACTTTGGCAGATACGTTGGATTCACGCGAATATATTGCGGCGTTGAATCTTGCACCCGCGACACCCAAGTGGCTGCGCAGCTTGGGTGGCAAACCGATGTATATGGGTTTGGATCTTCGCGGTGGGGTGCATTTTTTAATGCAAGTTGACACTTCGGCAGTGCAAAAACAAGTCGAGGAGCGCTTCATCTCGGAGTTACGCACGGCGCTGCGTGACGAAAAAATTCGTTTTCGCACCATTACCCGCGCGCCCGGCGGGGGGGTGCTAATGACGTTTTTGAACGACGCGTCAAAGCAGGCCGGCGTGGGTTTGATTGAACAGGATTTTCGCGATCTAAGTATTGTTAGCGATGGCGCCGAGCCAGGCGAAGTGCTGCGATTAGCGCCGCGAGCTGAATTCATTAGCGAAGCACGGCGCACCGCATTGAAGCAGAATCTCACGACGTTGCGTAATCGGGTCAATGAATTCGGTGTCGCTGAGCCCGTAATTCAACAACAGGGCGATAGTCGAATTGTCGTGCAGTTGCCCGGCGTAGAAGATACCGCGGAAGCAAAAAAAATCCTCGGTGCAACCGCCACGCTCGAGTTTCGCATGGTCGACACGGATGGCGACATCGCCGCGGCTGAAGCGGGACGCGTGCCGGTTAATTCGAAGCTCTACAACCGTCGCGAAGGTGGCAAGGCATTGCTGAGCAAACGCGTAATGTTGACCGGTGCCGCGATCATCGATGCGTCCTCTGGGATCGAATCTCAGACCGGCGAACCGGCGGTATTTATTACTCTGGACGGCAAAGGCGCACGTCGTTTCAGTCGCGCGACCCGCGATCAAATCGGCAAGCCGATGGCGGTTGTCTATATAGAGCAGCACCAGGGCAGGCCGATAGAGGAAGTTATAAACATCGCAACAATTCGCGACGAACTCGGTAAGCGTTTTCAAATTACCGGTCTCGATTCTACCGACGAGGCGCGTACGCTCGCGTTGCTCCTACGCGCCGGTGCTCTGGCCGCGCCGATCGAGATTATCGAGGAACGCACCGTGGGGCCCAGTCTCGGTCAAGAGAACATTCAACGTGGTATGCGCTCGGTAATGTTCGGCTTTATCGGCGTATTGATCTTCATGGCAATCTACTACAAGGTTTTTGGACTGGTCGCGAACGTTGCTTTAGCAATGAACGTGGTGCTCGTTGTCGCGTTGTTGTCGATGTTGCAAGCCACACTTACTTTACCCGGTATCGCTGGAATACTGCTGACGGTCGGGATCGCCGTTGACGCCAACGTCCTTATCAACGAGCGCATTCGCGAGGAACTGCGCAACGGCAACTCGCCGCAGGCGAGTATTCATGCTGGATATGAAAAGGCCTTCGGCACTATCGCGGATTCAAATATCACGACTTTGCTGGCTGCGATTGTTTTGTTTAGCTTCGGTACCGGGCCCGTGAAAGGATTTGCGGTGACGTTGTCTCTTGGTATTTTGACTTCGATGTTCACCGCGATTATCGGCACGCGGATACTCGCGAATTTTATCTATGGTAGGCGCCGAGTGCGAAAGTTGTCGATCTAAATTGAGTATGCATTGAAGAACTTTTTCAAATGAGTTTGAAAGCACGCACGAATATCGATTTCATGAGCTATCGATGGCTCGGTTTGCTTCTGTCGCTGGTGCTAGTGACGGCGTCGAGCGTCTCGCTCGCCATCCGTGGTCTGAATTTCAGCGTTGACTTTACTGGCGGTACCTTGGTTGAACTCGCCTACGAGCAACCGGCCGATTTAAACGCTATCCGCACAACCTTGGCAGACTCACAATTTGGCGGCGCGGTCGTGCAGGAGTTTGGCAGCCCGCGCGAAGTCATGATCCGTCTCGCACCGACGACAGATAAAGACGCGGCAACCGTCAGCAGCCAGATATTGGCTTTGTTGCCGGGTGCGGAAATGCGGCGCATCGAATTCGTCGGTCCACAAGTCGGCGAGGAACTCGCCGAGGACGGGATATTAGCGCTGCTCTATGCGCTTGGCGGAATCCTGGTTTATGTCATGCTGCGATTTACGTTTAAGTTTGCGCTCGGCGGTATTGCGGCGCTGGCGCACGATGTGATCATCGTGCTCGGGGTATTTTCTATCACGCAAATGGAATTCGATTTAACGGTACTCGCAGCCATTCTTGCCACGATTGGTTATTCTCTGAATGACACCATTGTGGTATTCGATCGTATCCGCGAGAATTTTCGCAGCGTGCGTAACGCCGCTACGATTTCGGTCGTCAACGCATCGCTCAACCAAACGCTCGCACGCACCATCATAACTGGCGTCACAACGTTTATCGTGCTGGTTGTTTTGTACTTTTTTGGTGGCCAGATGATTCACGGATTTGCTGCTGCGCTCATCATCGGCCTCGTGATTGGTACCTATTCGTCTATTTACGTCGCCAGCGCGACTGCGCTGTTACTTGGAGCGACACGCCAAGATTTTTTGCCGGCGCAAAAAGAGGGTGCGCAACTCGACGATCGCCCGTGACGAAAGCGAGGCGTTCGTCGTCGCCTGCGGTGGCCCCGAGCAAATGAACAGCTATCGTGACGCGCATTGCAAGTTGTTCGTGACGACCCGATACTGTCGGGTAAGCTAGCAGACTACGCGGATCGATGAGCAATTCGAAGCTTCAATCTTCGCTACAGATCGGCACTCCCGGCACTAGCGCCGCGACCAAGTTGCTCTTACTCGGCAGCGGTGAATTGGGCAAGGAAATCGCGATCGAAGCGCAGCGCCTGGGCCTCGAGGTGATCGCGATCGATCGTTACGAAAACGCGCCGGCGATGCAAGTCGCGCATCGCAGTTACGTGATCGACATGTTGAACGGTGTTGAATTAGCGCGCATTGTCGCATGCGAGCAACCAAGCTATATCGTTCCCGAAGTTGAAGCGATCGCGACCGCGACATTAGTCGAGCTCGAGCGCGAGGGTTTTAATGTCGTACCCACGGCCACGGCAACCCAATTGACAATGGATCGGGAAGGAATACGTCGCATGGCGGCTGAGGACTTGGGCCTTGCGACCTCGCCCTATGCGTTTGCTGGGAGTGAGGCAGAATGTGTGGCCGCTGTTGAGCACATCGGTACCCCTTGCATTGTAAAACCGGTCATGAGTTCTTCGGGCAAAGGCCAAACGACCGTAAACGCGCAACACGAGGCGCGCGCGGCTTGGGAAGCAGCCATTCTCGGTGGGCGCGCCGCGCAGGAACGCGTGATAGTCGAGGGCCTGGTAAGGTTTGACTTCGAGATCACCTTGCTTACGATCCGGCATCGCGATGGGATATCGTTTTGTGCGCCGATCGGGCATTTGCAGCGCGACGGTGATTACCGTGAGTCGTGGCAACCGCAGGACATGCATAACGACACCTTGCAGGCCTGTGAGACGATCGCAGAACGTATCACCGGTAAGCTGGGCGGTTATGGTTTATTCGGCGTCGAGTTGTTCGTGCAAGGGGCCAAAGTATGGTTCAGCGAAGTCTCACCGCGCCCACACGATACGGGTATGGTGACGCTGATCAGCCAGGATCGATCGGAATTTGCGTTGCACTTACGCGCCTTGTTGGGTTTACCTGTCGTCGATATCGAGCAGCGCGGTCCGTCGGCGTCATATGCGATCCTCGGTTACGGTACTGGCACAGACATACGTTACGGCAACGTGGCCCGAGCTTTGCAGCAGGCCAACACCGAATTGAGGTTGTTCGGTAAACCACGCTTAGACGGCAAACGTCGCCTCGGTGTGGCTTTAGCGCGCGGCGAGACGCTCGCGCACGCGCGGGCGAAAGCGCGAGAAGTCGCCGCGGCAGTTGCAATCGACATTCAATAGCAGCGCGTTAAGGCTGCAATATTTTTCGTATCACGCGGGCGTTATTTTTTGCGGTATTGCTGACGTGGTTATAAAAAGGGGTGCACGCGGGTGCGGGCATTCGAGAGACTGCAGATGGCGGTCGTGCTGATCTTGGGAGAAAGGCAGAACTGTTGAGGAGGGTACGACGATGAGAATGATGCACACCATGTTACGGGTTGCTGATCTGGACGCGTCATTGAAGTTCTATTGTGAGATTCTCGGTATGCGCTTATTGCGCCAGCATGACTTCGACGAGGGGCGTTTCACCCTAGCCTTTGTAGGTTACGGCGAGGAAAGTGCTGCTACGGTGCTCGAGTTGACTCACAATTGGGACGTCGATAGCTACGAGCATGGAACAGCCTATGGTCACATTGCGATCGGCGTTGAAGACGTATACGCCGCCTGCGACGACGTGCGCGCGCGCGGTGGTAAAGTTGTGCGCGATGCTGGGCCGATGAAGGGCGGCACGACGGTAATCGCGTTCGTGGAAGACCCCGACGGTTACAAAGTCGAACTCCTGGCTGAGCATGGGCCGTAGCAGTGCTCCGCCGCACGGTCATTTGGGGCTACCGTCACGAATTGGCCATGGACGCCTATCTGGGGCGGTATGCGGCTCGCGTGGGGATGAACGGGCGGCTGAATTTAAGGTCAAAGTAAGTGACCGCACGGAAATCGACGAGTGTGCTACATTAACAAATGCTGAAGCACGTTTATCCGGAAGCGGGCGACAATGTTTTGCAAATAGGTACGAGAGATGATTGCGAGTATGCGTACGAAGTTGTTTGTGGCACTGAGCTGGCTGTTGTTGTG
Organism: Gammaproteobacteria bacterium; assembly: GCA_965223085.1. Lineage (GTDB taxonomy): Bacteria > Pseudomonadota > Gammaproteobacteria > CBDCVO01. The sequence goes on along the minus strand of OZ244981.1, from coordinate 1,191,205 downwards.
TGCGACACCCAATGTTGTTGCTTTGGAAGCACCTGTGGAGACCGTAAAGCGAACAACTGAGCGAGTCGTAGAGCGTGTGCGCAACGAAAAAGAAGCGTTGCGCGCGGATCCGAAAAAGATGTACGGGCTCGTCTCCGAAATGATATTTCCACATTTTGATTTCGGGATCATGGCGCAGTGGGTGCTGGGCTCGCACTGGCAGGCGGCCGGTGTCGCGAAGCGTGACGAATTTGTCGAGCAGTTTCGCAAATTGTTGGTGCGCACTTACGCTGCCGCTTTGCTCGAATATTCTAACCAAACGATCAAGTATCCGCCTTCAGAACCGGCCAAGGGTGCGACCGCGGTGGTCAAGCAAGAGGTTTCCGTCGCGGGCAGCGATCCACTACCGATACTTTATCGCTTGCACAACAAAACGGGGGACTGGAAAGTGTTCGATGTGTCGGTTGATGGGGTGAGTTTGGTCAAAACATACAAAGCCTCATTCTCTTCCATCATTAAAGAGGGTGGCATCGACAGTTTGATTCAAACGTTGAGTGAAAAAAATCGCGAGCTAAATTAGCTTCTCTCCGTCACAATTCGTTTACTAGTTGCCCCGCAGTGATCTAAACCGTAAAGATGCCCTATGACTAGTGAAGAAATCAAAGCATTGATCGAGGTCGGGATAAGTGGCGCGGAAGCCTATGTCGACGGCGATGGCAACCATTTTGTTGCGCAGGTAATCAGTGCGGAATTTGCAGATCTATCTCAAGTTAAGCAACATCAACGTGTCTACGCGGCGTTAGGTGACAAGATAGGAGATGCTATTCATGCGCTGTCGATTCATACTTACACGCCCGCAGAGTGGCTCAAAATAAAGCCATTTCAGAACGTGTAAAGCACGTTCACTGTTCGTGGACAAATTGCTCATTAAAGGTGGCGCCCGGCTGAACGGCGAAGTGCCTATTTCGGGCGCCAAAAACGCTGCGTTGCCGATTTTGGCGGCCACCTTGCTGGCCGAGGAGCCGGTCACGATCGCGAACGTTCCGCATCTGCGCGACATCACGACGACGATGGAGTTGCTGGGGCGCATGGGTCTCGAGCTGACGGTCGATGAGAAAATGAACGTCGTAGTCGAGAGCAGTACGATCACGGAATTCACCGCACCTTATGAGCTCGTGCGCACCATGCGTGCATCCATTCTCGTGCTAGGCCCTTTGCTTGCGCGTTTTGGTCAAGCCGACGTATCCCTTCCAGGGGGGTGTGCGATTGGATCACGACCGGTGAACCTGCATTTGCAAGGGCTTGCTGCAATGGGTGCAGAGTTGTCCGTTGATGGCGGTTATATTCGCGCTTCAGCTAATCGTTTGAAGGGTGTGGACCACTTCATGGAGCTGGTCACGGTGACGGGTACGGAAAACTTGATTATGGCTGCAGCGCTGGCTAGGGGCGTGACGACGCTGCGCAATGCCGCGCGCGAGCCCGAAATAGTAGATTTGGCCGAGTGCCTCAACAGTATGGGCGCGCGTATCGAGGGTGCCGGGACCGATACTATACGGATCGAGGGCGTCGAGTCGTTAGGGGGCACCGCCTATGAGATTTTGCCAGACCGCATCGAAACCGGCACGTATTTGGTCGCCGCGGCAATGACGGGTGGGAATATCGTGGTCAAAAAAACGCGCCCCGAGTTACTCGAAGCGGTACTTGCGAAACTTGCTGAGGCAGGCGCGGCGATTACCGCGCATGAACGTGCGATCGAAATCCGCATGAATGGAAATAGGCCTAAAGCCGTTAGTATTCACACATCGCCGTATCCGGGATTTCCCACCGATATGCAAGCACAGTTTACCGCGCTAAATTGCATCGCTGAGGGCGGTGGCACAATTACTGAGTCGGTATTCGAAAATCGCTTCATGCACGTACACGAACTGCAGCGCATGGGTGCCCGAGTGGTGGTAGAAGGCAATACCGCGATTACGAACGGCGTCGAGCATTTAAAGGGTGCCCCCTTGATGGCGACTGACTTGCGCGCATCTGCGAGCTTGGTGTTGGCGGGTCTCGTTGCCGATGGCGTGACGGAAGTTGACCGTATTTATCATATCGATCGTGGCTACGAGACGATCGAGGAAAAGCTCTCGAATCTCGGCGCATATATTCGCCGCGTTCATACCTGAGCAAGCGATAGGCAACACAGCGTGGACACGACCTCACTGATTATTGCCGTATCAAAGGGACGTATTCTCGACGATGCCTTACCGTTACTAGCACGCGCTGGCATTGTGCCGGTCGACGATCCTGACTCATCGCGCAAGCTAGTACTGGATACGGACTCACCGACAGCGAAGTTGTTGGTGATCAGGGCAGCGGATGTTCCGACCTACGTCGAGTACGGTGCTGCGGATGTCGGCATTGCGGGTAAAGACGTGTTGCTAGAGCATGCAGGAGATGGTTACGGGGAAGGTTACTACGAACCGCTCGACCTCGGTATTGCCCGTTGTCGCTTAGTCGTCGCTGGTCGCGAAGCCCAACGATTGACGGCATCGCGACATCGAGTCGCCACAAAATATTCCGCCGTAACGCGTGAACATTTTGCCGCGCGTGGCATTCAGGCCGAAGTGATCAAGCTCTATGGCTCCATGGAGTTGGCGCCGCTGGTTGGTCTCGCGGACTTGATCGTCGATCTCGTGGATACCGGCAACACGCTGCGTGCCAATGGTCTGGTGGAATTAGAGGAGATCTGCGCCATTAGTTCACGATTGATCGTGAACAAGGCGGCGATGAAGACGAAATATGCCTGTGTACAGGCTTTAATAAACGACCTGACAGCGGCGCGAGAGTGATGAGAAGACTGCGACGCCTCGATACGCGCACGCCCGACTTCGAGCAGGCACTGGCGAGTTTGTTGGACCGCGAAGTCGCGGCTGCAGCAGACGTCGAGGCACGGGTTAGTGGCATCATTGCCGCGGTAAAAGCCCGCGGCGACAGTGCCTTGTTGGAATATACGAATCGATTCGACGTGCGCGACGTGACGAGTGGCGCAGCGTTAGAGATCACAGATTTGGCGCCCTACCTCGACCGCATCGATGCAGGCGTGAGAGACGCTTTGCAAGCCGCGGCGCGCCGGATCCGCCGCTACCACGAGCAGCAGCGTCAGGAATCGTGGCGTTACCAGGATGAAACCGACACGGTGTTGGGGCAACAGATTACCGCACTCGCGCGCGTCGGTGTGTATGTCCCGGGGGGTAAAGCGGCTTATCCGTCTTCGGTGTTGATGAATGTGTTGCCCGCCAAAGTCGCCGGGGTCGACGACATCATCATGGTTGTACCCGCACCGCGTGGCCAGGTCGAGGATTCGGTGTTGGCGGCCGCGTCGATAGCGGGCGTCGATCGCGTCTTCACGATCGGCGGTGCCCAAGCGATCGCGGCACTTGCGTTTGGCACGGAAACGATTCCCGCGGTGGATAAAATCGTGGGTCCGGGGAATATCTATGTCGCGACCGCTAAAGCACAAGTTTTTGGCAAAGTCGGTATCGACATGATCGCGGGACCCTCGGAGATCCTCATCGTTTGTGATGGACACACCGATCCTGATTGGATCGCCATGGATTTGTTCTCCCAAGCTGAGCATGACGAACACGCCCAAGCGATTTTAATTTCCCCGCAGACAGAATTCTTAGATGCTGTCGACAGCAGTATTGCACGGCTGCTCCCGCGTATGGCGCGCGCCGAGATCATCGCTGCTTCGCTCTCGAACCAGGGTGCACGCATCGCCGTAGCAAACCTCGACGAGGCCATCGAGCTCGTTAATCGCATTGCCCCAGAGCACTTAGAATTATCGTTAGCGGACGCGGCGAAGTGGGTGGACAAGGTACGTCACGCCGGGGCGATTTTTTTGGGTCGTCATACCGCCGAGGCGCTTGGTGATTACTGCGCCGGGCCGAACCACGTGTTGCCTACCGCGGGAACCGCGCGCTTTTCATCGCCACTGGGTGTTTACGATTTTCAGAAGCGGTCATCGCTCATCGAAGTGTCTCCGCGAGGCGCGGCAGAGCTCGCGCAAATCGCAACGGTGTTGGCACGCGCGGAGGGTTTAACCGCGCACGCACAGGCGGCGGCCTATCGACGCGGCGAGCGCGATGCCAAGTTGGACGACCGCATACCGCGCAGCTAAGCATCTCATGCAATATCCGGGCTAGTTAGCGCGGGGCACTGGGCGTCGCGCGATCTGGGCCGTGGTGACGATCACTTCGTCGGCGCGTAGAACGCGTAATTTGATGAGCTGGCCAGGTCGCCGCGCCGAAATTTTTTTGAAGCCGTCATGCGCGTCGACGACGGCTTCGTTATCGATGTGCGTAATAATATCTCCTCGCATCAGACCGGCTAGATCGGCAGGTCCGTCGGGGGAGGTGCGCAGCACGATAATACCTAATGGCGTCGTGGCGCTATTATCGCCATCTTGAGCACGGCTGATGTCACGTGCGTCGATACCGAGCCAGCCTCGTTCAACGAGCCCGGTTGTCACGAGCTGCCGCAACACGTCGATCGCAATCTGCGTCGGTATCGCAAAACTAATGCCTTGACCGCTCAGAATCGCGGTGTTGATGCCGATGAGTTTACCGCTGGTATCAATCAGGGCGCCGCCGGAATTACCGGGATTAATCGCGGCATCGGTTTGAATGAAATTTTCAATAGTGTTGAAGCCAACACGATCGCGCCCGGTAGCACTGACAATACCCTGAGTGACTGTCTGGCCGACGCCCAGGGGGTTGCCGATCGCCAGCACGACATCGCCGATTTGCACTGCGTCAGAGTCGCCGATCGCGATGCTCGAGAGCGTCGGTAGGGCGACATGCAGCACCGCTAAGTCGGTTTCGGGATCGATGCCGACGATCTCGGCAGCAGCGGTAGATCCGTCGTTGAGCATGATCTCGATCTGCTGAGCGCGTTCGATGACATGATAATTCGTCAGCACGTAGCCGCCAGCGTGGTCTACGATCACGCCACTGCCTAAATTTGTCTCCGTTGTTGTCGTCGCAGGTGGTTCGTCAAAAAATCGCCGCACGAGGGGATCGGACAGCAGCGGGTTATCGCTCGCGACGGGCACGGTCGCCGCGCGTACACTCACCACGGCAGGCGCCGCCCGATTAACCGCGCCAGAAAATGTGACTTTGCCCATGCCCGAGATGCGCAATGATGGTGCCGAGAACCAATGGCTTGCGAACCACGCTAGCGCCGCGATCAGCAGGCCGATCAGTGTCCATTGAAGAAAGAAACGTAGGTTATGCAAAATGAACTCTTCGCTACAGTTAAGCCTCGGTGCGAGCGCCGCGCGCTCAGCCGTGCCCGGGTTCCAGCGTTACCGAATGTCGGCACTATTGCGCGCGGCCATGATGAGGGTAGTTTAGCGTGCAATGAAAAATCCTCTTACATCAACCAAGTGGCACGAGCGCGGCGAGCGCCTCGTGCAGTATCTGGGATAGGCGCGACTACGCGGGTAGATTTCGAGCCACGATGCGAGCACTTCTAGTGTACAATCGTAGTGTTATGTTGCGGCCAAAGGCGCACGGCGGGACGCATCAGCAGCAGCCGCTGCTCGAGGTGGTACGCTTCCTACGTCTGGTTCGGGCTCCGTTCGAACATGAGACGGCCGGGAAAAACAAGTGGAAATCGCGTTTTGCGTGGGGAAAAGCGCGTTTCAGCAGGGGTTTATCAATGCACTATTGGCTCGGTCGGGGGAGCGGCCGCGCTGGGGTGCCATTGTTTTAGATGAGGAGATGATCGGATCATGAGTGACGATGCCATCGACACCCGCCGGCGTCGGTTTTTAACCGCAACGACGTCCGTAATTGGGGGGGTGGGGCTTTGTTTTGCCGCGGTACCTTTTCTCGCATCGTTTCAACCGAGTGCAAAAGCGCGCGCCATCGGAGCACCGGTGGAGGCCGACATCGGGAAGCTAAAGCCTGGGCAGCAGGTGACCTATAAGTGGCGCGGCAAGCCCGTTTGGATCGTACGTCGAACGGCAGCCATGGTAGAAGATTTGAAAACGATGCCCGGCGCACGCTTGCGCGATCCCAATTCCGAAAAATCAGAGCAACCGGAATACGCGACTAACGCGTGGCGTTCGCTTAAACCGGAGTACCTAGTGCTCGTCGGTTTATGTACGCATCTCGGTTGTTCCCCGAGTTTCGTACCCGACGCAAATGCGACGGGCATCGAGGAGGAAGATTGGCGCGGGGGTTTCTTTTGTCCCTGCCATGGCTCGGCTTTTGACCTCGCCGGACGGGTCTACACGGGCAAACCGGCACCCACTAACATGATGGTCCCTCCGTATAAGTTTTTAAGCGACACGCGCATCTTGATTGGCGAGGATAATGGGGGTGCGTCATGAATTGGGCTGTTAGACAGCTAGTTGCGTTGCGCGATTGGGTGGACGAGCGTTTTCCACTAACGTCCTGGTGGAACGACCACATGGGGCAGTATTATGCGCCAAAAAATTTCAACTTTTGGTACTACTTTGGTGTTTTGTCCTTGGTGGTCTTTGTTATTCAAATCATCACCGGGATCTGGTTGGTCATGAATTACAAACCTGACGCCGAGCTTGCTTTCGCGTCAGTCGAGTACATCATGCGGGATGTGGAATGGGGATGGTTGATCCGGTACCTGCACTCAAGCGGTGCCTCGGCGTTCTTTATAGTCATCTACCTCCACATGTTTCGCGGACTACTGTACGGGTCGTTTAAGAAACCACGTGAATTGATCTGGATATTAGGCATGTTCATTTATTTGTGCCTCATGGGGGAGGCCTTTATGGGTTACCTCCTACCGTGGGGGCAGATGTCGTACTGGGGCGCTCAGGTTATTATTTCCTTGTTCGGGGCCATACCCTTTGTCGGCGAGCAACTCGCGCAATGGATCCGAGGGGATTACGTCGTTTCTGATATCACGCTGAACCGTTTTTTCTCTTTGCATGTCATTGCCCTGCCGTTCGCGTTGGCGGGCCTGGTGTTCTTGCACATCATCGCGCTCCACGAAGTCGGTTCGAACAATCCGGACGGCGTCGAAATCAAGAAACTAAAAGATGGCGATGGAAAACCCTTGGATGGGATCCCGTTCCACCCTTACTACACCGTCAAAGATCTCTTCGGTGTCATCGTGTTTTTGATTTTATTTGCAATTGTGGTGTTCTTTGCACCCGAGATGAAGGGATATTTCCTGGAGTATAATAATTTTGTTCCCGCCGATCCCCTGAAGACACCGGAACATATCGCGCCGGTGTGGTACTTCACCCCGTATTACTCGATTTTGCGTGCCAATACGGTCAATTTCTTAGGCCTCGACGCCAAGCTATGGGGTGTTATTTTCATGGGTTTGGGCGTTATGGTGTTTTTTCTGCTGCCGTGGCTCGACCGCAGCCCAGTGCGTTCGATCCGTTATCGTGGTGGCATTTATAAAACGGCTTTAGCGATATTTGTCATCGCGTTTTTCATCTTAGGTTATTTGGGGATCTTGCCACCGACACCGAATCGAACCCTGGTCGCCCAAATTTGCACGGTGATCTACTTTTTGTTTTTTGCCCTAATGCCTTTCTACACAAGGTGGGACAAAACGAAACCCGTGCCAGAGAGGGTGACGACATGAAACGTTTTGTTGTGCTTGGAGCGATCGTCGCTTTGTTCGTCTCGCACGGAGCCATGGCAGCAACTGATCATGGACCAAAGCTAGCACACGTGAACGTCGATTTGGGTGATACGGCGTCGCTACAGCGTGGAGCGCGTTTGTTCGTCAACTACTGCGTGAGTTGCCATTCGGCAGCGTACATGCGGTATAACCGTATCGCTGCAGATCTCGGTATTCCCGAGGAAATGATCGAATCCAGTTTGATGTTCACTAGCGATAAAGTTGGTGACCCGATGGTGGCCGCGATGCGGTCGCAGGACGCTGAAAGCTGGTTTGGTGTTCCACCGCCAGATTTGTCCGTGATCGCGCGCTCGCGGGGGGCGGATTGGTTGTATACATTTCTAACGAGTTTTTACCTCGACGACAGCCGCCCTACCGGTGTGAATAACGTCGTGTTCCCGGATACGGCGATGCCCCACGTGTTGGGGGAGTTGCAGGGATTTCAGCGGGCTATATACCACGAAGAAGAAACTGTGCACGGTGATAAAGTGCAACGGATAGTGGGATTAGAACCCGCGATCGCAGGTCAGGAAAGCGTGCGCGAATTTCGACGCAGTGCCCGTGACTTGGTTAATTTTCTAACTTACGTCGGCGAACCGGCTAGGTTGGTACGCTACAAAGTTGGTGCTTGGGTGATCGCATTCTTAGTATTGTTTGCTTGCGCCGCTTACCTCTTAAAGAAAGAATACTGGCGCGACGTCCACTAATTATGACGACATTAATCAATCGGCGTCTCATTATGACGCTGTATGCCGAAGCCAACGACCCTATTGGTCACACGGTCCGCATTGTCTTGGCTGAAAAGGATATCAACGTTGAAATTAATTTCGTGGATCAAGAAACTAAGCCGGAAGACCTCAACGATCTGAATCCCTACCACGGTATTCTCACTCTCATCGATAGAGATCTCGTACTCTACGATCCGCAAATCATGATGGAGTACCTGGATGAGCGTTATCCCCATCCACCGTTGATGCCGGTTGACCCCGTATCACGCGCACAAAATCGCCAATTGCGATTTCGGGTGATGAAAGATCTCTACGATCCGTTTACGGCACTTACAAGTAATATCAAGAGCGAAGTTACCGAAGCACGGAAAACGATTAACGACAACTTGCTTGCGATAGCGCCGATTTTTTCGCGACAACCGTATTTTCTATCCGATGAATATTCCCTCGTTGATTGTTGCATCGCGCCTTTATTGTGGCGCCTTTCGCATCACGGTATCACCTTGAGTGCGACGGCTAAACCGTTGGTGAAATATGCAGAGGGACTATTTGCGCGTGAAGCTTTCCGTTCTGGGCTCTCGCCGGTCGAACGCGAGTACAACGTCTAGTTAATGATGCCGTGACCTCTAGCAAACCGTATCTACTGCGAGCGATTTACGAATGGTTGGTCGACAACGACACGACACCGCACTTACTCGTCGATGCGAACGCTGCCGGCGTTAAAGTACCGGAAAGTTACGTGAAGGATGGCTCGATCGTGTTGAATATCGCCCCGGGCGCCGTACGAAACCTGGAACTCGGCAATGACTATGTTTTGTTCAGTGCGCGCTTCGGCGGAGTTGCCTACGACATCGAGATCCCGATACAAGCAGCAAAAATGATCTACGCACGCGAAAATGGACAAGGTCTCATGCTGGCGGAACCGGGCGATGACGGTGCTAACGTCGATCCGGATCGCGAGTCGGCCGTACAACACCACGATAAGCCCGAACGAATCGCTCAAACAGGTCTCAAAACGCCGAACTTGAAAGTCATCAAATGATATAATTACTGGCGCGCCGTTTTTGCAGTGCGCGCGCCCGCTAACTCGTCGGTTGTTCGAACAATTTCACGACTTTTTTCACCCCCCCCATGGTAGCTACGAGCTCAGCGACCGCGTCCCCCGTCGCATGGTCGATGATCCCCATGAGGTATACAACTGAGTCCTCGGTCACGACTTTGATGCGTGTCGCGTCAAGATTTTTTACGGTAAACAGTTTCGTTTTTACTTTAGTCGTCAAAAGGCCGTCATTAGTACGGGTAACGGCGGAGGTTGGTGCGGCGATGGCGAGTTCGTTGACGACATGTCGGACTTTCTCGATGTTTGCGACGATGTCGCCGGCCCGTTGACGCAGGGTTTCGTCTGGTGTTTGGCCGGTAAGCAACGCGATTTGGTTGTAACTCGTCACACTGACGTGCGCCTGGTCGTCGATCTCCGCATCTGACTTCAAAGCACTGTACGCTTTGATTTCGATCGCTTGGTCTTCTACCACCGACCCGGTGGTGCGTCTGTCGTGCGCTACCACGGCGGAGGTTGCCGCGCCGCCCACGAGAACTGGTGCGCAGCCGGCCAAGATCGCTATCGCAACGAGGCTCGTTACGATTACAAAAAGATTAGCAACGCGTTTCCACATAATTTTACGTCCCCTCTAGCAGCATGTTGTCGATTAGATCGCAAACACAGTGCGTAATCAACAGATGAATTTCTTGGATCCGTGCGGTGTTCGATGATGGTACGCGAATTTCGATGCCGGCATCATTTATGCGTTGCGCGGCCGCACCGCCATCGCGGCCGCTAATCAATACGCAACGCATGTTTTTCTCTTGTGCCGCGTTGATGGCCGCGACGATATTGGCGGAGTGGCCGCTGGTTGTATACGCAAGCAAAGCATCACCTGGACAGCCTAATGCACGAATTTGTTTCGCGAACACATCAGAAAAACTGTAGTCGTTCGCAATTGACGTGAGCGTTGATGTGTCGGTACACAATGAAAGTGCCGCTAAGCCATCTCTCTCCCGCTCAAAACGATTGAGCATTTCAGAAGAAAAGTGTTGCGCATCTGCCGCCGATCCACCGTTTCCGCAAGTCAAAATTTTACGTCGATTTTGCAGTGTTTTCAGCAATAGTTCCGCTGCCGCGGCAATCTCTGCACTGAGCATGTCACCACACCGCTGCTTCAGCGCAACACTGTCAGCGAATAGTTTCTTGATTCGTGTCCGCGGATCAGCCATTGTTCATTGGATAACGGCGATCACGTTACTAACTGCGCGCGCAGCACGATAGCTTCGCGTTTTACCCGCGGTTGACCGTTAATAGGCAAACGCACCACGCACCCAGTCGTAAGTTTCGTCCGGATGAACGCCATTGATACCGACGCAATCGAAGCGTGCGGAATGTTGTTGCCACTTCGGATGTTGTTGCAGGAATACTTCCGCCGCACGCAGCAATTTTTTTTGTTTGGCGTTCGTGAGTGTATCCAACGGCGTTCCATAATCTGTTTGGGTTCGAAATCTAACCTCTACAAATACGAGCACATCACCATCCTGCATGATTAAATCAATTTCGCCATATCGACAACGAAAATTCCGGGTGTGCAATTTCAAGCCCTGATCGAGCAGGAACGTTGCCGCTTTGCGCTCGTACTTTTCACCTAAAACGACATTTCTTGCCATGTCCTTATGCTTACGGTTCGCGGACCGGGACGCCACGTTCGAAACGTGCTAAGTGTAGCTCGCGTCGGATACGGTCGGTGCTGCTGTCGAGCCACAATTCGCCGGACGCACCCGCGAAACGGTTACGCGGATCGAGTTGCATCTGCACGAGCGCGCCTAGTAAGTGATAGGCATCGATACCGAAGGCATATAGATGGCCTAGCTGACTATTGCGGGCGGCCCAATAACGGTTGATCACCGCTCGCTCGGAACGCGCGCGATCCGGATCTAGGACCCACGGCATGTCGACAAATTGGAGCCCGTCCAAGTCGCGATCCTCACGGGGATTGCGCGCGCCCGCGAAAACATGCGAGGTTGCGAAAATCGGTATGTCTTGGGCGTCAAAAAAATGGATTTGCGGTAACAGTTGACGCGCCGCGACCGGATCGATGGCGAGCAATAGTGCGTCAACGTCCGTGCGCCGCCGCGGGACGAACGCTAAGCGGCGTTGCAGGAGCTGGCGCAAGGCGGCAGCGCGTTGTTCGCTTTGCTTGACCCCGATCGCCGTACGCACGGCAGTGGGATAGCCGCTCACCCCGGCTTCGATGCGAACATAATCGACGACTGTGCCGCCGAGGGTTTCCCAAGCGCTCCCAAAAGCGGCGCTGAGACGCTCGCCCCACTCTGATTGCGGCGTCATAACGACCGCCCGTCGCGCACCGCGCGTGTAAGCATGCCGAGCAGCCTCTGCGGCTTCGTCTTCCGGTGACAAGGCGAATTGGAAAATCCGGCGAAGTCCACTCGGTGTTGTGGGCGTAGTGGTCACATTGAGCGCGAGAATTGGGACGTCGAGTTCGGGCAAGCTAGCGAGGCGTTCGACACCGCCACGCTCCAAAGGGCCGACGATGAAGTCGGCGCCGTCGCTTAAAGCCTGAGCAAGAACCGCTTGCACGTTGTCGGTGTTCGCGAAATAACTCATGACTGCCGGGCGGGCGTCGCCACCCGTGGTATCGTTGAACCAGGCGGTCAGGAAGCCGTCGCGAACCGCTTCGGCGGCGCTCGCATAGGGGCCCTCGAATGGTAACAACAGCGCGACTTGGCGTGGCGGCGTTGTCAGTTGTTGGATGTGCGCGAGCACGCCATCGAGCAGGTGTCGAGCGGCGGGATGCTGTGGATAACGACTCCGCCAATGCTCCAACGCCGTTGTCATTTGCGCGGCGTCTATAGTGGGCGTTCGGTAAACCTCAAGCAAAGCTCGCCAGCCCTTACCGTTGGGGCTTGATGCCGCCAAACTCGCGAGTTCGGTTGCGTCTACTCGACCCAAAGCGTTCCAGATATTTTGCGTGAGCAGCGCTTGTTTAGGTACCGGTAGGGGCGTTGATTCCGCCGCGAAGAACGCCGCGAGCGCCGCGAGGTGGTCGAAACTGGCGCTTGCCAATGCGCCGTGCACGCGCCAATAAAGGCCCCGTGGATAGTCGTCAAGTTGATGTGGGTCTATCGCGGCCAGGTGGGTTCTGGCCCGTTCGTAGTCCTGTAAATCGGTAGCCGTCGCGGCGGCCAGCAAGTTGTAAAGCTGGGCTTGAGATGGTGATACAGGCACGGCAGGGGGGGTGTGCGTCTGTGCGCTGGCCAGGTCGCCCAGGTCGTAGAACAACAGCGCTGCCAAGATGCGGTATGCGGACTGAGGTGTTTCCGCCAAAGCGGCATATGCTTGGGCTGCACCACTATAATTGCCGCTGCGGAGGCGATTGGCTGCGATGATCGATGGGTCAGGTGGTGGCGCGGGTTTTTGCACCGGCGGTGCTTGGCCACAGGCCGCTAGCAGAGCGAGCGCGGCCACGAATAGCGACGATAGCCGTAGCTTCGAGGGCGACCTCGCGCGGGCGGTGCGCCCCGCTGCGCTGATAATGACCCTAGAGATTGAACGCGGGATTATTAAGATCGTTGCTCGCCACACGCAGCGCACGAAGGCGGAATAAAGGAGTGCAAACATGGCAACGGCAGTATCGAGCGGACAGCCAGAGCTGTCAATTGAGCGGCCCTGTCTCTACATCGTTGCGACGCCGATTGGCAATTTGATGGACGCCAGCCAACGCATGGTAGCGACTTTACGTGCGGTCGACCTCATTCTTGCTGAAGACACGCGTAGCAGTCGCCCTCTGCTAGATGCTCATGCAATCGAAACGCCGCTACGTGCCTGGCACGATCACAACGAAAAACGCGAAGCGCCTACGATGATCGAACGCATGCACGAGCAAACGCTGGCACTCGCCTTAATCTGCGATGCGGGTACACCGTTGATCAGCGATCCTGGATTCGCGCTCGTCAACGCGGCGCACAAACACAATGTGCCGGTGCGCGCGGTACCCGGATGCTGTGCTGCGATCGCGGCTTTATCGATTGCTGCGCTACCCACGGATCGCTTTCTTGTGCAAGGTTTTCTGCCCGCCAAAGACGCTGCGCGCCGGCGGGTACTGGCGCGCTGGCGCGGTGAACATGGCACTTTTGTGTGTTTTGAAGCACCGCACCGCATTGTCGCTACGCTTGCTGCGATCGAAAATATTTTTGGTCCTGATCAGTTAATAGCGGTTGCACGAGAATTGACGAAACAACACGAGACGCTCTACCGCGGACGGGTCGTCGAGGTACGTGCCGCGCTCGGCGCCGATCCCTACGGCACCCGTGGTGAGTTCGTGATTTTGATCGCAAGCGCGGGCGCTGATGACGATGGCGCAGGTATGGCGCGCAAGATCTTGCACGAACTGAGCAAATACATGTCGCGCCGCGACGCGGTCGCGGTGACGGCGCGTATTACGGGCATGGCGCGCAACGCTATTTATGCGCTCAGCACCGCGCATGAGAGCGGCTTGAGGAGACAGATCTCGCTTGCAGATCGATCGTTTGAGCGCCAAGATGATAGCGACGAGTCGGCTGGGTGATCGCTGTCGGCGGGTATACACACGCGCGACAGAGGAAAGTCCGGGCTCCGCAGGACAGGGTGCCAGGTAACGCCTGGGGGGTGTGAATCTACGGAAAGTGCCACAGAAAATATACCGCCGCAGTGTTGCAACACGCACACTGGGGTAAGGGTGAAAAGGTGCGGTAAGAGCGCACCGCGCCGGCCAACGCCGGTGGCAGGGTAAACCCCACCCGGAGCAAGACCAAATAGGGAAGCGTGCGGCTGCAGGCCGTGGCACGTGGTCCGCGTGGGCTTCCGGGTAGGTCGCTACAGGCATACGGTGACGTATGTCGCAGATGAATGATCACCACCGCCTGCGGGCGGTACAGAACCCGGCTTACAGGCTGACTCGTCGCCTATCCGCGCGCAATAGCCCCCCCCAGCACGCCGTGGTGCCTAGCGTCTCCCTGCTTCTCGCGTCCTTGCTTCCTTAGCGAACTTATTAAGCTCCGGCGGTATCCCGGTGATCTTGTGGATAATCCTTTCGCCTAACCCAGCATCTAGTGGCGAGATTGTTCGGCACGTTGAGCTAAGTCTCTGTTCAATAAGCAAGAAAAGTCCCGCCTGCCGCGGGAAATTTCTTGACAGGTTTCCTAGCGCCTACGTATAGTTCAGGTGAGGGGTGAAAAGTGGGGATTGATGGGGAATCTTGTCCTTAATGTGGGAAGCACTAACCGTCTGTGGGGCGCCAAGGCGCCGTGAGACCGAGGTAGTACGGGGCAAATGTTCAAGGGAACTTACGAGGTCAGCATCGATAGCAAGGGACGCCTGGCCGTGCCGGCGGACTTTCGCGAGCTGTTGAGTACCCAGGGCACTTCCGCTTGGGTCGTGACTTTGAACCCCTGGGATCCTTGCTTGTATTTGTATCCCGTTCCGGAATGGCAAGGCATCGCGGCCAAGCTCGATAACTTGACGGTCGCCAACAGGCGTGCCCGGCGTACGAATCGCGTGGTACTGGGTCATGCGAAGGAAGTTAATCCAGATGTACAGGGTCGCATACGGATACCCGCGAATTTGCGCCGCTATGCGGAGCTTACCAAAAAAGCGGCGGTCTTAGGTCTCAACAAAAAGCTCGAGATTTGGAACACAGACATGTGGCACGAAGAATTCCACGATTGGCGCACGCAAACCGACGACGGTGATACCGAGATGGCCGACGTATTGCGTAGCTTATCCCTATAGCACATGTCGCGTTATGGAACACGCGCCGGTGCTTGCACAAGAGGTGATTGAACTCCTTGTTACCGATACCAATGGCAACTATGTGGATTGTACGTTCGGGCGAGGCGGACACGCGCGTTTGTTGTTGGCTTCGCTCAACACCCACGCACAGTTGCTTGCTTTCGATCGCGATCCGCTCGCGGTCGCTGCAGCGCCGCGCCTCGCGGACCGACGCATGACCGTGGTCCACGATCGTTTCAGTAACTTGGACGTGCAGTTGCACGCCCGCGGATTGAGCGCAGCTATCGACGGCGTGTTGTTCGATCTCGGCGTATCTTCCCCGCAGCTAGACGACGGAAACCGGGGATTTAGTTTTCGCCACGACGGGCCCCTCGATATGCGCATGGACCCGACCCAGGGACAAACTGCAGCAGATTATTTGGCACGGGTTTCGGAACGTGAGCTCACGGTGATATTAAGCGACTACGGTGAAGAGCGTTTCGCCGCTCGCATTGCCCGGGCGATCGTCATCGAAAGAAAAAAACGCAGCTTGCGTACCACCGGTCAACTCGCCGACTTAGTGCGTCGCGCGGTGCCGGTGAGGCGCAGCCGTATCGATCCCGCAACTCGCACGTTTCAAGCATTGCGGATCGAGATAAACGACGAACTGAAAGAGCTTGAAGCGGCGCTTCCGCAAGCGACTGAGGTGCTCAGGGTCGGAGGCCGAGTCGCTGTAATCGCGTTTCATTCGCTCGAAGATCGCCTCGTAAAACGCTATTTTCGCGACCGCGCACGGCAGCCGAACTTAGCCGCCCCGAAGCTCGGATGCTGTGCCTACGAGGTTCTTACACGCAAGCCGATCCTCGCGACTCGCGCTGAACGTGACCACAATTCTCGCGCACGCAGCGCGCGTCTGCGCGTCCTGGAGCGTATTCAATGATGCGCGTGATCTTGACTGCCTCGCTGGTCGTTGCATTGTTTGCATCGACCCTAGAACTCGTGCGCTCGCGGCACATGGCGCGGCA
Organism: Gammaproteobacteria bacterium; assembly: GCA_965223085.1. Lineage (GTDB taxonomy): Bacteria > Pseudomonadota > Gammaproteobacteria > CBDCVO01. Next base: position 1,174,988 of record OZ244981.1, on the reverse strand, counting down.
ACGGTTTGTTGAACTGCGCAGCCTCGACAGTAACGCGAAAGAACTCGAGCGCGAATGGACGCGACTATTGCTGGAACAGGCTACCTTGGGTGCGCACCGCCGTGTCGAACAAGTCGCGCGTGAACAGCTCGGCATGACGACGCCGGCAGCGACCCGCGTATCCCGTGTAGCCCCATGACCGCGATACGTCCATGTGGGCATCCATGGCGACGTCGAGCGGTGATGGGTGCCGCGATCGCGTGTGCGTTTTTGTTGATGTGGAAAGCGGCCGATTTGCAACTAAGCAATGGACAGGAACTGCAGCAACGTGCTAACGCGAATACCATCGTCGAAAGTAAGACCTTGCCGCACCGAGGCATGATTTCGGATCGCAACGGGGAGGTGTTAGCGATCAGTGCACCAGCAAAATCGGTTATCGGCGATCCCTCGGTATTAGTGAATTATCCCCATCAATGGCCACGTCTTGCGACTTTGCTCGAGACCACGGAATCTCATTTAGAAACGCTGCTCGTGCCGCGCCGCCAGCGCCGCTTTCTTTATCTGCGCCGTCAAGTACAACCAGAGCTCGCTATGAAGGTTGCCGCCAGCGGCATCAAGGGCTTGTGGCTCCAGGACGAATACCGTCGTTACTATCCAACTGCCGAGGTCACTGCCCATCTACTGGGGTTCACTAATGTCGACGAGAAGGGCCAAGAAGGCATAGAACTCGCCTTCAACGACACCTTGGCCGGACACGCGGGCAAAGTACGGTTGCTCAGAGATCGCCATGGGCGAGTTGTCGAAGAAATCGAACGGCTCCGTGCGGTGGAACCGGGTCACGATCTAAGTTTAAGTTTGGACCGACGGGTGCAATACGTTGCCTACCGGGAACTCAAAGAAGCCGTGCAGCGTCACGGTGCGCGTGCTGGGTTTGTGGTCATCTTGGACGTCGAGACCGGGGAAGTCGTAGCGCTCGTGAATCAACCTTCGTTCAACCCGAATAATCGCCGCGACCTCAAAGGGGAGAACTACCGTAACCGCGCTATCACCGATCCTTTCGAACCCGGCTCGACGATCAAACCTTTTACGATTGCGGCTGCCTTGGAAGCGGAGATTTGCACGCCTCGCACGCTAATCGACACGGCGCCGGGGTTTTTTAAAGTCGGCCATCACACCGTCAGGGATATGCATAATTACGGGCGCCTCACCGTCGCGCAGATCCTGGAAAAATCCAGCAACGTTGGAGTCAGTAAGATTGCCTTGTCTATGGACGCCGAACAAATGTGGCGGATTTTCGATCGCGTGGGCTTGGGTCACAACACGGGTGTGGGCTTGCCGATCGAAAGAACAGGCCGTTTAGATTTACCGGCAGACTGGCGCGCAATAGAACAAGCGACACTCGCGTTTGGTTATCGCTTATCGGTGACGGGATTACAACTCGCACGAGCTTATGCAGTGCTCGCGAGTGGTGGGATCCTCCGTCCTGCCACGGTGCTGAAGCAGAATACTGCGATTCGCGGCGAGCGAGTTCTCCGTGCAGAGGTGGTCGCTGCGGTTAATCGCATGCTACGCAAGGTCGTTAGCGATGGCACCGCAAGCGCCGCCGCGGTGCCGGGTTACCAAGTGGCAGGTAAAACTGGCACTGTGCATAAATATCGTACGGGTCAAGGCTATGCCGCCGACGAATATCTCTCAATATTCGCGGGTTTTATCCCTGCCACGGCGCCGAAACTAGTCGCCGTAGTAATCATCGATGGCCCCCGTCGAGGTCAACATTTTGGCGGTCAAGTTGCGGCTCCCGTATTCGGGCAGGTGATGCACGACGTGGCGCGCATCATGAACCTAAGCCCGGACGCGTATCCCGATACATCGGTCGATGTGCGTTTGGCCAGCGGCGCACCCTCAGCGGGGAACTACTGATCGTGGTGGCAGCGATGTCGACGACACCAGGCATGCAACTATCGACATTGTTAGCGAACGTCGTGGTGCGAGCAGTTAGTCCAGCGAGCTGGCAGGAAATTATCGTGCATGGCCTCGCCATCGATAGCCGTAACGTAGTGCCGGGGGATTGTTTTTTTGCGTTACCCGGCACACGTGTGCATGGGCAGAAGTTCGCGGCAGAGGCGATAGCACGCGGCGCCGTCGCGGTCGTCGCCGACGCGACTGATGCCGCGCTCGCGGTGTCGACACCGCTGGTGATGGTTGAAAGCTTGGCGGCTCAATTAGGTCCGATTGCAGCGCAATTCTACGCTGCACCGTCGCGCGCCCTCGACGTCAGCGCCGTGACGGGAACGAATGGAAAAACAACCGTCGCGCATCTGATTACCCAAGCGTGGGATTATCTGGGCGAAAGCGCGGCTTATATCGGTACGCTCGGCGCCGGCACACGCGGGTCCCTGGCAGAGACGCAGCTAACGACACCGGATGCGATTTCCTTGCAGCGTTATTTTGCCGAGTTTCGTGCCCGCGGCATCAAAAAAGTTGCCATAGAGGCCTCGTCGCATGGTTTAGCGCAGTCACGTTTGCGTGGCAGCGACATCGATTGCGCGATCTACACTGGTTTGGGGCACGATCACCTCGATTATCATCGCGATCTCGATGCGTACTTCAACGCCAAGCGTTCCTTGTTTAAAAGCCCTGGTCTCAAGCACGCCATGGTGAATTGTGACGACGGGCGTAGCGAGGCACTCATTGCATCATTGGCCGCGGATGCGCGCGTGTGGCGTTACGGGATCGGGCCGCGGGCGGCGAGTGATAGTAGCGACTATGTGTGGGCCAGGAAGCTACGCTCTGGTAACACTAGTACTTGCATCGATGTCACGACCAGCTGCGGTAATGGTGCCGTCGAGGTGCAGCTATTGGGCGCCTTTAATGTGCAAAACGTGCTGGCGTGTTTGGCCGATTTATTAGCGTTTGGTGTCGGCATCGAGCGGGGTTTGGCGACGTTGGCATTTCTACAACCAGTCGTTGGACGTGTGCAGATGTTCGGCGGAAATGGCGTCCTGCCGCGGGTGGTAGTCGATTACGCACACTCGCCCGATAGCTTGGAGAACGTGTTGCAGACTTTGCGCGCCTTGGAACACGAACAACTCATATGCGTATTTGGCTGCGGTGGCGATCGGGATCGTGCCAAACGTGCTCCGATGGGTGCGCTTGCTGAGCGCTATGCCGATCGTATCGTGCTGACAGCAGACAATCCAAGGAGCGAAAGTAATAGCGCGATCGTGCACGAAATACTCGCCGGTGTTCGTGCGCCCGCCAAGGTCGGGGTAGAGCACGACCGTGAGCGCGCAATTAGCGCAGCTGTGGCGAGCGCATCCCCGCGAGACATCGTGCTAATCGCGGGCAAAGGGCACGAGCGCGAACAATTGATCGGCGAGCAGCGCACTAGTTTTAGCGATGCGGATGTCGTGCGGCGGGCACTTGCGAGTTACGGCCGTGATTGAAATGACGCTTACCAGTGCGGCGACCGCAATGCGTGCAGATTTGTTGTCGCACACCACAGATTCGTTTTATGGGGTGAGCACCGATACCCGGCAACTCAAGGCTGGGGAATTATTCTTCGCGCTCAGCGGCGATCGTTTCGATGGTCATGACATGCTCGAGGTCGCGGCCGCAAAAGGCGCGGCCGGCGCCGTTATTCAACGACCGATGACCACCGCATTACCGCTCTTGGCCGTGCGTAACACACGCTGCGCGCTGGGTGATCTCGCCGCCTCGTGGCGCGCTCAGCACGACCTTCCGGTTGCCGCGATTACGGGGAGTAACGGTAAAACGACGAGCAAGGAAATGCTCGCCGCGATCCTCGCACAACGCGGATCCGTGTTGGCTAGCATGGGTAACTACAACAATGATATCGGGGTGCCTAAGACGCTTTTTGATCTCGACGTGGTGCACCGCTACGCGGTCGTTGAAATGGGCGCGAATCACCGCGGTGAGATCGCGCGTTTGTGTGCCATCACGAAACCGAGCGTCGCGGTTGTCACCATGTGTGGGCCGGCGCACCTCGAGGGATTTGGCAGTATTGCCGATGTCGCCGCGGCGAAGGGCGAGATCTACGCCACCCTCGAGTCTGACGGGATCGCGATCATCAATGCCGATGATCATTACGCGCCCTTATGGCGAGAACTCGCCGGCAGTGCACGAAAAGTCGAATTCAGTCAACGCGGTCGAGCAGATCTGTGGGCCACCCACGTCGTCGAACACGGTCTTGGCGCGGGCTTGAGCTTTGGGCTCAGCGTGGGCATCGACCACGCTACCATGCGCCTCGCCGTCGATGGTGCCCACAACGTGACGAACGCGCTCGCGGCCTGCGCCTGCGCGTACGCGCTCGGTTTTCGCTGCGAAGAAATGCAGCGCGGGCTCAGCACTGTCGCCCCTGTTCGCGGTCGTCTGCAACGGTGCGCCGGGATCGCCGGCATGACCCTGGTCGATGATACGTATAACGCGAACCCAAGCTCGTTGCGTGCGGGGCTTGCGCTACTGAAAAACATGTCGCAACGGCGCTGGCTGGTGTTGGGAGATATGGCGGAGTTGGGTGACGAAGGCGTCGCGTATCATCGCCAAGCGGGCGCCGACGCCCGGGCTGCAGGTGTGCAACGCTTACTCGCTGTAGGGGAGTTGGCGGCCGAAGCGGCTTTGGCGTTTGGTCACGGCGGTGAAAGCTTTGCTTCGGTCGACGCGTTAGTCGCGACGCTGCGCGCGGCCGCAGCGCCGGATCTTGTCGTGTTGGTAAAAGCTTCACGTACAATGCGTTTCGAACGCGTCGTTGCGGCGCTGGCGGCTCAGGAGCAGGCGTCATGTTGATGTATGTGGCGGAATGGCTCGGCCGCATCGATTCGGGGTTTTTCGTATTTCGATATCTGACACTGCGTACCATCCTTGGGGCGCTGACGGCGCTGCTGCTCAGTTTGTTTATTGGCCCGCTCATGATCCGCAAACTGAGCACCTTGCAGGTTGGGCAGAACGTGCGTGACGATGGCCCGGAGTCCCACCTTTCCAAGCGTGGCACGCCGACGATGGGCGGCATGCTGATCTTGGTTTCGGTTGCGGTGGCGACGTTGCTGTGGTCCGACCTCGAAAATCGTTTCGTGTGGATCGTGTTGCTCACGACATTGGCGTTTGGTGCCATCGGCTGGGCCGACGACTATCTGAAATTTACTCGCCGCGATCACAGAGGGCTCACGGCGACGCAGAAGTATCTAGCGCAATCCGTCTGCGCTTTGGTCACGGCCTGGGTGCTGTATACCTTGGCTAAAGGTGGGGCGGAAACGCAGCTTATTGTGCCTTTTTTTAAAGACGTCGCCGTGAACCTCGGCGGCGTCTACGTCTTATTGACATATTTTGTCATCGTGGGGATGAGCAATGCGGTAAATCTTACCGACGGTTTGGATGGTCTCGCGATCATGCCCACAGTGTTAGTCGCCGCAGCGCTGATCATTTTTGCTTATGTAACCGGCCACATCAATTTCGCGCGTTACCTCGGTGTGCCTTACATCGCGGGCGTTGGTGAAGTGTGCATTTTTTGCGGAGCGATCGTTGGTTCCGGCTTGGGTTTTTTGTGGTTTAACACCTATCCCGCGCAGGTTTTTATGGGTGATATCGGCGCGCTCGCACTCGGTGCGGCTTTAGGTGTGGTTGCTGTGATTGTGCGCCAAGAATTGGTGCTTTTGATTATGGGCGGCGTTTTTGTGCTCGAAACCGTATCGGTGGTTCTGCAAGTGCTGTCGTTCAAGCTGACCGGACGGCGAATATTTCGCATGGCGCCAATACACCATCACTTTGAGCTCAAGGGTTGGCCCGAACCGCGCGTGATCGTGCGGTTCTGGATCATCACTGTAATCCTCGTATTGGTCGGTCTGGCGACTTTGAAGATCCGTTAGCGATGGGCGCGGCGGTGGTGTCAGAGGCAGTGGTTAATGAGGCAGTGAACGCGTGCGGCAGAGACGTCATTGTGGGTATCGGCACCACGGGTTTGTCGTGTGCCCGCTATTTATGCGCCCAAGGGATCGAACCGCTGTTGTTCGATACGCGCAAGGCGCCCCCAGCTTTGCAGCGGGTCCGTGAACTGCTGCCAGCGGCGGCCTGTGTTTGCGGCCCAATTCCCGCTGACGCGCTGCGCGCGGCAAAACGCATCATAGTCAGCCCGGGTGTGCCCCTGGATCACCCGGCGCTTGCGGCAGCGCGTGCTAATAGCGTCGAGATAATCGGGGATATCGAGTTGTTCGCGCGCGCGGCGTCGGCGCCGATCATCGCGATCACAGGATCAAACGGTAAAAGCACGGTGACAACTTTAGTCACGGACATTCTGCGTGGCGCCGGTCAACGCGTGCTAGCCGGCGCAAATTTGGGCACTCCCGCGCTCGCTTTGCTGGCCGAAGAGAGCCCCGATTATTACGTGCTCGAGTTGTCGAGTTTTCAACTCGAATTAACGCGCAAACTCCAGGCACATTGCGCTTGCCTGCTCAATGTCAGCGCCGATCACATAGACCGCCACCAAAACCTTGCGGCCTATGCTGCGGCTAAAGCGCGCGTACTCGATGGCGCGGATATCATGGTTTTAAACTTAGATGATCCGCTCGTCCGGCAGGCGCAACGCCGCTATGGAAAAACCCTGGGCGTATCGCTCACGGGTGCACGCGAAGCCGACTATGGCCTTATTTCACAGCGCGGTGAGTCGTGGTTGTGTTGTGGCGCCGCGCCGCTATTATGCGCCACCGAATTGCATCTCCCCGGCCGCCACAATTTGTACAACGCTTTGGCAGCAGTGGCGATAACCGATGCGCTGGGTGTAGCGCGCGCAACCCAAATGCAAGTTCTGCGAAATTTTACTGGTCTACCACATCGCTGCGAGCTAATCGCAGAACGAGCAGATGTCCGTTGGTATGACGACTCCAAAGCAACCAATGTCGGTGCCGCGGTGGCAGCGATCGAAGCGGTTTTTGAGGGTCGAAGTGGCGTGCTCATTGCGGGCGGGATGGGCAAAGGTGCGGATTTCGCGCCCCTAGGTGCAGCGCTGCACGAACGTGTGCACACCGTGGTTTTGATCGGTGTAGACGCGCCCCGAATTGCCGCGGTGGTGCCGCAAGCGCTCGCCGTCATCGAGGCCTCGGATCTAAGCGCCGCGGTCGCACACGCCGCCGATGTGGTGCGCCCCGGCGAGGCCGTGCTGCTCTCACCGGCGTGCGCGAGTCTCGACATGTTTAGTGATTTTGCCGCTCGCGGCAAAGCCTATCAGCGTGCCGTGAACGAGGTTTTGGAGCGATGACGCAGGCTGTCCCAGTCGCACATAAACCGCATTATCGCTTGCTCGACGCGCCCTTGTTCGACGTTTGGCTCGCGGCGGCTGTGACGGCGCTCGTGGGTATCGGATTGCTCATGGTGGCGTCGGCTTCGTTGTTGATTGCCGAGGGCGAAGGCTTGGATGAGTTGTATTACTTTCGGCGCCAGGTTGCTGCTGTGTGCATCGGTTCTGTTCTGGGTTACCTCGTCTTACAAACGCCGCTGGCGTTTATAAGACGCATGAGCACGGTGTTGTTGTTCATCGCCCTGATACTACTCGGGCTGGTGAGCGTGCCGAGTATCGGTAAGGAAGTGAATGGCAGCATGCGGTGGTTGAGCCTTGGTTCGTTTTCGCTCCAAGTTTCCGAACCTGCGAAGTTGGCCGTCATCATTTACATTTCAAGTTATCTTGTGCGTCACCACGAGCGCGTGAGGCGTGACTTTGTCGGTTTCATTAAACCGATTGGCATCGTTACATTGTTCGCCGCTTTGTTGTTGTTGGAACCCGACTTAGGTGCAACGGCCGTTTTGTTCGTGACGACGCTCGGCATGCTGTTCTTCGGCGGTGTGCCGGTGTGCAGACTTTTCGCATGGTCGGTGGTCGCTTTTTGTGCGCTGGTCGCAATGATCGCGCAATCGGATTACCGCATAGACCGCGTCGTCGGATTTCTGGATCCTTGGGCTGATCCCGGTGGAGCTGGTTTTCAAGTTACCCAAGCGTTAATGGCCTTCGGCCGCGGCGAATGGTTGGGCGTGGGTCTCGGCAATAGTATTCAAAAGCAGTTCTACCTGCCGGAAGTGCATACAGATTTTATTTTTGCCGTCATCGGTGAAGAACTCGGCGTGTTCGGTTCTTTGCTCATCATCGGCTTATTCACTTTTCTGATGTGGCGGATTTTTTACATCGGCGGTTTGGCGGAGCACGTTGGCCAGCGTTTTGCGGCCCATCTAGCTTACGGTGTCGGCCTGTTAATCGGGCTCCAAGCCTTTATCAATATTGCGGTGAATCTAGGCCTCTTGCCAGTTAAAGGTTTAGCTTTGCCGCTGATCAGTTACGGCAAAAATTCGATCGTCGTTACCTTGGTCGCGCTGGCCTTGGTGCTGCGCGTCGGTGTCGAAGCACGGCAGGCTTATCGCATCGGTCGCGCGATCGGTGACGCACCATGAAGAACCGTGTTGAGGATGGCCGATGAGTGGCTGTACCGTGTTGATACTCGCAGGCGGTACCGGAGGGCATGTCTATCCAGGACTCGCAGTGGCCCGGGTGCTACGCACTCAGGGGGTGGATCTGTGTTGGTTGGGTTCTCGCCATGGCATCGAGACCCAGGTGGTTCCTAAGCACGGGATCCGTTTGCTGCGCATCACGGTCAGTGGTCTACGAGGCGGTGGCCTCGGGCGTTTGCTTGGTGCCCCGTTGAAACTGAGCATTGCCCTATGTCAGTCGTTGTGGGCAATGCTGCGCGTGCGACCCCGCGTTGTCCTCGGGTTTGGTGGTTTTGTCAGTGGCCCTGGCGGTCTCGCGGCGTGGTTGTGTCGCAAGCCGCTAGTGATTCACGAGCAAAACGCGATCCCTGGATATACCAATCAACTTCTCGCCAAGATTGCGACCCGTGTGCTCGAGACCTACCAAGGCAGTTTTCAGTCCGCCGTTGGCGCGATTACCACGGGCAATCCGGTGCGTGGAAATATCGGCAGATCACCTCATCCGCGTGATCGTTTGCAGGGGCGTCGCGGTTGTCGGGTCCTCGTGCTGGGCGGTAGCCACGGTGCACACCGCCTCAACACCGTGTTGCCCGCGGCGCTGGCGGCGAGTGCCATCGAGGGGCTCGTGGTGAAACATCAAAGCGGGCGCGATGAGTTGCAGCAGACCATGACGCGTTATCACGAAGCTGGCTGCGATGCCGAGGTGAGTGCCTTTATCGAAGATATGTCCGTGGCGTATCGCTGGGCAGATTTTGTCGTGTGTCGTGCGGGTGCTTCGACATTGGCAGAGTTAGCATTAGTTGGCCTCGGTGCGATCTTGGTGCCGTATCCATTCGCAGTTGATGATCATCAGTACGCCAATGCGCGCCATTTTGCCGCGGCCGGTGCTGCGATCGTGATCAAAGAAAAGGATCTCAGTGCGCGACAGCTCGCTCCTCATTTGCAGGACTTGGGCGCGGCGCCGGAGCGTCGCCTCGAGATGGCTTGTAAGGCACGTACTTTGGCTCACCCCGACGCTGCCGATGTTGTCGCGCAACACTGTTTGGGCTTGTGCAATGGCTAACGGCGATCAAATCTCGATGCATAAGGTCGGGCACATTCACTTTGTCGGCATCGGTGGCGCGGGTATGAGCGGCATCGCTGAGCTGCTGTGCACGCTTGGCTATCAAATTTCAGGTTCTGATCTCGTCGCCAATCGCATGACCAGTCACTTGCAAGATCTCGGTGTACGGGTCGTTAGTGGCCACGCAGCAGAACATGTCCATGGCGCAGACGTCGTCGTTTATTCGAGTGCGATCAGCGCCGATAACGTCGAACTCATCGCCGCGCGCGACGCGCGAATACCGAGCATCCCCCGCGCCGAAATGCTCGCTGAGTTGATGCGTTTTAGAAGCGGTATTGCAATCGCGGGAACACATGGCAAAACAACCACTACGAGCCTGGTCGCTAGCGTGCTCGCCGGTGGTGGTCTGGATCCCACGTTCGTGATCGGTGGTTTATTGCAGAGCGCGAGTTCGCATGCCCGCTTAGGCAGCGGCACTTATTTGGTCGCAGAAGCCGACGAAAGCGACGCGTCGTTTTTGATGCTCAGTCCGCTTATCGCGGTTTTGACTAATATTGATCACGATCATCTGTCGACCTATGGAGGTGAATTCGAACAACTCAAAGCGAGCTTCGTGGCGTTTTTTCGCCGTCTGCCGTTCTACGGCGTTGCCGTTGTTTGCATAGATGACGACAACGTGCGCGCCATCGCGGGCGAATTTCGTACCCGGGTACTCACTTATGGCGCTTCCCTCGATGCTGATTTCCATTTGCATGATCTGCGCATCGATGGTGCCCAGACCCACTTTCAAGTTACCCGACGCGGAGTCCTAAATACGCTAGAACTAGCGTTGAATATGCCCGGTCGCCACAATGCGCTGAACGCGGTCGCAGCCGTGGCCGTGGGCCAAGAGCTCGGCATTTCTGACGCTGCGATCCAACAAACTCTCGCAAGTTTTGCCGGCGTGGGGCGCCGGTGCCAAGTACGCGGCGATTATCGACTCGATACCGCGCGCACGGTGTTGGTAGTCGACGACTACGGCCATCACCCTCGCGAAATCGAAGCCGTCGTGCGTACCGCACGAGAAAGCTGGCCGGCACGACGCCTCGTGGTCGCGTTTCAACCGCATCGCTATTCGCGTACGCGTGATCTATTTGAAGATTTCGTTGCCGTCTTATCGGACGTTGATCTATTGCTGTTGTTAGACGTCTATCCCGCCGGGGAGGAGCCCATTTCTAGCGCCGACGGTCGCGCCCTGGCGCGCGCGATTCGTTTGCGCGGTGATGTCGATCCGATCTTCGTCGCCGCACCGGAGCAGACCCTAGATTTGTGTGCCAAGTTACTCGAGGATGGCGACTTGTTGTTGTTCTTGGGCGCCGGATCAATCGGTCGCATTCCCGAATCAATGACTTTTTCCAAGTCGCGGAGCAGCGGGACAGCGGACGCTGGCGGCGATGATCTGGGAGCCCGTTGCGCATGATCGTCGCGGAAGAACTGTGGTTCGAGCAAGTACCGGTTCACGGTTTGCGGCGACGTCACGAAGCGATGGCAAAGCACTGTTCATGGCGCACGGGCGGCGAAGTCTTGCGTTACTTCGAACCGCTGGACCACGAAGATCTGAGCGTGTTTCTGCAAGCGATGCCGCCCGATGAAGTCTTGTTGTGGCTAGGTCTCGGCAGCAATTTGTTAGTTCGTGACGGGGGGATTGCGGGCACGGCAATAAATACGACACCCGGCTTGCGTGGTTTGGAGCGCTTAGCCGGACACGGTATTCGCGCCGAGGCGGGTGTGCCGTGCCCTAAAGTGGCGCGTTTTGCGGCGCACGCGAATTTGGTCGGCGGTGAATTTTTAGCGGGGATCCCAGGTTCGATCGGGGGCGCATTAGCGATGAACGCGGGCGCCTTTGGCGGCGAAATTTGGAACTTGGTCGAAGGGGTCGTCACTGTCGATCGGGGTGGGCATTACCACCAGCGAGCACGCGCAGATTTTAGCGTCGCCTATCGAAGCGTTAGCGCGCCCAGCGAAGAATGGTTTGTCGCCACGACGCTGTGCCTACAAGAAGGCTCGGGTGAGGCGGCGTTCGCACAGATTAAAACGCTCTTGGCAGAACGTGCGCGCTCCCAACCGACCGGCCAAGCCAGCTGCGGATCAGTGTTTAAAAATCCGCCGGGAGATTTTGCTGGTCGTTTGATCGAGGCTGCTGGTTTGAAAGGCCAACGCGTAGGTGGGTGTCATGTTTCTCAACAGCACGCGAACTTTATTATCAATGATCGCGACGCATGCGCCGGCGACATCGAGACATTGATCGACCAGATCCGAACAACAGTGGCGCGCAGATTTGGCCTCGAACTGGAGCTCGAAGTTCGCATTGTCGGGGAGGTTAGTCGGCAATGAGTGGCACGCGTCACGACGGCGACATGATAGCGCGCTGTGGGCGAGTCGCAGTGTTGATGGGAGGGGATTCGACTGAGCGCGAGATCTCCTTGCGTTCGGGTGCCGCGATTGCCGCGGCGCTCGTCCGCGCGGGGGTAGACACCGTCAGGATAGATCTACGCGGTGATCTCTATGCCGTAATGAATGAACACCATCCCGAGCGGGTGTTCGTCGCTCTCCATGGCCGGGGGGGTGAGGATGGTTGCGTACAGGGTGCATTGCGTTGCCTAGGAATTCCGTTCACCGGAAGCGACGTGCTCGCCTGTGCCCTTGCCATGGATAAGCAGCGCGCCAAATGGGTGTGGCAAAACCTCGGTTTGCCAACTCCGGATTTTCGCGTGCTGGCGCACGACACGGAAGATTTCAGCGAGCTCGAGTCACTAAGCTATCCCTTGGCGGTGAAGCCGGTCAGTGAGGGTTCGAGCATTGGGGTATCCAAAGTTAGCGCTCAGAGTGAACTTAAGGACGCCTTCGCCTTAGCGGGCCGCTACGACAAGCGCATTCTGGTCGAAAACTGGGTTGTGGGTCGCGAATACACGTTAGCGATTGTTGCCGGTCAAGTGTTGCCAATTATCGAATTGGAAACCTCGGAAGGTTGGTATGACTACGACGCAAAATACAACTCCGAGGCGACGCGCTATTTGTGCCCGGCGCCGTTGTCGGCCGCCACCGTGGCACGCTATGCGAAATTGGGTCTGGAGGCGTTTGCGGCGCTTGGTGCGCGCGGTTGGGGGCGTATCGATTTCATGGTCGATAGTGCCGGTGACCCTTACTTAATGGAATTAAACACCATTCCCGGTATGACGGATCATTCCCTGGTGCCGATGGCAGCGGCAGCAGCTGGAATGTCCTTCGAAGATTTAGTACTTGCGATCCTCGCCTCGAGTTTTACCGACACCACGCTGGCGTGTCATAAATGATCGGCGGTGCGCACAATATGCAAGCGGAACTGTTACCGGAAACATCTTTGCATCGATCGCTACTCGTTAGCATCAGCGTGGCGCTGGCAATTGCAGTAGGGTGCGCCGGATATTGGTCACAGTTTGTGCTCGAACCAAACGCGTTGCCGATCCGCAAAATCGCCGTCGAAGGAGAATTTCGTAAGCTCGATCCGCAACGTATCCGTGACCTCGTGACAGATGCGGTTAGGGGTGGGTTTTTCGACATCGATGTGCAAGGAGTTCGAGACCGAATTCTGCTCGAACCGTGGTTGGCGGAAGCGTCCGTGCGCCGCGTGTGGCCCGATACTTTGGTTGTTACGGTGCGTGAACAACAAGCCGTCGCGTATTGGGGGGAGCATAGTTTGCTCAATGCGGATGGTGATATTTTCGCGCCGCCGCGTGCGAGTTTTCCCCCCCATCTAACGCCGCTGACGGGGCCGGTAGGTTCCGAAATCGAGGTGCTAACGCAACTGACAACCCTCACTGAGCGGTTCGCGCCGCACGGCCTGCAAGTGGCAGGTATCGCGTTGTCCGAACGCCGTGCCTGGGAGGTGAAATTAAGTAACGGGATCCGACTGCGTTTGGGACGTGCTGCGCTTAGCGAGCGTGTCCACCGCTTCGCACAAATTTATGCGTCGATCTTGCGCCCCGTCGAGGAGCGGGTCGACGTCGTCGATCTTCGTTACACGAACGGCTTCGCGCTGAAAATGCGTGCCGCAGTTTCGCGCGATCCTGCCTGCGACGAACAAGCGCCGCACACGGGCACGACCGAACCCTGTGACGCGGCGCGGCGACTGGGAACGGCGCGCGCCGCAGGCAAGGCGCAGGGCCTTTTGATGACCGCGCCCCGGGAATGTTGAACATGCGCAAGCCCGAGAAAAATTTGCTGGTCGGATTAGACATCGGAACCTCCAAAGTTGTTGCGATTGTGGGGGAGGTTTCGGCCGAAGGACAGTTGGAAGTGATTGGCCTCGGTTCGCATCCTTCGCGCGGCCTAAAAAAGGGTGTCGTGGTCAATATCGAATCGACCGTGCAGTCGATTCAACGCGCCATCGAAGAGGCCGAGCTCATGGCCGGCTGTGAAATCCATTCGGTTTACGCCGGCATTGCCGGCAGCCATATCCGCAGTCTGAATTCTCACGGCATTGTCGCGATTCGCGACAATGAAGTCGTGAACAACGACGTGGAGCGAGTTATCGATGCCGCGCGTGCGGTGGCCATACCGGCGGATCAAAAAATTCTCCACATATTACCGCAGGAGTTCGTCATCGATGGCCAAGAAGGGATCCGCGAGCCAATCGGGATGTCGGGGGTGCGCCTGGAGGCACGCGTGCATATTGTTACCGGTGCCGTGAGTGCAGCCCAAAACATCGTCAAATGTGTGCGGCGCTGCGGGCTCGAGGTCGACGACGTCATCTTGCAACAACTGGCATCGTCTTACGCCGTTCTAACGGAAGACGAAAAAGAACTCGGCGTGTGTCTTTGTGACATCGGCGGCGGGACGACCGATATCGCGATCTATTCTAACGGATCGATTCACCATTCGACCGTAATACCGATAGCTGGTGATCAGGTCACGAACGATATTGCGGTCGCATTACGTACGCCGACCCATCATGCCGAAGACATCAAGCTCAAATACGCCTGCGCGCTTCCACAGCTGGCGAATCCGGATGAAACGATCGAGGTGCCGAGCGTGGGTGATCGGGCACCGCGTCGTCTCGTACGGCAGACACTCGCCGAGGTGGTCGAACCCCGCTACGAAGAACTTTTCACGCTCGCCCACGCCGAGCTCAAACGCAGCGGTTTCGAAGGCATGGTGGCCTCCGGTGTGGTGTTAACCGGGGGAGGCGCAAAGATGGATGGCGCGATCGATCTAGCCGAAGAAGTTTTCAACATGCCGGTACGCATGGGTGTGCCGCAGTTGGTGTCAGGTCTATCGGAAGTCGTTCGCAATCCGATTTATGCCACGGGTGTTGGCCTGCTGATGTTTGGTAATCAGGCGGATCATTATTTGAGTGGCCACGGGAGTCAAACAGATTCTGGTAAAGGGGTTTGGGAGCGAATGAAACGTTGGTTCCACGGGAATTTTTAAGTGCTTATAGATTGTTTATAAATGTCTACCGGTATTAGCGATTAAGTGCTAAGCCATGACGCGGAGGAAAGCAAATGTTTGAACTAATGGATGCTTATAGTCAAAGTGCAGTGATAAAAGTTATCGGCATCGGTGGTGGTGGTGGCAATGCCGTCCAACATATGCTGGATGCAAAGATCGATGGTGTCGAATTCGTCTGTGCGAATACAGACGCGCAGGCGTTGAAAAATTCTGAGGTGAAAACGGTATTGCAACTTGGCAGCGATATCACAAAAGGGCTCGGCGCGGGCGCCAACCCCGATGTCGGTCGGCAAGCTGCGCTTGAGGATCGTGACAGGATCAGCGATGTGCTGGAGGGTGCGGATATGTTATTCATCACCGCCGGTATGGGGGGTGGTACCGGTACCGGCGCGGCACCAGTAGTGGCGGAAATCGCCCGGGAGATGGACATTCTCAGCGTTGCCGTGGTCACCCGACCATTCCCATTCGAGGGCCGCAAGCGCTCGCAAGTAGCCGATCACGGCATAAAGGAATTGGGCCAGTTTGTCGATTCCCTAATTACCATACCCAATGAAAAGCTCCTCAGCGTCTTGGGGCGTGATATCAGCTTATTGTCGGCGTTTAAAGCGGCGAATGACGTCTTGCTCGGTGCAGTTCAAGGGATCGCTGAGTTGATTACCTGCCCGGGCTTGATTAACGTCGATTTCGCTGACGTGCGCACGGTAATGTCGGAAATGGGCATGGCGATGATGGGCACGGGACGTGGCAAAGGCACCACGCGCGCGGTAGACGCTGCCGAGGATGCGATTGCAAGTCCGCTGCTTGAAGACGTTAATCTCGCTGGCGCAAAAGGAATATTGGTGAATATCACTTCCGGAATGGATATCACGATGGGTGAATTTGAGGAAGTCGGTAACACCGTGAAAACCTTTGCCTCGGACAACGCTACCGTCGTGGTCGGCACGGTACTCGATCCCGATCTCGAAAATGAACTGCGTGTGACTGTGGTTGCAACCGGGATCGGCAGCGAGGTGCGCGCCAGAGACGACCTCGGCGCGACGCCCAAGCCCGCAGCGGCGGCGGTTGACTATGGACGCTTGGAAAAACCCACCGTGATCCGCAAGTTGGACAAGCAAGCCGACGTCGAAGCGCCGCCACGGGTCGCTGCCGAGGTCTCGGAGCGCATCGAGCCCAGGGTTAACCGGCTCCCGACGCCGACGCCACCTGAGACTATCGCCAAGGAATCGGAACGAAATTATTTAGACATTCCTGCGTTCCTTCGTCGTCAAGCAGACTGAAAGTATTTTCGGTCATCAAAGAAGTTGCGGCTCGAGTATGGGTAAGTACGCTAAACGCTTGATTACGAGCAGCTTTCCGAGCATGCATTGGCTGTGGTAATATCGCTTGAATGAACGAGGTTCTTGGGGAGCGGGGGAGTGAATGATCTACCAACGCACGCTTAAAAATGTTATCCGTGCCACCGGCGTGGGTTTGCACACCGGCAAAAAGGTGTTGCTAACACTACGGCCAGCGGCGCCCGATACGGGCATTGTTTTTCGACGCGTCGATCTAGAGCCGGCGGTCGAGATCACCGCGAGCGCCGCGAACGTCGGCGACACCAGCCTCTCGACGAGCTTGGTCAGCGACGATGTGCGTATCGCGACGGTAGAACATTTGCTATCCGCTTTCGCGGGCTTAGGAATAGATAACGCTTACGTTGATCTCAGTGCAGCGGAAGTCCCCATCATGGACGGTAGCGCGGGGCCGTTTGTTTTCCTTATTCAATCCGCGGGTGTGAAAACGCAAGATGCGCCGAAACGCTTCATACGTATTAAACGTAAAACGTCGGTAAAAGACGGCGACAAATGGGCGCGATTTGAACCCTTCGACGGCTTCAAGGTATCGTTTACGATCGAGTTCGATCACCCGTTTTTCGAACAAACTAGCAAATGCGCGGAGATCGATTTCTCAACGACGTCGTTCGTGAAAGAAGTTAGTCGTGCGCGCACGTTTGGTTTTATGCGCGATGTTGAGGCACTTCGCGGTCGTAACCTCGCGCTAGGTGGCAGTCTCGATAATGCAGTTGTGGTCGATGACTTCCGCGTTCTTAACGAAGATGGCTTGCGTTATGAGGATGAGTTTGTCAAACATAAAATCCTCGATGCAATTGGTGATCTGTATTTGCTCGGCCATAGCTTAATCGGGGCATTTCACGGACATAAATCCGGGCATCAGCTCAACAACAAACTACTTAGGAAGTTGTTAGCGACGCGTAATGCGTGGGAGTTGGTCTCGTTCGACGAAGGCGACGAGCTACCGATTTCTTTCCAGCAGCCCGCAGTCGTCTCCTAGAGCAAACGAGTATAGAGTAGATAAGGCAGAAATAACGACTTACACCGACTCATTTCACCGCGAATTAAGTGAATCGATCGTTGGTAATAGTGTCGGGATTAGAGCTTACACGGACTTCGATTGAATTGACGCCGGCCGTTGCAGGTTCGTTGTTCAGGGCGGCGAGCAATTCAGGGGAGGCATACCGCATTCGCGCTGCCCATGCAGGCGATGCGGCGACAATAACTAATACGCCGTCGCGAAAAGACGCGACGCGCACGCAGCGAGCCAGTTCGGCCGGTAGTTTCGCGCCGATGCGGCGAGTTAGCTGAGTTAGCTGATCGGCAGTCTCTAGAAGCTCATTGAGGCGCGGAGACTTCGCGATGATCGCGCCGATCGGGGTCGTGGTCTTAAATGGCATTGCTCACTCCGGTTCGAGCTCCAAGCTCACGCACAACAACAACATTTGGGGGCGTGTCTAAGCATGGAAATCGTCTTCCTAAACGCATCTAAGGGTGCGGCCGGGCGCATTCGTTTTGGGTGCACCGCAATAATCGCCTGTGTGATCTTGGGGGTGCTTACCTGTGGCGCGGTGGGTGTTATCAGTTTTCGCGCGGGCAGTGAATTTTTCAGTCGGCAAGTTCGTGACAACACCCAAATAGCGACCGATTTTTGGCAAGCAGAGATCGTAGCCCAAGGTAAAATCTTGCGCGACCTGCGCACGGAAGTCGGTGCACACCTAACGGCGCTAGCCGGCCGTGTCGGGCTATTGGACGCGCATATGACGCGGCTCGATGCGGTGGCCGATCGCCTGGTGATGTCTGCACAGTTCGATCCCGAGGAGTTTCAGTTAGACGAACCACCCGCCCTCGGTGGGCCAGACAACAAGCAAGAGTCGGCGCCCAAGTGGAATACTTTGCTCGAAAACATCGACTGGTTGGATAAAGAAATAGAATTGCGAGCTGATCGGCTTGTTGCCTTGCAAACCTTGCTATTAGAGCAAGATACCCGCAGAGAAATGGAACCATCAGGTTTTCCAGTGCACGATAGTTGGATATCGTCGGGCTTCGGCTATCGTACTCACCCGGTGAGTGGAAAGCGCGAATTTCATAGCGGGATCGATTTTCCTGGACGCACGGGCGCGGAAGTCTATGCGGTCGGTGCCGGTATCGTCACGTGGTCAGGCACGCGCTGGGGCTACGGAAACTCCATCGAGATCAATCACGGCAACGGCTATATCACGCGTTATAGCCACAATAAGGAGAACCTTGTGAAGCTCGGTGAGCGGGTCGAAAAAGGCCAAGAAATCGCCTTACTGGGCTCGACCGGTCGTTCCACAGGGCCACACGTGCATTTCGAAGTCGTTGAAAATGGTAAGTTAGTCGATCCACGCAGCTTCTTGGCGCGCGCCGAGGACTATGTTTTTTGATCCCGCGCAGCCTATCGCGCTGAAGAGGCAGAGCGAGTCGAGTCCGACGTTTTTGCTAGACTACTAATCTGGTCGGACTCGAGGCGGCCGCGGTGCGGCGAGCTCGAGGCCGACAAACTGCTAGACACGCAAAGCGTTGGATGTCCCATCCCTAAAGTGGCTAGGCGGCGTCGCGGCGTGAAATCGGAAAACCTATGAGTGCGAATCCACAGTCTTTGCCGAAGCGCATGGTGCGGGCCGTTTTTGGCTCCCGCAACGACCGTCTACTCAAGAAGATGCGCAAAACGGTCAATCAAATCAATGCGTTAGAGGAAGACTTAGCGAGCCTCGATGACGCGGCGCTGGTTGCAAAAACCGCCGAATTCAAGCAGCGCGTGAGTGACGGGGAGGCGCTTGAAGCGCTTTTGCCCGAAGCGTTTGCCGTCGTTCGAGAGGCCGGCAAACGGGTGCTCGATATGCGCCATTTTGACGTGCAGCTGATGGGCGGTATGGTTTTGCACGAGGGTCGTATTGCGGAGATGAAAACCGGCGAAGGCAAGACGCTAGTGGCGACGTTGCCGGCCTATCTAAATGCGCTCACCGGCGGCAGCGTCCACGTAATCACCGTTAACGATTACCTCGCGAAACGCGATGCCGAGTGGATCGGGAAAATCTACACGTTTCTCGGTTTATCGGTCGGCACGATCCTCTCCGGGATGGCGGAGGATGAGCGTCGCGCATCCTACGCTGCTGACATTACTTACGGAACGAACAACGAGTTCGGCTTCGATTACTTGCGCGACAATATGGCCTTTGCTGCCGAGCAACGGGTGCAGCGCGAACTGAATTTCGCAATCGTCGATGAAGTCGATTCTATTTTGATCGACGAAGCCCGCACGCCGCTGATAATTTCGGGACCGACAGACGACCGTAGCGACCTCTACGTAGGCGTTAACAGCCTAATCCCGAAATTGAATCGCCAAGCAGAAGAAGAAAAAGATGGCGAATCGAGCGGTGATGGTGACTACTGGGTGGACGAAAAAGCGAAGCAGGTCCATTTGACTGAACGTGGTCACGAACACGTTGAAGAACTTCTTACTGTGGCCGGCTTGCTAGCTGAAGGAGCCAGTCTCTATAGCGTTAATAACATTTCCCTAATGCACCACGTCAACGCCGCCCTACGCGCGCACGCGTTGTTTCAAAAAGACGTCGATTACGTCGTCACTGAAGAAGAGATTGTGATCGTCGACGAATTCACCGGCCGTACTATGCCGGGTCGGCGCTGGTCCGAAGGTTTACATCAAGCTGTGGAAGCCAAAGAGGGCGTGCCCATCCAGATGGAAAACCAAACACTCGCTTCGATTACGTATCAAAACTACTTTCGACTGTATAACAAATTGTCTGGCATGACAGGCACCGCCGACACGGAAGCCTACGAATTCCAACAGATCTATGGTCTGGAAGTAGTCGTTATTCCAACCCATATGCCGATGATCCGTGATGACATGGGCGATGTAATTTTTTTGACCGCGGAAGAAAAATACCGCGCGATCATCGAGGACATAAAAGACTGTGTCGAGCGCGGTCAACCGACGCTGGTCGGAACTACGTCGATCGAAAGCTCGGAGTTGCTTTCCAAGCTCTTAAAAAAAGAAGCTATTAAACACCAAGTGCTCAACGCAAAATTCCACGAGCAGGAGGCGCAGATCATCGCGCATGCTGGAAGACCCGGAAACGTTACCGTGGCGACGAACATGGCAGGTCGCGGTACCGATATTGTTTTAGGCGGGAGTTTGGATGCCGAACTCGCTGCACTCGAGACTGAGAACGGCACCGCAGAGCAGATCGATGCCGCCAAATCTGCTTGGCAACAGCGCCACGATGCGGTCATCGACGCTGGTGGTTTGCACATCGTCGGAACCGAACGTCACGAATCGAGACGTGTCGACAATCAATTACGTGGTCGAGCTGGACGTCAAGGTGATCCGGGGTCGAGCCGTTTCTATCTGTCCCTCGAAGACAACTTAATGCGAATTTTTGCTTCCGAGCGTGTCGCGTCGTTGATGCAAAAACTCGGCATGGAGGAAGGTGAGGCGATCGAACATCCATGGGTTACACGTGCAATTGAAAACGCTCAGCGCAAAGTCGAAGGTCGTAACTTCGATATTCGCAAACAGTTGCTAGAATTTGACGATGTCGCTAACGATCAGCGCAAGCATGTCTACGAGCAACGACGTGAACTTATGGAAGCGGATGATATCTCGGAGAACGTCAAAGGGATCCGCCACGATGTCGTCAACGATTTAATCGATACCTATATTCCACCTCAGAGCTTTCACGAAAATTGGGACTTAGAGGCGTTGGTGAGCGCTATTCAAAGCGGTTTCGGCGTCGACGTTCCGCTTACACAGTGGCTAGAAGAAAACGAAAATCTCGCTGAAGATGAAATTAGGCAGCAGGTGTTAAAAGCAATTGAGCAAGCCTACGAGGAAAAAGAAGCGCTTGCCGGTGCGGAGGTTATGCGTCAGTTTGAGCGCGCGGTGATGTTGCAGGTGTTGGATTCGCACTGGAAGGAACATCTCGCGGCCATGGATCATTTGCGCCAAGGGATTCATCTGCGCAGCTATGCGCAAAAAAATCCGAAGCAAGAATATAAGCGCGAAGCATTCGACATGTTCTCCAACATGTTGCAGGAAATCATGCGGGAAGTGGTGGGCATATTATCGAAAGTCGAAATACGCGAGCGTGACGATGTCGAAGAGATGGAAGAAGAACGTCGCCAACGCGCGGAACGGGATATGGCACGTAGCGCGCAGCATGCCAGCGCGAGCGGTACGGCGCCAAGTGGCGCGACGCCGTTTACCCGTGACGGCCGCAAGATCGGTCGCAACGAACCGTGTCCGTGCGGCTCAGGAAAGAAATACAAACAATGCCATGGCAGGTTGAAATAACGAATGGTCAAGCGTGCGGAGGTGGCCGAGATCGTCGTTCACAATCACGCTCGCGAGATCCTCGGCATAGAACTCGCCGCCGCGGCAGCCGGCATCAAGTATGCGGGACGCACCGATACTGCGCTTATTCGCGCTCGGCAAGGTTCGACGCTGGCTGGTGTTTTTACCCGTAACGCGTTTTGTGCGGCGCCTGTAGTCGTCGCGCGCGAACATATAGCCTGTGGCCAGGCGAGCCATCTCATTGTCAACGCCGGCAATGCGAATGCAGGAACGGGTGCGCAAGGTTTGGCCGATGTACGCGCAGTATGCACCGCGATTGCGGGCCAAGTTGCGGTAGAACCGGAGCAAGTTTTGCCTTTTTCAACCGGCGTAATTGGAGAGCGTCTGCCGGTTGAAAAAATCCTAAACGTCATCCCCGATCTCGTAGAATCCTTAGCGCCTGGCAACTGGGATGCGGCTGCAGCCGCGATGATGACGACGGACACTGTTTCAAAGTGCTATTCCACGGCGATCGAGGTGGAAGGCGCAAATTACACCGTTACCGGTATCGTGAAAGGCGCTGGCATGATCAAGCCGAATATGGCGACGATGCTCGCGTTTATCGCGACAGATGCGGGTATCGAGCCTGAGTTACTACAATCGACTCTCAGTGCGATTGCCTCACGAACGTTTAATCGCATTACCGTCGATGGTGATACCTCAACGAATGACGCCTGCATATTGATCGCCACTGGTGCGGCGAACCCCAGCGCGCGTATCGCGCATCGGGATCACCCTCACTGGAACGCGCTGTGCACAGCGATCGAAGCAATTTGTGCCGCGCTAGCGCGTGCGATCATTGCCGATGCTGAAGGGGCGACAAAATGTGTCACTTTATGCGTGAGCGGTGCGGCGACCGAAGCGGATTGTTTGCAGGTGGGGTTTACGATCGCGGAGTCACCTCTGGTTAAGACAGCTTTGTTTGCCGCCGATCCCAACTGGGGTCGCATCTTAGCCGCAATCGGTCGCGCTGAGATCGAAGCCCTGGAGATTGCGCGCGCCTCTATCGCGATTAATGACCTTTTGATCGTCGAGCACGGTGAAGCGATACCCGGTTTCGATGAACAAAGAGCGGCGGCAATCATGAAAAACCCGACCTATGAAATCAACGTCAAGTTGGGCGACGCAGCGACCACCGCGAGCGTACTTACTTGCGATTTTTCTTATGATTACGTGCGTATCAATGCGGAGTACCGCAGTTAGCGATTTATTCACGACGATCGCAGCTCGTGGTGGCCACAACTAGCGGCTAGCCCTGCGCGATGCCTACCTGTGCGCGTGTGGCCGGAGCGCGATTGCATGTAGTCGCCGCCGTGATGCAACGTGATCATAAGGTCCTATTGAGTTTGCGTCATCGCCATTTAGATCAGGGCGGGCTGTGGGAATTCCCCGGTGGTAAAGTCGAGGAGCGTGAGTCGTTCTACAGCGCATTGCGACGCGAGTTACGCGAAGAGCTCGGTATCGAAATCGAGTTCGCGAAGGCCTTTATGCAAGTCCCGTATGCCTATCCGGAATACCAGGTATGCTTGGACGTCTGGCAAGTGCAGCAATGGCGCAACGAACCGCGCGGCATGGAAGGACAAACCATCGAATGGGTTGCCGAGCGGGATTTGCACACGCGCGCGTTTCCCGCGGCCAATTTGCCGATCGTCACGGCGTTGCAATCGGTCGCGAGGCGTGATCGGTGCTAGCAGTAATAGGGGCCGCGCTTGAGTGCCGCGGTTGTAGGATCGTCCTGCGTCCGACAGACTACTAGCCCGGCTGTTTCACCAGGCGCTCACCGCCTTGGTGCGCGGGTATGACGGTAGCGGGGCCGCCGCTACATGACGCAACATTGCAGTTCAAATTCGACATCGTGCTCGATTATCTGTGGGCGTGCCGCCGTGTCGTTTTGCGCCAAGAAACGGATGACGAAGCGATGTTTGCCGCCACTAATTTCTGGGAATAAGGCATCGCTCGGTATCATCATTACCCGTACGAGTTGGTAGCCGCTCGCCTGATCGAGTTGCTGTTGGAAAAATCCTTTAGGCGCAATCGTGAGTTGCGGCTCGGTGCTATCGCGAACGAATTGCAAGATCGTGTTCACCGCAGACTCTATGATTTCAAGATCAGCGAGCCAATCCAAAAACTGTGCACGGCGAGTATGAGGCGCTTGATGTAGCCAATAATGCAAACCGGGTAGATCGAAACTGCACATTCCGCCGGGAATGGCGGCGCGCTGTTTTACTTGGTTGATCAGTTCGTCGTGCCGCAAAACATTGCCAGGCTGGCAGGACATCGTCTTGAGTTGGTATACCAAGGGTTGGAGCGACGATAAGGCCTCTTCCAGCGCGCCCGGTTCAACGCTCGGGTTATTTCTCAAACCCGAAAACACGCCCATGTGACGCTCGATTTCTTTGATTAACTCGCCTTTGATATCCGCCCGTCCAAGTAAGTCATTGATTTCTATGAGATGCACAATGGCGCTACGCGCGTCCCACTGCGAACCGTCATTTATACGGGCGCGCGCCGCGCCGAACAGGTGCTCAAGGCGCAAAATCGTGCGCATGCGTTCGTTAAGCGGTTGTTCATAGACCGTGCGCTCCCGGGTATCGGCGAGCAAATCGGGTTGTTGTTGATCACTTGCGAGCATGTGCCACCGAAAATCAATGCGAAGCAGGCGGAGAATTCTTCGCAGCTAGTTGCAAATATCGACGATGCAGCGACTCTACTTGAGATCCCAGTGCATCTGGCACGTCATTATTGGCAATGACGTCATCAGCCGCTGCGAGCCGTTGCGCGCGTGTTGCCTGAGTTTGCATGATTGCGTCCACGTCCGCCGCTGTCAAATCGTCACGTTGCATTACGCGTGAAATTTGCACGGCTCGTTCGCAATCAATCACCAAAATGCGATCTACCCAGTCGTAACCCCCTTTTTCTACGAGTAGCGGCACGCACAGCAAACAATAGGGCGCAGTGGCCGCTTCGAGTAGCGCTGCGATCCGTGCGCGTATCATGGGGTGCAGGAGTTCTTCGAGCTGGCGCAGCGCATCGGCATCAGCGAAGACCTTGCTGCGCAGCCGATCTCGGTCTAGCGTGCCGTCGGCATTGAGGATCTCGGTACCGAATGTGGCGCGCAGCGCGGCGAGTCCTTCACTACCCGGCACGACGACCTCCCGCGCGACGAGATCGGCATCGACAACGGGCACATCGAAGCGCTCGAAAAGGGCGCACACGGTTGATTTCCCGCTCCCGATCCCACCGGTTACGCCGACGACATACGGGCGCGTCATAAGCCCGTCCCCAGGCCGCGAAATAGCCCTTGCAGGCGCTCGCCCCACATCATTGCGAACCACCCCGCACAGGTTAAATAGGGTCCGAAGGGGATCGGTTGGCGGCGGTCATGGCGGGCCCAAACGATTAGGGAAATACCCACGATTGCACCAACCACCGACGCGGCAATGATAACGAGCGGTAATACGTCCAAACCCAGCCAGGCACAGATCATCGCCAGTAACTTGAAATCGCCGTAACCCATGCCTTCCTTGCCGGTGATCAGTTTAAAGCCCCAGTAGACCAGCCACAGCGCTAGATAGCCGCACATCGCACCTAGAATGCTGGCGCGCAAGGGGACGAACAGATCGACGTAATTCACCGCGATGCCGAGCCACAAGAACGGCAAGGTAATGCTATCGGGGAGCAGCTGGGTATCGAGATCGATGACCGCGAGGGCAATAAGTGTCCAGGTAAAAAACAGCGCTGCAATGCCTTGCCACGCGCAACCGAAACGCCACGCGACCAGTGCACTGAGCGCTGCGGTGAGCAATTCAATAACGGGATAGCGAGGGTTGATAGAGGCCGTACAGTTGCGACAGCGTCCTCGCAGCATGAGGTAACTGATCACAGGAATATTATCGCGCGCTCGGATCAATTCCTTGCAGCTCGGGCAGCGAGAGCGCGGCACCAGTAAATTGAATTGGGGCTCTTCAGCGAGCGCTTGCTCGGGGTGGAGCAACGTCGTGCAGTCGCGGCGCCATTCGTGTTCCATCATCTTTGGTAGGCGGTGAATGACAACGTTTAAGAAGCTACCGACTAGCAGTCCCGCCACAAACACCAGCACGATATAGGCTGGCGGTGAGCTCTGCAGAAGGTGGATGAGCGCCATGCGTTCTAGTTCTTCAAACGAAGGTAATCTTCAGCTTGGTGGGTTAGCAGGCTCCAGTAGCGCAGCGCCTTGACGAACCTGTCCCGCGCCAGCATCCCCGTCCTCGTGCAATAGCCGGGCTAGCGGTCTGTCGGACTTAGGAGCGAGCTATTGCGGAGTAAGTCAAACCACATGGTCTTAAACCACTTGCCCCATCTTGAAGATCGGCAAGTACATCGCGACCACCAAGCCACCGATGAGCACGCCGAGCACTGCCATGATAATAGGCTCGAGCAGACTCGTAAGCGCTTCGACCGCTTCGTCGACTTCCTGTTCGTACCAGTCGGCGACTTTGCCTAACATTTGATCTAAGGCGCCTGACTCCTCGCCGATAGCCACCATTTGCACGACCATGTTAGGGAACAATTTGGTATCTCGCATCGCGACTTGCAATTGCGTACCGGTGGCAATCTCATCGCGCATTTTCAATGTCGCGTCGTGAAATACGATGTTGCCGGTCGCGCCCGCAACGGAGGACATCGCCTCGACCAAGGGCGTGCCGGCCGCAAACATTGTCGACAAGGTACGCCCGAAACGCGCAATCGCCGATTTCTCGAGAATTTCACCGATGATCGGGAGCTTGAGCGAAATACGATCCATAAAGTGAGCAAATTTTAGCGATCGCTTTTTCAGTTGGAAAAAGCCTACGACAGCTAAAATAATGCCCCCGAACAACACATACCATCTAGCTTGAAACCACTCTGAAATATCGATCACGACGCGCGTTAACGCGGGCAAATCAGCACCGAAGCCGTCGAATAATTCTTGGAATTGCGGAATGACGAAGATCATCAAAATACAAGTGATCACGAATGCAACCACGATAACGGCGATGGGATAGAATAAGGCGCCCTTGATTTTTGATTTCAGCGCCTCTGTTTTCTCCATGTACGTCGCGAGTTTGTGGAGAATACCTTCCAAAATACCGGACTGTTCTCCCGCAGTAACGAGATTGACGTAGAGTTCGCTAAAATACTTCGGGTGTTTGCCGAGTGCTTCCGCGAGCGTTCCGCCGGCCTCGATATCACTTTTTATACCCAAAATGAGCTCTTGCATGGCGCGGTTTTCATGACCGCGTCCGACGATTTCGAATGACTGCACCAACGGGACGCCCGAAGACATCATGGTCGCGAGTTGGCGCGAAAATACGGTAATGTCTTTGCTCTTTATTTTGCCGCCGGCGCTGAATAGCGACTTCGGCTTTTTCTTGACTTTTAGGGGGTTGACGCCTTGGCGGCGTAAATTTGCTTTGATCAGTGCGTCACTTTGCCCCGACATTTCCCCTTTAACGCGCTTGCCGTTTTTGTCGATGCCCTCCCAGACATACATATCCGCTTTGATCGCAGCTTGTGCCATGTTCTACTCCACGGTAACGCGGTTTATTTCCGCGAGGCTGGTGATCCCAACTTTGGCTTTTTGCAGTCCCGATTTTCTGATATTCCAGATCCCTTCCGAATCGGCTTGATCGGCCAGTTGCACCGCGTTCGCGCCTTCGATAATCAAGCGCTTCATACCGTCCGAAATCGGCATGACCTGATAGATCCCGACCCGCCCCTTGTAGCCGCTGGGACACTCGTCGCCACCGTTACCGGGTGCAAAGAGCTTGACCCCGTCATCGACTTCGTCTTGGGTGAACCCTTCATCGAGCAAGGCCTCCGGAGGCATGTCCAAGGGTACGCGGTACTCGGGATGCAAGCGTCGCGCTAATCGTTGCGCGGTGATCAGATTGATGGTGGTAGCGACCGCGAACGGGGGAATGCCCATATCCTGGAGACGCGTCAGCGTTTGTGGCCCGTCGTTGGTGTGCAAGGTCGACATTACCATGTGGCCCGTTTGCGCGGCCTTCACGGCGATCGAACCGGTCTCTAAATCGCGGATTTCACCGACCAAAATGATATCTGGGTCTTGGCGCAAAAACGCTCTCAGTGCCTTGGGAAATGTCATGCCGGTACGTTCGTCGACTTGGACTTGGTTGACGCCGGCCAAGTTGATTTCAACGGGATCCTCGGCGGTCGCGATGTTGATATCTTGGTTATTCAAGATATTGATCCCGGTGTAGAGCGAGACGGTCTTCCCGCTCCCGGTGGGTCCGGTGACGAGGAACATACCGTAGGGTTTTTTGATATTTGTCAAAAACAGCTCTTTTTGGGCATCTTCGTAGCCAAGCTGATCGATATTCAATTTTGCGGCGTCAGAATCCAAGATACGCAGCACGCACTTCTCCCCGAACAGCGTCGGACAGGTACTGACGCGAAAGTCAATTGCTTTGTTCTTAGAAATCTTGAGTTTAATACGGCCGTCCTGGGGTACGCGTCGCTCTGAAACATCGAGCCGCGACATGACCTTAATGCGCGCCGCGATTTTAGCGGCGAGGGAAATCGGTGGTTTCGCAATTTCTTCCAACACGCCATCGATGCGAAACCGTACGCGGTAGTATTTTTCGTAGGGCTCGAAATGCAAATCCGAGGCGCCGCGTTTGATGGCGTCCAACAAGGCTTTGTGCACGAAGCGCACGACCGGGGCGTCGTCGACCTCGGACTCTTGTTCTTGCTCGTTACTGGCGGGGCCGACGTCGAGATCATCCAGGTCATCGTATTCGTCGTCACCCATATCGCCCAAACTGGTGTTGGCCGCGGCCAGCGCGCGGTCGATGGCCCGTGCAAGCTTGTCTTCTTCGATCAATACCGCTTCGGTGTTCGCCCCGATATGGAACTTAATCTCATCTAGCGCCTGCAGATTGGTGGGGTCGGAGACACCGATGTAGATGCGGCTGCCGCGCTTGAATATCGGCAGGGCATGGTGCCGCAAAATCAGCTCTTCGCTGCATAAACGCACGACGTCGGCGTCGATGTCGAGGGCATTGATATCCAGCAGGGGGACGCCAAACTCCGTCGAGGCGGCGTGGGCAATGACCTTGGCGTCGCCCAATTTGTTGTCTACGAGGTATTTTACGAACGGTATCTTGTTCGTTAAGGCTTCTTGAAAGGCATCGCTCGCGGCTTGTTCCTGCAGCAAACCATCGGCAACAAGCTTGCGTGCAAGGCCACTTAAGGGAATTCGATTACTCGTCGCGGCCACTTATGGTTGTCCTGGTCGGGTTGACAATCAAGGTCGAAAACAAAGTATAAAATGGTAGATTAATTGCATATAAATAGCTACCACACCGAGATTTTCTCCCTGTTAGCTACGCCACTTTCGCGGCGCGTGCGCGCTTCAAGCGCGGCGCTGAAAGCGCAATCCCTCGTCCTCGACATCGACTTCAATCGTGTCGCCTGGGCCGAAGCGCCCTTCGAGCAGCGCTTGTGCCAGCGGTGTTTCGATGAGGTTTTGCACTGCGCGTTTCAACGGTCGCGCACCGTAGACCGGGTCAAAGCCGGCACTGCCGAGTTTATCGACCGCGGCCGCCGAAATCTCCAGTCCCAATTGTTGCTCTGCGAGGCGGCGGCGCAATAGTTCGATTTGCACCTCCGCGATGGCGCGAATTTGCTCCGCGCGCAGGGCGTGAAAAACGACCACTTCATCAATACGGTTGATAAACTCGGGTCGAAAGCTTTGTCGCACGACTTCCATGACGGCGTCTTGCATGCGTTGATAATCTTCCGAATCGGTCATGCTTTGAATCGCTTCCGAGCCCAGATTCGACGTCATCACGATGACGGTATTGCGAAAATCTACCGTGCGGCCGTGACCGTCGGTCAAACGACCGTCGTCCAGCACCTGTAAAAGAATGTTGAATACGTCAGGGTGGGCTTTTTCGACTTCGTCTAGCAGCAGTACGGAATAGGGCTTGCGGCGCACGGTTTCGGTGAGATAACCCCCTTCTTCGTAGCCAACGTAGCCGGGGGGTGCGCCGATCAAACGCGCCACGGCATGTTTTTCCATGTATTCGGACATGTCGATGCGGCACATTGCGTCTTCGGTATCGAACAAGAACTCTGCCAGCGCTTTGCACAGTTCGGTTTTGCCGACGCCCGTTGGTCCTAAAAACAAAAATGATCCATTCGGCCGGTTGGGATCAGACAAACCTGCACGGGCGCGGCGAATGGCGTTAGCCACGGCACCGATGGCTTCGTCTTGTCCGACGACACGTCGGTGTAGCGCATCTTCCATGCGCAGAAGTTTGTCGCGTTCGCCTTCGAGCATTTTCGCGACGGGGATCCCGGTCCATTTTGAAACGACTTCCGCGATTTCTTCTTCTGTTACCCGGTTGCGCAACAGTTTCATCGTTTGTTGTTCGCCGTCGCTGGTTTGCGTCAGTTGTTTTTCGAGCTCGGGAATGAGGCCGTATTGCAGCTCCGACATACGCGTTAGATCGCCTGCTCGTTTGGCGTTTTCAAACTCCATTTTGGTGCGTTCCAACTCTGCCTGTATCTGGTGGGAGCCTTGCAGCGCTGCTTTCTCCGCCTTCCAAACTTCTTCGAGGTCGGCGTAATCGCGCTCGAGCCCCGTCAACTGTTCTTCCAAATCAGCAAGTCGTTGCTTAGAAGCATCGTCGGTCTCTTTGCGCAGCGCTTCACGTTCCATTTTCAGTTGAATGACGCGGCGATCGATGCGGTCTAGTTCTTCCGGCTTCGAATCGATCTCGATGCTGATGCGACTCGCGGCCTCGTCGATCAAATCGATGGCCTTGTCCGGTAATTGCCGATCGGTGATATATCGGTGCGATAATTGCGCTGCCGCAACGATCGCGGGATCGGTGATCTCGACGCCGTGATGAACGGCATATTTTTCTTTCAAGCCGCGTAGGATCGCGATCGTGTCCTCGATCGAGGGTTCTTCTACCAAGACCTTTTGAAAACGGCGTTCTAAGGCGGCGTCCTTCTCAACGTATTGACGATATTCATCGAGCGTGGTCGCGCCGATGCAATGCAACTCGCCGCGCGCCAGCGCAGGTTTGAGCATATTGCCGGCATCCATCGATCCTTCGGCTTTGCCCGCACCAACCATAGTATGGAGCTCATCGATGAACAATATGATCTGACCTTCTTGTTTTGATAAGTCATTGAGCACGCCTTTTAAGCGTTCCTCGAATTCGCCCCGAAATTTCGCCCCGGCGATCAAAGCGCCCATGTCGAGTGACAACACGCGTTTGTTCTTGAGGCTGTCCGGTACCTCCGCATCGACGATACGTTGGGCGAGGCCTTCGACGATCGCGGTTTTGCCGACGCCCGGTTCACCGATTAGCACGGGGTTGTTTTTCGTGCGTCGTTGCAATACCTGAATTGTGCGGCGAATTTCTTCGTCGCGACCGATGACCGGATCGAGCTTCCCCTGCGTCGCCCGCTCGGTGAGGTCGATCGTGAACTTTTCCAAGGCTTGTCGCTGTTCTTCTGCATTGGGGTCATCGACGCGCTCACCTCCCCGCATCGCATCGATGGCTGCGTTGACGTGTTGTTCCGCGGCGCCTGCGTCCTTCAAGAGGCGTCCCAGCTGACCGGTATCCTGGAGCGCCGCGAGCACGAATAACTCACTGGAAATGAAGGCGTCATTTCTTTTTTGCGCTAGTTTGTCGGTAAGATTCAGCACGCGCACGAGTCCATTAGAAGGGTGCACGTCGCCGGGTGCGCCTTCGATCTTAGGTAAGCGCTCTAAGGCTTGGCCGAGTTGAGAGCGTAAACTGTTGACATTCACACCGGCGTTTTGCAACAGCGGGCGCACGGAACTTCCTTCTTGATCGAGCAATGCCAGCATCACATGCAAGGGTTCGATGAACTGATGGTCGAGTCCCAACGCGCGCGACTGAGCGTCGCTCAGAGCGTGTTGAAACTTAGTGGTCATTTTATCCGCGCGCATTTTGTGTCCTCAAATAAGCCTCGATTAAGTTTTAATATTGGGGCACGACGACGATTGTTCAAGGTGCGACAACGGTCAGCTCGGGCGCCAAATCAGCGTCGCTATCCGTCCCGTCTCGCCGTCACGCCGATAGGAGAAAAAACGCGCTGGGTCCGCAAACGTGCAGTCGTCGGTCGAGAAAACGTCCCGCACCCCGCATTGCTCAAATTGATGTCGGGCGATCATTTTTAAGTCCGCATAACAACGCGCCCCACGCTCGCTAAACGCGTTCGCAAGGCCTCGATCGCGGGCGAGAAAACGGGCGCGCAACGTCGTCCCGACCTCATAGTGGTGAACGCTGATCGCAGGTCCCATCCACGCGATTAATTCCGACGGCGTGCTGCGCAAGGAATTCACGACGGCGGTGATGATATCGGCATAAAGCCCGCGCCAGCCGGCGTGCACGGCGGCGAGTTCCGTGCCGTCCTGGTTACACAGCAGGATGGGCACGCAGTCGGCAGTGAGAATAGCGAGCACTTGTTGGGGCGCAGTGCTGACGATCGCGTCCGCTTCGGTGTCGCGCTGATGGCGTCTCGCCGCTACGAGTCGTGTACCGTGCACTTGGCGTAGCCACAGCGGCGCTGCTGGTAATGCCAGTGCGGCGTTGACGCGGTGGCGATTCGTATTCACGCAGGCTTGCTCATCGCCCACGTGCATGGCCAGATTCAAGCCCGCATAAGTACCGCTGCTGACACCTCCGCGGCGCGTGCTGGTAACGGCGTGAATATGCGCCGGCGCGGGCCACTCGGCACGAACAAATTCCAGATCGCTCATGAGTTCTGTTGGCGCGCGAGCCGATCAGCGCGCAATGCGTCCAACAACGCGCGAAAATCTGCGGGCAACGGGCTCTCGAGCGTAATCGTCTCGTTTGTGCTGGGGTGTTTAAAGACGAGGCGCCGGGCATGCAGCGCTTGGCGTTTGAAACGGGATAAGGCGGCGACTAAAGCCGCGCAGGCGCCGGCCGGAACGCGATAACGACCGCCGTAAGTCGGATCGCCGACGATGGCATGACCGAGAAACTGCATGTGCACGCGGATCTGATGGGTGCGCCCGGTTTCTAGCCCTAACTCGAGGTGAGTGTGGGCTGGAAAGCGTTCGGCAATGCGGTAATGCGTCACAGCCGCGCGGCCGTCATGTTGTACCCGCATGCGCGTGCGGTGGTGGCGATCACGGGCGATCGGGGCGTCGACGGTGCCGCCAGCCACCAGGGCGCCGTGCACCACGGCCGCGTAGTTGCGCGTGATGCGACGCTTGGCGAGGGCGCGGCTTAATATGAGCAAGGCGGCGTTGGTCCGCGCCGCGAGCAACAGGCCGGTGGTGTCTTTATCGAGTCGGTGAATTAAACCCGCTCGCGGCAGCGCCGCCAATTCCGGATAGCGATGCAGGAGGCCGTTGACCAAGGTTCCGTGGGGGTTGCCGGCACCCGGATGTACGACGAGACCGGCGGGTTTATCGACCACCAAGCATGCCGGATCTTCGTGCACGATCGGGAACGTTAGCGCTTCGGGGCTGAGATCAGCGCTGGCGTCGAGCGTCGCAGTCACGGTGACCTGATCGCCAGCGGTAATCTTGTCCCGTACGCGGCAAGCAGACCCGTTCAACAATACGCCGCCTGCCTTGATCCAAGTTTGAATGAGGTTGCGGGAATATTGGGGCAACGCCTGCGCGAGCGCTTGATCGAGCCGTTGGCCGGCGAGTTCAGCGTCACACACGACGCGGTGTTCTCGAGTGTCGGGCATGGCGCTTAGTTTAGCGAAGATCCGCCGTGCGCTGAGGCGCCGACAGATGGATGTCCATTGGACTCCGCCCCGCGACGCATTAAAATGCACGATCGCTTCATATTACAGCACCGAGGTTCGCAGCGGCGCGTCGCCCCCAGGTTCATGAAATATCGTTTTATCTGTTTGCTCGTTGTTTTCGTTGTTTTAACGACCGGTTGCGCAATGTTCGGCAAAGACGATGACGATGAAATACCCACGGAAACAGAGGAGGACCTCTATTATCGGGCAAAAACGGAACTCGACGCCGGTTCTTGTGACGGCGCGATCGAACATTATGAGAAACTGCAGAACCGCTATCCTTTCGGACCCTATGCGGCGCAATCTCAGTTGGAGCTTGCTTATTGTCACTACAAAAGCGAACAGCCAGGCCCTGCCACGGCTGCGGTGGACCGGTTCCTGAAGCTCAATCCAACCCATCCGCATACCGATTACGCTTTCTATTTGCGCGGTCTGATCAACTTCAATTTAGGCCAAGGTTTAACGGAACGTTTTCTGCCGAAAGATCAATCTCAGCGCGACCCAGGCGCGGCCTTGCAATCGTTTAATGATTTCTCTGAATTGATTCAACGTTTTCCCGACAGCATTTATGTCGACGACGCGCAATTGCGCATGATCCATTTGCGTAACCTCTTAGCACAACACGAAGTTAACGTCGCGAATTTCTACATGCGTCGTGGCGCTTTCGTTGCGGCATCGAACCGCGCCCGCTACGTCGTAGAAAACTACCAGCAGACGCCGGCGATGCCGGAAGCCTTAATCTTACTGGCGAAGTCCTACAAAATCTTAGAGCTGGACGATTTATCGGAAGACGCGTTGCGTGTGTTGGAACTCAACTTCCCCAATCATCCGGGCATTGCCGAAGTGCGCCGCACACGGGTGCGCTAGGAAAGCTGTAGACTGGATTCCCGCCTGCGCGGGAATGACGAGATTAACGCCACCACCGTCTCCCGCACGATTCCGTCGGCCTGCCCTAGGCAGAGGATGTGCTATCTGGTCGGTTGTTGCTCGTCGTAACGCGAGGTGATCGGAAAACGCCGGTCACGTCCAAACGCGCGTTTCGTAATGCGCACGCCGGGTGCTGCTTGACGACGTTTATATTCGTTGCGGTCTACCAGACGCGCAACGCGACGGACGAGTTCGATATCAAAGCCGCGCGCGGCGATTTCTCGTGGTGTTTCGTCGCACTCGATATAGTATTCGAGAATGGGGTCGAGCACGGCGTAGTCGGGCAGGCTATCGGTGTCTTTTTGATCGGGCGCAAGTTCCGCGGAAGGCGCTCGTTCGAGCACCCGGTGAGGAATGACTTCCGTGTCACGGTTGCGCCAGCGGGCCAAGCGGTACACCAATGTTTTTGGTACGTCTTTCAAAGGTGCGAACCCGCCTGCCATATCGCCGTATAAAGTTGCGTAGCCCACGGCCATTTCGCTTTTGTTGCCGGTCGCGAGCACCATGCGCCCGGTTTTGTTGGAGATCGCCATAAGAATAATACCGCGGCAACGCGCTTGAATGTTCTCTTCGGTGACATCAACTGGGGCGTCGGCGAAGATCGGCGTGAGCACTTCGTTGAATGCTTTAAACGGGTCTTCGATCGGCACAACGTGACATTCGCAACCCTGGCGGCGCGCTTGCTCCAAGGCGTCCGCGACGCTCATTTCAGCGGTGTAGCGTGAGGGCATGGACACCGCCACCACGCGTTCCGCACCGAGCGCGTCGACCGCGATCGCCAGCGTGAGCGCGGAATCGATGCCCCCGGAGAGTCCCAGCACGACGCCTTTGAAACCGTTTTTCTCCACATAATCACGCACGCCTAAGAGCAGCGCTTGATAGATATTTTCCTCGGCGCTCAAGGGCTCGGTAAGTGGCCCTGTGAAGCTCAACCCGGTGCACGGTGTGCGCATCACTTCGAGCGGTAACAAAGTTTCGACGAATTCGGGACCTTGAACTGGCACCGCACCGCACGCATCCATCACTAGCGAGCCGCCGTCGAAGACGAGTTCGTCTTGTCCGCCGACAATATTGAGATAAACGATCGGCAATTGCGCGGCGGCGCACGCGGTCTTTAGGGCGGTGATGCGTTCGCTGCGCTTGTTGGCGTTATACGGTGAAGCATTGATGTTTAAGATCATTTCCGCACCGGCAGCGGTAGCTTGCGCGGCCGTGGCGGGATCCCAGATATCTTCGCAAATACTGAGTGCGATACGAAAACCGCTGAGCTCTACAACACCTGCATCGCTGCCGGCAACGAAATAACGTTGCTCGTCGAAGACCAAATAATTTGGCAGGCGTTGTTTGTGATACGTGAAGACAACTACACCGTCACGCAGGACTGAAACCGCGTTGAACGTCGTGTCGTCGCGGCGGCGTGGATAGCCGACGACCGCATGAATATCGTGTGCAGCGCTAGCGATGTGGTCGAGCGCTGCGCTGACGCGTCGGTGTAAGCCGGGACGAAACAAGAGATCTTCGGGCGGATAACCGGTTATCGCCAGTTCTGGAAACGCCACGACGTCAGCGCCGAGTTTATCTCGCGCCATTTTTACGGCCGCGCAAATTTTTGCGGTGTTGCCCGTAATATCGCCGACACAGAAATTGTATTGCGCAAGCGCGATGCGAAGGCGATCAGTCATCGTCGCTAGTCTAAACTACGCAGCGGGATGCTGCGTATTACGCTTACCGCAACACGCGTTGCATCGTCGCGCCGAGTTCGGCGGGCGAGCGCACGGTATGCGCCCCCGCAGCATCGAGCGCTTTGTATTTTTCCTCCGCCGTACCTTTGCCGCCGGCAATGATCGCCCCGGCATGGCCCATGCGCTTGCCGGGCGGTGCCGTGACCCCGGCAATGTAGCCGACCACGGGCTTGGATACGTGTTCGGCGATAAACTCGGCGGCTTCTTCTTCGGCGGAGCCGCCGATTTCGCCGACCATAATAATGCCTTGGGTTAAGTCATCCGCCTCAAAGAGGCGCAAGCAATCGATGAAATTCATCCCTTGAATGGGATCACCGCCAATGCCGACGCAAGTCGTTTGACCGAGTCCGGCGAGTGTTGTTTGATGCACGGCCTCATAAGTGAGCGTGCCCGAGCGAGACACGATGCCGATGTGCCCCGGTGCGTGTATGGCACCCGGCATGATGCCGATTTTGCATTCCGCGGGGGTAATGATCCCCGGACAGTTGGGTCCGATGAGATAAATGTCGGGGCGGGCCTTCAAGCTCGCTTTCACGCGCAACATATCGAGTACCGGAATGCCTTCCGTAATGCAGGCGATTACTTTGATACCGGCATCGACCGCTTCGCAGATCGCGTCCGCGGCAAAAGGGGGCGGCACAAATATCATGCTGGCGTCGGCATCGGTTTCACGCACGGCCTGGGCGACGGTATTGAACACCGGGCGATTGAGATGGTTGGTGCCGCCGCGGCCGGGCGTGACGCCGCCGACGATTTTGGTGCCGTACTCGATCGCTTGCTCGGCGTGAAACGTGCCTTGATTACCGGTGAAACCTTGTACCAAGACGCGCGTGTGTTGGTTGACGAGAATGGACATTATTGTTTTCCTCCCGCCGCACGGACGGCCTTATCGGCGGCATCTCCCAAGTTCTCGCCGCTCACGATCTCCAGCCCGCTCTCCTCTAGCAAACGTTTGCCCGCATCGACATTCGTTCCCTCTAAGCGCACCACAACGGGCACAGTTACGCCGACTTCTTTAACGGCAGTAATAATGCCTTCGGCGATCAAATCACAACGTACAATGCCGCCAAATATATTGACCAAGATCGCCTTTACGTTCGGATCGGAGACGATGATCTTGAACGCTTCTGCGACCCGCTCGGCGGTAGTTCCACCACCGACATCGAGAAAGTTTGCCGGCTCGCCGCCGGCAAGCTTGATGATATCCATCGTCGCCATCGCGAGCCCGGCACCATTGACCATGCACGCGATATTGCCGTCCAAGGTGACGTAATTGAGATCGAACTCTTTGGCTCTACGCTCTTTTTCATCTTCCTGGCTTGCGTCGCGCCAAGATGCGATTTCTTGCCGATAGAGGGCGTTGTCGTCGATGTTGATCTTCGCATCGAGCGCGACCAAGCGACCATCGGCCAAGATCGCCAGCGGGTTGATTTCGACCAGAGAGGCGTCGCGCTCGTTGAACAGGCGGTAGAGCCCCTCGAGAATCGTCGCGAGTTGCTTACGCTGATCGCCATCCAGGGCAAGCGCGAAACCGAGTTGGCGGCATTGGTAATCTAGCAAACCGAGCACCGGATCGATCGACGCGGTCGCGATTTTCTCCGGGGTCGAGGCCGCGACTTCTTCGATGTCCATGCCGCCGGCGCGCGAAGCCATGAACGTAACCTGACGAGAGCCGCGGTCGACGACCGCACCCAGATAAAGCTCGTGCGCGATATCAGCGGCGCTGTCGATGAGCACACAGTTGATAGGTTGACCCGCGGGTCCCGATTGTTTCGTTATTAGCTGGGTGCCCAACAAGGCCGCCGCCGCCGTGGCCGCCTCGGCCGGCGATTTGACGAATTTGACGCCGCCCGCCTTGCCGCGTCCACCAGCATGAACCTGGGCTTTGACGAGCCACGCTGAGCCGCCCAGGGACTCGGCATTGCTCTGCGCTTCTGCAGCGCTCTCCGCCACTTTTCCCGGTAATATGGGAATATCGTAGGTGTCGAATAATTGCTTCGACTGGTATTCATGCAGATTCATCGATTGCCCCCGAGTTGCTCGGTACTTCTGTGGGAATCTCGGCTGACCTCGCGGCGAACAATCCAGGGTCTACATCCGCTGGCGCAAAAACAATTGAGCGTTTCCCGAGAAAATGTCGGCACGAGCCGCCGCAGACTATAGCCGATCGTGTTCATGGGATACAGCCGTGGCATAGTGTCGCTGCCGTGCGACGGCGTCTGAATCGTGGAGAACTCGCGTGTTACTACGCTTACTGCTATTTTTTGTTATTGTCGCCATCGTGCTCGGTGGCGCGCGTCGCTTGGCCGATTATCGGCGTGGATCCAAACGCATAACGCACCGTGACGGTGGCCGCGTTGTTCGTTGTGAAGTTTGCGGTGTACACATTCCCGAGCGCGATGCGCGTCGCTTGAGCGACGATCGATATCAATGTAAATCCCACGAACCCAGCGATGACCACTGACACCACAGTTGCCGTGGCGGTCAACACACCGTGGCCGGTCACTAGGAGTTGGCGGGCGCTAAAGTATTTCAATCTATATCGCATGGTGATCGCGGGTTTATTCACCGCGCTTAGTGTTAGTGGCCGCCTGCCGCCGAATTTCACGAAGTTCGACGTCGGTTTATTCACGATTATCGCGTGCATTTATTTGGCGCTAACTATCGTCGCGCAATACGCCATCGAGTGGTATCGC
Source organism: Gammaproteobacteria bacterium (assembly GCA_965223085.1). Taxonomy (GTDB): domain Bacteria; phylum Pseudomonadota; class Gammaproteobacteria; genus CBDCVO01. The sequence goes on along the minus strand of OZ244981.1, from coordinate 1,136,106 downwards.
ACGCCGTTGCCGATACATATTAACGCGCTGGTGTTGGTCGACATCGTTGCCATTACCTTGTTCATGCATGCCAGCGGCGGCGTCGCGGGCGGATTTGGGATCTTGCTCGTCGTCGCGCTCGCGGGCGCTTGCTTGTTGGTCACCCAACGCGCATCGATTTTTTTTGCCGCGCTCGCCACGCTTTTTGTCTTAGGTGAAACACTCTACGGCACGTTTAACTTAGATTATGCGAGTGCGAGCTACACCCAAGCGGGTTTGCTGGGCGCGGTGTGCTTCGGTACCGCTATCTTGGCAACGGTCTTAGCAGAACGAGCGCGCCACAGCGAAGCGTTGGCAGCGCAGCGCGCCGTCGACCTAAAACAACTATCTTTGCTCAACGAACACATCGTGCAACGCATGCGTTCGGGGATCTTAGTGCTCGATCGCGGCGGCCGGGTGGTGCTCGCGAATCAAGCGGCCGAACATATGCTGCAGGTGGGGCGGATGCTAAACAATCAACCGTTGGCGCGTTTATCTGCGACGCTGCACCGGGCGTGGAATCAGTGGCAACGCTCGCGCGAGAATCGCAGCGATCTGCTGACCATTACGAGCCAAGGACCTGATGTCATCGCCTCGTTCACGCGCTTGGGTCCCGACGACAATCAAAACACGCTGGTGTTTCTCGAAGACGCTGCAGAAATGAATCAGCGCGCGCAGCAGATCAAACTCGCCTCACTGGGACGCTTAACGGCGAGCATCGCGCACGAAATCCGTAACCCCCTGGGCGCGATCAGTCACGCGGGCCAATTATTATCCGAGTCACCGGAACTCGCGGCGGAAGACCGGCGTTTGACCGAAATCATCGCCGAGCACAGTGCTCGCATGAACGACATTATCAATAATGTATTGATGATCGGGCGGCGGGAAACTGCTTACGCGGAAAGTTTTGCGTTGCGGCCTTGGTTAGAAGACTTCGTTACGGAGCTCTGCGAACGGCTCGAGCTCGCGTCACAAGAAGTGAAGATGGAATGGCAAGCGGACGATATCTCCATCAGAATGGATCCGAGCCAGTTGCGCCAAGTGTTGTGGAACTTAAGTGAAAACGGTTTGCGCTACAGTCGCAAGCAACCGCGTTTAACGTTTGTTGCGGGGCTAGTACGTGAAACAGGACGACCCTTCGTCGATGTCATCGATCGCGGCGAAGGCATTTCAGACGCCGCAGCGGAGCAGATATTCGAACCATTTTTTACCGGTGAGGCGGGTGGTACTGGTCTAGGTTTATATATTGCCCGCGAACTCTGCGAAGCGAATCAGGCGAGCTTGAATTTATTGGAGCACGGCGTGGATGGTTGCCGTTTTCGCGTTCAATTTGCGCATCCGGAGCGACGACAGGTGCAGGTGTAATGACCAAACCATGTGCATTGTTGGTCGATGATGAACCCGATATTCTCGAGTTGCTGTCGATTACCTTGGGACGCATGGATATCGATTGCGTCACCGCGCAAGATCTGAGCGAAGCACGCGCCGCCTTGCAAAGCCGCTCGTTTAGTCTTTGCCTTACTGACATGAAACTCCCGGATGGCAATGGCCTCGATCTGGTGACCCATATTCAGACAAGCTATGCGCATACACCGGTTGCTGTGATAACCGCTCACGGTAGTATGGAGTCGGCGATCCAGGCGCTGAAGTCTGGCGCCTTCGATTTTGTCAATAAACCGGTTGATCTTGCTGATCTGCGCTCGCTAGTCACCCAGGCGATCAAACTCGATGCAGGTGATAGCCAGGCGGGCGAACGCTTGATCGGAGATTCGGTCCAGATCGAGCGCTTGCGCACCACTATCGCTAAGCTCGCACGGAGCCAGGCGCCGGTCTATATCAGCGGTGAGTCGGGCACCGGCAAGGAATTGGTTGCGCGCTTGATTCACGAGCAGGGGCCGCGCGCAAGCCAAGCGTTTGTGCCGGTCAACTGCGGGGCGATCCCCCACGAACTCATGGAAAGCGAGCTCTTCGGCCATTTGAAGGGCAGCTTCACTGGCGCCCACGGCGATAAAAAAGGGCTTTTCCAGGCAGCCGATGGCGGCACGCTATTTTTGGACGAAGTGGGCGAATTGCCCTTGCCCATGCAGGTGAAACTCTTGCGGGCAATTCAAGAAAAACGGATCCGACCAGTGGGCGGGCAAAAAGAAGCGCCGATAGACTGCCGCATTCTATCCGCCACCCATAAGGATCTTGCCGCGCTGGTGGAGCACGGCGATTTTCGCCAGGACCTTTACTACCGCATTAACGTCATCGAGCTGAAAGTACCCGCACTGCGCGAGCGGCGCGGGGATATCGACTTGCTGGTGGGGCACTTTTTGGCACGCCTGAGTCCAGAGGGGAGCGTTACTTTGAGCAGCGCCGCGAAACAAGCGCTCACGAACTACGCTTTTCCCGGCAATGTGCGGGAACTCGAGAATATTCTCGAACGCGCCGTGACGCTGTGTGAGGGTTGTGAAGTCAACGCCCGCGATCTGCAGTTGCCCGAGGTGGAGCCACAAGACGACGTGCCGCGAGCGGCTGTGAAGGAAGAAGGTGAGTTGAAGTCGTATTTAGACGAGGTGGAACGGCAGCGGATCCTGGCGGCGCTCGAGCAGACGCGCTGGAATAAAACCCAGGCGGCGAAATTACTGGGGATCAGTTTTCGCGCCCTGCGCTACCGCCTCGAGAAATTGGGCTTGGACTGAATCGCGAAGTGACGCGCTACGTCACTTTTTGACGCGGTGCGTTATTTAAAGTGCTTGAGCGCGTCCTATTTCTGCCCCGCGAATAGCGTGGTTTCGATATAAGTTATTGAATTTAAATATGAAAATATTTTAGCTCAAGTCGGCACGAAATCTGCACGCTATAAGGCAACGCGCGATCGGGCCTCGCTCTAAGCGCGAGGTAGCCGAGTGTCGGCGTGATGACTCCGCCCCACCGCGAAAACATTGGATATAACTGGAGAGATTTTGAAATGAAGAAAGTGCAACAGGGTTTTACCCTCATCGAACTCATGATCGTCGTTGCCATTATCGGCATCTTGGCCGCGGTCGCGATCCCCGCGTATCAGGATTACACCATCCGCGCGAAAGTGACGGAAGGCTTGAGCTTAGCCACGGCTGGTAAGACTGCGGTGTCGGAGTTTTTTTCCGCGACTGGTAGATTGCCCAACAACAATGACAGCGCTGGTATGGAAGCCTCAGGAAATATTAAAGGCAATCATGTGAGCTCCGTAGCGGTCAGCGGCAGTGGCTTAATTACGGTAACGTTCTCGAACACGCCAGATATTCAGGACAGCAAGATCATTCTAACTCCGACAACCGAGAGCGGCGGTGTTAAGTGGGCCTGCACGTCGGGGGATCTTGTTTCTAAGTATCGCCCGTCGAGTTGCCGTGGTTAACATTAGTAGATAGTACAAACGCCACAAGAAGCCCCGGCAATGCCGGGGCTTCTTTGCTTTTATGATGGGAAAAATATCCAACCTTCGTCGTGCTAGCGTGGGCAAGGTTGCACGATGTTTCGCCAATGTCGTAATGATGTCAGTAATCGCTTGAGAAATGTACAGCTTCTTGTCGCAAGCTCGTTGGCCTCAGGCTAGCCGGAAACAGCTCGTCGTTGGTGCACTACTAATAGCGGGCGTTTTACTAACCGGTGCCATCTATTCGCCGGGTCTATCCGGCCCATTTGTCTTTGATGATTACAGTAACATCCTAAGAAATCCGAAACTCGCAATCACAGATTTAGATTTCTCTGCGGTTAAAAAACTCCTGTTTAGTGGTCGGGCCGGACCAAGCGGCCGTCCTATTAGTATGCTTTCATTTGGCATAGAAGGATATTTGCATGCCTTCGACGTGACGGCAATGAAGCGGCTAAACCTAGCCATACATCTTATTAATGGGTTGTTAGTTTTCACACTGATACGTCGACTCCTCGAAATACACGCCGAGGTTAACCGTATTCAGACGAAACAAACAGATTCGATCGCTGTTGTCGTTGCGATTGTATGGATGGTCCATCCAGTCTTGCTAACGAGTGTTTTATACGTCGTGCAACGCATGACTAGCCTGTCCGCCTTATTCGTTTTTGCCGGTCTATTGTGTTTTTTGAGGGCCCGCCAAGATCAAATGCGAGGCGTGTCCCACGGTATTTTAGAATTTGCAGGTTTTGCCGCTTGCGGAGTTCTTTCCGTACTATGCAAGGAAAACGGTGCGCTGCTGCCGCTGTACGCATTAATCATTGAGTTGACTATCTTACGTTTCCGCGTGCGGTGTGCTTTCGATCGCTACCTCTTGCGACTGTTTTACGTTATTACGGTACTCATACCGTTGACAGCGATTGCGGTCTTTCTTGTAAGTCATCCTGATTGGATGCGATTTGGCGAGGTTGGCCGCGGATTTACGGTCGAACAGCGCTTGTTGACGCAAGCTCGCGTATTGTTTTTCTACATCCGTCTCCTTTTCCTACCAGCCGCAGGCGAACTGGCGCTTTACTACGACGATATACAAATCTCGCGCAATATTTTCGATCCCGCTACCACGCTACTCAGCGTTCTCGGACTGTTGTCCATCGTGTGTTTCGCAGTCATCAATAGGCGTCGCTGGCCAATGTTGTCTTTTGCGGTGCTATGGTTTCTCGCCGCACACGCGATGGAGTCAACGTTCATTCTACTCGAATTAGTCCATCCGCATCGTAACTACGTCGCCTATGTCGGCCCTCTAATTGCGCTGTTCTGGTTATTGTTCGGTTTTAAACACGTTAGGCCAGCAATAGTGAGGGGCGCGGTCGTGGTTGTGATAACCGCATTCTCTGCTACAACTTTAGCCCGAGTTACGCAGTGGGCCGATATTTTTACACTAGCAAAATACGAAGTTTATCATCGACCGCAATCAGCTCGTGCCAATTACGAGATGGGTAGAGCGTATTTTTTAGCATCGCGTCTGAATATATCTCCTGACGAGCATCTGCAAAATGCTGACAAGTATTTTCGACGGGCGGGAGTTCTTAATCCGCGCAGCGTGGGACCAATAATCGGCCGAATTATGGTCATGTGCACGCAAAACAAAATCGTGCCTAGTACGTTACTAAAAGAAATATTCGATCGCCAAGCGAAACACCCCGTGGTTTTCACGGAAACGGGTTACTATCAGGCCGTGCTGGCAAGTTACTACAGTGGCGAGTGTGGAATCGAACCGGATCAATTAGTCGCGCTGCTTGGATCAGCAATCACACATACCGGCGGCAGTACAAAAGCGCGGTTTCTGCTTTTCTTGGGCACCTTCTATTTGCATTTAAATGACCCCTTAGCAAGTTCCGCGGTTCTGCAAGACGCAATTGCCTTGAATCCAGGTGAATTTGCCACACAAGTTGTGTTAGCAGGTGCAAATCTCCAACTAGGACGCACAGACACTGTCAAGGCGTGGATAAAAGAGGCTCGGGAGAAAGATCGTTACAAAGTTCGTGAACCCCAACTGATTAGAATAGAGAACTTACTTACAACACGGCGCGATGAAAAACAATAGCACAAGTGAATCCATTAATTCTCTTGGAAGTCCGGCGTCAACAATTCGTATAGCCCTCGAGCGACTTCCCATCCTGCCGCTCTCGTGCAGTATTTTTTTTATCGCGTTTATGATCTTGTATCTTGTTTATAAATCGGGTTTAAACGGCCCCCTTTTGCTCGATGATTACGTCGTTTTAGATCAATTTCTGGAGCCCTCAGGGCATCATGAGGATGGATTCAGCCAACTTATAAGTCACACGGGTCCGTTAGGTCGACCAATTTCGATGCTGAGTTTCGCTGTCAGTTCATTACTCGGGGGAACAGAGATTTATTGGTGGAAAGCTCACAATCTTATTCTCCATGGCCTAACTGGTTTGTTGCTATTTCTATTTGGATTGGAAATTGCGCAAAAGACGCTACAAAAACGTCAGGAAGCATATCTGTTTGCGTTTTTGCTCTCAATGTTGTGGTTGTTTCATCCCTTACATGTCAGCACGGTCCTTTATGTGGTCCAACGGATGGCTATGCTATCCGCATTATTCTGTGTATTGGGTATGCTGTTATATTGCCGCGGCAGACGGCACCAAATACAAGGCGATCCACGAGGTATTCTTGATATTCTACTTGCGCTTTTGGTGGCGACAGCTTGTGCCGCATTTTCAAAGGAAAACGGACTAATACTTCCCTTTTTACTCGTTGTCATTGAAGTCTGTATTTTTCGTCTTGACGGTGGTAGTAGAGCAAGGCGTCAAGTGGTATCGCTGTTTTTACTATGCGTACTCGTGCCGGTTTTTGCCGGCGTCATTCACCTCACAGCCCATTGGCAAGGATATACAGTCAACGCGTACGAGCTTAGAGATTTTACTTTTCTTGAACGTCTCCTGACAGAAGCACGGATAATGTTCCGCTATCTAGCGCAGCTACTTGTTCCGGTACGTACAATCATGGGTTTTTTCCATGACGATATAGCAGTGTCGATCGGGCTTCTGAAACCAGTATCGACGCTGCTATCGTTAATGGCGTTAACGGGTCTATTCGCGTACGCACTCTACCTTCTCACGCGAGTGCCGCTGGTGGCTCTGGGCATATTAATCTTCTTGTTTGGACATGTAATTGAATCGACAATAATTCCTTTAGAGCTCATGTTCGAACATCGCAACTATCTTCCCGCGATTGGGATCTTTATCGTTCTTGCGTTCGTTCCATTCCATTTTGATGGGAGGACTAGAAGCTTTATGTGTATTTGCACGCTCACACTTGTTTGTGTGTTTACCGTTTCTACTTATACTCGCGCCAGTATTTGGGGCAACAAAACGTTTATGGCGGTCGAATTTTATCGCTTACACCCGCGATCTGAACGCGCAACATCGATGTTGGCAGAAGTGCTTCTTAATCAGAAAAAGCATGATGCGGCGATTGCGCTTCTATCTCCATCGGATAATCCGGGCCACAATGTGCAAAAGCTCTATATTCAATGTCTTCGAGATGGGCGATTGCCGAGCGGGGCGTTGGCCTCGGTAAGGTTTTATAGTGGCGCAGTCTTACCCAAAACAGCGATTGTCGGATTGATTGAGTTATCCAATCTGTTTCTGGACAAAAAATGTGACGTCGATCGAATGGAACTTGGCGCGCTCGTTGACGCCGCATTGCGTAACAAGATAAGAGGGCGAGGGGATCGTCGCAAGCTACTATTTTACCGCGGACATTTGTATGCATCCGGAAAGGAATGGGACATGGCTGTTGGTGAGCTGGAAAAGGCCGCCAAACTACGGCCGGACGATCCTGTGCCGTACTTGTTGAGTGCGGAGTGGTTACTGGAGGGGGGTTCAAGCGAGCGTGCACGGGAGTCATTTTCCCGTGGTTTATTACTTGCGGAGACCGGAGGGAAAACGTATCAAGAAATGATTGCCGGCCTACGCGAGATGTTTATGCAACGAGAAGAGTAGTTTCCGCGAAATAAGCTGGCTATGGAGAGAGAAAATCATCCGTTAAAAATTTCGGTCGTAACGGTAACCTATAATTCCGTCGCATATTTGGAGCACACGATACAAAGTGTGAGCGAACAAAGCTATTCATCGGTTGAACATCTCATAGTAGACGGTGGCTCGACGGACGGTTCTGTCGACCTACTGAATAAGTATTCCAACCATCTCGCGTACTGGATTTCGGAACCAGATGAAGGTATAGCGGATGCTATGAATAAGGGGATTCGTGCCGCTAGCGGCGATTATATTTTGTTCTTGAATTCGGACGACTATCTGCTAACTTCGGACACCCTAAGATACGCGGTTTCGCAGATTACTGAGTGTCGCGATCTGTACCTGTTTAGCGTCATACGAGCATACGCCGAGCATCAAGTGCTCGATCACCCACGACCGTTCAATTTCATCACCAATTTCAAAATGGGTTTTTGTCATCAAGGGGTAATCCATAGTCGAAAGTTCTTCGAGAAACTAGGCCTGTACAACCCTAGGTATGAAATTGATATGGATTATGATCTTTTCCTAAAGGCCTATCGTGAGGGGATTAGGCCGCAAGTAGTACGTTATCCTTTAGCCGCTGTACGAATGGAAGGGCTTAGCTCTAGGGACGATTGGTCGGGATTAAGAAATCGTTTGACGGAGGAGCGCGAAATTCATTTCGATCATTCGCCTAATAGGCTATTTACGCTCCTATATAGAATTTATTGGCTGTTATATTGGCCGTATCGACGGATTCGTGCTGCGCTGCTGTCTGTTTCTCGCTCATCTTTGTTCTCCTCAGCGCTTCGATGAACCAGAGTTACTCCATTAAGATTTCACCGCAACCTGTCTCATAGATGCTGACGGGGAACAGAACAGGCAAGCGGCCCCAGGGATCGAGGGAGTGAGTTGGTCAGGCTACGGGGAGGCCTTGGAACAACGACTTGGTGCGTTGCATCGTCAAATACATCAAGGCAGTTATCGAGCGAAGCCGGGTAGAGAGGTGTTTATCCCTAAGGCCGATGGTTCGGAGCGGTCGCTGAGTATTTGGTGTCTGGAGGACCAGATCGTTCAACAAGCACCGACGACGGTATTGAATGCGATTTATGAGGCGGACTTTGTCGGATTTTCCTACGGATCCCGGCCGGGGCGAGGACCACACGATGCGCTAGATGCGTTAGTCGTAGGCCTTAATCGCCGGGGGGTGAACTGGGTGTTGGATGCGGATATACAGTCGTTTTTCGATAACATGGATCATGACTGGATACCGGCATTTCTTAAACACAGAACTGGTAATAAGCGCGTATTGCGGCTGGTTCGCAAATGGTTGACTGTTGGCGTCATGACCGCCACCGCAAGAGAGCGCCTCAGTGGAGGGGCTCCCCAAGGTGGGGTTATTTCGCCGTTGTTGGCCAATATTTTCCTCCATTACGTGTTGGATCTTTGGACTCAACAGTGGAGGACGCGAACCGCGACGGGCGATGTGATTGTCGCGAGATACGCTGATGATGCGGTGTTGGGTCTTCAAAATAAACGCGACGCACATCGTTTTCTGGGGGAACTGCAGCTTAGGCTCGGCCAGTTCGGGCTCAATTTGCATCCTACGAAAACACAGCTGCACCGCTTCGGTCGATTTGCGCGGCGTGACCGTCGTGTATACGAACAAAGGAAACCACCGACGTTCGATTTTCTGGGTTTCACGCACTATTGCACGATATCGAGAACACGCGGACACTTTGTGGTGGGACGCAAGACACTGAAGAAGCGGATGCGGTCTCAGCTTGCTGAGATTAAGCAAGCGCTTCGACAGCGGCTTCACGACCCTGTGAGTAAGACAGGTGATTGGTTGCGGCGCGTGTTGCAAGGTCACCTGAATTACTATGCCGTTCCCGGCAACTCGAAGAGCCTTTAGTACTTTTTCGTTCGCGTACGGTGATATTGGTTGCGGGCGCTGCGGCGCCGCAGTCAACGTCATCGCATGGATTGGCCTCGGTTCGCGAAGCTATGGGAGCGGTTCGCACCTCGAATTGTTATCACCCGTGATTATCCGACTCAACCCTTTGACGCCAAAACCCAAGACAGGGGCCCAGTGCATTAAGAAGTGGACCCTGCCGGCTGGACAGGAAAGCAGGTTTACTAAGTGAAATCTTCTGAGATAATTCTTGTTGAGAGAAGGAGCAGAAGATGACGAAGAGGAAACGACGGAATTATTTGGCGGCATTCAAAGCGAAGGTGGCGATGGCGGCGATCGGAGGTGATCGGACCCTGGCAGAGCGGTCGGAGCAGTTCGAGGTACACGCGAATCAGATCCAAGACTGGAAGAAGAAACTGACAGAGAATGCTGAGCAGGTTTTCGGTGCTGGTGCGGTAGCCGCTGCGCAGACTGAGCAAGAGGCCGAGAAGTTGCACGCGAAGATAGGGCAGGTGACGATGGAGAACGACTTTCTGTCAAAGTTTCTCGGGCGCGACCTGTGAGCGAGCGCCGGGCAGCGATACAAAGTGCTCACGAGTTATCGAAGGTTTGGCGTTGTGAGTTGCTGGATGTGGCGCGTTCGACGTCGTACTACCAGGGCAAGGGTGTCTCAAAGGAAGACCTCGAATTGATGCGGCTAATCGATGAGATCCACCTGGAGTTGCCGTTTTATGGTTCGCGGCGGATTGTAGATGAGTTGATGGGTCGTGGTCATCGGGTCAATCGCAAACGGGTGCAACGTTTGATGCGTCAGATGGGCTTGTGCGCGCTGTATTCGAAGCACAAGACGAGCAAGCCTGGGAAGGGTCACAAGGTCTATCCGTACTTGCTCAGGGGTCTGTCGATAACGCGACCGAATCATGTCTGGGCCGCGGATATCTGTTATATCCCGATGGCGAAAGGTTTCATGTATTTGGTTGCCATCATGGACTGGCACTCGCGCCGGGTGTTGTCCTGGCGGCTGTTCAATACGCTGGACAGTCGCTTTTGTGTCGAGGCGCTCGAGGAGGCGCTGGCACGCTTTGGTCGACCTGAGATATTCAATACCGACCAGGGCGCGCAGTTCACCTCTGAGGCCTTCACCGGCGTCCTAAAGGCACAGGAGGTGGCGATAAGCATGGATGGTCGCGGCCGATGGCTGGACAACGTGTTTATCGAGCGGCTGTGGCGCAGCGTAAAATACGAGGATATCTATTTGCGGGCCTATGAGACGCCGGCAGCGCTTCGAGCCGGCCTCACGCGATACTTTGCATTTTATAATTCCCGGCGTCGTCACACGGCATTGGGCCGACGCACCCCGGATGCGGTGTATTTCGGTCAGGCCGCCGACAACTTGGTGGCCTGACCACGGGCGAGGATTTCACTTAAGCGGCTGCCCAAATTTTGGGGTCCACTTCTTTAGTAGTGCACGCTGGGATCTGCGCGAGGGGTGCCGGGTAACCGGCATTCCTATCGCGACCACGCTGCGGCTTAGTCCTGCCACCTCACAAGCCAAACCGACACTCACACCAAATGCCTCTCGGAGATGACCCACCCAACGCCGGCGACGAGCGCCGGCGTCACAGCTTTTCTGCGACGATATCCTCCAGCATCTCGTGCTTCAGGCTCAGATTGGCGTACATTTTTTTGCGCCGCGCGTTTTCTTCTTCAAGTTCCTTTAGGCGACGAACGTCAGATACGTCCATACCGCCATATTTCGACCGCCACTTATAACAACTACTCTGCCCAACGTTATGCCGCCGGCACAGCTCCGGCACCGAGACGTCAGACTCCGCTTCCTTTAACAACGACACTATCTGTGTTTCCGTTAATCTCGGTTAGCTCATCGTGAAAACTCCTTCCCATCAGTATAGAATTTTCTACGATCTAGTGGCACAGATTTAGGGGGTAGTTACGCGCCACCTTGATCGTGACAACGAAGGTCAGTCTCAATCGTCGTTCTTTCCCGTACGAGCTTTTGCAAGCATAGTTAGCACGGTGTAGTCACTCTGGTCATGCTCGTCAAAATAACTGACTTGCAAAACATCCATATGCTCAGTGATTCTATGGTATGGGTACATCGGCGGATAGCCGCTGGGAGGTGAACTTTGAGCCGCAACCATAAATATGTACGGGCACTTGTCCAACTGGATCTCAAACGTGCGTTTATTTACCTGATTGGGCAGCGGCTTTTGACTGATTCTTTTTGCATAGAATTGGACAAGGTGAGATTCTACTGACGTAACGCAGGCGTGGGTCGGGACTGCAAGTTGGATTTCGCCAACCGAATGGACGATTCGAGCGAGTTGATGCATTGTAGAAGGGACATCCTTGTTTGGGAGGCGGTGCCATTGTGGCGTGCGAACTAGTCCGTACGTTGCTTTATCGCTGTAGTTCCGGACCGTGTTGAATATATTTAACGTCGTTGGTAACAACATTAGAATAACAAGCGCAAAAAATATCGAACATATGGCCAACTCATCTATAGGGCTGCGTGATATACGGGCGATAGCTCGACTTCCTAATAAAGCGTAGTACAGTACGAACGGCATAATGACAAAAATGAAACGCTGGAAGTGCTCGGGGTAGGGCCAAACAGCTAAAATGCCGCAGTATGCCGCGACATAAATCGCATCAAATTGCCGGTCTCGAAAACGCTTATAGAAGCCGATGCCCGCTGAGCACAATAGCCCGGCGCATGCAAGCTTAGCGACAATATTCTCCGTCGTGCGGAAGCTAGAGACAAACGACAACCAAAACGCTTGAGTATTAATCTCTAGCTGGTGAACGAGATTCGTGACTGGTTTATCCGAAAAAGCATAGTTTATCGAACCGAAATAACCAACATCGAGATGGAAGATCTGCTTTACTAACAACCAAAACGCAAAAAATGCCACCGTGCAAAAAACAAGAAGTAGCGTGTGGCGGATTGTGATTCGCGGGAATGCGTGCACGAAAAGTGCGAAACCTGCAGCAAGCCCGACGGACCGTATCAGTGTGCAGATACCAATTAGTAATGCAGCACAAACCGTAGCATATTTTAAGCGCGTATTGGTTAAACATAACGCAGCTAGTAATATCCCCAACAAGTACGGGTGCTCGCTTAGCAGCCCCATGCTCGATAGCAAAGTTGCAGGCATAGTGGCAAACGACAAGGCCAAAAGACCGGCAACGAGTAAAGGTTCATTTTGGCGTCGCAACCATAGGAAATAGGCAGCTATGGCAGCAGCAAGTAAAACGGCGTCAATCCAGTAATTGAAAGAACCGTGTTGACTCCCGCCACCTAGTGCAGCTAACAGGAGTGGATATCCCGGCGGATAGGGGTACGACCTAAATAGCGAGAGGGCAAGATCTATATCTAAGGTCGACCAAGGTGAAAAAAAGTCTGCCAACAACAAGTAAATATAGGCATCAGACAGTAATCCCAAGAAGTTGTCGCGGACGGAGATATACGCATAAAGAGTCAGCGAAAACATAAATATGATGGCGGCCGTTCGTAAGTTCCGATAATTAACTCTCGACGCACCCAACTTGCCGTGTGGTTTTGTGGACATGTGGTTACTAGATTCCATCATAGACGCTGCTAGCGTTTTGCTCGTTAAGATGGCCTATGGTGAGAACTCATATACGAGTCTATTCGTGCCGTGCTGAGCAGTATGCACAAAGCAGAAAGTGTTCATTTCTTATGCGCGTCGTGCTGTTGTCGCTAGAATCTATGCGGTTTGCCGCCGCCGACAAGGCGTCGCATAGTAACGGTACCGCCAAATACCGAGTCTGAGCATCGTCAATTATGCCACAAGGTAAGTTGTACAAGATTTCCGAGGGCTTTCGATTCGAATTTTTGGCGAAGTAACGGATAAATTTGGGTGGGGGATGAAAAATGAATATCATCACTCCCTCCACCCGGGGGTATATTCGACTTGGTAAAAGTGGAGAGTTGGTTTTGACCAAACACCTCGTAGTCGCAGGTATATTGGTGGTGGCGTTCGCGGCCCGCCTCGAGTTCGTTAATCATACTACGTTCGATGATCCTATTCGGGGAGACGCGGCCCAATACTATATGTATGCTCTAAACATCAAATTTCATCGTGCATTTTCGGGATCACGTTTTGGTGTCGGCGATGTCCCAAATCCAGATGCCGTTCGAGCGCCGCTGTATCCGTTTTTCCTTAGCCGTTTTGTCGTTGTGCCACCCACATTGGGCATGCTGTGGAGGATTCAGTTCGTGCAAGCCCTAATAGGGGCATTTACAGTAGTTGTATTCTTTTTTGTTTTCCGTAAAACAATGGCCGAACCGTGGGCATCTAGTGCAGCTCTGCTGGCAGCAATTTGTCCGCACACGATAGTGATTAATGCACATTTGTTGTCAGAGACACTATTTTCGTTTTTATTGGCGGCGTTTCTGCTGTCCCTCATCATCGCTTACAAGAAGCAGGCGATTTGGATAGCTTGCGTAGCGGGCTTTTTACTGGGGCTGGCGGTTCTTACACGACCCACACTGACATACTTTATAGTATTTCTGATCGCGACATTTATCTTCAGATGGAAGCAAGTAGGGATCCGTTCACTGATTGCTCCAATTTGCGTCACGTTCGCACTTGTCATCACGCCCTGGCTGGTCCGCAACTACGTAACCGTCGGCGTGATTTCTGATCAAACCTTAGCAATAAACGCACTCCACCACGGTATATACCCTCAATTTCGTTTTAAAGATCAACAGGAGACATACGGCTACCCTTACAAGTATGATCCACGCAGGAAGGAAATAGCTAGTAGCAAAGGCGAGGTGATTCGTGAAATAGTACGACGATTTGCCGAAGAGCCAAATCGGCATTTAAAGTGGTATCTGTTTGGTAAACCGTCAACATTATTTTCCTGGTCGTTAATACAAGGTGATTCTGATATATCCGTATTCTCGACACGCGATTCGCCTTACGCCACGAATCTGGTCTACACGTGTACATATCAACTCGTGAAGTTCTTGCATTATCCTTTGTTAATATTGTCCTTAGTGGGGGCAGTACTCGTTTGGCGACGGCGGCTGGAGAAAGGAAGGCTACGTCAAGAGGGTTTCACCGGGCAGGTTTTAGCGTTAGTGTTGATTTACTTTGTGTTGATACACATCATTGCCGCACCCTTCCCTCGCTACAGCATTCCTTTACGACCAATAATATATGGCTTGGCGCTTTATGCCTGCTCGTACATGTGGAACGTGATGCGGTCTCGTTATTTAGCGTATCGTTCGCGGACGGTGCAACCGTGAGCCGCAGCTTGTTCTTTACCTTAGCGACGAATAGGAAATATAAATCCCCATATCTTTTCTTGTTTATCGTGTATTTATCAACGCGAATATCTTGAAATACCCGCGGTCGGATAGACGTTCGAATTGAGCAGGTAAATACCCCATTGGGGCAAGCATTTCATTAAGTTCGGCTTCGCTGTTGGCGACAAAAACAATGCGAACATTTTCATACACGCGATTTCGAAATTCTGGCCAGCGTTTGTAGTATAGCATCGAATAATCACTCTTATATTTGAGATGTTTGATAAGAAATTGCAGTGCGAAAGTAGTTTCCGTGCTGCTTACTACCAGCAACGGATCGTGGGTTGCAATCTGTTGAAGGTCGTTGGCGAGAAGCTCTGGGTAGTAGGGCCCGCGGTAATGTTGCACACATAAATCATGATGATGCACGCTCGATGCTCTATCTTTAGCACACACCGAAAGAGTTTGCGCATATCCGAGGATCGCGATACTGAAAAAGGCAAGTGGCGCATATCGAAGTTTAGCGCGTGCTCGAAAATTTGAGAGTAGCCGATCAACCATTACGGCGATCGTGAGACTGATTAGTGGCAAGAATGGCACGTAAGTGCGTGGAAACGGGACCTGCGGCACTATTGCCAAGGAGCCGACAATGGCGGTAATCAGGCAGACAACAAACAAGCTAGTAGGTGTGATCCTTGGCCCTCGCGATTGCCCTCCACCGCGGTCTCGCATGAAGCATGCTTGGGCGAAGCAAACTGGGACGACCAGCAGCAACCAGGGGAAGTCTTTGGCAAGCGTAGTTAGCCAATGCCAGATAAGCTCACCCGACGTCCAGTCACTCCACGCGCGTGTAGCGTGTGCGGTAAGTTGTGGTAGGAGGCCAAGGTACGCGACGAATCCGACGATAGGCGTGATAGCCAGCATAAAGCCGCGACGAACAACTACATGTCGGGGCAAATGCTCGTAGAGTAGTAACGTCCCAATACCCCAGGCGGCAAAAAAAAGCGATACAAATACGTTTGTGGGGATCGTGGCAACAATTGCTGCTTGTAGCGCTAGAATCGCGGCGTAGACAGATATACGACCTGAACGACAGAACTGGGGGACTAACCACAGCAACGCAGAAACGAATAGCCACGAGAATCCATAACCACGAATCTGCAACGCAAAAGCATGAGTAATGTTGCTGGCACCGAATACAGCGGCGGCAAGCACAGCGCAGGAGAAACCGAAAAGCTGATTTACCGCAAAGACATAGATAGCAAGTGTTGCAACAAACCATATAAGTAGCGCGAATCGCGCGTGCACAATCGGATCACCAGGATCCCAGATAAGCGACATCGCGGCGTTGAATAAAGGATGATGGTTGGGGCGTGGGTATTGGGTAAAAGAGTAGAAAAACGGGCGATTGTGAAAATGTAAGATAGAATAGGCTTCATCCTGCCAAATTGAATTATGCAATTCAGGAATATAGGTGGCAGCAGCTACTACGCCAAAGATTAGAAAAGCGATACGTTGCGTCCAAGCAAAAAGCATTTACAAGTTCCTGTCGATCATTCATTGCCCTGAAAAATTGTTTAGGACCGCCATACGTTTGCCTACCTGAATTCCCAATCAGCAGCGATGGGATGAAGCCGGGCGCCTAGTGTGGGCGCCACAAGCGCTGTCAAAGTCCACGCGTTGACAGTCCTCATCTAGCGGTAGTATGTGCTCGTAAACTGTACCCAGCAATCGAACTAAAGCTGAAATTTATCTTGTATCGAGTATTTTAGTCTACACAAGAACGTTCCTAGCGGGACAAATTTAGTAATCTGGCCACCGGATAGCGCGATATCTTGTCGAGGCAGTTGGCGTTTATAACAGCCCGCGTTTGACTAGCTTCTTGCGTAATACTTAATCCTTACTGTGAAGGACTGCCCTGGTTTCACTTATTTCGACAAGTTTCGAAGCGGAGACGACACTTCCTTCAGTATGGTGGCAAGGCGACTACCGAGGGCGTCCCAAGTCAGCTCGGGAGGTAACGAAGCACCTATTTGAAATTCCAACTGGTGCTTAATACTTCGATACAGCGAAACGCTGTCGCCCGGCCTACAGACACATGCAGGATCGTCTGCGTACCGGCTGTAGTCGCCAACATCTGATATTACTATTGGAACACCACAGGCAATGTACTCCGTTATCTTGCAAGCATTTGTCATTCGAATGGTGGGTGTATCGCGATACGGTAGGACGGCTACGTCGCAGCAGTTTATCAGCTTCGCCACTTCATCCTGGACGACCATACCTCGATAATCGATCCAAGGTTCTGAGAGATCGATGTCGCTCGCGATTGTACCTGCCATTAGTAGCAGCACATCGCCGAACCCATCATCAAAACGCAATAGTCGAACTGCATCGATCAGGATGTCACTGCCCCGCGGCTCATGAATGCTGCCGAAATAACCGACTACTCTTGACGTGGAGTCGAGTTCGTAACATTGCCTGACACGAGCTCGTTCCATTGGTTTAAATACACCCAAATCTACACCATTCTCGATCACGTAAGAGCACCCATCTTTGTTTCCATACGTATTTCCGATCGCCTTGCTCGCTGCTATGACGATATCGCTGCGGGACACAGCATATTTCAGCGCTCTTTTCATAAAGGGGATTCTATTAGTGCCAAAGGTCGCGTAATCATCGTAAATATCAAAAATACTGTTGGCGCGATAATATTTCGATAACCATAAGCCGAGTAAACCAAGATAGCTATCGCCACTTGAAAAGACAAAATCGAATCGATATTGCTTTAGCGATGTAAGTAGTCGGATGAGTCGATCTGGTCGCACGATTGGCGTGGAAATGAATCGGACTCCTTTGATAACTATATCTAACGGCGGGCGTGACTTATAATCGAGCGCCACTACAGTACAGTCGTAACCGCGTGTAGCGAGCTGTACTGGGATATGAAACAGGCGACCGAACCGATCCTCAATTAGATCCTTATTAGTGTAGAAACGTTTTACAAGAAAGATAACTTTCATGCCGGTCATGAAATGAATGCTATCCTCAGCACTGCGAGAGAATTGAACTATGTTGCATGAATCTTACTACGATTAGTCGTTACCGTCCGTGTTTTGAGCTATTCGCCTCGGTTGATGCAGGTTAAAGAGGTAGCAATTGATGCTCAGTGTGCCTGGCGGATATCGTTTGTTGGATTCGACATCAGCGGGCGCCAACGGTGTTTCCGTCGAACCCTTAAACGTGGAAGGTTTCACCACAACAATTGAGTCTCTTCGCCAAGATAAGTACGGTGCGTAGACTCCGCGCAAGCGCACAGTCATATATCGATCGGAATTTACACTGGAAAGAGATTATAAAGCGATATATCGATGTACTACGTTCTGCTTGCGATGGCAATGAGCCGCACGGGGATGTTGTCGTGGCGCAGCGTTAACGTCGAGATTTTGCTTGAATCTGTAAGGTATCGCGTGGAGATCGCTAAAGAAGCGAATATCACGCACGCGACCGTTGACGACGCGAGGCAATCGCCTCCGCAATTTCCCAATCTTCAGGGGTATCTAGGTCCACCGATTCCGGTTTCGGCGTTTCAAATAAAAAAGGCCGGGCGCCTATCCTAGCGCCCGTTGTTGCAAAGCTTTGGGCCGTGAAAATGTAGAGATTTGAGTTTTCCTCGAACCAGGGTTCGAGATCTTGTGTGCGTAGCAATTGCGTGGGATCGTGGTTTATAGCTGAACCGTCTGCCCGATAGAAACGTGTTTGCACACGAGTGACTGTAAATAAGGAGTCACAGCGTTCGGCAGCAGATTCCGCTGCAAAAGTAGATAGCGCGCTACATATACTAGGCTTGCTCAATAGTGGATTAGTCGTATGTGTCATTAAATAGATTCGTGCAGTAACCGAACCCATGTCGTCATCGATTATGCGGTTCATGCTGATAAAGTCACCACAGATCTCCGCTCGCCGATCCCGAATCAATACGCGCGGATCGTCGAAGGTCGGGTCCGAATCAAGACGAGCGCGAGCGTCGGTGTTGATCACTATGAGCTCAATCTGGGGTATTCCAAGTAGTGTATCCAACATCCATCGATACAGTGGTTTCCCGGCGAAATCGCGGAAATTCTTACCGGGCACTCGCTCGCTGTGAGTTTTCATCGGCAATAACGCGACAACTTCATACTTCATGGCCACATTTCCTTACTTCGGATAGAATAGGCGCTCTTTCATCGCCTTGGAGAGCTTTCGATGCTCATGGTTACCTCGATAAGTGCCCCAAAACTGGGCCAGGCGGTAGGAAGCGATTTCAGGTAGCAGTACCAATAGACGACCTTGCTGCGAGGCAATGTATCCATCTAACGTTACCGCGCGAACAAAGTACCGTACAAAGTCTAGTAGAGAGACTTGGATTTCGGGCATGATTTTTTGTAAGGCAATAGCTTCTCGTTCGTAACGCCTTCGGATCGTCCTCCAGTTTTCGTCGTGCAAATGCAACACCTCGGCCTCAGCCTGATAGGCGATCTGGTGCCCCTTGTTAACCAAACGCTTGGCGAGTTCGAGGTCTTCCAATCCCGTTAGTTCTTCATTGAAGTGCTCTTCCCGCCACAGCGACGCGCGCAGTGCGGCGTTTGCATTGTTGCAGAAAAAACCATCTTGGGGATTTTGGCTGACGCTCGGAAAATACTTGGCGAAGTGTTGGATTTCACTGAATCTTGAGGTTTCGTTACCTAGCTGGCGGCCATAAATATAGGCGATGCCGGGAGACGTAAATGGTGTTATAAGCTTCTCAACCCAGCGTTCACTTACGGGGATACAATGGCCACTCACAAATATGAGGTAATCACCGTTAGCGGCGTGGCAGCCTATGTTTAGCGACCTTCCAAAAGTAAAATCCTCTTTAGCGATATGCTTGACGCGGCAGCCAAAGCGTGCGGCAATGTCGAGAGTGGCGTCGGTCGAACCGCTGTCTATAACCACAGTTTCTATGTCGACGGCGTGGCGTGATTGGTTGCGGATCGCAGCGAGTAATTCACCCAGATGGCGGGATTCATTATAAGTGCGAATTATGATCGTGGCTGTAGGTTTTTGGTCTTGCGGCATGATTTGTTTCTGCTTCATGCTGAATGAATTGACCTGGCGTCGACAGTATTGGGTTTGGCGTCCATTTGAAAATAGCGTACCCGTACCGGCAGTACTTGAGCTGCCCACAACAACCCAATCCAGCCGCAATGTTACACCTTACAGTAGCGTGACCTTTTCAACACAGGATCTTCCCGAATGCGAATTTTGGTGACCTGTCCGCCGATGTTGCGAAATATGGCTACACTTGAGGCGCGTTTCACGACGCGGGGCATGGCACTTTCATTGCCTGAAGTAACACAAACACTCAGCGTTGAAGAGCTGGTGGAGTTAGTACCGAATCACGATGGATGGATCATAGGTGATGATCCTGTTACGTCGCGAGTTTTGCGGGCCGCCACTGCTGGGCGCCTGAAGGCAGCCGTCAAGTGGGGAGTCGGGACCGACAATATCGACTTCTCAGCCGCATCCGAGGTGGGATTGAATATCCCCAATACGCCGCAGATGTTCGGCGAAGAAGTAGCCGATGTCGCCCTGGCGTACGTAATTGGCTTAGCGCGTCATCTGTTCGCCATTCACGTGGATACCGTAGCTGGTGCATGGTCGAAACCGACTGGTATATCGCTGCGTGGGAGGACTGTGCTACTCGTCGGTTTTGGAGACATTGGCCGCCAGCTCGGGGCCCGCTTAACGACACTCGGAATGGACATCGTCGTCTATGACCCTGGGGTCGATTTCGCTGATTTCTCCACGGGATTTAGCCCTGGGACCTGGCCAGACGCGCTCGCAACAGCGGACTTTGTTGTGTTCACTTGTGCCCTTACGGCGCAAAATCGTCACATGCTGAATACAGCTGCGTTCGCGCACGCCAAAAAGGGTATAAACGTTGTGAATGTAGCTCGTGGGCCGCTAATCGACGAAATTGCACTGGCTGACGCACTCGCCGACGGTTTAGTAGCTGGCGCAGCATTGGACGTCTTTGAACAGGAACCCCTGCCGATTGATTCACCGCTACGCGCAAGTGGTCGTTGTGTCTTTGGTAGCCACAATGGCTCGAATACAAGCGACGCCGTTCTACGCGCGAGCCATCGCGCTATCGATTTATTGTTCGAGTCGCTCGGAGTCGACCGTTGAATCATAACCACGAGAGGTTCGCGCTCGTTACAGGCGCCTCCGGAGGAATAGGGCGAGCGATTTGTGCGGAACTTAAGTCCGACGGTTACAGCATCATAGGGTTGGACCAGGAAGTGTCTAGGCAGCACGAAGAAGCTTTTATCGAAGTCGATCTGGCAAAACTCGTGAGTGATCCCGCTTGTCTAAAACAAGTTCGTGAACAAGTGGACAGCATACTGGATGGTCGCGTATTCACTTTACTGGTAAACAACGCAGCGATCCAAATTATTGCACCGTTTAGCAATTTATCGAACGAGGACTGGCTGAGCTCAATGCAGGTCAACGTTATTGCTCCGGCCGTGCTCAGCCGCGAACTGCTACCCCAGCTGGAAAAAGGCGGTGGGAAAATCGTAAACGTCTCCAGTATTCATGCAGATCTGACAAAATCAGAATTCGCGTGCTACGCCACGACGAAGGCCGCACTGAACGGACTTACTCGCGCAATGGCCGTAGAACTGGGTGCGCGAGTTCAGGTAAATGCCGTGTGTCCCGCCGCCGTGGCGACACCAATGCTTGAGGCCGGTTTCGTCGAAAACACCTCTGCGCGCGCACGTCTCGCGGCGGCGCACCCAGTTGGTCACATCGGTACGCCAGGAGATATTGCCCGCGCCGTCGTATTCTTAGCACGCCCAGAGAACGGATTTATTTCGGGTGCGTGCCTTGAAATTGATGGCGCCATTTCCAGCCGCCTACACGATCCGTTGTAATGACCGCGATTTAGATGGGAGTTGAACTAGCAGCCGTAACACAAGACGGCATTTTGCTAGATGAGGATTTCAATACGGCGCTCGATTTTATTCCGCTAAATCGTATACGCGTTGGAGGTTTTTATACCTAGCTGTCTTCGTTTGGATGTAGTTGTGTTAGCCATTCTTTCACCCCATCGTCGGAAGTCTTTCCTCCAATCCATCGGTATTCGGCCGATAACAATATATCGTGAACAGAATCGGATCTGCAGCATTTTCTGTCGGTTTCCGACAGCTATCGGCGCGTGTCAGACGCACATTTTTTACGCGACCTGACGTGACGACTTTTTATTCCCGAGCCTGGAATTCTGCAGTATTTAACACCTGGGCGAGTCTAGCTGTTCGGATACTCAATGTCATCGTATTACTACCATTGGGGCTACGTTACTTGCCTGTGGCTGATTTCGCCGTGTGGTTACTGCTGACGACATTTGCCAGCCTTCAGTTGTTGTTCGATATGGGGTTCAGTCAAACTTTTTCGCGGATGATAGCGTTTGCAATGGCTGGTGTTCCAAAATCGGAACTGGGCGCCGCAGGAAACGTCGCGGAAATAGGACAGAAACCTAATTACGATTCTTTATCCGCAGTGCTAGGTACTACGGTCGCGATTTACCGCCGATTAACTTTAGCCTCCATCGCACTGCTATCCCTTGGCGGGGTAACCGCGATGGCCCACTCGATTGCAGCGACGACTAGTCCGCATAAATCGTGGGTCGCTTTCGGCGCGACTTTTGTTGCGACGATTTTGGCGCTCTGGGGCAGTCGTTACTCAGCGTATTTGATCGGTATCGACCGCATTGCGGTATTACGTCGTTGGGAAACACTAACCGGTTTGGCGGTAATCCCTAGTGGCGCTGCCGTACTCCTTGCTGGCGGAGGCCTCCTTGGTTTAGTCCTAGTCAGCCAAGTTTGGGTAGCCATCGGCGTGCTACGTAATGTGTGGCTTTGTCGTCGGATTGCCCCTATCCGACTGACAACAGTGCGTACAGTAATGGATCCAATTGTCATAACTGCAGTGTGGCCAGCAGCGTGGCGAAGCGCTGTCGGGATTTGGTGCGGGTTCGGAACGATGCAACTCAGCGCGTTTGTCGTTACTCGAGTTGTGGCTCCTGATGTGGCGGCAGCGTATTTGTTGGCCGTCCGTTTTATTCAAGCCATTTCACAGTTTTCGCAGGCACCATTCTATACTCGCTTGCCACGACTCGCGCGTTTTCGTGCGTCAGGCGATCTTGTTACTGCGCGTGCTGTAGCGCGCCATGGCATGGCTTGGTCGTACTGGTGTTATCTTGCGGGAGCCCTGAGCGTTGCCGTTTTCATCGAACCGATACTTACATTACTGGGGAGCCAAACGAACTTTGTATCACCATTCTTCTGGTGCGTTATGAGTGTCGCATATTTTGTCGAGCGCTACGGTGCCATGCATCTTCAGCTCTATAGTACGACCAATGATATTCTCTGGCATATCGCTAACGGCGTCAGCGGTGTGATCTTTCTAAGCAGCGGTATCGCGCTGTTCCCGATTGTTGGGATCATCGCAATTCCATTGGCAATTCTGGCAGGTAACGCCGGATTCTACGCGTGGTATTCGGCGCGTCGTTCGTATCGTGCATTTGAGATCGACATTTTGGCGTTTGAGTCTCGTGCGGCACTGCCTCCTTTTCTGCTTCTACTGATCTGGGTTGGATGCGAAATGCTTTAAAGCGTTTTAGGATCAGTGGAATGGCATTGTTCGGAACTGCAAGTCTAGTCGTTTAATCTACACCAGGAGCAAAGTGATGCCCGCAACGCCATTGCTGAATAATCGACCTGTGATCAATCCATATCTCCAGGCTGGCGGGCAGATTTGGAGTCGCCTGCGCTGGGATTTTGACCCACGCAGTTGGTCTTCTCGCCGCACATTAAACCGGTTACGGGATACTCAACCCGGCGAGAGTGCGGTGATCGTCTGCAACGGACCAAGCCTACTAAAAACATCTTTAGAATTGCTGGAAGGTGTGTACTGTTTTGGCCTAAACAAAATTAACCTCCTATTCGATAAGTCTGCATTCAGACCCGATTGCATTGTCGCTATCAATCAGTTCGTATTGGAACAGAATTCGAGTTTCTTTAACGAAACTGATATCCCACTCTTTCTGGATCGCGTCGCGGTAGAATGGATCGCCGACCGTAATAACGTTACTTGGCTACATACCGACACCAAAAGCCTTGGTAAGTTTGCAAGAGATTGCTCGATCAGTATTAGCACCGGGGGTACGGTGACGTTTGTAGCAATGCAACTTGCCTACCATATGGGATTCGAGCGGGTCGCCGTGATCGGCTGCGATCACAATTTCGCAACCAAAGGTCCGGCGCACGCGACCGTCCAATCTGACGCGGTTGATGAAAGTCATTTCGACAAAAATTACTTTGCTGGAGGTGTTGCATGGCAGCTGCCGGACTTGCCACTTAGTGAGTACGCATATAGCATCGCGAGGGATGTTTACATTGGTTCTGGTCGCCAGCTTTTCAACGCGACCGTCGGCGGTAAGCTGGAGATTTTACCACGATGCAGCTTATCCGAATTCCTTTCGGCGTAGCTGTAAATAAGAATGTTGTGCGCGTTTATCTCATTCCACTGAATCGCTTTAACGTAAATATTTTCAAGCGATATGGGAAATCGACTCCACATATGGGCGCGTTGAAAAGCTGCATTTTTCAACGATAATATGCGCCTGGAACTGGTTCTATATTGTACTCGGCACGACCCGAATCCCATGCCGCGCGATTGGGATTTCATAGGCCAGCGCGAAGGAGTGCTCATTCGAAAATGAATTCAATTTGCTGGCCATTGGCGTTGCTAACAACTCGTACTGCGGCGCAAGTTGCGGTCTTGGCAGCAGCTCATTGTTGATCAATCCCGTTTCGTCAAACGTCGACCGAACTCGACTTCCCGGTAGTGCAAAGACGAAATAAGTTCGGCTACGATCCCGATCAGAAAAATCAACAAACCCGAGGTAAGTAATAGCGCACTCATGTTCGTGAAACGGTGCGTCGTGATGTAAGTAAATCCGTAGTACGCGAGCCCGATTGCAAACAATCCGGCGCTGAGAGGCGCAAATAGCCGCATCGGAGAAAATAACGTCCCGATTTTCGTGATGATCATCAAAAAGCGAATTCCGTCTTCGATAATCCGAATGTGGCTTTTGCCGGCTCTTTGTTGGGCACGGATCGGCACATAAGCGACGGGTAAACCGGCGCGGAAGAATGCCATCGTAGAGGTCGCCGGGTAAGAAAATCCGTTCGGGAGTAAATAAAGAAAACGCTTGAAATGGCGCGCCCGGACGGCCCGGAATCCAGAAGTTAGATCGAAAATTTGTTGCCCGGTCATATATCCGGCAAACCGATTATAGATCTTGTTCGCGAGTTTTCTACCGAGCGATGCGTGCGTGTCCCAGGCGCGCGCCCCAACCGCCATTTCAAAACCGGCGTCCAGTTTTCCCACTAATTTTTCTATTTCGCTCGGATCATGCTGCCCATCCGCATCCATGAACACGATGATATTTCCTTCGGCTTGGCGTGTCCCAGATTTGATCGCTGCACCATTCCCCATTGAATAGGGGTGATGAAGACGTTTGATCGCATGTTGTTCACATACTTCGGCGGTATTGTCGGTGCTGCCATCGTCAACCACGATAATTTCCGCATGTGGGTAATGAGATCTGAGCTGGGGTAGTAAAGTGCCGAGTCCTGATGCCTCGTTTTTCGCGGGCAGCACGATGCTTAACGTTTTTGTGCTTGTGTCGCTGAACTCGCTCATACAATAGCCCGATGTTAATTGAGGCGCGCGCTTGAATTATGCGCTACTTCGTTTAGCAGCTTGGCGTAGCGATCGGCTACTGTTTCCCACGAAAACTTAGCGATCAGCTCGACTTCTATGTCATTGGGTTTTCTGTCTGGCGCGGCGACCAGTAAATCAGAAATCTTTGCCCCCAAATCATCCGGATCGCCGGGCAAGGCGAATATACAGTTTCTGCTGTGCCGGATCACGTCACGAATCGCCGGCAGGTCGGAAGCGACTACGGCACAACCACACCCCAATGCTTCGATCGTTACCAAACCCAAGCCTTCTTGGTCACCTAAAGCGTCAACCACCGACGGTACGACAGCTACGGCCGCGCGCGAATAGAGCGCCGGTAGCTCCGCCTGTGGCCGCGCGCCGAGAAATTCAACATGTGCGCTAATATCCAACTTATCGGACAAGTTCACGAGCTCTTCTCGTAACGGTCCGTCGCCGACGATCGCTAACTGCGCTGTTGGATGATGGGGTCGTAGTCGAGAAAATGCTTCGAGTAGATAGCGCACGCCTTTCTTTTCGACTAAGCGGCCGACGAAGATGATCCGAGTCACATCACGCTCAACGCCGGGTAGGGGGTGAAACCGGTTATGTAAGTCGACACCCATTGGGATTACGTCGATTTTGTCGGCGTCAACGCCTTCCCCTGTCAGTACCTGCTGCATGTAGCGGCTTACAACTGTTATGCGAGCTGCGTGTCGGCTAACCCACCTGCGCAAACCCCGAAACATGCGACCCCGCAACGCAAAGAGATCACCGCCATGCGATGTAGCAATGAATGGCGGTCGGTGCCCGGGAAGGCAGGCGGCGGTTGCAGCCAATAGCCCTTGCGGGATGAGCCAATGTGTGTGTATGACATCGTAGGAGCTGTTTATAAGCGCGCGGCAATAGTGTAGAAAAAAACTGGCGGCAAAAAACGGCAGTAATAGCACTGTAACTTTCTGTCGCCGTAAACGCGCAACGATCCCACCATCGCCGGCGAGGATCTCGTAGCGCGAAAAAAAATAACGAAATCTGAGCACCGTAACACCGTCCATGCGGGCGTGCGTAGTGGCGCCCGGGTGATGTGGTGTAAGCACATCTACTTCATGACCGTGTTCCACCAAACGTCGATTGAGTTCATGTACGAATGCCGGTTCAGTGTCGTCGTCCCAGCGCGGGTACGTTGTCGTCAGGACTAGTACTTTCAACCGTGCAAGCCCGAATGAACCGCTAGTCAGCTTCGCGAACGGTTACGTCGGCCTTGTCACATTGATTAACGATGTGACTTAGATGCTGATAAATGGCCGCATTCGCCGCAATGATGTCCCCGGTTTTTAGGACTTCCCGCTCCGCAATCCCCCCTACTATTCCACCGGCTTCGCTGACCAGCAACGCGCCCGCGGCGATATCCCAAGGTTTCAGCCCGTATTCCCAAAAGCCGTCGACGCGTCCGCAGGCGACGTAGGCTAGATCTAGGGCCGCAGCGCCGGCACGACGGATCCCGGCGCATTCTCGCATGAGGCTTTCAAAACCGCGCAAATAGGGTCTCACCATTGCCTCCGTTCGAAATGGAAAACCAGTGGCGAGCAGTGCTTGTTCCAGTTTATGGACTTTGCTCGCGCGGATGCGGCGGTTGTTCAATAAGGCCCCGGCGCCACGGCTTGCCGTGAAAAGTTCATCGCGGGTGGGGTCATAAACCACGCCCTGATCGAGCGCGCCTTTCACCCGCAAGGCGATCGATATCGCGAATTGCGGATAACCATGCAAAAAATTCGTGGTGCCGTCCAACGGATCGATGATCCACGCGTGATCGCTGTGACCGTGGCTTCCGGATTCCTCGGCCAATATTTCGTGATCCGGATACGCTTTGTGCAAGACGTCGATAATCGCATTTTCCGCATCGCGGTCGACTTGAGAGACGTAGTCGCGACGCCCTTTGATATCGACCGGCAAGTCGTGCGCACGATCCATGTTGCGGACGATAATATCGCCGGCGCGCCGCGCAGCGCGGATCGCGATATTCAACATGGGGTGCATTTGGGGATCCGAGACCTACAATGGGCACCTATTCTAGCAAGCGCGGCATCGGAACGGGTGAGTATTTCGGGCGACCAAGACGGTGGGACGGTACATGAGCTGCTCGATCGGGTGACGATCGTGCTTGTGGCGACGACCCATCCCGGCAATATTGGTGCTGCGGCGAGAGCGATGAAAACCATGGGGTTGCAGCGCCTCGCGCTGGTTGCGCCCAAGATCTTTCCGAGCGCAGAGGCGACGGCGCGGGCATCTGGCGCGGACGATATTCTCGTGCAGGCGAGTGTGCACGCAGACCTAGCGAGCGCCTTGCAGGACATTCACTATGTTGTTGGCACGAGTGCCCGTGCACGGCACTTGGAGTGGCCCATAATGATGCCCCGCGCGGCTGCTGAGTGGTTGGCTGGGGTGCCTTCGGACAGCGCGATCGCGTTCGTGTTCGGTCGCGAACACTCGGGGTTGAGCAACACCGAGCTCGAACTTTGTCAGCGCGTAATCCGGATCCCGAGCAGCCCGTCTTTCAGCTCCTTGAACCTCGCGCAAGCCGTGCAACTGTGTGCTTACGAATTGCGCTTAGCAGCACTCGACTCGGCGCGTGTAAGCCATAGCGATCGCGAAGCTCGCGCGACAGCGCGTGAGCGCGAACACTTATTCGAACATTTGACGCGGGTGATGACGACGGTTGGTTATCGGGATCCCCGTTATCCGCGTTTGCTCGCTAGGCGTTTGCGTCGGCTTATCAATCGCGTGGATTTAACGCATAGCGAGGTGCAAATCTGGCGAGGATTTCTCACCGCCATTGAGCAGCGCGTAAAGGGGAAGTAGGCGGCGCGACAGGTTTTATTTCCGGGCTAGAACAAACTGCCTGCATATTTGACTGTTGGCGCGCCGTCGTGGCTTGCGATGCGTCCGATTTCGTACACTGACTCGCCTGCCTCTGTGAATAACTTTGTCGCCGCCGGAACCGCAGCGGGCGCGACGACCACCAGCATCCCGAGACCGCAGTTGAAGGTCCGCAACATCTCCGCCTCGCTCACTGGCCCGGCTAGCTGTAGCCACTCAAAAATGGCCCCGGGACGCCAGGCATCGAGGTCGATGTTGGCGCAGGTATGCGGCGGTAACACACGGGGTAGGTTGTCGCTGATGCCGCCGCCCGTGATATGCGCCAAGGCATGCAAGTCGAGTTCGCGACTGACTTTGAGCACGGCGGGAACATAAATTCGGGTCGGGCGCAGCAGTGCGTCGGCCAATATTTGTTCGCCGAGCACGAAATCATAAGCGATCTGATCGCGTTCGATAATGCCGCGCACCAATGAATATCCGTTCGCATGCAAGCCCTCGGAGGCGAGCCCCAAAATCACATCACCTGCGCTTACCCGACGGCCGTCGATGATTTGCGCTGCTTCGACCACGCCAACGGCAAAACCCGCCAGGTCATAATGTCCCTCAGCATACAGAGCCGGCATTTCTGCGGTTTCACCACCGAGCAAGGCAGCGCCTGCTTGACGACAACCGGCCGCGATGCCTTCGATCACGGTGGTGGCTGTTGCAACATCAAGACGGCCGCAGGCGAAGTAATCGAGAAAAAACAAGGGCTCGGCACCTTGGACCACGATGTCATTGACACACATAGCGACTAAGTCAATGCCGATGGTGTCGTGGCGCGCGAGCGCAATGGCGAGCATGAGCTTGGTGCCCACACCGTCCGTGCTCGAGACCAAGATGGGTTCGGAGTAGGATGCGGATGCGAGCTGATAGAGGCCACCAAAGCCGCCGAGACCGCCGATCACACCGTTGCGAAACGTCGTTTTGACTGCGGGTTTGATGCGTTCTACGAGCGCCGCGCCGCGTTTGATGTCGACACCCGCGTCGGCGTAGGTCAGCGGCTTGTCGGGTGGGTCTTGCATCGGCGCATGTTACCTTTTGATTTAGCGAACGTTAAATCTTGACTTAAATGAAATATATCGCATAGCTTGAGTCCCCATGGGGAAGCGCCTAATTATGATTCTGTTGATTGCCGTGGCCGCGCTCGTGCCCCTGCGCCTATTTGCGGCCAAAGTGGATGGTATCTACGACGCCCGCGCACCCGTGGCCGACCGCGGTGAAGCGAGTTTCGCGCAAGCCGTACGCGCGGCGTTGGCGCAAGTCATTGTTAAGATGACGGGCTCGGCACAAGCGCCGCGGACGAAAGCCGCGCAAAGCGTGCTCGCGAAAGCACAAAATTACATGGTGAAATTCGTCTATGTGCGCACCGATGACGACGGCTTGGCATTGGATGTGGCGTTTGAGCCGCGGGCACTCGGGGACGCCCTGCGCGAACGCGGTCTAGCGGTGTGGGGCCGCGAGCGACCGGCGACCTTGGTGTGGCTAATATTAGATGATGCCGTCGGGCGGCGCTTTGCGCCGCGCGACGAAGAATGGATTGCGCAAACCCTCGCCAGCTCGCTACGCGCCCGCGGTCTACCGAGCATCGATCCGCTCTATGATTTACGTGAGACGGAATTGCTGCGCAGCCATCAAAGCTTCGCGCCGTTGAGCACGGCGCTGCACGAGAACTCGGCTGATTATGGCGCCCAGGCCGTGCTCGTCGCTGCTGTGCGTGCTCAGGCGAACGGCTGGCAAGGGGATTTTTCCCTCCAGCTAGCGCATCAAACCCTGGCCTTCTCGGGCCGCGGTGCTACGCCGGAGGCGGTGGTATCGCAGGCGGTCGATGCCTTGAGCGAGCACCTCGCGCAACACTATCGCAGCATTGCCACGCAAACCCTGCCGAGCAGCGGCGATCTCACTATCGAAGGCGTGCACGATGCCGATACCTACGCGCGTATGATGAACTATCTGCAAGCCATGGAAGCGGTGCGCGCGGTGCACGTGATCCGGGTCGAACCCGGTCGCGTGATCGTCCGGGTACGTGCCAACGGTGGTTTGGCCGCGGTGCAGCAGAGCATAGGCTTTGGCCGGGTCTTGACTCTCTCGGATAGCGATCCGACCACGTATTGGGTGACCGGGCCGTGAGCGCCAACGCGGCTTTTACGGACTCGCAAAAATGGTTGCTGCTCGCCGCGCTGCTCGCGTGCGGCTGGCTCATTCACGCACTTGCGCCCGTACTGACGCCGTTTCTCATTTCCGCCCTGCTCGCCTATCTGGGTGATCCGGTCGTCGACCGGCTCGAAGCACTGCATTTGTCGCGGACCGCGAGTGTGACAATCGTCTTCGCCGTCCTGCTCACCGCCGGCGTTATCGGTATGCTTTTCCTAGTGCCGGCGATAGAACGGCAGGTCGTCGTGCTGTTCAACAAATTGCCGTTGGCGATCGATTGGCTGCAAGCCCGCTTGGTGCCGTGGTTCGCGCAGTTGGTGGGGCTCGACCTCAGCATCGACACCGCGGCGGTCAAAACTGCACTTGCAGATCATTGGCGGGATGTTGGATCCTTGGCCCGTAATATCGTCACGCATCTCAGCCGTTCGGGTCAGTTAGTCTTGGGCTGGTTAGCGTATTTGTTGCTGGTGCCTGTGGTGACGTTTTATTTGCTCCGCGATTGGGACATTCTCGTCGCTAAAGTGCATGATCTATTGCCCCGCCGCGTCGCACCGCGCGTGAGCCTCTTAGCGCGCGAGATCGACGACGTGCTCGCAGAATTTTTGCGTGGGCAGCTCACGGTAATGTTGGCCTTAGCCGTCCTCTATATTATCGGTCTGTGGCTAGTCGGCTTGGAACTCGCATTTATCGTCGGGCTGATTGCCGGCGCGGTGAGCTTTGTACCCTATCTCGGTGTCATCGTCGGCGTAGTGCTCGCGGGCGCGTCGGCGCTGCTGCAGTTTCAAGACGGTTGGCATTTGCTCGGCGTGTTGGCGGTTTTTGGCGTTGGCCAAGTGCTGGAAGGCATGGTGCTCTCACCGTTATTAGTTGGCGATCGCATCGGCCTGCACCCGGTCGCCGTTATTTTCGCGGTGATGGCGGGCGGCCAATTGTTTGGTTTTATCGGGGTATTGCTCGCACTCCCCGTCGCTGCAATCGTGGTCGTGTTGTTGCGGCATTCCCACGATGAATACAAGCGCAGTGTTTTCTATGGACCCGAGCCCGACGACCCCGAGCTCGCCGAAGAGGTCGCACTCGTCGCCGAAGCGGGTACCGAGCTCGACGACCGTTTTGATCCCTCGTGAGCCACCTACAGCGCCAATTGCCGTTAGATTTATTCGCACGCGAGATTTTCGATTTCGACAATTTTTCCCCCGGTCCCAATCAAGAAGTCGTTAGCGCGTGTCGTACGTGGGCCGATGGTGAAGGCCCGTCGGTCTTGTGCTTATGGGGTCCCGAGGGGAGCGGTAAAAGTCACTTGTTGCAGGCGATTTTGCAACGCGCTGACCATCACGAACGCCGCTCGATTTACGTGCCGCTGGATGAAATCGCGACCGCCGCTGCGGCCCCGTTTGATGGTTTGGAACAACTCGAGCTTGTTTGTATCGATCAGCTCGATACCGTTATTTGCCAACCGTTGTGGGAACGCGCGGTGTTCGATCTTTATAATCGCTGTCAAGCGAGTAGCACCCGCCTCGTTTTTGCCGCGCGCGCGAATCCCCGCAACGCTGGTTACGCCTTGGCAGATCTCGCTTCGCGTTTGAGCGCGGGATTGATCTACCAACTGCGGCCTTTAGACGATGGTCACAGACGAGAATTGATGCGGCTCGTCGCGCACCAGCGAGGATTGAGCTTGGCGCCGGCGGTAATCGATTATCTGCTCAAGCGTGCTGCACGTGACACGCCCAGTTTGATCGAACTGCTGGCCCAACTGGATAGGGCCTCTTTAAGCCAAGCCCGCGAGATCACCGTGCCGCTCGTACGCGAAGTGTTGCACGTCTAACCCGTCAGCAAATCCAAGACATTCTCAGGCGGTCGACCGATGACGGCACGGCCGTCCCGGATCACGATCGGCCGTTCGATTAGAATAGGGTTCTCGACCATATGTTGAACGATGGTCGCGTCGTCGAGTTCCGGGTTGTCGAGCCCCAGCTCGCGGTAAATTGCCTCGCCTTGGCGCAATAAGGAACGTGGCGCGATCCCAAGCGCGCTGACGATGTCGGCGAGCGTTTTGGCGTCGGGGGGATCGGTCAGATACTCGACGATGACAGGGTCGATGCCCTGCTCGCGAATGAGATCCAGCGTTTTACGGGATTTTGAACAGCGGGGATTGTGGTATATCGTCACTGACATGATTTAGATCCTGGTAGTCGTAGGCGTGCCAAAAACGGGGTTTCGTGTGCAAGTGAGGACAATAGCACCATATCGAAACGAGGCCCGCTTATTCAAGGGTCTTTTGGCTAAGAACATAACAAGAAATGTGATCGCGGTTATGGCTCATGTCTCGAGGTAGGGCACTGTTTACCGCTACGGCGCTCACGATGGTGGCGTTGCTGGGCGCTGTGGTGTTGCAGCAATATGCGTCCACCGCGCCGGCGAGATCTGGCCCACCTCCGTCTTTTGAGCAACTGGCCGCAGACGTCGAGGCCGAGATTGCGCGCGCCGAGACCGGTGGCTATTTATGGTTACATACACGGGCGCATTTACGTGCGGCGCGTGCGCAGCATGCTGCGGGAGACGAGCAGGCGGCGCGGACTCGCGTAGCGCAGGCGCGCGCCGAGCTCGCGCTCGCGCGTAATCAAGACGCGCTTGAACGGGCCCGCTATGATCTGCAGCGGCTCAAAGAAACGGCGCAAATACAGGCTGGCTCGCAGCTCGCGCGCCTCGAGTCATTGATCAACGCGTACCGGGGGCACGATGCCCTCGCGGCGATGAAGAACTTTAAACAGCACGAAAATTTCGGCAAACAATTGGCCAAGTAATAGATGTTGGTGAGCAATATTCAGGACTGGGTAGGAACGGCACGAGATTTTTTCGTTTTCATGGCCGAGCAGTTCCGCGAAGATCGCTGCCATCGTGCGGCCGCAGAACTCGCATACACCACACTATTGGCGCTAGTGCCGCTATTCACCGTCCTGTTCATCACGCTCTCGGCGTTCCCAGCATTTTCAGAGTGGCGCACGGCGATAGAAGATTTTATTTTTCGTAACTTCGTGCCCGCGTTGGGTGAGCAGGTTAGGGCTTATTTGCTCGATTTCTCGACCAAAGCGGCGAAGCTGCGTGCCGTGGGGATCATTTTTTTGATCATCACGGTATTAATGATGATGTCGACGGTCGAGTCGACGTTCAACGTGATATGGAGTGTGCGTAGGCGGCGCCCCTTAGCGCTACGTTTCCTATTGTATTGGGCGATTCTTACTTTGGGACCCATTTTGGTGGGCGCTGGGATCGTCGGCACGTCTTATCTCGTGTCTTTGCCGCTATGGACCGATCCGCTGGAGATGCTTGGCGGCAAAGGGCGATTGCTAAGCTTATTACCGTGGTGCGCGACTACGGTAGCGTTTGTGCTTTGCTTTAGGCTGATCCCTTACCGTCCGGTGTTGCTGCGCCACGCCGTCATCGGCGGCGTGATTGCGAGCACTTTATTTGAATTTGCCAAGCGCGGATTCGCCTACTATGTCACGCATTTCCCAACCCAGGAAGCGATTTACGGCGCTTTTGCAACCGTACCGATTTTTTTGGTTTGGATTTATCTTTCGTGGGTGATCGTTTTGGTCGGCGCGGAGATCACCCAGTGTTTAACCACTTTTCCGAGCAGTCAACGGCGCGTGGCAAATTCGCTCACAGGCAATCCGCTCTATGTCGCTTATCGTACCCTGAAACATTTGCACGACGCTCAGAGTAGCGGTTTGACCCTCTCGGAGCGCGCCTTGTGGCGGCGTGAGCGCGCCTTAGGATATAACGCGATTGATGCCGCGCTGGCGCGTTTAGCGGATGCCAATTGGGTTAGTCGTGACGACCGCTATCGCTGGTTATTGTTGCGTGATCTTGCCACCTGCAGTTTAGGCGACTTGATCACGATCATGCCGACGACCCCGGTTAACTTTCGCGCCATGCCGCAGCTCGATGCCGCAGACCAACGTTTTGTCGCGGCCCTGGATCGGTATCGGGAATCGTTCAACGCAGCCTGCGGCGAGCCGTTGCGCGATATGTTCGAGGAATCGCCCGGCGCGGACGTTACGCTGCTGCAAAGAACGACGCCATAAAGAGGCCTCAGTGATGATAGACGCGGGCACTACGGAAACGATCGCGCGTCGATTTATCGTTACCGGGCGGGTGCAAGGTGTTTGTTATCGTGCCGCGACGCGTGATGAAGCCACTCGTCTCGGGGTGACGGGGTGGGTGAGAAATCGTCGCGACGGTACGGTCGAAGTTCACGCCGAAGCAACTCCGGCCAAGCTCGAACTGTTGCAACAATGGCTTGCGCAGGGGCCCCGCTATGCGGCGGTCAGCGAAGTGCGTGCGCGCGAGCTTGCAGCGGAGAACTCAAGCGGTTTTGAAATACGCCACGATTCGCGCTAGCCTAGATATTGCGTAAATAAGGAGGGCAAAGCCCGGTATGTTCGATAAAATTCAGTTGCTTACACTGTAATCGGACAGGACTTTGCCGATGCCCAACTGTACGCCCGAACCGTTGTCATTTCCCGGTTTTGAACGACCTCGAATCGAAGCGGATTTCAGCGGCGGTGACATCACCAGCGATGCCGGTGTGTTGCTGCTGCGCCAGGCGGATCGGCTGCTGAGTTTCAGCGAGTCGGTTGCCAACGCGTTGGATGACCCCCGCCGTCGGGCGAGCTGCCAGCACGATGCACAGAGTCTGGTTCGTCAACGACGCTACGCGCTGGCATTGGGTTAGGAGGACTTGAACGACCATCAGCATCTGCGGGCGCGATTTGGCGTTGCAGACGGCGGTGGATCGGAGTGAGGCGCTGGCCAGCGCGTCGACGTTATGTGGTTTCGAGAATCGCGCAGACCGGGCTCAAGCGTGGCGCAGTGACCGTCTGCGCGGGTGGCGATCCCAACCGCCCAGGGTCGAATTCTCGACGGATTGCGGGAAGTGTCGCAACGTGAGCCCATCCTCTTTGAGCTGTCCAGATGAGGTCCGCGTGCGCCGCCCTGGATACGGGCAGCGCGACTGACCTGATCGACCTTCAGGACACGGTTCATACGACCCATATCAACCGTGACGGTGCCATTGTAGCGGTCACCGACATCGCTCGTGATGCCGTCCACGACAGACGATCCGCCGCCGAATGGAATCAGCGCTGCACCGACATTGTCGCATAGCGCGGCGATACCGTCCTCGCTTTCGGGATACGCGACGAGGTCGGGTGCGTGTGCAAGATCGCAGATTATAGAGACGAATCGAGTCCGGCTGTGACTGACCAAACGCGTGCGGAACGCGCTCGTAGGTGCCGCTCGTGCAGATTCTCCCCAGGCTTGCCTGCGGGGTGAGCCTGGGGACCGCCGGCTCTACTTGATCGAGGGTCGGAAATGCGCCGTGATGGGTGGGGTCGATGTCGAACGCTTCGCGGAATGTGCGCAACAACATCTTGGTCTGTTACGCATCGAGGCCGTCTCCTTCGTAACCCCATCCCCAATATTTCAAATTTTTCATGGCGAGCTGCCCGTTGAGGCGCCATCATTAGGTATGATCATGATCGGGCGGTTGGGTTAAGGGTATGGACTTGCCCCGGTCTGACGGACGTTTTCGCTGAGACCTACTGTTTGATATACCCCGCCTGTTTCGCGCGCGCTACCCACTCGGGTTCTGCGCAGGGCCGGATCCGGCCCGGGACGCAGGTCATGTCGGCCACACCCTGCTCGCGGTCGAGATAGTCCTCGTCATCCGGCATCAAAACCGCGTCCGAACTCAGCCACGCACCCGATAACGACTCACCGCCTTCATCCATTTCCGGAAACCACCATCCGCGCGGGATCCGCAGAGTGCCGCGCGGGATCTCCTCGCGGAACCCGACTTTCAGACTGATCACACCGGCCGGCGATTCGATCTCGGCCCACTCACCGTCGGCAACGCCATGCTCGACGGCATCGGCCGGATTGATCATCAGTACCGGGAAAGACCCGCGTCGGCGCAGCGATGCCACCTGCCGCTGCCCGGTCTGATAGTACTCGTCGTCACGAATACCGACGAACAGAATGAACGGGAAGCCCTCCGGCTGGGGCCGCTCGCGATAGTACGGCAGCGGATCGTGGCCTAGGTTTTCGAGCACGCTCGAATAGAGTTCGACCTTACCCGACGGCGTCGCAAAGCCGGTCTGTTCGTACTTCTTGAATTTGAACTCGGGGATATAGGTCGTGTATTTGTCGGAAAATTCGCTCCAACTCAAGCCCGTACCCTGCAGACGCTCGTCGTAGAGTTCTTCGGTCGTCTGCCACGGGAATCGATCGCCAAAGCCCATGCGTTGTGCAAGTCCGCGCCAGAGTTCGTAGCCGCCGCGACATTCCCCGGGCGCGTCCACCAGTTTGTGCGAGACGTAATGGACCGTGCTCCAGCCATACAAGTCATGGAGGTGGTCGCGCTCTAGCCAACTGTTGCCCGGCAGGATGTAGTCTGACAGCTGCGCGGTCGGCGTCTTGAACAGGTCGAAGGTCACGACGAGATCCTGGTTCATGATCGCCTTGTAGATCTTCGTCTGATTGGCGTAACTCATCAGTGGATTATTGCCGCTGACGATCAGCGCCTTGACCGGGTAGGGATCGCCGTCGGCCATCGCGGTGAATACCGACGGCGGGTGCGCCATGAAACTACCGGTGACGATATTGGCATACTGCCTGCCCCAGACCTTTTCCGTCGGTCCTTTCAACGCCGCGGTCCCTTCATAAGTGAAGGCGTTGTAAGTGCCGGTCCCGAGTTGTTTGTCTTGTTGCGCTTGCGACAGTTCTTCGTGCAATTCGATATCGACTTCCGGGACGATGTCCGGGTTATAGCCGCATAAGAGTTCACCGCCGGGTACATCGAGGTGCCCGCAGATGGCCCGCAAGATCGACTGCAGGCGGATCGCCGAAGTACTGTTGATCTGCTTATCGAGCATCGGCACCCACGGGATAATGGCGGGACCACTGGTCGCGTACATGCGTCCCGCCTGCCGGATCAAATCGGGATCGAGACCGGTGATCTGGGAGACGCGGTCGAGCGGATATTGCTGGAGTCGTTCCTTGAGTTGCTCGAATCCAACCGTCCAGTTCTCGACGAAGGCCTTGTCGTAGAGGCCTTCCTCGATGATCACGTTCAGCCAGCCCATATACATGGCGGCATCCGTACCGCCACGCACCGGCAGATAGAGCGCCGCGTCCTTAACCAGAGAATTCTCGCGCGGGTCCATTACGATCATCTTGGCGCCACGCTCGAGCGCCCGTTGCAGGCGGATATACATTCCGCTCCAGCTGTGTCGGCTGGTCACGTGACCACCCATCACGATCAATTGGGTATTTTCAAAATCCGGCGCCGGGTACCAACCGTAGGTCATGCGATTGATGACCGCCGTGTTACCCATGCACAACGCAACCCCTGTGACGAAATTGGGTGTACCGAGGAGATTCATGAAGCGCCGTATGGAGCCGGATTCGACGGAAGTGTTCCAGCCATTCGAGCACACGGCGAGGGCTTCCGCCCCGTAGCGATCGACGACCGTTTTGAGCTTCGTGCCGATCTCGTCCAGCGCCTGGTCCCAGCTGATCCGTTCCCATTCACCGGAGCCGCGCCGCCCGCGACGCTTGAGCGGAAACATCAGGCGGTCCGGATTGCTGTAGCATTCCGGCGCATGCGCCGCCTTGACACAAACGGCTCCCGGGGCGATGGGGTTGTTGAAATCACCTTTGATCTTCTTGACGATACCGCCTTCGACGACACCCTCGAGTTGACAAGCGTTGTCACACATCGCACAGGTAACCTTGATCGTTTCAGTCGTGGTTTTATCGAGCATGTTGACGCGCTCCTGACTTACATAGAAACTCTAGCGGCTCCCGCCGCCTGACATTCGCGTGTTGGGCGTAATAGAATTCGAGTATCTTCAGCAGCATCGTGACGCTGGACACATTGAGATCGGCGACGCTGAGTTCAATGTTGAACGCCGATCGACACCGGGGTGTTGCACAGTGTCCATGAACAGAATCCAGGCTATTCCAGAACAAAGCGGTAGTTTTCGCTCTTGATCCGGCGGGCCAGGCGGGCCGCGAGCAGCTCGCCGCCGCCGGCGCGGTTGACGATCTCATCAAACCTGGCGCGCCCCTCGCCGTCGAGTCCCGCGACGACGTCCAACACGCGTTGGAAATGGTACAGCGCATCGGTAAATACTTTGCGATGGAACTCAACGCCCTTGAGTTCGTAGCGGAACGAACCCAGGATCGGATGCGCCCCGGCTGCGTCAGGGTCGCCTTGTATCGCGGTACCGGTCGCGAGCTGAGGATTGGCCTCGATCCAGGCGTTATAGGTTGAAATCATACCCACTATTTCGGGCGCGCAATCGCTGAATAGATAAGCCAGGACGGGTTGCAGCGTTTCCGGCAATTCGTCGTGGGGCAGATATTCCGGCGCGAGATCGGGAAATTCCCCGTCGACGAATCCGGCCTCGTTCATCCGCTCGGTCCAGCGGAAGACGTGCGGCGCGCGAGTCTTCATCAGCGATGCGGGAACAGGATCCCGACCCAGATGTGCAAACATTGGCGCCATGAGGCCGAAATCGGCAAGGCTCGGCCGCCCTCCCAGTAGATACGGGTAGTGCAGAAAATGCGCATTCAGGATGTCCAGAAAGTCCTCATGCGATTGTTCGACCACGGGGATGGTTTCGCCAGTCACGCCGAGATCATCCAAAAACCCGTTGAAAAATTCCATCGCGGGGGTAATCTCTTCCCTTTGCTTCTCCATGTCCCGATGGGAAGAAAGGGCGCGTCCGAAAAGCGCCTCGACGAACGGTCTTTGATCCGGAAAACTCCACCGATAGTGCATGGCCGGTTTCCAGAACATCTCGGAGCCGAAAAACCCGATCAGCCAGGCGACGGCTTTTTGCACCGCCGTCTGCGGAATCAACCCCGGTTCGGGGTAGTGTTCCTCAAAATAGACGATCGTATCGGTGGTGTCCTGGATCAGCGTGCCGTCCGTCAACTCCGTCACGGGTATGGCGAAATACCCCACGAACGGCATGATTTCATCTTTGAAACGCGGTTGACTCGAAAATATCTCCTGATAATCGATGCCTTTTTTGATCAGATAGGAACGCGCTTTGCCCGTATACAGGGATCCCGGGGCACCCCAAAGCAGCGGTTTATCGTGAGTTTTGCCAGAATTCTTATACATATCGTTAATCTTCCTGCTTCGGATGTTTGTCACAATGCCGCGAATTCCAAAGTGACTCCCCGCCGTTAGAGCGTCTGTGCTCGTGCCAGCGCCGGGATCCGGTCATTCGGATTGATGGCAAGAGACTCCGGATCCTTGGAGTCCTCGCGAAAAGTCACCGGCACATGCTCATATTCAATCCCGACTTCCTCGACTGCGCACCGCGACCGGATGGCTCCGGGGCCCGACATTCCGTACGGCTTGCGTTCGCTCATCATTGATTTTCTCCTCACGCCGCGCTTACCAGCATGCCTTCGAGCCGCTTTCGGATCAGGACGTCTGCTGCGCTCATGATGCGGTCGATCAGTTCTTTGCAGGTGGGAATATCAGAAATCAAGCCAGCGACCATACCGCATGACCAGACGCCGGCTTCCATATCACCATCGGTCATCACTTTCGGATAGACACCGGAGACTTGATCGATGATGTCTTCGAATTTCAGGTCCGCTCCGAGTGCTTTTTCTTTCTCGAGTAAGCGTTCGGCGGCTCCGTTAACCAACACGCGCTCGGTGTTACGCAGGGGTCGCATCACCAAGCGCGTATCGAGTTCGCTCGCCGCAATAATGGCCTGTTTAACGTTCTCGTGCACCGGCGCTTCTTTAGTCGCAATAAAGCGCGTACCCATGTTCATGCCGTCCGCGCCCATTGCCAGCGACGCGACCAGGGAGCGGGCATCGGCCATGCCGCCGGAGGCGACAAAGGGGATCTCGAGTTCGTCTGCAGCGCGCGGCAGCAGGATCATATTCGGAATGTCATCCTCACCAGGATGTCCGCCGCACTCGAAGCCGTCGACCGACACCGCGTCGCAGCCAATCGCCTGAGCTTTGAGCGAGTGGCGTACCGAAGTGCACTTGTGGATCACCTTGATGCCGGCGTCTTTGAGTTGTGCCATGTACGGCTGCGGATTACGTCCGGCCGTTTCGACGATCTTTACGCCGCCATCGATCACGGCCTTGATGTAACCCGGATAGTCCGGCGTGCTGACGCTGGGCAGAAAAGTCAAATTAACACCGAACGGTTTATTGGTTAGACCACGGCATTTTGCGATTTCGTTGGCGAGTTTCGGCGCCGAGGTTTGCGTCAAACCGGTAATGATGCCGAGTCCGCCGGCATTGGACACAGCGGCGGCCAACTCGGCAAAACCGACGTAGTGCATGCCGCCCTGGATGATCGGGTGTTCTATCCCGAGCAGTTCTGTAATTCGTGTTTTCATGATTGGCTACCTTGGGATATCGGCTCTGGTTCAGCGTCGTCGACGTGACCCGGCGACAGCCTTACGTTCTTCGACCATTGGTTGTGACATCGATACGCTTACCGATCTCGGATCGATCGGTTGATCACAAGCCGAACACACCAGGTGCGGGTCGGTTTTGTAACCGCAGGCCTCGTGCGTCAGGGTGATGGGCGCTTTGCCCTCCATCTCCAACCACCGTTCGCCCCATGATTTCAAAGCCACGATCACGGGCCACAGATCAATCCCTTTATCGGTAAGTTTGTAGCAATGGCGCGGCGGGTGGGCTGAATAGATTTCACGCCTCACGATGCCCTCATCCTCGAGCCGCTTCAGACGCAGGCTGAGAATGTGCGGCGAGGCGCCGGTTTGGCGCTGCAATTGATCGAAGCGGCGCGAACCGAGAAACATTTCACGCAAGATCATCAGTGTCCAGGGGTCGCCAACGATCTCAATCGCTCGCGCCACTTGACAGGTCATGTCGGAGAGATCGGCTCTGCTCATGCTTAATTTGACTTACTTCAATAATTGAAGTCTAGTACAAAGCCTGTGAAATTAGAAATAGCGGCCACGTCCAATAAGGTGAAGCTTATGAAAATTTATTACGCGCCTAATACCCGCGCGGTACGCATCGTGTGGCTGTTCGAGGAGTTAGGTCTGTCGTATGAACTCGAGACCTTCCAGTTAGGCGACAAAAAAATGCGCGAGCCAGCGTATCTGACGGTGCATCCATTAGGTCGCGTACCGGCTTTGGAGGATGATGACGGGGTTCGCGTTTTGGAGTCGGGTGCCATCGTTCAGTATGTGCTGGCGAAATATGGTGACGGTCGCATGACACCCGAGGTGTCATCGCCCGAATTCGGGCAATACCTGCAATGGCTCCATTATGCCGAAGGTATGATCATGCCGCCGGTGAATACCATTGTCGTCGAAACCATTTTGCTGTCGCCGGAGCGGCGCAATCAGACGAACGTAGATCGTGCGGTGAAGTTATTGGGACGCATGCTTGATGCGGTGGAAACCCGCCTTGAGGGGCGAGAGTTTCTCGCCGGCGACTTTAGTGGTGCCGACATTATGACCGGGCACGCCAGCATCGTAGCCGCCCGCCTGGGTGCCGATGTCACCGACAAACCAAACGTTGCCGCCTACATCGAACGACTCCAGTCACGGCCGGCGTTGCAGGCGGCGTGGGACGCCTGAGTAGAAAGCAGGTTAATCTAACAATGCGAGTGATCGATTCACCGCCAACCGAGAGGAATTACCATGGCCGATATTGCCATTATTAGTGGTGTAGGCCCCGACCAGGGCATGGGTGCGCAACTTGCACGACGTTTCGCGAAGCGCCGGCTGCACGTATTCGTTGCCGGTCGCACCCAAGCGAGTCTCGACGCTGTCGCGGCCGGCATTGAGGCCGACGGCGGCCGCGCGACCGCGGTGGTCGCCGATGCGACGGACGAGCAGGCGACTGTCGATTTGTTCAAACAGGCGCGCGAACTCGGAAAGATTGACCTGGTGATTTATAATACAGGCAACAACACCCCCGGACGTTTCGAAGATATGAGCGCGGCGTTTTTTGAGAACAGTTGGCGCGTGTGCTGTTTTGGCGGATTCCTTTACGGCCGTGAAGCGATCAAACACATGAAACGCGATGGCGGCGGTACCATCCTGTTCACCGGTGCCAGCGCCTCGATGCGCGGCAGACCGAATTTTGGCGCGTTCAACTCATCGAAAGCGGGATTGCGCGTTATGGCCCAAGCCATGGCCAAGGAATACGGCCCCGATGCGATCCATGTCGGGCATGTGGTGATCGACGGCGCTA
Organism: Gammaproteobacteria bacterium; assembly: GCA_965223085.1. Classification (GTDB taxonomy): domain Bacteria; phylum Pseudomonadota; class Gammaproteobacteria; genus CBDCVO01. The sequence goes on along the minus strand of OZ244981.1, from coordinate 1,093,270 downwards.
TCGGCGGGCAAAAAATTCGTGAGCGTTATCCCGAATACGCTGAAAAGCTGGGCGAAGATGGCCTTATTGATATCCAGGCGATCGTCGATGGTTTCGAATACCTCTACAAGCAACCGCGACGCGGATGGTCTTTTGAGGTGGATGTGCGGACTGCAATCGAAAATTGGTAACCGCGTCGATCCATGGAACTACCCCGCCGGTTATTGAAAGGAAGCCTACGAGAGTCGGATTAGTTGCCCACTGCGCGAAGGGCGGCGTTCGCAACACTCGGGAATGGAATTAACAGGAGGAATGTATCATGGCCGAATTTGTTTCTATCGCCGAAGCGCGCGCCGCAACGGGTATGCGCCTGATTGTCGCCGAAAAAATACCGGGCCCGTGGGCCGAAGGGATCCGCGGCGTGCTTGAAGTGAAGAAAATCCCGTATCTTCGCGGACGATTCGAGCTGGACAGCGATCACGCCGATTTGATCGCATGGACCGCGCAGGCGTCCGTTCCGGTCATTGCATGGAACGATGAATTTCCGAAATCCAACTGGACGGAGCAGATCTTTCTCGCCGAGAGGATTCAACCCGAGCCCTCGGTCATCCCCGGGGATATCGAAGACCGTATCCGCATGTTTGGCTTGTGCAGCGAAATCTGTGCGCCGAATGGGTTCGGGTGGAGTCGCCGTTTGATGATGGTGCACCAATTTCTGAACATGCCCGATTTGCCGGAAGAGAACAAAACATTTTTTCAATATTTCGGCGCGAAATACGGATATTCCGAAGCCGCCGCCGAAGCGGCACCGACGCGGGTGATTGAAATTCTGAACGCGTTGAATGCGCAGCTGGAACGCGAGCAAGCGCAGGGCGGACGTTACTTTATCGGCGGCAGATTATCGGCGCTCGATATATTCTGGGCCGGCATGTCGCATTTGATTGAGCCGTTGCCATCGGAGCAATGCCCGATGCTGGAAGAATTCCGCCCGATGTATATGAACGCCGACACCGAGGTCGCCGCTGCGGCGACTCCCGGCCTAATGGCGCATCGCGAATTTATCTATCGCGAGCACATCGGTCTGCCGATGGACCTATAAGGCGAAAATCGTGTCTGACGCTCTAAAGACGATTAAAACCGGGTGTAACGCGATCACGTTTTTGCACTAATTGCCAACAAATCGGAAGAACGTAATCCAGAACAAACGATCCACCGTGCTCGGACGCGCGCGTTTGACAGAACGGTTCAACATGACAAGCTGCCGTCGAAGGGCCAGCTTCTAAAAAGCTCGTGCGTGGTGCGAATTCACGGAAGAAAGGAGCGAGGCAAACAGTACAAGGATGAACGAAAATATCATGCCGCCAATGCTTAAACCCGCCGGAGAAAAGGTCAATTAGGTCAATGCGATCGGGTTACTTCGCCACAGTGGTTTTGATCGATTGGGATCGATTCATCTCAACGGCGGCAATAATTCGGGGTCGACCGGGACTTCGAGACTGCGTGCTTGGCCAGGGACTCCGCGCACGAGTTGGTTGCGTTCGAGCGAGAGCACCATTTGATGCACGGTCGGGGGCGAGACGCCGAAGTAGCGCTGGATATCGGCCTGTGCCGGGGCGCGCCTGTTGAGCTTGGTATCGGCGTAGATGTACGCCAGGTACTGCTCTTGTCGGTCTGTGAACACTGCAGAATTGGAGCCAGGGATCGACATTTGCGCGCCGCTGTGATCGACTGCCCTCGAGGACAACTCGGGGGAAAGCATGAACGTACGATACATTGTCAACCTTGACGAGGCGGCGCGCGAGCGATATCACGAGGCGGAAAAGATCCGTGTCGTTCTCGACAATCTCTCCACCCACAAGGCCGCAACGCTGTACGAAGCATTCGAACCGAAGCTGGCGCGCGCCGTGCTCGAATGCCTCGAGTTTCACTACGTGCCCAAGCATGCAAGCTGGCTCAACATGGTCGAAATCGAGATTGGCGTGCTCGCCCGACAGTACCGACGCATCCCCGACCGCGAGACGCTGGCACGCGAGATCGCCGCTTGGCAACACCGGCGAAATGCCGCTGGGGCGCGGGTCCAGTGGATGTTCGGCATCGAGCAGGCGCGAGCGAAGCTCGGCAAGGTCTATCCTCAGCACCCCGAGATGCTCGCCAATGCCGCTTGAAACAGTCAAAATCACTGTGGTGAAATACTAGAAGGAACCGGCAGATCTCACGGGCGAGTTTCGGGATAAGTCACAGAGCCCTTCTAAGTAAGCTGGCGTCTCGTTCGATACACTACACGTCGCGTCACTTCGATTGGTAGGCCTGTCGGCCTTGATCAATTTCTGGAGCGATCGTACGCGCGGTTTGAGTAGTTTATCGAAAGAAAACTCGGCTCATGAGGGGAATTTGGTAGAGCTAGACAGGACCGAAGCACCGGCCTGTACAATACCATTGTTCTGGATCTTTCTAGAACTCAATAAGATGCGCCTGCGCTGGTACGCTCGAGTCACACACTTCAATGGTTTTCCACCCTACGATCTACTGCGCACCCGAGAATATCCGGGAAGAAATTCCAAACACTCATGTATCGAACGCTTTCGACGTGCGATCATTGCCTTTGTAGCACAAAAGTGCTACAAAGGCAATGTCGAAGGAGGATTGAATGTCCACGACAACAATACGAATACCTCGGGAGCTGAAGGCGCGAGTTGCGCTCGCTGCCGAGCGAGCCGGGACGAGCGCACATAGCTTCATTCTGGAAGCGATTGCCGAAAAAGCAGAGCGGGCAGAGCGTCGCGGTGATTTTTTTGAAGTCGCCGAAAATCGTTATGCCGAACTCGCCGACACGGGCGAGACGATCCCCTGGAAAACGATGCGGACCTATCTCGAAACCCGTGTAGCGGGAAAAGCGGCCAAACGTCCGCTAGCAAAGAAACTGGCACCTTAGAGAATGGCATCGATCGAACTGGTTCCTCGGATCCAGGAAGACTTCGATCGGATTCTTGACCATTTACTGGAGCACTCCGTAGCCAATGCCTCCGACCGCATCGGCGAGATCATTCGGGCAATCGAAGTACTTCAAACTAGTCCCTTCATTGGCAGAATCGCGTTTGGTGGTACACGTGAATTAGTCATTGGACGTCGCGCGCGTGGTTACGTGGCCTCATACAAGTATATTGAACCGCTGGATACGGTTTTCGTGCTCGCGATCCGAAGCCAACGGGAAGCGGGTTACGGAGAAATGTGAATTCACCGTAATTACTCGCCCAACTCGGAAGCGGATACTGCCAAGTTAATCGCGTCCGCGCGATACGTGTCAGATGAATAAAAACGTCGGCATCTGTAAGCGCCACCGATTTCCGCCAGAGATCATTCAATACGCTGTCTGGCTCTACTTCCGGTTCAGCTTGAGCCATCGAGATATCGAAGATCTCTTGGCTCAGCGAGGGATCACCGTCACGCACGGATCCGTTCGACTTTGGTGCAATAAATTCGCACCCCAATATGTCCGCCGGCATCGCCTGCATGCCCAGCTCGACATGCCGATGATGCATCGCCGTACGCCGTGACGATTGAAATGATTTCCCGGCCGATAGCCGGATGGGCTCTGGGTGGAAGGGCGGCCTTTGTGTGGTCAGATTCAGATCCTGGATCGACCGTCCCGCGGCTCGTGTCGCGATGGTAGATTAGTGAGCGCCGATTGACGGCCTTGCGAGGGTCCCATCACGACGGTCGAATAACGCTTCACGAGGTCGAGATCGTCGTAGCCCTCTGCGACGGCGCGTTCGATGTCTCTGCTCTGAAGGAATTCGTCGACGAATTCCTTGCCCTTGGGATGCGCAAAGATCGGCCACGGGTGATTCTGAACACCGGCACCCGTCCGATCGGGCACCGCGGTCTCCGGAGATACGTCGCAACCCGCCAGGCCGGCAGCGACATTTCCCACCCTTACACCATCGCTCTCCACCGCACTTAATCCGAAAACCGCGTTGACGGATCCGGCGAGGAGCGAATTGGGGCTTACAGAGCTGTCGTCTATCATTAGTAACGCGGCCGACTCATCGTATTGCATGCGTGCACCCGAGTGACACGACAATTGTGCCGCAGGCGTGTATCCGACCGACATGCACAGCAAGTCACATTTGACGAACTGCAAACCGGCACCAACCCTTCCCTCAGCGACGATCGCGGCAACGTTCACGCCTGTGACCGACTGCATGCCTGATCCGGGCACCGCCTCGACTACCGTATGTCCGTGCAATACCGCAACCCCGCTCTTCCTGACCGCGGCACCGAGCTCGGTAGCAGGAAAACCTTGACGCATATCGATAACTGGGGCGACGACGACCCCGCCTCTATCAGATCGAGGGCGACACCGTAACCATCGTCGTTGGCAGTCAGCACGACGGCCCTGTTGCCGGGCTTGACACCGTACAAGCGGATCAGGCGTTGCGCCGCGGAGCCCAACATCACGCCGGGCAAGTCGTTGTTACGAAATATGGCGGGCTGCTCGAAGGAGCCGGTTGCAGCGATGACGGCTTTTGCCCGTAACTTGATCAAGCGTGTCTCCGTCATGACCGCCAGAAAATTATCGGCAACCAGCCCGACCACAGAGCATTGCGCACTACCGTGATCCGGGGATGCGATTCGACGTTGCCGACGAGCACGCCGGCGGGATCCAATAAACGCATACTGTTTACGGCGCCGTTCATTCCGACCTGTCCGGGTAATCGACACGCCGGCTATAGACCTCACCGGCTGGATAAGCTTTTGCGATCTCGTTGGTTTCGGTGTCGCGTTCGGCAATGAACCAATACGACGCTGGCAGGTGTAACCACCGCTCGCGGACGACGGCTTTTGTGTTGTTTTCCATGAAGAGATAATCCGCCCACTCACGGGCGCCGCAATTGTTGGGATCCGGCTGAGAGACGACTTCGCCGCCGCAGACGAATTCCGTCATATTCCTCAAGCCGTTCATCGGACACGGCATCATTTTCATCGCTGGTCAAGCCCCTTCGTTATCGCGTCGATTATGGCTAATGTCCGACCGACGCCGCGCCGCGCTCACCCCCCTGATCAAAGCGATAGAAGCGCTCCAGCGCGAATGATTTTATCAGATCGGGCGCCGCGCCCGTGGCGACGGTTTCGGCCATGCGTCTTCCGCATACCGGGGTCGCCTTGAATCCCCAGGTGCCCCAACCAGCATCGATGTAGTAGTTTTTGACCGGCGTTATGCTCATCACCGGGCTGAAGTCAGGGGTCATATCGGTCATTCCCGCCCATTGGCGCAGCACGCGCAACTTGCCGACGAACGGGAACAGTTCCAGCAAATGCATCATTGGCTCTTCTTTGAATTCCCATGTCGAACGGGTAGCGTAAAGTTGATAAGGATCTGCCGATGCGCCCATCACAAGTTCTCCACGCGAGGATTGCAAGACATAGACGTGTAATGAGCCAGAAACGATGATCGGATCGAGAAAGGGCTTAACGGCTTCGGATACGCGGGCCTACAGCGGAACGGTTTTGATTGGGAGTTTAAAGCCTGCCATTGCAGCAACCTCCGAACTCATGCCCGCCACGGCCTGCAATACGCTGCCGCAGGCGATGTCACCGCGCGACGTCTGTACGCCGGTAACCCTCCGTCATCTATCCTTAGCCTGGTGACTTCCACCTGGGTATGGATTTCGACACCGTATTCCGCCGCCCGCCAGCGTGCCGTGCGCACCGCGGCGTCGGTGTGGGCAAGGGTCAGATATGCCCACGTTCCGATACATGATGTTGTAATCGAGCGCATGGCTCAGATCACGAAACATCTGCAGCGATTCGTCGTAAAACCGGGTACCTTCGGGTGTCAGATAATTGACGCGGACGATGGTTGTATTGCGCGCAGTGTTGCCGCCGGCCAGATACGCTTTTTCCAAAACGGCCACATTGGTGATCCCCCAGTCTTTAGCAAGGTAATACGCCGTTGCGAGACCATGCCCGCCGCCGCCGATTATGACGATGTCATAATGCGATTTGAGATCACCTTGTTTCGGGATATGCTGTACGTCAGCCCTGTTCCCGCGCAAACCCATCTTTAGTAACGACCATGCCATAGTGCTATTTGATTAGCGGGGTATCCAATTTGACGTAAACAATCATTAGCTGCTGGTTCCCGCGAAAAAACATTTGGTGGCTATCGAGAGATAGCCACCAATAAATGAGCCTCGCGCGCGGAGGTATTTAGAGGCTCCGTTGTCACGTACGCTGAAAAATTGCATCCTGAAACACAGGAAACCCGCCGTAGGTCGGTGCGGGATCGGAGGGTTCCGACTAACAATCCATGGTGCTTTGTCTTTCCCACTCGCTCAAGTGAGAGGTGTATTGCCGCCACTCGTCCATTCTCAACTTGATGTAAGAGTCGACGAATTCATCCCCCAGCGCGCCGCGTATCTCCTTGCTCTTTTCGAGCAACCGTAATGCGTCCAGCAAAGTCGCCGGCAGTTTCTTGGCCGATTTCACTTTGTGCCCGTCTTCGTACATGTTGATATGAAGTGGGGCTCCTGGATCGCGCTTGTTCTGTATGCCATCCAGTCCCGCGGCCAGAATTCCCGCCTGGGATAGGTAGGCATTCGTAGACCCATCCATCAACCGCAATTCGAAGCGACCATCGTCTGGCACCCGAATCATATGAGTCCGATTGTTCCCCGTATACGTCACCGAGTTCGGCGACCACGTCGCCCCGGATGTAGTTCGCGGAGCGCTGATGCGTTTGTAGCTGTTAACCGTGGGATTGAATATTGCGCACAAAGCCGTTGCGTTATGCATGATGCCGCCGAGGAAATCGTAAGCAAGCTTCGATAAACCGAGATTGTCCCGCTTTTTCAGAAACAAATTCTTCCTGCCACTTTTGTCCCATAGCGACACGTGGGTATGGCAGCCGTTACCCGTCAAGCCTGCGAACGGCTTCGGCATAAATGTCGCACGAAGACCGTGCTTTTCGGCAATGGTTTTCACCATGTACTTGAAGAAGACGTGACGATCTGCGGTCTTGAACGCGTCGTCGTAATCCCAATTCATTTCGAACTGGCCGTTCGCATCTTCGTGATCGTTCTGATACGGCCCCCAGCCGAGTTCGAGCATGCAATCACAGATTTCCCTGATCACGGGATAACGACGCATTAAAGCCTGCTGGTCGTAACACGGCTTGCTTTGTGTATCGTTCGAGTCGGAAATACCCGTTCCTTCCTGATTAAGCAGGAAATACTCGCATTCCACACCGGTTTTCATGTAGTAGCCTGATCCTTCGGCCCGCGCAATTTGTCGTTTCAACATGACCCGGGGTGACGCCTCGACTTCTTTTCCGTCCATCCACAGATCCGAAGCAAGCCACCCGATTTCACGATCCCAGGGCAACTGGATCAGGCTGTCTGGATCCGGCAATCCGAACATATCGGGATCTGCAGGAGTCATGTCCAACCACGCAGCGAATCCCGCGAATCCGGCACCCTCTTTCTGCATTCCCTTGATGGCGCAAGCGGGAACCAACTTTGCTCTCAGTACGCCAAACAGATCGACGAAGCTGATCAGAAAGTATTTGATCCCTTTTTCTTTTGCTATACGAGCCAGATCGGTAGCCATGCTCCAACCCAATTGCCAAAATTTCGATTCGTCCGTTTCATTTACGCGTTCATAAGCCGTTGCCGGGGATCCACTGGGTCCCCGCCAATGGCACCCTGGCCATCGCGGCCGCCTCGATAGTTAACGCAACCAGATCTTCCGGTTCGAGATTGTGCACGTGGCTTTTACCGCACGCACGGGCGAGAGTTTGAGTTTCCAATGTGAGTACGCGCAGATAGTTAGCGAGGCGGCGACCGCCCTTAATGGGATCGAACTTCGAAGACAGGTCATCCCTTTGCGTGGAAATGCCGGTTGGATCGTCGCCATCCTGATAGTCGTCATAGTAACCGGCAGAGGTTCCAAGCTTCCGGTACTCTTCTTCGAAATCCGGGCTATTATCGCCGAGCGCAATCATGGCGGCAACCCCGATCGACACCGCATCGGCGCCCAGTGCCAGCGCCTTCGCGACGTCCGCACCGCTTCGTATGCCGCCGGAAACGATCAGCTGGACCTTGCGATGCATCTCCATCTCCTGCAGCGCTTGTACCGCCAATCCCACGGCCGGCAACGTAGGGATCCCGACATGCTCGATGAACACGTCCTGTGTCGCCGCTGTCCCGCCCTGCATACCGTCCACCACGACGACGTCGGCACCGGCCTTAACCGCCAGCTTGACGTCGTAGTAAGTTCGGGTCGCGCCGATCTTGACATAGATCGGCTTTTCCCAATCGGTGATCTCGCGCAGTTCCTGGATCTTTATCGCGAGATCGTCGGGCCCAGTCCAGTCGGGATGACGGCAGGCGCTGCGCTGATCGATACCTTCCGGCAAGTCACGCATCTCGGCGACGCGTTTGCTGATTTTCTGGTCTAACAACATACCGCCACCACCGGGTTTCGCGCCCTGCCCCACTACGACCTCGATGGCATCGGCTTTGCGGAGGTCGTCCGGGTTCATGCCATAGCGGGACGGTAACAACTGGTAGACTAGCGTATCCGAGTGGCGGCGTTCTTCCGGCGTCATACCACCATCACCAGTAGTGGTGCTGGTGCCGACCTCCGAAGCACCTCGCCCCAGTGCCTCCTTGGCCGGAGCCGATAAGGCCCCGAAACTCATGCCGGCGATCGTGATCGGAACCTTCAATTCAATCGGTTTTCGCGCGAAACGGGTGCCCAGGACGACATTCGTGTCGCAACGTTCCCGATAACCCTCCAGCGGATAACGCGTCATGCTCGCGCCGAGAAAAACCAAATCGTCGAATGTCGGAAGACGGCGTTTCGCGCCGAAACCGCGGATGTCGTAGATGCCGGTTCGCGCGGCACGCTGGATATCGGCGATAACCGGCAGGGGAAATGTCGCCGATTCGCGCAAGTATGCGTTGACTATTTTTTCGAACATGATCTTTAGCCTAGTAGCTATCTACGTTATCGATGCTGAAGCGATAGAGCTTGCGCGCAGATCCGTAGCGTCGGAAGTCGGAGACACCGGCGTCGGTAATAGCTGCTTTCTCCAGTAACTCTTTCAGTTCTTCTTCATGCTCCTTTTTCATCGGCTTCTCAATGCAGTCGGCACCGAGGCTGTCAACACTTCCTTTGACGTAGATCCGCGCTTCGTAAAGCGAGTCACCCAGGGCGTCTCCCGCGTCGCCACAGATGACCAATCGCCCCTTCTGAGCCATAAAAGCACTCATATGCCCTACGGAGCCTTTGACTACGATGTCGATACCCTTCATAGATATTCCGCAGCGAGAGCTGGCGTTACCTTCGATGACGAGTAGTCCGCCATGCCCGGTTGCGCCGGCATATTGCGATGCGCTGCCGGTTACCCGCACAGTCCCCGACATCATGTTTTCGGCGACGCCGGGGCCACAATTACCCCGGATGTTTATCGTCGCGCGCTTGTTCATGCCGGCGCAGTAATACCCGACATGCCCGTCGATCTCGATATCCAAGGGCGCATCCACCCCAACCGCAATGGCATGCCGCCCTTTAGGGTTGCTGACGCGCCAGTGGGATTCGTCATTCGTATCGTTCAGGGCGTGCAGCGCCTGATTCAGATCACGGACAGCGCTCGTTTCGAGATCGACGCGTTGCGTACCCATCAGTGACTCCAGCTGTAAATCTTCGCAGGTTTCGGTTCCCAGCATTCGGCGTTCTCCGCACCGGGCAGTACTGCAATGGCTCGATATTCCGACGCCATCGACACCCACTCATCCGTTTCCGCCATGATTGCGGGCTTGCACGCGATTGGATCGCGTAACACGGCAAAACCGTCTCTCGTACCAATGGCAAATGTATAGAAACCATCCAAATCGACGAGCGCTCGTTCGAGTGCCTCGTTCAAACTGTCGCCCAACCGCATCCGGTGCATCAAATAACCGGCTGCGACTTCGGTGTCATTGTCGGTCTCGAAAACGATCCCGGCCTTTCGCAACCGGTCACGCAGGGTATTGTGATTGGACAGGGACCCGTTATGTACAAGGCAAAGATCCTGTCCGGTTGAGAATGGATGCGAGGCTTGAATCGTGACGGCACTTTCAGTGGCCATGCGCGTGTGACCCAATCCGTGCGTACCCTGTAGTTGATGCACGCTAAAACGCTTTATGAAGGTCTCCGGCAGCCCTTCATCTTTGTAGATTTCTATGGAACGACCTGAGCCGTTGATATGAAGCGACGGATAATGGCTCTTGATCCAGTGGTGGAAGCGGGAAGCCGATTCGCCCGATGTAATAACCGCGTGGTTGGCTCGCAACTCCAAACTGGCTTCACCGCCGCACTCCACCTGGAATTCCTCGAATAAGCGCTTCCAGTCGAACTCGTCTTCCGCACTGAACAATGTGGTTTTGTTCATCTCGCCGGACGTCGAATTGCCGTATATCGCAATCCCGGCACTGTCAGGCCCACGTTCCGTCATCTCGATGAGCATTAAGGAAAGATACTCACCGAGGCGACGCCTCATCACCTTTGATTTAAGGAACAGGCCGACGATTCCGCACACCAATTTGTACTCCTTGCCTGACGGAAAATTTATTCCTAATAGTATATTATTATTCGTATTTGTACAAGAATTTATAACTAATTATTTTTATGATTAATTATTCGGTTTCTATATATATTTTAACTAATTTGTCGATGCTATACGGCATTTCAAGTTTGTATATGGCGTTTTGATAATCCTTATATTACCTTTTTTATACTACTGTTAACATTTTTCATCGAGGGGGAGTGTACCCATCAGTCGGGTCGCTCGCGAGCGAAACGCTGGGGACACCCGGATGGCGCAACGGCAGATCGTGACAGCGCTCAGGTGCCCCAGGTTTAACGACTACGAGGCTGTTTGCGACAAAGCGGGGTATAACCATGGGTGCGTAGCAGCCACGCTGCAACGACACCGCGCCGCAGAGTTTGGTAGCGTCACCGGAATCCCGGAACGAAGTGAATCGCCCCCGTGCCATAGGCGACTTTGCCGGGCTCGGTGTATGGCCCCGATTGTTGTCGAGACGGGGAAATGTGACGCGTTCGCTAAAATAGACCCACGATATTACCGTCCGCATCGACGTCGATTTGTTCTGCCGACGGTACTTTCGGCAAACCCGGCATGGTCATCATGTTTCCGACGATGGCAGCAATAAAGCGGGCGCCGGCGGACAAGCACATCTCGCTGATCTCGACCGTGTGCCCGCTCGTCGCGCCGGCCGTGCTCGAGCTTGCCGAGCACCGCCTTTTGTTTGGCCTGCGGCCGACCGGTGGGCACTGGCTCGGTTATCTCGTCGCCGGTCCCGGTGACTCGCTGGAACCCGGTAAACGCTGGTACAACTGGGGCTGGTACCGAGCAGGCGACGAGGCCGTCCTGCGTGACCATCTTACCGACGCACAAGGGAAGTACTACGAACACGGCAGCGAACGCCTGGTGTTCGAGCGTTGCGTATTGATTGGGGACGCCGCGTTCATCGCTCGACCACACCTAGATAGAGTTTCCTCAATAAGTCGGGTTACCGAGGATCGGATAGTTCACCCGATGATGAAACCGCATCGTCCCAACGCGCAATAGTGGTAATAGAAATCCATCAACAAGCTTTTTATAGAACGCGAAAAAGATCCTCAACAGGATCAGCAGGTTCATCATCAGGAAAATGCTGTTGATCCAGGCACTGGATGTGTCAGCCCGCTTTGCGCGAATGTAGTTGAGCCGATAACCATTCTTCCCCTGACCAAACTTACCCGCTATCGGAATGCGCTGTAAGTATTCTTCTCGTCGCTGCGCTTGAAGTTGCTTCAGCTCCTCCCGATTCGCTGCCGTCACTTTCCTGGGACGACCCAGCGGTTTGCCGGCGAAGCGTATATGCTTGCCTTTCAGATATTGCCGGTTGTTTCCCCGTAGATCGGATCACCCAACACCACTTCCGGATAGACGCCATAACGTGCGCGGTACGCGGCTACTTGAGCCTCCACGGCATTTCCTTCATGAAACGCATCCCAACACAGATGATCCACCCGCGCCCTCTCCCGATACGTGCGTGGTTTCTTTTTCATCCCAGTGTGGGGATATCGTCTGTCGATGACCTGCTCAATGAACTCACGCACCTCGTTCAATAAACTCAGATCCGTTGGATAACGGATCGCCTGTTCAGCGACCGTCGCGTCCAGGATCAACTTTCCTTGATGCATCGCTTCCTCTGCGTGCTGGCCGCTGGCCCTGGCGTCCGGTCCCCATCATCGTCGTCATCTTTCCCCGCTATCACCTTAGCTGCGTTTCCCGCGTGTTGCGAAGCGCTCTTGCGCTTTGCCTTCGACGCTTCCAGCGCTTCAATAATAGCGCCATGAAAAACCTCGAACACCGACTGCCCCATCCGCTTGCGGATCTCAACGAACAACGATGGCACAAACACTGCCGATTTCTGATAACCCGACAGCCCCACGAAGTATTGTAGGTACGGGTTCTCCTGGATCTGAGCCACGGTCTCTTCGTCCGACAAGCACAATTTGTGTTTGATGATCACCGCCCCAATCACCAACCGGGCTTCTTTGGCGGGGCGCCATTGGCCAGCGGAAAGGCTTTGATAATATCCCTGCGCCAGTTCATCCCACGGGATGCATTGGCTCATCTTCTCTCCACCCAACGGTTGTTTTCATCGAGCGCCGTTTGCAACGGCCAGTCGAACTCGGCGAGCGACAGTTGTTTCTCGCTGTGTAGGTATGGGTGTGTGCAAGGCGGTCGAGGACGCGGCCACGCTCGCGGCATCGGATCGAGAAAGCGCCGTCGGACGCCGCCGTTCGCGCGAAGGCAGCACACTATCGTAAGCCGGCGGTCATGCTCGCCGTGATGGCCGCGAGTAATTCGTCAGCCTACCTTAAGGCGGCAACGGACTAGAAGCCAGAGTTTAGGCTGCGGCATCGGATCTAGCCTGGATATTGCACGAGGTGGTAGTCAACGAGTGCGTTACAGTTTGCATCTCCACATGAGCCACTCTAAAAGTATCAAAATGCCCCTCACTTCGACAAATTGGCACAAGCGCCGCAAGCGCCTCGTGCAATATCCGGGCTAGCTAGACCTCACGATGTGCGACAAACTACTGACGACGACCCGGTCGGTCCGTCTGTGCCCCGACCTGGAGCCGCCGGTCGAACCCGAGATCATCGAATAGTGCCTGGAAGTGGCGCTACGAACGCCGTCCCCGGACGAACCCTCAGCAATGGCATTTCGTCGTACTGACCGATCCGGAAAAGCGACTCAGGTGTCGGTACCCGGGCTATAGGCGTCGGCGAGCAGACGCACGACACTCCACGCCGCCATCGCACGAATGCCGCTGTCGTGGTCCTTCAGCAACGGCACGAGAACATCGAGATACTTGCGCGCCTCGCGCTGTCCGATTAACCACACCGTCTGCATTCGCACGTCCGTATCGGTGTGTGCGAGGCCCCACTCGACGATCTTCGCCGGTGACGCATCGATCCAGGCCCACGCCTCAACAAGCCGCGCCGCGACGTCGCTGGCAAGGCCGCAGCAAGTCGTAACCTTGTCCGAGATCCGTGTCGCTACGTCCACCGGCAGGCGCCTGAGGCTCGCCGCGGCGGCCGGGCCGTCGAGCGAGCCGCCATGAATGATCGTATTAATCAGGGCGTTGATTGCGGTTTCGTCGCGGAATCCGGCTTCGCTGGCCAGCACGGCAAGTTTGACGTAGGGATTTTTCTCCCCGTGCATTTTTCGCAACGCCGCCCGCGTGCGTTCGCTGTCTACCCTGCCGAGTGCAACCGCAGCCGCTTCCCGCGCTTCGAGATTCTCCTCTGACGAAATCTCGACCAAGCGATCCAGTGATTGCCGCTCGTAGGCCGTTCCCAACAACGCGAAACTCGCGTAAGCGCGCGTGATCGGATCTTGTGATTCGTCCTGAGCGATTTGCAGAATCCGATCTTCATGTTCCCCGAGCGGGGCTTCGATCAACGCCTGCAACACGTGCTTTTTGATCCAGATGTCGTCGAGGCTCAGGGTATCGACCAGGATCTCCACCAGAACAAGTTCGACCATGGCATCGTAAGGCCGGTTTGCCAACGACTCGGACAGATACTTGATAATCGGCCCGTCCGCACCCACTGACGCGATACGCAACACGGCATCGATGCCCGCCGGATGCTGCGCGCTCAGCAGTACGTCGATCGCCGCCCGCGCAAACGAGTGGTCGGGATGCTCAATCATTGCCAGCAGGAAATCCAATGCGATCGGATCGCCGATATCGACGAGGGTCCCGGCACCGGAGATCCGATCGTAAAAATTGTCGCCGGTGAGCAGATCGCGGGCAACCTGAACTGCTTCACGTACGATACGAGTGTCGTCCTCACTGGACGCATCGGCAAACCGGGCGGTGATTAAGAGTAATGCCAGGAGGCAGTGGCGGTATCGCGCGCGTTTCGACATCAATCGTTCTTCCCGTGTGAAAGCGATCTCATAACGTCTGTGATCGCATCGATCCTGAGTTCATTTTCTTGGTCGCTCCTGATTTCGTTTACCGCGGATGCGGCGGCTGACACCACTTTTGGACCCTTACTAGCCGCCGGCGTTTACGTCATACCCTGTGGCGTGCGGCGGTGACAAGTCGCCTGCTCGAATGCATACGCCAGGGCCAGGAGATCCCCTTCGCGATACGGCAGTCCGACCATTTCCATGCCGACGGGTAGACCGCCCGCGGTGAACCCCGCGGGCACACTGACAGCCGGCATCCAGCTTTGGGCCGCAATCAGAGTATTCGTCGGGAACGTGAACGTCGTCCACTTTCCAGCATCGAGATCCGCGCGCGACGGCGACGGGATCTGCGTCGTCGGGAACACGAGCGCGGATGCGCCGGCCTTCGCCATTTCATTGACGATGATACGCTGGAACTGCTCGCGTGCGGTGTAGCGCTGAAAGTATTCGGGATCGCTGTGCGGATCCTCGGGACCGTCGACCACCATTTCGAACAAGTCCAGTGCCGGGTGGTATTTGCCGGCGGCGTGGATCGCTTTCACCGTCTTCATCGGCACACGCGGCCGTTGCGCGAGGAATGCGTCGATGTCGTGCCGCGAGTGGGTAATGTACAGCGACGTGAATTCGACGTAATAGTCGAGATCGGGAATGTCTACGTCTTCGATCGTCGCGCCCGCCCCACGCATCGCGTCGAGCGCCTGTTCCATCAGGCCATTGACGGCAGCCGCGTTGCCATCCGCCGGATCGCCGAACGCCTGACGCACGACCCCAATCGTCGTGCCGCGTAGAGCGGCGGCGTCGAGTACGGCTGTATAGTCGACGCGCCCGGCGATGGCCGCGGTCGCCGTAAAGGGATCCGCCGGATCGTATCCTGCGAGAACAGCGAGCATCCTCGCCGCGTCTTCGACCGTGCGGCACATGGGTCCCGCCGAGTCCTGGAAAACGACCAGCGGCGAAAGGCCAGTACGGCTGATGAGTCCCGGCGTTACCTTCAAGCCCACGAGGTTGTCGAAGGACGAGGGCAGCCGAATCGATCCGCCGGTGTCTTCGCCGATCCCGACGGCGCCGAAATTCGCGGCGACCGCGGCGCCGGTGCCGCTGCTCGATCCGCCCGGATCGTGTGCGAGGTCGTAAGGGTTCTTCGTCGTCCCGGCCTTCGATGAGTAGCCGAACCACGATGTCGCAAAATCCGGCATCGCAGTTTTCGCAAGAATGACGGCGCCCGCCTCGCGCAAGCGCGTGATAATCGTAGCGTCTTCTTCCGGCATATTGCCGTCGAGCGCGATCGATCCGAACGTGGTCGGAATGCCGGCGGTTTCCACCTGATCCTTGACGAGCACGGGAATGCCATGCAGGGGTCCGGTGAACTCCCCGGTCTGCGCAAAGCTCGCGTCGAGCGCCGCCGCCTCCTCGCGGGCCACCGGGTTCTCGGCCACGATCGAATTGATTGCGGGTCCGGCCCGATCATAAGCTGCGATGCGCTGTAGATACGCTGTCGTCAACTCGGCGGCGCTCAACTCACCGGCGCGAAACGCGGCGTGGATGTCCCCAATCGTGGCTTCTTCTATCTCGAACGACATGAACTTTTCTCCGTCGGGGATTCGGCAATCATCGGCAGACCCTCACGCGTGCTGGAGGTGAGTGATGATGTTGTCGGTACTCAGCAGATCGGCGTACTTCTGACCCATGTCGAAGAGATTCGCTTCGTGCGGACCGAGTGCACGATCGCCCACCGCGTCGATGGCCACGATGGTCCGGAAATTATAGCTCATGGAATCGACCACCGAGGCCCGCACGCAGCCGGACGTTGTGATGCCAGCGACAATCATCGTGTCGACCCCCTTGCCGACGAGCCACGCCGCGAGCCCGGTACCGAAAAACGCGGACGGTTGCGTCTTGCGTACGACGTATTCGCCCGCGGTCGGCGTGAGTTCCTCGACGATCTGTCCGCTCGGCAGTGTTTCGGTAAATTTCTCGAGCCCCGGCACCTTCAGGCAAAACGCGCCAGCATCGGCGGCGGCGTCCGCGTAGACGATCCGCGTATGGGCGACGGGGAGATGCTGCTTGCGTACGGCTTCGAGCAGCACCTTGGTGCGCCCAAGCGCCGCCGTGATGTTACCGCCGCCGTACTGCGCGGGATCACAAAACGCCCTGACGTAATCGACGATCAGCAATGCCGGACGCCGCCCGAAGCCCGAGCTCTTGCCGAAACCCTGTCGTTCGTAAACCTCGACGTCGCTCATTGGCCTGGTCTCCTGTACAAAATAGGTGTTCCATATTCCGTAACACCTGTTTTAGAAGCGGCAGCGCCGGGCGCATCTCAGCTAGCCGAATGCTCCGGATCGGCGCGCCGGGCCCCGCTCAATTCGCCGGACCACTGTCGGACTCGGCGAGTCTGGCCAATGCTACGTCGGCGTAACGCGGCGGTTCAGGCGGCTCGAGCCCGGTTTCCTCGGCGCAGCGCGCGACCAGCTCCGGAACCGATCCGCCGAAATCGAACAATGCCGGTGCGCCCTGCCCTGCCCGTATCTGATCGCGCAAGCGTTTCGTCGCGTCGGTGTCGATGGTCCCGTCGGACGCCGCGACGACGCCATAGGCGCGCGCGCCGCGCGGGGTCAGCAAGCCGCTTTCGAGGTCGTAGGCAATGGCCTCCAGATCCCGGTCCAGCGGATTACCCCAGCCGCCGCCACCCCAGGTGCTGAAGATCAAGCGGTCGCCCACGTCGACCTTGATGTTGTCCGCCTTCGCGGGTAGCAGAGTGCGCGAGCCGTCGACGCGCACGAGCATCTTCGCGCTGCGCGCGCCCGGCGCGCCACCTTTGACCCCCCAGGGATAGGTGAGCCAGCGATCGTCGTGAACCGAGACCGTCCCCGGCACCGAGAACGCGTACTCCGTGCGCACTCCGTTGCCGCCACGATGGCAGCCGGCGCCGCCGCTGTCGGGAATAGACTCGAAGCGTTCGATGCGAATCGGAAAATACGCCTCCATATATTCGTTCGGGATGTTCTTGAATTTCGGCCACAGAGAATGCCCGTCGAGACCGTCACCGGACGGTTTGCCCGGCACGCCGCCGAAACCAATCTGCATCAGCAGGAACCATTTGCGTTTCGCGTCGTGCCCGGAAAACATGAAATGCGGGCTCGAGGAAAAACCGGCGGCGCACAAATAGTCGGGGTTACTCTTGCCGAACAAACCGCTGATGATGTCGAAAATCCGCCCCATCGCATGCGTCCGGCCGTTCAGGGCGGCCGGTTTGATCGGCTTCAGCAGCGAGCCCTCGGGGATGCGGATCTCGAGCAAGGGGAAAAATCCATCGTTTAACAAGATGTCCGGGTCGAACATATTGACCATGAATTGGGCGCAGAACATTTTGAACATCTGATCGCTCAACAGGAAATTCACGCAGCCTTGTGATTGTGGATCGGTATCCTTGAAATCAAAGATCATCTTGTCGCCCTCACGCCAAAGGTCGCAGGCGATCTTGTATGGCCCCATACCGATGCCGTCGTCGCAGATGTAGTCTTCGAAATGAACCTTCTCTTCCGGCACGGTTTCGAGCACGAGCCGCCGCATGGAGCGGTGATTCCGTTCCAGCAGCGCATCGAGTGCGGATAGAAACATATCCAGCCCGAACCGGTCCGCCATTTCGATGCAGCGGTTTCTACCGGTCCGGCACGCGGCGACGATGGCATTGAAGTCCGCGCTGTTCCATTCCGGGATGCGGCAGTTGTGCAGGATTAATTTCAGCAGGTCTTTCTGTAACTCCCCTTTGCTGATGATTTTCAACGGCGGAATGATGATGCCTTCCTGGTAGTAGTCGGTGGAATCGACCGGCATGCTCGCGGGGGTCTTGCCGCCGATATCGGTGAGATGGCCGAACATCGCCGACCAGTTGATCACCTGGCCGTCGTAGAACACCGGCATACACAGCAGCCAGTCGTTCGCGTGACTGACCGCGCCGTTGCACGCGTAGGGATCGGAGGTGATGAACACGTCGCCCTCCTCCACGGTCCCCTCGTAGAGGTCCAGAAATCCGGTAACCGGAGAACCGAACTGGCCCGCATGCAGGCGGCCATCCCGATCCGTGATGACCGGAAATCCATCCCGCTGCTCACGGATGATCGGCGACATCGCGGTACGAAACAGGATCGCGTCCATCTGCTCTCGCGTGTTGACGAGACCGTTCTCGATGAGATCGAGCGTGACGGGATCTACCTCGACCTTTTCGACCCGCAGTTCCGAACTTTCAATTATCCTCGCCGCCATGGCATCACCTGCTGTGCGCCCGTTCAATCAGGCCTTATGAGAATGTTACCGATCCTGTCCAGCTCACCGGAGTGCCCGGGGAGAATGAGCGTCGTCGAATCCATTTCGGTGACGATCGCGGGACCCGGTACCACATCGCCCGCGTGCAGTTTCGAGCGGTCGTAAATGCCCGCGTTCCGCGACTCACCGTCGACATAAATCGCCTGTTCCGCATAACGGGCTCGGGCGGAGTCGCCGTCGCCGCGTTCCAATTCGTCCGCACCGACGACAGGCGGCTTGCCCTGGGCAATGGCGCGGAGATTGACGAGTTCTTTATCGACGTCGAGGCGAAACGTGTAGTTGCGTTCGTGCAGTTCGTCGAACTTCGCGCCGATGACATCCAATCCCGCGTCGCCGACATCGGCCAGCTCGAAGTCCACGGTGATCTCCAGCGCCTGCCCGCTATAGCGCACGTCGCACTGATAGATGATTTCCTGATCCGCGGCCGGGATGCCGTCGGCGTCCAACGTGGCGCGCGCTTTTCCCGCCAGCTGTTTCAGGTTCGTGGCGAACTCGGTGATATCGACCTCCGGGAAGACCCGAATGTATGTCCGTGAGGCTTCATCGCGCATCCGCGTAGTCGCATCCCCGGAAGCGCACAGCACGCCGGGCCCGCGCGGCACGACGACCGGCCACGAGCCCAGCAGGATCCCCAGCGCGTTGGCGTGCAAAGGTCCGGCGCCGCCGAACGCCATGAGTGCGAAGTCCCTCGGATCGTAACCTTGTTCGATCGATACCAAACGCAACGCGCCGAACATATTTTCGTTGACGATGCGAATGATGCCCTCGGCCGCTTCGAGCAGCGACAGTCCGAGTGCGTCGGCGATCGGCTGGACCGCCTCGACTGCGTTGTCTGCGGAGATTGCCATGGCGCCGCCGAGTTTCGCCGCGGCCGGCAGGTAGCCGAGCACGACATTGGCGTCGGTTACCGTGGGCACGGTACCGCCCTTGTTATAGGCGGCCGGTCCGGGCGCTGCCCCGGCGCTTTTCGGCCCGACGCGCAGGGCGTTCGTGAGTTCGGGCACGTGTGCAATCGAACCGCCACCGGCTCCGACGGTGCGCACGTCGATCGAAGACGCCCTGACCGAGATGTCCCCGACCGTCGTTTCGCGGCGCACCTGGGCGACACCGTTCTGGACCAGCGCGACGTCGGTCGAGGTTCCGCCCATGTCGAATGTAATGATGTCGTCGAAACCCGCCTGTTTCGCGATCCAGACGGCGCCCGAAACGCCGCCGGCCGGACCACTCATCAGCAGGTTGACCGGGTACGCGGCGGCCACCTCCGCGGTCGCGAGCCCGCCATCGGAGCGCAGGATGTTGAGTTTCACCTCACCCATCTCTGCGCTGAGACTGTCCTGAAGGTTGCCGAGATAGCGGGCCACGATCGGTTTGACGAAGGAGTTGGCGACTGTCGAGATAGTGCGCTCGTATTCCTGCAGTTCGGGCACGGTCTCTGAGGAAATCGATATCACGACACCCGGCATTTCGCGCTCGAGGATCTCGCGTGCCCGCCGCTCGTGCGCGGCGCTGACGTAGGAGTTGATAAACGCGACTGTGACCGCATCGACACCCGCGTCGCGAAAACCCACCGCCGCCGCAGCCACCGCATCCTCGTCCAGAGGCCGCACGACCGACCCGTCGGCCGCGATGCGTTCTTCGACTTCGAACGTCCATTTGAGCGGCGCCATAGGGCGGCTCTTGTTGAACAATATCCAGGAACCGAGGCCGCCAGGCACCCAGGAACGCGCGAGATGCAGGATCTGTTTGTATCCGTCGGTCACCAGCAAACCGACATTCGCACCCTCACCGGTGAGGATGGCGTTCGTCGCCACGGTGGTGCCGTGCATGACGTGGGTCACCTTGGCGGGCTCGATGCCGTTGTCACGGCACACCTTCGCAATACCGTCGAGGACGCCTTCGGACGGATCCACGGGTGTCGACGGCACTTTCGCGGTCACCGCTTTCGAGGTGGCCTCGTCAATCAGGAACAAGTCGGTAAAGGTGCCTCCGACATCGACGCCAAGTCGATAACTCATGTCGCGCGTGCCTCGCCGCCCGCGATGCGGGGAGAAGAAACGGTACGATCCGCGCTACTGAAGCGGAATTCCTTGTACGGCAATTCGCCAGGATTGCCGAAGCCTACTTCCATGCGACCATGATCCGGATCCGCGACGATTGATGCAACCGACTCCCGCTGGTCGCTGGGGTAGACGGATTCGGCCGCGGCGTGACGGCAGATCGATGACGGGGCGTCCGTGTAGTCGCGCAACAAATCCTTTGCGCGCCCGATGGCATTGCCGCGATCGCCGCCGAACTCATGTTCCCCAAGATGTCGGTGCCCGTCGCGAGTCGCGGCAGCGAATCGGGCAATAATTCCAGCAGCCGCTCTTTTTCCTTAAGCGCCGGGCACAGATAGTGGTTGGTATGGAAGATACGGGACGCGGACGGCTGCACCACCCCGATTTCGTGCACGTCGAGCTCGAGATCGATCATTGCGTGCTGCGCGTCGGTGATGACCGGGGCATACGCCTCGGCCCGTTTACGCGCACCGGCAGCGGCAATGTGAACACCGCGAGTTCGTCATCGAGGGACTGGAGCGCTCTTCTGATGCGATCACCGAGGTGCCGCCCCAATTGGAAACCGATATCGGCGTGAGATCCACTCACGAAAACAAAGCGCTTTGACATGCCCATCTCCTATCCGGACGCATTCGATCCTGGCGTGACCCGGTCCACCTACGTCTCACACCGCGAAAAAACCCGAACCCATCATCGCCGCGCGTACATGGCGTCGCGCCATGAGCGGGTCTGAGCCAGCAGACTAACTGTATCCCAAATCATGGGAGATCGCCCAGAAACCCGTTGGCCGCTATGTAACCTGCTTCCCGATCTCATGTCGGCTCGTGAGCAATGCGGGCTAGCATTCGGGCAAATTGACCGAAACGGGCGCAACGTTTACCGCCAGTCCTCCGCGCGCGGTCTCCTTGTACTTGTCCTGCATGTCCCGGCCGGTGTCGCGCATGGTTTTGATGACACGATCCAGCGAAACGAAGTGGCGGCCGTCGCCGCGCAGCGCGAGGCGCGCCGCGTTGATCGCTTTCACCGCAGCCATGGCATTGCGTTCGATGCAGGGAACCTGGACGAGGCCACCGACCGGATCGCAGGTCAGCCCGAGGTTGTGCTCCATACCGATTTCGGCCGCGTTCTCCACCTGCGCGGGACTCCCGCCGAGCACTTCGGTCAGCGCACCGGCGGCCATTGCACAGGCCGAACCGACCTCGCCCTGACAGCCAACCTCGGCACCGCTGATCGATGCGTTCTGTTTGAACAGGATCGCGATCGCTGCGGCACTGAGCAGAAAGCGCACCACGGCGTCCGCGTCGCCGCCGCAGAAATTCACGACATAGTGCAGCACCGCGGGGATGATGCCGGCCGCACCGTTCGTCGGCGCGGTCACCACGCGCCCGCCCGAGGCGTTCTGTTCATTCACTGCCAGGGCGTATAGATTCACCCAGTCGAGGATCAGCAGTGGATCATGCGTCGCATCGGTGCTTTGCCCACTGAGTTGCCGATGGAGATCGGCCGCACGGCGCCTGACCCCGAGGCCCGGCATCTTGCCGCCGGCACGACAGCCCGCCGCCACGCACTCGCGCATCACGTCCCAGATCCCGGTGAGGCCCCGCTGGATTTCCGCCTCGCTGCGCCACACCCGTTCGTTTGCCATCATGATCGCGCTCACCGGAAGGTCGGTACGCGCGCAGTGTTCGAGCAATTGCGCCGCCGTATCGAACGGATACGGCAATGCCGTTTCAGTGGGACGGATGCCGGCCCCGGCGGCGACACCTTCGACCACGAACCCACCCCCGATGGAATAGTAGATTGCTTCGGCGAGTACTTTGTCAGCGGCGAATGCCGTGAAGCGCATGCCGTTCGAGTGCTGCGGCAGTTTTTCGCGTTTGTGGAATACGAGGTCTTCGTTTTCGGCGAATCGAACGGAGTAGGATCGGAGGATGGCAATCCGCCGTTCGTCGCGGATCGCCTGCAGCCGTGCCGGAATCGAGTCGACGTCGACCGTCTCGGGGCGCTCGCCCTCGATCCCCAGCAGCACCGCCTTGTCCGAGCCGTGGCCGCGTCCCGTCAGGCCGAGCGAACCGAACAACTCGAGCCGCAAGCGATCGACGTTCGTCAATCGGCCCGAGGCCTGCAGCAATTCCCCGAACATCCGTGCCGCCCGCATGGGACCGACGGTATGCGAACTCGACGGTCCGATACCCACGGTGAACAGGTCAAAAACGCTGATTGCCATTATTGCCGGGCGCAAACCTCGATTCGATTGAGGAGACCAATCCGCACGCGTCCCGGCGCCCGTAGCGGCCTAGACTAACACCGTCTCGCAGGCGAGATATCGCATGACGTACGGCGCAAATGAACGCCAGGTCTCGAGATGGAACGCATCCTCGGCGCTGCGCCACAGCACGACTTCAGCTTTGGCAAAAATCGAGCGCGAACACTTTCCGACCGGAAAGCTGGCGGTGCGCAGGTCTTGCGGGCAACCCGCCGCCAGGGCATCGACGACGGCCGGCCCGGTGAGGTCGAAACCGGCCTGACCGTGGCTGATGTCGACCAGCGCATAAGCGCTGCCTGCCGCTGCTTTGCCGATCTGCCCGATAATGTCATCGGCCCGCCTTGTGTCGATCAAGAGCAGCCACTCGTCGGGCCCGAGGCGCAACGCGCTGTAGTGTTCGCCGGTCGCGGCACGATTCGGTGGTTGATCGAACGACACACCGAGTGAGGCACTCATCGTTGCGATTACCATGTCGCCCGCGCGCAGCGAGAAGCGAGCGAGATCGCGGCGTTCGGCCACTTCGAGTTTACCCGGACGATGCGGCAATTCGAGACCGCAGGTTGCGTCGCGGTACGCAAGCTCAACCATGCAAGCGCTTCCCTTCGGCATCGTAAAAAACCGGAGAGACGACTTCCACCCTTATCGGGCCGCCCGGCATGGGCACGAACAGACGCTCGCCTGCGCGTGCGCGACCGCCCCTGACGAGCGCCAAGGCGATATGACGTTCGAGCGTGGCGCTGTAGTACGCCGAACTGACAAACCCGAGCGCGGCGGTCCCCGGCGCTGGGTTCTCACTGCTCGTCACCTGCGAACCTTCCTCGAGTGCCCGTTCCGGATCCACGCTCTGCAGGCCAACGAGTTGCGGCCGATCGTCGCGTTGGATGTCGCAGCGTGCGAGCGATCGTTTACCGACGAAATCTGCCTTGTTCTTGCCTATTACCCAACCGAGGCCGACGTCGTCCGGCACCACGGTGCCGTCGGTTTCCTGGCCGACAATGATGTAGCCTTTCTCCGCCCTCAGTACGTGCATGGTGTCGGTGCCGTAGGCGCAGCCGCCAACGGCCTCGGCGGCCCCGATCAGCGCCTGCCACAATGCGAGGCCGTAACCGCTCGGCACGTTGATCTCGAAACCGAGTTCTCCGGTGAAACTCACGCGGAAAATCCGCGCCGGTACGCCGAGCGTGGTCAGTTCCCTCACGCCCATGTGCGGCAACGCCTCGGCGCTGACGTCGACATCGTGGCACACGCGTTGTACGACCTCGCGCGCCTGCGGCCCCTGCACGGCAATGGCCGCCCACTGCTCCGTGATCGAGGTCAACCACACGTCGAGCTCCGGCCATTCGGTCTGAAGGTAATCCTCCATCAGAGCGAGGACGCGAGCAGCGGCACCGGTTGTGGTGGTGACATGAAAGCGACCGTCATCGAGGCACGCGATAATACCGTCGTCGATGATGAATCCTGCTTCGTTCAGCAGCACCGCATAGCGACAATGCCCAGGCTGGAGTTTGCCCAGCGCGTTAACGTACATGCGCGCGAGGAACTCCCGTGCGTCGGATCCGACCACCTCGATCTTGCCTAGCGTGGAGGCATCGAGCAGACCCACGGCCGCTCGCGTCGTGCGGCATTCGCGGCTTACGGCGGCGCGCCGATCTTCTCCAGGGTGGGGAAAATACTGCGCCCGGCGCCACTGCCCGACGTCTTCGTAGACAGTCTCCCGCGCGCGCGTCCACGGATCGCTCGGCGGACGGCGCAGCGGGTCGAGCAACTCGCCGCGTGCGCTGCCGGCGAGCGTGCCGAACGTCACCGGCGTATAGGGCTGGCGGAAACTCGTCAGTCCCACCTCCGGGATGCTGCGACCGGTGGCCGCGGCAACGATGGCGAGCGCGTTCAGGTTCGAGGTCTTACCCTGATCGGTCGCCATACCGGTGGTGGTGAAACGCTTGACGTGTTCGATGGAGCGGAAGCCCTCGCGCACGGCGAGTTCGATATCGGCTACCGCCACATCGTTTTGGAAGTCGACGAATGCCTTCGAACCGCGCCCGGGACTCGCCGTCGTACCGATCCGCCCACCGGCATAAGACCACGCATTCGCGATCAATGGAACCGCCGGCGTCGTACGCGCGAATCCCGCGGCTTCGGCCGCCGCCGCGCCCACCGCGACACCGTCGGCGATGACTTCCGACAGGGCGTCCAATCCGCGGCACGCACCAGCCGAACGCTGCCCCGGCCGTGCGACGCCGGGGACGTAAGCGTCGAGGTCTGCGTTCCAATCGAGGCACCCGCGTGACTGTGAAAACAGGTGCACCGACGGAGTCCAACCGCCGCAGGTGAGCACACTGTCACAGGCAATGCGCTCTGCGGCGCGTACCGCGCCTACCGCGGCCGTCGTGACGCCGGCGACGCGCAGACGCCCGCTGGTATCGGTGACGGCGGTGCCGCGCAAGATCCGGATCCCCTGCGCTTCGAGCGGTTCCGTCACGGCTGCCGGTGGCATTTCGCGCAGATCGCACAAGGCCGCGATCTCCACACCAGCGGCGTGAAGGTCGAGCGCCGCGCGGTAAGCTGAATCGCAGGCGGTAACGACTACCGCCCGCGAGCCGATCCGCGCGCCGTAACGATTGAGGTAGGTACGCGCCGCGTCCGCCAGCATGATGCCGGGCCGGTCATTGTTACGGAATACCAACGGCCGTTCGATGGCGCCGGCCGCGATGACGACTTCGCGCACCCGGATCTGCCACAGCCGTTCGCGCGGCGCGCCGGGTGCGCAATCCGCTTGATGCTCGCTCAGCCGTTCGGCCACGGCCACGAAGTTCCGAGCGTAGTAACCGAAGGCCGTCGAACGCGACAGTACCGTGACCCCGGCGTCGGCCAGGCCCGCGAGTTGCCCGGTAGCCCAGTCCGCCGCCGGTGCGCCATCGATCGTGGCCGTGGTTTCGGAGAGCAAGCTGCCGCCGGGTTCGGCCTGTTCGTCGCAAAGGATCACTTCGGCGCCGGTGGCCGCCGCGCTCGTCGCCGCCGCGATACCGGCCGGACCGGCACCGATCACGAGCACGTCGCAGTGCGCATAACGGTTGAGGTAGGTATCCGGATCGGATGCCGACGGCGCCCGCCCGAGTCCGGCGGCACGGCGGATGTGGGGTTCGAACCACTTGGACCAGGTCCGCGTCACATCCAGCCAGCGGGGCCCCATGAGCGTCTTGTAATAGAAACCCGCGGGAATGAACGGCGACAATAATCCGTTGAGAGCTTGTATGTCCCACTTCAGAGACGGCCAGCGATTCTGACTCGCTGCATCCAGGCCGGCGTAGATCTCGACCTGCGTCGCCCTCAGATTCGGGGTCTCGCGGGCATCGTCGCGGCGCACGTGGACCAGGGCATTGGGTTCGTCGGCACCGGCGGCGACAATGCCGCGCGGCCGGTGATACTTGAACGAGCGCCCGATCAAGTGCACGCCGTTGGCAATCAGCGCGGAGGCCAGTGTGTCGCCGGCGGCTCCCGTGTATGACCGCCCGTCGAACCTAAACTCGACGGTCCGCTTACGGTCTACACGGCCACCGTCCGCGGTCCGAAACGGTGCGGTCATGTCGTACTACCCTCGGGCGTCAGGCCGTCGTCCGGACGTTCGCCGGCTTTGTAAGTGACCACGAAGGTGTCGGTCACGGTATCGCGCCGCGCATTGAAAAAGCGGCCGCAACCGTGCGTGTGGCGCCAGCGTTCGGCGTGGACGCCGCGGATGTTGGAGCGCACGTAGAGGAACTCGGCCCATTGTTCGTCCGTCAAGGTCGACGGATCGGATGGCCGCGCGATATGCGCCTCACCGCCGTAAACGAATTCGGGTTCGGGCCGTTCTTCACCGCAGTACGGGCAATAGATGAGCAGCACAGTAGTCCCTCAGTGCGACACCGCGGCGGCCGCCGCCTCATCGACGAGCGCACCGGTAACGAAGCGCTCCAGCGAAAACGGTGTGACCAGCGGATCGGGCTCGTCGCGCGCGATCGTGGCCGCGAAGACGTGGCCTGAGCCCGGTGTTGCCTTGAACCCGCCCGTACCCCAGCCACAGTTGACGTAGAGACCGGGTACCGGAGTCTTGCCGATAATGGGCGAGCGATCCTCAGTGACGTCCACGCGCCCGCCCCAACTGCGCAGCATACGCAGGCGGCGGAATGTCGGAAACATTTCCGTGATTGCCTCGAGCGCGTGGGTCTTGATGTGGAGGCCGCCGCTCTGGCTGTAGGAGACGTATTGATCCGTGCTCGCGCCGATCACGAGTTCGCCCTTGTCCGATTGCGAGATGTAGGCGTGCACGGTGTTCGACATGACGACGCACGGGAACACCGGTTTCACCGGTTCGGAGACCAGCGCCTGCAGGGGGTAGGTTTCGAGCGGCAGGCGCACGCCGGCCATGTCCATGATAATGGAGGTATTACCGGCGACAACGACGCCGATCCGACCGGTCGCGATGCGACCGCGTGTCGTCTCCACCGCACACACGGCGCCATCAGTACCCTTCTCGATACCCGTGACCTCGCAATTCTGAATGATGTCGACCCCAAGGCGGTCGGCCGCGCGCGCGTAACCCCAGGCGACGGCGTCGTGGCGCGCCGTACCGCCACGCCGCTGCAGCGCACCACCGATGACCGGATAGCGTGCCTCCCGCGATAAGTTGATGGGCGGACAGACGGACTTGACTTCGGCCGCATTCAACCACTCGTTGTCGACACCGGCGAGCCGGTTTGCGTGGACGTGGCGTTTGAAGACCTGCTCATCGTGCAGTGTGTGCGCGAGCATCAGCACCCCGCGCGCCGAGAACATGACGTTGTAGTTGAGTTCCGTCGACAGGTTCCGCCACAACTTCAAGGCATGATCGTAGAGCTCGGCGGAGGCTTCCCACAGGTAGTTCGAGCGGATTATCGTGGTGTTGCGCCCCGTGTTGCCGCCGCCGATCCAGCCTTTTTCGAGCACCGCGATGCGCCCGACCCGGTGCTCCTTGGCGAGATAATAAGCCGTCGCGAGACCGTGACCACCGCCGCCGATGATAACGACATCGTACTCCGGTTGGGGTTCGGGCGAGCGCCACTGCACGGGCCAATGGCGGTGACCACTAACGGCATGGCGAACGAGCGAACCAAGCGAAAAGCGCCCCACGTTGCTCTCTCCGTCGACAAGAGGCATATCGCTAAAGTGTATTATCCGGTGGAGAGGGAACCTTGAACTGAGGCGACACGCGTTTTACGCTGAGCGTCCAACATGTAGCGTTGGCCCATCGGCAACCGCGCATTTCGCGGAGGTACAGTATGAACGAGCAGGAACAGCGGCTCAGGGTCGCTTTCGCCCTCATGCCGCGGTTCACCCTCACCGCGTTCTCCGGTTTCATAGACACTTTGCGGCTTGCGGGTGACGAAGACGACAAGAGCCGGCCGATCAACTGCACCTGGAGCGTGCTCGGCAATCGCAACGAGCAGATCACCTCGAGTTGTGGGGTCAAGGTCGAAGCCTGGGACACAATGACGGAGCCCGGACGCTTCGACTACGTGGTCGTCGTCGGCGGTTTGTTGCACGGCGGCCAGGAAGTTCCTGCCAGCATTGGGCCGTTTCTGAACGAGGCGGCCAATGCAAAGGTGCCGCTCATCGGGCTATGCACCGGATCCTTCGTTCTCGCGCGCCTGGGCTATCTGGATGGTTACACGACCTGTGTCAGCTGGTTCCATCGCGACGAATTCATGCACGAATTCCCGCATCTCCGCGCCATTTCCAACCGCCTTTACGTCATCGACGGGAACCGCTTGACCAGCGCCGGGGGTACCAGCGTCGTCCATCTCGCCGCGCGGCTCGTGGCACGCCATCAGGGGCAGGCCGCGGCGAAGAAGAGTCTGCGCATCATGATCGAAGATCATCCCCTGCCGGGCAATACGCCGCAGCCGGAGCAAGTCATCAGTCGTTCGGCCCGTGACCCGGTCGTAAAGCGCGCAATGCTACTAATCGAACAGAACCTGTCGAAGTCCGATGAACTGGGTAAACTCTCAGAAAGAATGTGGATGAGTACGCGCCAGCTACAACGGCGTTTCATCGGCGATATCGGTATCACCGCGAAAGAATACCGGGCACGGTTGCGGCTCAGTCGGGCTAAATGGCTGGTCCAGCACAGCGGGATGTTGCTGTCGGAAATTGCGGTCGAATGCGGGTTCGCCGATAGTGCGCATCTCTCGCGTACGTTCCGCGCGCGCGTCGGCACCTCGCCGTCGCAGTTTCGCAAACAAGCCGCGGGGTAATGCCGCCGCGACGGCACGCGATTCTATTACGTGCTGTGGGCAAGCGGTCTTCTCGAGGTAATGGCATCGTTGACTCGAATAGGACACGCAGCAAACAAGGGGAAACAAGCATGAACAGACTTTTTTCATTACTCGCAGTGGTTGCTGCACTGTCGCTACTCGGTGGCTGCAGCAATGAAGCGGACATGGCCCAGAGCGAAGCGTCGGCTGCATCAAGGGTGAATTACGAAGTACTGATGAATAGCGTCGGTTCGATCAAGATCACTTATAAGGACGCTGCCGGGCAGTTGATTGTCGAAGAAGAAGTGAGCGCACCGATGGTCGGGCATGTTTGGGAAAAAGAATACATGTCAAAGGGCGGCGTCGACGCCTTGCTGATGGTGGAACTGGCCGATTCCGCACCGCCGGACCCGGTGGGTGTCGAATTCTTCATCGCAGTAAACGGTGAGCGTGTCCAAAAGGCGACGAAATTCCTCACGAAACAAAAGGGCATGACCTTGAAGGTCACCCGTCCCTGATAGCTACCCGCCAGGTCCCCTGGAGCGCGCCGACGAAGCACGGCCCCTGGCGCTATCCGATAAAAGGTGGGTCTCGTGTCGCTTGAGTGCAAACTCGAGGCGCGTACGTGCAAGTGAAGCGCTATTTCGTGTTCTAGACTGGGAAATCTGGGTTCCGAAATCGGGCAGAGTGATTGGTTTACGCACCGGAAATTAATGTCGTGGCTTCCGACGAGTTCGAATACAGTCGGGCCTAGCCCGTTTGACAGCAGGCGGTACCCGCAGGTAGGAAATCTGATGCTAGCGCCCGAGGGACGCAAGAGCCTCCCCGGCGTAGTTGATCGGGTGGGCGATTGAACGCAATTGCGGGCGGTCGCCCTTTTGTAACTAACTTGTGAGGGAGAGGGTCATGTCGAGGAAACCCGTGTTTGCTTTGGCCGTGGCCATCGTACTGACGGCGCCAGGCCTGTCAATTGCGAAGCAATTCAACTACGAAGACGGCGCTACCTTCACGTACGAGGATTTCCTCGCGTGGTACAACGAAAGCAAAGACATAGAACCGCAGTTTGTCGACGGCGACGTCATCAACGCCGAAGACCGCGATCTCACGGATCCGTTCGTGCCGCCCGGGCTACAGATGGCCGATTTCTACGGTGAACCGGTCACCATAAAAGACGCCGGCGATTTGTCGCCGCCGAAGCATTTTACCGACGCGACCACCCGCTACGCGGGCCAGGCGACCGTCGATTCCAATGGCGCGCTGCAGAATTTCACGGCCGGTACACCGTTCGACCGCGCGACATTCACACCGGGGCGCGAATCCGGCTTCAAGGCAATGTGGAACTACAACTTCCGCTACCAACACTACGGCCTGTATCTGCACAAGAACGACTGGGTGTGGACGGAGCGCGGCGGTTCTCACGAAAACCACGAAATCAAGAAGAATCCGGAGACCGCCAAATATTACGGCGGCGGCGGCAAATTCGCCCGCGTTCTGCACTTGCGTTACCAACGGGTGAACTGCATGAATTTAACCATGGGGGATCACCCGAACACTGGTTACACGTTCGACGATCGCTGGTGTGAGGGCGTCGAGTGGCGTGAATTCTCCGATTTCTGGCATCCCTTCGATGTGGCCGGCACCGGTTTCATCGTGATGCGTTACAGAGATCCCTATAAGACGGACGATGCCTGGGCGTACATTCCCTCACTGCGTCGCGTGCGCCGCATCTCGGCCGAAGTGAAATCAGACAGCCTGCTGGGTACAGAAGACACGCTCGAGGATTTTTACGGCTTCGCCGGTCGCGTGCTCGAATGGGAATGGGAATACGTCGGCAGAAAGAAAATCCTGGCGATTGCACGCTCGCGTTACGCGTGGCCCTATTTCGGCGGCCCGAACGGTATCACCGCGATCGATGACTGGGCGCTGCGAGAAGTGGATATCGTGAAGGGGACTCCGAACTGGGAGGGGCACCCGTACTCGACCAAGATCATCAT
The DNA here is from genome assembly GCA_965223085.1 of Gammaproteobacteria bacterium. Classification (GTDB taxonomy): domain Bacteria; phylum Pseudomonadota; class Gammaproteobacteria; genus CBDCVO01. The sequence goes on along the minus strand of OZ244981.1, from coordinate 1,061,837 downwards.
GTTCGATGCGCAGAACAACATTCCGTGGTATTCGGAAGCCTACGATCGCGCTGGCAAGCTGTGGAAAGTATGGCGAATCCCCGGCATTTGGACCGAAGACCCGCACTACGACGACGGCAACAAGGCCGAAACGAAAAACCCGTTTACGGGTAAATCTGCACCGACACCGGAAGGCACTCGCATGTCCGGGTTTCAGGGCATCGACGTGTTCAATCTTCAGAACGGGCGTTCGACGCTCATTCCCAGTCGCGAGGGTATTGGCTATCCGACGGTGACGATCAAGGACGCCAAGCGTGTCCTCGATCTGAATCGTCTGACACAGGGACGCTAGCACGCGGCAACGCGCGGCGGTCGGCACTGCGCCCAAACTCATCAACCCGCCCTCTCGGGGGCGGGGCAGCGGTGGCGCTCGCTCTAAATCTTGCACACATTCACGTTTCGTACGGAGGGTTTTAGCAATGGAAGAATTCGATCTCTATGAAGTTGGCGGTTACGGTACCGGCAAGATCGGTTTCGGCGAAAAAATCGGTATCGTCTCGATCGACATGATGAACTGTGTGACCGATCCCAAGGCCCCGATGGGGCGTAGCCCGATGGGCCAGGATGCGGTGGAGAAGTGCTCGATCCTGTTTGATGCGGCGCGTGAGAACGGCATTCCGGTCGTCCACTGCCAGACGGCTTTTCAGCCCGATCTGCGTAACATGCTGCCGTGGAAAATCGCGTGCATGAAGCAGTGGATCATCGGTTCGTGGGAGGTCGAAATCGACGCGCGTCTGTGGCTCGACGGTGACGTACTCGTAAACAAACCGGCGCCGTCGATCTTCTTCGGCACACCGTGTACATCGGTCATGAACAAACACGGTGTCGATACCATCATCATCACGGGCGCCAATACCAGCGGCTGCATCCGTGCCAGTTCGATCGACAGCTTCTCACTCGGCTTTCGTACGATCGTGCCGGAGCAGTGCGTGTACGATCAGGGCTCGGTCGCGCACCGGCAGAACCTCGAAGACATCGGCAAGCGTTACGTCGACGTCGAACCATTCGAGTACGTGCTGGAACAGGTGAGGAAATCGAAGAAGCTCGCGGCGTGACGGCCGGCCCGATTACAGTGAAGCGGATATGAAAGACAGACTCGCGGCCGACATCGGTGGTACGTTTACCGACCTAATCTTACTGGACGAGGACGGCGCCCTGCACGTTCACAAGACTCCCTCGACGCCGGACGACTTCAAGGCCGGCGTCCTGACCGGCGTGAACGAGATCACAGCGGACGCAGGAAGCAGCAGCGGTGATACGCCACTGACGAGCATTGATTACTTCGTGCACGGGGCGACCGTGGTGCTGAACGCATTGATCCAGCGGAAGTTGCCGGCAACCGCGCTCGTCACCACTGCGGGATTCCGTGACGTACTGGAAATCATGCGGACGAACAATCCGTATATGTACGACATGCATTACGTGAAGCCAACGCCGCTTATCCCGCGTCGGATGCGCTTCGAAGTGACCGAGCGTATCCGTCATACCGGCGAGGTGCTGACTCCGCTGGATGAAGAAAGCGTTCGTATCACGGCGCGCCGCATCAAAGCGGCGGGTGCCGAGACCGTCGCGGTGTGTTTGCTGCACGCTTACGCGAACCCGGATCACGAACGGCGCGTACACGAGATCATTCTGGACGAATGCCCCGGCACCGTCGTCTGCCTGTCCTCGGAAGTCGCCGGCGAATTGCGGGAATTCGAACGCACCTCAACGACCGCGATCAACGCAACGACCGTGCCGATCATCACCTCTTACCTCGATCGCCTCACTGCCGAACTCCGCGACATGGGGCTCGAACGCGACCTGTGCGTGATGCAGTCGAATGGCGGCGTCATCACAGCCAACGTCGCCCGCAGCTTGCCCGTGCGTACCGTCATGTCCGGCCCCAGCGGCGGCGTGGTCGGCGGCACCCACCTGTCCGATATCATCGGTCTCGAGAATGTCGTGACCTTGGACATGGGGGGAACGAGCACCGATATCGGCGTTGTTTCCGAAGGGCGGGCGCTGACGGTCGACGAGAGCAAGGTGGACAGCTGGCCGATCCTGGCGCCGATGATCGAAATACTCGCGATCGGCGCCGGCGGCGGCAGCATCGCCTGGATCGATGCCGGCGGCGGACTGCGCGTCGGTCCACAGAGCGCGGGTGCGGAACCGGGACCGGTGTGTTACCAACGCGGCGGCACCGAGCCGACCGTATCGGACGCGTGCGCCGTACTCGGCCGGCTCGACCCCGACTACTTCCTCGGCGGCCGCATGGAACTCGATGTGGACGGCGCCCACGCGGTGGTGGCGGACAAAGTCGCGCAACCGCTCGGCATGGATAAGCACGAGGCCGCGGCCGGGGTCTTGACCGTGGTGACGGCCAATATGGCCAAGGCCGTTCGCCAGATTCTGGTCGCGCGCGGTCTCGACCCCCGCGACTTCACGCTGATGGCCTTCGGCGGTGCGGGCGGCATGGTCGTCGGTGACCTGTTACGGATAAGCGACGTCAAACGTGCCGTGGTCCCAAACAATCCGGGCGCTCTATGCGCCATGGGTATGCTGGTTACGGATTTCCGGCACGACGCCTCGGCGACACTCGTGCGCAGTCTTGACCAGGTCGACGCGGCCGAGGTTGAAGCACTGTTCGCGGAACTCGAGACCAAGGCCGTCGGGCAGCTCCTCACCGAGGGCGTAACGGGCGATGACGTGTCGGTCGAGCATTATATCGACGTCCGTTACATCGGGCAGGAATACTACCTCCGGATACCTGTCGGTAACGATACGCTCGACGCCGCCAAGCTCGGACTGGATTTCAACGACGAGCACGAACGCAACTACGGTTATGCGACGCGTGAGTTTCCCTGTGAAATGGTCAACCTGCGCGTCACCGCGCTCGGCGGCGTGGAACGGCCGAAATTTCCGGAGTATCCGGGCCGCGGGCCGGGAGACACCGCGCTCGAACCCGTGACACGGCGCCCCGTGTATTTCGACGGCGGTTTCAACGAAACTGATATTTTCAAGATCGACGACTTGCGCGCGGACGACCACATCACCGGGCCGGCCGTAATCGAGGATCCGCGATCGACCGTGGTGATACTGCCCGGCCAGAGTGCGAGCGTCGATCGTCTACGTAACGTACACGTAAATGACGAAGCATCATGAGTACGCCGGAAGCACTCGGCGTACCGGGGAACAGTGAACGATGAGTGAAGCAAGAGAGCAGATTCAGACGAGCGTCGCCCCCAGTGAACCAACGGTCGACGCCATCACGCTCGAAGTTATCCGGGCGGGACTCACGTCGATCGTCCACGAGATGTCGATCACGATGGACCGCACGTCCTATTCAACGATCATCCGCGAGGTTCACGACTACAGTTGCGTTCTGTTCGACGGCAAGGGTCGTCTTATAGCCCAGGCCGAAGGCATTCCAATCTTCAACGGCAGCATGAACTTCGTCATCGACGCGGTGACTTCGCGTTTCCCGCTGACAGACATGCAGCCTGGCGACCTGTTCATCACCAACGATCCGTATACCGGCGGCGGCACGCACAAGAACGACATCAACATCGTTGCGCCCATATTCTGGAAAGGCGAACTCGTCATGCTCGGAGCGAGTAAGGCCCACCATCTCGACATCGGCGGCAAGGATCCGGGTAGCTGGTCGTCGGATGCGCGCAACACCTACCAGGAAGGACTGAGTATTCCCGCCATGCGGCTCGCCCGCAACGGTGAGATCAACGAAGCGATCACCGAACTCCTGTTCGCCAATATGCGCGTGCCGCAGTTGTCGCGGGGTGATTTCGCCTCGCAGATCGCAGCGGGCAAAACGGCGGAGATCAGGGCTCACGCCTTTCTCAAGAAGCATGGTGTGGACCTTTTTCGCGACGCGGTCGAAGAACTTCTCGACCACGGCGAGCGCATTACGCGCGCCGCCATTAACGCAATCCCGGACGGCGTGTACCGCGCATCGGGCTACGCGGATGCGGACGGCGCTTCGGACGAACCGATCCACATCGAGGTCGCCGTCAAGATCGAGGGTGGCGATATCTGGATCGACTTCAGTGGCAGCGACGAACAGCGCTCCGGCGCGGCGGGCAATTGCCACTGGGTAAATACCGTATCGTGCACGCGCGAATTCATGATGTTTCTCACCGATACGGCGCTCGGGGGTAACGAGGGATCCTACCGGCCGATTCACGTCGAAGCGCCGGTGGGCAGCGTATTTCGCCCGCGATATCCGGCGCCCGTGACGACGGGCATGGGCGATATGGGTACGCGCCTGATAGAGCTCCTATTCCAGGCGCTGGCCGATGTGCTGCCGGAGCAAGTCATCGCGGGCACGTTCGGTAATTTTTCCTGCATGACCCTGTCCGGTTTCGACGAGAATACCGGCCAGCAATTCGTGCATTTCTCGCCTTACGCGGGCGGTTGGGGCGGCCGCGCGCATGCCGATGGCAACAACGCCATGGTATCGCTTGGCAGCGGCGACAATTACAACATACCCTGCGAAGTGATGGAGACGAAGTTTCCGGATCTGCTCGCCGAAAGTTTCGGGCTGCGCGAGCGCTCCGCGGGTGCGGGTAAATATCGCGGAGGATGGGGCGTGAAATATGACTATCGCATGCTGTCGTCCGGAGAATTCACTATCGCTCTCGATCGCGACAAGTATCCGCCCTACGGTCTGTTTGGCGGGCAAGAGGGCCAGGGAAGCGGGCTTGTAATCAACCCCGGTTCGGCCGACGAGAGGACCTTCGCGCGAGCGAGCGGGATATCGATCCCTGCGGATACCATACTAAGTCACCGGACCGCCGGCGGCGGTGGCTATGGTGATCCGCGGGAACGCGATCCGAGCAGCGTGCTCGATGACTTACTCGATGGGTTCATCTCGGTCGACGATGCTCAATCCACATACGGTGTGGTCGTCGATCTGGACAACCGCTGCGTTGACGAAGAGGCGACCGCGAAACTTCGGCAGGCGGATTGAAACGGGATCTTCCCTCATCCAAATGATCGGAGATTGACCGACGACTTCGTCCGACGGTAGGATCGAGGACTGGCGCGGTAACCCGTTAGATAGTGATCTTGTCTGTATCCGGGATTTCCCCGTTCGTGCCCGTGTAGACCTTACCTGTGGTTCTTACAAATGAGATCGTCACGCCGCGAGCCGCGCGTATCGGTGATGAAGTCCCCCGAGGAAAGGTAAGGCGACGACGTTTCCTTCCCCGCGGTATTCGATTTCGCGTTTCAGCGGTGCATCTTTGCCCAACCCCAAATGCGTCCGATGCGCGTGGTAGTAGACCAAGTATTCCTTCAGCACGCGGCGCAAGTGTCTTTCATTCAGCACGACGATTCGGTCAAAACACTCACGACGGATGGATCCGGTCACACGTTCTGCAGACGCGTTCTCCCAAGGCGACGCCGGAGTCGTCACGACATCGTCGATCCCGAGGGCGGTTATTTGTCGTGTAACAACATCTCCATATTTGGCGTCGCCGTCTCGGATCAGATACTTCGGTGCCATTTCAAAAGGAAACGCTTCGGTGAGTTGCTGCGCTACCCACTTCGCAGTTGGGTGTGCCGTGGCATTGAAATGGACCGCGCGCCGAGTTGCATGAGCAACGACGACAAACACATACAGCACGTCGAATGTCACCGTCGGCACCGTAAAGAAATCGATAGCCGCGATAACGTCGCGATGATTCGAAAGAAATGTTCGCCAACTCTGTGACGGTGGTTTGCGAGTTCGTCGCATATACTTCGAAACGGTCGCTTTACAAATGTCATAACCCAATTTAAGAAGCTCTCCATGGCTCCGTGGCGCACCCCAAGTCACGTTCTCTGACTGCATTCTGCGGATCAGCGAGACTAACTCGGCATCCACGGGGGGACGCCCTACCGGGCGACTTTTCCAAGCCCAATATCGACGAAACCCTTCTCGATGCCAGCGCACGACAGTATCCGGATGTAATGCGATCAGGTTGCCGCGCCAATTGGTGACATTTCGCGAAAACGCGACCCAGAGCAGACGATCAATCGTGCTCGGGCGAGCCCGTTTCACCGATCGCTTCAACATCATGACTTGTTGTCGAGGCGCGAGATTCTCTGGCGCCAGTTCGTGTTGCGGCTTAGTCGATGAAAAAAGCGACGCGACGATCGCCTGAATGAAAGCAAATAGCAGGCGGCAATGTTTAAACTCGCCAAGAATAATGTCAATTACTTCAACACGATCGGGTTTTTTGGAGGGACAGGGAAACTTGGTATTCCCTAGTCTCGCACCCCGACCATGCTTTGCAAGGTTGCGACCTGGGACCGCCGGCGCCGCGTCATCGTCAGGGCCGAGCACACGGTCCAGGGGAGTAATCCACACTATATCGTGACGAACCTCGGCGGCACATCGAAACGTCTCTACGACCGACTCTACTGTGCTCGCGGGGAGATGGAAAATCGGCAAGGAGCAGCAACTCGACCTGTTCGCCGACCGCACCAGTTGCCATCGTCGGTGGCCGAATCAGTTTCCTCTATTGATGTCGAGCCTCGCTTATGTGCTACGCGAAACGATCCGGCGGCTCGCGCTCACCGGCACCGAACTCGCGCGTGCCTACGTTGGCACGCTACGCTTGAAACTGTTGAAGATCGGCGCGGTGGTCATCCGCAATACGCGCCGTGTCCGTTTCCTGCTTTCAAGCGCTTATCCCGATCCGCACCTGTTTCATCTGGTCGCCCATCGCCTCGCGCTCGGGTAAGGTCACACAACTCAGCGACGAAGGTCACGCTACACCGATGGGTGAGGAGGCGCCATGCCTGGCGTCGGCATTTTCATGGTTTTCATTACCGATTCTTTCGTCTCACCTCGGTTTCGCGCCCCGAAACCAGTCCGTTCTCTGCCGAAAGCCCCGCTTCCCGAGGTTTCCGCGGAAACGTCCCTGCTAGGCTGACGCTCGTGCAATATCCAGGCTAGGACTGGCGGTTTATCGCAAGAACACGACGCTAGCGCGTGTGTCGGGCGCTATCCTAGCGGAGTCGTTCGGTCAGGAATTCCACCACGGCGGCAAGCGCTATGTCTTGCGATTCGCTCTCGGTGCGGCCTTTGCATTCGACCGTGCCAGCGTCGAGCCCCCGATCGCTGAGCACGAGGCGATAAGGGATCCCGATTAGCTCTAGATCGGCGAACATCACCCCGGGTCGTTCCTTGGTGTCGTAGTAGAGACATTCGAGGCCGCTCGCACACAGTTGCCGGTAGAGATTGTCTGCGGCAGCGCGCAGGCGTTCCGATTTGTGCATGTGGATCGGGGCGATCGCTACTTGGAACGGTGCGATCGCCGCCGGCCAAATAATGCCGTGCTCATCGTGATTTTGTTCGATTGCCGCGGCAACAATGCGCGATACACCGATACCGTAGCAGCCCATCAACAACGTCACCGCCGTGCCGTTTTCGTTAAGGACCGACGCGTTCATCGCGGTGCTGTATTTCGTGCCGAGTTGGAAGATATGACCGACTTCGATGCCGCGTTTGATCTCGAGAACACCGTTGCCATCCGGGCTCGCCTCTCCGGCAACGACATTGCGCAAATCCGACGTCCGCGGGAGCGGCACATCGCGTTGCCAATTGACGCCGGTCAAGTGGTAGCCGTCGCGGTTCGCGCCGCACACGAAATCTGCCAAGGCCGCGGCCGCGTGATCGACGATCACCGTAAGCGGGAGATTAACCGGCCCCAGCGATCCCGGCTTACACGCGATCGCTTGTTCGATTTCTTCTTGGCGAGCAAAACGCACCGGGCTCGCAACTTCGGGTTGCGTCGCCGCTTTCACGACATTCAGTTCGTGATCGCCCCGTAATACCAGCGCCACCAGATCATCGTTAGTGCCAGCCACGACCAGGGTTTTCACGCATTGTGCCGCGGTCACGTCGAGAAACTGACTGACCGCTTCGATGCTATGTTGTTCGGGGGTAGCGACACTCTCTAAGTCGGCGCGTGGTGCGGGACACGAGGTGCGCGGTTGTGGCGCCGGGACCAGTTCCACGTTGGCCGCGAAATCGCCACTGGTGCTGAAGGCGATGAGGTCTTCGCCGGAGTCAGCTAGGACATGAAATTCATGCGAGGTGGAGCCACCGATATTACCGGTGTCAGCGAGTACGGCGCGGTACGAGAGGCCAATACGATCGAAAATGCGCGAATAAGTGGCGTACATGTCTTGGTACGTCGTCTCCAGCGATGCGCGGTCGAGATGAAACGAGTAGGCGTCCTTCATCAAGAACTCCCGGGCACGCATGATGCCGAAGCGCGGGCGAATTTCGTCACGAAATTTCATTTGAATTTGGTAGAAATTGGCGGGCAATTGCTTATAACTTCTAATTTCGCGTCGCACCAAGTCGGTGATCACTTCTTCATGGGTTGGTCCGAGGCAAAACGCGCGCTGGTGTCGATCTTCAAGACGCAATAATTCTGGTCCGTAAGCATCCCAGCGGGTGGATTCGAGCCACAGTTCGGCCGGCAGCACACTGGACATCAGCACTTCTTGGGCGCCGGCGCGATCCATTTCTTCACGCACGATTTGCTCGATTTTGCGCAGGGTTCTGAGGCCTAGCGGCAACCAGGTGTAGATGCCGGCGGCTAATTGTCGGATCAAGCCGGCTCGCAGCATGAGCTGGTGTGAGACGATTTCGGCGTCGGCAGGTGGTTCACGCAAGGTGGGAATGAGAAGCTTGGAAATACGCATGTGCAGAGCCCGTTTGTTAGCGGTCGTCGTTTTCAGCACGGCCTTGGTCGCTGGCGCGACGCTGGGACCACGCCTGCATCCAGGTCGCGCTTCGTTTCGTGGAGTTTGGCATTTTCCATCGCTAACTCTATGGCTTGCAACATGCTATTGCACTGCAGCGCTTGACCGTCTTGATGATTACCCGTACCTTTAGCGGCTCTAATCTGGGACGCCCACAGGCGTCGCTGATATTTCGGTCGGCCAGGAGCCCACGAGGCTCCGGGACTATCGGCGGTGATGGGTACGGCTACCGGCGTACACGGACCGACGATCGAGACCTCACTTAATCAGAGTGAAGAGGAATCTTGCCATGGGCGAAATGCTACGCGGCGCGGAAATTTTTGCGCGCGCGCTCATCGATGAAGGCGTGGAGTTTATCTTCGGGTATCCCGGGGGTGCTGTCCTGCATATCTACGACGCGCTCTACAAACAAGACCAATTGAAGCATATTCTGGTGCGCCATGAGCAGGGCGCGACGCACGCGGCGGACGGTTACGCCCGCGCGACCGGAAAACCGGGGGTCGTGCTCGTGACCTCAGGCCCCGGTGCGACCAACGCCGTAACGGGTATCGCGACAGCTTACATGGATTCCATTCCCTTGGTCGTGTTCACGGGGCAAGTAGCTACCCACTTAATCGGCAACGATGCGTTTCAGGAAGTCGACGCCATTGGGATTACGCGGCCGTGCGTTAAGCATAATTTCTTAGTGGCACGGGTCGAAGACTTGGCTACGACGATTAAAAAAGCGTTCCATGTCGCCGCATCGGGGCGCCCGGGGCCTGTCGTCGTTGATATCCCCAAAAACGTCACCGCGGACCGCAGCGAGTATCGCTATCCAGATACGATCGATATGCGCTCCTATAAGCCGACCCGCAAAGGGCACCTCGGTCAAATTAAGCGCGCTGTGCAACTCATATTGGCAGCAAAAAAACCCGTGATCTATACCGGTGGCGGCGTGATACTTGATAATGCTGCAGAGCAACTCACGCGTTTTACGCGCTCGCTCGGGTATCCGATCACGAATACCTTGATGGGTTTGGGCGCCTATCCCGCCAACGATCCCCAGTTTATTGGCATGCTCGGCATGCACGGTACCTACGAAGCCAATATGGCGATGCATCAGTGTGATGTGTTGATCGCGATTGGGGCACGGTTTGATGATCGGGTTACCGGTGATCTTACCCAGTTTTGTCCCGAAGCAACGATCATTCACATCGATATCGATCCGTCTTCTATTTCCAAAAACGTCAAAGTAGATATTCCCATTGTGGGTAGCGTGGCGAATGTGCTCGATGAACTCAATCGGCTCATCGATGCGGCCGGGGTTGTTCCAATGGACTTGGCAGGAGCCCCGTGGTGGCAGGAGATCGGTAAGTGGCGCGAGCGGAATTGCTTGCACTACGATCGCAACAGCGACCTCATCAAACCACAATTGGTGATCGAAAAACTATACGAGATCACGAACGGCGATGCGTATATCACCTCCGACGTCGGCCAACATCAAATGTGGGCGGCGCAATTCTACAAATTCGATAAGCCGCGTCGGTGGATCAATTCCGGCGGACTCGGCACGATGGGTTTTGGTTTGCCGGCGGCAATGGGAGTGCAGCTTGCGTTCCCCGAGAGCCAAGTGGTTTGCGTGACGGGCGAGGCTAGTTTCGTTATGTGTGTGCAAGAACTTTCGACTTGCTTGCAATACGATTTGCCGATCAAAATCGTAAGCTTGAATAATCGATACATGGGCATGGTGCGGCAGTGGCAAGAGTTTTTCTACGATCGTCGCTATTCACACTCCTATATGGACGCTTTGCCAGATTTCGTGAAACTTGCCGAGGCTTTCGGTCATGTTGGCATGCGTGTCGATAAACCTGCCGATATCGACGCGGCGCTTGCCGAAGCGTTTGCGCAACGCGACAAGCTCGTACTCATGGATTTCATTACCGATCAAACGGAAAATGTCTATCCGATGATCGCGGCGGGCAAGGGCCAGCACGAAATGCATCTAGCGCCTAGCGAGCGGGAACTCGCCTAGTGTCCCGTGCGACGACTAGTTTACCTAAGTCGGGCTGGATTTTCGTTTTTGGTAAGGCGGGGGGAAGCTTATGTGCGGGTTCTACACAGCGACGAGCAACGAAGCGAGGGGCGAAGAAGACCAGCGACGTGAAAGTTATTCGTCGCACAGGACACTAGCATGCGCCATACGATTTCAATTTTAATGGAGAACGAAGCGGGCGCGTTGTCGCGTGTCGCGGGTTTGTTTTCGGCGCGTGCCTATAATATCGAATCTCTAACGGTTGCTCCGACCGAGGATCCGACGGTTTCACGCATGACCTTAGTGACTAGCGGTTCGGATCAAATCATTGAACAGATCACTAAACAGCTGAACAAACTTGTCGACGTTATTCGCTTGATCGACCTGAACGATGGGCCGCATATCGAACGTGAGCTCATGCTGATTAAGCTGCGCGCCACCGGGGGCGAGCACCGCGATGAAGTGATGCGTTTAGTAAGTATTTTTGGTGGTCGTGTTGTCGATGTGACCGAATCGAGTTTTATCGTGGAGCTCACGGGAGAGGCGAGCAAGCTCGACGCTTTTATCGAGGCCGTAAACCCCAGACGCATTACCGAACTCGTGCGCTCCGGTGCGCTCGGGATATTACGCGGTACGAAGTCACTGCGAATTTAAGCCCAATTTCGCACTTAGCAACGGAGTCAAGACCAATGAGTTTGAACATTTACTACGACAAAGATGCCGATCTGGCGCTGATCCAACGACGGCGAGTCGCTATCGTCGGTTATGGCTCACAAGGCCATGCACACGCGAATAACCTCAAAGATTCCGGTGTCGATGTCGTAGTTGGCCTGCGCGATGGCTCGGGGAGTTGGGATAAAGCAAAAAACGCCGGGCTTACGGTCAAGCCGATCGCGGCAGCGGTGGAGGGTGCTGATGTCGTGATGATTTTGGCGCCGGATGAAACGCAGGCGGATCTTTATGCGCAGGATGTCGCGCCTCACATTAAGCAAGACGCGGCGCTTGCTTTCGCGCATGGATTTAATATTCATTTTGGTCAAATCGAGCCTCGCGCTGATTTGGATGTGATCATGATCGCACCCAAAGGCCCGGGACATCTGGTCCGCTCGACCTACGTCGAAGGCGGCGGCGTACCGAGCTTAATCGCCGTACATCAGGACCGCTCTGGGCAAGCACGCGACATCGCATTGTCTTATGCCGCCGCCAATGGTGGTGCCCGCGCAGGGGTCATCGAGACGACGTTTCGAGAAGAAACCGAGACCGATTTGTTCGGTGAACAGACGGTCTTATGCGGCGGCGCGACGGCGCTGATTCAAGCGGGTTATGAGACCCTGGTCGAAGCGGGATATGCGCCGGAGATGGCCTACTTCGAGTGTTTGCACGAACTTAAGCTAATCGTAGATCTGATCTATGAAGGGGGTATCGCGAATATGCGTTACTCGATTTCGAATACCGCAGAGTACGGCGATTTCACCCGCGGACCGCGCATCGTCAACGCGCAAACGAAAAAGGAAATGCGCAAGGTTTTGGCGGAAATCCAAAACGGCGAATTCGCGCGCGAGTGGATCGGAGAAAACCGCACCGGTGTTGCCGTGCTGAAAGCGAAGCGCAGACTAGCGCAAGCGCATGGCATCGAAGAAGTTGGGGAACGCCTACGCGGCATGATGCCGTGGATCAAAGCTAATCGTTTAGTCGACGCTAGCAAAAACTAATCGCGCCATACCGTGGCGGTAAAGCGCACTCCCTATGTGGCCCGCGAAGCTTGGTTGCCGTTAGCGGGTGTGACCGTGTTTGCCGCCTTCATCACCCTGCGATGTGGCGCGCCATGGGCTGTCTTAGCCTGGGCAGGTGTCGGCCTCGCTTACTATTTGGCCCGTGATCCGCAGCGTCATACACCGGCCCTGCCCTTGGGCATCGTCAGCCCCGTCGACGGCAAGGTGGTTGCTGTTGAAGCATGCCAGGATCCATGGCGCGAGCGCGCGGCGTGGTGCATAGCACTCAACATGTCGTTCTGGGACGTATATAGTTTTTATGCACCGCTTGAGGGTAAATTGGTCGACCAATGGCATCGACGCCTGGCGAGCAACGGTCGGCGCGCGGTGATTTTTGTTATTCGTACCGACGAAGGCGATGAAATTACCATGGAGATTAGTACTGGCGCGGTCGCGGGACCTTTTAGCTGCAATTACTTGCCCGGTGAACGGGTGGGGCATGGTCATCGCCTCGGTTTCACGTATTTCGGTTCCCGTGTGCGTTTGTTCGTCCCGTCGGGATCCACCCTGCAAGCGTCGCTGTGTGACCGCGTCGTAGCCGCGACTACCGTGGTCGCGACCTTGGTACGGGACCAGCTTGCGAACGCCACCGGGGTAGTTGTGACGGAGACCGAGATAGCGGGCGAACGCTGATCTATGAACGTTCAGAACGAGCACCGTCGCCGGCGTCGAGCCATTTATCTGTTACCGAATTTGCTCACCAGCGGCGCCTTGTTTGCGGGCTTCTACGGTATTATCGCGGCGCTCAATTCCCGCTTCGAAGCCGCCGCGATCGCAGTGTTCATCGCGATGCTGCTCGATGGCATGGACGGGCGCATCGCCCGCATGACGAACACGCAAAGTGACTTCGGTAAAGAATACGACAGCCTCGCGGACATGGTGTCATTCGGGGTTGCGCCAGCTTTAATCGCCTATCAGTGGATGTTTTTCGCGATCGGCAAACTCGGCTGGACGGCGGCATTCATCTATACCGCGGCGGCGGCTTTGCGACTCGCACGCTTTAATTCGCAATTCGCAACGGCTGATAAGCATTTTTTCAAGGGTTTGCCCAGCCCTGGTGCGGCCGCGCTGGTCGTCGGTTGGATTTGGTTTGGCGACAATCTCGCGGTGCGCGATGATCCGACGATCGTCATGACAACTTTACTCGTTACAGTGGGGTGCGGCATGTTGATGGTCAGCGATTTTCGTTATCACAGTTTCAAGGAAATCGATTTTCGCAACCCGGTCTCGTTTGTCACGGTGCTTGCCATCGTGGTGAGTTTTGTGCTCGTCTCCCTGCATCCCGCGGCGATCCTAGCCTTGCTGGCGTTCTGCTACGCAGTGTCCGGCCCCTTAATCACCCTGGTACAGCTGCGCCGCAGGCGCGCTGAGCGTCGTGCCAACCTCAGCTCTGCGAGCGGCGAAGAATAAGGGCAGGAGGATGCAGCGGTCTGTAGCGTGATCCAAGCGTCCCTGAGTTTGACTAGTTCGGTGTAAACTGCCTACTTACTAACCGGGTTAGCCCCAGCCTCGAGATTGTGCTGAGGGGACTGGCGATGACAGTTGTGGAGTACGGCGATGAGCGAACGCTTGACCATTTTTGATACCACCATGCGCGATGGCGAACAAAGCCCGGGCGCGGCCATGACTAAGGCCGAGAAAATTCGCATTGGTAAAGCCCTAGAGCGACTCGGCGTCGATGTTATCGAAGCCGGTTTTCCGATCGCGAGTCAAGGTGATTTTGAGGCCGTACAAGCGGTTGCCAATAGCATCAAGGACAGCACGGTGTGCGGTTTGTCACGCACCGGCCATGCCGATATCGATCGTGCCTACGAGGCGCTCAAGAACGCGCCTTCTTACCGCATCCATACCTTCATCGCGACTTCGCCGATCCATATGCGTGCGAAGTTGAAAATGACCGCGGACGACGTGCTTGAAGCGGCAATCTCCGCGGTCAAACGGGCGCGTAATTACACCGACAACGTGGAGTTTTCGGCCGAGGACGCCAGTCGCTCAGAATTCGAGTTTCTGTGCCGCGTCGTCGAGGCGGTCATTGCTGCTGGCGCCGCCACCGTTAATTTGCCGGACACCGTCGGCTATGCGGTACCCGATCAATACGGCGAATTTGTGCGGCGCTTAATCACCGCGGTGCCGAACAGCGACAAAGCGGTGTTTTCGGTTCATTGCCACAACGATCTGGGACTCGCGGTGGGTAATTCTTTGGCGGCGGTGATGAACGGTGCGCGCCAAGTCGAATGCACGATCAATGGACTCGGTGAACGCGCAGGAAATGCCTCCTTAGAGGAAATTGTCATGGCGGTAAAAACGCGCAAGGATTTTTTCCCCTGTGAAACCCGCATCGATGCCACCGAGATCGTCAATTGCTCACGCTTAGTGTCGACGATTACCGGTTTTCCGGTGCAGCCAAACAAGGCGATCGTCGGCGCGAACGCGTTCGCACACGAGTCCGGTATTCATCAAGACGGCGTGCTCAAGCATCGGGAAACCTATGAAATCATGCGTGCACAGGACGTCGGGTGGAATTCAAATCGGATCACATTGGGCAAGTTATCGGGGCGCAATGCGTTCCGTACACGTTTGAAGGAATTGGGGATCGAGTTCCAGCGCGAAGAGGATCTAAATGTCACGTTCAAGCAGTTCAAGGAGCTCGCCGATAGAAAATCCGAAATCTACGATGAAGATCTGCAAGCTTTGGTCATGGATGTCGACCCTTCGGTAGCCAACGAACGCATTAAATTGGTTTCCCTCAATTCGCATTCGGAAACCGGCGAAACGCCGCTCGCCGGTATTACTTTATCGCTAGATGGCGAAGAGAAATCCGCGCGTGCGAACGGTGACGGTCCTGTTGATGCGGCTTATCGCGCGATCGAATCCATTGTAAATAGCGGTGCGAGCTTACAACTCTATTCGGTAAATGCGATCACAACCGGTACGGACTCCCAGGGCGAAGTGACCGTGCGCCTGGAAAAAGGTGGGCGTATCGTCAATGGGCAGGGGGCGGATACCGATATCATCGTCGCCTCAGCGCGCGCCTATTTGAGCGCCCTCAATAAGATCTTGTACCCCGTACATCGAGAGCACCCACAATCGCTGAGCGGGGGTTGAACGCCGGGATGGACCCGCGAGCGCGGCGTCGGACCGCTTATCTTGCAGCTATGGGGATCGACGTGTGGGTGCGTCGCGGTCACGGTGAAATGTTCCACACGGCATCGGCGGCTTCCAGCGAGAGCAACGCAGATGCGCGGCCGGAGGCGTGGCGTCGCTTAGCAGCTGAGGTCGCGAGCTGTAAACGCTGCGAGTTGCACCGCGGCCGCACCCAGACAGTATTTGGCGCGGGCAACACTAGTGCTCGATGTCTGGTGATCGGTGAAGCCCCCGGTGCGGAAGAAGATCGGCGTGGGGAACCGTTTGTCGGGCGCGCCGGTCAGTTGCTAAATGCGATGTTGTTCGCGATTGGTTTGCGTCGTGAAGATATCTACATCGCTAACATCTTGAAGTGCCGACCGCCATCCAATCGCGACCCCAAAGGAGAAGAGGTTGCCGCCTGCGAGCCGTATTTGCAGCGGCAAATTGCGTTGTTGGATCCGCAGCTGATCCTCGCGGTAGGGCGGGTCGCGGCACAGAACCTGCTCAACGTGACCACGCCGATCGGCAAATTGAGGGGTCAGTCATTAGCTTATGGAGAAAATGCGATCCCTGTCGTGGTGACTTATCACCCCGCCTACTTGCTACGCTCGCCCGGCGAGAAGCGTAAAACTTATGTCGATTTACTCCGTGCGCAAGCCTTGTTGCAAAATACCGCATGAGCGCAGAGCCGAAATCCATTTTGCAGTTACGTCCCATGCACGATCATGACCTGCAGCGCGTGCTCGTGGTCGAAGGCCGATGTTACGACTTTCCTTGGTCACACGGCGTGTTTCTCGACTGCATCCGAGCGGGTTATTGTTGTTGGGTTGCGAGTTGCGATGCGCAGTTTGTTGGCCACGCAATTATGGCCGTGGCGGCGCGTGAAGCGCATGTGCTTAACGTGTGCGTCGATCCAGAACACCGTCGTCGTGGCTATGCGAAATACATGTTGGCGAAGTTACTGTCACTGGCGATCGATCACCAAGCCGAGATTTGTTTTCTCGAGGTGCGACCGTCAAACACGAGCGCTATTGCCTTGTACCAACATGCGGGATTTACGCAAGTTGCAGTAAGACGAAACTATTACCCAACCCACGGCGGGCGCGAAGACGCCCTCGTATTGAGCAGGCCATTACGGCGGACAGCGACGCCAACCGCTTGCGGGGCGCCGGGTGCGGCATTCGATGCTGATTCGGCGAGTTGAATCGACACGATGAGTCGGCTAGCCTGAGCAGACAACAAGGGGGAGCTTCGATGACAAGTTGGTGCAAAGCGCTTTATAAGGTGGCTGCGCTCGGGCTAATGTTCGGCGTGAGCGGCGCTGCTGCGGCTTTTGGTAACGTTGCATTCGAATTCGGTACGACCGCCGGCAGTACGGACGTAGACCGTTTTGGTGTGGTCGCGAAAAAAGACTGGAATGCGCGTTGGCTCGAATCGGGCGAATGGTTTTTAAGCGGCTATTGGGAGGTCGCTATTAGCTATTGGGATGGCGATAAAGGGCGCTACGGTAACGATACCCTGTTCGACTTCTCCGGCACCCCGGTGCTGCGTTATCAACGTTCGCCGGGAACCAGTATCGCGCCGTTTGTGGAACTAGGTGTGGGTATTCACGTGCATACCGACGACACTATAGGCAATAAGGATTTTGATATCCCGTTCTCGTTCGGGAATCACATCGGCGCAGGCTTTCGCTTTGGTGCGCACGGCCGGTACGAAGTTCTGTACCGGTTCCAGCATTTGTCGAACGCTAGCATTGGCGACAAAAATCCTGGGATTAATTTTCACGTCATCCAGCTCGGCTATCGCTTCTAGCCCGGATATCGCACGAGTCGCGCTTTGTTCTGCGCCCGTCACTTGGAGGCGGGCGCTTATGATTGTGGGGCTGCTGTTTTGTACGACGATGTCACTGGCGTGGGCCGCCATCCGGGTCGAGTTCGGTGCCGATCAACTTGTGCTCCCGCGCATTGGATTTCATAACATACGTATCACCTGTGCACGTGTGGCCGTGCACGATACGCACCTGGGGTGTGCGATGGCAGAGTTCTCTGCGCGTCACGATCTCGTTGGTCGCATCAACGGACAAGGGCCACTGCAGTGGGGCCCGACCCGCGACGCGTTCAAGTTAGAGTTCACGCAGTTAAACATCGGTGGTGCACGGGGTAGTGTGTCAGTGCATCAGGACCGCAACGCGTCAGTATTTGAACTCGCATTGCAAAATATCGACGCGCGTTTTTTGAATAAAGCGCTGATTCCACATTCAGACGCGCTCGCTGGGCATGAGTTCGAAGGCGGCAAAATCTCTTTTAAACTTACTTGTCGCGGCCGCCGTGGGATCGGAACCGAATGTGATCTGAGTGGCGAGATCGAAAACCTGACCCTGGCGGGTGTCAACGCGGCGGAAGACGTCGACCTAGGGTTTGCTTTGAACGTGAAGTCGGGTGACGGCACACCGCAGTGGCGTTTTGAAGTTACTTTGCAGGATGGTCAGCTCTACGTCGAACCGGGTTTCAAAGTTCGCGACTATGCTCCTGGCTTCGTGTTGGGCGTTGCAGATGGGCCGGTGCAAATGCAGGGAGAACTGCGCGGTTCCCCAGGGGGTGAGTGGTATTTGCACGCCTTGAGCCTGATCCATCCACAGGTTGCCACGGTCAACTTTGGTGGCCAGCTAAGCTTGCGTCCGTGGCGCGGTTGGGGTGGCTTTGGCCTGGCATTCCGCAGCCCCGACATTGCCAGGTTCTACGAGCTTTATCTATTGCCAGTGCTAATCGGCTCACCGTTGGATAGCGTGCAACCGACGGGTGCCTTGGAATTCGCGATCGAAGCACAGGCGGGCCGCTTACGGCACGGCGTTCTTCGCGTTGACGGGGGCAGTATCACCGATACCGATCAGCGTTTCAGCACGCGCGGAATTTCCGGTGAGATAGCGTTTCACGATAAGCCCGAACCTTTGAGCTCGACCTTGCGGTGGGCCGGTGGCCGGTTCTTTGAAGCCGAGATCGGCGCGGGGGAGATAGAGTGGGTGTCGCAGGCACGTGAACTTAAAGCGGTCCGCTGGCGAGACGTGCGGGTTCTCGATGGCATCTTGCACATGGACCGTTTGCGGCTTGCTGAACCTGGGCTTAGCGGCTTGAACGTCGAGTTAGGGGGTACGCTTACTGGGGTATCGTTGCAAGCGTTGACTACGGCTTTCGAATGGCCGAGCCTGGTGGGCGAACTCAACGGCGTCATGCCGGTCTTAACTTATGCGAACGACCATTTGTCGATCGATGGCGATTTACGTGTCGATCTATTTGGCGGCTCTATTGTGTTGTCGGAACTTGAAATCGCGGATCTTTTCAGCGCCGTTCCAGTGCTGAGGACCGATGTTGTCATCGAAGGCATCGTGTTGGAGGAACTGACCAGCACGTTCTCGTTTGGTAACATCCAAGGAACCTTGGACGGCCACATCGAGGCGCTGCGACTTGAAGCTTGGCAGCCGGTCGCGTTCGATGCCTACCTTGCGACTCGTGATGATGATCCGATAACGCATCGAATTAGCCGGCAAGCAGTTGATAATCTAAGTCGTATCGGCGCGGGTGCCAGCGGTGCAGTCTCGCAGGGCATGCTGGGTTTTGTGCCTTCTTATTCGTATGGAAAACTTGGCATTGGCTGTAAATTGGAGCGGGGTTACTGCGCGCTGCGTGGCGTCGAGGGGCGCGAAGAAGCCGCGTTTTCGATCCTCACGCGTGGCGGTTGGTTACCGCCTTGGATTGAAATCAATGGCGTGGGACGCCATGTGGCCTGGGATACTTTGGTCGACGGTGTAAAGCAAATGTCCAAGGGCGATTGGGAGATTGAAATCGGTGCCGGTAGCGCCCGGAAACATTGAATGAAAAAGCGAGGTATGAAGCCAATGCGAAAACTTGTCTCAATTGCATTAGGCGTCGCGCTGTTGGCAGCCTGCGTCACCGTCAATGTCTATTTTCCCGCATCGGCCGCCGAACGCGCCGCCGATATTTTCGTGAAAGATGTCTACGGTATTGAAGGCGAAGCGCAACCCAATCCTGCAACCCCGCCTGATCAGTCCCATGTCCCACGTTTTGATGCGGTGCAGTTCGTCGTTGCCTGGCTCGTGCCTGCGGCTTATGCGCAGCAACCAGACATAAACATTTCGACGCCTGCCATCAACGCTTTGCGTGCTGATATGGAGAGTCGTCATCAGCGCCTTAAAGCCTTTTATGCCAGCGGCGCGGTAGGTATGTCCGACGATGGTTTGATCGTATTGCGTGATCCGGCCGCCATCGATCTCAAGCAACGCAATATGGTGAAAAAGCTCGTTGCCGACGAGAATAAGGATCGCAATCGCCTCTACCTCGAGGTCGCCATAGCCAACCAACATCCAGAGTGGGAAAGCAATATTCGCGGTATTTTTGCGCAGCGTTGGGTAGCGAATGCGCCTGGTGGGTGGTGGTACAGGTCTGGCGGGAGTTGGCGACAAAACTAGGGCCACGATACCGCGCACTATCTGGTTTTTCCGCGTCTCAACATCCGGGTTAATCGTGAATGTTTTAGTTTTCGATATTGAAACCGTTCCCGACGTAGACGGTGCACGGCACTTGTGGGGGCTCGGTGATCTAGACGATGAAGCGGTCGCGAAAGTAATGTTCGCGAAACGCCAGCAGGAAACCGCTGGGACGAGCGATTTCCTGCGCCATTACCTCCACCGCATCGTGGCGATTTCGGCCGTGTTGCGCAGCGACGATCGGCTCGTGGTGTGGTCTTTAGGCGAAGACGACGAAGATGAAAAAGCCTTGATCACGCGTTTCTATGAAGGCGTGGAGCGCTACACGCCGACCTTGGTGTCTTGGAATGGTGGCGGTTTTGACTTGCCCGTGTTGCATTATCGTGCGCTAATCAATCGCGTTGTCGCGGCACGCTACTGGGAGGTCGGTGACGAGGAGCGGAGTTTTCGTTACAACAATTACCTGGGTCGTTTTCATTGGCGTCACCTCGATCTCATGGATGTCTTGGCCGGCTATCAACTACGCGCCGTCGCGTCCCTAGACGAGATCGCGTCCCTACTCGGCGCGCCCGGCAAGCTCGGCATGACAGGTGCGGATGTGTGGGCACATTTTCTCGCCGGGGACATTGCTGCGATACGCGCTTATTGTGAAACCGACGTTTTAAATACCTATCTCGTCTATTTGGCCTTTGAACACATGCGGGGCCACTTGGGATCGCGTGCGTACGCCCACGAGGAGGCGCGCCTGCGGGACTACCTTAGCGAGGCCGCAAAACCACATTTTGAGGAATTTCTCTCGGCCTGGCCGAACGTCTCTGAAAACACCAACGCACGCGATCACAACTCCGAATAGCAATCACCCGCGTTATCATGTGCGTTTTCCGATGCACGACGATCGCACGATGAAAAATTCTCTTACACCAACCGTGGAGCACGAGCGTAGCGAATGCCTCGTGCGATATCCGGGTTAGTGTCGGCAAAATCCTTGAGCGTAAACATCGAGCGACTCTCTCACGAAGGTCGTGGTGTTGGTCGCGTCGATGGCAAGATTGTGTTTGTCGAGGGGGCTTTACCGGGCGAGACGGTACGTGCCAAAATTCTGAAACGACGTGCGCGTTACGATGAAGCGCGGGCGCTCGAAATCCACGATCCGCATCCCGATCGGGTTGCGCCGCGCTGTGCCCATGCGACGATCTGCGGTGGTTGTTCGCTCCAGCATCTAGCACACCCACAACAAGTCGAACATAAGCAAGCAGTGTTAACAGAGCTGTTGTTACATCACGCACACATTACCCCAGATCGCTGGTTAGCGCCGCTGCTGGGTCCGATCTGGGCTTATCGTCGCAAGGCACGCCTGGGGGCGAAATTCGTGCCCAAAAAGGGTGGCGTGTTAGTGGGTTTTCGCGAACGAGCAAGTCCCTATATCGCAGAGCTGGAACGTTGCGAAATTTTGGTTGAAAAAATTGGTGGTGCGGTGCTCGCCTTGCGCGATCTCATCGGTTCGTTGTCTATCGCTGATCGCGTTCCGCAGTTGGAAGTCGCATGCGACGATGCACGCAACGCCCTAATCGTGCGCCATCTCGATCCACTAAATGCGCAGGATTTAGATTATTTAGGCGCGTTTTCTGCCGCCACCGGGATCGAGTTTTACTTGCAGCCTGGTGGACCCGACACGGTAGTGGCACTGACCGCAACATCAGCGACGCTAAGTTACGCGCTCGCCGATCTCGAGTTCGCTTTTGCGCCCGCTGATTTCACGCAGGTAAACGCCGATATTAATCGCGAGCTCGTTGCGCTGGCGTTGCAATTGTTGGAAATCGATCAACAAGATAAGGTGCTCGATCTGTTTTGCGGTTTGGGCAACTTTAGTTTGCCTTTTGCGCGCCGCGCTAAGTCGGTTATCGGGATCGAAAGCGAGAAATCTTTGCTAGCCCGGGCCCGTGCTAACGCGCTTGCTAATCGCTGTGACAACGCCAAATTTGTGGCGGCTGATTTGTTCACCGAGCAAGGTTTGGCTCTGATCCCGCGGGGGGATTACCGGCGCATCTTGCTCGATCCACCGCGCAGCGGCGCCGAACTGTTAGTGCGAGATTTTAACTTTTCAAACACCGAGCGACTCCTTTATGTGTCTTGCAACCCTGTGACCTTGGCTCGCGATACCGCACAGTTGCTGGCACGGGGTTTTCGTTTGCACGCTGCGGGCATCGCGGATATGTTCCCGCATACAGCGCATGTCGAATCGATTGCCCTGTTTGCGCGATGAAGTGGTGGCTGCCGTGTCTCGTAGTGGTGCTCATGCTGACGGCGTGTACGGAGGTCGAGCGCGAAGAAATCCGCGTCGGGATCAGCGCGGCACCGATTAGCTTAGATCCCCGTCTGGCGACCGATGCGGTGTCGTATCGCATATGCCGTCTGGTTTATTCTGCCTTGGTTGATTTCGATGACAACTTTCAGCCGGTACCAGGCCTTGCAAATTGGCGCGTGGTAAGCCCCACGGTTTACCGATTCATATTGGCACCGGCCTCATTTCACGACGGACGTGCATTGA
Source organism: Gammaproteobacteria bacterium (assembly GCA_965223085.1). GTDB lineage: Bacteria > Pseudomonadota > Gammaproteobacteria > CBDCVO01. The sequence goes on along the minus strand of OZ244981.1, from coordinate 1,039,080 downwards.
CGAGTGCCGATGTGGTCGCGACCTACGAGGCGGTGCGCGATCCGGCGCTGCGCTCTCCACATCGTGGTTCGTTGGCGAATATCGCGCACATCGAGGCGCGCGATGCGCACATAATCGAATTCACGCTCAAGCGCGCCGATCCTTTATTCCCAGGCGTGCTGGCCATCGGCATCGTGCCCGCGTCGCAGCGCCACCGCGTGATCGCGGATCACAGCGACGCGATTGGCAGCGGTCCTTTTGCGGTCGTTTCACCTTTGCGTGCAAGCGGGGTGACGTTAGCACGGCGCGAGGACGGACAGCGGGTAAATTTTGCGGTGATCGGCAACGAAACGGTGCGCGCATTAAAGCTCGCGCGCGGCGAGCTCGATATTCTCCAAGGTGGTCTGAGCCCGGAGTTGTCACGCTGGTTGGCGGCCCGCGAAAACATCGCCGTAAGCGATGTCGGGGGCACAACGTTTACTTATCTCGGCGTCAATTTCGCGACCGGCCCGACTGCTGATGTTAGAGTCCGGCGCGCCCTTGCTCATGCTCTCGATCGAGACGCGCTGATCGACCACGTGATGCGCAATAAGGCGCGTCTCGCGCGCAGCTTATTGGCCCCCGAGCACTGGGCTGGAATGCCGGCTCAGCAAGACTACCCGCATGACCCGACGCGGGCACGGGCGCTGCTCGCCGAGGCGGGCTACGGCGAGGGCCGGCCTTTGCATTTGACTTACAAAACCTCTACCGATCCATTTCGCTTGCGTCTTGCAGAAATAATTCAAGCTCAACTCAAAGCTGTGGGCATCGACATAGAGATCCGCAGTCACGATTGGGGTACCTTCTACGGTGACATTAAGGCGGGGCGCTTCGAGCTCTATAGTTTGTCGTGGGTGGGATTAAAAATGCCGGATATCTTTCGCTATGTTTTTCACAGTACGGCGGTGCCTCCAGCGGGCGCGAATCGTAGCCGTTACAAAAATGATGCAGTCGATGCGTTGATCGATAGCGCTGAGGAGACAACCGACATCGAACAGCGCATCGAACAATATCACGCGCTACAAGAGTTGCTCCTCAAAGATTTAGCGTATATTCCCTTGTGGTACGAGGATACTGTCATCGCGGTACGCAATACCGTCACAGATTATCGCGTTGACGCGCACGGCAACTACGACGGACTCGTGCATGTCAGTAAAAAGCCGCCTTCCCTTGCCGAGTAAGCTGAGCCTGCGCATTGATTTGGGCGCCCAACGCTTGTCTGTGCAGACCGCAGGCATAGTTATCGAGCAGTACCAGATCTCGACCGCGGCGAAGGGGGTGGGCGAGGTCGAGAATAGTGAATGCACACCGCGCGGTCGGCACGTGATAGATGAAAAAATTGGCGCAGGTGCGGAACTCAATACCGTGTTCGTGGGACGGCGTGCGACAGGAGAGATCTATACTGCCGAACTTGGCGCTACGGCGCCGGGGCGCGACTGGATTTTAACTCGCATTTTATGGTTACGTGGTCTCGAACGGGGGCGTAACTTAGGCCCCGGTGTCGACACGAAACAGCGCTATATATATATTCACGGCACCCCAGCCGAGACCGATATGTCGGTCCCTGGGTCACGCGGTTGCGTGCGCATGCGTAATGAAGATGTGGTCGAGCTTTTTGATTATGTCAAGGTGGGTACGCTGGTCGAGATCTGCGCATAGCGACGAGTTACTATCGCGGTATATTACCGTTCGAAAGACGCGCCAATTCCCGTGCGAAGCGTTTTACTTGGACGTCGTAGAGCATTAGTTCACCGCCCGTTTTGATCGCCGCAATGGCGAGACGGCCTACGAGCAACAACAGCAAAATCGCGACAACCCATGCGGCAAAATAGCTCAAGCGAAAACTGACGTCATCGCGACGGGTGGCCGCCCGCGGCGTAGATTTTCGCTCGACCAACGACTGCTGCTCTAACTCACGCTGCGGTCGCGTGTTGGCGAGTGCACGATCAAGATTTGAACCTTTCTCAATGGCACGCGCAAAGCGCTCGATATGCGTCGGTTCTCGATATAATCCCCACGCCTCGAGCAATACGGCGAGTCCGATCCACAAGCCCACCAACATTAAAATAAAGCCGAAAGCCCTCACCATGACCTGGCCGATGGCGGTGAACTTGTGGAAACGATCAGCGTCTGAGTGTTCTTCCGCGAATGAAAATCGCGCCATGATGTGCTCTCTTTCTACCGACGCGGCGTCTCGTTGCGCTCTGGAATTTGCGTCGCGATGTTGTCCCCCAAAAGGCACTGTACCCGCGACGCTAAGATACGATGACGCGGACATTTGCCTGAACTCGCCACTTTAACATAACCGTACTCGCCGCGGCAGGCGGACGTCACCACGCCAATGCCGTTATGCTGTAACGCTTATGAAACGTTTTGTTCTCACTCGCCTGGCGTCGGCCTTCGTTGTTGTGATCGGCGTCTCGACATGTGTGTTTTTATTGCTGCACCTCATTCCCGGTGATCCGGTAGACGCCATGTTGGGTGAGACGGCGAGCATCGCCGATCGCGAAAGCTTGCGTCGTGCTTTAGGGCTCGACGACTCTTTGTGGATACAATGGGGGCGTTTTTATGCTGACTTGGTGCGGTTTGACTTAGGTCAGTCAATCGCGAGTCAGCAAACCGTCGTAAGTCTCATCGCAGAGCGTATTCCCGCCACAGCGAGACTCGCATGCGCCGCGATCGGCGTGGCGATCGTGTGTGCTTTTCCGTTGGCTATCGTGGCGGCGCTGCGTGTCGGGACAGTGTGGGATACCGCGGCTTCGACCCTATCGTTGGTGGGACTGTCCGTACCGAATTTTCTCCTCGGGCCGTTATTGATCGTTGTTTTCGCTTTGTGGCTAGGGTGGTTCCCGGTTGGTGGAACCGAAGGCGCCGGCGCGATCGTTTTGCCGGCGGTAACCTTGGGCGTCTCGTTGGCCGCGATTTTGGTGCGCATGATCCGTGCGGCTTTGCTGGATGTATTGAGCCAAGCCTACATCGTGGCAGCGCGGGCGCGTGGGTTGAGCGCTACGCGCGTGGTTTTGGGGCATGCACTGAATAATGCGGGTTTGCCTATCTTGACTATTATCGGCATGCAGCTCGGTGTGTTGCTCGCGGGTGCTGTGATTACGGAAATCGTTTTTGCGTGGCCCGGGATCGGCCAACTCACGATCGAGTCGATCCAGCGGCGCGATTATCCTGTCGTGCAAGCGTGCGTTCTATTAATTAGTTTCGTTTACGTGATCGTGAATACCTTAACCGACGTCGCCTATGTGTGGCTCGACCCGCGCATTTCCTATTCATGACTTGGGAGGCGCGATGCAGCGGTTTGGTCCTGGTGGGGTGGCTGCTCGCCGCACTCTGGGGTTTGCTCCATTGGCAAGCACAGCCGGGGATCGTGCTCGAACGCATGTTCGACCTACCTTCGCTTGATGCGTGGTTCGGTTACGATGCCCTCGGACGCCCAATTGCCCAGCGGGTCATTGCCGGCGCGGCTACATCCTGCACGGTGGCATTCGGCGTCGTTGCGATCGCTGCGTGTGTCGGCACCGCGATTGGCCTGATTGCGGCGTGGAGCGGCGGTTGGTTGGACCTGTCGCTCCTACGCATCATGGATACGTTCATGGCATTTCCCGGCATTTTGTTGGCGATTGCACTTTCGAGCGTGCTCGGCCCGGGACTGAGCAATGTCGTTATCGCGCTCGCGGTTATGAGCTGGGTTGGGTTCGCGCGCCTCGCGCGCGCGCAGACTTTGAGTATTCGCACGCTAGACCACGTCGAAGTTGCGCGCGCGCTAGGAACACGTCCGTATCGCATTTTGTGGCGGCACGTGCTACCTCTGCTCGTAGCGCCGTTAGTGGTCGAAGCGACGTTTGCGATCGCGGGAGTGGTTATCGCCGAAGCCGGTTTGTCTTTTTTGGGCTTAGGCGCACAACCACCGACCCCGTCGTGGGGTAGTATGATTAAGGATGCGACGCAATATATGTTGGTCGCTCCGCATATGTTGATCGGCCCAGGTTTAGCATTGCTATCCTTGGTAGTCTCGGTCAACATTCTAGGTGACCGCCTGCGCGATCGTTGGAACGTAATGGCCAGTGACGCGTGATGCGAATCATTGAGGACGGACCTCGCGATGGCACTTGGACCGCTGATCTTGGATTTGGATGGCGAGCGCTTAAGTGCGGATGAAAAAGATTTGCTCGGCCATCCCGTCGTGGGTGGGGTTATCCTGTTCGCGCGTAATTACGCCGAGCCGGAGCAGTTGGCGGCCTTGTGTGCCGAAATACACGCCCTGCGACAACCACGTCTGTTGATCGGCGTCGACCACGAAGGTGGTCGTGTGCAACGCTTTCGCGCCGGCTTTACGGAGCTCCCGGTGGCTCGTGCGCTCGGCGAGATTTATGCGAATAATGCGCGCGAAGCTGTCCATTTGGCGGGGCAATGCGGTTGGTTAATGGCAGCGGAACTACGCGCCTGCGGCGTCGATTTTAGTTTTGCGCCGGTGCTCGATCTCTACGACGAGCGCAGCCGTGTCATTAACGACCGCGCGTTTGATCCGGAACCTGTCGTCGTCGCGCAACTTGCGCAGGCGTATTCTCGTGGTATGCGTGGCGCTGGTATGGCAGCGGTGGGCAAGCATTTCCCCGGTCACGGCTTGGTGAGCGCTGATTCGCATTGCGAACTACCCCGCGATGAGCGCGACTATGCCGACATCGAAACTCACGATTTAGTGCCGTTCCGGGTCATGATCGATGCGGGGATCGAAGCGCTGATGCCAGCACATATCCTGTATCCCAAAGTCGACGAGCTCCCCGTCGGTTACTCTTCGGTATGGTTAGGTGAGATCTTGCGTAGCGGTTGCGGTTTTCAAGGAGCGATTTTCAGCGACGATTTGAGCATGGTGGGTGCAACCCTAAGCGACACCGCGCCCTTAGCGCGCGCCGAACGTGCGCTCGCTGCCGGTTGTGATGCCTGTCTCGTGTGCAACGATCGCGCTGCCGCGACGGCGATCGTTGATGGCCTCTCGCTCACCGCCACGCCTTTGCGTCAGGTGCGATTGATGCGCTTGCACGGTCGCGGCGCGGGTGGCGCGCGTCATGAACTGCAAAGCGATGAGCGTTGGCGGGCCGCCCACGCCGCGGTGGCCCAGTTGACTGCGACACCGCGACTTGCTTTAGGTGACGACACACCCGCATGATCGTAGCGATGAACCGCTATTACCCTTATTTGCTTGTTGTTGCCTTGCTCGTGAGCGTGCCGGTCAGTGAGGCGTTTGAATGTCCGATCTTGACGGTGCAGGAGCCGCAAGGCGCTGCGAACATCGTTTACGGTCGCGGCTTGCTATGGGAAGTGCGTGCTCCAAGTGGCGCGGTGTCTCACCTGTTTGGAACAATTCATCTGGCGGACTCGCGGGTCGCGGACGTTCCAGAACCTGTTTTGGCGACTTTGCGCGAGAGTCGCACATTTACGATGGAGGTCGTGCTCGATATCGCGACTTTGCTCGAGATGGCTGCGGTAATGTATACGGATAAAAACCACGCCATTGCGGCGCTCGCCGATCCGGAGCTCTTTGCACGTACACGCGAGTTGTTAGCGCGTTACGGTTTGAATGAGAACGACGCGAGTCGTCTCAAGGCGTGGGCGGCGTTCACGACCTTGAGTCTGCCCCCGCAACAGACCACCTTGCCTTTGGATATGCAGTTATTGTCACTTGCACAGCAAGCGAGCATACCGGTGCATGGCTTGGAGACGCTGGCAGAACAGACCGCGATCTTCGAGTCCTTCAGCGACACCGAGCAAGTGCAAATGTTAGCGGAGATTGTCTGCAACTACGACTTGTTTCAAGCGGATATCGAACGGGTAATCGAACTCTATCAACAGCGTGATCTTGCTAGCATGGCACGGCTCGCCGCGCGCTACGAATCGGAGCTGCAGGAACGTTTGAGCGATGCGTTGTTGATTCAACGCAATCAACGTATGGTCGACCGCATGGAAAAGCGTTTTGTGCGTGGCGGGGATTTTGTCGCCGTAGGGGCTTTGCATTTGCCGGGAGATACTGGCGTGCTCGCCGAGTTAGAACGACGCGGCTATGCCGTGAGCGCTAAGTATTAGGGCGGTAAACGATGCGATGCAAATTCACCAAAATGCAAGGGCTCGGTAACGATTTCGTCGTACTCGATCGGCGCGTGCACCGCTGTGAGCTTGGTCGCGACGTTATTCGTAGACTGGCTGATCGCCGTTTTGGGATCGGTTGCGACCAAGTGTTGGTCTTGGAGCCTTCTCGGGGTGGCGCGCTCGCCCGTATGCGGGTTTTTAATGCCGATGGCACACCAGCAGAGCATTGCGGCAATGGCGCTCGTTGCGTGGCGCGTTATCTTGCTGAGGAAAGCGGCGAATCGTGTGGTACGGTCAGGATCGAAATCGACGCGGCGCAGTCGGTTCTGCACCTCCAGGCAGACGGGAATATCCGGGCAGATATGGGTCGTCCCGTATTCGATGTTGCCAGCGTGCCGTTGTCAGCACCCCAGGCGCGCCGCTATAGCTTGAGCATCGATGGCCAAGAAAAAGTATTTGGTGCGGTTTCTATGGGTAACCCACATGCCGTATTTCAGGTCGACGATGTGGAGTCGGCACCGGTCGCCGAGCTCGGTGCGATGCTGCAGTCGCATGCGCTGTTCCCTGCCGCGGTGAACGTCGGCTTTATGGAGGTGACACGCAGTGATGCGATTAAGCTGCGTGTTTTTGAACGTGGCGTTGGTGAGACCCTAGCATGTGGCACGGCAGCGTGCGCTGCCGTTGCCGTGGGGCGCTTGTGGGACGTGCTCGCGCCGCGCGTCGAGGTTAGTTTGCGCGGCGGAAATCTGCTTATAGAATGGTCAGGCGATGCAGAAAACACGCTTTATATGACCGGACCCGCTATGCGCGTGTTCGAGGGGGAAATAATACTGTGAATTTTGATAATCAGTCCGCGATGAACAGAAGTGCCACGACCGCAACGCGTGATCGGGACGTGGTGGAATATCTCAAACGCCACCCGGATTTTTTTTCACAAAATAAACCCTTGTTGACGGAGCTTTTGATCCCCCATGGTGCGGGTACGGCGTCGCTGCTCGAACGACAAGTACAAGCTTTGCGCGAAGAAAATCAGCGCTTGCAGCGACGTTTTGACGATCTACTCGCGAATGCGCGGCAAAATGATCAACTCATCTCGCGCATACATCAATTAGTGCTGGAGCTGATGGAAACTGCTGGCCCACGCGCGATCGTGTCAACACTAGAGACACGGCTACGCGAAGCGTTTCAAGCAGACCGCATTTGCGTGCGGATTTTTGCGGAGACGAGTTATGTCTGCAGCGAAGAATTCCCACAATTTGTCGGTGCAGCGTCACCCGGCAAAGCGATTTTTGGGGATCAGCTAAAGGCGTCTGCCTATTGTGGTCGCCTAACCGAAGCCCAGCAGCAGGTTTTGCTCGGCGGGGAATCTTTTGCTGGCTCCGCAGTAGTGTTGCCCTTGAGCGCGAAGAACTGGACCGGGTTGCTCGCGATCTTGAGCGTAGACGTTAAGCGCTTCGACCCGAATATGGGTACTGAGTTTTTGTCGTATCTCGCCGATGTTACTAGCTTAGTGCTCGATCCGTGGGTGAAGAAACCGTCGATGAAACACTCATGACCGCGTGCGATCCTTGGAACATCGGTGGTTTCATCGCGAGTTTGGGCTCGAATTCTCGACACACTAGCGCCGCTTATCGACGGGACTTAGTAGCGTTTCGTGCCTATTGCTTGGCAGAGAGCGATACAGCAACGCCGCAACGCGTCGACCAACACAGTGTCCGGTATTTCGCCGCCGCATTGCATTGTAAAGGGCGTGCCGCGAGCAGCATTGCGCGCAGCTTGGCAGCGCTGCGCCGCTATTTCGACTACTTACGTGCGCACGGTCACATTGAGGTCAACCCTGCGCGTGGCGTTCGTGCTCCGCGACGTGATAACCGTTTGCCGAAAGTAGTACCGGTCGACGAGACACAACGCCTGCTTGATGTAACGCCGACATCGGCACTGGAAATACGTGACTTGGCGATGTGGGAATTGACTTACTCCTGCGGGCTGCGCGTCGCGGAACTCGTCGGTATCACTTTAGACGCCCTGGAGCTTGAAAATCACGAGTTAACGGTGTTGGGTAAAGGATGCAAAGAACGTCGGCTACCTATTGGTCGCCGGGCGCTTACCGCCATCGGGGCGTGGTTAGATGTGCGCGGGGAACTCGCTGCAAACGACGAAACTGCACTTTTCGTAGGCCACCACGGGCGTCGTTTGTCGACGCGCCTGGTCCAACAACGTCTCCAACGTTGGGCGCTAAAACACGGATCCTCGATGCATGTTCATCCCCATATGCTGCGTCATTCATTTGCGTCGCACTTGTTGGAGTCGTCGGGTGATTTACGTGCGGTGCAAGAGCTGCTCGGGCACAGCAATATTTCGACCACACAGGTGTATACTCACTTAGACTATCAGCACTTGGCAAAAATCTACGATAAAGCGCATCCGCGGGCTCGACGGCGGAAGTAAGTTTCCGTCGTAGGCGTTACGCCGCAGACGATGGTGTACAATTGCTCGAGTCGATGCCTACCCCAACTATGAATGCAAGCATGCACGCGACCACCGTTCTTGCCGTGCGACGCGAAGGCCACATTGTGATCGGCGGCGATGGCCAGGTGTCGATGGGCGACACGGTGTTGAAAGGCAATGCCCGTAAGGTACGCCGGCTTTATCAAGACAAAGTCATTGCCGGGTTTGCTGGCGGTACGGCAGATGCATTTACTTTATTCGAACGTTTCGAAGGAAAACTCGAAAAACACCAAGGAATTTTGTTACGGGCCGCGGTTGAACTCGCAAAAGATTGGCGTACCGATCGCTTGCTGCGTCGACTCGAGGCACTCCTGGCGGTTGCCGATCATACCGCGTCGCTAATCATTTCGGGTAACGGCGATGTCATCGAACCCGAAGATTCGATCATGGCGATCGGTTCCGGCGGTCCTTACGCGCGCGCAGCGGCACGCGCGCTGGTCGAGAATACCGAGCTAGATGCTGCAAACATCGTGCGCAAAGGGCTCGCGATCGCCGCAGATATCTGTGTTTACACGAATAGCAATATCGTGCTTGAGGAGCTGCAGTACTGACGTTTGGTCAATAGCGATCCCTGATGATGAACCTCACGCCCCAAGAAATCGTCGCGCAGTTAGACCAACATATCGTAGGGCAGGATGCGGCCAAGCGCGCTGTTGCCATTGCGCTGCGTAACCGCTGGCGACGTGCCCAAGTTGAGCCAGAACTCCGTCACGAGATCACCCCGAAAAATATTTTGATGATCGGCCCGACCGGTGTTGGTAAGACAGAAATCGCCCGCCGCCTCGCGAAACTCGCGGGCGCGCCTTTCATTAAAATAGAAGCGACAAAGTTCACAGAAGTCGGCTATGTGGGGCGGGATGTGGAGTCGATCATTCGAGATCTCGCTGATACGGGTGTCAACCTGATGCGCACCGCCGCGATGGATGAAGTGCGCTCGCAAGCCGAAGACGCCGCCGAGGAGCGCGTTTTGAACGTATTGCTGCCGCCACCACGAACCTTTGGCGATAAGACCGAGGAGGAAGAAAGCTCTACCCGACAACGTTTCCGCAAAATGTTGCGAGAAGGCAAATTGAACGATAAGGAAATTGAAATCGAGCTCAGCCAAGCGGCCATAGGCGTCGAAATTATGGCGCCACCCGGCATGGAAGAAATGACGAATCAGTTGCAGAACATGTTCCAGAGCATGGGCGGTAACCGCAAACGCACGCGTCGCGTGCAAGTCAGCCGGGCGATGAAGTTGCTTACCGAAGAAGAAGCGGCAAAGCTCATCAACGAAGACGATCTTCGCGCCCGTGCGCTAGAGAACGTGGAACAAAACGGGATTGTATTCTTAGATGAGCTAGATAAAATCGCCAGTCGTTCTGAGACTAGCGGACCGGATGTTTCGCGCGAGGGGGTGCAGCGGGATTTACTACCGCTGGTCGAAGGTTGCACCGTGTCAACGAAATACGGCATGGTCGAGACGGATCATATTTTATTTATCGCCTCGGGCGCGTTTCACCTCTCGAAGCCATCGGATTTAATACCGGAATTGCAGGGCCGTTTGCCAAATCGGGTTGAACTCGATCCGCTCGGTGTCGACGACTTTGTGCGGATTTTGACCGAACCCAACGCTTCGCTAACAGAGCAATATCACGCCTTGCTCGCTACCGAGGAACTAAATATAGAATTTACCCACGATGGTGTGACACGCATCGCGCAAATAGCACATAGCGTCAACGAGCGTAGTGAGAATATCGGTGCGCGTCGACTACACACCGTTATGGAGCGCCTGCTCGAAGCGCTGCTGTTTACTGCACCCGATCAAGCTGGGCAGAGCGTTGTCATCGATGCGGCGTACGTCGATCAACATATTGGTGAGTTAAGCAAAGACGACGATTGGGCGCGCTACATACTCTAACCACCATGACCACGTACGTTCCCACGGATATCGTGCTGCATCAGCGATCGAAAATACTCGAAGTTAGTTTCGAAAATTGCAGCAGATTTCGACTACCCTGTGAATACTTGCGAGTCTACTCACCCTCGGCAGAGGTGCGCGGACACGGGCCTGAGGATGGCGTTCTGCAAGTCGGCAAGGAAGATGTTTGCATTACGGAAGTGGAGTCGGTCGGACACTATGCCGTGCGCTTGGTTTTCGACGATGGACACAGTTCGGGGATCTATACGTGGGATTACCTCCATCAACTTGGGCGCAACCAAGACGTGAATTGGAGCAACTATCTCGAGGCCTTAGCGCGCGCTGGCCACGAGCGTGATGCTTCGAAGTCGGGAAATTCATGACAGAGCAGAAACCACCGCCAGCTTCGCAAACTGATTTCGGTTTCGAATCCGTCTCTGTGGACGAAAAAACGCGTCGTGTCGAAGCGGTATTTGGGTCCGTGGCGAGTCGCTACGATTTAATGAACGACTTGATGTCGTTGGGCTTGCATCGAGTCTGGAAACGTTTCGCATTGTTCATCGCCGCACCTCGTCGTGGCTATCGTGTCTTGGATCTTGCGGCCGGTTCCGGTGACCTTGTGCGTTTACATGCCCGTGCGGTGGGTGAGACAGGTGAGGTTGTCGCCCTCGATATCAACCGCGACATGATTGAAGTGGGACGCGATCGTCTTCTTGATGTCGGTGTATGTCGCAACGTTTCCTGGGTGCGGGCAAGCGCCGAGACGCTTCCGTTTCCCGAGCAGTCATTTGATCTCGTTACGATCGCTTTCGGTTTGCGCAACGTGACAGACAAAAACGCCGCCTTGCAGGAAATGTATCGTATCTTGCGGCCTGGTCGAGAAGCTTTCGTATTGGAATTTTCACACGTTAAACAAGCGCTATTAGCACGCATGTACGATAGTTATTCATTTAAGATATTGCCGCGTTTGGGTCGCATCGTGGCGCGCGATGAGGCAAGTTACCGCTATCTGGCAGAATCGATCCGGATGCATCCAGATCAACAGCATCTTGCGGAAATGATGCGTAGCGCAGGATTCGAGCGGGTTCGATACAACAATTTGCACGCCGGCATCGTGGCGCTGCACCGCGGTGTGCGTTTGTAAATTATGCGCGAGAAGATGACCAAGCGACGGCTTTTCCAGTCCCCGGAATGGCACTTGCGTGCTCTAGAGAAAATGATCAACCAAGTGCTAGCGAGTGACGAGCAGGCCTTGACCCGCCTCCGCGAGCTCGATGGTCGCACGTTCGCTATCGAAGTCGATCCGAAGCCCTCTACGTTTTTCATCAGTGTCGATCGTGATCGCATCGTACTGGCGACGCACTGCGAAGACATGCCAGCGATCCGCGTTCGCGGGAGCGCCAAGGACTTGTTTGATATGTTGCGTGTTCGAGGCGATCGGGGTACGGCAATTAGTCCGAAAGTAGAAATTCAGGGTGACTTGCATACTGTGCAGATGTTGCAGGGTGTTTTTCGTGATCTCGAAATCGACTGGGAAGAACTCGTTGCGCGCCAAATCGGCGACTTTCCGGCGCGTCAACTCGGGCGCTTAGTTGGCGGTGCGGGACAGTGGGCAGGCACGACCCAAGAGAGTCTGGAAGACGATCTTGCGGAATACTTTACTTATGAACTCAAGCTCGTTCCGCACCCCGAGGAGCTCGCGGAATTAGCGACAGAAAACCGCGATTTAGCGGCTGCTACCGCTCGCCTGGCCGCACGTGTAGAACGATTGCGCCAGCGACGGGAAAAATGATTCGCGCATTGACGCATGGGATCCGCGCGCTATCGATTCAGCGCATCCTAATTCGGCACGGTTTCGACGAAATTCTGCTCGCAATGCCGCTTCTTAGGCCGTTGCATTTCTTACTGTACTTATTGCCATGGAATTGGCTGGGACGCAAGCGAGCGCCGCGTGCTGAACGTATCCGTGCGGTGCTGGAGGAACTCGGACCAATTTTTGTCAAGTTTGGTCAGTTACTCTCGACGCGAAGGGATTTTCTCAGCGACGACATCGCCGAAGAACTCGCCAAACTCCAAGATAAAGTGCCGCCCTTCCCCGGCGCTGAGGCACGAGAAATCATCGAGCGCGCGTTTGGTTATCCAGTGACGGATGTGTTTACGGATTTCGACGTTCAACCGCTCGCGTCAGCCTCTATTGCGCAAGTGCACGCCGCGGTATTGAAAGACGGGCGCGAAGTGATCGTGAAAGTCGTCAGGCCCAACATTCGCCGCACCATCGACCGCGATATCGGTTTAATGAAAATACTAGCGGAGACCGCTGAGCGCTATTCGCCACAAGGTCGCAGCCTCAAACCCACGCGCGTCGTCTCCGAATTTGAGAAAACTATCGTTGATGAATTAGACATGCTTAGGGAAGCCGCCAACGCGACACAGTTACGGCGCAACTTTAAAGACTCTCCGCTGATGTATGTGCCCGAGGTGCATTGGTCTTTAACGCGGCAAAACGTCCTAGTGATGGAACGCGTAGACGGTTACACAATCAACGACCTAGACGGCCTCCGCGCGGCCGGCATCGACCTACACGAACTCGCGGAGACCGGCGTGGAAATATTTTTCACTCAAGTTTTTCGCGATCACTTTTTTCATGCTGACGTGCATCCGGGTAATTTGTTCATCAAGCCCGGCGAGCGCGGCGGACCGGCTTATTTCGTGCCGGTGGACTTTGGCATCATGGGGTCGCTTAGCGAGTTCGATCAACGTTATCTGGCCGAGAACTTCGCCGCTTTTTTGAACCGCAACTACCGGCGTGTCGCTGAATTGCATGTCGAGTCTGGATGGGTACCGCGTGACACGCGGGTCGACGAGTTTGAGTTTGCGATCCGCACGGTGTGCGAGCCTATTTTCGACCGCCCCGTTAAAGACATTTCAGTTGGACAGTTACTGTTGCGCTTATTTCAAACCGCGCAGCGCTTTCATATGGAGATCTTGCCGCAGTTACTGTTGTTGCAAAAAACCATCGTCAACGTAGAGGGCATTGGGCGCCATCTCGATCCCGATCTCGATCTGTGGCAGACAGCGCGGCCCTCGCTCGAGCGCTGGATGCATGAACGTATCGGACTGCGCAGCGTGTTACGTTCAGCACGCGAGAGCGTGCCACGGTGGCTCGATCAGTTGCCGCGGATACCGAGTTTGGCCTACGACGTTCTCAACGAGATGAAAACTGGGCGCCTTGAGGTCAATACGCGTGACGACACGCTGGGCGAGATCCGCAGCGAAATACGACGGGTGCATCGGCGCCTCGGTTATAGCGTTACCGGCGTCGGTTTTGTTATCGCTGCGGTGGTCATGTACGGCGCCTCGATCGACACGGGCCCGCGCATGTGGGGTCCTTTGCCGGCCAGTGTCTGGCTGCTGGGCGGGCTCGGCGTTGCCGCGCTGACGTTTGCGTTCGCACACCGCGATCACTTCTAGTCCGGATATCGCGCAAGCACCGTTCAAACGATCCTGTCCTGCCTCGGGCAGGTCGAAGGAGTGACGCGAGACGATAGGGGCGACATTGGTCTCGTCATTACTACACCCGCTCGTCATTCCCGCGCAGGCGGGAATCCAGTCAATATGGGTATAAACCGCGTGCCGCGCAAGCCGCTTGCAGAGGACTCGGCGGATCCTCGATGCTCCTCAATCTTTGCAGGTGCCAGCCGTTTTTTGCCATTTTGCCGTGTCGAAAAAATAATCCCCCAGCCCGAGCAGTCGAACACCGTCGCGGCTAGGTTGCCACGCTTCGAGAATAGCGAGGGTCTCGGGATAGGGGTGTGCGATCCCGAGCGCAAAGCCGCGCCGATAGGCGATCTCGATCAAGCGGTTTAATTGCCGTGTGATCGCGTGGACATTGCGGTCGTGGTCGAGAAATACATCGCGCCCGCGGTAAGGCAGCGCGACTTCTTGGGCGGCGCGTTTCGCGACCGTATGCTCGGTGGTACGACTGTCAACGAAAAATAACTCGGGGGAGTTTGCTTTCAAGGTCGTCATTACCCAACGCATGGGTTCGAGCTCCGCAGTTAGTCGGCTACCCATGTGATTGTTGGCACCGATCGCATGAGGTACGGCGGCGAGACTCGACTTCAAGTTCTCAACTAGCGTTCTACGATCCATCGCGCTTGTGAGGGTGCCCTGGTGGTAGGCGTGCTGAAAACCTTGGGCTTCCATGGGAAGGTGCACAATAACGACTTTTCGATCGCGATTGGCCTGGGCTGCCAGCGTAGGTGTGTGGGGGGCAAACGGTAAAAACGCGTAGCTGTACTCGCCATCCAAAGCCAGCGCTTGGCGGTCATAAGTAGCTTGATTGCCGAGGTCATCGATGACGATTGCGACGGCCGGGTCGTCTTGCAATACGCCCGCGGTCAAGCACGCGGCAAGCAACCAGGAATAAGCAATTTCGATCATCATCGCATCATTGCGAGCAGAGCAATGACTGCGTGCATGGCATTCTCATCCACCCAAGTCCAGGCAGTTTGTCGATGTCGCCAACGACGTACCGTGCCAGTTATTTTGGTAAATTGTCATGGCAACTTATTCGGCGTTGTTATTTTTCGAGGCGGCGCTACGTGCATCGCGAGCGTAGCTTGCTCCTAAGTCCGACAAACTGCTAGGGTCGAAATATTCGTGCTAGGGTAGCGTCGTCGTATTACTTCTAGCCTGCAGCAATACCATGCCTTTGAGCAAGTTCAGTGCTTCGAAAAGTTCGTAGTCATTCGTCGCGAGTTCACGACGCAGGGCGTCAACGGATTTGGTCTCCATGGTGGCGGATTTATCGTTTTCCGTCGCGTTTTCTAAGTGCCGATCGAGATCGGCTTCTTTCACGATAGTTGCGTCTGCATCCCCCAGTGCCGACACCGTTACCTTATCAATAGTAATATCGGGTTGTACACCTTCCGCTTGAATGGAGCGGCCCGCTGGCGTGAAATAACGCGCCGTGGTCATTTTCAATGCCGCCTCGTTATTCATCGGTAAGATCGTTTGCACCGAGCCTTTGCCGAAGGTTTGGCGCCCCACAATAACGGCTCGTTTGCGGTCTTGCAGCGCGCCGGCCACAATTTCGCTCGCCGACGCGGAGCCTTCATTGACCATCACAATCAACGGTGCACCGTCGATCAAATCCGGCGGCGTAGCATTGAACTCGAGTTGGGCGTCTTTGATTCGGCCTTCTGTGTAGACGATCAAACCGGAGTTTAAGAATGCATCGGATACCGACACCGCAGCTCCCAATACACCACCGGGGTTATTGCGCAAATCGAGAATAACACCCTTGAGTTTGTCTGCGGATGACTTTTTCAACGCCGTGATCTCTTTGACAAAATCGTTGCCGGTTCGGCCTTGAAAATGAGAGACACGAAGATATCCGAACCCCGGTTCCAGAATGCGGCTTCTAACGCTGCGAATCTTGATAACGTCCCGCGTGATCGAGATCTTGACCGGCTTCTCTTCGCCTTCACGAACTATCGTTAGTTCGATCGTCGAGCCTGGCTTACCGCGCATGCGCCCGATGGCGTCGTTCAGCTGCATGCCTTTCACCGGCGTATCATCGAGGCGGATGATTACATCGCCCGGCTGTACCCCGGCGCGCTGTGCTGGGGTGTCGTCGATCGGTGCGATCACCTTGATAAAGCCATCCTCGGTGCCGACTTCAATGCCGAGGCCACCAAATTCACCAGTCGTACCTTCTTGTAGATCGGCATAGTCCTCCGGATCCAAATAAGCGGAGTGGGGATCCAGTCCCGCGAGCATGCCCTTGATGGCGTTTTCCAGCAATTTCTTGTCGGACACACGCTCCACATAATCCGCCTTTATTTTGTGAAACACTTCGACTAAGACACGGATATCTTCGACCGGCAAGGGATCGGGTGTGGCGTTCTCGACGGTGGGTGGCGGTGGGCTCGCGGGGCTTGCATCATCCTCGGTGACAGTTTGTGCCTCGCTTGTAGTCGCAAGCAGCAAACCGCACAACGCGAACAGGCTTAGCGCTCGCAACGCTCGCGCGGTGGCGCGCGCTCGGAATTTACGCCAGGTGGCGCCAACGGTATTCAACGGTGATACTCCTTGGGCTGTGGGGGCGAACCCATCGCTGGGTGTCTTGGTTTAGTTTTCGGCATTTCTAATCGTAGTCTTTACGTTTAACGGAGTTAGCCTACTTCTAGTTGAACTGCGGGATCACAGTGGCCGCGAACAACTCCAGATATTCGTTCATCGCTTTTTCCGGTAACCCGGGCGGGACGGTCCAAGTATAGTAGCGCTCAATACCGGTTTCCTCTGCGTAGGCCCCGATGAGATCGACGGCTTGCTGTGGTGAGACGATTTGCGCGATGCCGAGTTCACATAATTCATCGACCGTGGATACCGCTGGGAATAGTTCCTGACCGGCTTCAGCAAGCCAGAGGTTGTATTGCTGGATTTGATAGACTAGATGCGGCCCCAGCGCCCGTGTGGTTTGCGCCGGCTCCTGCGAGACGATAAGCCAGAAATGGCCGCCTGCGAGCCGCCCGGGTCCGGGCAGCCCGAGGCGCTGGCGCTCTGCTTGATAACGGCGCGCTTGCTCCACCATAGCACCGGTGCCGATATAACCGTCACCGAGCCGCGCCGCACGGCGCGCTGCCACGGGGGCGAAGCCGCCTACCCATAGCGGGGGGCGCGGCCGCTGTACGGGTCCCGGCGCTAATTTGGCGTTATCGATTTTGTAATGCTGGCCCGCGAAACTGAGGGTTTCGCCTTCCCACAGACGGCGAATGATCTCCAAACCTTCGTTTATGAGGCCCGCCCGATCGGCGATGTCATAGCCGAGGCCCGCGAATTCCTGGGGCCGATAGCCGACACCTACGCCGAGTTCGAAACGACCGTTGGAAAGAATGTCGATGGTGGCGCCGTCTTCCGCTACGCGCACCGCGTTGTGTAGCGGCAGTAACAGCACGCCAGTGCCGATGCGGATGCGCTCGGTGCGCACGGCGACGGCGGCCGCCAAGGGTAGGATCGATGGTGCGTGGCCGTCCTCACAAAAGTGGTGTTCGGTCAACCACACATCGCCGTAACCCAGCGTTTCCGCCCACGCGATCTGATCGAGGGTGTCACGATAAATGTCGACATAGGGACGCTGCCATTGGCTGGGATTGCGGAGCGAATACCATAAGCCGAAGCGGAGTTTAGCGGTGGTCATGGTGAATTCTCGGCTATTTCCCCGCTAGTTTGGCCGTCAGACCTTTGCCTAGCGGGGACTCAAAGTTACCGGCACGCCGTGTTTCGGTTTCAGTGTCACCGCTGCATGAGTTTCAATGGGGTGATCCGGGCGCGGTGTCACTTTGAATTGTTGGAGGATTTGCGCAAGCACCAGTTGAATCTCGAGCATCGCCATGCTGGCACCGATGCACGCGCGCGGACCGGCGGAAAATGGGATGTAGCAATACGGATGCCGATCGTCGTTACGATTTGGAGCAAAGCGGCTGGGATCGAAACGCAGCGGGTCATGCCAAAAAGCGGGGTTTCGCTGCATCGAATAAATTCCGATCGATAAATACGATTGCGCGGGGATACGGTAATCACCAAAGGTTTCGTCTTGCGTCGACTTGCGCGCAATGCCCCACACGGGTGGGTAGAGCCGCATCGATTCCTGCACGACTTGCTTGAGGTAGGGCGTATTCGCCAAATCGGTGCTGGTCGCGGCACGGCCGCCCAATACCTGTTCCAGTTCAGCCAGGAGTTCGTGCTCTACCTCAGGATTTCGTGACAGTAAGTATAAAGTCCACACGAGCGCTGTCGCGGAAGTCTCGTGACCTGCGAGCATTAGCGTGATGAGCTCATCTCGCATTTGTGCCGTGCTCATTCCTTGCCCGGAGTTTTCGTCGCGTGCCGCGAGCAGGCGATCGACGATGTCGCCATTGGCGCTGGGTTGTTCTCGGCGCGCCGCGACAATGCCGTCTACGATCTCATCGAGGCGCCGCTTTAAGCGCGCGAAGCGGCGATTGCTCGGGATTGGCAACCACGGATAAAGCGTCAATATGGAACGTAGTTGCTGCGGATGTTGATTGACCGCGGCGACGATGTCAGCGATCTCATCGGCGTAGTGATCGATGTCCGATCCAAACAAAGTTGCACACACGACTTGATAGGTCACGCGGCTCATTTCACGCTCTAACCACACGGTCTCGTCGGCGCCGATCGTGTGCCAGCGTTGCAACATCGTTGCGGTACGGTCGTTAATCACGGCGTCGAAACCATTGACCGCGCGGTTGCTAAATACCGGCTGCATGAGTTTGCGTTGCCGAGCCCAATCGTCGCCTTCGTTAGTGACTAAACCCCGCCCGAGCGTGCGTGCCACTACTCGGTAGTCGATCGTGTCTTTGATAAAGCGCGGATACGATTGCGTTAAAATAAAGCGCACAATTTCCGGATTGCTGATCAAATAGATCGTGAATGGTCCTCGCCACCGCGCGACGTCACCGTAAGTCATCGACAATTCATGCAGGTAATCGGGCGGACTGCTGCGGTACGCACGCAGACTTTCGCGTCGGGTGGGGCCTGGTGGCAGCGGCAAGCTGTGAGCAATTTCGGGCGCAAGCATAGGCGGACCTGGCATAAAATGGTAATTCTGATGAACGTCATCCTAACTGGCGGCGGTGAACGCGCCAAGGGGGTATCGCTGGCCCCTCGTCCGACCGTTTTCTCGCTAGGCGATCCGCGTTATCTTGCCTACTCGTTTCAGGTGAGGAAAGTGTCATGCAGTTTGGTGTCGGCATCAGCGCCCATATCAAGAACTGGGAAGTCATTCAATATGCGGAAACTTTAGGCTACGACCGCGCTTGGGTGGGTGATTCCCAAATGATATGGTCGGATTGCTATGCTGTGCTTGCGCTCGCGGCCCACCACACCGAACGCATCGAAATCGGAACGGGCGTGTCCATTACCGGAACCCGGATCGCACCGGTCACGGCACACTCCATCGCCAGTATTAATGAAATTGCGCCCGGACGTACGTTTCTCGGCTTAGGCACCGGGCATACCGCGATGCGCGTGATGGGGCAAAATCCGATGCGCGCGAAAGCGTTTCGAGAGTATCTGCAAGTTGTGCGGGGTCTTTTGGATGGCGAGGCAGTGCCCTACACCGATAATGGCGAGAAGCGTGAAATCCAATTTTTGCACCGCGAATACCGCTTCTTGAATTTAGACGATCGCGTACCGATCTATGTCGCCGCGAATGGTCCCCGGGCATTGGCTGCGGCAGGAGAATTTGGCGATGGGTTTATTACTGTTGGCGGAGAACCCGAAGTTGTGCAACCGAAGTTGGCAGCCATTCGCACCGGCGCTGCCGCAGTGGGTCGCACGCTAGAGGATGATTTTCACACCGCGTTTATTACTACTAGCTGCGTGCTTGGCCCCGGTGAGCAATTGAGCGAGCCGCGCGTGATCGACGAAACCGGTAGTTGGGTCGGTTGTGAATTGCATTTCTACTACGAACTATGGCGCGACAGCGGTGGTGACGATGCGATTATTCCGCCGCACTTCCAAGGCGTTTGGCCAGCTTATCTCGAACATGTCGCACAGATGAGCCTGCCAGAAAGCGCGCGATTTCGGCAAATTCATGCAGGTCATCTGGTCTATGTGCAGCCGGAAGAACGCAAATTCGTAACGCCCGAGGCGATCTCATCCGGCTGCATCGCCGGTGAGCCGGATGAGATTATCGAGCATGTGAGGCGTCTCGAAGCGGGTGGCATCAAGGAGATCGCGCTATGGCCACCGATGGATTGCGAGCGTAAAGTGCTAGAGGATTTCGCCCGCCATGTCATACCAGCATTTCGCTAGCTCGTCGCGGCCCTCGTGCTAGAGTTCCATCGGGATCACGAAATGTGCTTGCATCATGCGGTCGCGGTGGGCGAGCAAGTCCGCACTCAGGGCCGCTTCTACTTTAGGGTCGATTTGCTCGAACAAAGGCCGAAAACCTTCCGCAGTAGGGCATTGCTCATAAGGCATGTGCTTGATGATATTGCACATCGACGCCCAGTAAAAGTCAGCTGCGCTCAGTTCGTTCCCAACGAAGTACTCGCCGCCGCTCGCTTGCAAGGTCTTGCTAAGGAAGTTCAATGCGTCGACTAGTCGTTCCCCTGCTGCGCTAGCATCAGCTTGGTTATAACCGTATTTTTCGCCCATATGCATAACGCCTTCGGGGGCTTGACCGGAGTCGATCAGTGGTTGGAATAATTGCAGGCGACGGTTCCAGCCGATCCCCAACGGCCCCATTATTTCGTTGGCGATGCCAACCATTTTGGCGCGTGCGGCGGCCGAGTTAGGCACTAATGGTTTTTCCGGCGCTAAGCGTTCCAGCAAAAACAAAATCTCATTCCACTTATTTATCGGTTTTTCATTTTGCCACTGCACTACTGGTGCGCTGGCTTCGCCGCCCCAGGCAACGATTTCATCGTTCGGCGCACCAGGCATCCACGGCGTGGTGTGGAAGTCCAAACCTTTGTATTCCATCATGGCCTTT
Source organism: Gammaproteobacteria bacterium (assembly GCA_965223085.1). Lineage (GTDB taxonomy): Bacteria > Pseudomonadota > Gammaproteobacteria > CBDCVO01. The sequence continues at coordinate 1,018,036 of OZ244981.1, read as the reverse complement.
GCCGCTTGGCTCCAGGGACTGGGCGTGCCTTGCACAACGACCATCTTCAAACCGGGTTTGCCGATGAGTTCGTTGAAGGTGAGATATTCCATGGGCTGCTCCTCGTGTGATGTTGGGGTTGCATGCGCAACCCTCAAAGCTTGAGGATCACTATTATACGCCGAAACTACGCCGAAACCCGCGCTCGTGAATCGCGTTCGTGCTGGCAAATTCCCTGTAAGGTTTCTGTGGGATGCGGATCGTGGCACCCGGCCTCGTGACTAATTTAGACGCGCTTTGCCATTCGAGGTAGACGACCCGCGTGCTATTCTGAGCCTGATATTTAGCTCATGCGAAAATCGGTCACAACTGGCAGAGCAATGCGCCCGTGCTGTGAGATTGGGGGATCCCGGTGAAAGAAAATCCTAAGCTCGAGGCCTTGCGGTCCCGCTACGGGCAAGCACGAGGGAACGATATTTTCGACCCGAAATTTAAGCGTGTGGCTGCAGCGATCTTTGCCGAGGCGGGCAATCGTGCCAAGCCCTATGGCGGCCTGCCCACGCTGTTGGATGCGCCGTCAGCTGACAGTGCGGCCGGTCTAGATATTGCCCTCATCGGTGTCCCACTGGACCTCGGTGTTACTAATCGACCGGGCGCACGTTTTGGGCCGCGTGCCGTCCGCTCGATCGAGCGGATCGGTCCTTACCACCATGCTTTGGATGTCTTGCCGCTCTCCGATCTCAAGTGCGGCGATGTTGGCGACGTCGCTTTTCGATCGCGCTTCGACCTCGCTACGTCGATCGAAGATATCGAGGCGTTCTACGAACACGTGTTAGCGTTGGGCGCGCATCCGCTGTCCGTCGGTGGCGATCATTCCATTACCCATCCGATTCTCAGGGTGCTTGGCGCCCGCGAACCGCTGGGATGCCTGCACATAGACGCCCATTGCGATACCGCAGGCGAATATGAGGGGGAAAAATTTCACCACGGCGGGCCATTTCGCCATGCCGTTTTAGACGGCGCCTTGGATCCCGAACGCACGATTCAGATCGGGATTCGCGGTAGCGCCGAGTTTCTATGGGAGTTTTCTTACGACGCCGGGATGACGGTGATTCATGCCACGGAATTCGCCGAGATGGGTGTGGACGCTGTCGTGCAAAAAAGCCGCGAGGTGTTAGGGCTTGGGCCAGCCTATATATCGATCGACGTAGATGCGTTCGATCCGGCTTTCGCACCGGGTACCGGTACCCCAGAAGTTGGCGGCTTGACGCCCTTGGACGTTCAGCGACTGCTCAAGGGATTGGCGGGATGCCAATTCATTGGAGGCGATGTTGTCGAAATCGCGCCGCAATACGACGCTACGACCAACACCGTTCAACTCGGCGCGCAAATGCTGTTCGAAATTCTCTCGCTTCTAGCACTCTCACCGTATTTTTCGGGCCGTCGATAATCGAACACTCGAGATGTCACGCGCAGCAGTGCGACGCATCGAAGGTTGATCGAGTTAACGGGGGCCTCGGAGCAATTATTGAACGTGACGGGATCACTGCTGCAGCGATTCATATTGGTGCGCTAAGACACGCCATTGCGTTCCGTGTCGCGCGCTCAGGGAAATCTCAGGAAAATCCGGCAACGCTCGGCACGGGCGCCTTGAATTACACCAACCAGCATCATCGCGCTGAGCAACAATAAGACACTACCCGGTAAGGGGATCGGCGCGATGCGCCCGCCGTTTTGAAGATTGAAGATTTGCCCACCGAGATAGGCGTTTTCGGCGAGACCGGGTAAGTAATAGATGTTTAAGCCGTTACCGATAACGTTGCCGACTTGCGCTAATCCATCTTCGAACAATAGGATATTCACATAAAGCGCGCCGCCGGGAATATCCGTGTTGCCATCCATCAGCGTGAGACGATTGCCGCTCGCTAAGGATAAAGTATCCCACGCGAAGTTATCGACGAAACCGGTCTGATTCGGCCCTAAATCTCGGCCGGGTAGGAATAGGTCGTGGTCGGATTGGGTGGCAAATACCCCGCTTGCACCTAAGTCGACTGAATCCACGAACGCCATTACCGAACCAGTGGTCGTCCACTGCAAATTCTGGCGGCTTTCGTTGATGAAATCGCGACCGAATACGTAATCATCCCCGCCGGCATTTTCGCTAAATGAGCCGGCCGGTCCGACGACCGCGTCGCCAAGAAAGATAGGATCGTTGACGAGTAAGCCGTTGTTCGTGAATGCCCCGCCGAATACCGGAGTGGTACCGCTTTCTGTTTTGATGATGGTGTTATTCATGACCTCGCCATTGAGCAAACGAATACCGCCGCCGCCGATAACGAACGTTCCGTCATTTACGATCAGGCCAGCGGTGAGCGCGCCGCCGGCGAAAGTGAACGTGCCGGAATTAGTAATCGTGTTCGTTACCGTTAAGCTGCCTCCTTTGAGGTTGTAAGTACCTGAACTCCCGCTATTCGTTGCGACATCAACGGTCGTGGCGGTGACCGTTCCGCCGCTCTGGTTGAACGTACCGACGCCGGCTCGACCCACCGTCGTCGCCTGGGCAGCGAGACGGCCGGCGCTCAGATTGTAGGTCCCGACTCCGGAAGTCTCCTTGCCAAGCACGACCTCACCAGCGACGGTGTAGGTGCCGCCCGTCTGATTGAAAGTGCCGGTACCAAACTCGCCGATTTCACCCGTTTGGGACGAGAGATCACCGTTGCTGAGGTTGTACACACCGTTGCCCAACACATCTGCGGTGGTACCGGCGACGGCGGCCGTCGTGAGTTTGCCGAGTACCAAGCGATCGCCGATGGTATTGATTCCCGAGGTGTGAGTGAACACCCCGACACCATCCAATCCAATAAACGCATCATCGCCGACATCGAGCGAGCCCCCGCTAAGATTGAAGGCGGCCATGCGCGCGGGATCCTGACCGAAGCGATCGGCAAAGGCGAGGTTGAGATCCCTGCCGACCGTATGCGTGCCGCCGGTTTGGGTGAATGTGCCTTGCCCAACAATGCCGATATATTCGTCGCTTTCGACTTCGAGCGCACCACCCGACAATTCATAGACACCCCGACTTCCGCTGTCAAAACCTAGCGAAAGCGAGCCGGTTCCGCCTGAGGCCGTGTTCACGGCGTGGGTCCCGCCTGTCTGGATAAACGTGCCGTGTCCGTAAGCACCTACAAACGACTCGGATGTCGTCACGCTTCCCGCACCACTGAGTATGTAGGTCCCATTACCGGTCGCTTGCGTGGCGATCTGCAGTGTGGTCGTGACAGTACTCGTGCCACCGGTGTGCTGGAATAAACCTGTGCCTGCATGGCCGACGAACTTGCCAATCGTGTTGATCGTGCCGCCGCTAAAATTGTAGCGTCCATCCGCACCGCTATTGCGACCGAGGAGCAACAGGTTCCCCACAGTCACAGAGCCACCGCTTTGATTATAGAGCGCCGCGCCGTCGCGGCCGACCTGTACGTCATTAGCGGTGAGCGCATCCTGACTATGAGAGAACGTGATCATGCCCGTGCCAATTGCATCGATCGGTAAGAAATTAATCGCGGGATTGACACCCGTATACGTCACGACATTGCTGATACTGCCGGTTTGGATAACGCGGGCATCGTCGCCGTTCCCAGGGACGCCTGCGCCAGGTGCGCCACCGTCGGTTAAACTCCAGTTATTAGCGTCGTTCCAATCACCACTGCCGCCCACCCAGAAAAAATCGGCTGCCAAGGACGATTTGGCGGTAGCTAAAAGACAAAGCGTTGAGATGATGAAAGCAAAAAACTGCGCGGATCGGCGCTGGATTTTCGTCATTGCGAGCGCTCCCTGTGTAACGGACGTTTAAACGAGCAACGAACTTGATTTTCCGTCGCCGTGTTCTACAACTGCGCCAACTCGCCTGGTTTTGTCGCGAGATGCGGTTAGCCGGAATCTCTAGATGCGCAACAAAAAGAGTCTGTATGCAAAATGTCGACGGTTTTTAACTTAAAGCTTAGATCAATAGGTTCAGATTACTACGTAGATCGGATGATTTGTGGCATATTCCCGCTGAAAAACGCACTGCTATGCCGGCCCGAAGTAATTGACCACGCCATTTCTAAACGTGATCTCAGGTATGTACAATACCGCCGCCTGCGCGCCGGGCGCTTACCCGAAACACTCTCGAAACTGGCAGGCATTCATTTTAGTGAATCGGCGATTGCATCGCTCCCTGCTTGCGCGCATTGCTCGTCTTGGTCCCCTCTCGCACCGCTAACGCCGATCCCGCCGATGAAAGTTCCATCCGCGCTCAGTATCGGTAATCCGCCTGCAAACACTGCGAAGCCTGGCACCGGATCGATGCTCAGCGGTCGCGCCGGATTTGCGTCATTGAGATCCCCCAATGCGCGGGTTGAGCGCGGCATTCCTGCAGAAGTACGTCCTTTCAGCTGCGCGATTTTGATGCTGTGCAGGTAGGCACCGTCCTGACGGGGAACAGTGTGAGATTTCCACCATCGTCGTAGCTAGCGATATCGACTCTACGCCACCCTTCGGCCGCGGCCTTCCCCTCACGGGCGTCGGCCATACGCTTAGCGAGGTCCAAATTCAAGTAAGGTTTTGTGTCCAGTGCCTGACCAGTGACAAGCCACAAACTAAGCATCGCACTAATTGCGTAACGCATCCGCTTCCTCCTTTGGGGGTAGACCGATTATTATGCAATCGCATTGTCTCAAGCGCGATCCATAAATTCGATGAAACTAGACGGTATTAAAGTTCTCGACCTTTCGCAATTCCTACCCGGGCCGGCGGTCACTGTAATGATGGCCGACCACGGCGCGGAAATTATTAAAGTTGAAAACCCCCAGGCGCCTGAACCGACGCGGTCGGCACAGTTCTTCCCGTGGACGCAAGGCGACGCGACGGTCATGTTTCGCACCACGCAGCGTGGTAAGAAATCGATTACCTTAAATCTCAAAGACCCGCTAGCGAAATCGATACTACTGAAATTGGCGGCGGATGCCGATGTCTTCATCGAGTCGTTTCGTCCGGGTGTGATGCAACGACTCGGCATCGATTACGCCGTCGTATCTGAGATCAATCCGAGAATTGTGTACTGTTCGATTTCTGCGTTCGGACAAAGCGGCCCGTGGCGTGACCGACCGGCACACGATACTGCGACCGTAGCCGCGGCGGGAATATTGGATCTCACGCGTTCACCAGAGGGCGAGCCCGGGCCCGCGATAGTCGGCGTCGCGATGGCCGATTTATTATCGTCACACCTGGCCTTCGGCGGTATCATGATGGCCCTGTTTCGACGGCACGAGACTGGTAACGGCGATTACATCGATATTTCAATGCACGAATCCGTGTTGAACGCATCGCCGAATATCGTCGGACCAGTTTTCGCCGGCGATCAAGCACCCGAGCGCGCGCGCGAGCGCAGCCATGGTGGTAACGCGATGTTGAACATTTACGCGTTGAAAGACGGCAGCTACCTTGCTCTCGGCGGCGGCGAGCGCAAATTCGTTGAGGCCTTGTTCACGGGGCTCGGGCAGCCCGAATTTATCGAGCCTGTGTCGGGGCCGGCGGGTGAAGCACATTGGCCTGCGATCGAATTCTTACGCGAAACGTTCCGGCAGAAAACCCGCCCCGAATGGGAAACGTGGTTCGAAGGTCGCGACATTTGCTGGATGCCGGTAATGGATTTGCACGAAGCTTGGAATACTGCACAGGTGCGCGAAAGGGCGATGCGCGTTACCGATCCCGATAACAACGATCACCTTGGTATTCCCATTAAGTATGAAAACGAACCCGGAAATATCAATTTTGCGCTGCCGAAACTCGGTGAACATAACACCGAAGTGCTGAGGAGCATTGGTTATGATGAAGCGGAGATCGCGGCTATGCGCGACTCTGGCGTGATTTAGTAAAAGGGGCGGTGTGTTCAATCGCTCGTTGCAACACACTCCTAGGCTAGCGGCTAGCGTTGCGATGATCGGTTGAGATCAAGGTTTTCTTCTATTCAGCAACCACGAGTAATTACTGGTTCTGAATCAGATATCGTATCGATGATGTATTGAATTTCTTGGGCAATATCCGCGGAAGAGCGCTCTAGCTTCATAACTTCAATGGCTTCGATAATCAAAGCTTTTGCCATACCTGATCGTGTGTACTGCTTGTTGCTGTCGACTTCGAGCATGATGTTATTTACGGTTTTTTTCGCGAAAGAATATTCACCCGACATGTTTTCTATCCACTATAGGTTCTTCAAATGGCCTATCCAATTCTCTTAGAACACGTTACTTAATTCTCGTTGACAGGCGTACGATTGATAAATCCAGCTTAAGTAATGTATTCCGAGACTATACTCGCTTACTGCCGCAGCCACAAAAAGGTGTCGGTTAAATTATCGCGCGATCTTAGGGCTTGCAGGAGGGACCCTACGATGAACGCTTTAAGATATCAACGTCTATTCCCAATGTGTGCGCACATTGTGTTTGCTATGACCTTGGCGGGTGCACTCATAGGGGTTGCGTAGGCTGCGAGTTGCGGCGTTATGATCCGCGCGAGTGTGCGTGGACCGGGTGACGCGTTTGACGGGTGCCGACCCTGTCAGCGTATGCGCAGGCGCGGGAGCGTAAGTCCGCTATAGCAGACATCGACGTTGCCTGATCGATGGGCGCAAAGCGAGACTGTCGACTTAGCGATCAAGATGTGCGTGTTACGCTGAGGCTAAGCGATCACTCGCAGGATTTTTATCAACGTCTCGTTGAATCCTTCAGGATTCTCGAGCATCAGGAAATGTCCTACGTTCGGCATTCGTTCGATCCGGATCTTCGCGGCCAGGCGCGCGGCGGATTTCTGATCGAGCAATTCGTCAGCATTGATCGCATAAACCGCAGCGCGGCAAGTTTCCAGAACGCTGTCTACATCCCAACGCAACAATTGTTCAAGTGTCGCCAGCGCCGTTCGTTGCGGCGATAAGGCCATCTCTGCGCAGATTTGTTCACGAAATGCATCGTTGCCATTCGGCCCAAAGAGGCCGCCCATGACGGTCCTGAGCGTGGCAGAAAAATTATCGGTAAACGGCTCTAAGATGTCCCTGAGCACCGACTCCGGCGCCGCTCGATAAAAACCATCGTAAGTAAAAGTATCCACGCCGAAACGGTGCGGGTACGCTCGTCCGTCATCCGCGCTAATTCTAAAGCGACCGCGCCCCCATAGAATGCCCGACGATGATCCACTCGGTGAGATCGAGATCGTCGATCACAGCTTGCACGTCCTTAGCGAAGTTTTTCATGGTCCAGTCTCGTGCACCGATGCCTGAATCGCCATGACCGGCGAGATTCGGCGCGACTATGCAGTGCTGATCCGCAAACGCTTTGAGCTGCAAGCGCCAATGTGAGTTGTTGCAGGCCCAACCGTGCACGAACACAAACACGCGGCGCGCACCCTGGTTCGCAAACTGATAGCGAATGTTCGCGCCGTCACAGGATCTCGCTGCCTTTGTTCCTAAGTAGCGCTCTTTGCCGAATGGGTGTTTCAATGCCTACGGAGAGATTTCTTTGTAGATGCGGCCGTCTTTGATGACGAGATGCACGTTCTCGCCTCTTTCTGTAAAAAGGCTGAGATCTTCGAGCGGGTTGCCGTCCACGACAATAAGATCCGCAAGCGCACTCGCTGCGGCACATCCCAACCGCCCTGCTTCTCGCAAGATCTTTGCATTGATGACTATTGCTGAGCGTAGTACCTCGAACGGACTCAGAACCTCGCCGCGAATCTGAAACTCCGTGGTCTGAAAGCTGTGCAGGTTGCCGAGTAAATCCGTGCCAAATCCCATCTCGCAGCCGGGGTCCTTGCAGATCAGGAGGGCCTCGACACCGGTCCTTGTACTTGGTCGTTTTTTGCCAGGGCCTTTGATCCTAATCCAAGCGCTGCCCCTTTTTTTGCATCGCGTAGTACGTAGATAGCGTCGGCACAACAAATGCATCGTTTTGCTTGACTAGCTTTGCGCCATCCGCGTCGATCAGATTGCCATGTTCCACCGTTCGCACGCCTAATTGCACAATTCTGCTGATCGCCTCACCCGTATAGGCCTGTGCCATGACATACGTTCGGCGACGTCGTGCCTCTTCAACGGCTGCGGCGATTTCATTATCTGAATAGTGCACCATCCAAATGGGATCTGAGGGCGACATCACCCCACCTGATGCCATCAGCTTTACTTGCGTCGCACCAAGTCGCAATTGTTCTCGTGCCGCTTTGCGGACTTCATCGACGCCGTCTGCAATGCTGCTGATTGCACCGCTGTACGAGCACGCGCAGGTGTCGTAGAGGTGATCACTGTTGATACGAAAGTCGCCGTGGCCACCGGTTTGACTAAGCGCAAAGCCCGAATAGTAGAGCCGCGGACCTTTGATCAGATCGTTTTCAACAGCTTCGGCAATTGTGAAGTCCGCACCACCGGCATCTCTAAACGCTGTAAAACCACGCGATAGCGCCGCTTCCATCATGTGTTTGGCATGGAGAATGCGATCCGTAGTAGAGACCTGATCGGTTCGTGACAGATCGGCATCCTGTGCCAGAACGTGAACATGAGCATCGATAAGACCGGGCATGAGGGTTTTTCCAGCGACGTCGATAGCGCGGCTGTTGCCACTTTTAAGCGCGGGTTGTCTGAGATCGTGACAATTCGATTGCCCTCTGTGGCGATCGATTTCTCATCGCCTGGTGTCGGATTATAGCCGTCGAAAACTTGGCAACGATTCAGTATTAGTCAACCCACCGAATAAAATCCCGTTGGCTGTTCAGTCCACTAAGCGTCGCGCACATAGCTCACGCGGCATCCATCGTAGCGACGAATCGTAGCACCGTTTCTCTAGCGGCTTTCTCTAGCGGCTTTCTCTAGCGGCTTTCTCTAGCGGCTTTCTCTAGCGGCTTTCTCTAGCGGCTTTCTCTAGCGGCTTTCTCTAGCGGCTTTCTCTAGCGGCTTTCTCTAGCGGCTTTCTCTAGCGTCGTATAGCCGGCCACTGAAGCTGACACGGAGAACACTGTACGTATGTCGGATACATCTAGCGACCGTGCGCCAATGAGCATAATGTATCTCGAGCTTATCCCGTGCCGTCCTGCGGATACGATACGGCGCTGATTTTTGCATGATCGGTGATGCTACTATTGGGTTTGTTCGATTGCACGCATTACGATTTGGTCATTGTTTTTCATAATTGTTGAATGGGGGATCCCGATGTATACCGCAGGGCGGGCCAGCGGCGTTCGTGTGGCGTTGTTGGTGGCAGTGATGATCAGTGTCGGCGTCGCTAAAACGCGCGCCGATGACGGGTTGGACATCGACTACGTTGCAGATCTAATGCACGCGGCCCGCCTCGCGCGACGTAACTATCCTGACATCGTGCGCATCAATCCGGTGCTCGACGATAGGACCTTGTACCTGATCCAGAAACAGTTGATCGCACGCAATCTGGCGCACGGGATGGAGATCGCGGGGTTCAAAGGTGGTTTCATTCCCGCCGCCGCAGTTGGCGGTGTATTGTTCCACGCCGGGGTACTTTCGGGACACGCGGTGATAGATCGAAGTGACTACGTGCGACCATTGGTGGAAGCGGAGATCGCCTTTGAGTTTTGCACCATGGTTGATGCCCCTATCATTGATGTTGCGGCACTAAAGCAGCGCGTGTGCCGCGTCCGTCCGGCGGTAGAGTTGCCCGATGCCGCGATCGCAAATTTCGCCCAGGTCAAGGCGGAGTTGTCGCATTTAAGGCGGCTGCTAATCGCGACGAATATGGCGAGTGCACGGGTATTGCTCGGTGCATCACGGCCCGCGGCTACCGTTGATGTCAACCGCGTGGCGGTACGCGTTGTTCGCAATGGCAATGTCATCGGAACTCGGGCACGCGCTGGTGGCGCAGCTGATCTATGGGAAAATGTGTTGTGGGTCGTCAACGCTTATGCGCTGCAGCAAGGCTATACGGTTCACACCGGCCAGTTCATCATTCCGGGCGCACTGACCGGCCTGCACCCGGGAGAGCCGGGCAGTTATGAGCTAGATTATGGCGATTTAGGTCACTTGAGTTTCGAGCTTATCGATTAAGGAGAGCCAATATGAGTGCTACGCCGCTAGCTGACCAGGCCGCCGAGATCCAAGAAACGCGTATCTTGTTACAGCAAAGCGCGCGTGATTTTTGTGTCCGTGAGCTCGGTGTCGCACGACTTCGCGATCTACGCGGCAACAGACCCTATTTTGACCTCGCGGCGTGGCGACGCATGGCCGATTTGGGCTGGACCGGGCTACTGGTCGCGGGGACGCACGGGGGCAGTGACATGGGCGTGGCCGAGATGGCGACCATAGCCCGCGAGCTGGGTCGTGTAGTTGCGCCGGAACCTTTGCTGGAAGCGGCAACGCCGGTGCCGCTTTTGCTGCAAACGCTGGCAGCGTCGGCGGCGCGCGAGGTTTTACTCGCCGAGCTCGCAACGGGCGAGTGCATGCCGGTACTGGCGTGGCGGCGTTGCGCGCACGATGTGGTTTCAAAAATCGACGCGCTGACCGCGCGGCGTGTAACGAACGGTTACTGTGTGGCGGGATCATTGATCGGCGTGCCACTGGTTGCCGAGGCCAGCGGTTTCGTAATCGCAGCCATATGCGATGACGTGCCGGTCATATTATGGGTCGATCGCGCAACGCGGGGCTTAAGCCGCGCCATTCACGCGCTGGCCGACGGCAGTCATCATGGCACCCTCACGTTTGCTGATTGTGAACTGCCGAATTCTGCGCTGCTTGCCGCAGGCGCTACGGTCGTGCCCGCGCTCGAGACGGCGCTGGACGCGGAGCGTTTCGTCACTTGCGCTTATCTCTGTGGCGCGATGGATCACTTGCTCGAGGTAACGCTAGATTACTTGCGTAGTCGCGAACAGTTCGGGCGACCGATCGGTAGTTTTCAAGCGCTGCAACATCGTGCCGTCGACTTGTTTATCCAGCGTGAACTCAATGCAGCGCTGCTCCGAGATGCGCTCGCGAGCTTAAACACGCACGACACCTGCTTAATGCCGGAGGCAGTGAGTCGGCTTGTGTATCGCACCACGACAACCGCCCAGCGAATCGCGCGAGAAGCCGTGCAGATGCACGGGGCCATTGGTTTTACTGATGAGTGCGACGTGGGTTTGTACTTCAATCGCATGTTAGTGTTAAGTGCGCGCCTAGGCGGGATCACGTGGCATTTGCAACGGTGTGCGTCGAGCGTGCCTGAGGCGGCGTCGCGCTCGCAAGCGCTGCCGGCTGTCACTGCGCGCAACGATGATGACTGGAATGCATACAGCGACGATGAGTTTCGTTCGTTGGTGCGGACCTGGTTTGAGCGCGAGTATCCGGATGATCTTCGCTATCCACCGCGACGTTTACGATGGGCGGAGATAAAACCGTGGTACCTAAGACTGTCGCAGCGCGGGTGGGTGGCCCCAAGTTGGCCGCGGGACTACGGCGGTATGGGCCTCGATCCCGCTAAGCTTTTAATTTTCATCGAAGAACAGGAACGGTATGGCATTGCCCGTGCCCCCGATATGGGCATTACCATGGTCGGGCCGTTACTGATTCAATACGGTAGCCACACCCAGCGAGAAAAATATCTGCCGCCGATCCTGGCCGGTGACCATGTCTGGTGCCAGGGCTATTCGGAGCCTAACGCCGGTTCTGATCTCGCGAGCCTGCGGACCGAGGCAGTGCTCGACGGAGACGAATTTATTGTCAACGGACAGAAAACTTGGACAACTTTAGCCCAGGATGCGACGCATATGTTTTTGTTGGTGCGCACCGACAAAACGGTGAAGCAACAAGCTGGAATTAGCTTTTTGCTCATCGACTTCGCGACACCGGGGATCACGGTGCGACCGATCCGCAATATCGCCGGACACGAAGAATTTTGCGAGGTTTATTTCGATGACGTACGCGTGCCGCGAGAGAATATCGTTGGTGAACTCAACCAAGGTTGGACGATTGCGAAAGCGCTGCTTGGTTTCGAACGCATCTTTCTCGGTAGCCCGAAGCAATCGCAGTACGCGCTGCAACGTTTAACGGAACTCGCGCGGGCTAACGATCTAATGGCCGATCCGGTATTTGTCGATCGCTACACGCGCCTACGTCTCGATGTTGTCGACTTAGAAACGCTCTACGCCGAATTCGCGGCGCGGGTCAAACGGGGCGAGACGCTCGGGGCGGACGTCTCCATGTTGAAAGTCTGGGCAACCGAGACCTTTGCGCGCTTAACCGAGTTGTTGTGCGAGGCGGCCGCAAGCTGTTGCGCACAGTTTGGCAAAGTGCGCTACGGTGATACGGAAATCGACAGTTTGAGTCAGTATTATGCGGCGCGGCCGGCGACGATTTACGGTGGCAGCAATGAAATCCAGCGCAATATCCTGGCCAAGGCGGTGCTAAAACTCCCGACTTGAGTAGTTTCTCGCCACGTCAGCGTCAGAGGGGTCGGTCAGAGGGGTCAGGTCTTGCCTTTTGCCTTTTCGATTTTGCGTCCCGAGACGATCCGACTTATTCTTGAATAGTGTAGGTTGAAGTAATCGCCGATCTCACGGAGCGTGTAAGCACCGCTGAGATAGGCGCCTATGATCGCATCGTCCCGATTGTCGGTGTTGGTCTCCCACTCCGATATCGTTTTGCATCGACGTCGCGTTTGTTCGCGCGGTACTTCAAGGACCTTGTTCTTGATCGCGGTGCGGTCGAGGTTCGAGGCGACAAAATGCTCGTCACCCAAAAACACCCCATTTCGCAGCGAATGCCACGGCGATGGTGCACCGTTCCCCGCCGCCACGAACGCGACATAGCGCTGGACAGCAGAACGCCGTTGGTCTCCGAACAGCTTTAGAACCGGCTCGCGATCAAGTCATGATCCCGATTCTTCAAGCGCTGCGGTCTGACGATAACTACTCCATTGCCACTCACCGGCTGTGCTAACCATCCCGGCTCGAACTGGATTCAAAACGACATGCCGCGACAGTTCGAGTAAGTGGGTGTTACGCTGCACCAAGATCGCTTTATAGCGGCCTTGAAAGACATGTCCTTCCCTGTGATGGGAGCGGTTGAAAGCGTTAGCGTAATTCCCATTAAGTTGGCGCATGCCTTGTGGCAAATTCGCCTGTGGGGTTTCGACTAGAAGATGGTAATGATTTGTCATCTGGCACCACGCGTGTATGCGCCAGCCAAATCGGGCGACGACTTCTTCGAGCAACGAATTAAACAGTGCGCGATCTTGGTCGTCGATGAAAATTGCTTCGCGGCGATTACCGCGCGCGGTAATGTGGTATAGCGCGCCCGCATAAATTAGACGCAGTGGACGTGACATTCGGAGTCCTTTCCGAGCATCGAATTAGGATGTTGAGGTTAATTCATCGCCCCGAGGTCTTCAATCGCTGCCGTCGTCTGAAGGCAAAAGGCAAGACCTGACACCTATCCGCCTCGCCTGACACCTATCCGTTCGTCGGTATGCTATAAATTCAACAAAAGATCAAATGACGAACGCGTCGTTGTTGATGGTGCTGAAGCCTATCGGGGTGGGCGCTCATGCGTTAGGCGAGCGAAACGCCGAGCCAGTGGCCAATGAAGTAGGTGGCTAAGCCGGCTGTGGTGCCGATGCACACCATGCGTACGCCACTAGTAAGCGCGCCGCGCCCGGTGAACAAGCTCAGCGAGCAACCGATGAGAAACAGTGCAAGTCCGGCGAGCGCGGCGGCGAGCACGATCGGTGTAGCGCTTGATCCCAGGAGGAACGGTAGGATCGGCACCGCAGCGCCGGCAGCAAATGCGCCAAACGAAAACAAGCCGGCCGCCCACGGGGACCCCAAATCGTTCGGGTCTAAGCCGAGCTCTTCGCGGGCTAAGGTGTCCAGCGCGTGTTGCGGGTCCGCCATGAGGCTGCGCGCAAACTCGCGGGCTTGCTCTAACGGCAGTCCGCGGGTGTGATAGATCAAGGCGAGCTCTTCGACCTCTTCTTCCGGATAGGCTTCGAGTTCGGCTTTCTCGAGGGCGATTTGGCTTTCGTAGAATTCACGTTGCGAACGCATCGAGACGTATTCACCCGCCGCCATCGATAGCGCGCCCGCGAGCAGGCCGGCAACGCCTGTCATCAGTATGGTGTTGTTGCCGGCGCCCGCGCCAGCGATCCCCATGACCAACGAGGTGTTAGAAACCAGGCCATCGTTGGCACCGAAAACCGCAGCGCGCAAATTACCCCCGCTAAGCGCGTGGCGGTGCCGTGACCCGATTTCGTCCACCGCCGTCGGCATTGCGTGGGTACCGGGTAGGGTAGTCCGATCGTAGGTCGAGAGACCACGAATTTTCATCGCCGCCAAAATCGGTTTCGTCGCCCGGGTTCCAAGTAGCCGCACCAGCACGGCGACGATGCGGACACGCCAACTAGGGGTAAATTCGAGCACCGCGCTTGGGTCTTGAGCGGTGATTTTTTTTGCCCAGATGTCAGCTTGTTTTTCGGCGGTGGTGCCGAGTGCACGAAACATGCTCGAGATATCCGCTTGCTCCTCGTGCGCCGCAACAATCTCGTAGAGCCACGCTGATTGTTTTTCTTCTTTCCAGCTATCTAACATAGGAAACCTACACGACTACGCGTTGAGATGTCACTATAGCAAAGTGGGTTTAAATCGCTGTTTCGAATGCTGCTGCGCGGTAGATATTGTCAGCGTGAGAAATCTCGATTGGGAACTGTTCCACTTGCAGCGACAGTCGAACGGTTCTAAGCGCGGCCATACTTTGTTGGGGAGGATTGCAATTGACTACTGACAGCACCGCAAGCCAGGATAAGCAACACCAAGTTTATGCGCGTTTTAATCAAAATTTACGCACCAAAATTCGGGCGTTGATTTCCGATGAATTAATCGAAGAACATCGTCGCAACCCGCTCGGTCAGCACAGCGATGCTTTGGAGCGCGTGCTCAATTTTTTTCGACGCCCGCCCACTTACGCCTTGTATGCGGAGCAAGCGTTCGAGAAGTATCGTGTGATCAAAGTACCAGTGACGCCCGGGGCGTCGCCCGAGCCCATTAGCGAGGACGTTTTCAGGAGCGAGCACGATGCCGCCCACGCGGTGTTTTTGTTACACGTCGAGAGTCTAAAAGAAGGTAGCGAGTCATGAATATCGACAAGTATTTAACTGGCTACTGCGACAAATTGTGTGCGCAGGCGGGCGATGTCGTGCGCTTTATGATCAGTGGCGAAGGGGTCGATACGGCACAATTGCATCTCGTGCGCTTGATTCACGGCGATGAAAACCCGGGCGGCCCCGGTTTTCTCGCTGCAGAAATCGATGCACCCTGTAACGGGTCGATTCCTGTGAGCAAGCAATTTACCCAGACGGGTAGTTTCGTTCGTGTCGCTGATCCACAAGGTCGATGTTTGCCACCGGGCAGCTTCACGGTGTACGCGTTCGTCTGGTCGACGACGCCGACCAAGGGACGGCAAGGGATCCTCACCCAATGGCAAGCAGGTTCGCAGCGCGGCTACGGTTTGGGGATCGATGAGCAAGGTCGTTTGGCGTTTTGGCTCGGCGACGGCCGACGCACAATAGAAATCACTGGCGACAAAATCTTATCTGCACGCGTGTGGTATTTCGTCGCCGCGAGTTACGATGCGGATGAGGCTTGTGTGGCGCTCCACCAAGAACCGATCATCAATGCCTATAACAGCCTTGTCTCGCCGATCGTGCCGCGCGAGGACTCCTATCAAATCACCCACGACATTGATGTAGTTCCATTGAGCGCGCACGAAGATTTGCTATTTGCGGGTTTTCATAATGATAGTGTTGTCGATGGTCTATATAACGGCAAAATCGATCGCAGTGGTTTGCATGGACGCGTTTTGAAAGGCACGGAACTCGACAATATTCGCGATGGTGGTGCACCTCCGGCGGATGCGCTGATCGCGCATTGGGACACCAGCGCCGGTTATACGCGTGCTGGTATCGGTGACACGGTGGTGGACGTCGGTCCGAACAGACTCAACGGTCAGGGCTATAATCGGCCGGTGCGGGCGATGACGGGATACAATTGGTCTGGTCGTGAATTGTGCTTCGCTCTTGCACCGGAAGAGTATGGGGGGATCTATTTCAATGACGATGCCATTATCGATTGTCGCTGGACGCCGAGCGCTGAGTGGTATATTCCCGCGACCCTAAAAAGCGGGGTCTATGCGGCGCGTTTGACGGCGCCGGGTGTGGAAGATTATGTGACGTTTTTCGTCCGTCCCAAAACCCCGCAGGCGAAGATCGCGATGTTAATGCCAACGGCGAGTTACCTCGCTTATGCCAACGAGCACTTCGTGCTCGATGCGCCCGGCGTTGAAGTGGTGACCGGGCATCCGTTGATCCTGGCTGATTGCGATTATTTGTTGGCGGCACATCCGGAGTGGGGGCGTTCGTCTTATGATCATCACGCCGACGGCGCGGGGGTTTGCTATTCCTCTTATCGTCGTCCGGTGATGGGACTGCGACCCAAACATCGCATGGCGTCCACCGGGGTGGCTTGGCAATTCCCGGCCGATCTCTCCATCATCTGCTGGTTGGAACAACGTGGCTGCGACTACGATGTGATTACGGACGAAGACTTGCACCGCGAAGGTGTCAGCTGTTTGGCGCCCTATAACGTCGTGTTGAACGGCACGCATTCAGAGTATTACTCCGAAGCAATGCTAGACGCGACCGAACAATATTTGGCCGACGGCGGTCGGGTGATGTACTTAGGCGCCAACGGCTACTATTGGGCCGTTGCTTTTCGCGAAGACGAACCGTGGTGCATGGAAATTCGCAAGCTCGATTCAGGCTCGCGCGCGTGGCAAGCCGCACCGGGCGAGTACTACATGGCGACGACTGGCGAGATGGGCGGGATCTGGCGTAATCGCGGCCGGCCCCCACAGAAGATCATGGGTGTGGGCTTCACCAGCGAGGGCATGGACGAGTCTCGTCCCTACCGCCGCCTGCCGGATAGTTATGATCCCGCCGTAAGCTGGATTTTCGCGGGCGTTGAGAACGAGGTGTTTGGAGATTTTGGTCTCGGTCTTGGCGGCGCTGCGGGGCTCGAACTCGATCGCTATGAGCTATCTTGGGGAACCCCGCTGCAGACTTATTTGTTGGCCAGTTCTGAAGGCGAGCATTCCGATGCTTATCCGCACGTCAGCGAAGAAATCATGTTCAATTATCCTGGCTTGGGCGGTACCCAGGATTTTCAAGTGCGCGCCGATCTTGCGCTGTTTCATACCACTAACGGCGGGGCGGTTTTTGCAACAGGCTCCATCGCCTGGGGCCAAGCCTTGCCCTGCAACGATGGCAACAACGACATCGCTACAATTACCGCCAATGTGCTCGAGGCCATGATGCGTGATGGCCCGCTGCCGTGACTGTCGCTGAGCGGCCCGTTCGCATTTCGTGAACGTGGTCTCAATACGGTGTCGCAAGGGCGGCTCGATGTTGGCGCCAATCAAACATAAGTGATTGAAAAACATGGCTTACAGGTAAAGCTGGCGAATCTCACGATGAGCCCGGTGTGCTCAAGTGGATATCTCGGGGGCCGACACAGGAGAAGAGCAATCCCAAGAGGTTCGAAGCCGTGAGCACACCACAACCCCTCGCCAATGAGGCGCCCGCCGGTTCCAGTGTCGTCGCTAGCATTGTCGATGATTGTTCGCTGTTGGTATCTCCGCCCGATGTGTGCGTGAAAATAAGCGAAATGTTAGCGTCTGATTCGGCTTCAGCTGACGACTTCAGCGACGTGATTATTCGCGACACGGGGCTTACTGCCCGCATCATGCGCGTGGTCAACAGCCCCTTCTACGGATTACGTGCGCGAGTCGATACCGTGTCCCGCGCCGTGGCCGTATTAGGGACACGCGAACTCTCCAGTATCGTTTATTCCTTATCGGCGGTGCAGGCCTTTGCCGAGATACAGTGCGAATTGACGAACATGAACACGTTTTGGCGGCATGCAGTTTACACCGGGCTCACCGCGCGCAACCTCGCCACAAAAGTCAACGTGCTGCATCCCGAACGCCTCTTTGTCGCCGGCATCTTGCACGATATCGGTACCCTGGTGATTAATCAGCGCTTCCCAGACGTTGCCGCGACGACCATTGCGGCCGCGGAAGCCGATGAAGATTTGCTCTACCGTAAAGAACAAGATCTATTGGGATTTGATCATGCCGCCTTAGCTGCATTGATGTTAGAGAAATGGAATTTACCGGCAACGACTTGCGACGCGATACGTTGGCACCACGATCCCGAGCTCAGTGATGTGTCCACCGATGATGCCGTCGTGTTGCATTTAGCCGATCTGCTTGCAAATTATTCAATTACGGGGTGTTTCCGCGAGCGCAAAGAAGAGGATCCCGCGCTAGACCTGAACGAGTTACATGCCCGGGGACTCCCCACCACTATCGACTTAGACGAACTGCTCGACGAAGTCGATCAGCAATTTGTCGAGACGATATATTTGCTCATCGCGTAATGGTGTGAGCGCTATTATGGTTTCTCGCCTAGTACCAGCGGTAGGCGCTCGTCTTTAATCCATTCTGACATCGAGCCGTCGTAGACGGCGACGGCGCTATGACCGGCGATAGTCAAAGCGAGTGCGTCCATAGTCGCCGAAATGCCACCGCCGCAGTAACAGATCACGCGTGGCGCGGTTAGTGCACCGGCGGTGCGCATACGGGTAGCCAGCTCCGCGGGCGGCAAGAATGTCGCCTCCTCCGGATCGAGCAAGTTACCGTAGAACACGTTAACGCTCCCAGGAATGTGCCCCGGGCGACCATATTGATTTTTTGCACCGCTGTAGACTTCGGGAGACAGGGCGTTAACAACGCAAACTTGACCATCCTCCATTGCCGTTAAGATATCCTTTTTGTCGGCCCATAGTTCCGGTTTTGGTATGGCACGGAGCTTGCCAGCGGCAACATTAGGTATCTTGGTCGTAGTAGGGTGTCGTTCCGCTACCCATTTCTGGTAGCCACCGTCGAGTACGCGGCTGCGCTCAAAACCGACACTGCGTAGCATCCACCACAAGCGCGTGGCCCACATGACCGAGCCACTGCTGTAGATGATCACATCCGAATCGTCGTTAACCCCGTAGGCGGCCATTTGGGCGCAGAATGTCTCGGCCGCGGGCATCATAAATGGCAGCCCGCTGGATTGGTCAGAAAATTCTTCGATCAGATCGATAAAAACGGCGCCGGGAATATGCCCGCTCTGCCACGTTGCGCGTCCACTTTCAGGTAGGTAGCCAGGTTTACCGTCGCTGCGGTGCTGTAGAAAAACGGTGCTGTCGAATATCCGTAAGTTCGGTTCGGCGAGCCGCGCCGCGAGTTCGGTAACTGTAATTAAGGGCGTATTTGTGTCCATGCTCGTGTCGACCTTCAGTCAGTCCTTCCCGGCGATGAGTTTCTCGGCGTATTCGTCCATCGTCATTAGGCCACCTTCTTTCTCAGCGCGTCCATGGTCTTTGGACGGTAGCACGTCTTGCACGATATCGATGTGCTTCCACATTGCCAAAGGTGTATCGCACTCTGCACGCGGCACGTAACGTGATGGCTCGACGCGTTTCATGCGGTGTATGTAGCGTGGGCAATTGACCCAGATCTTGCTGATCTTCACACGCACCACCAGTTCCGCTTCCTTGTAGCTAGCCAGCAGGGGGTCATCCGCGCTCACCGATGCCGAGCCGTGCAAACGGATCCGGTGTGGGTTTTCAAAATCGATGAACAACAAGCCAACATGTGGGTTCGCCGCGATGTTACCCATAGAATAAAACATGCCGTTACCGTCGTAACTTGGAAATGCAATCGTGCTGGGGTCGACGACTTTAACAAAACCCTGATCACCGCCCTTGTAAGAGACCGTAGGGTGACCGTGTTGGTCTACGGTAGAGAGGAAAAACATATCGCGTGATTCGATGAACGGTTGATCGATTTCGTCAACTTCGGTTTTAATGATCATCTCTTCAAGGCGATCGGCGAGTTTCCGGGTTTCGAATTGATCTTGAAAATTGCGATGGCTATCGTCGTAAATATCGCTCACGATGGTCTCCTTTGTGTAGTTTGTGGTGAGCCGATGGGTGAGTTTGCGAGAATATCGGGATTATGCCGTCTTCGAACGCCGCCGTGTGGGGCTAGGTAAAGTCATTTTCGGTCAAAAACTCGCTTAAGCCTCGACTCACGCCGTCAGGATCGAAGTAGGGTTCAAAATTTGTACCTGCGACGTCAATCGCCTTTGCATGTGGCATCGCGGCGGCGGTATTTTGATGGCCACGATATAGCACATCATCCGGTGCGCACATCAGCAAGGTCGGGCACTGGATATCCTTGATGAAGAGATCAAAGCGATAATCCCACACGCAACGATAGATCATGCCGCGCACTTTCCAGGCCCGTAGCGCGGCATGAAACTCCCCGTTCATATTGTCGAGATCGCGGTTGCCGCCAAGACCATAGATGTAATCCCAAGTTACCTGCAAGTATTTCGCCTCGTGATCGGGCCCCGCCGAGCCGCTGAACTGCTCGCGATACGGCGCCGCTTGGGCCTCGCTTAGCAGTAAGGCGCCGATCATGGTGCAGCTTAGAACGCGCTCAGGGTGCATGGCGGCCAATTCAGCCGCCATGCCCGCGCCCGTGTGGTTGCCAAAGGTGTGGAAGCTATCAAAGCCCATGGTATCGATAAACGCCAAGGTGTATTCGGTCAGCACACTAATGGAATTAAATTCCGGCGGTTCAAATGACCCCCCGAACCCGGGTAAGTCCAGCGCGATGCAATGGTAGCGATCGATCAAACGGAGGAGTGTGCGCTCATAGGATTTCGCACCGCTGACGTTTTGATGGATGAAAATAATGGGCGCTTTCTCACGCGGGCCGCCATGATAGTAGTGTATTTGTCCGTGTGGCGTATCGGCATAAGCACGTTTCAGCATCGGCGCTTCTCCCTAACAGGACCTTTCTAGAGCGCTGTCTGTTGCCATTAGCGTAGGCCGAGACAACCGGGATGCATGCGACGCGCTGGGTCGACGGTATCTTTAACGCCCTGCAACAAGTTTTTAAGTGCCTCATTCGCGATCAATTCTTGGTAAGGATAGTACTTACCGATCTGCAGGTGACAGCAACCGTGGCGGTCATACAGATCCCGTAACTCTTGCCTTAGCTTCAGCGCGACAGCGCGCTTTTGTTCGTCCGCCGGGATCGTGCGCCATTGGTTTTGAAATTCGGGCTCAATAAGGGATAGGCGAAATTCGCCCAGCTCGTCAGCCCAATAAATCGAGGGTTCGATGACGAATTCGGTACCGGCAAAACAAGTGAGGTAGGAACTCTTGATCTCGTGTTGTTCCATTTCAGCACTGTGTTCAGCGAAAAAAGCTTCGGTCGCAAGACCGACTTCGACTGCTTTGGAGAGCGGCATGAAACCGTGTACGGGTAGCCAGATTTCGCCCTCGGCGCCAAGCAACACAGTGCGTACGCTGGCAAAGGGTTGCGCACGAAAAACGGTCGGCAGGGTATTGTCGATTTCTCGACCGCCATGCTCACTGCAGATCTTGCGGGCGAGCTGCAGAGCGGTGTGGGCGATGTCGCGATCGAAACTATCGAAAGTCATGTGTAAGGAGTACGACACGTCACGCAGAAACGTCTTACCGCTGCTGGCAACTTTAAACGAACTCCATAGGCCTTTGATACCGCCTTCGCTTTTCGCGACGTCGGCAAGCACCGCAAGACCTTCGCCAAACGTGAAGCCCTGTTTTTCGAAACTGCGATTGTAATAGGGATCGAAACCGTAGCATTCCGCGCAGATTCGTTTGCGTGCGAGTGCTGATTGTGTCGCGAGCATGTCTTGCAAACGATCGAAACCGAAGGACATGAACATCGTCACTTCCGGGGCTTCAATTAGGCGCAAGCTTATTTCCGATTTGATGCCGAACGCACCAGTGTCTGCGGTAAACAAACCCGTTACATCAGGACCGAAATGGCGCCAGAATGTTTGGCCGTTTTTATGCGCTGCGGAGCCTGTTTGCAGCACCTCTCCATTTGCGAGCACGACTTTTAGCGCGAGCGCGCTCTCCGCTACGGTGTTATAGGTCCCCGAGCCCAGGAATAGACTATTCTGCGACAATGCACCGCCAATTGTGGCATACATGCCGGACAGCGGGCCAAAATAGGGCGTGCGCAGGTTTTGCTCTAATAAGCCTTCATACAACGCTTTCCAGGTGCACCCAGCTTCCACGGTGACGTACATGTCTGTGGCATTGATTTCCAAGATCCGGTTCATGCGCTGCATATCGACCAACAAGGTATTTTCCCGTTCTGGTTGATAGCCGCAGGTATAGGACATGCCGCCACCACGGGCGACGACGGAGAAATCCGCGCGCGCCGCAAGTGCGACACAGCGCGCGAGTTCGTCGCTATTATTAGGACTCACCACCAGGGCGGCCGTCGCCTCGGGCAAGCAGCTCAGATCGGTGGAGTAAAAAGCACGTCGCACCGGGTCATCGCTGACGTGCTGTGCGCCGACAATTGAGGCGAACTCGGAGAGCAACGGGTGTGACGAGTTGCTGAGCGCCGGTTTGTTCATGCCGTACCTCGCTAAATGGGCTGGGTTAAAGCTACCTCATCGAGGCGCAATAATCGATAGCAACTTGAGCTTTTCACAGGCAAACTTCGCCCACAAGAAATATGAGTTTGGTCTTACGGCAGTCAGTTTGGTTTTTTTCAAGCGTACGTCTTCTTACCGGCACGGCCTATCTAAGCTCTTGCCTAATCGTTTCACGGCGTCGCTGCTAGCGGCGAGCTTGTGGGTATTGGCTTGCGCGGATGGCGCATGGGCTAACGGGGTCAGCGAAGTCCATGTCGACGCGAGCAATCAAATCGGCGCTATCACGCCCTTGTGGAACGATTATTGGGAGCTCAATGTGCAACACGGCTATGGGCCTAACCCATTGATTTATCGTATAACACACACGCCTTTGATGGAGGACCCGGGGTTCCTATCGACGATGGCTTTGCTGCGGCCGCGCAGCGTGAGGATCTCGGTTGGTGCGTTTGTGACGCTGCCGCATACCGACTACAAAGCGACCGACCCGGGGGTGCTACGGGGCTTGCCGACGGAATTTTATCGTGGTGAGAATACGCTGGCGGCAGCCGATGACCCCGCTAATTATAATTTTGATTATCTCGATGCCCAGCTAGATGCCGTCACGGCCAGTGGCGCCGAGGTCTTCTTGAACTTCGATTACATGCCCTTCACGCTCGCGGCTAATCAAACGCCGCACTATCACGAAAATGATTTAACGGATCTCACGACAATCGGTTTGTTCGATAATGAAGTACGCACAGCCCTGCCCGCCGATAACGCGGTCTACGCCCGGGTCATAAAAAACGTCATTCTTCACACTAAGGGTTTGTTCAAGGGGACCAAGCATTACCCGATTACCTACTATGAAATTGCCAACGAACCGGATCGTCAAACATGGACGGACGCAATACCCAATTTTTGGGGCGGCGATGAAGAGGATCTTTTTGCGATGTACGCGGCCATTGCGGTCGAGATCAATAGCGATGCGCGCATCAAGAACGATGTGAAGCTTGGCTGTTGTAGCTTTGCGGTCATGGACCCGCCGCAAATCGAGTTCACGGAAGAGTTCCTCGATCGAATCGCACAAAACAGAACGCGCTTAGATTTTCTATCAATTCATCCGTATTCGAGCAACGGTAATGGCTCCTTGGACGCCAAAAAAATCGAGCTCGCGATGGCGCACATCGAACGATATGCACCGGGCGCAGAATTAGTTAATAGCGAATGGGGCATTTTGGACGCGAGAGAAACGACGTTTACCGAAACCCTGGAGCATGAATTGCGAAATTTTCGCGATGTTGTTTTCATGTTGGATCGCGCGGTTAAATTTGCCCACTACGTTCGCTTAGTCGAGTCTCATGACTCGGGAAATAAACCGGCGCTCGGTGTGTGCACCGTTAATCCGGTGGCGCCGAAAATCGCCGCTGCCGCGCGCGCCAACATGAATAAATTGCGCGACACACCGGTGAGGTTGGCGGCCGAGTCCAGTGGTGATGCCTACGTGTTGGCAGGTGTGGACGAAGGTAAAGACAAGATCGTCGTGGTGGTGGCCGCTTTGCGCAATCATGGTCCTGCGCCGAGCGAGGTCACGATTAACGTCTCCTCGTTGCCGTGGGCCGATACCCCCTATAGCGCGATTTTGTTCGAACTATCGGCGAGTGACTTCGATGCGGGAAATTTTTTCAAGGCGGTCAAAAGTGCGTCGGGTTTGCAAGGTGATTTTCACTATCAAGTGCAATACAACGCGGACCAGAACAGTGGGCGGCTCTACACCTTGGTGCTAGAGAAAACTAACGGCGGAGGCCGTGTACCACCGCCGCAGTCCGGTCCGCGAGCGAGCGTTGGAAGCGAGGATGGTTTTGCCGGTTCGGCGCAGTCGCCCGAGTTGTTTTTCGAGCCGGTAGATGCGGGATCTGGCTCAATGCCCTAGCTAGATTCAAGTACGGGCTTGGATTCGAGCAAACCTTTCTCGGTGCCTTGCAATAAATCCTTGGCTACAAGCCAGGCGCGGGCGTCGTCTGCATCGGCATAGAACCAACGCCTAGCGGAACCTAGGCGAAACGTGTAGCCCCAACTATCCATATCGCGAAACATATGCCCACGACCGTAAGCTGGGATCCGATCGGCAAGCAAAATCGACAGGTAACACACGGCGTTTTCTTCCGCTACGTCATCGCCAGCGTCGCGATGCAAAGTGGTTCGTCGTGTCGGCGTCATACAGACGTAATGGCTGGCTTCGTGCAAGACGGAATGCATCGGCGTGTCAGCACGCGCGTAGAGTGTGGCGCGAATAAGACCTGCTTCGGGTGTGCCCCAATAGCTCGCTGGGATTTCCGCGCCCGGTAATACAAATACTAAGTTCAGGCCGTAGCGGCGTAGTAGTATTTTCGTGGCTTCATAGCGATGTCCGTGCGGCGTCCCTAGCACAGGCAATGGCGCCACTAATCGTTTAGGTGGCATTCCATGTGGGACGTTCTCAGCACACCTCGAATAGCCCGGCCGCGCCCATGCCGCCACCGATGCACATCGTCACGACGACGTTTTTCGCACCCCGTCGCTTACCCTCGATCAAAGCGTGGCCAGTAAGGCGGCTACCGGTCATACCATAGGGATGGCCTACCGCTATCGAACCCCCGTTAACGTTCAACCGATCGTTCGGAATGCCGAGTTGATCACGGCAGTACAGCACCTGCACCGCGAACGCTTCGTTGAGTTCCCACAAGTCGATGTCGTCGATAGACAGGCCGGTGTTTTGCAGCAATTTCGGGATCGCGAATACCGGGCCGATCCCCATCTCGTCTGGTTCGCAACCGGCAACCGCGAAACCGCGAAAAATCCCCAGCGGTTCTAGCCCTTTACCGGACGCCAAGCGCTCGCTCATAATTACCTGAGCGGCAGCGCCGTCGGAGAACTGCGACGCGTTACCAGCCGCGATTACACCCCCTTCAAGCGCCGGTTTGATTTGCGCCACGCCTTCATAGGTAGTATCAGGGCGAATGCCTTCGTCGTGGCTAGCGGTCACCTCGCGTTCGGTCTCAGTACCGGTATTTTTATCGATGATTTTCATCGTGGTCGAGAGCGGCACAATTTCGTCGTCAAATTTTCCAGCGTCCCGGGCTGCGCATGCGCGTTGCTGCGATTCCGCGCCGTAACGGTCCTGGTCTTCGCGCGAAATCTTGTACCGTTTCGCAACCATCTCGGCGGTTTGCAGCATCGGCCAATAGATCGCCGGTTTATTTTCGGTCAACCAAGACTCCTTGAGCATGTGTTGGTTCATTTCGTTTTGCACGCAGGAAATCGATTCCACACCGCCCGCTACAAAGCACTCGGCTTCACCGGCCAGGATCCGCTGTGCAGCGAGTGCCACAGTTTGCAAACCCGAAGAACAAAATCGATTCACGGTCATCCCGGGGATGGAGACCGGCATTCCGGCTCGCAAGGCGATCTGGCGCGCAATGTTCGAGCCGGTTGCCCCTTCGGGGTTGGCGCATCCCATGATCACATCGGCGGGCTCCGCTGGATCCAGGCCAGCGCGATCCAGCGCTGCCGCCACAACGTGCCCGCCTAGCGTGGCGCCGTGGGTCATATTGAACGAGCCTCGCCAGCTCTTCGCGAGGGGGGTACGGGCAGTGGAAACAATGACAGCTGCGGTCATGATGTCGTTCTCCTATGGGTGAGATGCAGCGGCCATAGGTCGCCATTGCCATGGGTCACGATAGGGTTGCTGCATCTTAGCGTGGTGCGGTGGGTAGGCGCTAATCCGATTATTTTAGCCTATAAGTACGATCTCAGCGTGGGTTGTGCTCAAGCGGCATGAAACAAGCGATAGATCCAAATGATCAGGATAAAGACTTGCACAAAGAACAAAGTCGCCCTTACCAATACGGCGGGCACACTGGTCGAAAACATATGGATCACAGATTGCAAAACGCGGGCGCCCAGAAAAGTCATCGCCAAGCCATTGGTAATGGCGGTTTGGTCGGTGGCGATGGCGTAGAGCAGCACCGCCGCAGCAACGGCGAGATTTTCGTAACAATTGGCGTGCGCGCGCGTCACCCGGCGACCAAAATCGCCGAGGTCGTTACCGGCAGGATCAAAGCTGTTCAAGGCTTTGCCCTCGGCCATGGTGGCGCGTATGCGCGGTACCAAGAGCATGATTGTGGTGAAGACCGACCACGCCGCGAGGCCGAGTAGGCAAGTGGCAGTTGGGCTCATGAGTGTCGCTCCCTTTGGTTTTATTTCAAAGCTAAGGCCCCAAGACGCACTTCTCGGTGGCCCTTGGTGCGCCCGGGACACAGTCAGAATAGATGAATGAGTTGTTCAGGGAAAGTGTTACGTGATCGCAGTACGCAGTTTTTTTATCGCGGGCGAGGAGCCCGCGAGGCTTTAAGACAGGGTGCGATTATTAAGCCGCGATTGATAGCACTACGGTGTAATGTGGAGCCCGAGATACGTGCTCCGCAACATCATTGGGACTCGATTTGCGCTACGCTGCGTCTTGAGCATCACGGTCGATTCGCACCAAACTTCGCCCTGTCATCTCGGTCGGTTGCGGCAACCCCATAATGTTCAACATCGTGGGCGCAATGTCCATTAAGCCGCCCGAGGCGGCCATCTCGGCAGCGCGGCCGACGTAAATCAAGGGTACGAGGTTGCTTGTGTGCGCGGTGTGCGGTTGCTGACCGCTACCATTCAGGTCGAAACTGCGCATTTTCTCGGCATTACCGTGATCAGCGGTGATGAGGATTTCGGTGCCGTTGTCACGACAACACGCCAGCACGCGGGCGAGGCACGCGTCGAGTACTTCGATGCATTTCACCGTCGCCTCGAAATTGCCGGTATGACCAACCATATCAGCGTTCGCATAGTTGCAGATGATGACATCATAAGTTCGCGCGGCGATTGCTTGGGTTAATTCCGTCGTGACCTCAGGAGCACTCATTTCGGGTTTGAGATCGTAAGTTGCGACTTGTGGGGAGGGTATTAAGATGCGATCTTCTCCGGGAAATTCGCGCTCCTCGCCGCCGTTGAAGAAAAAGGTGACGTGCGCATATTTTTCTGTCTCTGCGATCCGCAACTGCTTTAAACCACGCGCGGCGATGAGTTCGCCGAAGGTATTCGTCAGCTCTAACGGCGGAAACGCCACCGGAACGTCGAATCGATCGCCGTAATCCGTCATCGTCACGAATGCGCCGAGTTGTAATTCCCGGCGCGCGAAGTGAGGGAAATTCGGCTGCGTCAACGCTGCCGTTAGTTGGCGCGCGCGATCCGCACGGAAGTTGCAAAATAACACGACATCGCCGTCGCGTATTTGAGTCGCTGATTGGGGCGAGTCACAGATTGCGGTGGCTTGTACAAACTCATCTGTTTCGCCGCGAGCATAAGCCATCTGCAGCGCGGTTTGTGGGTCCGGCGCGGTTTCGGTGGCCTCACCGGCAACGAGGAGATCGTAGGCGCTTTTGGTGCGCGCCCAATTTTTATTGCGATCCATGGCGTAATAGCGCCCGATGATGCTGGCGAGGTGGCCGACGCCGAGCGTGCGGCAGTGCGTCTCTAGCTGTGCCAGCGATGCACTGGCGCTTTGTGGGGGCGTGTCGCGGCCATCGAGAAAGGCGTGCACGCAAATTTTGCCTACGCCGTTGCGTGCCGCCATTTCGAGCAGCGCAAAAATATGGGACTCGTGGCTATGCACGCCTCCCGGGGAGAGCAAGCCCAGCAAATGCACGGCGGTACCATGCGTGGCAGCGTGCGCGATGGCCTCGCACAATACCGGGTTAGCCGCTAAGCTACCCTCAGTGAGGGCTTTCGAGATACGCGTGTAGTCTTGATCCACGCATCGCCCCGCGCCGAGATGCATATGGCCGACTTCCGAATTGCCCATTTGCCCGTCCGGTAGTCCCACCTGGTGACCCGAACAATCAATTAGCATGTGAGGCGCGTGTGCCCACAAGCGGTCCCAGTTCGGGGTCTCCGCGCTGTGAATGGCGTTAAAGTTCGGGTCGTCGCTGTGGCCCCAGCCGTCCAGTACGACTAGTAACAACGGAGTGGTGGATTTTTTGGGCATTTTCTATTTGATCCGCGCTGGCGCCTTGCGCGGGACCGCACATTTGCGCTCGTACGCACCGCTATGTTCGCGCGACGTGTGCGAGGAGAACGGTGAAAAGTGTATTATAGCCGGCTTTCTGGTTGTGTCGTGACACAGCGCATAACTTCTGGGTAATACGGTCGTCAACGCCATGCCTCCGCTAGAGCAAATAATCGAATTCATCACGAATCATTGGATAACGGTCGGCGCATTTATGTTCCTACTCGGCTTGTTGGCGGTGAACCTATTGCAAGGACAAGGCAAAACTGTTTTATCACCGCAGCGAGCCGTGCATATGTTCAATCGCGAGAACGCTATCGCGGTCGATGTGCGGTCCGAGGCCGACTTTCGAAAGGGACACATCGTCAACGCGGTGCAATTGACGATGGAAGACATTAAGGACGGTGCCCGTAAACTCCAAAAACATAAAACCAAGCCGCTAATCGTCTATTGTGATTCCGGCAATCAAGCGGTCGCGGCGGCGAAAGCTTTAGGCGGGGCCGGATTCGAAAACGTTTACCGCTTAAACGGCGGTCTTGCTGCCTGGCGCAGCGAGAATTTGCCGGTAGAACAGGGTGCCTAAACCCGTCGCAACGCAGCTCAGAGACTCCATTTTCATATCACATACGGACGCAAATTATGGCAGATGACGCTCCCCAAAATCCGCAAGCACAAGCGCCTACAGGGCAACTCGCGATCCAACGAATCTATGTTAAGGATGTTTCTTTCGAGGCGCCTAATTCGCCCGCCGTTTTTACCGAACAACTCAATCCTGCGGTCGACATTCATTTTGCGAACGCCACCAGTAACGTTGCTGAGAACGTGCATGAAGTCGTCTTGACAGTAACGGTGAACGTAAAACAAGACGAGAAATCGATTTATCTTGTTGAAGTGCAGCAGGCGGGATTATTCAATATCACCGGGTTTGCCGCGGAGCACTTGGGCGCAATTCTTGCGACGGCTTGTCCGAACATATTATTTCCCTACGCCCGCGAGGTCGTCTCCGACATCGTCACCAAAGGGGGATTCCCGCAACTCCTGTTAGCGCCGGTAAATTTCGAGATGCTCTACGCACAGGAAATTCAGCGCCGCCAACAAGCAGCCGAGTCGAAAGCTAAGCATTAACGCCGCGCCGCCGCATGGACAGTTCCACTGTCGTATTGGGCGCTGGTGCTTGGGGTACCGCCCTTGCAATCGTCTTGGCGCGCAGCGGTGGGGAAGTCTATTTGTGGGGCCATGATGCGACTCACGTCGCCACCCTGGCTAGCACCCACACTAACGCTCGCTATCTTCCAGGCATCGCATTGCCAGAGAACGTCAAGCCGCTTGTTGACTTGCGTGCTCTACCCAGCCGGGTCGACCTGGCGGTACTGGTGGTCCCGTTTCAAACCCTGCGCGAGAATGCAACTGCGCTGAGCGTCGCGGCGCCGTGGATAAAACGATACGCCTGTGCTTCCAAGGGTGTAGAGCGACAACGGCTGTGTTTAGCGCACGAGATCATGCGCGCCTGCGTGCCCGGTGCCGAGGTCGGAATCTTGTCGGGGCCGAATTTCGCGCTGGAAGTGGCCCAAGGTCGACCAGCCGCGATCACCGTCGCCACCGATGGTCACAGCCTCGGCGAGGCGCTCTGCGCGCGCACCCGATCAGGAAGTTTTCGTCCCTATTTATCCGATGATCTCGTCGGTGTGGCTGTCGGCGGCGCCGTCAAAAACGTCCTAGCAATTGCCGCCGGCGTCGCCGACGGTCTGAATTTAGGCGCGAATTCGCGCGCCGCGTTGATCACCCGTGGCTTGGCAGAAATTACCCGCTTAGGGGTTCGTCTCGGCGGTCGCACAGAGACCTTTATGGGGCTTTCTGGACTCGGCGATTTAGTCCTCACTGCAACGGATGATCAATCCAGAAACCGGCGTTTTGGGCTCGCTTTGGGGCGCGGTCAAACACACACCGAAGCCCGCGCCGAATGCGGTTTGGTAGAAGGCATGACAACCGCGCGCGCGGTTGCTGCTTTGGCCGAGCGTTGTGGCGTCAGTTTACCGATCTGCATGGAAGTTCTTGCTATATTGGATAGTAAGCGCTCACCCACAGATGCCGTAATGGCACTAATGAACCGCGATCTAACGGCCGAGATCGAAGCGGGCTAACCCCGATTAACGAGTTACTTTTAACCCCCTGGTGCAGTGCAACCGGGGGCCGCAAGATTGTGCGCAGATGGCCGCTAAAGTGGGTGTCAGGTGACCGTTTGCCCGTGTTTGCAGCACCACGCAATCACGCTCGCAGTCATTTTATTGTGTTCCCACCGCGAGGATGAGACGTGGAGCTCGCCCAGCTGTTCAAAAAGCGACCCGACAAAACAAGCTTGCTCGCCGTATGTCCGCATCACGATGGGGTTGCCGTGGCACGGGTACGACACCGCGGGGATAATTCTAAAGAACTGATGTGGCTCGAATTTATGCCGACGTTCGGGGAGCTCCCAGAAGCCAACAAGGGTTTTCAAACGATCGCCCGCCGGCAAGAAGCCCAGCGTGCCGTATGCACGAGTACCTTGGGGATCGGGGAATACAATTTAGTCCTCATCGACGCCCCGGATGTTCCGCCAAGCGAAGTTCCCGCAGCGGTACGTTGGCAGGTCAATGAACTGATCGATCTCCATATTGACGAGGCGGTGATCGATGTTTTCGATGTGCCGCCCAACGCCGGCCAGAGCCCGAAGCGGGTATATGCAGTGGCGGCCCGCAGCGAGCAAGTCAGGGAGGTCGCCGAGGATTTCGAGGCCGCCGGTTTGACCCTGGAATTCATCGATATTCCCGAGTTTGCGATCCGCAATTTGACTTCGCTAATGCCTGAGGACGATACCGGTATCGTTTTCATTCACTTAGAACGTGCGCACGGCTTGATTACGGTAACGCGCCAGGGTTCGGTATTTTTGTCGCGGCGCATTGAATTTGGTTATGCAAATTTGATCGAACATCAAGTCGACGTATTCGACGAACGAATGCAAGGTTTGTTGGACGCATTGGTGATCGAAATTCAACGCACGCTCGATTACTACGAGCGCCATTTTTCCCAACCTACTGTTAGTGCTGTCGTCATTGCCCCCTTGCCCGCCGCGGTACCAGGCTTGACTGATTATCTGCACAGTCAGTTAGGGATAACGACGCAGTTCATGGACCTAAATACGCTGGTGCATTCTCACGAACCGGTGCCCATGGAGCTGCAAGCCCAATGTGCTCTTGCGGTCGGCGCCGCACTGCGGCGAGAAGAACGCGCGCTATGAAGCAACAGATAAATTTATATCAACCGCTGTTCCGCAAGCCTGTGGTAATTTTTTCCGCCATCGCGATGGCGCAAGTCCTAGTCGCGTTCCTGTTGAGTGCGGCGCTAGTCTACGGTTACGGTAAATATCAAATGAAACATTTGGCAGCCCAACATGAGCAATTGCAGGTGCAACTCGCCAATGTCGAGCAACGGGTAAAAACGCTGCAAGCAGAATTTCCGCCTCCTGTTGAAAACGAAATCCTTAAACAAGATCTCGAACGCGCACGCGCGCGAGTTGCGCGCACTTCTCAGGTCGCTGCCGCCTTATCCCAAGGGGCGTTAGGCAATACCAGCGGTTTATCAGCATATCTCGCAGGCGCTGCACGCCAGCATGTAGAAGGTACTTGGTTAACCGCATTGAAAGTGCGTGACGGCGGTGCTGCAATCGGCATGCAGGGTTACAGTCTCGACCCGAAGCTTGTGCCAAAGTACGTTCAGAAATTATCCCGCGAGAACGCGTTCAACGGTAAGGCGTTTCGGCAACTCAATGTCGCGCGCGACGAAACCCATGGTGCGCTCGTCGGTTTTACGATGATGACTGACGGTATTACGTTCGGAGATAAGCATGAAAGGTAGGCATCTCGCTATTTTTGATCGTATCGATGCTTTATCGTTAAAAGAGCGCGTGTTGGTGTTGCTTGCAACAATGCTGGTTCTTGGCGTGGCCTGGGATGCGCAACTCATGCAGAAGCTAGCGCGTGAAGAGGCGAATTACAATAACTCGATCGAATCTTTGACCCAACAGATTACCGCATTTGAAATTCAGGCCGGTGCGGTTGTGGAAGCCGCTGGTAAGGACCCGGATGCCGAGGTCAAACGCCAAATTACGCGGCTGCAACGTCGCCAAGCGCAGCTCGAAGATGAAATTCGCAATAAAGCCGCACGTCTGGTAGCGCCGTCACAAATGGCGCCGGTGCTACGCTCTGTTTTGGATGAATTCACAGCGCTGGAGTTTGTCGCCTTGGAAGGTTTGGGGGTGGAGTCGTTGCTGCCACAAGCAGCAGAATCCAACACCAAACAAGACCCGGAGGACGTCTCTCAGGGCGCTTATCGACATGGCTTTCGCCTGACGTTCAACGGCACTTATCACGATGTGCTCAGCTATTTGCGCGCCCTGGAGCGTCTCGACGTGGGTTTCTTTTGGGACAGTATTGAAGTTGAAATGACGGAGTATCCGATCGCGGCGGGCAGTGTCGTCGTTTTCACGTTGAGCCTCGATGAGGAATGGATCGGTGTCTAGACGCAGGACTATCCCATTATGGGTGTTGGTTTTGCTGGTCGTGAATGTCGGTGCAGTGGAGTTACCCGA
Organism: Gammaproteobacteria bacterium; assembly: GCA_965223085.1. Lineage (GTDB taxonomy): Bacteria > Pseudomonadota > Gammaproteobacteria > CBDCVO01. The sequence continues at coordinate 984,744 of OZ244981.1, read as the reverse complement.
TCCCATGCGTCCGCTGCAGCAATCTAAACCGATCGTTGCAACGGAGCCGGTTGATTATGGGACCTTCGAATTGCGCGCAACCAAAATCATGCCCGCCCACCGCACCGCGATGATCAATGGTCAAGTCGTGGGGGTAGGAGAAACGATCGACGGCGCCACAGTTCTAAAGATTGAGTCTAAAGAGGTCGTTATTGAGTACCAAGACAAGGAAATTATTCTCAGGTTACTCAAGCATGACGTTAAGCGCCTACTGTCTCGCAATCGGTGGCAATAAAATCGCATACACGCCGCCTGACACCCGCGGCCGTTGTTGCGGCCGCAATTCCTGCTCTCCGGCTACCATTTTTGCGCTTGGCTTCGCTCTGATGCTGCTCGCCGGCTGCGCCAACGCGCCGCCACGAACGGCAACGCTCGAGAAAATGCAAGATGTCGTCGCAAAAGGTGCGGCGGAAGCGAATGTCGCGCCTTCGGTACCCCAAGCGGTCACTAGCGCCTTGGTGCCGAGCTTACGCTTGGGTACGCGTGAGGCACCGAAAATCGTTGATCGTCAAAAGTTCGATATCGCCGTCAATGATGTGCCCGCACAACAGTTTTTCATGAGCCTGGTCGACGGCACAAATTACAATATGGTCGTGCATCCGGAAGTGACTGGGGCGATATCGCTGAACCTAAAAAATGTAACGATTCCGGATGTTATCAACGCCGCGCGTGATGTTTACGGTTTTGAATTCGATCAAACTCCTTATGGCTTTCATGTTCTCCCCGCGCGCCTGGAAGCGCGCGTCTACCAGATTAATTATTTAAATGTAACGCGCTCCGGTACCTCGTCTACGTTCGTCAGCGCGGGCACGCTGCAAGAAGCACCCGGCGTGTCGCACATGACGAACGACAATGCCACTATTACTTCGGCGGACAATCACCGCGGACAGCGCACCGTGATCGGTACCCAGATCAATACTTTGTTTCCGGAGACGTCCTTTTGGCAGGAGTTACAGCGCTCGTTGGAGGCTATCTTAGGGGAACAGGCGGGCCGTAGCGTGGTCGTCAACCCTCAATCGGGCGTTGTCGTCGTGCGAGCTATTCCGACAGAGTTACGCGAAGTTGAATCCTACTTGCAAGCGGCGCAATTGATCGCACAACGTCAAGTGATTTTGGAAGCAAAAATTCTCGAAGTAGAACTGAGCGATGGTTTTCAATCCGGCATCAATTGGTCTTCATTGTTCGGGGATTTCATGGTCGGACATACTGGGGGCGGGACGAATCTAGTCGGTGAGCAGGGTTTCAGCGACACCGCAGGGGCGGCTTTCGAGTTACTGCCCGGTATCTCGTCGATCGAAGGGATCCCTGCGTCGGCTTTTGGAGGCGTCTTTTCGCTCGCCGTTAACGCTAACAACTTCAACGCCTTCATAGAACTGCTGGAAACCCAGGGTAACGTACAGGTGCTGTCGAGCCCGCGGATCTCCACGATGAACAACCAAAAAGCGATTATTAAAGTGGGTACGGACGAATTTTTTGTTACCGACGTCTCGACTACAACCATTACCGGCACCTCAACGACGTCGACACCCAACATCGAACTCACACCGTTTTTCTCCGGCATAGCGCTAGACGTTACCCCGCAGATCAGCAGCGCCGGCGAAGTGATGCTGCACGTACATCCCAGTGTCAGTCAAGTCGTCGATCAGCAGAAAAATATTACCATCGCGGGTGTCGCCCAAACTTTACCCTTGGCGCGTAGCACGGTGCGTGAATCCGATACCGTCGTGCAAGCTCGCAACGGTCAGCTCGTGGTTATCGGCGGGTTGATGCAGGATCGCGACATTGATCAAGACGCCAAAACACCGGTTGCCGGAGACTTGCCGGTGGTGGGTTCCCTGTTTCGCCATAAACGAACTGCGTCCACAAAAAGTGAACTGGTAATCCTACTGCGACCGATTGTCGTCGATAGTCCGCAGCGCTGGGCCGATGCGTTCGACAAAACGCAAACTCACATCGAGGGCTTGCAACAGGAGCTCGAACGCTGGGGCGCTGAGCGCGGGCCTCAAATCGGGGTGACGCGGCCCCTAAACCGGTAAATATGGCGCCACGATTTTGCATTTTGCATAGAGGTGGACGATGTATTTAAGTCATTTCGGGCTGCGCGAGTTGCCGTTCACGCTAACGCCAGACACGCAGTTTTTTATGGGTGGCGCAGGTCACCAAGACGGGCTGAACGTTTTGCTCGTTGCGCTGCGTAGCGGCGAAGGCGTCGTTAAAGTAACGGGCGAAGTCGGTACCGGAAAGACGATCCTGTGTCGCACGTTGTTGAACGCGCTAGGGGAGGATTTTGCGTCTGCTTACGTACCGAACCCCTATCTGCGCGCGATGAGCTTATTGCTCTCGATAGCAGACGAGCTCGAGGTTGATTACCCTAAGCGGGTTACCCAACATGCGCTGATCCGAGCCTTAACCGAGCGCTTGATGACGTTGCACGATGCCTCAAAGCGTGTAGTCGTGTGCCTCGATGAAGCGCAAGCGATCCCACTGCAATCGCTCGAAGCGCTACGCTTGTTAACGAATCTAGAAACCGAGAAGACGAAACTATTGCAGGTTGTTTTGTTTGGACAGCCGGAATTGGACGACGTATTGGCGCAACGACAGGTACGCCAATTGCGTCAGCGCATTACGTTTTCCCATAATTTGCAACCGCTGAACCGTCTCGGTGTAGCAAGTTATATCGGGCACCGGCTAGCCGTAGCTGGACACGACGGTCCGCCCTTGTTCACGCGACGGGTGTTGAAGAGTTTGTATGATGCCAGCGGCGGTATTCCGCGGCTGGTAAATATTCTGGCGCACAAAAGTCTAATGGCCGCCTTTGGCGCCGGCGACGTCGTCGTCCAGAAAGCCCATTTGCGCGCCGCGATCCGGGACACCCGAGACGCGCGCACGACAGGTCGTAGGAAACCATTTGCCCGGCGTTGGAATGCCTTGTCGTGGTTGTCCTGATAGCGCGGCATTAATCACGATGAGTTTGATTAATCAAATGTTACGCGACCTCGAGCAACGCCGCGGTGGGACTAGCAGCGGTGATCAGAGTCTCGACGGCGTTAACGTCGCGGCAGGACTCGCAATCGAAACTGAGAGTCATCGGCGCCTATTGTTATCGACCTTGATCGTAATCGTGCTTGGCATGGGTGGTGCGTATTTCTACGCGCTAGTGCAAAACGGTGTGATCTTCGCACCGCTTAGTCGCGCGAAGCTTAGGCCGGATTTGCCGGTAGTAGCGCCGCTGCGTGAACTCCAAGCAAAGCCGTCCCCGCTACGCTTAGCCGAAAACGTCGCAACACCGTCGCTCGCTGGACAAGCTATCGATATGTCTGATACTGCATCCCGCAGTGCCGTGGCAGCGCTCGACAAGGATCTCATAAACGCGGTAGAACGCGTGGAAAAACGCCTCTTTTCACAGTCCGGTGCGGGGCATGCGCAAGCCGCGGCGCAACCGGCGGCGAGCACCGCAAAAGCGACGACGCGCAGCGCGAGCACCGCGCCGGCGCGGGTGAAATCTACGAGCAGCACTGCGGTCGATGCGCGCCACTCTCGCCATGCTCACGGCTCGGTGGTCGTCGAAAGGCCAGGGAGTTTTACGCGCACCCCGAGTACCAGTACGACAGGGGCGAGGCGCGATCCGGCGCCGAGACTCGACTATGCGCACAATCTGCTTGGTACCAAGCGTTACGATGAAGCATTGCGAGCACTCGCCGAGATTCTGCACCGGGATCCGAAAAACATCTCGGCGCGAGAGCTCCAGTCTGTCGTGTTGCTCAAGATGCAACGTTTTGCGGATGCCGAAGCTAGTTTGGCACTCGGTTTGCGTTTAGTGCCTGGCGAGCCACGTTTGGCGCGCCCGTTGGCACACTTACTCTATGAGCGCCATCAATCCGAGGCTGCCTTGCACGTCTTGCAGCAAGCGAACCCGGCGCTTGCTGGGGATCCCGAATATTACGCACTGCGCGCCGCGTTGGAACAGCAGCTCGGCCTGCACGACGCCGCGGCCGCCACGTATCAGTCGTTACTTGCGCACGATTCAAATCAAGGCGCGTGGTGGGCCGGCCTCGGTATTTCGCTCGAAGCGCGCGCTGATGTGCCGGCGGCTTTAGCGGCTTATCGCACCGCGATAAATGACCGGCATCTCGGTGACACCGTGCGTGAGTACGTGACCCGTCGTTACGTCGAACTTACGAACAAGAGCGGTTAATCATGGCCGCTGTGCGCAAAAGACTCCGCATCGGTGACCTCTTAGTAGAGAACAATCGAATTTCGGAACAGCAGTTGCAAACTGCGCTCGCAGACCAGAAAAAATCGGGCCGCAAGCTCGGTCGCATATTGATCGAGAATGGCTATATTGCTGAAGACGATCTGCTGCAGTTTCTAGCTCAGCAACTGAAGGTGCCGTTCGTCGATCTGTCCCGTTACAAATTCGATCCGACCGTCGTCAAGCTAATCCCAGAAATACATGCGCGCCGTTTCCGCGCCATTGCGCTAAAGGAACGCAGTGGTGTACTACAAGTCGGTATGTCTGATCCGACTAATATTTTTGCCTTCGATGAATTGTCCCGGCTCGTTAAACGGTCCTTAGACGTCGCAGTGGTGCGCGAACAAGACCTCATCGACGCCATCGAGCGCGTTTACCATCAAAGTGATGAAATCTCGGGCATTGCGGAGCAGTTGAGTGACGAGCTCAGCGAAAGTGACGTTGATGTCGACCAGATGGCCGCTGGCGCTGATGTTGCGGATGCGCCCGTAGTACGTTTAATTCAGACGTTGTTTCACGATGCGGTGAGGATCAAGGCGTCGGATATCCATATCGAACCGGATGAGACGGTGTTGAGGATTCGACAACGCATCGACGGGGTTCTGCACGAACAAATTTTGAACGAAAAACGCATCGCGCCTGCTTTGGTGCAACGCTTGAAACTCATGTCGGGGCTCGATATCTCTGAGAAACGATTGCCACAAGACGGTCGTTGCACTGTACGCTCCGACAATAAGACGATCGACGTGCGTCTTTCGACCATGCCTTTGCAGCATGGCGAATCTATCGTTATGCGCCTGCTCGATCAATCCGAGGGGATCCCTGATTTGGACGAACTGGGCATGCCGGAGGATCTGCTCACGCGTTTTCTAGGGATCATTCAGCGACCACACGGTCTAATTGTCGTGACTGGCCCGACCGGCAGCGGTAAAACAACAACGCTGTACTCGACACTCAAACGTCTCAATCGCGCCGAGCGCAAGATCATTACGGTCGAAGATCCTGTCGAGTATCGTTTGCCGCGCGTCAATCAAGTCCAGGTGAATAATCATATCGGATTGGATTTCGCGCGCATTCTACGCACGACGTTGCGACAAGATCCAGACATCGTACTGGTGGGCGAGATGCGCGACGAAGAGACCATGGAAATCGGCCTGCGCGCAGCAATGACCGGCCACTTAGTATTATCGACGCTGCACACCAATGATGCGATCGCAACGGTCAGTCGGTTTCTCGACATGGGCGCACCCGGCTATTTGCTGGCGGCATCTTTGCACGCGATTCTCGCGCAACGCCTGATCCGCCGTTTATGCGATGGCTGTGTCACGGATCATCGCCCCGATGCGAAGGAAGTCGCGTGGTTGCAGGCGCAAGGCTTAGAGACGCTTACGGAATACAAGTTTCAACAGGGTGAAGGTTGTCATCGCTGCAACAATACCGGTTACCGTGGGCGAATCGGCGTCTACGAGGTGCTCGAAATCGACGACGCGCTGGCGACGTATTTGAGTCAGGGCGACACGATGGGTTTTGGTGCCGCGGCTGCGGCCAGTAGTGGCTATCGTCCGCTGCACTTTGTTGCGGTTGATTACGCCAAAGCGCACGTCTCAACCTTGAACGAAGCGATGCGCGTAGCCACAGATCTTGACACCAATTGAAGCCGAGCGCGGTTATTGCATGAGGACTGCGAGTGAAAAATCCTCTTACATCAATCAAGTGGCACCAGCGCCGCGAGCGCGTGGTGCAATATCTGAGCTAGCGCGTAGGTAGAGAACGTGGCGAGCTTTAACTATCGCGGTCGCGGCGGTCGCGGCGATGTCATGCAGGGGATCGTCGAGGCGGCGAATGCCCAGGCAGTCGCCGCTCAGCTGCTCAACAGTGGTATTACCCCGATCGAGATCAACGAGTACCATGAGCGTGCCGACGTCTTCGAGCTCTTGCGGCGACGGTTGCGGGCACGTAAACCGAGTATCGACGAACTCGCGTTGTTTTGCCGACAAATGTATACGCTGCTACGTGCCGGTGTGCCGATCAATCAGGCATTCAACGGTCTGATCCAGTCCTCACGTAACCCGATGTTCGTTGTTGCGCTCAAAGACATTCGCTCGCATTTGGAATCGGGGCGCGAATTGTCCTCGGGGCTCGCCCACCATCCCCGTATTTTTTCTGCCTTGTTCATTAGCACGATTCGTATCGGTGAGCAGTCCGGACGCCTCGAAGAAACTTTCTTAAGCATGTCCGAATATCTCGAGCGCGATCGCGATACTCGCGCGAAGGTCAAGAGCGCACTACGGTATCCTGTGTTTGTCATCATTGCGATCGCGGTGGCGGTGACGATAATAAATGTGGTTGTCGTACCGCAATTTGCGCAGATCTTTGCGCGCGCCGGCGTCGAGTTGCCGCTGCCGACGCGCCTGATTCTTGCGACCTCAGACGCATTCGTGAATTACTGGCACTGGATGTTGCTCGCAATTGCAGCACTCGTTGTGATGTTCAAGCATTGGTTGCAGAGCGAAACGGGCCGCTATCGGTGGGATCGCTACAAGCTCAAATTGCCGATCGTAGGTGAAATTGTTTATCGCGCCACAATTGGTCGCTTTGCGCGCGGTTTTGCTATGTCCTTGCAGGCGGGAGTACCGCTGGTGCAAGCCTTAAGCGTCATGTCTCATGCGGTCGATAACGAATTCATCGGCGAGCGTATCCGCAATATGCGCACCGGCGTGGAACGTGGCGAGGCGCTCACCCGCGCGGCCTCGGCGACGGGTATGTTTGATGCATTGGTCTTGCAAATGTTTTCTGTCGGCGAGCAAACCGGGGCCGTAGACGAGTTGATCGCCGAAATTGCTGCGTACTACGAGCGTGAAGTCGCGCAAGATGTGAAAAACTTGAGCCAAGCGATAGAACCGGTGCTCATCGTCGTGCTCGCCGCGGTGGTCTTAGTGTTCGCCCTCGGCGTATTCTTGCCGATGTGGGACCTCGCCAGCGTGAAAATGAATCACTGACAAAGCCTGCCCGACATTCACGGATCCCGCGCCGTCATCTTGCGAGTGCAGATCTGTGCTTGACATCGCAAAACCGTAAATTCATCGGGTAATTGCTCAAGCGCAGGTTCTCTTGCGCCGATAGCTAGAGCAATCCAGCGGTGGTCAGAAGGGGCTAGCGCGCAATCATTTAAATTGATGGAGTCCCGCTCATGAAACGGCAATCCGGCTTTACACTCATTGAACTCATTACTGTTATTGTCATTCTCGGCATTTTGTCGGCGTTCGCGCTGCCTCGATTTTCCGGTCTCGAAACGGAAGCCCGCGCGGCGTCGCTCAACGGTCTCGCCGGCAGCCTCAAAAGCGGCGCCGCTTTGGCCCACGCGATATGGCTCGCAAACGGCTCCAGTGCAACGAACGTGACGATGGAGGGGCAGACGATCAATTTAGCGAACGGTTACCCGAATCTGGCTTCCATCGACGACGTGCTACAAGACAGCAGCAGCTACACCTACAACGCCACCACAGGCGTGTTTACACCGCAAGGTTCAAGCTTGACTAATTGCCAAGTTACTTATACCCAAGCGGCGGTGAATTCGGTTCCCAGCGTAACTGTCACGACAACCGGCTGCTAGCCGGGCGGCGGGCCTTGGCGCTCGCCACCATATCGAGGCGCCGCCGCATCGAGACGCATGCGACGGCACGGATACAGCAAAGCACAATCATTCGGCCCCCGCATGGGGCCGACGCGTTTTAAACGGATGGCATAAGGTACGCCTCTCCATGCGATCGCAGCTTGGTTTTTCCTTAGTCGAGTTGATCACGGTAATGGTGATCGCGGGCATTCTGAGTTCGGTCGCGATTCCGCGATTTTTTTCCCGCCACAACTTCGATCGGGAAGGCTACCGGGCCGAGGCCCGGGCCGCAGTGCGTTATGCACATAAACACGCGCTCGCGTCGGGTTGCAGTATTCGGGTGGCATTCTCCGCGCTTGGGTATCGCATTGAACGTTGGCAGGGCGGTAGCGACTGCAACGACCGCAGCGGCACGTTGACGCCCTTAGTCTCACCCAACGGCGACGAATTCATCGGCCGTGCGCCCAGCGGTGTCAGTGTCGCTAACGCCAGCTTATATTTCGATCGCATTGGACGCCCGCATGACCCTACTAGCGGCGCGTTGTTGACCAGCGCTTTGTCGATCCAGATCGGGACGAAGTCACTAAGGATCGCTGCCGAGACCGGGCTGGTGCAATGATCGTGCGGGCCAACCTAGCAGCGCAACACGGCGTTACGATGATAGAGCTCGTGGCGACGATTACGATTATTGCGATCGCAACGACCAGTTTGATGGTAGCAGTTTCTGCGCTAACCAGCCGCAGCGCCGATCCGATGATTCAAGAACAAGCGGCAGCCATCGCGCACGCCTACCTTGAAGAAATCTCGCAAGCCGCTTTTTGCGATCCGCAATACGATCCCGACGGCAATCCAAGCACGGGTTGCCGTGACGAATGCATCACGAGCGCGTGTTCCGGAGGTTGCGGCGGCAATAATTTTTCGCCGGAAGCCGGGCGCGCGGTCTACGACGACGTGTGCGACTATGCCGGTCTGACAGACGTCGGCGCCCGCGATCGCAGCGCTACCGCAGTAGCCGGTTTGAGTGCTTATAATGTGAGCGTGAACGTCGTCGATTCTGGCGCTACCCTGGGCCAGCCGGCGTTGCGTGCCGACTCAGGCGAAATCCTGCGCGTCGATGTAACGGTCACCCATCCGGGTCTGCCGGCGAGTTTGGTATTGTCTAGTTATCGAGCGAATATCCGGTGAGACTCGCTGCGCGCGGCTTTACCCTGGTCGAGTTCATTGCGGTGATGGCGGTCACCGGGATCCTCGCCACGTTCGTGTGGCGCCATATCTCAATGCCGATCCGCAGTTTTGTCGAGCTCGACCGACGCGCCGGGCTTGTCGACCAAGCCGAAACAGCGCTCTCGCGTATGACCCGCGAGCTCCGTCTCGCGCTACCTAATAGCGTGCGCATCGCGGCGACGGGCAATGCGCTGGAATTCTTGCGCACGAGTAGCGGCGGTCGCTATCGTCGCGTGCCCGATCCTGCGGATCCCTTGAGCGATGCACTTGATTTTGCCGCGCTAGCCGACAGTTTTCACTATTTGGGCCCGCTAGCTGGTGCCTCGCAAGCCGTCGCGGGCGCGGGCGGACGTGGCGACTGCCTGGCGGGGAATGCTGATTGCGTAGTCGTGTTCAATACCGGCGCTCCCAGCGATTGTGCGCTCGGCACGATTGGTCAGCGCACCAACGCCTACTGCGGTGACAATATCGCCGGCCTTGCGATCTTGGATACCACAGCGGCCCTGATCGGTTTCGATCGCAGCGACGGCGGCACACCGTTTCCCTATCCGTCTCCCTACCAACGTTTTCACATTGTCGATACGCCAGTGACGTTCATGTGCGTGGGCGGGGTTCTGTATCGTTACGACAATTATCCTATTGCGGCCACGCAAATCGCACCGCCGGGCGGTAGCGCGCAGCAACTCGCGAACAAAGTGCAATCCTGTCAGTTCAGTTACGAGCCTGGTACTGCCTCACGAGCTGGTCTGGTGACCATGCGGGTGGTTTTTGTCGATCAAAATGTTGACGGTAATGACGAAACGGTAAGCTTGCTGCAACAAGTTCACGTTTCCAACGCGCCGTGAAAGCGCTGACAAAACAACGTGGTGTCGGTATCGTAGCGGCAATATTTTTGATCGTCGTCGTGGCGCTGATCGCGGCCTATATGGTGAGAGTCGGTACGGTGCAACAAGCAACGAGCACCATGGGTTTGTTAGGCGCACGTGCTCATTTTGCGGCGCAAAGCGCGCTCGATTGGGCGGCGGCGGAGGTCGTGACCAGCGGCGCCTGCGTAACAAGCGGTACCAACTTCAACTTAAGCGGTGGTGCCTTAAACGGTTTCCAAGCTGTGATCGACTGTAACGCCATTCCGGTCACCGAAGGTGCGGATAGTTATCACGTTTTTGCGCTGAACGTGCGCGCGAGCATGGGCGCGCAAGGTTCACCTGACTATGTTAGCCGGACGATCAGCGCCGCGATAAGTTCACTGTAGTTTGCGGCACGCGCGGCGTTCGTCTTACACTGGACTCGCAGCGATGAATACCGACGCGACAAAAACCCCGGCGACGCAGATGGACCCGGTTTTGATGGCGGTATTGGCGAATCGCCTCGATTCGATCGTGCGCGAAATGGTCAACACGTTATTAAAGACTGCGCGCTCGGCCGTATTGGCGGTGGTGCGCGATTTTTCCTGTTCGATCGTCACCGCAGATAATCGTTTGCTAACACCCGGAGAAGGTGCGCCGGTGCACATCTTCGGCAGCAGCTTGCAGACTCAAGCGATGTGCGATCTTCATCCTGAGCTCGCACCGGGCGACGCGTTTTTGCACAACGATCCTTACCTCGGCAATACGCACGCCGCCGACCATATGTATATGGTGCCGGTGTTTGTCGGCGGCGAGTATTTGTTCACAACCTGTGCGAAAGCCCATCAGGCGGACTGCGGTAATTCGATTCCAAGCACCTATCACGCCTACGCGCGTGACGTCTATGAAGAAGGCGCGCTCATCTTTCCCTGTGTGCGAGTTCAGCACGACTATGCTGACGTGGATGACATTATTCGCATGTGCCAACGCCGCATCCGCGTTCCAGAACAGTGGTATGGAGATTACCTCGCCTCGATCGGTGCGGCTCGTATTGGCGAGCGACGCATAATTCAACTGGTCGAGCGCTATGGCGTCGAGACGATCAAGCAATTTATTGATCAATGGTTTGCCTATTCGGAGCGCCGTATGGTTGAAGCGATCCGCAAGCTTCCCGAGGGCAAATTCTCGAGCACGAGCCGCTACGATCCATTGCCTCCCGTCATACCCGATGGGCTTCCCATCCTGGTTGAGGTCACCATCGATCCACAGGACGCGCGCATCGAAGTCGACTTAACTCGCAATGCGGACAATAAAGCATTCGGTCTAAATAAGTCGGTTGCTTGCGCAACGAGCAACGCGATGTGCGGTGTGTTTAATTGCATCGATCACGATATTCCACACAATGCGGGCAGTTTTTCACGTGTTGAGGTGAAATTGCGCGACGGTTGCATTACCGGTAAGCCACAGTTTCCTCATAGTTGTTCGATGACAACGACAAACATTGGCGATCGCATTGTCAACGCCACCCAAACCGCGTTCGCCGCTATTGGTGAGGGTTATGGTCTAGCCGAAGGGGCGATGGGCATGGGGGCCGGGGCGGCGGTGATTTCCGGTCGAGACTGGCGCCGTGACGGCGCACCGTTTATTAATCAAGCGTGGATCCTAGCCAACGGTGGTCCGGGGACGCCGGTAAGCGACGGCTGGTTGTCGTATGGCTTGCCGGTGGCAGCGGCGGTGATTTATCGAGCCAGTGTGGAAGTTGAGGAATCGAAGCATCCGATATTGTTTAAGTCTGTCGCGGTAATTCCCGGGGGCGGCGGTGCGGGGCGTTTTCGAGGTTCGCCCGGCGTCGAAGTCATCTATGGGCCGCGCCGCGATCCGATGACCGTCGTTGTTTCGTGCGATGGTCAGGAGAATCCGCCGCGCGGTGTCTGCGGAGGTTAGGCCGGACCGCCCGCGGCGACCTATAAATTAGGTTCCGACGGCAGCGAAGAAAAGCTCCCAGGTGTCGTCGAGTGCGTGTTGGAAGCGGGTGAGTGGATCCGGGGTGTTGACGCTGGTGGCGGTGGTTACGGCGATCCGCTCACGCGTGATCCGCGTCGCGTTCTGCGTGATGTACTCGAATCTTGGGAAACTGTCGAGCGTGTCCAGACCCTCTATGGCGTCATCTTCAGCGGTGCTTGCGAAGACGGTAGCTTGGCGGTCGATGAGGTCGCGACGCGTGAATACCGAGAATAGCAAGCCGCCTTAGGTTAGCACGTTGCCTCGAAACCGATTTGGCGCCAGGCTTCGTAGAGCGCGATTGCAACGGCATTCGCGAGATTGAGGCTACGGCTGTTTTTGATCATGGGGATCTTGAGCACGGCGTTCGCCCCCAAGGCGTGACGAATTTCCGCTGGAAAGCCACGTGTTTCGGGGCCAAATAGCAAGCAGTCATCAGCGCGATAATTTATTTCGTAAGCGCTGTGCGCGCCACGCGTCGAAAACCCCAACACGCGCCTTGGCGCGATCGCTCGGCGAAACGTCGCGAAGTTATCGTGTCGTAGGGTGGTGACGCGTTCATGGTAGTCTAGGCCCGCGCGCCGCAACGCCCGATCATCCAAATGAAAACCGAGCGTGCCTATGAGGTGTAAGCGCGCGCCGGTATTGGCGCACAGACGTATAATGTTACCGGTATTCGGCGCAATCTCGGGTTCGAACAAAGCGACGTCAAACATGGTGCGATCGAGGTGGATATGAAAGAACTTAGAACTGTAGCGCATTGATGGCTGACAGATCCGCCCCCGACCCACGCCTTGAAACCAACTTTTGCGGTATGCGCTTTGCATCGCCGCTCGTGTTGCTATCGGGCTGTGTCGGTTTCGGGGAGGAATATACCCGCGTCGACGGATTTACGAATCGAGACGTCGGTGCGGTGTGCTTAAAAGGCACGACCTTGCAGCCGCGACTCGGCAATGCTCCGCATCGCCTCGCCGAGACGCCAAGCGGCATGCTGAACGCCATCGGCTTGCAGAATCCTGGCGCTCGCGCAGTGGTGGAAGAAATACTACCGGGGCTAGATTTTAGCGAGACGCGTTTTATTGCTAACGTGTCCGGTTCGACGCTCGAAGAATACGCGGAAGTTACCCGCATCTTCGACGATTCTCCGATCGACGCGATCGAGATCAACATTTCGTGTCCGAACGTAAAAGAAGGTGGTGTTGCTTTCGGCAATGACCCCGAGATGTCGGCGGCGGTCGTCGCAGCCTGCCGCGCGATGACCAGCAAGCCGCTGATCACCAAGCTCTCGCCAAATCAAACTGATATCGTCGACAACGCGCAACGATGCATCGACGCCGGTACAGATGCATTAGCGGTCATCAATACCGTCATGGGCATGGCCATCGACATTGCGTCGCGCACGCCGATCCTCGGCAACGTTCAGGGCGGTTTGTCTGGACCGGCGATTAAACCGATCGCTTTGTTTAAGGTATTGGAAGTCAGCGCGCTCGCGCAGCGGCATAACATCCCGATAATCGGTCAGGGCGGGATCACCAACGCGCACGATGCGATCGAGTTTCTCTTGGCCGGCGCGAGCGCCGTAGGTATCGGTACCGGCTTATTCTATGAACCGCTGATATGCCCCCAGATCAATCAAGGGATCCTCGATTATATGGACCAACAGGGCGAGCAGCGGCTTACGGACTTGATAGGTGCTTTGGCATTGCCCACCGATGTGTGATAGGAACCGTGACGTCAACGGTCGAGCAAGCTACGCGCGCCAGAATGCGGGCGTGATCAAGACTAATAAAGTAAAAATTTCCAAACGCCCGAGTAGCATCGCCAAGATCAAGATGTATTTTGCCGCATCCGGTAAGTTACCGTAGTGCGATGCGATGCCGCCGAGACCGGGGCCCAGATTGTTCAAACACGCACCGATCGCTGAGAACGCCGTGATCTGGTCGAGTCCCACAGCCATCAAAGCCAACATCAATACCGTGAATACGGCCACATACGTAGCAAAAAACCCCCACACCGCATCGACGACGCGGCTATTGACCGGGCGCCCACCCATCTTGATCGGAATGACCGCGCTAGGATGAACCAGCCTTCTAATTTCACGCAAACCTTGTTTATAGAGCAATAGAAATCGAACGACTTTAATGCCCCCACCGGTCGAGCCGCCGCAACCTCCCATGAAACTCGAAAACAATAGCATCACGGGCAACATGCCCGGCCAGGTGGAAAAATCTGCGGTTGTAAATCCCGTCGTGGTGGCAATGGAAACCGTCTGAAATAAACCGACCCGCAAGGCTGTGCCGAAATCCGTCAACTCGGATGTAACAGTCAAACCGACCACGCATAGACAGCCAACGGCGAGCAGCGCACTGGCATAGAGTTTGAACTCAGAGTCCGCAAGATAGGCGCTTAGATTGCGGTGTCGCCAAGAGAGAAAGTGAAGCGAAAAATTGATACCAGCGAGAAACATGAAAAAAATGGCGATCGCTTCGATACCCATGCTATCGAAATAGCCGAGGCTTCGATCGTGAGTCGAAAAACCACCAATGGCCACCGTTGAAAAACTATGACCAATGGCATCAAACACGCTCATGCCGGCGAGGTAGTACGCTAGCGCACAAGCGATCGTCATCCCGAGATAGATATACCATAGCGTCTTCGCGGTCTCGGTGATGCGCGGCGTAAGCTTAGAGTCCTTCATTGGACCGGGGGTTTCAGCGCGATAAAGTTGCATTCCCCCAATCCCCAGCATCGGTAGCACCGCGACTGCCAATACAATGATCCCCATGCCGCCTAACCACTGCAGTAATTGGCGGTAGAATAAAATCGAGCTCGGCAGTTTATCGATGCCTACGATTACCGTTGCGCCGGTGGTCGTTAAACCAGACACTGATTCGAACAGCGCGTCCGCGAGCGGCATGTGCGGCTGCTCTGCCAGCATAAAGGGAATCGCGCCCGACAAGCCTAGTACCGCCCAGAATAGAACCACCACGAGAAACCCATCGCGGACTTTCATGTCTTCTTTGGTGTGTCTGACCGGGAACCATAGCAATAGCCCGCCAATCAAGGTCACAATTGTGGCGATCAGAAACGCTGTCGCGGTGCCGTCGCGCGCAAACGCGGCGATCAGTAGCGGGGGAAGCAGAACGATACTGAATACGGCGAGCAATACGCCGAGGATTCTTTGAATTGCCTTGAGACGCACGGCCCGTTACCCGTTGGGCCCTCTCATGGTGATCCGAATGGCCCTAACCCGAATTTTTCCTGCGTCATCATCCGCGGTTCTCGTGCAATATCTGCACTAGAGAAACGTTGCGCTAACTTGGAATAGGCGTTCAACGTCACGCACATCGTGTTTATTCGTCACGAACATAATCACATGATCTTCTTCTTCGACGACCGTATCGTGATGCACCATAATGACTTCTTCGCCGCGCACGATCGCCGTTATGGTCGTGCCGGACGGTAGATCGATGTCGTCGATCTCACGGCCGACGACGCGACTAGAATTTCGATCGCCGTGTGCGATCGCCTCGATCGCCTCCGCAGCACCGCGTCGCAATGCATGAACTTTCACGACGTCCCCTCGTCTAACATGAGCGAGCAAACTGCCGATCGTAGTCTGCTGAGGGGAAATTGCGATATCAATAATATCCTGCTGTACGAGGTCTACGTAAGCGGCGCGATTGATTAGCGCCATAACGGTTCTTACGCCGAGTCGCTTGGCGAGCATCGAAGAAATGATATTCGCTTCATCGGCATTCGTGAGCGCACAAAAGACATCCGTGTTTTCGATATTTTCTTCGACCAACAAGTCTTCATCCGCGGCATCTCCGAGCAATACATAGGTGTGGGTAAGCTCTTCGGATAAATAACTTGCCCGCTCGGGATCTGTTTCGACGATTTTCACATGGCACTTTTTTTCCAATGCGTTGGCGAGACGCTTGCCAATATTTCCGCCGCCGGCAATGATGACGCGCTTATTCGGTTGATCGAGTTTTCGAAACTCGCTCATCACCTGCTTGACGTTGCGCGGCGTGGCGACAAAAAACACTTCATCCCCGGCTTCGATAACGGTGTCGCCCTGGGGAATGATCGCTTGTTGGCGGCGGTAAATCGCGGCCACACGAGTTTCGATTCCCGGCAGCTGTTCGGGGAGCTCGCGCAGGGCATGCCCGACGAGCGGGCCACCGTGAAATGCCCGCGCGGTAACTAGTTGTACGCGGCCGCCGGCGAAGTCAAGCACTTGTAGCGCCCCCGGGAACGTTACGAGCCGGTAGATATAGTCTGTTACTTCCTGCTCGGGGCTGATTAAGACGTCGACGGGTAACGCTTCTTGTGCGAACAGTTCGGGATGCATTTGGTATTGCACTTCGCGTATGCGCGCGATCTTGGTCGGTGTTCGAAATAGCGTGTAGGAAATTTGACAAGCGATCATGTTCGTCTCATCGCTATTCGTCACGGCGATAACCATGTCGGCGTCTTCCGCACCGGCGCGTTCTAACACATTGGGGTAGGCGGCGTGGCCGACCACCGCGCGTAGGTCGAGACGATCTTGCAAAAGCTGTAATCGCGCAGGGTCGGTATCGACTACCGTAATGTCGTTTGCTTCACTGCATAAATTGGACGCTACCGAGGATCCCACTTGGCCCGCCCCCAGAATGATAATTTTCATTCCTTGGCAGATTCCTTGATCTGTTTGGGATCGATGCCGAGGCTGCGCAGCTTCCTGTATAGGTGGGTGCGTTCTATGCCGACGCGTTCCGCGACTTTGCTAACACTGCCTTCGCACTGGTGGAGCTGAAATTCAAGATAGGACCTCTCAAATTTTTCACGCGCTTCACGCAGTGGCAACTCAAACCCTGGGGGGGTCTGCTGAACATTACTAGACGGGCGCATGCTCAGTGCAGCGCTGATTTCATACGCCTCGATTTCATTGCCATTGCCAAGGATCAACAAGCGTTGCACGAGGTTTTTTAGTTCGCGAATGTTCCCAGGCCAATGATAGTCGCGGAGGCGGTTACGGGCTGGAGCGGATAGCGTACGTCGCGGTAGACCTTCTTGGTGCACGAAATGATCGAAATAATGATCGACGAGCGCATCGATGTCGTCTAAGTGGTCGCGTAGCGGCGGCACGTGCAAGGGCACGACATTGAGATGATAAAATAAGTCTTCACGGAATTTTCTGGCGTTCACTGCTTCCGACAAATCGTGTCGCGTGGCCGCAATGATACGTGTATCGACTGTTACCGGCTCTCGTCCGCCTACGCGCAACAAGGTTTGATTCTCGAGTGTCCCAAGCAATCGCGCTTGGGTACTTAAATCCATATCAGCGATGTCTTTAAGAAAAAGCGTTCCGCCGTTGGCCTGTTCCAAGGAGCCGAATGTCACGATGCCGCCATCTTCGTTGCCGAACAACTCGGCATCGGGGTTTTCGCGGGCGAGCCCCGCGACACTAACAACGATAAACGGACCAGCGGCGCGCGAACTATGGTTGTGCAAATAACGTCCGACAATTTCCTTTCCCGCACCGGACTCGCCGGTGACAAAAATCGTCGTGTTGTGTTGTGCGATGCGTCGCGCGTCGTCGCGTAGCTGTTCAACTGTTGGGCTGGTACCGATGAACTCATCACCGGTGCTGGAGGTGCGTTTGAGTCCAATGTTCTCGCGTTGCAGATCGGCGGATGCCAGGCTATTGCGCACGGTGATCATCAGTTTCGCGATCGATAACGGTTTTTCAATGAAGTCGTAAGCCCCAAGGCGTGTGGCTTCCACAGCGGTTTCGACCGTACCGTGACCCGACATCATCACCACCGGAACGTCTGTTTGCTGGTCTTTGGACCATTCTTTGAGCAAAGTTATGCCATCGACATCGGGCATCCAAATGTCTAATAACACCAGATCTGGTCGTCGTTGACGGCGGGCTGCGCGTGCTTCGGCTGCATTTTCTGCGACCGTAACGTCGAAGCCGTCGTCTTCTAATATTTCTTTGAGTAACACGCGAATGTCGGGCTCATCGTCCACGACGAGAATATGTGCCGCGCTCATGTTGCTGTCCTTTCTAGCACGGGTTGTTCACTTACGTTTTCTTGATCGCGCAGTGGGAGCCGCACAGTGATACAGGCGCCCACGACATCAAGCTTATTCTTCACCGTAACGTCGCCCCCATGTTCTTCAACTATCTTCTTCACGATCGCTAGACCTAGCCCCGTGCCTTTCGATTTATTTGTAGTATAGGGTTCAAATACATTCGCCAACATTGCCGTGTCGATCCCAGGCCCATTATCGGAAATCGCGATCTCAACATGGTTAGCAGCGTTTGAGACGAGATTGGTCGTACGCACCGTGACCTGTGGGTCATCGATGCCGAGCGTTGCCTCCACCGCATTTTTGATTAAATTATTGAATACTTGGCGTAGGCGATTGCCGTCGGCGGCAAAGCGCGGTAGCGTAGCATCGAAGTGTGCGGAAAAACGGATATTCGGATTGGCGCTGCGAAATAGATCGACGACGCCGCGGAGCAATTCGTTTACCTCAACGCGATCTTGGGTTAACTTCGGCGGTCTGGCGTAGTCGGAGAACGTGTTGACCATTGATTTCATAGTGTCGACTTGTTGCACGATTGTACTTGTGAGCCGGTCCAAGGTTTCTGCTTCGCCGGCCGTCATGCGTGGCAGATAT
This sequence comes from Gammaproteobacteria bacterium, assembly GCA_965223085.1. Classification (GTDB taxonomy): domain Bacteria; phylum Pseudomonadota; class Gammaproteobacteria; genus CBDCVO01. Next base: position 966,092 of record OZ244981.1, on the reverse strand, counting down.
TTTTGCCGTAACCGCTCGGCGGATAGTTGAATCGGCGTCAAAGGGTTTTTGATTTCATGCGCAAGACGGCGCGCAACCTCGGACCAAGCGGCGTCGCGCTGGCCTTTGATCAAGGCAGTAATATCATCAAAGATAATAACGTGGCCGCGTTCGGTTTCCTGATCTGTCGATAAACTTCTACCACGCACCATTAACGCCCGTCGTCCTGAGCGCGTGAATATTTGTATTTCTTGTTGCCAAGTCTCGTCACCGATGTCTATTAGTTGACTCAGACCGTCAGTGAAGGCACGCAGATGCTCGCGTTGCTGGGGGAGTTGCTCAATGCTGGTATTCAGCACCCTTCCTTCTCCCAAGTCGAGAATTTCTCGAGCGCTGTCGTTGATAGTCGTAATGACATGTTGAGAGTCTAACGCGATTACACCCGAGGACAACTGTGATAGTAACGTGTTGACGTAATCGTGTTGGGCTTCGACTTCCGCGCGTGCCTGCGCGACACGCCGTGTCATATCGTTAAACGAACTGACGAGAAACCCGACCTCGTCGGTGCCGGACACCGGTAGTTTGGTTTCGTAGTCTCCGGCAGCGACCGCCGCTGTACCGGCAGCGAGGTCGCGCAGTGGCGCTACCAAACGACGAGCCGAGTAGAATGCGGCCCAGGCCGCAGTCAGCACGCTGAATAGCAATACTAGCGTGAGCGTCATGGCAAAGCTCAGTTTCAATTTCTCGCGTAGATAGACGAGCTCGTTATATTGGGCGTAAGCCGTCTCCACATTTTCCGCGAGATCGCCGAGACGACTTGCTATTGGAAACAATGCTGCAAGTACGCGTCGTCCGTGCGTTACCGAGTCATCGGGCACGTTTACAGCGACGCGAATATAGATCTCTTTGTCGTTGATGGGGTCGAGGCCGACATACGAGCGCCCTTGCCGCAGCTGTAGCAACACGGCCTCGGAAGGTGGATGAGGAACGAGATCCGGGAAACTACTGCTCGATTGCAGTAAGCGCCCTTCGCGTGTTGTGAGCAAAAGTTCTTCAGCGGCGTATTCTTGGCGCAATAGATGTAGATCCGCAGCGGGCTCAGGCGCCCAGGTGTTCGAGACTATGGTACTTTCGGGATTTCGCAGCGCGTCCAGGTCGAGGGTCGTGACTGGTGCCGCACCGCTGGCTAACTCACCACCGATTTGTTGCACATCGTCTAGCAGGTCGCGCATGCGCAGGTCGAGAGCGGCGCGGCTGAGCTCCAGTGCGTCGCTCAGGGCGGCGTCGATGCGAACGTCAAACCAGTTGTCCACGCCTCGACGCAAAAAGTCGAGTGAAAATGCGTAGAGTACCAACACCGGTGTGATCGCTAGCGCCGCAAAGATCAATAACATACGTAACGTGAGGCGTGCCCCGGGTTCGCGCCGTCTTAACTGTCCGAGAAACTCGCGAATATTGATCACTATCAAAATCACGAATGTCAGCAATCCCAAGCAGTTGCTGATCAACAGCGTCGAATACATCGCCCCGAAACGCTCGGAGTTCTGCACTGCGGCGCTCATCAAGGCGAGCGAACCAAGCAGCGATAAACTCAGTAACGCGACAGCTAGCGCTGCCGTCAATCGGCGTCGGCGAGATTCCATCGGTACCAATCGCTAGCCAAGCGCCAGCTTGGTGAGACGTAGGCGACGGGTCGCATCGGCGCCGGCAGCGACTCGATATCCAATGCGACGCGCAAACCTGCTCGATGTGCCTGCAACGGCATAAATGCGGTGCTCTCGCCGAGGTCAATATTCCGTATCTGCTCAAGATCGTCTTGCGCATCAGCAAAACTCACATGAGTGCGGCGCTGGTCGTCGTTCAGATCAGTCACGATATAGCGGTTCGTCAAGGCGTGATGTTCTATCTTAACGCGCCGTGAGACACGCGCGACCGTTTTATCCCACCACAGTTTTCGGCGTTTCTTGGCAAATACGCGATATTCAAAAATCAATGCCACTCCGCTCTCCAGCGCCGCATAGGTGTCGTCGCTAAACTCGAAGGATACTCTGGCTTCTAGCAGTAATTTTCCCGCTTCGATCCGCTGCGATATCTCGTCGATGTTAATAGCCGCCGCAACGTCAACGCTAATCAATAGCAAAGACCATAGCAGCTTAGCGCGCAAACCATGGGGCGTCGACGCTGCGATATAACGGCTCATGACGTCTTTTGAAGTACCGCGAAGTAGAAACCGTCCATATCCTGCAACCCGGTGATAGTCTGTCGCCCGTGCAAGGTCTTCACGCCCCACGCTGTTGCCAAGCTCGTGACCCTAACATTAGCCTGCTGCGCTTGCAGTGTCGCGATCACGCTGTCGTTCTCTGCGGGCAGTAGCGAACAAGTCACATATACCAATCTCCCGCCCGGCTTCAACAAGGCCCACAACCGTGTCAGGAGTTCGCTTTGCAACTCCACCTGAGCGTTGACGTCCGCCGCTTCGCGATGCAGTTTAATGTCGGGGTGGCGACGGATCACGCCCGTCGCTGAACACGGCGCATCCAACAAAATGCGGTCGAAGTCGCAACCGTCCCACCATTGTTGTGGTCGCAGTGCGTCGTCACACCGCACCTCGCAACTGAGGCCGAGGCGGGCGAGATTTTCCTCGATGAGTTGAACCCGTTTGGGCGCTCGGTCGAGGGCAATGACTTCGGCGTCGCCGCTGAGCGCCTCCAGTATGTGGGTTGTTTTACCGCCAGGCGCGGCGCAAGCGTCCAAAATGCGTTCCCCTGCCCGCGGCGCTAACAAACCGAGCACGAGTTGTGCGGCTTCGTCCTGCACGGACACCAGACCGTCGCTAAATCCAGGCAGTTGATTTACCGGCATCGGTTGGGCGAGCCGCACACCATCAGGCGAACACGTGGTCTCCACCGCCGCGATATCAGCGGCGCGAAGTCGAGCTAGGTAGCACGCGCGGGTGGTAGCATGCCGATTCACGCGTAGTGTCATGGGGGCCGCGGTGTTGTTAGCGTTTAGTAGGGTCTGAAGGTGCTGCGGCCAGCTACGCTCGAACGCGTCGATCAGCCATCGTGGATGAGCGCTGCGGACACTCATGTCGGTTTGACCGACGTCAAATTCGGTGCGCAGCGCGGTTCGCAGTACGCCGTTGACGAGAGCCTTGGCCCAAGGTTTGTGCAAAAAATCGCACGCGGCAACCGTCGCGCCGACGGCGGCGTGAGGCGGTACAGTCATGAAGCGCAACTGATAGAGCCCGAGCAGCAGCAGACTTTTTAGATCGTCATCACGCACGCGCAGCGGTCGCCGCAAGTACGTCGTGAGTTCGGCTTCGAGACGAATGCACCAACGCACGGTGCCGTAGAGTAGTTCCTGGCAAAAAGCGCGATCGCGCGGGGCTACGATCCGCGTTCGCAAGCATGCGATCGCATCATCTAGGGAGCGTTTGCGGCGCGAAACGTGGACTAGTCCCTGCGCAGCGAGGCCACGGATATCGCTTAGTGCAGCGTCGGCGCTAGCCTCGTGGCGGGCGTTCATAAGCTAGTCAACAAACGCCAGCCGTTGCCCGTAGCCATGCAAGAAATGGGCAGCACTCGTCGCGCGTTTCCCGGCAACTTGTAGCTCGGTGATGTGCACGAAGCCATCGGGCGTCGCAATGCTTATCGTATTTCGATCGTCGCGCACGAGGCTACCAGGTAAGTAGCTGTGCGGCGCGATCGTATTGTGCGCAACGAGAATGTTCGTTTGTATGTTGCCAAGCTGTGTCTGTGCTAGCGGCGCCGGATTCAATGCCCGTATTTGAGCGACGATCGTGGTACTGTTCGCGTACCAATCGACGATGCGATCGTGTTTAGTAATCTTATGGGCATAGCTCACCAAACTCGGGTCCTGAGGTGTTTCAACTAGTTTATCTGCGTTCAATAGATCGAAATAGCGCAATAAGCAGCTCGCACCGAGTTGCGCGAGCGTCGCTTCTAACTCGCCGCCGGTTTGCGCCGCCTCGATGGGACAGGCTCTCTGCAAAAGCATGGGACCTGCATCTAGGGCCTCCACAACTTTCATGATTGTAATTCCAGTTTCGTTGTCACCCGCCATAATGGCACGTTGGATCGGAGCCGCGCCACGCCAGCGAGGTAGCAGCGAGGCGTGCACATTGATCGTCGCGATGCGCGGCGTCGCCAACACGGCAGGCGGTAGAATCAAGCCGTAAGCCGCCACGACCAGCACATCCGGGGCATAGGCGGCGAGGGCTTCAACTTCAGCAGCACGCTGCAAGGATTCCGGTTCAACGACAGGTAAGGCGTGCGCTAAGGCGGCTTCTTTAACCGCGGTCGGGCGTAATTTACGCCCCCGACCGGCGGGTCGATCAGGCTGAGTATAGACGGTCACCAAGTCGACTTGAGGGTGACGCTTCAATGCTTCCAGGCTCGGCACGGCGAACGCCGCCGAGCCTGTAAAAACAACCCGCAGCTGCGCTGATTTGAGCGTGTCTCCAGGCATGTCAGTTTCCCTTTCGTGGAGTGTGAGCGTCGTTACCCTGTGATCATCAGGATCCGGCAAACGATGTTCTTATAAGCATCGGCGAGAAGTCTAACGGCAGCGCTTGCGCGCGTTTCACCGTGAGGAACGAGGCGTGGCCTCGCCCAGCTCGTCGTTAAGTATTCCCGCCGCGATCGCGGGCCACATCTACACTGCAACTTGTTGCAGTTTTTCGAGACGTTTGCGGATGCGAGCGCGTTTGATATGGGATAAATAGTCGACAAACAATTTGCCGTCGAGGTGATCCATCTCGTGTTGAATGCACACGGCCAGCAAGCCATCGGTGTCGAATTCCTGCAGTTTACCGTCGCGATCTAAGGCGCGCACTTGAATCCATTCTGGGCGTGCCACGGTCTCTAGAGTTTCGGGTACCGATAAACACCCTTCTTCCATTTCTTCGCGTCCTTGAGTGGCTAAGATTTCTGGATTGATGAGGCACCAAGGCGCGCTCTGCTCGCGCGAGACATCCGCTACGAGCACGCGTAAATGCACATCGATCTGTGTCGCGGCGAGGCCGATACCAGGCGCGTGATACATGGTTTCGAACATATCATCCACCAGCGCCCTGATTTCATCATTGACCGCAACGACGCTTTGCGCCCGTGTCCGCAGGCGCGGATCGGGATATTTTAAAATTTCACGCAAAGCCACCGCTAAAAAGACTCCGTAGGGAAAGTTGGTGAGATATCTAACACGCTGATTTTTAGATGTAAATAGTTGACAGAATCGAATGCGTTGAAGTTCGATGAAATTTTGGGTAGTTTTGCTAAACTACCTTAAGGTGTTGGCGTAAGATCATTGAAATGTCGAAAAAAACGTTAGGATTAGTTGCATTGCTGTGGGTTTGCAACTGTGTCTACGGCACGGAAGTCACCCTCAATCCCAACCACCCAGGCTCTTATGTGGTGGTGCGCGGCGACACGCTGTGGGACATTTCTGGACGGTTTTTGAATTACCCCTGGCAGTGGCCAGATGTTTGGCACGCCAATCCCCACATCGAGAATCCTCACTTGATTTATCCCGGCGATGTTGTGTCGCTTACTTATCGCGATGGTCGACCGATTCTGAGCGTCTCGCGGGGAGGCAAGTACGCGGGGGGCCGTAACGTTAAGCTATCGCCGAGTATTCGCGAATACGCGCACGACGACGCAATTCCACCGATTCCGCTCGACGCGATTCAGCAGTTTTTATCACGCCCCTTGGTCGTCAGCGAAGAAGAGATCCGCCTTGCGCCCTATGTTTTGGCGAGCCAAGACGATCACCTTGTGAGCGGACCTGGATCGCGGATTTATCTCGGCGGACTGATTGAGCCCACCGCGAACCAGTACGCGGTATTACGCCCCGGTGGCGAATATCGCGATCCGATCACCGATGAACTGCTTGGCCATGAGGCTTTGCATATCGGCAATATTCGCTTGGAGCGCCTCGGTGACCCGGCCACTGGCATTGTGTTGTGGTGTGATCGTGAAATCTTGAAAGGCGATCGGATCATGGTGCCGGAAACTGGGGAACTACCGGTTTTTATTCCGCACGCACCGGCAAGCGACGTCGACGGACGAATTGTCTCGGTGATCGATGGGGTCTCGCAAATTGGTCAGTATATGGTGATCGTTATTAACCGTGGTCTCCAGGACGGCATTCAGCCCGGGCATGTCGTTGCGATCTATCAACGTGGCGCGAAAGTAAAAGACCGCATCGCGGGGGAAATCGCATGGCGCGAACAACAAGACGCGTATGCCCGCGCGGAAACGGAAAATCCTTCTAGAGTTGGACGTGTGCTCGATACGTTAGCGAACGATTTTCGGGCCGCAAAGTACGCCATCGACCGAGCTTTTGGCGAACCCGTTGGCGGCCAGCCTGTGGAAGTGCAATTGCCGTCCGAACGTGCCGGTGAAGCGATGGTCTTTCGAGCGTTTGATCAACTTAGCTATGCTTTGGTCATGAATACTCACCAGCCCGTGCATGTCGCCGACGAAATCCGTAATCCCTAATTCATAATTAGTTTATCGCCTGATAAAAGCTTTGCTTTCATCAGGCTGCGCCACGCGGCGGTTTTGCTGCGCAAGCCGCCGGCCTTGCCTGTTCATTCGTCGCACCTCGTAACACGGCCGGTGACTCGCGCCGGCGACGCCGGTTGGTCATCCATGGCCAAAGGGGCATGAGGGCATGAGGGCATGAGGGCATTATGCGGGGTTGCATGAGGGTGATTTTCACCGCCTAAAGTCGGTATGATGGGCACCGATGGACAAGGGAATGGACATCGACGCCTTAAGTGCGCTGCTGTGTTTGCATCGCCAGGATCGCTTTAGCGTGGCTCGATTCACCGCACTGGTCGAACGCGGTCGCCGTTCGGGCGGGACCGAGTGGATCAAGTTGGTCGAATCACGTCCCGAACTAAAACCTGAGCGCGGGCGTGCACGGGATTGGTTAGACCCCTGCGACCACCATATCGTATTCCGGGGTGAGCCCGACTACCCTCCTTTGTTAGACGAAATCTCGCAACCGCCGAGTTTGTTATACGTGTGCGGTGATCCCAGCGCGCTCCGGGCACGCCAAATCGCGATCGTCGGGGCCCGCCAGGCGAGCGCCGTTGGTAGCGATATTGCGGAAGATTTTGCAACCCAGCTCGCGAGCCACGGTTTTGCCATTACGAGCGGTTTAGCGCGCGGCATCGATAGCGCCGCGCATCGCGGGGCACTCACTAGTGGGGGTACGACCGTCGCGGTACTGGGATGTGGGATCGATGTCAAGTATCCGCGTCGCAATCTGGCGTTAAAGCGTCACATCGAGCGCCATGGTGTGGTAATTTCCGAATTTCCATTAGGTGCGCAACCGTTGCCGTTTCATTTTCCTCGGCGTAACCGTCTGATCAGCGGTTTGGGTCTCGGCGTATTAGTGGTCGAAGCACGCCTGGCAAGTGGTTCTTTGTCGACTGCGAATCACGCGTTGGAGCAGGGTCGTGAGGTATTTGCGATCCCGGGGCCGATTCGAAGTCCGCTATCTCGCGGGACGCATGCACTGATTAAGCAAGGTGCAAAGTTAGTGGAATCCTTGCAGGACATCGTCGAAGAATTCGCTCCCAGTGGAACGATCGCAAACCGTTCCAGCGCGATCGCAAAGAAAGAGGCGTGCGAACTCGAGCGCGCCGCGGCGCGCGTGTTATCGGCATGCGATTACGAAGCGACACCTTTTGATTATATCGTGGAGCGTAGCGGATTGACGGTTGCGGAGGTTTCATCCATTCTGCTCGCGCTCGAGTTTGACGGATTCGTGCGATCAACCGCTGGTGGATGTTTTATCCGCGGCGATGGGTAGAACTAACACGCGATAATATTACGGTAATATCCGTATTTCGCTTTGCAGGACAACAATTTTTAACAGCAATACGCAAGCTAATGAAAACGAACGTAATTGACGTTTTGATTTATGTTTTTGAACATTATGTCGATGATGAAATTGAGCTCAATGCTGATTTCGAAGCGTTAAGCGCCGAGCTCAAGAAAAATGGCTTTGCGCCCGAGCTTATAACTGACGCGTTTGCGTGGTTGGAAGACCTTGCTCACAGTCGCGATGTCGAAATCAAAAATATAGACGAAAAATGTGGTTCTACTCGGCACTATCTAGCCGCGGAACATTGCAAGCTCGATACAGAATGCCGCGGGCTCTTATATCGTTTGGAGCAGTTGAGAGTGTTGGATGCCACGAATCGTGAATTCGTCATTGAGCGAGTGATGGCGTTGCCGCACGATGACATCGACGTCGATCAGTTGAAATGGGTCATCCTAATGGTGTTATTTAATCAGCCTGGACAGGAGCAGGCTTATCGATGGCTGGAAGGACTTCTCGCCGATGGGGGCTTGGGGAGGGTGCACTAAGCACACCCGCAACCCTCGCATCGCGGAGGTTCCGAAATTACGCATGAGACTTAGGAAATATGGCGCACAATCTGGTAATCGTTGAATCGCCCGCTAAGGCGAGCACTATAAAAAAATACCTCGGCAAGGATTATGAGGTGCTTGCATCGTATGGTCACGTGCGTGATTTGTTGCCCAAGGAGGGCGCGGTCGATACCGAAAATGGTTACGACATGCGCTACGAAATTATCAAGAAAAACTCTAAACACGTTGACGCAATCGCTAAATCATTGAAAAAAGCCAAAGCGCTCTATCTCGCGACCGACCTGGATCGCGAAGGCGAAGCGATATCGTGGCACCTGGTAGAACTTTTGCGAGAGCGCAACGCTTTGCAAGGCAAAGAAATCCATCGCGTGGTGTTTCATGAGATCACACCGCGGGCAATAAAAGAATCGATCGAGAACCCAAAAGAGATTTCGATGGATCTCGTCAGTGCCCAGCAAGCTCGCCGAGCGCTAGATTATTTAGTGGGTTTTAATCTATCACCGTTACTGTGGAAAAAAATAAAGCGTGGTTTGTCGGCAGGTCGCGTGCAGAGCCCGGCGCTACGCATGATATGTGAGCGCGAAGACGAAATAGAACGCTTCAAACCACGAGAGTATTGGACGATAGAAGCAGATGCGGAAGCCGCGAAAGGTAAATTCGTCGCCCGCTTAAGTGAACTGAAAGGTGAGAAAATCAAACAGTTCTCGATCACCGATGAGGAGTCGGCCCATGCGGCACGTGATGCCTTGTTAGCGGAGGCTAACGGCGAACTTGCGGTTACCGACGTTGAGAAAAAACAGCGTAAGCGTAATCCCGCACCACCGTTCATAACCTCAACACTGCAACAAGAAGCAGTACGCAAGTTAGGGTTTACGGCGCAACGAGCGATGCGCATCGCGCAACAGCTCTACGAGGGGATCGAAATCGGCGGCGGCAGCGAAGGTTTGATCACCTATATGCGCACCGACTCTTTTAATCTCGCACAAGAAGCTGTTAGCGAAATCCGTGAATTTATCAGCGAAAAATATGGCGCAACGGAAGTTCCGAAAAAGATCCAAGTCTATCGTACGCGCTCCAAGAACGCACAAGAGGCCCACGAAGCAATTCGTCCTACGGCTATCGCTCGCCAGCCGAGCGAGCTAAAGCAATATCTGAACGAGGAACAGCTGAAGCTCTACGATCTGATTTGGAAGCGCACCGTTGCGTGTCAGATGATCCACGCTACGATCGACACCGTTGCCATTAACTTGGCGTGTGGAAACGTCGGCGTATTTCGAGCAACCGGCACTAGCGTTGCCGCGCCGGGTTTCATGGTTGTATATCTCGAAGGAACCGATGAGAGCGTCGCTGAGGAAAAAATGTTGCCGGTCATGGCAAAAGGAGATGTCGTGAAATTGCACGGGATCCGGGCTGGCCAACATTTTACCGAGCCGCCACCTCGGTACTCGGAGGCATCACTGGTAAAATCTTTGGAGGAATACGGCATCGGTCGGCCGTCGACTTACGCTTCGATTATTTCAACACTGCAGCAACGCGAATACGTTGAGCTCGAGAAAAAGCGTTTTCGCCCCACCGATATTGGACGCATCGTCAATGGTTTCTTAATCGGCCATTTCGAGAGTTACGTCGACTACGAGTTCACGGCCAAATTGGAGGACGAGCTAGACGCCGTGTCGCGCGGAGAGAAAGACTGGGTGCCTGTGCTGGACGAATTCTGGCGCAAATTTCACGCGACCGTACAGGACAAAGAAGCAACAGTTACTCGAAAAGAAGCGACCCAAACCCGCGAGTTGGGTAGCGAACCAAAAACCGGCAAGCCCGTCTCTGTGCGCATGGGGCGCTACGGTCCTTACGTTACAATCGGTGATATCGAGGGGGACGAGAAACCAAAGTTCTTCGGCTTGCAGCCTGGTCAGCGTCTCGACACCATCACGTTAGAAGAAGCGCTTGAACTGACAAAACTACCGCGTGAGCTCGGGGTGACACCAGACGGTGAGGCGGTTTCGGTCAACATTGGACGTTTCGGACCGTACGTACGCTACGGTGATAAGTTTGTCTCCTTGGGTAAAAATAACGATCCCTATTCAGTTGAACTAGAAACCGCCTTAGAGTTAATCGTCGAGAAGAAGCGGCTTGACGCAGAGCGCGAGATCAAGGTTTTTAACGACTCCAAAATTCGCGTCTTAAAGGGGCGCTATGGACCCTACGTGACCGATGGCTCAAAGAATGCACGGGTACCGAAAGAGCAGGATCCCGGCGCCCTAACGATGGCCGAGTGTGAAAAACTGCTCGCAGAGGCAAAGCCCGGCCGGCGTCGCGGCAAGAAGCAGGGGGGCAAGAAAACTTCCAAAACTTGACCTTAGCGCCGAGGGCGCTTTTTTGCTGTTGGGCGCGGGTCTTGCACGTATGGTGGTGAGAACAGGATTCACGATTGCGTCAACGGCTGCGGCGGCCGCGTACGCTACACGTTAGGCGCCATAGGTCTATAGTGAAGTAAGTATTTACTATGAATCCGACGTCTAAACGGTTTCGGGCGCGGCGACGCCGCCTCCGCGATTATCTCGGCACCCGAGCCAGTCGCGCTGCCAGGTGTCAGCAGCAGGTCTCGTCCGGGTCACCGCCAGTCGATTCAAGGCTTGCGAATTGCGCCGGATGTATTGACATAACTCCAATAAATTTCGACAATTTCCTGCTACCGTTTTGGAGGGGTACCCAAGCGGTCAACGGGAGCAGACTGTAAATCTGCCGGCTCAGCCTTCGTAGGTTCGAATCCTACCCCCTCCACCGAAGGATGTGCTGGGGCGGACAATCGAAACAACGCGGGTGTAGTTCAATGGTAGAACCTCAGCCTTCCAAGCTGATGGTGTGGGTTCGATTCCCATCACCCGCTCCATGCCGAGGGCGCGTACACGCCCATATAGCTCAGTCGGTAGAGCACTTCCTTGGTAAGGAAGAGGTCACCGGTTCAAGTCCGGTTATGGGCTCCACAACAATGGCGAACGCAAACCATCGCGTAGTTCGTACCAGGTAGACAGGGTAAAAAGGCGCAAATGCCTTGATGCTACCCAGCCTGAGCGGCGCTTAGCCGAGTTGCCAAGTTAATGGATAACTAGCGAGAGAGAAACCATGTCCAAAGAGAAGTTTGAGCGTACGAAGCCGCATGTAAATGTAGGGACGATAGGTCATGTTGATCATGGTAAGACGACGTTGACGGCGGCATTGACGGTAGTGACGTCGGAGAAGTACGGGGGTGAGTCGCGGGGTTACGACCAGATAGACAATGCGCCGGAGGAGCGGGAGCGAGGTATTACGATAGCGACGGCGCATGTTGAGTATGAGAGTGAGGGTCGACATTACGCGCATGTAGATTGTCCGGGGCATGCGGATTATGTAAAGAACATGATTACTGGTGCGGCGCAGATGGACGGAGCGATATTGGTGGTGAGTGCGGCGGATGGTCCGATGCCGCAGACGCGTGAGCACATATTGTTGGCTCGTCAGGTAGGTGTTCCGTACATAGTGGTGTATATGAACAAGGCGGACATGGTAGATGATGGTGAGTTATTGGAGCTAGTGGAGATGGAGGTACGGGAGTTATTGGACACGTATCAATTTCCTGGGGATGAGACGCCGGTGGTGATAGGTAGTGCGTTGAAGGCATTGGAGGGAGACGATAGTGAGATAGGGATGAAGTCGGTATGGAAGTTATTGGAGGAGATGGACAATTACATTCCGGTACCGGAGCGTCCGGTTGACCAGCCATTTTTATTACCGATAGAGGATGTATTTTCGATTTCGGGGCGAGGTACGGTGGTAACGGGTCGAGTGGAGCGAGGTATTATCAAGGTTGGTGAGGAGGTAGAGATAGTAGGGATTAAGGAGACGACGACGACGACGTGCACGGGAGTGGAGATGTTTCGGAAGTTATTGGACGAGGGTCGTGCTGGGGATAATGTTGGGGTGTTGTTGCGGGGTACGAAGCGGGAGGAGGTAGAGCGGGGTCAGGTATTGTGTGTGCCTGGTAGTGTGAAGCCGCACAGTCATTTTGAGGCGGAGGTATATGTATTATCGAAGGAGGAGGGTGGTCGTCACACGCCATTTTTTGATAATTACCGGCCGCAGTTTTATTTTCGGACGACGGATGTGACGGGGGCGGTGGAGTTAGCGGATGGAGTTGAGATGGTGATGCCGGGTGATAATGTGAAGATCACGGTGAAGTTAATTAATCCGATAGCGATGGAAGAGGGATTACGTTTTGCGATTAGAGAAGGTGGGCGAACCGTCGGCGCCGGCGTCGTCTCCAAAATCGTAGAATAAGCACGCTTAGCTCTTTATAGATAACGATATCCAAGCACAGCTAACTACATAGCCGTCTCGGTGGTAAGTCCAACAAGTCTTGTCGATAGGCCAGTAGCTCAATTGGCAGAGCGGCGGTCTCCAAAACCGCAGGTTGGGGGTTCGATTCCCTCCTGGCCTGCCAGTCTAACGACGATTCACAGCGCATGTGCGCCGATCACAAAAGTGGAATGAGTTCTAAAGCTGAAACATCGCAGTCGGTCTTCGACACCGTAAAGTTGGGCGCATCGCTGTTGTTGATCGTCGCGGCACTCGTCGCGTTCTACTACTACGCTGATGCCTCAAAACTCACTCGCGTCGTGGGGTTGATCGCCGCGACAGGCGTCGCGTTAGGGATCGCATCGCAAACGGACAAAGGTCGCGCTTTGTTGAGTTTTGGTAAGGAAGCTCAAGTCGAAGTCCGAAAAGTCGTATGGCCGACGCGACAGGAGACTATTCAGACGACGCTCGTCGTAATGGTCGTTGTCATTATTGTCGCCCTATTTTTGTGGTTGCTCGACATGCTGTTGGCAGGCGTGATCAAAATGTTAATGGGGCAAGGTGGCTGAGGTGAGCTTGCATTGGTACGTCGTGCACGCGTATTCGGGGTTTGAAAACCAGGTCAAGCGGTCTTTGGAAGAGCGCATTAACCGCAGTGGTCTGAGCGATAAATTTGGCCAAATTCTGGTGCCCACCGAAGAAGTCGTCGAGATGCGCGATGGCCAAAAACGCAAAAGCGATCGCAAGTTCTTTCCGGGTTATGTGCTCGTGCAAATGGAGATGGACGAATCCTCTTGGCACCTGGTTAAAGAATGCCCAAAAGTGATGGGTTTTATCGGTGGCAGCAGCGACAAGCCGACGCCGATTACAGAAAAAGAAGCAGCGACAATACTTGATCGGATCCAGGAAGGCACAGAAAAACCGCGGCCAAAAGTGTTGTTTGAAGTTGGTGAGCTAGTACGCGTAAATGACGGCCCATTTACTGATTTCAACGGTGTTGTCGAAGAAGTTAACTATGAAAAAAGCCGCCTCCGAGTTGCGGTATCGATTTTCGGGCGTTCGACACCCGTTGAACTCGAGTTTGGCCAAGTATCTAAAGAATGAATGATCACCGGAAGTTGCCTACCGCGGCACCGGCGCGATTACCGACGGGGAGCCGCGAGGCGTTTGCACCCGAGGAGTAACGAGCAATGGCAAAAAAAATCGACTCATATATCAAACTCCAGGTCCCGGCTGGACAAGCCAACCCGAGCCCACCGGTAGGACCTGCGCTTGGCCAGCACGGGGTCAATATTATGGAGTTTTGCAAACAATTTAATGCCAAGACGCAGAACGTCGAAGCCGGCTTACCGATCCCGGTGATCATCACAGTTTTCGCGGATAAGAGTTTTACTTTTCAAACCAAAACCCCACCGGCCTCGGTGTTGTTGAGAAAGGCCGCCGGAGTACCGAAAGGTAGCGGTGTGCCAAATAAAGATAAAGTCGGCAAAGTCACCCGTGCGCAGCTCGAAGAGATTGTGCAAAGCAAAGACCCCGATTTAACTGCCGCGGATATGGATGCGGCCGTACGTACGATAGCGGGCACCGCTCGCAGCATGGGTCTAGAGGTGGAGGGCGTTTAAGATGGCAAAAGAATCGAAACGTTCCCGTGCAACGCGTGAGCGCATTGGTGACTTATCACAGCCGCGCGAATTGAACGCAGCGTTAACCGTAATCAAAGAAACGGCATCAGCAAAGTTCGATGAAACGATTGAGATCGCAGTGAACCTAGGTGTCGATCCACGCAAGTCCGATCAAGTAGTACGAGGTTCAACCGTGCTACCCCATGGTACGGGCAAGAGCGTGAGAGTCGCGGTATTCGCCGACGGGCCCGACGCTGATGCAGCGCGCGACGCCGGCGCTGACCTGGTCGGTTTAGACGACTTGGCAGAAAAAGTGAAAGGCGGAGATATCGATTTCGAAGTTGCGATTGCAACGCCGGCAACGATGCGCGTCGTGGGCCAGCTAGGACAGATCTTGGGTCCGCGTGGCCTGATGCCTAATCCGAAGGTCGGGACTGTAACCACAGACGTCGCGACGGCGGTGACTAACGCCAAAGCGGGGCAAGTTCGATATCGCACGGATAAAGCCGGGATCATACATTGTCCTATCGGCAAAGCCTCTTTCGACGTCTCGGCTTTGAGCGAGAATTTACGTGTGCTCATCGGCGATCTGATGAAAGCTAAGCCGAGTAGCGCGAAGGGCGTTTACCTGGAAGCGATTACCATCTCCTCGACTATGGGTCCCGGGGTCCCGGTCGATCGAGCGTCGATTGAACGCATTTAGACTAAACGCTAAGAGGCGTTAACGCGCGGTGATTCGTTGGCGCAAGCGCGGGCGGTGGAGAGAGCGCTAAGGCGCGCTCCGATAACAGCTCGGACACAGAATTTTGGGCCATTGTTCGTTGCTATGAACAGTGGACGTCCAAGACCGTAGGCATCTTTGGTGTTGATGGGAAGGTGGTAACCGTCCGCGTCGCACGCAAGATTTAAGCGGCGCCAGCCGGCCTACGTAGACGGTGGTCCCGAAACAGGTCATGCCTGGTTGGTGGGTACCGTAAGGATCGCGAACCGTAATTTCGCGAATAAATAGACGGTGGCACGCCAGCGCGTGAGACGTCTACCCAGGAGAGTATCAAGTGAGTCTGACTTTGGAGCAGAAACAAACGGTCGTTGCGGAAGTCAACGCCGTTGCCCGCGAAGCGGATGCGGCGATTGCGGCCGACTATAAGGGCTTGACGGTGGCGCAGTTGACGGAACTACGCGCGAAAGCGCGTGCTTCAGGCGTCTATTTGCGGGTCGTGAAGAACTCGTTGGCGCGACGCGCCTTAGCAGAAACCGATTTTAATTGTCTGGAAGACAATTTGGTTGGGCCGGTGATGCTCGTGTTTTCACGAGACGACCCCGGGGCCGGTGCTCGCGTGGTGCGAGATTTTGCTAAAGACAATCAAAAGCTAGTCACGAAAGCCATCGTTGTTGGTGGCGTACTACGCGGCGCGGAAGACCTTAAAGCCATTGCAGCCTTACCCACCTTGGATGAAGCGCGGGCGCAACTGCTGGGCATGTTACAAGCGCCGATGAGTAAGCTTGTTCGTACTTTGGCAGAGCCACCGTCTCAGTTCGTACGCGTGCTAGCGGCCCACCGCGATTCGCAACCGGTGTCTTGATCCATCCGCATTTAGCTATGACCTGTTAGATTTTTTAGGAGAGATTTCAATGGCTGTGACGAAAGAAGAAATCGTTGAAGTGCTGAGCAATATGTCCATACTCGAAGTAACGGAGTTGGTCTCGGAATTAGAAGAAAAATGGGGCGTTTCCGCGGCTGCCGTCGCGGCCGCGCCAGCCGCGGCCGCGGGCGCCGCTGAAGCAGGCGCGGGTGAAGCTGAAGAGAAAGACGAATTCGATGTTGTGATGACGAGTTTTGGCGAGAACAAAGTGGCGGTCATCAAAGCAGTGCGTGCGCTTACCGGTTTGGGCTTAAAAGAGGCTAAAACCATGGTCGAGTCTGCGCCGGCAACGGTTAAAGAGGCGGTTGCAAAAGCCGAAGTCGAGGAAATTAAAAAACAACTCGAAGAAGCCGGCGCGGCAGTGGAGTTGAAATAGCATTGAATAATGCGCTTCAGCAGCGCCGCGCTGATTCTCAGCGCGAATTGGCGGTGATGCCGGCTAGTATGCGACGGTGCGATTCCGTAGACGCATTCATACGCCGGTATTTTGCATTTTTACCTGGCGTTGCCTCGCGTAGGCGCATCATCTCCAAATCAATTCTTAATCAGGGTGTATGAAGACATTACGCGTGTACCTTACCCACGTTGGAACTCGGGAAAAATGCAAATTGTTTGCAAGGCGGTGCTTGGTGCACCGCTTCTTGTGAGCCGCGTTTAAATACCGCAGAAAATTTTATACAGACTGTAAATACGAGGACAACCATGGCTTACTCATATACAGAGAAAAAGCGAATCAGAAAGGATTTCGGTAAACGTTCTGCGGTGCTGCGAGTACCGTATCTGCTCGAAACCCAGATCGAATCGTACCGCGGTTTCCTACAGGAACACGTGGAGGCGACGGCGCGTGCCGATATCGGTTTGCACGGCGCGTTCAAATCTGTATTCCCGATCGAAAGTTATTCTGGTAATGCCGCGCTGGAATATGTCAGTTACCGGCTTGGCGCGCCGCTATTCGACGTAAAAGAGTGTCAGGTCCGTGGTTTGACCTATGCGGCGTCTCTGCGCGTGAAGGTGCGACTCATTATTTACGATAAAGAATCCTCCTCCGAGCGCAAACTAAAGGAAGCGAAAGAACAGGAAGTCTACATGGGCGAAGTACCGTTAATGACCGAAAACGGTACATTTGTTATTAACGGCACAGAGCGCGTGATCGTATCGCAGCTGCACCGCTCGCCCGGGGTGTTTTTCGATCACGATCGAGGCAAGACTCACTCATCCGGCAAGCTGTTGTTTTCTGCGCGCGTCATTCCCTACCGAGGATCGTGGCTAGATTTTGAATTCGACCCAAAAGATCACGTCTACGTGCGTATCGATCGGCGCCGCAAGATTCCAGCCACGGTGTTATTGCGCGCGCTGGGGCAGACTACGGAACAAATTTTGGAGATGTTTTTCGAGCGTGACCAGGTTTCTATTACGGCAGAAGAAGTGCGCCTCCATCTGGTGCCAGAGCGTTTGCGTGGTGTGACCTTGGATTTCGATTTGGTTGGCACCGACGGTAGCGTAATCGTAGAGGCAGACCGTCGCATCACCGTTCGTCATATCCGTGAGATCCAAGAACTGGGTTTAAGGGAAATGGTTGTGCCTCACTCGTTCATTCTCGGCCGCGTTTTGGCGTGCGACATTGTGGACAAATCGACCGGCGAGATCGTCGCCGCGGCGAACGAGGAAGTAAGCTCCGAATTGTTAGAAAAACTGCTCGCAGCAGGTGTCGGTTCTATCGAACTGATTTTTGCCAACGAATTGGATCGTGGGGCTTACATTTCGGAAACGTTGCGTGTTGACCCGACGAATTCTCGCTTAGAAGCGCAGGTGGAGATTTATCGTACGATGCGGCCCGGTGAGCCTCCCACGAAAGACGCCGCGGAAAACCTGTTTCGTAACTTATTTTTTACTGCGGAACGCTACGATTTGTCCGCCGTCGGAAGGATGAAATTCAATCGCCGCGTTGGGCGTGACAGCAGCGAAGGTCCGGGCATTCTTACCGAAGAAGATATTGTCGATGTGCTCCGGGTATTGATCAACATTCGTGACGGTAACGGCACCGTAGACGACATCGACCACCTCGGCAATCGCCGCGTACGTAGTGTCGGTGAGATGGCGGAAAATCAGTTCCGTGTCGGCTTGGTGCGGGTCGAGCGTGCCGTGAAAGAACGTTTGAGCCTTGCGGAATCGGAAGGTTACATGCCGCAAGAGTTGATCAACGCTAAACCGGTATCTGCGGTCATTAAAGAGTTCTTTGGATCGAGTCAGTTATCGCAGTTCATGGATCAGAATAACCCGCTCTCTGAGGTAACGCATAAACGCCGTGTCTCGGCGCTGGGTCCAGGCGGCCTTACCCGGGAGAGAGCTGGGTTCGAAGTTCGGGATGTGCATCCGACTCATTATGGTCGAGTCTGTCCGATCGAAACTCCAGAAGGACCGAACATCGGTTTGATTAATTCGCTCGCTGTCTACGCGCGGACTAACCAGTATGGATTTTTGGAAACTCCTTATCGCCGCGTCGAGAACGGGCACGTTACGATGGAAGTCAATTATTTGTCGGCGATCGAAGAAAGCCAATATGTTATCGCCGAGGCTAACGCGACTCTGGATGATCGGGGTGAGCTCATCGACGCTTTGGTTTCATGTCGGCACTTAAATGAATTCACGCTCTCGACGCCCGACAGGATTCAGTACATGGACGTCTCGCCCATGCAGATCGTATCCGTCGCCGCAGCTTTGATCCCATTTTTGGAACACGATGATGCGAATCGTGCGTTGATGGGTTCGAACATGCAGCGGCAAGCGGTGCCGACCTTGCGTACCGAAAAACCGTTGGTCGGTACAGGTATAGAGCGTACGGTAGCGCAAGACTCTGGCGTCATCGTCTCGGCACGACGTGGTGGTGTCGTAGACACCGTTGATGCGGGCCGCATCGTGGTGCGGGTCAATGATGATGAAACCAAGGCCGGCGAACCGGGCGTTGATATTTACAATCTCACGAAGTATACGCGTTCTAACCAAAATACTTGCATTAACCAGAAACCACTGGTGAAGCCAAACGACGTCATCGCGGGCGAAGATGTGCTCGCCGACGGGCCTGCCACCGACTTTGGCGAATTAGCTTTGGGTCAAAATCTGTTAGTCGCGTTTATGCCGTGGAATGGCTATAACTTCGAAGACTCGATTTTAATATCCGAACGCGTTGTGCAAGAAGATCGATATACCAGCATTCATATTGAAGAACTTACCTGCGTCGCACGTGACACGAAGCTGGGGCCGGAAGAGATTTCCGCGGACATTCCAAATGTCAGCGAAAGCGCGCTGTCGAAGCTCGATGAATCGGGAATCGTGTACATCGGTGCAGAAGTCCACCCCGGCGACATCTTGGTTGGCAAGGTGACTCCCAAAGGGGAAACTCAGCTTACTCCCGAAGAAAAACTTTTGCGCGCAATTTTTGGCGAGAAAGCGTCCGATGTTAAGGACACCTCGCTACGCGTGCCTTCGGGTATGACCGGAACGGTGATTGATGTGCAAGTATTTACGCGTGACGGTGTCGAGAAGGATGCCCGAGCGCTTGAGATAGAACGCGCTGAACTCGCGCGCGTGAAGAAGGATTTGGACGACCAGTTGCGTATTCTTGAAGACGACATCTATCAACGTGCGCAACGTGTCCTAAGCGGCAAGACCGTGAAAAAGGGTGTGAGTGGCATTAAGGCAGGAGAAAAAGTTGCAGCGTTGCAACTTGCGGAGATCGAACGCAAGCAATGGTTAGAGATCCGGGTGGACAACGATCGCGCGAACGAACAATTGGAACAGTTGTCTGCGCAATTAAAGCAACACAACGAGGACTTTGAACAGCAATTTGAAGAGAAGCGGTCGAAGCTGACTTCCGGCGACGATTTGGCACCCGGGGTGTTAAAGATGGCGAAAGTCTACCTCGCGGTTAAACGCCGCCTGCAACCCGGCGACAAAATGGCCGGTCGCCATGGCAATAAAGGTGTTATCTCGATGATTGTGCCTGTCGAAGACATGCCTTATATGGCTGACGGCACGCCTGTCGATGTCGTGCTGAATCCATTAGGTGTGCCATCTCGGATGAATGTCGGCCAAGTGTTGGAAACACATCTGGGTTGGGCCGCACGTGGGCTTGGTCAACGCATCGGGCAGTTACTCGAAACCCGAGTCGGCACCGGTGAACTGCGCGAATTCTTAGCCGAAGTCTACAATGCGAGTGGACGGCAAGAAAACTTCGACGAGTTCAGTGACGCCGAAGTTCAGGCACTCGCACATAACCTCACGGATGGTGTGCCTATGGCAACACCGGTGTTCGACGGCGCGCATGAGGCGGAAATTAAAGCGATGTTAAAACTCGCGGGACTCCCGAGCAGCGGCCAAACGCGGCTCTATGACGGCCGCACCGGTGATCCTTTCGACCGCGATGTGACGGTCGGCTACATGTATATGTTGAAGCTCAATCACCTCGTCGACGACAAGATGCACGCGCGTTCCACCGGGCCTTACAGTCTCGTCACGCAGCAACCTCTTGGGGGTAAGGCGCAGTTCGGCGGTCAACGTTTCGGCGAAATGGAAGTGTGGGCGCTGGAGGCATATGGCGCGTCGTACACGCTACAAGAAATGTTGACGGTGAAATCTGACGACGTTAATGGTCGTACGAAGATGTACAAGAATATCGTCGATGGTGATCACAGCATGGAGGCGGGCATGCCTGAGTCGTTTAACGTTTTGCTTAAAGAAATGCGGTCGCTCGGTATAGATATTGAGTTGGAGCGCGAGTAACACGCTGCGGCGTGGCTGGGTTTTGGTTACTAGGTTCCTGAAAAGGGGTTACCGAAAGTGAAAGATTTACTCGATCTATTTAAGAGTCATGGACAAGTTGAAGACTTCGACGCGATCAATATCGGACTAGCATCGCCAGAGAAAATCAAATCTTGGTCTTATGGCGAGGTAAAGAAGCCTGAAACGATCAATTATCGTACGTTCAAGCCTGAACGTGACGGTTTGTTTTGCGCCAAGATATTTGGGCCGATAAAAGACTACGAATGCTTGTGTGGTAAGTATAAACGTCTAAAGCACCGTGGCGTTGTGTGTGAAAAATGTGGCGTGGAAGTAACTTTAGCGAAAGTACGCCGTGAGCGCATGGGCCATATTGAGCTCGCTAGCCCGGTCGCACATATATGGTTCTTGAAGTCATTACCGTCACGTATGGGGCTATTGCTCGATGTTACTTTGCGTGAAATCGAGCGCATTCTCTATTTTGAAGCATACGTCGTGATCGATCCCGGTATGACGGAACTCGAGCGCGGACAATTATTATCAGAAGAATCTTACCTCGAGGCTATCGAACAGTACGGCGATGATTTCGATGCCCGCATGGGAGCGGAAGCGGTCTACGAGCTGTTGCGCACGGTGGATCTCTCTGAAGAAGTCGCGACTATTCGCGATGAACTTCCGCAGACGAATTCTGAAACGAAGATCAAGAAACTTACGAAACGTTTGAAGTTGATGGAAGCGTTTTTGCACTCAGGCAATCGTCCCGAGTGGATGGTCATGAAGATATTGCCGGTGTTGCCTCCGGAGCTGCGGCCTTTAGTGCCGCTAGACGGCGGGCGTTTCGCCACATCCGATTTGAACGATCTTTATCGACGCGTGATCAATCGCAACAATCGCCTCAAACGACTCCTAGATTTGAATGCGCCGGATATTATTGTCCGCAACGAGAAGAGAATGCTGCAGGAAGCAGTGGATGCGTTGCTCGACAACGGGCGCAGGGGGCGGGCCATCACAGGAACAAACAAACTACCGTTGAAATCCTTGGCCGACATGATCAAGGGCAAGCAAGGTCGTTTCCGTCAAAACTTACTGGGGAAAAGGGTCGACTATTCAGGACGGTCAGTAATCGTCGTTGGTCCGACCCTAAAACTCCATCAGTGCGGTTTGCCGAAAAAAATGGCGTTGGAACTTTTTAAGCCGTTTATTTTTAGCAAGTTGGAACGTCGAGGCTTGGCGACGACGATCAAAGCGGCAAAGAAACTTGTGGAGCGCGAAGGGCCGGAAGTTTGGGACATTTTGGAGGAGGTGATTCGTGAACACCCGGTGATGTTGAATCGTGCTCCGACCTTGCATCGTCTCGGTATTCAAGCTTTCGAACCGGTATTGGTAGAAGGCAAAGCAATCCAGTTGCATCCGCTTGTCTGCACCGCGTTCAACGCTGACTTCGATGGTGATCAGATGGCGGTGCATGTGCCGTTATCGATCGAGGCGCAGCTCGAGGCGCGCAGCTTGATGATGTCGACGAACAATATTCTGTCGCCGGCGAACGGTGACCCGATTATTGTTCCTACCCAGGACGTTGTGTTGGGTTTGTACTATATGACGCGAGAGTCTGTGTCGGCTAAAGGTACAGGTATGGTTTTCAGTGATCTGACTGAAGTCCATCGTGCGCATGAGTCCGGCAGTGCTACGCTACATGCGAAATGCAAAGTACGTTTAAGCGAGACGAGTTTTGACAGCAATGGTACCGCGGTTGAGACAACGTCTGTACAAGACACGACGGTTGGGCGGGCGTTACTGTCGGTGATTTTGCCACCGGGATTGCCGTTCGAGTTGGTCAATCGCACGTTAGACAAGCGCGCGATTTCACGTCTTTTTGACGCTTGCTATCGGCGCGTTGGCTTGAAGGAAACGGTCATCTTTGCGGACCGATTAATGTATACGGGATTTAGCCAAGCCACGCGCGCAGGGGTGTCGATCGGTGTCGATGATATGGTCGTGCCGACCGAGAAGGAAGGAATCATCGCCGCAGCTGAAGAAGGCGTAAAGGAAATCGAGGAGCAGTATGCTTCCGGTTTAGTGACCACCGGGGAACGTTACAATAAAGTCGTCGATATTTGGTCGCATACAAATGATCAAGTCGCAAAGGCGATGATGGATAAACTCGGTTCCGAGACTGTCACCGACAGCGCCGGGGTGCAAGTAAAGCAAGCCTCGTTTAACTCTATATATATGATGGCTGATTCCGGTGCGCGGGGTTCCGCCGCTCAAATTCGCCAGTTGGCCGGGATGCGCGGTTTGATGGCGAAGCCGGACGGATCGATCATCGAGACGCCAATCACGGCAAATTTCCGCGAGGGTTTAGACGTCCTCCAATACTTTATTTCCACGCATGGGGCGCGTAAGGGTTTAGCCGACACGGCACTCAAGACGGCGAACTCCGGCTATCTGACCCGGCGATTGGTCGACGTTGCGCAGGATCTGGTGGTGACTTCGGAAGATTGCGGTACTCGCAACGGCATCGAGCTCGCGGCCATCATCGAAGGTGGTGATGAGGTCGAAGCCTTGCGCGATCGAGTTTTAGGGCGCGTGATTGCCGTCGATGTATTGCGCCCGGGTGACGGTGAAGTGATCGCTCCTGCGGGGACTCTCCTCGATGAATCCCTAGTGCAAATGCTCGATGACAATGCTGTGGATGAAGTTGTCGTGCGTTCTCCCATTACTTGTGAGACGCGTTATGGTGTGTGCGCGACGTGTTACGGACGTGACCTCGCGCGCGGTCATTTGGTTAACGTCGGTGAAGCGGTTGGTGTCATCGCGGCACAGTCGATCGGTGAACCCGGCACACAGTTGACTATGCGTACGTTCCACATAGGCGGCGCCGCTTCGCGTGCGGCCGCTGTCAGCAGCGTCGAAGTCAAATATGGCGGTACGGTGCGGTTCAACAACATCAAAATTTTGCAGCACGAGGCGGGACATAATATTGCAATATCGCGTTCGGGAGAGTTGGTTGTGATCGATGACATCGGGCGCGAGCGTGAGCGCTACAAGATCCCCTACGGCGCTACCCTTACGGTTAACGAAGGCGATAGTGTTGCAGCCGGTGAAGCGATCGCCAGTTGGGATCCGCATACCCATCCGATCATTTCAGAAGTCGTCGGTAAAGTTCGTTTTCAAGACATCGTCGAAGGTGTGACGGTGTCACGACAGGTCGACGAAATTACCGGACTGACCAGCATGGTCGTAACCGATCCGAAGCAACGCGGGACGAGCGCTAAAGATTTGCGCCCCATGATTCAATTGATCGACGCCAAAGGCGAGGAACTGACGATTCCGGGTTCTGGTGTACCGGCACACTATTTTCTCCCGCCCAACGCCATAGTCACTGCCGATGAGAGCAAAGAAGTGCGGGTCGGCGACGTACTCGCGAGAATTCCGCAGGAATCGTTGAAGACGCGTGATATCACGGGTGGCTTGCCGCGGGTGGCAGATCTTTTCGAGGCGCGACGTCCGAAAGATCCGGCGATTTTGGCTGAAGCGACCGGATTGGTGTCCTTTGGCAAAGATACCAAAGGGAAGCAGCGTCTCGTGATTAGAATGGAAGACGGCGAGACGGTCGAATCCCTCATACCGAAGTGGCGTCATGTGGCGGTATTTGAAGGCGAGCAGGTCGAGAAAGGCGATGTCGTATGCGACGGCGCGCCCGACTCACACGACATTTTGCGTCTCAAAGGGGTGCCTGAATTGACCCGCTACATCGTCAATGAGGTCCAGGATGTTTATCGTCTGCAAGGCGTTAAGATCAACGACAAGCACATCGAAGTCATTGTTCGACAAATGCTGCGCAAGGTCGAAATCAGTGATCCTGGCGAAACCCGGTTTTTGCCGGGCGAGCAAATCGAGAAAGAGCGCTTGCTGGATGAAAACGACCGCATGCAGAGCGAAGGCAAAGATTTGGCGACCCATCAGCAATTATTGCTCGGCATCACCAAAGCCTCGCTAGCTACGGAATCGTTTATTTCAGCCGCCTCGTTCCAGGAAACGACGCGCGTGTTGACGGAGGCCTCTGTGACCGGCAAGCGAGACGAACTCCGGGGCCTAAAGGAAAATGTCATCGTGGGGCGTTTGATCCCAGCCGGGACGGGCTTCACCTACCACAACGAACGGCGCCGCAAACGCCATCAAAGCCTCGACGCCGAGTTGATGGAGGCACTCGCTGCGGAGGAAGACCATGCCGCTGAAGCGCAGGCCGCGGAAGTACCGCCGAATGGGACTGACGCACCGGGTGTAACGGAGCAAGGCGAACCCTGATAAAATGAGCGATCCGTTGACATAACTCCTAGAACTTCCTTATAATTCCGCTCCCGCGGCAGGATCGGGTGTCCGAGCCTGTCGCTTTTTTTGCGCGGCATTTGACGACACCCCTGTCCGTTGGTTTGGCCTATTTGCGGGCGACAAGCGCCCATGGGAGCCCTGTTTGCATCCCGATTTAGGCGGTCCTACGCCTTTGTTTGGAGGCTTGGGTGATTACTGGGATAGCACAATCTTGATCGTCGACAAACGCCATCTGTAGGAATTTGTTCAAAATGTAGGGCTTGGTTGCTGTAGGGCGACCAGGCGGCAGTACGGCGACGAGCATATGGCAACGATTAATCAATTAGTGCGCAAGCCGCGCCAACGGCAGCGGAAAAAGAGCACCGTACCGGCACTCGACGGTTGTCCGCAAAAACGCGGTGTGTGCACACGTGTCTACACAACAACCCCGAAGAAACCGAACTCGGCACTACGCAAGGTGGCACGTGTACGGCTTACGAACGGTCAAGAAGTAACGACCTACATTGGCGGCGAAGGTCACAATCTTCAAGAGCACTCAGTCATTTTAATTCGCGGCGGACGCGTGAAGGATTTGCCCGGCGTGCGTTACCACACGGTGCGCGGCACCTTAGACACCTCTGGCGTCGGTGATCGTCGTCAGGGTCGTTCCAAATACGGCGCCAAGCGCCCTAAAGCTTAGAGCAGCGGTAGAGCAACATGTCTAGACGTCACGTCGCCGGGAAAAGAGAAATCTTGCCCGATCCCAAATACAGGGATCTCGTTGTCGCGAAGTTTATCAATATGGTGATGTCTCGAGGCAAGAAATCGATCGCCGAGAAAATTGTCTATGGGGCGCTCGATGAGATGGCGGACAAGGGCAAGGGTGATCCCTTGGAAGTCTTTAAGGAAGCGCTCGGCAATATCGAGCCTCGCGTAGAAGTGAAATCGCGTCGCGTCGGCGGCGCAACCTACCAAGTGCCTGTTGAGGTGAGACCGTCCAGGCGCATGGCGTTGGCGATGCGGTGGTTGGTCGATGCAGCGCGCAAGCGTGGTGAAAAATCGATGGATCGTCGGCTCGCGGGCGAACTAATGGATGCATTTGAAAGTCGTGGTAACGCGGTAAAAAAACGTGAAGACACCCATAAGATGGCCGAAGCCAATCGCGCGTTCTCGCATTATCGTTGGTAGTACCACGGTATTAGTTAGCAAGTTAGGGATTAGATAGGTGCCACGTACAACTTCCATAGACCGGTATCGCAATATCGGCATCATGGCGCACATCGATGCTGGTAAGACGACTACTACCGAGCGCATCTTGTACTACACCGGTGTGTCTCACAAGATCGGTGAGGTACATGATGGCGCGGCGGTCATGGATTGGATGGAGCAAGAGCAGGAACGCGGTATAACCATCACCTCGGCAGCGACAACGTGTTTTTGGAATGGCATGGCGCAGCAGTTTCCCGAGCACCGTATCAATATCATTGATACCCCCGGACACGTGGATTTCACCATCGAAGTCGAACGCTCGCTGCGCGTGCTAGACGGTGCCGTCGCGGTTTTCTGCGCTGTTGGCGGGGTCGAACCGCAATCCGAAACCGTGTGGCGACAAGCAAACAAGTATGAAGTTCCGCGGCTTGCTTTCGTCAATAAGATGGATCGCGCTGGGGCGAATTTCCTGCGTGTCGTCACGCAAATTAAAGAACGATTGGGTGCAAACGCGGTGCCGATCCAGGTACCGATCGGGGCCGAGGACCATTTTATCGGGGTGGTCGACCTGATCAAAATGAAAGCGTTGCAATGGGACGAAGCCAGCCTCGGTACCGAGTTTCAGGAAGCAGATGTTCCCGAAAATATACTCTCCGAATGCGAAACCTTACGTGAGGCCATGATGGAAACCGCTGCCGAGGCAACGGAGGAACTCACAGAAAAATATTTGGATAAAGGGGCCTTATCGGCGGTTGATATCAAAGCGGGTTTGCGGCGCCGAGTGCTGGATAATGAAATCGTCCTAGTTCTTTGCGGTTCAGCGTTCAAGAATAAAGGCGTTCAAGCGGTTTTAGATGCGGTGGTCGAGTTCTTACCGTCGCCGACGGAAGTACCACCGATCAAAGGGATCCTCGAGGACGGTACGACGGAGGTGAGTCGAGAGAGTTCTGACGATGAACCGTTCTCCGCCTTAGCGTTCAAAATTGCGACGGATCCATTCGTCGGTAGTTTAACGTTCTTTCGGGTTTATTCTGGCGTGATTAACTCGGGTGATTCTGTATTTAATCCTGTCAAGGCTAAGAAGGAGCGGATCGGTCGCATCTTGCAGATGCATGCGAATAGTCGCGAAGAAATAAAAGAAGTCCGCGCTGGTGATATCGCCGCTGCCGTCGGTCTTAAAGATGTTACGACCGGTGACACTCTCTGCGCCGGTAGTCACGTCATTACGTTGGAACGCATGGAATTTCCCGACCCGGTAATCGCGGTGGCGGTGGAACCGAAGACGAAGGCGGACCAAGAAAAAATGGGGCTCGCTTTATCGCGTCTCGCCGCTGAGGACCCCTCGTTTAAAGTTTCTACGGATCTAGAGTCAGGGCAGACAATTATTGCGGGCATGGGCGAGCTGCATTTAGACATTATCGTCGACCGCATGAAACGCGAATTTAAAGTAGAAGCAAACGTCGGTAAACCACAAGTCGCATATCGCGAGACGATCAAAAACGTCGTCGAAAAAGCTGAAGGCAAGTTTGTACGGCAGAGTGGCGGCCGCGGGCAGTATGGTCACGTAGTACTCAAGCTCGAGCCCAACGAAGCCGGCGCCGGCTTTGAATTTGTCAACGAGATCGTTGGTGGCGCGGTACCGCGTGAATATATTCCGGCGGTGCAGAAAGGCGTTGAGGAACAACTGCAAAATGGGGTAATAGCCGGGTATCCCATGGTCGACGTGAAGGTTACGATTTACGATGGCTCTTATCATGACGTTGACTCGAGCGAAATGGCGTTCAAAATCGCCGGTTCAATGGGCGTGAAGGAAGGCGCGCAAACTGCGAAGCCGGTTTTGTTGGAACCTGTTATGAGCGTCGAAGTGGTGACCCCAGAAGAATATTTGGGTCCTGTGAATGGCGATTTAAATCGGCGGCGGGGGATCTTGGAAGGCACCGACGATTCGCCTGCCGGGAAAGTGATCCGTGCCACGGTGCCGCTGTCCGAAATGTTTGGTTACGCTACTGATTTGCGCTCGGCGACGCAGGGCCGCGCGACTTTTTCGATGGAGTTTGCGCGTTACGTCGAGGCGCCTAGCAGCGTGGCCGAAGCTGTGATTAAGCGTAGTCAATAGAATGGTTGACAACAAACAAATAATTTACATTGACGAGGTTGACTAGGCATGTCCAAAGAGAAGTTTGAGCGTACGAAGCCGCATGTAAATGTAGGGACGATAGGTCATGTTGATCATGGTAAGACGACGTTGACGGCGGCATTGACGGTAGTGACGTCGGAGAAGTACGGGGGTGAGTCGCGGGGTTACGACCAGATAGACAATGCGCCGGAGGAGCGGGAGCGAGGTATTACGATAGCGACGGCGCATGTTGAGTATGAGAGTGAGGGTCGACATTACGCGCATGTAGATTGTCCGGGGCATGCGGATTATGTAAAGAACATGATTACTGGTGCGGCGCAGATGGACGGAGCGATATTGGTGGTGAGTGCGGCGGATGGTCCGATGCCGCAGACGCGTGAGCACATATTGTTGGCTCGTCAGGTAGGTGTTCCGTACATAGTGGTGTATATGAACAAGGCGGACATGGTAGATGATGGTGAGTTATTGGAGCTAGTGGAGATGGAGGTACGGGAGTTATTGGACACGTATCAATTTCCTGGGGATGAGACGCCGGTGGTGATAGGTAGTGCGTTGAAGGCATTGGAGGGAGACGATAGTGAGATAGGGATGAAGTCGGTATGGAAGTTATTGGAGGAGATGGACAATTACATTCCGGTACCGGAGCGTCCGGTTGACCAGCCATTTTTATTACCGATAGAGGATGTATTTTCGATTTCGGGGCGAGGTACGGTGGTAACGGGTCGAGTGGAGCGAGGTATTATCAAGGTTGGTGAGGAGGTAGAGATAGTAGGGATTAAGGAGACGACGACGACGACGTGCACGGGAGTGGAGATGTTTCGGAAGTTATTGGACGAGGGTCGTGCTGGGGATAATGTTGGGGTGTTGTTGCGGGGTACGAAGCGGGAGGAGGTAGAGCGGGGTCAGGTATTGTGTGTGCCTGGTAGTGTGAAGCCGCACAGTCATTTTGAGGCGGAGGTATATGTATTATCGAAGGAGGAGGGTGGTCGTCACACGCCATTTTTTGATAATTACCGGCCGCAGTTTTATTTTCGGACGACGGATGTGACGGGGGCGGTGGAGTTAGCGGATGGAGTTGAGATGGTGATGCCGGGTGATAATGTGAAGATCACGGTGAAGTTAATTAATCCGATAGCGATGGAAGAGGGATTACGTTTTGCGATTAGAGAAGGTGGGCGAACCGTCGGCGCCGGCGTCGTCTCCAAAATCGTAGAATAAGCGAAGTTCGATTGCGCTAGCAGAAAGTAGCGACCAGAGACAAGTGAATTTAACTCAGCGCGCGTGAAAGGCGATCGAATATGAATCAGCAGGTTATCAGGATTCGGCTCAAGGCCTTTGACCATCGACTAATCGATCAGTCGACACGCGAAATCGTGGAAACAGCAAAACGTACCGGTGCACAGGTCAAAGGACCGATCCCACTACCGACAAAGATCGAGCGCTTTACGTTGTTGATTTCTCCACACGTGAATAAAGACGCTCGCGATCAGTATGAACTTCGAACGCATAAACGGTTGCTGGATATCGTGAACCCGACAGATAAGACAGTCGATGCCTTGATGAAACTCGATTTGGCGGCAGGTGTGGACGTGCAAATAAAGTTGAATTAAGACGATTACAGATATTCGGAATTCGAGTAGCAGCAAATGGCACTAGGAGTAATAGCACGGAAACGCGGCATGACACGCGTCTATGCAGACGACGGCAAGGTAACGCCGGTAACGGTGCTGGAAGTACTGCCGAATAGGGTTACACGTGTGAAAACCTTAGAAACGGATGGTTATCGTGCCGTGCAGGTGACCACAGGCGATTCTCATCGTAACCGGATTACGAAACCCCGCGCCGGCGAATTTGCTAAAGCGGGTATCGATGCGGGACGGGGCTTGTGGGAATTTCGCCTCGCAGATGCAGAGGACGAGTTGACGGCGGGCGCGGAATTGAAGGCGGATGTCTTCGTGGTTGGACAACGGGTAGACGTCGCGGGCACTACAGTGGGGAAGGGATATGCGGGCACGATTAAGCGTCATCATTTTCGATCGGGAGACGCGACGCACGGAAATTCCCTAGCCCATCGTGCACCCGGTTCGATCGGCCAGAATCAAGCACCGGGAAAGGTGTTCAAAGGCAAGAAAATGTCCGGTCAACTCGGCAACGCGCGCTGTACCATCCAGGATCTCGAAGTGATGCGTGTGGATATCGAGCGAAACTTGTTACTTGTCAAGGGCGCGGTGCCGGGTGCAAAAGGTGGCGATGTGATCGTGCGCCCCTCGCTCAAAGGCGGCCCAGTTGTCGATACCGCAGAGAGCTGAACCAGTGGACCTGCAACTACATTCCTTCTCGAGCGGTACGACGGCAGGCAATGTCGAGGTAGCCGATGAAGTATTTGCGACGCCCTACAATGAGGCGCTAATTCACCAAGTTGTAACGGCCTATTTTGCCGGTGCGAGACGCGGTACGAAGGCGCAGAAAACGCGCTCGGACGCACGCGGAGGCGGGCAGAAGCCTTGGCGTCAAAAGGGATTGGGGCGCGCTCGCGCGGGCACGATCCGTAGTCCGCTATGGCGTTCGGGCGGTGCGACGTTTGCGGCTAGACCACGCGATTTCAGCCAAAAAGTCAATCGGAAAATGTACCGTGCTGCGCTACGTTCGATCGTCTCGGAGCTAGTTCGGCAACAGCGCTTAATCGTCATTGATAATTTGGACATGGCGCAGCCCAAAACGAAGGACTTAGCGCAAGCCTTACAGCGTTACGATTCGACAGATCTCTTAGTATTGGTCGACCAGGTCTCCGAGGCGCTTTATTTGTCGTCTCGGAATCTACACTGGGTCGGGATCGCGGACGTCGATGTGATCGATCCCGCGATGCTGGTGTCGTACGCCAAAGTCGTGATCACGAAAACCGCACTCGATCGTCTCCAGGAGCGGCTCAAATGACTGAAGAGCGCTTACTACAGATCTTGCTTGAACCGAAGTTGTCGGAGAAAGCAACAACGATCGCAGATAAATACGATCAGTATGTTTTCCGCGTTGAGAACGATGCCACGAAAGCTGAGATCAAAGCGGCGGTGGAGAAACTTTTTGATGTTAAAGTGCGCGCCGTGCAGGTTTCGAACGTACCGGCGCGGGTGAAGCGATTCCGGGGCAACGTAGGTGTTCGGCGCGGCTGGAAAAAGGCCTTCGTGAAACTTCGCTCCGGTGACTCCATAGATTTCTTCGACACCGTATGAGTTTGCTTACGAGCAGTATGTTATGACAGTTATAAAAGCAAAACCGACTTCTGCAGGGCGCCGTACGGCGATCGCAGTCGTGACACCGGGTCTGCATAAGGGTGCGCCGCACGCGCCCTTGTTGGAGCCGAAAAGCAAGGGATCGGGTCGCAATAATACCGGGCGCATCACTGTCCGGCACCGTGGCGGTGGACACAAGCGACATTACCGCCGCATTGATTTTAAACGTCGCAAAGACGGCATCACGGCGAAAGTCGAACGCATCGAATACGATCCGAATCGCTCTGCTCATATTGCTTTATTGCTCTATGCGGACGGTGAACGACGCTACATTATTGCGCCCAAGGGCTTGGCGGCTGGCGCGTCCGTGCGTTCCGGGATCGATGCGCCGATTCAAGCGGGTAATTGCTTGCCGTTGCGCAACATTCCCGTTGGGGCGACGGTGCATTGTGTGGAACTGAAACCGGGTAAGGGTGCGCAACTCGCGCGCAGCGCCGGCGCCGCGGTTCAATACGTGGCGCGCGAAGGCAGCTACGCGACGCTGCGTTTGAGATCCGGGGAAATGCGCCGCGTACCGATCGAATGCCGCGCGACCGTTGGTGAAGTAGGAAATTCTGAGCATTCGCTGCAATCACTCGGAAAAGCGGGCGCCCAACGCTGGCGCGGCAAACGACCGACGGTGCGGGGTGTGGCGATGAATCCAGTAGACCATCCCCATGGTGGCGGGGAAGGCAGATCGTCGGGAGGACGTCATCCCGTTAGTCCGTGGGGCGTGCCGACGAAAGGCCACAAAACGCGCAATAACAAACGCACGAATAAGTTGATCGTGCGACAACGCGGCAAACGGTAAAGAGCGAGGCGCACGATGGGACGTTCAGTAAAAAAAGGTCCGTTTGTCGACCATCATCTAGCGCAAAAAGTCGAGCGCGCGCGCGTAGCGAATGATAAGCGCCCGATCAAAACGTGGTCGCGCCGCTCGATGGTGATGCCTGACATGGTGGGGTTAACCATCGCTGTTCACAATGGTCGACAGCACATGCCCGTTTTTATTTCAGAGAACATGGTGGGACATAAATTGGGAGAGTTCGCTCCGACTCGAACTTATCGCGGCCACGCCGCCGATAGAAAAACGAAGTAGTGGACAAAGGAACAAATGGCGACGACAGCAAAATTAAAACGAGCGCGGATATCGGCGCAGAAAGCACGTCTCGTCGCCGATCAAATTCGTGGTCTGTCGGTCGAACGAGCAGTCAATGTGCTTACGTTCAGCGACAAAAAAGCGGCGGGCATCATCAAAAAAGTACTCGAATCGGCGATTTCAAACGCGGAACATAACGACGGCGCTGATATCGACGAATTAGCCGTCCAGCAGATCATGATTGACGAGGGCCCGACGATGAAACGTTGGATGCCGCGGGCACGTGGTCGTGCCAATCGCATTCTCAAACGCACGAGCCACATTACTATTACTGTGGACGAACTGGAGCAGTAACACGATGGGGCAAAAAGTACATCCTTACGGGATCCGTTTAGGCATCATCAAGGACTGGACGTCGACATGGTATGCAGATAGTCGCACTTATGCTGATTATTTGAATATCGATCTTGCGGTGCGCAAGTATCTGCGTCGAAAGCTCGCGCACGCATCCGTAAGCCGGATTCAGATTGAACGGCCAGCGAATAACGCAAGGATCGTCATTCACACCGCGCGACCCGGCATTGTGATCGGCAAAAAAGGTGAGGATATCGACGCCTTGCGCAAACAGGTGTCCGACATCATGGGTGTGCCCGCACATATAAGTGTGGAAGAAATTCGCAAACCCGAACTCGACGCATACTTAGTAGCTGAATCTGTTGCCCAGCAGCTCGAACGACGCATTATGTTTCGTCGTGCGATGAAACGGGCGGTCTCGAACGCCATGCGCCTTGGTGCGCTCGGTATCAAGATAAACGTCGCTGGGCGACTAAACGGCGCCGAGATCGCGCGTTCGGAATGGTACCGGGAAGGTCGAGTGCCGTTGCATACCCTGCGCGCGGATATCGATTACGGCCTCGCTGAGGCACGCACGACGTATGGCGTCATCGGCGTGAAGGTGTGGATTTTTAAGGGCGAGGTTATGCGTCCGGAGCCCGAGCAAGTCCTCGAAACAGCGGCGGCGGTCGATACCCCTGCGGCGGTTGGCTAAGGGGGAACAGTCGTGCTTCAGCCAAAAACGACAAAATTTCGAAAACAGCAGAAAGGCCGTAACCGGGGCCTAGCGTATCGCGGCCAGAACGTAAGTTTTGGCGAATAC
Source organism: Gammaproteobacteria bacterium (assembly GCA_965223085.1). Classification (GTDB taxonomy): domain Bacteria; phylum Pseudomonadota; class Gammaproteobacteria; genus CBDCVO01. The sequence continues at coordinate 932,130 of OZ244981.1, read as the reverse complement.
GCACTAAAGGCGACGTCTCGCGGGCGTTTGACCGCAAGACAAATCGAAGCCGGTCGCCGAGCTATTACGCGAGCTATCAAAAGGGGCGGTAAAATATGGATACGGGTGTTCCCTGATAAACCTATCTCGAAGAAGCCGCTCGAAGTTCGCCAGGGCAAAGGTAAGGGAAACGTCGAATATTGGGTCGCGGTGATCAAGCCCGGTCGCGTGATCTACGAGATGGAGGGCGTGGACGAGGATAGCGCACGTGAAGCGTTTCGTTTGGCGGCAGCGAAGTTACCGGTCGCCACCATTTTTGAATCCCGGAAAGTGATGTGATGAACCCAGATGAGTTACGGCAAAAAACCGTCAACGAGCTGCAAGCTTTGATTATCGACGCACGGCGAGAGCAGTTCAACCTCCGCATGCAACAAGGTTCGGGTCAGGAAACACGACCGCACGCGCAGCGTGCGGTACGCCGAGAAATCGCACGGCTTAAAACAATTTTGCGGGAAAAAGAAGTGAGTGCGACTAATGAGTGATGTTACACCGGTAAAGCGTAGTTTCGTCGGCCAAGTTGTAAGTAACCGGATGGACAAAACGATCACTGTTCGGGTCGATAGGCACATTGTGCATCCGCTATATAAAAAGTATGTTCGGCGTTCTACGAAGTTATTTGCGCACGACGAAAATAACGAATGCAACGAAGGTGACACGGTCGCGATCGAAGCTTGTCGACCGATGTCTAAGTACAAGGCTTGGCGCCTTCAGCGGATCGTCGAACGTGCGACGCAAGTTTAGACCATTGGCCAATGGAGTATAAAAATGATTCAAATGCAAAGCATGCTCGATGCGGCCGACAATAGTGGCGCACGCCGATTGATGTGTATCAAGGTACTGGGAGGTTCGCGGCGTCGCTATGCGCGAATCGGAGATGTGATTAAAGTCAGCGTAAAAGAAGCGATCCCGCGCGGGAAAGTCAAAAAGGGCGACATTTTTGACGCCGTCGTAGTGCGCACACGCAAGGGTGTGCGTCGCCCCGATGGCTCGGTGATCCGCTTTGACGGGAACGCAGCGGTTTTGCTCGATAAACAACTGCAGCCTATCGGGACTCGAATCTTTGGGCCAGTAACACGCGAGTTGCGTGGCGATCGTTTCATGCGGATCGTCTCGCTAGCTCCAGAAGTATTGTAGATCGAGCGAGCGTGTAGCCGATGAACAAGATCAAAAAAGGTGATGACGTAATTGTTATTGCCGGAAAAGACAAAGATCGGCGCGGGGTGGTTTTGCGCATAATGTCCGAACGCAAAGTCATCGTCGAAGGCGTCAACTTGGTCAAACGCCATACAAAACCGAATCCGATGCAGAATGCGCCGGGCGGGATCGTGGAGAAAGAAGCACCGATTGATATTTCGAACATCGCTTTGTTCAATCCGACCGCGAACAAGGGCGATCGGGTTGGCATCAAAACGTTGGAAGACGGGCGTCGGGTAAGGTTTTTTAAATCCAACGAAGAAGTCGTGGATATTTAGCAAAGGTTGGCGCGATGTCTCGGTTAGAGGAATTATACAAAAACCAGATCGTTGGCGATCTCATGGCGAAGTTTTCTTACGGTAGCATCATGCAAGTCCCCCGCGTGCAGAAAATCACTTTGAACATGGGGCTTGGCGAAGCAATTGGGGATAAGAAGATCTTAGAACACGCGGTCTCCGATATGACGTTAATCGCGGGCCAGAAACCGATCATTACTTATGCGCGTAAATCGATCGCCGGGTTTAAGATCCGAGATGGTTGGCCTATCGGTGCAAAAGTCACTCTACGGCGAGAGCGAATGTATGAGTTTCTCGACCGCTTGATCAATGTGGCGATACCGCGCATCCGGGATTTTCGCGGCTTTAGTGCTCGTGCTTTCGACGGTCGTGGTAACTACAGTCTCGGTGTTAAAGAGCAAATTATTTTCCCGGAAGTCGACTACGACAAGATCGATAAATTAAGAGGTCTGGACATCGCAATATCAACGAGTGCGGTAACGGACGAGGAAGGAAAAGCTTTGTTGGAAGCATTTAAGTTTCCATTGCGAGGGTGAGTTGTGGCTAAGCGTTCCATGATTGCGAGAGAAGTAAAGCGGGCGCGCCTGGTGGCGAGGTATGCAGCTAGACGCGCTGAGCTGAAAGCGGCTGCAAAGGATGCGGATTTGTCTATGGAAGAACGTGACGCGGCGCGGATTAAATTGCAGAAATTGCCGCGCGACTCTTCGCCGGTACGCGGCCGCAATCGTTGCCAACTTACCGGCCGTCCGCACGGCGTGTATCGAAAATTCGGTTTGGGCAGAAACGAATTGCGGCGCTTGACGATGGAAGGACATGTCCCCGGTTTGGTTAAAGCGAGTTGGTAAGGCTGGTGCCGCACGCACGTAGAGGAAAAACGCCATGAGCAATCAAGATCCGCTTGCAGATATGTTCACGCGCCTCCGTAACGCGCAGGCGCGTGCCAAGCGCGAAGTTGCTATGCCGTCGTCGCGCCAAAAAGTGGCGGTTGCCAAAGTGCTCAAAGACGAGGGTTATATCGAAGATTTTCGGGTGGACGAACATCCTCGCTACCCAGAACTCGTGGTCGCGTTGAAGTACTACCAAGGTCGCCCGTTGATCGAACATATCGAACGTGTCAGCCGCCCGGGATTGAGGGTCTATCGCGGCCAAACGAAGTTGCCACGCATTATCGGCGGTCTCGGCATCGCTATTGTGTCCACTTCAAAAGGTTTAATGACCGATCGCCAGGCCCGGGAGGCGGGCATTGGCGGTGAGGTGTTGTGCGCGGTGTATTGAGGAGGTCGAAGTGTCTCGCGTAGGAAACAAACCGATTGAAGTACCTAGCGGTGTCGAAGTTAAAACCGATGGTCACCGGATCACGGCGAAAGGTCCGAAGGGCGAACTGCAGTGGGCACTTCCGAGCAACGTCGCGTTGGAAACTGGGGACGGTGTAATTCAGGTGAAGGCTGCGCAAGAGACACCACGGATAAGATCCTTGGCCGGGACCTCGAGGGCGGTGATAAACAATATGGTTATCGGTGTTTCCACGGGGTACGAGCGTAAGTTGGAGATCAACGGCATTGGTTACCGCGCACAAGTGAAAGGGAACACGTTAAATCTCTCTTTGGGTTTTTCACATCCGGTGGATTTTGATGTCCCCGATGGGATCACGATTGAGACGCCGAGCCAAACGGAAATTTTGATCAAGGGTATCGACAAGCAAAAAGTTGGACAGGTGGCTGCGAATATTCGCAAATTCCGCCCCCCGGAGCCGTACAAAGGCAAGGGTGTGCGTTATGCAAATGAGCATGTTCGTCGCAAGGAAGCTAAGAAAGGTTGAGTGGGTAAGGGGTTGTTGTGAACAAACGCCAAGCGCGCACGCGGCGCGGTACTAAGACTCGACGTCATATTTCCGAGCTTGGGGCAAATCGTCTCAAAGTTCACCGCACACCGCGTCATATCTATGCCCAGGTACTCAGCGCGGACAGCGCTCAGGTCTTGGCATCCGCGTCTAGCATAGACAAAGAGCTTCGTGCGCGGATCTCTAATGGCGGCAATATCACGGCCGCCACTGCTGTTGGCGCATTGATCGCAGAACGTGCCCGGGCTGCGGGCGTCGAACGAGTGGCGTTCGATCGGTCTGGATTTAGATATCACGGTCGCGTGAAGGCACTGGCCGATGCGGCTCGTGAAGGCGGTCTTAAGTTCTAGGCCCCGAGGCTCTTGCGAGTAGTTAAGATTTAATAGGATCAATGATGGCTGCTGATACTAACGCCGAAAATCAAGAAGGTATTTTCGAAAAGCTCGTCGCAGTAAACCGCGTCGCAAAGGTCGTTAAGGGCGGCCGTATTTTTGGCTTCGCCGCGTTGACAGTGGTCGGCGATGGGGCAGGTCGTGTTGGACTCGGGCGAGGCAAAGCCCGTGAAGTGCCGGTTGCGATTCAAAAGGCGATGGAAAACGCGCGCCGTAATATGGTGGCGGTGGCACTCAACGGCGATACCTTGCAGTACCCCGTGGTCGGTATACACGGAGCCGCGAAGGTTTATATGCAACCTGCATCGCCGGGTACCGGAATAATCGCCGGCGGGCCGATGAGAGCTGTCTTCGAGGTGCTCGGTGTGCACAACGTATTGGCGAAATCGATTGGTACTTCCAACCCAATCAACGTCGTTCGCGCAACGATAGAAGGTTTGGCGAGGATGGCGGATCCCGAATACGTTGCGGCGAAGCGCGGCAAATCTCTCGAAGAGATTAGGAGTTAGTGCGGTGGCCGAGCGTCTCAAAGTGACGTTGGTGAAAAGCGTTAACGGTCGCTTGGAGAAGCACAAGCAATGCGTGCGCGGCTTGGGTTTGCGTCGCATCGGTCACACAGTGGAAGTTCAAGATACTGCTGAAATCCGCGGCATGATCAATAAAATCTCATATCTGTTGCGCGTCGAGGAGGCTAGCTGATGTTTTTGAATGACTTAAAACCGGCGGCCGGAGCAAAGAAATCGCGCAAGCGTGTTGGACGTGGTATTGGCTCGGGGACCGGCAAAACCGCCGGGCGTGGGCACAAAGGGCAGAAGTCACGTTCGGGGGGCTACCACAAAGTTGGATTTGAAGGTGGCCAGATGCCACTTCAGCGACGCTTGCCCAAGTTTGGATTCAAATCGCGCGTGGCGCGTTTCTCAGATGAAGTGCGGTTGCACGAGTTGCAACGTGCCGGCGTCGATGTCGTAGACCTCGCTGTTTTGAAGGCCGCGAATATCGTTCGTCGCGACGTTAAACGCGTCAAAGTGGTGGCGTCGGGAGAGCTCTCTAAACCCGTCACTGTGCGCGGACTTGCTGTCACGCCCGGCGCGCGCGCGCGCATCGAAGCGGCAGGCGGTAAGGTCGAAAGCTAGCAATATGGCGCGCGCAGCTCAAACGCTACCGGGAGGTCTGGCAGGCGTCGGCAAGCTCACCGAGCTGCGGCAACGCCTGTTGTTTTTGATCGGTGCGCTGGTTGTTTTTCGAATTTGCACGCACATTCCCGTGCCTGGGATTAATCCAACCGCTTTGGCTACGTTGTTTGACCAGCAGCGCGGCACGATTCTCGATATGTTTAACATGTTTTCCGGCGGCGCACTGGAGCGGTTCTCGGTGGTTGCGCTTGGTATCATGCCGTATATTTCTGCATCCATTATTATGCAGTTGCTGAGCGTTGTTCACCCCAAGCTCGAGCAGTTGAAAAAGGAAGGCGAATCGGGGCGCCGAAAAATTAATCAGTACACCCGTTACGGCACGGTTGCATTATCGATATTTCAGGCGCTTGGTGTGGCGATCATGCTGGAGCAGCAATCCGCGGCTGGGTTGCAGCTCGTAAACGACCCGGGGATCGCGTTTCGCATAACCTGTATTACGACATTAGTCACTGGCACCTTGTTTTTGATGTGGCTGGGTGAACAGGTTACCGAACGCGGGATCGGTAACGGAATTTCGATGATCATTTTTGCCGGCATCGTCGCCGGCTTGCCCGCGGCGATAGGCGGCACGTTAGAGTTGGCACGCACGGGCGAACTGCATCTGTTCATGGTGTTTGCTTTATTTGCCTTGGCTTTGATAGTTACCGCACTGGTAGTATTCGTCGAACGTGGCCAGCGTCGAATTACGGTAAATTACGCTAAGCAGCAACGTGGTCGACAAATGTACGCGGCGCAATCGAGCCATCTACCACTCAAGCTCAATATGTCGGGTGTCATACCGCCAATTTTCGCGTCTAGCATTATCTTATTTCCCACGACTTTAGGCGGCTGGCTCGGTAACGCCGAAGGCCTTTCTTGGTTACGTGATTTTGCAGCGATGGTGTCACCAGGGCAGCCATTGTATGTATTGCTCTATGCCATCGCGATAATATTTTTCTGCTTTTTTTATACTGCCTTGGTTTTTAATCCCAAAGAAACCGCAGATAACTTGAAGAAACAAGGTGCTTTAGTGCCCGGAATCCGACCGGGGGAACAAACGGCGAAATATATCGATGGTGTTATGACGCGACTCACCGCCGTCGGCGCTATATACATCACCTTGGTGTGTTTGTTGCCGGAATTTTTGATATTGAAATTCAATGTGCCGTTCTATTTCGGTGGCACATCGCTGCTAATTATTGTCGTCGTCGTCATGGATTTCATGGCCCAGGTGCAAGCACATTTGATGTCGCATCAATACGAAGGCTTGTTGAAAAAGGCGAACCTCAAGGGTTACGGACGCCGATGATACGGAAGGATGTAGGAGCTTAGATCATGAAAGTGCGGGCATCGGTAAAACCAATGTGTCGAAATTGTCGTGTTATCCGGCGAAAACGGACCGTGCGCATCATTTGCAAAGATCCGCGCCACAAACAACGGCAGGGTTAAACGTCAATACTCCCAAGATGAGGCTTAGTTAAATGGCACGTGTCGCTGGCGTAAATATTCCGGATCGGAAACACACGATTGTCGCGTTAACCCATATCTACGGCATCGGAAATGCGCGTGCTAGGAAGATTTGCGAGGCGACGGGAGTGCCGTCAGATGAGAAAATAAAAGACTTGACAGAAGAGCAGCTCGAGTCTTTGCGAGCGAGTGTGGGGCAGTACCTGATCGAGGGTGATCTCAGGCGCGACGTGTCGATGAATATTAAGCGTTTGATGGATCTCGGCGCGTACCGCGGGATCAGACACCGTCGCGGGTTACCGGTGCGAGGGCAACGTACACGCACGAACGCGCGGACGCGGAAAGGGCCGCGGCGTTTGGTCAAAAAATAGTGGACGGATAGAAAAGGCAGAATTTAGATCATGGCAACTTCATCCCCTAAAACGCGCAAGCGATCGAAAAGAACGGTCGTAGACGGCGTCGCGCACATACACGCCTCGTTCAATAATACGATCATTACGATTACGGATCGGCAGGGGAATGCGTTGGCGTGGGCGACCGCGGGCGGTAGTGGTTTTCGAGGATCGCGCAAGAGCACCCCATTTGCGGCACAAGTCGCCGCGGAAAGGTTATCGCACGTAATGGATGACTATGGCACGCAAAACCTCGACGTTTTCGTGAAAGGTCCTGGACCGGGTCGAGAATCCGCGGTACGGGCGCTAAACGCTGCGGGGTTCAAGATTACGAATATCACCGACGTTACACCAATTCCTCACAATGGTTGTCGGCCCCCTAAGCGGCGGCGCGTCTGAGCGAGAATAAGTTATGGCAAGGTACTTAGGACCAACATGTAAATTAAGTCGCCGACAAGGCGTCGACTTGGGATTGAAGAGCCGAGCGCGGCCGGTCGAATCGAAATGTCAGTTAGATAAGCCCCCGGGCCAACACGGCGATAGTCGTAACCGACGCCAGTCAGACTACGCTGTTCAACTGCGTGAAAAACAAAAATTGCGCTATATCTATGGTGTTCTTGAGCGTCAGTTTCGCAATTACTACAAAGAGTCAGCGCGACGCAAAGGGGTGACGGGGGAAAACCTGCTGCAGATGTTGGAATGCCGCTTAGACAACGTAGTGTACCGAATGGGCTTTGGTGCGACGCGCGCAGAAGCACGTCAACTTGTCAATCATAAAGCGGTTACTGTTAACGGAGGTCTGGTGAATATTCCATCATATCAAGTGCGGCCGGAGGATCGTGTTGCGATACGAGAAAAGGCGAGAGCGCAAGTTCGGGTGCAAGACGCGCTAGCGATCGCAGAGCAAATCGGTTTTCCCGAGTGGGTGGATGTCGATGCAAAAAAAATGGAAGGCGTGTTCAAGTCACTGCCCGTGCGGGATGATTTGCCGGCAGATATAAACGAATCGCTCGTGGTCGAGTTGTACTCGAAGTAACACTTACGGTTTGACTTAGGAGATCGATATGGCAGCGGCGGCAAATGAAATGTTGAAACCCAAGATCGCAGGTGTCGAACCTGTTAGCGGTAATACGACCAAGATTACCTTAGAACCTCTCAATCGCGGGTTCGGTCATACGCTGGGCAACGCTTTGCGGCGGGTATTGCTATCCTCGATGAAAGGTAGTGCAATCGTCGAGGTCGAGATCGGTAACGTACTGCATGAGTACACGACCATTGAGGGTGTGCAGGAAGACGTTACGGATATTTTATTGAATTTGAAAAGCCTCGCAGTCAGGATGCACGCGCGTGACGAAGCTACTTTGACATTAAATAAAAAGGGTCCGGGATCGGCAACGGCAGGGGATATTACGCTCGATCACGACGTCGAAATCGTCGATCCGGGTCACCACATCGCCAGCCTTGGCGATAACGGTGAAATCAATATGACCCTCAAAGTGCTAAGGGGCCGCGGTTATCAACCGGCCATGAATCGCGAAAATCCGGAAGAAAGTGACCACGCTATTGGCAGACTAAAAATGGATGCTTCCTTCAGCCCCGTACGGCGGGTTGCATATGAAGTCCAAAGTGCTCGCGTTGAACAGCAGACAGACTTAGACAAACTAATTCTGACCATCGAAACGAACGGTACGATTGATCCCGAAATTGCGGTTAAGGAAGCCGCGAGTATCTTGCGAAGCCAACTTGCCGTTTTAGTGGACCTGCGCGACGAACCGTTTGAAGCAGCCGGTGACTCTAGTCAGGGTGAGGAAATCGATCCGATCCTATTGAGGTCGATTGACGATCTCGAATTGACGGTTCGATCAGCGAATTGCTTGAAAGCAGAAAGCATTTATTACATCGGTGATTTGATTCAAAGAACGGAAGTGGAGCTGCTTAAGACGCCGAACTTAGGCAAAAAATCGCTCACGGAGATTAAGGATGTGCTCGCCGCGCGAGGATTATCTTTAGGTATGCGATTGGAAAATTGGCCGCCGAAAAACCTCTTCAACCCCGACCGCCCGTAAATTCGGATCGCTGGTGATCGATAGAGAACAAGACCATGAGACATCAACATTCGGGACGCCATTTGAATCGTACGAGTGCGCACCGAAAAGCTATGTTCAGGAACATGGCTTCGTCTTTGTTTCAACACGAAGTCATTCACACCACTTTGGCTAAAGCTAAAGAGCTACGGCACAAGGTGGAGCCGCTAATTACGTTGGCAAAATCTGATTCCGTCGCAAATCGTAGGCTCGCGTTCGCCCGCCTTAGAGATCGGGATGCGGTGACTAAGCTTTTTTCCACGCTCGGGTCACGCTACCGTGATCGACCCGGCGGTTATACACGAATTATGAAGTGTGGATATCGAGCCGGCGATAAAGCGCCGATGGCTATTATCGAGCTAGTAGATCGACCGGATGACGACGAGGCTGAAGGGACGACAGAAACCTGATTCGATCCGGGATTTAACGCCGATTTTTTCACCCGCCCGTCACACGCGCGGCGGCACAATAAGCAATATAGGCGCCGCGTTGCGCAAAGCACCGCTAGTCAGCAGTATTCCCCTCGAGTCGCTCGATAGACAACGGCGATCATTGTTTAGTTTGGACCATCGCTTCCTTCGCGGCGGCGAGATCCCAGCGCGTCGTAATTTTAATATTGTCGTATTCCGATTGAACGAGTTGGATCGAATAGCCCAGCTCGTTGACGATATCCGTCGTTGCATCACCGGGGATGTCTAATCGCTGCTCGTGATTTAGTGCTTCTCGCAGCACCGACATTTTGTAAATCGTCGGATCACACGACACGGCATGCCGATCCCGTCGTAGTACTGATCCGACCGTCCCGGCTGCAACCTCAAATACGGTCCGAAGCTCGGGCGTGTATGCTTGCACAGCATCGGCGTCGCGAGCCATATCGATGCATCGACGAACGAGAAGCTCAGAGGTATTTGGGGATGCCGCATTATGCAGAACCAGTCGATCATCGCCAGACATCGAGCTGTTGTCCGTCAACCAGGATATCGCGTTTCGAATCGAAGCACGTCGTGTGTTTCCGCCCGCCACGATTGTGAGGTCATCCGCGCAATCGAATTGCGTCAGCATTTCAATTGTTTTGTCGACAAAGTTTGGATTAGTCACCAGAATCAACGGTCCCATGGATTCTACTCGTCGATAAAGCTCGACCGAGTAAACGAAAACCGGTTTCCCGGCGATCAACGCAAACTGCTTGGGCAAGTCACCGCGGCCAAATCTTAAGCCTTGCCCCGCAGCTAGGATCGCGACCGCGATCACGTTTCAAAACTTCGCTTCATTGAAAACCGCATCGTCTCTTTTGGCGCGCACGAACCAATCTAGAGTTTGCCGCAAGCCCTCGGTGAGCGCGATCTCTGGGACGAAATCCAATTCGTCCGCAACTGTGCTCATATCCGCGTGCGTGCGCGTAATCGTTATAGATTGCGGTCGCTTATATTCCACCGAAACCTCATCAGCAAAAAGATCGTTCGCAAGCGCGACGAGTCTACGCAGACTGCAAGTGGTGCCGCTACCCGCGTTGAACACGTGTAATCCCGGTCTGGGTTCCGTCGCTACTCGTGTGCATAGTCGAGCAACGTCAACGACGTAAACGAAGTCGCGCTTGAATTCCGGCTCGCCGGGCAACCGTAGCGGGCAACCGGTCAAGAGTGATTCCAATAACATGCCTATATAGCCGCTTCCCAAACTTTGCCCGGGGCCATAAACCGAAAACGGGCGCACAATACCCACGTTCAATCCGACCGAATCGCAGAAGAGGTGACAATAGTGTTCACTCGCAAGTTTGGAAAGCGCATAGATTTCGAGTGGCCGGGGGAGGTCCGTTTCCGATGACGGTAATGACGAAGGTTCGCCGTACACCTTGGCGGATGACAAGTACACGAAGTTCGAGACGCACTGCTCCGCAGCGCTGTTCAATATATTCAGCGTTCCGGCGACGTTTACGTCCAACATGCGCTGCGGACCGCGGGCGACCGCTTCAGCATCGTGAATCCCAGCACTGTGAATAACGGTATCCATGTCCTGACACGCCGATCGACAAGTCTCAGCGTCGTTGATGTCGCCAGTTATCTTCTCCACATCGGTGAGCGTGCTTGGTGCATTATCGAGAATGCGAACGCGGTGCCCGGCGTCGAGCAGCTCGGATACCATGTATCTGCCGATGAAACCGCAAGCACCTGTGACTAATACGTTCACTGTCAATCACTCCGCGCGACTGGCGGAACCTCGCTGGAGATGATTGTCGAATTGTTGCCTCGGTTGACACAACGACACAGGATTAGGTTGTAAGTCCGTTCGCAAGAACCGGTATCTTTGAAGGTATGAAATTTATCCAGTACCCGTTCATAATCGGCCGCCCATGCGCCGCGACCATGTTCTGTAACCATACGCAGCGCGGCCTCCAATTCCGCCATATTCGTAGCTTTCGGCCCCGGCGTCACCGTATCGTAGTCGTAGAAAAATCCACGGCCCCTGCGGTACTCGTCGTAGTCTGGTACGAAAAATACGACGGGCTTGCGTGTCAGGATGAAATCGTAAATTACACTGGAGTAATCGCTGATCAAGGCGTCGACCTTATTAAACAAGCTCGCTGGAATGATCGATGCATCTGCCAATACGACATGCGACTGGTTCTCAAAACCCGATGCGACGCCCCGTCGCTCGTCGACATAGTGCAACTTCATTAGGATCCGTACGCCGGCGCGGCCCGCGATATCGTTTAGCTTATGCCAAGAAAACGGTAACGGCGATCGTTGATCCCTAAATGTCGGGAGGAGTAAAAAAACCGGGATCTCCAACCGACGCGATTCGTGCAACCACCGCAGCAGATCTGCGTCTAGGTCATCACTCATGTTTTTATCTAACTGATCATTACGGGGAAATCCGGTGATCACGATGCGGTCGGGATCGACGTCATAGTAAGCCTCAGCTTGTTTCGCATGGTCCGGAGATGTCGCGATGATTAGGTCAGGTTGCACTACATGCCAGGGAATAAGGTAGCGCCAATAAAGTTTCTGCAAGAGATTGCCGTGAAACAGTTTGTACAAGTGATGGTTAGGCGCATCGATCGCCCGCTCGATTTTCTTGATACCGACGCCGTGGCGAAGCAACACTCGCTGAGCGCCGCGCGAAGTCCAGTGATTAATATCCTTGGTCAAACCATCGAACACCAGCGTTCCCGCGGTAAGGCAAGCATGGAGTCCGCGTGGCGACCAGGCGTGAAAGGCGCAAACCCCCATATCCTGCAGGCGCTTAACAATTAGCCTCTCCTGAGAGAGCCAAACGAGACGCAATTTCGGATCGCCTGCACGACACATATATTCGAACAACGCTGCCGTATTGTCTGCGTAACGATGGCCACTCCAGCTTCCAAACACGAGCTTGTTACGATCGCGTGGCACGAAACCCGACAAAAAATACAATAGGAACAAAACGGGGCGTAGCAAAACGCCTAGGAGCGTTTTCAAATCAACAATCATGCAGCTCTCTCACTCCAATCTCGGTCTCGACGCGATACAGATTGTGGCGAGCGCAGATGAATAGCGACCGCATTTCGAGCCCACCGAACGCCAGATTAGCTGGTCTCACGGGCATATCGAGCCGCGCCAGGTTTGCCCCACTCGTATCGTAAACCTCTATGCCGTTCATCGCGGCGACATACAGGTTACCCGCTCGATCGACGCGCAGACCGTCTGGTCGCTCGGCATCGCAGAAAACGGAGTCGTCTGCTACACCGCCATCAGCTGTGACACGGAGTGCCCGAATATGGCAGCGCGCCGTATCCGCGACGTACAGGATCTCTCCGCTCGGTGAAAACGCCAATCCATTCGGTCTCTCGAAATCTGCGGCGATCACTGTGAGTTCCGTCCCTGCTGCATTGCTCCGAAAGAGCCCTTGAAAATCCAATTCGCGTTCGCTGTCTTCTACTCCGTAGGGTGGATCGGTGAAAAATATGCACCCATCATTTGCTACGACGACATCATTTGGACTGTTGAGTTTCTTGCTGCAGAAGGACTTAGCGACGACCGTGATCATTCCCGATGGATCGGTGCGTGTTACCTGTCGGCTGCCGTGTTCGCAGGTCAGTAAGGCGCCCGATGCATCCAGCGTATTCCCATTCGCAGCGCGGCTATGCTCACGAAATACATCGATTTCTCCATCGCTCCAGAGATACAAACGGCTTTGCGCAATATCACTAACCAAAACGCCACCGTGTTCAAAACGGGTCCGGCGCATTAATTGGGCCTCAGCATCAAGCCAAACGGGGCCTTCCAAAAACGAAAAACCAGAGGCTAAGCAGTCCAGGCTATGCTTAGCAAACATCATCGAACCCCAGATTGTCGATAATGTTGCACCGCAAGATGCGAATATTCGGCGGCATAAGCTGAGGACGCGACGCGTTGTAACGTCGTAAATCGTACGATGATTTTTGTATCGACACGGACAGTCCGTGCGCATTCGGTCTCATGTCTTATCATCTAGCCATCCTACTTAGGTGACCCCGAGAGCACGTGAAATATGCGCGCTGTGTGCTCTGGGAACCCATCTTCGTGGCGCTATGACACAATTCCGGCAGCTTATACCGGTCAAGAACGACTATCGCGCGACGGACGCAAGTTGCGCAGATTATTACAGTTTGTTACATATTTGTCATACTCGCCTCAGAGTGAGCGGGAAGCAGCGTCGGTATTCTCATATCTGAGTTTCACGGCGTGGTTGCGAGGATCGCTCGGGTTGCGACGTCGCATTTAGCGTACCTGTCAGGAACGTTTACGTGGAGGATGAATAGTGCGGGTTAGGGTCGACGTTTCAAGGCGCATCGAAACTTTGGGATAGTTCCCGTCACCTCGGATCTAAGCCGCCACGCTCGGTGGCGTTCCGCCGTTCGCAAAGCATCGGCAGCCCTACGCAGTGTGAGAAGCGGCCCGTGTTTGCGCCCGAATTTGCATCAATACGATCAGATGCAACACGATGAAAGCCGGCGCTACCCGAGTCGGGATCAATACTAAGGGTAGTTGCGCCATCGGGACGGTGGTGATGTGATCCACAAGCCCCGGGATCGGATTGCGCGCAACGAGCCCGGTCGCCACCGCCAGTATTTCGCCGTTCACCGTGGTTACGCGTTCCCGGTTTCGTTCCGTATCGGCACCGCGATGCTGATTTCGGGCATGGCGTCGTTCATGGCGCTGGTACGGGCCAGAGACGGTAAGATCGGCCACGGAAAAGAAAAATGTCGCCGTCTTCCGTACCGGCGGGCATGTGTCGGGTGCGACCGAACAGGATGCCACCCGGGTGCTCATCAATCCACTCGGCGATGGCGGCTTGTTTTTCGAGAACGTCCACGGACCGGAGCAGTCGCCCCGTGAAGCTGAACTCGCCGTGGTAGCGGCCGCCGATCTGCGCGATGCCATAGGTCTCGTGAGATTTCAGCGCCGATGCAATGTGGTACGGCCCGTAGATTCGCGTGATTTCGGAACTGGCGACAAGATAGAGCGAGACGACGCCAGCCGGTGCCAATGCCGAAAGCGCGAGCGTCCGGCGTCCCCGCAACAGCACCATCGCTCCGGCGATCACGAGAAAAGCGGCGCAGAGACCCACGGTGCTCAGTTCGAGGTCGATGACTTGAAGTTTCCGGATCGGCAAGTCGACAACGGCGATCAGACAAAGCGCCGCGAAGGCGATGACAAGCGGCAAATAGGCGATGGGACCGTCCCTGTTCCCAAGCGTATCCGGCGCATAACGGCTGAAGAGAAGCGCGAAAGCGGGAAGTTCGGGGATCAGGTAGTGACTTTGCTTTCCGCTGATGGCGCTGAAGATCAGAAATGCCGATCCTACCCAGACGAGGCAAAGCCGCGAGGCCGTATCGCTAAGCGGTTTCGCGCTTATGAAAGCGCGCCAGAATGATAGCGACAAGCCCCAGGGCCATAACAAGGCCGGCAGCACCGCCAGGAAGAACCAAAATGGTTGACGATGCCCGAAAGACTGCACCATGCGCCCCGCGCTTTGTTTCCACAGTACCGCCTCCTGATAGGCTTCGCCGCCTGCGATCAAGGCTGGAACCAACCAGATGGCGACGAGGGCGAGAGCGAACAGGATCGCGAGCGCGAGGCTACAGTACCACCGCCGCGGCCTGATCCCATCCGCGGCCCAAAGGGGGCCGAGCAGCGCGGCGGGCAACAGGTGCACCAAAATGACCGGCCCTTTGGACAGAACGCCGAGCGCCAAAGCAAACCCGAATAGCATCCAGTGCGAGGGGGTCTGATCGCGGCTCGCGCGCCACAGCGCTGACATCCCCAACAGGACGGCAACGGTCAGCATCGCATCGAACATGGTCACCGGCGCGAAGACGAGAAATAGACCCGTCGTGGCCAGAACCAGTGCCGCGCGGGGCGAGGCGTCCGGAAAAAACGCGCGTTCCAGCCGTGCGGTCAGGAAAACGGCGAGACATCCGAACGCAGGAGCAACAAGCCTCGCGGCGGTTTCCGAAACACCGACAACAGCCCACGCTGCGTTGATCAACCAAAACAGAAGCGGTGGTTTGTGCGTATAAAGCTCGCCGTTCAGCCTCGGGACAATCAAATCGCCCGAGCGCCACATCTCCCACGCCACGCTCAAGTATCGTGTTTCATCAACAGGCAACAGCGGTCGGAGCAACACGCCCACGATTGCAAAAAACGCGAATCCTGCGAGTGCGGCATGGATCGACCACAGCCCATCGGCGTTCCTCGTTGGAACCGCCGCGCCTGTAACCGTCATTGTAATGCCGGTTTCGTTACGCCTCGACTACGCGCGCGCCCGATAAGCACGAGGTTACGCGCGTATATCGCCAACCCCATTCCCTGACCCAGAATGAATACCGGATCGGCCCGCCAGAGCGCGTAGCACAGCAAGGTCGCGCCACCCGCCAGACTGAACCACCAGAACGCCAGCGGGATCGTGCTTTCACCGCGTTTTTCGCTGGCGATCCACTGAATCAAAAAGCGCGCCGAAAACAGCGCCTGACCAAGAAAGCCAATCGCGAGCCAGATCGAGGTCGTCATGCGAGTCACCGCAGCTCGGGTTGCAATACTGCACCACACTACGTCTGTCGGACTTACGCGAACCTCACCTGGACCTTACCGATTGGTATAGTTTCAAGCGCGCACGGTGTCGGTTGCGCGGGAAAAATCAACCGCAACAGCGAGGCCCGGAGAATTGTCCGATAGCGTGACGGTCGCCCCGTGCAGATCGGCAATGGCTCGCACCATACTTAGACCGAGGCCGCTACCTCCGGTCGTGCGGCTCTTTTCCAGCCGATAAAGCCTGCGAAATACCCGCTCTCGTTCATCGGCAGGGATGCCCGGTCCATCATCACCGACACATACCCGCGCGTTTTGGCCGACTAGCATCGTTCGAAGCTCGAGTGTCGTCGCCGGCGGGCAGTGGCGCAGCGCGTTGTCGATCAGGTTAGAGACGAGCTGCGTCAGTAAGCCTGCGTCGCCTTGCACAATAACCGGATCTTTGGCGAGTTGCGTCCGAAACGCAAAGCCTGCTTCCTCGATTGCCGCATCGAAAACCTCCGTCACCTGCCCGCAGACGGTATTCAGATCGACCGCACAAAATCGTTCGCGCCGCGCACCGCCATCAATTTGGGCAATGCGAAGCAAAGCGTGGAAGGTGTCGATGATCGTATCCGTTTCTGCAATACAGGTGGCCACTTCCTCCTCCTGATCCGTCGCGCTGCGAAGCCCTTCCAACCGCTGACGCAGGCGTTGGATCGGCGTTTTCAAATCATGCGCGATGTCAGCGGAAATCTGCTGCTGGCTTTCCACCAGCAACTCCAGGCGCTCCAGGGCGTCATTGACGGACCCGACCACTCTGCCGATGTCGTCCGAGCGGTCGTCATCCGTTACACGCTTTTGCAGATCGCCCTTGGCAATCTCTCCCAGCGTCGTGCGAATCGCTTTGATGCGGGTTTCGGTCTTGCGGCCCACGAACGTCCCGAACATGATCCCCGACAGGAACAGCGGAATCAGACTGACAGCGAGAACGCTGGCAAGCGACTCCAGAACTTCGCGATAGATATGCCTACTTTTCCCGATGACGACGGTGATGTCCGGAAAAGCGATTATCTTGATCTCGAAATCGGCGACGTCTTCGTCGAAAGTTCCAGCCTTTCGATAGCCATCGGATTCGACCGAGCGGCGCTCGACCGAGATATCGATTCCCGTGACGTTCCCGCCGAGCCAAACGTCCTCAGCTCCTGTAACCTGATAGAGCATCAGGTTTTCATCGTTCGGTACGACCCTGAGGGTGATCTCGGCAACGACGCCATCGTGGCCTTTCTCATCGTAGATGGTCGATAGCTCAGACGCGATCGCCACCAGGTCGTCCTCGAGCCAGTCGCGCAGTTCTTCCCGCATGAAAAAGAACGCTGCGACGAAAATCAGTGCTGCCAGAAACGAATAGAGCAGAGCGTATCTCAGGGAAAGGCGCACCGATGTCGTGTGCAAAAGCCTACTCGACATCGATGCGGTACCCGGCACCCCGAACCGTGTGGATCAATGGCATATCGAACGGCTTGTCGATCTTGTTGCGCAAGCGGCTGATATGGCTTTCGACCACGTTCGTGCGCGGGTCGAAATGGAAGTCCCAGACATTTTCCAGCAACATCGTGCGGGTCATTACCTGCCCCCGATGGCGCATCAGATATTCCAGTAGAACGAACTCGCGCGGTTGCAGCTCGATCTTTGCACCTCCGCGCGTAACGGTGCGCCGGATCAGGTCCATCTCCAGATCGCCGACCGAGAGCATCGTTTCTTCCGACCGCATCGGCGGCCTGCGGGCGAGGGCCATGAGGCGGGCCGATAGTTCTGCGAACGAGAAGGGCTTGACCAGATAATCGTCGCCGCCCGCATCCAGCCCGCACACCCTGTCGTCGATTCCTCCCATCGCGCTGAGAAAAAGGACCGGCGTTTCGACTTTCGCATTGCGGATAGCGCGGACGAGGGAGACGCCATCGATGCCCGGCAGCATCCGGTCAACCACCATGACGTCATGATTGTTCTCAAGCGCCACGACAATGCCGTCGGGTCCGGTGGCGGCGTGGTCCACGACATGACCCGCTTCATGCAGCCCGTTGCGCACATAATCGGCAGTTTGTACGTCGTCTTCGATCAGCAGTACGCGCATTTGTATCCATACGGTCGGGCCAGCAAAGCCTGAACCTTACCACGCCTATCGGTCAATCCGTCACATTACCGACTAGTAATGTTGATCGAAGAGTCAGAAATCGATCTTATCTTCGATCTCCGTATGAAGGACTTTTCCGGATTGCGCATCCAAGGTAACCGAACGGACGCTACGATTCGGCAGCAGCACATCGATCTCGTAGGTGGGACTTGGCTCGTCGCTCTCAAATTCGCCTTCGACGATGAATTCACCGGGGCCCGTTTCGACGGCCCCGATAGCTTGAGTGAGCGAGATCGACGCGCGTGAAAATAGCTCGGGCAGACAGGAATCGCCATCGTAAAACCCAGAACGCGCCAGATCGTCCGTGTCGGGATTTGGCCGAATTCCGCCAGTGTTGGGATCGACCACATACTCATGGAGCGTAGCGTCATTCAGGGTTTCGATTTCGTACCCGGTAACGCCGTTTTCAACCTCGATTTCGACGCTGATTGCATGACCACCCTTGGATTTCTCGACAAGCGCAATGGCATCGAACAATGACACGGGTGCGGCTTTGACCGCCTCGTAGCTGGGGAACTGGAAATCCCTCGGGAGCTGTTGAGTGCAGGCTGATGTCAAAAGAATAGCAATGCCGTTTGCGAGGAAAAATGGCTCAACTCTCATCTTTTCGCTCCGGTGATAATTGAAGATGTTGGTTATCGGTTGGGGTATTTTGGTGCATGCCGGATTTCCAAACGATGCCGCCGTCTGTACCGATACGTAAGGAATCTGGCCCGCGACGGAATGCCTGTTACTCTGAAGCTGCGATCACGCTGTAGCGACCATATGTCGAAGGCGGCTTGCAGCTTAGAGCGTCCGCTTTCTGTTGCGGTCAAAGCGGCAGGAAACGGCCGAGAGTGTGTGGAAAGTCGGGTTGGGCGCCGCGGCGGTGCCGTTTGTGATCGTCCCGGCGCGTCGGTGGCGTTTTTCGCTCAGGAGTCTCGGTGTTCGGGTGATGGGCAGTCGGGGTCGATCAGCAGTCGGGGTCAGGTCTTGCCATTTGATCTCCTTCAAGATCGTAAAGGCAAAAGGCAAGACCTGACACCTTATCGATCAATGCATCCAGGTAATGAGCGTGCGCGGCGTCGATAAGCAACGGAATGCCGTGACGTTCACAGAGTTCGACCACCTCGAGCGCTGCGGGAGCCAGATAGCCACCGATGACGGAGTACACCACGACCGCGGAATTGCACAACGCCGGCTCCTCGGCGAGCAGGGATTCCAGCGCGTCGGGATCCATGGCCATGCCCGCGGCGTATGCGCATCCGACGACGCGCACGTCCATCCCGAGCAGGCGCGGCACGGTGTAAACGCCCCGCATGGTATTCGTTTGCACGACTGCGCAGCCGCGCCCCTCCACGTCCCGCGTCCGTGCGAGGAGCGCGAGCAGGGCGGATCCGCCGGAGTTGACCGGTATCGATCGTTTGCCGGCCACGAAAGGGCCGGTCTCTTCGCGAAAGTAGGCGCCTTCCGCCATCACGCCCCGGCGCATCAGATCTGCGATCCCGGCCGACAGGCGCTCGATCAGCGCATCGGGCAGCGTGACGATTTGCGTGGGCGACATGGCATGCGAACCTCGTGTGCGAGAGGAAAAAACGTCAGGCCTTCGCGACCATTCCCGCGCGCTCCCGGGCCAGTTCGGCGCGAGCCGCGTGATCGTTCACGATCGATTCGGGTACAGTCGGCGCCACCAGATCCGGCGATTGGCAACGGCCCGCGGATGCCGGCAGGTCGATGCGCAGGCTGAGATGACGGGCGAAATCCGCCACCAGGAGTGGAAATTGGGAGAGCTTTCCGGCCAGAGTCAGCCACGTGTTGCCATTCACCTGCGCTACGGCGTGATTGTAACGGCGATCCAACGCCCCGGTGTACTCGGTCTTGATTCCGTAATAACGGCCTGCCACCAGCGACGTACTGACCCCCAAGCGCCGGCACGCCTTCTCGACGACCGGTTCGATGTCGGGTTCGGGGGCGTCCGGGACGTCGGCGGGATAGTAGTCGTAGCAACCGATGGTGGAAACCTCACCCACGCCCGGCACCGTGTAACGGATGTGGTTGATGGTTTGCGGAAGGTTCGGTGTGAAACGGATGAAGCTCGGATACGGCAGGCACCGGTCCAGCACGACGACCGGGCTGCGTATGGACTTGATACAGCCTGCCATGTCTGCCCGACCAAGCGCGACGAGCTGGGCAGGCACACCGCGGCCGGCGGCCAGGACCACCACGTCCGCACGCATGCGTTCGCCGTTGACGATGACCGCGCTGCCGGTGCCGTACCGCTCCACCCGTGCCTCGGCGCCGGTAACTACCTCGACGTGCTCGCCGAGCAATCCGACCAGCGAACGCATCACCCGCCGCGTCTCGATCCGCGCGTCCGTCGACTGCACCGGCAAATAGCGGCGCACAGCGTCGTCCACCCCTTCCCAGCGAGTGAGAAGTTCGTCGAGCTCAGCAGGCAAATCGCGCAGCGGCCGGGTGTCATAACCCAGAGCACGCAGACGCCGCAGCGCTATCCAGCGCAGGTATTGGCGGTGCAGCACGCGCTGCCACGTGGCGAGGTCGTAGGTCGCGGTGGCGAACAGGTACAACACCGGCGTGGGGTCGAACCAGCCATCGGCGGTTGGCTCGAAGTGCACACGGTCGGAATCGCGCGCGATATTCATTACCTCGCCGGGCAGAACGTGACCATAGACCGTCCGATAGCAGCGTAGCGCGGCGTTGCACGCGCGCATGGCGGAGCGGTACGGCAGCGCGGCGTACAGCCAGCCTGAATGCAGCCACTTCTGGGTACGCAGCGACGCCTCGCCGCCGAGCGCATCCTGCCGCTCGATCAGCGTGACTCGATGGTGGTTGCGCGACAGCACCTCAGCGACCGCGAGGCCGGCGATGCCGCCGCCGAGCACGATCGCCGAACGCGCGGCGGCGGGCGCGCCCGCAAGCCTTGTCGTTGTCTGACTCGAGACGGATATCACGCGGCCCGTCCGCCGACGTTGATGCCGTGTCGATCCAATTGCGCAGGAATGCCTTCTGAATTACGGCTTTCGCGTGTCCCGGGCGTGTTCAAGTGGGCGCTCCTGCTCGATGTGTTCCGCGCCGTTCAGAATCGCAGCAGCCAGGGCAGTTCCTGCAGCACCGCGCGCAAGGAACCGACATTCGTCGGCCGCAGGGCCGCACGCGCGGCTTCCAGCAGTTTTCCCCGTTGCAGTGACTGCCACGCGTCATGCGCAGATACGCCGACGTGCTGCATCACGCTCGAGTCGCGATAGCAATCGATCATGCAAGCCGTGCACCCGTCGCGTACGCATTGGGAGCCGTCAAAGTCGAAGATCGAGCACATCGGTTCCTGCCAGTGGTGGCAGCGCCACAGCATCAGGTCCCAGTCGAGATAAAAGTAACGGAAACCGCCAAGGCATGCGTAGCGTTGTTGCTCGCCCCGCAATGCACGCGCCATGTCCTCGATGGACGGTGTGGGATTGACGACCAGCAGGCGCTTCTTCAGCCGCTTCACCTTTTCGAATTCCGCCAGTGTTGGGATCGACCACATACTCATGGAGCGTAGCGTCATTCAGGGTTTCGATTTCGTACCCGGTAACGCCGTTTTCAACCTCGATTTCGACGCTGATTGCATGACCACCCTTGGATTTCTCGACAAGCGCAATGGCATCGAACAATGACACGGGTGCGGCTTTGACCGCCTCGTAGCTGGGGAACTGGAAATCCCTCGGGAGCTGTTGAGTGCAGGCTGATGTCAAAAGAGTAGCAATGCCGTTTGCGAGGAAAAATGGCTCAACTCTCATCTTTTCGCTCCGGTGATAATTGAAGATGTTGGTTATCGGTTGGGGTATTTTGGTGCATGCCGGATTTCCAAACGATGCCGCCGTCTGTACCGATACGTAAGGAATCTGGCCCGCGACGGAATGCCTGTTACTCTGAAGCTGCGATCACGCTGTAGCGACCATATGTCGAAGGCGGCTTGCAGCTTAGAGCGTCCGCTTTCTGTTGCGGTCAAAGCGGCAGGAAACGGCCGAGAGTGTGTGGAAAGTCGGGTTGGGCGCCGCGGCGGTGCCGTTTGTGATCGTCCCGGCGCGTCGGTGGCGTTTTTCGCTCAGGAGTCTCGGTGTTCGGGTGATGGGCGCGGTGGCCAATTATGAGCGGCAGCAATGCGGCAATCGCCGATCGGTTTCGCGAATACGCCACCCTGGGTGTCGAGCACCTGTCGCTCCTGCTCGAGCCGTCGACCCCGGCGGGTATCGCGCGCGGTGGTGAAATACTGGCGCTGCTACGCGAGTGACCGCGCCGCTGCGCCGCGTATTTCCGCGCAGTGATAAAAACGAACGGCCGCGATACGCAACGCCGGACTGTCGCGGGGCGCATTGGGAAAATTGCCGTCGGCCCCGAGCACAATGCCGCGGCCGATCACCCCCGCGAGGCGGCGTGCGCATTATTCCTTATACTGACGGCGCCGTGGGGCGGCCCCAAGCATCGTTCGAGATCGCGTATGAACATCCTTCCAGTCCGAAACCCGAAGCGGTCCTCGACTCCGTGCGTCGCACCTTGACGGCGATCGCGACACCGTGACGACCCTGGATCCGGCGCGACTGTGCGAACGCCTGGTCCGGTTTAGTGTCCAGCGGCCGGGGCTCACGCTCACTCTGTGGGTCGTGGCAGTACTCGGGTCCGTGCTCCTCGCCGCAGAGCGGCTCGGCGTCAACACGGATACCATGGCACTCGTCTCCGACACCGTGCCGGCCGTACACGCGCAGCGCGAACTCGAACGCGCCTTTCCCGCGCTGGCCGATAATCTGTTTCTCGTCATCACGGCGGATACGCCGGAGTCGGCGGATACGGCCGCACGGCGCCTTGCGGCGCGGCTGCGGCGCCGGCCCGATCTCTTTCGTTCGATTGACTACCCCGCGGCCGATCCTTTTTTCGCCCACAACGCATTGCTGTATCTCGACACTACCGAACTCGCGCAGCTCGCCGACGACATCGCCGCAGTGCAGCCGTTTCTCGCGCGCCTGACCGCGGATCCGACCTTGCGCGGGCTGCTCGACACGCTGGTGCTGGCCATCGACGCAGCCGGGGCCGATGCGACTGTCGCGCTTGACCCGCTGCTCCGTGCGGTCGACGACACGATTTCAGCGGCACTGGACGTACGCCCCGGCGCGCTGTCGTGGGAGGCACTCATGAATCCCGGCGCCGAGGACCGGCGCGTTGCGGTGGTGACTGCGCGGCCGATTGCTGACTATTCGCAGTTGTTTCCGATTGCGACCGCAACGACGGCAGCGCGGGCCGCCGCCGTCGCAGCCGGTATCACGGCCCGCCAGGGGATGGGGCTGGCCATCACCGGACCACTCGCGATCGAGCAGGAAGACCTGGCGAGCGTGATGCGGGGCGCCGATATCGGCGCGGCGTCATCGTTCGTGCTCGTCGCCCTGATCCTCGTGCTCGGTCTGCGTTCCCTGCGCCTCACGGTCGTCGCGATGATCACCTTGACCGCGGGCCTGGCCGTATCAACCGGCTTCGCCACGCTGGCCGTCGGTCACCTGAACCTCATCTCCGTCGCCTTTGCGGCGCTGTATATTGGTCTGGGTATCGACTACGCGATCCACTTTCTGCTGCGCGTGCGCGAGAGCGCAACCGAGCGGGAAGCGATCGGCGCGACGGCGATCAAGACGTCGCGAGCCGTATCGCCCGCGCTGCTCCTGTGCACCGCGACCACATCGGTCGCGTTCTTCGCATTCGTCCCCACGCCTTATACCGGCGTCGGCGAATTGGGGCTCATCGCTGGCGCGGCGGCGGTCTTTGCCCTGCTGGCGACACTGAGCCTGTTACCGGCGCTGCTTGCCGTTATCGGGCCGCTGCCTGCGCGTCGCCGCGCGACCGTCACGAGATCACGGGGCCAGGCGTACGCGACGCGATGGCGTTCGTGGGCGGTTGTCGCCCTTGCGGCCGCGCTCGGCGCCGCCGCCCTGAGTACCTTGCCGCGGGCGCGCTTCGATCGTGATCCCCTGCAGATGAGCGATCCGACGAATGAATCCGTCCGCGCCGCGCGCGACCTGGCGATGCTGGCGGACCAGCCGATACTCAAGGCCACCGTGGTCGAATCCGGCGCGGACCAGGCGCGGACGGTCCGCACCGCGCTCGATCGGCATCAGGATGTCGAGAGGACGACTACCCTGTTCGATCTCGTACCACCGACGCAGGACGCGAAACTCGCGATCATCGACGAGATCGGATTGCTTCTCGGTCCGCTCGCGGGACCCGCCGGAGCGAGCGCATCCATTCCACCGGCGGCCCAGCTGGAAGCGCTGCAACGTGCAATCGACGCCCTTGCGCGAGCCGGCGGCGGCGGTGCGACCTGGGCCGGTGACGCCGCCATGCTGGCGGTGCGACTCGAAACTCTCGACGCCCGGCTTACGGGAGGCGCGGCGGCGGATCGCGACACGCTCATCGCCGACGTCGAGCAACGTCTCTTAGGCAACCTGCCGGGCGCGCTCATGCGCCTTACGGATTCTCTGGAAGCTGAGCCATTTCGGCTCGACGACATTCCCCCCCGAATCGCCTCGCAATGGCGCAGCGCCGATGACCGATGGCGCATCGAGGTGCTTCCGCGCCATGACCTGGGCGACGCTCGGGCGCTGCGCGCTTTCGTCGACGCGGTCACAGCGGTCGCCCCCGATGCTACCGACGAAGCGGTTCAGGTGCTGCGCGTCGGGGACGCGCTGGTGGCGACGTTCTGGCAGGCCTTTCTGAGCGCGCTCGCGGTGATTACCTTGCTGCTGATGGCGATCACGCGCCGCATGGTGGACGCCGTGCTGGTGCTCATGCCGTTGCTCTACGGCGCGCTGCTCATCAGCGCTGCGATGGTCGTGTTCGGGTTGGCATTCAACTACACGAACGTCATCGCCCTGCCGCTGCTGCTCGGCATCGGCGTCGACAGCGGCATCCACATCGTCCAGCGCGCGCGCGAAGGCGACCTGGCGACGGTCGGAGATTTACTTCGTTCCAGCACCGCACGCGCGACGGTGCTGAGTGCCCTCACGACAATCGCGGGCTTTGGCAGCCTGGCCTTCTCGGCGCACCGCGGCACCGCCAGTCTCGGCCAGGTACTGATCATCGGCCTGTTGGTAATGATGGTAGCGACCGTGGTGCTTCTCCCCGTGCTCGTGGCCTTGCGCACGGCGCGCGCGATGGATTGAACGAATCCGGTGAACTCCATACAATGAGATTCGATACACGCGGCCGCCAGATCGGCCGGCGTGTCCACGAGCGGCGAAGTACGTCGCGCTACCGAGGTGATTTCGCCATGTCCAATCCGAGCTCCCCGTCACTGTGCAATGCAGCAGTGCGGGAGCAGGACGGTGCTGCCTCAAACCGACGGCCGACGGCCACGGCGCGTGCGCTCGACACGCTCGGCCTCGTGTTTGCGCAAGGTGGGCCAGGGTTTTGTCAGTTCGCCCTGAACAATGCCTGCAACGCTGCGTGCGGTTTCTGCAATTTCGCGCGCGACAAGCTCACCCGTGATCAATGGCACTTCGTCGATCGCGCGGACGGGCTGCGGGCCATTGAAATCCTCTACGAACGCGGGATGCGCTACCTCGTGTTCACCGGCGGGGAGCCGCTTCTGCATCCGGACTTCATGGCGTTCCTGGACCGCGCCACCATTCTCGGCATGAAGAGCATGCTCGTCACCAACGGCTCTCTGCTGCGCGCCCGACGCATTCGCGAACTCGTCGACGGCGGACTTTCGAGTTTCATCATTTCGGTCGACGCGGCGAGTCGCGAGCTGCACGAGCAGAATCGCGGCTTGCGCGGCGTGTGCGAACGCATCCGTCGTGCCAACGAGGTCATCTGCGGACTCGGGCGGCACGCGACGGCGTCGGTCACTATGAGTCGCCTCGTCGACTACGACAGTTTGCCCGAGTTCCTGGATTCTTTGGGATTCGGATCGGTCACGTTCTCCTATCCCGTGACCGAGTTGGGTTCGAACTTTCTGGGATTCTCCGACTCCGACTTGGTGAACTATACGAAAGAGGAACTACTGGCGGAATTCGAAAAGGTGAAGCGGCTGAAGAAGCGCCTGCTGGTCGTCAATCCCACACCGTCCATCGAGGACATGGCGCGTGCATTGCGGGGCGAGCAACAACGCTACGCATGCCTTGGCGGTTTCCGTTACTTTTATCTCGACTGGGACCTGATGCTGTGGCGCTGCCACCACTGGCAGGAACCGATGTGCTCGATCTTCGACTTTGACGGCTCCCAATGCGTACGCGACGGGTGCACGGCTTGCATGATCGATTGCTATCGCGACTCGAGCGTGATGCAGCACGTCGGCGTATCTGCGCATGACGCGTGGCAGTCACTGCAACGGGGAAAACTGCTGGAAGCCGCGCGTGCGGCCCTGCGGCCGACGAATGTCGGTTCCTTGCGCGCGGTGCTGCAGGAACTGCCCTGGCTGCTGCGATTCTGAACGGCGCGGAACACATCGAGCAGGAGCGCCCACTTGAACACGCCCGGGACACGCGAAAGCCGTAATTCAGAAGGCATTCCTGCGCAATTGGATCGACACGGCATCAACGTCGGCGGACGGGCCGCGTGATATCCGTCTCGAGTCAGACAACGACAAGGCTTGCGGGCGCGCCCGCCGCCGCGCGTTCGGCGATCGTGCTCGGCGGCGGCATCGCCGGCCTCGCGGTCGCTGAGGTGCTGTCGCGCAACCACCATCGAGTCACGCTGATCGAGCGGCAGGATGCGCTCGGCGGCGAGGCGTCGCTGCGTACCCAGAAGTGGCTGCATTCAGGCTGGCTGTACGCCGCGCTGCCGTACCGCTCCGCCATGCGCGCGGACGTGGTGGTCCTGGCCGACGTCCCGGACGCCCCCGAACCCGACATCGAACCGGTCGTCGAGAAGGCGTGCCGGCGCTTGGGGGTCAGTACGTCGCTGGTGGCAGGCCGTTATTACGGAATCAAGACCGAGTACACCGGGGCGTTGGATCGCCGTTACAATCACGCCGTAGCGCAGGTGAATGGCAACACGTGGCTGACTCTGGCCGGAAAGCTCTCCCAATTTCCACTCCTGGTGGCGGATTTCGCCCGTCATCTCAGCCTGCGCATCGACCTGCCGGCATCCGCGGGCCGTTGCCAATCGCCGGATCTGGTGGCGCCGACTGTACCCGAATCGATCGTGAACGATCACGCGGCTCGCGCCGAACTGGCCCGGGAGCGCGCGGGAATGGTCGCGAAGGCCTGACGTTTTTTCCTCTCGCACACGAGGTTCGCATGCCATGTCGCCCACGCAAATCGTCACGCTGCCCGATGCGCTGATCGAGCGCCTGTCGGCCGGGATCGCAGATCTGATGCGCCGGGGCGTGATGGCGGAAGGCGCCTACTTTCGCGAAGAGACCGGCCCTTTCGTGGCCGGCAAACGATCGATACCGGTCAACTCCGGCGGATCCGCCCTGCTCGCGCTCCTCGCACGGACGCGGGACGTGGAGGGGCGCGGCTGCGCAGTCGTGCAAACGAATACCATGCGGGGCGTTTACACCGTGCCGCGCCTGCTCGGGATGGACGTGCGCGTCGTCGGATGCGCATACGCCGCGGGCATGGCCATGGATCCCGACGCGCTGGAATCCCTGCTCGCCGAGGAGCCGGCGTTGTGCAATTCCGCGGTCGTGGTGTACTCCGTCATCGGTGGCTATCTGGCTCCCGCAGCGCTCGAGGTGGTCGAACTCTGTGAACGTCACGGCATTCCGTTGCTTATCGACGCCGCGCACGCTCATTACCTGGATGCATTGATTGGGCATCCGTACCCCGAGATCGCATTCTCGTTCTACGCGACCAAAGTTCTGCCCGCCGGCGAGGGAGGACTCGTGACCTCGGCGCGTGACGATCTCATCGAGTGGGTTCGCCGTTTCGTCCAGTATGACCGCTTCCGCAACGATCTTTCGGTGGGCCTGAACGTCCGTGCGAGCGAGATCACGGGCTACGTGATCCACACTTTGATGAGCGACGAATCTTCGCGCGGCTTTTTCCGCGATCGCAGGGTCGAGATCGCGCAGCGTTACCGGGCGTTGTGTGAGCACCACGGGGTTCGTTACCTGGACCCGCGGGCAATGCTGGACTTCAACGGCTACAAGTTCGTGGTCCTGGATCCCTATGAGGCGGTCGAGCGATTGGGCACCGCGCTCACGGCCCATGGCCAGACCTCGGGAGTCTTCGATACCGACGTCCTCGGGGCCCCGACCGATCTGCCGCACTGGTGCCCGCCGACTTACGTCGCGCTCCACGACGAGGTGTGCGGTCTCGCTAAAGCGCGATAAGGTGCGATAAGGTGTCAGGTCTTGCCTTTTGCCTTTACGATCTTGAAGGAGATCAAATGGCAAGACCTGACCCCGACTGCCTGTGACCCCGACTGCCTGTGACCCCGACTGCCTGTGACCCCGACTGCCTGTGACCCCGACTGCCTGTGACCCCGACTGCCTGTGACCCCGACTGCCTGTGACCCCGACTGCCTGTGACCCCGACTGCCTGTGACCCCGACTGCCTGTGACCCCGACTGCCTGTGACCCCGACTGCCGATCACCCGAACACCGAGACTCCTGAGCGAAAAACACCGCCGACGCGCCGGGACGTCGGGCCGGCCCCGCGCCACACCGGTAAACCGGGTTCGTGAGCGCGTTGCTCGGTGTCAGGGGGCCGGACGCGGCCCGCGGAGCGCGGGCCAGCCGACTGCGAGGCCCCAGACGATCCAGACGAACTCGCGAAAGCGCACGACAAGGGCGAGCGCGAGCGCGGATTCGGCCGAACCGGTAATCGCCCCGGCCACGATCAAGGTCGCCCCTTCCTGGGTCCCTAGGTTGGCCGGAACGAAGAACGTGACCGAGCGCACGAGCAGCACGGTCGACTCGATTACCCAGGCCTGGGCGACACCGACCGGTGTGCCGACGAAGCGTAGCACTAGCCACACCTCGATCGCGCCGAAGCACCAGTTCCCGAGTGCGGTCAGGAAGGACAGCAGCAGACGGCGCCGGCGACGCCCGTAATACTCTATGAGCCGATCCTCGACGTCGTGCACGACCTCCAGGATGTGCCGCACGGGGCGGCCGAATCGGCCGCGACCGATCCAGGTGAGCACGCGTGTGAACACCTTGTTCTGCTGAACCAGCAGCAGCAAGGTCGCGCCGACCGCCACCGCCGCGAGGCCGGCGAGCGCGGATAGACGCAACGTGAGGTCGAGTTCCGGCTCGCTCAGCATCAGCGCGAGACCCACGCCGACGAAGGGCAGCATCGCCAGTGCGGCAATCGTGGGCGCGAGCAGCAGCGACGCCGCCGTTTCGCGGCGCGCGATACCATGCCGTTCATGGAGGATTAACACCTTGAGTGGCTCGCCGCCGAACGAGGCCAAAGGAGTGATGCGGTTGAAGGCTTCGCCCACGATATGCGCGTACCAGATCCGTCTCGCCCAGCGCGCCGTGATCGGAACCGACGGCAGCGTGTATTGCCAGTGCAGCGCGTCGACCGCGAAGTTCACGAAATACACGCCGAGAATCACGGCGATGCCGCCGCCGCCGATCGCGCGCACACGCGTCCATACCTGGGTGGGGTCGGTTTGTGCCACGACGAGCCCGAGCAGCACGACTCCGGCGAGCAGCAGTATCGTCGCCCAGTGGGTTTTCACGCGGTCGCCGCCCCGAAATTAGCATACGTGCACAGGGTCACGGCGTGCCGCGAGATGGCATCGCGCACGCGCGGGCTGAGCAGCGCCCCGAGCTCCGCGGTGTGGCGATAACCGGGCATTGCGGTCGCGAGATCCGGTGTGGTTTCCGCGGCGGGATGGACATAGAGCTCGCTCAGTCCGGCGGGCAGATGCGCGATCAGCTCCAGTGCCCTGGCTTCGTCCACGCCACCGGTGGCCGCAAGACCGAACAGGTAGTCGTTCGTCACCAGCCCCGCGTGCCGCACGCGCCGGCGCATCAACCCGAGCCAGGGCGCGAGTGCGAGACGGCCGGCCAGCGCGCGCCACCCCGCCCGCCGGGCGAGGCCGATCGGCTCGAACGGCAGTCGCATCGCACGCATGCCGTATTCACGTCCGACGCGCAGGGTGATCTCGAGTACGTCCGGGTGAAGATGCATGTGGTTGTGACAGTCGACATGATCCAATGCCAGTCCGGTCGCGCTGTACGCCTCGAATTGCGCGCGGATCTCCTGTTCGAGTTGTTTGCGGGCGGTGACGTCAAAGCGGAAGCGTACGCCCGCCCGCAGCAGATTGGTCGGCAGGCGCCCGTCATTGTCGACGAGGCTTGGAATCATCGCCGGCTCCAGCACCGGCGCGGCATCGACGACGGCGACGTGCAAACCGATGGCCAGATCCGGTAGGCGCCGGGCGCGCGCTACCGCGTCCCGCGCGGCGGGCGCGGCGACCATCAGGCTGGCACTGGTCAGGATCCCGTCGCAGTGACCGCGCTCGACGGCTTCATTGACGGCGACGTCGAGTCCGAAGTCGTCCGCGGTGACGATCAGGCGTTTCACCGGCAACCGATCGCCATTCGGTGACGGTATTTCGCTCAGGACGAGCCCGGGCTTTGGCCGTAGGGTACGCGCGGCACGATGCGGCCGTTTGCGGCAAGCTTGAAGGTATGACCGCGCCACACGTAGCTGCGCTTGCCTAGCGCCACGGCCCAGGTCAACAGGCCCACCAGGTCCCGCACCGGCAACCAGCCCAGCGTTCTGAGCGTCTCCCGGTCATTGAGGGCCGCCGCGGTACCGGCAGCGGTGACCATACGCACCACGAGCGCGAGCGTAAACGCGATAATCGCTACGAGGCCGTGCTGCACGAGTGCATACAGCAGTGCGAACGGAACGGCGCGGGTCAGACCCGACGCGGCGAACCCGATCGGACGCGCCGCGCGGGTGTTGAGGTCCCAGTAGAGCTGGTGGCGCCACCACTCGCGTGGGACGGACAGGTCGACCGCGAGCTTCACGAAATGCGGAACCAACACCATGCGTAGTCCGCGCGCATTGAGTCGCCGCCCGAGCTCGTAGTCCTCGACCAGGTAGTGCAGCAGCGCTTCGAAGCCACCGATCGCTTCCAGATCGCGGCGCCTGAAAGCGAGCGTGGCGCCGATGCAGAAGCTGGACGCTCCCGTGTGCCACGCGAATATCACACTGGGAATGAATTCGGCGTTGTAGCTGAGCAGCTCGAGCTTTTCGAACCAGCGTTGCGCGCCGACGGCACGAAACAGCGAGCAGACATAGCCGACGTTGTCGTCCGCGAGCGGCGCGACCATCCGGCGAACGTAATCGGGAGCGACCATCACGTCGCTGTCGCTGATGAGCAGGATGTCGTGCCGCGCTGCCTGCAGCGCGTTCAGGAGATTCTGGACCTTGCCGTTGACGACGGGCTCGGACTGTTCGGCGATCACCGTAGCGCGTTCCGGACCGTACTCCTCGGCCAGACGCAGAAGCAAGGGAAGCGCCGGGTCGTCGAGGCGCTGAACGGACATCACGACCTGCAGAGTCGGGTAATCCTGATCCAGAGCGCTGCGCAAACTGCGCTCGAGATCGCGCTCGAGGCCGTAAACGGGCTTCAGCATTGTGACCGGGGGCCACTGCATCCGCACCGGTGCCGGCTCGCTGAGCGCACCTCGTACCCGCAGCACCGCCCACAGGCACAGCAGATTATAGATGGAGCCTCCGACGACGGGGACCAGCAACGCCGTCGCCAATCCCGCATGCGGCGCGAACTGGATGCTCAAATGCATGAACCTGACGCGGCGCTAGCCGCCGGGCCGGCGCGCATCGGCCCGGCGGGTGGTCAATGGGCGACGCTCGACGCGCCGTCGTTGCTGCGCGAGGTGAGAAAACGGAAGAATTCGACGCCCTCGCGCATGCGTCGCATGAACATTTCCCGGCTGCTCGCTATCTCCAGGGTCATCTCGGCGATCTTCGACGGCCGGAAGTAGAATCGCTTGTAGAACGTCGACACGCACTCGAAAATCTCGTCCGCGGACAGGTGCGGGTAAGACAGCGCCGACACCTGTACGCCACTGTCGGCGACGAGTCCGTCGACGCTGCGGAGCCAGCCATTCGTCTTCGCCTGGTCGTAGAGGAAGGTGCCGGGGTAAGTCGCGGCGAGCGAGACCTGGATCGTGCGCGGATTGAGTTCCTTTGCGAATTCGATGGTGTACTCGATGGTCTCGTGCGTCTCTCCTGGAAGACCCACGATGAATGTGCCGTGGATGGTGATGCCGAGCTTGTGGCAGTCCTCGGTGAACTGCCGCGCGCGGTCGAGCCGCACACCCTTTTTGATGTTCAGCAGAATCTGCCGGTCGCCGCTCTCATAGCCGACCACGAAAAGGCGCAGGCCATTGTCGCGCATGATCTTGAGCGTTTCGTACGGTACGTTCGCCTTGGCATTGCACGACCAGGTGACGCCGAGCTTGCCAAGTCCGCGCGCAATTTCTTCGGCACGATCGGTCAAGTCGGTGAACGTGTCGTCGTCGAAGAAGTATTCTTTCACTTGTGGGAAGTATTGTTTGGCGAGCGCAATCTCGTTCACCACGTTCTGTGGGCTGCGGACACGATATTTGTGGCCGCCGATGGTCTGGGGCCAGAGGCAATAGGTGCAGCGCGACTTGCAGCCCCGACCAGTATAGATGGAGTGGTACGGGTGTTTCAGGTAGCCGATGAAATAGTCCTCGATCACGAGGTCGCGCTTGTACACCTCCGTTACGAACGGGAGCTCGTCCATGTTCTCGATGACGGCCCGTTCCTGGTTGTGGACGATCTCGTCGCCCGAGCGATAGCTCAGGCCGTCAATGTCGGCGAGCGGTCTGCCCTCGGCGACGTCTCGAATAGTGAAGTCGAACTCGGCGCGGCCGATGAAATCGATGGCGCGTGAGGCTTCGAGGCTCGCCTGTGAGTTCACCGCGACATGCGGGCCCACGAAGCCGAGCAGCAGTTTCGGATTGCGCTGCTTGAGCGCTTCCGCTACCTGCACGTCGGCGTTGAACGATGGCGTGCTCGTATGCAGCACGGCAAGCTCATAGTCGTCCGCGAGCGGCAGGACTTCTGCGAGCGACAATCCCCGCGCCGGTGCGTCGACCAGGCGGCTGTCCGGGACCAGCGCGGCCGGTTGCGCCAGCCAGGTCGGATACCAGAACGATCTGATCTCGCGCTTGGCCTGGTAGCGGGATCCGGCGCCACCGTCGAAACCCTCGAACGAAGGCGGATTCAAAAATAATGTTTTCATCAAAGCGGGTTATCCTCCTTGATTCGGATGCCGGGAGCGACGCGAATCAGCCGCAATTTTCGCTCAACTCGGCACCTCCGGTCCACCCCGGCCGGCAGTGCCTGGCGGCGCAGCGCCATCGAATCTGCGCCCCCGGTGCCCGGATCCCCGCAGTCCAGCGGAACGACTTCCGTCGCACGCCGCCGTGCCTCAACAGGAAGCACGCGCGGTTCAGATGCCCAATCGGTTGATGAATTTTCTCTCCACGTTTTCGAGTTCTGAAATTATCTGCGCCCCAATTGCCCTGCCCGTGAACAGGCGTAGCAGCACTTCGAACGCGAATGCCAGAAAAAAAATACCACCGTTGTAATAGGCGATGAGCGGCATGGACTTCGACGTATAGGCGATCGCAAAGCCCGCTGCTCCGAGTGATCCGACGACCGCGGCCATAATCGGCCAAAGATTTGCGCCAGTTTCTGTTCGCTTGAACAGGTGCCCGACATGAGTGAAGCCCTGAATCATGAGTACGGCGATCGATGCGACCGCGGCGATCTGGCTGATATTGAAAAAAACAATCATCGGCACAATCAGCAACGCAGAGATAATGAGGCCTTCCGTGTTCTCGAACGCCCTGCGGTCGTATATTTCGGGGAGGTCGCCGTCTTTGGCCAGGATGTAGCTGACTTGCGTGGCGGCATAAAGCGTTGCATTGATAGCCCAAGCCGTTGCCAGCAATGCGGTTGCCGCAGCCACCGCCTTGACGGCATCGTAGTACAAACTGTCCGGCGTGCGTCGGTCAAGTGATTGGTGACGCCGCTCCGAGTTGTAAAAATTGAAGTACACAGCCAACGATTTCTGCGCGTGCGTGATGTTTTCGTAGGCTTTCAAATACACCTCCTCGTATTTGACGCTGCGCCACAACCGCTCGACGGATAACTTATCAATCCAGCGACCTTTCCCATCCATACTGATTTGAATATTGTGCTGTTTGAGCACGCTGGTGAATGCGTCGCTCGTGAATTGGCCGCCCGGGTCGGTGTTGAATATTTCCGGCGCGCCGTGGCGTTCGATGGCCTCTTGCAGGGCTTCGACACAGAAGTCCGCTGTCAGCGTATTGGAGAGCCGCCAGGACAGAATCCGACGGGTCGCCCAGTCCATCACACCGACGAAATACACGAAGCCGCGGCGCATCGGCAGTGGAGTAAGAAGCAGGGCGTAGTCGCACTATTTCCCTGTTTCTCCTCCCCGAACCGTACGTGCGCCTTTCAGCGCCTACGGCTCTCCATTCAAGCATGGCCCATCGCCATGGCAACATCACGGTAGCGAGACGTGACGGTGCTGCGGCCATCATCCGGGCGAAGATACGGATTGATGATCGGATTCCGCCAGCGGAACGGAGCCTTGCGACTGGTCACCAGCCGACGCAGAGTGATCCCGCAAAGATTGCCTTTACCACTGCGACCGAACAGCACCCAGGTCAACGCCGTGCCGTCCGCCGGACGCCGGATCCATTGCCGCATGCGCGACCGGATCGACGTGCGGTATTTCCGTGCCAATTCGGGCCGCGTCTTCCAGACGCTTCCCGA
The DNA here is from genome assembly GCA_965223085.1 of Gammaproteobacteria bacterium. Lineage (GTDB taxonomy): Bacteria > Pseudomonadota > Gammaproteobacteria > CBDCVO01. Next base: position 897,236 of record OZ244981.1, on the reverse strand, counting down.
GGCTGGGCGCACCGATAGGTAATATCGAGCGCCCAGACCACGTTCGGCTCAGTGATCGCCCGACCTCGCAACAGGTATGGAAAGACCTTGTAGTCCGGATGCCGGCGCGAGGTATTCTTCTTCCGCTACAGCGCCTCGATGCCCATCCGCCGCGTGAGCGTCCGGACGCGGCACCGGCCGACGGTAAATCCGTCTGAGCGCAGCAGCTTTTTCAGCATCCGGCTCCCCGCAAATGGCAACTCCAGGTGCAGGCGATCGATCGCCGACATCAAGGCCAGATCCTCATCAGAGATCGGCACCGGACGGTAGTACACCGAAGAGCGCGAAATCTGCAAAATCTTCGCCTGTCGGGCGATGGACAATTCGTGATCCGGGTCAATCATCTTTTTGCGCTCAGCAGGCCCGCCGTGCTGAGCGCGCTTGCTAAAAAATCGTTCTCCAGCGGCAATTCTCCGATCTTCGCATGAAGTGATTTCACGTCCACTGGTGGCGCCGTGCTCGGCTTACCGCCGTTGAATACCTGGGCGGCCTGCTCCAGCAGCTCACTCTTCCACGTCGCGATTTGATTCGGATGAACATCAAACTGCTGGGCGAGCTCAGCAACCGTCTTGTCACCCTGGATCGCTGCCAACGCGACTTTCGCCTTGAATGACGGGGAATGATTACGTCGCGTCCTTCTCATCGTCTCTCTCCTGAGCTTATTGCTCATAGTGGAAAAAGACACTTATCTCCGTCTACTTTCTGTCCAGCCGGGGGGCCCACTACTAGCTGCGAGCTCCTTTGTTATACATCTCTACACCTCTTGAATTTTGCATTAAATTAATTTGGCATTTGTATACCAAATCATGACGAGGCTCCTGCCTGGCACCGTACGCTGAAAGATGCCGGCATCAAGTGTTTGCGTTTCTATGATCTGCGCCATGAAGCCGTATCGCGACTGGTCGAGGCCGGCCTCGGTGATCGGGAAGTCGCTGCCATCTCCGGCCACAAGCCCATGCAGATGCTGAAGCGCTATACATACCTGCGCGCAGAAGATCTGGTCGCGAGGCTGGATTAGGTGATGGGTTGAGAATGTGATGCAGGAGTAGGCTTGCACGCGAAGCATTCCCTACCTACAATACACATAAATACGTAATATGTGTGTATGTTAATTGCTGGGTAAACTGCCATGAAATCCGATACCGTAAGAACCAATATCGTGCTCGACGGCAAGCTGGTTGAGGCTGGCCTCAAGGCTACCGGACTCAAGACACGCCGCGAGCTGGTTGACTTCGCCTTGCGTGAACTTCTGCGCCACAAGCAGCAAAAGAAATTGCTCTCGCTAAAAGGTAAGGTGAACTGGGAAGGCAATCTTGAGGAGATGCGTACCGGACGTGGTCAGTGATCCTGGTTGACACTAGCGTCTGGATCGACTTCTTCGCAGGCCCCAACCTGCCCCATGTCGAGGTACTGGAGCAATGCATCCTCGACAATGAGGACCTGGCCCTGTGCGGTATCATCCTGACCGAGATCCTCCAGGGGATTGCCGATGTCACCACCCACCGGCGTGTGCGGCGCTATCTCAGCCCCCTGATCATATTGCCTATGCCAGAGACGGTATTTGTCCGGGCAGCGGATATCTACCGCAAACTGCGCAAGCAAGGCATTACCATCCGCAAGTCCAACGATTGCATCATTGCTGTCACGGCGCTGGAACACCGCTGCCAGTTGCTGCATAACGACAAGGATTTTTCGCCGATAGCCAAGCACTTCCCACTCAAGATCATCAGCACTTGAGCACAAGTACACACGCCCTCAGCTAATATAAACCTCGCTAAGCTCTGATTACCATTCTCATTACTGTAACGGCGGAACTGCGGGTTCGTCGCTGGTGCTGCATATTCGCTTTGTACTGTAAAACAAGGTGTTTTATCACAACCACCCCAACGAAATCGACAGCCAGTTAGCATGGGCTTGTGAACGACTCGACGACGCTCGCATTCGTGATCGGTAGCCTTCGTCATGAACTCTTGTGCTAATCTGCACCCAAACCACCACGACGCAAGGACGCGATCATGGCTCGCGCCGGCATGGATGCCAGCCCGGCCGGTGGCGCTGTTCGGTATGAACGCCATCGGCCGGAAAACACGCTCCTTTACCAACTTGTCGAAGCGCACTACCCGGCGTTCGCCGACCGGATGGCCGCGCAGGGTAGCCCGTTGCCCGACTACGTCAAGCGCGAGTTCGAGGGCTACCTAAAATGTGGCCGCCCCGATCACGGTTTTCTGCGTGTGCGCCGCACGCCTTGCCACAGCGAGCGTCTGGTCGCGTTCAGCTGCAGGCGCCGAGGGTTCTGTCCCCGTTGCGGGGTGCGGCACATGGCTGAGAGCGCCGCGCTGCTGGTCGCTGAGGTCCTGCCCGAGGCCCCAGTGCGCCAAGGGGTGCTAAGCTTTCCCTTTCCCCTGCGCTTCCTGTTCGCCAGCCGCCCCGAGATCATGGGCGAGGTACTGGCCATCGGCTAAAGGCAGTCGTCAGGTCTTGCCATTTGATCTCCTTCAAGATCGTAGAGGCAAAAGGCAAGACCTGACACCTTATCGACACCTTATCGGATGAGACGCAAGACCAAACGCCGGCCGAACACCGCGCGGCCATGACATGGGCACAACGACTCAAACGCGTGTTCAACATCGACATCTGCCAGGCCTGCGGCGGCCCCACGAAGATCGTCGCCACCGTCGAAGACCCAATCGTCATCGGCAAGATTCTCGACCACCTCGACAACACCGAGCCAGTCACCGCGTTCAACTCATTACCCAAACCCCGCGCAACCCCCTCAACCCGAACTGTTCGATACCATCTGACGACCTCTGCTTTCCCCGTGCTGATGCCGGATCCGAACTCGGCAGGGATTCGTTTGTCGCGGTCCCGGCAAACAGAATGGATGTGGGTTCCAAGCACACTTTCCATGCCAGAATTCACTCACTCCGCCGCCTTTGCACTCCAATTCCAAATACAGAACTGACATCACCCATCCCGCAGTAGAAATCGATTACACCCAGACAGCGTTTATTCTTCTTAGACGCGGTGCCTTTAGCGAGTGAGGTCTTCACAAAATCATCGGGATAATTTCCCCCGTCTATCGCATTCCTCCGGCTTCCTGAATGGCAGTACTCACCGTTCCCGCATTTATCTCACTCCTGACCGGAATGATCCGAGCCCTTGACAATTACCGATCGCGAAAAGCCGGCATCACTTCTTTCGCAAACCGTTCAATTGCTCGGTTGCAGGTGGCAACATCCATCCCGGGAAGTTGCATGTTGAATACAAAATCGGTGCAGATAAACTCATTGCAGAACTTATCGAGCTTCTCGGCGACTCGGTCCGCTGTCCCAATGAAGAAGACATCCTTAAGCGCGGATTCACGGATATCTCGTGGCTCCTTCACCGGTAGGGGTTGATCATCGCCTTCCGCATCGTTCGCTCCTTCCAGAATATCTTGGTAGAACTCGAGCAGGTGGAATAAATGATCTTGGCATTCGTCCCAGGCCTGATCTTCGCTGTCGGCAATGTGGCCCATGCGCAGTTGCGCAATCTTGAAATCGTCCGGATTGTGCCCTTCTTTTTTCAAAGTTTCCTGGTACAGCGGTGCGGGATCCGGTCCGAAAGTCGCCATGAAGTTGTAGCCATGTTGTGCCGCGCGGCGTATACCCTTTGGTCCACGTGCGCCAACCCAGATCGGTGGATGCGGTTGTTGTACCGGCTTAGGTGACAAGAACACATCTTTTATTTGTGTGAATTCTCCGTCATAGCTAACCCGATCTTCTTTATGTAACCGTTCGTAGATGTCCATCGCTTCGTAGAGGCGGCGCGCACGCGTGGAGCGATCGAGGCAAAAAGCGTTGTACTCATGATAGGAATAACCCTGACCGACACCGAAGTCGAAACGACCGTTAGAGATGATATCCACGTTAGCGACATCCTCGGCGATTCGGACAGGATGATTATACGGCATCAACAGGATAAACGTCGCAATGCGAATACGTGAAGTCTGTCCGGCGATCGCGGATGCCGTCGGTAATATCGATGGATTGTATCCGTCTTCCGTGAAATGGTGCTCCGTCAACCACACGTGATCGTAGCCCAGGTCCTCTGACATTTTTATCTGCGCGAGTATATCCCGATATAAATCAGCAAACGGTCGGCGCCATTGCAACGGGTTGCGGAAGTCTTCCATTAGTCCAAAACGCATTGAATTAACCCTCTCTATTGATCAGTTGTATTTGCGGTGGCACGACGACCTGCGTCTTGTCGCGGAATAGGCCATCCGTTCGCGAAAGTCGAATGCAATATCTATTTAACAAGCAGTCCCGATAAATCGCCTTTCTCGCGCCATGCTGCGAGCATATTGAAAAATGGCACGGGGCCTTCGGGATACTGATTGTCGATAAAGGCCTGCCCGGTGTTTTTACCCTCGACGTTGTAGTAACCGGGCGTGCACGTTTCTTGGTACTTACGCATTGGTCCGGGGCTGGTCACCAATTTCACGTACTCGGCCTCTGCCTCGGGAGTGGCTTCAACTGAGGTCCCGCCGCGCTTGCGCACCTGACTAATTAGATAGGCGATATGTTTTGCTTGTCCGGTTGCGGTGTAGGTGTAGTTAAACGCGAGCCCGGTTTGCGTAAGCCCCATGTGAAAGCAATTTGGAAAGCGGTGGGTTAAGAAACCGTGGAAGGTTGTCATTCCGCTGGCCCAATGGTCACTGAGAGACTGACCGTCGCGGCCATAGACTTCACATTCGGAGCGTCGCGTATACGAGGTGCCAACTTCAAATCCGGTCGCGAAGATCAAACAATCGACCGCATAAGCCACACCATCAACAACCACAGAATCTTCAGTGATACGCTCGATCCCCTTGCCCTCGGTGTCGACAAGTTCCACATTCGGTCGATTAAATGCCTCGAGATATTCGTCGTGAAAGTTCGGACGTTTACACCACTGGCCATACCAGGGTTTTAGGCTTTCTGCGGTTTGGGCGTCTCGGACGACGCGAGCAACACGTGCTCGGATCTCGTTACCTTTCTTATAATCAGCTATTTCTCGTATGAGTGCCTTCCTTTCATCGGTCACGTTCGCCACGCCGTCGGTATCCAGAATGTCGTAAGTTAGTTTGAAAAAATCGGTCCACTTGTCGTTGACCAAGTCCTCGTCGACTTCGAGACCCGCCATGATCGAGCAAAAGTTTTCATCGCGTTCATATTGCCAACCGGGCGTTAGCGACTTCACCCATCGATTATCCGTCGGCTTGTTATTGCGCTCATCAACGGACGCCGGCGTCCGTTGGAATAAGTAAAGGTGCCTCGCGTATTCGGCAACCACCGGAACGACTTGGATCCCAGTCGCACCGGTACCTACCACACCCACGCGTTTTTCTCTGAGCCCCGTCAATCCACCTGTACTATCGCCGCCTGTATATTCATAGTCCCACCGGCTTGTGTGGAAAGCGTGTTGTTTAAAGTCGGTGATTCCCGGGATGGCGGGAAGTTTGGGTCGATGCAGCGGCCCACTCGATATAATAAAAAAACGGGCTTGGAAAACATCGCTGCGATCAGTGGTCACCTCCCAGCATGTGTCTTCCTCCGACCAACGTGCTTGCTCGACCTGAGTTTGGAAACAAGCACGGTCGTAAAGTTTGTATTGCTCACCAATGCGCTGTAGGTGTTCAAATATTTCCGGTCGGTAGGCGTAGCGCTCCGAGGGGATGTATCCCGTCTCTTCTAAGAGCGGTAGATAGATGTAAGATTCTGTATCGCACTGCGCGCCAGGATAGCGGTTCCAATACCATGCGCCACCAAAATCTCCCGCTTTTTCGATAATACGAATATTGGTAACACCGATTTCCTGTAACCGAACGGCGGCTAGTAGTCCGCCGATCCCACCCCCAAGGATCACCACGTCGAGTTTTTCATTAATGGCATCCCTGCTAAAGCCTGGTTCTACATAGGGATCTTCTTCGAATCCGGCGAATTCGCCAGCGACCTCTACGAACTGATCGTTACCGTCCTTGCGCAGTCGCTTTTCGCGCTCGTCGGCATATTTACGACGTATTTTCGCCGGATCGAAACCCAGTACTTTCGGATCGAGCGCGTCGGGCTTGTGAATACCCCTCGTAGAATCACTCATGCTTGTCCTCCTATTTCATTGACCTTCAGCATTCCCATATCGAGGTCCCTCGGCGACGCGAAAGATCCCTCGTCCGAAACGAACTGATACTGCCAATCGACACTGCAAACTCGATAGGGCAATCGTCATGCCAAGCGTCGGAGAGATTTCTAACTAATTGATTAGAAAAAAAAGAAATAAAATATTGATACCGTTGAAGACAGAATCTAATATCACTAGCTGTTTCAGTATGAAACAATTAGCCAGTAACTTTGTTTCAATCTGACAAGGACTGAAAGTGACGACCGAAAGCCGGTTGTTTCCAGACGATGCACCGCTAGCGGAGCTTGATCGCAACTCGGTGACCGCCGCCTGGTCAAGATTTGTTGATGGTCATCGTCCAGCGCTAACCGAAGTTCGCAGCGAAATTGCGGAGTCTTGGCAACGCAGCGCTGCTGCCGGCGTGGCGGCTCGAGAGCATAGTGCTCCCCACATTGGGGACGAGGATGTACTCGCGAAGTTATTAAGATGCAACGAAGCACTTATCGACGCGACAAAAAATACGTGGGAGCTACTGGCGGAAAATTTGTTAGAAAGCGAAAGCTTAGTGATCGTCACTGATGCCAGTGGAGTGATATTGGATGTTCACGGTAACACAGAGCTCGTCGCCGCTGCTGTACAAAAAAATGTCGCTGCCGGTTTCGATTGGAGCGAGTGCGCCGCTGGTACAAATGCGATCGCTACCGCACTCGTATTGGAACGCCCGTGCATTGTTCGAACCGCTGAGCACTATTGTGAAAGTGCGAAGATATGGGACTGCGCCACTGCGCCCATCAAAGATCTTACGGACGGCGAAATCCTAGGTGTCCTGGATATTGCCAGTGTCGGAGAACTGAGTTCATCTCACGCACTCGGATACGCAATTACAGCAGCTCAACAAATAGAACATGCCTTGTATTCGATTGCGCTTGGGCGAACGATCACCCTGCTCAGCTGGTACCGCGGAATTGAGTCGCGCTACCAAGCGTATCCAGCCTTATTGTTGGATCCAAAAGGGCGTGTGATTGTGGCAAACAAACAAGTGTACGAGGCATTAGGGTCTGCACCTGAAGCGCTTGCAATTATGGACGACAAACCGATTGTCGCAGACGATTGTGATTTCCAAATCGACGAGTTGCTCCGTTACGAATGGGCTTCAGAAGGTACAAAGGTGCACGACAACTTGGGTTGGGGTGGTGGGATCGCGATATTGTCCATTACAAGTCCTCGCTCCCGAACCGGGCCCGATCGAAATATCACCAGCAAACGAGCAATTCCCGCTGAGTTCACCCACATCATTACGAGCGATCCGATATTTTTGGAGTGCATTGATGTGGCAGCTAGAATGGCAAAATCTCCCGCACCTGTTTTACTTACCGGCGAAACGGGTAGTGGTAAAGAATTATTCGCGGCGGCGATTCATGCAAGCTCCAATGTATCTAACGGGCCGTTTATTCCTGTTAACTGCGGAACGCTATCTAAGGAACTAGCCGTCAGCGAGTTACTGGGTTATGAACCTGGTGCGTTCACCGGTGCGTCGCCGAAAGGTCATGCGGGAAAATTTGAACAAGCTAACGGCGGTACGATATTTCTTGATGAAGTAGGCGAGCTCAATGCGGACGTGCAAGTTCAATTACTCCGTGTGTTGCAGGACAACATCGTGGTACGTGTCGGTGGGGATCGCGAACGTCGAACCAATGCTCGAGTTATTGCCGCCACCAACCGGAATTTGGAAGCAGAGGCGGAAGCTGGGCGATTTCGTATGGATTTGTACTATCGCTTGAAAGTGCTAAATTTAGGGTTACCCCCGTTGCGAGAGAGGTCCGGTGACGTCGAACTGTTAACCGATCGCTTTGTGCGTCGACTGCACGAGCATTACGGCTTGGGATTAAAAACCGTTTCACAAACATTATTACGTGCAATGCAGCGCTATCATTGGCCCGGTAATGTCAGAGAACTCAACGGTGTGGTGGAAAGAATGTATATTTTGAGCCGAAATCCTGCACTGACTCTACAAGATCTGCCCGATGACATTAGCCAACTTGTTGCTGATTCACGCGAGCCGGAGTCCGTTGACAACACGGGCTCGCAACTTACACAAATCGAAGCTGAGGCGATCCGTTCCACGCTTTCACACTCAAATCTCAATCTCACTGATATCGCAGCGCAATTGGGTATCTCGAGAACGACACTATATCGCCGTATGAAATCGTATGGCATTGAGCGATGAGGCTAAGCGTGACCGACATGACGTTACCGCATGTCAATGGCCAACAGTGCTTGAAAACACATTAATAACTACCGTGCCCGCGATAATTAGCGACATACCAAACACTGCCGGCGTGTCCGGAACTTGACGATAAATTAAGACGCTGAGTACCGAGACCAGGACGATCCCCATACCCGACCAAATTGCGTACGCAATGCCGATCGGCATTGAGCGCAGTACTAACCTGGATTTCTCACCGGGTGTACGGCGAGTTGGATTATGACCGAAGTGTGGGGCATGAATGGGGGCGGGGTCTACGATCGGTTTACGGCGCGGCGGTCGGGGTCCGAGCGCGGCAGTCGGGGTCAGGTCTTGCCATTTGACTCCTTCAAGATCGTAGAGGCAAAAGGCAAGACCTGACACCTTATCGACACCTTTATCAGGTAATGACGCGGCTACTCGTCGGCACGCGCGACGGCCAGTGACCATCGTTGACTTGTCGGGCTTGACGCGCTGTGGGGAGTATCATTTTTTACGCGCATCGATTGCGGTTGGTGGTAGAGCGTTAGTGATATGGGAAAGCACGTACACAGAAAAGGAATATTCGAGCGTCAAAGCGCATCGTGATTTTGTGCGTACGCTCAGGCGACTATTGCCTGATGACTGTCGAGCGATCATCGTCACGGACGCCGGATTTCGTAACCCGTGGTTTGAGCTCATCCGCCACACGGGTTGGGATTTTGTGGGACGAGTTCGCAACAACACCTATTGTCTCGAAGCAGGGCAAAATGAATGGTTTGCGGTGAAAAACTACTATAGCAAGGCCACGCGTGTCGCGCGTTACTTGTTCTCAGGGCTGCTGGCGAAATCGAACCCGGTGGCTGGCCACTTCTATCTATATCGAGGGCCAAGAAAACAGCGAAAGAGCAAAAATTTGCGTGGGAAAAAGCGTGAAAACTCAGTGAACTTGAAACACGCGAAACGTGAACGTGAGCCCTGGTTACTCCTCAGCTCACTTCCCCCGGAAAGTTACTCGCCAAAGCAAATTATTGGGATCTATCGAACGCGAATGCAGATTGAAGAAGCCTTTCGTGACCTGAAGAACACGCGCAATGGGTTTAGCTTGCGCCATTGCCGTAGCTTTGACCGGCAGCGCCTGAACATCGCTTTGCTAATCTCAGCGGTCGCGATGCTTGCCCTATGGATACTGGGTATCATCGCGAAACGAGCAGACCAACATCACTCCTACCAAGCCAATAGCATTCGTCATCGTTCAGTGCTGTCGACATTCACAATCGGGTGGCAGTGTTTGCAACGCAAATTTAGATACCGTGTGGCACAATTTTACGACGCCATCGCTTTGATTCAAATGCATGCTAGCTACGGGTTCGCATCGTGAAACTTGTGGGGATCCCACAGGACCTGACCCCTGCTGAAAATTCAGCAGAGGGTTTTCACGGCATAACGAACGAATCGCCTCAACACACGTTTCGATTCGCCCGCTCGCGAGCGCAGCGCCAATGTGTGCAAGACGCTTTGAAATAGTTTCGCGTGTTGTTTCGCGTCGATTGGATAAGATAGCTGCCCTTGGTTAGCGACTTGTTTCAGATGAGTCTCAATGACACGGTCGACGCGGTCGATTAGTCCTTTGAGATCCTCACGGACGGCCGGATCTTGAATGCACTCAGCAGGTGCCGTGCAGATCATCAGGCAGCCAAGCTGCTCTTCGGTGGCGCAGTAGACATCTAAAGCCTGCTCGAAAAACCGCACGAACCGCTCCTCGACAGAGCCCTCGGCATTTAAACAAAGCGCCAATCCGGCGTCGAGCTGCCCACAAAATGCCGCCAATGCCTGGCGATATAACGATTCCTTATTGCCGAATGCATTGTAGATACTCGGCCGGGTCAAGCCCATTGCAGCACCTAAATCGTCCAAGGACGAGCCGGCATAGCCTTGCCGCCAGAACACATTCGCGGCTTTCTGCAATGTTTGCTGGACCTCGAAAGTCCTTGGTCTGCCTCGCGATTTTTGGCTTTTTTCCATATTTTATACTGATTTGAATAAATTTCTTGATATTCTTATTTTTATACGAAACAATACAAATATAGTCTAGCGAAAACCAGGGAGAATTAGTATGGCTCACATCCAAAATCCCAACAGCCCATTGGTACGAGAATTGTCAGGACTCCACTTATTTCATTTTGATGGGGCGCCCTGCGCGCAGCGCGTGCGTTTCGCGCTAGCGGAAAAAGGATTACAGCGTGGTATCGAAGCAAAGTTCGATGCAAATGATGAACGGGCTAACCACGCTGCTGACGGCACGTGGACCAGCCGGATCGTCTCGCTGGTGAAAAAGGACCACCTCACGGAAACTTACTCACAGATCCACCCGAACTTAGTCGTACCTGCCCTAGTCCACGATGGTGAGTTATTCATCGAATCGATGGACATCATTAGTTACCTGGATGACGCTTTTGGCGGTGCTCCCTTAGTCCCGAAAAACGATCCGGATTTACTCGCGGACGCCGAGCGACTCACTGAGTGGGGAAAATCATTACATCGGTCAATTCGGTTCGTGACGTTTCGTTGGGGACTCGGTCGTCTCGGTCGACTCAATAAAACAGCGGAGGCAAAACTCAAGTCCCTATTAATCCAAGGCGACGGCGAGCAACTCGTCGAATTCTACGAAGGCTACGATCAGAATTCGATCGACGAACAGATCTACCACAATCATTTGCAACAACTCATGTCCGCGTTCGGCGAAATAGAAAACCGCCTTAGCGATGGGCGCGCGTTTCTAACCGGTTCGACGTTAACCATGGCGGACGTGATCTGGGCAATGAAAATACTTCGCCTACAAGAATGCGGTTTCCCATTTAAAGACCACTATCCCGCACTTGAAGCGTGGTATTTGCGAATGTATCAGCGCCCCGCTTTTCGCACCGGGGTCATGGGCAAACACCGCGGATTAAACTTCGCGTTCCGCATGAAATCCGGTATTGAAACCTTACTCGGCGTCGGATTAGCGAAAGCCGTGAGCCAACATGCAACCGCATGAATTAATCACTATTTTCGGTGCGGTCGCGATGATCGTGGCGGCTATTTGGTTCGCGCGCAGCCAGAATCTGGAATCCTGGTTCTATAGTGCAAGCCTTATATCACTGCCGATTTTCTACATGTTTTTCGGATTACTGAGCGGCGAGATGAAATACGTGGGTTTGGAGTTTGTGTACGGCATTCCTTACTTCATAGCGGGCGGGGTCATGATGCTATGGCGATTTCGGCTCTCGTGTTACCTACTCGCTGCGTTTTGGATCGCCCACGCCGGCTACGATTTCTACCACGATTCATTTTTCGTCAATCCCGGTGTTTGGTCTTGGTACCCGTTATTCTGCGCAGTGATCGATTTTGTGCTCGGTGCCTACTTAATTTATTTAGCTACGCAGCTCCCGCGCGGTACGTGTGAGAATACGCTCCGGTAGTGTACAGCGCATCTTTGCCAGTCGGAGTGTTCAGGGTCGGACCAATCTAAGCGACTGAATTGAGGTAAAAAATGTGGTGAATCGCAGCGACTTAGCACCTTAGATTGCAGTTGAGATACCCATTTCGCGATGTAAAGACCCTGGGGACGCCGCCATCCGCCTCCCTCGTCACTTCACCCGTGCGCAAGGCACACTGCGCCGAGAACAAGCGCGATGCGCTGGACGAAACGACGCAACGACCGATTGAGTCGATGGGTCAAGGCACTTATCAACCGACGCGGTCGTTCCATCGCCGTCGTTACCTTGGCGCATAAACTCGCACGATTGTGTTGGCTCGTATTGCAGCGGCAAACACCGTTTAGCTGCCAGCAAGTTTAACTTCTCACCGAGGTCGGCGAACATCGATGAAACAAACGGCTTTCCTGCCTGGGTCAAGCCCGATTAGGACCCGGTCTATGAGACCGCGTGGGTGATAGGGGTTTAGGTGCGGATGTCATCGGGGTCCTGGCGAGTCAACCATCGCCTTTGAGAGACCGGATATAGGGGCTAGCACCACTTTTTTTCTGTGCGTATGCGAGAGCCGCTTCAGCCGTCGTTCAACGACAACAACGAAATTTATCGCTGCAACGACGCCAGTGACACACACTTGCGGCTTGAGATCAGGTGGGCGTCCATATATGGTCCTTTTGTCTGTACTGTTCTTTGTCAATTACAGTTTTAACAGACTGGGGCCACCCCCTTCATCATCAATGTGCGAAAAATAATTTACGTTATCTCGCCAATACCGTAATGCCAGTCGAAATAGGCGTTCTTACCGCCAACCGTCGTCAAACGCAAGTGAACACGACGCGAAGTCGTGCCAGCCTTTAAAACGTGTTCTTTCCCCGTAAGGCCCGATACGGTCATGTTGAAACTGCCTGTCGCTCCGTTGCTCCCAATGAATGGCGCGCCACTGGCAGTGGTCGTCGTCAAACGGTCACCAATGGAAACTGCGTTCCATGCGGTCACATTAGCGTCGTCGTTACGCTCATTGGGATCGATGAAAGTTGCATCGGCCCACGCCCTCGAGTATGACTTCAGCGTGCCGGTGTCCAGGCTTGTCTGCCCAAAGGCTTCACCAAACGCCCATGAGTCGGTTACGACCCCGCCTGGTGCCGTGAAGGTATGGCGCGAAATGCTACTCGATACGGCGGCACCGTCACGAAGTCGTGGCTGTTTCGTTGCATGCGATTCGGCAAGGACAACGGCGTGTGCGTCCATTTTCATTACGTCGGCAAAAGCACACAACGTGCGTCTCGCACGATATCCGGGCCAGCGCAGGCCTGGGCGCTGTCAACGAAGACCGAGTTCACGCTAAGCGTCATGGCTATTGCTCGATGCAGTACTTGCTCAGGCGTCGAGTTTGCTTTTCAGCAACGCGTTGACTTGCGCCGGATCCGCTTTGCCCCGTGATCGTTTCATCACCTGACCGACGAAATAAGCAAAAACTTTTGTTTTCCCAGCGCGATATTGGGCGACTTGTTCGTCGCTGGCAGCAATTACCTCATCGACCAAAGGCTCGATAATGGCAGTATCGGTGACTTGGCGTAGACCGCGCGCGTCTATGATGTCGTCCACACACCCTGCGCCGTCCCACATCGCTTCGAAAACCTGTTTGCCGATAGAGTTCGAAATCGTTTTGTCTTCGATGCGATTGATCAAATCCGCCAAGGCGTGAGGCTTTATCGGCGCGTCATTCACGGTCATATCGGCGCGGTTTAATGCCGCGAAAAAATCGCCAGTAACCCAATTCGCAACGAGTTTTACATTTTGCTTTGCTTTCTCAACGGCTTGCTCGAAAAATGCGGCGACATCGGGTGATGCCGTGAGCTGCCGAATATCTTGCTCACCGAGTTTCCATTCCCGAGCGTAGCGTTCCCGCTTTTGTGCTGGGAGTTCAGGCAATGAACGCGAAATCTGCTCCAGGGTCTTAGCGTCGATGGCGACCGGTAAGAGATCGGGATCGGGAAAATAGCGGTAATCGTGTGCGTCTTCCTTGCTGCGCATGTTCCGCGTTTCATCGCGTTCGGCATCGTACAAGCGCGTTTCTTGTTCGACTTCCCCGCCGCCCTCGAGGATCTCGATCTGTCGTTCAATTTCGATTTCGATCGCACGCTGGACATAGCGAAAAGAATTTAAGTTTTTTGTTTCCGTACGAGTGCCAAGCTCGTCGTCACCTTGTGGGCGCACCGATACATTCGCATCGCACCGAAACGATCCTTCTTGCATGTTACCGTCGCATATATCCAAATACTGAACCAGTGTGTGCAACTCGCGCATGTACGCGACGGCGTCCACAGCGGAGCGTAGGTCCGGTTCCGAAACAATTTCGAGCAAGGGCGTGCCGGCGCGATTGAGATCGAGCGCCGTCAGTCCAGGAAATGCATCGTGAATCGATTTGCCAGCATCTTCTTCGAGGTGCGCGCGCGAGATACGGACATGTTTCGTTGTCCCACCATCGGTGCAAAACGCTAGCGTTCCGTGACTCACGATCGGTTCGTCAAATTGGCTGATTTGATAGCCTTTTGGTAGGTCCGGGTAGAAATAGTTCTTGCGCGCAAACGTCGAGCGAGGCGCGACTTTTGCGCCGATCGCCAGGCCGAAACGCGCTGCCATGTCGATGGCGCTGGCGTTAATCACCGGTAATACCCCGGGTAAGCCGAGATCGACGGCGCAGGCTTGCGTGTTTGGGGCCGCACCGTACGCCGTCGCAGCGCCGGAGAAAATCTTGCTGCGACACATAAGTTGCGCATGAATTTCGAGTCCGATTACTGGCTCCCACGCTTGCTTCATACCGTTTCCCGAAACTGCGTGGGTCGGCGGCGGTGCCAATCCGTCGCCTGTTGATAGTGGTGCGCCGTTTGCAATAGTCGTTGCTCGCCAAAATGATCGCCGATGATTTGTAAGCCCACTGGCATCTCCTCCACGATGCCGCTCGGGATCGATAAGGCTGGCAGGCCCGCCAAATTTGCGGCCGTGGTGTAGATATCGACGAGATACATCGCGACCGGGTCAGCACTTTTTTCGCCGACGCGAAACGCGATATCTGGCGCCGTTGGGCCTAGAATGACGTCGACTTCGGCGAAGACGCGTTGAAAGTCATCATGAATCAAACGCCGGAGTTGCTGGGCTTTACGATAGTAAGCATCGTAGTAGCCGGAGGACAGTGCAAAAGTACCGATCAAAATACGGCGTTTCACTTCTGCACCAAAACCCTCGGCGCGGGATCGGCAATACAGATCCATTAAATCAAGCGGATCTTCACAGCGATACCCGTAACGCACGCCATCGTACCGCGATAGGTTCGACGAGCATTCCGCTGAGCAGATAATGTAATATGCTGGTATCGCGAGTTTCAGCGACGGTAACTCGACATCGACGCAGCTTACACCGGCTTGTGCGAGAATTGTTTGTGCGCTTTGCAACGCCGCGGCCACTTCGGGACGGAGATCGCTGGTGAAAAACTCCCGCGGAATACCCGCCCGCAAACCCTGGAGCGGCGCCGCTAGCGTCGCGGTGAAGTCTTCTGCCTGACGTTCGATAGAAGTCGAATCAAACGGGTCAAAACCATGCATCACGTTCATGAGCAGGGCGAGATCTGCCGCCGTTGTCGCCATCGGCCCACCCTGATCGAGACTCGAGGCAAACGCGACCATGCCATAGCGCGAAACGCGTCCATAGGTCGGCTTTATACCACTGATCCCACAGTACGCCGCCGGCAGTCGAATCGACCCGCCCGTATCGGTAGCCGTTGCGGCGGGGACAAAACCCGCCGCGACCGCGGCAGCCGAGCCACCCGACGACCCGCCGGGCACGCGTTCGACATCCCACGGATTGCGCGTCGCTCCGTAGTAACTCGTCTCGTTGGACGATCCCATGGCAAATTCATCCATGTTTGTTTTTCCTAGCATGATCATGCCGGCTTCACGCATCTGCCGAACGACGGTGGCATCATACGGGGCGACAAAATTCTCCAACATACGCGAGCCGCAACTTGTGCGTACCCCCCGCGTGCAGAATATGTCTTTGTGAGCGAACGGAACACCAGCTAACAGTGGTAGTTGTTCGCCTTTCGCGCGGGCAGTGTCGATGGCGTGAGCCGCATTCAGTGCGTGTTCGGGGCACATCGTGATAAATGCGTTAATGCTCCCATCGTGAGCGTCGATGCGATCGAGATAGCTGTGGGTAATCTCCGCGCTCGAAAAAGCGCCGGCGGCCAAGCCGGCGGCTATATCGGCTACCGTATCGGGAAAATCGCCCGGCATGGCCTCACTCGATGACTCGGGGCACCAAGTAATAACCGTCGGCAATCGCTGGCGCGCCCCGTTGAAGCTCGTCGCGCTGTTCGTGATTGTCGACTTCATCGGGACGTAAGCGTGCGGCTATTTCGAGCGGGTGCGCGAGCGGTTCTACATCGGTGGTGTCGACGCTATTCATCTGGGCGACGAGATCGAGGATAGCGCTGAGTTCGGACTCGTAGTTCGGGAGCTCGAGTGGGTTGAGCTTAAGTCGGGCTAAATGCGCGACTTGGGTGATTACGGCGCGGCTAATTGTCATCGGCGCTTTTGCATTAGCTATTGAATTAGAAAGGAAAATGCCATGGTCGATTAACTTGCCGAACGGCCATGCCACTGCTACATTACGACGCATCCGGGATTGCGGCCACGATCGTTTTCTAACAAAAACCGTGCATGTCGAACCCGCAAATTCGGACACAAGTGTAACACGTCCACGTCGTCTCCGGTGGCCTCTCCGCCTTGCCCACGAAGCAGATTCGAGAGCCAGCCCACCACACCGGTTCACGGGGAATCCAGAGGAAATTTCGAATGTTGAAAAAGTTGAGAGGCGTGTTTTCCAATGATCTGTCGATCGATCTCGGTACCGCCAATACTTTGATTTACGTGCGTGGCAAAGGGATCGTGCTCAATGAGCCGTCAGTGGTGGCGATCCGCCGTGGTCGTGACTCCGGCTCGAAGGCGATCGCCGCAGTCGGTCTCGAGGCGAAGCGAATGCTCGGTCGTACCCCCGGCCACATCGAAGCGATCCGTCCCTTGAAAGATGGTGTGATCGCTGACTTTACCGTTACTGAAAAAATGTTGCAGCACTTCATTCGTAAGGTACATGGTCACTCGATGTTTAAACCGAGTCCACGGGTGCTCGTGTGCGTACCCTGCGGGTCCACGCAGGTTGAACGCCGCGCGATTAGAGAATCTGCTGAAGGCGCGGGTGCGCGGGAGGTCTATTTGATCGAAGAGCCGATGTCCGCGGCGATCGGCGCCGGAATGCCGGTCAGTGATGCGAGTGGCTCGATGGTTTTGGATATTGGTGGAGGCACTACAGAGGTCGCGATTATTTCGCTAAATGGGATCGTCTACTCTGACTCCGTGCGCGTCGGCGGTGACCGCTTCGATGACGCCATTATTAACTACGTGCGTCGTAATTACGGCAGTTTGATTGGCGACGCCACCGCTGAGCGGATCAAACATGAAATCGGCTGCGCCTACCCGAGCAGCGAAGTTCGTGAAATCGAAATCAAAGGTCGCAACTTAGCGGAAGGGCTACCACGTAGTTTTACGCTCAATAGCAATGAAATTCTGGAGTCTTTGCAAGAACCGTTAGCGGGTATCGTTGAAGCGGTGAAAACTGCTTTGGAAAAAACGCCGCCCGAACTAGGCTCGGATGTTGCCGAGCGAGGCATGGTACTCACCGGGGGCGGGGCGCTATTGTCTGATCTCGATCGCCTGTTAATGGAGGAAACGGGATTGCCAGTGATCGTCGCGGACGATCCGCTCACGTGCGTTGCGCGCGGCGGCGGGCGCGTACTGGAGATGATCGAAGAGCATGGCCCTGATGTTCTTGCGCTAGAATAGACAAGAACCGCTTGCTCACCGAAAAAGGACGCAGCGATTAAGCCCCTGTTTTTAGAAAGGTCTGCCCCTGCCTCACGCCTAGTTACTTGCGTGATTCTGTCGTTTATCTTGTTGTCCATCGATCATCGGCATCAACATTTGCACGCTGTGAGATCGGCCCTGGCAGTTGCTATCTATCCCATTCAGATGCTGATCGCCGTGCCGATGGATGGGCTGCGTCGCGCCGGTAATGCACTGGTGTCGCGTTCACAATTGGTAGACGAAAATGAACATCTGCGTGCTGCAAATTTGGCGCTGCGAGCGCGAACGTTGCGTTTCGCGGCTATTCAACGCGAGAACGAACGTTTGCGGGAGTTGTTGGGATCCAGTGTCGGGTTCGGTGACGATGTGGTTATCGCAGATACCTTGGCGACGGAGACCAACGCTTCTTCACATCAGCTATTGATAAATCGTGGCAGTCGTCACGGCGTCTATGTGGGCCAGCCCGTCGCCGATGCGGGTGGAATTTTAGGTCAGATTATTCAAGTGTCTCCATTTTCCGCAGTCGCGCTATTGATCACCGATCAACGCCATGCGTTACCGGTGCAGATCAATCGCAACGGTGTTCGCGCTATCGCAGTCGGTAGTGCGCAACCCGACGAACTCATCCTCAGTCATGTCGCGATCAACGCAGACATCGTTCCTGGAGACCTTGTTATTTGCTCAGGCTTAGGGCACAAATTCCCGGCTGGTTATCCCGTGGGAGAAGTCGTCACGGTGGATTTCGATCCGAGCAACTCTTTTGCGCGCATCGTTGTCAAACCGAGCGCACACGTCGGTCGCTCGCGCGAAGTTCTGTTGGTGTGGCCGAATAAACAACTCAATGTGCGTACGGCGGACGGCCTGGCCGAGGCTTCGTAGTTGTAGCGATGAATCGCGCGAGCGGGTACGTAGCGATCATCATCAGCGTGGTGTTAGCAATGATAGCCACGGCGATACCCTTGCCTGAGTGGGCCGTCGTTTGGCGCCCAGCTTGGGTTTGTTTAGTACTTATCTATTGGTGCGTCGCCGTGCCCGAACGGATCGGCATATTCACCGCATGGATTTTGGGTTTAACGTTAGATGTGTTGCATGGCGCGGTGCTTGGACAGCATGCGCTCGGTTTGGCGGTCGTTGCGTTTGTTGCAGTCACCTATCATCAGCGCCTGCGGGTATTCTCGTTATTTCATCAAGCACTTTTTGTCGGCTCCCTCGTTTTTATCTACCTCGGCATTATGCTCGGGATCTACAATTTAGTCGGAACTAAATCGTATTCTACCGGGTATCTCTTGGCGGCGGTCACCAGTGGCCTCTTGTGGCCCTGGATTTTTGTGATCATGCGCGACTTTCGGCGTCGATTCTCGTTTTAAATCTCGCACGAGTAAGGCACGCACGATCAAATCGCATGTCGAAAAAATGTAACCTATGATAACGCCTGTATTCCCGCTAAAAGAATCCGGCAAGGAAATCCGCGAATTTAGCGCACGATTACGCTTGGCTACGGCCCTCAGCTTGTTATTCGTCTCACTGTTGCTCGCTCGCCTGGCATCTTTGCAGATCATCGACTATGAGCATTTCACGACGCTTTCTCATGATAATCGGCTAAAAATACAACCGCTGCCTCCGGCCCGGGGCTTGATATACAGTCGCGAAGGTTTGCTCTTGGCGGATAACAATCCGAGTTTTACCCTTGAGGTAACTCCAGAGAAAGTCAAAGACATTAACACTTCGATCGCGATACTACGCAAGCTCATCGCGCTTAGTGATGAAGAAGTGGAGCGATTTCAAACGGCGATGACAACGAAACGTCGTTTCGATGCGGTGCCGTTGAGGGTGGATTTAACCGAAGAAGAAGTCGCTGTGTTCGCTGCAAATCAACACCATTTCGCAGGCTTTAACATCGCCGCGAAGCTGTCGCGGTTTTATCCTTATGCCGATCTTACCGCCCACGTCGTCGGTTACGTTGGGCGAATTAGTGAACAGGAGCTACAGACGATTGATCTCGGTAACTACGCCGCAACGTCGCATATCGGAAAAGAAGGCGTAGAGAAAACGTGGGAGAATATCTTGCACGGGAGGACCGGCTATCAGCGCGTCGAAGTCAACGCCCAAGGCCGGGTACTGAGGGTCGTGGAAAGAACCGCACCGATTCCCGGCAAAGATGTTTTTCTAACCTTAGACTTATCTTTACAGCGAATCGCTGTCACGGCACTCGGTGATAACCGCGGCGCCATCGTGGCCTTAGAACCGAATACCGGCAACGTCGTTGCCCTGGTGAGTAAGCCCGCTTTTGATCCGAATAATTTTGTCAACGGGATCAGCCGCGCATTGTATCGTCAACTACGCGATTCACCGGACCGCCCGTTGTTCAATCGGGCCTTACAAGGACAGTACCCGCCGGGGTCAACGATTAAGCCGATGATGGCCGCAGCAGGGCTCGAGTACGCTGTGCGCGGTTCGGGCGATACGATTTTCTGTCGTGGGTGGTATTCTCTAAAAGGGAATCGCCACCGCTACCGAGATTGGAAAAAAGTGGGTCATGGGCACGTGGACCTGCTCCGATCTATTGCCGAGTCCTGCGATGTCTATTACTACGATCTTGCCCGACAACTCGGCATCGACCGGATTCACGAATTTTTGAGTCGCTTTGGACTTGGCCGTCCAACTGGTATCGATCTGCCGAGCGAACGCAGCGGTTTGCTACCGTCGCGGGCGTGGAAAAAGCGCGTGAAAAATTTGCCATGGTATCCGGGCGAGACGATTATCAACGGCATTGGGCAAGGATTCATGCTCACCTCACCGCTGCAGTTGGCCCAGGCGACAAGCATCATCGCTAACCGTGGCGCCGTGATTGTGCCGCGAGTGGTGGGCCAATTAGAGGACACCGTAGCGCATTCTGCTGTGGATGCACCACTGCACGAACGCGAGAGGGTTACGTTTAAAGATCCTCGTCACTGGCAAATGATCATCGCAGGGATGGCGGAAGTGGTGCACGGAAAGCGCGGCACCGCACGGCGTTCTGGGCTTAATGCAAAATATCGGTTTGCCGGTAAAACGGGTACCGCCCAGCTATTCGGAATTGCTCAGGGCCAGTCTATCGACCAGCAGGACCTGCGAAAAGAACTGCGCGACCACGCGTTGTTTATCGCCTTCGCTCCGGTGGATAACCCGGAGTTGGCGGTGGCGATCCTAGTCGAAAATGGAGAAAGCGGTTCGCGCTCCGCGGCGCCCATTGCGCGCACGCTGTTTGATCATTATTTTGGAGTCGAGCCACCGCCGAGCGATGATGATCCCCGATCGTGACGCCGCGTTGAATCGCCTTCACATAGATCCGCCGTTGCTTGGCGGTGTGATTGTATTGTGCGCCCTGGGCTTGTTCGTTCTCTATAGCGCATCAGACCAATCCACCGACGTTGTGTTGAAGCAGTTGGTGAGAATGGCACTCGGCATCGGCGCGATGTTACTGGTAGCACAAATCAATCCTAGCCGGCTCGCGCGTTGGTCACCGTTTATCTATCTCACCGGCATATTGTTATTGATAGCGGTATTCTTTTTCGGCGAAGGTCGAGGGGCGCAACGCTGGCTGCACTTAGGACTGTTCAGTTTCCAGCCCTCGGAAATCATGAAAATCGCCGTGCCCCTGACCGTCGCCTGGTTTTTGAGCGATAAACTGTTGCCACCGCGTCCTAGTATCGTCTTTGTCGCGCTCTTATTGATTGCGCTTCCGGGCGCATTCATTGTCGAGCAACCAGATCTAGGAACCGCGATGTTGGTGATAGCGGCGGGCCTGTTCGTGCTTTTTCTGGCCGGTATCAGTTGGCGTTGGATCGGGATCTCCGCCTTGATTACCTTGCTGAGCGCGCCCGTGGGGTGGCTTGCGATGCACGACTATCAGCGCCAACGAATATTGACCTTGCTCGATCCAACGCAAGATCCGCTGGGCGCGGGATACCACATAATTCAAGCGACGATTGCCGTGGGTTCGGGCGGGCTCTACGGCAAGGGTTGGTTGAACGGCACGCAAAGCCACTTAGAGTTTCTACCGGAGCGGGCGACCGATTTTATTTTTGCCGTGTATTGCGAAGAATTCGGATTCGTCGGTGTTTTGGTGTTGTTGGCGGCCTACGCACTCGTTATCGGTCGGGGGCTGCAAATTGCCTTGATGGCCCAAGAAACATTTGGCCGTTTGATCGCGGGTAGCGTGACCTTGACACTTTTTATCTATGTGTTTGTCAATATGGGCATGGTCAGCGGCCAACTGCCTGTTGTGGGGGTTCCGCTCCCGATGGTGAGTTACGGGGGCACCTCTTTGGTCACGATCCTAATGGGCCTAGGTCTGCTGATGTCTATACAAACTCATCGCAGATTTATTGTAGAATCTTGAATGAGTTGCAGCGATTAGTTAATGTAGGTCAGGGAATATGATCATCGCTACACAGTGTCTAGGCAGCCGCTTGGTGGGAGCAGACTAGTGACGAATTTGCGCAGCGAGACGGCTCGGCCAGATGGCTTGGTAATGCGGCTTCTCGCCATCTCGTTAGCGTTCTATGTCATGCCCCTGTATGCGGCCTTGGATGCGCAGCGTGTGCAGGAGTTCATAGAGTTCATGGTCACCGAGCACGGCTTTCAGGCGCAGACGCTCGGACGGGCGTTTGCTAAAGCCGAGAAACGGCAAAGCATTCTCAAGGCAATGTCAAAACCCGCTGAGGGCAAGCCCTGGCATGCGTATCGGCCGATCTTTTTGACTGCGGAACGTGTTGCGCAGGGCGGACGCTTTTGGCAAACCCATGCGGCCACACTCGCAGCCGCACGCGATCAGTACGGTGTTCCCGAAGAAATTGTCGTAGCGATTATTGGTGTTGAGACGTTCTACGGACGCCATACGGGTACCTATCCCGTGATCGATGCCTTGAGCACGCTTGCATTTCACTACCCACCGCGGGCGAAGTTCTTCCGTGCGGAGCTCGAACAATTTCTGTTGCTGGCGCGCGAAGAAAAAGTTGATCCGACTGCGCTTACTGGCTCCTACGCAGGTGCGATGGGCATGCCACAATTTATTTCGTCAAGTTTTAGGCACTACGCAGTCGATTTTAACGAAGATGGACGCCGTGACATTTGGGCGGATGCCAGCGATGCGATCGGCAGCGTTGCTAATTATCTGCGAGAACATGGTTGGAAAAATAGCGCTCCGATCGCCGCCCGTGCAGTCGGTAAGAACGTCGCAGATCAAGTCACCGGAGTCGTGAAGCCGGCAAAAACCCTAAAGCAATTTGCGGGTGTGGCAGCACAAGCCGAACGCCAACTCTCACCAGAGTCGCGCGCCATGCTACTCCGATTTGAAACGCGGAACGGCTCAGAGTACTGGTTCGGTTTTGACAACTTCTACGCCATCACACGTTATAACCGGAGTCCAAAATATGCGCTCGCGGTCACGCAGCTCGCGGAAGCTATTAGCGAGTCTGCGGTACACGTGGCGCCACCGAAGAGATAGATACCGATGAACACCAATCGTTTCAAATTACTTGTGGGCGGCGCCATAGCAGCCAGGCTAACGAGGCGGCGGGTACGTTGCTTGGCCTGGACGATGTTTGCGTTTCTGGTCGTCGTCAGTGGTTGTGCGCTGTATGTTAGCGTACCGGATTCTGCACCGCAGAACACCTCATTGGCGGCAACGGAAGACGCTTCACCGCGGGCGGAACCTAAGAGCAAATACGGCAATCCGAGTTCTTATGTTGTCCTCGGTAAGACTTACCATACGATGCTGAGTGCGGAAGGATTCACGGAACGGGGCACGGCGTCATGGTATGGCAAGAAATTTCACGGTCGCAAAACGTCGAGTGGTGAAATCTACGATATGTATCGTATGACCGCTGCGCACAAACACTTGCCACTACCGACCTATGTGGAAGTGACGAATTTGCGCAACAAACGGCGTGTCATCGTGAAAGTAAATGATCGCGGTCCGTTTCACGACGATCGGATCATTGACCTGTCCTACGCAGCGGCGCGCAAGCTGGGGATCGTGGACCAGGGCACGGGCTATGTAGAAGTGAAGGCGCTTACACCGGGAGAAGGACGTACCGCGGACGTCGTGACTTCGGGAGTGCCACAGGTCGGTGCGCCGCAGTTCTTACAGATCGGTGCGTTTGCAGACCGAACTAACGCCGAACGCTTAGGTGCGCGCTTGCGCGCTGCGGTAAGCGTTGGCGTTCATATCGATGAATCAATTTCTATGGGCAAATCTTTGTTTAAGGTCAAACTAGGGCCGCTTGAGCGGGCGGACTTCACCGAGGATTTAATGGCCACCTTGGTTACGCTTGGTATCGCCAGGCGGCATTTTGTCACGCAGTAGCGCGATGCTGTCAGTATCCATTCGGCGTTTAAGCTGGCATGAAATCTTGTGCTTGCTGTGCTTTTTCATCCATGGCGAGGTGGGCGCTGCGCTATCCTTCCCCGGGGTGCCGGGGCCGCCGGCTACTAACGCAAAATCTTATCTGTTAGTCGACGCAAATAGCGGCGCAGTGCTCGTTGAGCACGCGCCGGATACGCCCATGGAACCGGCCAGTCTCACGAAAATCATGACGACCTATGTGGTAGCGCATGCGTTGCGAGAAGGTATGGCAACGCTCAGCGATGAAGTTACGGTCAGCGAAAAGGCGTGGAAAATCGGTGGTTCACGCATGTTCGTCGAAGTTGACACCAAAGTCACTATCGAGGCGCTGCTCCATGGCGTAATCGTGCAGTCCGGCAATGATGCCAGTGTGGCGCTCGCAGAACACATTTCGGGGAGCGAAGAGGTGTTTGCCGCTGAGATGAATCAGCACGCGGCGCGTTTGGGCATGAGTAATTCCTCATTCGCAAATAGCACGGGTTGGCCCGATCCGGGCACCTATGCGACGGCCCGCGACCTCGCCACGCTGTCGCGAGCCTTGATCCGAGAATTTCCAGATATTTATGTGTTGTTTAAATTGCCGAGCTATACCTATAACGGAATCAAGCAAGCAAACCGAAACGGATTGCTTGCCCGCGATCCGAGTGTCGATGGCATAAAAACTGGCCATACTGAAGCAGCGGGTTATTGCTTGATTACCTCGGCAGTGCGCGATGGCATGCGCTTAATATCTGTAGTCCTAGGCAGTGACTCCGACGCAGCACGTATCGACGCGAGTCGCGCGCTGCTAAATTACGGCTACCGATTTTTTGAAACTAAGCGGCTTTACGACGCCGGCGCTGAAGTAGCTCGTGGCAAAGTCTGGAAAGGCGTACGCGACGAAGTCGGAATGGCGTTAGGAGCAGATCTGTTCGTGACGTTTCCGCGCGGCAAGCAAGCGGATTTGTCTGCCAAAGTCAATATGGTGCGTGGTTTGGCCGCACCAATTGTTTCGGGTCAAACCGTAAGCGAACTGCAAGTGTCATTTGCCGACCAAGCGATCGCCCGCGTGCCGCTGCTGGCGGTAAGCGACGTTGAACCCGGATCGCTGTTAAAGCGTGCTACGGACTTTGTTCGATTATTGCTCGAGTGAGCAATTCCACCTTGCCACCTTCACCACCCTAGCTCGGATATTGCGCGAGGATCACGGATGATAACGAAGGCCAGGTTCGAACGAGCGCATGCCAAGTGGGATCTTGTTTTGAAGCCTCACAAACGGATGCAAAGGCCAGTGAGCTCAACACGTTTGCACCAGCGTAGAGAACGCCTGGTGCGATATCCGGGCTAGCTGTGTCGCTGTGCTACTTAAACGGGGACTTTCTGCCGCTTTCGGAGGCGAAAGTTTCAGTATTTGATCGTGGTTTTATGTTTGGAGATGGTGTCTATGAGGTGCTGCTGGTTTTTCATCGAAAGCCATTTCGCCTTACCGAACACCTAGGACGCTTGGCAAGTAGCCTCGCCGCTGTCGGCATTGAAAATCCACACACGGAAACCGAGTGGCGTGACATTTTGACGCGTTTGGTGGCAGCAAACGAGAGCCTCGATCAATCGATCTATTTGCAAGTTACGCGCGGCGTGGCAAAACGCGCTCATGCGGCACCGCTTGATTTGCCGGCGACGGTGTTTGTAATGACCGAGCCGTTAGCAAGCAAGCCGGCACCACCTTGCATTAATGCGGTTTTGATCGAAGACATTCGCTGGTCGCGTTGCGATATTAAGACGACTGCGCTGCTCGCCAATGTTTTGTGTCGCCAGCATGCTCGCGAACGGGGTGCAGAGGAGGCGATCTTGCATCGCAACGGCGAAATTACGGAGGGCGCTGCAAGTAACGTGTTCTGTGTCGTCGATAACGAAATCCGTACGCCGCCCTTGACTCCTTACATATTGGCGGGCGTTACCCGTGGCCTGCTAGTCGAATTGCTGGCGAACTCGGCTGATCGAGTTCGCGAAGCCCCCGTGACGGTGACGGAATTTACCAACGCGGAGGAGATTTGGTTGACGAGTTCGAGCCGCGAACTCGCGCCCGTAGGGTTATTAGATGAGGCACCCATCGGAAGCGGCTCGCCCGGGCCGGTTTTTCGGCGCGTCCATCAAGCTTATCTAGATTTCAAGAACGGTAGAGCTGATCGTTAGCATGACGACCGCCCTTGCCATCTAACATCATGAACGTACGCCCGTGCCTCGAGTAAGCAAAGCCAATGCAAGCGCAAACAAGATAACGCTGAAAGCGATGATTACGCTGAATGCCAGCCACAAGTCGATGTCCGATACGCCCAAAAACCCTTGCCGAAACGCGTTGACCATATAGAGAATTGGGTTACCCAAGGAGATCGTTCGCCAAAACCGCGGCAGCAAATCTATCGAATAAAACACGCCGCCTAGATACGTTAGCGGTGTTAGGACAAATGTGGGCACGATCGAAATATCGTCAAAAGTTTTCGCGAAAATTGCGTTGATTAAGCCCCCCGTGGCAAACAACATGGCGGTTAGAAAAACGACCGCAATAGTGACCGGATAAGAGGCGATCTTGAGGTCTGTGAAAAACAGCGCCACTGCGGTTACAACCGCGCCGACAATCAATCCCCGGGCAATGCCACCGCTTACAAATCCGAGTAATATTAATACGTTAGGAACAGGAGAGACCAGCAACTCCTCGATATGGCGTTGGAATTTCGCACCAAAAAAAGACGATACGACGTTCGAATAAGAATTCGTGATCACAGCCATCATGATAATGCCGGGGGCGATATAGTCGATGTAAGGAAATCCGCCCATCGCGCCAATGCGCGGGCCGATCAAGTTTCCAAAAATCACGAAATAGAGGGACATCGTGATGGCGGCGGGTAGGATCGTTTGCGACCAGATGCGTAAAAATCGATTGATCTCTTTTCGCACGAGTGTAAAGAAAGCGACGAAATTGTTTGCTAGCGGTGCGGCGGTGTTCATCCGTCAAAGTCGCGCTCTTTAGTTAATCGAACGAACAATTCCTCCAAGCGGTTGGACTTATTCCGCATACTGACAACCTGTACATTTAACTGCGAAAGGTATGAGAATAGGTCATTTAAACTGTCGCGTTTATCGAGTGAAACCTCGAGTGTAGTGTCGTCGAGCAGCCGGAACGTAAATGAGTCATTGTCGGGTGGAAGCGAGCTTGTGGCCGCGAGGTCAAAAATGAAAATCTCTCTATGCAGTTTTGCTAACACCCGCTTCATAGAGGTGTTTTCGACAATTTTGCCGGCATCGATGATGGCGATGTTACGGCATAATAGTTCTGCTTCCTCCAAATAATGCGTGGTTAATATGATTGTTGTTCCAGCTTTGTTTAAGCTGGTGAGAAAATCCCACATGGAGCGTCGAACTTCGATGTCGACACCGGCAGTCGGCTCGTCTAGTATCAGAAGCCGCGGCTTGTGGACCAATGCCCGTGCGATCATCAAGCGTCGTTTCATGCCGCCAGAAAGATTGCGCGCAGACTCACTGCGCCGTTCCCACAAAAACAATTCACGCAGATACACCTCCGCTCTATCGCGGGCGTCGTTACGCGTGAGGCCATGATAGCCTGCGTGATTGACAATGATCTCGAGCACGGTTTCAAATTGAGAAAAGTTAAATTCCTGGGGTACAACGCCAAGCTGTGCTTTAGCGGCAGAGAAATCGCGATCGATATCGATTCCAAAAACCTTAACGGCTCCAGCGGACTTTCTCACCAAGGAAGTAATGATGCCAATAGCTGTGGATTTGCCCGCGCCGTTGGGGCCTAGAAGCGCGAAAAAATCGCCTTCGTGGACCTGGAGATCGATGCCGTCCAGCGCGACGACACCGTTCGCGTACACTTTTTTTAGCCCGCAAATGTCGAGCGCTAACATATTTGAAAAATTGTGTGCAATATCCGGGTTAGCCGCATTGTTGGCACAAGCGTCTTGTTAGTTGCCATGCAACGGAGCGCATGCAGTGGCGGCAAAGTGATTCGCAGTGGTAGCGAGTCTACGACGGCAGGCAGATCATGCGTTTTTTTTGAGTCGATCGATTTTGCTGCGCTGAGCGTCGCCGACTGCTCTCAACGCAGCTAATAATTTTGGATCTCTGTTCAAAACGAGATGAAAATGCTGCTTAGACACGCGTGCCAGTGTAACATTATTCGCCGCGCGAACGCTGGCATTTCGTCGCCCGACACCTCCGGGCAATAGCGCTTGCTCTCCAAAATAGTGTCCTTCATCCAGTCGTGCCGCCACTAGTTCTGCGCCATTTTCCCCGGCTACAAAGACTTCAACGACGCCGGCGAGCACAACAAATAATTCGTCACCGGATGCCGACTCTTTTAGGATGATATCGCCCGCTTGATAGCGAACGACTTGCGCCCATCTATCGACATAGTCAAAGTCGTCATCCGTGAATTCACGGAACAAGCGCACACGTTCCAGTAGCACTCGGACTTGCTCGGGTGCAAACTGCCCCTCGGCGTTAGCTGGTACCGGTGACGGCGTGCTCGTTTCCGCATCGAAGCTGGAATCGTCGCGCGAGATCCGAAATAGGTGGCAAGCCTGTAGCGCGACCACGGTCGCGTTGCCTTCATCATGCGTGTCGGAGAGCAGGGCTTGTTCGCCGAAAAAATCTCCGCTCGTCAAAGTTTCAACCGAAACCTCACGTCCACCGATAGCCCGAATGCGAACGTCAACGGCACCATCGAGAATAATGAACAGGTAATCGTTCGGCTCATGCGCCGCGACGATCGTATCGCCGGCCTGGTGTTCAACTATGCGATTATGCGGTGAATCAAGAATTGCTTGGAGCCGTTCTTCCGCCGCGTCGCTAAACAACGGCACCTTGCGTAACAGGTCGAGGTTAGGTTGATAACGATCCATGAAACCGAGTGTCCAAGAATAGATGTACCCTAGCAGTCTGGCAGGCTTGGGAGCCAGCTACAGCGGAGCCGGGAGCGCGGTGCAAAAATGCCCGATTTTTCGTTACATGGCACAACTCAGCGCCTCGAGATCGTGACCATTTCCCCTCGCTCCGCCAGCTTGCTCGCGACGTTTGCCTAAGTCCCACAGACTGCTGACCGGGATATCGTACCCGGCGCTCGTTCGAACCTGCCTTTCGTCATCATCCGTGAGTCTCGTGCAATATCTAGGCTAAGTGTTAAGTTTAAACCTGTTGCGGCGCTTGCGGAACACGCACGAAGTCACATTGTGAGCGCCGCGCACGTACAGTGCTTTTGTTTACAATAGATGAAGCATAGCGTTCTCGATTGGCGTTGCTAGAAAATGCGAGGTCGATCACAATATTCGCGTGTCGATGACATCATGGAGGAGAGACGATCGTGGTCATAGAAGACGCTTCTTACGCGTGTGAATAACCGCATTCTAGCGATAATGCGCCATGCCAAAGCGGTTGTCGAGGGCCGCGGGCTTGACGCGGATCCGATGCGCGAATTGAGCGCACGAGGTCAGCGCGATGCCGTACTGATGGGGCGCTGGCTGGCGGCTAGCGTTTATTGGCCGGACGAGGTTTTGTGTTCGAGCGCGTTGCGAACCCGGCAAACGCTAGGCGCTATATTGGATCAAAGCACGGTTGCACCTGCGGTGAGCTACTTGGATGAACTTTATCTCGCGGCGCCTGAGACACTGCTGGAAGTGATCGCGAGCTCGATGTCTGAACGGCTCTTATTGGTGGGACACAACCCTGGTTTAGAGCAACTTGTGGCGATATTCGGCGCACCTGCTGCACGCGGCGTCGAAAAGTTCATGCCAACCTCAGCGCTCTATGTATTCCAGCTCGAGGGCGGTGTCGGTCGCGCTGGTCAAACCTCACGATTTTTGGATCATATGCGCCCGTCGATGTTGCGGTCGTGACGGCAAGGGTGTACCTCATGACCGGTCGCGATTCTCTGTTATGGTGTCGAGAGGTCATTGAGGAGCGTTGAATATGAAGCCAACGGATGCGTCCATGAAGCGCCTAACGAACGACCACGTTAGTGGTGGCCTGCAATTCCCGTGCACGTTTCCGATCAAGGCGATCGGCCTTGCGAGCGCTGACTTTGATGTCTTCGTTTTAGAAATCGTTCGCCGCCACTGCGTATTGCGACGAGAAAATCCCATGCACAGCAAGCACAGTCGCGCGGCAAAATACACTGCGGTTACCGTGACTGTGGAAGCCGAATCGCAATCACAGCTAGATGCGCTTTACCGGGAACTAAGTAGTAACGACAGAATCATGATGGTGTTGTGACGCCAGTATTTAGATACCTCGGGCGCACGCGCTATGATGAAACTTGGGAGGCGATGCGTGAATTTGTCGACGCGCGTACGCCTGAAATCGCCGATGAAATATGGTTCGTCGAGCATGAACCCGTTTTAACCTTGGGCAAGGGGGCGGATCCTACCCATGTCTTGGATCCGGGAAACATTCCGATCGTGCGCTCTGATCGCGGTGGGCAAGTGACCTACCACGGACCGGGACAATTGTTAATGTATGTATTGCTGGACCTCACCCGTTTGCGATTCGGGCCTAAAACGCTGGTGCGCAAGCTGGAGCAAATTGCATTATTGGTATTGGAGGAATATGGTCGGCAAGGACAACGCATTGTGGGCGCGCCGGGTGTTTATGTCGATGGTGCAAAAATCGCAGCGTTAGGTTTACGTATACGACGAGGATATAGCTATCATGGCTTATCGTTTAATGTTGATCCGGACCTCGCGCCTTATGAGCGGATCAACCCCTGTGGCTATGCGGGCCTCGCGGCGACCAGTCTCAAGCAACTTGGGATCGCGGTCGATGCCCACATGGTACGTACGTTGTTAGAACGTTTCGTGCTCACCACGCTATACGACGCGGAGAGTGACTGATCAATCATGAATGAAACGATGAACACCACCGGTAACACGAGTGGTAATACCGCGGATAAAACACGCGCGCAACGTGGCGCCGACAAAGTCGCGCGCATCCCGATCAAAGTAAGACCTACTCAGGGCCCGCTGCCGCAAAAGCCTGCTTGGCTTAAGGTCCGCGCACCTACGGACCCGAAAGTCGGTGCAGTGAAACGACTGTTGCGCGCGCACGAACTCCATACTGTGTGCGAAGAGGCGGCGTGCCCCAATCTCGGCGAATGTTTCGTGAAAGGAACGGCCACGTTCATGATTATGGGCGCGCTTTGTACGCGTCGCTGTCCCTTTTGCGATGTCGCACATGGGCGCCCTTTAGCACTCGATCCCGATGAACCACAGCATTTGGCCGCCGCCGTCGCTAGCATGGGCCTGAACTATGTGGTGATTACCTCCGTCGATCGCGACGATTTACGCGACGGTGGCGCTGCGCATTTTGGGCGTTGCGTTACGACCGTTCGCGCGGCTGTCCCGACGGCTAAAATTGAGATCCTGGTACCTGATTTCCGGGGTCGTAAGGACGTCGCTTTAGAGCGCTTATCGGTGGATCCTCCGGATGTGTTTAATCATAATTTGGAGACGGTACCTAGCCTCTACAGGCAGGTGCGGCCGGGAGCGGATTACGCTTGGTCTTTGGATCTGATCGCGAGCTTTAAGGCGCGCTGCCCGCACGTGGTGACAAAATCTGGCGTGATGTTGGGATTGGGTGAGTCGATCGACGAGGTTAAGGTGGTATTGCGGGATCTGCGCGAGCACGATTGCGATAGCGTTACGATCGGTCAGTACTTGCAGCCCAGTCGCGCGCATTTGCCTGTAGCCCGGTTTGTCGCGCCGCAGGAGTTCTCAGCACTGGGCCAATACGCCCGCTCACTGGGCTTTAGGAATGTTGCCAGTGGTCCGTTGGTGCGCTCCTCCTATCATGCCGATCGACAGGCAGCGGGTGAAACGGTGCGCTGAACGACGCGGCTTAGTCGATGGATATCGTTTCGATCTATGTCGCTAAAAGCTTAATCCTCCCGCCCGCTATCAATTTTCTGTGCTGCTTAATAGGAGCCTGGTGTTATCGGCGTCGGCACAAACTGATGACAACGCTATTTGTTGTGGTGGGCTTGCTGAGCTTGGTGTTGTGTTGCACACCGTGGTTTGCAACGCTACTGGCCCGTGATCTTGAACGCTTGCAAGTGTTCGAAGCGGCGTCAGATGAAGAGGCGATCGTGGTGCTGGGTGGTGGAACTTATAACGGCGCGCCCGAGTATTTCGGAGACGATACGCTTGCTGCGCATACGCTGGAGCGGCTTCGCTACGCATGGCATCTGCAACGGCGCACGAGCTTGCCGCTTGCCGTAGTGGGTGGCAGCGTGTTCGGTGACGGCCAATCTGAGGGTGTGCTGATGCAGGACATAATCGTGCAAGAATGGGGTGGGCGAGTTGATTGGGTCGAACAGGCAAGCCGTAATACCGCGGAAAATGCGATCAACGCGCGGCGCGAATTTCCCTTTACGCGGATCGTGCTCGTGACTCATGCGCTGCATATGCGTCGTGCGCGCCATATGTTCGAACAAGTCGGTTTCAAGGTAACGCCAGCGCCCATGGGATTCGTCGCAGACAGCGCCTTGAGTTTCGGCATCTTCGATTGGTTGCCCTCGGTCGGCGCGCTCGCGGTAGTGCGCGATGTTTTGCATGAACGTTTCGGCCTGTTGTGGTACCGCTGGCGCTATGCCTCGTGAGATGGATCTCGTTCTACTGCATTTACGGCATCGACAGTAAGCTCCAGCTTGCCGCGCGCGAGGTGTGCAGAGACGGGGTCGCCGGGTGAAAAATGTTCGGCGTCGCGTGCGACGACGCCGTCGCGATCACGAATGATGG
Organism: Gammaproteobacteria bacterium; assembly: GCA_965223085.1. Classification (GTDB taxonomy): domain Bacteria; phylum Pseudomonadota; class Gammaproteobacteria; genus CBDCVO01. The sequence continues at coordinate 864,264 of OZ244981.1, read as the reverse complement.
CGTAACCGCGATCTAAGCTTGCACCAGGGCTTACCGCATGCAAGGTGCGGGTGAGTTCGCTCATCCGGGCTTGTTGCTGGCTAATCAAACGGCGCATGCTAGCGTGAAGTTTTTCTGCCTGGCGTGTGACCTGAGCGTTCGCACCGCCGATAAGGTGAGTCGGGCTGCGCGCAAACAAGTGGTCGCGCAGTGATAAGACTCGGGTTTCCCGCCGCCGTAATTCGACGCCGAGCGCTTGCGAGAATCGCCGCAACAAATCGTCGACGCGCTGTTGTTGTTGCTCGAGGCGTTGTTTTGGATCGATGAGTCGGCGGCGGCACTCGCGTGTGAGTTGCGCTAACGTCGCCAGCCGGTGGTTTATCGCCTTGTGGAGACGAGCCGCGTTCGTCATCAAGGTAGCTCGCAACTGATCGGTGTCGGGCGTGCACAGTTCGGCGGCCGCGGAAGGCGTCGGGGCGCGTAGGTCGGCGGCGAGATCCGCAATCGTATGGTCGATTTCGTGGCCCACGCCGCACACGATCGGTAAGCGCGAACGGTGGATCGCGCGCCCCACCGCCTCTTCATTGAAAGCCCACAAATCTTCCAGCGAGCCCCCACCGCGCGCGAGGATCAAAACCGAGCATTCCGCACGTGAGTTGGCTGTCGCTAGGGCGCGCACAATTTCAGGAGCGGCGCTAGCACCTTGCACCGTGGTGGGATAGATCACCACAGGAATAGCGGGGCAGCGGCGCTTCAGCACCGTTAATACATCGCGTAGCGCGGCCCCCGTTGTCGACGTCACGACGCCAATTTGTTGCGGAAACGACGGCATCTCGAGCTTATTGGTCTCGTCAAATAAACCTTCGGCGGCGAGTTTTTGCTTCAAGGCTTCGAGTTTAATGCGCAGCAGGCCTTCACCTGCAGGCTCCATGTGTTCGATGATTAGCTGATACTCACCCCGTGGTTCATAGAGGCTCATCCGCGCGCGCGCGATTACTTGAGTACCGTCATTCGGCGCAAACCCAAGCGTGCGATTGCGGGTCCGAAACATGGCGCAGCGTACTTGCGCCGCGTTGTCTTTAAGCGAGAAGTAGATGTGTCCCGAGGCGGGGCGGGCGAGGTTGGAGATTTCCCCCTCGACCCACACCGCGTTGAAATTCCGCTCCAACAGCGTGCGCACCGCACGGTTGAGCGCAGTGACCGTGTAGATTTCCCGTTCTGCATCCATCGATGCGGCTCCCAGATCTCGTTGTTTGCAAGCATGCGCGTTTACCGTCGCGCAGCGAAACTCTATACTGGCAAAAGGCACGTTATTATAGAGATCTCGCCTTGTTGCGTATCGCTGGCGACGGTTTAACGTTCGACGACGTCTTACTGGTCCCGGATTATTCTGAAGCTTTGCCCCGCGAAGTAGATCTGCGCACGCGCCTGACGCGTGCCATCGATTTGCGTATCCCCTTCATCTCCGCGGCGATGGATACGGTGACGGAAAGTCGCCTCGCGATCGCGTTGGCTCAGGAAGGCGGTATCGGGGTTATTCATAAAAATATGACTCCCGCGGAGCAAGCCGCACAAGTACGCCAGGTCAAGACGTTCGAAAGCGGCGTGATCCGCGATCCGATCACAGTTGGACCAGATACGAGCATCGGTGAAGTGCTCGCGTTGACGCGCGCGCGGCAGATTTCTGGTGTGCCCGTCGTTGCCGGCGACACGCTGGTCGGTATTGTGACGAGTCGCGATCTACGCTTTGAGAGCCGTTTCGACGCACCCGTGAGCGAAGTAATGACGCCTCAGGCGCGCCTGGTCACGGTTGCCGAGAACGCCGAGAAAGCCGAAATTATCGCGCTATTGCATCGCCACCGGATCGAAAAAGTACTCGTGGTCAACGAGGGATTCATGCTCAAAGGCATGATTACGGTGAAAGATATTCAGAAAGCGGATGAATTTCCACATGCTTGCAAAGACGCTGATGAGCGATTACGGGTCGGTGCGGCGGTTGGCACCGGTCCGGGCACCCAGGCGCGCGTGGAGGCTTTGGCCGCTGCGGGGGCCGATGTGATCGTCGTCGATACCGCGCACGGTGACTCGCGAGGCGTATTGGAAACGGTGGCGTGGATAAAAAAAGAATACCCCGGCATGCAAGTCATAGGCGGCAATGTTGCGACTGCGGACGGCGCTGCGAATTTAGTGGATGCCGGCGTCGACGCAGTCAAAGTAGGCATTGGCCCGGGCTCGATTTGCACGACACGCGTGGTAACCGGGGTGGGCGTGCCCCAAATTACCGCAGTCTCGGCAGTTGCCGAGCGTTTGGGTAATACCGCGGTGCCAGTTATTTCTGACGGCGGCGTTCGCTATTCGGGCGATGCCGCTAAAATCGTTGTTGCCGGTGCCCACGCCGTGATGTTGGGTTCGCTGTTTGCGGGTACGGAAGAAGCCCCCGGTGAAGTCGAACTCTATCAGGGGCGTTCGTATAAGTCCTATCGTGGCATGGGATCTTTGGGCGCAATGTCACAAAAACATGGCTCCTCGGATCGCTATTTTCAAGAAAGTGGCGAGATCGAAAAACTGGTTCCCGAGGGTATCGAAGGACGCGTCCCGTATAAGGGTGCGTTGAGCGCGATCGTGCACCAAATGATCGGTGGTTTGCGTGCCGCGATGGGTTACACCGGATGCGCAAATATCGAGGAATTTCGCACTAAACCGCGTTTTGTCCGCGTTACTGCAGCCGGCATGCGCGAAAGTCATGTGCACGACGTGCAAATCACCAAAGAAGCGCCCAATTACAGAGTTGACTAGCCCGGATACTGCTGTGCGCCGAGGCGCTCGCTGGGTGAACGCAGCGATGAGTTGCTTTACTAGCCCGTTCTCGCAGGCGGTTTTGCTGCGAGTTCGTTGTTGGCTACGCGCCCACGACATCGGACCATGAATAAAGCATGCTCGAAGACTGCGCCGCGGTCGAGCGATATTCACGCCGATCGGATCCTGATCCTCGATTTCGGCTCCCAATATACTCAGCTGATCGCACGTCGTATTCGCGAGGCGCAAGTCTATTGTGAAATTAAACCGTGGGATTGGCCAGCCGCGGCGATCGCGGACTTCGGGGCCCGCGGTATCGTGCTCTCCGGTGGTCCGGAATCTGTCGCGACCGCGGTCGCGCCGCGCGCGGCCGCGGTCGTGTTCGAATTGGGTGTGCCCGTGTTAGGGATTTGCTATGGCATGCAAACGATGGCGCACCAGCTCGGCGGCGAAGTCGCGCCGGCCCCGAAGGCGGAATTTGGTTATGCCGAAGTGCGTGCCCGGGGGCATTCCTCGCTGTTGCGCGACATTCAAGACAAAACCAACGCGGACGGACACGGCTTGCTCGATGTGTGGATGAGCCACGGCGATCAGGTGACGCGCTTACCGCCCAACTTTAAATTAATTGCCTCGACACCCAGTGCGCCGATCGCTGGGATAGCGGATGAACGTCGTCGTTTCTATGGTTTGCAATTTCACCCAGAGGTGACGCATACCGCCCAAGGTAGTGCGATCTTGGAACGTTTTGTGCGCCAAATTTGCGCGTGCCCGGGGTTGTGGAATACCTCGAATATCGTGAGCGACGCCATCGCGCAGGTGCGCACCACTGTCGGCACCGATCCGGTGCTATTGGGTTTATCTGGTGGCGTGGATTCAGCGGTTGTCGGTGCATTGCTACAACGCGCGATAGGGGCACAATTGACGTGCATTTTCGTCGACAACGGGCTGTTGCGTTGGCGCGAGGGCGACGAGCTTATGGCGACGTTCGCAACCCACTTGGGCGCCAAGGTCGTGCGCGTGGGTGCCGAGCAACGTTTTTTGAAGGCCTTAAATGGGGTTGTGGATCCGGAAGAAAAACGCAAGATCATCGGTCGCGAATTCATTGCTGTGTTTGACGAACAAGCCCAGCGACTCGACGGCGTTAAGTGGCTTGCGCAAGGTACGATCTATCCGGATGTGATCGAATCGGCCGGTGCTGCCTCGGGTAAGGCCCACGTGATCAAATCCCACCACAATGTCGGTGGTTTGCCGGAGACGATGCAGCTGCAATTGCTGGAACCTTTAAAGGAATTGTTCAAAGACGAGGTGCGTAAGCTCGGCATCGAACTCGGTTTGCCGCCGGCGTGGGTTTTTCGCCATCCATTTCCAGGCCCGGGGCTCGGCGTGAGGATTTTGGGTGAAGTACGGCAAGAATTCGCCGACTGTTTGCGGCAAGCGGACGCGATTTTTATCGATGCTTTGCGGCAGCACGAGTTCTATGACGAGGTGAGCCAGGCGTTCGCGGTATTTTTGCCGGTCAAGTCGGTCGGCGTGCAAGGCGATGCGCGTCGCCACGAACACGTCATCGCCCTCCGCGCGGTGGAGACGGTCGATTTCATGACGGCCCAATGGGCGCGCTTACCATTCGAGTTCCTGGATGACGTCTCGCGTCGCATCATCAATGAAGTGCCGGGCGTGTCGCGGGTCGTCTACGATATTTCTGGCAAGCCGCCTGCGACGATCGAGTGGGAGTGACAGGAATTTATAACTTATTGGAATATAATAATTAAGACAATTCAATTGATAATATAATCTGCATCATCAATGGTATTTTTCATGGTATTTCCCGTGCGCTGTAACGCAAAAAGCAGCGATACCACGAGAGGCAGATGTGTACTGTCATGGTATTTTTGGCGCTCGGCCAAGAAGGCTATTGATGACGGCTTTTAGGAGCCCCAGAGCGTGGACAGGGGAGCGGCCCATAGGTTGCTACCTAGAGGCATTGTTTCATCACCATCGTACAGCAGCACAGCGGCTGTGAACTGATCACTGGCCAGGCTTGCGAGTTTTTTCAATCCACGCAGATCTCGCTCTTTAACGGTCGCAGATGCTCTTACTTCGACGCCTAACAGTAGTCCTGCGCTGTTCTCAATCACCACATCAACCTCGAACTTGTCCGCATCCCGGTAGTACAGTAGCCGATAGTCCTCATCCGAGGTTGCCGTGTGTTTGAGTAATTCACCGAACACAAAGCTCTCCAGAATGTGGCCGTAGCCTGTTTTGTCCAACTCAACATCTTTTTGGCCGATGTTGGTGAGCACGCTCAACAAACCGGAATCGATGAACTGAAGCTTGGGGGTCTTGACCACGCGTTTCAAGCGATTGCGCGCCCATACATCGATTCGTTTGAGCAGGTACATTTGTTCAAAGACACTGATGTAGCGAGAGACCGTCTTGCCATCAAGACCGACTTGGCCGCCCAACTCGGAGTAGTTGCACATCTGTCCAGCGGTCTGCGCCAGTGCGCGCAGAAAGCGTGGCAACTGATCCAGTTTATCGATTTCGGCGACATCGCGGACGTCGCGTTGAAGAATGGCGTTTATGTACTGCCGAGCCCAGGCAATACGCCGTTTTTCCGTTGGTCTTGCAACTGCTTCCGGGTAGCCTCCACATAGAACGCGCTCGACCAGATTGCTGCCGAGCACAGGGGGATCCGATGTCAGGATTTCTCCGGCAAAAACGCGATCTATCCAGTTTGTTGGTCTGTTCTCGATTTCACTCTGCGACAGGGGTAAAAGCATCAAGGTTTCCATACGCCCGGCCAGAGAGTCGGCAACCGTGGGTAGCGCCATCAGATTGGCTGAGCCAGTCAGCAGAAAGCGCCCGGAACGACGATCCGCATCAACGCTTTTCTTGATAGCCAGAAGCAACTCGGGCGCTCGTTGGATTTCATCGATGACGGCGCGATCCAAATTGCGAATCATGCCGACCGGGTCTTCACGCGCTGACAATAACGTCAGTTCATCATCCAGGGTCAGGTAGTGCAGACCCCGTTCGGCGAATTGGCGTACCAGGGTCGTTTTTCCAGCCTGGCGTGGTCCGGCAAGCAAAACCACGGGTGTATCCTGTAAAGCCTCATCAATTCGTGGTTCAATCCAACGTGGATACATGGACGGTGTATTCATAGCGAAACAATATCGTAAATTACGGAACGCATCAACGTAAATAACGGAATAAAAGGGCGATAAACAAGGACGATGAGAGCTGTGTGCAAATTATCCCAATCGGAGAAGGGTGGGGGAGCCCTGGTAATCAATAGGCGATTTTTTCGTGCATTTTGAAGGACTTTTTGAGCATGGTATTACGATTTAGCAGGAATATAAGCCATAGAATATAAAAGATAAAAATGGCTCATTTACAATAGAGTGGGAGTGACGGGACTGGCAGGCAACGGCAGGCTCTATGCATGACTGATAGATGGAATTACAGGGTATCCCGCTCGCCGTGCTAAGCTGAGTCTGTGGATAACTTCGCGAGGATGCGATCATGTTGCCGTTGCCGGTTGGCGGGGAAGCCAGTTCGGGTGGCGGCGCGCCGCCGTATGTGCGCCACCGCCCGGAGCGCACCCTCCTTTATCAACTCGTCGAGGAATACTACCCCGCGTTCAAGGCGCATCTGGCGGCGCAGGGTGAGGCCCTGCCCGGGTATGTTGAACAAGAGTTCGAGGACTACCTGAAGTGCGGGCGTCTCGAGCACGGATTCCCGCGGGTGCGCTGCGACACCTGGCATGCCGAGCACCTGGTCGTTTTCAGCTGCAAGCGGCGCGGCTTCTGCCCCAGTTGCGGTGCTCGGCGCATGCATTACTGGTCGATGGGGTGTTCCCCGGGCGGCCGGTGCGCCAGTGGGTATTAAGCGTTCGCTGCGCTTCCTGTTCGCGTGCCGCCCAGAGGTTATGGGCCATATGCTCGGCATTGTCTACCGCTACCTCGCGACGCACCTAATCAAGAAGGCGGGGTCCTCCCGTAGGACAGCCCAGACCGGCGCGGTCACACTGATCCGGCGTTTCCAACAATTCGTAGCCCGTCAGGCTGCGCCGCGTGGTGCGGCAGGGGTGAGGTTTTACTTGGCGCCTGTGTAAAGGTGCAAACCATCGGGGCCATCCGGTCCGGTGATGTGCTCAGTTTTAGCGGGCTGGAAGGCCGATTCGTGGCGGTTTGCCAGGGTGGAGGATGGTTCTGCGCCGGTGTTATTGGGTGGTGAGTAGATCTGCGGTGGGGCGAGTAGCGTGTTTATACGGCCTATACTCCAAATCGGCGTAATCATGGTATTAGCGGTCTGCGCCCTGATTCGCTTTTCGAACGAGAGTGGCGTGATTATAGGGTTATAAACACGCCAAATATATTCTTAAAATGGCGCGAATATGTCCTACAATCGCGCCATGAGATGGATATGGCAACAACCAGGCTGGCCAGATTTTCGCTATGACAAGAGCGCACTCGAAGATCGGGAGCTTGCATTTCGCATAAATTCAGAGCGCCTGGCGGGCAGCTTTGATGCACTCCCGACAGCATCTCGAGAGGATGTCACGGTCGACTTGATGCTTTCCGAAGCCATCAAAACCAGCGCCATTGAGGGCGAGGATCTGGGCCGTGAATCGGTCAGGTCATCGCTACTGTCTTTGATAACATCGGATACGTTACCGGCCAACTCAGACCAGAAAGCCGCTGGGGCTGCTTCGTTGCTGGTGGACGTTCGCAAGAACTGGCAAAAAGCCTTGACACATGACCAGCTGGGTAAGTGGCAATCCATGGTTGTCCCGGAACAGCGATACACGCCTATTTTGCGAGGCGCATACCGAAACGATTCTTCGCCAATGCAAATAAGTGAGCGGGCCTTATGGTCGGGAACAGGTTGACTATGAAGCCCCGCCAGCGACTCAGGTGCCTGACGAAATGGGGAGGTTTGTCGAGTGGTACAACCAAACCGGCCCTTTGGGCGGGAATAAGACAAAAAATCCTATTATCTGCAGCTGAAGAAGGCGAGTCGTGGAAACCTGGATGTTAACGTTTGGCTGGATTATTTTGCAGACACAGTAATCGAGGCACAGGAAATTGCCAGGGAAGAGGTGGACTTTGTATTGGGCAAGACACGTTTCTACGAAGCCTATGGCGACCAATTGAATGAGCGGCAGGCCAGGATGGTCTCTCGGGTGTTTGCTGAAGGTCGAAAGGGCTTTGAAGGCGGAATAACGACCCGAAAATATGAAGCGATCACCAAGTGTCCCAATCGAACAGCCAGCCGTGATCTTTCAGATCTAGTTGCCAAGGGGATCATCATTCTGCAACCGGGTGGTGGCAGAACAACCCGGTATGAATTGGCGATTGCTGATCCGGCTCAGTCTGGTCTGACGAGGAAATGATTCTCCTCGTTCTGGAGCGAGCAATTTAATCCACGTAAACTTGAGCGATTTAATGAATTTTCATTTTGTCCGGTGAACATCGATACACTCAAAGAGAAACTGGCTGATATCGATACCGATAGCTTGAGGAAATTCATATTCGACCTCTACCTCTGCTATCCGGAGTTGAGCGACAAGATCGAAGCATTGCTATTGGCAAATGATTCGGTTGCCCTCTCCAAGGTGCTGCGCAAGCGTATTGCAACGCTGAAACGCGGTCGGAGATTTATCGATTATCGGGCGAGTTTTGATTTTACGCGCGAACTGGAAGCGGTCCTCGCCGACATTGAAAGCGGACTGTTGGAGCGCTCGCCGGAACATGCGTTTGATTTGGTCGACCGCTTCCTGGCGACGGCAGAATCGGTACTCAACCGTGTCGATGATTCAGGCGGGGCAGTGGGCGAGGTATATCGCCAAGCCGTACTATTATGGTTGACGGCGGCTAAAGGATGGCCGGATGCCAACGTCGACTGGCTCGAGCGAATTTATCAGCTGTATCAGCAGAATGATTATGGTGTGCTTGATCCGCTGTTGCCGAATGCCCACCTGCTGTTGACGTCGGATCAGCTGAAGCAACTTGCCTGGCGTTACGAAAACGCATTGCGCAAGGCGTTAAAATCTCCTGAACAAGAAGATAAAGTCAATCTTGTGGCCTTGCATAGCGGCGTGGCATTGGGACAGATTGCCGATGCCTTGTGCGATCCTGCCTTATACGAGCGATCGGTGTTGATACATTCACCACAGCCAAACAATCTGCAAATGAAATCGATTTGTGAAAAATATTTGCAGTATGAGCAGCCCGAGAAGGCAATGCGGTATCTGAATCAGGCATGGGAGGACCGTTTTGAGCACGATCGTCTGGAATTGCTGGATATGGTCTGTGTGACAACGGGCGATCGGAAACAACTTAAAGTGATACGTTCTCGGCTGTTTCAGAGCGAGCGGAGCTACGCCAGTTTCATGCGATATCTGGAGACCTTGGACGAGGATGAGAAAGAGAAAGCGTGTAGCTCAGCAATCAAGCAAGCCGAACAGGGTGGCAATATCGTACTCGGCGCAGATCTGTTATTGAACCTGAGCCAGACGGAGAGAGCCCAGACCTTAGTCTTAGCCCGGCATCAGGAGTTGGCGGAGTGTTTTTATGACAGTCTGCTGAGGCTGGCCAAGGCGTTTGAAAAAGCGGATTGCAATCTGGCGACCACGGCGTGCTACCGTGCCTTGTTGCTGGATATCCTAGCTCAGGCGCGCAGTAAGGCTTACGGCCATGGCGCACGGTATTACAAAAAACTGGAAGCGCTGGCGAAGCGGATCAAGGTATTCAAACCACTGCCAACACATCACGCCTTCGTGGCGCAATTGCACTCGGTGCATGGGCGAAAAAAAAGTTTTTGGGCGCGAGTGGAATCATGATGTACCGAAGCCTGCAGCACAGCATGGGGTGGCTCTTCTCTACATTTTAGGTGAGTATTGGCAGCACAACTGAGCATGGTATTTTTCATGGAATTACCATTTAGCAGGAAAATAAGGCATTGAACATAAAAGACAAAAAAGGCCTATTTACAATCGAGTGGGAGTGACTGGTATTGGTTGGCAGCAGCAGGAATTTGAATGCCCGCGGCATGAGCCCCATCGTGTAAACAGGGGGGCGGCCCATATATTGCTGCCCTGGGGCATTGTTTCATCACCATCGTACAGCAGCACACCGGCGGTGAACTGATCACCGGGGCGGCTGACGAGTTTTTTCAACCCACGTAGATCGCCCCTTTTGATGGTGGCAGCGGCTTGTACCTCGATTCCGCTTTAATTCAGCAGCCGCCCCATCGACCCTGGCCTCGAGGTCATCGCGAGCCGGGTAGCTGTTCTCCGCATCGCGTTTCCGCAGTCCCGCGCGTTCGAGGCGGTGCTCGATGCGCAGCGCCACGGTGGGGGTGAAAATAACCTATCCTGTTTTTTTCCTCGGTGCTATCAATGATTGCATGATCGTCATTAGCGAGGTACGCAAGAAGTCCAAAGCGGATCGAGGGGTACGGGCGTTCATCAAACAAGCCATTACGGACGAGACGCATCTATTTCTATCGGTGGTCACCGTCGGTGAACTGCGTCGCGGCGTCGATTTGATCCGGCACCGCGGTGATTCCCGCCAGGCCAATCGACTCGAAAAGTGGCTGGACACCCTACTCAGTGAATATCAGGACAATATAGTCGATATCAACTCGAACATCGCTCAACTTTGGGGACGGCTTCGGGTACCGCATCCCGAAAATGCACTGGGCAAACAGATTGCCGCAACGGCACTGATCTATGACTTGAATATCGTCACACGTAACGAGAAGGATTTCGTCAAAACCGGCGCTCGGGTACTGAATCCCTTCACAGCGTGAGGCCCTCCATCACCGATGGCATCGCCGCGGGAGCGCAAGCCGGACGCGGGGTGTTTACCCGGCAGACACCGCCGTCGCGGCGGCCAGGGCAATGGCGGCAATTGCGCGGCTACGAGTAGATGTCATGGTCTCGCGGTGCGCAAGTTCTGTGCCTCGCCCGGAGATGGCACCAGCCGCCCCATACCTGCTTAGCAAGCCGTTGATCGCTAGTAAGATTTCCTGTGCTTAATAGGCAACTCAGCAGCGTGCAAATTGGTCCCAGCGCCGTTCTATGACGATGCCGATGCCATACCCAGGCTAGAGAGGTTAGCGATTGATAACGTGTGTAGAATGGCAAAATATTAGTTTCCCGTTGCAAGAGGAAGTTATGAAAAGTTCTCAGTTGAATCATTTATTATTTATTTTGATGACATTATTCGCGTCCGCCAACATTTCTAATGCGCACGCACAAGGAATGAGCGACGCGCAAATGCAACAAATGATGCAACAAGCCGGTGCCATGCAAAAATGCTTTGAGAATATCGATCAGTCCGCGATTCAAGGGCTCGAAGCAAAGGGCCGGAACATGGAATCTAAAATTAGAGCATTGTGCAGTGCTGGGAAGCGCGATGAAGCGATGCGCGCAGCCATGAAATACAGTAAAGAAATTCACAACGATCCACAGTTAAAAGCGATACGTAAATGCAGTGAAATGATGCAGGGCATGATGGCGAATATGCCGCAACCCTTCACTCCGCCGATTCCAGATGCAAAAGATAAAGGCCGGCATCTATGCGATGACATGTGATCTAATCCCATAGGTGACTCGGGCCTCCATGAAATTTGCCATAAACATCGTGGAATGGGCCAGGCGCTTTGGTCGATTGGCATTGCAACTAAAAACCGGCACGGAGCACGCCCTGCGCGCGATTGATGGCGATGCCGGTGGTTATATCATTACCCCGAAACCCGGGAATGCTGACACCGAGATACAATTTGTTTACCGCTTACCCGCGCTCACTACGTTTAAGGAGCTTGTGATTCCGCATGTGCTGGGAACACCAAGCCCTTCACAAACGTTCGTAAAAGAGCTCGTGATCGATGGTTCTGATAGCGGCCCCAGAGGGTCTTTTGCGACGCTTGCTCAGTTATCACTTTCAACGCACTCGACCAAAGGCGAGCGGACGAGCATCGCGGTGACAGCGACAAAACCAATTCGATGGATACGACTATCCTTGTCGGAGGGGTCGATATACAAAAGGACAAGACCTTTTTTGAATTTAGCGAAATCATCGGGTATGGCGAGCAGGAAACGGTAGCGATGTCGACTGGTTTCACGGGGAAATGGAAAGGTCCAGGTGTGAAAATCGACCTGCAACAAAAAGGTGCCCGTGTAACTGGTTGTTACGATAACGTCGGCAAATTGTCCGGTACGGTATCACGCAATTTATTACACGCTACAGGCGCAGCGACGCGCAGTAACATACCAAGTACATTTGTTTTAGCGATTGGTGCTAACGGCGAAATCACTGGCGTCCGTTTCACTAATGGTGCGCCGTTTAAACTATATAATGGTCATGCGTCACCAACGCTAAAAACAAATTGCACCGTAGAACCGGCGAAAGTACTTGGCTGTGGTTCGATAATTCATGGTATTCATTTTGATTCCGCGGCCATAAAATCCGCATCTGGCCCACTACTCGATGCTTTAGCCGCGGGATTGAAAGCAGAAAGCGCGTCGAGGATCACTATCGTCGGTCACACATCCAGCGAAGGTGCGGATGAATATAATCAAAAACTCTCGCAACGACGAGCCGATGCGGCCGTTACTGCGATAGCGGCACGCGGTATTGCGGGCACACGCATGACGGCCGACGGCCGCGGTGAGAGCCAACCACTAGCAGATAACGTAACCGCAACGGGTAGATCGCTCAATCGCCGTGTCGAGATCGTTTGCCAATAAAATAGCCGACGTCCGACCCCATGATTAGTAGTTCGCGTGGTGAATGTGTACACAGCACCTGAGTCGCGACGGTTATTGTTGCCGATTTTGTCGCGTGCGACGAAAATTCGTGGCGCTTGTGGCGTCGCGGCGATGTCTTGCGGGGCACACACGCACAGCCCCGGGGGGATACGATGCCGGGGGATGTAGGCCCACAGGATGCAATGATTGCGCCGGCGTTTACGGCGGCGGACGAAGATTTTATGGGCCAAGCACTCGAACTCGCGCATGCTGCCGAAGTGCAAGGCGAGGTTCCGGTCGGCGCCTTGCTTGTTCTCGAAGACGTTATTATCGGGCGGGGTAGCAACGCTTCGATCCAAGCCTGTGATCCCAGCGCTCATGCGGAAATTGTCGCGCTACGTGCGGCTGCGGCGCGCGTCGGTAACTATCGACTTCCCGGCACCACGATGTATGTGACGCTGGAGCCCTGTGCGATGTGTGCCGGCGCGCTGCTTCATACGCGCGTGCAAAGACTTGTTTTCGGTGCCGCCGACCCGCGCGCGGGCGCGGCGGGCAGCGTACTGTCGTTGCTCGATCGGCCCGAACTCAATCACCGCGTTGCGGTGGAGGCGGGCTTGCTCGCGACGGCGAGTAGCGACTTGCTGCGCGCGTTTTTCGCCGCCCGCCGTGTCCGTGGGCCTGAGCGTGTTTGACCGCCGCACCCGTGCGCGCGCCGCAGCACTCGGTGCGGCCCTACAAGCGCGTGGATGGTGGGTGACGACTGCGGAATCGTGCACCGGCGGGGGCATTGCGCAGGCGATTACCACGATCGCGGGCAGCTCCGCATGGTTCGATCGCGCTTATGTGACCTATTCTGACAACGCTAAAATCGAGCTTCTGAGGGTCGACGCCATGACGCTGGCACGCCATGGCGCGGTTAGTCGCGAAACGGCGCTGGCGATGGCGAGCGGCGCCTTGCAAGCAGCGCGCGCCGAGGTTGCGGTCGCGGTTACCGGCATCGCTGGGCCAGGTGGTGGTAGTCTCGAAAAACCGATCGGCACCGTGTGGGTGGGATATGCCGTGCGGCGCTGCGCGGCGAGCGCGCAATGCCACCTATTCAAAGGCGATCGCGATGCCGTGCGGATGCAAACAGTGGACGCCGCGCTCGCCGGGTTATTGCGTTTACTGGATGAATGAGCTGCAGCGAGCGCCGCGTGCAAGATCCGGGTTAGGCGGCCGGTAATTTTTTAACGCCGCCCGCGACATTGTGAGATAATTCTGCGTGGGCGGATGCGCAAGGCCATGCTTGGCTTGCAGTCGAGACGTTAATTCGTTCGCAAAATTCACGCATTAAAAACATCTACGAGAGGCACGATCAATGGAGGAAAATCGCAAGAAAGCGCTAGGAGCGGCGCTGACTCAAATTGAAAAGCAATTCGGTACCGGTTCGATTATGCGCATGGGTGATTCTGGGCCCGCGCAGAATATCCAGGTTATTTCCAGCGGCTCATTGAGCCTGGACATCGCGTTAGGCGTTGGTGGTTTGCCGCAGGGACGGGTGGTAGAAATCTTTGGGCCAGAGTCCTCTGGCAAGACGACGCTTTCACTGCACCTTGTGGCCGAAGCACAGAAGCTCGGCGGCACGGCCGCGTTCATCGATGCGGAGCACGCGCTTGATCCTATCTATGCGGCCAAACTCGGTGTTAATGTCGACGATCTCTTGGTTTCACAGCCCGATACCGGTGAACAAGCGTTAGAAATTACCGATATGCTCGTGCGTTCTAGTGCGGTTGATGTGATCGTTATCGATTCTGTTGCCGCCCTAACGCCCAAGGCCGAGATCGAAGGAGAAATGGGCGACAGCCACGTCGGTCTGCAAGCACGACTGATGTCCCAGGCTTTGCGCAAACTTACCGGCAACATCAAGCGTGCGGGCACCCTGGTCGTTTTTATTAACCAGATCCGTATGAAAATCGGCGTCATGTTCGGGAATCCTGAAACCACTACGGGCGGCAACGCGCTGAAGTTTTATTCCTCCGTGCGTCTCGATATTCGGCGCATCGGGTCTTTGAAACGCGGCGATGAAGTCATCGGCAATGAAACCCGTGTCAAGGTCGTCAAGAACAAGGTGGCACCGCCGTTCAAACAAGCGGTATTCGACATTCTTTACGATCAAGGCGTGTCGCGCGAAAGCGAAATTATAGAATTAGGCGTAGCGGAAAACTTAATCGACAAAACTGGCGCATGGTATAGCTACAACGGCGATCGTTTAGGTCAGGGCAAAGACAACGTACGCACATATCTGAAAGAAAACCCAGCGCTTGCGGCGGAGCTAGAAGCACAGATCCGCCGGTCTTTGTTGCCGGAGACCGCCTCTAATGAAGCGCCCGATGTGGCGGAGGCACCGCTGGAGGCTGAGGCCTGAGCGACGAGCGGCAGCGCACCCGCGACACGGCGCTCGCGGCGCTCGCGCGTCGCGAACACTCTCGCACAGAGTTAAGCCGTAAATTGCTGGCGCGGGGCGGTGTTTCTGAGATAGTTCACGAGGTGTTGGACGCGCTCGAAGAACGAGGCCTGTTGGACGATTCACGTTTCGCGGAGACCTATATACGCCAACGTGCGCAACGCGGGTTCGGCCCGGTGCGCATCGCCGCCGAACTCGGTGAGCGCGGCGTCGACCCCGCTGAAGTGGTATCGGCGCTGCGAGACTACTCGAAAGATTGGTGTGGACTCGCCCGCACCGCGTTGCGAAAGAAATTTGGCGTGGCGGCGCCGGCTAACCGCCGCCGTGAAGCCCAGCAAATTCGATTTTTGGCTTACCGTGGTTTTACCCATGGACAAATTCGTGCGGCTTTGGGTGGCGCTGAGGCGCTAATAATGGACGGCTGATCGCGATGAAAAGCGCCGCTATTCGGTCTGAATTTCTCGACTACTTCGCGCAACGCAAGCACGCCGTCGTGGCGAGTAGCCCCTTGGTGCCGGGTAACGATCCCTCTTTATTGTTTACCAACGCTGGCATGGTGCAATTCAAAGACGTGTTCCTGGGTCTTGAACAACGTGATTTCAATCGCGCTGCGAGCAGTCAGCGTTGCGTACGCGCCGGGGGCAAGCATAACGATCTCGATAATGTTGGCTATACCGCACGCCATCATACGTTCTTCGAAATGTTGGGAAATTTTAGTTTTGGCGATTACTTCAAACGCGAAGCGATCGAATATGCTTGGGAGCTGCTTACGGAACGATTTGGTCTGCCACCGGAAAAGCTCTGGATCACCGTGTTTGAAACGGACGATGGGGCGGCCACGATTTGGCACCGTCATATCGGCATCGATCCCAAAAGGATCACTCGCTGCGGCGAAAAAGATAACTTCTGGATGATGGGCAACACGGGACCGTGCGGCCCTTGTACTGAAATATTCTACGACCACGGGCCCGAGATAGCCGGGGGGCCGCCCGGCACGGCGGCGGCCGACGGCGATCGCTTCATCGAGATTTGGAATCTCGTGTTCATGCAGTACGAACGTAGCGCCGCTGGCGATCTAAAGGAGATCGCCCAACCCTCCGTTGACACCGGCATGGGATTAGAGCGCATTGCGGCAGTGTTGCAAGGCGTGCACGATAATTATGACATCGATCTTTTTCGTAATTTGATCGCGGCGACAGAGGAGATTGCCCCCGCTAACCCCTGTGAGGCCACGTCGTTGCGGGTGATCGTCGATCACATTCGGGCCTGCGCGTTTCTAATTATGGACGGTGTGGTCCCTGCCAACGAAGGTCGCGGGTACGTGCTGCGCCGGATCATGCGGCGTGCGCTGCGCCACGGTCACAAACTTGGTTTTGTGGAGCCTTTTTTTTATCGTCTTGTGGCGCCCTTGGAAGTCGAAATGGGAGATGCCATACCTGATCTCAAACACCACCGCGAACGCATAGAAACCGTGATCCAGCAAGAAGAGCTGCGATTTACTGAAACACTCGATCAAGGCATGAAGATATTCGCTGCTGCTGTTGCGGATTTAAACGGCGACCAAATCCCGGGTGAGGTGGCATTCAAGCTTAACGACACCTACGGTTTCCCAATTGATCTGACGGCGGACATCGCCCGCGAGCGCGGATTAAGCGTGGATTTTGCAGGCTACGATGCGGCGCTCGAGGCGCAGCGTGAGCGTGCCCGGGCTGCGAGCCAGTTCGCGAATATCGACACCGTAGAGGCGATCAGCGCCGCCGCGCTGATCGGTTTGAATCATCAACAAGAATTCACCGGTTACGACACGACCTGCGGTCGTGGCGAAGTTCTGGCGCTGTTTCGAGATGGTGAGACCGTTGACAAATTGGAGACCGGTGACCGCGGCGTAGTGGTCCTAGACCGAACTCCGTTCTATGCTGAATCGGGCGGGCAAATCGGCGACCGCGGGAAGTTGTGTAGTGCTGAGTCCGTGTTTGCTGTCGAAGATACGCGCAAGCAGGGCGAGATGCATTTGCACTTTGGCGTCGTCACCGCAGGTGATTTGCTAACTGGCAATGTGTTGGATGCGGCCGTCGATGAGCAACGGCGAGCGCCTACCCAGGCACATCATTCGGCGACTCATTTGTTGCACGCCGCATTGCGACGCGTGTTAGGCGCCCACGTGGAGCAAAAAGGGTCGCTCGTGGAACCGCAGCGTCTGCGCTTTGACTTTGCCCACCGGCAACCGGTCACACGCGCCGAGCTACGCGAGATCGAACAGCTCGTCAATCACGAGATCCGCCGCAACGTCATCGTTGAGACCGAGCTGATGTCTTACCCACACGCGCTCGAGGCAGGTGCGATAGCGCTGTTTGGCGAGAAGTACGGGGAGGCAGTGCGTGTTCTACGCATGGGAGATTTTTCGATCGAGCTATGCGGTGGAACCCACGTCGATCGCACGGGTGATATTGGTTTGTTTCGTATTACCTCCGAAGGCGGCGTCGCGGCGGGGGTGCGACGCATAGAAGCAGTGACGGGGCAGCAAGCCTTAGACGCTGTGCACGGGGACGAGGAACTATTGCATAATTTGGCGACGCTTTTGAAGTCGAATATCGCGGACATTGAAGGTCGTTTGCAGCAGTTGCTTACCCGCGCACGGGCGCAAGAAAAAGAGTTGCAAGCGCTAAAAGCGCAACTCGCAACGGGGGCGGGTGGCCGCGATCTCGCCGCGCCGGCTGTCATGGTCGGTGAAGTCAACGTGATCGCTCAGATTATGGACGGGGTAGATATACAAACCTTGCGCGAAGCAGTCGACAAATTGAAAGATAAGTTATCCCCGGCCGCGATAGTTTTGGCAACGGTAGAGGACGGTAAAGTGCGCCTCGTCGCCGGTGTAACGAAGGCGCTCAGCAAACGCTTGGCCGCGGGCGAGCTGGTGAACTTTGTTGCGCAACAGGTCGGCGGTAAGGGGGGCGGGCGGCCCGATCTGGCACAAGCAGGTGGTAATGATCCGCGCGCACTGGACGCCGCTTTGGCAGGAGTCGTCGATTGGGTTACCCAGCAGTTGGGCTAAACTCATCCGCGGACCCCGTGCAACGTCCGGCTACACTGTTGGGCGGGTTTCTCATGCAGTGAGCGCTGCTAAGCATTATTGCTATTTATGGCACTTGTAGTTCAAAAATATGGCGGCACTTCGGTCGGCACGATCGAGCGTCTACACGCGGTCGCCGAGCGGATCGCGCAAACGCGCCGTAGCGGTGCCGACGTGGTGGTGGTCGTCTCGGCAATGGCGGGAGAGACGGATCGCCTCTTGAATTTAGCGTATGAACTTGTCCCGGCGCCCGCAGGTCGCGAACTCGATGTCTTATTGGCGACGGGCGAGCAAGTCACGATCGCTTTACTGTCGCTGGCCTTAGCGGCGCGCGGGATCGCGGCGCAATCCTACACCGGCGCACAAATTCCGATCCTAACGGACAATGCGTTCAATAAAGCCCGCATTGTTGAAATTAGTACGGAACGTGTCGCTGCGAGCTTGCGCGCGGGACAGGTGGCAGTGGTGGCCGGGTTTCAAGGCATTAACGCAGGCCACATCACGACTTTGGGGCGTGGAGGGTCGGACACCACCGCAGTTGCCATAGCCGCGGTGTTGCAGGCCGAGGAATGTCAGATTTTTACCGACGTTGATGGGGTCTATACTACCGATCCGCGCATCGAACCGGCCGCGCGCCGCCTCGAGCGCATCACTTATGAAGAAATGTTGGAAATGGCGAGCTTAGGCGCCAAAGTGTTGCAAATCCGCGCGGTTGAATTTGCCAGTAAGTACCGAGTTCCTATACGAGTTTTATCTTCCTTCGAGAACGGTCAGGGTACGTTAATCACTGCCGAGGAGAATATCATGGAGACGGCTTTGATCTCCGGTGTCACGGTTAATCGCGACGAAGCGAAACTTACGGTGCTTGGTGTGCCAGACAGACCTGGCATTGCGAGCGCGATTTTAGGTCCTATCGCAGATGCGAACATCGAAGTCGACATGATCGTTCAAAATGTCGGTGCCGATGGCTCCGCAGACTTTACATTTTCCGTGCACCGAAACGACTACGATAAGGCGCTGGCGGTGCTCGGCGGTCTAAGACAAGCGTTGCAGGCACGCGCGGTTGAGGGTGACGATAAAATCGTAAAAGTTTCGGTCGTTGGCGTCGGTATGCGCTCCCATGCTGGGATCGCAAGCCGCATGTTTCATGCTCTGGCAGCAGAAAATATCAATATTCAGATGATTTCCACTTCGGAGATCAAGATTTCAGTTGTTGTGGATCAAAAATACGCGGAACTAAGTGTGAGAGCATTGCACGCTGAATTCGGACTGGAAACTGAGGCACATTTAGCATAGTTTAGATTAACTAAGCTGGTATTTAACTTTATTATTAAAATTAATTACAGTACGAATGCTTTACAATGTGCAACCAGAGCCGGGGAGCGTGGTCATAGTCGTATCGTACCCAGCTTATAAGGGTCGCGAGAAGTTGCTACACACGTAGATTTGAATATCCAATTGAGCAACGGAGGATTTAGATCATGCTCATATTAACGAGGCGAGTCGGTGAATCGCTCATGATTGGTGATGAAGTGAATGTCACGGTACTCGGCATCAAGGGAAATCAAGTGCGAATCGGCGTTAACGCACCGAAAAGCGTTGCGGTGCATCGGGAAGAAATCTATCAGCGCATTCAGCAAGAAGGCGCAGATCCCTTGCGGAAAACTGCGGAAAAGTGATTCGCCCGCAGGGGCGTTTTTGTCTATTTCAGCCACGATGACGGTGGTATAGGGACGGGTTAACGGCATACGGAGAGGTGGCCGAGCGGCTGAAGGCGCTCCCCTGCTAAGGGAGTATGGGTCAAAAGCCCATCGAGGGTTCGAATCCCTCTCTCTCCGCCAAACAGAAAAGCCCCTGGTGGGGCTTTTCTGTTTGGCGGACACGCTGTTTTTAGCGCTGCTAGAGCGCAACGGCTCCTCCTGCTCTGTTCGGCCTAAGTGTGTCATGATGCGGACGATGCCACAGTTCCACTAGGTTAGAGCTGATCTTAATGCAACATACCGTTACGCTATTGTACATTTGGTTCTAAAACCCGCGCATTATGTACGAGCAATTCTACGGTTTGCAGGAAAACCCTTTCAGCCTGCTGCCAGATCCCACCTACCTTTTCGCGAGCCGCAAGCACAAAATCGGCTTGTCGTTACTCGAATACGCGGTTCACAATCGCTCGTTGCTATCGGTGATCACTGGCGAAGTCGGAACCGGTAAAACGACTTTGGTGCGGCAGTTGCTGAATAATCTCGATGAGGAAGTCACCGTTGGTTTGATCTCCAACACCCATAATTCGTTTGGCAATCTGATGCAGTGGATCGCGCTAGCATTCGAGTTACCGTTTAAGGATCGGGACAAAGTCGAGCTCTACCATGATTTTGTTGAATTCGTGTGTGAGCAATACGCGACCGGCAAGCAAACCTTGTTGGTCGTTGATGAGGCGCAAAATCTAGAACCAGGTGTTCTGGAGGAGTTGCGTTTGCTAACAAATATCAACGCAGATGATCATCACGTGTTGCAGCTGCTGTTAGTCGGTCAACCTGAACTACATAACGTTCTGAAACAACCCGAACTCAGGCAACTTGCCCAACGTATTAGCGTTAGCTATCAGATCGAAGCGCTCGACGAACAGGAAACGGTGGACTACGTAAGACATCGTCTTGAAGTCGCGGGCGGCAGTCGTGATATTTTTCATAAAAATGCTTTGCGCTTAATCTACCGCAACAGCGGTGGCATCCCGCGCATCATAAACACGTTGTGTGATCTCGCTTTGGTATATGGATATGCCGATGGTAAAGACAAAATAGACGCTTTACTTGTTGCCGACATCGCCCGAGATCGCATCGATACGGGTCTCTACGGTGATGTCGTGCACGATGAGGAATCGCTGCAAGCCAGCTACCTAATTCACGATGCAGCGAATCAAGGCGGTGCGCAAGCAGACGCCCCCTCAGCAGCACCAGCGGCCGCGTCACAGTCCAGCGAGCAAGCTGAGGCACAAGTGGCAGAGGACGTCGCGGAACGTACTTCGCACGGATCGCCACGGCGCCGGCAACGGTTTCGAAAGCGGCGGCGCAAGTAGACAGCTATTCTGTTAGGCCGTCGCCAGCGCCTTAAAGCGATAAAACCATAAAGTAAGAGTCGCTCGATTTTATGGAGCAGACGCCCCCGGCAAAGCAGTTTTCACGTACCCATTTGCTCGCGTACATTACGAGTTTCGCTGTGTTGCTGCTATGTGCATTGCCGAATTTGTGGTTTCCATTCGTGACAGATCAAAGCGCAGCAATGTTAGCCGCGATGACGCTCGAAAGAGGCGGCACCTTGTACGTGGACTTTTGGGATAACAAAATGCCAGGGCTGTATTGGTTTTACCATCTAGCTGGCAAGTTGTTCGGCTTTACCGAATTCGGCGTGCATAGTCTAGAACTCGTGTGGATGTTGGTGTTCAGCGTCGTGTTAATGATAACGCTGCGCAGCTACTTCAACTATTCGTGGATGTCGAGTTTGGTACCGATTGCGGTGATCGGAACATACTACGCTGCTGCCGAGCCCTTCCATCTGACGCAGTTGGAAATATTGATCGCCTTACCAACGTTTCTCGCGATTTGGTTCGCGGTTTCCGTGGCACGCGGCGGGGAACTGAGGCGGTTGGATTTTTTCTTCTCCGGCGTCGCCGCGGGTGTCACTACCGTATTCAAGTTGGTATTTGCACCGTTGTTCGTCGTCATTTGGTTGATCGTGTCGGTATACGCCGTACGTCAGTATCGCAAGACATTTTGGCAGATACTTACGTGTATTTGGTTGCCGCTTAGTTTGGGCACTGGCTTTATCTTGTTCGCCGTCGCGGCGAAGTTCTGGATGGACGGCGCTTTATCTGAGCTATTGTGGACCGCGTTTACCTACCCCCCGAGGGCGCTGGCCTTCGTATCCCCGGCGCCCTTTTTTCGCCTCTTAAATTCGACGTCGTATTTCTTAGCCTATTATGCAGTTTGGAGTGGTTTTATCGTGCTCGCACTGATGCTGTGGTGGCGAGAACGGGATCTGCTCACGACATGTTTGCTCGCGTGGTTGTTCGTTGGTGGATGTTTACTACTTATTCAGCGATTTTCGTGGTGGCCTTACCACTTCTTATACCTGTTTACGCCCATGGGAATTTTGGGTTTGCGGGGTTTAGATCATTTTTGCTGTCGATATTTGCAGCCGCATTCACAACGACTTTGGATCCCTTTGCTGTGTTGCTCGCCGGCGATTTTGTCCTTGTTGGTACCACTGCAGCAAAAATACCTTGTCTACCTTAATGTGCTGAGCAGCCCACACAAGCGTGCCGAGCGTGTAAAAGGGTTGACCAATGTGCAATATCCCAAGATCTTAGAAAGCGTGTCCTTTCTTCGCGAAAGGAACGCCAAGGACGGCAAAATATTTGTGTTGGGCTCGCCACTCTACTATCTGTTGAGCGGTCGAGAGCCAGCGCTGCCGCTATTGGGTTGGCCGTGGCCGGTCTACTTACCAGAACAACGCGCCGCGTTGTTCGAACAATTGACGCAAGCATCACCGGCTTACATTTTTGTTGACTTAAAGGCCGAGCCCTCGGTGGAATCTTACGGGCGAGAGTTGGCAGATCTACTCCAGCACCGTTACATGAAGTTGTTCTCGGACCCGCATGGACGGTGGCATGTATTACGTGCGCCGATGGAGTGAAACGTCGGCAGATTGTTAGCTATCGAATATCGGTGCCACTCTCGTTAGTGACGATTGTCGAACGATTTGTGCTGCATAGCTGCCCAGGGGTTGCACGGCATAGCTTTGCTGTAGTGCTGCTAGTACCGAGCTCAGAAAACGAATCTTCGCGTGGTGGTCTCGACGCATGCCAGGCAGAAAGCGCGGACAGGGCTTATCGTCGCACCCGATAACGTCGGTGGCATGTACCAGTAACGACGGCGCGACGTTGCGGTATCGGCATAAGCTCAGCGCCTGATGAAAATAGGCTAGTGCCGCTCGCGGTGCGTAATCGGCGATAAAATTCAAATAGGTTAAATGCATCGGTAGGCGCAGAAACGGCAATGTCGTGACGGGGATTTCTAGCAATTGGCGTTGGTCGAGTTCAAATAAGTACGGCACCAACGGTCGTCGCGCCTCGGCAAACGACCCGAACAACGCGCGCTGGCGTGCCTTTTCAGCGTCTGACAGGGTCGCAGTCCGAAAGTGGTAGCTGCGCGCCAGCGGACCGATTACGCTGGGGAATGTGGAGGCATCGTAGGCGTATTCGCGTGCACTCAGGCAATGCAAAATATTGGTGGATAAGCGAAAAGAAGGTCCGCGAAAGCCACGTGGTTTGACCCCATCAAGGGCGCGCAAGGCGTGCTCTGTGCGGCCGATTTCATCATCTATCGTTTCTGGCGCGAAGGTGTGGAAATCGACTGCATGACTGAACGAATGATTACCTAGCTCGTGACCGGCGTCTGCGATTGATCGCACCACGTCGGCGTTGTTCGCCACTTCGAGGTCTTGGCCGATC
This sequence comes from Gammaproteobacteria bacterium, assembly GCA_965223085.1. GTDB lineage: Bacteria > Pseudomonadota > Gammaproteobacteria > CBDCVO01. The sequence goes on along the minus strand of OZ244981.1, from coordinate 840,710 downwards.
ACAAACACCGTCGCGCATAGGTCTCGGGAGGCGAACACCTCTAGCAGTCGCGGTATCGCAATGTGCAAGAACGATGGATACGTCGACCATTGACTATCACCGCGGGTACGCAGATAAGCCCACAGATTATCGAGATCCACGGACAACGTCGCATATCGAGTCAGCGTACTGGGCACGGAGAAGTCCTATCGCAGTATCCGGGCTAGTCCGAAGATCGCAACAACGCATCGACCGTTTTAGTGGCGAGGCCGACGGCTTCGGTCACACTCAGCGAAGCGTTAACGATTTGTGCGGCGTTGCATATATACAGGCCAGGCACCGACGTCTTTATCGACGGTAGGCGTTGCGAATAATCTAATTCCGGTAGCGACATAACATGACGAGAACGAGCTACTTTGAAACACACGATATCATTCACGTCGAATTTCGGAAAAATCCGCTGCAGTCCGGTGATACAGGATGCTTTTACGGTTTCGTCATCACAGTCATAAAAAGGATCCTCGGCGGTAACGTACTTCGGCAAATAGACCAAGTGATGGTTATCGAGTAGCGATCGATCCACCAGGGAGCTCATTTCAATTATCGCCGTGAACGGCACGTGCGGATCGGTGATATAAGTGAGGTAGGCGCCGCCTAATTCAGCACGCAATAGTAATGAGGCGCAAACGACGCCCTGATAACTAATCCGCGCGTGTTCACTTTTTTCTTGTGCACTCAGGTCGTGGCAAACCCGAGCGGCGAGCGGAGATGCGGCCGTCACGATTACTCGGTCGTACCGGTTTACGTTCTCACCCGCGCACACCTCGAGACCAGCTTGGTTCCTCCGCACGGCCGTAACAGGCTCGCCGAGTTTGAATTCTACCGACTCGGTTCGCAGGCGGCGCATCAGCGTGTTGATGACTGTGTCATATCCGCCTTTTACGTAACCGAACAATTCCGTTTTCTTTCGTCCTTGGCGTGCACCGTAAAAACGTTTTATAACCGCACAGATATAGGCAGCTGAAACACGTTCGTAGTTGTTCCCGAGTTTGGCGCGTAACAACGGACACCAGAGGTTTTCGTAGGCATTAGCGCCAGACCAATGGATGAGCCAGGTTGAGGCGGGGAGGCTTTCAAGTGGACGTAGGTCGCTCACGCGCATGCCGCGCGCGATGGTCGCCGCGACGCGGAGCTTATCTACGACGCCGAGCGCGGGCAGGCGTAAGTAATCAAAGACATCGTTCAGGGGATAGACGGTGTGGCCATCGAAATAGTTTGTTTTGGTCCGGGTCCAGGCGATTTCGGCACTAAGTTCGATCTCGTCGAGCAAGGCCAATAATTGGTGATCACGGGCCTCGATGACATGATAGTAACGATCCCACTTCACCCCGTGCGCGCTATGGCTTGCCGTAAGACCGCCGAGTTCCGGGGCAGCTTCATACAGTGTTACTTTGGCGTCGTGTCGGGCGAGCCGCAGTGCGATGCTCAGGCCGATCATCCCCCCACCTACTATGGCCCACTGTTGCTGATCCTCTCTATGCGGCATTGCGCTGGGTTCGCTAGCCCTCGGCTTTAGAGGGCAGGGGCACGCCGAGCCAACGTGCAATGGCGATACGCGCGATCAGTTCGAGATGGTCGGCGACCGTTCTCAAGAGATTGATTTTCGAGTGCCCGACGACGCGGGTCTGCAGCTCCGCCGGACACTCGACGAGTTTATGCCCAGCGAGGTCGAGTCGTGCCAAGATCTCTGCTACGCCGCAAAACCCACGTTTATAGACTGCTAGATCTTGCACCGCGCTACGGCGGTAGATCCTAAAACAACTCGTATAGTTAGAAAACTTGTGGTGCAGCACACGGCGGTATAGAAATGCGACGCTATGAGATAGGCCCAAACGCCACGGCGGCACGTTTGCTACGCGTCCTTGGGCGTGGAACGGAGACGCCGCGACCGCGACTACGTCGTCGCGCATCAACGGTACCATCGTTAATAGCTGCATCGGGTCGAAAGTACAATCGGCGTCAATCACCGCGACGAGTTCTGCACGTGCGCGGGCGATGCCAGCAACGATCGCCGCAGCAATCCCCCCGTTTTCCTCGAGTTGAACGAGGGTGCAATCGGCGCGCGACCCAAACTGTTTTTGTAGTTCCAACCAAGTCTCGTCCTCAGACCCGTCGTCCACGAAAATAAAGCTCAAATCGAGTTCGGTAGCGCTGGCTTGAATGAAATCGTCTAAGGTTTTACCCAAGTAGTTCACGGTGGCTTGCTCGTTAAAGCAAGGCACGACAATGTCGAGTGTCTGACGTTGAATTAAATGACGACGCGGTGCAGTTTCAAGATCGGCAACGTATCTCGAGCTTGGCGCCACGGGGGCTGGTTCCTCGCTGTGAAATTCTAGGTGATCGGTGATCGTCGAGAACGGGTAGCGGTCAAGAAAGTAATGTACGAGATCGGCCATACCTGACAAGTTGCGATAGTGCCTCATTCTTTGCAGCCAACTTGCCGAGCTGAGCCGTGGCTGATCGGTATCGAGTTCCCAGAGATGAAAATACAGTACCAGAGGCGCGTCACCTCGCTCGACCCAGCGTTGCACAGCCGTGCGGATCAGCGGTCCCGGTATTTGCCGTAAGTAGTTGCCGCCCGAAAAAGGCACAGCCCACCCCAGTATCTGGGTCACCGAGATCGGCACTTCCCAAATCTCACCGCTCGCGCCTTGGATACGATGGGGAAAAAATTTTTTTACTTGGCCGGCGAACTGTCTGCCGATGGGTCGCAAGCTGGAATCAAACAGGAAGGTCTCCTCGCATAATATATCGATCGCCCATAAGTCATCGGGACCTATCGCGCCCCGCCCGACTCGGAACCCGCGCACTTCTTTGCCCACGGCTTGCTGAATTGCCTGCCGTGAGCGGCGCAGGTCCTCGCGAAATGCGATGGGGGATATGTCCCGGATTGCCTGCTGATAATAGCTGCTGCAAGCGATTTCGTGTCCCTCGTCACTGATCGTGCGCAACACATCGGGATGATTATCACCGATCCAGCCATTCGCAAAAAAGGTCGCGGTCGATGCGGTTTCGTCTAATAGGGACAGCGCCGCGTCGGTATTACGTTTCAAACGCGAATCGAACCGTTCCCAATGCGCAAAAGGGATCAAACGGGCAAATGCACCGACCTGGAAATAATCCTCGACATTGATTGTGGCGATGTTTTTTTTCGTTGCTGAAGTCATCATCAATCAATGCACGACACCTAATCGGACCGCGCGGTTATTGGCTCGCCGATTAACCGCATAATCGCACTAGCGATCCGCGGACCGCTGCGACCGTCGCCGAAAGGATTGGCGCTGCTGCTTAGTCGCGTGCACCAACTATCGGGCGCCAATGCCGCGTCGAGCAACAAACTAAGTTCCCGTGGTCGGCTAGCGAGGCGAGCAAAACCGGCATCGATAACTTCCGGTCGTTCCGTAACCTCGCGTAGAATGAGCAGCGGCCGGCCTAATGTCGCTATTTCTTCTTGCACACCGCCTGAATCGGACAGCACGATGAATGCGTGGCGTAATAACTCGATGAAATCTTGATGGGAAAGCGGCTTGGTGAGACAGACTCTGTCTATATCCGCCAGTATTCGTTCCGTAATCGTCCCGCATATGGGGTTGGGGTGCACCGGGAGGATCGCGAATAAGTTGTTATTTTTTTCTACTTCACGTTTGATGGCCTGCAGGTAGCCTTCCAAACGGGGACCAAAATTTTCGCGCCTATGCAGCGTAACTAACGCTATGCGGCGATCACCGGCCGCCGCTAACAACTCGGTGACGATCGCCGAGGGAGCATTTCTGCTCGAGTTTAGCAGGCTGTCGACGACCGGGTTGCCGGTCAGCTCGATGCACGTGGTGGGAATATTTTCTGTCCGCAGGGTGGTAACGTTACCTGAGGTGGCGGCACAGTGCAGCGTCGCGAGAGAGGTGATTAAGCGCCGGTTCGCTTCTTCGGGAAACGGGCTGTCCAGACGCCCGCTGCGGAGCCCCGCTTCCACATGCACCACCGGGATCCCTTTCATCGCTGCGGCGAGCGCGCCCGCCAGCGCCGAGGTCGTATCACCCTGTACGACGACGGCAGCCAATTTTTTTTGGGCGAGCGGAATATCGAGCGCGGCGATCGTACGCGCTAGCAACGTGTTTATGGATTGGTTCGGTTTCATCACGCTGAGGTTTTGGTCTTCCACGATGCCAAAGGAGCTCAAATGAGGTGGAACGAGATCAGCTTGTTGACCCGTATTGATAGTAAAAATCGGTCGGCGCTGGTAGGCCTTGAGCGCTTTAATCACTGGTGCCAACTTAATTAGCTCTGGGCGCGTTCCGAATATGACCGCAACGCCCGCCTCATTTTCTAATCGTTTATCTTTCATCGTCATGCTCATATTTCGGCTTGACATCTTGGACCTTTGCGCGAGAAGACAAAAGGGGAAAAGGGGACATTCCCGGCGGGATCCCGTCGAATTTCACCATGAATATTCGAGTTGCACCTTTGCGCGTGCCCGTAGCTGGTGGAGTGCTTTGATTAATCGGTGTCTCGGATGTTGAGCTGCTTAGCCATGAGTCCAACACACATTAGTCACACATTAGGACACCCATCATAATTTGAACGGGATCCGTTGTTCGGTTAGGCTGATCAGCGAAACCCATCTCGTCAAGGAGGATGAGAAGATGACGCTACCGCGTTCCGATCTCGTGTCGGTGAGCGACACGCTCTACTACCACCGTATCTCTCGTTGTGTGCGTCGCGCGTTCTTGTGCGGCGAAGATGCGTACACCGGGAAATCATTTGAACATCGTCGCGACTGGTTTATCGAGCGTTTGGCGATGTTAAGGAAGGTGTTCACCATAGACGTTGCCGCGTATGTGGTGGTGAATCACCCCGGGATTTTTGGAGGCTCCAAATCTTGAGAGGATTGGAGCATGACCAAATCAAAACGATATTCGCCTGAAGTGAAGGAGCGAGGGATCCGCTTGCTGCTTGAAAATGAGAAACAATATGAATCTCGCTGGTCAGCGATGGTGTCGATATCAACGAAGATTGGTTGCACCCCAGAGACGTTGCGCAGTTGGGTCGAGCAGGAAGAAGTCAATACGGGTCGCCGTGAAGGACTGACCTCTGATGATCGAGCACGGATGAAGGCGCTCGAGAAGGAGAATCGGGAACTCCGGCGAGCCAACGAGATTTTGAAGACGGCCTCGGCTTTTTTCGCCCAGGCGGAGCTCGACCGCAGACTAAAGAAATGATCGCTTACATTGATGAGCATAAAGCGCAACAGCGGGATCCTGAAAGGCGTTCGAATCGAGCTAAGCAGGATGAGCAACTAATGCCCGAAATCACGCGTGTCTGGGAAGAAAATTTCCAGGTCTATGGCGCGCGTAAAGTGTGGCTGCAATTGAACCGAGCACAGACTAAGGTCGCCCGATGTACGGTTGAAAGATTAATGAAAATGCTGGGTATTGAAGGTATTCGCCGCGGTAAGAAGAAATTTACCACCGTTACCGACGATGCCTTAGCGCTTCCGAAAGACGCGGTGAATCGTGATTTTACGGTGCTCAGACCTAATGCGCTGTGGGTGGCTGATCTGAGTGCGCCATGACGGCGCGGGAGGGTGATTATGATAATCAACTGAACGTGTGCCTGCTGGCGTTTGACCGACGGTTTTCAAGCCGTCCCACGCGGCGAAGGTCGTCCGCGTGGAAGGGGACCGTGAAGCTCGGCCGGGTGCCGCCGGCTGGGTTAAATAAGCAGAGCGGTCTGAAGTGTACCGGGCGTGGGCCATCACCTTCGCGCCGGGCTACCGCAGGTTCGATGACCGTCAGGTTTTGTGCCAGTTTACGAGAGGTGCCCTGCCAGTCACGCCCCCGGCTGCACTCAAAGTGTAGAAGTTTCGACGGCCTGTTGAAAAAGTCCCTGTTAAACACCTTGGCATAGTAAAATTCGTTAACTCCTAATCGGATGCAGGGTCAACAGGATTCTCAGCGTGTTTTGTTCGATACGGTCGATCTGGAGAGTTTGATACCCGAGGATCATTTGCTTCGGCGTATCGATGCCAGGATTGATTTCGATTTCATCTACGACGTAACCAAGGACCTTTACTACGCCGATAATGGCCGCAACTCGATCGACCCAGTGCTGTTCTTCCGAATGCAGCTAATCAGTTACCTATATGGGATGAAGGGAGCTCGCGAGCTTTGTCGGGAAGTTCATTTGAACCTTGTCTATCGCTGGTTTTGTCGTCTAAGCCTGCATGATCCGGTAGCGGAGTACTCCTCGATGACGCGGATTCGAGATCGCTTTGGCGAGGCGACATTTACAGAGATCTTTGAACAGTTGATCGCTCGTTGTCAGGAAGAAGGGCACATTCGCGGCCGACGCATCGTCGCCGACGCCAGCTTGGTCGAAGCGAACGCCGCAATTGATTCGATGGTTGAACGAGACGATGTCGATCCCGACGCACGTGTGCTGAAGCACTACGAGCACCGATACCACGATTTCAAGACCGGTAAGCGACGCCGCAAGCTGGCCAACCAGACTCACGTCAGCGCTAGCGATCCGGACGCGACGCTGGTATCGCGGCCCGGAGTTCACAAGAAGCTCTGTTATAAGGCGCATTTCAGTGCCGACACCGATAGCCGCATGATTACCGATGCTTATGCGACCACCGGCGCCCGGCACGAGTGCCCGATCTTGCCCGAGCGCATTGAGTACCAGTGCAATGTTCTGGGCCTAGCCATCAAGGAGGTGATCGCTGATCGGGGTTACGGTCGTGGGCCCACTTACGCGCAGCTGCGCGAGCAGAAGATCCGCCACTACATTCCCATGCACGATGCCACCACCGGCCGCGGTAAATTGACACCGAGCAACTTTAAGTATGATCGGCGTAAAGATCGGTATCGTTGCCCTGAGGGTCACTACCTTTACCCCTATGAGAAAACCGAACGTGGCTCGGTAAGGCGTTACCGCACTACCGGTGGTCATTGTCGGCGCTGCCCAATGAGCAGCAGCTGTCTCCCCGATAACCAAAAGTTCAGGGCTCGTTTCGTTTACCGCGGTATTCACCAGGATGAGGTGGAGGCGGTACGTCGGCGTCAGTCAACAGCCGCCTTTCGCCAACGCTTGGTCGAACGAAAATGGAAGATCGAAGGCTTGTTTGGCGAGGGCAAAGAGAATCACGGGCTGCGGCGGGCGAGACATCGCGGACTTCCCAATGTCCAGATTCAGTTTTTGATCATCGCCATCGCGCTCAACTGCAAGCGAGTGATCACGATTTCCTATCATCTTCGCCGTCTAATTCAATTTCTCAGCCGACTTTCGATCCGCCAAAGACATTCCGTTGTCGAACTCGATCGCCGAACACGACCGTCACCGTCACCAGCCTAGAAAAGGGGTTATTCAACAGGCCGTCGAGACTTCTACAACCCAAGGCTAGCGGGAACCTGCTTCTCGATGCGTTCGGTGCGACCGCAACACCGCCGCTGTTCTACGACACGAGCTGGAAGCGGAACCCAGGCGTATCGAGCGGGAAATATTGATCCCGCTCATCCTGGTTGTTGCTCAAGCGCGAAAATGCGTACTCATCGTAGAAGTTACTGCGGGCCAAGTCCCTTCCATCAAGCAGCATTCGCATTATCTGACCGCACAGTGACGTGTGTCGTGCGCCGCCGACGTGATTTCCTGGGATTGCACTTGGTGTGCGAACTTCGCGCAAGCCGTCGTGCGATTTGATGCGGACATACACGGAATGAAGATCTCCAGACCAAAAGAGCTTTGCATAACCGTTTGCTGAGTTGTACTCAGGATGACCATTCAAAAGGCGCCACATATCCCGAAACTCAATTGCCACCTCGGTTGCAAGCAGGATTGGATCGTCACCACCCGTATTATCGATTGCACCACGGGTTAGTTGCCGCATCAAATTATCCTGCTTTGACTGGATGGTCTGATTGGCGGCTAACAGTCGATCAGCAATGAGATCCCTACCCTCCTGTTCCAGTGCGAAACCAATTGCAAAGCCTGCTCTATCCTGCGCCGGACAGTCCGCTCGTAGTCCTAAGAGTGCTTATTGCCGACAAATTCTCTCAAACCAAGCGCCTGGGTGATCGTCAGTCACTTCACTATCCCTAAACGCATCTTCCAACCCACCAATATTCAAAGGGTCTAGGATGAGTGCAGAAGTGGACCCTGCCGGCTGGACAGGAAAGCAGGTTTACTAAGTGAAATCTTCTGAGATAATTCTTGTTGAGAGAAGGAGCAGAAGATGACGAAGAGGAAACGACGGAATTATTTGGCGGCATTCAAAGCGAAGGTGGCGATGGCGGCGATCGGAGGTGATCGGACCCTGGTAGAGCGGTCAGAGCAGTTCGAGGTACACGCGAATCAGATCCAAGACTGGAAGAAGAAACTGACAGAGAATGCTGAGCAGGTTTTCGGTGCTGGTGCGGTAGCCGCTGCGCAGACTGAGCAAGAGGCCGAGAAGTTGCACGCGAAGATAGGGCAGCTGACGATGGAGAACGACTTTCTGTCAAAGTTTCTCGGGCGCGACCTGTGAGCGAGCGCCGGGCAGCGATACAAAGTGCTCACGAGTTATCGAAGGTTTGGCGTTGTGAGTTGCTGGATGTGGCGCGTTCGACGTCGTACTACCAGGGCAAGGGTGTCTCAAAGGAAGACCTCGAATTGATGCGGCTAATCGATGAGATCCACCTGGAGTTGCCGTTTTATGGTTCGCGGCGGATTGTAGATGAGCTGATGGGTCGTGGTCATCGGGTCAATCGCAAACGGGTGCAACGTTTGATGCGTCAGATGGGCTTGTGCGCGCTGTATTCGAAGCACAAGACGAGCAAGCCTGGGAAGGGTCACAAGGTCTATCCGTACTTGCTCAGGGGTCTGTCGATAACGCGACCGAATCATGTCTGGGCCGCGGATATCTGTTATATCCCGATGGCGAAAGGTTTCATGTATTTGGTTGCCATCATGGACTGGCACTCGCGCCGGGTGTTGTCCTGGCGGCTGTTCAATACGCTGGACAGTCGCTTTTGTGTCGAGGCGCTCGAGGAGGCGCTGGCACGCTTTGGTCGACCTGAGATATTCAATACCGACCAGGGCGCGCAGTTCACCTCTGAGGCCTTCACCGGCGTCCTAAAGGCACAGGAGGTGGCGATAAGCATGGATGGTCGCGGCCGATGGCTGGACAACGTGTTTATCGAGCGGCTGTGGCGCAGCGTAAAATACGAGGATATCTATTTGCGGGCCTATGAGACGCCGGCAGCGCTTCGAGCCGGCCTCACGCGATACTTTGCATTTTATAATTCCCGGCGTCGTCACACGGCATTGGGCCGACGCACCCCGGATGCGGTGTATTTCGGTCAGGCCGCCGACAACTTGGTGGCCTGACCACGGGCGAGGATTTCACTTAAGCGGCTGCCCAAATTTTGGGGTCCACTTCTTGCATTTAAATCGTGAGGTTCGGGATCGAAGGATACGTTCGCGATGTTACAGGAATGCGCAAGCGTATATAGGGGTTTGAGATAAGGCGAATGAATTGCAGCGTCGCCAATGCTTTTCATCACTACGACGTCTGCCACCTGAGACCCAAAGGTAGATGCCAGCCATTCAATCTGTATGTTGAACCCCATACACTCAAAAAGGTCGCGAATACTATGTCCAGGCAGTACTCTAAAGCATGACTTTGCGTTCCACGCTCGACGCGTGAAGCGTCGCGATCGATCCGCCTGCGTGACAAGTTCCGCAATTTCTGGTAGTGTCAGAAATTCTGTGTTTGAGCCGTTTAAAGAAATCAATCGTTTAAATTAAACCGCTCTCCGAACTGGATTGCAAACTGGGTTTTGGCATGAGACCAGGCGATGGGTGGGTTCTTCCATTTCGCCGTGATATTTCTCAATGCCAGCCAGATCAATTTCGTTGCCGCTTCATCATTCGGGAAGTGGCCTTTATTGCGGATGCTTTTTCGCACGCCGCTGTGTAGCGATTCAATCGCATTTGTCGTGTAGATAATCTTTCGCACGGGTTTAGCGAAAGCAAAGAACGGGATGATGTGCTCCCAATGCCGTCGCCAGCTTTGTCCGACCGTCGGAAACTTTTCACCCCAATCACTTTGTTCGAATTCGCTTAGCGCCTGCTCGGCCGCTTCGACAGAATCAGCTTGGTAAATCGGCTTGAGCGCCGACGCTAGCGCCTTACGATCTTTCCATGAGGCCAACGCGAGTGAATTGCGGATGAGATGGACGATGCAGGTCTGCACAACCGTATCGGGAAACACCGATGTGATAGCGTCGGGGAATCCTTTGAGGCCATCGACAACTGCGATGAGGATGTCGTTGAGGCCGCGGGATTTGAGTTCGTTCATCACACGGAGCCAAAATTTAGCGCCTTCAGTTTGTTCGATCCATAAGCCCAATACTTCCTTGTGGCCCGAGCAACGCATCCCGATGGCCAGATACACCGCCTTGTTGCGGACCAGGCCTTCGTCACGGATTTTCACGCGCAACGCATCGAAGAATACCACCGCGTAGGTGGATTCCAACGGACGCGATTGCCACGCCCTCACTTCGTCGATAACTGAATCAGTCACCACCGAAACGAGATCCGGTGATATCGATACGCCATACAGTTCACCAACGTGCGATTGAATATCCCGGGTACTCATCCCTCGCGCATACAGCGCGATGATCTTTTCATCGAAGCCTGGGAATCGGCGTTGATATTTTTTGATTAACGCCGGGTCGAAGTGACCGTGACGGTCTCGGGGAATGTCCAGAACAATCTCGCCATCGTCGCTCAACACCGTCTTCTGGCTTGAGCCATTACGGTGGTTGCCAGCTTGCTGCTCGGCTTCGCCGTCGAGGTGCGCATCCATCTCTGCGTTGAGCATTCGCTCAGCCAGGGCCTTCTTAAGGTCGCCAAGCAACCCCGCCGAACTCAACGCCGTCGCCGGGTCTTGTCCTTTGAGAAGCTCGTCTAAGATATCGGCGTCGAACGCCGGGGATTTTGCTTTTGCCATACTGCTCTCCTTCCCATAGCAGGATAGTATGGCTCAAAACACAAAATTACTGACAGTCTCCAATTTCTTCACTACAAAGTAGAGAAAGCGCTCTTTCGGACAGTAGCGGCAAAGGCACTCGCCGGTCTCCATCGACGGATTACCACTCCTTCAAAAGGCGCAAGAGTCGACTCGTCGATTTATAAGCATCTAAGTCGGCAAGCAGCAACTCTGCACCAATTCGGGTAGCCTTCAAATCATGGACATGACGCGTCTCATGTAAAAACGCACTTATCAATGTTGCAAATTGGAGTGCCTGCTTGCTGCTTTTTGCTGCAGCCACTCCAGCGCCTGGTTGGCTTTGGCGGCGGCGGTGAAGATCGCCTTCCGGAGCGCACCCTTCTTTATCTACTTGTTGAGGAATACTACCCCGCGTTCAAAGCGCATCAGGCAACGCAGGGCAATGCCCTGCCGGGATATGTGGCGCAGGAATTCGAAGGCTACCTCAAGTGCGGGCGTCTCGAGTACGGGTTTCTGCGAGTCGGCTGCGATACCTGTCATGCCGAGCACCTGGTCGCGTTCAGCTGCAAGCGGCGCGGCTTCTGCCCGAGCTGCGGTGCTTAGGCAACATGGCCGAAAGCGCCGCGTTGCTGGTCGACGAGGTCTTTCCCGAGTGGCCCGTCCGCCAGTGGGTGCTGAGCGTCCCCTATCCGTTACGCTTCCTGTTCGCCAGCCGCCTTGAGGTCATGACTGGTGTGCTCGGTATTGTTTACCGCTGCATCGCCACGCACGTGATCAAGAAGGCGGAATTCTCCCGCAAGACGGCCCAGGCCGGCGCGCTCGAGGCCCACAAGGGGGCCGAGATGGTGGTGCGCTTGGCACGAGCACTGCCCGAGCACGATTTTCACCTCATGGGCGGCACTGAACAGGCCATCGCGAGCTGGCGCGACAGGTATCGGTGGCCCAATCTGCATCTGCATGGCTACGTCCCCCAGCCGCAGCTACCTCGCTACATCGCCGCCATGGACCTGTCTCTGCTGCCGAATCAGCCGAACCCGGCCAACGCCGTACTGGTCGAGGCGACCGACGCCGAGTCCTGGGTTACGGCCATTCGCGCGCTGTCGGCACCGCACCTGGACCGGCTGGGCGAACAGGCGCGACGCGATTTTCTGGACAACTACACCCTGGAGGTACGCTACCGGCGGCTGTTGCAGCGGCTGTGATAGCGGCTGCGTAACCTGGTCTGCGCCGGTCGGATCTACATGGTACAGGACTAAAGTTCTTGACTGGCAGGTCGATGAAACTGCCACCCGGACCCTCTTCGAGTTGTCCGGCCGCCCGGCGCTCGCGACCCTGGCCGCGGAGCTTTGAGCGGGTGCAGACATTGTGGGTATCGCAATACGAGAATTGAAAGAGCCATGCAAACACCGTACAAGCCAGCCGACGAAGCCAGCCGCCTGGAGGCATTGCGCCGCCTCAACATCCTGGACACCCTGCCGGAGGAGCGGTTCGATCGCCTGACCCGGTTGGTCAAGAAGCTGTTCGGGGTACCGATCGCCCTGGTCAGTCTGGTCGACCGCGACCGGCAGTGGTTCAAGTCGCGCCAGGGTTTGGATGCCCCGGAGACGTCGCGCGAGATCTCGTTCTGCGGTCATGCCATCCTCGGTGACGAGGTCTTCATGATCCCGGACGCGAGCAAGGATGAGCGCTTCCACGACAATCCCCTGGTCGCCGACGATCCCGGTATCCGCTTCTATGCCGGGTGTCCACTGACGCTGCCGGGTGGCAGTCGTCCCGGCACCCTGTGCCTGATCGACCGAGAGCCGCGCCAGCTCGATGCCGAAGAGCTCGACCTGCTGCGCGACCTGGCCCAAATGGTCGAGCAGGAGCTGGCCGCGGTGCAGCTGGCGACCATGGATGAGCTGACCGGCTTGTCCAACCGGCGGGGCTTCCAGGACCTGGCGCGGCACGCCCTGGAACTGTGCCGGCGCGTTGAACGACCGACGGCACTGCTTTTTTTCGATCTCGACCTGTTCAAGGAGATCAACGACCGCCACGGCCATGCCGAGGGCGATCGGGCGCTTGCGGACTTCGCCGGTCTGCTGCGGCACAACTTCCGCGATTCCGATGTCATCGGCCGCCTCGGCGGTGACGAGTTCGCGGTCCTGGCGACCAATTCGACCGCCGCCAATCTCGCGGTTGCGCTCGGCCGTCTTCAGGCCGCGGTACAGCAGCACAATGCCACGCAGGGGCGTGTCTACGACCTGTTCTTCAGCGTTGGCGCAGTCGACTTTGATCCCGCGGGACACACCGACATCGATGCCCTGATGGCGGCCGCCGACGAGCAGATGTATTTGCAAAAGCAGGCCAAGCGCCGGGCCGTCAATCGCGTTTGAGCCGGCGGCAAGGCCATCAACCCGACGGTGCGGTGGTCGCGGCGCGCATACCGGCGGCGTAGACTTGAGGCCGTGTAGGGCGGCGAGCCGTCGAGGGGGGTATGAAGCGTTGCAGCCAATCCGTAAACGGCCGTGACGGACAGTGACCGAGGGGCCGCCGACAGCCATTGTCCGGCCGCGGGCCTGGCCGATGTTTGCCGGCCTGTTCATCGCGTTGACACTGCTTGTGGGCGCCGTCATCGTGGTCCATTTCTACATCGACTACCGCACCGAGCGGACCCACCGCGACACCAATGAGGCGCTCAATGTCGAACTCGCTCAGCGCGCTCTGGTGGCGGATGTCGCGGCGGTCACCACGATGTTCCTCGGCCGCCTGGTCGAGAGCCTGAGCTTCGAACCCCAGGTGGCAGAAGGCCGCCATCGCTCCCTGGCCGAGGTATTCGTGACCTTCGCGCGCGAGATGGGGTTGTACGACCAGATCCGCTTTCTCGACGGGCGGGGCCTGGAGCAGGTGCGGGTCAACCTGGCTGGCCGCGCAGCATCCACATGTGCGCACCGTGATCCTCGGCGAGGCGGCAAATCCTGAGGCCGCCGCCGATCCGCTTCCACGGCAGGGCGTCGATGCTGCTGTTGAGATAGGTCGTCACGAACTGCTCGATATTGCCGTCGAGCGCGAACGCCCAGGTATCGCGACACCATCATACCGCCGTTATCGACCTACTCGTGGCGATCGCAAATGGCGTCCGCCGTGAGCGCGCCGCCGACCGTGTCGGCCCCTGCTATCAGCTTTCCACCGGGGCGCTCGGCAAAGGCGATCTCGTCGCGGCATGTCGGGCACACACCGATGTGGGCGCGCAGGACGGTCTCGAACAGTGGTGGCGCATTGCCCGTCGCGTAGTCGAGCAGCCACGCGTGGCTTGGATGATGGACCGTGCTCATCACGAATCCTCCATGAGCTTTCGCAGCCGCTGCAGCGCTAGGCGCATGCGCGACTTGATGGTGCCGACAGGCACGTTCAATTCTTCCGCGATCTCACGATGGGACTTGCCTTCGACGTAGGCCATGAGCACCGCGCGCGCCTGTTCATCCGGCAATTCGTTCAGCAGGGCGGTGAGTCGCGAGCTCTGGAGATCGCGGTCGACATCTTCGCTTTCGTCGGCCTGCGTCGTAGCGGTGGCGGTGTAACCGTCGCAGGCGCGCTGTCTCCGTTCGCCTGCCCGGTGCTGGTCGATGAGGCGATTGCGTACGAGGGTGTATATCCAGGTGCACGCCGAGGCCTTGTCCGGGTCGAACAGGCCGGCCCGCTCCACGCCGTGACCATGACGTCCTGCACGACGTTCTCAGCCGAGCCAGGATCGCAGCCCTGATTACGGGCGTAGGCGCGCAAGCGCGGCGTGAACAGGTCAAAGAGCTCCCGGTAAGCCGCCCGATCGCCGGCGTCGCGTACCCTGAGTAGCGGGGTGCTCTCGGCGCGCCGGGCCTGTTCCCCGTCGGCCGGGTTCTCCGGCGTCAGCGTGACCACCGCGCCGTTCGTCCCTGATTTTTAGTCTGACATGAGTGCAAGCATACTCGTGAATACGCGGCGCGGGCGCCCGCGGATCAGCGGCCGGGCAGGACGCGTCTGGCGAGATCGACTGCGAGCGCGCACTCGAGACCGAACGGCAGGTAACCGGCATAGCCGAGCAGCGGCATCTCGAAGATTTCGAAACGATGCACGAACGGGACGGAGTACACCCACTTCGCGGCGCTGAAGAAATTCCAGGTTTCCCAGAACAGGCCGCAAACGAGCGCGGCCAACGCCCAGCGCCACACCTCGCGCCAATCGCCCGCGCCGAGCGGCGCAAAGATGGTCGGCTGTCCGAGCAGGTGCTGCAGACAGATGATGATCGCGAACGGCGAAATCCACAGCAGGGGATAGGTCAGATCCGGGTAGATGCCGATGGCAAACAGCCCAGCGCCGGCAAGGAGCAGCAAGGTGGAAGCCGTACCCGCCGGCGGTCGCAGTGCCGGTCCGCGATCGAGGCCGGCTGTGATGCCGGGGAAAGTGGCCAGCAACGCCCGGGTAGCGGAAACTGCGGGCAGTACCGTGGAGAACGCGAGACTCGCCCACAGGACGTATGCACCCGGTGAGAAGTGATCGATACCGACGTAGTACCAGTTCTGCACGAAACGGTTCAGGTATTCGAAGAACCACCAGTAGGCGGCGCTCATCGGAAACAGCGCGAGGTAGCGCGCGGTGTCGTGCGTCAGCGGGCTGCGCCCGCTGCGCGCGTGAACGAGGGCATTGACGGTGACGATGTATCCGAGCCACAGCGGAATGAACGTGTGTGTCTGGACCGCCGAGAGCCCGGGGATCCGGGACCGGGCGACTACCCAGGCGATGAGCGTGAGGACGATCGCGGCGACACCCCACCTCGGGAAAGGACCGAACGAGCGGGACGCGGCGTTCGTTCGTGCCCGGTGCGTCGCAACCACGAAAGGCGTGACGCAGACGGTGATGAAAAGCGCCATGGAGATGAATGCCGGCCAGGCGAATGCGGCGTGCTCCACGTAGCGTGTTAGCGGCGGAAACTCGAGATAGTCCGCGAGCGTTCTGCCTGCGAGATGCACGCCAACGAGCGGTAGCCCGAGCAGCAGCGGCGCGGCCAGGGCGACGATTGCCGCCGTTCGCGCCGGTGTCGCAGCCGTTCTCACCGGCACGTCTTTCATCAACCGCGCTGGCGGTTCAGGAACTCGTTCATCACGGTCGCGACGTAGACCGGGGCTTCCTGCTGTGGGTAGTGCCCGGGGTTGCGGCACACGGCGATCTCCGCAAGGGGATACCACGCGAGGAACGTCTCACGCGCTGGCGCCTCGGCGAACGGCTCCATGTCGTATTCGCCGATGATGACCAGCATCGGCGTGGTGTTGCCCTCGACGTCGTCGAGAAAGCCTTGCTGCGTTAGATTCTCCAGATACGCCGCCTGTCCGGCCTTGAGGCGCGATTCCCGCGTCTGCCGGATCTTGAAATCCAGCCATTCCCGGCACAGGCGTTCTCCGGTCAGGGCGTCGAACGCCTGCGCGAGCAGGTCATTGTCCGTGATCGATCCTTCGATCAGGGCAAAACCCTCGGGCGCGAAGCTCAGCCCCGAGGCTGCGACCGGGGTGTTCAGCACGGCGGACTTGACCCTTTCGCCACCGTCGAGCACGACGCGCTGGGCGAGCATGCCGCTCATGGAATGCCCGACGATGTGGAAGCGTCCCCAGCCGATGTTGTCCGCGAGCGCGAGGATATCGGCGGCTGCCTCGACAGGCGTGTAATCGCCGTCGAGGTGACGCGAGGCGCCGTAGCCGCGGACTTCGCAGAACGCGTAAGTGAAATTCCTCGTGTCGAAAAAGTTGCGCGCGAACGCCCAGGTATCGCGACAGCCGTAGAAGTCGTGCATCAGAATGACGCCTTCGGCGCCGCTGCCGTAGAGTTCGTGTCCGAGTACCACGCGAGTACCCTCCGTCGATCACCGGTCCGTATGCAGGGTTGATTCTTGTCACCAGAGCCCCGGCCGCAGCATGCCACGCTATCGACGAAACACGAAAACGGAACCCGGCTGCGGAAGCCGCTTCCGCGCCAAGGGCCCGTAACTTCCCCATGCGGTACTGACGAAGATCAAGCTGTTCCCGATAGCTGAAGCGCGAATTCTGTCAGAAGGGAGGTGTGCAAGCCGTCACCAGTACGCAATCTTCTGCGCTCAGATTCCTGAAGCGGTGGGGTGTTTTACTGTCGAAGAGGTAGCCGTCACCGGGTCCGAGAATGCGAGTCTGATTACCAACGGTCACCTCGATGTGTCCGCTGATGACGACGCCGCCCTCCTCGGAATCATGTTTCAGCATGGACCGGCCACTGTCTGAACCTGGCGCGTATCGTTCGTGAAGAATTTGCAGCTGATGTCGGTCCAGATCGGAGCCGACCTGGCGATAGGAAATCGATCCACCGCCTATTTCGAGCAATTCGGTATCCCGAAAGAATACCTGCGACTCGGGTTCGATCTCGGCATTGAAGAAGTCGGCGACGGAGACGGGGATACCTTCCAGCACGCGCTTCAGAAGGCCGATGGAGGGATCGGTCTTGTTGCTTTCGATGAGGGAGATCGCGGCGTTGCTCACATTGGAACGGCGGGCCAACTCCCGCTGTGACAGGCGGTGAAGGATCCTCAACTCACGCAGTCGCGTGCCCACATTTTCCATTGCTCAGGAATCGCTTTTTGTTTAAATGTTAATTGTTATTAACAATATTAACCAATATACCAGGGTGATCAATAAGTTATTTATTTTTCGTTAAATATTGAAAACTAAACCGTCATTGTTTAGCCTTTTTAGACCTTGCCTGGGCGAGTACAAATAGTACGTGCCATCTCGCCTTAGATTCGATTAACAGCAGGAACTCGCAATGCTCAACCCGGCGGAATCGGTAGCTTCCGAGCAGGCTCTGAACCTCGAACCTTACTGGATGGCTTTTACCCACAATCGGCGTTTCAAGAAACATCCGAAGTTGGTCGAGGAAGCGCACGGCGCTTACTACACGACCCAGGATGGCCGCCAGGTGTTCGACGCGCTGTCCGGTTTGTGGTGCTGCAATGCTGGGCACGGTCACCCGCGAATCGTGGAAGCCGTGCAGCAGCAGGTGGCGAGGCTGGATTACGCGACAGCATTCCAGATCGGTCATCCCGAAGCGTTCCGACTCGCGGAGCGCTTGGCAGCGTTGGCGCCGGCAGATCTGAATTACGTCTTCTATACCAACTCCGGCTCGGAAGCGGTCGACACGGCGCTAAAGATGGCGATTGCTTACCACCGCAGTCGAGGTGAGGCCGGGCGGGTACGGTTGATCGGACGTGAGAAGGGCTACCATGGTGTCGGTTTCGGCGGCATGTCGGTCGGCGGTATCGTGCCGAATCGCAAGATGTTCGCGCCGGTCATGTTGCCCGGTGTCGACCACCTGCCGCACACCCTGAGCCTCGAGCACATGGCGTTCAGCCGGGGGCAGCCGGAATGGGGGGCTCATCTGGCGGACGAGCTCGAAAGAATCGTGGCGCTTCATGATGCATCGACGATCGCCGCAGTCATCGTCGAGCCGATGCAAGGGTCTGCGGGCGTCGTTGTCCCGCCGATTGGGTACCTCGAGCGACTGCGTGAAATCTGCTCGCGTCACGGCATCCTGTTGATTTTCGATGAGGTCATTCGCGGGTTCGGGCGCCTGGGCGCGAATTTCGGCGCCGCGCGGTTCGACGTCACACCGGACCTCATCACGTTCGCAAAAGGCGTCACTAGCGGTGTGATCCCGATGGGCGGTGTAATCGCTAAAGACCAAGTGTACGCAACGTTCATGGACGGGCCTGAGGATCTCATCGAGTTCTTTCATGGCTATACGTATTCGGGACATCCGATCGCCGTGGCGGCGGCGAACGCGGCCCTCGACGTCTATCGCGAGGAAGGCCTGTTCGCACGCGCGCGTGCGCTCGAACCGGTTCTCGAAGACGCGGTGCATGCGCTGCGGGGTCAGCCCCACGTCATCGACGTTCGCAACATTGGTCTGGCGGCTGCCGTCGAGCTAGAGCCCATCGAGGGACGCCCGGGTCAGCGTGGCACGCAGGTTTTCAACGCCGGATTCCGGCACGGCGCCGCCCTGCGGGTCACGGGCGACACAGTCGCAATCGCGCCGCCGCTCATCACGCAGGAGCATGAGATAGCCGAGCTGGTCGACATCGTCGGCAAGGCGATTGCCGAATCCGCGTAGCACATCGGCCGACCGTTGCCAGATCCGAAATTCCTTCAACACGACGAAGCGCAGACGATGGTCACGACAGGGCAAGACATTCCTAAAACCGGCCTTATCGGTCATTGGATCGCCGGTAATCCCGTTACCGAGGGGCCGCCGCGGAGAGGCCCGGTGTTCAATCCCGCCACGGGTCGGATTGCGAACGAAGTCCTGCTTGGCGGCGCAAGCGAAGTCGGCGCGGCGGTCGATGCGGCGACCGCCGCTTTTCCGGGGTGGGCGGTAACGACACCGTCCAATCGCGCTCGCGTCATGTATCGGTTTCGCGAGTTGCTGGAAAGCCGTGCCGACGAGCTGGCTGCGATCGTATCCTGCGAGCATGGTAAGACGCGTAGCGACGCGCTGGCCGAGCTGCGTCGCGGTATCGAGGTCGTCGAATTCGCCTGTGCTGCCCCGGAGCTGCTGAAAAGCGAATTCTCGGAAGACGTCGGCTCCGGGATAGACAGTTACACACTACGCCAGCCACTCGGCGTCGTCGCCGGTATCACGCCGTTCAATTTTCCGATGATGGTACCCATGTGGATGTTTCCGGTCGCGCTCGTGTGCGGCAACACCTTCCTGCTGAAACCGTCCGAGCGCGACCCGTCGGCATCTGTGTTGCTTGCCGGGCTGCTCGAAGAAGCCGGCCTTCCCGCGGGCGCATTCAATGTCGTGCATGGTGACAAGGAAGCCGTGGATGCCGTGCTGGAGCACCCGGATGTAAGTGCCCTGAGCTTCGTCGGCTCGACCCCGATAGCACGATACATCTACGACACGGCGCGCATGAACGGCAAGCGCGTACAGGCCCTCGGCGGTGCCAAGAACCACATGGTGGTCATGCCGGACGCCGATCTCGATCTCGCCGCGAATGCGTTGATGGGTGCGGCGTACGGCTCCGCCGGCGAGCGGTGCATGGCGATCTCCGTCGCCGTCGCCGTGGGTGACGAGACGGCCGACGCCCTGGTGGAACGGCTCGCCCCGCGCGTGCGCGCGCTCGTGATCGGGCCAGGCGACGATGAAGCGACCGAGATGGGGCCGCTCGTAACTTCGGAGCACCGTGACAGGGTCATGGAATATATCGGTGCCGGCGTCGAAGAAGGTGCGGAACTCGTGGTCGATGGACGCGAGCGGTCATTTCCCGATCACGAAAACGGTTTCTTTATCGGTGGGTCTCTATTCGACCGCGTCGGTGCGGGAATGAAGATTTACACCGAAGAGATTTTCGGTCCGGTGCTCTGCGTCGTGCGGGCCGCGGACTATCGCGAAGCAGTGGATCTGATCAACACCCACATTTACGGCAACGGCGTGGCGTTGTTCACGCAGGACGCTTCGCTCGCGCGCGACTTCGCGCGCGAAGTTCAGATCGGGATGGTCGGCATCAATGTCCCGATCCCGGTGCCGTCGGCGTTCCACAGCTTCGGGGGCTGGAAGAGCTCGCTGTTCGGCGACCACAACATCTATGGTCGCGAAGGACTGCGCTTCTATACGCGGCCCAAGACCATTACCCAGCGCTGGCCTACCCGTGATGTCGGCGGCACGCATTTCATCATGCCGTCGAATTAGCAGCGTCTCACTAACGGCTGCCTCGGAGACCCCAGCGCCCGGGCGAAAAGAGCGAACCGGTCCGTTATCGATTAGCAGCCCACTAGCAAGCGTTGCGTTTACCCGGCAGATGACATGAATCGCTGTCGGTATGCTTTCGGGCTGACACCGAGGTGACGCTCGAATGCAGCACGCATGCTGTTGACGGAGTTATAGCCACAGTACTCGGCTACTCTGGAGATGGATGTATGTGAATGTTCCAGTTTTTGCCGGGCCATTTCCAGTCTGCTTTGCTCGACGAATTTTCCCGGCGGCATCCCGATTTCCTTGTGGAAAATTCTCGAGAAATTTCGGGGGCTCATATTGACGATCGATGCTAATTTTTCGATGCGGAGGTCATCTCCTAAATGATCGAAAATGTAGTTCTGCAGTTCCGCCATTTCGGATCTTTCTGCTAAATCGAGCGATAGAAACGTGCTGAATTGAGCCTGGCTCCCTGGTCTTTTCAGGAAAAACACCATCGCTTGTGCCGTCCGCAGCGCGACGGCGCGGCCAAAATCCTCTTCAACCAGGGCGACGGATAAATCGAGACCAGCTGTCATACCGGCTGATGTGTAGATGTGTTCGTCAACAACAAAAATCGGTTCTGGATCCAGCGAGATATCCGGATAACGCCGAGCGAAATCATCCGCTAAGTCCCAGTGCGTTGCGACTCGTTTGCCGCTCAGTACGCCGGCGGCTGCCAAAATGTATACGCCAGAACAAATAGAAACCAATCACTCGACTTTGTTCGATTGATTCCGAACCCACCAGAGAAATTTTTCTTGATTAGAAAAAAGATCACTAAAGTCCATCGGCGTGAAAATCAGCGTATCGACATCTCCCCTCAATCGAAAGTAAGGCTTGTCTGCGGTGATTTTCAGCCCGGCTGTCTGGTAGATGACGCCTGCCATACTTGACACGATCTCCAGGTCGTAACCCATCTCGGGCTTCCCGGAAATCGCCAGTACCAGGTTTGCTATTTGAAAAACATTCAACGGGCCGGCCAGCTCTATTGGGTCGGCGCAGCGGCTGGCGACGATAACGACGCGCTTCCGTCTCTCAGTCGTCGGAAGTTCGGGAACAAAAGCTGCGGGCGGCAAGTACGGCTGAGGTAACGCAGTCGCGATGTTTTTCTCAAGCATATTGGCACGATAGTTACTTTTTTTGTCATTTTGCCAATATTGAATTCCGGCGACAATTGGCTGTAAGCGACACCGACACCCTGGAACAGGGTGCGACAGAATCAACCATTAGCTGATTGAGGGGAGTAGAAATGCCGTCAGATACGCCGAACCCGAACGAAATCATGGAACTCGAGCGCGAAACGTGCAGGCAGACGCGATCGGGGAGCCTTCGCTGGATAACCGACATGTGCATGGAGAATGTCCTGCAATTCTCGCCGGGGAAACCGCTTGTCGTCGGCAAGGAGGGTATGCGGGCGGAATTTCAGAAAGTGCTGGACACGGATGGCTACGAGCTTTCGTGGGAACCGACCGAGGCCGTCGTGTCAGAGTCCAACGACATGGCGTACGCGTACGGGACCCTCACAATGAAAGCGCCTGGCGGCGAACCGGTGCCAGGGAAATACGTTGTGGTGTGGGTCAAAGAAAATGGGGAATGGCGACTGGCTATCGACATTCCGAACCTCGATGTTGAGTGAGCTTCGAAGTTGAGTGGAATTTGTGGTCAGAGCAGAAAATCGCCGGCCGAGTTTCAACTCTAACCCCGAACTGCCAAGGAGGGTGCGCTCCCGGCAGTGCCGCACATACGGCAGCGCGCCGACACCCGAACTGGCTTCCCTGCCAGCCGGTAACGGCAACATGATCGCGTCCTTGCGAAGTTCGCTCGTAAATCAGGGTATCACTTTGAGCGGCTAGCTCAACTCAGTGGCTATCCGCAACGAGCTCGTGCACGTCTAAGTGGACGACGTATCCACCTCAGCTTCGTGCAGTCAGTACGTCCTCGAGCGAGCGACCGATCCGCGCCACGATTTCATCGACTTCGAAATCGCGCACGATCAGCGGTGGCGCAATGACGATATTGCGTCCGGCGGGGCGGGAAACAACGCCCTGTTCGAGTAAGGATTCGTAGACCTGCATCATGATTTCGTCGGCATCCTCGTCGATCAACTGATCGTGCTCATTGCGCCGCAGAAAATCGATACTCGCGGCCAGGCCAAGGTTGCGTACATCTCCAACGAGCGGGTGGTCGGCGAATTGTGCGAGGCCGGCACCGAGCCGCTCACCCATCTGGCGCGCGTGCTCGACGATATTATCCCGTTCTATGATCTCGATGGTCTTCAGTGCCGCTGCCGCGCCGACGGGATGCGCAGCGAATGTCGCTGCATGCGCTAAGGTGCCAACGGTGTCGGAGCCAAATTCCAACTCCGCATAGAGATCCTCACCGAGTATGAACGCCGACAAGGGGAAGTAACCCGACGTGATCCCTTTCGCGATGGCAATATGTTTCGGCTTGAGTCCAAAGGTATTCGTTCCGAACAACTGCCCTGTGCGGCCAAAACCCGTCACGACTTCGTCGATTAATAAATCGACGCCGTACTCGTCGAGAATGCGCTGTATCGCGGGAAAATATTCCGGTGGAGGGACTTTGAAGCCCGCCGAAAAGCTGACCGGTTCGGCAATCATGGCCGCAACACTGCCCACGGGCTCGCGTTCGAGCAGCTTCCGTAGTTCGGCCGCGCGTCGCTCGGCGAATTCCGCACCGCTCTCGCCGGGTTCACGATCGCCGTGAAAATCAGCCTGACTAACGTGACGAAAATCGTCCAGCGGGAGGCCGAATTCAATGTGGTGGCCGCCGGTCACGCTCGCGGACGCCAGGGTGCCACCGTGGTAACTACCGTGCCGCCCAATGATCGTCCTACGTTCGGGTTCGCCACGCGCCACCGCGCCGAAGCGCATCAGCTTGATCGCGTAGTCAATCGCCTCCGATCCAGAGACCGCGTACACCACGTGAGCATTCTCGATTGGAACGATTTCAATCAATTTCTCGGCAAGGTCTAGCGAAGTTTTAGGGGTGCGATGTAATGCGCTGACAAAAAATGGCAGCTCCCGATACTGTGCTTCAATCGCGTCAATCAGCTCGTCGTTCTGATAGCCCAGCGACGCGACATAGAACGAAGACGTCGCTTCGATATATTCACGACCATCGGTGTCGTATACATAGATCCCTTTGCCGTGATCGACGAAGCGCGTGATCTGATTGGTGTTTTCCGATACGCGTTGAAAGCCTAGCAACAGCGGCAGTCGTTCGTCTTCCACGCTCAACGATTTTGGAGTCGCCATCGTATGTCTCCTCGAAGTGCACGAGCGGTTCAACTATGTAGGGTCTTGCGCCTGATTTCAGTTGCGGTGAAATCCACGCACAAGGATTCGTCTTCCATAGAGCCCGTTAATTCGACGCCGTATACGTCGCTCGCATGCTCGATCGATATGTACTGCTCGATAACGTCCTCGAGCACCATTTCAGGATCTCGTTCCAGTGGATCACCATAGCCGCCACCGGCGGTTTCGAATCCGGTGAGCCACTGGTTTCGCTGTAGCTCGATCTGACCAACGCTAGGCGCCCGTGAGCGATTGCCGTGTTCGTCGATCACTAACATCTCACCTGCGTTACCGTCGCCGCCGCCGCGAACCCCGCGCGGCGGGTTGACCTGCCCGTCTGCCGCGAAAACAACCGTCATCGGGTGATGACTTGGTCCATAGGTGAGGTGCACCCCGGGGGCACCTCGGTAAAGCCCCGGGCCGCAAGCGTCCTGGGTCAAGCGGATTTCTTTGAAATGGATCGGATAGCTCAATTCATTGATTTCGACGCTATCGCGATACATGAGCCCCGCCACGACCGGGATGCCGTAGGTGATCCAACCGTCGCAGTACGGCGTACCAGGACCACCGTTATTGCCAATGATCAACTGATTAACGTAGGGATGGTCGTCGTGCCGCGCGTCCCTACCCGAAATGACACAAAATCCCGGCCCCATGCCGATGCCGCCTTCCGCTAGGCCGTGATTGTCGCCGAGTTCGGCGAGCGCCGCCTGTACGTTGTTCAGCAAGCGCTCGGAGAGGTTGGTGGTGGCGACCGAACAGCTGTGCGGAAATTTCGGAATACCGATCGCCGCACCTTCACGTAGCTTCATGCGGATGCACCGGTACGAACCGCCGTTGCGCGGGATATCCGACGGTAAACAATTGTAGACGCCGGCGACGGAGTTGCTGATCGAACAAGCCTGCGACAAGTTCAGTCCGTTCGCCATGTTGTCGATGTTCGAGGTCAGATCAATCTCGATCACGCCTTCGTCGGGCTCTACTTTCAGTTTAACTCGCACCGGGATCCCATCGGGCAGCATCGGCGGCATGGGGTCATGAAAACTTTCGCGTTCAATTTCAGCGGCCGGTAATTCCGCGATCGCCTGGCGCATGCGCAATTCGCTGTAGTCGAACCACTCCGTGACAAATCGCTTGATCGTCGTCTTGCCGTATTTACGGAAAATATCGTGGATCCGTTTCTCGCCGGTGCGAGCCGAACCGAGCATCGATAGAAAATCACCGTGCCAATAGTCGGGAACTCGGATCCGGCGCTGACACATCCGAATGATGTCATCGATCATTTCGTAATCGCGTTGCACGCGAACGGCCGGAAAAATCAATGCGCCTTCTTCGTAGACGTCTTTTGCAGCCGCGTGATAGGTTGTCGGCAAGCTATTCCCGATATCGGCCTGGTGTGCTTTCGCACACACGTTGAATAAATGCTCACCTTCCCAGAACACCGGCACGATGATCGTATGGTCGGCGGGATGTGAATTACCGGCATACGGATCGTTGTGCAGATACGCGTCGCCTTCGGCGATGTCGTCGTGGAACTCGCACATTGCGGCGCTTTGTAAGTTGAGTCCATAGGTGTGTGCCGGAAGGCCTTCTGCTGTCGCGAACAGTTCGTTGTCGCCGGTGGTAATCCCACAGGAAAAATCGCGCGCACTATTGATCACCGCCGAGCGACCCGTTCTCAACATCGTGTTCGTCATTTCCCGCACAACGCCGTCGAACCGGTTTGCGAGCACCGCAAGTAACATTGGTGATAGAGACGTCGTTCCTACATTGCGATCAGTATCCATATTGCGATCCTCTCGATCTTAAAGTTCGTCCCACTCGATGACATAGCTGTCTGCCGGGCTCAACTCGGCGCGACAACCGGGCGGTAAAACGATGGTAGTCGTCGCCTCTTCAATGATCGCCGGCCCAGGGATCACGTCCCCGACTTTAACCGAATTGCCGCGTAAGATTGTTGTCGCGCGAGTGTCGTCGAGGTCGAACATCGCCTTGCGAGTGTCAGCAGGGCTAGCGACAACGTTACGGTCATCGGCCCCGTGGCTCGATTGTGGGAGATGGACGGCGAGGCGGCCGGTCCAGTTGAGAAATTCGATCGGTGAATTGCGGTCGTCGACGCTGAAGATACGGCGATGATTAGCATGGAACATCTCGATCAAGTCATCAACATCCTGCTCCGAATCTAAACGTCTACCCGCCAACGTTACGGGTATATCCCAAACCTGCGCCGCGTAGTGCGCATCAACCCGATATTCGATGGAATAATCATCAAAACCGCGCGCCTCAAGTTGCCTTACAAAATCGCTCAACTGCGATTCGACAGATTCCAATCCTGCATTGACTGCTTCGCGGTCGAAGTGATCGGAGCGGGTTGGAACGGTCATTGTCGATTCCGTTTGGATGTCCGAGAACTGCATACCGCAGGCGGATAACACACTTGCGGTTCGGGGGATGATGACTGCTCGACAGTTGAGCTCGTGCGCAATCGGCATAATGCTAAAACCTGCCGCGCCGCCACCAGCGATGATCACAGCCTCACCCGGATCGATGCCTTCACTGACCGTGATGTCTTTAATGGCGTTAATCATCGTCTCATTTGATACGGCGAAAACGCTGAATGCGGCTGCTTCGACACTTACCCCCAGCGGCTCCGCTATGGTCGCTAGCGCAGTGCGTGCTGCCATTACATCGAGTCGCATTTTCCCGCCGAGGAAATACTCAGGGTCGATGTAACCGAGTACCAACGCGGCGTCGGTTACCGTAGGTTTCGTGCCTCCGGCTCCATAACACGCCGGGCCTGGATTAGCGCCGGCGCTCTGCGGCCCCACGCGAAGCAGTCCGGCCGAATCGAGCCACGCGATGGAACCGCCGCCGGCGCCAACGCTCTGCGCGTCAACCGCCGGAATGCCGAGCATGTGACCAGTGAAACGTTCCCCGAGCCACGTCTCGTGCGTGATCGTAATCGCCGTGTCGCGCACCAGACTGACGTCGAACGTCGTGCCGCCGGTGTCGACCACCAACACCGATTCGGATTTGTCTTCGAGTTCCGCATAGTGCCTGCCGGCAACCGGCGCCATTGCCGGTCCCGAACGCACGGTGTGGATCGGTTTTTCGACGACACTCTCGACGTCCAGGCAACCACCGATAGTGGTACTGATCAGGATCTCGCCGGCATAGCCTTCTTCGCGCAGATCGGCTTCGAGATCGCTTAAATGTTTTTGCATGAGCGGTTTTATTGAGGCATCGATCGCGACCGAAGAGGCGCGGCGGTATTCGCGCAGAATTGGATTTAGTTGATGGCTCAAGGTATAGGCAACGCCCGGTAACTCGGCTTCAATCATCTCACCGAGTCGGTTTTCGTTAGCTGGATTAGCGGTCGCCCACATCAATGACACCGCGCAGGCCTCGAAATCGCGACGTTTAATTTCGGCTAACACATTCGACACTTGCCGTTCGTCGAGCGGAGTATAAATATCGCCTTGCGCGTTTATACGCTCTTCAATTTCAAACGTGTAGCGACGTGGGATATACGGTTTTGGAAACGGTTTCGAAAAATCGTGAGGATCGAACTTGCCGCCTTCCCGTAAGACGAGAACGTCGGGAAAACCAGCCGTAGTCAGGAACGCAGTTTTCGCGACGTTACCTGTGACGATCGCGTTTGTGGCGCGAGTCGTTCCGTAGGTAAAGAGTTCGGCTCGCGACAGCACTTCGGTAAGCGACAGTTCGAGTTCCGCTGCAGCCGACTCGAGCGCGGCCTTGAGGCCAACAAAGATCCGATCAGGGGTTGTCAACGCTTTGCCGATCGTAAAACGACCGCCGTCATTGGCAACGACGACGTCTGTGAAGGTGCCGCCGGTGTCGACACTGATGCGCCAGTGTTGTTTCGTGCTTTGGTCCATTTGGCTTTTTCCGATGGCTGGCATTGCCAACTAGATTTTAGTATAGTGATCTGTGATCATAGATGTCAAGAATATTCGCATGAACGCCAATTCCCTCAATCTGGCTCGTATCGAACACAAAACATTGAACGAGATCGCGTACGATCGAATGAAACGCGCGTTGTTATCGGGACGCATCGAACCGGGTACGACGCTAACGCTACGCCAGCTCGCCGAGGAGCTTGGGACCAGCATGATGCCGGTGCGCGAAGCGATCACGCGGCTATCCGCGGAAAATGCTGTCCAAGTGTTGCCGAAGCGTGGGATATTCGTGCCCGCTCTATCAGCCGCGGATGCCTGTGATCTATGGGATCTGCGGATCCGGCTCGAAGGTGATGCATGCGCGCGCGCCGCACAACGCATCACGCAAAATACGCTCGCCTGGATCCGGGGATTATGTAACCAAGTGCAGGCGGAAGCCGAGCGTGGTGAGCTTCACGCCGTGCTCGAACGGAACAGTGACTTCCAGTTCGCGGTGTATGAGGCCGCACAAAGCCCAACGCTTCTGCAATTGATCGAGATCCTCCGTATGCGGAGCGTCCCGCACTGTACCGCCGCGATGCGGGCGTTGCTCGATGAGCATCCCCCTTACTATCAGCAAACCTGGGAGAATCACAGCGCCTTGGTCGATGCCTTGGAGCGAGGTGACGGCACCGAAGCGCGGCGGGTCAAACAGCGAGACCTGCGCGAGTTCCGCGATTTCGTCGAGGCGAGAGGATCGCTACGTATCTAAACGTATTTAGAATTTAGGTCGCGATGGATGGATCGACTGAATATCTTGCTGTTCAAGCTGATTGACACGCTTATCTCCCACCGCAGCTTAAAGTGTAAAAAATCCTTTAGGGTCAAAGGGGTCAGGGGTCAAAGGGGTCAGAGTCGTTTGAAACCACGAATGCCAGCGAATTGACTCACGTCGATTTTCAAACGACTCTGACCCCTTTGACCCAGCTTAGACTGAAGTTCCCGGCGTCCGAAGGCCATGGATTTTGCGTAATTGACCTGCCTTTGCACGGCGTGCGCGTCCTGGATTTTGGTCAATATATTGCAGGCCCGCTGGCTGCAAAGCTGCTTGCAGAGCAAGGCGCGGAAGTCATACGCATAGAGATGCCAGACGGGCCGCGGGGCTCCCGACAGACCTACGAGCTTCTCAACCGCCGCAAAAAGAGCATTGTTCTCGATCTTAAAACGCGGACAGACCGGCGGATCGCTCATGATTTGATGGCCAGATCCGACGTTGTTATCGAAAATTTTCGGCCTGGCATTATGGGGCCGAGTTTCAACTCTGACCCCGAACTGCGAACTGCCATGGCAGCGTGACGAACTCCAGTGCCTGTTGTTACCTCGTCTGGCTGCCGTCTCTGGCCTGAAACGCGCGCGCCTGCGTTTCCCGCGGCGTTTCGCCGAAGGCCTGCCGGTAGGTCCGGGAAAAAGACGACAAATCGGAAAACCCGGCCGCCAGCGCGATTTCCGTGATCGTCCTGCGCTGGGCCGTGTTTCTCAGCGCCTTTTGCACGACATTCAGGCGGACCCGGCGAAGCTTGTCGCGGAAACTCGCCCCGTCACTCCTGCACAGATCATGGAGATACCGCACGGAAATCCCGCAGGCTGCGGCGACGTCGCCAGGTGCGATATCCGGTTCTGCATAGCGGCTGGAAATCGCGGCATTGATCCGCTGCAGATGAGCCAGCCGCACGCTGGTTTCGCAGGAAGACGCGGCGCTCGAGTTGGATTCGACGGCGAGCGCCAGTAGTTCGATGAGTTGCTGGCCAAACAACGTACCACCGTCGATAGTCAGCTCCGCCGCCCGGATCTCGCTGACATGGATCAGGTCGCGCAGCAATCCTCCGACGCCGTAGTCGCTGTCGAAACAGATGGCGCAGTAGCGCTCGGGATGAGGAAGGCACATTTCCAGGTCTCGCGCGGAAACCTTGGCAACGAACAGATCACCTGCGGTCTCATGGCTCAACACGTAAGGCTCGTTGCTGCGCTCGATAAAGAATCCCCCCGGCGCACAATGTACGTCGCGACCTCGTTGCTGAAAACGAAATACACCGGTTTGTGGGAAGGTCAGGAGGAACTGCTCGTCCGCCCCGTCGCGCAAATGCGCAGGCCTGCGCCTGTACAGCGCAGCATCCGCCGAATAGCGCGAGGCCTGAACCCGACCCAGGCCCCATGTGCGCAAGGATCCCGAGAAACGCTCGGGCTGACGATAGCTGGGCTCGAGCGGGAAATAAGTCCGGCCGCAGGCTTGCGCCCAGTCGGTTGCCCGATCCGCGGGCCGGGACGAAACTGTCGAATAGACGATTTCGACGCGCATGTGGTCTCCGTTCGTCGAAAGTCCCCGAAATGGTTGCGCAATCAGGCGCCCAACGCAAGATCTGGCCCGAAAACGGGACTGCACACCATGCACAAAATCCATGCGCGCTATGCCGAGAATCCTGCCTGAGACCGCTGTAGCCTGCCCGAAATCCAGATTGGGAGGTGCATGCCATGGCCGTCAAAGAAGTCGATCCGATCACCCTCAGCGTCGTTCGCGGGGTGCTGGTCACCACGCAGCGGGAAATGACGGTGACGGTGGAGAAAACGGCGCGCTCGACGGTGTTCAACCAGGCGCGCGATTACTCGACGACCTTGTTCGATGCCAAGCCGGAAATGATCCTTCAGGGACAGGACATACCGATCCACCTCGGCAGCCTGATACCCGCGATGAAAGCCGTCGCGAACTTTTTCGAGGGTGACATCAATGAGGGTGACCTCATCGTTCATAACGACCCTGCCTACGGCGGCAGCCACATCGTGGATACCTGCTTTTACTACCCGGTCTTCTACGAAGGTGAGCTCGTGTTCTGGACAGTCTGCAAGGGACACCTCACCGACATGGGCGGTCCGTACCCGGCGAGCTACAACCCCGATGCGAAGGAAATCTACGCCGAGGGGCTGCGCATCCCGCCCGTGAAGATCTGGGACCGGGGCAAGCCGCGCAACGACGTGCTCAACCTGATCATGGAAAACATCCGCGCACGACGCGACCAGGAGGGCGATTTCAAAGCGCTCATCGGCGCCTGCCAGGTCGGCGCGCGAAATCTGATTGGGATCCTGGACAAATACGGCAAAGAAACCGTAATGGATTGCATCGACGCGCTGATGGACATGGCCGACAGGCAAATGCGATCGATCATGGCCGGCGTTCCGGACGGGACCTACTCGGGCACCGCGGTACTGGAGGACAGTGGTCATGGACAGGGCGAATTGGCGATCACGGCAGAAGTGACCATCAAAAGCGATGACTGCCACATCGCCATCAACAGTCCGCCGCAAGTCCCTTATTACGTGAACTCCTACGAAGGCAACAGCTACTCCGGCATCTATCTCGGGATGATGATGTTCGCCCAGCTTCCCCCGCCCTATAACGAGGGGCTCTACCGCTGCCTGACCGTGGACATGGGGCCCAAAGGCACACTCTGCAACGCTACGGTCCCTGCGCCGCACGTGAACTGCACGACCACGCCGATGGAGACGCTGACCGACGCCGTGCGGCTCGCGTTCGAGAAAGCCGTGCCGGACAGCGTGACGGCCAGCTGGGGTCATACCAGCGGGTGCAACATCGCCGGGTGGGACACGCGACACGACGAAGAGTACGTGACGATGGTGCTGGCCACGATCATCTCGGGCGCCGGTGCTACACCCAGCAAGGATGGCTGGCACGCCTGCGGGCCACAAGCCTGTTTTGGCGCATTGTCCTCCGGCGACATCGAGATCCTGGAGCATTCCTATCCCATCGTCATCGACCGCTACACCCTGATGGAAGATTCCGGCGGCGCCGGGAAATTCCGGGGCGGTTCCGGCACGTGCTGGGAGGTCGAACCGCTCGACCAGGAAATGACGCTCGTCACTTATGGCGAAGGTCGCCGCAATCCGGCGATGGGGGCCGGCGGCGCCCGATCTCGGATGCTCGAGCCGAAACTGGCTCGCTTCGGCGTGATACGTGACGGCGAGTTCCAGATCATGAGCGACAAAAACGTCATCGCCGCCGTCAATCCGGGCGAGCGTGCGCGCTTTATGAACCCCGGTGGCGGCGGCTACGGCAACCCGTTCGAGCGCGATATCGATATGGTTGTGCAGGACCTGCGCGACGGACTGGTCTCGGTAGAAGGGGCGAGGTCCGACTACGGCGTCGTGATCAGTGATCCGGAAAACCTGACCGTGGACGAGGCGGCGACGGCCGCCCTGCGCAACGCGAGCTGAGGAGAGCGAACGATGGCAAAATACAGATTGGGCATTGATGCCGGCGGCACGTTTACCGATTTCGTCCTAGCGCAGGCCGGGAGCGACATTCTCCTGTTCAAGGCGCTTTCAACGCCCTCCGACCCGACGGCCGCAATCAAGAACGGGCTCAAACAAATGGCCGAGGCCACCGGGGACGACGAGCGAACGATCGTGTCCAGCGCCGATCTCTGCATCAACGGTACCACCGTGGCACTGAATGCGCTGATCCAGCACAAGGGCGCCAAAACCGGTCTCATCTGCACCGGCGGCCACGAGGACAGCGTCGAGATCCGGCTCGGGCACAAGGAGGATGGCTATCGCTACGATGCCGAGTATCCGCCCGCGACGATGCTGGTGCCGCGATACCTGCGCAGAGGCGTGCGTGAGCGGGTGATTTCGAGCGGCGACGTACGCGTGCCGATGGTCGAAGATGATGTTCGCGCCGCCTGCGATCTGTTTCTGAAAGAAGGCGTGGAATCGGTCGCGATCTCCTACGTCTGGTCCGTGCTCAATCCCGATCACGAAAGGCGGGCGGCGAAGATCGTCCAAGAAATGATGCCGGACGCACTGCTGACCGTGGGGTCCGAGCTGTATCCGCAGGTGCGGGAATACACGCGGACGTCCACAGCGGTGGTCAACGCCTATCTCGGCCCCGTTCTGCGCAAGTACGTGGATGCCGTCGACGCCTATTTTCAGGAACTGGGCGCTAAGAACCCGGTGCGTTTCTTCCAGTCGAACGGCGGGCTGGCCCTGGGCGAGGTGCTGTCCGATCACTCGGTCTATGCGATTAATTCCGGCCCGGCTTCGGCGCCCCAGGCCGCGCTGCAGGTCGCCGAGCCGTTCGGCGACGACAACCTCATCAGCGTAGACATGGGCGGTACCTCCTTCGACATCACGCTGACCAAGAACGGCAAGACCAACCTCAACAAGAACATCGACTTCCTGCGCTACCGTATCGGCGTGCCGATGATCCAGGTCGAAACCCTGGGTGCGGGCGGTGGTTCGATCGGGTATATCGACGAACAGGGACTGATGCAGATGGGTCCCGAAAGCGCCGGTTCCGATCCCGGACCGGCGTGCTACGGTCAGGGCGGAGAGCGGCCGACGGTGTCGGACGCGAACCTCGTTCTGGGTTATCTGAATCCCGCGGGACTCGTCGGCGGCAGGTTGCCGCTGGACGTCGAAAAGGCGCGGGCCGCGATCAAGACCCACGTCGCCGACCCCCTGGGAATCAGCGTCGAGCGCGCGGCATTCGGCATGTACACCATCGTCAATTCCAACATGGTGAACGGCATCCGCCGCGTTTCGGTCGAACGCGGTGACGACCCGCGGGATTTCGTGCTGGTGGGTGCGGGTGGCGCGACCGCGGCCCACATTACCGCGCTGGCAGAAGAAATGGGTATCCGCAAGATCCTGCTGCCGAAGCTGGCCTCAGGGCTGTGTGCTTACGGCCAGATCATCTCGGACGTGAAGTACAACTTCATGGCGCCGTTCCCCACCCGTATTCAAGGCGCCGAGGTGGCGGCGGAACTCGCGCGTACCTACGCCCAGGTCGAGGAACGCGGCATTGCCGCTCTTGAAAGCGACGGATTCTCCCGCGACAGGATCGACATCAACCGCTCGCTCGACATGCGGTATATCGGGCAGGTGCATGAATGCACGGTCGATATCGGCGACATGGAGATCAGTGAAGCGAACCTCGAGAAAATCCAGGCGGCGTTTCATGCGCGTCACGAGGAACTCTACACCTATTCGGAGCCGGACAGTCCCGTCGAAGCCGTCAATATCGAAAGCACGATGTACGGGCGCATCGACAAACCGGCGAGACCTTCACTGCCCTCTTCCAAAGGACCGGATGACGCGGTCAAGTCCCGCCGCGATCTCATCATGTCGCGTGACGGCGACCCGGTCGACGCACCGGTCTATGACGGCAACAAACTCGGCGCCGGCGATCGAATTGAAGGTCCCGCAGTGATAGAAGAAGACACGACGACGATCCTGGTCGCCCCGGAATGGATTGCCGAACTGCATGAATCCGGCGTGTACGTGCTTCTGAATGCATCCTGAGGGAACGAATCCAAAACCGCTCGACGACGCGGCAAGAATCGGAAGTCAATGTTGACGACGACCTGGGATCAGCAGCCGGTGGCAATCACGGTCGCGCCGATCGGTGCGGAAGTGACCCGCGACGACAACCCGGCCCTGCCGTATACGGCGGCAGAAACGGTTGCCGCTTCTCTGGAAGCCATTGAAGCCGGCGCGTCGATCGTACACCTGCATGCGCGTCTGGAAGACGGCACCCCAAGCGGCGATCCCGCGCTGTTCGCCGAGATGATCGACGGCATTCGCGCGAAATCGAATGCGGTCACGAACACGTCGACGGGCGGCGCAACCTGGATGAGCGCGGATGAGCGTTCGCAATGTCTCGATGCCGGGCCCGACGTGTGTTCGCTGGAAACCGGATCGATGAACTTCGGTGATGAGTTGTTTTCGACTTCCCGGCCCGACGGTATCGCCATAGCGGAAAAAGCGCGCGCGCAGGGCATCAAAACTGAAGTCGAGCTTTTTGATGTCGGGCACGCTGTCGCTGCGATGCGACTGCTGAAGGAAGGTCACCTGCAAGCGCCGCTGATTGCCAACCTGGTCGTCGGTGTTCCGGGGGGCATGGACTGCTCGATTGAAGGTTTGCAATCTTTGCTGAGACCTTTACCCGACGATATCTGGTGGTCTGTCACCGCGATCGGGCGACATCAACGCCGAATGTTGGGCCTGGCGATCCTCATGGGGGCCGACGGCATACGTGTTGGTTTCGAAGATAACGTAAGAATCGGCAAAGGCCGCCTCGCGGCGTCGAACGCGGAGCTGGTCGAGGACGCGGCAATGCTCGTGCGGACGCTCGGGCGCCGCGTTGCGACGCCCGAAGAAGTGCGCAGCCGAATCGGCTTGTCACAGCGTCAGACACCGTAGGGCCTACGGACCGTTGGAATGAGTAACGACATAACCTATGACCTACTTCTACCCGGTGTTCGCGTGTCGGATTTGGGTCAGCGCAATGCGGATCCGCTGGCTGCGGAGCTGCTCGCAGCGCAAGACCGGGAAGGCATCCGAATCGAGATGCCGGATGGGGCGAAGAGAGATCCTGGTGGGCGCATGGCTACGACGCAGTCCGGATACCGCCCCTGTATTTGTGATGGGGATCGATGAAGACGGTTAGAATTGGCGCTGGTGCCGGATTTTCTGGCGACCGCTTCGAACCTGCGGTCGATCTTGCCAGGCGAGGTGAACTGGATTTTCTGGTTTTTGAATGCCTTGCCGAGAGGACCATAGCCCGCGCACAGCGGGACAAACTTGCGAACCCCGAGCTGGGGTACGATCGCTTGTTCATTCCCAGGATGACCGCAGTGCTTGATCATTGCATTGCATCGGGCGTGCGGATCATCACGAACATGGGCGCGGCTGCTCCGCTTGCCGCTATGCGCGAGCTTTACCGAGTGGCCCGGGAACACGGTCACACTAGCCTGAGAATCGCTGCGGTCTGCGGTGATGATGTGACCATGCTGTTCCAGAGCGAGAGCATCGCGCTCGATAACGGGCAAAGCAGCGATGCCATTAGTGAACGCATCGTGTCCGCCAATGCTTATCTCGGCGCGTTTCCGATTGCCAATGCGCTCGAGGCCGGCGCCGATGTCGTGATCACGGGGCGTACGGCAGACCCCGCATTATTTCTGGGCGCTCTGATCCACAGCTTTGGATGGTCAGAGACCGATTGGGATCTGTTGGGCAAGGGTACGCTGGCCGGCCATCTTCTGGAATGCGCTGGCCAGGTAACGGGTGGATATTTCGCCGACCCGGGATTCAAGGACGTTCCCGACATCGCCAATCTCGGGTTCCCCATTGGTGAGATTTCATCCGACGGGACGCTGGAAATCAGCAAGCTTCCCGGGACGGGCGGCCAACTCACCCCTGCGACTGTCAAGGAGCAACTCCTGTATGAGGTCCATGATCCGAGCCGATATCTGCAACCGGATGTCATTGCTGACTTCTCCAACGTCCAAATCATCGCAAACGGAAAGGACCGCGTTCGAGCGACCGGCGGGGCCGGCCACCCTAAAACCGGCTTGTTGAAGGTTTCGGTCGGGTTCCGCGACGATTTCATTGGCGAGGGACAGATCTCATATGGCGGAGCGGGGGCGGTCGAACGCGGCAACTTGGCTCTCGACATCATTCGTACTCGCCTCGATAGCACCGGGCTCATGCTGCTGGAGACCCGGTACGATCTCATCGGAGTCAATTCGCTTTTCGGCAATCGCCTGGTGCACCGGGGGGCTCCCAGTGAGGTCCGCGCGCGGGTGGCGGCCAGAACCGGAACCCTCGAGGAGGCGGAAGCCGTGGGCAACGAGGTAGAGGCTCTCTACACCAACGGTCCATCGGGAGGTGGTGGCGTGTGGAAAAGCGCCCGCGAGGTGATATCGGTCGCATCGGCCCTGCTCCCGGAAACTGTTTTATCGCCCGAGATCAAACATTGTGTGGTGACGAATGAAGCTTAGAGAGATCGCGCATTCCCGTAGCGGAGATAAAGGGGATATCTCGAACATTTCACTGATTATGTTCGACCCGATGCATTTCGAGTGGGTGCGCAAGCACGTCACGGAATCATTGGTTGCTGAACATTTTCGTGACATTGCGACTGGCAAAGTCGAACGCTACGAAATGCCCGCGATCCAC
Source organism: Gammaproteobacteria bacterium (assembly GCA_965223085.1). GTDB lineage: Bacteria > Pseudomonadota > Gammaproteobacteria > CBDCVO01. The sequence goes on along the minus strand of OZ244981.1, from coordinate 803,667 downwards.
GCCTTCAATTATGTGCTGAACGAGGCACTCGGGGGAGGCGTCCTGCGCTCCCTTGCGATCGATACGCACGGCAAATCCATGAGCGCGCTGCTTTTGGATATCGATATTCCCGCACCGACATTGCCTGCAGGTAAAAGGCCCGGGCAGGACCGATCTTTGCCGGGAACCGGCTGACCAGCGCGCAGGCACGGAGGAACGCGGATGGACAGCTTTGCAACTCACGCTTCCAGAAAATTAATGGAAGGAACCAGCAAGAATCACTTCATGCCTTGCGGTCCCGTCGACGGGGACTCTGATGCCGATAATGCCGCTGTCGGATCCCGGGGTTGCCGAGGGATAGAACGAAATTTCGGTACCGGAGTCGCCTTCTTTGATCCCCGTTCAACCAATCGCTTCGCCATAGCCGTGTTAAATGGCGAAGTTCACGATTCATAGGAAAACCGGATATGCCTGTACCAAACTCTCCCGAAGCCCGCGATATCGCTAACCATCTCCACGGTTACACCGATCCCCGCAAGCATCTTGAGCTTGGCCCGCTCATCATAGAACGCGGCGAAGGCATCTACGTGTTCGATCGTGAAGGAAACCGTTATGTCGAGGCGATGGCTGGTCTGTGGAGCGTTGCCGTCGGTTTTGCTGAAAAACGCCTGATCAACGCGGCCCAAAAGCAGATGACGGATCTGTCCTTCTATCACGTGTTCGGGCACAAATCGCATGGCCCGGCAGTGGACTTGGCCGAGAAGCTTGTCTCGATCTGCCCGGTCCAGATGAGCAAGGTTTTTTTCGCGAACTCCGGGTCCGAAGCCAACGATACCGCCATGAAGATGATCTGGTACCGCTCGAATGCGATAGGGCAACCGCAGCGCAAGAAAATCATCTCGCGCGACCGCGCTTATCATGGTGTCACGATCGCTTCAGGAAGTCTGACCGGTCTGCCCGCAAACCATGCATCTTTCGACCTTCCAATTGCGGGCGTCTTGCACACGGGAAGCCCTCACCACTGGCGAGATGCGCATCCAGGGGAGAGTGAGACCGAGTTTTCCGAGCGGCGGGCGCGGGAACTCGAGGAATTGATCCTTGCGGAAGGACCCGAAACCATCGCTGCTTTTTTCGGCGAGCCGGTAATGGGCGCTGGCGGCGTGATTGTTCCCCCGGCAGGTTATTGGAAAAAAATACAAGAGGTATTGCGTCGATACGACATTCTTCTTGTTGCCGATGAAGTGATCTGTGGTTTCGGACGCACCGGTCGGATGTTTGGATCGGAGACGTTCGCCATAGAGCCGGACATCATGGTCATGTCGAAAGCACTATCGTCCTCATACTTGCCGATTTCCGCCCTTGCCATAAACGAAAAAGTCGCCGCACCAATCGTCGAGGAGGGCGGCCGCATCGGCACCTTCGGCCACGGCTTTACTGCAGGGGGGCATCCGGTTGCTGCAGCCGTGGCCCTCGAATCCATCGCAGTCATCGAAGAGAACGATCTCGTCGGAAATGCTGCGCGCGTGGGCGAAAAATTCCAAGCAGGCTTGAAAGCACTGGAGGGGCACCCGTTGATCGCAGAAGTGCGCGGTACGGGGCTCATCGCCGCGCTCGAGCTTGTTACGGACAAGAGTAGTCGCAAGGCCCTGGAAAAACCCGGTGATCTGGGAGCGATGGCTATAACGACCCTCCTTGCCAACGGAGTGATAAGCCGCAACCTTGGCGATGCGATCGCGTTCTGTCCACCGCTTGTTATCACCGGGGATCAGGTCGATGACCTTATCACCACGATAAGGTTGGCGCTGGACCAGGTGCAGGCCGATCTGTAGTGCGAAGGACTGACATGATTAACGACGATCGTTCCGCCTTGGTCGCAAAACTGGAAACATCCGACCACCAACATTTTATTGGCGGAACCTGGCAGGCATCGGTTTCCGGGGCGGTCATGGAGACCCGCAATCCCGCCAATAGCCGGGTCTTGACTAGACTCGCGCGCGGCGGTGACGAAGATGTCTCGCATGCTGTCGAAGCTGCGCGCGACGCCTTCGAAAGTTCGTGGAGCCGATGGACCCCGGCCGAGCGTCAGGAACTTCTCCATCGTATTCTTCAGATTGTCTTGGACAATTTCGAGGAACTGGCCCTGCTCGAAACGCTTGAAATGGGCGCGCCGCTTACACGGACACGCGGTCTGGCTGGGTTCGTCAGGCAGGTGCTCCTGTATTACGCGACTCAGGTCCATGCGGCCCATGGCGAAACACTTGCGAATTCGCTGCCCGGGCAGGTTCAAAGCATGACCTTGAAAGCTCCCGTCGGCGTAATTGGCGGGATCATTCCTTGGAATGCACCGCTTGTAAGCCTTTGGTGGATTGTCGCGCCGGCGATCGCAAGTGGCTGCACTGTCGTGCTCAAACCCGCCGAAGACGCGTCGCTTAGTGTACTTCGCGTTGGCGAACTCATGGTCGAGGCGGGACTGCCTGCCGGTGTCGTCAATGTCGTAACCGGTCTTGGGCATGAAGCAGGAGCGGCCCTCGCCAATTCTACCGGCGTGGACCGTCTAGCCTTCACCGGTTCGAACGGGACTGGAAGGGAGATTATTAAAAGTTCCGCCTCCAACATGAAGAAGGTACAGCTAGAACTCGGCGGAAAATCGCCGAATATCGTGTTTGCGGATGCCGATCTCAGCAAGGCTGTTCCCGGTTCGGCAATGGCAATTTTCAACAATAGCGGGCAGATTTGTTACGCGGGCAGCCGTCTGTTCGTCCAGCGACCAATCATGGACCGGTTCATCGATGAGCTGACGAAATTTGCCGGGAACCTGCGCCTGGGTGATGGGATGGACGATGGTGTGCAACTTGGTCCGGTCGTCTCCGAACGGCAGATGAACCAGATCCTCAACCATATCCGAGGGGCCGAAGAAGCGGGAGCCAAGCTCGTGCTTGGAGGTCGGCGCGCTGGAGGCCCGCTTTCAGATGGTTATTTTGTTCAACCAACCGTTTTCACGGAAGTTCGCAACTCTATGGCGATCGCGCAACAAGAGGTGTTCGGCCCTGTCGTCGCCGTCATGCCATTTGATACGCCTGAAGAAGCGCTCGCGCTCTCCAATGACACGGAATACGGGCTTGGAGCTGCCGTCTGGACCAGGGATTTTTCGACGGCGGCAAGGCTGTCGTCGAGCCTGCAGGCGGGTACCGTGTGGGTCAATTGCTACGGGTTGATTGATCCCGCTGTCGGATTTGGAGGGATCAAGCATAGCGGCTACGGCATGAAGGGTGGACCGTCCCATCTACTCGACATGTTCTACTACACCAAGAGTCTTTATCTCGATACTGAGTAGTTCTCCCGCGCGTAACAGAGGTCTGTGCAGTTGTAAGTGTTGGCGTCAACGTCTGAGGAATATATCGGGTTTTGATATTTAACGAGTTTGTGGAGGATTTGCATGGGTGGTGATACGAAATTTGACCTCCCTCTGTGCGGCGTTCGCATCCTGGATTTTGGTCAATACATCGCAGGTCCGCTGGCTGCCAAGCTGCTTGCAGAGCAGGGCGCGGAAGTCATCCGCATAGAGACGCCGGATGGGCCGCAGGGGTCCCGGCAGACCTATGAGCTTCTCAACCGCGGCAAAAAGAGCATCGCCCTTGATCTGAAAACACCGGCGGACCGGCAGACCGTGCATGATTTGATCGCGAGATCCGATGTTGTCATCGAAAATTTCCGCCCCGGTGTCATGGCGAAACTCGGGTGTGATTATGCGGCCGCCAAGGGAATCAACCCGCGGATCGTGTACCTGTCCCTGCCCGCGTTCGCGCGATCCGATCCCCGCGCTTCGATTCAGGGCTGGGAAGGTGTCGTCGGCGCCGCAACCGGTTGGTTTACCGACGTCAGCCTGACACGCGAATTCAGAGGGGATCCCCCCGTCTATACCGCCATTCCCCTGGCGTCGACCATTGCGGCCGTCCATGGCGCCACGGCCGTAGCCATGGCCCTGTTGGCGCGCGAGACCGACGGTGCAGGCGAAGAGATCGAGGTGCCGCTTACCTCCGCGATCCTGTCGAGCCAGGGTTTCAATACACTGCGCATCGAAGACATGCCCGCGCGCTACACGGACATGGCGTTCGGGGGAATAAGCCACGAAGACGCAAAAACGGACGAGCGGCCGTTCAAGGAAAGAATCGAGCCCTTCATCAATCCGCTCTACACGGATTATGTCTGTAAGGACGGCCGGTTGTATTACGTGGATTCCGACGGGCACCGGCGGCTACCGGTCCAGTTCCTTCGCACCATGGGGATCTGGGATGACCTCGTGGAACGGGGTCTGCCGACGGAGGATCCGTACACGCCGCGGTCTTCGTGGAAGAGCGCATCGAATATCTGGGACACGAACGCTCTGGAACCGGAATGGCGCACGCTGATCCTGGAAAAACTGCGAGCCATTTTCCCGGCGAAAACGGCGCTCGAATGGGAGCGATGCATTGGCGACGCGGGCGGCTCTGGCACCGCGCAGCGCACGACCGAAGAATGGATAAATTCAGAACACACGCTGAAGTCCGGCCTCATTCGTATCGCCGACGAGAAGCCGTCGCGCAAAATCGCAGGCCCTCATGTTTGGCTGAAGGGGTCAGCCAACCAGGCCGGCGTACTCGGCGAAGCGCCCGGACCCGATCAAAACCGGCGGGAAATCCTGGATTTGCTCGACGCAAGCACGAACAACAATGAAGGCGGCTCCTCGAAGGGAGCAGGACAACCACGCAGAAAGATTCTGGAAGGGATTCGGGTTCTGGACCTGTGCAACGTCCTCGCGGGGCCCAGTGTCGCCTTTTCGCTTGCGCGGCTTGGAGCCGACGTCATCAAGATAGACCCGCCCGTCTCACAGTTCCCGCCGACGATTACCATCCTGTGCGCGCTCGACGTGGGTCGCGCCAAGAAGAGCTTGTTGCTCGACCTGCGGCATGAGGAGGGCAGAGGCATATTCGAAGCGCTGGTGAAAGACGCCGACGTCGTCGTGTACAACGGACCGAGCGAGGCCGTGTCCCGGCTCGGACTCGGCCTGGAACCACTCAACGAAATCAACCCGGACATCATCTTTTGTCATGTCAGCGCCTATTGCGGGCCGCGCGAAGGACCGCGCTCGAACCACACCGGCTACGACGACGTATTGCAGGCTGCTACCGGTGTCATGGCGCGCTATGGTGAATCCGTCGACGATCCGGAAATCCATGCCAACGCCGCTACGATCGACTATCCGACAGGGTACCTGGCTGTCTACGGCATTGCGCTCGCGTTGCTGCAAAGACGCAAAACCGGACGAACCGACACCGTCATGTCGTCACTGGCGGCAGGGGCGCAACTCGTTCAGGCGCCGTTTATCTTGTCCGACCCGTCCATCGAGAACGAGCACGAGCCGCACGGACGGCACTGTACCGGTACCGGGCCTCACCATCGTATTTATCAGACAGCCGATGGTTGGGTGTTCTTCGGTGCCCGCCCGGAGCAGTTGGCTGAGATAGGTATTATTCAGGGGTTCGAGCCGGTAAGAGGCCTTTCGGATGCCGGCCTCGAAAAAGCGCTGGAAACGATTTTCCAAAGTACGAAATCGTCACACGTTACCGAGGTTTTGAATGCCGCGGGGTTTGGCGTTCATCCTTTGAAAACATTGCCCGAAATCCGTGATGAATACCTCAGCGGGGATGATATCGACGAAATCGATTTCGATGAGCCGACCATACGATTCGTAAGGCACAGCAAACATCCTCTGGGCAGGTCAGTCGATCTGCCCGCGCCGAATTGGATGCGGTTCAGGAATTCGCGGGTGTCGGTCGGGTTCGATGCGCCGAAATTCGGTGCGGACAGCCGGGAAATATTATCCGAAGTTGGATATTCGGACGAAGACATCGACAGGTTTGTGGATGCGGGAGTCGTCGCTTCGAGTTGGAGCAATAAGACAGAATACCTCCCGAGTTGAATTCCCGACATGCAAATTGCGTGTCGAAAAAGTCGCGCGTGAAAACGCGATGTCGTTCACGGCGAACGGGTTGTGCGTCTTGACGGCATGATCCGTGCCAGGCCGTGCCAGGGGTCGGACCGACCTAAGCAACTGAATCGGGTTGACAAATTCGGTGAATCGCAGCGATTTAGCTCCTTAGACTGCAGTTGAGGTACGAATTTCGCGATGTATATGCCTTGTCGGTGACTTCATCCCGGCACAATACTCACTGCGCCAGGTGTGAGCACGATAGCGACCTCGCTTGGCGTCGATCGCTAGTCATGCAATGTAGCCCGCTCGCGCTTATCGCCCCATTCCGCTAATGCGGATATCTGTGAGGATCGGAATTAATCTACTCGTGCGGTGTTGTCGTATCTAATATCCAAGCTGATGTGTTACGCCGGTAGACACCCAGAACTCGGGCCCAACTCGGATCCTAAGCGTCAGTGAGCCGGGCAATACCACGTATTGTGATGCGAATTCAAAGACCTAGCTTGGTCCGACCCTGAAGGCCCTCTGAAGGCCGCTCCAGTTCATGATAACTGCCTCAGCAATTGGCCGACGACGGCCACGTTGTCCGAACCGATAACGCGTATCACGGCACCGTTGGGAAACGTCCGCGATAACTCATCATTTACCTGAGGCGCCTGATGGACAACTGCTACGAACGCCGAATCGTTTGGCTTTGCTGTTCTGTCTGCTGTCTGTCGAAACTTTTTCCGCCAATAGCCAAATCGCCAGTAGTTGAGATCATGGTCGCGGCAAAAAGCACGCTGCGTTTTGGCCTGAGGTCTTCTCCGCCTCGATTTGCTGGCGCCAGTAGTTCGATCGGGACCCCGCTGTGTCGTTATGCGGCATGGTGTTCCTGTGGTAGATGCCAGGAGTCAGTGTCGGGAATGTTGCCGTCGAAAAATAGGTGCCGATTCGTGGGTGCTTACCTCACAGTAGTGCGATCTCATAGTGGTCTAACAAATCGAATAGATCGTTGCCAAGATGCTCACGAAGCGTACCAAGGCGCTTTACAGTGAGTAACGATTGTGATCGATCAAATAGCGCGGCGAGCTGCTGTTTCGGATCATGGCGTGACGGATAGAGAATACCGTCTGCACTGCCTGGGTGTTCATAGAACGCCTGCGACCAAGTTTGCGAACTAGCATAGCTGCCGGTCGCCAAACGTGCATCGAGTCCCATCTTTACCAAGCCGCGGCCGGCCAGATCAATAAGTTTTAAATTCCGCGACGCGCGAAACTCACTTACGCAATATTGTGCAAGTCGAGCGGCGGACACATGTCTTTCCTTGTTGCGACAAAACACTTCCACAAAGGAACCATTGAGTTGACGTGCGACATACAGCACTCCAAAGCTCTGCGCCTTTGAGTCGAACCGATTTTGCCGGCGATTGCCAAAGTACATTGGCGCGAAGTCACAGAGATGAATGCGCATCCATCGATGCGCCTTTGGCACACGAATGATCGCTAAAGACTGGTCGTTAAAAGCCTTGTTAGGCCGCCGGTGCCGCGGAGGACGACTCATGTAAATCGCTAAGTGGCGCCGTGGTGGCCATACGTTCTCGCCGCACGCTTCACTTGTTCGAGTTTTCCTCTGAGAAGTAAGTCGATCGGTCGCTTGCCTCCGAGCGCATGATCGTGACCTAAAAAGAAAATGATTTTAGTCATTGGGTCCGCATCGCCTAGAATCTCTAAGATTTCTTCGATGCCCGGCACCATCCCGGTATCTTGAAACTGCCATGCCGGATAGACGTAGCCACGACCGCTTTCAACTCCCAGCAGTTTGCCCGTGCTACGACGTAACCCAACTGCTTGCCTGGTGATTCCAAGCAACTCTCCAACGTTTGACGGGCTTAGAACACCGCCGTCTTGTTCCAGTAATTCGCGACGCGCGATAGCACCTCGCATTCTGACCCTTAGCTCCGGAGATTCCTTAATCGGTGCCAGCGCTAGGGTTTCCATCAATGTCCAAAAATCGTCTGGCGCCGATAGGGCTTTTGCTCGGTCTTGATTTGGTAGTGAGCGAATCGCATCGTGAAAATAGCGCTCGATCCGAGCCAAAAGGGCTGCTTCGGCAGGATTTGTAATCTCTTCAATTGTTGCACTCGGCATCATCTGGGTCCTCTGAGATCGATAATTTGCACTAGACGATAGCACATATAGTATTATGTGTAAAGAACGTAAAGTCGCTATAGCGCAATCTAGTAAAGTACGTTAATCGAGCAAAAGGGGACCAAATAAGGTTTTATGCGCTTTTCTCGGCAGGAATAGGGCTACTGCACTATTTGTTCCGTCGTCACCGTCAAATGTCTGGCGACAAGAAATTTGAGGCTCCGGCCATCATCGAGAAGCTCCTGACCCACCTGAATGCGAACGCGCCGGAACTCGACGCCACCCACCGTCCACCGGTCCGCGCACCCCCGCAGCGCGGGTTGTTCGACGAGACGGGTTAACGCCACGGAAACCAAGTCTGGGCCGTGCTGTCAGCGGCGCGGCAATGGCGTTGGCCGGCCGTGTGCACCGAAACGACTTCGACGACCGCCCCGCTAACCCGAGTTCGGGCGCCAAACGGTGTTTCACCGCCACGCCGCTATTCAGACCGTTGGCCCGGTGGTCGGTCCGACGGGTACACACCCAGACTCGTGCGGACCGAACAGGCGCTTTATGCTTCCTATACTCGACCGGCGTCCCGGCTCGCAACAGGCCGGCGACGAGAACCGATCGACCCGGCATGGTCAGCGACCGGGAAGCAGGCGGCGAATGGCCTGGCGGCCGGCCCGTCGCGACACCTTGGTGAGCTGGAGCAGGGGTTCGGCCAACTGCCGGCCGATGCGGCCCAGCGGCGACGGACGAATGTCGGGCAGCCGACCTTCGACGTCGTAACCGAGGGAGTGGAGGACTGCATAGGCGTTCCGGGTGAACATGATCTGTTCCGACTCTGGTAGCTCCGAGCGCCAGCCGTCGGCCCGCCCCGGATCGGGTGCCTTGTCGACCAGAGCGTGGTGGCGCCGGGCGTACTCGTCGACCGTCGTTGCTTGCGCCGCCTTCGCCGCCGGGGGCGTCATTGAGCAGTCGTCGAGGGCGGCCACACCGAGCTCGGCCAGAGCCGCTTGAACGCAAGCGCGACCGTCGGCGATCAGGTCCTCGTAGCGGATGCAGACGATTCGGCCGGGGTTCGTCCGGGCCAGGTGGTCCGAGAGCAGGGCGTCTCGTGACCATTGTTCGGCCGCGGCGGCCGCGGTGGCCGGCCCGAAGTCGGTCCGCCGCCACGAACTGTAGACCGCCCGACCGTCGCGGATGATGGTGATCATCTTGATGTGATCCCCGAAGCCGCGTCGCAGCAGCGGGAAACTGTGCAGGGCGGCCGGGGAGTTCTCGACGAAGCCCTGATAGTGCTGGTTCCCGGCGACGTGGCGGTTGTAGTGACGGCAGAGGGAGCGGAACCAGCGGGCGAGATCCTCCGCGGTGCTGCCGGCCGGTGGTCGAATCCCGTCGTTCAGTCCCCAGGTTGCCGTCCGCCAGCCCGACCTTGGGCGACGTCCGGTCTCGATCAGGGCCAGAGCTTCGTGGAGGAAGAACGCCTCGGGCACCGCGGTTAGTCCTGCCGTCTCGGCAATCAGGCGACCCAACAGGGTGGTGCCGGAGCGTTCGCAGCCGCCGATGAAGATCTCGGTCTCGCCCGACCAGGGAGTGGTCACCGGCGGCCGGGTCGGATGTAGCGATGTCGTCATCGCCGCCGGCCTGCTTGGCTCGGAGCCGCGGTTGAGGTTGCCGTTGCCGACCGTTTCGGTTGCTTGAGCACGCGCCGGATCTCGGCTACCGTGGCCAAGTCGTCGGGACCGGGCCGGCGGTCGGAGCCGAACAGCCGTCGCCACATGGCGGCGGCGATGGTGCGGGCTGCGTAGAGCCAGAGGAGAGGGCCGGGGCCCCGGGTGGCGTGACGGAGCGCACCGCGCCGGTCGGTCAGATCTAGCGTTGGTGTGGGGCCACGCTTGTTGTTCTTCAGTGCCTGCAGCGTTCCCTCACGCCGTAACCGACGCCAGGTGCTTAAGTGGGATGAATACAGACCTTCACGGCGCAATAGCGCACCGACCTCACCGTGACCTTGGCACAGATCGGCTTGTTCTAAAATCGACAGCTTGTAAGCCACCGTAAAGGCACGTCGGTTCGTCTTCGATTTGACCTGCGGATCAGGCGTTTCATCGCTTGAACCCGGTTTCTCTTCAGTCATTGAATGATTATTCTCCAACATCTCATGAACTCACTTTCTACTCTAAACTATTTCTAGAAAGTGGCCTGCTTATACTGGCAGATTCGGTTTGTTCGGATGTTTCCCAGCCAACGGCAAGCGATTTCCCTTCTTGCTCAGCCGGCGTAAACAGCGATCGGCAATGGCCATGTATTCCGTATATGGACCCATCCCGTATTGCAAGGACATCAGTGTGTGACGAGGGATCAGTCTGCGTCCGTATATTCGGCCCGTTGACGGGGCGACGTTGCGGCCCCAGGCCTTCATGGTAAGCCGCACAGGCGGTCCCAACCGGCTTGACGGTCTGAATCGCTTCGCCGAGGGATCCAACGGGTCTTCCGCCTGTCGGTGTGACCAATGTCGCCATGTTCACTGTTGTCTTTGCAAACTCGTGATAGGTATCAGTATCAATCCTTCATGCCAGGGCTCAGACTATCTGGCCAGCCGCCTGTTTACGCAACAACGCCCATGCCATTCGGGCATTCTTGTTTGCTACCGCTACCGCCGCCACGTTCTCGCCGCGGCGTTCCCGCAACCGGTTCACCCATTGGCTGAACGGGTTGCTCTTGCGCCGAGCGTGTCTGACCACTGTGCGACCACCATGGGTCATCAACGTTCGCAAATACGTGTCGCCCCGTTTGCTGATCCCCAGCATCCGCGTCTTGCCGCCCGTACTGTGCTGTTTCGGCACCAGGCCCAACCACGCCGCACAGTCACGTCCACGACCGAACTGACCGCCATCTCCTATCCGTGACACCAGGGCCGTCGCCGTCAACAGTCCCCACGCCAGCCAATTCCCGTACCAGCAACCCGGCACGCGCATCTCGCCGCTCATGGGCCCGCAAGGCGCGCTCCAAGTCCTTTATCTGCGCTTCCACCGACCGTAACCAGTCTAATTGCCATTGCAGCCAATCCCGCCAGGTCTCACTCACCTCGCCCTCGAGCGATACCAAAACCTCCGGCGCTCGACGACGAAAGTTATCGACGCCGCGGGGCATCACATAGCCGTACTCCGCCACCAGCCCACGCCATTGGTTCACCAGCGCCGTGCGTTCACACACATAGCCCGTGCGGAGCCGATGTAAACCCTGTACTTCCTGCTCCGCCACCGTCTTCACCGGGACCGGCCGAACCTCGTCACGACCCGATGCCTGCGCTATCGCCCGCGCATCGTTGTAGTCATGCTTGTTCCCTTGTCGGTACGCCGTCACATGCTGCGGTAGCACCAGTTTCGCCTCGTGGCCCAGCGCCTCTATCGAACGACCGTAGTAATGCGCTGCACCACCACACCCCATCGCCACCACCGACGGCGGCAACTGCGCCAGCGCCGCCAGCAAATCTTTACGACGGTAACGCTTGCGCCATAGCTCTTTCCCAGACTCGTCAATCGCTACTGCGTGCATCACTTGTTTCGCCAAATCGATACCAATCGTTGTACCCTTCATCTCGGACCCTCCCATTCGGATTCGTCCATGGAAACTCACTTCTCCATGGTGGCCATAATGGGCCGTACAAGCCAGTGGGATGGGTCCATACCATCGGCTTGGTATTCACACGCCTGGCCCGAATATCCTTGTTCAACTTCGTTGTTTGGTAGCCACGCTGATTGGCCTCGACAAATGCCGTGCGCAGCTAGCGGTTGCCTTGTCGGGTGATACCCAAGCGGTTTGATCTGCCGCCAGACGCATATTCCCGCCTGTCCATGCCCATCCAGGAAGTCAATTGCCGCGGATGGGCGAAGCGTTTCACATCACCGGTCTCGGTGATCATGGTCACGGCAAACAGATGCTTGATGCCCTTCTAACGGGTGAGCGCCTTGACAGGCTCTCGGTATCGCTCTGTCTCTGCCAGCGCTTCCACTTCCTTGCCGTATGCGGCCAGGATGTCGTCAAGACTCTTCAGTTGACGGACCAGCAATTCAAGATTGGTCTTCAGGCTCCCCGAACAGCCCTCGATCGTCCTGTCCAGCCAACCGTAGTGATGCGTTTGCCAATGGGTCTTGCGCGCGGTCTCGGCTTTGTAGTGAAGACCATTGCGGCGTAACAACGACCCGATGTGTCGGCGTAGCGAACCTTGCAGCTGTATGAGTTGCTGCCTCGACCTCAACAGATCGCGATCTTGTTCGACTTGCGCATCGGGCTCTATCACGACCGTCAACAAATCATTCGCATAAAACTCGGCCAGCTCTGTCGCATCGAGTCGATCCGTCTTCACCGATTTCCCACCGCGCCGAGGAATACTCGACCGCACCACCACGTCGCAGTGATACCCTCGGCCTTTAAGGGCGCGCTGCACCGAGAAACCAACGTAGGACGCTTCATAGCACAGCTTCAGAGCCGCACCGCTAAAGTACCGATGAACTTTCTCGAGTCGCTGCACCAAGCCCTTCAAGGTCGGTCGACTCTCAAAATCCAGTACCTCACCGGTCCGCTTTTCCAGCGCTGACCCGTGGTAGCGCACGTCGTCGACATCAATTCCAACAGAAATTACATTCTGTTCCAAGACGCCTCCTGTATTGTATCAGTGGCCAGCCAACCACTTGAGGTATCCATCACCGATGGGAGCCCTCGGGTCAAGAGGGGGCGTCTATATCTTCTATACTCGCGCCGCCCTAACTTGAAACAGCTGAACCGGGATCTGGTCGCGCTCGGTTCGACGGGTCCTACGATCGCGTCGCGGCCTTCACCCGCGACTGGCGGTAACGCGAACGGGAACGCGCCCGCCAGGCAAGCCGCGGCGCTTATGTGCCCCTGTATTTGCGCCGGGCCAGGCCTTTCAGTTCGACTGGAGCGAGGACTGGCTCGAGGCCCGCTACCAGGCGCTGTGGCACGACATTGCACACCTCAAGCAGGCTCATCGGAAGGTTGCTGAAATCGCGGAGTGACCAACAGCATTCGACGCGAGTTGAAACGGAGTAATGCCATCGAACAGGTCATCGGCCGCATGAAAAATGACGGGCTTCTACACCCCAATTACCTCAAAGGCGCCGAGGGTGATCTCATCAACGTCATCCTTTGCGGATCAGTGTAGTTTCAATGAAAGCTTCATATTTATAATCGCGATGACAGACGACCACTGGTACGGTCTCAATTTCAACGGTACAGCTGCAGCAGAGAAGTTCAGTGACCCGTCTATCCCGTCGATTGAATTGTTTAAAACGCTGAACGTTTCATTCGATATCGAACCGCTTGACAACTCGGCTAGCGTTACGTCGAGCGTGCTCAATCCGCTAACACTATCGATCACACCAACGACGGTGCCAATTTCGGGAGGAATTTGTTTCCTATTGGGCGGCTTGATTCCACTTTGGAAGATTTCGAAGCAGCGATGAAATGATTAATTTCAGGACGAGCGGATTAATTCGAACGGGATTCGTCCTCCGTCCTTAATAGAACGCTTCTCCGGTGCGACAGAACGGCATTTGCGCAATGTCGACGGTCTCCGGATTGCTGACGTACGCGATAAATTTGTTCTATAAATAAAGCCGGCTAGCTTCGATTTATAATTGGGGTCCGAGAAAAATATCCAGCACTGTGGGCAAGCGGACCAGAATTTCTTTTTCGACATTCGCTTGATCGTAGGCACCGCAACGATTACCCGCCGTTAGATACAATAGCTTTTAGGTGTATCACAACGCTAAGGCTAACCCGCGTATGCGTGTTAGGAATATTCGAGCTTGTTGTACTCCACAACTGCGCAGTCGATCGCATCTTTCAGCACCGCAACGAAAACATTGGTCAAGCAAGGCAACACGTAAGCCCAACTGCCGCCGAGACTTAGGCACTTGAGTCTTATCGGAGCACAGCGGCTTTTTGTCCATTTATTGGTGTATTTTCCGGGCCAACTATTTGAAGGGTGACGCCGAGAGTCGTCACAACACCTCGAGATTTTTTGTCCTTTTGGGACGCTCGTACATTCCCGTACAGCATCTCGAGGCATCTGCAAATTACCTTTCCCGAATCCTCACCCCGTCGGCCACCTCATCACTCGGATGATTCACGACCTTATCCCCTGTTTCCAGCCCCTCTAGGATTTGTGCAAGCAAACCGGTGCGTTGCCCTATCTTCACCACCCGCTGGCGCGCCCGCCCGTTCTCCGCTCGGAACAACGCCCAGCCACCATTTAATCGAAACAGACTGCTGGCTGGCACCTGCAACACATCCTCTTCCTCCCAGATCACAAAGCGTGCTTCCACCCGGTAACCGTCGGCCAGGCGCTGCCAGTCTTCCTTGGGCGAAACGAAATCGGCGATCACATTGACCCGCTGTTCCTCGACTCCCAGCGCGCTGATCTTGGTGAAGCCGAAGGGTTCGATCGCCCGTATCTGGCCTTCCAGTGGTTCGTCTCCACCCCAGCGGTCAAAACGGACTTTCATCCCCGGGTTGACTTTGACCGCATCGGCGGTCAAAAGATCCACCACCACCTCCAGTAACGAGGGGTCACCCACCACCAGCAGCTCCTGCCCGGTGGTCACCGGGCCCTCGCATTCATGCGGCATTTGAAGGATCCTGCCGGTTATCGGGGACTTTACCGGCACACGTATTGCCGGGTCGCCGGTCACGGTACCGGCGGAATACTTGAGCGCCGTCTCGGCCGCCCGTTGTTCATATTTAGCGACTTCCACCGCGTGGTTGGCACTACGTAAAGAGGCTTCGGCGGTGAGCAACTCCATCCGCGCTTTGTCGAACGCAGCACTCGAGATCACCCCCTGCTCCGCCAGCGGTGTGAGGCGTTTGATCTCGCTGCGCTTGAAATTGGCGCTGGCCCCAGCAGCGTCGGCCTGTTGTCGTGCCAGTTCCAGCGCGGATCTCGCCGCCGCCACCAGCGCCTCGGCCTCGGCCCGGCTGCGCGAATCCAGCACCCGCGATTCCAGCGGCGAAATGCTCAGCAGGGTCTGGCCTGCCTGCACCATATCGCCCACGTCCAGTTGCACCCGGCAGGCGACTCCGTCAACCGGAGCCGAAATGATGAAGCGGTCAACGACCCGCGTCTGGCCTTCCTCCTCGATGGTCACGGTCATGGAAGCGCGTTGGGCCTCGACCAGTTCCACCGGGACCGGTCGGGGCCAGAAACCCCATATCAGCAGGCCGATCACCACGACAGTGATGGCGGGGATACCGGGATGTTTAGTCAACGGGAGACGCACGACTTACTCCTTGGTCTTCAGTACTGCCACTATATCGAGATGTGCCAAGTTGCGCCGGATCATCCAACCGGAAATGACGGCCGATACGATCACCACCAACGCAGCGAGCGCGTACACTCGGATGCCCAGCACTAGCGGCACGCGATACAGATCGGTGCCGAACTGGGACGCGAGGTAGGCGCAGAGACCATAACCGATAAGCAGGCCGGTGGGGATCGCCACCAGGGTCAGCAACGCGAACTCTCCCAGCACGATATACGCCACCTCGTCGCGTTCGAAACCGAGCACGCGCAGGCTGGCCAGTTCGCGATTGCGTTCCGACAGCGCGATGCGCATGCTGTTGTACACTACACCGAACGAAATGGTGGCACCAAGGATGGTCGTGATAAGCGTAAAGAAAAGGATGGTTTCCGCCAGGGTATCGTAAAAGGTCTGGATAGCCGTGTCGTGCTCCACCACCCCGGCGATGCGCGGCATCTGCTTGAGCTCGGCATGCACGTCGCGCTGGTAACGGTCATCCACCGTCAGCAACGCACCGGTGAGCGCGTGACCTTCCTTCAACAGCCGATTCAACGCCTCGCGCTGCATGTAGGCGTTAACCCCCAGGTACTGCTTCGCGGTGCCGACGACCGGCACCTGCACGATGGGGCGGTTACTTTCCAGCACCTCGATGGTCAATAGATCGCCGGGTTGAATCTGTAGGATCTCAGCGAGGTAGTCAGTCAGCACGACGCCTTCGCTGGGCACGTGGATCGGTTTCAATTCGGTATTCAGCAGGCGCATCAGGTGGCCGCCCGGTTCGATGCCGTTGACCGCGGCCCGGTATCTGCGATGCTGGAACTGCAGTTTGGCCGGCACGCTGCGAAAACCTTCAACCTGTTCCACCCCCTGCAGACTCTGCAAGGAATAAAGCGAGCGCTGCGAGCTGGGTTCGGTGTAAATGACCATGAGATCCTCGCGCTGGCTCATACCGTATTGGACCTCCACCATGTAATCGATGGCGCCTTCCTGAAAGCCGCACACCATGATGATCGCGCAGGCCATGGCTATCCCCAGCATGGTCAACAGCGACTTGAAGGGGCGGCGTTCGATATGGCGCAGGATCATGCGAGTCGGCTGGGAAAACCAGCGCTGCAGGCCAAAGCGTTCCACCACCGTGGCGTGATAGATGGCAGGTGGTTGCGGTCGCATCGCCTGGGCCGGCGGCAGCTTGGCCGCGTTGCGCACCGCATACATCGCGCCGAGCAGGGCAACCGCGATACTGATGAACGCCGCTGCCAGCACTACCTGTGGTTTGAGGACGTAGATCATGTAAGGGAGGCTATACAGGTGCATATAGATATTGCTCATGCCCTTGCCGAGACAGACCCCCACAATCGCGCCAAGGACAATGCCGAGGACGACGATCATCACCACCAGCTTCGCATAGTGCAGTCCCACCGCCCAATCGCTGTAACCAAACGCTTTCAGCGCGGCCACCTGTTCGCGCTCGAGGCTAATGAGCCGGCTCGACACGACGTTCAACAGAAAGGCGGCCACCCCGAAGAAGATCACCGGAAACACTGTGGCAATGGTTTGCTGTTGCTTGAGTTCTTCCGACAAAAAGCGGTTGGAGAGTTGATCCTTGCGCGCGAAAGCACCGATGCCACCATAGGGCTTCAACAGATTGTCGAGTTGATCCAACAGGGTCTCGACATGCGTACCCGGCGTGATCGTCAAGTTGACATCGTTAAACGCGCCATCCATATCGTAGGCAGCGGCGAGTGGGTTGCGCGCCATCCAGAACACGCCGTAGCGCTTGTGATCTGGGAACATAGCGCCCGGAGCGATCTGATAAATGTATTCTGGCGACAAGGCAATGCCGACGATGGTCAGCGTCTTGCGCCGACCATTGATGGTGGCGTGCAGCTTGTCACCCGGTTGCAGTCGATGTGCTTTGGCAAACTCTTCCACTACCAGCACCTCGCTATCGCGCCCCGGTTCTAACAAACGGCCTTCACGCAGGTAGATCTGATTCAACAACCCACGACTGTTCTCCGGTAGTGAGATCAAATGGCCGCTGACCGGATCGGTAAATCCGGCCACGTCGAGATTCACATAGGCCACAACGCGGGTCTCGACCTTATCGACCCCAGCGAGTTCTTCGATGCGTTTCACCAGTGATAACGGGGCGCGCTTGAGTGAGGCGAATACCTCGGCAAAGTGCTGCTCACTGTAATAGGTTCGGCGGGTTTCAAACAGCGAGTCGAGTGTACTCAGGGACATGACGAAGATGGAAACGCCGCTGATTATCACCATGGCAATTGCCAGCGCCTGCAGCCGCATGCCCCAAAGTTCGCGCCAGAGTTTTTTATCGATCGCCAGCATACCTGCCTACCAGCTCAGCTCGCGTGGCGCGACCTTGGTTTTATTCTCATACACTTCGCTGATGCGCCCGTCGGCCAGATGGATCACCCGATCCGCCATTTGCGCAATACCGGCGTTGTGTGTGATCACTGCCGTGGTGGTTCCCAGTTCCTGGTTAGCCCGTTGCAGCGCTTCCAACACCACGATGCCAGTCTTGGAATCCAGTGCGCCGGTGGGTTCGTCGCACAGCAACACGTCGGGGTTCTTGGCGATGGCGCGGGCGATGGCGACACGCTGCTGTTCGCCGCCGGAAAGCTGTGCTGGAAAATGATTGACCCGATCGCTCAGACCCACCAAGGCCAACGCATCTTCCGGCCTCATCGGGTTTTCGGTGATCTCAGTCACCACCGCGACATTTTCCAGCGCGGTGAGACTGGGGATCAGATTATAGAACTGGAACACAAAGCCGACATGGTGGCGACGGTATTTAGTCAGTTCCCGTTCCGTGGTCTGCACCAAATTGTGGTCCAGGTAACGCACGGTGCCGCTGGTGGCCGAATCCAGCCCGCCAAGGATGTTCAGCAAGGTGGACTTGCCGCTGCCGGAGGGGCCAAGTAACACCACCAGTTCACCATCGTACAGTTCGAGGTCCACCCCGCGCAGGGCATGCACCTCCATCTCCCCCATCCGGTAGACCTTGGTCAGGCCCTCGGCATGAAATACAACCCGTCTGCCGGTCGTAGAGACCGGCACTGGACCGGATGCTTTGTCGTTGTTGCGGATCATGTCTACGGGTTCGTCCGGTGACCGCCATTATGTTTCATTCCAATGACAGCTGAGAAAACGATATCTTGCCGCTCTTACGGTCCTTACGCGAATTAATAGCTAAAATTCCGGATGATTCGCGCTGAAGATTGACCCCGCGGATTACCTCGAGAACCGCTGCGATACCGAACCACCCTGTGAACACCGATGTTTCTCCGTAAGGATCAGGGCGGTGGCCGACCTTGCCTTGGAACCCCGTTAGCGTTCCTCCCGACGTGATCTCCAGCGTGCCTGCGTTTGCAGAGCCGACGATGACAATCCACATCCGCGGCGGCAGAAGTGATGGCCACCCCATTGTCCACGACTGCGTTATCAGAGCTCCGAGGCACCGGATCATGGTGACCGCGCCGGTCTGCCGTCTTACTCGTGAACCCCGTCTTCTTGGTCAGGTGTGTGGCAATGCAGCGCTAAGCAATGCCGAGCACACCGGTCATGTCCTCAGGGCGACTGGCGAACAGGAGCACACATTAGGCGCAACAATGCAAGTAATAATGCCGATTAGGCTAAGCTCATTACTCTAAGGGTCACGGCCTAGAAATCTGATGTGCCGACGAACGGCGGTCGAAAACATTTACGTTGGCACGGGAGCGCGAACGAACATCGTGTAATATGAGCGTCTACCCTTACTCGAGTATCGAACCAAGGAGTGAGCGCTAGGATGATAAATGTGACTGGAAATATTCGGATGCTCGTCGTATGCGCGCTTATGGCCATTTTGACGGCGGTATCGGGAAACACCGCTGCTGAAGCCCGAGACATCGACAACGAAACAGTCGTTGCCGAGTTTATCGCTGCTTGGTCCCGGCTTGACGCGGCCGAGCTCATCGCCTACTTCGCCCCGGACGGGGTCTACCACAACATGATGCTCGAGCCCGTATCGGGCCACGAGAAGCTAAAAGAGTTCATTCAGCGTTTCATCGACGACTGGTCGGAGACTCGTTGGGAAGTCATCAACCTAATGTCACGAGGTGACGTCGTGATCGCCGAGCGGGTCGACCATACTCGGATCGCCGACAAACGGGTTGCACTTCCGTGCGTCGGCGTATTTGAGATGAGGGGCGGCAAAATCGAAGTTTGGCGAGATTACTTCGATCTTGCGACGTATCAGAAGGCATTTATTGAAAACTGAGTCGCATTCGTCTCCGGCAGCGCTATGCTTGTCCCGCGCGCCGGGGACGCCCAATCGCGCCGGCCGGTAAGTTGAATCGATGGATTCGCGATCGCTTCTTCGGACTCAAGTGGGAAGAGCGCTTTTCTCTCTCCATGCGCGCACGTTTCACGGGTTATCGTTTCGTATTGCACGAGAAGAAGATGAAGCCGCACTCTACCGTTTCCGGTATCGGATCTACTGCGAGGAGGGTTATATCAATCCCGCCGCGTATTCCGACGGTACATTTTCGGACAAATACGATACGGTTTCTGATAACGTTATCGCCCTGCATCAAGACGAAATCGTTGGTTGCGGACGGATCACCCATGCATCCGCTATCGGATTGCCGACGCTCGAGTATTTCAACGTAACGTTGCCGGCGGGGGTGCCGTACGGATCGGTCGTCGAGATGGGCCGATTCATGGTCGTTCCGCAATTTCGGGGACGGGCGCGCACCGTAACCGTCGGGTTGGTCGTTACTTTGAAGGGCTACCTTCTCAATCACCCATCCGTTCAGTGGCTCATTGCGTTTCTTTCCGAGAAAGTGTGTCGTGCTTTCGCCGCCTTCGTCCCATTTCGAATTCTGGACGAGCAACCGCTCGGGGCTTCTCATCACCAGGCACGCAGCCTATTGCCGGGTTATTGGCAGAGAACCGACATTCGGGCAGTGATTGCTCGCGCTGATGAACTTCTTGAAGCATCTGCTCGCGTACGCTGATCTAACCTTCGATGGCGCCTCGCGCCGCTGTCGAGGAATAAATATAGGCTCCAACTGCAGAGATCCCCTCATTGATCGTGGTGAGAGGCGTGTCGCGGTTAATACCCTACCCATGATCGCTGGATGGCTTCTAGTATCGCGGCATTGATCGCAGGGATACAACCCATCCTCACCGCGATCATCGCTGTTCCACTGTTGGGCGAGCGCATATCGACACGTGGGTGGCTCGGGTTTATTGGGCTCAGCATGGTCGTGACCAAGGGCATCGGAGGTGATAACCTAAGCTGGACTTTGCTTGTCCTGTGCGTCGCGGCCTTAATCGCGATCACGGTTGGCACGATCTATCAAAAACGTTTTATCCCGTGTGTCGAACTATGGGGTGGTTCCTTCGTTCAAGTGACGAGTGCCTGTGTTGTATGTGCGCTCTATGCAAGTTTATTTGAAACTGGGCGTATCGAATGGAACGCCACGGTCATCTTAGTGGTGATCTAGTTAAGCCTAGCGCTCTCGATCGGCGCAGTCGGCATCTTGCTTTTACTCATTCGCCTAGGCGCGGCATCAAAGGTATCAAGCCTGTTTTACCTCGTCCCAGTACTTACGTCCTTGCAAGCCTATGTATTGTTTGATGAGCGACTAAGCCACATGCAATTGCTTGGAATAGCTATCACTGCGCTAGGTGTGGCATTGATCAGTAAAACACCCGCCGACCGATAAAGATCGCTATCAACTCTTTCTTGCAAACTCGCCACGCCGCTGAATGCGAGCGGTATACATGCGGAATAGTTGTTTATCGTTTTCAAACTGCGGAATGCGCTCCGCAGCGGCGCTCCGTTCAAAGTCGTGGACACAAGATTGGTAATAACGGTCAAGTACCGCGTACAGTTGCCTCGACGTCTCTTGTTCGGCCAACAATGTCAGAAGTGCACCCGCCAGCGTCAGCAAGCGCTCACGTAACGGGTATTTTTCGCCAAGTTGAACGACCATAAACGAGACACAGGCAAGCATGACAAACTTCGCTTCAGTACGCCCAAATTGACGAATTGGTTCGAATTCGAACACCGCGTCCGTGGCGACAGGAGTATTATCAAAATGCGCGAAACCCTGGCTCATTGCACCCAAAAAACGTGGTCGGTCACGATGTGTGAGCATAACCCCTTCGGCGTCACTTGCGATTATCGTGCCCCGTGCACGATATTTGTCGCCACCGGGATCATTGACAGTCACGATTAAGTGGTCGACGCATTTCGAATGCGCGATCCACGACTTATTACCGTTTAAGCGAAATCCGAGCTCTGCCGGCATTAGCTCGGTACCCGGGTATTCTGAGGGCGATCGCGTGTCTTCGGTTGCGGCAAAGGCGGCCCAACCGCCTGCGGGTAACGACGCAAATGCGTTACGAAGTGTGGCTTGATAACCCGCAGCAAATACCCACGGTAAACGATCTGCAAGCATGGCGCCCACGATCGCGCACTCGCAGGGCGGTAACGACGAAAGCTCTCGTTGCTCCCATAGCGCGTAGAAATCAGACTCGCTGGGACATCGTTGCGGAGAGTATTCCCTATTTAAGCATCGCTCGAAACAAGCAAGCGCAGTCGCCGTCATGCGCTGCCCCTTAGATTATCCACGAGGTTACGACCTTGGTCAGAAGCGTCTTCACAATCGATGATATATTACCGCGTCGGCGATCTGGTACCGAGCGAAAATGATGGGCAAGACATGAAATCAATCGACACTGGGACCCAGCAGTTACTTTGCGATGTGGAGCATGCAGTCGCGACCATTACCTTAAACCGCCCGGAAAAACGTAATGCGCTGTCAGACGAACTGACACCAGCTTTGCGCGAAGTTTTACTGAGGCTAGAAACCGGTAGCGACATTCGTTGTATCGTGATCACCGGTGCAGGACAAGCATTTTGTGCTGGCGGCGACATTTCTGGGATGGGTGATAGTAACCAGAACAGCATCGCTGCACGGTCACAGGCAGAAGCCGTTGCCGATCTTACCCAACGAGAAGAGACCCTCAGCAGACGTTTGTACGAACACCCGATTCCGACAATTGCTTCTTTACCCGGACCAGCGGCTGGTGCTGGCTTTTCAATCGCGCTCGCTTGTGACCTCCGCATCGCGGCAGCAAGCGCATTTGTGACAACCGGATTCACGAATGTGGGGCTACCTGGTGACTACGGTGGCAGTTGGTTGCTAAACCATCTCGTTGGTCCGGCCAAAGCGAAGGAGCTTTATTGGCTCGGCGACCGTATAAGCGCGCAAAACTGTTTGTCACTAGGGATCGTCAATGAAGTGGTTTCCGATGAAGATTTACGCGATCGTACGCGTGACATTGCACGACGCATCGCCAGCGGCCCGCCGATCGCGCTGAGATACATGAAAACCACGATCAACGCTGCGACCGCCTGCAGTCTCTCGGACACCCTCGCACTTGAAGCGGAATTCACAGTACGTTGCGCACGTACCGCTGATCACATCGAAGCAGTGAGCGCGTTTAAAGAAAAACGCATGGCGCAATTTACGGGGGAATAGGTGTGAGATTTACTATTGCTCGTCTGGTGATGAAATACCGCGTCGCGGTCTAGACAAGGTCGACATTCGCACCATCTTCAACGACTTATTGCCGAAAGACGACCCATTCGTGCAGGTATATTTCGACCATCGCAATTTCGGTAATCCGCTAACAGTTGCGATCATGGTAAAGCGCAAGGAGGGGGAAATTTATCACGCCGACACCTTACAAAAAGTTTGGGATATTACCCGGAATTTAGACCTGGCCCCGGCGATGGATCACGACACGATCATCTTCATATCCACGGAAAAACTGCGTTACGCGGAAGCAACGCCGTTCGGTGTGAGCGCCTACCCCTTGATGGACAATCATCCACCGCAGACACCTGAGGAAGTACGCGAATTGTATTTTCCGTCTTAGAAGTGGACCCCAAAATTTGGGCAGCCGCTTAAGTGAAATCCTCGCCCGTGGTCAGGCCACCAAGTTGTCGGCGGCCTGACCGAAATACACCGCATCCGGGGTGCGTCGGCCCAATGCCGTGTGACGACGCCGGGAATTATAAAATGCAAAGTATCGCGTGAGGCCAGCTCGAAGCGCTGCCGGCGTCTCATAGGCCCGCAAATAGATATCCTCGTATTTTACGCTGCGCCACAGCCGCTCGATAAACACGTTGTCCAGCCATCGGCCACGACCATCCATGCTTATCGCCACCTCCTGTGCCTTTAGGACGCCGGTGAAGGCCTCAGAGGTGAACTGCGCGCCCTGGTCGGTATTGAATATCTCAGGTCGACCAAAGCGTGCCAGCGCCTCCTCGAGCGCCTCGACACAAAAGCGACTGTCCAGCGTATTGAACAGCCGCCAGAACAACACCCGGCGCGAGTGCCAGTCCATGATGGCAACCAAATACATGAAACCTTTCGCCATCGGGATATAACAGATATCCGCGGCCCAGACATGATTCGGTCGCGTTATCGACAGACCCCTGAGCAAGTACGGATAGACCTTGTGACCCTTCCCAGGCTTGCTCGTCTTCCGCTTCGGGTACAGCGCCGAGATACCCATCTGATGCATCAATCGTTGCATCCGTTTGCGATTGACCCGATGACCCCGATCCGTCAGCTCATCTCGGATCCGGCGCAAACCGTAAAATGGCAACTCCAGGTGGATCTCATCGATTAGACGCATCAATTCGAGGTCTTCCTCTGAGATCCCTGTGGCCTGGTTACGCCGTCGAACGCGTCATATCCAACAACCCACAATACCGCACCTTCGGTAGTTCGTGAGCACTATGAACAACTGCTCGGCGCTCGCTCACAGATCGCGTCCGAGAAACTTTGACAGAAAATCGTTCTCCATCGTCAGCTGGCCTATCTTCGCGTGCAGCTTCTCGGCCTCTTGCTCAGTCTGCGCAGCGGCTACCGCACCAGCACCGAAAACCTGCTCAGCATTCTCTGTCAGTTTCTTCTTCCAGTCTTGGATCTGATTCGCGTGTACCTCGAACTGCTCTGACCGCTCTGCCAGGGTCCGATCACCTCCGATCGCCGCCATCGCCACCTTCGCTTTGAATGCCGCCAAATAATTCCGTCGTTTTCTTTTCGTCATCTTCTGCTCCTTCTCTCAATGAGAAGTATCTCAGAAGATTCCACTTAGCAGTTCTCCTTTCCTGTCCAGCCGGCAGGGTCCACTTCTGTTTTCATCGAACGTTTCTGGCGGACGCTGAAATATGAGGAGGTCTACCTGCGGGCTTACGACACCGTGTCGGACGCTCGGCAATCCCTGGCCCGATACATCGGATTCTACAACAGTCGTCGGCCGCATGTTGCCAACGACGACTTAACGCCGGATGCGGCGTACTTTGGCGCGCTCCCGATCATCCGGGCGGCGTAACCGTGAAACCGCAGGGCCGATCACTTATCAAGCTGTGGAAAACTGTCCAAATTTGCGGGACCACCTCTTATCGAATCCCTGCAGCGGGACCTCGACGAGTGGTTAGACTATTACAACCACGAGCGAACGCATCAGGGTAAAATGTGCTGTGGTCGAACGCCGATGGAAACGCTCATCGACGGAAAACAAATTTGGCAGGAGAAGAAATTAAACTAGACTTCGACTGACAAAAATATCTCCGAAAAATCGGTAACCGTCAGATCGGGTCGTAACTTCTACATTTTATTTTAGTGCTTGATTGAAATCATTTTTTGGCAACCCATCGCTATAGGTGTTCATCTCTTTATACTTTCCTTTAATAACAGCTCTTTTTTTGAATATCAACTTATATAAAGGTGCTAATAAATTAACAATGGGTAACAACCCTGGTACAACATCAGGGTGTTTTGTTGCATGTATTGCATGCTCATTTTCGTATAACAACCTGCTCCTGAATGTAGGAGGTAGCATTTGGGGCAATTTGTTATCTGGATCTTTTACGATAACGTTTATTCCATCCCACCATCCATTTTCAGCTTCTTTTCTATCTGCAGCATTCATATTTAATGGGTGAGATTTTCCGTAAGATTGATAAATCAATTTGTATTCAGGGTGCGATGATAGAAAATCACGATTCGCTTGTCTAACATGTCTATAATTACAATCATCTACCAAAATAATAGCATTATCAGCCAAATGAGGTAATATAAGTAATAAGCACATTAACTGACTCCTATAATCGTGCGGACCATCGATAAAATAAACGCCTACTTTTTTATGATTAATATGCTCCGAAAGGTTTTCAAGAGCATCTTCATAATCCATGTTTATTACTTCAGCTCTGTCAATATTTAATTTTTGCTTTCTTTCTTTAACTAAAGAAAAGTTTTTTCCATCTCTATCAAAAAAGGCAAAATTATCTATTCCATAAGCTTTTCCTTTACTTAATTCTTTCGCAACCGATAATAGCGTTAGCCCCTGGTACACTCCAACCTCTAAGTAACAAGCTTCATCACTTACTCTTTTTCTAGACAATCGCTGCAGGAGACCTACCAACTTTTTACCAGAATAACCCGTAAGTACATCAGTTTCTTCCCCCATCAATCCATTTTCTTCTGCCTCTTTAATTTCTGCGGCTATCTCTTTGAATTCTTCCATTTAACAATTTTATTTATTTTATGCTTCTTTTAAAAGTCTTAATAATCTTTTATTAAGGGGGCTATTCCTAATTATCTTTTAAAATATAAAAAAGCTTTTTGATTTTTATTTTTCTCTTATCACAAATCATTTAACAGTTGCGTTAAATACCCAACCTGACGCGCTTTGTAAGAGGTGGTCCCGCAAATTTGGACAGTTTTCCACAGCTTGATAAGTGATCGGCCCTGCGGTTTCACGGTTACGCCGCCCGGATGATCGGGAGCGCGCCAAAGTACGCCGCATCCGGCGTTAAGTCGTCGTTGGCAACATGCGGCCGACGACTGTTGTAGAAAGTGATGTATCGGGCCGTAAGCCCCCGGCGAACAACGGGATTGCCCCGAACCCGATTATTCGCTCGTTTCTAAAACCATCGGCAGCAAAGCGCGACGTTGTTCCGTGGTGGTCGCGTGAGGATAACGCTCGAACAGCTCGGTGAGGTAGGCCTTCGGCTCCCAGCCGCAGGCCTTTGCCGTCTCAATCAGCGAATACATGAAGGCACTGGCCTGCGCGCCGCGCGGACTGCCCGAGAAGAGCCAGTTACGGCGGCCAAGCGTAAAGGGCCGGATTGCCCGCTCCATCGGATTGTTGTCCAGCGGCATCACGGGGTGATCGAGGAACGCCGTCAGCTTACCCCAGTTATTCAGCGCATAGTAGATGGCGGTCTGCATCAAACCCTTTTTCGGGAACTTGGGCTGAAGCTTTTCCAAAGTGGTTTTTATCTTTTCCACCTGCGGTGCGACGTGCGCATGGCGTGCCGCGGTCTTTTCCGCACCGTCCAGATGTGCAAGCTTGTTATCGAGCCGGTACAGGAGCGCGATCTGACTCAGCACCTTGTGGACTTCGGCGTCTGCACGCCGCCCCTTGGCCGCATCGGCGAATTTGCGCCGGCAATGCGCCCAGCACCCACCGTGACCGGTGATATCAGGGTACTCCACCACCAACCGGTTATACGGCTTGTGTTCATCACTGACAATGACACCCGTGAATCCATCCAGCGCGGGCTCCAGCCAGGCAACCAAGGCATCGTAATTACGCCGCGGGTGGTAATGAAACATAATGACCGGTTTATCCGGCGGACCCGCACGAATACCCCACAAATGGCTTTTCGTCTCGGCCGCCCGCTCCGGTTCACGCAGTACCCGTAAGGTCGTTTCATCCGGATGCCACAACTCGCTGTCACTCAGCGCTTCGAACATCAAAGTTTCCAGCGGTGCCAATCGATCACTCAGCTGAATGGGCCAGTCGCACAGTGTGGAATAGCCGATATCGACCCCTTCTCGCTGCAAAATCCTATCCGTACGGTAAAACGACAACGCATCAACGAACTTAGCCGCGATAACATCGGCCAGCACCGAACTGTCGGCGATCGCTTTCGGCAGCATCACCGCCGGGCGTGGCGCGACCTTGATCCCCCCGCCGCTCTCACCTGAGGACTCATTGCCTACATACTTGGCCCGCTTGAACCGCTTCACGTAATAGGTGCGTTGTTGAACCGCCAACTGCTCGGATATCTCGTAGCCAACCAGGGTCCAGTTATCACCCATCATCTGCTTGTCTGCGTCATCAACATCAATCACGATATCGACACGCTTCAGGTGCTCCGGGAGCGGTTTGCGTTTGGGGCGCGCCTTCGCCGGCGCGGGTTGCGCCCCAATCGGCGCAGCCGATGTTTGGAGCTCAGCTAACGCCGCTTCGGCTTCCCGAATAGCGACCTCGAGCTCCGCCTCGTCGAACAGCTGACCCTGCAGTGATTTGAGTTGCTCCGATTGCGCCTGGTAACGTTTAGAACGCAATAAAATCAATTGTTCCGTCAAATAATCGATGGTGTCTTGTTTGGCTTGCAGCGCTCTAGCGTGTTCATCAAGCGTCTTTTGTTGAGACTCAATGACACGGTTTTGATCCGCCAATTGCCCCTGCAATTGCGTGCATATTTTTTGTAATTGTTGGGGATCGGAGGGCAAGGAAACAGGCGACGATCGCATGCCTGTATTATAACCGATGAGCTTACGATAAGGGTATTTATACGCGAGAAAAGATAAGGTTTTTTCGGCTCGGTAACAACGCGATATCCAATCCTTCCAACAACCATTGCAAATCACGCAAGCAGCAAGTGAATATCGCGTCGTGCATCTTGGGCCATACAAAACGCCCACGCTCAAGCCGCTTATACAATAAACAAAACCCGTTGCCGTGCCAGCTCAGAACCTTGATCTTATCGCCACCGCGGTTGCGAAAAACGAACAGATGGGGTGCGAAGGGATCGAGCGTCAATACTTCCTGGACATGTAATGAGAGTCCGTCAATCTGCCGCCGAAAGTCGACTGGCTCGCGCGCCAGATAGACTCGTGTTTGGTGCGCCAGGTCGATCACAGAGAGCGGCGGATCGCACTCAACCAGGCACCTAACTGCTCGCCCGATATCAGCTGACGGCAACTAACCGTGACATCTCCGAGTTGCACCGTCATGACGGCGGTCGGCTCTCGCTCTAGGGTGACGGGAACAAAGCTCGGATTGACTGCCGCTCCCTCGGTGCTGCGCTTGCGCTTAGCGGTTATCCGGTGGCACAAACCTGAAGACTGGCTCTGCGTCAATACGCCGCACCAGTAATAAAACGTTGCAACCTTGATCCCCTCCTGGCGACAGAACGCAGCCTTGGACAAACCACTGCGCTTCCAGTCGTCGACCCGGGTTCGCCAGTAGGTCCGGTCTCGACGAGGGGCCAGGGACGGCGCTGAAGCAATGTCCGTTGTTTCCATCGTGCACTCCTACTACGGCTAGCGATAACTCGCGTGCGCACCTTCGCAGACCAACGCCGCGATGAAAAGGGTGTCGTTGCCCGGAGGCTTACTGCGCTTCATCAGCGAGGCATCCATCCCGCCGAATTTGGCGCGCCACTTGTAGAACTGCGCCGAACTCATGCCGTGCTCCCGGCACAGGTCATTGACGGATACGCCTTGCTCGTTCTGCTTCAGGATCGCCAGGATCTGGCTCGCTGTATCTCGACTTTCTCATAGAAAACTCCTTTGCCTTCGGTTTAATGGAATTTTCTACTTATAACCGCTCCGAGTTTTCGGGGGGATGACAATGACAGCGCACGCGGTGGCCAGAGGCGGCCATTTTTATCGCGGGATCCGCTACGCCGAGCGTCTGTACCGACGAATGGCCGCGTGATCCCAGCAGCGCTATCGGAGAAACTTACGCCGACATTTTGATGGGTGTCCTGGATAGGAGGTACTGTGGATGTGTGACAGCAAAGCGCCTTTCTATCACTTTGCCGAACAACTACCGTTTCCCGATCTGGAGCGGGATTTCATTTCATTCATTGGTAAGACCTTCAAGCGCGTCACCAAGCGTCAGCTGGACGAAAAAGCTGCCTGGTCATATTTCGAACGATTGAGTCACAAGCCGTTCTATCTAATGAACATCATCAAGCTTGTCGCACTCCACCCCAACCTATCCCTGTAGGAAGCGTATGATCGCGTGTTCTATAGCCGGGCACGACAGAGCGACTGCGAGGGCAAGTGGAAAAAGCTCAAACCATCGGATCGGCTCGTATATTTGGCCGTTGCTTCGGGGAGATCGTTGTACCCAGGCGATCAGCTATCAGCATTCGGTGCTCAGCTTGGCATAAAAAATTACTTCAACTACCGTGCAAAAAAGCATGCGGAGATTACCAGACGATCACCTGGTGTCGCCGGGTGATGGGCGCGGCAACCATGTGGCGGAACTACCGGGATTTACCGAGTGGTGCGCGAGCCAACATCCATAATATCGGTGAACAAAAGAGGATAGGCCACGTTCCGTCCGCGATTATGAAGGGTAGGAGAAAAATGGCATGTCCCCTTCTTCCCCCCTTATTCCTTGAGCCTGCGTTGCGATTGTTCGGCGGCATTTGCATTTTCGATTTGCATGAAACTGGCGAGTTGGGTTGCCATGCGATCGCAGGCGGCGTGCTTGACGCGTGCCAACAGCGGGATCGGCACGAACACGGCCGGTACATAGGACGTGCCTCGCGTATCTGATGCGACTTGAGCGCTGACTGCAAGTTCCTGCAAATCCCAAATCGCCGCCTCGTAGTGCGCTTCGTCGTCCCAAGACTTAAACCCAAAACATCCACCTCCACCAGGGCCTACAGCGCAGGAAATCGAACCCGTTCGGTCAACGGTTTGCGTCGTCCCTTCGATCCATAGTAAGTAGCGTACTTTGAGTTGCTCAAGACGGTCTAAAACCACGCGCCGCGCGAGCAAGGTGTTCAATGCCTCGATTTCCCGCGGTGCGGTGCTGGCTTCAAACCACGGGTACATCGCGTCGACGAACGCTTGCTCGGAAATTACCGAATTAGCGCCGGCGTTGGCGGCAAGTTCGCGACCGAGACAGGCGACGAAATCTTGCTCGGTTTCCCGACCGATGCCCGTGCGTCGCGCGAGCACAACAAGAGCGTCCGCGTCGCTGATGGTAACGGGCGCGTCCTGGCGGTGTTCGATGACTGTGTGGCTCTTGCAGCCCACTGACATCAACACAGCGGTGAGTACTGTCAGGGCGAACGACTTAACCATTGAGAAACTTCCGGGTCACTAAGTAAGCCGGTGCTAAGTTTAGCACCGGCGTCTCGGATGGCGTCTTGGGCCGCTTGCTCAATGCCTTGCGCGATGGTGCCGAAGCGTGATCCGGGGGCTTTTCCGTAACCTGCAAAATGCCAATCCAAGACATCTTCTCCCGTTACTTTGGCGAGCTTCAGATGATAGTTAAACCATGCTTCGAAGTATTCGAACCCGGTCTCCCGGGGTAAGGAGAACTGCACTTCATCGATAATCGGCGTTATTAATACGTCGAAATCATGTTCGGCGTGTGCGTCGACCACTTGCAACTCATCACATATAGCGTTTAGAACTTTCTGAAATAGCGTAACTTGTGATGGACCCGTCGCAATCGACCAACGCTCTCGGTGCTCGCTATCTTCGCGGTAGACGTGATCGCGTAGCGTGGCTTCGAAAACCACACCGCAGGTGATCGGAAGCGTTTCGACTAAGGCATCAGGCACTGAAGTTTCGACGCGCACGCTGAGCGGCTGCTGGCAAGCGCTTAACGCAATTAACATGCTTACCAGCGCGGGCCATTTGGGCCGATGTCTGCAACTTCGTCGCTTAAACTGTTTACTCATTGCCGGTCGGCACGGAATATCGGAATTCGACGCCCGCCGTCGCCACCGGCTTACCATCGACTAATCGCGGTCGAAAACGGGAGGCGCGCAGATAACTTCGCAGCGCCCGGCCCGTCGAATGTTGGTTCTGCTCGATTTTGCGCACGAGACCTTTCGCATTCACCTCGATCAGTGCTAAGCGCGCCCCCGCGCCCCCGCGTTCACGTCGGTCGGACGCCGCGGTAAAAGGCGATGGGTTCGGAAACAAAGGTAGCAGGCGCGGGCGCTCGAAATAGCTCGCTGCTTTAGTTACATCGACTGCCGCCAAGGTTTGATAGGCGTTGTGATAACTCTCGCTAGCGCCCCGTGAACGCCCGAACAGCAACTGCCAGTCGCCGAAGTAAGCGTGTGCGTTCGCGAGTTGCTCGGCATCACCCGATTGTTGATGGATCTCGATCGCGCGCAGTAGTCTGGTCCGTCCCCGGTTATAACTTTCAAAAAAAATTTTCCGCCTTCTCATGACTTCTTCCGTGTAGAAGTCATCTTGAAAAAAGGGATCTGCCGAAGTTCTCGTTTCGTGAGGGGTTAACGCGACGTAGGATGCGATCGCAAAGTCGACGTGTGCGGCTTGATACAGCAGTTCGCTTTGTCGTGGATCCTTGCCACCGAAGAGCCGGGCTGCGGCGCGCAGCGCCTTGTCTATACTGTCGCGGGCCTGCTGCAGGTGAACATCAGGCGGTTTTTTCGTCGGCAGGCGCGTCGCCAACAATTGCCAACTGACGTCGCGTCTCAGCACCGCGATGAGTTGCTCATCGTCATCGGTGAGTTCGCGCTCCGCCATCCACCTCGACAGGGCAAAGTTTTGCTCGACCGCGGGCCAGGCCCCGCGGGCTCGATGAACATCTATGAGCAAATCGATGATGGGTAAGTGGTTCTGGTGATGTAAGCCCTGGTGAATGCGACCGATATGCAATGCTTGCGATAAGCTGTCGGCTGCCGCGTCTAATTCTCCCCGCTGGTACTGCTGGATCCCTAAGCCCAAGAACTGTTCGGCGAGCCGATAGTCCTGCGGGCCGTAGCGTGCGGCTGTCTCGACGGCGATATCATCAGTCCGAGTCGATCCCGTTTGCGCAGCGCTCGCGGTGTGGCTTAGCCACAACGAGATCATCAACAAGGGGATTGTCGCGTCGTACGAAGAAGTTGCCTGGGAATATCTATTCAGCATCGCCAAGCACCGCCAAATGGCGTCTGATTTAGGCTTACAAAGTTACGCTAGTATAGCGACGTGAGCGCCAAAATGTCGTGCGATCCGCTATCATACGTGCGCATACCAATGCTTGGCCCTAGCAACAACGAGGTGCCGGTGTGGCGCTCCGAGGGTGACGTGATTTTTCATCCGAGCTCGAGATCATACCGACTGCACTACGTTAGCACCGATGCGTGACCACCAGTTAGCGATCCTCTATCGCGTCTCACCGTTTGTCGTTTTCGTGCTGTTGACGGTTGCCCAAACGTGGTTTGGCGATCTGGCCCGTTACTGGGTCTATGCGCTAAAAACGATCATTGGAGTTTTGCTGCTGCTGTGGGTGTGGCCACATGTCGCTGAAATGCGCTGGCGTATTACGTGGCAATCGCTAGGCGTCGGCGTGCTGATGGCGGTGATCTGGATCGCGACCGGCGAGGGCATAACGACGCAAGCCGGCCTGTGGGACGCCGCCGGGTTGGACGACGACGCGGCGGCCGCGGTAGCGGCCTGGGATCCGTTTGCTTCCTACGGCGCCGGCGCAGCGCTGGCGTGGTTTTTCGTGATCGTTAGGATCCTCGGTTCGACGCTGGTCGTACCGCCGCTGGAGGAAGCGTTTTACCGCTCGTTCGTCTACCGCTACCTCACTAATCCGCGAATTACGACCGTCTCCTTAGGGGTTTGGCATTGGCGCCCCTTTATATGGACCGCGCTGCTGTTCGGTATTGCACATAATGAGTGGTTGGCGGGAATTATTTGCGGGGCCAGTTATCAGGCTCTCACCGTGCGTAGCGGCGATCTCGGCGAAGCGATGAGTGCCCATGGGACGACCAATTTGCTCTTGGGTGGTTGGATCCTCGCCACAGACGCGTGGCATTTTTGGTAGTCGACGGCGATATTTAAGCCGCCCTCATGCATCTGCTATATGGCGATAAAAGATGGTGAATCGTTACTGAACGATACGGAGGGCTGGGCAAGCGCGACGTTCCACCCTATCATGCGTTCCGTCGAAATGCCCGGACGACGTCGCCAGTGGTGACGGAGAGGAGGAACAAAACAATGTCATCGACATCGCTGCAATATATCGATCGCGCGCTGAGCCAGTTACGTGATTTAGGCTTAGTCCCAGAACAAACCGAAGAAGCACCCATCATAGCGCTCCTTAACCGCTTGACGAGTCTGGATCAGGATAAAGTCGCCGCGATTGCGCGCACATTGAGCCAGGCGTCGGTTTTCAATGAAGTAGTTCGTGAACAAGTCAGTCTCATGAAGCTCGGCGATCGCTACGAAGAGATTACCGAGGGATTCAACAGCATTCGCGATGATGCCAAACGCATGGTCGAACAAATCGACGACGGCAAGTTAGATACGTTCGAACGGATCTCCAACGTTTGGATGAAAGTAACCCGCGGTGATATCGCTACGCGGTTCGATAAAATCAAGAAAATCTATTTGGATGTCGCCCGGGATTCGAAAGACCAAATCGAACGCGAACATACCATTCTGAATGCGTATCAAGACTTTCGTGGCGCCATCAAACAAGCTGAAATTCTTGCACTCGATGTGTTGAAAACAGCTGAGGCGAAATGGAACGAATCGAAAGGGCGTTTGCAACAAGCCATGGACGCGGTCGCTGCCGCTGAAGGCGACGATTTGACTGAGCGAGCGAAACTCGAACTCGCACGTGATGAGCAAGTTCGTGTATTGCAATCGGACGAAGACCGGTATCAGATCGCGAAGGATATTTCTGATAACTTGACGGTTTCCTACAATACTTCCGAAGTGGTCATGGCGCGGCTACTGCAGACGACGAGCGCAAAAGAGCGCGTCTACAAACAAGCAATCGCGTTCTTTGGCACGAACGAAACGGTTCTCACAGCACTGTCCGCCTCGTTTACCGGCTTATTCGGTTTGCACGAAAGTACGCGCACTTTAGAGGAAATGAAAGAAGGGGTCTCAAAAAGCCTCGAAGATCTCGCCGAGATCGGCGGTAAAGTACAAGAAGCGGCAGTGCGTGCGGGATACGGCCCCACGATCCGCGCAGAAGCGGTGAAAAAACTCGTCGACTCGGTGGTCAACTTCCAAGCACGTTCGCGTGAGATCATCGCCGAAATGCGTGCCTTATCGACTAAAAATGCCGAAGATATCCGCGATGCAGTTGAACAAGGCAAGCAACGACTAGCGCGTCTCATTCAACAAGGGAACACTTTGCCGCCCCCGACCGGCGTATGATTAATACGCGCGTGTGAACGAAACTCAGCCGACGATGGCCACCGCTAAGGGAGCACCCGCTCCATTAGAAGATCTCATGCTGGCGATGGATGTGGTAGACACATTGCGCCACCGCAGTGAACTTATCGATCGCGAGCTCGATAGCGAAGCGCGACGTGAGCGCATGCTCGATCAGCTGCGTCAGATCTATCGGGCCCAAGGCATCGAGGTCTCAGATGCCGTGCTAGCCGAAGGTGTGCGGGCGTTGGAGGAGGAGCGCTTCGGTTACACTCCCCCCGAGCCATCCTTGCAAACACGCCTAGCGCGCCTTTATGTTAATCGCGCGCGCTGGGCGCCGCCACTGCTCTTGGTGTTGGGGTTGTTATTGGCGTTTTTTCTGGGCCGTTATCTTATTTACGATTTGCCCCGGGCGCGTGAACACGCTGCCTTGGGTCCAGCGTTAGACGATAATTTCGGTGCGATCGTGCAAGTTGCCGAGACACCCCTGGCCAGCGAGCATGCACAGGGGCTCATGGACGACGCCCGCGCTGCGATTCGAGAAAATGACTATGCACGCGCTAAGCAGCGTCTAAAAGAGCTAAAAGCGTTGCGCACCACTTTGGAATCGGTTTTTGATTTGCGTATCGTCTCCCGGCCGAACGAGCTTTCTGGGGTGTGGCGTGTACCAGCGGTGAACGAAAATGCACGCAACTACTATCTCATCGTCGAGGCGATCGATGCGAGCGGCAAGCGCTTACCGTATTGGGTCGAAAGCGAGGAGACTGGGCAGCGCGAACAAGTCCTAACGTGGGGAGTGCGAGTCGACCAGGCGACCTTCGAAACAGTTGCCGCCGATAAGGGTGATGATGGCATAATCCAACGAGATATCATTGGGCATAAAGATCGTGGCAAGCTCTTACCCGACTACACGATCCCCACCACCGGCGCAACGATCACGGATTGGTAAGCATGCTGAGTGGTCGTAATGCTCTCGCGAATATTGACCAGGCGCTGATGAGCGCACGTTCTGGATTAGAGCAGCTCGACGGTAGCTTGGCGTCGGTCACTGAAGAGCGTGCGAGCATACAACGCGAGATAGCCAACGCGATCAACCGCCTTGCCGAAGTGCGTCTCGATGCCTTGAGTCACGGGCAACTGCGCCAAGCTTTAGAAGCCGTCGACCACCAAGTTCTCGATTTGCTTGCGCAGCGACGCGAGGCCCATGCGGAATTGCAAGGCTCGATTGCAGCCACCACGGACGAATTAGAAAACCTCGAAAAGCGTCGAGAAGAGGCACACGCGGAAGTCGACGCAGTTTCTGAAGCGCTGGCGCAGCTGGAAGCAAGTGTGCAGAGCATGCTTGACGAAGACGAGAAATATCAAGATCTGCTCAATGCCGCGCGCGCAGCGGAGGCCATCGCCGAGGCGGCTGATCAAAAAACCCACCTTGCCGAGGCGGACAAAAACGAAAAAGGTGCGCCATTCAACGCCGATCCGCTGTTCATGTATTTGTGGAAAAGACACTATGGGACGAGCGAGTATCACGCCAATCCGCTCATCCGAACGCTCGACGGATGGGTGGCGCGTGTTTGCAATTTTGAACCCGCGCGGGTGAATTATTGGACGCTCAACGAAATACCGAAGCGCTTGGCGGAGCACGCTGCCAACGTGCGCGCAGATGCCGACGCGCACATCGAAGTTTTGCGGAGCTACGAACGCGAAGCCGCGCAACGCGCGGGTGTTCCAGAAAAGCAAACCGAACTAGAGCACGTCGAAGCGCGACAAGCTGAAATCGACCAGCAAATCGAGCAAAAGGAGAACGAATTGCGTGAGTTGTTGGAGCGCAACGCGGCCTTCGTCAGCGGCAAGGATCCTTTTATGCAAAAGAGTTTGTCCTTGCTAACCAACGCGCTGTCGCACCATTCGTTGGTCGAACTCGCAGGCTTGGCGGCAACGACGTCTAGCCGGGAAGACGACGCGGTGATACGCGAACTCGATCGCCTACAAGACCGCGACGAAGAACTCAAGCACGAAATCGCAGAACAACAGCGTTCGCGCAACGCACATTTCGATCGGCTCAAGGAACTCGAGGGAGTGCGCCGGCGATTCAAACTCGCACGTTACGACGATCTTAGATCCGGTTTTGTTAACGAACATTTGATTGTGCAAATGATCAACGACCTGCTGCGGGGCGGCTCGCGTGGCGCGGGGGGTGCTTTGTGGGATATGTTACGGCGCCACCAGCGCTACCGCGATCTCGGCAATGCCTGGCCGGATTTCGGTAGCGGTGGCTTGGGACGTAATCGACGCGGCGCGCCGTGGCATTGGCCGGGTGGCGGCGGCGGCGGTTTTCGATTGCCGCGAGGGGGCGGGCCACGGTCGCGGGGTGGACGCGGTGGATTTCGTACCGGCGGTGGCTTTTAGCCCGAAAATTCACAGCAAATTAAGAAAAAATCGGTTAAACTTGGCACACGCCTACCAGGCGCAATAACGCACCCCAAACCACAAATTATTCGACAGACAGACCCAGATCGGAGGGCGACACCTGTGAATGCTTATCGATTGTTTTTGATTTCGGCCGTGGCGGCTGTGCCGATGGCCCAAGCTGCAGACGATTTACTTCCACCCAATGCGAAACCCGGCGAGTGTTATGCACGTGTGTTGGTTCCACCGACCTACGAGAAGTCGGAAAAACAACTCGTCAAAAAGGAAGGTACGGAGATCATCGAGGTTGTTCCGGCGAAGTATGAATGGGCCGAGGAGCAGGTTCTGATCAAAGAAGAATCAGAAAAACTAAAGGTTATCCCGGCGAAATACAAAACCGTTGAAGAAACCGTCATGGTTAAACCGGCATCGAAGAAAATTGTTACGGTTCCAGCCAAGTATCGCACGGAAAAAGAAAAGATCCTGGTAAAACCGGGTTATACAACGTGGAAACGAGGCCGTGGTTTGATCGAAAAGGTAGATAATTCCACCGGTGAGATCATGTGTTTGGTTGAGGTGCCGCCGGAATACAAAACGGTAACGAAAGAAGTCTTGGCGGAGCCTCCGAAAACAGAAGTTGTCGAGGTTCCCGCCGAGTATAAAACGGTCAAAAAGCGTGTTATCGCTGAACCTGCTCGGGTTGAAAAAGTCAAAGTCCCGGCTGAATACGCTACTGTTAAAGTACGCAAATTGGTCGAAGATGCGAAAGAAAACCGTACAACCATTGCACCGGAGTACGTGACCGTTGCCGAAGTTACTAAGACGAAAGATGCATTTCTGGAATGGCGCTCGGTATTGTGTGAAACAAACACCACACCCGGCGTGATTCGTAAGCTGCAGCAAGCTTTGACCGCAGCAGGACACTACAACGGTGCGATCGACGGCGTCATCGGTGCTGGCACCCGTGCGGCATTAACGCGTTACCAAGAAGCTAAAGGCCTGGCCAAAGGCCAGCTCACGACCGAGACTTTGGAAAGCTTGGGTATTTCGATCTAGCCCGGATCGAGCGCCTCGTGCAATGTCCGGGCGACACGCCTGAAACGACACGGGGCGGTGGGCAGTCGAACCGCCGCCGTTACCGTTATAGGGCATTGTAGATCTGAGTGCGCCGCTAAGTCGCGAACGTAGCGCGCACCCGGTCGCTAAGGTCGTCGTCTCGTACCCATGGGGTGCGTGAGAGCCATGCAACACAGAGTGGGGTCTCGCACAATATGGCTAGCAAGCAATCCGATTCGATCAAAAAGCTCTATGGTTATTGGCTGGAAGAATTGGGCGCCAATCCCGATATGTCGCTGGACGAACTGCGCGGGATGTTCGAGCATTGGGGTGATATTACTGCCGAACCAACCGGAATAGATTACCTGGAAGATGAGTGTGGTGGTGTGCCTTGCATGTGGGCGATCCCGAAAGCTTGCGAACAATCGCGGGTTTTATTGTGTACTCATGGTGGCGGTTATGTGTGCGGATCGATGTATACGCACCGTAAAGTCTTCGGCCATATCGCCAAGGCAGTAGGTTGCCGCGCGCTCATCGTGCACTATCGACGTGCTCCGGAGCATCCTCATCCTGTCCCGGTAAACGATTGCGTCGCAGTATACGAGTCGCTGCTTGAACAGGGCGTCGAAACAGAACATATCGCTACAGTCGGTGATTCGGCCGGCGGTGCGTTGAGCACTACCGTCATTCTCGGAGCGCGCGAAAAAGATCTGCCGCTGCCAGCTGCGGCGATGCCGATGTCTCCGTGGTACGATCAGGAGATCAAAGGCGATAGCATTAAGACGAACGCGGCGTCGGATTGCTTGGTGAAAGAGGAAATTATTACCAACATGTCGGAGACTTTTCTGGGTGGTGCTTCGAAAACAGATCCGCTTGCCAATCCGTTGTACGCGGATCTTAGAGGTTTGCCGCCGATGTACCTTCAAGTCGGCGGGGCTGAAACGCTGCTCGATGACACGTTGCGCTTCGAAAAACTCGCGAAAGATGCAGGTGTTGAAGTCAAAGTCGACGTGTTTCCCGATATGCAACACGTGTTTCAATTTATGGCAGGCGTGGCTCCCGAAGCTGACGAGGCCGTGCGGCGCCTGGCGCAGTGGGTGCGTCCCAAGCTCGGGCTCGGATAGCGCGTCAAACCATCCAGTTCTAGCGGGTATTAGCCGCTCTGATGCGGCTTACGCGTAGGTGGCGAACACGTCTTTCGCTGCTGGGTTAGGCGCGGTCTTTTTTGCTGTAACAGCATGGGGTCTGCAGTTGCCGATCGCAAAAGATGCGTTCGCGGTGCTTGACCCTTTTCATATGACGACGTTTCGCTACGGGGTATCTGCCGGCTGCTTGGCGCTCGTCTTATACTTGCGCGAAGGTCGCCGCGCGTTTCGTTATGAACATCTTGCAGCTAAGGCTAGCGTTCTCGGACTCGTGGGTATGTTCGCCTCACCCACTTTAGTGTTTGTGGGCATGTCTTGGTCGCGTGCCGAGCACGCCGCGGTAATCGTTGCGCTGCAACCCGCCATTGCGGTGCTGGCATTATGGCTATTGCGGGGCCATCGGCCGCAAGGTTTCACACTATTGTTCATCATTCTCGCATTCGTTGGTGTGGTGCTGGTAGTAACCAAGGGTCAGTTAACGGCTTTTCAATCCTCGCAGCAACTTGCCGGGGATCTGTTAGCATTGCTTGGCGCCGCATGCTGGGTCGTCTATTCGTTAGGAACGCCGGGTCTTAGTCGTTGGAGTACTTGGCGTATCACGGTTTTGACAATGATCCCGGGCGTTATCGCAACCGCGCTGACGACGTGTTTTATGGTCGGGATCGGATATGTGACAATACCGACGCCGGCAACGTTGTGGACGGTGCGCGGCGAGTTATTTTATCTCACGATAATTGGCGTGTTGTTCGCGCTCCTCGCGTGGAATTTTGGCAATGCACGGGTTGGCGCGGTCAACGCCACCTTGCTCATTAATTTCATGCCGGTCGTAACATTTGCGTATCGCACCTTTCAAGGCGCGTCGTTCGTACCCGTGGAGCTCTTAGGGGTCGTCTTGGTCGTGACCGCGCTGATATCCAACAATCTCTATTTTCGTCTCCGGCACGTGTGATTTACCAGCATTGCTCGACTCGCTGTCGATTTTGCGCTTAGCGGCATGACCCGAGATCCCGCGCAGCTGGTCACGCCGCGGTACTTGGGTGCGCTCCCAACGTGCTCGTGCCATTCGGCAGCCGTAGAGTTTCACGCTAGTTCTCGCAATCTAGCGGGCAAATTCTCTTTCCTTGGATTGTGCTTCATCGTGGTTGCATGCGAATGCCGCCATCCATGCGGATACATTCGCCATTAGTGTAATCATTTTCCACTAAGTACTGCGCCAGGTGTGCTATTTCGTCGGCTTTACCTAAACGCTGCGGGAATAACACCATTTTTTTCAAAGCTTCAACGACATTATCTGGTGCCGAGTCAAACATCGGAGTATGGATTAATCCTGGGACTATGGTATTGCATCGAATACCCGAGCTGGCCAAATCACGCGCGATCGGCAAGGTCATGCCAACGATGCCGCCTTTCGAGGCACTGTAGGCGGCTTGTCCCATTTGCCCCTCATAAGCTGCGACCGAAGCCGTATTGATAATCACGCCGCGTTGGCCGCTGTCACCGACAGGCTCATTTTTTGCCATTACAGCGGCGGCGAGTCTCAACACGTTAAAAGTACCGATCAAGTTGACGTCGATTACTTCTTTGAATAGATCTAAGGAATGCGGTCCGTCTTTCCCCAGTGTTTTGGCGGCCTTACCGATGCCGGCAAAATTGCAACAGATATGAATCGTACCGAATGCAGCAACGGTACCGTCGACGGCTTGTTGCACCGATCGCTCATCGGTAACATCTACGTTGAAGAATCGAACATTGCTGTTACCGAGCTCATTGACGAGAGACTCTCCGCGCTTTTCATTGACATCAAAAATTGCAGCGTTCGCGCCATGTTCAACGAAACGTCGTACCGTACTTTCGCCGAGTCCAGACGCGCCGCCGGTGATGAGTGCCACTTTGCCTTCGAGTTCCATCGATCTACCTCCGCGTAGTGTGAGTGCCTCGCCACGGTATTGATTCATGCATTGAAGTCGTGCGAAGCGAAAGACAACATTATGCAACGACGAAGGGCCAACAATGAAGTGCTTATTCACGAAGTGATGGGTTCGGTAGACATTGCCGGCTACGGCATGCCGTGTGTAGTTTGCGTTATACTCACGCGAGTTTGAACTCCGATCTGCAGAGTAGTTTGGCTTTGTGCGATTGTATGAGCCGTACCCCCCCAATTAGACGTCTGCTAATCGCGAATCGCGGTGAAATCGCACGGCGCATTATGGGCACCGCTATCGCGGCCGGCATCGAGCCCGTGTTGGTCTATCATGCCGCCGAAGGACGGACTCCATGGTTCAGCGATGCAGCACAAGCGGTCGAAATTGAAGGAGAAACGCCGGGTACCGCTTATCTCGATGTCGATCAGCTGGTCGCTGTCGCCGAGCGTAACGACTGCGAGGCGGTACATCCAGGCTACGGCTACCTAGCCGAGAATGCCGCATTCGCGCGCGCGATCGAGGCCGCGGGATTGATTTTCGTTGGTCCGCCCGCTGCCGTTATCGAATTGATGGGTGAAAAAGCGCGCGCACGTAATTTTGTTGCGCAACACGGCTATCCCACTCTCCCGGCCCTCGATGCCGATCCGCATGATCAAGATTTTGTTCGGCAGGTCACCGCGCTTGGCTTTCCTGTCGTCGTCAAAGCTAGCGCCGGCGGTGGTGGCAAGGGCATGAACATAGTGCGTGATCCCGAGGAGTTACCGGCGACGATGGAGCGTGCTGCTAAAGAAGCACAACAATATTTCGGCGACGGTCGGATCTATATAGAACGCTACCTAGAATCGGCGCGCCATATCGAAGTGCAGGTTCTCGCCGATCGCCACGGCACCTACCTGCACCTGGGTGAGCGTGAATGTTCTTTGCAACGTCGGTTTCAAAAAATCGTCGAGGAAGCACCCGCGCCAGCCTTAGACGATGCTGATCGACGGCAACTGTGTGAGACTGCCATTGGAATTGCACGCAGCGCAAAATACTGCAACGCCGGCACGGTCGAATTTCTCTATGTGGGCCCCGGTGAGTTCTTTTTTTTGGAGATGAATACGCGAATCCAAGTTGAGCACCCCGTTACCGAAGCGATTACCGGTATCGATTTGG
Organism: Gammaproteobacteria bacterium; assembly: GCA_965223085.1. GTDB lineage: Bacteria > Pseudomonadota > Gammaproteobacteria > CBDCVO01. The sequence goes on along the minus strand of OZ244981.1, from coordinate 761,329 downwards.
TCGCGGCACAGCTCGATATCGCGGCCGGGGCGCCGTTGCAGATATCGCAAGATCACGTGACCTTTGAAGGTCACGCAATCGAATGCCGAGTTTGCGCGGAAGACACGGATGCGGGTTTTGTCCCCGCAACGGGTCGCGTGCTGTTACTAGAAGAGCCGACGGGTGAGGGGGTTCGCTGTGATAGCGGTATTTACTCGGGGCAGTCGATCACTGCTGCGTTCGATCCCATGTTGGCAAAGCTGATCGCCCACGGATCGGATCGCGACGCCGCCATCGCTAAACTTCAGGAAGCACTTAGAAATTACGTCATTCTAGGTGCCCGGCATAATATCGATTACTTGCAGCGCGTGCTTCAACACCCGAGCTTCAAACGTGGAAACCTAGACACCAGGTTCTTAGAACGTCATGCAGAAACGCTGCGGTCGTGTGCACTAGGTGCCGCAGAACGTCGCACATTGTGCGCCATAGCGCTGGCGCTTGATCCCCGCTTGCGGACTTTGGAGAAAACACCGTCGGTGTTGACCGCAATCGGACAGTGGAGGAATTGAAGTGCGGTTGCGCTACCGTGTCGGAGCGGATATTAGCACCGCGCTTATACGACGTCGCGTGCGGGAGGCGTTACTAATCGAATGTGACGATGTGCCGTTGCGAGTTTCGTGGCAAACCCGAGACGCTCACCATGGGCGGATTGAATGTGGCACGCACAGCTCCGCGTTGGCATTTGCGGTCGACGGCGACACGATTTACGTGCACTGGCGGGGTCGAACTTATGACGTCGCTATCGTTCATGATGGCGCCGAACATGCAGACGGACTGGCGAGCGAGCGCAGCATTCGCGCCCCCATGCCAGGTACCGTGCTCGAAGTATTTATTGCACCCGGCGAGCAAGTTTCTTCGGGTCAGCGCGTTATTCTAATTGAAAGTATGAAACTTCAATCCGAGCTATCTGTCGCCATTGACGGCACCGTGCGGGAGCTGAAATTCGCGCCCGGTGAAACGTTCGAAAAGGGCGCGATCTTGGTGGAATTGGATTAGACACGCGATGCAACGTCTGGCGAGCAAGATTAACACCCACAGCGCCGAGTATCGGCGTTATCGAACGCATAACCTCGAGTTGATGCAGACCTACCGGACCCGGCAGGAGGCAGCACGGCACGTGCGCCCAGATCGCGATCTGCGGCGCTTGGAGCGACAGCAAAAGATGATGCCGCGCGAGCGCATCGAATTATTGCTCGATCCTGGCACACCGTTTTTGGAATTGTCATCGCTAGCTGCGAATGCGGCTTACGATGGTGCTGTGCCCTCGGCGAACTGCATTTCGGGGATCGGAGTCGTGGCCGGGAGAGAAGTGATCGTGCGCGCGGATGACCCGAGCGTAAAAGGCGGCGCTTGGTATCCGTTGACTGTGAAAAAGATCGTGCGGACGCTCGACATTGCGCTCGAAAATCACCTACCGGTCATCCATCTATGCGATAGCGCGGGCGGATTTTTACCGCTGCAGTCCCAACTGTTTGGTGATCGTTACATGGCGGGACGAATTTTTCGTAATCAGTCCTTATTGTCTAAGGTCGGCGTTAAGCAACTTGCCCTCGTTTTCGGTCATTGTACGGCGGGGGGCGCCTACATCCCCGCGTTGTCCGATTACTCCATTATCGTACGTGGTATGGGGGCCGTCTTTCTCGGTGGACCGCCGCTGGTCAAAGCCGCTACCGGGGAAGACGTTTCCGTTTGGGTGGCGCTGAGGCATTGGGTGGCGCTGATATGCACACCTCGATCAGCGGTGTGTGTGATTATCCCGCGGCGACTGAAGCGCAAGCGATTGAGATCGGTCGCGACGTGGTTGCGCTGTGGGAACGAGCGCACAAATGGCAAGCACAACAAGCAGAGCCTGAAGATCCTTATTACGATCCGGAAGAGCTTTTCGGCATTATTCCCGATAACATCAAAAAGCAATTCGATATGCGCGAAGTGATCGCGCGCATCGTCGATGGTAGCCGCTTCCATGAATATCAACCGTGCTATGGCGAGACTTTGGTGTGTGGATTCGCGCATTTATGGGGCTATAAAATCGGTATCCTGGCTAACAACGGTGTTTTGTTTAATGACAGTTCATTAAAGGGTGCTCACTTTATGGAACTGTGCAACCAGAATCGCACTCCTTTGGTGTTTTTTCAGAACATTACCGGTTACATGATCGGGCAGGCGTATGAAGAACGCGGGATCACAAAAGATGGCGCGAAAATGATCATGGTGCAATCGTGCTCCGAAGTGCCAAAATTCACGGTGATGTGCAATGGTTCGTTTGGTGCTGGTAACTATGGAATGTGCGGGCGCGCCTTTGACGCGCGGTTTTTGTTTAGTTGGCCGAATTCACAAATTTCCGTTATGGGTGCCGAACAGGCTGCAAATACTTTGACGACGATCAAAGTCGCGCAGCTCAAGCGCGACGGCAGAGAACTCGACGAGGCAGCGATCGCTGAGATTCAAAACGAAATTAAGGCGGACTATGTTCAGCAAGCGAGTGCTTGGTATGCGACCTCTGAGCTGTGGGACGATGGCATGATCGCCCCTACCGATACTCGCAACACCTTAGGCGTTGCCTTGACCGCGGCGTTGAATGCCCCCGCACCAGATTTGCCACGTTACGGAACACTGCGTCTTTAATATTAGCCGTGGCGTGCGGGGCCATCGCGCTGGCACCCAACTTTACGTTCTAATCCGGTTAGTGCCCCCGAGGCGCTCACAGCGTTTGTGGCAATAGCTTTAGGTAACGCGCATTTCTATTGCTTAGCGGCGATGTAGCTATGATGCAAATGGCATCGCACTGGTAGTTACAGAGATTTACCTAAGGCGTAGGCACAATTACGAATCCTTTGGGTCATATAGTAGCAGCCGACGATTTCGCAACGGCTGAGTTGAACGATTATTATCCTCATGGGAGATCAGCGAAAATGACAAAACCAACGCTTCTCGCAAGCTTAGTATTGGCTCTGGTTATTGGGCTGCCTGTGGACGCTACAGCGGATGACCGAGGTTATCGTCGTGATCGCGGTCACCACAGGCATCATTACAGACATCACCACGAGGCTCACGGTAAGCATCGAGGCTATTTTCGCCGCCACCATGCTAACCACCACCAACGGCATTATCGACGCCACGCACGCAGCGCCCACTATCGTCACCATGGTCGCCATGGCGGTTCTCACTTAGGCATTTATTTCAGCGCACCGTTGCACTGGGGTGCGAGCCCCATCTACCCCCCTTATTCCCATGGTTACGGTCATTCTCACTACCCCCGTGAGACCGTGATCATTGAACGCGAACCGCCGGTGTACGTGGAAAAGGCTAAAGACTATTGGTATTACTGCCCGAGCCCCGCGGGATATTACCCCTACGTGCAAAACTGTCCGCAACAATGGGTTACGGTCGACCCGGACAACGCCCCACCGGTGCGGCCACGATGATTTGCCGCACGCATCAGACGATGAAGCACATAGGGGTAAGACCATGAATAAATCACGTTTAGCATTCGGGGTGATGTCTGTAGCCTTGGTGGCCGCGGGCTGCGCCAGTGTCCCACAAGGACCCGGCGTGATGGCAATGCCCGGTCGCGGTACGCACTTCGAACAATTTCGCCACGATTCTCTCACGTGTCAAAGCTACGCCCGCGATTCAGTCGGTGGTACCGCCGCGGGAGCGGCGCAGCAAAGTGGTGTCAACAGCGCCGTCACTGGCGCGGTCGTGGGTGCGACCGCCGGGGCCTTACTGGGCGCAGCATCAGGAGAGGCGGGCTCAAGTGCTGCGCTGGGTGCCGGCAGCGGCTTGCTGATCGGCAGCGCAGCTGGTTCGCAGGCCTACGGTTGGTCGGCGGCGACCGTTCAAGAACGTTATGATGCCCATTACATTCAATGCATGTACGCCAAAGGGCACCAAGTGCCGGTACCGGCCAATTTGGCTGCGCACATGCAGACCGCTGCCACGCCGCACCGGACACCGCCAGCACCGCCCCGCCATCGCTACCAAGCCCCACCAGGTGGTGCGCTGGGGCCGCCTACGCAAGCGGCGATCCCACCGCCGAATACACCGCCGCCACCCGGTTATTAGCGAACCTAAAACTTCTTTAGCTTATGGCCGCCGGCGACGTACGCGCGCATCATTTCGATGCAACGTTCGTCTTGCGCGATCAAGTTGGCGAATAAGTCGCCTTCTTCGTCTACGCCCTCGGCGGTCGACTTACCGTAACTCGATCGCATTACTTGCTTGATATAGGCGAGTGCAGTAGCCGGCTTGTCGAGAAATTCACCGGCTATGTCGCGTGCGGCCGCGAGCACGTCTCCATCGATATAGTGATGCACTAGGCCTTCGTGAGCGGCTTCCTGCGGCGTAAATGTACGCCCGCGCAACACCCATTCGAGCGCTTTCCCGGTACCCACAGCGCGCGCGAGTCGGGTCGTACCGCCGGCGCCGGGAAGCAGGCCGACTAAGATCTCCATTTGTCCGATCGTATAATCGCCGGGACCCGCGAGGCGGATATCGCAACATAAAGTCAATTCGCAGCCGCCCCCGCCACAAAAACCATTGATCGCTGCGATAGTTGGTTTCTGGCAGTTATCGATCGTCTCCCACACTTGCCGCAATGCCGTGCGGGCAAAACGCGGGTCGGGCAAACCCGTCGCACGTCGCGCTTGCAGCGCACTCGCCATATCGATGATCTCTTCGACCGAGAAATGGCGAATGAAAACGTCAGGTAATCCGCCAGTAAAAACGATCGCTTTCACATCGGGGTTATTTTCAAGTTTGACCATAATCTCACCGAGCTGTGAAACCATATCGGTGGTGAAGAACCCTTTTGGCGGATTCGTGAACACGATCGTCGCGATACCGCCTGTAACACTGCTTTCTACTTTGCCCATGATGACCCTCCCTTAGAGTGGCGTTGCCGATGATCGACGTTTGCAAACCTCGATCCGAAATGCTAGCTCGTACCCCATTGTGGCACATCTCCATGCGGCTATTTAGAATGACGTCAGCCGCCGGCCAAAAGCTGTTAAGGTGGCGAGCTAGCTGAGGCATTAACATCGCCGGAGGAGCGCGTAAGCATGGCGGGTTTCGACAAAGTTGTGACAAGTTATAGCAAGGCGATGGCCGGTCTGGAACACGGCATGACCGTACTCGCGGGCGGTTTTGGTCTCTGCGGCATCCCTGAGAATCTCATCGCCCAGATCAAAACGATGGGAACGCGTGAACTCACAGTGGTGTCGAACAATTGCGGAGTCGACGATTTCGGGCTTGGGGTCCTGTTGGTAGATCGGCAAATCAAAACCATGATCGGCTCCTACGTCGGTGAGAACAAGCTATTCGAGGAGCAATTGCTCAGTGGCGAACTGGAAGTGATCCTCACACCGCAAGGTACCTTAGCCGAAAAACTGCGTGCGGGTGGCGCCGGGATCCCCGCGTTTTATACGGCAACCGGTTACGGCACGCCGGTAGGCGAGGGCAAGGAAGTGCGCGAATTCGGGAAGCGAAAATATATTCTTGAAGAGGCGATTCGCGGCGATTTTGCCATTGTCAAAGCGTGGAAAGCCGATCGCTATGGTAACTTAATCTACCGCCACACGGCGCAGAACTTTAACCCTATGGTTGCAATGGCGGGAACAACGACGGTCGTCGAAGTAGAAGAACTCGTGGAACCCGGCGATCTTGATCCGACTATGATCCATACGCCGGGAATTTACGTCGATCGGGTTATTCAGGGTAAGTTTGAAAAACGCATCGAACAACGCACCGTACGCGCCGCATAGGAGATAGCGATGGCACTTTCTCGGGAGCAACTCGCGCAACGGGTCGCACGCGAACTTAAAGACGGTTATTACGTTAATCTTGGCATCGGGATCCCGACGCTCGTCGCCAATTATGTGCCGGCCGGCATGCAAGTTATGTTGCAGTCCGAGAACGGCTTACTGGGCATGGGGCCGTTTCCAAGCGAAGATGAGATCGACGCGGACATGATTAACGCGGGAAAGCAAACCGTGACTGCGGCGACAGGTGCCTCGATTTTCTCTTCTGCCGAATCGTTTGCGATGATACGCGGTGGTCACGTTGACTTAACGGTGCTGGGGGCGTTCGAGGTCGATGTCAAAGGCAACATCGCTTCATGGATGATTCCGGGAAAACTCGTTAAAGGTATGGGCGGGGCGATGGATTTAGTCGCGGGCGCCGACAATATCATTGTCACTATGACACATGCTTCCAAGAACGGAGAATCGAAGCTGCTATCTCAGTGCGCCTTGCCGCTCACCGGTGCGGAATGTATTCACAAAGTCGTAACTGATCTCGCCTACGTAGAAATTGCGGAGAGCAAGTTTTGGCTCAAAGAGCGCGCACCGGGCGTGTCGGTAGACGAAATCGTCAGGCTCACTGCGGGCGAAATGCTGGTCCCGGAAGTCGTTCCGGAAATGAGTTTCTAGCAAAAATAGCGGTTAACTAAACAATGACTTGGATCATTTCATGGTGAATTGATCCGAGCCCTTATCGTTAGCATCGCCCGGCGTCGCGCGACAACGCGAGCGATGATGCGCAGAGACGCAATGACATAGTGAGGCACCGTAGCATGTTTGATCTCTACACATGGTCAACCCCAAATGGTCGCAAGGTGTCCATCATGCTCGAGGAGCTTGGTGCGGCGTATGAAGTTCATGCAATCAATATCTTGAAGGATGAGCAGTTCGCGCCGGCATTTTTGGCCATCAGCCCGAACAACAAAATCCCGGCGATTGTCGATCGCGACAATGATCTGGCGCTGATGGAATCGGGCGCCATTCTATGGTACTTGGCGGAAAAGTTTGGCCGCTTCCTTCCCGCCGACGCCACATGCCGATGGCGCGCCCTCGAATGGCTCATGTGGCAGATGGGTGGGGCGGGTCCAATGCTGGGTCAAGCCCATCATTTCGTGCATTTTAATCCAGAGAAGTCTGCCTACGCTAAGCTTCGCTATGCGAACGAAGCGCAACGTCTCTATAAGGTCTTGGATACGCGCTTGCGTGACAATGCCTACGTCGTTGGTGACGAATATACGATTGCAGACATCGCGATTTGGCCCTGGATCGCGCGCTACGAATGGCAAGGGATTATGCTCACAGATTTCGCGCACGTCCTACGTTGGTATCGAGATATTGCGTCGCGATCCGCCGTGAAACGTGGCTATGTCGTGCCAAATGATGCTGAGATCCCGATGCCGACCGCCTAAGTCCGACAGACTTGCTAGCGTGGATAGGGCACGCGAACCACCGATGTTGGCGACGGGCAGCTTGGTATGGGCGCAGCGCTCGAAGCCGAATCATAGCCACCGCTAAACCGGGCTAGGATCCTCAAGCATTTTTTGCCGCAGCCGACGATTCTAAGATAAGCCGCTTGGCATCAGGGGATCCGAGGAACGGAGCATGCAGCGCATGGGTGGTTGCGAGGAAACATCAACGAGGCGGTGGCAGCCGTGCTCGCCGGGATTTTGAAATACCGATCGTTGCCAGAGCCCCGGGCGGGGGCCTCGCTGCGGCTAGGGAACCTACTTGGGGCCGCACTGATGCTCGTTTGCACACATGCCCCGCATACCGACGCGCGCGATATGACGAGCGTTGTCACAGACAACGTCGCTAGGGAGGATTTTCCCGCGGCGCTGGGCCAAACAGCGTGTCACCTGCGGCACGATGAGCGGCGAGAACGGCGCTATGCGCGTGATTGCGGTCCGCGCGCAGTCGCGTTTCATGCAGATAACGCTGGTAACACAGTCATGCCGTTACCTAGACGGATCGCGACGAGCTTCGCACCAGCTGCGTCGGCGCGGCGCGTGAAGATTTCCTTTAGGGTGAATGGCCAAGAGAACGGCGTTGCCGAGTTTGATCTCGATGATCAATCTGCCAGCGCTGGTCGCGTTACGACCTATGCCGGACATCGAAGATTGGTCACCATTGAACACGCTTGGGCCCGGTCTTTAGATCAAGTAGCGGTAGTGCGATGGACGTCCGATGACGATCGTTTATTACTCGTTTCGGTTCATGGCGATTCGCCACGTTACCGCGCGCTGACCTTAATTGATCCAAAAATCACCGATACCCATACCTTGGTTATTCCTCTAGACATGCGTACAGCGACTCGGTCGCCCGCAAGCACCGTGCGCCACCGCGTTTGTGGGCGCGCAAGCACTTCGCTTGAATGCGAATTTCTGCGCCGTTTCGCCGCGACTCTGCACCACTACCGCCCCCTACCGATAGATGTATCGAGGTTTGAAAACCGCGATCGCAGGCGTACGAGTCCGTTGCCCTAATAAAGCTCGCCCGCTGTTTTAGTTCGGTTCGCGAGTACACTCGGCCCGTTGGTGAATTTCTTGTTATTATCCCCGGTATATCAGGAGATGTGCAGACATGGCTGATCTTATCGTAGAAATTGACGGCGCGATCGCGACTATCACGTTTAACCGACCACAATCCCGCAACGCCTTGAGCATGGAAATGCGCTCCTTGCTGAGCGAAAGTTTACATGAGTTGGAAATCGACGACAGTGTCCGTTGCGTAATCATGCGCGGTATGGGTGAGCATTTTATGGCCGGCGGAGACGTCAAGATGATGTCCACCATGGTCAACGATCCGGCCGCTGAATTACGCAACGCCTTCGTGCGACGGATCCACGACCTGCATCCGATCATGTTTGCGATGCGTCGTATGCCGAAGCCGGTGATCGCGAGTGTCGCGGGGGCGGCCGCCGGAGCCGGGGTGAGCATGGCACTCGCGGCCGACCTCGTCATCGCCGATGAAAACGCGTTCTTCACGCTCGCTTACTGTCATATTGGTACGAGTCCTGATGGTTCCGCGACTTTTCATTTGCCGCGCGCGGTCGGCATCAAAAAGGCCATGGAAATCGCGTTACTCGGTGATCGCATCGATGCGAGGCGTGCCGAGAACATCGGCATGATCAATTTTGTCGCTGCCGATGGTACTTTAGAGGCCGAGACTGCGACGCTCGCACAGCGCCTCGCGAGCGGTCCCACGCACGTCTACGGGAATACCAAACGCTTGCTCTATCGCTCACTAGAAAACGCGTTCGAGGCGCAACTGCAAATGGAAGCCGAGATGTTCGCCGACTGCGCTAGTCGTGCCGATTTCAGAGAAGGCGTCGCCGCATTTGTCGAGAAGCGCAAACCGGACTTCAGCGGCCGCTGAGAGTAACGTCGCGACGGTATTGACCGCACTGCTCGGCGCTGTGGGGTCGTAGCTCATCGCGCCTCATGTTTTTGTTGCTAGCGCCGCTAGATTTCCGGGTCTCACGACGTCGCGATCACCGTAACTGGATAGGTCAATATAGAAGGTTCTCGTCGTCGACGATGAGTCGTTCAATTTGGCGCTGATTGACAATTATCTTGCGGACTCCGGTTATGTGCTCGACCTGTGCGCGAGTGGCGCCAGCGCGTGGCAAAAAATCAAAACTGATCCAGACCACTACGAAGCGGTGTTGCTCGATCGGGTAATGCCAGACCTCGATGGTCTAGAAGTTCGGCGTCGCATCAAGGCCGATCAAGCTTTAAGCACCTTGCCTGTCATACTGCAAACTTCGCGTACGATACCGAAAGAGGTGCGCGAAGGTATTGACGCGGGCGCATTGAAATTGGAATCAGCAGATTTTCTATTGAGCGATGTTATCGAACAAGTCGCAACGATGTGTCGCGAGAGCGTATACGCGAGGCGCTCGGAAAACCGCGCAACGCCTCGTGCATACCACCGAAGGCGTCGCCGGTACGATCGGAGCGATGCAGTTGCAAGCGGCCGCGGCGACCGCCACATTAGTGGCAGTCGAAGACGAATTGTGTCTTACCGCTTGATGCTATTTGTGAGCAAGCTTATGCGTTACTTCAAGGCCGCTGCCAATCGTCATACATACGGATTCGACCGCCTCATGTTGGCGCACATGTGCTTGGTAGTCTGCGGCCCAATTGCTCAGGCTAGGCGGATAGATCATGTTGTCCGCAACCACATAAGCACCCGATGCCAAGCGCGGATACAGTAAGTCGAAGCATTTTATATAGAGGTTTTTCCACAAATCGAGCAATGCGAAATCGATCACGGAAGAAATCTGAGTCAAGCTTTGCATTGCTTCGCCAGTCACAAACGTGACGTGATCTTGCAAGCCGGCGCGTTCCATTTGCATTTTGGCGTACGCGTGTTTGTCTTCGTTGAGTTCCAGGCTCATAACGTGCCCACCCACCTCCCGGGCCGCGTCGGCCAGCCAAATGGTGGAATATCCATACGATGCACCAAGTTCAACGATGCATTTTGCCTGGCTGCCGCGGATTAGGCTGTGCAGAAACTGACCGGTATCTACGCCCACGGGTAGCAAAAACTCATCGATGCGTTGGTCGAATTGTTCGTCGCTTAGTTCTTGCATCAGCGTTTTTTCGTACGCCATCCGCTGCGCATAGTCTTCGAGCACTGTTTGTACGAGTTTATCCATGAGCTTAGCCCGTATCCGGTCTAATGCAGTTGTGGGCCTTTCCAGAATTGGCGGCGGTCGACGGTGGCAACCTGCGCTTCGAGTATTTGGCTACCGCGGCTGACGGTCAACGGCACTTGCACACCGGCCTCTCCGAGTGACCAAATTTTGCGAAAAAATGGTGCTAGGGAATTCACGGGTTCACCCGCGACAGCTAATACGACGTCACCCTCGCGGAGTTCACTGCGCTCTGCGGGGCCATTCGCGTACATACCGGCGATGATTAGCTCTTCCTCGGCTTCTGTGACGAACACACCGAGCCACGGACGGGGCGGCTTGAGCGGATAGCCGTAGCGCAGTAGGTCGTTCATTATCGGCAAAAGCAAATCGATGGGAACGATCATATTGCCATGGAGGTTGCCGGTACGTGTCGCAATGTTGTCGATGTACAAAGATGCGATCCCGCATAGCGTGCCATCCAGGCCGATCAAGCCGGCACCGCCCCAGTTAGGATGGGGCGGGGTGGTGTAGATGGCTTCGTCGATTACATATTCCCAATAACCGGCGAATTCTTGTTTCGCGACGACATGGGCTTTTAGCGATTGGCGCGCACCGCCATAGCCGGCGACGATGATTTCGTCACCAGGCAATAATTCTTCAGCGCTACCGATTTGAACCGGGCGGCTCGGTAATCGTTTGAGCGCTTGCACCAAGCCGAAGCCGGTTTCATAGTCGTAGCCGACGACGTGTCCGGGCACGACCGCACCGGAACTGTCGACGAGCCAAATTTCATCGGCCTCGGTGACTAAGTACCCGATGGTTGCGACCAAGCCGTCTTCAGCCACCAAAACCCCGTGACCGGCCCGCTCAGTGCCGAGAATAGGTGCAGTGAAGGCATCATCCGGGATGCGCGAGCGCACTGATACCACCGCATTGAGGATTTCTTCCAGATCGTAATCAACGTCACCGGCGGTAGGCTGAAGTTCGCCCGGAATTTGGTCTGATGGTTGTTCACTCATGGCGTTACGACAACTCGGTCAATCTATCACCGTCGCTGCGGAACCGTGGCGCATTATCTGCGCCTCAAGAAACAGAATCGACGGCCGACATGTTCGGATGTTACACATAACCTCGAAACCCTGGTAGCGCGTCAGTCGCCGCCGATTACGGAGAATATAATGACTACGGAGTCAACCGCAGAACTCGCCGAACTACGCGGTGTCGTCACCGCAATTGACCGCGTCCAAGCAGTAATCGAATTCCACACCGATGGGACGATCATAACCGCGAATGACAATTTCTTAAACGCACTCGGTTATACGCTCGATGAAATAAAGGGACAGCATCACCGCATGTTTGTCGAGCCGGGTTATGCGGCCGGGCCGGAATACCAACAGTTTTGGGCGAAGCTGAAAAGCGGGCAGTTCGATGCCGGTGAATACAAGCGGATCCGCAAGGACGGCGAGGAGATCTGGATTCAAGCGAGCTACAACCCCGTCTTTGGGCCTGACGGTGAACTGACCAAGGTCATCAAGTTTGCTACCGATATCACCGCGCAAAAATGTGCCGCGGCGGAAGCGGCGGCGATCGTCATCGCCATTGGACGTGCTCAAGCGGTGATCGAATTTGAGAAGGATGGAACGATCCTGACCGCGAATGACAATTTCTTAAGCGCGCTCGGTTATACGCTCGATGAAATAAAGGGGCAGCATCATCGCATGTTTGTCGAGCCGGGTTATGCGGCCGGGCCGGAATACCAGCAGTTTTGGACGAAGCTGCAAAGCGGGCAGTTCGATGCCGGTGAATACAAGCGGATCCGCAAGGACGGCGAGGAGATCTGGATTCAAGCGAGCTACAACCCCGTCTTTGGGCCTGAGGGTGAACTGACCAAGGTCATCAAGTTCGCTACCGACATCACTGCGCAAAAACGCGAAGGAATGGAGCTCGAGTCCCTTATGAGTGCGACCATGCAATCGATGGAGGCGATCGCCGCGGGCGACTTGACGGTCCCAATGGAAGGAGAGTATGCGGGTAACTTCAAACTGTTACAGGAAGCGGTGAACGGATGCATATCCAAACTTCTAAAGATGGTTACCGAGATCGGTGGCGTCTCTTCTGCAGTGAGTAACTCTGCCGCCGAAATTGCGAAAGGGAATTTGGAACTTTCAACGCGTACAGAGCAGCAGGCGGGATCGCTAGAACGAACCGCCGCGTCGATGGAAGAGATCACGGGTACCGTGCAGCAAAACGCTGGCAATGCGGAACAGGCAAAAGAATTGGCGTTTAGTGCTCGTTCTGAAGCAGAAACGGGCGGCGCCGTCGTGACTGACGCCGTTGCGGCGATGGATCAGATTAACGAATCCAGTACCAAAATCGCTGATATTATCGGCGTTATTGATGAGATCGCATTTCAAACGAACTTATTGGCGTTGAATGCGGCGGTAGAAGCGGCACGAGCCGGCGAGCATGGACGTGGCTTCGCTGTAGTCGCGAGCGAAGTGCGCAACTTAGCGCAGCGCAGCGCGGTCGCCGCAAAAGAAATTAAAGTACTCATCCAAGATAGCGTCTCAAAGGTTGAAGAAGGTGCACGACTCGTCAATCAATCTGGGACGTCATTGACCAGTATCGTTCAAGCAGTGCAAAAAGTTAGCGACATCGTTGGCGAAATTGCCAATGCCTCGGCCGAGCAGTCCGCGGGCGTGGAGCAGGTGAATAAGGCCATTATTCAAATCGAACAAGTGACCCAGCAAAACGCATCCTTGGTCGAAGAGTCGGCGGCCGCGAGCGAGGCGATGGACGAAGAGTCTCGAAACCTGCAACGCTTGATCTCACTTTTCGATACCGGTGCGGACGCGGGGGAACAGCAGGGTGAGGCGTTTGGCGAGCGACGCGGCAAAGATCGTCCTTGGACACAGAATCAAAACACCTCTTCACCGCCCGAGCAAAAAGTTGCCAAAAAGGTCGCCGCCGCCGGTGGCGCGGGCAGTAGCGCCGCCGACGGTGAAAATTGGGACGAATTCTAAAGGTTTAGGCGTTGTTGTGAGAACCCCGCCCGGAAGTTACGGCGCCTGGCGAGAATAGCCGCTAAAGATGCTGGCGTCCCGTTACGCGGGACGCCAGAACGTCAACTCCCCTAACTCCTATTAGTGAGTCGGCTCGTATCCGGCACAAGCCCAGGCGAAGCTGAGCGAACTAGTACCGCGCTGGCGAACAAGCGCGTTAGCATGTGTATTTTCCGATGCGCCACCATCGACGATCAAAAATCTCCTGATATCCACTTAGCGGCACACACAGCGCGCGCCTGGCGCAATATCCGGGCGTCTCTCGAGCGGCCGCGAAGTCCGAGATATTTTATTAGCATGTCCTGCGTTGTTATGTGGCATGCTTGACACTCAGGTTGAGCAAGCGCTGTAAACTACGATCTGGGTCGGGGAGGATGACAAAGCGTATTGAGGAGACGGTAACGGGCACCGTGAATTTGGCCGCTGCCGCGCGTCAGGCACTGATTATCGCGGCGGCTAAACCGCCTGTTTTCACCCACGGCGCTGCAATGCGTGTCTACGACGCTACGGGTCGCGATTACTTAGACGCCAGTGGTTTTTCGCCGTTCTCGCTGCGTGGACATGGTGACGCGGGGTTAACCGCCGCGCGTGGAGATTGCCCCGGAGGTGACGGTGATGCGCGCCCCTTAGGCGACGCGGGACGAACACGCATCATAGCGAGTTCGAATTGGGGGGCTGCGAGGGACGCGTTGTGTAGTTTTGCGCGCGCAGACCAACGTCGAGCGTTTATCACCACCGGTGAATCGATGCTAGATGCGGTGATGTCGGCGAATGCCGCGCGTGGGGGAGCACGCCTCGAGTACCCATTTTATGGGTTGAGTGAGCCGGACTACCATGGCTTGCGCCACATCGGTGAAAGCGAGAGCGCGTTTGAAAGCCGGCTGGTAGTGGAACTAGAGTCCTTTATCGACGCACACTCACCACCGCAGACGGTGAGTTTCGTTTTCGTTACGAGTCCTGTGAATCTGAAAACGGGCTTGCTGCGGGCGACAGGCTCATACTATCGTTCCGTCTCGAATTTGTTGCAAAGACGAGGCATTCCTTTGGTCGTGGAGGAAACCGCGACCTTCGGTCGCGTCGCCGGAGGCTGTGCGAGCGAGGCGTTTGCATTGCGACCCGCCGCGATGGTGCTGGTGAGTGGAAGTGCCGAGACACAAACTGCGCCGCAGTTGATCGCGTCGATGATCGCAGCGAATTTTACACAGCGGGTAGATCTCCTGAGCAGATGTTTTCAAACGGCCTTGATGAAAATAAAAGCACATTCCTTGATGGGTGATGTGAGTCAAATAGGTTTGCTGGCGACGCTCGACTTCTTGCGTCGAGGCACAGATGACCAAATACAGAATTGCGATGCGAGGTGCATTGCGCGAACGGTTGCACAATGCGCACTGCGCCACGGTTTGATCGCCCCCGCCGTGGGACGCCGAGTTTTATTGGCATTACCACTCTCAGCCACGCATGAAGATATCGACGAGCTCGTGCTACGTTTACTAAGTGCGCTGGATGAGGCTGACAAGCAGCAACAATGAGCGAGACGACTGCAGTCGGGAGGATTCCGTGGTGATGTGCCCACCGGTCTCTATCACGGTGATCTGGCTAGGCCACCCTTAGGCGCATTGGCGATGCTCGCTGAGTAAATCGAAATTCAACGGAAAATCAAACAATTAATCGAGGATTTAGAATCGGTCCGGCGGCTTGCGATCATCACCGGTGCCGGCGTATCGGCAGAATCGGGTGTGCCGGTTTATCGCGGTTTGGGTGGACTTTATAACGATATTTCAAGCGCGGAAGGCATGCCCATCGAAGATATTTTGTCCGGTGATACGTTTGCCCGCGACCCCGGATTAACCTGGAAGTATTTGCTCGAAATAGAACGTGCCTGTCGCGGCGCAAGCGCGAACCGCGCACACGAAATCATTGCGTTATTAGAAAACTTTTTCGAAGTAATCGTGGTTACACAAAACATCGACGGTTTTCATCAGCAGGCGGGTAGCAGTCGGGTTATTGAATTGCATGGGTCTTTGCGGGACGTTTACTGCACGTCGTGCGGTGACCGTCGCGAGTGCACGGAATTTGGTTTCGTAGAACTACCGCCGCGTTGTGATCGTTGTCGTGGCGTGCTGCGTCCCAATGTTGTTCTATTCGGAGAAATGTTACCTGCTGATGCGTTAGCTAGCTACGAGTGCGAATTCACGAAAGGTTTCGATGCGCTATTTGCAATTGGCACAACTGCGGGTTTTCCGTACATATACGGCCCTATCGTAGAAGGCGCACGTGCTGGGGTGGTCACTGTCGAAATAAATCCTGACGCAACTGATCTCTCGAAAGTCGTAAAACATCGTATCCATAATGGTGCTGTGGGAGCGCTCGAAGTTCTTTGGCTGGCTTTAACAAATTCGTCTTAAGCGATTGTTCCGAAATGCAGTCACGCTGGAAGCGTCACGATTTGTGAGTCGGGTGAGGTGGAGGGTAGCGGAAATTTAGCGAAAAAATAACAAAAAAAGTGAGGTGTCAAGGCTTACAAAGCGGCATTATGGGATTATAGTACGCCGGCAGTATTTTCGCGTTTAGGTCTGCAGTATTCCTCGGCATACGTGGCACCAAACGCAGCAACGGGGGATGTGGTCGCTCGAAACGCGGAATGAAGCTTGGAGTGCGTTTGCACTATATCTCTACTATCCACACGGGGGCAGTTTTGGTTGCCACTTTCCGGTTAGCAAGCGGGAGGAATTGAATGAGTCGAAAAGGCGCGATTAAGGAGAAAGAAACAAAGAGTCAGATATTGTCGGCGGTTGCCGAAGAAACGGGTCTGACTAAGAAGCAAGTACAGCAAGTATTATCGGCGACGAAAGAGCACGCTGTGCGTCACCTCGTCGGACGAGGTTCCGGCGAAATGAGCGTGCCAGAGCTGGGCGTGAAACTTCGGCGCGTGAAAAAACCGGCGCGTAAGGCTGGTATGGCGCGCAATCCATTCACTGGGGAAATGGTTCACGTCGATGCACGACCGGCGAGTCTCTCGGTACGTGCCACTGTATTAAAGGCGCTAAAAGACACCGTCGCATAAATATGGCGGGTGGCTGAGTAATTAGTCGGTATTTCTCTTGGCTTTTGTACGCGACAATCACGAGCTGCCCTGATAGCTTAATACAGTCTATTTGTACGCAAGTTTGCGGAGAAATAGAACACAAAAAAGCCCGGGCATGAGCCCGGGCTTTACTGTCATCGTAGAAACTTACGGGACGTAGGCGATAAGTTACGTTCCGAGTCGTCGCATTGCTTGCACGGTCATGTATTCGTTGATCATGTCGGTGTGCATGTTCCAATCTGACTTCCAGCCACCGTTGCAGCTTTCCGCCTGATGGAAATAGGTAATGCGATCGGTTTGCACGTCGTGGGCGACAACCCAACTCCAGCTCCATACCGGATGGTCACCGTCCATGAGGACTTTACCGTCACGGTTGTACTGGCTAAATCCGGGCTCGAATGAGCGCCACGTATCGCCGCGGCGATCGAAGGAGATGGCTTGAGGGAAAGTCAGCATTCGTGCATCGATATAGACTCGCCGTTTACTGAGTGGTGCGCGCGGGAACCCGGTCGGCTCGCCTTCTAAGACGATAACTTCGGGAATGAGCGATTTACCAACGTTGAAGTAACTATTGCCTTGCGGGCCGCCGACGGTCGGATATTCCCAATTGGGACTGTTTGGTTGCCACTGATAATGCATCGAACCCAACAGCGGTTGCCGGCCGACGATTTTGTAGTTGCCCCAAGTGAGCATCGGATCGCCTGCCGACCACGCGTCGGAGAGGAACAAGTTCATGCCCGATACCAGCGGTTCGAAGCGTTGGTTTGTCGGGAAGCGGCGTACCCGTTTGAATGCCGGGATATAGCCAAATAAATCAGGGAATTCGCGTTGGTCGTAGGGCCAGACATTCAAAAACGCAGTGCCCTTGGCATCGTTGGGATGCGTAAACCACGTCGATTGAAAACGCAATTTATCTTCGTGCCCGGGCAAATACGGGCCATCCGGGCTGTCGACGAGGCCTACGGTGTTCTGTTCGGCCCACACGAAATGGTATTCGTATAAGAGTTCGCCGGTACGGTCCAGACAAAACGTTGGGATCGCATAAATAGTTTGATCGTGGCGTCCCCAACTCAGCGTCAAGTTAGCGATGGTCTGCAAGCCGTCTTGAGGATCAGGGAACGGCAAGCCGCCGATCCACGGAGAACCGTCATCCGTCCAGACGTTACCGTTTTCATCGAATTTCGCCCGGCCTTGATTGCGCATGGTCGCTTCTAAGAACGGTTTCGGAAACATCGCCGTAACATCGGTGTCGGTCGGCATGATCCAAAACGTACGGCCGTGCTGTTTGACTTCTTGGTAGAGAATGGGGTCACAGATATCTTTGACGACATCAACATTATCCGCGTTGATAGTGTCGCCTTCTTTAATTGCCCCTTTGGTATAAGCCTCTATGTTAAGAAGCTCTTCGGGATAAGCTTTGCTGATATCACCGGCCTCGCACATGGTCGGCCACAAGGATTGCAGCACCCCCGCGCCGCCTAGACCGAGGGCGGTCTTTTCGAGGAAGTGGCGACGGCTATAATCAAAATCGTATTTGCGAATATGCATGTAGAAGAACCTCCTTAAAGAGAGATGCACTGAATCAAGTTGGCATCATCGGCTCAGTCCGGTCTGTGCCGACGTCCAACCCACCACGGGTTGGGTCCGCCCAGGACTCAGTGATGCGCAAGTGCATGTCTACCAGTAATCAGTGTTTAGCGCAAATTTTTTTTCCATTATCTCACTAGATTTGAAAGCCGTTATATTGCGCTGCAAAACAAGATCGTTGATGTCCGCACCTTCTCGTTTAGTGTGACGCCAGCGCTGTTTAGTTCAACTCGCGGCAGTAGCGCGTGCGGCGATAAACTAAGACGTTACTTGCAGAATCCCAGCGAGCAATGCGGCGCCCGGCTGGGTGTTCGCGCCCGAGAGTACCGGGGTAGCTGCCAGCGGGGCGGCGACGGCGATTACGGCACTAGCTCGTCGCCTCACGTAGTGCGGCGATGCGTTCACTTAACGGTGGGTGGGTCATGGTAAGTTTTTTCAACCCTGCTACGCCGAGCAAACCGCCATTGATGCCCAAGGCTTGCATTTGTGCGGGGAGTTGCGGCGGTTGCTGCAATTGCTGCAAGCGTTCCAAAGCACCGATCATCTTAGCGCGCCCAGCGAGTTGGGCGCCGCCCGCGTCCGCACGGAATTCTCGCCAGCGGCTGAACCACCGCACAATCAGGGTCGCCAAAAAGCCGAGCACGGTTTGCGTGAGCATGTAGGTGGCGCGGTAGCCAAAGCCGCGCCCATAGCCGTAACCGCTCCGGTTATAAGCACCCTCACCGCGTCGATCGACCATGCTCGAGATCAGCTGCGACAAGACGATGACAAATGTGTTCACGACACCTTGAATTAAGGACAGGGTCACCATGTCGCCATTAGAAACGTGGCTAACTTCGTGACCGAGCACTGCCTCGACTTCGTTTTTGTCCATGGCGTGCAACAGTCCCGTACTCACGGCGACTAACGCTTTGTTTTTATTTGCTCCGGTCGCAAAGGCGTTGGGTGCGGCGGACTCGAAAATAGCAACTTCGGGCGCATCGACGCCCACCGTACGCGCCTGGCTATGCACCGTTTCAACTAACCAACGCTCGGTGTCGTCGCGCGGATTCTCGATGACTTGCGCCCTGGCAGCGCGTTTCGCCATTGTCTTCGACATCATCAAGGAGATGAACGATCCCGCCATGCCGATGATGCCAGCCATAAACAGCATCGGCATCAGGTTCATGCCGGCCCGATTCAAGCCGAACAGGGTGATGAGCAAATTCAACACAAAAACGACGGCGAGATTAGTCGCCAAAAATAGTCCCACGCGTAGCATAGCCAGCCCTCAATTAACCACGACACCAACCGATCTCGTTCGAATGTTTAGAAAATCGCACCTCCCTGTTGCAGTGCGCAACGCAAACCTAGCGACGCTTGCCACCCCGGCTGCGGTGTCATTCCACCGCAACACTTCTCGTGCGCGTGCAGTATTATAAAATTAGTCGGAGAATCATTGCTGAATCGGTTCTGCCCCAGTAACGCGTTGATGCGAGGTTCGGCACCCGTCCTAGGAGGCCCAAACGGTGGTGAATTTACCTGTCGAAAGTTTTGTCCTGCCAGTCGACTTCATTCGGGAACGGCTTAACGATGATCCGGAATTCAAGTTAACAGCACGATTTTGGTACGGCAACATTCGTTTTGAACTGGGGCGCGATTTGTATTTCATGCGCGTCGAAAACGGTCACGTGCAAAGTTTTCAGTGCGGTACCGACGGTTTCGACCCCTACACGATCAATATTGGCGGACCGATCGCGGTATGGGAAAAAATGTTGGTCGCCGCCCCGCAACCGTTTTACCACGACTGGTTTGCCGCATCGTTTCATCACGATTTTGAGTTCGGTGGCGACCTCGAGACAGCTTATGCGTATTACTATGCGCTGCGTCGTGTTCACGCGATCATGCGTGAGGCGATCAGTGCCAAAGTCGCGGCTTAAATGAGGACCATCCATGGCAAAGTATTCCGACATCACGGGGCGCTATATTTACCTCGACATCGATGGCATCGAATATCGCGTATATCTTGAAATCGCCGGCGAGGGGATCCCGCTCGTTTGTCAGCATACCGCCGGCTCAGACGGCCGTCAGTATCGTCATTTGTTGGAAGACCGCGACATTACCTCGCGCTTCCAAGTGATTGCAGCTGATCTGCCTTACCACGGTAAATCTCTACCCCCGGCTAGCGTGCGCTACTGGGAGCAACAATACAAACTGACTAAAGATTGGTTCATGCGTTACTGGGTCACTTTGTGCGCTGCGCTCAAGCTCGACCAACCGGTCTATATGGGCTGTTCAATGGGGGGCCATTTAGCCGGCGATCTAGCGCTTAATCATCCCGATACGTTTCGTGCCTGTATCGGGCTTGAGGCTTCGTGTTGGAGCGGTAACATGGATCGCCTCGTCAACGAATGGTGGCACCATCCGCGTTTATCAAACGAGTCAAAACCGGCCGCGATGCTGAGTTTGTGTTCGCCCCACGCCCCGGAGCAATCGGTGCGAGAAACGATTTGGGCGTATAGTCAAGGCGCACCCCCCGTCTTTGCGGGCGATTTGCACTACTACGCGGTCGAACACGACTTACGCGCGACGGCCGACCAAATCGATACCAAACGCTGCATGCTCTACGTGCTCAGTGGAGAATACGATTGGTCCGCATACCCCGAAGCCTGCCAGGCGCTTGCCGACGCCGTGCCGGGGGCGAGCTATACCTTGATGAAGGGCATGGGGCATTTTCCCATGTGCGAAGATCCACAGCAATTCAAGACGTATTTAATGCCGGTGTTGGACGATATCTTACGGCGGGCGGAGGGGCCGTAAAGTCCGACAGACTGCTGACATTGCATTTACCAGTGGCCGCTGGCCACGCCCGTAGCCAGCGTTTAGCTGGCGTTACCGAGGTAGACGCAGCGCGCGCCGCTGTTATATGTGTTTACAGAGACTATGGATTCGAACCTTCATCAGCATTTCGTCACCCAAGCGCGCCGCTTTTCGCGGCCCTTGGCCCGTGAAGTCGCTGCGCTCGGGCCGCTGAGTTTGCCCGATCGCCGCGCGGGCGGCCTCGCGCAGTTCCTCGCCCGCGTTATCGTCGGACAACAATTATCGACAACAGCCGCTCGCAGTATCTGGGTGCGGCTGCAAGCGACGGCGCGCGAGGCTGGGTCGCGGGTGCCCGCGTACTGCGTGCCGGAACGCTACGAGTCCTTGCGTGCTTGCGGTTTGTCGAATAATAAAGTCAAGGCGCTGATAGCGGTACAAAAAGCGCGTGTGGGTGGTTTATTGGTACCCGCTCGCCTACGGCGCATGGCGCTCGATGCGCGCGCAGCGGCGCTGCGCAGCATTCACGGCGTGGGGCCGTGGACGGTAGACATGGTAGAGATGTTCTATTTTCGAGAGCCGGACATTTGGCCGCTGGGTGATGTAGCCGTTCGCAAGACGTTCGGCGCTTATCTGGCGGGGCAATCGAAGTTCGACGCAAACACTGCGGCGGTTTTGTTCGCCCCCCATCGCAGTTACCTAGCGCTCTATATGTGGCAGCTGGCGGATGCGACGCCCCCCGCCTAGCCGTAAAAAAACTGTTTATTGCCACGCGGGGGTGTCGATGCGCAGCCACCGGTTGTAGTGTCTTGACGGGCCTGTGAATTATTAAACGAGGGTTTCGATGGTCGCAGTGGTGCATTACTTCGATTATAAAAGTCCTTATGCATATCTTGCCCAAGAGGATACCTACAAGCTCGCTGCTGAAGAGAACGTGGAACTCGAATGGCGTCCTTATACCTTAGATATTCCGAGCTATTTGGGCGCCGCTGAGCTCGACGCGAACGGGCAGGACACGATCGGTACGCGCAACGCGCATCAGTGGCGACGGGTAAAGTATGCCTACATGGATTGTCGCCGCGAAGCGCATCGCCGTGGTTTGGTCATTCGGGGGCCGCACAAGATCTGGGACAGCGCTCTGGCCCATATTGGTTTTTTGTTCGCACAAAACCAGGGTGTTGCGCGTGACTATCACGATCGTGTTTTCGAATTGTTTTGGCGCCGCGAGCTCGATTTGGAGGATATTGGCGCACTTACGGAGATTTTGGCGATGGCGGGCGTGAACACCGATCAATTTGCCGACTACGCACGCGGCGAAGGTCGTCGTCAACACGATGCAATGCGCGCTATAGCGGAGACCAGTGGCGTTTTCGGGGTGCCGAGCTATGTCGTCGATGGCGAATTATATTGGGGCTACGAGCGCTTGCCGCGGGTGCGCGAACACATCGCGCGGCAGGCGGCTCAAGCGGACCGCGCTTGAGCTGTGGTCCGGCGTCCCAGTTTAGGCAGTGCGGCGTTTTCTTGCCGCGGCAGCCAAGGCTTCTAGCACCGGCACCGAGGCCTCCCAGCCCATACAGGCATCGGTAATGCTGATACCGTGGGCGAGTGGACGACCGGGCTTTAAGTCTTGGCGACCGGGTTTGAGGTGTGACTCCAACATAACGCCGATGATGCGGTTTTCGCCCGCGCCGATCGCGGTGGCGATTTCCAGCGCTACTTGCGCTTGTCGTTCGTGATCTTTGCCGCTGTTGGCGTGCGAACAGTCCACCATCGCGCGCGGCGCTAGCCCCGCCGCCTGCAAGGCTTTGGCGATAGTGTCGATCTGCGCGGATTGATAGTTGGGACCGTGTTGACCTCCGCGCAGTATGACGTGACAGTCGGGATTGCCGCCGGTAGCAATGATGGCCGAGCGACCCTCACGCGTCACGCCGAGAAAATGATGGTGATGGGATGCGGCGCGGCATGCGTCGATCGCGATTTGCACGTTACCATCCGTGCCGTTTTTAAATCCGACGGGGCACGATAAACCCGAGGCCAGCTCGCGATGGGTTTGGCTTTCTGTGGTGCGGGCGCCGATCGCGCCCCAACTGACAAGTTCGGCCATATAGGCGGGCGTGATTGGGTCTAAGAACTCGGTGGCGCAGGGGATCCCCATCTCGTTCAAGTCGATGAGCAAATGACGCGCGATGTGCAAACCTTCGTTGATCTCAAAGCTATCATCGAGGTGCGGATCGTTGATGAGGCCTTTCCAGCCCACCGTAGTTCGCGGTTTTTCAAAATAGACACGCATAAATAGCGCCAAGGCGTCTTGCAACTGAGCTTGGACCGCACTCAGTCGGGCGGCGTATTCACGCGCCAGCGCGGCGTCGTGAATCGAGCACGGACCGATTACCACGAGCAATCTCGAGTCGTTGCCGTGAAGAATGTTTTTGACGATTTCACGACCGTTATAAACGGTGTGGGCAGCGGTATCGGTCAAGGGAATGGCGTAACTGAGCGACGCTGGCGCGATCAGTTCGTGGGTATCAATTACGTGTAAGTTTGCAGTCTCGTGCATGATCGTAGTCTCATTGCGAGTGAATTCTGGCGGCGCTTGGCCGTCGGCACCGTGGTTCACCCGACACGCTTAGAAAAGTCTTGCAATAGCCCCGGATTTTTGGCCCGATAGGGAAAGTAGCACAGCATGAGGACGAGGTGATGAACGAAAGTGTCGCAATCTTATGCTGGAACTGCGGTGCGTCGCTAGCCGACGAACCGCAGCCGTTCGCGCGCGAAGCGCGCTGTGAGCAATGCAACGCTGACTTGCACGTGTGTCACGCGTGCGAGTTTTTCGATCGGCGGGTCGCAAACGCCTGCCGTGAGCCGATCGCGGAACCGGTGCAAAATAAGGAACGGGCAAATTTTTGTGGTTATTTTCTTGCCAGCGCCGGCGCTTATCGTGGCGCGGACGAGCAAGTGGTGGCGGCGGCGCGCTCGGATTTAGACGCCTTATTCGGCCTCGGCGAGCATGCACCGCAAGCGGCTAACACGGAGGAGCCAGATCGCGCACTGCGCGACTTATTCGGCATCGATGATAAGGAGCCGTAAACAGGATCCGACCGGCTTGCAGCGTGAGCGTGGTAGTTCGTCACAACGATATTTGCGGTCACGAACCGCGATATGCCGCCGGCCCGCCAATGAGCTACCTAAACGCGTTGAGGCCGACGAACGTGCCACCATTTTTACGGGTTAACTCACGCATCAGAGCGGCGAAACGGATGCCGGTCGATTGTAGATGCGGTGGATTGGCAAACTGTACCGGAAACCCAACCGCATGAATTCGAACCATAGGCCGACCGCGTTTATCCTTTTGATTAATGCGGGCGACGTAGTCCACCACTTCGCGGATCGAGCGTCCGGTAAATTCATCGCCGTAGACGTATAAGCTCATTTTTTGTCCGGGCTTGTAGAGCGCGCGAATGGCGGCATATATTCCTTCGACCGGGCTCGAGTTACTGAAAGCGTTCCACGTCACCAGGCGATTGATCACCTCTCGCCGCCGCGCCGGTGTGTCGGGAATCCATTGGGCCGCGTAGCTTGTAAACATATAGCTACCCATATCGTTCATTACCTGGATGCCTTTGACGCGCGGATAAACTTTTAAAGTCTCGATGATTTGATCGACGACTTTACTCCAAGCGTAGCGAAACATACTGCCGGAGGTGTCGATAATGAAAACGATATACTCACTGTCAACGGGGATGCCACCGATCAAGTTGTTTTGAGGTCGCCGGCGTTGAGCGTTTAAACGCCGCATTTCCTCGCTCAGACGCTGTTGCGCGATTTTTAGCTCGCCGTAAATAACCGCGTTGTGTTGCCCCTCGTCAGCCTGCATCTTTAAACGTTCAGTTTCACCTCGCAGCGCGGCGGTTTGAGCACGAATACGTTGCAACTCTGCCTCCAAAGCCGCGAGTTCTGCTTCGCGGGCGCCAAGATGGCGGGCCGCGGCCTCGGCTTCGTCGCGGTATTTGAACAGCGCCCGTTGTAAAGCCGAGATTTCTCCGGCTCGCGGATCAGGCTGTGGTTCTGGTTCCGGGGGGCGGCCGGTATGGGCGATCATCAGTAATAAAATTATTGCGCCAAACCCACACGTGATCACGTCTAGGAACGCAATGCTGATCTCGATGCTGGCGCGGCGCTTTTTTTTCACGGCCAGTCGTAGGAAGGCGTTAAAAACGCCCCGCGGGTGAACAAGGCAATTTGCCAAAACGCCGACGCCGCCATCGGGTCCCCTTCCATGGGCAGCAAAATTACGTTAATCGGGTAACCGGGTTTGATTTGGCGGATCGCTTCATCGAATAGACGCAAGCGTTGTTTACCGGATACCGTGGAACGATGTGCTTTTTTTAGCCCCTGGGTTGGCAAACCGTCGGTAATGAGAAATACATTGTCCGGGGGGGGCGAGAGTTTTTTTAGCGCCAGAAACGCTTGCGCAAGGTTAGACCCGCCTTGCGGGACGCGCCGTCTCAAGTCGGTGACGATGTCATCAAGCTGCGTTACGTCCGAGGTTTTCAGCCACCGTTTTTCGCTACCGCTGAGTGCCGGTTTTGCCGCGGTGTTAAAAGTAATAATTTGATAACGACTCTCGGGCACGAAACGCGCGGTGATCCAATCAACAGTAGATAGCGCTTGTTGCCACTTCTCAGAACGTCGCTTCGAGGCGTCGTCCATATTGCGGCGCCTGATGATATTAACGATAGATGCATCTAGCATGCTCGCCGATACGTCAAGCAGTATGACGACACGTTTGCCGCCAAGCTTCAGACCGGTGAGGTATTGGCGGTTACCTGCACCAGTAAACGTGCGCAGATTTTTTGAGCGTTTATTGACTTGTGCTTGCAGCGCTTCTTTTTCGTTTTCCATGGCGCGCAATTTTTCCCGCAATTGATCGATGTCTCGAGCGGAGACCTCTACGGGTTTGGGATCGGGCTTCGAGGCCTGTTGCGCTGCGGTGTAGGCATCTTGCGCGCGTGCGAGATTTTCGCGACTGCGCTTGTGTGCCTCGGTGATCTCGGCGTCACGAGTCTTTGCCTCGGCGAGGCGCGATTGGGCGGTGCCAATTTCTGTTTGCAATAAGTTGATTTCTGCACCGAGGTCGTAACTCGGGGGTTCCTCGAGCACATCGACGTTATGTTTGATGATCAGAAACAGCAACACAACGGCACCGAATCCGCACGACATAATGTCGAGAAACGAGAGACTGAAAACGCTAAACCCTCGACGTCGGCGACGCATCTTATTCGACTACGGTGAGGGCCACGAAAAAGCCGCCGCTACCGGGTATCGCGATGTGATCACCCGGACCGATCGGTGTAGTTCCATTGATGGGAACACCGTTCAGCACGACCTGCAAATGCCCGAGCACGGTAAGCTCAGCACCGTGTTCATTCAAGGTGGCGCAAGCGGCGCTATCGGGATGTTCGTGGCGCGAACAATGGCCCCGCGCGCTTAAGAATAACGGGCTCGCTCCGATCGCGTAGGCGGTGTGGTTGACCAACAAATGCGTTACCGGGTTGGTGTCTATGGGGACTGCGGGCGCTGTCGATGCCGCTGCGGGTGGTCCTAGCGTCGCTTGGTCGCTAGCTGGTAGTGTCGCGATCAAGTTCAAACCATCGTTGCTACGCTCCGCAAGCAAGGCGCTGTGGGTGTCGACGCCGCGAAATACAGCGTCTTCCGGCAATGCTATCGCCGCCGGGCACGATGTCTGAAAACCAGGTAGTTGCGCGAGACGGCTATCAGCAACTAGCGGAGCGGAAAGTGTCTCCAGCAAGGTTTCGAATAGGGGTGTGGTCGCTTCGATCACGGCAGCCTGCGTGATGCGGGCATCAAAACGGGCGTTCAAATATTCAATGTTGACCTGAATTTCGTTGCGTGTGGCGAGCATTTGCAGCCACTCGTCGAGATGGTCGTAGAGCAATTGTTCAGTTTCCGCGCGATGCAGCGGATCGAAGCGTGCCTCGGTGATAAAGGCATCGACAATGCGTCCGATCGCAGCCGCGTTGAAACGGTTGACGCCGAGGCCCGGCACGCTGGTGACCATACCGCGGGTCACGTGCTCATCAACAATCAACTCCGTGACGACCGCTTCGTGCCGATGCAGCACGACGTGGGTATAATGACCGCGATCGAGATACGCAGCGCCGGCAGCGACCGCGCTGTCGGCGAGCGCCACGCACTTCATGTGATTCGCATCTGAAATTCCCAGTAACAAGGCTAACTGTTCGCGGTTCATCGTCCCGGGTACCGTATAGATTGCTTCGCTCGGGTCCCCGGCGCCGGCGCGTGCGTGTTGCAAATGTAGAAATGCAAGGTCGGCATGGTGTCGGCAGCGTTTGCCGAGACGGGTCATTGGGACTTGGTTTAGCTCGCGCCAGAATTGATCGTTAGTTTTGCGGGGGTGTACGTGGGCCAGCGCTGCGGCTTCTTTACCGATACGCAAGCTGCGTGTGTTGTCGAGTACGGCGTAACCTGGTGTGCGAACGACAATTTCGGTGTCGCGCGCGACGCGGAGTTCGGCGTCGTTAATGTCAACGGTTACCAAAGTCACGGAGTTGAGTTCACGACAGCGGGCGATGTGGTACGTTTACCGCACCGCCAGGTGGGTCAGCAACCGCTCTTCGCAGTACGCCTGGGTGTCGAGCACCACCCGTTCCTGCATTAATTGGAGCTGATGCAAAAGAAACATGATAAACATGCTGAGCACGAGCGCGACGAACGTCGAGTTAAACGCGACCCCGAGGCTAACCGTTACACCGATAATATCGCCTTCCACAGCGCGGTGGGCCTGGCCGAGGGCTTGGCCGATGCCGCGCACCGTGCCGATGAAACCAATCGATGGTATCGCCCACACGATGTAGCGCACCATGGCAAGTTCTGAATCAAGCCGATCGGCTTCCGTTTCACATACTTCGCGGACGACCCCAGAAACGTCTTGCACGTTATGCGTAATGCCGAAACGATCGAGTGCGGCACGTAACGCCCGGGGTAGTAACAGGCTGGTTTCCCCGCTCGGCAAGGATTGCAAGGGACGCAAAAATTGGCGTGCATCTTCGGGCAAGATTCGTTGTCCGGGGATCACGTCGATGAAACGTCGATCGAGTAGTTGGCGCTCCTGGTAGGCGCGAAAGAGTTTCATAATGCAAATCGCTGTTGCCCACAACAACAATACGAAGCAGGCTTCCTGTTCGTAGTCCTTAATTATCACAAAGATGGAACGCTCGATCTCGAGCGGTTTTCCCGCAGCGTAACTCGCAGCTTGAGCCTCAAGCAGGGTGTTAGCCCTCGGTCTCACGATTGTTACGTAGATCGCGTGAACGATGATAATCGAGATCATCAACGCGATGAGTTGGTAAAAAAGATCGGAGAATGGATGTTTCTTCATGCTTAGATATCGACTGGAAAGGCGACCGGAAAATCTTCGCTCACTTGTTCGCTAGGTTTAAATGTATCGTCAGGTAGCGGCTTAGCGTGATATTCGGGCAATTTTTCGGGCGGGGATTTATTTTCCTGAGCGGGCGGTTTATTTTGTGCATAGAGGAGACTCGCATTGAGGCACAAAGCACCTAAGGCGCTCAATAAAACCGAGTGTGGTCGCTTTTTATTGTGCATATCGGGCTAGTCGAAAACCTAAATCCTGACGCGGTTGAGCGGCGAAATCCCGGTATGCGGTGCGCAGCATCGTTCGTTCTCCTTGGCTCCAGCTCGAGCCACGCACCACGTGGCTGTTACCCGTTTGAGGTCCTAGGGGATTGGTGTTCACCGATCCCGGGATGGCGCTATACACGTCGTGGGTCCATTCCGCGACATTCCCAGCGAGGTCGTATAACCCCAGTGAATTAGCCGCAAAGCTACCGACCGGCGCACTGACTGCATAGCCATCGTTGTAACCGGGGATAACCCGGCCCAAGGCGGATTTCGCGCTTGCGTCAGCGAAATTGCCAGCCCGCGCGGCCGGCGGGTAACCCCCCGACCAAGGATACACGTCGCGCTTAGACTTATCGGCACCGCGCGCGGCCCATTCCCATTCAGCCTCGGTCGGTAAGCGGTAACCGTTTGCGTCGGGGTTGATGCCTAAGACTTTGCCGTACTTTATTTGGTAGAACACGATGAGTGATTCGCGCCGACTTAACCAGTTGCAATAAGTTGCCGCGGCCTCCCAAGTAAGATTAACCACGGGTTGTTGATCGTCATCCAGACTCAAGCCGTAGGCTGAGCCCGAGGTATGGTTGCTGACGAGTCGCCGATATTCGCTGTTCGTGACTTCGCGCAGGCTGAGATAAAACGGTCGCGTTAACGTGACGTCATGCAGGCCTTCATTGGCACGCCGATCCGCCTCGCGGCGGGATGATCCCATTTTGAATTCACCGCCGCGAAACAACTTCAATTCTTGGCCGGCGGCGGTGCGCACGATTTGCCCGATTTTTACCGGTATGGGCGGCACCACCCCGGGCCGCGCCGGCGCTGGGGGGGGGCTGGGAGGAGGCTTGCGGGTTGTCTCGGCGGTCATTTCCGCGAGCGTTTTCAAGCGAATTTTCATCCGTTTTTCGATACCGCGACGCGGCTTCACCGTGGTCTTATAAGTGGCATAACCGGCTTTTCGAATAATGATTTCATGTTCGCGAGTCGGTAGCGACAAGGTCTGGGTGGCGCTTCCTCGTGGTTCGCCGTCGAGCAATAATTCCGCGTCGTCCGGCGTGGTGATGAGCTGTACCGTCGCGAGTTCGGGTGCCAAGTTAAACGACACTTCGCGCGTATTTCCGGATCCGACGTTGACGCGACGTTGCGCAGTTTGGTAACCGGCCAGGTTGATGCGGATTTCGTGGCCGGTGTCGGGCTCGACCGCGACGTTCAAGGGTGTTTCGCCGCGATATTTGCCGTCGACGCGAATCGCGGCGTGGCTCGGCGCGCTTTTTATCGCCAGATGACCGTCAGCTTTTTCCAAGCGCACGTCACTGATAGTCACCGCTTGACCGGCGGTGACGATAATTCTACGACTCCACGGCTTATAGCCGGGCAAAGTCGCGGTGATTGTACGCGCACCGTGGATCAGCTCGCTGTTCAAAGGCGTTTGCCCGAGCGCATCGCCATCGACGGAAATCGTTGCCCCCAGCGGTTGGGTGGCGATGGCAAAGTCGGCCCAGGCGGGCTCGAGGCGTATCTGCAGGCGTTGCTCGCGACCGCGTCCTTCCACGAGCAACAAGGTCGAATACGGCAAATAGCGTGCGGCACTAACGAGAATTTCGTGGTCACCGGCTGCGACCTCGTCAATGCGCCCAGGCGCTGATCCGACGACTTCACCGTCGATGCGAACTTCGGCTTCGACGTCGGGCGTGAGGTCCAAGCGCAAACTACCCGGCAATGGCGTGAGCGAGAAATGGTATGTTTGATGGCTTTGTTCGTTGACGGGTAGTGGTTCGTCGAGAGCGTAGTAACCAGGCGCAGTTGCCTGTACGCGGTGTTCGCCGCGCAGCAATAACCAACGCCCCGAGAAGCGCGGCGCGAGGACGCTCTGCACCCGCACACTGGCCTCAGTAGGGTCGACGGTGAGCGCGACAGACCGCGCTACAAGAACATACCATACGCCAAGCAAAACGAACGCAAACGCAGCTAAGGTAAGTAAACGCGCCCACGGTACCCGCATGCCAGGCAGTCGTGGACCACCACGCGGCGGGTGGAACCGCGTCGGTTCGATCCTCTTGCTGGCCTCTCGGTTCCTGAGCTGTTGTTCTTCGGCACTCAAACAGTATCGAACTCGTTGTTGTCATGGTCACCCGCCGATCCGCTCGACGCAGCGTATCTCAACGCGCGGCGCTGGGTCGCGCGCTGAGAGTTCAAATTCTACGCGTACATCGCGGTATCCGGTGCGACGTCCGACGGCAGTATAGCGGCCGGGATAGAGCGCCAGTTGGCGTTGGGCAAAGCGTCCTAGCGTTCCGACCTTGTAAATGGTGACCTGGGTCTCATTATCAGAGTGTACCAGCAGCGTCACTGCGGTGCGTGCTGCAGTTAGCGCTTGTTGCAGCTGCGCCCGTCGCTGCGACAGCTGGGGTCCGGGATCGGTGATCGCCCCCGCGCGTTGTCGTAGCGCGTCGGCGGCAGCGTAGACTTTTTGGTTCTGCAAGCGGCTCGGGTCTCGCAACACTTCGTCGAATTCCTGCATCAAGGAGGCCCGCCGTTGGGCTGTCGCGAGACGTGCCCCGATCCCGGCTAGGTCCGGATCGATTTTCTGTGCTTTGCGGAGCTGTGCGATCGCCTCGCCCCAGCGTTCGTTGCGTTCCGCGCTGCGCGCCGCTTGGAGGGCATTTGCAAGACGTCGTTCGGATTCGCGTGCCGTAACCTCGGAGAGCGCGCGCTGTGGCTCCGGCGCGTCTGGTTTATGGGTCGCCGCTTGCTTAAAGGCGCTGCGCGCCGCCGCAAACGCCTGGCGTTCGAGTGCCGCGTAGCCCGTCGACATGGCGTCGCGATAGCGCGCCTCGGCGCGTTCCGTTGTGAGCCGTGTGACGGCCGCCGTCGCGGCATCATACTGGGGGTCGAGCGTCGCCGCTTCGCGATAGGCGCGCAAAGCTTGATTTATGTCGCCCACGCGTTCGTGGCCCTCGGCTTCGGTCACTAAAGCTACAACGCGATCCAAAGTGCGCGCACGTGCCAGACCTTGTTGGGCTGCGCTCAAGGTGGGATCGATATTAAGCGCGGCGATAAACGCTTTTTCCGCCATTTTTGCCTCGAGGTTTGCCAACGCCTGTTCGCCGGTGGCAACTTCTTGCTGGGCGAGTTCGCGCGCGTGCGCGAGCAGTGCGTCTGCTATTTGTTCGGCTTGCTGATACGCCTGGGTGGCTACTTGGTAGCGTTGCTCTGCATAAGCTTGCTCGCCCCGCGCACGCGCGGCATCAAGCTTGGCGAAGTCTGCCGCCGCCCATTGGGTTACAGACTTTTTTTTCAGCGTCTCGATTTTTGCCAACAAACCGTCGAGCAGTTGTTGCGTCGCCGTGCGCTGTGCCGCCCGCGCAGACTCGTCGACTTCTATGGTTTCCTCGGGAGGCTCCATGGCTGCCGGTTCGAAGGTTACCTTGGGGCTAGGGGATGTCTCCAGCGTCGTTGGTGGCGCGGTTTGCACGGCGCGTTGCTGGGGCAGCCAATACACCACGACAAGCAACGCCCCGAGCACGGCCAAAAACAGCAGCAAGCGATTGGGCCACGTCATGCGTTTGGCCTCGGCGCGGCGTTGTCGGCCAACCGCATCTGGCTTGTAGTGCGCCGGTTCTAGTGTGATGGTGCGACGAACTGCAGTGTTCGAATCGTCGTGTTCAACCATGGAAGTCAATGCGTCCTAATGCACCGATGCTTCGATGCGGCGCTTGCAGCACAGGCCCTAGTAAGCCGCAGCGTCCGGTGGCACAGCGAATTCGCTGCCTTGTCCTGTTTCCGTTAAGTAGATCTCGCGTAACAATGCCCGCCACTGCACGTATTGTTCCTCGACGGTACCCGTCAACGTCACACTACGATCCGCCAACGTCATTGTATGGGGCGTGATTTCGGCGTTCAAAGATTCCGACATTTCGCGTAGCGCCGCGGCGTGAATAGACGCTTCGGCGCCGCGATCGATCCCACTTTTAAATATGTAAGCCCCGGCGCCTATGCCTACAACCCCGGCGCTACGGGTAATTGATGAACTGCTACCTTGCGCCAAAATCCCGGCGAGTATTGCCAGCGCACCGCCGATCTTGCGCGCTGTGGCCTCGGATTTGATTTGCTTTAAGCGCAGCGCTTCAACATAAGATTCGCGGCGCCATTGATCGTAGGGTTGGCGCATGTGGGTGGTGAAGTCTCGATAGTAGGATTGCAAGCGATCGATAAACATTTGGTCGCGTACGCGTATGCGATCGATGGCTGCCATGGCGGGATCATTAGCGGCCGGTAGGTGTTTAATCTTGTAATTGCCACGGCTATCGTGTTCCAAATGATTACCGAACGCGTCGGGGGCAAATCGTTGTGCGAACCGTAGTTTCGTTGTGGTGCGAACTGTGGTTAGTTCTGCTGGTTCGGCGTCGTGCAGGCGATCGATCAGATCGCGCGCGATCTGATCGTAGAGTGGCTGAAAAACATCTCGCGTGTCACCCGGTGCTTTATCGTGATCAAAACGTCCGACCGTGTGTTGGTAACGGCGCGATAACCATTGCTGTCCACGCGAGTCCGTTGCCACGATTCGCAGTACAAGCGTATCGCCAGTGGATTCGATGATTTGGCCGCTGACGCGTAAATCCGTTTCGGTTTGTCCTTGCGGCACGACGCGTACCGCACCCCATTGACCAGTGCGCTGCAGGGTTTGTGCTAACGTGGTGGCCATGTAGTTGCCTTCCGCACGACGGATCCCGGGCGTCGAGTTGGGTTCGCGCGGATCGAGATGCTCGATGCCGGGATCGAGCACATCAACGCCGACGTCGAGCAGCAAATGCTCCGCTAACGGCGCCGGCATCGGTTTATGATGCGCCGCCCTTGGGCCGGTGGCTGAAGGTCGTACGGTCGCGGTGTTGCACGCTGCTAACAGCAGCGCCAGCAAGGTGATAAAAAGCCAACGTGCAGCACGCATCGTACCTATCGACCTCCTTTATATTTGCGGTACTCCGCCCACAGTTTTTCGCGTAACACGGGGTCAGTTTCGCGCATCGCGGCTTCCCGCAACTGGCGCGCGACAATATCGTCATCGTGGCCATCGGGCATCGCTACTGTGTTAGGTGCGCCCGGGGGGCGCGGCGCACCACTGGTGTGGCCACTGCCGCTCAAGTCTGGCGTATGACCGGCGCCGCTCGTGGTCTGCGCAGCACCACCAGCGCCGCGTTCGCGCTCGTCCATGCTCGAGCGTCCCCCGTAGCCATCGGGAGCGCCAGCTGTACTGCCGCCGCGCTCTTGCTGGCGGGTACGCTCGGCAGCCGCTTGCGCTTCGGCCTCGCGCATCAAACGATCGAACTCGGCGAGCTTCGCGTCTAGTGTTTTATTGAGGCCACCGATTTTCTCGTCATCGGTAACCGGACGCTGTGGCACCTGCGTGCCGCTGCCCACCGGCGGCGTCGCGCCGCTACTGCGTTGGGTTGCACCCGCGTTCGCCCCTTGCGTCAGCGCCCGCTCGCCCGCGCTCGACGACGGTGTTTGAGGATTATTACGTGCGGTGTTTTGGGCCGCCGCGGGTTCGCTTTGCGCCGTTGGTGATCGTTGCCCTTGCTGTGCAGGTGCTCGCGAGCCGCTTGCGTTTTTGGTCTCGGTTTCCTTCGGGGCTTGGCCGACCGGGTATTCCGTCACTTCGACCTCGGCGGCGTCCTCACTCGGCACTGGTGCCGTCGTGGGTTTCGTTGCGGTACGCGCCGCGGTCGCGGCGCTTTCCGTTGCCGTCTCGCGAGACGTTTGCGGCGTCTGTGGTTGTGGCTGGGGTTGCGGCTGGGGTTGTTCTGGTGCAGCGCAGCTCGCGCTCAGCAATGCCGCGGTCGCGACACCCACAGCGCAGAGCAAATTTTTCGCATGTGAGGTGAAAACCCGCTGCATTAGCGCACCAAATTTCGTGTGAACATTGGCTTAATGATCCTCTGTGGCATCAGTCGTTACCATCTTAGACGGTGAAGCTGCGACGGTGTTCCGCAAATTAGTTAGCGGCGCGTCCCGGCCGCGGTTGATCCGGATTTATCGAAATCATCCGGCGCCTGTGACGCCATCGAAAGGCAGTCGGGGCATAAGCAGCTCAGATCGGGCGCGATGCGGTCCCGGTGCAACGGCGGGATTTCACTGCACCAGCAGGATGCGCTGTTGATCCCGCAGCTAAATTCAGCCGCACAACGACTGCAACGCACGCGTTTACCGGATGGTTTGTTGGCGTTCACGTGCGCATGACTTCTTCGGGTTCGATCATAAAACTCGCCTCCGCGACGGCGATTAGGGCGTCATCGTCTTTTCTTCGTGCCTGCGAGTGTAATTGTACCAACTTGCGTTTGCGCTGTTTCAAACCGCATTCCAAAGCCACGGCGGTACCGATCGGCAAGGCTTGGCGAAATCGAATTTCGCATTTAGCGGTGACCGCGCGTATACCTTGCAAGTAGAGCCAGTTTGCCATCACATCATCGAGTACGCTGAATAAAATGCCGCCGTGGGTGAGGCCGTCGAAACCGCCGTGCCAACGGCCGGGCGTGAATTCTCCGCGACAAACGGTACCATCGAGGTGGAATTGAACGCCTAGACCGGCGGGATTGTCGGGGCCGCAGACAAAACACGCGCGGGCGTCGGCGCGCAGCTTATCATCGTTCATAAACTAGACCATATCGTCGTAGGGATTGTCGAGATCGAGGTCAATCGCATGCCTGAAGCCTGGCAGGCGGATACTGTGCGCATCGACTTCGATCTCATTTTCATCTATCAGGGCGTCACCGAAGCGATAGATCGGCTGCATCGGGGCACGACAGCAAGCGAGTTCGTAGGCGTGACGACGTTCTGCTGTCGCTTCACGACGGGTTGCCCACTGATGCAGCGCAGACTTTCCATGTCGCTGCTTGAGTAGTGCTTCAGTCACGCGCGGGGAGACCACCACGCCAGTGGCGTTGTTGCCGCCAAATCCCTTGGAGTTCAAAAACGCGATTTCGGCGCGACCCGGCAGCGGCAAGTCCTCGATTGCGATCGCGAGGCGTGAGGCGAGCACGTCGTCAGCGATGTGATCAATCGTTTTAATGCCGGGCAAAAGTTCGTGTTCGAACACCCCGAGCGCATTGATGAGTTGATCGCCGCTTGCCGGTGCTAAGGAATGACCCATGAACGCCTTTACCGCAGTTACCGGCCATTGTTGAATACCGAACGCGCGCGCGATCGCGTCGAATATACGCGATTCGGTGGTACGGTTTTGCGGTGTACTGGACCCGTGCGCTTGAATGAAACTGCGCTGACGGAGGTCGTCTTCACCCACCAGGGCGCGCGCAAACGCAGCGGCTTTGCCCATCGTGATGTAATTGCCTGGCCCGGGTGAGGAGATCGATTTTTTGAAACCATCGGCGTTGACAAATACGGCTGGGATCGCGCCGGCGATGTTTGCGCCTAGCGCCAGCGCCAATTCGTCGTCGAAAAGCACGATATACTGCGCCGACTCGGCGAGAACAAAACCACAGTTCTCACCGAACGGGCGACTAGCGCGAGTGTGATCGGGCACGTCGACGCCATCGAGCCGACACAAGTTTTCGTCGGTCGCGAGCGCGCTCATTGCCGCATAACCCTCGATGACTTCGGGAAGCAGTGGTGCTTCGGCGCAACCAACGATGGCGACTCGTCGGCGACCACTTTGAATGTCCTCGACGGCGGCGCGTAAATTATACAAAAACGTTGCACAGGCGCCGGCCGTCGCACCCGTCGCCCCCACATTGCCCAGCACGTAAGCGTTAACGAAATCCGCGGGCATCGTATTAAGTCCCAGCGGCAGTTGTTTAGAACTTATCCGGCTACCTCTCAGGCGCGCCTGTAACATGCCGCCGGTGCCGTATTGGTCGAGTTGCGCCATGGCGCTGGCGGCATAGACCGCTATCTCGTCTGGCGGTACGTGCGCCGTCACCGTTGGCCAAGGGATCCCCGTGTTCAGCACGGCATCGGAGGCGGCCACAATCGTCATTTGCAGGCCTTTGGGGTGAAAACGAGAGTTATAGAGTCGCCCGGGGTCGAAGCCTGTAGGCAATTGCCCGGCCGCTTTTACGCTCAGGGCACGGTTGGTGCTGAGCACAAAATCCGTCGCCACGCGCGCTTTGATCCTCACCTGCTCATTGGTCTGGTCCAGCACTTCCCACCCGTGAGGTAGGGGCGTGGGCAGCTCGCGGGCCCGGGTCGTAAATACAAGCGGGTCCTCACCCGCTGACGCGACGTCGAAATTCAGCGCCGAGGTGACCTTATCTGGGTCAAAGGCGTCTACACCCAAACGTCGGATCAAGGTATTAGCCAGGACCTGCTCGCGGAAGCGAGACGCGATTTTGTCCTCCTCGATTGGTGCCCCGTCGCAGCCTCGATAGTGACCCTCGTGGTGGTGCACCAAACCCATCATGGCGGCGGTTGCGCGCACGGTTTCGTCGCTGTCGCGAGGTAATAGCGACGTCAACACCGTGCGCCGATAGGCGTGGTGTCCCGAGGACCGACCACCGGGACCAATCCCCCCAAAACCAACTATGACCGGAAGACGCACTGCGCGTAAGACCTTGAAAACTGTTTGGCCGCTAGTGTAGGCCGGCGAACCCCTATAAACTCGGTAATAGTCGACAGAAATTAGGACAAAAACGACATAATCTGGCGCCGTATTAGCCGTATGGGCGCTGAAGGAGGTGCAAACAATGCGCCTAGGATTTGTGCTCGCTGAGTCGATGTTAGCGTCGAGCGTGCTATTACCTTTGGAAATGTGGCGTGCTGCGGCGCAAACGGCGCGCGCCCGCTACCGTCGTGGGGGGCGTTTAGAAATCGCGCTAGTGGCGAGCAGGGATCACGTCGTGCCGGCGATGTCCGGCTTCGATCTCGCACCCACCAAGGTGTTGGCGGAGGCGGGTATTTTCGACCTCGTCTATCTACCCGCCCTCTGGCGTAATCCGCGCGCGGCATTGCGCGCCGCAGCGCCCTTGCAAGCTTGGCTGCAAGGACAATACGCCGAGGCAGCACGGATCGCGGCGGTAGGTACCGGATGCTGCTTGTTAGCTGCCGCGGGTTTGCTCGACGGTAAAGTGGCGACGACGCATTGGCATTATTTCGACCGTTTCGAGCGTGATTATCCGCAGGTCATTCTCAAGCGCGATCATTTCATCACCCAAGCCGGTAAGATCTATTGTGCCGCGAGCGTTAACACGCTGGCCGATGTCACCGTGCATTTGATCGAGCAGTTTTTTGGACACCGTGTGGCGCGTCACGTCGAGCGCAATTTCTCGCATGAGATCCGCCGTCCTTACGAGCACTACCGCTACAGCGAAGGCGATAACTTGGTTCACGCCGATGAAGTAATTCTCGATGCACAAATGCATTTACGCACGCATTTTGCCGAGCGCATCAGTATTAGCGAGTTGGCGGATGAGTCGGATCTGAGCGTGCGGCAATTTGAGCGTCGTTTTCGGCGCGCGACCGGGTCTAGTCCCCAGGCCTATTTGCGGCGACACCGGATCGAGGCGGCGAAGAACTTGTTAGCCGCCACGAATCTGAATATCGCCGAGATTGCTTTGCGGGTTGGATACCAAGATC
Organism: Gammaproteobacteria bacterium; assembly: GCA_965223085.1. Classification (GTDB taxonomy): domain Bacteria; phylum Pseudomonadota; class Gammaproteobacteria; genus CBDCVO01. Next base: position 723,061 of record OZ244981.1, on the reverse strand, counting down.
CCGGCTATTTTAGCTGCTTATTTAGGCGCGCAATGACAGTTTCCCCGCGCGATTATCGGCACACGGTGCGGGCCAAAATGTTCTCGTTAGTAGATTAAGTGGCGTGCGCCAGGCATAGCGGTGGGTTTGTAAAAATCGTTGACGACCCCGAATCTCCGTAAACTCGTTGATCCTGGTGTTTTTTTTGGTTCGCCTGCGAAGCGCTGTTCTAAGTCGGGCGAGTCGCCGTTAAATATCTTGACTGGGACCGGACTTGAGTCCGGATGTTGATCTCGATGTCGTTGATTTGAAAAGAATAAATTTAGTAGGCATAACTCTTGCTGGTGGTAGCGCGAACGGGTCGTTAGCCCGTTCGTGCCGTTTGCACGAGTTCGCGCCGCGACCGTAAGAAATAAATCTAAACGCTCGCGTGAGCTGAACTCGGGCGACGGGTTGTGCCGAAAGCGAGTGCGCGTGAAGCGTACTGCGTTTTTCCTTAAGCCCCATCCTCAGCGGCGGGGCTTTTTTTTCTACTGTCCTGAGCTCGCGTCGCGCGTCTTGCTGTTAACATAAACTTTACGTTCCCGGATGAGAGCAGGATCTCGCTGATGAGCTCGCCGCGTCGCCTTCGTTTTGAAACGCAATCTATTCACGGTGGTCAAGTTCCCGACCCCACGACAGGTGCGCGCGCCGTGCCGATTTATCAAACGGCCTCCTACGTGTTTGACGATGTCGAGCAAGCCAGCGGACGCTTCGAACTGGGTCGCTCAGGTTATGTCTATTCGCGCGTTGCGAATCCGACGGTGGCGGTATTAGAAGAACGCCTCGCGGCACTCGAAGGCGGCGTCGGTGCGCTGGCGACAGCGAGTGGCATGGCTGCGATCCACCTTGCGTTGACGCCCTTGGTTGCAAGCGGTTCTCACATCGTGGCCGCACGGGCGCTATATGGGGGTACCCATAACCTCTTGGCCTATACCTTGCCACGGTTCGGCATCGAGACAACGTTTGTCGATCCTCGCGACCCCGCCACTTTTCGCGCCGCTATTCGTCCGCATACACGCGCAGTGTATGCGGAGACGATTGGCAATCCACGCACCGAAGTACTCAACATTCCCGCGGTCTCAGAAGTGGCGCATAGCGCAGGTTTGCCGCTAATTGTCGATTCGACTTTGACAACACCGTACCTTATTCAACCGTTCGAGTATGGCGCAGATATTGTGGTGCACTCGTTAACGAAATTTATCGGCGGCCATGGCCTTGCCGTCGGCGGCATCGTCGTCGATTCTGGCCGCTTCGATTGGGAGGCATCGGCGTCATTCCCGGCCTTAACCGAACCTTATGCCGGTCAACAAGGATTGGATTTTGCGGAAGAGTTCGGCCCTGCCGCCTATATCATGCGGGCCAGAATGGAGGGCTTGCGCGATTTCGGCGCGGTGCTAAATCCAAGCACGGCATTTCAATTTTTGCAGGGGGTGGAAACACTGCCCCTACGCATGCCGCGTCACGTGGCGAGCGCGAAACTTCTCGCTGAATTTTTGGCGCAACATGATGCGGTTGAGGATGTTTTGCACCCAAGCTTAACTACGCATCCCGATCATGCTTTGGCGTCGCGATTGCTGCCTCGGGGTGCCGGCGCGGTTTTCAGTTTTGAAATCACGGGCGGTCGTGAAGCGGGCCGCAAATTGCTCGAAAATCTGCAACTGTTTTCGCACCTCGCGAATGTCGGCGATGCCAAGTCACTGGTTATTCACCCCGCAACAACGACGCACCGGCGACTATCGCCCGCAGCGTTGGCAGCAGCGGGCATTTCTGAGGGCTTGATTCGTTTGTCGATCGGGCTCGAAGATCCGCAAGATCTGATCGAGGATCTAGCGCGCGCGCTGCATCGATCTCAACGCTAGCGACCTGATCGTTATGATGATCGACATCGCTAATCGGCCCGTATATGTGTCGCTGGGAGCGCCCACTCTAGATGCCACACGCGCCAGCCTGGTCTTGTTGCACGGCGCGGGACTCGATCACACGGTTTGGGGTTTGTTTACGCGTGCTTTCGGGCGCGCACGTTTCAATGCAATCGCGGTCGACCTGCCAGGACACGGTCGCAGCGATGGTCCTGCCCTGGGATCGATAGAAGCCTTGGCTGCATGGACGGTCGCCTTGATCGATGGCCTCGCCCTGCCGAATGTAGTGCTGGTAGGGCACAGCATGGGGGCGCTGATTGCGTTCGAAACAGCAGCGCTAATAGGTGCCCGGGCAACCCGTACCGTGTTGTTGGGGTTTGGGTATCCCATGCAAGTTGGTGAGCCGCTGCTCGACGCTGCGCGTGAAAATGACCCCCGCGCGATCGACATGATGACTTTGTGGGGTCACGACTTCGGCACTCAGTTAGGCGGCAATGCCGTGCCCGGGATCTCGGTATTGAATCTTTTCCAGCGCTTGTTAGAGCGGGCGGCGCCCGGTGTTCTGCATACCGATCTTCGTGCTTGCCACCACTACGATAATGGGGCGCAGGCGGCCGCAGCTATGACGGCACCGGTGCATATGATACTCGGTGCGCGCGATCGCATGGCGCCGCTGCGTGCGGCGCGAGAATTCGCCGCAACGCTGCTGCAGCCGCCACAAATCGATGTGATACCGCATTGCGGTCATTGCATGTTGGGAGAGCAGCCGGAGGCGACGCATCGTCTCTTAGAGGCGATTCTGGCTACGGCTTGATCCCCATTGCACTATGGTCGTCTATCCGCACGAGCAGCACATGTTGTCGCTGTGCGCGTAGATATTCGTCTACCGCTTTGCGTTGGCCCAACCAGCGAAAATAATCGTCGACGATCAAAACGCCGCCGCGCGCTAGTTTCGGATAGAGGTGCTCGCACTCCGCGCGAGTCGATTCATAGAGGTTCGTATCCAATCTTAGCAAGGCGATACGATCGCTGTCGTTTTGTGGCAGGGTGGCCTGCACCAGCCCCTCAATAAACACCAAACGGGAATGTGGGTAGTTGGTGAGGGCGAGGTTTGCTGCTACTTCGGCACGGGGAAAGTTATGCCAGGTACATCTACCATCGCGGGTCTTGCGCGCGTATTTTCGTTTGGCGGGTTTGCCGAGAATGCTGATGTCTTCAGCGCTTGGTTCCGCCATGCCGCGATAGGTGTCGTAGAGCAGCAACCGTCGCTCGTCCACGCCTAGCTCGAGCAGCGTTAGCGCGACCACCATCATGCTACCGCCCGCACCGACGCCGCATTCGACAAAATCACCCGGGATGTTCGCGGTAATGAGATAACGTACCGCGTACTCGAGATTGGCGACGCGCTCTTGGCTAGTCATCGTATACGGCGATACCGCGTCCCATAGCGCCCGCGTAAACGGCGCGAAGTCTTGTGGATACTTCGGCGGCAGCTCACGCATCCCTCGTGGTGCACGCAGTTTGCGCCACGCCTTGGAGCTTTCGCGCACGAGATTCGTACGTGCGATCGCGAAACGCGTGGATATTGCAGTTAGCAGTGGTCTCACGGCGGTACTTAGTTAATCAGTAATAGCGTCATCGCTAACCCGGAGACGAACCATAGCGCAACGGAGCAGTCCGGTGCGAGCTCGGATCGGTAGTTTAACGCACATCAGATATGCACGAGCCCGGGCTAGCAGCTACAACATACGTTAAGCTGGCCGCGTGGGGACTGTAATAACATTTTTGCCGTTGAGGGCCTTAGTTGTCGCGACATTTGCGTTGTTGTGCACTGAACATCTGTTTCACTACCCGATCGTTGTGATGACCATTGTTGGCACCTACTGGATGTGGCGCGACCGAAGTGAGTGTTTCGTATCGGGGCCAGGGCGCTTTTTGCTAGGAATATTTGCAGCGCTTTGGATCCCCATGCTCCTTGCACTTCCGGACGCGGTTAATCTCGCCCGCGCTGGGAAGACAACTATTGCCTATTTGCATTTTCTCCCCTTGGCCTATTTCATCGCCTGTGTTGCCGCGCGCATCGATGGCGCGCGTAGTGTGTTCACAGGGGTCCTGGCGGTGTTTGTTTTTTGGGTCATCGATGCCCTGATTCAGCAGGTAACGGGACAAGATGTGTTTGGCTATCCGAGCGGCGAATTTTTAACTGGCGCGTTCTATCCGAAGCAGCGTTTGGGTTTGGTCTTAGCCGTGTTGTTACCGTTAGCATTAGTAGCAACCCAGCAGCGCTGGTGGCCACGTTATTTAGGCCTCACCGTGGTGTGTTTGAGCGGACTCGTCATGTTGTTATCCCTAAAACGCACGGCCTGGATAATGTTGTTTGTGGCGCTCGCTGGTTATATCGGCGCGTTTGCGTGGCAAGGGATACGCGCACGGCCTGCGCGAGCCCTCGGCGCTGTGCTAATTGTGATGTTGGCGATCACGCTGGCAGTTAGCTTATCGCCCCGTTTGCAAACACGACTGGCGAGCACGGTGGGTGTGTTTAGCCATGATTATGGCGCGATCGATGCGGCTTCATCGTATCGATTGAGCCTGTGGCGGACGGGAACCCGCATCTTCCAGGCACACTGGTTCAACGGCGTGGGACCGCGCGGTTATCGCTACGTCTACCAAGACTATGCGCCAGCGGACGATTTTTGGCTAGCGCGCAGCGCTCAAGGACAAACACATCCGCACCTAATGGTGTTAGAAATCGGGCTCGAAACTGGTGTGCTCGGTTTGCTGGGCTATGGCTTGGTCTTGTTGGTGCTGGTGAAAAAGCTGCTGAGATCCAGTTTGATAAACCCGCATCAGGCAAGCTGGACGTTAGCGGTATTAGTCGCAATATTTCCGCTTAATGCGCACTTAGCGTTTTACGGTTCTTATTGGGCTAGTTTCTCTTGGTTGCTGCTGGGCATGGTCGCCGCGACTGACACCGAACACGTTTCTTGAACACGACTACTGCGTTTTTTTGCGTCGCCGGCGACGCGCTTTCAAGGTGCTTCGCGGTGCCGCGAAATGTGTTTTATCGTCGGGCTCGGTGTCGACCGCGCAGCCCCACTGCAAGCCGGCATCTTGTTCGTAGCGTTTGCCCAGCCGCCACGCGATTTCAGCGCGCGCGAGTTCCAGACCAAGGTAAAAAGCATGCGGCGCATCGTCGTCAACCTCGAGCAACGGATACAGGTCGTAGGGGTCCGTTGCTTGGTGCAAGCCGTCACGATTGTAAACATGTATGCCCTCCGCACTCGTTTGAATGCGAAAATTGGCATCTTTTATCTGGGCGGCTAGTTCAGCAATTTCTGCATATTGATATGGATGTGGTTTGCGCTCGTGCAGTGCCATTAAGCCTTCGTGCAAATGACGCGGTGGGGTGTTGTCCTCATGCGCGGCGAACAGAATACGTCGCGCTAAGTCAATTTCCGCAATCGCGCGGCGACAATGTGGACTGACCTGCGTGGTGAGTACAGCGCGGATATTTAACTCTGAACAGATCCCGAGTAGCAAGGTGTTTACACCTACGCTATCGGCATGGGTCAGTTCGGACAGATTCCCGATCCCCATGATCATTTCAATCTCGGGGTAGCGACTGCGAGTATCGTGATAGCGTTGTAAGGAAGCGCTAAAACCATAGTGAATCGGATCGAGAATAGGATCCGCATAGAAAGGCCGCGCACGGGCTTGCAGTGCATCGATGGCGCGGTACAAGGAGTCGAGGTCGCGCGGATCGCGGCCTATGACGATCGGCGTAAGCGGCGCTTCCTCTGCGATCCACAACGTGTCCTCATTTAAGCTAAAGAGATAATCTGCGCCCGCGCCTGCGCCAGTGCACAGGTCATCTGGCGCCAGCGAGTCGACGCTGACAGCAAAGCCAGCTTCTTTCAACGCCCCGACGGTGTCGGCTAAGTGGGGGAACGGAGTATCCGGTAGGCAGCCGATATCGATGACGTCGGCGCCGGCGCGACGATATGCTCTCGCGCGCGCGATAATTGCGTCGACGGAGAGCTCCGGCGCGTCGACGATTTCCGCGAAAATCTTGCAATCGTGACGCTCGAAGGTTTGCGTGTGACTGCGGCTGCCAAAATACTCGGGCAAGTCTTTGAGCTCCTCCGGACCGCGCTCAAAATGCACCCCGAAACGAGACGCCAAATCTTCCAATGCACCCCGGCACCGACCCGGTACGATGACGCGCGCGACGCCATCCAACGGACCGATGCGGCGCGCTATCAAAGCCGTCGTCAGTAGCGCGGCAACGGTGACACCGAGGACGCGGATTTCGTAACTAAAAGGGCGTGGTGCCATGTTCTCGATGACGCGCTCCAGGCTTTTTTGAGCGAGTTTGCCGGTTACGAAAACAATGTGTTCAGGTTTATTCATCGCGCTAGTTGTGCGGCAAAAGGCGGTGGCGTGAAGAAGGGCCTAACGCTACGATGCGGCACCGTCGGCGGTGGGTCCGAGGGGTCGCAGTATCAGGCCACCGCCAAATTATTTGTGCCGCGTGACGCTAGTGTAAAAGCGCAACAAGATCAATCGCCTGCAGATGTTTTTGTCGCTCTGCAGCAAAATTAGTCCCAATAATTCAATATCTTAGCGCGCGACTGCTCGATACCGAGACTTGCGATTCGTGCCCGGCTCAACTACGGTTATGAAAGTTAAACCCCGGGTGTTTTAAAATAGCGATAGGGAGTAAATATGTTTGAATTCGATCAAAAAACCGTTGATGCGCTGCTCCTCGAGAACGAACAATTTCGTCGTATGTACGATAAACACAGCGCCCTAAAATCAATGGTTGGTGATGCAAATGCTGGGGCAGTGGCGATGCCGCCGGAAAGTCTCGAGGACCTAAAAAAAGAAAAACTGTTGCTCAAAGATCGAATGGCAGCGATGATTGCGCAGTACAAAACGGTCTGTCACTAGTGAGCTGAACTTAAAATCTTTAGTCGACTGGTCGTCTAGATAATAGCCATAACAACACCACACCCACACATTTGCCCATCATGGCCAGCCGCATGCTGGCCAATTTTTTTGGGTATTCAATAAATAGCGTCGTTTGACACTCTCCTTGAGATCACCTACCAACATTTCAGCGTGCGTAGAAGCGGGCGTCTTGCATGTCACGATCAATCGCCCGGAACGCCGTAACGCGCTCGACCAAACCGTATTGCGTGGTATACGCACGATATTCGAAGACGCTGCGGCAGACGATCGGTTGTTATTCGCGACCATTCGCGGTGCCGGGGAGCGTTGTTTTGCCGCCGGCGGTGACCTTAGAGAGCTCGATACGGTACGCAGCGTCGAACAAACGCGGGCAATGATAATGTCGTCGCGGGCAGCGCTAGATGCGATCCGTGAGTTCCCCGTGCCGGTGATTGCGGTACTCAATGGTGACGCTATTGGTGGCGGCGCGGAACTCGCGTTGGCCTGCGACATGCGCGTATTCGCCGGACACGCGCGCATGATTTTTGCGCAGGGTCGCTTGTGCGTAGCGCCTGCCTGGGGGGGTGGTGTCGACTTATTACGTTTGGTCGGTAGTGCGCGCGCCTTGCGTTTCTTAGCGCGCGCTGAGACCGTCGACGCGCCGACCGCACTTAGCATGGGTCTAGCAGATTGGGTTGCGGGGACCAATGAGTCCATTGACGCGGCGCTTGCTGGATTCACCGCGCCGGTCTGCGAGCGCAAACCTCATGTTTTGCGTGCGTACAAAAAACTTGCGCGTGCCACACAGCGCGCGCTTTCCGGGGAAGCGCTGCAAGCATTGGAAGTCGAGTTGGCTAGCGAGACGTGGTTGCATCCCGATCATTGGGAAGCAGCGGCCGAGTTATTGTCGAAAATCTCCAACCGGGTGTCGTAACAACCGACACCGGTTACTTTAGGCGATCGGTGTGAAGATGAAGTTGTTGATATAGGGGGCGTGGCGATCACCGCGCAAGCGGCGGCACTGCATGGCGTCGACATCGAAGGTCGCAATTGGTTTTAGCTCGTTATGCCAATATTCACCCTGGTAACCAAGCGTCGTCAACAGTGTGAAAATCGCATCGATATCCTCATCAATGTGTCGATCTTCAATTTCTATCAGCAAGGTCGGCCGGTTGCGTGCGAGCGTTGCGTGCGCACCCAACAAAATGCGGCGTTCCGCCCCCTCCGCATCGATTTTGATGAAGCCGACGTTATCGATGGCGTAATCGTCAAGCCTTTTCACCGGCACGCAGCGCGTCGCATAATCAGCGGCCAATGTTCCGACGCCCGCTTCGGCGTCGAGGCGCGCGGCTTGGCTGCAGCTACCCTGATTATTCGGGATATGTAATTTCGCCTCGCCCGCTTCATCGGCGAGCGCAACCTTATGCACGGTTACACCAGCGGAATAGGCACGCGTAAGGAACGATACACACTGATCTTGTGGTTCGAAGGCGTATACGTGGGTCGCCAAGCGCGCGAGAAAAAAAGTATATGCGCCAAGATATGCGCCGATATCGATTGCACATTTGTGCTTGTTTACGAGGTTTTTCAGCAGTCGAATTTCAGCCTCGCCACGTTGATAGTTGCGCCACGCAATTTGATATTTGAGCAGACGAGGCGGAACTATTTTTTTGGCCCAGCTATCGAGCGGGTGTCGTGTTTTCATCGTGGTGCAAGGCGGGCAGCATTGCGCTTCGGCGGCAAGGTTTTGAGCGGGCGTATCGCCTCCGGTAACGAGCATCCGTGGGATGAAACGTCCGTGAGCCCAACAAGATTTTTCTCCTGCGCAGAAATAATCAGATGCCGACGCGATACATAACGGTACTGTTTCGCTAGTATGACGTCGCAGCTTGGGTTTCTTCCAACACAGTTCTCGCCCGACGTCAATCGGTACACATCGCCGTCTCCGTCGTGAAGCAGTAAGTCTCCGCGGCATCGAATTATATAAAACCTATACCGCGCTAGCATGACGGTGACGCATCGTTGCTCTGCGATGGTGAGTAGTACCGTTTCGCCCTTCGGCAGGCGAACGAAATGATTCGACGTGGTTACTTGATTCGCCCAGGCGGGCTCGCGATCGCCAGTGTCAAAACTCAACGACGACCGCTCGTAAGCAGCAGCTGGTTTCGCGGCAGATACACCCTCCGCCGCGTACGTGTCCCGCAAGCGCTGCACGCATATTTGCGCGATCGCATCCTGCCGTGCGTGCAAATATTGCAGGTATTTCACCACCACGATACGCCGTAACGCGTCCCAATGATCGTCTTTCTCGTTTACCGCGGCCGCGATATTTCGCCAATCGTGATCGCGGCTATAAGCATGTGCTTCAATTTCGCGCATGTTCTTCGCGATCGTGCTCGGATTTTCTAGTGTTCTCGCTATTACTTCACTAAATTGTTTCTCGAGCCGCCTAATTTCGTCTACTTCGCGGTGTAACTCATCCGTAGCCATCTCCATGAGCACGGCTAATTTTTTTGCTGGGACCTCCACTCGCCCGGTGAGCGCGAAATCAAATTCGGCGAGTGTCTTGAAGGTCACCGATCGATGGCCAATTTGCAGCGTAAATCCGCGCGAAAGTAACTTATTTAACATCCCGTCCCTTCGGGTTGCGTCTGCAAACGCCTCTCGGCGTTACGCGTCATCCACTTAGATTTACCGAACGATGCTCCCTAGTCCAACAGACTGCTAAGCTAGGCGAGGTTGAGCGAGCGCCGTGGTAGCGAACCAGTGGATCACCATTTGCACTTTTTTATGCCCCACCATCGCACAAGGGAAAATCCTCCTATCAACCAAGTGGCGTATGCGCAGCGAGTGCCTGGTGCCATATCCGGGCTAGCGTACGTTATGGAGATATTTATCCATTTCCGTACGGCGTTGCGCAGGAGCTAAGGTAGCTAAGGCCTTTACGTGAGCATAGAAGTTTTCTAGATCGTAGTCATTTGCGGCCAAAATCGCGTTAAATGCCGGTACATCGGCGTGATATGTCGCCACGGAGCTGAGCTTGGCGTTATTCATATCTACCGTCATCCATTCATCAAAGCCAGTATAACCGCGCCACTGGGTTTTTAGTGTTTGGTAGTCGCGCTGAATCGTGGCGAAGATGCGTGATTTCTCCTTCATTTTTTCGGGTTCTGATCGGTTTGACGCGTAGACTGCTGCAAGTGCTTGGCGATGCTGAAGTAACATCTCAATTAAAATGTTTTCACGCTCGTCGTCTAATTGAGACTGAATTCTCAACGCCATATTGCCACGCTCGCGCCAACGCGCATAGCCATGTCTGGCGACGGTTACGGCAAAGCTTTCGTTGAAACGCGAATCATTTTTTACAAATATCAATTGATGTGCAAGTTCATGAAAAATAACTTCAACAAAACGTTTATCGTCCCATTGAAACATTGTGTCCAAAATGGGATCGGTAAACCACCCTAAGGTCGAATAGGCGCTGACCCCGCCGATCGCGACATCGAGGCCGGCCTCTCGCAATGACTGCGCGTAAGCTAAAGCCTGTGCATGCTGGTAATATCCTCGGTAGCTCAAGCAACCAACGAAAAGAAAACAAGATTGCACAGGTTCGAGCGATAAAGCGGGGGCAGCGAAGACGTTCCAGATAACGTGAGGTCTATTTAGAGCGGCGTAGTAGGTATAACTTTCATTATCTGGAAGCAATAGTTCGCGAGATGCGAATTTGCGCACGTCCAAGGCAAGCATGAGCCTCGCCCGCGTCGTCGCATCGGTAGTGGGATCCTCGAGAACTTCCGCGATCGGCCGCGATTTGCGCATCAGCTCGAGGTGCCCGAGTGCCGCTTGGCTATAATATGCGAACGAGCTGCAGCCGGCGGAACCGCCAAGAAAAAGGCTTAGGCACACAGCTAGGCGGGTGTGCTCTAATTTGGTGAATAATTCGTAAGATGATCGCTTAGGCAAATACCCGAGGCCTCTTTGAGTTGATGCGAATGGTTCAGTGCGCTACCTTGGCGCCACTGAGGTGAGGGTCACGAGCGAAAGTATACGCGGCTCGGCCGACGCTGCGGCGATGCCGGGGAACAGCGATTAGAGGTATCCGCGCGTGGAATTGCGGGGAAGTGACATGCATAAAACGCGGATTGGCTTGCTCTTCTTAGCTTTGATCTTAACGCTGAGCTTCTCCCTTGTCGCGCTGACCGCGTCGAACGACGTCATGCTCGTGGTTGATAACTCCGGCAGCATGCGCCGCAACGATCCGGGATTCGGAGTGCGCGCTGCCGTTGGTGAGTTCGTCGATAGTTTGCCGATTGACACTCACGTGGGCCTACTCATCTTTGACCAAAATATTGAGCTCGCGGTGTCGTTATCGGAGCTCGACGACGATACCCATAATGCGCTGAACCGTGGCATGCGCAAAATTAACTATCGCGGCTTGTTAACCAATTCACCTGCGGCGATCGAGCGAGCACTCTATGAGTTGAAGTTGCATGGCCGACCTACTGCAAAGAAGACTATCATTTTTTTGACCGACGGCATTGTTGACACCGGTAACGTTCAGCAGGATCAAGAGCGCACGAAGTGGTTACGGGAAGAACTCACTGCTGCGGCACGCGCCAACGCCATCCACATCGTGGCGATCGCTTTTACAGACAAAGCGGATTTTTTTCTGATTCAATCTTTAGCGGATAAAACTCGGGGGGAATACTTTCGCGCGCTACGACCGACTGATTTAGGGCCGGTATTTGCTGACGTCGCGAGTTGGTTGGCTGCCGAGGAGGCGGCGGCAAGGTCGCCTCCGGATACCACAGACGCAGAGCCGCCGCGCGACGATGTTGAAGACGTGGCTACCACAGCGCTTACCCCGGCACCCGCCGCTGAAGCAACTACCGAGCTGTCATCGGAGCTCGGCGCGGCTGATCCCGAGTCGCGTGCAGCGGCGGAGGTTATTGCGCCACAAACGACGATCGCGCCGCCGGCCGTGCTACCGACGGCTCCCGAAGCGCTACCAGAGGACGCGTTACCAGAGGACGCGTTACCAGAGGATGCGTTACCAGAGGACGCGTTACCAGAGGATGCGTTACCAGAGGATGCGCCCCCGGAACTCGAACTTGCACCGGAGCCGGACTTGGATACCGCCGCGCTCGACCTCAGCGCGGAAGAGCTGGCCGCCTTTGAGGAATTGTCTCGGGAAACGGGCGTGCCCTTGGAGCAGCTTCTTGAGGAGCTTAACGCCGCTGAACCCGGCCAAGCCATCGTCATTCCGCCGCCTGAGAAGGTGCGCGACGCGAAATCCTACGCACCGCTATTGTTGGCGATCGTGCTTGGCGCGCTTGCTTTGCTGGGCTTGGTGTGGATGCTACGTCGCCGTCGAGCGGAGCACCACGTACCGATGGCAACTGCCCGCGTGGTTGTCGACAGTGTGCCGGAGGCTTACTTAAAAGATTTTCATGCTTACGGCGATACGCCCATTCGGCGCCTAGGAGAGACCCCCATGATGATCGGGCGCATCAGTGGCAGCGACGATGCTCACATGGAGTATTATCAAGTCAATCGGGCTACGGTGGGCCGCCGCCACGCACTGCTGAAATATAAAGACCATGGGTTTTGGATCGTCGATCAGGGCAGTGTCAATGGTACGTTTGTCAACGACGAACGCATCGTTGGAGAACGACTCTTGCGCGATGGTGATCGGATCCGCTTTCACAAGTTTGAATACGAGTTTTGGCAGCCTGGCGATGCGCAAGGCGATCGTACCGTGGTTGCGTCGCCGGACGATGCTACTTTGGTGGCCGACGTCGATGAAACACAGCTTGCTGCCAGCCCGCTTGCCCCAAACGCAGCTGTGACTGCATCGACGCCGTCGATCGAGGAGAACGGCGAGGCTTTAAGTTACGAAGACCTCGACCAGACGGCCGACGGTGAACTTGGTGATTTGGAGGCTGACAAACACGCGTTTTTTAACGCTACGGCCACATCTGCTAAGGCGATGCCATTATCGAGTGACGAGGTCTCGCCTGACGAGGCATCAGCCGCTACCGATGAGAGCGCCACTAACACCGGGTCGTTATCTGATGAGGATTTTGACAGCGAAGCATCGGCATTTTTTGATGAGGACCTGACTACATCCACGTTAGAACAGCCCGCCGCGGAACCGGAAGATCTCGCTGAGCCCACCATCAAATTACCGTCGTCGAAAACTGAGGAACAACTTGATACGATTACGCGTAGCGAGCTTAGCCGTCACGCCCGCTCCGATACACTTGACGATTTTATTGCGACGACTTCGTTTGAGAATCAAAGCACAGATTCTGCTAGCCTAGAACATTCTAGCGACTCAACGCTAGATGATTTTATCGATACCTCCGTATTTGATGCCAGCGACGATCCGGCTGATGATGAAACCGTTGTGCCCGAGCAGGTGGACGTTGAGGAAGTCATCGATATCACGCGCGATGATGCTAAGGATCTGAATGCGACACAATTACTGGACCAGTCCGCTAGTGATGATGAAACCTGGTTCGACGAAGGCGAAGATGAAGACGAAGACGATAAAGATCCTACGGCTTCAGATGACGAAGAACAAAAACCACGCGAATAACGACACTTAACGCTTAGGTAATTCGCGCAACATCGCCGGCTTGGCATGGAGAAGAGTTTCGAAATTCTGCAGTTGCTTGGCGAGGGACGCGCACGCTCGGGGCAGGAATTATCTACTGAGCTAGGCGTGAGCCGCGCCGCGGTGTGGAAACGTGTGCAGCGGCTTGCGGCAGCGGGTGTCGAGGTTCATGCGGTGCCGGGCAAAGGCTACCGTCTTGTGGGCGGTTTTGAAGCGCTGGACACGGACACTATTATCTCGGTGCTCGATCCGACGATGCGCCACCGTGTACGACGACTCACGGTAGTACGCGCAACGGATTCTACCAATCAACAATTGCTAGATCGCGCCGCCAGTGAAAGCATTCATGGCCACGTCTATCTTGCCGAATTTCAGACGGCTGGGCGTGGACGCCGCGGCGACGTCTGGGTGGCGCCACCCGGTAGCGGCATCTGCATGTCATGTGGATGGCGTTTTGAGGTTTTGCCGCGCGCGCTCGGCGCTTTGAGTCTCGTCGTGGGGGTGGCGCTAGTCGATGCCCTGAGCGCATTGGGAGCGGCTGGATTGCGGCTGAAATGGCCCAACGACGTGATGTGCGCGGGACATAAGCTTGCTGGGGTTTTGATCGAAATCCGCGCGGAATCAGGCGGGCCTTGCACGACGGTGATTGGCATTGGCGTGAATGCGCGCCTCAGCGCTCAAACTCGCGCCGCTATCGCTCAACCCTGTACTGATTTGGCAGAACTGGGTGTCGAGGCCAGTGACCGCAACCGCGTTGTTGCCGCTATTTTGGCTAGTTTATTTCGGCACATCGATGAGTTTTCCGAGCGTGGATTCTCCATGATGCGCAGAAAGTGGAATGCCTTAGATGGCCTCGCCAACCGCAAGGTGGAATTGACTCTGCCGAGGCGCTCAGTCATCGGTTTGGCGCGCGGCGTCGACAATGACGGCATGTTAGTGCTCGAAACGAAACACAAAATTGAACGCTTCGTTACCGGACACTTGCGTTTGCGTGGGTAATGATGATTCTTCTCATCGATGTCGGCAACTCGCGGATAAAATTGGCGCACCATCGAGACACGCAACTTTTTGCGCTCACGCCCTATGCGTGGCGCGCAAGTGGCCCCGAGGCAGCCTGGAGCACCTTGCTGGCGCAAATGGAGCCACCTAGTCAAGTTCTGGTCGCGAACGTCGCGGGCGATGCGTTGGCGACGACTTTGAACGCTTGGACCGAGCGACATTGGAAATTACTACCCGAGTATATCGATGTTAAGAAAGTGCACGCGGGCATGGAGACTCGTTACGAGCAGGCCGCGCAGCTCGGTGTCGACCGTTGGTTGGCGGCGCTCGCAGGTTTTCATTTGGCACACGGAGCCGTCGGGGTAGTCGATGTTGGCACAGCTTTGACGATCGACTACGTTACCGAACACGGCGTGCACGTCGGTGGCCTTATCGCGCCGGGCATCGAGCTCATGCTACGAGCATTGACATCGAGCACTGCACAACTTGCACCCGAAGAAGTCGATGCCGTTACACATTTTGGTACCAATACTCGCGCCGCTATCTCGCTGGGGTGCCGTGAAGCAATCGGAGGTTTGATCGCGCGCACACAAAACCAGTGTGAAGCAGTATACGGTTCCGGAGCCAGATGGTACGTAACCGGGGGCGGCGCAGATTTGATCGCCGGATTGCGCGGCCTCGCGCTAACGCGCGAGCCCGATCTCGTATTGCGGGGTATTGCTATTGCCGCAGGGATTGCCTGATGAAGTGGCTTGCGGTGATGCTCGTGCTAGCTAACGCGGCCTACTTCGCGTGGCGCTACAACACCCACGTGGTGCAAACGACTCGAGCACGTGCCGAGCAGCAGCCGCTACCGTCGTTGGCACAGCCCTTGAAATTATTGCGCGAATTAACGCAATTACCAACCTTGCGCGGCGCCGAAAGCAAGCAGAACACGGCTGTAACTGCGGGTGCCGTCGGTTCGACGTCGGAACAATTGCGCATTGCCTCCGCTGAGACGTTGCGTCAACAATCGCCCAAGGTGACGGACTTAATCGCTACCGGAAGCGGTGCCAGCGGGGTGTGTCAGCAGATCGGACCACTGCCTGATGCGCAGGACTTGGAACGCTTCTCCGCCTGGCTTGGGCCGCGTACCGTGCAGTTGCAACGAGTCAGCAAAGTTGTGCGAAAACGGCAGTTATTTTGGGTGTATCTACAGCAACCGACTGAACAGCTCGCGAATCAGCGGCTCGCTGATCTTACTCGCCATGGGGTCGAGGATGTGATGTTGATTCAACGCAGCGACTTGCAGCATACGATCTCTTTGGGTTTATTTAGCTCACAAGAGGCAGTCAATCGACGTCTTGCGGAGATCGGCAAAACCGGACAGATACCGGTCGTCGTGCCCCGTTTCGAAGTTGAAGAGCGTCACTGGCTGCGCGCGCATTTTGCCGCAGAGCATGCGGTGGCGAGCACTTTGCCGCGCGAGCTTGCGCTCGGTGTTGCACAAGTCGCAATGGATTGTGAAAAAATTGCCGCGGTCAACGACGCGCAATAGAATAGCGACGGCAGGCGCCGTATCCGAGCTACAATAAATGTTTGCACGATTGCCGGCTTAGCTCAGTTGGTAGAGCAGTTGATTTGTAATCATCAGGTCGCGGGTTCGACTCCTGCAGCCGGCACCAATGCGCCTTTCTTAAACCTTGAATGCCGTCCAACTGAGGATTGTAGGTTAAATCCATTGCGATGACGCAAAGTTT
The DNA here is from genome assembly GCA_965223085.1 of Gammaproteobacteria bacterium. Taxonomy (GTDB): domain Bacteria; phylum Pseudomonadota; class Gammaproteobacteria; genus CBDCVO01. Next base: position 706,874 of record OZ244981.1, on the reverse strand, counting down.
ATCTTTGAGCTTGCAAGTCGAATGCCGCGTTCGCGACGACGGTGCCGTTCACTTGTACGTCGATTACATGCGTTCCTGGGTGAAGCGTGCGCGTTGTCGTGCGACGAAGCGAATGTTGTTTCATTAGTTCCACGGGATTACCGATGTCGATCGCTGTCGTGGTCCATTTAAAGACTTTTGCACTGGTTTTGTCGTATGCCTTAACGTAGTGCACCCGATAGTCAATGAGCAATTGATGCGGTTTCGTGCTGGTTGTTTCGAGCGTCAATCGCAGTTCTATTTTCTCTCCAATGCGTGCGCACCGAGGCGTGATAGCGAGGTGTGCACGCAAATCAGCTGGCGGTGTGTAGCCGAGTACTGCAAGCGCGGCGGGGTCACCACGTTTAACGAGCGTTCTGAGGGCGTGTTTGATGATCCCGTTGCGGCTAGCGTTTGCCCCGCGTGACCAACGCGCACAAAGTTCCACAACGACGTGCGGATGGTCTTTGGCAATATCATTGAGACTATTTGCAACAGAGCGTTGTACGTAGGGTTCGGGATCGTCTTTGAGTCGTTCGAGCAGCGGTAATAGCGGCGCTGGATTTTGCACAAGAAAATCGAGCCGCTTCCCCCACGGCAGTCGCGGTCGCGTGCCTTCTGAACACCAGCGGCGCACGTGAGGACTGGGGTGTTTCGTGTATTTTAGCAATAGACCGAAAGTTCTGTCTGGATAGCGTTCGACAAAGGGTCGCACGGCAAACTCGGCTGAAAATCGTTGCGTCAATTCTTCCATGCATGACATGGCGTCATCGAAATAATCTACACAGTACTCCGCAATAAACTGCCCAATTGGCCATTGAATATAACCATCAGTAACATTATCGCAATTCGGCAATGGTGGAGGAAAGCTTTTCTTGATTACTCCAACAGCCGCAGGAATCGAATTCGGCAGATAGTGGTGGAGGGTGGCCGAGAATTGGCGCACCCGATCCATCATTTCGAGTCCATCGAGGTCGCGACTGGCGGCTTTCACGAACGCTTGGCGATCGAACCGCTTGTCGGCTGCGTACAGTTGCTGCGCGAGTGCCTTAGCGGCGTCACGGTCGAAGTATTCTTTGAACGCTTTACGTTCGCTATCAGGCATGAGTGCAAGCTTCGCAACGATATTGCCGAGAAATGAAGCTACCCATTATCTCAATTCGTCGGTACCAAGGCAGTGAGCGTCGTGGTAGTGAACCAGTGTGATGCCAAAATGTAATTTTGCTTGTCTGTTTGCTGACGCATGAAACTAGTCCTTAGCTCAATTCATTGGTACTAACGCAGTGAGCGTCTTGTGCAATATCCGGGCTAGGGCGTCATCGTCGGCGCCAACTTCATACCCTCGACATGTTTCTTTAAACGCCACAAGCCACTCTCGAAATCCGAACCCAGCATAGAGTCCATCAGCAAATTAAAATAGCGACCGGGGAACCCATCTGATTGCCCGCTCATCGACCAAGTAACGCGGGTTTGCTGGCCGTTTTTCGCAAAATCGAATTCCCCATCGGCCTCACCTCTTGGGCCGAAGTCAAGATGGGTACGAATGTGTGATGATGGATCACTTTCCGTAATTACTTGCTTGCCGGTACCCGAGTTCTCGCTAGTCCACCGACTTTCGGCACCAACGCCGGCAGCAGGGCCGCGATAAACGGTCTCGAGGGTGCTATCTTTAGCTACCCATGGGGACCAGTGCTCCCAGCGTTGCAATGTGTTGACTTCGCTGAAAACATCAGCGGGTGATGCATCGATGATGATCGAACGTTCGACGTGAAAATCTGTTGGCGTAAAAAAGAAAGTCACGGCCAAGATGGCTACCAGAGTGACCAAGACTTTTATCATTTTCATGGTTTCTTTTTGCCGATGGTGACTAGCCGGAATAGCGATAAAAATGGCGTGAGCGTCGATGTTTTACCTTAGTATATTGTCGAAACGACGTGACGTGTGGTATCTCAGCTGTCCGGAGGCGAAAGTTCGCTGAATCGAAACAGTTGCGCACCGTGATCCAGCATTGCATCGATACCGGTGAGATTTGGTTTTACCAACATAGTCGTGTCGACGTAGGCGATCGGAATAAGCGGAATTTGTCACGTTAAATAATGCGTCGGTGCTCGCCAACAGTTCCCGCTGAATGTGCTGTTCCCGTTCTCGTCGCGCAACCACAAGTAGTTTCGAGCATTGCGGATCATTAAAGTAAGAACCCCAGAATCCCGTCATCATAAAATACCTCCAAAAACGCTGGCGGTGAAGGTCAGTCCGGTGCCCAGCCGGAATAAATCACGTCGAGTTGACCTCGCCGCATCATCTCGTTGAGCACCGCCATACTACCGTCATGGGGGTAGAGCTCGCCCGCCACGCCGATCTTAGACCAGTTGTGACGCAGATGTTGCGCCACTGCACTATTTGCCGGCCACGTGCGATAACCGAGCCGCAGGTATTGAACCAATGTCAACTGCTCCTAGCTAACAGCACAGACGCATCTTTCCTGCGCCATCGTTCGCGTTCCTCGTGCAATATCGGGGTTAACGATGCTCGCTTGCGCGGGGTAAGCGCAGTAGGCGGGCGGCGTCGATGGCCTGTATAATTTCATGCCACATTTCTGCCCAACAACAGCGATGATCAAATCCGGGCACGATCCATAATCTCGCCGGTGATTGCTTTGCAACAACGTGACGCATGATGTTTGCAGGAACGACTTTATCCTGTTCACCTACGAGGTGAAGTTGCTGTATGTTCGGCGGTAGCGGTGGTTGCCGCGCGGGGTTTAAGGAATCTTTGAGCGGATGGTAACGGTGGTGTTCAATCCAGGCATCGATGTCGAGATTGGCGGCAATCGTGATCAATGCATCGACTCGTGCGAGCGCCGGCGCGGCTAGCATCGCTATGGTGCCACCGCCACTGTAGCCGATGAGTATCACTGGCGAGCGACGATAAGGGCGCAGGACATCATTGATAACGTCTACCATTCGTTCGACGATCGCTCGCGAATAACGCCCGGTAGTCCAGTCACTAGGGTCGCAGTTCTGAGCCGTTCCGTAGTAGCACGGCCTGCCTACAAGCAGGGCGGGGCCCGAATCGCGGCGAATGAGATCGAGGATCAAACGCGTGCGAGAAGTGGGATCTTGTGTTGCGTGACCGGTTCGTGTGATCGGCGTGCCGTCTCCGTCTAGATAGATGTGTAAGGGCTCGCCATCCACCAAGCGACCCTTTTGATAGACGACTAAATCGTGTTGTGGATTACGCCTTAAACCTGAGCTAACGGCGTGGTCGTCGAATCGAGACGCCGGTGAAGAACAACCGAGCATTGCCAGCGCTATCATCCCCACAGCGGTCCGTGCTAAATAGACAATAACGGTCACCTCCCAACCCGGCGCCTAGACGTAGCTGTGCTTCGCCAGCAACCGCGGTCGTAATGCAATATTCGGGCTAAGCTCGACAGATTGCCAGGTGCACGACGATATACTATCAAGGGTACTTTCTCATGTTATACATCAAGCGTATAAATAAGGGGCGTACCCCACGACATGGCGCCAAGAGGTGCAACGATGATGGTTTGCGATGACGCTGAAAATCGATGCGTTATCGCTGCCTCGCGGTTTGGCGCTCGTGCAATCTAATCGCCGTTACACTGCTTGAGCAGATAGTCGATCGTGAGATTATCGAATAACGCGATACCCGTCGAGATGACTGAGAAGGCTGCGTGATGCGCAAAGTCCCGATTAGATAGCACAAAGACTGCGAGCTTTGCGTCAGCGTAGCTAGCAAGTTGGCGAGCGCGTTCGATATCACCGCCGGGTATATCGCGATGTCCGTAAGCGATAGTATCGATCTGATCTAATCCGGCGCGTTTCAGGTAGGCCAAGGTCACGCGGGAATCTAGGCCGCCGCTGAGACTTAACACCGGCCGCCGCGTAACTGCAAGCAAACGCCTCGCCGCCTGTAGCAATAACGCGTCGGCCTCCTCGAATAGTTCCGCATCCGAGCGCGCGGCGCGTGTTTCGCAGACGAGTTTCCAGTACGGGCGTTCTTCGTAAGTGCCGTTAGCGATGGTCACGATAGTCGCGTGCGGGATCTTATGAATGTCATCGAACAGGGTCGTCTGGCCGTAGTAGCCACCCCTGATCAAAAACTGGGCGAGAGCGTCTTCCCGCAGTTTGAGGTCCGGGTAACGAAGCTGCGCCAGCGTCTGCACTTCCGGTGCGATTAGGAGGGTGCCGTCTGGAAGTTGGGTCTGGAACAGGGATCGCGAGGCACGGCGATCGGTGATGACGGAAATACGGCGGCGCTGGCGATCGATAGCGGCGACGGCATAGGATCCCCGCAAATCAATCGCAAAGTTCTCGCCAGCCTCCACATATAGTTGCGCGATAAGCGCTGCCGGATTTGAACGATCGGCGAAGCCACGTTGCTTCAGGCAATCGCTTAGATAGCCTTCGAATGCAACGCCGATGGTGTTTGAATCGTGTACAAATCCCGTGCCGCGCTTAGCCGCAGCAAAAATAGCGACCAAGCAGGCCTCGGTCGCCAATTTAGGCGTGGCCGATAGCTCAAGGAAGCACGCGCGATAGCGATGCTGCCAAACTTCGGCGGGTACCTTTTCACCCAGATTAACCGCGATTAGCAGCCCGGGGTGCCGCAGCATCGTGTTGAGCTCGCGCGCATGAGAAGAACTCATGGGAACGCAAGTATACGGTACTGTCCACCCGGTTACAGAGAGGTGCTCGAGTTATCTGCTCAGCCCCATTTGGGCCATCGATTGCTTAGCAAGTGCACTGCACTTGCTAAGCAAAGCAATAGAAACAATCAGGTTATTTTTTCAGGACCACGCCATGTTTAGCAGTCAACGTCACGGAGGAGACGGAACCACCGTTCAGTCGCTTGAATGAACCTGGCAAATTGAGCACGAGCTCGGCGCGGTCCGGTGGATTAACCAGCACCATGCCATTTTCAAAGTCACGGCGAATAGCGCCATTCCACACATAACGGTCACCGAGAGGCGCACCTAATTCGGTATCAAATCCACTCCACCAGGTAGTGGGTTTAGTCCAGTTCAGGTTTTGCTCACCCAAAAGATCGTCGCCAGAGTTCATCAGAAAATAGTTGGCCAGATCGTATTCTCGATCTTTCGTGGTCTCCGCCTTGCCGAAGGCAAGAAAAGGCTTATCATGGTTTTGCACGAGGTCGATAAATGAGTGAAAGTTCTCCAGAGAAAATTTGCCTTGGCCCCGCAAGCCTTTATCCATAAACCCGCGCTCGAGATGAATAAAGTCCGCGGCATCAATCTGGCGCAAAATGTAAGGGTCTGACGTCTCCCCAGCGTACCAAATGAGGTTATGGACAATCTCCTTGTTAGGAAATCTCGATTTAATCTGCTCCACAAACTGCGCCATGTACTTGCGCCAGTTGCTCAGGGTCATCGGATTGCCGGTACGCGGGTCGATCGGGGTTTTAGTGACACCAGAGCCATCGCTGACACGCCACGTCATGTTGACGTCGTCGAGATAAATGCCGCGGTAATTGCCACGTGCCATGATGGTGTTCATGTTGTTGAACCACCAGTTCCGGTAGGCCTGGTTGCCAAAGTCCATCGCATAGCGTGGACAAGTGCCGTTTTTGCAGGCGAATGGGATGTAGAGCTTATTGCCGTTTGCATCTCGGAGAATCCAGTTAGGATTATTTTTGGCGACAGAGGAACTAGGCGTTTGGCCGTAAAGATTCTCGTACTCCCAAGCGTTGGAGAACCAGTTGGTATGACGATCGAAGTACGAGGAGAACGTCAGCATGCGATCGTAGTGACTGACCATCCAGTTTCGCGTAGTTGCAGTGGCGTTTTCAATGACGGGATCAAATGCTGAGCTAACGTTTTGCCAAAATCGGACCTTGCCGGCGTTCTCGGTTACGTTCTCTTCCCCCGGCGGTTCGGGAGGCAATGAAGATGTGAGCACCGCGAGGTACGCGACGGCTTCATCGATGTGGTATCGCTCGGCATCACCCGCCGTATCTTCGTCCAGCGAGAGGGCGATCGATTTGTTTGCCATCGGCTTTGTGCCCCACAGTATCGTGTGGGCGCCATCACCCCCGTTCATGGTTGTGGTGGACGCAACGGCGACCGCGGCCTCAGCGCCGAGGCGCACGGGGTAAGGTGGGTTTGTAGTAATACTACCGACATTACCCACCCCGGCAAACACGTTGGTGCCATTGACACTCTGCCCGCCTGCCTCGATCACGATGAAGCCCAGTTTTTCGCTGCTGCGGGTGGCGTCCGGATCGCCGCCGACGTGTTTGCCAACATAGAGATTGAGATCATCAGGCTGCGTATTCCGTGTTCGGCCTCTGGACCAGAACACCGACCATTTGGAATCGTTCGATGTCATCACCTGTCCGACGACGACGGGTGAGACATAGGGTTGTTGGTAGTTAACGAGCGTACCGTTCCAGAATCCCCTCGAATCCGTAGTGGTTGCGGTAATCGTGCGCGCTGCCATCGTTATGCCGTCGCGGTGTTCTGCGTAGACACCGGCTTCGGCTACGACATAATGCACGCGGTATTTGCCGACATATCCCGCACCCGGCCGGACGACCTTAACCTGGAAGCTGGAGCCGTTGGCGTTTCTGATACGAGTTACGACGGGGGGCCGTTTAGTACCGTAATTGGGGGTCGCGATCACTACCATATTCGTATAGTTTTTCGGTAATGACACGGTTTTCCAGCTATCGGTGACATCCACTAATGCGCCGGAATGCAGTTTAGGATCTGCGGCGAGAACAGGACTTGTCATCAAGATCAACAGTAAATAGAAAATGGCCCGACGATAAACTGATAATTTATTGGTTCTCATAGGTTTCCATAAAGATTTGTTGTGTGGGATGAGTGGTGATCAAGCAGGCGCGCGCATGTGTAAGCAGAGTGGCTTTGATATCTTTCAACATGCCCCGCTACCCGCATGTTTATTTGGATTAATCAATATGGAAGAGAAGTAGGTAAACTTCAATGTGAAATAGAAATAAGCGGGATTTCTTCACATATTTAATTGGAAGAACAAGGTGGGTTGCCATTGCCGGGTGAAAAAAGCACTGATCGCAACCGCTACTATTATTAACGTGTTGCAAGTACCTCGATCGATAATTTCTACATCGCGAGTGCCGCGTGCAATATCCGGGCTAGCAGTCTGTCGGACTTAGGGAAACGCGCCTTTACAATCGTGTTGTCTTGCGGGCTCGCCGTACAACGTTGCCCGATACTTCTGCATACCCTTCAACCAGCGATCGGTGTCGTCGGCCTTACGCGTCATAAAGGTACGGACCTGCGGGTGCGGCAGGATGAGGAATCGTTCTTCGCTGACCCCGTCGACAATCGCATCCGCGACTTCGGCGGCCGAAATCATTCCTTCGCGCAAGTGCTCGGAACCAAACCCTTCCGGGATATCCGTGACCATGCTGGTGTCGACGCCGAGTGGGCACACGCACGAAACCTTGATGCCTTTCGGTCCATAGGTGATCGCGAGCCATTCCGATAAACCAACGGCGGCGTGCTTCGTTACCGTATAAGCCAAAGAGCCGTATTCGCTGAGCAGTCCCGCTGCCGACGCTACGTTCACAATATAGCCGCTTCCCCGCGACAACATGTCCGGGAGTACCGCGCGGGCAGTGCGAACGTGCGCCATGACATTGACGTCCCAACTTTCGTTGAATTCTTCGTCCGGCTGGAAAGGACCGCCTTCCAGTAGCGACAGACTGCGGCCGCGCATGATACCGGCGTTGTTAATCATGATATCGACGGGACCCCATTGCCGATGCGCCTGCGCGACGAGTACCTGGACCTGATCGGGATCGCCGACATCGGCGGTAACAGCTAATCCGCCGATCTCGTCGGCGACTTTCTGGGTCGCGGCATTTTCCAGATCGACCACGACGATCTTTGCTCCGCGCTCGGCAAACTTATGGCAAAGACATTCACCGATTCCGTGCGCACCGCCGGTGATCACGGTTACTTTGTTCTTGATATCCATTGTCCTATCCTCGCGAACGACGCTTTCTGCTAACTTGCGGGCGGGCCCAGTCTACTTCGCATTGAACAGGCGTTCCTCCGCCAAACGAACACCTTGTGCCATGGACTCGAACTTCGCCCAAACAACCTCGGGATCCACCGTTGGATAACCGGCGAATGTAGAAAAGCCGCAATCGTTGCCGGCCATGATCCGTTCGGGTCCGACGAAATCGGCGAAGCGGCACAGACGCTGCGCGATAAGCTCGGGGTGTTCTACGTAATTGGTACAGGTATCGAGTACGCCGGGGATCAGTATTTTGTCTTCCGGGATCGCGACTTCCACGAAATCTACGAACTCATGCGCGTGGCGACAGTTAGCGGCTTCGAACAACAGTCCCGCCGGTCGCGCCTTCAATACGGCGGGCAGGATGTCTCGAAGTGGGATGTCACGGTGATGCGGGCCCTCGTAGTTGCCCCAACACAGATGTAAGCGCATGGCTGCGGGCGCGATATTGCGGGTCGCGTGATTTATCGCGGCCACGTTGCGTTCCACGCTCGCGAGGAACGCTTCTTGCGATTCGCGCGCGAAGCCCAAATGCCGGTTCATCGCGAGATCGGGGCAATCCAGCTGGAGCACGTGTCCCGCCGCAACGATCGCTTCGTACTCGGGGCGCATGGCTTCGGCGACCGCCTCGATGTATTCGTCTTCGTTGTCGTAGTATTCGTTCTGTTGAAATACCGTGATGACGCCGGGCGAAGCGGCGCTCATGAACGTGCCGATCGGGCTCATCGCGTCTTTGGCTTTTTGCAGATTCTCGAGGTCGGCGCGAAGTTCCTTGTCGTCGCCCGCAGATACCGGACCCGTGCATGCATAACCGCTGGTGTCGGGGATCACCGCGCCAATCGCGACCAAGCGCATCGCCAGATTACGGAAATCCGCCAGATCTTGGGCGACGTGGCCCTTACGGGGCTTGCCACCAAAACCATTTAGGCGCGTTGTGATGTAGCTCGCGTAGCTAATCTTACCCATTTCACCGTCGCCGACGATATCGACACCGACGTCGATCTGCTTCTTCACCACCTCGCTTACCGCATCAGCGACCGCGCGATTAAACTCAGTTTCGCAGTACGGCTCACCACGATGCTTCTGCTGTAACAGTGCGACCAGTGACTCGGGGCGCGGCAAGCTTCCGACATGCGTCGTTGAGATCCGTTTTCCTGCGTTACCCATATGCCTTCGGTGTCCTGTCGCTTAGGTTTTGTCGCCGCTATTTGTTACCAGTGAGGCGAGGCACGATCGCGGCTCATTTAGGTGCCACTTCCTTGCGAGCACGTGTGCAAACCGCAAGCGTTAACACTCGGGGCGCCAAGCTCTTAGCCAACCGCAGGGCCATCAGGTCTTACCCGTGATCTCGATGAACTTCGTCTTGTGCGCGCTGCGTTCGAGTGCGAACGGCTCCAGCCATTCGATCACGGGCGTGAATTTCAGACGCGCCTTCATAGCGCCGATGATGTCCTTGCCTAACTCCTCGCAGTCCGAGGTCTGGGTGTCCTCGCCGCGTTCGATGCGAAGTTTCAATGGCGGCACGACGCGCGGCGGCGGTTCGTTCAGCGCGATGCGGAATTCCCCGGTGACACGCGGAATGAAGCTCGCGACCACCGCGTCTATCGCCGCTGGGTAGACGATCACGCCCTTGACCTTGAGCATGTCGTCCGTGCGACCGACGATGCGGTAACGGAAACCGGTATGACCGCAGGGACACGGCGAAACCTCGACCCGATGGACGTCGCCGAGGCTGATCCGGGTCCAGCCGAAGCCGCCGCCGACGAGCGACGTGAACACGGCCTCGCCTTCCGCGCCGTCGGTCAGCGGAATGGACTCGTGGGTCGCGGGATCGACGAGTTCGTAGACGCACAGATCGTCGCCGATCCAATGCATGCCCTGATATTCGGGATGTGCGCAGGAAACGCCTAAACCCGCACCACAGTCGAAGAGTTGCGCGCCGTAAGCAGACTCGATGCGCTCGCGCACCTCGGGAATACCGGCGCCCGGCTCGCCGCCGCAGATCAATATCTTGATCCCGAGCGAGCCGATATCGTCGCCGAGAATCTCTGGGGCGCGCTCGATGAGGTGCTCGGTTAACGACGGGGTCGACATCATTACGTTGCCCCGAAAAAACTTCGCGGTTTTGAGAATGCGCGCCGCACCGGGCTCCGCGCCGACCGGGATCTGCATCGTGCCATCGCTGCGACTGCATTGTAGGATCGGAACGCCAGCTAGAAACATCGACAGAGCAAATGCGTGCACGATGCGATCACCCGGGCGCACGCCGCAACGGTAGCGGGCGCGCAGCATGAACTCGCCCCACAGGTCGTCGATGTCCACACGGGTGAGGGGGTAAGGTTGGGGATCGCCCGTCGTACCGGAAGTCGCCGCCATGCACACAAGATCGTCCAACGGTACGGGTAAGGTATCGTCGAGAAAACGATAGATATCGCCGTCGCGGGAGTCCACCACTTCCCGGTACACGGCTTTCGTGAACGGCGGCAAGGCCTTGGACCAGCCTTCTAGTGACTGGATATCTTGCGGGTCGCGCACCCCGCTATCGCGCAATAACCCGGCAAAATATGGCGCATGCGCGAATAGCGCAGCAACTCGCTCGCGGAGACGGTTCAGTTGAATGGCGCGCATCTGCTCGCTGCCGAGCAGCGACTCCATTTCCACGTTCCAGTACGCCCGTTCGTTCACCGTCATCTCGTTCCCGTTGCTGTGCTATCCGTTGCGTATGGCGCACGCGCCACCGCGGCGCGTACGCCGGTGCGACTCAACGCTAACCGCCGTCGTCTTCCTTCGCTTCCTCTTCGGCGGCCTTGATGATCTCCGGGATCTCATCGCCGAAGACCTCGCTCAACCCGTACATTTCCTGCAACACCTGCAACTCTGCTCGGCGGTACGGCAACGGCGCCGTTTCACAGATCATTTTCGCTTCTTGCAGCTCTTCGACTACCGCGTCGCTGCGCGGGAACGGGTCGCCGACCTTGTTCAAATGGAATTTCTCTTCGAACGGCAGCTTCGGCCGTTGACCACCCGCTTGCGGATCTTCCATCGGGTAGCCGACAGTCTGCAGCAGCAGGATGTCGCCGTTCTTTGGTATGCCCAATATCCTTTTCAGTTTCTTGCCCACGAAACCGGCCAACACACAGGTCCCGAGACCTTCCTCATAGGCGACCAGTGTCGCCTGTGCGATACCCTGTCCGCAATCGACCTCGGTGATGCCTCCTTTCTTGATCCCTTCGATGGCGCCTTCGAAAAACGGGACCAATACGTCATCTAGATACTTGTGACTCTTTTCCGGGTTGACCCCGAGCGCACCGGCATCGACGAGTTCGTGCAGGCGCTTGTCCTGATTCGGGATCCGATCCCAGTTCAAATACCAGATGATGCACACTGGTGCGGTGCGAAACTGAAATCCGCCGATCGCGGTACCGGTCGGTAGCGCATCGATGAGTTCCTGCGAGGCCGTTGCGCGTTCGATGACGACCGCATCGAGCGCCTGCACGTTACCCCAGAACGACGCTAGTCGTGCCGCTTCCAGCATCTTCTGGATTTTTTCGCGTTCGACGGGCTTATAAGGGCGTAGAAACCGCATTGAGCGGCGCCGTCCGATTACTTCTTTGAGTTCCACGATGATTATCTCCTCTCGATGGCTGCCCGATGCCGCATCGGGATCGGACCACGCCGTTTTGTCTAGTTGGCAGGATAAAAGGCAAGCTGATCAGCCGAATTGATACAGCTCAAGTGCCGCAATCCCATCGATTGATAGTGTCGTGGTCAGCTCGGCCGGCGTCAACAAGTCCGCGCCACGGTACACGCCCCGACAGGAGACCCTGTGGTTCTCTCCCGTCTCTATTGATGATCTGCAAGCGATTGTGAAAGCCTGTGGCGGTAAAACAGGCAAGGTTTGGATACCAACGTGCTCGTGCGCTATTTGGTACAGGATGACCCAAAACAAACCGCGCAGGCCTCCTGCTTTATAGAAATTTTCTGCACCGAAGATCACCCGTGCTACATTGGCCCAATCGCATTATGCGAGCTGGCAGCGGTACGAGAAAGCCATTACGGGGAAATCGCGGTCATCATCGCAAAGTTTTTAGAGGTCGACCGATTAGCAGTTTCGACGCCGAACGTGGTGTGGCGCGCACTGGATGACTATAGAAAATCGAACGTGGAGTTCCCCGATCACTTGCTGGCGCGCGTTAACGAGTCAGTAGGCGGTAACGCTACAGTTACTTTTGACCGAAAGGTTTCGAAACAGCCTGCTTTCGCATTATTGAAATAATCACAGAAGGGGAGAAGCTTCAATATATCTTACTTCAACGGTATGCACTACGGTTATTAGATGAATATCTCGAGATATTGTCCTGTTCCGATTCATCGCGGGGCCTCCAACAATAATTGCCGTAGGCGTCCAGCGTCTGATTAACGCGTCAGCTCACCACCGCAGTCGGCATTGACAAGTGGCGTCGACCGACGCGTTCGGTAAGGGACGCGATCCCGGCTGCCCCGTTGTCTCCAACTGACGCGCTGCGTCAAGGCAGCAGCATGAGTGACTTCGATATAATGGTGCGCCAAGTGCCTAAGGAAATTTGAATTCTCGAGTTTGGCGAGGAGCCTAGCATGTTTGAATTGAAGCAAGCGTGCTTGCGTAAGGTTGCTGTATTCGGTGCTTTGTCCACCGAGACCTTGAGTTTTATTCTCCAACGCAGTGAGCAACTGCATTTTGAACGTGGCGATATCGTTTTTCGCGAAGGCGACGATGCGGACGCGATGTTTGTCATCGAGGAAGGCAAAGTCGCGATCGTTAAGAATTGGCGGAAGCAGCAATATGTGCTCCACGATTTGAGCGCCGGGGATGCATTTGGCGAGATGTCGCTCATAGATATGCATACCCGCAGCGCTTCTGTATTCATAATCGAACCAAGCCAGCTATTGCGTATTACGACGAGCACAATACTTGCCTTGTACCAACAGGATCTTGAGCAGTTCGCACTCCTGCAGATGAACCTCGGTCGTGAGGTCAGCCGTCGCCTGCGCGCAACCGATGAGCGTTTATTCCAATGGCGCGTCGCTGGCGAACCGGAACAAGAGCTGAAGCCGTTCGACGCGCTTGCGAACTAAGCGTCATGCTGGTATTGGCAACTTAAGTAGCGTTGAACGGTAATGATTCGATGAGTACATCCTAGACCGCTGTACACACGGCGCAGTTTTCCGGCAGAAATAATTCAATATGCGGTGTGGACCTACTTTCGGTTCAATCTCAGTCATCGAGACGTTGAAGATATACTCGCAGAACGAGGCATTGTCGTGAGCTATGAATCGATCCGGTTATGGTGCATTAAATTTGGGTCGGGGTATGCGTGACGATTGAAACGCAATCACCGAGGCTACGGCGATACTTTTTACCTGGACGGCGTATAGAACGTATAAACCGCCTTTAAGGTAGCTCGCCAGCGGGTACTCTCGCCTGATGGGCGCCGGCACCCTTCAGCGGGAAGCTACTGAATCGCCCCGGGATTTTTGGAGGCTCCAACTCTTGAGAGGGTTGGAGCATGAACAAAAGCAAAACGATATTTCCCCGAGGTGAGAGAGCGAGCGGTCCGGGTGTTGCTTGAAAACGAAACGAACTACGAGTCCCGATGGGCGGCTATGGTGTCGATATCAACGAAGATCGGTTGCACGCCCGAGACGCTGCGCAGTTGGGTAGAACAGGAAGAAGTCGATACGGGTCGCCGTGAAGGGCTGCCCTCTGATGATCGAGCACGGATGAAGGCGCTCGAGAAGGAGAATCGGGAACTCCGGCGAGCCAACGAGATTATGAAGACGGCCTCGGTTTTTTTCGCCCAGGCGGAGCTCGACCGCAAACTGAAGAAATGATCGCCTACATTGAGGATCACAAGGATCGATACGGAGTCGAGCCGATCTGCAACACGCTGCCGCTTGCTCCATCGACCTCCTACGAACACAAAGCCAAACATCGAGATCCGGAGCGTCGTTCGGGTCGTGCCAAACGAGACGAGCTGCTGATGCCAGAGATCGAGCGGGTCTGGGAGGAGAACCTCAGCGTCTATGGTGCTCGGAAAGTCTGGCTGCAGCTCAATCGAGAAACCATCGAAGTGGCGCGTTGCACCGTCGAACGCCTCATGAAAATCATTGGAATTCGTGGAGTTACACGTAGCAAGAAAGTCATCACCACGATACCGGCGTTAGTGGAAGATCGCCCAATGGACGCGGTGAATCGAGATTTTTCAGTCGATCGCCCCAACGCGCTCTGGGTGGCCGATCTGAGCTACGTGGCGACCTGGCGCGGCTTCATCTACGTCGCCTTCGTGAGCGACGCTGTTGCTCGTCGCATCGTCGGCTGGCGTGTATCGAACTCACTTCGAACAGACATTGCGCTTGATGCCCTGGAGCAAGCTCTGTACGACCGACAGGTTGAACAGGAGGAACTGATTCACCACAGCGACCGTGGTGTTCAATACGTCTCGATCAAATACACCGAGCGACTCGGGGAGGTGGGTGCGGATTCCGGCGCATGCCGGCCACCGATTCCGGGCGATGCCGCACATACAGCGGCGCGCCGACACCCGGACTGGCTTCCCTGCCAGCCGGCAACGGCAACATGATCGCTTCCTTGCGATGATTTGCTCGCTAACGATCCGACGATCGGTCAGCCGGGATCGGTGATCGAACGGATCCAGGGGTCGAGCTCTGCGGTGTTGTCCTCGAGGTAGGCCCGCATCCGACCGTGGGGATCGTGGATGGCGCCGTTGGGACCGCGGACCATCCACCCGTCGGCGGTTTCGACCCATGTCCCGTCGATCGCCTTCCGCAGGTGCTCGCCCAGCCACGCCCCGTAGAGATCGACCAGGTAGTCGTGGTCGTCGGCCGCGCTGTCGCGCAGGAACTCCTCGACCCAGTACAGCTGGGCATCGTCCTCGAAGTCGGGGATCATCTCCGTCATCCGCTGCACGACCCATGCCGCCTTCGCCCTGAGCTGGTCGAGAGGATCGGGATCCGCCGGCTCTGGCGTCGGCGTTGGTTCCGCATCCTTGAACGTGACAGGAAACGACGGGTGAGGGGGGAGCTTGGGCAGCACCGTGGGCCGGCGACCGGTCTCCACGTCGAAGAAGTGCTCAGGGCCGAGCTGATCGATCAGCGACCGCTCCTGGGAGCACATCGGGTCGACGGTCCACTCCGCTGGGTCGTCGCAGCCGGCGACGACCCAGTGCTCGCCCACCGGCCATGCCAGGTCGGGGCCGACGGCACGGAGCCGGTCCTTGCCGACCAGCTCGACGAACGGGCGGCCCAGCATCGACCGCCACGCCAGACCGGGCAAACCCCACCGCACCCAGAACGGGAACGCGTCGCGCCCCCGCGCCTCGCGCGCCGCCTTGAGATGGATATTACCTCGGCTCAGGATCCCGTCGCCGCCATCGAGCTCCCGGAGGAAAACCGAGCCGAACAGGCCTTCGGTCAGCTCCATCAGCTCCGACACGGACTCAACCAATTCGTTGGGGTCTACCCCCGGTATCATTCCACCGATCGTCCCCCCGGCGTCGCGCCGCAACGAGAAGCTGACCGAGATGTAGCTGGCGCCTTGGCCGTCGACGAACATGTTGTGGCCCTTCTTAGTCCGCGACTGGGCGACCGAGTAGAGGTCGGCCAGGTGGGTGACGGGATCGCTCGCTGTGATCTTGTTCCGGTCGAGCTTTCTCGGCTCGATCAATCCTGCGGCGCCGAACAACCGCTCGAAGATCGGGACCAGGTGATCGATCGCTGGACTACCAGGCAAGACCCTGAGGTCGAAGGACCATTTCTCTCCCGTCGATGCCATGTGCGCTCCCTGGCTTCAGCCGCCAGGAGCCATCGCTGACGGCGGGCTGACAATGACTTCGACTCCCGCTTCACGGGCCTCTCTGATCAAGTCCTTCATCCTAGGCGAGAGCGTTGTGTCCGGCCCGAGAACCAGGTCCATCTTCCGGTTCGGTACGTCGCTGTCGCTGAGATAGCGGAGCATCTCCCCCGCGTTCGACCCAGGATACAGGTCGCCCGTGATGTTCTTGGCCTCGGAGTATCGGAAGACTAAGCACCCCCGCCCCACATCACGAGCAAGGCACCCGGGTCACTGATCGGCCTTGAGAGCCCGGTAACGCAACTACCCTTCATCCAATATCCAGTACCAACAGACAAATCTACTCGATTCCGCATGCTTTCACCCCCGCCCGTCCCCATCAGCCAAAACGGCGCCCTGCAAGCTGTCCTTCAGTTGCTGTACCAAAAACTCGGGGCGAAGCGAACCAGTCCAAATCCCGCGGGGCCCGCGCCACCGGCAACCATTCGGGCGGCGGCGGCAATGCACCCTGGGCCTGTAGATGAGTCAGTATCTCGTCTATCACCGCCTGCTCCTCAACGCGCGCGATCACCTTGGCTTCACCGCCACACTTTCGACACACCGAGACAGTCGGCACTCATCGCGAATACCACAATGCTCGCCAATATTCCCCAGCGCAACTGCGATCCTTTTGAGCCGAAAACTACCTTCCGAGATCCAGGCATATGGCCACCGTGGTGTTTAACAATTATTACCTGCCGCATTGTAACATCGCGCTTAGAAGATCTTAGCCGCGAGATCTTCGAGTTCGGCAATCATGTCTTGTTCATTGGTACTCGATAATCACAGCACCGCATCATCGGCTCCTGCTTGCGCGATTTCCGCGAGTTGTACTGGCTCGCGAAACATACCGGGCGGCGCGAACAAGGTAATATTGATTGTACTAGGATCACGCCCACGCGCCCGCGCAAATTTGTTTATCTGTTCTCGGCCGTGGTGTCTAACTGGTCCGGATCAGCGTCGTACGCTTCCTGAACCTCTGGCGGAAGGATCAACTCTGCGCTTGTAGCGGCGACGCGCACTGTGCCCGGTAGACTCCCCGTATCGCCATCGTTTACGACGAGTTTGATGAGGTAGACACCGGCGCGCCGTGCGAAGAACGTGGGATTCGTGGACGTAGCGTCCGAGAGAACAGCACCAGCGCCCGAAGTTGCCGATGGGGCCGTCGGCCGGAAAGCCGCTCGCAGTTTCGAAGTCGAACGTGGTGGACGACGTGAGCGCAGCAAGAAAGGTCGCCTGATCGTTATAGAAAACAGGCGCTGCGAGGCTCGGGTTGGTAACGAGTATCATGGCGAGAATGAAGGTCGATCGCGAAATCATTACTGCTGCTCCTTGCGCGATCGGCCGCCGCGGTAGTGCGCAAGCCGATCAGGTCCTATTGGGTGATGCAAAACTTCGCATTTCTAGTTGGGCTGCGCTGTGCCAATTCGCACCCCCGGCGCCGCAAACCCGACGTCGCCGCGCCCGTAGCCCCGCCAGCTTGATTTTCACTCGCAACTTTGTTTACGTGGCGCGAATTCAATAACCGCCGCGAGCGCGGTGATCTCAAGCGCATGCGCATTACACAAATCATGCTGGCAAGCGGCTTCGGCGGCGCCGAGCGACATTTTGTCGATCTCTCACTCGAACTTGCTGCACGCGGACATCGCATTCAGGTGATTTGTCATCCCGACGGCGAGAGCCGGGCGCATTTTGACGGTGTGCCGGGCATCGAGATCGCCACCGTTGCAACGCGTGGTGCATGGGACAGACTGGCGCCACGCCGCGTACGCGCGCTTATCGACGAATTCTGGCCAAGCGTGATTAACACCCATCTGGCGCGCGCGGCGCACATGACGAGCATCGCGCTGCGCGGGACCGGCCTACCGGTTGTGGCCAATACGCACAACTATGTACAGCTGAAATACTACCAAGGCGTGGATCATTTTATCGTGCCGACCGCCTCGCAACGCGACTACCTGGCGCAGTCTGGCATTCCAGCCCAGCGCATTAGCACTATCCCGCACTTCTCGCGTTTAGCGACGACAACGACAACGGACGCGTACCCGCCGGCGACATTTGTCAGCGTCGGCCGCCTGGTGAAGAAAAAGGGTTATGACGTATTGCTGCACGCGCTCGCTGAATTGGCGCAGTCCGAACACCAGTTCAGCGTAAGCATCGCCGGCGATGGACCGGAGCGCGCCGCACTCGAAGCACGCTGCGGCACTTTTGGGCTGCAGGACAAGGTGCGGTTTGTCGGGTGGATCGAGAATATCGCCGATCTGATAGACAGCGGTCAGATCTTCGTGCTGCCATCGCTCGACGAACCGTTTGGCATCGTGGTGCTAGAAGCGATGGCGCGAAAACGCGCGATCGTTTCAACAAAGACCCACGGCCCGACGGAAATCCTGGACGACCGTGTCGCCTGGTTAGTCGCGCCTAACGACGTGACCGAATTAGCTGGCGCGCTCCGCGCCGCGCTGCAATCGACCACGGAACGCGAGCAGCGCGCGGACGCCGCATTTGAGCGCTATATGACATTGTACGACTGCAGCGCCGTAATCCCACAGTACGAAACGCTATACGCAAACATCGTGGACGGCACCTCGCGCGACGCGCCCGCGGCGTCGTAAACGATCACGAGATGAATCGACTTTTCGCCGATCCGGGCGCACGGAACAACACGCTGGCGTGGCTCATCCTAATGACCTTAAGCGGCCTCGTGATGTTCGCCAACGCTGCTATCGATGAACTCCACGCAACCGCCGTGTTTTATGCAGCGCTCGCGCGCGAAATCGTCGAACACGGGGATCCGCTTTACATCTTTACCGGCGCCGAGGCCTATTTGCTAAAACCGCCGCTGCTGATCTGGTGCTGCGCATTGGCGATGAAGGTGTTCGGCTACACGCATTTCGCCGCAACCGTCGCCCCGCGAGCGTTCGGCTTTATTTGCGTTGCGCTTACCTACTCACTGGTCCGCCGCGTCGCAAATCCGCGGGTCGCGGTGATCGCCGCATTTATCGTGCTGACGAACAGTACGTTCGTGCAATTCGGCACGTCCTTGCGGATGGAACCGGCGATGCTCGCCGGCATCCTGCTCGCCGTGCGCGGATATCTCGATCGCGACAGGCCGCTGGGCAGCATCGCGATGTTTGGCGGCCTCTCTATCGCGCTGCTATCGAAAGGCCCAATTAGTCTGATGGCCGTGCCCATCATGCTGCTGCATTGGTGGTTGGTACCGGATTCCCGACGGCGCGGCTTGTGGTGGCCGGGCGTTGTGATGCTCTCGCCGATTCTCGCGTGGTACGGCTTTCTGATCTTCGAGCACGGCTTGGCACCGGTGTTTTCGCTGACGGAGGATTTCGCTCGGCCAAGTTCCAACCCGGATTTGAATTTCTGGCAATCCGCCTGGCTTGAATACGGGGTGAGACCGGCCATGCGCTATTGGCCGTGGTTACCCTTCATGCTGCTCGGTCTGCTGTTGCCGCTGTGGCGTTCGTTCGTCAAACCGACCACGGGACGACGCGAGGCGTCTCCGCAAACAGAAAACTGGTTGATCGCTTGGACGGTGCTGATCGTGCTCGGTAGCGTCACAAAACCGGACCACGATATTCGCTACCTGTATCCTGCGATCCCCGCGCTGGCGGCGCTCGCCGCGGTTGTGATCGAACGCGCGCTGACGCGACTACCGGGCGCGATTGTGGCCGGCATCGCGGCACTCTTGGTATTTGCAATTTGCTGGTATGTCTCCACGACAGACTTCGGTCGTGATCGCCGCGATGCGTTGGCACAGATGCGCCTACATGTCGCGGCGCACGCGCAAGATTATTTGCATCCGGTCATCATCGAAGGTTATTTGATTCCCCCCAACAGTTCGCGCTGGCAAAACACGCATCGGGACTGGGTGTATTACTACCTGGGTGTCGAGCCGATACTAGCGCCACCGCCGCGCACGCCGGCGCACAACGCGGCGATTGCTGCGGCACCCTACGTACTGGCGAGCCGCAGTGCGGGGCACGCAGCGCGTTTGGCGGAGCTCGGTTTTCGGCCGCTCATTGCCACCAATGAATTCGTGCTGGCCGTGCCGCTGTCGACGGCCTCGGACGAGTTCCAGACTGATTGAGCTCGGGGACAAGACATCGCGCCAGCGTGCCGGCAAGATCCCCAGTCCCGTAACCCGGAAACCACCCGATGGCCGGATCACTGAGAGACCAGTTGCTGAAAGCCGGCGTCTTTGATGAAAAGCGCGCGCGGCAGGTCGAGCAGACCGAGCGCAAGCGGCGCAAGCAACAGAACGCAAAAAAAATCGCGGGACAACGAGCAGGCTGATCGTGCGAAACGTCAGCGGGCGGAAAAAGCCGCGCGGGATCGTGCACTCTCTAAGAAGCAGGCAGAAGAGCGGGCCGAGCGTGAAACCACTGCACAGATCCGCGATCTAATCTCCACGCGTCGCATCGAACGCGTAACCACGGGCGAACGATTCAACTTCGAGGATCGCGGTAAAGTGCGCGGCGCTCGTCGCCGGCACGCTCGCCGTAGCGAAAATGCGCGGCCACTACGAACTCGTACCGGCCGAGATCGCCGATAAGATTGCCGCGCGTCGTCCCGCCGCGGTGGCGTTCCGGGCAACCGCCGAGGCGGGCAACAGCACTGACGGCGACGACCCTTACGCCGAGTATCAAGTGCCGGACGATTTAACCTGGTAAATGGTGGCCGTTGCTAATCGGCGACGGCCGCATCGCCGACGACCTCGTCAGCGGTTGGGGGCGCGCCGCGCCACGTGCTCTTCAACACGCATAGCCAGCACTTCTTCGCCCGAATCTCCAACGTATCGCTACCGTCGTAACGAATTTAATAGGTGTTTTTTGCGTCACCCAGCGTGTCGCCGTTGACCGGCAGATAAATGCGGCCCGGAATGCGACCCTGTTCGCCCCCACCTTCCCAGACGCCGGTGGCCACCGGTTTAAAATCTTGCAGGATCTCCAGTCCGACGAGATCGCGTTCACGCAGCGCGGGATCCGGATTATTCTCGTCTAGCCGCTGTTTACCTTGCGGTAGCGAGATGATGCGTCCGCACAAACTAACGCCGTCTTCGCATGCGTATAACTTCACCGAACCGCCCGTTTCTGGTTCGATCCACAACCCATGGATCGCGTTCGTGCCCGCGAGCGCGACACATGTCGTGGTCAATCCGCCCAACAGCATTAGCTAGCGCGCTAAGGATCGGGTACGCAGGTATAGGTTCATCGTCAGGTTCGCCACTCAAGTGGAGACAGCGCTCCGGGGCCTTCAGCGCTTTGGATTGTAGCGCGAGTTTCGGTAGCATCCGCACGCTAGTGCAACGCCGAAGCGCTGAACACGCCCTGAATCGCATCCGGACCGATCGCCCATGCCGCCACTCGCGCCCGCAACCGTCGTGCACGCCACGTATCTCATCGACGCGCCCGATCCGGCCGACGCTGCCGTGCGGATCGCGTACGAACAAACCGTCGAGCTGCCGCAGGCGTTAGTCACGGATCCTGCGATTCTCGAGGGCGTGGTCGGACAAGTCGAATCCGTCACGCCGGTTGGTGGGCGCCATCTCGCGCGCGTCATAGCGTATTGCCGATGACGCATCTTGAAAGGTCCGTTACTGATCGTCCCGAACAGACACGAATCTCGCTGGCTGACTTTGAAGTCAGAATGGCGTCTTTGGTGTCAAGCGGTAACTGATGTCCTTACAGGCTTCCTGAAGTGGGATGAGCAGTAGAGGCGAATCAAGACTCCGGTGAAACAAGGGTGTTTTTGGGAACGGCCCTTTCTTCGTGGCGCGCTCAAAAAGCGCGAGTACGGGACGATTCGTCATTGATGATAGGAAATAGAGGCCATCGATGTTTGCGTACGCCTCGTAGAACCCCCTCGCCCAATTCCTTGCATACGCCCGTGGTCCGCTGATCAGTTTCATCGAGGCGCCTGCCTGAACTGGGAACGTATCTGTCAGATCCAGTACTGCCAGCGAGGCGGAAAGTCGAAATGAAACGAGCCACGGATTTCGGTCGTTGGTATCGACTTCTCGATTCTCCTGGTAAACCTCCGCAAGGCATGTCGGCACGTCGCTAGCCAGGTAGAGAATCCCACGCTGTTGTTCTTGTCCGTTCCCGGAATCGTCGGGCAGGTGGTGGTCAAAGCGCGCGTCTGTTGGCCCGAAAAACCGTAGCGCGTTCCATTGGGTCGGGTGCCGCCCCCCACGACGATAGACGCGATGCCACAATTGTTGCGTGTCGATTGTCCGGGGCGTCGGCTCGATTCGACGTAGCTGGGGGATATCAGGGTGGTGCGGTAGCTTAGGCACAAAATCACAGGTGCTTGGCCATGAAGATAACCCGTTCCGGATCACGCCCTTCGGCTAACCAGGCTATTGGAGAGAGCAATTCCTCTTGTTCCTCATCGATGTAGAGATCGGTGTTCTCCAGGTGCAAGAAATTGAAGACGCCCAATGGGTGCATCGTGTCCGGCAGCACTTTGTTGACCTGGGCGATGTTGGGAATCAGCTTGCCGTTTGCGAACTGGAACTCCGGTACGAGGCGCTTGCCGTCGAGGCGAAAGCTATAGAGCTCTCTGTTCGAAATCATCTGATGGACTCGCCCTGGCGTCACTTTGAGCCGTTTCGCCACTTCCTCAGCCGACAGGCTACGTTCAACGAGCGCGGCAAACCTGACGGCGCCCTCGGCAACCAAATCGCGACCACTGGAACGCTTGAGGCGCAGGCCTCCCTCGTGGAGCACAGCTTGCTCCTGCGCCGTGAGCCCACTCTCCGGCGCCTCGTATACCGTCGGTTCCATGCTGTCCAAGACGCGTTTCAAGGCGTCCGTAAGGGCCTCCGGGCTGGAGATCCCTCGTGCTTCGAGATAATCAATCGCGTATTCAATTCCGCCCATGGGGCACCTTGGCTATCGATATCTAGGAGACATAGTATATAATAGCTCAGAACCGTAAACCGTGCAAATTCGTGTGCTGGAGGCGCCTAACTCGGGTATTCTGGGCCGCCAACGGCCCTCACGCTGACCACCAGCGTGGAGCGCACGAGCTCCGGGTCCTTGATGACTGCCGCCAGGACAACACCCGGCGCGAGTGCCAGTCCATGATGGCAACCAGGTACATGAAGCCTTTCGCCATCGGCAAGTAACAGATATCCGCAGCCCAGATCTGATTCGGCCGCGCTATCGACAGGCCCCTAAGCAAGTACGGATAGACCTTGTGACCCTTCCCAGGCTTGCTCGTCTTCCGCTTCGGGTACAGCGCCGAGATACCCATCTGATGCATCAATCGTTGCATCCGTTTGCGATTGACCCGATGACCCCGATCCGTCAGCTCATCTCGGATCCGGCGCAAACCGTAAAATGGCAACTCCAGGTGGATCTCATCGATTAGCCGCATCAATTCGAGGTCTTCCTTTGAGACACCCTTGCCCTGGTAGTACGACGTCGAACGCGTCATATCCAACAACCCACAATACCGCACCTTCGGTAGTTCGTGAGCACTATGAACAACTGCTCGGCGCTCGCTCACAGATCGCGTCCGAGAAACTTTGACAGAAAATCGTTCTCCATCGTCAGCTGGCCTATCTTCGCGTGCAGCTTCTCGGCCTCTTGCTCAGTCTGTGCAGCGGCTACCGCACCGGCACCGAAAACCTGCGCCGCATTCTCTGTCAGCTTCTTCTTCCAGTCTTGGATCTGATTCGGGTGAACGTCGAACTGCTCTGACCGCTCTGCCAGGGTCCGATCACCTCCGATCGCCACCTTCGCTTTGAATGCCGCCGAATAATTCCGTCGTTTTCTTTTCGTCATCTTCTGCTCCTTCTCTCAATGAGAAGTATCTCAGAAGATTCCACTTAGCAGTTCTCCTTTCCTGTCCAGCCGGTGGGGACCACCTCTTAATCCATGCTCCTGCCGCAGGGAAAGGCTCTGGTGTGTCGACCGAGCGGTTTAGATCATCCACCGTGGCGGCTCGGGCATTCGGGGCTACCTCACGGCAAAGGCGGTTCATGGCCGCTGCTCCTTTCAAGGGTCGCTCGTGTATATCTTCAGGATCCATTCGGTCAGCGTCTTGCATTCGGCCATTGTACGAATTCGCCGTAAAGCCAATGATCTGGTATTCAGTGAGAAACCTTCCGACGCCTCCCGCCCCGTTAACGACGCTCACAGGAACCGGGGATGCCTTGTCGTTTTCAATGGTCACGCCGGGCTTGTTCACAACCTTTACGCGCGCTGTGTTAACCACCTTAACTTTAAGCGCTTTTTTGCCAATGGAAGGGTCTGCGCCTTGTTGGTCTGCATTTGCCGTTCCGACAGTGAATGCCGTTAAGGCTGCGCTCATCAGGCCGAACGCAGCAGCCTGCCGATACTTAGTCATCCTGGGTGTTTCGTTAATGCTCCCCCTCGAGCAGGCTACTGCAGTCCAGGCGAGTTGTCGTGACGCCGTGTTGTTTGCTTTCATTGAAATCTCTCTATCTTGTGTATGAAAGGTTTCCGCAGCATCCCTGGCGGGTTCAACAACTTTGAAATATAGTTTTGTGACTACATTTGTACGTGATGCAATTGCACTATGCCGATAGACGACAGGTGCTGGGAAGTGAGAGGGGCCATGAAAGGACCCAGGTTGATGCGATTAGCCGCGCCGGTTGTACTGGCAATCATGGGCTGCGTGCCCACTACCCAAGAGGCTATGTCCAATCAAGACGAGGAATGCGTTGCTCAACAGGGCATGACCTTCATTTGCGGTCCGCAGAATGCGGAAGATCTCGTCTGGGTTGAGGGGGCCGCTTGGATCATAGCCAGCGGGATGTCGGGTGATGGGATCACCGGGCATGTGTATCTGCTTGACCCGGTCGAGCGCAGCTATGAGGAATTGTATCCGGGAAGTTCGCCGGTGAATCGCTGGAACCGGGATGAGTTCGCAGGGTGCCCTGGGGTGTTGGACGTCACCAATTTTTCCGCGCACGGGTTGGCAATTCGCGCGCTCGGCAATGGGCTACACCAACTCTACGTCACCAGTCATGGCAGCCGCGAAGCGGTAGAAATGTTCGAGGTAGACGCAAAGGGTGAGAAACCCACCGTTGCCTGGGTAGGGTGCGTTGTGATGCCTGAGCATGCGTCCATCAATTCCGTCGCACCGCTAGCGAACGGAGGGTTTATCACGACGCGCATTGTGGGTGAGGGTCCGGAAGCCACGGGGGATATCTTCGCAGGGGATATCACGGGCTACTTGTATGAGTGGCATCCTGGCAGTCCCATTCATGCGGTTGAGGGTACCCAGATGTCGGGACCCAACGGAATCGAAGTGTCACCTGATGGGCAATTTGTATTCGTGGCCTCCTGGGGCCGCGGCGAGGTTTCAAGATTCCGGCGCGCGACCACCGGAGATCTAAACATCGAACGCACCGTTAAGCTCAATTTTCGTGTCGATAATCTGCGCTGGACCAGACGGGGTACGCTCCTTGCCGTTGGCCACCGATTGTCCGCGAATCAAGATTGCGGCGAGCAGCTATGCATGGACGAGTGGGAAGTTGTGGAACTGGACCCAGAAACCCTGAAGGCGCGGACACTGGCGACCAAGAAAACGATGCGGGGTTTTACCGGCGCCACCGTAGCCGTTGAGGCGGACGATGGTCTCTGGCTGGGCACCTTCCATGGGGATCGGATTGCCTTTCTCCCGAACGCGGAGTTGCTCCAACCGAAGTAATGTTGCAACGCCAAATGCTGAATCGAGAATGCCATGGTAGTGATTCGGATCGGATATTAGGGAGAATACGCGAGCAACTCTGAACGGGCTACGAAGGTGCTCGCGCAGAGGGAGCGTGTTGATACCGAGGAGTTCGTGCCATGTAAGAGTTCCGGAGGGTGTTGACAAGTAAAGTCGCGCAAACGGTAATAGACGGATGAGCAGATCCAAATCGCCGTACAAACGCCATCGATTTCCGCCTGAGATCATTCAATACGCCGTATGGGTCTACCATAGATTTAATCTAAGTCATCGAGATGTGGAAGACTTACTCGCAGAACGAGGCATTGTCGTCAGCTACGAGTCCATTCGTTTGTGGCGCATTAAATTCGGACCACAGTACGCGCGGCGATTGAAGCGTCGTCACCAGGGATTTGGCGATACGTTCTATATCGACGAGGTGTTCGTCAAGATCCAGGGTGTCCAACACTATTTGTGGCGCGCGGTCGATCAAGACGGGGAAATCGTCGATGTGTTTCTGCCACTTCGGCGCGACGGTAAGGCAGCAAAGCGGTTTTTTAAACGCCTATTGAAGACGTATCGGCATGAGCCTAGAAAGATCGTTACCGATAAGCAGCGAAGTTACGATGTTGCGCATCGGGAACTGATCCCGGATGTGACCCACGACACCTCCCGATACGCGAATAACCGCGCTGAATTATCGCATCAGCCGACGCGAGTCCGAGAGCGGGCGATGCGGCGGTTTAAATCCGAAAAGCAGTGCCAGCGTTTCTTGTCGGTTCACGCCGCGGTTCAGAATTTGATCAATCTTGGCCGCCACGTCGTCTCGGCGAAGAACTATCGGGATTTTCGAACGCGGGCGTTTGCGTCTTGGGAGCGTGCCGTAGCGTAGAAGCCAATGGTCGCCTATTTTCGGTTGGGTTGAAAAGTTCTTTTGTCGATACGCGCCAATGGCTTAGCCGAAACTAAAGTGTTTAGCACAAATCTGGCACAGTCTGGAAAGGAGATAGGAAAAAGGCGGATAGCATGATCGCTATCCGATTGATTTAGTTACGAATATTGGCGCGCCCAGAGAGATTCGAACTCCCGACCACCTGGTTCGAAGCCAGGTACTCTATCCAGCTGAGCTATGGGCGCGTGTTTTGTAGTCTTCGATAAAGCTAGGTTTTGTATCATACTAACAGCGCTTTGCGCTGTCGGTACTCCCCTCTCGCTTTACAGCCTTCGGGCCCGCCGCTTGGGCGCGTCCTCGCGGCGTTCGCGCCTGGCCGAGCGGTGCTCGACCTCGCAACTGCGTTGCGACCGTTGCTCACCCAGCTGAGCTATGGGCGCAACGATCGTCGTTGTCTTCGATTGCTGGTAGCATCTCATACCAACGGCGCGCCGTCGATGCGGAGAACGCGGGTGGTCGTGCCGCACAACTGGCTTCCTAACCACACCGCTCATTTACTTGACGAACTTTCATCGCGATGCCCACTTTTTACATGATTGCGGAATTCTCATAGTTACGCGGTAGCCTCGAATGGCAAGTAAATTACCAAAATTGATGGGCGGGAGGAGGCGCATCCGCCTCGTTTTTTTGGTGCTGAACGGCATCGCCCAGGCGTTTGCGGTGATCGGAATTGCACTGCTGACAAAAAATGCCTTCGATGCATCGCTTTCGACAAGTGAAACCGAATACTCTCGAACCGTGGTTCGCGCGACGATCTTCCAGCTCGGCGGGTGGTTAGCGGTCTGCATGATCTGCAATGGGTTACTGCGATGGCGTGCGCAAGTAGATGCCGAACAGTTGGCACAAAGCTACGTTCATGCAGTCCGTTCAAAGTTGTTTTCGCATGTGGGACGCCTCGGCGACGAGGGCGTGCAGAAGCTGGGGGTCGACGTTACCAAAGCGCGTTTTGCCGGTGATCTCTCCGCGCTGCGCGATTGGATCACTCACGGCATGGCGCGTTTAATCGTCAACGGCCTCGCCCTTGGTATCGCTATCTTGATCCTGCTTGCTATTGACCCGATGGTGGCGATCCCGGTTGTGGCCACAGGTTGTGTGGCGTTGGCGTTCACTTTTGCATTGCGACAGCCCTTGCGTAACGCGGCGAAGGCAGCCCGGCGATGTCGTGTCGAGCTAGTCGAACACATTAATAGCAAAGTCACGAACATTGGCAGCGAGTCGCGCTGGAGCGCCGGTGAACACCAACGCGTCCGTGTGCTTTCGAACAAACTCCGGAGCGCGATGGTATCGCGTGCAAAGGTAGTCGGATTGTTGCGCAGTCTCGTCGAGAGCGGTGCCGGCGTGGTCGCTTTAGGCACGGTGCTGGCCGCAGCGGTGCTAATGATCGATGGTCGCGCTACCGCGGGGAGCATCGTCGCAGCGTTGGCGACCATTGGTCTCCTCGCGCCACGCTTCGCGGAGTTAGGACGGGCGCTTGAATACCGAAGCGCAGCGCTGGCTGCGCGAGAAAAACAAAACCGCGTTTTTGCGATTCGCCCGACTGCCAAGCAGGCACAACAAGATCGAGCGACGCTGGATATCCCGGAAGGGCAATTACGATTGGAGCGTGTTTTTTTCAAGCCAGTGCTAACAAACATCAACTGTTACGTGAAACCTGGGCAACGCTTAGCCATTATCGGCACAGCTGAGGCGGAGAAATCGACGCTCTTAAGAGTCATCGGGGGATTGGTAGTGCCGACTAAAGGGCGGATATTTTTCGGCGGTGAAGACCTTACGCCACTTAAGGAGGTCGAACGGACCGACGTTGTTGCTTTGGTTTCGCGAGAATTACCGCGCCCTCGAGCTAGTATTTTGGATAACTTACTGTACGGCGTGGATAAGGTCTCACCGACACGACTCGAGCGGGTCTTGAAATTCTGCGGACTCGACGCCTGGGCGATCGAGCAAGCCGATGGTTTGAACACGCAGCTCAAAGATATGCAGCGCTCAATTTCTGTTGCGGAACAAGTGCGCATTTCCTTGGCTAGGGCATTGCTGGCACGGCCGAAAGTGTTGCTGCTGGATGGCGTGGACGAAGTCCTTAATGATACAGATTCATCCGAGCGGCTATTCGATCGTGTGTTTAAGTCCTTTCCGGGGATAGTTTTGTTTACCACCGTAAGTGGTGACCACGCCATGAACGCAGATCACGTTTTGCATATAGAGGGGGGCCACGCAATCGCACAAGGAACGCCCGAGCTTGTGCTTGCGCCCGGTAGTGAATCGTCGCTCTTATTTGCTCAGACTGAGGAATCCGCCACGATGGACGACAAAGTTGCGTCCAGTGAAACTTAGCACCGAGGTAGCGACGAAATTACCATTTGTTGTCGCGCATCGGCACGACACCTGCGGAATCCTTGGCACGTGGGTGAGGACGAAAACTGAAAGAGTTATGCATGTTGAGTGCGCTGCCGCCGCTAGGAAGTTTTCTCACTGGGGCGTCGCTCGGGGTATCACCGGGCTCAATCTCCGCCATTTCACACACTTCACCCCAGGTACCCAACTCCTGACTCATGCTGTGACTGACTTCGATCGTCTCGCCATTCTGTGCGCAAAAATAATCATAAAACGGCATATTATTCTCCACTTATCCGAGGTTATGCTAGCACATTCGCAAACTGAGCAATGCGCCTAAAATACGCGCGCGGGCGCAATTCTGCCAAGCCCCATCTTCATGCTTGGCATAACTTGGATTGCGAGTGCGTGCGCTGGTTCAATTCTGGTTCAATTTTGTGTTGCGCAACACTATTAGGATCGCGTGGGGGTGGAGGTCTCCAGCACCAAGGTGAGTAACGCCTCGCCAGATTTTCCCGTCTAGCGAAATTCGTGTCGTGAACAAAACGGACGAATGCTGTTGCTGCGCCTCGCGGGTAAGGTGATATTGCCGCTGCCGGCGTCGCCGCGCTACTATGGATGGTGAGCGCGAGCGTCGACTACCCGGCATCGGAAGCGCGGAACTCGCGGATGGTGCGAGTGGTACTTACCATGCTCAGGCCGCAGCACAAACGCAAAAGTTTTTCGCTAGAGAATGGGGAGTGAGACCATGGGATTAACGCTGATGAGCGAAAGTTTTCAAGACGGTGATTACCTCGGCAACGATCATGTGCTGTCCGAGGCGTTTGGTTTTGGCTGTGCTGGTGCAAATTTATCGCCGCAGTTTTCGTGGAGCGGTGTGCCTGACGGGACCAAGAGCTTGGCGCTTACCTGTTATGACCCCGATGCGCCAACCGGCAGTGGTTTTTGGCATTGGGTAGTGGCTAATATTCCCGCTACCGTTACCTCCTTACCATTAGGCGCCGGGGATCCTGCGAGCGGCAAAATGCCCACTGGCGCACTGGAAGTCCGCACTGACTTTTCGCAACCGGGTTACGGCGGACCTTGTCCACCACAGGGGGCACATGTGCACCGCTATATTTTCACCCTGCACGCGGTCAGCATGCCGGAACTCCCTGTTACCGCGGACACTTCGGCGGCGGTGGTCGGCTTTTATCTTAATTTCAATACGATTGAGAAAGCGAGTTTGATCGGCCTATATAAACGCTGAGCACGTTATCGCGTTGCGAGATGGATGCCGCGAAGTCGGAAGGGTATCGCCTTAGCGCCATAGTTTTTGGCTCGCTAATTCCGCACCAGCGTTGAGTGCGGCAAATTTTGCCCACATCACCGAGGGCGCCACCATCTCCCAGCCGGCAAATGTCCCGAAGCCGCAATCGACCCCCGCGATAATTCTTTCGCGCTCCCCGATCGCCTCCACAGCTTCCAAGATGCGATTGCAAACGACTTCGGGATGCTCGATGTAATTTACCGTCGAATCGATGATTCCGGGGATCAATAACGCATCGTCTTTCAACGGGTACTTTTTCAGTGCCGCGTATTCGTGTTGGTGTCGGGGGTTGGCGAATTCTATGGAATAAGCACCGACGTTTGCGTCGTTAATGATCGGTAAAATATCCTCGAGCGCAACGTCGTAGTCATGTGGGCCATCGTAGTTACCCCAGCAGATGTGTAGCCTGATGCGCTCCGCAGGAATGTTCCGCACCGCGTCGTTGATCGCCTCGACGTGAAGCGCTACGGCTGCTTGGAACTCTTTGATCGTATGGTTCTGAAACATGCCATGTCGCTCCATGGCAAGGTCGGGACAATCGAGTTGCAATAAGTAGCCGCGCGAATGAATTAATTCATATTCTTTCGCCATTTCGCGAGCGACCGCTCGCACATAGGCTTCGTGTGTCTCGTAGAAATTGTTTCTTAAAGTCGTACACACGATGCCCGGTGAGGCCGCCGTCATGAAACATTCCGTCGGCGCAGATGAGGCGTTGGCCAAGGCCTCGTCGAATAGGTCACACTCGTTTATAGCTGGGCCGAGGTCTTTATATTTAACTTCGTTCTGAGCCATTGCAGCATCGAAAACTTTCGACACAACCATGCCACGATTTGTCCACAACGCAGCGAAATCCGGGTGGGCGGCAAAGTCTTGAAAAGGATCGCGTTCACTCGCACCGTCGAAACCTTCGAGACGCTGGGCGACATAGGTTTGAAATCCTACCCGAGGTTGTTCACCATCGTTGATAATATCGATACCCGCAGCTAATTGTTGTTCAACACATTCCGCAACGCCCGCCGCGGCTAGCTCGCGAAGTTGATCGGTGTCGACTTGCGCGCCGTTCTCAGCGTCGATTAAAAGATCTGATAGTTGCCGTTGCCGCGGCAGACTACCGACGTGGGTGCATAAGATGCGTTCGGCGCTGCGTCTCATGGGGTTCCTCCGGTCGCGGGTTAATGATTGATATCGTTAGGGTTTATTTCGTAGTTTGACGCCTCACGCTGCCGTCATCGGAATGGAAATTGCAGTTTATTGATCCGCGGCATGTTTGTCACGTTAGGGAAATATCGCCCGCCCGATGGCGTTGCAACATCGCGCCGAGGCGGTTGCAGACGGTACTTTTATAAACCGCTGATACCATCAAGGAAACTACCTGGCGGGCCGATACTGTCACTAGAACCAAATATTGACATCTCCACGAATGGATCGCCGCGCGAGTAGTGCTAAGCTCAAAGTTAAGCTAGACACCGCCCCGCGGTGCACCGACTTGAGCCGTGACTGAGACATCGCTAATACGTGAAAAATCCCGCATTCTGGTCGTAGACGATGATCGATCAGCGCGCCTGCTCGCGCGCTCGGCACTCGAGCTAGCGCACTTCGAAGTCTTCGAAGCCGAAGACGGCAAACCAGCGATCGAAGTCTTCGAGGCCAATAAAATCGATATGGTCTTGCTCGATGTCGTGATGAAAGAAATGAACGGTTTCGAGGTCTGCAGCGTGCTGCGTTCGCTAGAAGCAGGTCGCCATGTTCCCATTATGATGATGACCGGTCTCGATGACGTAGATTCCGTAAATCAAGCCTACCTAGCCGGCGCGACAGATTTTGTTATCAAACCGATTAACTTCTTCGTGTTGACGCACCGCATTCGATATCTTCTGCGTTCGGCGCGCACGGCCGCGCAATTGCGTGACAGCGAGGCGCGCCTCGAGAACGCCCAGCGAATGGCGAAGCTTGGTCATTTCGAATGGAATTCGTTGACCAAGGTTCTGCTCTGCTCCCACGAGGTAGAACGTTTGTTCGGGGTTGGCAGTGGCGCAGTGCTTCCTGACTTGGCGCCTTTGTTGAAGCAGGTTCATGCGGAAGATATCAGGACTGTCGGCCCGCTTTTGGATGACGCGATCAGTTCCAAGAGGAATGTCCACATAAGCTTTCGCGTCGTTGTCGAAAACACCCTGGAGAGTTTCGTCCATCTCGAAGCAACTACCGTAGCTAATCCGGAAGGTGTCTATTGTTTTTCCGGTACGGTGCAGGATATCTCAGAACTAAAACGTGCCGAAGGGCAAGCGTATCAGCTAACTTATTTCGATAGTGTTACAGGCCTGCCTAATCGTGCCAACTTGCGCCAAGAAATTCGTCGCATGGTTGCCGACGCACAACGCACTCACCGTGAAATGGCGGTCCTGTCGATAGACATCGATAATTTCCGCACGATTAATGACACGCTTGGTCGCGCCAAGGGGGATGAAGTCTTGAGGCTCGTCGCCCAGCGCTTAGTCGAGTGCCTACATAACCGAAGCATCGACGAGCCGGAAGATGAGTTCGATGGTAGTCTTGTCGCGCGTACGGGAGGCGACGAGTTCTATGTCGTGCTAAATAATGTGCGGACGGCCGAAGAGTCAGTCACCGTCGTTCGGAAAATTCAAGAAGCGCTGGCCGAACCGATCATGATTGATCTGAATGAAATCATCATCACTCAAACGATTGGTATTGCCGTCTATCCTCTCGATGGACGGGATCCTGACACGCTTATAGAACATGCCGATGCGGCTAAGCATCACGCGAAAAATGATGGCGGCAACACCCATCAGTTCTATACGGCTTCGATAAATGCCCGCGCGTTTGCACGACTGTCGATGGAAAAAAACTTGCGTCAAGCATTGCAGCTCGGTCAGTTTGAACTCTATCTTCAACCCAAAGTGGAGCTTGCGACTCGCGATATCATCGGCGCGGAAGCACTCGTTCGGTGGCGCCACCCCGAGTTGGGCATAGTACTACCGAGTGATTTCATCCCGCTCGCGGAAGAAACGGGATTAATCATACCCTTGGGCGAATGGATCATACGCGAGGTATGTCGCTATAGCGCGGCGTGGCGTGCTCGAGGTGTTCCGGGGCTTAGCGTTGCACTCAATTTGAGCGCAGTGCAGTTCCGCAGCGAAAAACTGATCGACTCCATTCACGAGGCACTCGACGAAACGAACGCGGATCCTTCCTCCATAGAGTTCGAGATTACTGAAACGACTCTTATGGATAACGTGGACCACGCCGTTAATCTGCTGAAGGTCATTAAAGACCTCGGTGCAAAGTTGTGGATCGACGATTTCGGAACCGGCTATTCTTCGCTAGCTTACCTTAAGAAGCTACCGATCTCCGGCTTGAAAATAGACCGCTCGTTTGTTCGAGAAATGCAGTATAACGAGCAAGATACATCCATAGTCTCGGCGATTATTGCTTTGGCTAAGAATCTCAACCTTGACGTTGTTGCGGAAGGCATCGAGACAGACTCCCAACTCGAACTCCTAAGGCGCTGTGGCTGCAACGTGGGTCAGGGCTATTTATTCAGTCGTCCAGTACCAACTGAGGAATTCGAAAGATCCACTCTAGTAGATGGGCATCACACCGCACTAGCAGGCTGAGCGCGCCCGTTCGGGCCGTCTATTTCCCGTGCTTCTCCAAGTAAAGGTTACCCGTGCGTGGACGATAGATACTGCGTGGCCATCAACTTCGGCGCTCCCGGCGTGCAACTAGAATTGGAGAGCAACTCATGGCGAGTATTCTTGCGGTAGACGACTCGGCGTCTATGCGACAAATGGTGTCTTTTACCCTCAAAGGCGCCGGCTTCGATGTGATTGAAGCGGTGGACGGGAAGGACGCCCTGACGAAGGCTCAGAGCAGTCAAGCAGACATTGTGCTGACGGATGTCAATATGCCGAACATGGATGGTATCCAGCTCATCAAAGAACTGCGCAAGTTACCACAATACAAATTTACGCCAATGTTGCTTCTAACAACGGAGTCGGCTGAAAGTAAAAAGGCCGAGGGTAAAGCCGCCGGTGCCACCGGCTGGTTGGTAAAACCGTTTAACCCTGATCAACTCATCGCGACGCTAAAGAAGGTGATGAACTAAAACCTTGCTGCGGAGTCCCGGGTGTTCCCAGCATTTCGAGAAAGGGACTATTTCATCGTGACACAGCGAGGGGGAGATTAATTATGTCGGTAGATGTTAGCCAATTCCATCAGATCTTCTTTGAGGAATCTTTTGAAGGTTTGGAAGTAATGGAAAGTGGATTGCTCGAACTTGATACCGGCGAGCCCGATACCGAAGCAATCAACACAATCTTTCGCGCAGCCCATTCGATAAAAGGCGGTGGTGGCACGTTTGGTTTTACCGCGATTAGCAATTTCACCCACGGCATGGAGACTTTGCTCGATGAAATGCGCTCCGGTCTACGCCTCGTTACCCGCGAAGGTGTTGATGTTTTGCTCGAAGGCGTTGATTGCTTGCGCTGGATGTTGTCAGCTGCCCGTGACGGCGGTGATTTCGACACCGATGCAGTTGGCGCCGCCGAGCAACGCCTCAATGCACTGTTAGGCGGCGAGGAACTCGTGACGGATGGCGACCCAGGTACGGACGCTGTTTCACCGGAAACAGATCCCGCCATCGTTAATCACAGCTGTACTGTGAAGTTCGTACCAGAACCGCAGTTATTTCAAACCGGCAACGATCCGGTACGTATTCTTCGAGAATTACATTTTCTAGCTGTTTCGGAGTCGAGCATTGACATTTCCAACCTGCCCTCACTGGAAGAGCTCGACCCAGAAGTTTGCTATGTGTCCTGGACCATTGAGGTCGCGGGCGACGTCGAGGCCGAGGCGATCAGCGAAGTATTCGAGTGGGTAGAGAACGACGCCGAAATTGTCGTCGAGATCGCTGATGAAGCAGCACAAAATGGCGATAATTCGGAATCGAATGGCGTTGATGTGGAAGTCGAGGCGAGCGCGGATAATGCATCTGTACCCGCCGTCTCAGCTGCACCGCCAGCGACGGAACGTCGTGACGGTGAGGACCGTCGCCAACAAAACGATCGCCGAGCCTCCGCGCCGGCGTCTTCTATCCGTGTCGACATAGAAAAAGTCGATGCCTTGATCAACATGGTTGGTGAGTTAGTAATCACCCAATCAATGCTCAGTCAATTCAGTGAGGATTTTGAGACAGACAATGTCGAGAAGTTGAAGGTGGGATTACTACAACTAGAGCGCAATACCCGCGAGCTGCAAGAAAGCGTGATGAGCATCCGCATGCTCCCGATCGGTTTTTCATTTAATCGTTTCCCACGTCTCGTACGTGATCTATCTACCAAGTTAGGCAAGCAGATCAACTTAAAGCTATCGGGTGAAAACACAGAACTAGATAAGACGGTGATGGAAAAAATCGGCGATCCACTCGTCCATCTCGTCCGCAATTCTCTCGACCACGGTATCGAAATGCCGGATGTACGCGTCGCGAATGGAAAATCGGCGGACGGCACTGTTTGTCTCGATGCCTATCACGAGGGCGGTAATATCGTTATTGAAATATCGGATGACGGTGCCGGGCTCGATACGGAGCGGATCCTCGAGAAAGCCCGCGAGCGAGGTCTGGTTAGTGAGCACGATTCTTTAAGCGAGGAACAGATCTGCGATCTTATCTTTCAGCCGGGTTTTTCCACAGCCGTCGAAGTGAGCGATGTTTCCGGCCGGGGTGTCGGCATGGACGTCGTGCGCCGGAATATCAAAGATCTCGGTGGCGTGGTCGAAGTCGAGTCACGTCGAGGCGAGGGCTCAACTTTTCGTATCCGCCTTCCGTTGACGCTCGCCATACTCGATGGCCAGCTGGTCCGGGTGGGGGCGGAAGTCTATATTGTTTCGATTGTGTCCATCATCGAATCGCTACAGGTTCGTTCCGAGCTTGTAAATACCGTTGCCGGTCAATCGGAGCTCTACCGTTTGCGCGATGACTACATACCGATCGTACGTCTATACGAGCTTTTTGGGATCGCACCCGATTCTCAAAACCTGCAAGACGGTTTACTCGTCGTCGTCGAAGGAGACGGTAAGAAAGTGGGCTTGTTTGTCGATGAGCTGCTTGGCCAACAACAAGTCGTAATTAAGAGTTTGCAAACGAATTTTCGCCGCGTGGAAGGTATTTCGGGCGCCACTATTCTCGGCGACGGTACGGTTGCCATGATCCTTGATGTGGGCGGTCTAATTAGTCTTTGCAAACACGGGAACAGTAGCATTTTTCGAGAGCTGCCTAGCAAAGTTGCGTAGGAGAATATGGTGATGAGTATCGAAGCCGTTCAGAACGCCCTTGACCAGCAAGCAGATATGGGGGCCGGTGCAGCGCAGTATCTGACGTTCATGATTCACGGTGAAGAGTACGGCGTCGATATTCTCCGTGTGCAGGAGATCAAAGGATGGGAGTCTGCAACTGAGATCCCCAATACTCCGGATTATATTCGCGGTGTTATTAATTTACGGGGGACGGTCGTGCCAATCATCGACCTACGGCGTCGTTTCCAAATTCCTACTACCGAGGACACCAATACCTCAGTTGTTATCGTACTGAAGGTCATGTGTGCGGACGACAGCGAACGCACTATGGGTTTTGTTGTGGATGCGGTTTCTGATGTCTACAACGTCACCGAAGAGAACATCACGGCAACGCCAGATTTTGGACCACAAGTGCGGGCCGATTTCGTGCGCGGGCTGGCTACTGTCGACGAGAAAATGGTTATTTTGCTGGACGTAGATCAGTTGATGGGCGTTGACCCAGCACTCGCTGGTGCGGGTCTTGCTGCGTAAGGAACTGCAGCGAAATAACCGGCATGGCGCCGTTCTCGATGAATGAGGAGTAGGAACTATATGAGCACAGCAACCGACTTGGAAAACGAACCGCGGTTGACGTTGGCAGCACGTTGCATGATCAACGACGTCGCCGCACTAAAGGATCAACTGCTAACGGTATTGGGCGGTGCCGACGGTGACGTAGTGCAAATCGATTGTTCCGCTGTCGAGGGAATTGACGCCGCGAGCTTTCAGGTGCTCGTGGCGGCACGAACTTATGCCGCTGAACGTGATCTCGATCTAAAGTTCGTTAACCCGAGTCAAGATTTTTTGTCGAGCGCGGATTATGTGGGCGCGCGTGAGCTACTAATAAATAGCTAACTAAATGACATCGCCGTAACCGGCGGTCGGATCACTTAACGGCAGCCATGAATACCGTGCTGCAAAGGGAGTTGACGTGGGCGTCGCAGCTCGAACATCTAAACGAGAATTTGCCTACGAAGATCGCCATTTCGATTTTCTCCGAGAAATCGTTGCGAAACAGTCAGGCATCAGCCTAACTGAGGCGAAACGTGAGCTTGTCTATGGACGGATTGCCCGTCGGATCCGGGCTCTTGGGCTCGAGGATTTCGACGATTATTGCAAATTCCTAGAGCAACGGGGGGACGAAGAGTTAGGGAATTTCATTAATGCTATTACGACAAACCTCACTTCGTTTTTCCGCGAACAGCATCATTTTGACTTTCTCGGCAAGGAATTATTGCCGCGATTGAAGCAAGAACGCGGCAATAAACCAACCATAAAGATATGGTGTGCAGGATGCTCAACTGGTGAAGAACCCTACAGCGTAGCGATCACCGCCCGCGAAAGCCTGCCGGGCTCGGAAAGCGATAATGTACGTATTCTGGCCACCGACATAGATACCAACGTGGTCAATACGGCCGCTGCAGGCGTCTATGACACTAGCCGTGTGGAAGGCATGCCGGAGACGCAAGTAAAGCGCTGGTTTCATCGTGGCTCTGGCGACAACGAGGGCAAAGTAAAAGTCCGAGAGACACTCCAGGAAATCATAAAATTTATGCCGCTCAATTTGATGGATGAGTGGCCAGTTAAAGGGCCAGTCGACGTCATATTTTGCCGTAACGTGGTCATTTACTTCGACAAAGACACCCAAAAAGGATTATTCGACCGCTATGCCGATCTCATGACGGAAAACGGTTACTTAATTATTGGTCATTCGGAGTCTTTGTTCAACGTGTGCGATAGGTTTGAACTAACCGGACGTACGATTTACCGGAAGGTTCGCTAGTGGCTGCTGCGGCAAAACTAGAATTGCTAAAAACATGTCCGGCTATGCCTGGCTTCGAGCACGTTAATCGATTCTTCGATACGACACGTAAAAAACTCGCTGCCAAGATATTGCCAGGCGAATATTACGTCTCTAAACACGACGAATACATCATGACAACGCTTGGGTCATGTGTATCCGCGTGCATTTGGGATGAGTTCGCAAAAATCGGCGGGATGAATCACTTTATGCTGCCGTCAAACGGTAGCGCCGGAGTGCCTGCGGACATAGCACACGCATCAGAAGAAGCTCGTTACGGGACCGTCGCGATGGAACATTTGATTAATACGATTTTAAAAAATGGGGGGCGCCGCGATCGGCTTAGAGTGAAGATAGTCGGTGGAGGACGGGTACTACGCACGGCGACAGATGTTGGCTCGAAGAATATTAATTTCGTGCGCGAGTTTCTCTGCAATGAGAATCTCGCTATCGAGGGCGAACATCTCGGTGGTCAATGGCCGCGTAAGGTGTGCTTTCACCCGCTGACCGGGAGTGCTCAAGTCAAGGAACTCAAGAGTCTTGCCAATGATACGGTTGCAAGGCGCGAGAGCGACTACGAGAAGAAACTGCGTGCTGAAGAAAGTGCGG
Organism: Gammaproteobacteria bacterium; assembly: GCA_965223085.1. Classification (GTDB taxonomy): domain Bacteria; phylum Pseudomonadota; class Gammaproteobacteria; genus CBDCVO01. The sequence goes on along the minus strand of OZ244981.1, from coordinate 667,871 downwards.
GTTCGGTGGAACTTTTCTAATACCACTATGGCTATTTACGAGGAATAAGACATGGCGCGAGTAATGCCTACCGCGGATGCCAATAAAAAAATTCGTGTGCTGATTGTGGATGACTCGGCATTGGTCAGAAAAATGTTGCGCACGATGTTCGAAGCTGACCCAGAGTTGGAAGTCGTTGGCGCAGTGCCGGAACCGTATGCGGCGAGAGAAGAAATAAAGCGCCTAAATCCTGACGTCATAACACTGGACGTAGAAATGCCAAAAATGGATGGCATTACGTTTTTGAGCAACTTGATGCGCTTGCGGCCAATGCCGGTCGTGATGATCTCTACCCTTACGGAAGTCGGAGCTGATGACACTTTATCAGCCCTGGAGCTCGGCGCGATTGATTTCGTGACGAAACCGAAACTCGACGTGTCAAAAGGGCTTCAGGAGTACGCTAAGGAAATCGTAGAGAAAGTCAAGGCGGCAGCGAGGGCTCGGGTACGCGCGGTCGATCCCCAGGCGATGAGATCAGGGGATGGGCAAAAAACCACCAGAGTAATTTCCGCAACGGGTTTTAAAACGACCGATCGCTTAATCGCGATCGGTGCTTCCACCGGCGGCACCGAGGCGCTACGAGAAGTCATCAGTTGTATGCCGCCGGATTCACCAGCCATTGTTATTACACAACATATACCGGAAGCTTTTTCCTTACCGTTTTCAAAACGCCTCAACGCGGCTTCCGCAATGACGGTCTGCCAGGCCGAAGATAGACAACCCATTGTTCAGGGCCACGCTTATGTGGCTCCCGGAAATAGGCATTTGAGAGTCGAACGTTGCGGCGCTCGTTTTATTTGTCGTTTAGACGACGGCGCCACAGTAAACCGTCACAAACCGTCTGTCGATGTCATGTTTAACTCGGTGGCCAAGAATATTGGCGTTAACGCCGTGGGTGTGTTGTTGACCGGAATGGGCATAGATGGCGCCAAGGGTTTACAGGAAATGCAAGCTGCGGGTGCGCCGACCATTGCACAGGATGAAGCGACGAGCGTGGTGTGGGGGATGCCGGGCGAGGCGGTAAAAATCGGCGCGGCTGATGACGTGCTCGCACTCGAAAAGGTCGCGGAGCGAAGCCTCGAGCTTGCGATGCGCTAGCGCTCCGTGACGCAAAAAACCGCGATAAAGACAGACAAACGACCAGGGTTATACGAGTGGCAAAGGCATTTAATCGACAGTTGCTCGCATCGGTTGCTCCCGCGCTACTTGCGAGCGTTGTGGGTTTGGTGCTGCTAAGCGTTTCATCGCAACCATGGAGTTATTTTGTGCTATCAGGTGTCTGCGCGATCTGGTTAGTGCAGTGTTACCGACTAGCCGGCACGGTTGCGCGTACTCAAGGTGCAACTCCGGGGCTCGACGCAACTAAGGTGGGAGCAACGGAACTCATTCCCGGAGCGCATGTTATTAGCGATATCGGTCAAACCGCGACTACAACGGCCCTTGAAGTGCGCGAAGAAGTCGATCGAATATTGATCTTGATTTCTGAAGCCGTTACAACGCTTGCTACTTCTTTCCGCGGGCTCGATGACGATTGTCGGGTTCAAGCCCAGGTCGTCGACGAGATTATCAACGCGCTTAGTTCTGGCCTGAATGTAGCGAAAAAAAACCATGGTGAAGACGATAATGCAGATGGAATCACCATCAGTAACCTCGTCCAAAATACTTCCAATTTGCTGATGATGTTCGTAGAGATGTGCATCCAGTCGAGCAAACACAATATGGATAGCGTGACCATGATCGATGACATGGCGGCGCAGATGGATGCCATCTTCGATCTTTTGGCAAACGTACGAGGAATCGCCGAACAAACGAATTTGCTGGCGTTAAACGCTGCTATCGAAGCCGCGCGAGCCGGTGAGGCGGGGCGTGGTTTCGCGGTTGTTGCCGATGAAGTTCGCAATCTGTCACGCACCTCGAATGATTTCAACGAAAAAATTCGTGAGCAAATCGAAGAGGCGAAAGCGATCATCGGAAAAGCTCGAGAAATCGTTGGTATGGCGGCATCTCAGGACATGACGGCGTTATTGTCCGGCAAGAAGGAAGTCGACGTAATGATGGGGCGACTGCAGGGTTTCGAAACATTCCTAGAAGAGCACGTAAGCGAAATTTCAGAGATTTCCGCGCGCATTTCTAATCGCACGGGGGACGCTGTGCGCTCTCTGCAGTTTGAAGATATCGTTAGGCAGGTTACGGAGCGTACATCGGTGCGGCTTGGTGAAATATCCACTTTCCTAAACGCCACCACGGGCGAACTTGCGGCCACGGAAATGGCGCAGCTCGAGAAATCGATCGCGTCGATAAGCACAATCGTGGCGGAGTTTCGAGATACAGTCCCCCACAATGCGGCAGCCCACGAATCGATGGGTTCTGGCGACGTGGATTTATTCTAAACAGAGCGAGGAACTACTATGTCCGTTACAGCAAACAGCTCGGCAGACGGCCGCACGCTGACAATTAAGATAACCGATCGATTCGACTTCAATCTGCACGGCGATTTGCGGCGCTGCTATCAAAATGAAGATCAGAGTTTTGAGGAATTCGTCGTAGATCTTGCGGATACTACCTACATGGATAGCTCTGCGTTGGGCATGCTGTTACAGTTGCGTGATCACGCGGGGGGTAGTCGGGAAGCCGTACGCATCGTTCACGCGCAACCGTCGATACGTGATATTTTGGCGGTTGCAAACTTCAATCAACTGATGACGATCGAGTAAATCGCGTATATGGATTTGGCAGTCGACAAAGATCGGCACGCTGAGAGCGCTTCGCGTCGTAGTAGTACTGAGACCGATGTGATTGGCACGAACGACGACGGAGCTGAACCGCTGGTCGCGCTCGTCGTCGACGACGAAGAAATAGATCGCTGCATACTCCGGACACTGTTGTCGCAATTGGGTTTTGCGACAACAGAAGCCGATAGTGGCGCGAAGGCAGTCGAGATTTGTCGAACGAAGCTTCCCGACGTCATTTTCATGGACGTCATCATGCCGGGTATCGATGGGTACGCGGCCGCTGGGGCTATTAGGGAATCCTACGGCGACGTTCTCGTTCCAATCATTTTTGTGACCACCTATGTCGACGAAGAGCAGCTTGCCAAGTGTATCCAAGTCGGAGGTGATGATTTTCTGCTCAAGCCGATAAAAAAGTCGCTATTACGTGTTCGCACCGAAGCAGTCCTGCGTACACGTGATGTGCGGCGCGCGATCATAGCGCAACGTGACCGAGCGGATCGTCTCGTTGCCGAACATCAACGAGATATGGAAGTCGCGAAGAACATTTTGGATAAAGTGATAATGTGCCCGGTCCTACACGACCCCAACGTTGTCTCTTACTTAAGCCCCATGGAGACTTTAAACGGCGATATTCTCCTCGCCGCGCATCGTCCCACCGGGGGACAGTGTTTTCTTATGGGAGATTTTACCGGCCATGGACTACCCGCCGCGATCGGCGCTTTCACGGTGCAAGGTACTTTCATGTCGATGGTGGCCAAAGGGATCGGAATCGACAAGATTGCAGCCGAACTCAATCATAAGCTCAACGAAATGTTGCCTACTGGTCGATTTTTGTCGGTAGGGTTAGTCGATATCGAATCCGACACCGGCGCGTGCTGCATAATAAACGCGGGTTTGCCCGAGATCTTAGTGCGTGGCGAGAACGGGAAAATTATCCATCGGCATGCGTCGAACCAAGTTCCCCTCGGTATTCTGCGTCGCGTGGAATTCGAAGCACAGATCACCACTCACGTCATCGCGCCCGGGGAGCAGATTTACGTCTATTCTGATGGACTCATCGAGTTACATGATCCTGCCGGCGAATTATTCGGCACCGAGCGCTTGATAGATGCGCTTGAACGAGCGCCTACCGGCAACTCTCAAGATGCTTTTAATAGCCTAATGCGTGCTGCGCAAGAGTTTTCGCAAGACGGGCCGCAAAGGGACGACATCTCTTTGTTGGTGCTGCGGAGAATGAACGCCGCGGAGCGCAGAGAAGTCGTTAATCAGGGTGCGAAATTAACCGTCTCCCGCCCAGCTTTCAAGTGGCAGCTAACATTCGACCTTGGCCTCGACGAATTGCGCAATTCGGATCCTACCGCAGATATTGTTAACACTTGCGTTAGCATTCAAGGACTTGATGCCCATCGGAGTCGTCTCTATGTGATTTTCGTGGAGATGTTGTCAAACGCGGTAGAACACGGCCTGCTCGAATTGGATTCAGGAATTAAGCGTGACGCGGGGCGCGGCGGTTTCGAACAATACTATTTGCTGCGTGCCGAGCGCATTAAAAACTTAGACGATGGGCGCGTCAAAGTTTTTTGCGAACACAGCGGTAGCGGCGGCAGCGGCGAACTACGAATTACGATGTCTCACAACGGTTGCGGTTTTGATGCATCTAGCGAAATCGTCGCACTTGCTGAAAACAGCGATTATTCTGGTCGCGGGATTGGTTTAATCAGGAGTTTGTGTAAATCTTTGGAGTACCACGATAACGGTCGCACCTCCGTCGCGGTATACGCCTGGGATAACGCGGATGCCAATTGTCAGGGCTAGGCCCTCTCTTGACCCCATTCTAAAACCTCACGGCGTACCGATCTCCGATTGACATATTAACCGTCGCGCCGTTGCCGACGGCCGAATCGCACCAAATTTCCCCGCCATGTCTTGCAACTACTTTTTTGCATAAAGCGAGGCCGACACCATTGCCAGGGTAACGGCGCAAGCGATTGATTCGCCCGAAAACGATGAAAGCACGGGCACGAAAGCGGTCCTCATGCAATATATGGGCTAAACCTCCGGGGAAGAATGGTCGCTGCGGCCTCGTTTCGCCGCCGCTTTGCGGCGCGCGAGGTTGTTTCATCGGGGGTAATTGCTCAGCTTGCTGAGGACCAAAGCGGCGTAATAGATGTCGTCGCCACCAATCGAGACGCGGTGACGGAAGTGCTGGTAAGCGTCTCGCTGGACAAACCCCTTATCAATCAATTCCCGAATAAGAACCCCGAAGCCCGTCTGGTCACGGTCATCAAGAAAATCCTTCTTAATCGTCAGCGCGATTCACCCGCCGGGCCGAACGAGCTTGGCCGAGAGGCCGAACGCTTTGGTGGGGATATCCCCGAAGCGCAGCGCTACAATAACCGTGAGCCCATCGAAACGCTGTCCGGCCAGTGGATTTGCCTTGGTCAGGTCGGTGACGTAGTACGCATCGTAAATTCCCGGTCGGTCGCGATCTGCGGCGGTCCGGGCCTCCTCGATCAGGTCCAGCCCCTTGATCGTGCCGATCCCCGGTTCTTTCAGCTTCGCTCCGATAACGCCGTTACCCGCCCCTAGATCGAGAAAACTCATTTCTTGAGGATCGTCCGTTTGTTGCTGCAAAACGCAATCCAACAGATTCGCGACACACTCATGAGACCGGCAAGCGAGCGTGTCGTACACCAATGCCTCATAGAGCCCAGGCGTGGCGTAAAGATCCGAGTAGTCGTGCGTGCGCACCTTGCGGGTCGATGACGCCGTTTCGAGATAAAATCACGCCGCATCCTGATCGTGAGTTCCTGAAGTGTTCGGAAACCTGATCGTGAAGTCGTGGGACTCATAGGATTTCGCTGAAATCGTTAAAGGCATTTGCTGCGCCGGATCGTATTGGCTACTTTTGACATGATCGCCAAATATGACCATCACGGCAAAATGCCACGATGGTCATAATTACCGGTCGCTTGCGCCGGCTTCATGGGTGCATAATCTAGCTGTGGAGAAGGGCACAAATATCGAAGCGCTACGTACGCCGTCGCGGCGTGAGCGCAAGCAAGGCCGCGGCAACAAGGCGGGCCTTGTTCGACGCGGGTCTGGATGCGTTTGGACACCGCCCGTTCAGCTTGGTGTCCGTGCTCGATCTCACCGAAGCTGTCGACGTAGCAAAAGGGGTGTTCTATCTTCATTTCAGGAGCAAAGACGATTTCGTGCTCGAGCTTCTACGCCACGTGTTCGACGAGTTTCTCGACGGTCTAGAGGTCGCGCTCTTCGGCGTGGCAGGGTAATCCGCGCGTGTCCAGGCGGCAGCGCAACACTACATCGCCTTCGCTACGGGGAATCCCGCCGCTGCCCGATTTCTCATTCGGATGGCAGGCTACTTCCCTGGTGAGATTGGTCCGCCGGGCGAGTTGGCCAATGTTCGAACCACTTATCGCGAAAGGCTGGCAACGATCCTGGGGTCGGTAAACTTGAAATCGGCAGACAAGTTCAATCTGCCACGGGTGTGCGCGTTAGACGCGTGCTGCTGGGGACTGATCGGTGATTCGTTGCTGGTTGATGCGCCCTTGCCGGACGGGAACGTCGTGGCCAAGCTTGTGGAAGCCGGTTTGCGGTCGATCACGCGCGTCAAACGGCAACCCTCCCGCTGAATTGCGCTCGCTCGCCACATGATCTGCAAGATCGCGCATCGCGACCCGGATGAGGTGTCCGTGACCCTAAGCCCTAACGTCCGGGCGGTGATGGCTCATTGCCACCTGTTAATCACCGGCACGGAAAATGGTGGCACGTATAGAAGATGCACCCCTTTCTCGTTAGAGAAACCACCCTAGCCAGCCGCGAACGACACCGCCACTTCGTGGCCAGCCGTCGTCAACTGTGGCCTGGGCAGGCGGCCTTTTTTTGCGAAACTACTCGGCACTGGGTGAGACGACTTAGCGCAGACCAACAAACCGTCTACGCGTTCGATCACCGGGGAACCTTGGCTTGCGCACTAAGCGCGAACCACACGTTAGCTTATCGCTTAGGAGTCCACAACGTCGCGCGTGGTAGCCCAGCCGGGGCATTGCAATGTCCGTAGTTTCGCCCGAGTCCATTTCGGTGATCGATACTTACGTTCACAGATGCGCATTACTAAAATCCTATGGCGTGGCGCTTTTCGATTGAAAAATAAAACGTTGCACCCTTGCCGACGGCTGAGTCGCACCAAATTTCCCCGCCATGTCTTGCAACTATTTTCTTGCACAAAGCGAGGCCGACACCGTTGCCGGGGTAGCGCCGCGAGCGATTGATACGCCCAAAAACGATGAAAGCACGGGCATGAAAATCGGGTGCAATACCGATACCGTTATCCTGTACGGAAAACTCCCAGGCTGAAGATCTGCGTGCAGCCTGGATTCGGATTACCGGGGTTTTGTCGCCTGCTCGAAACTTGATGGCGTTGTCAATCAATTGATACGCTAATTCATGGAACTGTCTTTTAATGACGGTTACGGTTGGCAACGGGTCCGGGATATTCAGCTCGGCGTGTTCGGCGAGATGAATCGGGGCGAGTTTGCTAAAAACATCGGTAAACACTTTATTTGGGTCGATTTCCTGCCACGTGCTCGAGTCCGTGTCTATTGTCGCGTAACGCAGCAAACCCGACACCATGCTCTTCATGCGTCGCGTACCCTCGACGGCGTAACCAATAAACTCTCTTCCGGTATCATCGAGCGCACTGCCGTAGCGTCGCGCCGTTAACTCCGTAAACGACGCGACCATGCGCAATGGTTCCTGTAAATCATGTGAGGCAAAATGAACAAATTGCTCTAGGTTGTCGTTCGCGGTTTCGAGTCGTGCCTCTAATTCGCGGATTTGCTCATGATATAAACGGGTCTCGGATAAGTCGGTGAAAGTGGCGAAGTAATGCGTGGGCTTAAGGCGCGGGATTTCGCTCAGCGTTATCGAAGCCGGAAAAGTGCGTCCTGTCGGGTGACGGCAACTCAATTCGAGCGGATGAGAAAAGGTCTCGATAGGGATATCCGCAGGTGTTGCAAGTAGGTCTTGCAACGCACGCTCAACGCGGGTGCTCTGATGACCAAAGAGTTGCTTAGCAGCGCGGTTCGCACAGCGGATCGTACTCTTGCTATCTACTACGAGAACGCTATGCGGCAGTGCGTCAATCAGGGATTGTAGGGTGCTTAGGCCGTTTGCTTTGGACAACGAACGAGGGGAAGCTTTAGGGATAGTCGCTGCGTCGTCCTGCGACATAGCGTCAGTTATTCCTTATGCATTGCATCATTGAGCCCTGATGAAACGGGTTTATTTAAGTTTTAGCTAAGCTTCGCGCGCGACTAAGCTAGACTTAGCGGCCAGCTAAGCAATCGGCTTTAGGGTTTGTTGACCTTTTATTGTGATCGCGGTAACGGGCCGGCGCGTTACCATGTGCATTTTCCGATGCGCTAGTCATCGCACGATGAAGTATTCACCGACATTAACCAAGTGACACCAGCGCGGCGAGCGCAGACCCTGACAGGCACACATGATTCACTTAAAGCTCATTGCGGCGACGATCTGTTGGGCGTTGAGCCCCGTATTTGGGCGCCTGGTAGCACATTATCATGCACCGTATGCCTTTACGTTCGGACGGTTTCTGACCGCGAGTTTATTCTTACTGTGCCTCACTTGGTTTGGTCGCCGGATCAAATTGCGCATTCAATGCAAGCACTATCCGGGGCTATTTCTACTTGGGCTAACCGGTATTTGCGCGCACAACGTGTTGGTGTTCATGGGCACTGAATATACCGAAGCTAATCGCGCAGCCGTGATATTGGCTTCCATCGCAATTATGATTGCCTTGATCGATTGGCTCGTGCTGGGCAAGCGCTTTCATCCTGGCGCATGCATGGGCTTGGTGATGGGCTTCCTGGGTACTGTCGTGGTGGTCACGGATGGGCACCCCGGCGCGCTTATAGCGGGCGTGATCGGACGCGGCGAATACTTGTTGCTTGCTAGTGCAGCAAGCTGGGCGATTTATACGTTGCTCGGCCGGCCTCTGCTGAACGCGTTGAGCCCAATCGCAGTTACTACCGGTGCTGTTTGGTTTGGAACGCTGCTGTTAGCGTTATTCTTACCCCGCGATGCGGCCCAGTTGCCTGCCATAATCCGAGATCCTAACGCCATTGCGATCGTTGTCTTTCTTGGAGTTTTATCCTCAGCAATTGGATTTGTGTGGTATCACCAAGCGGTTGATGAAATTGGCGCAATCGTAACGGCGATGTACATCAACTTGATGCCCGTTTTCGGAATTGCTTTTGCGTTGTTATTGCTGCGCGAGACGCCGACCATCGCCTTGCTGCAAGGGACCGTATTAGTCGTGTTGGGCTTAGTTTTAGTGGCCTTTTTTGAGCGTCACGGGCGGGGCGCGGTGGTGCTTGCCCGCGATCGTTGAGAGATCCGCATAAGATTTTGGGCCTAAGAATCGGCCCGAGCTGGGGGTGGATCGGTAATTTTTCGATTTGGCTGGAACCCGCGTCTGCCGCCCAGCGTCTTATTTATAGGTGTGTGTGGGATTTGCCACCGGCGCAAATGAGCGGCACGATTAATAATCCCTGACGTATCATACATCTTTCGTTCAGGGTTACGGCGCGAGCGCCCCGAGCTTGGACGTAAGCGCATCGTCGCTTCACGCGGTAGTGTACGATGTTTTGCATTGCGCGCCGTCGTCTGTGAATAAGGAGAGTGTTCGCATGTTCGGGAATCTATATTCAACTGTTCCATTCGGGGTCTTGTTGCTCATGTGGGCTTTGCAGGTCGGCGCCGCGGGTGAGTCGGCTGCAACTATAGCCACGCTGAAGGGCAAGGCATTTGTTATAGGTGCCGAGCGGCAGATCGAACGCCGGCGTTTGCAACAAGGGGACGTACTCTACGCGGGCGATCGGATCATTACAGGTCGAGATGCACAGTTGACGTTAGCGTTTACAGATGAAACGCGTGTCATCTTGAGCGAGCAGACGATTTTCAAAATCGACGCCTACCAATATCGCAAAGAGGCGGCTCGCGACGCGCAAGATAGTGCGGACGAAAGCATGTCTTTTTCAATTCTCGGGGGGGCCGTGCGTGCCCTGACAGGTCTACTTGCGAAGCGCAAACCTGCCATGATTCGCTTTGCTACGACGGTTGCGACGATAGGTATTCGCGGCACCCATTTTGCGGCCGAAGTAAGCGCCACTAGCGCCCTGGTTGTGTTGCTTGAACAGGAAGATATTTTGGCGGCGAATGCCATTGAAGTTTCCAACCAGTACGGCAAAGTTGAAATCGATGAACCCGGTTACGGAACCGAGGTGCCAGATGCTACAAGTCCACCGTCTCCGCCTCGCAAGATGGAGCTGCAATCGATGAATCGACTCCTGCGCGGCGTTCAGACCAATCGACGGGTAATCGTCCCGCGCATGCAAACCCCGTAGTGCTTAGGTTGCGCTATTTTGCAGGTGATGTTTGGCGTCGACCGGGCGCATTAATGCGTTAGCCACCAAGGCAATGAAAAGCAGGGCCGCCATCAAATACATCGTTTGATTGTATAGGCTCGGTGTCGGATCGACGGTGCCGGCCGGCGCTATCTCCATTAGTTTCGCGATCGTCACGGTTTTCGCTGTGACGAGATTTTCGAGTTGATCAAGACTTGCGCCGAATGTCGTAGCAAATTTCTCCGGGTCGACGGTAGCGACAAGTCTGTCGATAGCATGACTGACTGCGTTCTCTCGCAATGAGGTGATCGCCAAGGGACCAAGAACACCTGCTGTGCTCCACGCCGTGAGTAGACGCCCGTGAATGCCGCCGACGTATTTCGTGCCAAAAATATCGGCGAGATAAGCAGGGATCGTCGCGAATCCACCGCCGTACATCGTAAAGATCACCATCGTTGCGGCGTAGAAGCCGACCAACCAAGTTATCGTGGGGTCTGCGCTAACGCGTGCGGCGAAAAACGGAATGGAGCAGTAAAGTAATATGCCAAGCCCGAAAAATATGTGGTAGGTGTTTTTGCGACCAAGATAATCCGAGGCGCTGGCCCAGAAAAATCGCCCGAGCATATTGAATAAGCTGATCATCAGCACATAGGATGCCGCGAATTTTAAGTCGACGATGTCGGGCAACGTGGTGCCGAAAATTTCTACCATCATAGTCTTGGCTACCGCCAAGACGCCGATCCCGGCGGTGACGTTGAAACATAACACGATCCACAGTTGATAGAACTGCGGTGTTTTCAGCGCTTCATCTATGTCTACGTCATGCTGGGTTATCATCGTATTTCGTTCGGCATCCGCTGGCGGCGGTTGCCAGCCGCGGGGCTGCCAACCTGGCGCGGGAATGCGATAAGAGAAAGCGGCAATTATCATGACGGCGAAATAAATTGCGCCCAAGGCGAAGAATGTCTGCGCGACCCCAACGGTGCCTGTTCCCACTACGTAGACGCCTTCGGGCCCGGGGACGATCATATTCGCAACGTCGTTGGCGCCAACCACGACAACCTCTTTCATTTCATTGCTGATCGCCGCGAGGCGGCGTCCCGCACGGGTCGTAAGCTCGATGGCGTCGACGGTGCCGAGATAATCAGGTGTGTGGTAGAAGTAGCGGAGAAATCCTTCGATCATCGGTTTTCCCAACATCGCCCCACCGCCGAAACCCATGATAGCGATCCCGGTTGCCATGCCGCGGCGGTCGGGGAACCACCGGATCAAGGTGCTCACGGGAGAGACGTAGCCGAGTCCCAGCCCGCAGCCACCGATGACCCCATAACCGAGATACAACAACCACAATTGTCCTGTAATGATGCCGAGGCCACCGATCGCGAAACCGCCGGCCCAACAACACGCGGAGACGACGCCGACCATGCGGGGGCCGACCTGCTCCAACCACTTACCGGCGAGCGCTGCTGCTAAACCCAAAAACACGATCGCGACGGTGAAGATCCACACCACGCTTTTCAGCGACCAGTCGTCGGCGGCACTCGTAACGACGCCAACGCGTTTGATGAGTGCCGGATTAAATAGACTCCACGCATAGACCGACCCAATGCATAAGTGGATCCCCAAGGCTGCGGGCGCGATTAGCCAGCGATTGAAACCAGGTTTTGCAATGATGTGGTCTTTGGCTAACAAACCCGGCATGTCTGTTCCTCGTAGTAAGTTTGTTCCGGCGCGCTGCTGTGCGGCGACGTTTTATGACGGTACGTGATGGCGGTGTCAAGAATTTAGCGTTCTCGCCAGTCACTCTGTTGCTCGAATGCTAGCGCTGCATTATAGAGTCCAAGTTCATTGTAGTAATCGGCTGCAAGCATCAAACCAACGGGTAACTTGCCGACAAGGCCGCAGGGGATCGAGATCGCTGGATGGCCGGTCAAGTTGAACAGCGGCGTGTTCGGGATCGTCTCTAGGGCGCGCGCTACCAGTTCGGAACGCGGGGCATTCTCAGTGGGGATTTTCGGCGCTGTTATCGGTACCGTGGGCATGAGCAAAAGATCGTATTGTCCGAATAACGCGTCGACGGCACGCCGTATTCGGCGTCTGAAGTTTTGTGCCTTGGCGTAATAGATGCCGCCGTAATCCTTCGATAGGTATTCACCTAATAGCATCAGCAATTTCGTGTGTTCGTGCAAATCGTGTGCTTGACTGCGCCACTGAGCATGGCGTCGCATTAAACTCGTTACATAAGATGCGGTGGTTTGCTGACCATACCCATTTCCGTGCATCACTGACACAGTCAGTGCCTCGACGAAAATTGCAGTAAATAGGGTAGGCGCACTGCGGTGCAATGGTAGTTGAACTTCTTCGACGACGGCGCCGAGGTTGGCGAACTCTCGTGCGCCCGAGAGGATTTTTTTATCTACTGCGAGATCGGAGTTGGGTTGAGCGAAACCTTCGCGCACCACGCCGATACGTAGCGCTTGCACATTCGCTTCGAGTTTGCGTGAATATTTTTCGTCGCGGCGTGGCTGCTGATTCGGATCCCAACCATCCGTGCCGGCGAGCACTTCGAGCAATAAAGCATTGTCCCCGACGTCACGTGTAATGGGCCCCACGTGATCTAGCGTAGCGTCGATGGGCATGATACCGGTATAAGGTACCAAGCCGTGAGTTGGCTTTAGTCCAACGAGCCCGCAAAACGACGCAGGGATGCGTATCGAGCCACCGTGATCGGTGCCGATAGCCATGTCGACTGCGCCACTTGCAACGAGTGCGGCACAACCGCTCGACGAACCCCCGGCGGTACGCCCGGCCATATGGGGGTTGTGTACTGGGCCCGTGGCATTGGTGTGACTCGCAGCCGAACAGCACAGGTATTCGCAGTTCGCTTTGCCCGCGATCTCAGCACCGGCGTCTAGCACTTGGGTGACGACGCTCGCGTCTACTTCCGGAACATAGCCCGCGAGCGTCGATGCCCCATTCATCATCGGCACCCCGGCGAGCATGATATTGTCTTTCAGCGCGATACTTCGTCCTTTGAGCGGCCCACGCTTCGCGCCCGGAATGGCGGTTTGCTGCTGCCAGGCATTGCATGGGTTGTCATCGGCCGCGGGGCGCCAGCCCGATGTGCGCGGGTATTTTGTCGGTGGTAACTCGTCCGGTTCAGTATCGAACAGAGAATAACGCGCTAGCGTGCCATCGATAAGTGGCAGGAAGTCACGCAAGTCGACATCATCGAGATCGAGATAGAGGCGCTCGGCGATTTCCCGCAATTGGGTCAGGGTTGGTGGTTTTATCGGCATGGTCGGAAATTTTGAGTCCGTTTCCAGATAGGCTACCCTGACCACGCGCGTAAAGTATAGCTGTGGTTCCCGCCCGCGGGCCGCGCCGGCCCACAGCGCAATGATTGGGGGGTCGGAAATGTCGACTCAGAACAAAGAAGTCACTAAGGAATTTCTCGCGTCGTTCACGGACGCATGGAATCGCCATGACATTGATGCGCTGATGGAGCATATGACGGACGATTGTTTGTTTCAGGGATCCACTGGCCCCGAAGTCGACGGTTCGCACTGGGAAGGATACGAGCAGGTGCGGCGAGGTTTCAGTTCATTGTGGGATAACTTTACAGACGCTCATTTTGAACCTGTCGGCGAAGATTTTATTGCCGGCAATCGCGGTGTGTGCGAGTGGATTTTCACCGGCACAAAGCAGGATGGCACTACAGTGCGCGCGCGCGGATGCGACGTCTTTACGTTCAAAAACGGCAAGATCCAAATCAAGAACTCATTCCGGAAACAAGGGTCGTAGGGGCGCTTTCACCGAGATAGCTGATGACACACGAAATTATCGGCGATCCTATCGTCTTGGCTGACGGGCGAAGCTTGCCACTTTCCAAAGCGATCCGCGCCGGCGAGTTTCTATTTCTTTCCGGGCAATTGGGCATAAACGCCGCTGGACAGCTCGTCGGTGAAGATGTTGCGAGTCAAACTCATCAATGCATCGCGAATATTGAGGATGTGTTGAAATCTGCGGGCGCACGGTTGTCACACGTTATCAGGGCGACCGTGTGGTTAACGACGCCGGAAGATTTTGCGGCATTCAACGAGGCATACGCTAGCCATTTTCCCGCTCGTTTCCCAGTGCGATCAACCTTGTGTTCAGCCTTGGTTTTACCGGGTGCTCGCGTTGAAATCGAAGTGCTTGCCTATGCGCCGCAATGAGTCTGGCATCTCGAGTGCATGACATGTATGCGTTACCGAACTGATCAATTCGAAAAACACGATTTAGGTGAACTGGCGCGCGAGCCAGGTGCCCATTTCGTGGACATCACGGTGTGGCTCACCTTGATCGTTGGCGTCGTTTTCATCGCGCTCGGCAAGCACGGTCGGCAGCGTTGGCTTAGTTTTTGGGGCATCGCGACGGTGCTGATGTGCGTGGTCTATTTTACTTGGATGACGCGTGTCGTCTGAAATCGTCGGTCTTCAAGTTGTGGTTGTGATCGTTTGTCTGCACGTTCGACAACGCAGTACTCATTAATTATTGTTGTGGTCTGCAGTCGGGTGCGACGGTGCAACACGACCTACAAAGGATCGATGATGCCGGCACGGATCACTTTTATGCATAATTCCATGTCATTCGTGACGTTCATTTTTCGGCGCGCATTATTGCGGTGTGACAATACCGTTTTCACGCTGATACCATTCCCTGCAGCGATATCTTCGATCGAATTTCCGGCGGCGAGTTTAGTTAGGATTTCAATTTCGCGATTCGTAAGATTTTCCACGCCACGAATTTTGCCACCGATAGAAAGATAGCGAGCGACTTTGGTGCTAAACGCAGGCTTGCCTGCTGCGACCCGCTTAATCGCGGAGACGATTTCTGGATCCGTGGCGGTTTTCGATATATAGCCGCGAGCACCGTAAGTGATAGCGGTTGCCGGGATTTCATTGTTGTCGTACATCGACAAACAAATAGTGCGTAGATGTGGCGCGATCTCGATAAACTTTTGCAGCAGCACAAGGCCATTTTCGTTATCGAGTTTGATATCGAGTAAGACAATATCCACCGGCGTCCGATACACCAACTCCAGAGCGCTAGCGCTGTCATGGACGACACCGACGACCTGCAACGCGGGATCGCTATCGAGCCGTTCGGCGAGCAAGTGCACAACAAATTTATGGTCATCAACAAGCGCGAGGCGATAAGGCGGGCGCAATGCTTTCTCATGCATAGTTAAACCCCTCCCTGGCTGGGTCGACACGGCTTTTTCTTATCGCGCCACCACTGCGCGTCCCCAGCGGGCGATCACGACCAGACACTTAGTAAATAAAGTTTAGCGTAGTCTTGGGGGATTACAAGACAATGATGTTGGCGCGCTTGCTGGGGAAGTCCCCTTCGCCAGTCCAATATGAAGATAGAGAATGGGAAAGGGGCGATGGCGTGGTTTCTCGCAACGCAACAAGGCACCTACGGAACCGTCGCTAGCGGTAAAACGCGAGGGGTCGCTAGGATCGCTGCCCGGCAGTAAGATGCTGAGGGGTTCCTTGATCGCATTAAGCGCCTGCCCGCAAGCGGCAAGATCACGGTACGCCCGTTCGGCGTTGACCTCGAGTACGGTCTCCTCGGCGCTGAGTGCGACCACTTGCAGATCAACAAATACGCTGGCGATTTGCTGGTCAATGCTCGGTATCCGCAGGCAGTAGACGGGGTGATCTTGAGGCGGTTTGCCGTAACGATACGCATGCGGAACCCTAGCGCCCGGCATCGCAGCGAAATTTTTAACGAATAAACTGTTCTCCGCATGCGCGGTGTTCAACACAGCGCACAGTAGCGTGGCGAGTAGGCGTTGCACGTGTTAGCGATTTGTAAAGTGGGCCGTGCGTTGACAAGCGAGATTGCCAGCCACTCACGCACCTTGGAATTCCGGCATTACTTCTTGGGCAAACAAGTCCATCGATCCCATGGCATCTGCGCCCGAAATCCCCGGCATGTGCATCCAGCAAACGACTTCGCTCGGATTAACGCCGGCTTGATATTTCTTCAGTTCTTGGATTGCAAATTCGGGGTCGCCAATGATGTAGCGTGCTTTAAAATTTTCAAAACCCACTTGATCTTGATCGGTAATCACGCTGCCGTTGTCCGCCCGTAGTACGCGATCACCGTCGGCGGATGCGCGCCCGTAGACTTCTCTATATAAATGATTAACCGCTGGTGCAGCGATGGCTTCGGCCTGAGCCTGTGTTGCGGCGATGAAAACTTGTCGAATTATCGGCCGCTCCGGAATTTGCCAACCGATTTCGGCAGCCGCGGCCTCGTACGGGGCAAAATGTTGTTTGAGTTCTTCAACCCCGTGTCGCGGCGACATGATCTGCACAGCGTGGCGTTTGGCCGCTCGCCGCAGCGAAGATTTTGCCGAGACGCCGTACCAGATCGGCGGATAGGGCTGTTGTACCGGTTTCGGTGTCATGACCATGGGAGGCAGTTGGAAATATTGGCCGTTGAAATCGAACTCATCTTTGGTCCACGCAGTGATCATTAAATCTAAGGCTTCTTCAAAGCGTCCGATGCGTTCCTCACGCGGAACGCTGTGCGCTGCGAATTCCTCTGCCATATAACCGGGCGCCACGCCAAACGTGAATCGACCCTCACTGATGTTATCCAGCACCGCAACGTCTTCAGCGAGTTTTAGCGGTGCGTACAAAGGTACGAGCAATACCGCGGTGCCGATCCGCATAGTTTTGGTGACCGCCGCGGCTGCACCCAAGGCCGGCATTGGGCCTGGGCACAAACCGTCAGTTTTAACGTGGTGCGTGGCGAGATACATCGACTCGTAGCCCAGATCTTCTGCTCGTGGTAGACAGTCAATCATGTCTTGATAAGGTTGGTGCCAGGGTATGCCAGATCCGGGTGGCAGTTGAAACGTAAATAGCAAGCCGAATTTCATCGTAATATTCCTCAATAAAAACTACTGCGTCACTGCTGCGATTTCGCAACCAAGATCACCCAGTCGCTTTTGGATCGCCAGCGCGACGTCGATGGCGTTGGGCCCGTCACCGTGAATACATAGGCTTTCAGCATCGAACTCCACCGCGGTACCATCGATGGCTTGTACTTTGTTCGTTTCAACGTAGCGTTGCACTTGGTCGGCGGCGAAGTCGACATCGGTTTCGTGTTTGTGGCGCTCGATCACGAGCGAACCATCTGGGGCGTATTTGAGATCAGGATAGATCTCCCCCACCACCCGGATCCCGCGACGTTTGCACGCGCTCGGGAGCGCCGCCGACGTCGGTGCCGGCCAGTAGAGAATCGGTGTCTGAGATAGTTGCTCGATTGCTTCGGCCACCGCTTCGGCGAGTTCTTCTTCGGCCTTCAGCACGGAATAGAACGCCCCGTGGGGCTTGATATGGTGGAGGCTCATGCCATGCACGGCAAGCGATGCTTGCAAAGCGCCGACTTGGTAGACTACATACGCGTAGGCGTCGTCTGGTGTAATGTTCATCGCGCGGCGGCCGAATCCCAGCAGATCTGGAAGTCCCGGGTGGGCACCGACAGCGATACTGTGTTGCTTGGCACGTTCTACGGTATCGAGCATGGTCAGTGGATCGCTCGCGTGAAAGCCGCACGCGACGTTCGCAGTCGTGATATATGGCATCATGCCGGCGTCATTGCCCATCACCCAATTGCCGAAGCTCTCACCCATATCGCAGTTAATGTCCATCTGTTTCAGCATGTTAGTTTCTCCTCTCGGCCGATCATATGATCTGAAGTCTACGTCCCGAATCCCGCAAGCGCCAATTTTTTGGGCGCGTGCTGGTCTGTTCGCCGGGGTGATGCTGTGCCTCGGCGTGCGGCCGAGCTACGCGGAGTATTTAGAAGATGTGGGTTATAGCGCGCTTAAAGCCGCCTTGGGCACACAATTGCCGCGCGGCGAGGCGGTGCGCGTCGATCAAATCGAAGCCTCCGTCGATCCTGATGTTGCGATCTATCTCCCGAATCCCGCCGATCCGCAGCTCGTGGGCGTTAGTTTTCACGATCACAGCGCCGGTTTGCCGACAGGTTTTTCAGGCCATGCAACCGGCATGGCGCGGATCCTAGTCGGAGAAACGACTTCTATGGCACCGGCAGTCACCGACCTCGACAATTACGAAGCGAACGACTGGTTAGCTCGCGTGCTCGGTTATCACGGCATCGACGACCCCAGCCGTCCCATCCAGGGTACCGGCACGGTGGCAAATCACAGCTGGATCGGGGATCTCGCCTCGGAAACGGGCCTCGGCCCAGCCGCGAACGTGCTGGCACTGCAACGATTGGATTGGCTGGTGCATGCGGATGATTTCGTCAATGTTGCCGGTTCAAACAAAACCAGTCCAATTTTTAGCCATGCGTTTAACGTTATTTCCGTGCGACCCACATCGACGCGCGCTACAATTGGTACCCTGCAACTCGATGATATTTACGTTGAAGGTCGCGCGAACCCGCTGTTAGTCGCGCCGCTGCACACCACGAGTGCCGCTACCGCGCTCGTTAGTAGTGCGGTGGTTTTCCTGCAGGACACAGTGGCGCCCACGGGGGTGCCCTCGGAGGTGATCAAAGCAGCGTTGCTGGCGGGTGCCCGACGCGCGGTGGCGAATTCCGATGGTAGCGCCATCAGCGATTATCGAGCGGCACCCGAACATTTTACCGCGAACGGATTAGATCGGCGCTACGGTGCTGGACAGGTCGATATCGAGACAAGTCATGCTTTGGTGGCTGCCGGCCCGCAATCGAGCTTAGAAGACGGAGGGCACGATATTGGCCCCATCGGATATCACTACGATGCGCAATTCGGTGGTGGGGCAGGCAGCAATCGAATCGCAACATATGCGTTTACGACGGGGATCAATGTCGATCGTTTTACGGCGGCTTTGGTGTGGCATTTAAATGTAGAAGATGGGCAAGGCGCATTCGATCCGGCCC
Source organism: Gammaproteobacteria bacterium (assembly GCA_965223085.1). GTDB lineage: Bacteria > Pseudomonadota > Gammaproteobacteria > CBDCVO01. Next base: position 648,697 of record OZ244981.1, on the reverse strand, counting down.
CCGAGCTGTATGACCTCAACTTATTTTTGATCGACGCTACTGACGGAACGGAAATCACGATCGCTGAATCGGCGAGCATGATTGACAACACGGAACACATTCATGTTGAGGTAGGCGCGCAGCGACGCTACGAATTGCGGGTCACGAGCGACGCCCCGCCTTTCGATTGGGACTACGCTGTGGCTTGGCGCCTGACGACCAAAGTACCTTCTGTCGCGTCGGAAAACATCGATGTCATGAGCAAGGCTTTATTTGTGCTGTGCACGTTGGTGCTTTTAGCAAGCGCTTGGTGGCGATATTTCGCGAGGAAGAGCGCTTGACGTGCTAGCGTCCTCGTCGTTTAGAATGATGAGATTCCCCTGCGCCGACAGCGATCTTGGGCGAACGCGACACGCTTCGTATTTACCGGACCGAGCGGCCGAGCCCAAAGGTTGCAAGCCAGGGGAGTACCGACAGCGCGCAGCGCTGTTAGTATGATTAGGCATGACGATTATCGAAGGCGACAACACACGCGCCCGTAGCTCAGCTGGATAGAGTACCTGGCTACGAACTAGGGGGTCGGAGGTTCGAATCCTTCCGGGCGCGCCAAATTTTCTATTGAAAATCAGATGTTTACGCGATTACCCGTAGCCGCATTTTGTTTTAGAAATACCAGTGCGGGACTTTTGCGGGAGTTTCCTGCACAAACCGCGTTGGCAGCTTCTAGCAAGTTCTGCAATTCAGCCGCGGAATGGTGCGTGGTGATCCTTCCCGATTTGTGTCCAAGTAAGTCTTGCCGGGGTTTTGTCAGGTTGGCGTCGGATCGGCGACAATTAAACAATGACAGATTCTCCTGATTACCGCGGATACCGATTCCCACCCGAAGTTATCGCTCGTTCAGTTTGGTTATATCACCGTTTCACGCTTAGCTTTCGCGATGTCGAAGACCTGTTATCGGAGCGAGGTATTACGGTTCGTATGAAACCATCCGCCAGTGGTGTCTGACGTTTGGACCCGATTACGCACGCCGAATTAAAAAGCATCAAGGCCCTCGCGGCGACCGCTGGTTTCTCGACGAAGTCGTTGTTTCAATACGGGGGAAGCGTCGTTATCTTTGGCGGGCGGTCGACCAGGACGGCGATTTGATCGAGATCCTCGTACAAAGTCGCAAAGATACTAAAGCGGCTAAGCGCTTCTTTCGAAAGGCGCTCCGCTCACAGAGCCAAGTTCCAATCGAGATCACAACGGATAAGCTTCGCAGTTACGCTGCCGCCAAACGCGACGTGCTGCCGTCAGTTATGCATTGCCAAGAGCAATACGCGAACAATCGAGCGGAGGTGTCGCATGAATCGACCCGAGAGCAAGAAAGGCAAATGCGTGGATTTCGATCGGATGCTGAAGCGCAACGTTTTCTAAGTGTGCACGGTCAATGCAACAATCTGTTTCGCGTCGGCCGTCATCTCCTCCGAGCGGAGAACTATCGTGATCTACGATCCAGGGCGTTTCAGACTTGGTCGCAGGTGACAGGTACTTGATGATTGACGATGATTCTCGTTACTCAAAATTTTGGGCTTGCGTGCAACAACCTGACAAAACCCGTTAGGAATATTACGGCGTCCAAATCGAAAGCGGGGCTATTCGGGAAATATATTCAAAGTCCTTATCGGTTGTCAGGATCGGCAGTTCGCGTCGAATAGAAAGCTGTGCTAACAAAGCATCGATAGTTCCGATTTGTATGCCTTTCTTGCGGCACGAGTTGCGTAACTCCGCTGCTAGGACGTGGTCCTCCCTATCTGGGATCAGGAGGGGGATTGCCGCGAAATATTCGACAATTTTCTGATGTGCCTTTGGGCGAGAGAAACCCTGGAGAAGTTCTTGCAGGACTAGGCCCGTACTAATCGCAGTCCCTGAATCAAGCGCGTGCCGAAGTTCGTCAATTTCCGGGAGCATTGGCGTATCATCGCGTCTGAACGCTAATGACCATACGCTGGTATCTACAAAAACGCTCAATTCCTAGAACGTTCCGTTTTGTAATCATAATCAGAATTCCATTCGAGTTTGCCGAATAGATCGATCAGATTTTTCTGCTCGCGCCGGGCGATGAACTCCTCAAGTGCTTTCGTAACGGCCGCCTTCTTGGTCCGCTCGCCGCTTAGCTCACGCGCTCTTTCGATCAACTCAGGGTCGATGGATAAATTTGTAGCCATATGTGTGTACCTCCACACATTATTCTACACATATTTCAATTGTGCGGAAAGGTTCCGTCAGGTTGTTGCTCAGGCCGCCGAGCACACGCAATCACGGATTGCAGTATTCATTCAATGGGCGCAACTCACCTGCGACCACGTTTGAAACGCCGATTGCCGCATCGCGCGATAGTTGGACGCACCGAGGAGATGGCGACCGAGTCTAAATAGGTTATTGCACTGGCCATGAATGCTTAGAAAGCGTTGAGCTTGGCCGTCCGAACGAAATCCTCGCATCTGCCTTTCTTGCTCTCGAGTTGGTTCATGGGATACTTCCACGCGGTTGTTGGCGTACTGATCCTGGCAGTGGGGGACCAACGGTATTAACTCACGTTTGGTCGCGGCGTAACTGCGAAGTTTGTCGGTTGTAATTTCTATTGGCGCTTGGGCTTGTGATCGCAAGATCTTTCGAAAGAAACGCTTAGCAGCCTGAGTGTCTTTATGCTTTTGCACGAGGATCTCGATGAGGTCACCGTCCTGGTCGACAACACGCCAAAAATATCGACGTTGACCTTGAATCGATACGACGACTTCGTCGAGGAACCATCGATCGCCGCGCGCCTAGGTGTTTCTTGATTCTTCGTGCGTAGTGCGGCCCAAACGTGCGGCCCAAACGTGCGGCCCAAACGTGCGGCCCAAACGTGCGGTCCAAACGTGCGGCACCACTGGCGGATCGTTTCGTAAGAAACGGTGATACCGCGTTCTGCAAGTAGATCCTCGACATCGCGAAAGCTCAACGTAAACCGGTGATAGAGCCACACCGCTCGGGCAATTATTTCGGGCGGGAATCGATAGCCGCGATAGTCAGGATTCTTAGTCATGCCTGAATTATCGGCGATCGATTGCCAACCTGACAAAACACTTCAAACACATACTTCGATCGATGAAAGTCTTACCGCGGTTGATCGTCACCGACAAACTCTGAAGTTACGAGGTCGCGCATCGAGAGCTAGCGCCCGACGCTTCACGCAATACATCCCGGTACGCAAACAATCGCGCCGAGCGTTCGCATCAACCAACCCGGATGCAGGAGCGCAAGATGCGACGATTCAAATCGGTGCAACATGCCCAGCGATTTTTGAACACTCACTGTGCAATTCAAAATCTGTTTAATCTCGGGTGTCACCATATTTGTGCGGAGCATTATCGAAGGCTGCGAGATAGCGCCTTTGCGTCTTGGGAAGTTACGGTCGCCGCGTGAATGGCTAATTACACTGGTAGCGCGATCACGAAAGTTAACTTGTCAGTACCCCAGCTAGGCCATGTGTATGCGTTTCATTTGATCATAGACGCGCTTGTTCTCTTGCTCCAGCTTCCACAGATTTAGTTTTGACTGCATGCTCAACCAGAATCGAGGCGAACTCCCTAACACTCGGCTAAGACGAATGGCCAAATCTTCGGTTACATCACCTCTTTCATTGATGACTTTTGACATCGTATTGCGAGCAACGCCGCATCGGCCTGCCAACTCACTAACCGTTAGTTGTGTCTCGGGCAGAATTACATTGCGGATAAGTGCCCCAGGATGGGATGGTCTACGGGTCATTAGTGATAGTCCTCCAAGTTCACATCTATGACGTCAGTGCCCTGCATTTTCCAAGTCACTCGCCAGTTGCCTGTCACACGCACGCTATAATCATCACGCCGAGAACCCTTTAACCGATGGAAGTACAAACCCGTAATGTCCATCTCTTCGGCTTGTTCGATAACGTCTAACGCATCGAGTACGGTGATAAGGCGATCCGCGATGTCGGCGCTGACACCACGTTTGTCAGTGTAACGAGGATCGGCGAAGAACCGCTTCAATCCCTTGTGGCGAAACTTCTTAATCATCAGCCGATAGTGTAATCATATCGATTGCACAATGCAATGTCAGAGATTACATTAGAGCGGTTTGCGATCTCCTATTCGTGAGGCTGTAGGGTCATTGGATTGTGCTAGATTTGTGCTAACGCCAAAGCACAGTGAATAGTAAGTGATTGACAAGTCAACTACGGTATGGAGAGGACAAACGCCGCAAGTGACTGATTAATAAGGTTAGTAAATATTCAAATACTGGCTACGAACTAGGGGGTCGGAGGTTCAAATCCTGTCGCCCCGACCAATTATTTCTGGTCTGTTCCGGTCATATAGGTAACAGCTCATTCCGAGGACATGGGTAACACTTTTGGAGCGAATGGGTTATGGCCCACTGGCTCCACCCTGTTCTCGTGATTGTCGTAAAAACCGAGGTCATAGTCCATAAAGCTGACGAGCCAGACGCCGTCAGCGACCTCGCGGAGCCCCACGAACTGGCCACTGAAGACCGTTGAGAAGTTGATCTTCCTGCGACCGAGGCAGATCCGCCCGCACTGGGTGACTCTGATGATGCGGTCATGAAACGGGTATTCGGGTGGCTCCGGTTCGCGATACTCGCGAGCGGACGGTGTGTAGACCTCGCCGGGGTACTGCCCGCCCAGGCCCTGATGCGGCCGGTCGTTATTGTAGACCTCGAGGAAGTCGTCAAAGCGGCTTTGTTGCTGCAGGAAGTTGAAACCGTGGGGTCGGGTAGTTTCCTGCTTCAACGTCAGGTGCACGCGTTCATGCCGCCCGTTCTGTTGTGGGCTCCCGGGTGCGATACGCTCGATGCTGATGCCGAGGCGCAACCACCAGACCGAGAGCCGGCTCAACCCAAACAAGGCATGCGGTGAGGCGAACGGCACACCGTTGTCGGTGCGAATGGCGGCGGGCAAACCAAACGCCTTGAATGTGCGCTCGAACACCGGAAAGGCCCCGGTTTCCTTGGTGGACTCCAGCCCTTCGCAAGCCAGCAGGTAGCGTGAACTGTAATCGGTAACCGTCAGCGGGTAACAGCATTGGCGGTTGCCGAGCCGGAACTGGCCTTTGTAATCGGCGCACCACAGCGCGTTCGGCGTCCGGGGATCGCCCAGTCTCGTGCCGCGGGCCTTGTAACGACGCCGCTTGCGCCGCTTCACCAGACCATGGCGGTCGAGTATGTCGTGGATGGTACTGAACGCCGGCGGTCGGATCACCGGATAATCTTTGATCAGCTTGTCCCGGATCTTCGGTGCGCCCCAGTTTCGATGCTCCTGTTTAATCCTCAGGATCGCCTTCTCGACTTGAAAGGGTAACTTGTTCGGATGTCGATAGGGGCTTCTCGGTCGGTCCTCTAGCCCGCTGAGTCCCTCATCCTTGTAACGATTGAAGATTTTGTAACCGGTCTTTCGGGAGATCCCGAATTCCCGGCACACCACCGCCATTTTCTCGCCGTCGAGGAGGCGGGCAACAAAGCGAAGACGTTCATCCATACGATTACACTCTTTCCAGGGCGTCGGGGCGCCTCCCCAAATGCCAAATTGTGTAACCTATGTCTCCGGAACGTTCCGTTACCTATCTGTCGAGAAGGGCACAAGGGTTTACGGTTTTCTGTAGGCCCTTGTTCTTTATTGGCGTAGCGAAATCGTGGCTTGCGAAGTTACGATTTCCAGCTCCCGTTCGATTCGAGACGCCGCATTCGATAAATTGTGGAAGTTTCGCCGGCCTGTTGAACAACTCCTTTTCTACGCCGGTGGCAGTATTAGACCGAATGGCGACAATATTCGTTGGGCGAAAACGCCCGATGAATGAATTGGTGTAGACTGAGAAATATCACGCAAAAATAGTCGTGAATCTTGACCACCCGCTTGCAATTAAGCGCGATGGCGATCATGAAGCACTGGATCTGGACTTTCGCAAGACCACGGTATCGGGCGCGCCTCAAACTGTGGTTTTGCTTGGCTTCGCCGAATAATTCTTCGATCTTCCATTTTCGTTCCACCAGCCGCTGTCGAAAAGCATGGGTCGATTGGCGCCGACCCACCGCTTCTATCTCGTCCTGGTGAAGGCCACGGTATACAAAGCCAGCCCTGGATTTCAGATTATCGGGTAAGTAGCTAGTGCGTACCGGACAGCTGCGAGAATGACCGCCTGTTAGGGGATAGCGTCTGGCCGATCCATGCGCCGGTTTTTCATACGGATAAAGATGATGACCCTCGGCAATGACTTCTTCAATAGGCAACCCCAACATATTGCGTTGGTATTCAATACGCTGGGGTAGAATCGGGCACTCATGCCGCGCCCCGGGGGTTGCATGACGATCGATGACCATGCGGCTCTCAGCATCGGCGCTGAAGGGGGCCTTGTAGCAGCGCTTTTTATAACCATCGCGCCGTGAAACCAGACTCGCACCGGGATCCGATGCGCTGACAGGCGTCTGATTGGCATACTTGCGTGGTTTCTTGCCCGTTTTGAAATCGTGGTAGCGTTGCTGGTACATTTTGAGCGCACGCGCGTTCGGATCGGCATCATCTCGTTCTACCAGGGAATCGACCGCTGCATCTGCCACGATGCGGCGCCCGCAAATATGCCCTTCCTGCTGCCAACGAGCGATAAGTTGCTCGAATATCTCCGTGAATGTTGCCTCCCCGAAACGGTCCCGAATATGGGTCATCGACGAATGACCCGGTACCTGATCGTGTAGGCTCAATCGGCAGAACCACCGATAGGCGAGGTTCAGATGGATTTCTCGACAAAGCGCCCTGTCTGACTTCATCCCATACAGGTAACTGATCAGCTGCATTCGGAAAAACAGAACGGGGTCGATCGAGTTCCGGCCATTGTCTCTGCAATACAACTCCTTGGTCACTTCGTCGATGAAATCGAAGAAGCAAATGGTCAGCTGGGATCAGGTTTTCCAGATCGACTGTGTCAAACAAAACACGTTGCGAATCTTGTTCACCCTGCATAGGCTGCGTCCGTCCGGGCGTTAGCTAATTTTGCTATAACGAGGATCACCCCAGGGACTTTTTCAACACGCCGGCGACCCGATCTGACAGTTACCGATTCTGGGGAGAGTGTGAGGTTATAGACCTTGGCCACGTGCTCGGCCGTCGCCAGCATGGGCATGTAAATATGCTTCTGGTTGCGGATGGCGTTCTTATCGACGGTTTCACCCACCCACTTGCTGTACCGGGCTTGCACCGCCGTGATATTGTCCTGCCCTCCGGCCAGCACGATGTTCTGGTGGTCTACAATGATCTGCTTTACCGCCATGCCGATAGCCATCAAACCGAAAGCACATTGGCGGTCAACTGTTTGGGCGGAATTGTGTTAGGGAGGCCGGCGGCAATGACGGCATTGCGTGCCACGTTCATACCAGCGGTGCCGGCACAAAGAACGGAGCCCATCACCGCGTCGTCGATTTCGCCACCTTCAACGTCGGCGCGTGCCACAGCGTGCTTGATGCAGTGGCCTAACATCGCGGGGCTTTTGGTGTTGTTCAGTGAGCCACGGAAGGCTTTGCCCAAACCGGTGCGGGTGGTGGAGACGATAACTGCTTCTCTCATGAGCTTTCTCTTTTACCAGGTGTCGATACAGGGGCGCTTCTTGCCCTCGCGTTTGGCAGGTTTAGGGGTGGCGGCCAGTGCGCGGGTTATCCAGTCGCGGCTCTCCAGTGGATCGATAACGGCATCGATTTCCAGGTAGCTGGCGGTGTTGATGGCGTTGCCCTCTTCATACATCTTGTCGGCCAGGGTTTTGACGGTTGCTTCGCGCTCCGTCGGGTCTTCGATCGCTGCCAACTGTTTGGCGGCGCTGATCCGTACGGCGCCCTCGATACCCATGGCACCGTATACGCCACTGGGCCAGGAGGCGGCCAGTACCGGCGCGGTAAAGCCCCCGCCGGCCATGGCCATGGCGCCCAGGCCGTAACTTTTGCGCAACACGATCGTAAACAGGGGAACTGTTGCGTTGGCCGCATGGACAAAGATGCGGCAAATATGGCGCACCGTAGCGTTTTTCTCCGATTCGGGCCCCACCATAAAGCCTGGCGTGTCGCACAGGGAGATCAGTGGAATATCGTGTGCATCACACAGCTGGATAAAACGTGCCAGTTTGTCACCGGCGACGGCATCAATGGCGCCTCCCAGGTAGCGTGGATCGTTGCAGAACAAACCGTAGGCTTTACCTTCGATGCGCACCAGGCAGGTGATCATGTTTTTGGCAAAATCCTTGCGCAGTTCCAGCACGGAGTTCACATCACACAGTGTCTCGATAACCTCGCGAATGTCGTATACCGCCATTCGGTTTTCCGGGATCAGATGACGTAATTTTCGCTGGTCGTGGGTCTCCCAGGTGTTGAGGTCGCCCTGGAAGTAAGACAGGTATTGCTTGGCCACGGCCACCGCTTGCGCTTCATCTTCCACCAGCACATCGATCACGCCATTGGGACTTTGTACCGAGGTCGGGCCAACGTCTTCCGGTCTGAACTTACCCAGCCCGCCACCTTCAATCATGGAGGGCCCCGCCATACCAATACTGGCCTGTCGGGTGGCAATGGTCAGGTCGCACACACCAAACATGGCCGCGTTTCCGGCAAAGCAGTTGCCGGCGACAATGCCCACGGTAGGCACCAGTCCGGACAGCTCGCCCAGGGCAGAAAAAGTGTGCAGATTAAGAAAACCAACACCGGGGTAGTCGGTATCGGAAGGACGCCCACCGGCACCCTCTGCGAAAATCACCAGTGGCATGCGCCACTTTTTGGCAAGCCCCAGAATGCGGTCGGTTTTCTTGTGGTTGATAATCCCCTGAGAACCGGCCATTACCGTGTAGTCATAGGACATCACCGCACAGCGGGCCGCATCTGCTCCAAACAAGGCCGCATTGACGGTGCCGGTGACGGTGACCTTGCCATCCGCAGGACTGATTTCGATCAGCTTGTCGACACTGTGCTTACGGCGCTGGGCGGCTAGCGCCATGGCGCCGTACTCGTTAAAGCTGCCGGCATCCAGCAGGTCGTCGATATTTTCCCGGGTCGTTCGCTTGCCTTGCGCGTGACGTTTGGCCACAGCATCGGGGCGCGCGACGTCCAGGGTTTTGTCGCGGCGGTCAAAGAACTGCTGCAAGTCGGCGCGAATGGTATCCAGATCGATCTCTTCCTCGGTTTTGCCCCGTGCGATGGAGACTTCACCCGGCTGAAGGATTAGCAGCAGTTGCGCCTCGTTAATAATCTCACCGAGCTCATAGACCAGCACCTGGTCGATGGTGCCGTCCAGCTCCACCTTGATTGGGATTTCCATTTTCATGGCTTCGATCACCGCAACCACTTGGCCGGCATGTACTTCGTCACCTTCATTGACGTCGATGGAAACCAGGGTGCCAGCGGTGGGGGATGGGAGGCCTTCGCAACCCGCGGGGATTGTGATGTCTAGCGTAGCTTCGTTGTTGGTAGCATCGGAGGTAAAGTAGGTGTGGTCGTCACTGTTGCGGGGGCAGATCAGTTCAAGCAGGTTGTTTTCCACCCATTGGATATTGACCTGGTTGCGCCTAACCGCCTCATGCTCAACCAGGTTCAATAACAACCCGATATTGTGACTGACGCCGTCAATCTTCATACCGCGCAGGGCACGCTGGCATTTTTGCAGGGCGAAGTCATAACTGTGCGCCTTGACGATTACCTTGGCACCCAGGGAATCGTAACTGGGGCTGACGCAATAGCCACTGTATAGGTAATCGTCCACCCGAACGCCGCGGCCCGTGGGGGGCTGGTAGACAGAGAGCAAGCCGGAGGCGGGGCGAACGCTGCCGCCGACTTCCAGTTTTTCCAGATTGACCCGGCCCTGGATGGCGTAACCTTTTTTGACCGGGGGTTCCAGCCAGTCCAACGCCTCTAAGGTCTTGCCAGCGGCCAGTTGAATCTGCGCCTGGACCAGGTCGATAGCACAGATCTCTTCGGTGATGGTGTGCTCTACCTGAATGCGGGGGTTGATCTCCATAAAATAGAATTTGCGGTGATCTTTGGCGTCGAGTAAAAACTCAAAGGTGCCCAATCCCTGGTACTTCACGTCGGATGCCAGTTTCAGTGCCGCTTCGATAATAGGCTGACGCTCGTCATCGGACAGGGAAGGGCTGGGGGCAATTTCCAGCAGTTTCTGGTTGCGGCGCTGCAGGGAACACTCGCGCTCCCAGGCGTGACTTACCGCACCTGTGCCGTCCCCTAAAATCTGCACTTCAATGTGGCGAGCGTCCTGCACCAGTTGCTCCACATAGAGATCACCACTGCCAAAGGCAATCGTGGCTTCATCCTGACACTGCTGGTAGGCCTCGGCCAGCTTGTCGTACTCGGTGACCGGTCGCATCCCGCGACCGCCGCCACCGGCCAGGGCCTTGATCATCACCGCGGCGCCTTCGCCAAGTGATTCGAAAAATGCCTGGACCTCTTCCAGGCTGCAGGCCTTGTTGATGCCGCCAGTGAGCGGTGTCTCGGAACGCAGGGCAATTTCCCGGGCGGTGGCTTTGTTGCCCAGCTGCTCCAGCAGTTCGGCGCTGGCGCCGATAAAGGTCATGCCTTGCTCGACGCAGCGGCGAGAGAACTCGGCATTTTCCGAGAGGAACCCGTAGCCGGGGTGCACCGCATCGCAGCCGTGTGCTTTGGCGACACGGATCAGTTGTTCTATGTCCAAATAGGCTTTGACGCCGCGACCTTCGAGTTTGACTGCGTGGGTAGCCTTTTGGGTGTGCAGGCTGAGCGCGTCATCCTCCGGGTAGATGGCCAGTGTTTCTATGCCCAGGTCGTCGGCGGCCTGGGCGATACGAATGGCGATTTCGCCGCGGTTGGCGATTAAAATGCGCGTAAACAGGGAGTCCATAACCGGTCCTCGACTACAGGAGTTGTTCCAGTTCGTTTTTCTTGATCTTGCCTGTCGCGGTCATGGGCAGGGCGTCCATAATGCGAAACTCGGGCACTTTGTACACCGCCATCGTGGCTTCGCTCCATGCGCGCGGGTTTTCCTCGGTTTCCTTGTGACCCGGTTTGAGCGTGATAAAGGCAATAGGTACCTGGCCTTTTTTCTCATCGGGTCGGGCGATGGCACCGCAGGCGGCAATGGCGGGATTCTGGCCCAGCATGGACTCCACCTCGGTGGGAAAGACGCTCATGCCGTTGACTTTGATCATTTCCTTGCGGCGGCCGAGGTAGCGTACATAACCTTCGCTGGTCACTATGCCCGGATCGCCGGTGCGAAACCAGCCGTCGCCCACAAACAGCTCAGCATTGGCTTCGGGCTGGCTTGTTCCAGTAGCCTTTTAACAGCGTGGGGGTGCGAATCAGGATTTCGCCTTCTTCATCCAGCGGCTTGAGTTCGCCGGTGTCGAAATCGCAGATTTTTACTTCCGTACCGGGAACGGGCATGCCGACAAAGGCCGGTGCAAAGGACAGGTCGAAATCATTACCCTGGAAGCCGTGATTAAAGGTGTCGCAGGTGTGAGTTTCGGTCACACCGTAGGCGGTTTCAAAGAGGGTGGTGCCGGTAAGCGCTTTCCAGCGGGCGCGGTAGTCTTTGTTCAGTTTTTGATAAAGGAGATGCACGGGGCTGTGTTGATGGAGCTTAGGTCATACGCGTTCAGTTCCGGCAGTCCCGGCACTTCGTCGATACTGTCCACAAGCATCACGCGGGTGTTCATCTGATAGTGTTGAACAGTATAGAAGATATAGACGCCCCCTCTTGACCCGAGGGCTCCCATCGGTGATGGATACCTCAAGTGGTTGGCTGGCCACTGATACAATACGGGAGGCGTCTATGGAACAGAATGTAATTTCTGTTGGAATTGATGTCGATGACGTGCGCTACCACGGGTCAGCGCTGGAAAAGCGCACCGGTGAGGTACTGGATTTTGAGAGTCGACCGCCCTTAAAGGCCGAGGGTATCACTGCGACGTGGTGGTGCGGTCGAGTATTCCTCGGCGCGGTGGGAAATCGGTGAAGACGGATCGACTCGATGCGACAGAGCTGGCCGAGTTTTATGCGAATGATTTGTTGACGGTCGTGATAGAGCCCGATGCGCAAGTCGAACAAGATCGCGATCTGTTGAGGTCGAGGCAGCAACTCATACAGCTGCAAGGTTCGCTACGCCGACACATCGGGTCGTTGTTACGCCGCAATGGTCTTCATTATAAGGCCGCGACGGCCCGGTAGACGATCCTCAGTACCCGACCCATCAGTTCCCGACGACCGGCGAACAGGAAACGGAGTTGAAACGGGAGTGTTAGAAATTCTGTGTCAATTCTTTAATCTATACGGAAAGAGGATTGAGAAACGGCAGAGAAGTTTGATTTTGAAGCGGCGCTGAAAGCGGTTCAATCAGGGCAATCGATCACGGGAAAAGACGGTGTATTAGGTCCGCTCGTGAAGCAGCTGACCGAGGCAGCGCTTGAGGCGGAGCTCGATTCGCATCTGGCCGAAGATCTTGCTGAGAATCGCAAGAACGGTAAATCGAAGAAGGCGGTCTAGAGCACCGGCGGCCAGTTCGAGCTCGAGACGCCGCGCGATCGTGCCGGCACCTTCGAGCCCAAGCTGGTAAAGAAACACCAGCGCACAGTCTCGGATGAGATCGAGAGAGGGGAGCTCGGGGTGAGTAAGGGAGCTCGGGGTCGGACCAGCTTAAGCATCTGCCAGGGAGCTCGGGGTCGGACCAGCTTAAGCATCTGGTCGACCACCATTTTTCTGGATTATCGTCGCGAACGTTCTTAGGCACGGATTTTCAGCTGGTTTCGCCGTACTAAGCGTTCATCACCTGGCCTGCCAGCCGTTCCGACGCTTAGCGGCTGATTTTCATTGCACAATCGAATGCTAACTGACGTAATCCCCCCTCATTTCGCAATTAATACGAACGAAATCCGGGAGATAGGTTGGTCCGACCCCGAACAGTGGCCCGAACAGTCCGCGCCAGCGCTGGCGCAAACAATTTTGCGGCCGCTTCTAGTAAAATAGCGCTGTTTTGCAAGAAAAGTGCCGCTCATTGCAATCTGCTGCGGAGTTGTAAGCTAGAATCTCGTTTACCGGAGACGCAACATTGTCTGAGATTTTGCGAGTCAACTGGGGTGAATGCGGGCGGGTCGCGTTGTTACGCGCCAACTCATCGCTTGTTGAGCACGCCCATCCTCAGGGGCATCTTATCTTCTGGTTTGCTGGGGCGCGGACCAAGATGCGCGTTAGCGACAATACCATTCCGTTGGATCAGGATCATTGTGCACTAGTCAATTCCTTCGAGCCGCATGAGTTTAGCCGCCTTGATAGCAATGACCCAGTCACGTTTTTGCTGTTCTATCTCGAGATGCCATGGCTGGCCCACGAATGCCTTCGGCTTGGCTTCGATCCGAATTTCACTGCGAACTCGATAGAAATTGATGACGGCTTGCGAGCCTTGTATCAGGAATTCTCCGCCCAGTTATTGTCACTTCCCGACGAGCAGCTGGATTTAGACAAGCAAGTCGCCCGATTCCTACATGGCGTTCTGGAAAAAGCCGGGGCGCGTTCGGTCCAACAGACACCGGTTTTCCCCACCGGCGAGTTCGTCGATTTTCGACTCAAGCGAGCGATCGCTTACATGCGGTCACATCTAAACGATCGACCAAATTTGAACGAGGTCGCTCGTGATGCCGGAATCTCGCGACCGCATTTTTTCGCGTTGTTTCGGAAATACATGAAAGTGACACCCAATCTCTACTGGAACACGCTACGTGTGGAGGCGGCGATCGATCGACTATTGGGGTCGGATGTATCGCTAAATGACCTCGCGGTTGAACTCGGGTTTACTGAGCCGGGGAATTTCTCACGCTTTTTCCGCAACCACACGGGGGTTGCACCCAGCGCTTACAGAGTGGTCGCAAAACCGGATGGAAAGTATACGGAACGCTGCCCGCACCGCGGCAGGCGTAGTACTTAGAGGCCGAGCTTATAAACGCGATTCGCGTTTTCGAAAAACAGCTTTCGCATAACGTCATCCGGTAGCCCCGCCAAGGCCGTATCAAAACCGCGCATGAGCCCGCTGAAATCGGACCAAATTTTCTCGATGGGAAAATTGGAGCCGAACATGCAACGTTCAGCACCGAACACATCTAAGCACGCGCGAACCACATTGCCGATAAAACTATCATCGACACGATGTAAGAAGGTGCCCTGACCAGACAGTTTCGTGTAGCAGTTTTGGTGGTTTGCGAGCGTTTCGATCGCGGCGCGCCATTTAGTGAAGGCAGAGCCGGTGTCGGTTTCGGGCATTCCGGCGTGTACCAACACGAAGTTTAAATCAGGTAAGTCCGCGACCAGCTGTGCGGCATCGTTCATCTGATCTGGGAACACTTGTAGTTCAAATAGCCAACCGCGCTTACAGACCTTTTCCAAACTGTGGCGAACGCGATCGTCGCAGCACAGATCGGGCCGCTCAGCGAATCGGTACATTAGGTTTTTATGCCAGTGCAATTGCATGCGGATCCCGCGCATACGGCTCGAGGCGAGGGCTTGACGTTCCAGCGTTTCTTCGACGGCACTCCCCACGAGATCACAATAAGCGACGATCGCCGTCGGTTTGCCATGCGCTGCTGCGCACGATTCCACCCATGCGACCTCGTCAACGGCTTGCGTGGTCGGCCAATTCGTCTGTACGTAAATCGACGCTACCACACCAGACTCCTCGGCATCACGGATGTATTCCTCCACGCCATAATCGCGCATGATCGGTTCGTAGGGTCCGAAAATGCGCGGCTGCATCTTTCCTTGTAACCATGGCAAATCCCTCTGGCGCCAGATGTGGTGGTGCGCATCAACAATTTCGACTGGCAGCATGCGGACAGCGTGTAAGGAAGGCGACTATTAGCAGCCTGTTGGGTTTAGGCGCGTGGGGTGTGAGTCGAGCATCATGAAACCATGGCGGCATGGAGATAATCGGACGATGTTTGTAGCTCGTGCATCGTTTTGTCGTAATCAGCGTGGGTAAGCTGCCCATTTCTTTTTCGCAGCACACCTGCTACGAGTACTGTGTCGACATTCGCGGGATTGGCGTGAAGCACGATTGCGGCAACGGGATCCCTGACGCAGGCCATGTTGATATCACTCTTGCGTAACAGCGTAATATCGGCAAATTTCCCCGGTGTCAATGAGCCTATCTCATCCGCTAAATTGAATGCGCGTGCGCCTTCAATCGTTGCCATAGTCAGCACATCGCGTATGGTGAATTCAATTTGCTCCGGCATTTCGCCTTGTTGCAAAAGCTTATCGTTACGTAAGGCACGCTCTGTCTGCAGCAGGAATCGCATTTGCGAAAACATATCGGCACTTACGTCGGTTACGATATCTGTACCGAGTGTGATCCTAACCTGATGATCGCGCGCGGGATTGGTGGGTGGTAGCCCAAGCCCCATCTGCATCTCGACCTCTGGCGTAATCGCAATCGACGCGCCGCAGTTCGCCGCCGCACGAAATTCATTGTCGGTCAAAAAGTTGGCATGCACGAGATTGATGTCGGGGCCTAGTAGCTCTGCTTGCGCGAGCGCAACCACAGATTCTGGTCGCGGGCCAAACTTTCCGCAGGCGATATGAAAAGTAGCCGGGACATCGAGTTCGCGAGCCAGGCGGATGTCGGTCTCTTCCGTGCCCGGCGCAAAATCGGGTCCACGTAGCGCAAGTCCCATCGTCACCAACGCGTCGCGAGAAGCCAATCGTTCTTTGCGCATGCGACGCACGTCCGTGGGGTGATCAGCTTCTGGGTTAAGTAGGATTGTCATCGGCGCGCCGTAGCAGAACACCGCGCGAATTCCCGATGCAAGGAGGCCGTCTACCGCGGCGTCAGCATATTCTGGAGAATTAGCGATATGACACCAGTCCACGAGTGTGGTGACCCCAGAATTCAGTTGATCAAGTGCGCCCGCTAAATCGCCAATCATGACATCGGTCGGCCGGTAATTCGGCACCGCATCCTCGATCAAGGTATGAAAATACCGGCCTAGGCTCCAGTCCCCAGCGATGCCACGAAGTGCGGTCTGCCACAAGTGGAGATGTCCGTTGACGAATCCGGGCATCGCGATCATGTCCGTACCATCGATCACGACATCGGCGGCGATGACGCCCAGATCCGCACCGATTTCGGCGATGCGCTCCCCCTCGATCAAAATATCCCCGGAGGCGAGATCACCGATACCCTCGTCCATAGATACGATGCTTGCGCTTTTAATCACTGTTTTCATGCGGGTTTCCGGCGCTGGTGTTGAGCGAGAACTTTCCCTCACCGTACAGTGTGCGAATTAAACTGCGGTGAAAATGTTACGTGCTCTACTGACTTATCCGACAGTCTAACAATCCCTAGCCTACCTCACTACACTACCCGGTCGACACCAAGCCCGAAGCACAGAATCACCTAACTCCCATAGCTGAGAACCGGGGAAGATCTGCCCGAGTGTTGGGCGTAATTCCCGCATAGCTCGCGTGCGTGGTTCGTAGTTGGACCGGCGCGCCAGCGGCGAACACCAAGTGAGCTGTGACGCCAACAGTTTGATCCGATGAACCGCAAGATAAAGCGCACTCGGATCGCCACGTTCCAATCCATCGGAAATTATCAGCACTCGAGCGCCCCGTACCAGGGCCTCGCGTTCGAAGTCCTGCACAAATTCCAGCAGTGTCGGGCCTAGGCGGGTACCACCCTGCCAATCGTCGACCCGTTCGCTAAGCTGACAGAATGACTGCGCCGCGTCACGCGAATGCAGGGCATCGCCGAGATCGGTCAAACGGGTGCCCAAGGTAAAGCAGCGCGTTCGTTTAAAGGCCTGCGTCAAGGCGTAGGCGAGCATCATGGCCGGGCGGATCTGCGCGGACATCGAGCCCGATATATCAATGAGTACGATCGGTATGGCGTATTGTTTTCGGCGTTGCTTCCATTCGAGGCGACTGATTTCACCATAGGTACGCGGCATGCGACCGATAGTCGCGTGCCAATCCAGTTCGTCGCCGCTGTCGCCGCGCATGAAACGACGACTGGCACGGGGTGATATTGTGTGATGCAGCCGGCGTTCCAATTCGTCTAGCACCGCACGTTCTGCCGCGCTAGGTGGCTCGAGGTAACGCGTCCTAAGTCTTTCGACGCCGGACGCGCCGCGTCCCATGTTTTCGCCGCCCCGAGTTTCGCCCTCGACATCACACGAGTTATCACCTATTCCGGTGTGCACGAGCTGTCGCCCTAATTGATCGTTGGTCGCGACAGAATCCGCGATTTCAGCGCCAAGCAAGGCGCCCGGCGTAGTGTTGAAATAATCATGGAACGCCGCGTCAAAAGTCGCGATACGAGTAGCGTCGCTTAACAAACACACACGCGCTGCCCAGTACAATTCCGCCTTGCGTTCGAGGCGGATTTCGGTCACCGCTTGGAGGAAACGCCTAGTTTGTTCTGGGGATATCATGAATCCCGCGTCTCTCAAGGCACAGGCGAATCCCACCAAAGACGGAACAATAGGAACAGTCGCCGCAGCTGAGATCAATTTTCTGCGAAAATCTCCTCGTTTTGTTCGCGGGCGATCTCGAGATCGCGCCGGTTCTTGAGCAATGCGCCAAGAGTTGGTGCCCAGTCCTCACCTTGCGATTGTGCAGCTTGCCATTGCATTAAAGCCCGCGCCCAGTCGATGGCCTCGGCGACCCCTGGTTTTTTGGCTAAATCGAGCGCGCGAATACGTTGCAATGCGATACTGATGCGGTGTGCTAGTTGCTTCGATATATCTGGGCAACGTGAGCGGATGATCTCCAACTCGCGCTCGGGTGTTGGTAAGTCGATCCAATGATAAATACAACGACGCTTGAGTGCGTCGTGCAATTCGCGAGTACGATTGGACGTCAACACAACGTGGGGTCGGGCACTCGCTGTCACACTGCCGATTTCAGGAATCGTTACCTGGAACTCATCGAGAAACTCGAGTAGAAAGGCCTCGAAATCTGCATCCGCGCGATCGATTTCGTCGATGAGGACGACCGGGGCGCGCGCCTCCTGTAGTGCGCGCAGCAACGGACGGGCTAGCAAAAATCGCTCACTGTACAGTTCTTGATCCAATCCACGCGATTGCTCTTCGTTCTGCACTGCGCGTAGATGAAGCAACTGCCGCGAATAATCCCAATCGTATAGTGCCTCTTTAGCGCCTAATCCGTCGTAGCATTGCAGCCGGATGAGCTCAGTTTTGAGGACTTCGCCCAGCGCCTTCGCACAATCGGTCTTGCCACAACCTGGAAATCCCTCGAGTAGAAGCGGGCGTTGTAGACGAAGCGCCAAAAACACGGCAGCCGCGATTCCCTCGTCGCTGATATACCCCGTCGCACGCAAGCTGTCGTCCACATCCGATACAGTTTGCGGAATCGATTGGGACACGGTATCCATTACGTGCGCTTAAGGCCGTCCAATGCCCGTAGCACCTTCTCGGGCGTAATTGGAAGGCTCGTTATACGCACACCAACCGCATCCGCCACGGCGTTGGCGATGGCTGGAATAATCGGATTTGCGGTCATCTCTCCGACGCCTTTAACGCCGTAGGGCCCGCTAGCGTTCGGTCGTTCGATGACAACGCTGCTGACCTCCGGCAATTCTGCGCCATGCGGCATGAGGTAGTCGCCGAAATCGACCGGTGCGTGATCAGGCTCAGGGTAATACGGTGCCGTTGTTTCGTACAACGCGTGACTCATTCCCATCCACGCGCCGCCAAAGATCTGTTGCTCCACCAAGGTCGGATTAACGGCTCGGCCAACCTCGAAAGCATTGTGGACCGCGACGACCCGCACCTCACCGGTATCAGTGTCAACTTGCACGTCGGCGACAACACACGCGTGGGCGTGTCCCGAGTCTGGGTCCATCGCGCCTGTCTCAGGATCTGGCGTACTCGGTTCCTTGAGGTAGATGCCGCGACCGGATATCGTTCGACCGACTGCGAAATGTGCGGCCAAGGCCGTGTCACAAACGGATATCGAGCGTTCCGGGTGACCCTTGATATGAATATTGCCGTCGCCGTCCGTTTCGAGATCGCCCGGATCGACTTCAAGTTCGTTCGCGGCAACCTCGAGCATAACGTTTCTGGCTTCTGCCGCCGCGGCCGCAACTGCGTTGCCGATACGATGCGTACCACGACTCGCGAATGTTCCCGTGCAGTGCGGCCCCGTGTCTGTATCGCCGGTTTGGACGTTGATGACGTCGATGGGAACCCCGAGCGCTTCGGCGGCAATCTGCGCGATCACGGTGCGCAGGCCTTGTCCTAGGTCGACCGATGCCAAGACGACGTGGAATTCGCCGGTCGGCGTAGCATGGATCAGCGCCTGCGATGGATCCCCGCCGAGATTCATCCCGGTTGGATAATTGACGGCGGCGATGCCCCGCCCTTCACGAATCGCCATGTGGATCTCTCCGATTTAGAACGAGCGCATGCTTGCCAGGTCAGCGCTAAGTTCGTGACCGACCTGCTGCGCTGCTTGCTGCAAAACTTCAATTAGGGCAGCGCCTTCTACCTCCTTGCGGTGGGCCTTCATATCTCCGTCGCGGTACGCGTTGACCATGCGAACACGCCATGGATCCAAATTTAACTCCGTGGCGATCTTGTCCATTTGCATTTCGATCGCGAAGTCACCCATTGTGCAACCGAATCCGCGCATGGCACTACCGGGTTGGCGATTCGTATAGACGCAATAAGCATCGATCGATACGTTGGGGATGGTATAGGGTCCTGGCAGGTGGGCTGCACATTTCGTGACGCCGTAGTTCACTAGGCGGGTATATGCGCCACAGTTTGCGTAAGCGGTGATCTCGCGCGCAACGATTCGGCCATCACGTTTGACCCCGTCACGGATATAGAAACGCCAAGCGGCTCGGGTAGACGACACTTGCATTTCTTCTTCGCGCGAATACTTGAATTTCACCGGACGGCCGGTGAGGTTTGCGGCGACAACCGCGAGCGGCTCCGTTATCGCATCAGACTTGCCACCAAATCCACCACCGACCACACCGCCGAGGAATCGCAGGCGATGTGGCGCAATATCGCTGATGATGGACGTATTCGCTAGGGTAAAAAACAGTGCTTGTGTGTTGGTATGAACCGTAACGCGGCCGTCCGATCCGGGCACGGCAACGCAAGCGGTTGTTTCCAGCGGCGCTTGCTCGATAGGTGAGGTATCGTAGCGATCCTCGACGATCACATCGGCCTGTTCGAAACCGGCCGCAACATCGCCGAAACGGACACGGCGACAAGGGTGACCTTCGTACTCCCAATAATTCTTCCCGTGCGTGGCGACGATGGGCGCCGTTGGTTCGAGTGCTTGCTCGACATCGAACACGGCCGGCAATTCCTCGTACTCGACCCTTACGCGAGCTGCCGCCGCCGCTGCTGCCTGCGGCGTTTCACCGAGTACGGCGATGACGGATTGGCCTCGATGCCGTACCTTATCGGTGGCTAATACCGGTTCGTCATTGGGGCTGACACCGATGATCTGCAATGGCGTAAAATAATTATTAGGTACATCATGATGAGTCAGGGTACGGATAAAACCGTCGACCTCAGCCGCCGCAGAATCATCGATGGATTTAATGAGTCCATGATGAATTGGGCTTCTCACCATTTTTAGATGTAGCATGCCGCGATAGGCGACATCATCCACGAATTTAACCTCACCCCGAACGTTAGCGGGCGCGCCGCGTCTTGGTATTGATTTCCCGACGACGCTTAAGGAGTCATCGTGTTGCTCCGGAAAAGTCACTGTTTTCAAGTCGTACATGCTTACTTCTCCAGATCGGTTTGACCATGTGCGGCTAGCGCGATCGCCGCAACAATGGGTTCGTAACCAGTGCAGCGGCAGACGTTACCGGATATCGCTTCGAGAATCGCCTCACGCGTCGGCGCGGGATTGTCGTCGAGTAGTTGTTTCGCGGCGATAATCATTCCCGCCGTGCAATACCCACATTGTGTTGCTCCGCATTCGATGAAGGCTGCTTGTATCGACTCTATTTCGTTTGCGTGTGAAAGTCCTTCGAGCGTTTCGATGCGGTGGCCCTCGACGCGTAGCGCCGGTACGAGACAGGACAATACGAGTTCGCCGTCGAGTAACACTGCACAACTTCCGCAAGTGCCCACGCTACAACCCGATCGGACGCTGTGCAAATCGAGGCGCTCGTGCAATAGTGCGTGTAATGATGTCGTGGCATTTACCAAGACGGTTTCATCGCGGCCATTTATCTCGATCGAGATTGCAGTATCCACCACCTTATCGTCCCCGGGTGCAGTATGAACTGCTGTTGAACCCTTTCCGACTGTACGTCACTAACGATTTCTCCTAGGGCTATTACGTTGCCAGCGTCTCGCAACAAAGATTTGCGTGTTATCGTGGCGCCTGCGCGGCGCCAATAGCTCGTGCTAGCGCGATCGGAATAACCCGCGCGCGATACCACGCTGACGCCTGTGCGTCGGTGATCGGTTCGATCGGTGTACCACTGCGTTCGAGTATGTCACGACAAGTCTCGGGTGTGGGATCCTGGCCCACTTCGGTAGCGTCTAACTCAACCAGGAACGGGCTAGGGGTCGCACCGCCGATCGCGATGCGGACGGCATCATCACGCCACACAACTGTTGCTGTGACGATCGCAGATGTGTTGTGGGCACGTCGAGCGAATTTGTAATAACCAAGCCGCAACGGTAACGGCTTAGGGATGGTGAGCCCAGTGATGAGGTACGGAACACTGACATCACCGCGATAGAAGTCTTCCAACGACACGGTACGCTGTCCCGATCGATCGCGAATGTCGACATCGCTTTTCAGTGCCAGCATGGCGACGGCCAGATCACCGCGATAGGCGACATTACCGCCGATAGTGGCGAGGTTGCGCAAGGCCGGCGATCCCACAGATCGGGCCGCTGTGCGCAATGCGCGCAGCGCTGTGATCCGTTCGAAGTCGACTATTCGGATCATCGCCCCAACCCGAATACGGCCGTCATCGTCGCTAGCGGTATGCAATCCGGCGCGCGATAAATCGGCAATATCGGTGTGTGTCGACGCACCTTGGAAGAGCGTTGGGGTTGTCACAGTGCCGCCGCCAATCACGATAACCTTCGCTTTGGGGTCGCTGATCAATGCCCAGGCGGCAGCACTATCGGTGGGAAAATGGTAGCTGATACTCATCGGTAACGTTCGGTGTCGTTGTGCTGTGGTAAATCTAAAAACCGAGGGCAAGGCTTAATCTGCTGCTGACGGCGTCATTTCTACAAAGTGGATTCCTTGCGTCCGTTATAAAGTTCACAACCGTGGGACCCTAAATTAAGGCGTATCTGGGATCGGCCGCGAGGCTGGGTATTTCGTCCAATCCGAATTCTTTGCGAACAATATTGACTCCCAATCGCAGCGACACCATTTTGAAAAACGCGTGCATGCGACTCATGCCTTGACGACCGAATCCGCAGTCAGAGCTTATGATCAACCGCTCAGGCCCAATCAGTTTCGCCGCGCGACGGACGATTTCGGCGACTTGATCGGGTCGTTCGATCTCGAGGCTCCGATGATGGATCGCGCCGATTGCGATCTTTTTATCTTTACTAATCGCGTCGGCAATCGCCTCCAGGTTTTCTCCCCCGTCGCTAGCCGTCTCGAATGTAATGACGTCAACATCCAGGGCATTTAAATACGCTAAACCCGGGTTGTAGTCCGGTACGACTTCAACGCGCTGGGCCAGTGGGTTGCCCCAACATGTATGTGCCCAAACCTCGGTTTTGTCCCGCAAGCCATCGACTTCACGATTAAAAACCTCTACGTATTTCTCTGCTTGTTTCTTACCACCATCCAGCGGCGCGACATATTGTATCAGTGGCTCTTCTAGTTGAATCACTGGTGCGCCGGCATCGGCAAGTCGGTGGTATTCGGAGTTCATAGAATCCGCTATGGCATTTGTGACTTCCTGTTGCTGTTTGTAATATTGATTTACGACAACTGTGTCTAGCAGTTGCGCGCAGCAGCTACCCAGTTTTACTGGTTTTGAAGTCATACTCTGAGCAGTCTTCCACAGCTCGGTGTATTCGAGATCGCCGGGCGTGATCTCACCGGTCACGGAAGCTGGCACTCGACATTCTCCGACGCGCTGCAAAATATCGCCGCGCTGTTGTTCGCGAGGAGACGACCATCCTGGCACTTGCAAGGCCGGCTTTTCCAAGCCACCCATGCGTTCAAACATGTAAGCGAACCAAGCGCGGCCACCTACATCGGCGTCGAAACGCGAGTCGCCATCGACGAGGATCTCAAGCCCTGCCATCGACTGGTCACAGAAGTGTGTCGCCAGCGTGTCGCAGTACTGTTCACGAAAATGGAGATCAGCCATGGCCAGAGAGAATGGGCGGCCGCGTAGATTCTCGATAAACCAGCTGGGTCGTGGGAGAGATCCTGTCAGTGTGGTCGCTAAGGGTCGACCGTCGGTCGCTTTGAACACAAAAATCAACCTGGTCCGGTTGTGCCCCTCAGGCCAGCCGGGTTGTTTAGGGGCTGAGTAGATTTAACGATAAGGCGCACTCGGGCAATGTTGCGCCATATGGTGGCTTATCCCGTAATCTGATTTGGCGTTGGGAAACCCCCATCGAGATTGACCACAATAGATTGGCGCAGGCTTGAGGTGGGATTCATGGCGCTTAAACGTGCTTCTTATACTCAATTAAGATTTCGTGGCGGAACGCATCGCCGCCATTGTTTGCTGCCTGCGCAGCGGGTGCACCCAAACCAATTGAGGGCGACACGACCTCGCCGTCTTCAATGATAGATTCGTGCGGACCAACCTCACGGTTTCGAACCGAAAGGTCTCTTCGCCGTTCTCATCGATAGCCGCCAGCGCAGCCGGGCCTTCGAGCACGATGATCGCGTAGTCGAGTTGGTATTGGCAACTTAAGTAGCGTTGAACGGTAATGATTCGATGAGTACATCCTAGACCGCTGTACACACGGCGCAGTTTTCCGGCAGAAATAATTCAATATGCGGTGTGGACCTACTTTCGGTTCAATCTCAGTCATCGAGACGTTGAAGATATACTCGCAGAACGAGGCATTGTCGTGAGCTATGAATCGATCCGGTTATGGTGCATTAAATTTGGGTCGGGGTATGCGTGACGATTGAAACGCAATCACCGAGGCTACGGCGATACTTTTTACCTGGACGAAGTGTTCGTTAAGATCGGTGGTGTGCAACATTATTTGTGGCGAGCTGTCGATCAGGATAGCGAGTTCATCGACGTGTTTATTCAGCGTCGACGAGACGCCAAGACAGCCAAACGATTTTTCAAGCGTTTATTGAAAACGCATCGGCAGGAGCCGAAAACGATCGTAACGGACAAGTTGAAAAGCTATGGCGTCGCTCATCGGGAACTAATGCCACAGACGACCCACGACACATCGTAATACGCCAATAATCGCGCCGAACTATCGCATCAGTCGACACGAGTTAGAGAGCGGGTGATGCATCGATTCAAATCGGCAAAGCAGTGCCAGCGTTTCTTGACGGTTCACGCAGCGGTACATAATTTATTCAATCTTGGCCGTCACCTTATTTCGGCGAAGAATTATCGGTATTTTCGTTCGCAGGCGTTTGCGTCTTGAGAATATGCGGTCGCGTAAGCGCCACGAATTGCTTGATTTCTCTGACGTCGAAAAGTTAAGTTGACAGTACCCGCATTGGCCGTATGGGGGTGCTATGGAGCGTTCACTCATTCGCAAGGAAGTCCTTCCGTTTCTGGGGATGTTTGGAGCGCTTATCGTTTCGACCACGATAATCGATGCGCTGCTCCATCTGTTCGATCTGGTCTGGGTGGGACGTTATCTGGGGATACCCGGTGTCATTCTGATACTAGTGTCGTTCTTCTACTCCATGCGTAAGCGCAAATTGATCACAGTGGGTAAACCCAGGAATCTGCTTATCCTGCATGAAACCCTGACTTGGTTGGGGGCCCTGATGATCCTCGTGCACGCGGGCGTGCATATCTATACTATCCTGCCTTGGCTGGCGCTCCTCGCCATGCTGATTAACGTTATCAGCGGCATGACGGGCAAGTATCTGCTGGGCCGTTCGCGTCGCTTCCTGGCAGAGAAGCAAGAAGACTATGCCCGGCAGGGTCTGACCGGCGAGGCTGTCGAAAAGAAACTCTTCTGGGACGCCACAGCGCTGGACGCCATGAAAAAATGGCGGGAGATACATCTTCCGATCACACTGGTATTCGCAGTCCTCAGCATCTCCCATATCCTCAGTATCTTTTTGTTTTGGGAGTGGCGATGAAAAAAAAGACCGTCATCGCTACCGTCGTAGCCAGTCTGGCAGCGGTATTGCTGCTGGTGTTCCTTTATCCTCATCTGATGGTCAGTCCAGGCAAGCTGATTGACGCCCACCTGGAACTCACCACCGATTGCTTCGCCTGCCACAGTGTATTTATCGGAAGTTCCCCCGAGAAGTGCATCCGATGCCACAAAGTGGAGGAAATTGGCCTGGAAACCACCAAGGGACGGTCGATCGCCAAGGAGAAGAAGAATGTTTCGTTCCACCAGAAACTACTTGCGAAAGATTGCATTGGTTGCCATAGCGACCATAAAGGCGTGCAGGCCTTCCGCCCCATCAGCCAGTTCTCTCACCAACTGCTGGAGCCTGCGGCGCGAGAGCAGTGCGACGGCTGTCACAGCAATCCAGGTGACAGCCTCCATCAGAGTATCAAGGGCGACTGCGGGCAGTGTCATACGGAGGAACACTGGATCCCAGCTACGTTCGATCATGATAAATACTTCCGGTTTGACAAAGATCACACCACGGAATGCAGTACCTGTCATATGAACAACGACTACGGCAATTACACTTGCTACGGTTGCCATGAGCACTCACGGTCCAATGTTCGTGAAGAGCATGTCGAGGAGGGGATCTACGATTATGAAAACTGCGAAGAGTGCCATCGCAGCGGCGACGAAGATGAGGCGGAACGCCTCTGGAAGCAAAAACGCCTGGGGTCCGGGGAGCGCAAAACCGACTCCCGGCGTCCCGACCTGAAACGGAAAGAACGAAAGCATGATGACGATTAGAAACTCATAGTGAGTACGAAATACAGGAGCATCGCCATGACCGACCTCAAAGCATATTCCGCCTGGGACGCCAACGTTCGCTGGTTTCACTGGATCAATCTGCTGTGTATGCTCGGGCTGATCGCCGTGGGCGTGGTTATCCTCAACGCGAAGGCGCTCGGGGTGACCAACGACGGCAAGATTCTGCTGAAAACCGTGCACGTCTGGATTGGTTACGTGTTCGCGGCGAATCTATTGTGGCGTCTTGTCTGGGCATTTATCGGCGGACCACATGCGCGCTGGCGGGCAATTCTCCCGGGCGGGCGTGGCTACAGGAACGAGGTGCGCGGTTACATTGCCGATTTCCGCGCCGGGCGGCCACGCCCGTACCTCGGCCACAATCCGATCGGGCGCATCGC
This sequence comes from Gammaproteobacteria bacterium, assembly GCA_965223085.1. Lineage (GTDB taxonomy): Bacteria > Pseudomonadota > Gammaproteobacteria > CBDCVO01. The sequence goes on along the minus strand of OZ244981.1, from coordinate 622,173 downwards.
GGTTACTCTCCTGCTGCTGCTGTTGTTGTCGCAGGCACTCACGGGACTGGTACTGGCGGGCACAGATCTGTTCTACCCGCCCATCGGTGCGTGGATTGCCGGCTGGATCGCCAATCCAGGGATCGATCCGGCAACGTTGGTACCTTACGCGCAGGAGATGTATGACGATACCGCCTATGAGGCGATGCGCGCCTTCCGCAAACCTTTCATAACCGTCCATTATTACGGTTTCTTCGTGCTACTCGCATTCGGTGTGATACATATCCTGGCAGTCGTCGTGACCGAGCTGCGCGACGGCGGCAATCTGATATCCGCGATGGTTTCGGGCAAGAAGGTGCTGAGCGGATTACCGACGGATCGGACGAACGCGGATTGAGGCGCGACTGTTGCCAATTCGAACCAGCAGGCCCCAGACCAGTGCCGTATTGTCCGCGGCTTTCATAAGTGCGTCCTCGATCCTAAATGACGAGCCTTGGATTCACAATGTAAGTGCAACACGAAAAAAATACGCTATCGAATTAAGTGAGGCGAGCTGGGATGCTCATCAGCATTCTCATCTTAGCGGAATAGGGTGCACACGATGAAATACCACCAACTCACCTCAGGTGAAAGATATATGCTTCACGCATTGAGATTGCAAGGGTGTTGTCACGCTGAAATAGCCCGCAAGCTCGGTCGGCATCGCAGCACTATCGGGCGTGAACTCAAACGTAATACCCGCATCGGCCGCTATCGCCCCGATGAAGCGGACGAGATGACCATGGGTCGGCGCTGGATTTTCGGTGTCGAGCGACGTTGCATGGCCTGGTGCAGCAGCTCGAGAACGCCCATCAGTATTTCGGCGATGTCGATCTGACGCTGTGCTATGAAGCGTCCTAGGTCGGTTTTTCGCTGCAGCGCGCCCTTAAAGCCGAGGGTATCACTGCGACGTGGTGGTGCGGTCGAGTATTCCTCGGCGCGGCGCATTGCGACGGTGGGCTATTATGTCATGCTGTCGAACCTCATACTACCGGACAGCGCGCGAGTTCATGGTGGGGCCGGATAAGCACGAAGAGATGTTTGGGCACATGAACGCGCTGACGAATGCCATGGTCTGCGAAGACATTCAGACGATGTTCGACTTTGCCGCGGAGGATTCGGCGGCGCGGAACGGCGCGATCGGATGCGTGGGCTACTGCATGAGCGGACCGCTCGCCTTCGCGGCGGCGTCTGCGTTCCCGGATCGCATCAAAGCGAGTGCATCTCTGCATGGCGTGCGGCTGTTCAACGACGCGAGCGACTCGCCGCACCTCGATGCACACAAGATCACGGGCGAGATGTATTTCGGTTGTGCCGAGACGGACGAGTGGGCGCCGCGCGAGATGATTGACGGTCTCGACGCGTCTCTCGCCGACACGGGTATCGACTAAACGATCGAGTCGTATCCTGGCACTCACCACGGATTCGTGTTCCCGCTGCGTGACGGCATGTATCACAAGGCATCCGCGGAAAGGCACTGGGAGGGGCTCTTTGGGCTTTTCGGTCGAAATCTCTGAGGCAAATCGCGAGGGGTAAGCTGTGGAAACATTGACCGAAGGATTCGGGCTCATCGAAGGCCCGGTTTGGGTGCCGGGGCGCGGTTTGATGTTCAGCGACGTCTTGCAGGGCGGCGTGTTTTGCCTGACTCCCGGTGGCGACGTCGAGGAGGTCTTCCCGCATCGGCGCGGGATCGGCGGTATGTCGCTGCATGAAGCTGGCGGTCTGGTCATTAGCGGGCGCAACATCGCTTACAAGAGTTTCGCCGGCGGCGATACGATCGTCCTGTTCGACCGGAACGAAGAGCAAGGCCTCGTCGGTTTCAACGACATAACGACCGACGTGCAAGGCAGAGTCTACGCCGGCGGCCTCAGCTCGAGCCCTGTGTTCGAAGACGGTCGGCCGCCACAGTCCGGGAACCTCTACCTGATCGACCTCGATGGATCGGTCAGCGTCGTCGTCCAAGACGTTCGCTTGACGAACGGTCTGGGATTTTCGCCCGACAACAAGCGACTCTATCACAGTGACTCAGGGAGAAGCGCGGTTTGTTGCTACGACGTCCGCGATGACGGATCGCTGGGCGAGAAGGAGGTTTTCGTCGAGACGGAAGACGGTGCGCCAGATGGGCTGGTCGTGTCCGAGGACGGCGCGGTTTGGGTAGCGCTGGCCGGAGGATCAGGCGTGGGCGTCTACGATGTGCAAGGCGCTTTGCGCGAGAAAATCGAGATTCCGCATCCGATGTGCACGAGCGTTTGCTTCGGCGGCGACGATTTGCAGGATCTCTACATTGTCTCCGGCTCCAACGGATTGGAGGGAGAGACGCGAGGTGGAGTATTCAAATACCGCGCCGGCGTGCCGGGGTTGGCGGTGCCGACCGCGAAGCTGCCGCTCGACCTCTAAAGGCCGCCGAGAAACCCGATGACGGCTTGATTGAACCCTTCCGGCTGATCGGTATTCGCTGCGTGACCTGCGTCGCCCAGGGTCACGCGTTCTGCGTTCAGAATCTTGTTTGCCATGTACTCGCTCGGCGTTAGGAATGCCTCCTCGTTGGCGCCGACGAGGACGAGCGTGGGGATTTCAATCTCCGGCAGCGAGGCGACGACGCGATCGTCGAACTGAACGAGAATTCCACGGGCGGCATTGGCTAATCCAGCTGCAGAACGGTGTTGGCTTGCCCGCACTTCAGCGCCAGCGCCCAGCGCGGATAACCCATCGCGGTCGAGCGCGTCTGCGCGGCTCCTGGCCATGCGATCCCAGGCTTCACGGGCCTTGTCGTTTCGACACCCGGGCCCCGTGTCGCATAGCAGAAGGGCTTCCGTGCGTTCCGGGAAATCGCGGTGGAACGCAAGAGACAGGTAACCGCCGAGCGACAATCCCCTGCTGATGACTCTCTCGACTTCGCACGCATCCAAGATGGCAGCCATGTCGCCGATGGTCAGGGCCTCGGTGTACTGGTCCAGATCCTCGGGCGGATCCGATTGGCCGTGGCCGCGCACGTCCCAGACGATGAGGCCGAGCGTTCGGGTCAACGCGTCGATCTGGCCGCGCCACACCCCGGCGGTTGCGCTGTACCCGTGGGACAAGCGGATCGTGCGGGCATCGTCACGTTGCGACGGATGCCGTTCGTAGTAGACGCTGACGCCGTCCCGATTAATTGTCGCCATGGTTCCTACTCTGTCGCTTCGTTGCTTAGTCGACGCTGGGGTCGAGCTCTCGTTCCGCCAGCAATTCGGGATTGAATAGGCTCGATTGGTATTTGCTGCCGTCATCGCAGAGCATCGTGACGATCGTGTGACCGGGCCCAGCTCACGCGCGACTTGGACGGCGCCGCAGAGGTTGATACCGGTGCTCGAGCCGAAGAACCAACCATCCTTTTTCAGCATCCGGTAAACCATGGTCACCATGTTGTGGTCGGGAATCTGGACCGCCCAATCGATCTCGGTGCCGTCGAAATTGTCGGTGACGCGTGAGTTGCCGATACCTTCGGTGATCGACGGCCCCGGTGTCATGGTGGCTTCGCCGGTGGTCACGTAGTTGAAAAGCGCGCTGCCGTACGGGCCAGCGAGCACGATCTTGATGTCGGATTTCATAGTTGCCCTGATGAATGGTGCGATCAATATCTAAGCAACGTCCAACCGACAACGGCGATGCAGACGACAAACCCGCACAAGGGTATCCAAGCGGGCAACTGGATCCCGCTGCTTGGGCCTGGCTCGCGCCAGCGTTTGAGCAGCCAGAGACTGAGGTTCGCCAACGCGAAGACGATGAGCATGATGATCGATGTCGTGCTCGCCAAGCCAGCCAGCGATCCCCACAACGCCAGCACCAGAACGATACCGGCGATCAGCAGGGTGGCGCGGATGGGTGTATGGGTAACCGGGTTAACCGCAGCCAGCCAACGAGGTATCTGGCCGCGATCGGCCAGTCCATACACCACTCGCGAAGCCATGATCAGTTGAATGAGTATGCCGTTGACAATGGCGGCGACACCGATCAGCGTAATGACGTATGGGTCGTGACCGGTGAGGATGCGATACAAGTCCGCCATCGGTGCTTCCGATAGCGCCAGGGTCTGAGCGCTGACGGCAAACTGGGCACATATCAACAGGACTAGGTACAGGATTGTTGTAATCACCAACGTGGCGATGATGGCCAGCGGCAGCGTTATGCGTACATCCTGTACTTCTTCTGCCACCTCCACCATGTCTTCGAAGCCAATGTAGGCATAAAAAGCCAGGACCGCGGCGGTGATTACGGCGGGCCCATGCTTCCAGCTCGGTTGCAACTGCACCCAGTCAACGGTGCCCGGTTCTATGGCATGAAAACAGAGCCAAGAGATCCACAGCAAACCGCCGATCTCAGCCAGGCAAATCAGCCCTGCTACCAATGCCGACTGGGCTATGCCCCAGATGGCCAGCAGCGTCAGCACAACAAGACCGCTGACGACGATAACCGTACGGGACACGTCCAATATCGGTAGCAGATAGTTGGCCATGCCATTAAGCAACGCCGCACTGGAAACGATGCCTGCTAGCGCCACCAGGGCGCCAACCACCGTTCCCAGTTTGCTGGAACGGAACCCCTGTTGCACATACATGGCGGTTGCTGCGGCCTGTGGATAACGACTAGAAAGCTCGGCAAACGACAGTGCCGTAAACGCCGCCAACAGCGAAGCGAGTAGAAACGACCACGGCGCTAGCGAGCCCGCGAGTCGCGCAATCTCACCCAGCAGTGCATAGATACCGGCGCCGACTGTGGTACCGATGCCATACAAAAGTAACATCGGCAGATTCAGACGACGGCTGAGTCTGTTATGGTTATCTGCCGTTGGTTTGTCGCTCATATATCGCCCATCATAATCCCTTGGTGGTGGCGAGAACATTTAGTCACCGCATCAAATCCCCACCGCCGGTGAACCGGCAGACAAAGGAGCGCGGCAATGCAAACCAGTAAAATGCGACACCAACTTGTGGCAATGGTGACCACGCTCATCGCTGCAGTTGTACTGACAGCGTGCGCCGGAAACAACAATCGCATCGGTGCAGACGCAACGGCCAGCGATGGCGCGCGCGGCGAGTACCTGACTACCTTGCTGGGCTGTGGTCAGTGCCATACCAATGGTGCACTGGTGGGGCGACCAACCGGCAGTTGGCTTGCGGGATCCGTTACCGGCATTGCTTAGACTACTCGCGAGAGTGCGTCTTGCAGATCGTTGATTTTTCGATATCCGGGCTACGGCTGGCACGTGAGCTCGACGGGCTCAAACGACAACTACCGAAAATGATTGTCTGCGACAACGGCCCAGAGTTTACATCGAAGGCAATGTTCTTCTGGGCGAAGCGGGACGGTGTAAAGCTCCACTACATTCAACCTGGCAAGCCGGCTCAGAACGCATTCGTCGAGAGCTTCAATGGGAAGTTCCGAGACTATTGCCTGGATTTGAACTGGTTCGCCAGTCTCGAAGATGCTCGTTCAACAATCGATGGTTGGCGGACGCATTACAACCACGTCAGGCCGCATCGCTCACTAGGCAAAAAGCCACCTGCAGTTTTCGCTCGAGACGCTGCCTGATATGCTCAATTTCCTACATTCGGGACGGCTCGGTTTGAGGGGTACGATCAAGGCTCGTGCCATCAGGACTTGTAGACGCCGCTGGCCCTGGCGATGGCGGTTGTATTTGCCGTTACGAAGCATTGGGCGAAGCAAACCGTACCGCCGAGCTTTGAAACGGTCGGAGAGAACTCCAACCACTGACCTTGTTTGGCAATGCCCATATAATCGAGGGATAGATTGAGTGTGAAGCTTCGAGGTGTCTCGTATTGCATTGAGCAGGACCAACCCATGACGTTGTCTGACAATGCAGCGATTAAGCCGCCGTGAACCAGGCCTCGTGAGTTCGTGTGTTGTGTATCTACGATGATGCCGAGTTTCAATCGATCGGCGAGCGTTTGACAGTAAATCGGCTCCCACGGCGTAGTCAGGGGGCTTCGCCTTTCTAGGGTTTCGAACTCCTCCGGAATGGCCATTTCTTCACGACTCCCGCAAAATACGATCCGCGGCAGCTATGATTGCTTGAGGTGCTTCAAGCTCGACAAAATGTCCGATGTTGGGCAGTTCGGAATAACCGGCGTTCGAAAGATACTTGCAGACTGAAGTGCGATCTGTGCTCGAGTGAGAGCTGTCGTCTAACCTCTACATGATTTCAGCGGGTAAGGACGTGTGCAACGCCGGTGGCGGGTTCAACGAATGCAGCTCTTGTACAAACGTCGCGAGCGCGTAGCAAGAACCGCGTCTCATGACATCTCTTGCGACCGATTGGAAATCCTCCAGCGGCAATAATGGTCCCGCAGCAACGGAGGACCACCAATCGATAGCTAACCGTTCGCGATCCTCGCGGAATTCGATTTGCCCGATGAATGGTCGCCGAAGCAGTTGCTTTGGGTCTGGAATACTGTCGCACCAACTACATTCCGCGGCAAAGTCGCCCGATTGTGCGACGATAATACCGCGTAAATGATTTGGGATTATCTCGGCTACCCGGATTGCTATTAGACCTTGGAAGCAAGGTCCCACTAGAATGATGTCTCGATTTGGAAGCTCACTTATCGCGGTTGCTATGATCTGTGATGTCTCTTCAAACCCCAAGGCCCCCGGGACTTTAGGATACGAAAACCCAAATCCCGGAATCTCAAGCAAAACAACGTTATAATCCGCAGATACGGTTTCAACAAAATTGTCGTAGCTTTCGATTGTCGCGGGACTATCTGGTAAAACGACAATTGTCGGTTTACCCGGAGCCGTCGTTACCGACCGAAACCGAACGAACGCCAAATCATGTTCAAAAAGCGTTATACCGTCTCTACCAATTCTTGCGTTTGCTCGCAGATCCCGGACGCCCATTCCGGAATACGAAAGAGTATCGATAATCGCGGGATTTACCATGGCAATAACCCTTTCGACGAAAAGTATTCCGATTGGTATACATGCAAGCATGTCTGCTCGTGACAACATTCTTCGGGCCGCCGACAAGCTGTTCAGTCGCGATGGTTACTCTGCGACTGGAGTCGCCGCACTGGCGAGCGTGGCGGGTGTAACGAAAAAGACGTTGTATGCGCACTGTGGTCGAAGGGTGAGTTGTTCCTGGCATGGCTGGCCGATAGAAACAAGACGACGCTAGCTGCTGTAATTGCCGGCGCGGAGGCGACGGCCGACACACCTAAAGAGCGAATACTTGCGGTGTTCGACCTGCTCGCTAAGTTCAGCAAGGTGAAGTCTTTCTACGGATGCCCGTTTTCGAGGACTCTCATAGAGCTGGCGGGAGATGCTGAACACGAAGGGTTTGTCGCCGCACAGCATCATAAGACCGCGATAATGAAGTGGTTCAGACAGCAGGTAATGAAACTTAACGACGTCGATCGTCAGATTCTAACTGAGCAGATCGGGGTGCTTTATGAAGGTGTCCTGATGCGAACCTTAATCACTCGATCTCCGAAACCAGCAGAATCGGCCAAGCGAATTATCTTGACCTTGCTCGACGAAAAAATGTCACGATAGCGTCAAGGACTGTTGGGTTCACATCGCTAAGTACCCGCATGTCTCGCCAGGCTGGTAACTTTTCAATGACACCGACTTCGAAAGCGAAACTAAACTGAGTAGGCGTCAGACGAGCCAGAGTCTCCGTTAACGAAAACCCGATCCGGTCTCAACATATCTGATGACGGGCAGGTCAAGTGTCCGCTCCGCGCACTGGTTAGATGTCAGCCCGTTACTCGCGATTTCGATGTTTGTATTGGGCCACACGGTAGGTAGACGTGATATGCGCACAAGGGGATTGTTTCGACTCGGACCGCAACCAACACGCTACGTAATGTAGTCGCCCGCCGCGGCGAACGATGCGGGCGTCGGCGATGAGATCTTCCTCCAGCGCAGGCTCTACGAACGAAATAGTTAGATTAATCATTACGGGGATGACATCATACGCCACGGCCACCATTACACAGCAGTACATAGCTGTATCAGCGAAACCCATTACCATCGGACCCGAAAATACCTTTCCTTTCCCCGTTTGCCATGGCTCGGCTCCGACAAACGCAGGATTGAAAGGCAATCTGAGTCGGATCGAATTCGGCCCGACTTCTTCGACAATTTCGTCGTGGTGATCAATCGGAGGAAGATTATTGACGATTGTCGCTTGAGTTTCCTCGGCCGTGAGGACTGGCGTACTCATATTCGGGTTATCTTCTTCAGACATCGAGATTTCGGCTAATGTAATCAAGGTTGCATCATATTTCCGACGCCCACGGAAGACGATGCTCTCGATAAACCGCTCTAGTGGGCTTGAATCCTTCCGGGTTATCGAGGCTACCCACCGTTAATATCGATTCGACCTGGCTGAGGGCCACCTATCCAACTCAGCATTGTACCCAGGTTCCGCAGAACGCTCGTGTAACGCCTGGCGATGAATTGTGCGTTTTGGGAGAACCTTTCGTGAGTCGATACTTATCGAGTTCCACGAAAACATGCGCGACGGATTGAGCACCGACGGCGCGCCGACAATCGGGGCAGTGGCACACCACGATTTGGTCGGGCTCACCAGCGAACCCATAGCGGACCTCGCCGCAACTGCAGCCGCCCGAGTAGCTAGCTTCAGGCGATGTCATAGCGTGTCCCTGACATCTAACGCTAAGCTCGGCGGCGCCTTGGAGTGGACCGTTTTGGGAATATCATGCAAAGCATTCCCAAAACGGGCTGCGGAAAGGCGTCCGTTGCAGCGTTTTGTTATGACGCGCGGATTCAAGAAGTAAGTGCAACACTGGTGATTCAACGCTGGTCGCCGCCGCCCTGGCGGCGGTCGAACGCTCGAGAACGGCCGGATACTGCTTATCTCCACGAGAAGCAGGCATAGCTGAGCAAGAGCTGGACCGATCGATCGGAAAGTGCCGGATAGCTGGATCGGATCCGCGGCTCGATCTGCTTCGCGGCCTCCGAAAGCGACGAAGCTGTCGTCCAGGTCTCTGAAGGCGAGCATGAGAACTCGAGCATCTCCCTCACCGTTTCCATGACTTCAGCGGGAAACTCGGCCTCTACCTCAGCGCGGTGTGCTCGAGTAATCCAGTGGCTCGTTCCTAGCAGTCGTTCTATTGCAGCGTTGATGTCTTCGGAACGCACTGCCACCGCCGCCCAACGCCCGAATCAGTGGCCGACGTAAGCCGGCGCGGCCTTTGCGCAAGCAAAGGCCGCGCCGGGTAAGGAGGTCCACTGCATTCGCTGGTTAGGCGGCCGACTCAACGCCAACATCCCAGCCAGGGAAAACCAGTACGGCCGGATGGCAACTCAAAGCCCTAGCCAGCACCTTTGAGCGCTCTACACCTAAACGAACTCGATCGTTCTCGATCGCCGAGATCGTCGATTGCGGTATGCTGCTTAGCTCTGCCAATTCGTTCTGGCTCAATTCCTGCAGCTCACGAAGTATCTTTACGGATTCGCCCGGCGTCACTTCAATCATGCGCTTAGCTTTGCGGAATTCGCTCATTAGCTCTTACTCCGATAGTCATGTGCAGTGAGGTCGATGGCCTTCACCACGAATTTCTCACCTTCGATCTCATAAATAACGCGGTACTGGATCACCAGTCGGGAAGATCGGTGACCTTTCCATTCACCACGCAGCGCCTCATCATTAAAACCTTTAATGAGACGAAGCCCCTGCGGCCCGGAAATAACCACGATATCTTTCCATTTCTCGTAGCGTTTTAAGACCTCGACAGGCAATTTGGCCAAGCGTCTCACGACGCGGCGGTGCTCAAGTACCTGCCACATACCATAAATAGTATATATAGCTTATATGGTATATCAAGTGTGGAGAGCGATGCCGAAGAGAGCATCTAACGTCGTGCTCAGCTGCTCATTACAGCGCGCTTTGGAGGAGTGAAAATACCTGCACTCTGGAAAAGCGCGCTGAGAGGTGGCAGCAAAACCGGCTTCCAAGTCTCCGACAGATAGCGAAGCGTTCTTGGCAATATTTCCGGGCGCTAGCGTGGATCTGTACGGCGCCGTCCTTAATCGCTTCGAGCGGGTCGAACACCGTGTCGAGTTGTTCATACTCGACTTCAATAAGCTCAAGCGCGCGAATCGCGATTTCACTACTGGTTGCTGCTACCGCCGCGATGGGTTGTCCGGTGTAACGAACGTGATCGCTCAGCACGAGCATATCTTGCACGACGCTAGACGTCAGCGTCGGTACGAAATAGACGGGCGTGTAGATTTTTGTTGGACCTCGTCGGGCGTCAGCACGGCCTTTACCCCTGGCAAGGCTTCAGCGGCGGCGGTGTCGATGCTGACGAGGCGTGCGTGCGGATAGGGGCTGCGGACCAAGCACGCGTGTAGCATGCCCGGTGGTTTGAGGTTCACGACGTAGCCTTGGCCGCCGGTCACTTTATCCAGGGTATCGATATTGTTGGTCACTTGGCCGATGGTGCGCATTTTGCTCCCTACGCCGCTACGCGCTCGATTCTACACATGAGGCCTTTCAAGTTGGTGGCGCCCATGCCCGGGCCTAATGGGGGGCCGTCATCGGTGACCATGTTGATGTTGGATTCGTTCCACCCGAAGTCGGGCGTGCGACGCTCGGGGAACCACCAGCCGAATTCCGCGCTGACCACGCGTGGGTCTACCGAATCGTCGATTTCGGCACGGAGTTTCACCCGGCCTCTGGGTGTGCTGACGAATACCCAGTCGCCGTCGTTGATCTCGTATTTGGCCGCGGTTTGCGAATGGATCTCAATCAGCGGATCGGGGTGCGTACGTCGCAGCCCACCGGTTTGACGATGTTCGGAGCCGAAGAAGTTGAAGATCCGGTGACCCGTGATCAAGATCAGCGGGTATTGCTCGACAAATTCTTTCTCCCGCGCCGGGCTCTCGGGGGGTTCGACAAAATCGGGCAGCGGATCGTAGCCCCACTCGGCGTACTGGGGGATCCAGAAATCGAGTTTCCCAGACGCGGTAGCGAAGCCGTTACGCTTGAACTTGTAGAATTCCGGCGCCGTGCGCAGAAAGGGTTTTTCCTTGAACTCTTGCCACGTCATGCCGGTGCGTTCGAGAATGAAGTCGAGTGAGTCTTCGTAGTTTTCCCAAAACGCTTCTTCGAAACTAAGTTTTCGACCGAGCTCGTTCAGAATGATATGGTCGGCGCGCGCTTCGGCTTCCGGTGCTACGATCTGCACCCGCGGAAACACATAGCCATGAACTTTCCAATAATCCGCGATGTTGTTGTGCTCGAACCACGTCGCCGCCGGTAGCACGACGTCGGCTAACTCGGTCGTTGGCGTAGGGAAGATGTCGGTGGTAACGAGAAACTCGAGTTTTTTTAACGCCTCGTACACGCGTCCGGCGTTTTCGCGTGCCATGAGCGTATTGCTGGCAAACACGACCAGACCGCGTACCGGGTAAGGTTTACCGGTCTCGATAGCGTCCCAGAGAACGTGTGGCGTGATGCGATTGATCAACGCGCCCAGCCTGTAGCGATCGCCGCCGAGCATTTTCGCGCGTTGCGCCTCGGGCAGGCGATCGAATAAGGAAAATTCAGCACGGGGCAGGCCGGGCGGCAGGCCGAAAATCACGTTCCCACCGGGCGCGTCGAGATTGCCCGTCAGCGCAACCAAGTAAATGAGTGCCCGATCCGCATCCACGCAGTTGATGTTTTGTTCGACGCCGACACCCCATTGCAGCGCGGCCGGTTTGGTGGTCGCATACAATCTCGCGGCCTCGACCATGTGCTCTTTCGGCACCCAGGTGATGTTCTCGACGTACTCCGGGGTGAATTTCTCGAGGCGCTCGCAGAACGCTTGAAAACCGGTCGTGTGATTGTCGACAAACTCGTGGTCGTACAGATCTTCCGCGACGATCACACGCATCATGCCCATGGCGAGCACGACATCGGTGGCTGGCCGAATCTGCAGGAATATATCGGCGCGCCTGGCGAGTTGGTTGCGACGCGGATCGACGACGATCATTTTCGCACCGTCGCGGAGGGCCTGCGCCAGGTTAATGCCTTTGTTTTCGTCTGGATTCGAAATTAGGTGATTGCTGCCCCAGTTCAGCACGCACTTGGGTCGACTCTCGTAGTCCACCATTGGTATGTCCATACCGAGTACTTTCGAAATAGCAACGCGCGGCAGGTAGCACATATGCCCGGGCGTGAGCACGTTGGGTGTGCCAAAGAGATTTGCTACGCGGTAGACAAAACGGTGGAAATCTCGGCCAGTACCGTGACCGAAAATCACAGACTCCGCACCCGACTCGGCCTTGATCGCGTTGAGTCGCTCAGCCACATAAGTCAGCGCATCATCCCAGCACAGACGCTCCCATTTACCCGCACCCCGCTCAGCGACGCGTCGCCTGGGGTACTTCAAACGATCCGGATGGTACTGCATCTCAACCGCCGCATGCGCTTTCTTGCAGCAGTAACCTTTGCTGATCGGATGCTCGCGATCGCCGCTGACCGCGGTGACGCGCCCGTTCTCGACGGCAACGAATACGCCGCAACCACCGTGGCCGCAGGCACGGCAGGTCGTTCTGAACTTCTGCGTTGATTGCCTCACGCTCGCCGCACACCTGCTGATTCGTGTTCTCAGGATAAGGTCACCTCGGCGACCGCAGCCCGCCATGTCCTGGGCAAGAAAACGTCGGCGATTTCGCCGCTCGCTTGCTCGCGTCAAAGCCTGATGTGTCGATGGATATCGCCATGTTAACTTTATCATGTGAACATCATTGCGTGACGCTGGTTACTTGCAAGACGCGGGCGTTTAAGCGGACCCGAGGCTTAGCGTTATAGAATTGGTATTAGCGAATCGCGCATACAGGTGCCCACATGGTCAAATTCGGCGCCCGAATCCAGTGGTCTGCAGGCTCGGACCAGGCTAGGATCGTTGCGCGCTTTAATGATTCAAATACTGCGGTATGGGCGAACGCATGGCACTTAAATTCAGCATCGGCATGCAGGGCAGCTATCTACTGCGCCAATACATCGACATGGCCCAAAAAATCGAGGGTTACGGTTTCGATTCACTGCACGTCTACGACGATCTGATGTTCAAGCCGACCTGGCCGATTCTGACGCTGATCGGCGAACACACCGAGCGGCTCGAGATCGGGCCGGGCATCGTCACACCGCAAGTCGTGCACCCCGCCTACCATGCCGGCAATTTGGCGGAGCTGGACGAGCTGACACAGGGCCGTGCCGTGCTCGGTATCGCGCGCGGTGCATTTTTTGAGTTTCTCGGCATCGAAAAGCAAGCTAAGCCGATCACGATGGTCCGCGAAGCGATCGAACTGATACGCCGGTTGCTGCGTGGCGAGCGCGCGCCTTTCAACGGCGAGTGTTTTACCGCGACCGAGGAATTGTTTTTTCGCTTCAAACCGTATCGCGACGACGTACCCATATTTATCGGCACCTGGGGTGCGAAAATGTGTCAGCTCGCGGGCGAGGTCGCGTTTGAGACCAAGTCGGATGGCATGTGGGATCCAAACTATGTGCGCATCGTGCGCGAGAACATCGACATCGGTGCGAAACGCGTTGGCCGCGACCCGACCGAGTGCGGCATTTGCGCGGGGCCTTTGTCCGCGATTTCGGTCGATCGCGAAGCGGCGATCGCGGCCGCACGTCGTGTGCTCGCCGTTTACTTGCCATATCTTTATCCGATGACTGAGGTGTCTGGCGTGCCGACCAAAGAAGTGCAGCGGGTCCGCGATGCCGCTGCCGCGGGCGACTTCGAGCGCGGCGCCAGTTACGTATCGGATCTCGCGGTCAGCAAGCATGCCGTTGCGGGCACGCCGGACGATGTGATCCCGCAAATCGAAGCGATGGCCGCGGCGGGCGTGACGCACGTGGCCTTTGGCCATCCCTTGGGGCCGGATTTCAACGCGGCGGTCGACCTGATTGGACAAGAGGTGTTGCCGCATTTCAAACATTGATCGTGAGCAAACGACATGGCGATACCGCGTTCAGCCCCCGATGCTTCAATATCGCGATGGCTAAGATGGAATCGATAGTAAATCTAAACGGCCGACCCAATAATTTCCGACGGAAACCTGAGGTGTTCACAAATTACGACATCGTTCGATGCGCACCACTTTAGGTTTTGCGGCTGGCAAGGATGAATAGGCCGACCACAGATCGCCCGTCTTGGGGTCGACCGCTAAATGCCGGGTATAGCCGGGGTTGGTGGGCAGCGGTATTTCCAACACAGACTCACTGTCTGGATCAAACACGACCATGCTGGAAGCAAGCGCGCCGCTTACCCAGATGTGTCCGGACCTTCGATCGTATTCCGCATCGTAGGCGCCGAGCGTGGAAGACGCTAGTCGGTAACGTTTGAAGCTGTGTTTATGGGGATTGAAGCTAGACAGATGGCCGGTATTCCATTCCGGTACCCACAGCATGTCGTTCTTACCGATTGCGGGACGCCGGGGGCCGGTATTATCCGTGGGCATTGTGAGCAGTTCTGTGGCAGCGGTATTCGTGTCATACATTACGATGGTGTTCGCCGCCATTTGGGTACTGTAGAGACGCCCACTGCTATCGATTTGCAGGCCGTAGGGTAGCGGTAGACCCTCTTGTTTCGTCAAACCGACCGTGGGGATATCGATGTGCCGAACCTGTTCCGTGATGGGATCAAGTACCCCAATTCGTTCTTTTTCGGCAAAGTAATCGTTGAACCAAATTCTTCCTTTATTGTCGCGCGCTAAGCTGTGCGCATACATTCCGATGTTGTAAGTTTTAATGGCGCGAGTGGCCACGTTCAAAGCAACGAGCTCGTGGGTGCCGCCTAAAACGACCCACAAATTGCTCTGATCATCGAAAATCAAGGCGCGTGCTTGACCCCACCCCGCAGCATTAGCCGGGCGGATGCTGTACGTTTCGATATCACCGCTAGTCGGTTCCATTGCCCAGATGACATCAGTGAAAAAAGCGGTGATCCAAATGCGTCCATCGGGACCCACGACTAAATCATGCGGCAACTCACCCGCGTCCGGTAACGGATATTCTGTGATCCGGATCGTAGCGAGCTTATCAACGTTCGCCGGCGTTTTCGGTGCTAGGGTGGCCGCAGTTTTCTCGGTAATGTTTTTCGTGAGCCATTCAATATAGGTAGCATCGTTAAAATCGGGCGGTATCAGGCTATATTGATCGATGGAGCGCATCATCGCGAATGCAGTTGCCCATTGTTGGCGCGAACGTGGTTTACCGTGTACAAGAATGCGATCAGCGTCGATCTCGTGACAAGATGTGCAGTTAAGAATGAATTCACGTTTCATTGCACCGTCCGGCAGCAAGGACAGCCACTGTTCGCTCGTTACCCGGTCCAAATAGTATGGGTCTGCTTGCAAATTAAGGTGCAATCGCCGCTGAGCGTCGTTCGCGAGCGTCACGATCACGGGGTCGCTCGCCTGGGTTGACCATGAGGCTCTAACGTCATAGTCGCCTGTTGCATCTAGAGATAAGGAATACTGGCCTTGTGGATCGCTAAAAGTAGTCACTTCAATCCGCGATTCATGATGCTTAGCGGTGACCTGTGCACCAGCACGGGGACCGCTATCGTCACTAACAGTACCGATCAGTATCGGGTTTGCCGCCGTTGATGCATGCATGGCGGTTAAAGATAGCGTCACAGCTAACCACGGCAGGAGCTTCGGTGTGTAACGAGCTAGGTTATTCATTCTCTTCCTCATCCGCACGCCGGCCTCAACGGATCGCATCAGTATTATCGACACGAATGATACAGCAGTGACGAAATTAGCTGCGTAGGGACGGCCCACAGCGATTTACGCTAATTGGGTACCGGGTCAAACCCGGTATCACACCAGTGTGGGCCCGGTATGACAGCGATCGGCTCCTTTGTCGTTCCGAAGACGGCAAGCGTGCATGTATAATTGGGGCACCAATGCATCGTCATATTCAATTCGATCCCGAGCTAATCAAAAAGTACGACGTTGTGGGACCCCGTTACACGTCGTATCCAACTGCGCTTCAATTCGTCGAGGCTTTCGACACTCGTCACTACGCCGCCGCAGTCGGGCAACTCGGCGCGAAGCTGAGGGCGCCCCTGTCGCTGTATATGCACGTGCCTTTCTGCGACACCGTTTGCTACTACTGCGCTTGCAACAAGATTGTGACTAAAAACCGTAAGCACGCCGAGGCCTACCTAGGACAGTTGATTAAAGAGATGAGTCTGCATCGCCGTTTACTGGGAGACAATCACGAAGTAGTGCAGCTACACTTTGGCGGCGGCACCCCTACCTATTTCACCGACGATCAATTTGATGTGATCTTCGAAGCGTTGCATCGTAACTTTAACCTCGCTGCCGGAAACGAGCGCGATTTTTCGATCGAGATCGATCCGCGCACGGTTGATGCCGCGCGCATTCATCATCTATCGCGCTGTGGTTTGAATCGCGTGAGCTTAGGCATTCAAGATTTCGATCCGAACGTGCAGAAAGCCGTAAACCGCTTGCAAAACGAGCTCGAAACAGCCGCGGTAATCGATGCGGCGCGCGCTGTTGGGTTTCGATCCGTGAGCGTGGATTTGATCTATGGGCTACCGTTGCAATCACCTGATAGTTTCCGCAACACCCTGTATCGAGTGTTAGATCTAGATCCGGATCGCCTGTCCATCTACAGCTACGCACACTTACCGCAACGGTTCAAAACGCAGCGTCAGATCGCTAGTGATGATGTTCCTACCGCCGAGACGAAGCTCGTCTTGTTACAAACCGCAATCGGAATCTTAGACGAGGCTGGGTATGAGTACATCGGCATGGATCACTTCGCTAAACCCAACGACAGTCTTGTAATAGCTCAACAGAACGGCACCCTGCATCGCAACTTTCAGGGTTACAGCACTCACGGACAGTGCGATCTAATCGGCCTCGGCGTGAGTGCCATCAGCAGCGTAAACGGCGTGTATTGTCAAAATGCCAAGGATCTGCCTACGTACACGCAGGCGCTAAACGAGCATAGCCTGCCAATCGAGAAAGGCGTGGTTCTCAGCGATGATGATGTCATCGTTCGCGATGCCATCCGCACACTGATGTGCTACTTTCGCCTGGACGTGAAAGCGTTTGAAATGCGGCACGGCATTGATTTCAAATCTTACTTTAAGGATCAGTGGGAAAGACTCGCAGAATTCACGGGCGAGCAACTCGTAGAATTGGAACTCGATACAATTCGCGTTACCGATAAGGGGCGGTTTTTGATCCGCAACATTTGCATGGTGTTTGACCGTTACTTACCTCCGCAGGTAGCGCTGGGTTCGACTCCAAAGCGAGGGTTCTCGCGCGCGATCTAAATTTATATTATACGTGTGCCAATTGATGCGTTTACAAACAACTCAAATCCCCGATAATGCGGTTGGGCTCGCCATATAGACAAGCGCGGCCGCGATGTCGTCTACCGTGCCCATGCGCCGTTCTGGGCAGCATTTTTCTAGCGCCTCGCCGCAACATTTTCCGACGCATGGTGTGTTCTTGACCCACATCAAGTTAACGCGTCGAATCGCGCTCACACTACGCAAGTGCGTGATGAGCACGCACAGCAAAGCCTAGAAGCGGTAGTATCGCCGTACGTGCGCATAGAACACGACGCGCTGCGTCTCCGGTTTATGTTGTTCTGCCGAGTTTTGCGGACGCTAACGTAACCGCGAATAATTTGAGGCCGCTTCTCATAACCGACCCAAGGAGATAACAATGACTACTTTGAATGATTTGCTAGACATTCCTGGTGTTGTGGGTGCCGGACGTTGGAAAGCAGCGGATTCGGTCAACGCCAAGCCGCCGGAAATACTGGAGGTCGTTGGCGCGATTCAAGGAAACGACGCGGTGATGGCGATGCATTTTCTCGAGTCAGATGGTATCAGAGCAGGCTTACAGGCAAATCTGCTCGATGCGATCGGCAGCGGTGAGATCAAGATGTCGCCGGTCCAGGGTGTCGCCGTCATGGGACCGACGCATACGTTTTGTGCAACGATCAACCGTGTCGGCGTATGCATTGAAAACGATGCGAAGGTAGAGCTGTGGAATCTCGGCGATAAGATGATGTCGATTTAGATCCGACGCCGAGGAGAGGGTAGCACAAACCCACAATCGGGGGCTTCGAGTGGGTCACTGCTCGAAGCCCTTTGATGTAGTGGCCGAATGTGCAGCCAATTTTCTACAAGATGTTTACGATTTGGCGATATATTGGTTTTCATGAATCTTGCCATTAATCTCCTATAACTATTGGATAATCCAACAACTCATAAGCTTACCGATTGTAGTTTCACGTCTTGCCGCGCAGCGCTTTATACTCGCGCCGCACATGATTCTGGCTCACAGTAAATCTAGATGCTTGGGCTAGTATTAGCGGCTCACTGTGCCAACCAATCGCTATCGATGATTAATCTAGATCATATAAAATATATAGGTTTGACCGACTGATTTCAGTTTTATTATCGAGGAATGATACCGATGAGCGTTTCCGGCGTAGCCACGATACCTAAATCACGAGCTGGTGAGCATTTTGACGTGCTCATTGTGGGGGCCGGTATTTCCGGCGTCGGCAGCGCTTATCATCTAGCGACACAATGCCCCGAGAAAAGCTTCGTCGTATTGGAAGGACTGGAGAGTTTCGGTGGCACCTGGCTCATGCATCGCTACCCCGGCATCCGCTCCGATAGCGATCTGTATACCTTTGGCTACCGTTTCAAACCTTGGACCAGTGCCCCCATCGCATCGGCCGAGGAGATCCTTAAGTACATGGGCGAAGTGATTGAGGAGAACGATCTCGATCAACACATTCGGTATCGCCATAAAATAGTCTCGGCGAGTTGGTCGAGTACCGATAACCTCTGGACGATCGATGCGGTGCGTACCGATAACGATGAAACGCTGCAGTTCACGGCCAATTTTTTGTGGATGTGTCAGGGATATTATCACCACGAAAAGGGTTACACGCCGGAATGGGAAGGAATGGACGATTTCAAGGGACAGGTCATTCACCCTCAGACTTGGCCCGAGGATCTTGACTACGCGAACAAGAGACTGATCGTAATCGGTTCTGGCGCAACTACCGCTACCGTCGTTCCGGCTATCGCGGCAGACTGTGAGCACGTCACAGTGCTGCAACGTTCACCAACGTATTTTCTGCCGGGATTTAACCAGAACAATATGGCTGACGAGCTGCGCAAACTCGACATCAAGGAGGAATGGATCCACGAGATCGTGCGTCGACAGATCTTAATGGAGCAAAGAGAATTCACGCGCCGTTCGGTGGAAGAACCCGAGGTGGTGAAGGAAGAACTTCTTGCCGGTGTACGCGCCTATCTTGGTCCAGACTACGATGTCGATACGCACTTCACGCCGACGTATCGGCCTTGGCGTCAGCGTATCGCTGTAGTGCCAGACGGCGATCTTTTTAAAGGCATCACCGCGGGCAAGGCGAGCGTAGTCACTGACGAAATCGATCGTTTTACCGAGACGGGTATTCGTCTGAAATCCGGTCAGGAACTCGAGGCCGATATTATCGTTACCGCGACCGGCTTCAATTTGAGTGTTCTCGGCAACATCGATTTTAGCGTCGATGGCGAAGCGCTCGATTTTGCGAATTCCGTGACCTATCGCGGCATGATGTTCACTGGTGTGCCAAATCTCTTATGGGTTTTTGGTTATTTTCGAGCGAGCTGGACACTGCGCGTCGATCTCCTAGCAGACTTCGTCTGTCGTTTACTAAAACATATGCAAAAGAAAGGTGCGACAAAAGTATCGGTGGCATTGCGACCTGAAGACCAGGACATGCCACTACTGTCATGGCTCGACACGGAAGACTTCAATCCCGGTTATATGCTACGTAGCATGCACTTGCTTCCCAAACGCGGAGACAAGCCGGAATGGCAGCATACCCAAGACTACTGGACGGAGAAGGACGCGATCCCAGCAATTGATCTCGATGGTCTTGAGTTCGTGTACGAAAATGCGCCAGCGCACGAGCGTGACGGTGACGAACGGGTTAAAGCAGCGCGGTAGCGTTCTCCCGTCGATCCGTCGGTTTAGGCGGCGCGTGCGCCGGGGATGCAGATATGGCGCTGCACATTGCCGTTATCTCCGTTCGGTTAGAACGAACCTCTGACCTAGACGGTAATGTTTTTGAACGCTTGCGCGACCCCGGTGATCACTGTTTCAGTTGGCTGACTCCCGGTCAGCCACCCAAATCGGATATGCAATCTAACGCCGTGGTAAATGGCCGGAGCTCGCGGAGGTCCAAAACTTTCGCCCGACATATTAAATCGCGAATCTTCGACAAAGAGATTGATACCGGCTGTGAGAGCTGCAATAGCGTTTTGGTATTTTCCCTCATGGAAGTATGCCTCCCCAAGAAGAGTGGATAATTCTGTATCTCTCATGCCTTTTGATTTTGGGTGGTGTAACGTTTCTTCTGTAAATTGTTGTCGGTTCGGAAGCGCCGAGCCATCCGGTTATCCTTTTGAAAGCGATTGGCGAATTGCGGACAAAGAGGAAACACGAAATGGCTCAGCATGGTGAGAATAAAACGATTGTCGATGCAGTGGAACTGCTAAGGACGCATGGCTTTGATGGACTGGCAGAAGCGGTGACGGTTTTGCTGAACTCGGCGATGGTGGCGGCGCGTACGGGCTATGCCAATGGTTACAAAGACAAATCGATAAAGACGCGGCTCAGTACGTTGGCACTGATGGTGCCCCAGAGCCGCGACGGCGAATTTTACCCGCAAAGTCTGGAGCGTGGTCTACGCTCGGAACGCGCGTTACTGTTGGCTATAGCAGAGATGTACGTTCAAGGGGTGTCGACCCGTCGGGTGAAGAGAGTTGTCGAAGCGCTGTGCGGCACGGAGATGAGCTCGACGAGATCGCCGATGTTTTCATCCATAGGCACGATGGTCGCGCTCTTGATCGCTGTCTTCATAAGGGTTTCCGCAAGTGTCGTTTATCGTCGGCTAGAACCACCATGTACTGTGGAGTGTTCGAATTCAACAACAGTGAAAATGTTGCGTACTCTGCTGATTTATCTGACAGTCTAACAATCACCCGTCCGTCTCACGACGCTGCCACGGCCGCACGAAGTCGCGCGCATGAGCTTAAGCTAACTCGCAAACTTCAGTCTGCCAAGGGTATTTCGTGTCATCGTAGTTCGTAGCACCAAATCAGATTACGGGATAAGCCACCATATGGCCCAACATTGTGGAATCGCGCTATATCGTTAAATCTATTCAAATCGCCAATGACCCGGCTGGCCTCTAGGGCACTGCCGAACCAGGTTGGTTTTCATGTTCAAAGCGACCAAAGATCGACCGTTAGCGACCACGCTTACCGGATCGCTGCCACGTCCCAGTTGGTTTACAGAGAATCTCAATGGCCGCCCCTTCTCTTTGGCCATGACAGATCTACGTTTTCGCGAACAGTATTGCGACACACTAGCAGCGCACTTCTGCGATCAGTCGATCGCCGGAATCGAAATCTTCGTCGACGGCGACTCGCGTTTCGACGCGGATGTTGGTGGCCGCGCTTGGTTTGCGTACATGTTCGAGCGTATGGGTGGCATGGAAAAACCCGCCTTGCAGGTTCCCGGGTGGTCCTCACCGCGCGAACAACAACGCGGCGATATCTTGCAACGCGTTCAAGAATGTCGGCTGCCCGCCTCGATAACCGGTGAGATCACGCCGGGTGATCTCGAATACACGGAGCTTTGGAAGATCGCTCAGAGCATGAGCGCTCAACCGGTAAAACTAGGTAGTTGCTGCGCACAGCTATTGGATGCAGTGGTCGTTAATCGTTATTACAAACAACCGCAGGAAGTCACGAACGCAATCGCAGATTCCATGAATAAGGAATACCGCCGGCTCGCCGATGCTGGCGCACCGGTTATTCAATTAGAGGAGCCACTCATACAGTACGTTGCGTCAATGGACGATGGCGCGAGACGCGCAGCCGAATATGTAGAGGTATTTAACCGTGAAGTTGACGGTTTGCGGGACAAGACCGAGATTTGGGCGCACACCTGTTGGGGCAATCCGCTCGCCCAACGCGTTGAAGTGGTGCAGGACTACACACCGGGTTTGTCATATTTAAATGCGTTGGATGTCGACGTCATTACATTCGAGACGGCCAGTGATGAGGGAGAAAACCTCGAGGCAATTGCAAAGGCGATTGGTAAAGACAAGAAGGTGGCGATCGGCGCCATTCATCACCGTAGCCTCGAGATCGAACGCCCTGAACAGGTTGCAAACCTAGTCCGTCGTGCGGCAACACTTATAGGTCCAGAGCGACTGATCATCAGCTCTGATTGCGGCTTCGGTCGACAAGGCATGAGTCGAATGCACGCGTTTTTCAAAATGGTGTCGCTGCGACTAGGGGTCAATATCGTTCGCAAAGAGTTGGGGTTAGAGGAAATACCCAGCCTCGCGGCCGATCCAAGGTTCGCCTTAATTTGAAGTTCCTTAATTTGGTGATCCGTCATGCTGTTGGGGTTTCAAGATGAATCGTAAATCAGTAAATCGACTAGTATATGTTGTGCCAACAATTGCGATGGCGCTTGTACTATCAACGCAATACCCGCCGGGGTTTCAACTCATAGGTGTCGCGGCAGCGCAAGGGGCACTAGAGGAGATCGTAGTTACAGCGCGTAAGCGGAGCGAGTCCTTGGCCGATGTTCCAGACAGCATCGTAGTGATCACATCAGATCAGATCGAACGCGCCGGTATCACGACGGTTAAGGATATCGGCATGCTTTATCCCAATATCGGCTCGAGAAACGATCTAAGCCCAACGTCCACCTTTATCTCCGTGCGCGGTATTACACAAACAAGGAATACGGACCCGGCGATCTCCATAGTCGTCGATGGCGTGCAGATTAGTAATGCCAGCCAGGTCCGCCAGGAGTTATTCGATATCGAACAAATTGAGATACTCAAAGGACCGCAGGGCTCGCTGTATGGTCGCAATGCGATCGCCGGCGCTATCAATATCACAACCAAAGCACCCACGAACGAACATCAAGGAAAATTCACCGTTGGATACGGGAACGCAGACGCATTGGATCTCAGGTTTTCAGT
Source organism: Gammaproteobacteria bacterium (assembly GCA_965223085.1). Taxonomy (GTDB): domain Bacteria; phylum Pseudomonadota; class Gammaproteobacteria; genus CBDCVO01. The sequence goes on along the minus strand of OZ244981.1, from coordinate 599,045 downwards.
TGCGGGTCCAGTGATAAAAGATACCCTATCGTATCGTTTAGCTGGCACTTATCACGATGATGACGGGACGATTAACAATGCGACTGTTAATAAAAAAGCCGACTTTCAAGAGAATAAAACATTGCGCGCCAGGCTATCATGGTTCCCAACTGAAAACTTCAATGCCGACTTTCGTTTCAGCGTCGACGACCTCGAGGCCGGAAATTACAACTACGTAATAACTCGGCCGATCGGCGTACCATTTACGGGCCGGATTCGAAATAGTAATAATGGGTTCGGGCGTCCGACTTCGGATCCTATATCTGTTGCGTTCGGTACTATTTGGGACACATCCTTGAAACTGGAGTATGATTTTGGTTGGGCGAAACTCTCGTCTGTAACAGCCTACAACAATACCTATGAGCGCTATGGTCGGCGCGGCGAAGGCGTGGGCGGTGACGGCCCTGGTGATCTTGATTTTGTTGCCGGTGAATTTATTGGTAACGAGCAAACCTACACCGCTAAGTCTTGGTCGGAAGAAGCTAAACTGATCTCGAACACGGAAGAGCGTTTGCGATGGATGGTTGGTCTGTATTACATCTCAATCGATCGGCGTGACACGCTGCCGGTTTTCATCGACTTCGACGGGGACGGTGATCTGGCCGATGAGACTTTTATCATCTCCCCAGTTGGGTTGAAACGTAATATTGACGCGATCGCCGTGTTTGGCAACCTCGACTTCGACATTACCGACAAGTGGACGGTGAGCCTCGGTTTGCGTTATGACCGCGAAGATCGTGATCAGTTTGACTACGATGATCCCGATCCGACGACAAACTTTTTCGACAAGATATTTGACGATATTCAGCCAAAAGCTTCCATCAGCTATAACGCCACCGGCGATCACATGTTTTACTTAACTGCCTCCCGAGGATTTCGTAGCGGCGGTTTCAACACACCTAGATCTGCCTTCCCGACAACCTTCAAGGAGGAGACTTTGTGGAGTTACGAGCTTGGTCATAAGGGACGATACGCTGGCGGCGCGATGTTATTTAACGCAGCCGTGTTTTACGAAGACATAAATGACAAACAGGATTTCGTGTTCGACTCGGTGCAGGCGGCGCAGATCCTCCACAATATCCCCGAGTCCAGCGTCTGGGGTATTGAGCTCGACGGAACTTGGGCTGTAAGCGATCGACTTACGGTCGGCGCCGCGCTCGGTTGGATGGATTCTGAGATTGAGGCGTTTGAGAACGCTGCACTGTTCCCGATCAACGTTGGCGGCAATGCCGCGGCTATCAGCGCCGCATCCGGACTAGCCACCCCCATAAGCGATAACTTCTTCATCGGAAATAAGCTTGGAAATTTCAGTCATTGGTCGGCCAGTGTAACGGGCGAATACAGGTGGCCGATCACTAATACCGGATGGGAAGCATCGCTCCATATCGATTATGCCGTACGCGGCGACAATTATTGGGACGTATTTAATACCGACATTGAAGAAGACGTACATCTAATCAATGCCAATGTCGCTGTTGAGAACGAAAACTGGCAGCTTACGGTTTGGGCGAAGAACCTAGGTAACACCCAATATTGGTCAAATTGGTTCAATGCTCAGACGACAAACCTGCCTGATGTTGGCTACCAGGCGACGGAGCGTCGTTATGGCGTTACGCTATCGTATCGCTTTTAATCCTAACGGGGGGAGTGGTGATCGCCGCGGGGTGACCGAATCGCGCGCTAGTCGATCCGATGCCGCCGCAGTTCGAGGTCAACATCGTTCGCAAAGTACTCGGCGCGGAGAAATTTAGTTGATAGTGGCTGATTAGACCTCGCCCCGGGTCTTGGATTATTGTTACCGCGAGAACACCGAGCACCGTTGATGAGCATTAGCTACCATTTTCCCACCAGCAGCGCCGAAGCCTGGGCGCTTACCAGCGAGCCGACCCCGAGAGTCCTATTAATCGGCGGTGGGACGGTGACGACGCCGACCCTGTTCCAAGGCGCCTCAGCGCACACCGATGTGGCCGATCTAGCTTGCGCCGGACTCGACGCGGTAAGTATCGATGACGGCGGCGTTCGTATCGGGGCTATGTTGCGGATCGCCGAATTTGAACGGATCACAGCACTCGAGCCGCTGCGAGTTGCGGCCAGGTCGGTGGGTGCTCCAGCCTCGCGCAACCTTGCCACGGTGGGCGGCAACGTCGTCTATCGCGGCGATCTGGCGTTCACCTTGCTCGCACTGGACGCCCAGGTCGACGTTTGCGATCGCTCCGGCTATTGCCACGGCGGCGGCGGTCTACAGTGACGAGTCTGTTCGGGTCGCGATTGGTCGCGCGACTACCAAGCCCGTTGTGGTTGAAATGGACGCGTCCGAAGTGGGTGAAGATCCTACTCCGGAACATTGCCGAGAAGTACTCGCGGGCAGCGCGGCCCTGATCGATCCTGCCACTGACAAGCATGCCTCGGCCTGGTATCGCGCGCGAATCATTCCCATCGTCGTTGCGCGAGCTGTAAGCGTCGCGTGCTCTCGCCAACCGACGTAGCGATGCAATGATGCGGGTCGTCAAACGACCTTGCTCGTGGTGGGGAATTTGCGAGTAAGCTGTAACAGGGAATGGCTTGACGCCGTCTCATTTCACACCTTATTGAGACTTACATAAATGATGAACAATCATAAGGAGAGTTCTGCCTGTTTCCAAAATGCCTCAACCAAGGCAGGTTGGCGTTGCATCGAACGAAGGCGGCTTCGAGCAACGTCGGTCAACTCTGCGAAATCATCCGGACACAGATGGGCGACTTCATGTTGTTTCGCATAAGCCCAGATATATTCCACCGGATTGAGCTCTGGTGCGTAAGCGGGCAAGCGTTCCAACTGAATCGCACCGTTCTTCGATTCGATGTATTCGCGCACGAGGCATGAGCGGTGGGCGGGCAGACCATCCCAGATGTTCAACAACGGGCGGCGCATTTGCCGGTACAGCGCTTTGAGAAATTTCATCACCTCGGGCGCTTTGACGCTGCCGGGAAACAGACGAAAGTAAAATCGGCGCCAGGTAATACCCGCCATGACCGACAATTGATGCCAATTGAAGTGATATTGCAGCACCGGCGTGGGGCCCTTCGGCGCCCATGTCCTCGTGCGCGTCGGCCGCTCGCTCAAACCGGACTCATCCACGAAAACGATAGTTCGCCCCTGTTTTACGGCGTTTTTTTTAACGCTGGCCATCGTTTCTGCTTCCCATTTCGGATCGCATCCTCGTCACGTTCCAGCGCCCGCTTGCTCGGTCATTGCGGACTGAAACCCAGGCTGCGCAGGATCCGCCACACATGGGGCTCCGAATACTGCAAGCCAAACATTGACTCGATCAGGCGTCGCACCCGCGGTAACGTCCATAGCTCTGTCGGAAACCCGTGCGCCATTGCCCCTTGCTTCAGGGCGCGAACGAGTTCCTCTCGTCGTCCATGCCCGATGGACGCCCCAATATCGCATCGCTACGCAGCGCATCCAGTCCGCCTTCCGACAATCGTTTGGCCCAGCCGCTGACGCTCGACTTGGCAACCCCGATGCGTTCAGCGACCTCGACTTGCAGCACGCCCTTGAGCAATAAACGGCCGGCTCGCAGACGACGTTTCTCTTTCGCTTTCTGTTTCTCCGATTTCGCCATCGGTCTCTTCAGTGTACAATCTGAAAGATCCGATCATCGAAATCATACATAGTTCATTTATTTTGTTAGTCTCAATAAGACCAAGAGATGCGCGTTTTTCTTGCGATCATCGGGATGCAACGGATCGAAGATCAAAGGCTCCGCGCCGCGGTTGAAAACACCATCCCAGGGTGGCCGGTCCCACGTGATCGCCCGTAGAGCGGTAAGAGGTTCGCGGTATGGTGTGGAAAGACGAGCCGCGACCAGCCACCCACTCGAGCAATACCTCATCGTTCATCGGTAGATGCCGGAGGTAACGACCGAGGATCAACAGATCCGCCTCTCGCCCAATCGGTTGCAACCCACTCGGTAATAAAAGTGCGTGCAATTGATTCACATGCGCTTGTAGCTCCGCTAAGTCTTGACTGCGGAGATAACACGCGATACTGAGCGGATAGAGTTTGTTGCCGGCCGCCATCTCGCGCTCAACGGCGCTCGCTTGCTCGCGGGTGAGCGTCGCTTCGGCGGCATCACCCACCGTCGCGCGTTTGACGGCTGCGATGTGTTGTCGTGTCACATCTTGCGGGCGCACCGTCAAGGTTAAGACGAGAATCGTCCCAGGCGGCATGCGATCAAAGAGCGCAGTGATCTGATCACCGACACGGCGCTCGGCGGTGAAGTGCCCGATCGCAGGTGCGCACCTAAGACCTTGTACCGTCACAATCGTGTGCGGCAGTCCATCGAACCACCGGGTCTTCGATGCAGGCAATGACATTCGGACACGATTTAGTTGCGTGAGTTCCTCAGTGGTGGGCGCCTTGACCCAGCGGAATCGGGCAGCCCCATCGGGGCGGTCGACGTACACCCCATCAAGGAACAGCATGTGGAAATGGATATTCAGGTTCAGCGCACTGCCAAAGCGCTGGATCAGCGTGACCGCACCCGTGTGGGCTGTCCTGTGGGTATGCCCTGACTTCTTGATCAGGTGGTCAGGCGTCCCCGTAAAAATTGAGAACGTTTTGCGTCATTTCAGAAACTGTATAGGTCGTTTCGACCTTTGCTTTAAACGCCTGCGCGGCAGCTCGAAATTCTCCTGGCTGGTTGAGAAACCGCTTCATTTCTGTTCCAAGGCAGGGGACGTCGTCGGGTGCAATCAATTTGAGTGGTGTACCGTGTGCCATCTCGGGAATGCCGCCTACCTCGGTGGCAATAATAGGCATCGCCTGCGCACCCGCCTCTAGAACGATGTAGGGAAAACTCTCGGCGCGTGAGGGCACAACCAAGCAGTGGCCTTTTGGAAATGCTTCCAGTGCCGGCTTGGGACCTGGGAAATGCGTCACCTGAGTGAGGTTAAGATCTTGTGCGAGGGTCTCAAACATTTGTCGATCTGGCCCCCCACCAACAAAATAGGCGGTTGCCGGGCGCGTCTCTGATTGCAACGTGGCCAGAGCGCGCAACATGACGTCGACGCCCTTGAGCTGGCGCAGCTCGCCGACGAACAGAAAGTCTGCAGCGTCCGGATCTGGGACATGGCTGCCAAAGTCGGCAGGGCGAAGTCCATTGGGGATGAGTTTCACCGAACGCCCACTGAAGCCAATGTGGTCTTCATAAACGTCGCGGGCAAATTTGCTTTCGAAAATGAGCCCGTCTGTGAAGCGCGCGAGAATCTTTTCGAGGTTCAGATAGATTTGTCCCTCTGTTGTCTTTGGGTCAAAATGCAGCGAGCCGCCGTGTGGGGTGTAGAAACTTGCTAGCGGATGGCCGCGTGCTTTCAGAAACCAGGCAGCGAGACGGGAATATGCGCCGCCCTTTGCACCATGGCCATGGACAATGTTGGCATCTTTCATACGCGCCAACCGAACGAGCTGACGTGTTGCAGCAATATCGCCAACACCTGGTCGTCTGCTCATGGGAACCAGATGAAGTCCAAGTGTTAAGTGTGGCTCGATGGCCTTTAATTTAGACTGTGTTAATACGTCGGATGATATCGCATCTGTCATGATGCCGACGTTATGACCAGCGCTGGCTTGCTCCATTGCAAGGTCCAGGACATGGCGAAACAATCCACCGACCGGTGCTCTTAAGCAATGCAAAATGCGAAATGAGAAGGGCACAGATCGCGCTCTGATGTTGGACGGGCAATGTTTTGCCAGACTATAGGAAACGCTCGTGGGCGACGACTGTGTCGCCGCGCCGCACCATATAGTCAGCTGGGGCTTCTATCGTCTCGTCGAAGCCGTTAACGCGCCGCGATAGCCGGAACGAACGCTTGCTTGCCCGCTCGGAATAACCGCCAGCGATCGCAACAGCTGTTTCAACAGTCATGCCGGACACATAAGGGGTTGTCGGGATTGTTGGCGTTTTCTTTAATAAGGAGGGGAACACCAGCTGGGGGCTTTTCTGCGTAGGTTAATCCCGAAGGACAATGTGAAAGCATTGTGTGACTAGTGTCTAGCATACCATCGTATATTGTGTATGTTGTCTGAACCAAATAGACTTACCACAAGTGTCGACCCTATGTCGATTTGCACGCCTATGGAGCCAATCGGGTTGCAGGTTAATGGAGCCAGTGTAATTACAGGTTAATGGCGCCACGGCGACGGAGCCGATGAGCTGATTTCAGGTTCGGACTTTCTGTAACCGCGGATACCCTCGCACCTTTTGGTCGAAGGGGTATCGATGGCAAACAGGAGGTTCGAGATGTTCGAATTTCGTCACGTTCTGGTGCGCATGCGCCAAGGGGATTCCGATCGAGATTTGGCCAGGGCCGGGTTAATCGGTCGGCGCAAGGCCCAGGAACTCCGGCGGCTGGCGCCCGCGACTGGCTGAACCCGGACACAGCGATGCCGGATGACGCGGTGCTGGCCAAGGCCCTGACTCACCCGGAACGGCCCGGTCCTGTATCGTGTGTGGAACCTTTCCGCGAACTGGTCACCGGCTGGGCCGAGCAGGGGATCCAGAGTAAGACCATCCATCAGGCGCTGGTGCGACTCCACCAGTTTCGCGGCAGCTATGCGTCGGTCAATCGGTTTGTGCGTGCCCCGGCGCTCGAAGCACCGAAGGCCACAGTGCACCTGGACTTCGCGCCGGGCGAGGCCGCACAGGTCGACTTCGGCGCCGGCCCCACTTTGGTCGACCCGATCACCGGGGAGGCGCGCAAGACCTGGTTCTTCCTGATGACTTTGTGCTGGAGCCGCCATCAGTACGCCGAGATCGTCCTCGACCAGAAAGTAGACACCTGGCTCGCCTGCCACCGCCACGCCTTCGAATGGTTCGGTGGCGGGACGCGTCGGGTGATCATCGACAACGCCAAGTGCGCCATCACCCGCGCCTGTATCCGCGACCCCGAGGTCCAGCGTGCCTATGCCGAATGTGCTGAAGCGTACGGCTTCAAAATCACCGCCTGCGCCCCGCGCGACCCGCAAAAGAAAGGCCGGGTCGAATCCGGCGTCAAGTACGTCAAACGTAACTTCCTGCCGCTGCGATACTTCCGTGACCTGGGTGAGGCCAACCGGCAACTACAGGACTGGGTCTTGGGCGAGGCCGGCAACCGACTCCATGGTTCCACCCGGGAGAAACCGCTGGTGCGCTTCGCCATCGAGCAGCCTCTGCTACAGCCCTTACCCGCCGTGCCACCCGAGCTCGCTGTCTGGGCCAAGGTCAAAGTCCATCGCGATGCCCACGTCCAGTTCCAGAAATGCCGCTACTCCGTGCCCTTCCGGCTACTCGGCCAATCCCTGTGGCTGAAAGCCACCGCGGTAACGGTGCGCATCTACCGCGACCATGAACTGATCGCCGTGCACCCACGCCTCACACGATCCGGCTCCCGCGCCACCGCCGATGACCATATGCCGCCTGAGGCCTTGGCCTGGAAAATGCGCGACCCCCAATGGTACCTCGCTCAGGCCGAGCGTATCGGCTCCGCCTGTCATCAACTCATCCAGAAACTGTTCGCCGACCGCCTACTGGATAATCTCCGTGCCGCCCCAGGCGTCGTCGGATTAAAGAAAAAATACGGCGCCGAGCGCCTCGAAGCCGCCTGCCAACGTGCGCTCGACTACGACAATCCCCGCTACCGCACCGTCAAGACCATCCTCGACAAAGACCTCGACCAACACCCCTCGGCAGCGCAGGCCTTTGATGCCCTGGCTGACACCTATACCGGCCACGCACGCTTCTGCCGAGACACCCGTGACTTACTTAAACACTGAAAGGAGAATACACCATGAACCCCATGCCAGAACGCGCCCCCATGCTCAAACAACTGCGGCTGTCCGGGATCCTCGACTCCCTCGAATCCCGCAACAAACAGGCCATCGACAAGAAAATGCCTTACCCTGAGTTCCTCGCTCTGCTTATCGCCGACGAGGTCGCACGGCGCGACCAGAAACGCGTCGCTACGCGACTGCGGCGCGCTTCGTTCCGATCGCACAAAACACTCGACCAGTTCGACTTCAGCTTCAATCCAAACATCAACTCAGCCCTGGTCCACGGACTCATCACCGGACGCTTCATCGAGGAAAACGTCGCTCTGTCCTCATCGCCGGGCCCTGCGGCACCGGCAAAAGCCACATCGCTCAGGCCATCGGCCATGCTGCCGTGCGCCTCGGCTACAACGTCCTCGTTACCTCTCAGTCGCAGCTGCTCGGCAACAGAGGTGGTCCCATTTGTTTGGACAACTAAACCCGGTTCTATAAGTGGCTCCGAGCCTGTCGTTTAAGCAGCCAGGGTCAGCGGCTGCGATGAGTAATAGACTTGGTCCGGCGTTTTTCTTTTCAAGCTGGAGTGCGGCCTTCTTCGATTGTACACATCAAAGTACCTGCCGATACCGGCACGTGCCTCAGAGACCGTGTCGTAAGCATGCAGGTAAACCTCTTCGTACTTTACGGATCGCCGCAGCCGCTCGACAAAGACATTGTCACGCCAGGCGCCTTTGCCGTCCATGCTGATCTGGATGTTCTGCTCCTTGAGCAGGCCGGTGAAGGCCTGTGAGGTGAACTGGGAACCCTGATCGGTGTTGACGATCTCAGGTGCTCCGTAGCGGGCAATGGCTTCCTCCATAGCCTCGAGGCAGAAGTGCACGTCCATGGTGAGCGAGACCCGCCAGGACAGGACCTTGCGCGAGTACCAGTCCAGCACGGCCGCCAGGTACCCGAAGCCGCGAGCCATTGGGATGTAGGTGATGTCCATGGCGTAGACCCGTCCCGGGCGAGTAATTGCCTGGCGACGCAACAAGTACGGGTACACGCGGTGCTCCGGGTGCTTCTTCGTGGTTTTCGGCTTGCGCTACAGCGCCTCGATGGCCATCCGCTTCATCAACGTCGCCACGTGCTTACGACCGACCTTGATGCCGTCCTGGTTCAATAGATCGCGCAGCATGCGAGAGCCGGCGTACGGCATCTGAAGATGCAACCGATCGATGCGCTTCATCAGATCGAGGTCGCGATCCGAGATTGGTCGCGGCATGGCATACACCGTAGAACGTGCCATCCTCAACGCCTTCGCCTGGCGAGTAATCGGCAACGGGTGAGTCCGGTCGATCATCTTTTTGCGCTCAGCAGGCCCGCCGTGCTGAGCGCGCTTGCCAAAAAATCGTTCTCCAAGGCAAGTTCGCCGACCTTGGCGTGCAGCGCCTTGATGTCCACCGCCGGCTCCTTCGGGCCGTTACCGTCGAACGCATCGGCCGCTCGCTCGAGCAGCTGGTTCTTCCATTGCGTGATCTGGTTCGGGTGAACGTCGAACTGCCGGGCGAGCTCAGCAACCGTTTTGTCACCCTGGATCGCTGCCAACGCGACTTTCGATTTGAATACCGGCGTGTGATTTCGGCGGGGTCTTCTCGGCATGATTGCCTCCTGATAGGGAGGCCAATAACATGGCTCATATCAGGCCCAGATTCCACTTATACCGCTGTCCGATTTTCCGGGGCCACCTCTATCGTTGGAGTCGAGTGGGTTACCCCCTAAAAAGATTGTTCGTATATTAAATTCGACGAATTCCACGGTTAGTTCGGTTAGAACGAACCTCCGACCTAGACGGTAATGTTTTTGAATGCTTGCGTGACCCCGGTGATCGCTGTTTCAGTTGGTAGACGTTCCATGCTGCTCGCACCATAAAAGCCATTAATTTCGCGGCAGTGCTGGAGTATGAATTTCGCATCTTCGGGCGATGAAATAGGGCCGCCGTGACACAGCATGATCACCTCAGGGCGTACCGCTCTCGCCGCTTGCGCGATGGCGTCGATTTTGCCAACGCAATCATCCAAGCTACGCGCCGTATCAGCCCCGATCGCGCCGCCGGTCGTTAGACCCATATGCGCGACTAAGATATCTGCACCGGCAGCCGTCATAGCGCGGGCATCGTCGACGTCAAAGACATAAGGTGTTGTTAGTAGATCGAGGCGGTGTGCCGCGCCGATCATGTCAACTTCGAGCGCATACCCCATGCCTGTCTCTTCCAGATTTTGGCGAAACTGTCCGTCGATTAAACCGACCGTGGGAAAATTCTGCACGCCCGCAAAACCCAAAGTTTGCAGCTTTTGTAGGAAGCGCGTGTGATCAATGAACGGATCGGTGCCGTTAACACCGGCAAGCACAGGAGTGTGTTTGACTACGGGCACGACTTCCTGCGCCATCTCCACGACGATCTCGTTCGCATTGCCGTAGGCCAGCAAACCGGCGAGTGAACCGCGCCCAGCCATTCGATAGCGGCCGGAGTTATAGATCACAATCAGATCGATGCCCCCTGCTTCTTCGCATTTTGCCGATAAACCTGTGCCGGCACCGCCACCTATGATGGGTATACCTTGTTCGATCATGGTGTTAAATTTGCTGAGGACTTGTTGACGAGAAATCATGTGGCGTTCTCCTAGACGGCAACCACTTCCTTAAACAAAGACTCAACCGCGTCAGCAAACACGGTATCGTTGATATGAGCGTCGATAGACACGAGTTGGCGTTTCGCAGTTTCGGTGATGGTTGATTGCAACGCCTCGAACAGGGCTGCATCCGCTTGGGGATCACGAAAGGGTCCATCTTCGATGTCGATCGCAGATACGCCCTTGCTCGGGATTAAAAAACGCACCGGACCCTCGCAACAATTGAGCTTGTTGCCGATCCATTCCCCGATTTGCCGGTTTTCGTCGCGCGTCGTACGCATTAAGGTCACGAAGGGATTGTGAATGTAGAATTGACGATCGTTGAATTTTTCCGGCACCGTTTCTCGGGCCCCAAAATTAACCATGTCTAAGGCGCCGCACGACCCGATGTAGGGTAGCTTGGTCTCGATTACGGCATCGAGGCGACTCGGACCCGCGCTCATTACACCGCCGACTAAATAATCTGCGATTTCCGTGGTCGTCATATCGAGTAGGGCGATCACTTCGCGTTCTAACGCCAAACGTTCCATCGACCTACCGCCGATACCGGTAGCGTGAAATACCAAAGGTTCAAACGCGGGTTTTAATCGCTCTGTGAGGGTCATGACAAGCGGTGTGGTAACGCCGAACATCGAAAGTCCTACCGCCGGCGGCAGCGACACCATGGCAGCACGCGGCGCACGGACCATGCCTGAGATCGCGGCCGCCGCGTTGTTGAGCACTGTCGTGGAAATTCGGTTCAGTCCGGCGAGATCTGTAATCGAGTAGATCATGCAAATGTCGGTAGGGCCAACGTATGCGGTGACATCACCCGACGCCACGGTAGAAACCATGACTTTCGGTGTGCCGATGGGGAGTGCCTGCATCGCGGGTGTAATAGCTGCCGTACCGCCCGAGCCGCCGATCCCGATCACACCTGCGAGATCAGGCCTCGAAGTGAGAAACCCGATGAGCGCTTCGCCCATGGCCGCAATCGCTCCACCGCGATCATCGGTATCTAGGATCGCAGCGCCTCGAGCATGGTGAGCGGCAACCGCGGTCGGCCCAAAATCGACGTCGCGTCCGTCGCTAAGAATGCCAACATCGACGATCCGGGTTGTCACGCCGCTAGCCGCGATACGCTCGCGCAGAAATTCTAGCTCGGCACGCTTCGTATCAGCGGTGCCGACTATGTAGACGGCGCTATCAGAGCTTGCGTTTGGCATCGATTCCTCCTCCCTATAGCGCTCGCTTGGCCAACGCGTCTTGCGGTTAGTCGTCTGCTCTATTGCGGCGCTTACATCACCGACAGACTGCTGGCTCCTTATTCACGTGCTCGAGATAGGTGATTACATTAGTGCACGGCTTTCCGTTAACCGTCATCCGTCGCCACGGCTAGCACCGACTCCGGCGTCAGTAATCAGCACGCGATCACGGGTTTCGCGATAAATATTATCGACTTGCAAGTTCGGATCAGCGGCCCTGACCATGCTTGCTTCGCCGCCGAGTTCCTGTCGAACAATGTTTGCACCCTGTACCATGGACACCGATTTGTGGAAAGCAATCATGCGATTACACCCTTGACGTCCGAAGCCACAATCGGTTGAAAGGACCAACTGCTCAGGATCAATGTATTTCAGCGCGTTACGAATATCGGCAGCGACTTCTTGCGGCGTTTCAACTTGCAGGTAACGGTGACTAATAACGCCGACGGCGATCTTCTTCGGCCATTTTTTGCCTTTATACGCCTTAAATAACTCGATATCCGCCCAGTTGCGCTCCTTCATTTCGACCGTCCATACATCCCCGTTCACGCGTTCCATATAGTCTTCGAACGACGGGGCATACGATGTGTCTTCCAACACCCTTTGCATGTTTGGATTGCCCCAGCAAGTATGGATCCAGATTTCAACATCATCTAGGCCCTCTACTTCACGATTAAAACAATCGATCAGGAAATCGACGTACTCCTTGTCGGGTTTGGTCGGACTGACGAGATGTATGAGTGGGTCTTCGAGTTGAATCACTTTGCAGCCCGCGGTGGCGAGTTCACACAACTCCTCGTTGATCGCGACGCACATATCCCACATGAGCTCACGTTTGTCCTGCGGATATTTAGTCGTGCGCAACTCGACAAAAGACCCCGTCATTTGCCCGGACACGGTACCGAATTTCAATGGTTTCATTGTTTTTGCTTGCGCCGTTCGCCACAGCTTGGCGAATTCCCACGATCTTTCTCGGCGCACTTTGTCCACTGCTGCCGGATAGCGCCACCCCCCCATGACCTCGTTGAGCACCGAGCCGGGTGGATACGACCATTCTTCCGCCGCCGGATAGGTATCCTGCGCGTCAACGCCCGCCATGCGTTCAATCGGCCACAGGATCCAGGATAGGCCGCCGAGATTAGGATCGAGGTGGTAGTCACCGTTGCAGACAATGTCTAGGCCAGCCTGCTCCTGATCGCTGATAACGGTCGCCACGGCGTCCAAAAACTGCTCGCGGTACTCGATGTCGGTCATCACGTCGGATAAGCGTCGCCCTTGAAGACTGCGCGTAAACCACGCGGGTCGTGGCCAAGATCCCGTCACAGTCGTTGGGATCAATATTCCGTCAGTTGCCGTAAACATACTCGCCCTCCTATTTTTATCTGTCGAAGCTGCTGCTCGACCGTAAGCTACATCGTAGCAAAAAATTGATAAAGTCATTTCATTATTGGAATGATGACAGAACCAGATTCGGAACAAGCACTGACGACGTTTCTAAGATGGCCAATAGTATTCGTTCGGTAAGCAACGCGTTGTGTATTATTCGCCATTTAAGTAGCTGTGAGCCGATGGGTGTGAGCGGCATCGCAGCTGAACTCGAACTCAACGTAAACAGTTGCTTTAAATTGCTAAAAACCTTGGTTGCCGAAGGTATGTTGCACTTCGATGAACAACGCAAAACCTATGCAGTGTCTGCCGGTGTGATCGAACTTGCGCGAGGTGCTTACCGGCTGCCGCTTAGGCACGCACGGCGGATACCTCTAAGCCAGATAGTGTGGGAGCGCTCACTTGCTTGCTACTGCGGTCCTCGTGCAATAGCCGGTTAAGCGACAAACGCGGCTTGTTGTTCCGGACTCAGTTTATCCGGTAATGCTTGGGGATTGACGTATTCTTCAATTTTCACGATGCGATTATTCTCGACATCGGCAAGAAAACATGCCGGTATAGCAAAGTCGCTTCCCGCAACGCTGCCCCGTAGAGTATAAACTTCAAGGAAGCCCCCCTTAATCGCCTCCCGCCGGCGGCCTTGAAACTTGATGCTGCCGACGAGCTCGTGCAAGCTCGCGAGCATCGCGATATTTTCATCAACGCTTTGTGTTACTTGATCAAAGTCGTGCCAAATCGAAGCTATGCGGTCCATAGCAACTACGTAGCCCTGCTTCATCCATACTTTCGAGAGCACGAAGAAAACGTTCTGCCAATACTAATACGTCCGTAACGGTGTCTCCTGTTACTGCCGTTCTAAACGTCCCGCGATCGGCAACTCTGCGGGTCATACATTGGTTCCAGCGATACTTGTGCGCGGTGACGCTCGCCCGCGATCTCGATTTGATAATCGCCAGCGAGAACTGTTTCGTCGTCACGAGCGCCGGGGAATTCGGCATAGCCGAGTGCTACAGGACCGTTCAACGTGTGACCGTACATGCCAGAGCGGACGAGGCCCACGATCTCACCCTCGCGTACGATGGGTTCATTGTGGTAGACCAGCGGCGCGCCCGCATCTAGTTTCAATTGCAGTAGGCGTTTGTCGGTCCCCGATTCGAGCTGACGAAGCACGGCGTCCCGACCGCTGAAGCCACCCGGTTTGTCGCACGCGACGGCGAACATCAAGCCGGCCTCTAGTGGCGTGTCTTCATCAGTGATGTCGTGGCCCCAATGTCGGAAGGCCTTCTCGATGCGTAACGAATTCAGCGCATGCAATCCGGCATGCACCAGACCAAAGTTCTCGCCGACTTCCACCAGCGCCTCATAAATACAAAGCGTGAATTCGGTCGGTATATACAGCTCCCAGCCGAGTTCCCCAACGTAGGAGATACGTGACGCGCGCACCAGAGCAGGGCCAAGCTCGATCTCTCGGCTGCGCCCGAATGGGTGCGCGTCGTTCGATAAATCCGCACGCGTCAGCGACTGCAATAATTCTCGCGAGCGCGGTCCCATGACCGGAATCACCGCCCACCCGGAGCTGACATCGGTCGCAACGGCGACAGCGTCCGGGTGCAAGTTTTTGCGCAACCAAGCAAAATCCCGCACCTGTGTTTCTCCTGGTGAGACGATGAAATACTCGTTCTCGTTCCACCGCGTTACGGTCAGATCTGCTTCTATCCCGCCGCGTTCGTTGAGCCATTGCGTATACACGATGCGCCCGGGCTCAACATCGATGTCGTTGGCGCAGATTCGATTTAAAGCTTTGGTCGCGTCCCGCCCTTGCACGAGGAAATTCGCGAACGAAGACATGTCGAACAAGGTGACGCCTTCGCGGGTGGCGCGGTGCTCCGCCGCTGAGTAGTCGAACCAGTTCTGTTTGCCCCAGGTGTATTCGTACGCCGCTTTCACACCGGGCGGTGCGAACCAGTTCGCACGCTCCCAGCTACCCACGACGCCGAAACACGCACCCTTGGCCGCAAGCCTGTCGTGCAGCGGCGAACGGCGCAGTCCGCGCGCGGTCGTGTACTGTCGGAACGGCCAGTGATGCGCATATAACAACCCGAGGCTCTCTCGAACACGTTCGCGCAAGTATGTTCGATTACTTTGAAACCGTTGGTTCCTGCGAATGTCGACGTCCCACAGATCCATGGGCGGATGCCCGTCGCGGATCCACGCCGCCATCACTTTGCCGATACCACCGGCAGATTGCAGCCCGATCGAATTCAAACCGGCCGCAACAAAACAACCGTCGAGTTCAGGCGCCGCGCCAATGTGGTAGCGTACATCTGGAGTAAAGCTCTCCGGACCACAGAAAAAAGATTGCATGCCGGCTTCAGCCAACATCGGCATGCGTTCCGTAGCTGTGGCGAGTATTGGTTCAAAGTGGTCAAACACACCCGGGAGTTCGTCGAAACAAAATGCCTGCGGAATTTCGTCGACTGTCCACGGACGTGCCTGGGGTTCGAATGCGCCCAAGAGAAGCTTGCCGGCATCTTCCTTGTAGTAAGTACGCGAGTCATAATCGCGAAGAACAGGCATGCCCGGGGTGAGCCCGACACAGTTCTCGAACACGACGTAGTAGTGCTCGCAGGGATACAACGGTACATTGACACCGATCGTCGCGGCCAAATTACGCGTCCACATGCCCGCGCACAATACGACTTGCCGGGTCGCGATACGCCCGGCCGTCGTCGATACTCCTGTGATCTGACTGCCGTCGTGCTCGATGGTCGTCACCTCGGTATCTTCAAAAATCATCGCACCGTGCCGGCGCGCACCGATCGCGAGTGCGCGTGTGGTATCGACGGCGTTGGCATGACCATCGCCCGGAATGAACACCCCCCCGAGCACATCATTCGTTTTGATGAGCGGATACCGCGCGCCGACTTCGGTCGTCGTGAGCACGTCCGCCCGTAGCCCGAAAGCTTTTGCCATCGATGCGTTACGGCGTAACTCTTCCAGTCGGCCCGGGGTGGTTGCAATTGAAATCGAGCCCGTCTCACGAAACCCGGTCGCCTGGCCGGTCTCCGCTTCCAGACCCGCGTAAAGTTCGGCTGTATATTTTGCGAGGCGCGTCATGTTCAGCGAGCCTCTGAGTTGCCCGAGCAATCCTGCAGCGTGCCATGTTGTGCCGCAGGTGAGTTGCCGTCGTTCCAGCAATACGGTCTCTATCCCAAGTCCCGCGAGGTGGTACGCAATCGAACACCCGATGACGCCGCCGCCGACGACAATTACCTGAGCCTCGTTCGGCAGAGAGGTGCTCACGGCATTAATGGTGATCTAGTGTTACGTGATGCCTGTATCGACGCCAAGGCGTTTCTGGTCATAGCAGCGCTCATGCGACAAAAAATCGGCTTTATCCCAGCGGATACTCGATGCGATAGAGACTTCACTATGGACTTTGAAGTGCCGCGGTTTCGCCGCTCGCGCTAAGCGATAACGTGCGCGGCAAATTCTGCGATTACTTCACGCGTGCGTTCGCGCGACCCGCCGTGAATCGCGATCTGGTCCACGCCTGCTGCCTTCAACTTAGCGATGCGCGCGCTGAGTTCGTCGGGCGTGCCGGTGAGTGTCGTTTCGCGGATCATTTTCTCGGTAACGATGTCCGCGTGTTCCGCCTTGAATTCGTTGACGTATCCTGCGTAAAGATCGAGATGACGCGTTTCGATTGGCGTGGCGGGTGTGCGGTAAGCGTTACGGAACGCCATGATGTCATCGCGAATGTCGGCGGGCAGATCTGTCAAATCCTGCACCGATAAGGCGAAGATGTTGCATTGTGAAGTGACGTAGGCGCCAACCGCCTGCTGTTTCGATGCGAGACTCTCGCCTGTTTGCGTCACATGTGATGCAGTGGACAGCATGATATAGAGATCGTCCAGGTGGCGTCCGCGACGCGCTGCCCCGCGTCGCACTCGGTCTAGGGCGTATTCGAGTAGGCTGTCGCCGACGGCGCCGAACAGGATCACCCCGTCGGCGATCTCGCCGGCGAGTTCGAGGGCCTTTGGCCCGCTCGCGGCGATATAGATCGGGATCTCATCCTCGAGATGGATCCAGCCACCCGTCGGGTTCAGAAACCGGATCATGCGGTGGCGCGCGCCTTCAGAATACGCCACCGTTTCGCCGTGCAACAGACCGCGGCAGATCTCCACATGTGAACGCAGCTGTGCCAGTTTTGCCGCCGGCATGCCAAGCGTGCGACGCGCGGTATTGCCGGTGCCGATACCCATGATCACTCTGCCCGGGGCCAGCATGTTGAGGGTGGCAAAATTATTCGCCGTGACCGGGGCAATTCGCGAAGCGGGATTCGTGACGTTCGTACCGAGCTTGATCGTGCTCGTTTTCTTGGCGCAGAGCGCGAGGCACTGATAGACGTCCGCGCAGATCATCGGTGAATCGTATAACCAAGCGTGCGTAAAACCCTGTTGTTCGGCGTAGGCGACGTCGCCGTCGATGTCGATCGCAGAGAGAAAAGCAAATCCGTAATGCATCGCGTTCTATCCAGAGTAAGTCCCGAGATCAAAAATCATACGTCGGTCTGTTTGGCCCGTCTATTGTCTCAATTAGGGACACACACTTTCCGAGCTGCGATAAGGATAATAAAGGCGCCACACTTTTTGCGTGAGCAGTTTGTTTTTAGCGGTTGTGGTGGTGTTTTGATGTGTTATCGGTGTTTAGTGGTGGGGTTGAGGAGGTTTGGCGCATCCTGAGCGGTTGCCGAGGTGTTGCGATAGGCGTCTATGTGAGATGACGGGCAGGGAGCGGCCGCACCCGATTGGGTGGGCGGCTCGGATGCGGGCTTGGGCGGTAAGGCGATTGAGCTTAGCCCGTATTTGGCGTTGGCGTGTGGCGGTTGAATCGTTGCCGGTGAAGGGTCTTGAATTGGGTGGTTTCGATACGCCATTGCGGGGTGCTGATGTTGAAGCGTTCGAGGCGGGGCGGTGTTGCGGGGCTAGTGTGATGGTGGATGTCCCGGATGAGCCGGCTGGTCCAGTGAATGAGTTCGAGGTAATCCCGATAAGGGCAGGGGATGTCGTGGTGTGGTTTACCTTGAATGTTCCCTTTGAAAGGTGCCAAGGGTTTCAGGGGGAGATGGTACGCTAAGCTATCGCCGGGAGGGATTTGTCTGTGCATTGTTTTCTCTAGGCTGAACGTTGATTGGATGCGCGCTTGGATACTGGTGTAGTTGGAATCCTCGAGAGTGCGGGCGATATTGGCGCGCAGGGGATTGGGTTGACATAAGCCATGCAGGCGAGCAGTGCGTGTTTGTTCATTTCAGGGTCAGAGAAGTCATGCCCGGCGCGATATTGCTGCACGAGCACAGGGCCTTTGAAGAGGGCGCACCAGCGTTTGATGATGTTCTGGTCGGCTAAGTCATTGAGTTGTGTTGGGCAGACTTTCAACACCAGGTGGTAGTGATTGCTCATCACGGCATAGGCGCAGACATCGAGAGCGAAGATAGCAGTCTGATGCGGTCGACGACCCACTGTCGTCGCTGTTCATAGTTCTGTCCCGGTTAGGCATCTTTACCGCACAACAAGGCGCGGCGCACGCCGCGAGAGGCGATGTGGTAGTAGGGTGTCTCATCGAGCGAGATCAGCACCGTCCTTGGTGTGGTCATGGTTGCAATCCCTTGGTGGTTTGAGTTGCAGTGCAACGTTAGCGCTTGGCCAGCTGACACGTCAATGGCTAAGTGTGTGTCCTCGATCTCCCCAGGAAAGTGTGTGCCCCAAAATGAGTCCTTCGGGGGTATCCGGGTTAGGCTATTGTCATGGCACAAGTTAGAATCGCCGGGCTGATGGGTTTCCCTGCGCTAGTGCGCGAACTCGGCGCGGATCCCGAGCCGCTCATCCGGTCACTCGGCATCGCACCCGAGCGATTAGAAAACCCCGCCCACGATGACACCATGTCCTTGCGAGATATCAGCTTGCTGTTGGAAAAAGCCGAGGTCGCGACCGGTTGCCACCACATCGGTGCGCTGCTAGGCAGCCGCCAAGACGTCTCGATACTAGGCGTCATCGGTTTCGCCATGATGTCTGCGCCGACGGTTGCCGAAGCCCTGCACCGACTCGTGCGTAACCTGCATTTGCATTGGCAGGATGCGGAAAGTGCCACGCTTGAGACAGTCGGTGATATCGCCTCACTCGTGTTCGCGCCGTCGACGGTGGAAATCAACAACCGCGGTCTGTTGTTAGTGATGGAGGATACGCTCGCTGCGGCAGTACAGTTGTTGCGCATCGTGCACGGTCCGGGACTTACCGTGTTGGGCGTCGAGTTCGCGCATGCGCCAATCGGCGATACGATGATCTACTCGAAATTGTTCGGTGCGCCGGTCCATTTTGACCGAGAACGCTATGCGATTACGTTTCCCGTTACGGATTTGGCGCATTCCGTGCCGGGCTCGAATCCTGCGCTTAGCGCCGTCCTCCATGCGTTTCTCGAAGTCCTAGAAGAACGCTATCCACGCGACCGGATCGCACAGATAGAACACCTCATACAGCGCACTTTGGATACCGGTCAATGTTCGGCGCGCACTATTGCACGCCTGTTAAACATGCACCGGCGTTCCTTGCATAGAGTTCTGCAAATGCAAGATAAGACGTTTCGTGATCTCGTCCAGCAATGCCGTCGCGAGCGTGCGGAACAATTGCTCCGCAACAGCACGCTGCAAATTACGCAGATCGCGAATGCCCTGGGATACACTGATGTCAGCGCCTTCAACCATGCGTTCAAACGTTGGCATGGGATCGCGCCGAGTCGTTGGCGGCAGCGAACCGGAGGTGGCCCAAAATAACAAATATCTGTCACTAAAAATCAAGCTCTGGGATGCGGGGCATCGTAGCCTTGCTAAGACTTAAACGCGAGGAGCAGCGCATGTTCAATATCTCAGAAATCACCGTCCCGCGGCTCGCGCTTACGGGGCTGGATTGCGCCTTGACCGAAGAAGAAACGGCCCTCCAGAATACTTTGCATCGCTTTGCCGCAGAGGTGGTCCGCCCGACCGGTATCGCCCTCGATAAACTTTCGGCCGCGGACGCGATCGCGCCCGACTCACCACTGTGGGCGTTTATCGAGGCTTTCGAGGAATTAGGCATCGGTCCGGAAATGCTAACCACCTTAGCGCCACAACAGGCGGCACGCTTATTCCCCATCATCATGGAAGAGCTCTGCTGGGGTGATGTCGGTTTGGGGCTCTCGACCATGGTCATGAAGTTTCCCGCAACGGCGGCTGGGATGACCGGCAGCGCCGAGGTCGCGGCGCGGTTTGCCGGGCTTCGTGGTTGCTGGCTGGCGACGCAACCGGATCGCGGTAGCGACATTCTAGATTTTAAGGGTGCGAATCTTCAGCCGGGCACGGCGCAGCACCGCGGCAATGTAGTGGCGATCCTCGACGGTGATGAGGTCGTGCTCAACGGTCAAAGTTCTGCGTGGGTGTCTACGGCGCCAACGGCTGAATGTGCGCTCGCCTATGTGCCTTGCGATTATGGTGATGGCGTTATCCGTGGCGATGGTATGGCGAACGGAATTGGTTTGCTAATCCCGTTTGATCTGCCTGGTGTCAGTAAGGGGAGACCGCTTGAGAAGTTGGGCCAACGGCCCCTCTCTCAAGGTGAAGTGTTCTTTGATCAGGTTCGCATTCCACCCGATTACGTGGTCGCCGATCGCGATGCCTACGAGGCCAGCTTCTTCAGCGCGCTAACGTTCGCAAACATGGAGATGGGTATCGCACTGACCGGTCTCGCGCGCGCCGCTTACGAACATGCCCTGGCTTATGTGCACGAGCGTCGGCAGGGGGGTACTGCAATTATCAAACATCAATCGGTCAAACAGCGCTTATTCGGTATGTGGCAGAAAGTTGAAATGTGCCGCGCAATAAGCCAGCGGGCTGCGTACTACAATTTTGTCTCTGGCCACCCGCATGTGCTGGCGTCCATTACCTCAAAAACGGCCGTCACCCAGATGGCATTAGATGTAGCCAGCGAAGCGATTCAGCTCTTCGGCGGCAACGGGCTCACGCGCGAATATCCTGTGGAGAAATTGTTCCGTGACGCCCGCGCGGCACTTATCGAGGACGGCGAGAACAATATACTCGACCTCATCGGTGCCGACTGGCTGTCGAGACATTACTGCGAAGAAAATCAAATCTCGCTATAGCGGGCAGGTCATGGCGAATGACCCTGTTGTTGTCTACGGTGCTAGTGGTTATACGGCCCGGCTCGTGTGCGAGTCTTTGCGTAACTATCGGTTACCGTTTATTGCCGCCGCGCGGAGCACAACGCGTTTGCAGGTGGCAACGACGCTCGTGCGAGGCATCGAAACCGCAGATTTATGAGGCCACGGAAGTGGTGCATGATGTAGCTGATCTGAGTACTGGCAGCGACAGGCACGCGGCGTAACGTGATTTAGTGAGGTGAAGCATGGGTATGAACGGATCGAATCAAGTGATCATCGGCGGGGTTGGCATGGTGCCTTTTAAGAAGCCCGGGCAGAGCGATGCCTACGATCAGATGGGCGCGAAAGCGGTGCGCAGTGCGTTGGCTGATGCCGGGATCGCCTACGAGAATATCCAGGCCGCCTATGCGGGCTATGTATATGGCGATTCCTGCAGCGGCCAGACGGCCTTGTATCACGTCGGCATGACGGGGATTCCGATCGTCAATGTCAATAATAACTGCGCGAGCGGCTCGACCGCATTCACCCTGGCCGCACAGGCCGTGCAGTCGGGCATGGTGGACTGTGCGCTCGCACTGGGCTTCGAGGAGATGGCGCCTGGAGCAGTGGATATGGTGTTCCCTGCTAAGACGAGTCCACTGGCGCGCTTTAATGATGCGATCGCCGAGCGCATGCACTTGTCTGACGAAGAGCGCAACGCGCCACCCGCGATCTGCTACTTCGGTTGCCAGGTCGACTTGCTGGCGGAACGCTTTGGGGTTGACGACGAGGTGGAGGCATTAATTGCGGTGAAAGCTCGCCGTCACGCAGCGGCAAACCCCAATGCGATATTTCGCGAGCCGTTGACCGTTGCCGAAGTGCTGAGTCAGCCGAAGTTGTTTCGTGGCTTGCGCAAACTCTACGCTTGTCCGCCCAGCTGCGGTGCCGCCGCGGTTGTTATCTGCAATGCACAATTCGCGCGGCGCGTTGGCATAGACGATTCAGTTGCATTGATCGGCCAGGGTTTTGGGAGCGACCAGGTGGAGTATTTTCAGGGCGATCCGCTCGATCTTATGTTCAAAGCATTGAGTCGCGATGTGGCCGCCGCGGCATATGAGTCCGCTGCTCTTGGTCCGGAGGACGTCGACGTGATTGAATTGCACGACTGCTTTACGAGTAACGAGCTGTTGACCTATGTTGCCTTGGGCTTGTGTAGCGAAGATAAACTGAGCGCATTTGTAAAGGATGGCGAGAACACTTACGGTGGGCAATACGTCGTCAATCCCTCCGGTGGTCTATTATCAAAAGGCCACCCGCTTGGGGCAACTGGCCTTGCCCAGATCACTGAACTCGTCCACCAACTTCGCGGTGCGGCCGGATCTCGTCAAGTACCGGGTGCGCGTACAGCCATGCAACACAACGGCGGCCTGGGAAGCGCCGGCTTCGTGCATATTTTGCAAAGACAGTAAGCCAGCCGTTGCGCGACAAATAGCGACGTTAGTTTCAATTCATGCCGAACGTGATCGCGGCTAGTGCGGCCCCCGTTGGATCCTTGAAAACGGTGAAACGGCCGACGTTTGGAATATCCGTTGGCGGCATCATCACCTCGCCGCGGTGTTCGGTAAGCTTGGCGCTGAGCATATCCACGTTTTCTACTGATACGTACGGGAGCCAATTGGGATGTTTGTCAGTTGACATGCGCGTCATGATCCCCGCCTCGCCTCTATCTTGAGAAACGTCAACGTCGGCGCGGTGTTGCACATGGTAGATGCCCGTACCCATGTCCATGGGCTTGTCTTGCCACCTGCAGATTTTGCGGTAGAAAGCGACCGCGGCGTCCGCGTCGGCGGCGTGCAACTCCGTCCACGCGAAATCCCCGTAGGTTTTTTCATCATCGGGTTTCGTCGCTGGGTTGGCAGATTTAAACGGCGCGAAGACAGCACCTTGCGGATCAGCAAGCACCGCAAAGCGTCCCACCGTCGGGATGTCGGTCGCTTCTTTGAGCACTTTCGCACCGTTCGCTTTAGCGGTGGCGCTTGCGGTATCGACGTCGTCAACGTTGAGATATGACAACCAATGGGGCGGCGCGCCATCTGCAATTTGATTAGATAGGATACCGGCAATGCCGTGATCGACACTATTGCCGTTGCAGATCATGTTGTATTTGAAGTCCGATCCCATATCCTGCTGAATGATCTCCCAGCCGAACAGCGCCGCGTAAAATTCGATGGCGTTCTCGACATCGTCGGTGTACAGCTCCCACCATACAAATTTGCCGGTGCGTGTCATTATCTCCTCCTTATTCATATTCATATTCACATATATATAGATTTCTTGGGCGTGTGAATTGCGAAGGTCTCAGTCGTCTTCGCCTTCAGGGTTACACATATGAACCCCAAGCGCCACCCACACGCAAGTCGACCTCGAGCTCAGGAATGGACATCGACTCGCGGGGCGCATACCAAGTTTTCGTGATCTCTGGGCCCGTCCCAGCGCTAAACAAACGCGCGGGGCCGGCCTTGAGTCGTTTTCTCGCGCGCAGTGATCGCGCCGTGGTTTCAAACTCCAGATCCAGGGACAACGCCTTAACGCTTAGTAGATTTACGCCGCGTCGGGTTTCGTTCAATCGAATCGCGTGCGCTTTCTACGGCACTAAGTCGTGCGGTCCAAAACGCCATATATTGGCTAACCCGGTCGCTTGCTGCAGCGAGTGGTTTAGGGTTCAAGCTGCACCGCTGAGAAACGCCTTCTGTAGCACACACGGGCAGGCCGGCGCGGATATGCCTGCGGCCAGGCAAGTTCGGCAACGGCGCATTGTCCCGGTGCCGCGCGCTGCGCCCGGATCGCTCGACGCACGCGGTCAGACAGCTCAAAAAAGGTGTGGTCGAGCGCTTGCATCGCGGCAGTCGCCTATCCTTCGCACTTATTAACCACTTGGTCAACGAATAGGCCCATGACCGCCCTGAGCGCAAGATGTTGTTGGTCGACGCTTGCTGACATCATTAAAGGGTAAGTCTTGTCCGAGGATAAGGATTAGCTATCCGCTTAAACACACCGATGAAGCGAATCATGCACTTCCTGCTCAATGCCAAACTAAAAAAACCCCGTGATGTATCGAATAAAGATTTTTTCGCCGTCTGGCAACGTGTATCGGTGGCGGGCTGAGAGCTCGAAAAACAAGGCGCACCGATATTCAAAGTCGCAGGAAAACATGCGGTGATTTTGATCATCGAAGTCGACTCGGAAGCCGGGCTCGACCAAGCGATCCATTCCTTGCCGATTTGAAAGGAGGGCTACCACGATATCGTCGACGTTGAGATCACCGCGCTTTACCCCTACGGGCAGTGGGGTGCTCAGCTGGATGAATCAGCAGCAGCTAGCTAAGCCCCGTTCTCGCTCACGACGGGCTGCTAGCCCGATTGAACACGTGTTTACCGGTGCGCTACCGCTTACGGTAGTAAGATAAGCGCTTGCGCCGCATGGCGCAGTAGCGCCCGGGTGCGGAACCATAGCGGAATGGCATCGTTAGTAAGCCAGTACGGCAGCTGGTTAAGATAGAATTCGTTAACCGGTACCGCGTTCATGCCACCGGGCCAGACGGATTCTGCCTGCGAGGGTCCGCGGCGCGCCATCTCGACGACCAGTCGGTTGGTCGGCCCGCTGCCGAACATGAAGCCATCAACACCGGCGGCGCGTGCGCTGTGCGATGACGCGTCGACCACCCCAAATCCGCCGTCTGTGGGTATACCGCGTAAGTTCGCCAATGGTGGTGGAAATTCACCGGCCGCCGGCGGTACGCTGAATGGCCCACCCAACGGTGAGTCCATCACAATGCGGTGGAGTTTGCCCCAACGGTAGTCGTCCTGGTTCGTGCTATTACCGAAAGCGGGTGCGAACTCGGCGCCAGCGAGCCGGTCGAGGCTGTCCGCGAGGCTTTGCAGCACGACGATTTGGGCGTTGAGCTTGGGATCAGCCGTACCGCCGGCGGCGAAGAAATCTACGCCTGAAGCGGATACGCCTCCGTTTCTCAACAAGTTCTGCAAAGCGGTCATCGACGGGCTGCTGCCCGGGGCGAAATCAAGCAGACCCATGCTGCTCAATGTCGCATCAATGCTGTTCTGCACGAAACTAGAACGCCAAACGCTGTAAATGCTCGTGGCCACGCTGTTGGCAATTTCTTCGTTGCTCGGAACGCCGCGTTCACCGTTCTTATCGCTCGCATCGTAACCTTCACGAATTCCGGTCGGCGTGGTGTAATCGTAGTCCCGCCAAGCAGTCATCCGCTTAGCGGCTTCTTGAATGCGTGCCTCCGCGGCGAGTGTGGCTAGCGCTGCGTCGGCGCCAGTTTTCTGGCCGTCGGCGATCGCCTCAAGCAATAGCGGCACGAAGAACTGTGCATCGCGCAATCCAACGTCCGCCTGTATGCTCTGCATGTCCTCAAAGGAAAGACTGCCGTCCTCAGCGAGCGCTGACTCGATACGCTGCTTGATGCGGCCGGCGCGGAAGCCGGAAGCATAGCCTTGGTTAAGGTAATAAATACCGCCGCTAGGTCGGCTCTCATTGAGCGGATCGTTATCCAGGCTCGTGCCTGCGGGGTCGTTGTTCGCGTTGACGTACCAGCCGTTGAGGGGATTAATAAGGTGCGGCATTTCGGTAGGTGGCAGGATTTCATAGGGTAGGGCTTGCCCCGCTTGCAAATTCTGCACGGTCATCCATTCGTTGTTTCCGCCGGCGCCGTCGCGAATAAAAAATGGGGGTAGTCCGACGACGCTGCCGGCTTGCAAGTCTTCGCGAATGGGCATTTCGGCACTCGTGAAATAAGCGATATTGCCCCAGCGGTCTGCGTAGGACCAATTCTGAGAACCGACATCGAAACTTCTAAGTCCGCGGCGGAAATCGCGCAAGCCTTTGGCTTTGTTCCACCGATAGAACGTTTCCAGTTCGGTGGTGGCCGCAAATCCGGTATATTGCACTGTCAACGCGCTACCATTAACGGGATCGAAATCGATAATGACGCCGTTGTTACGCGCTGGTACCGTCAAACTGGCTGCAGGTATCGCCGGGTTAGGTGGCACCGGTACGATGACACCGTCAGGTCGCCCATCGCTATCGACATCGGCGTTAATGAAGTACTGCTCGGGTACCGGAATAATTGGTGTGGACTGACCCTCAAACAAAATGCCCAAACCAATCGGTGAGTCAGCATTCGGTACGAGTTGATCCATATAAATGTCTGTGACGTCCATCGGGTTAACAGTCGCACCCCAGGTGATGCTGCGGTTGTGTCCGATTACAACGAACGGCACACCGGCAAACCCATTCCCGATCACATCGATATTTCGGGCGCGTAGGTGCATCGGATAAAATGTCGTGGGCATGTCCAGGGCGAGGTGCGAATCGTTGGCCATGATAGGCAGCCCACTGTCCGATTTAGCACCCGCGACCGCCCATTCATTCGAACCTCGACTGGTATGGTCTCGTGCCATGATTTTTTTCAGCATAGGCACCTTGCCAGCTTTTTCTTTGTAACGACGCGCCATGTCCGCGGCTTTCGCGTTCGCCGCACGCCAATTGTGGTAACGATGCCCATGGCGGTGCGGTCGGATTGGCGGCCCGGAACCGCCGGCGTCGGGTACCGTGGATGCGGAGTCGAAGGGTTGTGTGCGATACAAGTCTTGAAAAAAGAGTGCAGCGCCGCGCGGCGCGCCGAGCGCCACACTAAAAGCCTGCAATGCGATGCTATTGTCGATGTCGTTGAGATCGAACGATAGGCCAAAAGCTAATAACTTGCCGACGACGAGAGTATCCACCAGCTCCCAGCGTGGGAACGCACCGGCGGGATCATTGACGTCGAAGCCAATCACGCCATACTCCGGTGGCAGCGCCGCACCGGACTCGAATACGAAATAGTTGACGCCCGCTACATAGGCTTCTAACGCCGAGATAACCCGTGGTGAATAAGCCGCTAGCGATCGCTCCGCGGCGCGGCGCAACCCTATCGTGCGCAACTCCACATCGCTGGACAACGCGCCCTGACCCAATAATGTCGCGAGTGTGCCGTGGCCGGTGCGACGGCTAACGTCCATCTGGAACAGGCGATCGTGCGCGTGAACATATCCTTGTAGGAAAAACAGATCGTGCTCGTTGCGTGCTCGGACATGAGCAAGCCCCCAAGTGTCGCGAATGATACTTGCCGGCTTTTGCAACTGCGCCAGTCGCAGTATTTCTACACGTTTGTTATCGTTTTTGGCGAGCGTCGACAGCGGTAGGTACGAACAACAGAAGATCACAGCCAGGAGAGCGTTTCGGAGTATATTTTTTAACATGGGCGCACCGAATAATAAGGTCGTTTCGGAGGTTGTAGTGCACCGCAGCAGTAGGCGGCTACACAAAAATTAAAGTTAATTAAAGTTCAGTGTACCCCCGTTGGGGATTAGGCCTCAACACGGCTGCGATCTTTGCCACCGCGATGCCATCAGCTTATTGATTTGCCTCTAATTGGTCGCCTCACTGGGTGTCTGGTTTGTGTCGAGTAACCTACAATCCTCAGGTGACCGCTGCGAGCTACCGGTTATTTGGCGCACCGATGATGGCGGGTCGAGTTCAGTTTCACGCATTGGGTGGATGCCGCGACGATCTCAAGTGCCCGTGCAAAGAGGATTTTTAGACTAAGTGTGCGGTGCAACGACTGCTAGCGCTATGCCAAGCCATCTACCGGATCGGCTATGTCGGGCGCAAACGTGGCATCACTTCCGGTAAGTAAATTCGCAGGTAAGCTGCCGCGGCGCGCGCGGCTTCGTCCATCATCGACTTTGTTACTTCGTTGTAGCGGAGCATCGACAAGCAATAAAACAAATCAACAATTTCGACCACAAAAAATACATCTAATTCATTGGGGATCTTCGGCATTTCAAAATGTGCGGCAAAATGTTCGCGAATGACAACACTCATGCGGCGGTCATTGTCGCGATCCGCACGTTTTATTTGTGGCGGGATTCTCCCACCGATCACTAGTTGTCGGGCATGCGGTTTGTCTTGGTAGAATCGCAACCCGCGCTTGCACAGCGTGACCACAATATCTTCCCAGCGACTGATATCTTCAGACGCAATTGGTGGTTATATCTGCACCACCAACTCGTCGCCCACTTGCGCGGCTAGCGCGACGTATAGATCATTTACCGTTGCAGGCATATTCTAGCCAAAACTCGACTATAGTCGATTTCAGTCACGGTGCCACGCTACCTAATCTTGTCAGATCTAGCGCTCCGCTAACCGTGATAATTTTCGGCAATACGAAAATTTTATTTCTATTTCATAGAGATAGAAGGACGCACAATGGCGTCGCGGTGGCTGGCGTATTTTGGGGGACGCGGCTATGAAGCATCGATGTAAATCGACACCATTATCTGTTCTATCGTTTTGCGCCGTGCGCTCGCTCGTCGCGGGCGTGTTGGAGGAAGTCACGGTCACAGCCCAAAAACGCGAGCAGTCTTTGCGAGACGTCGGTATTGCAGTGACCGCGTTCACGGGAGAGCAGATCTAAGGAACTCGGGTTTACCAACGCCACTGAAGTCGCCGTGCACTCGCCCGGCGTCGACATCCAGTTGCAAAACGGTCCCGGTTCAAACGCCAATATCGCGATTCGGGGCGTCGCATTGAACGACTTCAATGACGGCCCCGCGGCACCCGTTACGGCCTTTACCGATGAGTTCTATATCGGGCCGATGTCGGCAGTCGACTTGTTAATGTACGATCTCGATCGCGTCGAAGTGCTGCGTGACCCGCAGGGTACCTTGTTCGGACGCAATGCGACCGGCGGGCTCGTGCATTGGTTAACTAATAAACCAGCTCCTGAATTCGAAGCCTATGACGCTCTCACGCTGGCCGAACATGATCAAGTCAAGTTTGAGGGAGCGGTCAACGTACCCTTAAACGATCGACTCTACGCGCGCGTACCTGCAGCGACGAATGAGCACGATGGCTGGTTGGATATCCGCTGCGCAACGAAGAATTTCACGAGGCTGATGTCGTCGCCGGACGTGCGCAACTGTTAGTTGATGTAACCGAACAACTCAGCGCGACAGTGCGGGTCGCCTACGCGAATAGCGAAGGCAATGTCTACGCGTTTCAAACCAAACCACTGACGGTTGCTCCCGTCACCGGTGGCGAAGTTCTCGCGCCCGCTGACTTTTTTGGGGTCAGAAACGACAATGACCCTGATAATGAGCAATTCGAAGGGCCGTCCGAACTAAAAACTGGCGTCGGCACCGCAATTGGTCGCAGCGAATGGGGTTTCGACGCTTTTCGTTTGACGTCCGTAACCGGCTACTTAAAAATGCGGACTTTATTCGCATACCCGGTGCCGCATTTATCGGTAACGACGGCTTCGGCATCGGGAGCGTCAATTTTTCTCGTGGCGGGGCGCCACTGGGCGTCGATTCCGATTTTGATCTCGTTGCCGATTCGGTGTTAACGCCGGCGGGCGGTTTGACCGACAATGACTTTAGCAACGTCGCAGCGAAAATCGAATTAGATTGGCGGCCGAACGATGATTGGTTGTATTTCCTACCGGTATCCCGCGGCGTTGTTTGTCAAGAACCTGGGCGACGCGCGGCCCAACACACTCGCGTTCCCGTTGGCGGCGAGTTACGGTATCGGTGAGGACATCATTCATTCACCGCGTTGGGTGGACGGGACGCTGAGTTTTCACTGGCGGTAGCGACACCGGAGTTTATGTGGCGGGTAGGACACTACTATGCAGCACGACGCTCAAGCCCGCTGTACGACTTGTTCAATTGCACCGAGTACCGAGTGGTCTTCGTAGTCGAACAACGCCAGTCTGATCTGATCGCCAAAACCTAAAAACCCGTCCGATGTCGTGCCGCTTGCGGTAGTCTGGCGCGCCCGTGCTTCGGCGATGCAAGCAAAGCCCGCGACTAGTTTTGCTGCGACTTTATCCGAGTTATCGAGCGCTGCCTGCATCGTGTCGACGGACTGCACCGGATGCGTACGCGGTTTTAAGGTCGCGGCTCACGAGGATCAGCCTGCCGTCGCGAGGTGTTTCTGCGGAGCGAGTTTCATCTGCTTACACTATCTTGATCATATCAGCGACTATGTGACCTTACTTCGGCTGAAATTTTTTCGCTAAGTTATCCCAACAATGTAGGTATTCCAGATTGCGTCGCTGGAAGTGCGCGCTCGTCTCCACAGGGTGCCGTGCGTGAAAATTGATGCTGCGTTACGGTGCTGCACCTTGCGCCTCGCGGGGCAACGCAAAAGCGGCCACCACGTCGCCGGCTGCGTAACCGAAAAAACGACTACCGCCGGCCGCGACGGCGATGAATTGTTCATCGCCGACTTGGTAGCTTACCGGTGGTGCGTTGACGCCGGCCCCGAGGTCGTGGCCCCATAGACGCGCGCCGGAACGCGCATCGAACGCGGCGAAGTTGCCGCTACCTTCGCCGGTGAAAACGAGATCACCCGCGGTGGCGAGTACACCGCCGAGCAAGGGTTGAGGGGTTTTTACTTGCCACTGAATGCGCCCGTTTGCGTTTAAGTCGAGTGCGGATAGCGTGCCCCAACTGGGTTCGTCAATCGCGATATCCGTGGCGATATAAGGTATGCGACCGTTTTTCTCCTCGGCATATTCCAACCGCAATAAAGTCGGCCTATGAATTCCCGCGATGAACAGTATCCCGTTGAAAGGATCATAAGAACTTGGTGACCACGATACACCGCCAAACGATCCTGGCGAGATCAATACACCTCGATCGGTAGGCGTGCGAAATAAATTGTGCTGTGGCACGACCGCTTCGGAACGAAACAACAATTTTCCGTTACGGCGATCATGGGCATAGAACCAACCCGTTTTGCCCGCGATGCCGACTGCCGGCACGGTCTCGTTGTCGAGTTTGACTGCGAAAAGAACCGCAGGATTCGCCATGTCGTAACCCCAAACGTCGTGCGGCACGTATTGGTAATGCCAGCGCAGCTCACCGCTATCGACATCCAGCGCGACCAGCGAACTGGCGTGAAGATTATCGCCGGGCCGTGCACTCGGGACATCGTTGGGAGAGCCGTTGCCGGTGCCGAGATAGATCAGGCCTAAGCTGGGATCGAGCGCCGGAGTAGACCAAGTGGAACTGCCACCCATGCGCCAACGGTCTTGCAAGGTTGCGGCCATCGTACGTTCCGCTGGGATGTCACGCCCCAGTGATTCGCCCTGCGCTGTCGTGCCCTTAAATTCCCCCTCCCAGTGATGCGGGCGGGTGGTATGCCAACGCCATAGTTCATTTCCCGTTTCCGCATCAAAAGCGGCGATAAAGCCGCGTTTGCCGAGAAAGTATTGCGGGTGCGGCGCCGGGCCGCGGCGTGTTTTTACCCCCAAGTTGTAGTAGATCCCATAACCGGCCGAAGTTACGCCGACGATGATCTTACCGCGGAAAACCAAAGGTGGCATTTTCGCCGGCAAGGCGTCGATGTTCTTAAGCAGCGCGGCGCGGCTCGCAGCGTCTAGGTTTTCGAGTTCATTTGGCAGCGGTCGGGCGATGAGCGCATCCCACACGAGCTTGCCACTAGTGCGGTCCAAGGCCAGCAAGCGCCCGTCATTGGTCGCGGTAAAAACTTTGCCATAAGCGAGTGCGGCGCCGCGATTAGCGGGATTGCCTTTGACTTTGGCGACACGCGGCTGGTGAGCGTAGCGCCAGCGTATCGTTCCGGTAGCGGCATCGAGCGCCACAACGTCGTTGCCTGGCAAAGTGAGGTACATGACGCCGTCGGCGATTAAGGGTTGGACTTGAAATGGCCCCCGCGCACCTGAATTGTAGGTCCACCGGGGCGCGAGCTGTGTAACGTTGTCCGTGGTAATTTGCGCCAGCGCCGAGTAGCGTTGATTGGTGTAGTTTTGTCCGAAGCTGAGCCAATTCTGAGGATCACTCGCGGCATTTAGCAGGCGTTGATCATCAACCGCGGTAGCCGGTGACTCCGCTGGCGTCGTCGCTAAGGTGAAAAATAGGCACGCGATGCCAGCCGCACAATGCTTATCGCGAGGCACAGAACTCTCCCTAGTTGGCGTGAAAACGTGGCATGACTTCGGTCGCGAATAGCTCTAAGGCACGCATACCTTTAACTGGGTCGAGTCCCGGGAATTGGGTCGCCATAATGAAATCGGTGCATTGAAATTCCTCTTTGAAGCGCTCGATTTTTGCAGCGACTTGATCTGGCGTGCCGATCATAAAGTGATCAGCTAATATCGAATGCCGCATATCCGCTGGTTTGTCGACGGGCAACGGTTGCTCATCGCCCGCGGCGTCTTTCGCTTCTGCAAGAATATCGTGGTAGAACTCTAACAGATGCCAGAGATGCTCTTGGCACTCGTTCCAAGCTTGATCTTCGGTCTCAGCGCAATAAACCATGCGTAGTTGAGCGACATTGAAGTCTGTTGGGTTGCGACCGGTCTTGTCTAGCGTTTCCAAATACAGCGGTGCGGGATCGGGACCGATCGTCGCCATGAGGTGATAGCCCATTTCTGCCGCGCGGGTAATGGCTTGCGGCCCACGCGCGCCGATCCAAATGGGTGGATGTGGGTCTTGCACGGGTTTCGGCGATAAGCGTGCGCCATTGGTTTGATAAAAACGCCCCGCATGCGTGACGGTATCTTCTTTGAACAAGCGTTCGATCAGGCGAATCGATTCACGCGTCCGTTGGCCGCGCTCACTGCGGTCCATGCAGAGCGCGTTGAATTCGTGATAGGAATAACCTTGTCCCACGCCGAAATCGAAAC
The DNA here is from genome assembly GCA_965223085.1 of Gammaproteobacteria bacterium. GTDB lineage: Bacteria > Pseudomonadota > Gammaproteobacteria > CBDCVO01. The sequence goes on along the minus strand of OZ244981.1, from coordinate 565,946 downwards.
GTCCATTCGAAAGAATGTCGACGTTTGCGACTTCCTCCGCCATTAACACGGGATGTTGGTAAGGCAAGATCACGATAAACGTGCCGATCCGGATCCTCGATGTTCGCACCGCAATGGCCGCCGCGGTGGTCATGAGCGATGGGTTATAGCCGTCCTCAGTGAAATGATGCTCTGTTAGCCAAACATGATCAAAGCCGAGTTCCTCGCCGCGCACGATCTGATCGAGTATCTGCTGATAGAAATCCGCAAACGGACGGCGCCATCTAACGGGGTTACGAAAGTCTTCCATAAAGCCGAAACGCATCGATGTTCCCCCTCAAACTTGGTGGTGGCTTGGCATTCAAAACGAACGCGGTAAACCGAGTACTTTCTCGCCGATAAAATTTAGGATCATTTCCCGCGATACGGGTGCGATCCGCGGGATCATGATCTCACGTAGGTAGCGCTCGACGTGGTATTCGCGCGCGTAGCCCATACCGCCGTGTGTTAGCACGGCTTGCTCGCAGGCATTAAACCCGGCTTCGGCCGCGAGATATTTTGCCGCGTTCGCTTCTGCACCGCAGTCTTCACCGGCGTCGTATTTCGCCGCGGCATTGAAGGCCATCAGATTAGCCGCCTCCAATTCCATCCAGTTACGCGCGAGTGGGTGCTGAATGGCTTGATTCATGCCGATCGGACGCCCGAATACTTCGCGTTCATTTGCGTAGCCTACGGCGCGCTTAAGCGCCGCGCGCCCGAGCCCGACAGCTTCCGCTGCGATCAGGATCCGCTCCGGGTTTAAGCCATGCAGGATATAGTGAAAGCCGCGGCCTTCTTCTCCGATCAGATCATCTTGCGGCACCGGCATGCCGTCATAGAACACGGCATTAGAATCGACCGCTTTGCGCCCCATTTTCGGGATCTCGGTGATCTCGACATAGTCGCGGTTGAGATCAGTATAGAATAACGATAAGCCGTCGGTCTTGCGCTTGACTTGCTCGCGTGCCGTAGTGCGTGCCAGCAACAGCACTTTATTGGCGCGTTGCGCCATCGATGTCCAGTGCTTTTGCCCATAAATTAGATAACCATCGCCAGTGCGCTCGGCGCGGACTTGTAAGTTCGTTGTGTCGAGACCGGCATTCGGTTCAGTAACGCCGAAACAAGCCGAATCTTCGCCGCGGATCAAAGGCGGCAACATGCGTTCTTTCTGAGCCTCGCTACCGAAAACGACAACCGGGTTTAGGCCAAATAAATTCAAATGGATCGACGACGCCCCGGTGAACGCGGCGCCGGATTCGGTCACCGCTTGCATCATTATCGCCGCCTCAGCGATACCGAGGCCGCTGCCGCCATAAGTTTCGGGCATGGCGATCCCAAACCACCCGCCGGCGCAAACCGCAGCGACGAATTCTTGTGGAAACGCGCCAGTTGTATCGCAGTTCAGCCAGTAGTCGGCGTCGAAAGCGTCGCAGAGCTTATTGATCGCATCCCGAATCGCGCGTTGCTCCGGTGAAAATTGAAAGTTCACTAACTCATCCTCATGTGAATATACATAGTCGCGATGGTATGCCGCCGCATCGCATGGGTTCGCTTCATAATATCAGGGTGGTGTTGTTTGGGGACTGTCTCGCGAGCCGCAGCGGCTGTCGAATTCGCACCATTTCTCTGTTCGAGCAGGGCGCGAAAAGCGCATCGGAGTCTGTTACGAATGTCTATGATCAAGAAAACGTAGCGTTTGGCCATTGTATAATCGCATACCCGAAAACCACATTGACCGATTCATGCCCAGTCGTTGCGAAATGGGGAGATATAGAGGAGAGAACGATGGCGCGACGCGTATTTCTTGCGCAGTCCGGTGCCGCGCTCGCCGGTCTAGCGCTTGCGGATCGTTTCGCAGGCGCTAAAGGTTCGAGTTACAGCGCCGCAGAACTTGCCAAATACGACGCGGTAGGACAGGCACAGCTTTTCAAGGCCGGGGATGTCGGCGCGAAAGCGCTTATCGACGCTGCGATCGAACGTACCGAGTTTCTGAACCCGAAGCTCAATTGCGTCATCTACAAGGCCTTCGACCATGCGCATCGTGAAGCGAAGAACGCCCAACCGACGGATGGACCACTTGCAGGCGTACCTTACCTATTCAAGGGTTATGATCCCCGCGAGGGCCTACCCAATTTCAACTGTTCGGTTATCGACGAGAATGCCCCGTCAGCATTTAGCGGACCTGATGCGCGTGCCGCGGAGTCCCCCGGCATGATCCATATTGGGAAAACGGCGCTACCCGAATTCGCAGTTCTGACCAGCACCCAGTCGATCGCCTGCGGCGTGACAGAAAACCCTTGGGATCTCGACCGCAGCGCTGCGGGCGCCAGCGGTGGCTCGGGTGCAGCGGTCGCCTCCGGCATGGTGCCGCTCGCAACGGCCGACGACGGCGGCGGCTCGACACGACTGCCAGCAGCGTCTAACGGTGTCATCGGCTTCAAGTACTCACGCGGTCGTGAGGACCGTGAGGTATGCGCTGGCCTCAGTCCCCTCTTTAATAACGGTTGCCACACGCGCAGCGTTCGCGATCAGGCCCACTATCTCGATGCGCGCGAAGTCAAATCCGGTCATCTCCTCGAGCCGGTTGGTTTCGTCGCGGGGCCATCGAAGCGCCGCCTGCGCGTCGCATTCTCCACCACGGGCACAGACGAAACGCTCGTCATCGACTCCGAAGTAACGCGTCAGATTCGCGAGACTGCAGCGTTGCTCGAAAACCTGGGACACACGGTCGAGGGAGCACGATTTCCGATCTGGGGGGCCGAATTCTGGTACCACTTCATGGCGTACTGGACCGGCGCCGGCGCGCAAATCGTGGAGGACATCGCGCAGCGTCTCGAGCGCGAGGTCACGCCGGAGGACGCCGACGCTTGGACCCGGGGTCTCGCCGAGAGTTTCACGGACTATCCAGATAGTGCATACGACGATGCCACCCGCTATTTCGCGGCGTTGCGCCATCGCTTTCACGAATGGATGGCCAGCTACGACCTCTGGCTGACCCCGACCTCGAGCGAGCCCGCCGACCTCAACGCACAACAGGATCCGCTTAAGCGCAACTACGAAGAACTCAAAATTCGCGTCATGCAGTGGGATAACTTTGCGCCGCTTGGTAATGCGCTCGGACTGCCGTCGTGCGCCCTGTCACTGGGTCAGGCCGATGCTGGGCTGCCGGTTGGCAGTCTGTTCAACGGGCCATCGGCTAGCGAACGCACCATACTGCAACTCGCCTATGAGCTCGAAGAAGCTAGACCATGGAAGGACCGCTGGCCGGGCGCATCGATAGTGGCGATGTCGTGAGCACCAATAGTTCCTCCGCATTCGCGCGCCTCGTCGAAAACCTCGATATCCCGGTCGTTGTTGCGCCGATGTTCATCGTCTCCAACCCGGCGATGGTCGTCGCGAGTTGCCGCGAGGGCATGCTCGGCAGCTTTCCGGCGCATACGCCAAGAACACAGGACGATCTCGTCACGTGGCTCGACGAGATCGAGGTGGGGCTCGCCTCCATCGCCGAGCAAACGGGCAAACCGGCACCGCCGTACGGCGTCAACATCGTCTTGCACCGCAGTAATCCTCGCGCGGAAGCCGATCTCGAGGTGATCTGCGCACGTAGGATCCCGCTCGTGCTGACCTCAAAGGGTGCGCCCGGGGATGCATTCGCCCGTGTACATGACTCTGGCGGCGTCGTCATGCACGATGTGGCATCGCGCCGTCACGGCGAGAAGGCACTCGAGGCCGGCGCCGATGCGCTGATCGCCGTTGCCGGCGGCGCCGGCGGTCACTGCGGCACGATCAATCCATTTGCTCTGATGAATGAACTGCGCGAGCTGACTGACAAACCGATTGCACTGGCGGGCGCCATCAATACGGGTGCCGATATTTTTGCCGCGCGGATGATGGGTGCAGAGCTTGCTTACTTGGGCACGCGCTTTATTCCGGTCGTCGAGGCAAATGCTCCCGAGGCCTACAAAAAAATGATCACGCGCGCGGCCAGCACTGATATCGTGTTCACAAAGTTTCATCGCTCTCCTGCAAACATTCTGGCGGAGAGCCTTGCCGAGGCAGGCTTCGACCTCGACGTCGTCCGCGACCATCCGAGTGCCGGCATGCCAGACGGCATGGATGAAGTCAAGCTCTGGCACAGCATCTGGTCCGCCGGCCACGGCGCCGGTGGCATTCACGACATAACGAGCGTCAAGCAGGTCGCCGATCGACTCAAGGTTGAATACGCCGCCGCGAAACAGCGTGCCAAGGAATTGCGATGACAAGACCCACGATCGATCAACGCATTGCGAAATAACCAGCCGCAAAACCGCAACATCTCGCGTTTACCGGATTCGGTCAGCACCTCACCTACGTCATTATCGTCGCTTCAGTGACACCGAGGTCGTCGCCGCCTCGCGCTTTGCATCGCATGGACTAGCAGCATAGTATCCGAGTGGTGTTGATAAGCGACCGTCTCGCGAACCACGGGAGGCGTCGCCTTCGCACTATTTCTCTGTTCGAGGAGGGCGTGAAGAGATGTTCGTAGCTACCAAAGATAAAGTACTGCCAACTGCCATGGTTGGTTCATTTCCAAAACCTGCTTGGTTTAACCAGAATCTCCGCGGGCGACCGTTCAAAGTCGCCATGGGCGATTCGCTTTATCGTGAACAATACCTCGACGCGCTTGCTTGTTATATTTCTGAGCAAGAACGCTGTGGCCTCGATATTTTTGTCGACGGTGATACGCGCTTTGACCTCGAGGTTGGCGGTCGCTCGTGGTTTTTCTATACCATCGAACGGTTAAACGGTATCAGCGGATTTCGGGATACCTCACATTTTCTTGACTACGGCGATATGCGCCCCGGGCACATTCTTTATGAAGTTCAAGAAAGCTGGCATCCACCCACGGTGAGCGAGCAGATCACCCGCGGTCCTTTGCATTTTTCTGCGATCTGGAAAACCGCGCAAAAGATGACCGATCGACCGGTTAAACTCGGATCGATTTGCGCAACGTGCCTGCCGATGATGCTGTGGAACGAATACTACGACGACGATCAAGCGTTGATTATGGATATTGCGGCAGCAATGAACGAGGAATATCGCGAGCTCGCCGATGCCGGTTGTCCGGTAATTCAGATCGAAGAGCCCGTGCATCATTTCAATTGCAACGCGATTCCACCGTGCAGCGATAAAGATCTAGAGTTCTACACCGAAGCATTTAACCGTCAAGTCGATGGCGTGAATAGCGAAATTTGGGCCCACACGTGTTGGGGCAACCCTAACCAGCAGAGTTTTTATTGGGAACGCCCAAGCTATGAACGTGCCTTACCGTATTTTTTGGCGATGAACTGTGATGTATTGATGCTAGAGGGAGGCAGCAATCAAGCACGGGATATTGCGCTTTTTAAGAACATCAAGACGGATAAAAAAATCGGGATCGGGGTCGTCGATCATACCCGTACGACGGTGGAGTCCCCCGAACAAGTGGCGGCGACAATCCGTCACGCACTCGAATTTGTCCCACCAGAACGCTTACTGATAACGGCAGATTGTGGTTTTGGACGCGAAGGGTTGTCGCGTCGCATTGCATTCTATAAATGTGTTTCATTGGTGCTTGGCACGAACATCGTGCGCCGGGAATTGGGTCTGGAGGAGGCTTATGTGCGCGCGGCCGACGAGAAATATTCGTTTCAGTCATCTAGCTAAATGAAAGACGCGGCCCGCAGCGGCAAAGTTACGGCCGCGAGCGTTAAGCGCGCACTAAAAGCTGTTGCCGATCCCGATCGGGCACGACATTCACGGCGTTTTTTTAGAACGGGTCCTGGTGAGTATGGAGAGGGTGACCGGTTTTTGGGCGTAGTAGTTCCCGAGCAACGGCGCGTCGCGCGTGCCCATCAAACCCTAGCGCAAACGGAGATAGAAAAACTTCTACATAGCCCGATCCATGAACATCGTTTGACCGCGTTATTGATATTGGTCCTGCAGTTCGAACATGCTGATAGCGGCACTCGTACGGCGATATACTCTTTATGCATCACTAATCTTACGCACATTGATAACTGGGATTTAGTCGACACTGCCGCACCGCGGATCGGTGGCGCTTATTTGTTGTCTCGTCGCGACAAACAAAAAATTCTGCTCCCTATGGCTCGCAGTCGTCATTTGTGGACGCGCCGCTGGGCTGTAATGTGCACATTTGCGTTTATCCGCGCGGCACATTACTCCACCACACTCGAGCTCGCGTCGATATTGCTCGACGATGACGCGGATCTCATTCACAAAGCAGCCGGTTGGATGTTGCGTGAGATCGGTAATCGCGACCGCGATGTTGAATTGGCGTTCTTGGACAAAAACGCGGCTAACATGCCGCGCACGATGTTGCGCTATGCGATCGAAAAATTCCCCGAGCCCTTACGTCACGCGTACTTAAGCGTCGGGGGTCGCTGATAGACGTGGTGACACTATTTAGCAGCGACCCCTTGGAGCTGTGTTGCGATGTTCCGCATCTAAATAATACCTGGTACCTGCAGGCCGCTGCCCAAGCTTATGGCCAAGTATGCCCAAAGCGCGACGGCGGTGGCAGAGACAGCGGCCAAAGCGATGCGCCCGGCCCGTTCTTCAGATCGCTTTACGGCATGGGCCGCGGGGTTCGTGTGGTGACGATTTTCCATTTCAATTTCCTCTGACTAGATTTAGTTTCGAATCCGGCGCCGCCGGTTGCAGCGCTGTCGTTGGAGCAAAGTATCGTCCATGACGAGTAATAATTGAAATAGATATTTAAAACATGCATTATTGATAATATGAATTTACGGCGATTAGACCTCAATTTACTCGTGATTTTCGACGCGCTCATACAGGAGCGCAATGTAACCCGCGCCGCCGAGCGTATCGGCCTTTCGCAACCGGCGGTGTCAAACGCACTGTCGCGGCTGCGTTACTATTTGCAGGACGATTTGTTCGTGCGCGGCTCCACCGGCATGCAACCGACGCCACGGGCCATGGAAATCGCCTGTGAAGTGCATCAAGCGTTGAACGCGATCGAGCTGGCGTTGGATCCTGCGTCGTTCGACCCGCAGACTTCGGAACGCGTCTTTACGATCGATACGAACGACTATACCGTCAGTACCTGCATTCCTCCGTTGATGCAGAAGCTCGCCAAGGAAGCGCCTAACGTCGATGTGCGCATCGTCGCGCCGGCCGGCAAAGCCTATGAACGTTTGGATGCTCGTGAAATTGACTTCGCGGTCGGTGTTTTCTCCTCAATGCCCGACCGTTTTGGTGTGACGGTATTGAACGACAACGCTTTCGCCGTGCTGATGCGTGCGGATCACCCGTTGGCCAAGGGGCGGCTGACGCTAAAACGTTTCGCCGCCTGCAAGCACTTATTGATCACACCACGCGGCGATCCCAGCGGTTTTGTTGACGTGGCTTTAGCCGAGCGCGGTTTGAGTCGACGGGTGGCGCTGACGGTAAATCAATTTGTGGTCGCGCCGCGGATTATCGCGGCGAGTGATTTGATCGTTACGCTACCGAAAAGGATCGCGGCATTGTATGCCCCGATGCTTAACTTGGTCTTGAGGCCCTCGCCAATCCAACCGCCGCCGGAGTTCGATAAAATCGAACTCATCTGGCATAAGCGATTTGCCCAACACCCTGGCCATGTGTGGTTTCGGGAACTATTGACTGAGGTCATCACCGAAAACGCCGAGGTCGAGCACGAGATGCTGCGCGCCTAATGCGGGCATTGCCCGAGGATCGCGGCCTCCGGGCAGGTACGTCGAGGCACCGTGCCGCGACGAACATCAAGCGGCGGTGCGTTTCGCTAATTTACCGTGATCTACCAGCCACGCTTCGAGACGATCGGCGCCACCGATGTGCTCACCGTCGATAAAGACCTGGGGATAGCTAATCTCGGCTGCAACTGCGCGCAGCGTGTGGTCGGTATAGTCGCGGTTCAAACTCAACTCTTCGTATTCGATCTTTGCCGCAGCCAGCAAGCCTTTTGCTTTCACACAGAACGCGCAACCGTCGCGAGTTAATATCGCAACATTATGGGGTCGGGCACCTTCCGGATCGAGATAATCGAGCATTGTATCGGCGTCAGACACTTCATAAGGATCGCCTGGCTTTTCGGGTTCGATGAACATTTTTTCGATTACGCCATCTCGTACTAGCATCGAGTAGCGCCATGAACGTCGGCCGAAACCCAGGTTCTCACTAGCGACGAGCAAACCCATGGCAGCGGTAAAATCACCGTTGCCATCGGGAAGAAACGTAACGCGATCTGCACCCTGTGCACGTTGCCATTCGTTCATGACAAAAGCATCGTTGACGGCGATACATACAATATCGTCAACGCCGTGCGCTTTGAAGTACGGCGCCAATTGATTGTATCGCGGCACATGTGACGACGAACAAGTAGGCGTGAATGCACCGGGCAGCGAAAAGACGACCACGGTTTTGCCAGCAAAAACGTCGTCACTGCTTAGGTCGACCCACTCGTGGCCGCGACGGGTCTTGAAAGTAACATTGGGGACGCGTTGTCCCGCGAGATTATTAAACATGGTTTTTCCTCAATCTAGCTGTCGTGATTAGGCCAGCATGCTGCGTAGCATCCAGGCATTTTTTTCATGAATTTGCATACGTTGGGTAAGCAGATCCACTGTGGGTTCATCGTGCGCGTCTGCTGCGATCGGAACGACGTTGCGCGCCGCGTGCGCGATCGTCTCTTGCCCGGTGAGCAGCTCGCGAATCATGTTCTCCGCAGATTCATCCCCGCGGGCCTCCTGGATCGACGTGAGTGCCGCGAATTCGCGATAGGAACCTGGCGCCTTTACACCAAGTGAGCGAATGCGTTCGGCGATTTCATCTATCGCGGTGGCGAGTTCGGTGTAGTGCTTCTCAAACATCAAGTGCAAGGTGTTAAACAACGGACCCTGAACATTCCAATGATAATTGTGGGTCTTCAAATAGAGCGTGTAGCTATCCGCGAGGAGTTGCGCCAAACCGTCTGCGATGCGGTCACGGTCAGCGGTCGCTATGCCTGACTTAGGTGCCATGATTCTGTCTCCACGTGTAACGAGAGAATAATTATAGAAATTGTTTGTCGTTTTATAAAATGGTATATATAGATTAGATTAATCGATTATATAGATAATAACTTGCCCACGATAAAACAGCTTCGCTATTTCGTTGCGCTCACCGAAACGCGCCACTTCGGGCGCGCGGCGGCGGCATGTTTTATCTCGCAGTCGGCGTTCAGCAACGCGATACAGGAGCTCGAAAACCGGCTGGGGGTGCAACTTGTCGATCGCACGAAGCGTAATGTGACGATCTCGGCGATCGGTCAAGAAGTCGCCGCTAAGGCGCGTTTGGTGATCCAGGATGTGGAGAGCTTGGTCGAGACAACGCAAGCACAGGAGGCACCGCTGGCGGGCGCGCTGCGTCTCGGCGTGATCCCGACAATCGCGCCTTTTTTGCTCCCGATTTCGTTGCCAAAATTACGTCGTCGCTATCCGGCATTGTGTCTCTATCTGGTCGAGGATCAGACGCAGCAAATTTACCAGCGTTTGCTTGAAGGTGAGCTCGATGTGCTTCTATTGGCGCTACCGTGGTCGATGCGTAGTGTCGAGACCATGCCGCTATTTCGTGATCGGTTCTTGCTGGCAACGCATCCCGAAACCAAACGGATCGATCCGCACAACTATCGCTTTAGTCGCCTCGACGAAGACAGTATTTTGCTGCTCGAAGATGGCCACTGCCTGCGCGAGCATGCTTTGGCAGCGTGTCGGATCCGCAATACACAAAAAGTGCAACGTTTCGCCGCGAGCAGTCTACTGACCTTGGTAGAAATGGTCGATGCTGATCTTGGCGTCACATTTCTACCCGAAATGGCCAGGGGCTCGACTTTGTTGAAGAATACGCGCGTTAGGCTTTATCCCCTAGCGACCGAAAGCTATCGCACGATCGGGCTCGCTTGGCGTCAAGGTAGCCGCAGGGCCGAGGAATTCAAATTACTCGGGGAATTTTTTACAAAAATACGAAGCGTAAAGAAGGGCAATGACGCGTCAACGAACACGGCGCTCAAAACAAGCAGCCGCAAAACGTAGCAAACGTCGCTGGATCCTATTATTCGTTGCCATGGTTGCAGTGGGAGGCTTGTTGATGTGGATGGCCCAGAACCGTCCCCGGGAGCGTCGTCTCGACGAGACGCGGCTCCCGACCTTGGTGTCCGGCGAGGATTTGCCCGCGGTAAGCATTGCAAATTTTCGCCGCCAGCATCCTCGGCTTCCAGCGCCTTCGGCCGCAGACATCGCGAGAATTCTTGAGGAAAACCCAAAATTTTTCGACCAGCATCGACGCCGTGCACAAGCAGAAAATGAAGTATTCGATTCCCGTACCTTGATGGCGTTTGTCGATCCTGGTAGTCAAAACCTAGAAAAGTTGCACGCGCAGTTGATGGCGCTCGAATTCGAATGGCGGGGCCACCAACAGGTAAAACCGATCGCCGTCGCCTACGACTGGCTCTATGATCATTGGTCCTCGGCGCAGCGCTACGCCTTGCGTGACAAAGCGATCGAGGGGTGTGATTACATCGTCGGTCGGATCCGCGAGGAGCGGCTTTCACCGTATAACGTCTATTTGTACAACAGTCCGCTGCAAGCGCTGGTAGCGTGTGTTATTGCGGTTTACCAAGATGCACCCCAGGCCGAATCGGCGATGCGATTTACCTACGATTATTTGCACCGCCGTATGTTGCCTGTTTGGAATCAGATCATGGGGTCTAACGGCGGATGGCATGAAGGCGGGGAATATATTGGCATTGGAATTGGGCAAGCCGTGTATCAGATCCCGGCGTTATGGGCACGGGGCACTGGTGAGGATCTGTTTTCACGCGTAGCGGGGATCGCGGGTTTTCTTGAGTTTCTCATCTACCGGACGCGTCCTGATGGAACCGATTTTCGTTGGGGGGACGCAGGCTTTTTTGACCGGGCAGTTCCGGACCAAATTCCCTTAGCGATTAAATTTCACCACGCGGCTGGGTTTAGTTTAAGGCGCGCGCGCGCGCCGGCAGTGACACCGACTGCTTGGCCTTGGGGACCGTTGCCTGATTCGAGCTTGCATGACTCGCAAGCCATTGAACGCCTACCCTTGACTAGGTTTTTCGATGGCCTCGGCCTGTTTGTCGGACGCAGTACTTGGGGGGATCGAGCAACTTACGTAACGTTCAAAGCAGGCGATAATTATTGGTCGCACATGCACTTGGATCAAGGCGCGTTTACGATCTACAAAGGTGGCGCATTAGCGATCGACAGTGGTTTATATGGGCCGAAATACGGGTCGGACCACCATATGAATTATAGTTATCAGACTATTGCGCACAATACACTCGTCGTTAGGGATCCCCGCGATGTGATCCCGATCCCAGCGGGGAATGAAAAACCTGCGCGGAGTATTGCGAACGACGGTGGACAAAGGCGCGTAGGCTCTGGTTGGAGTATCGAAGCCGCGCCGCTCGATCGCGCTGAATGGGAGAATAAACGCGAGATCTACCATACTGGTGCTATTAAAGCGCGGTTCGAACAGCACGGTTTATCCGTGTTCGTAGCGGATCTTACCCCCGCTTATACGAACCATTTATCTGGCAAAGGCACGTTTTCCCACCGTACGCGCCGGGTAGAAAAGCTGACACGAATATTTGTCTACGATCGGGTTAACGATGTGGTCGTGGTTTTCGATCAAGTCATCGCAACGACGGCATCGTTTCGCAAAACGTGGCTACTCCATACCATTAACGAACCTGTGCTGAGCGCGGACGGATTTAGGGTCGCGATCGAAGCCGGTGGCGGGCGAGGCCGCGCGGGAGGCATATTGCAGGGGCACGTTCTGTGGCCGCGTAACGCCGTCGTCAATATGATAGGCGGCCCGGGCTTTGAATATTTTGTTGACGGGCAGAACTTCGACGAACAAGGCGGGATACGGAAGACCGCGCAAAAAAAACCCAACGTCGAACCGGGAGCTTGGCGAGTGGAAATTTCCCCTGCTGGCGATAACTATGAAGACAATTTTCTCGTCGTCATGGTGCCGCGTTTGCGCGCTGACACCGATGAAATCGAAGTCCATGCCACGCCACATGAAGGGGGTGGTTTCGGTTGCGAAATCACGGGTGGTCAGCGTACTACCGGCTTGCATTTTAGGCCTGCACAAGACCAAGTCGAAGTGAAAATACAGCAGCCGAGCGGCCTGCGAACATTCGTAATCGAACCCGGCATCACGCCATAGCAACCGACATCGCAGGACTAAAAGCGCGGCGGTTTATCTCACGAAACGGCCGATCGGCGCGCCGACGCGCAGCGCCGCACCGGGACGCAGCAATAGATGGTTGAAGACGATGGCGCCGGGTTCAGCGAGCATGATGACGGTCGAACCCATGTTAAAGCGCCCCAATTCTTCTCCGCGTTCAATCGCGATGCCCTCGGGCGGTAACATGATCTCTAAGGGACCCTTGCGAGGATGTAACGGCAAGCCGCAAAACGTGAGTTCCATCGAGCCCACTAATAACGCACCCACCATGATAACGATCATCAATCCCTTGGGGGTTTCGATCTGCACGACCACGCGTTCGTTGACACGAAATAGCTCCGGCACGAGGTGCGTTGTGCGCTCATTAACAGATAACAGTGAACCGGGGACGTGTTGTACCGCTCGGATGTGCCCAGAGACAGGCGCGTGTACGCGGTGATAGCTACTGGGGGCGAGGTAGACGGTGGCGAACGATCCGCTGCGCAAGCGTTGACCGGTTGATATTTCGCCGCCGACAAGATCGACGGCAAAGTATTCGTGACCTTTAGCGTGGATCAAGGTGCCTTCTTTAATGAGACCTGCTTGACTCACGACCCCGTCCGCGGGCGCGATGATGTCTCTCGGGTCCGGTGCTAACGGTCGCGCGTCAGGCTTCAGTTCGCGGGTAAAAAAGTCGTTGAATGATTTGTATTCGTGAATTTTTTGCCGCGCCGCGTCGTCTAAATCCACCTGGTATCGGGCGCAAAAGAGCCTAATTAGCAACTGCTTGATGACACCCGTCTCAGCGCGCGCGAGCTTTCCTGCGGACAGGGACACGAATTGTTGCGGTAGTAGGCGCTGCGCGCGAATGTAAGCCCGGTCCCAAAATCTGCCGAGTTTTGCTGGAACACCCTGCGCGGCCATTAGTTGCGTTTTCCTAAGCATCGAATCGTCATGCGCGATCTGTGAGTAGCAGCATCGTTGATAAGGTTTTGCGCGCCGGAGCCGCGTCGCGGTCGGCGAGCGCGGAAGGTTTGCGCTCGCGACCCAGCACGGCAGGTCGTGGCTACCGAGCGGCGCCGGCCTGAGGCGGCATGTGCACCTCGCGGGCGGTCATTTCAATGTGGTGAGAACATCAAAAAATCCTTTGTATTTGTTCAGATATTGTTCAGATTAAGGCTTCACTCCCAGGTTAAACTTAGCACACTGAAAAGTACGCAAAATAATAAACCTGGTTCAGTCAGGCATTGGACCCCGCGAACGCAGCTAATGTAAAAGTTTGCGTCGCGCCCGCGTTTCGTTAGCGATGCAATCACGCCGCTGCGGCAATGTGATTATGCTGGCGACGCAATATGCACGCTGTACCTAAGCGCCGACTCTTGTGGCGCTGCGTAATTCTATACCAAGACCCAGGACCAACGTGGAAGCGGGAAAAACATAAAATGGCTACCGAACAGAACAAAGTCGACGGGACTGCGCGCGCCAGCGCGGATGAACTGGTCGCAATCCTCGAACCTCTGAAACATTTGCCCTACGGCTACCGCAAGGTGCTGGCTGCTGCAGCTGAAATCCAAACCTATGACACCTCGGAGTTGGTCGTGGGCTCCCGACACGCGGTCAATTTTGTCATCTATCTTATCGAGGGTGCTGTTCACATCGCCAAGGTGGGTGCGGATAACGACACTGTCTCGGCGGCGGCGGGGCCGGTAATGGAGCCGATATACGACCCTACGCAAAATGTCCAGATACAAGCCTTGGAACCGGTTACGGTAATGAAAATTCCTCAGGGAGTTTATCAGCGCGAAGTCACCCGGGCGGAACTCGCCGCACCGCTCGCCAAAGCCGAAGTCAAACATTTGGAAAATTGGGAGGAAATGGATGGCCTCGAACGCGCGTTAACATTTGGTGTGCTTGCGCATGTGCCACGGGCGAGCGCGCAACGCATCTTAGCGGAGGTGGAGGAATTTGCCATCGATGCGGGCGTGGTATTGATCGAGCAAGACGCGCCTGCAGATTATTACTACATCATGAAATCTGGCACAGCCGAAGTTGTTCGACATGGCTTGGATGAGCGCGATTATCGAATCGGTGTCCGTGTGCCGGGCGCGGGATTCGGTGAAGAGGCATTGATCACCAACGGTCAGTCGAATGCGAAAGTGAAGATGTTAACGGACGGCGTAGTCATGCGTTTTGCGGCGGAGTATTTTCACGAGTACTTACGCAAGCCGCTCGTCAGGCGTGCAACCTTCAAACAAGCTGAAAAAATGGTCGCAGCCGGCGCGCAATGGATCGACTTGCGTGACGAAGATGATTTCGGCAGTGGTGGTTCGCTACCAGGCGCCATCAATGTACCTATCTCGCTGCTGCGACTGAAGCGCAACATCTTAGAGCCGGAAGTTACTTATGTCGTCTACTGCGACGATATCGCGAATTCAGAAGTAGGCTGTTATTTATTAGCCGAAATTGGGTTTGAAGCGTACTTAGTCGCCGGGCCTATCCCCGATGCGTACCGAGCCGCAGCGGGGGAACAGTTTGAAACGGCGAGCATCGGCACTGCGGACCTACCTCAACGCGCGCCATCCGCGCCAGCGGTCGGCCCCAGCGAAGATCTCAGTGCGACAATTGCCGAACTCAAAGTAGCCGCCGAGCGCCAAGTGAACGCGCGGGTCGCAGAAATCGATCATTCGTTACGCCATCAAGTCATCGAACGCATGGAGAAGCTCAAAGAGCAGCACACTTATTTAAGCCGGAAAGCGGAAATACTAGAGCGAAAAAGAATCGCCCTGGAACAGCGCGAGTCGCAGTACGCCGAACGACTGCGCGTCGCGATGGCGCGCATGCGCGAGACCGCAGAGGAACAAGCGAACGACAAGATAGCGAGCGCAGAAATACGCTTGCGTGAACACCTAATAGAAAAACGCGCCGAGATCCGCGCCGAACGCAAGGAGCTGTTGAAACTCGGGCGCCGGCTGGAGAAGCAAAGCAGAAGGCTGGAGCGGGAACAACAAGCCTGGCGCGCGCAGTACGAAAAAGACCGTACTGAACTTGCCGCGGAACGCGAGCGCATGAAAGTAACGTTAGCGCAGGAGCGCCGCACGTTTGATGAGGCGCTCGCGGCGGTTAATGCGGAGCACGAAACGGAAATACGCCGTCTGCGTGATGAGCAAGCGCAAATTCGTGCGCAGGCTGCAAGTGCTAGCGGAGAAGACCACGCTGCCTTGCTCGCTGAAGTGGACGCCGAACGCGCGCGCATGCGGGAAGAGTTCGCCCAAGAGCGTCGCGCCTTAGACGCCGCTCGCCGTGAGCACGCAGCGGAGTTGCAGCGGGAACGTGAGTCACAGGCGCAAGTCTTAGCGCAAGCGCGGGCCGCCGAGAACGAACGCCAGCATGCTGCGCTGCAAGCTGAGATGGACGCCGAACGTGAACAGATACGTCGAGAAATGCAGGCCGAGCGCGAATCTGTGGAAGCTGAGTTAGCGGAGATTCGTGCGTGTCATGAGCGTGATTTAGGGAGTGAGCGTGAGGCGCAGCGGGAGTTATTTGCGCGTACGCATGAGGCGGAGCGAGAGCGGGAGCGGGCGCGATTATTGGCGGAGCTTGATGGTGAGCGGGCTCGGATGCGGGAGGAGCTTGGTCATGAGCGTGAGTTATTAGAGGAAGAGATAGCGCGGGCGCGGGATGAGCAGGAATCGGCGTTGGAGCAAGCGCGAATAGCGCGTTGTGAGGCTATTGAGCGCGAGCATGTAGCGGATAGTGAGCGCAAGCTGGTGGCGTTGGTAGCGGATATCAACGCGGAGCGAGAGCGTATGCGCAAGGAGTTGTATGCGGAGCGTTGTGCTTTGGAGGAGGAGCTTGCGGCGGCACGTTCGGAGCAGGAGGCGCGTTGGCAGCGTATTGCGGCGGAGGGAGAGGCGGCGGTTGAGCGAGACCGGCAGTTATTGTTAGAGGAGTTAGACGCGGAGCGTACGGCGGTACGAGAGGAGATAGATTCGGAGCGGCGTTGTTTTGAGGAGGAGTTAGCGGCGGCACGTAGGGAGCAGGAGGCGGAGTTACGTCGAGAGCGTGAGGCTCAGGCGTTGTCATTAGAGGCGGAGCGGGAGTCGGCGAGTACGCAGGACCGTGAGGTATTAATGGCAGAACTCGAGACCGAACGGGCCCATGCGCGGCAAGAATTGGCCGCTGAAAGGCGTGCTTTCGATGCGGCACTTGCGACGCTGCGTGCCGAACACGAGGCGGAATTAGCGCGCGAACGCGATGAACAACGCCAGGTTTTAGCACAGGAACAGGCGGCCGAGCTCGAACGCGAACGCGCGGCCCTGGCAGCCGAGCTGGACGCGGAGCGCACCCACGCCGAGGAAGCGCTAGCACAAGAACGGCGTGCTGTTGCTGAAGAACTCGCAACGTTGCGTGCCGAACACGAGGCGGAATTGGCGCGCGAACGCGATGAACAGCGCCAGGCTTTAGCGCAGGAACAGGCGGCCGAGTTCGAAGGTGAGCGCGCGGCCCTGGCAGCCGAGCTGGATGCGGAGCGCACCCACGCCGAGGAAGCGTTAGCGCAAGAACGGCGTGCTGTTGCTGAAGAACTCGCAACGTTGCGCGCCGAACACGAGGCGGAATTGGCGCGCGAACGCGATGAACAACGCCAGGCTTTAGCACAAGAACAGGCGGCAGAAAGTGAACGTCTACGCGCGGCTCTACAGGCGGAAATAGCAGCCGAGCGCGCGCAGTTGCGCGCTGAAAACGAGCAAGAACGCCGCGAGCTGGATGCTGAGCTTGCGAATATCCGGGCAGATCATGAAGCAGCAATACGGCAGGAACGCGAAGCGCGGTTGCAGAGCTTGGAGCAAGATTTTAGCGATGAAGGGGAGCAGAAACACGCCGTTCTGCAGGCAGAGATAGACGCCGAACGTGCTGACCTGCGCGCTGAAATAGAGCAAGAACGCCGGACATTGACAGCCGAGCTGACACGCGCGCGTCACGAACAAGAGGACGCGCTACGTGCAGAATTTGGCACTGGGCGCGAGCGCATGCGCCAACAACTGTACGCGGAACGCTTAGAGCTAGAGGAAGAGCTGAGCGCCATGCGTGACGAGCACTTACATGCCGTTGAGCAAGACGACGCTGCGGAACGCGCGCGCCGCCAGGCCGAGCTCGAGGCTGATCTCAAAGCCGAACGCCGGCGTGCTGAGGAAGCGTTGCAACAGGAGCGTCGTGCGTTTGACGAAGCGCTGGCAACGCGGCGTGCCGAGCACGAAGCGGAATTGCAGCGCGTGCGCGATGCGCAAGAACAAGCGCTCGCAGAGGAGATTGCGGCAGACGGAGAGCGTCGGCGCGAGGCTTTAGCGGTCGAGCTCGAAGCAGAAACCGCGCGAGCCCGGGGTGCGCTGGAGCAAGAACGTCGCGAAGTTGAACAAGAACTGGCCAGCTTGCGCGTCGAGCACGAAGCCGAGTTGCAGCGTGAGCGTGAACGCCACGAACAGATGCTCGCACAGGCGCATACCGAAGAGAGTGAACGTCAGCTTGCCGCTTTGGCAAAGGAGCTCGATGCAGAGCGAATGCAGACCCGTGAGGCGCAAGCACAGACGCGACGGGAATTTAACGATGAGCTGGCGCAACGGCGTGCCGAGCACGCAGCGGAGTTGCAGCGGGAACGTGAGTCACAGGCGCAAGTCTTAGCGCAAGCGCGGGCCGCCGAGAACGAACGCCAGCATGCTGCGCTGCAAGCTGAGATGGACGCCGAACGTGAACAGATACGTCGAGAAATGCAGGCCGAGCGCGAATCTGTGGAAGCTGAGTTAGCGGAGATTCGTGCGTGTCATGAG
This sequence comes from Gammaproteobacteria bacterium, assembly GCA_965223085.1. Lineage (GTDB taxonomy): Bacteria > Pseudomonadota > Gammaproteobacteria > CBDCVO01. The sequence goes on along the minus strand of OZ244981.1, from coordinate 547,845 downwards.
CGTGATTTAGGGAGTGAGCGTGAGGCGCAGCGGGAGTTATTTGCGCGTACGCATGAGGCGGAGCGAGAGCGGGAGCGGGCGCGATTATTGGCGGAGCTTGATGGTGAGCGGGCTCGGATGCGGGAGGAGCTTGGTCATGAGCGTGAGTTATTAGAGGAAGAGATAGCGCGGGCGCGGGATGAGCAGGAATCGGCGTTGGAGCAAGCGCGAATAGCGCGTTGTGAGGCTATTGAGCGCGAGCATGTAGCGGATAGTGAGCGCAAGCTGGTGGCGTTGGTAGCGGATATCAACGCGGAGCGAGAGCGTATGCGCAAGGAGTTGTATGCGGAGCGTTGTGCTTTGGAGGAGGAGCTTGCGGCGGCACGTTCGGAGCAGGAGGCGCGTTGGCAGCGTATTGCGGCGGAGGGAGAGGCGGCGGTTGAGCGAGACCGGCAGTTATTGTTAGAGGAGTTAGACGCGGAGCGTACGGCGGTACGAGAGGAGATAGATTCGGAGCGGCGTTGTTTTGAGGAGGAGTTAGCGGCGGCACGTAGGGAGCAGGAGGCGGAGTTACGTCGAGAGCGTGAGGCTCAGGCGTTGTCATTAGAGGCGGAGCGGGAGTCGGCGAGTACGCAGGACCGTGAGGTATTAATGGCAGAACTCGAGACCGAACGGGCCCATGCGCGGCAAGAATTGGCCGCTGAAAGGCGTGCTTTCGATGCGGAACTTGTCAAGATTCGGACTGAGCACCAGACCAAATTGCAACAGGAACGCGACGCTCACCAGCAATGGCTGGCGGAACAACAACCGACTGCTGAGACTGGTAACGCCCCAATGCCGCGCGAGACACACGCACAGGAGCGCGCCAAGATGTTGGCGGCGATCGAAGCCGAACGCGCACAGATGCACGATAATATCGCGGAAATGCGCGCGGCGTTTGAAACGGAAATGGCGACGATGCGCGCCCAACAAGAAACTGAATTGCAGCGTGAGCGCGAGGCCTATAGGCAGTCCATGGAAACGCGCCTGGCTGAGGAACGGCAATCCCTGGAGGCGAGCATCATTGAGGAGCAAGCTCAGATCGCAAACGAACTCGGGCTTGGAGATGCGGCGCAATCTTCCGTTGACCAACTCGAACTCAACGACGAAGAGCAAGATATATTGGCTAAAGCGATCGAATACGAGCGCGCCCGTTATGAGGAAGCGTTAGAGGCAGAGCGCGCGCACGTCGCTAAGGCGATCGATGAGGAAAAGGCAGCGATGGAGCGGGAATTCGCCGAACAGTCCCATATGATGCAGGAGGCGTTCGCACGACGCCACCGGGAAATCGAGCGCGTAGCCGCGCAGCGTGTGAATCACCTAGTAGAGGAAAAATACCGCGAGTTGTTGGATCAATTCGTAAAAATGGGTGAGCAAGTACCGAATTTTGACCCTGCGACGCTGCAGGTATCAGACGTGAATGACGCTACTTCCGCGCCGGATGCCCACCACAGGAAAAGCCAGTGATCTCGGCGTCATCACTGACGCCGAGTTTGTGACTAAAGTTTTTCCTTAATTTTCCGACAGACTGCTGGGCTGTTACGCAAGGTAGCAGGCATCAACGCGTCTCGGCATCGTTTTCTCAACCCATTTATCGTTGAGAACCAAATAGCGAGATGTGGCGATAGCGGAAAAACAATTCGTGAATACCAGCAAGCAATCCAACCCATCGCCAAAACCCGCGCCAGCGGACTTGTCGCGACAAAATCGAACGCGAATTTTCTTCGTGCTCGCGGTGTTCGCTGCCGGGCTCGTGGCGACGCTATCTTTTGTCACAACGTTGGCGGGTACTGCCGCGGAACGTGCCGAGCGGCGTATCGTGAGAGCAGCCTCGCAATTTGCACAAGGCGAGCTGGCAGGCGCGACCTCCGCGTTGCGCGAAGCGGTCGAACTCGCGCCACAAAATCCTGATGCGCGCAAATTACTCGGCGAGACACATTTTAAGGCCGGTCGTTACTCGGCAGCGGCCAAAGAATTGCAGAAGGCGTTGCGTTTTGGAGCGCTAGATCCAGATGGCAATGCGGCGCGTCTATTAGCTGAAGCGCTAATTCGTAGTGATCAAGTTGAGCATGCGCGGAGTTTTATTCAACAACAATCGCCCACTTTGTCACCGCGCTGGTTAGCGCTAATTGGATTGGCGGAATTCCGCGCGGGCGACTACGGTGACGCGGCTGCTACGCTCGCGCATGCTGTGCACGCTGCTGCCAGCGACAGCAAAGCACGCGAGGACGCCAAGATCCCTTATTGGCTGGCGTTAACGCAATTCGCACGTAGTCATTACGAAGATGCGTTCGAGAACGTTAAAAATGCCCTCGCGCTAGATGAGAGGAATCCGAACTATCTCGCGCTCTTAGGTAACGTCGAATTGGTCAGGAAAAATATTGACGCTGCTGAGCAGGTCTATGATCACGCGCTCGCTATCTCACCGACGGCAGTTGGGGCGCGATGTGGTAAGGCGCGTGTGGCAGTTGCTCGCAATGAACTGCAGCGTGCGACGACTTTGGTGGGCACGTTGCCTACGACATCAACGAACTTATGTGTAGCGTTTGTGCGCGCCCTTGTTACAGCGCAAACTGGCGCGCCTGAAAATGCCATAGGAGAGTTAACGCGATTATTAAATAAGGCGCCAAATCATCAAGATGCCATGTATTTGCTTGCGTCACTAAAAGCGGATGCGGAGCAATACCATCAAGCACTGGAGATCCTGAAGGCCTTGTTACGCGTCAATCCGCAACACATGCCCGCGATTCAACTGCGCGCGACAATGCGGGACGTGACAAAACAAGGCGGCGAAATCTCAGTTACGGAAAAACCGAGACCGAACGCGATAAAAAATGTCGCATTTGATCTTAGCCTTAAAGTGATCGGCCAACCTTATCTCGATAACGCGGTGATTGTCGTCGAGCGTTGGTTGAGTTCCGAGACGGGCGAGCGGCGCCAGGAGATCGAGCCGTTGCTGGTGGCCTTGCGGCTGCAGAATCGAACCGAGGCGCGGCGGGCATTGGCAAGTTTACGACCTAGCTTAGCTGATTCGAATACAGCGCTAGCGTTGCAAGTGTTGCTTCTGCTAGACGAAGAAAAGCATGCTCAGGCAAGTGCGTTGGCCGCAGCATTGGCCGACGCATCGCCTGATTCGGCTTTAGCTTTAGCGCTCACAGGGGAGTGTTTAGCGGCCCAACAGAAAATGCCCGCCTCGATGAGAAGCTATGAACTCGCGCTAGCAAAAGACCCCAGTTCGGAAATCGCAGCGCTAGCGTTGGCTCGACGTGCCGTGGCAATCAATGAGCGCGACAAAGCAACAGCAATCTACCGTCGTCTCCTCCGTGGCAACGGGGGTATTACCCCGGCTGCGGTCTCCTTGGCCTCGTTGTTGGTCGCGGACAACAAGCATCAGGACGCACTCCAGCTGTTAACGACGGCGATGGCGGTAAACAATGATGATTTTCGCCTTCCCTTAGCGGTCGCGCTGATCACACTGGAACCGCAATGGTTGAACTTAGACGCTGCTGAGAAAGCGCTGTCCGCAGCGACAATACTTGCTCGCGAGCATCCCGCGGTCTTGCACGCCAGCGCGCGATTATATAGTGCGCAGGGAAACTACCCCGAGGCAGTCTCAATTTACGAGCGGCTCAAGATATTGCAAGCAGATAGTCTAAGCGTGTGGGAGGAACTTGCGAACGCTTATAGCCTCGCCGGTCGTACGGATGACTTAAAAGAAGTGCTCGTCGATATCATTGCAAAAAATCCCGACGATTTGTCGAGTTTATATCGTTTGGGCAATATTGCCTTAAAAAATGACGATATCGATGCGGCCCGCGCTTACTCCAAACGCTTGTACGAAAAACATCCATTTTCTAGCGAGGCGGCTGTGTTGAACGGTTACATCCGTTTGCACGAAGGAAACCACGCAAGCGCATTGGCAGAGTTGCGCGCGGCGTTTCAACGCGCACCGACTTCGGAGGTCGCCATTGTGTTGCATAGAACGGAAAGCCGCGTGCACGGGCAGTCGTCCGTTTTGCGTAACTGGCTAAACGAGCACACCCACGATATTGCAGCGCGGCTGGCACTGGCGGCCGAGTTGTACGCTAACGGCGCGCTCGATGATGCGCGAGTCGAGTACCGCAACGTTCTCGAGTTGGCCCCCGACCACCCCGAGGCCTTACAGCAGCTTGCTAAGATTCCCCCCAGCCAAGGGTTATCGCAAGAAGCTGCCCGGGCCACATCGCTGTTCTAAATCCCGCGCATTTTGTGGTTATTTGGGTGCTTGTCATCCTCCTCGTAGTCCGTCACTCTGGACTTGACCCGGGACCGGTTAGCGAACCCGCGTTTCCTCATTTGACGACGCTCGCTAGCGCTGCGTGGGGGCGGGTTCTAGAAGCGGGTTTTTGTTTGACTCGATCCGCGCCAATAGTCATGCTGGCGCGAGCACGGAATTTGCACCAGGACCGAGCCAGGGTCAGGATGGCGAAGCTGTGCATCGCAAAACGTATCACGGTTTGCACCGTCGGGGTTCTATGCTGAAACCATTGACTTCGAGCGATTGCAGCGTGTGCGTCGGGCTCGGATCATTAAACTACGATGAGAACTACTATGAGCGCACAACTAAAAGATACGTACTTCGCCGCGTGCCCCCACGATTGCCCGGATACTTGCTCGATGTTGTATGAAGTTGAAAACGGCAAGCTTACCGGCGTTAGAGGCAACCCGGATCATCCAATGACCCGCGGCGGCTTGTGCGTGAAAGTCAACGACTTCGAACAACGGCATCAAGCGGCCGATCGGCTCACGCAACCCTTGCGCCGCGTCGGCGAAAAAGGAGCCGCACAGTTCGCGAAGATTAGCTGGGAGGAAGCGCTCGACGAAATCGAATCGCGTTGGAAGAGCATCATCGCTGAGTTTGGATCCGAGGCGATACTTCCCTATAGCTACCTCGGCAATCAGGGTTTAGTGCAAGGCCTAAACGGGGGAGATCATTTTTTTAACCGACTCGGCGCCTCAGTGTGCGAACGAACATTTTGTGGGGAAGCTTCTTGTACCGCATATTTGCTCACCGTTGGCCCGACCGGAGGTGTCGATCCGGAAAGTTTTAAGCACTCGAAGTACATCATTATCTGGGCCTGCAATAGCGTCAGCACGAACCTTCATCACTGGCACATCGTCAAAGACGCACAAGAAAAAGGGGCGAAGGTTGTCGTCATCGATGCCTATCGTTCAAAAACTGCGCAGCAAGCAGATTGGCACATCATGCCGCGCCCGGGAACCGATGGTGCACTTGCGATGGCGTTGATAAGCACCATCATTGGCGAGGGTTTAACCGACAACGACTACGTCGAAAAGTATACCGTTGGGTTCGATGCCCTTGCGCGGCGGGCAGAAGCGCGTAGCGCTGAATGGGCGGCCCCTATTACCGGCGTGTCGGCGGACGATATTCGGCAGCTCGCTCGCGAGTACGCTAGCACGCAACCCGCTGCGATTCGCGTCGGCGTGGCCTTAGAACGTCACCATGGTGGCGGGCAGACGATTCGTGCTGTCAGTTGCCTACCGGCGTTGGTTGGCGCATGGCGTCATTGCGGCGGGGGGCTGTTGCAGATGCCCGTTTGGGATATGCCATATAAATTCGATGAGATCAGCCGTCCGGATCTCATTCCGTCGGGCACCCGTGTTATTAACGCGCTGCAAATTGGACGCGCTTTAACAGGTGAGATGCCGCTAGATCCCCCCGTTAAATCTATGATGGTGTGGAACGCGAATCCGGTCACGCAAGCACCTGAGTGCAACAAGATCGTAGCAGGTTTGCAGCGAGACGACTTATTTCTAGTCTCTGCAGAACACTTCGTTTCTGACACGGCGAGTTATGCGGACATCGTGCTGCCTGCGGCGATGGCAGCCGAGATGGAAGATATCGTGTTGACGTGGGGTCATTTTTATTTGGCATACAACGAGAAATGCATTGAACCACCCGGTGAGGCGGTGCCAAATTCGGAAATATTTCGGCGTTTGTCCCAGCGCTTTGGATTCGATGACGATCCTCGCTACACGCGCAGCGATCACGAATTATTGGAGACCTTTATCGACTGGGATTCGCCTGCGTGCGACGGTATCGATATGGAGTATCTGCAGTGCCATGGGTTTGCCCACGTAAGCCTCGGAGCAGTCGAACGACGAGCACCGCATGCGGAAGGCGGTTTCCCGACGCCCTCAGGCAAATGCGAGTTTTTCGCCTCGGGGGCTGCGAATGGGAACTTTGTAGCGGCTCCTTTCCGGCAAATGTATGAAGCAGAGCAAGGCGGAGAGTACATTGATCCGCTGCCAGATTATGTTGCGCCACGCGAGTCACCGCAATCCAATCCGGATCTTGCGGCGAAGTACCCGCTAAACATCATTTCGCCGAAAAGCCACGCGTTTCTAAATTCGTGCTACGCGAATATGGAGAAGCAGCGGAAAACGCAAGGTGAGCAGTTTGTCATCATTAATCCAATGGACGCGGAAGCTCGCGGCATAAGAGATGGTGACCATGTGAAAGTATTCAACGACAGGGGGGAATTCGAGGGATACGCACGTGTAAACCAGGACGCACCATGCGGGGTTGTAGTCGCGACGCTGGGTTATTGGCGTCAATTAAGCCGCAATGGTACCGTCAACGTCATAAGCTCCGCCGAGTTCGTTAACATGGGGCATGCGCCGAGTTTTTCCGACAACTTGGTCGAGGTCGCTGCGGTATCGTAGCAAGTTTCGATTTCTAACCTTCAATGGCGACGGAATGCAAATAGGCTAAATCGTGATCACCTTGAATTGTAAAAACCTAGCTTTCCCATTCGATCTCATCCCACAGAGCCTGTAAGCGTCGTCCCTTATCAGGGTTGATATGCACGATGTGCGCAAGTCGTCCTGCGAGTTGGGTTTTGAAATGATCGCTACCGTGGTGATTTTGCGTTGCCGGACGGTGCTTGACACAATTGTAGAGCGTTGCTTTTAGGTTATCGTAGTCGCGCCGCGAAATATTGGGTTTAGCGTTCACCACTAATCCGGTGACGGACTGACGCTGGGCTTGCGTACGTAAGCGGGTTTTGCGGTGATTGACATGAAATCCTTCTTCGCTCGCGATCGCGGCGATCAGCGCTTCGAAACGGGGTGCTACAGATTTGAATCGTGGGGATCCCGAGAACGCTAAGTCATCGGCGTAGCGCGTGTAGTCGAGATCGAAGCGCCGCGCTAGGCCCGCGACGCGGCAGTCGAAACGCCAAGCGCACAGGTTAGCTAGTGCCGGCGAGGTCGGCGCGCCTTGAGGGAGATGCCTCGCTTGCAAGCGTTTTCTTTTGCGCCAAGAGAGTTGGGCGTATTCGGGTCCTGCTAAGTAGGGTGATGTCGAATGTGTGCACAAGCTGCACAATAGCGACGCGACGTTGTGCGGGTAGCCGAGACAGCGAAATAGCGCCGTGATGCGGGGGCTTGGTATAGAGTGAAAAAAATCTAACAGGTCCATCGTCAAAACCGTCGATTTAGCGACGTGCGGTGTGGCGTGACTTAGACACGATCGACCGCGCACGAAGCCATGGGCGCAGTCATGGGCAGGTACACGATTGAGTATTTCCCTAAGAATGACGCGCTGTAGCGTTTTCAGCCGTTCTTTAGGAATTTCTAGGAGGCGTAATCCGTAGCGCTTTGTGTTCCAGCGGTAACGATAGTGGTGGAACTTCGAAACATGGTGTTGGTGCTGGGGGCTATGGCAAGCGGCGAACCAGGCAAGCTCGTGGTCTAATAGACCTAGCCACCGACACAGCGACTCCCAACTCGGCAGGTCCGGCAACGGCAAGACCACTAGCTGTTTGGGAGGCGCGGCGGTCACGTGCGGCTCAAGCGTCAGATGTTGCACCAGGGCGCGATCCTGTGTGTGCCAAGCGCTTTTTATTAACGGCTCATCGTGCAGAAACCGTTGCACCGTAAGCTGCCGTGGTGGTGTGTCGTGGCCAAAGGCGACGACCAAGCGTGCGGCAAGACGCTGCGGATCCGGTGGACCGCCGCCAAGTGATCGGGACAGGCGCTCGGCGAGTGTCGCTCGATCCCAGCGACCGCTTACGCAGGCAGCGGCTAAGCGTCGGATTTCCGTATTAAAGTTCGACAAACCGCAGCCCTCGTTTTTGCTCGCTCCATATGCCCGTGATAATCGCCGTCAGCTTGTGCTTAGGCAAAAGGGTGCGGACCGGCCTCCGACCCTTGCCTGTACAGCCGGTACCGGACTGCGCATTCGCGCAGCGTCGTACCGGCCATGAAATGCTTATTTGCATATTAATCCCCGGGGTATCCCCGGAAAGTTCCACGACTTAGGACAATATCCGGTCACGGAACGACTCGGAGCGCCGGCCGCGTACGCATGGTGAAAATTGCCGCCGGCGAAGTCAAGTTGAGCTGTGGATGTTGTTTCCCAGCACCGTGGCTACCGGTAATATGATCGTTGCAATTCAATATGGGGCCCGAGATGGAGGCGACTAGTGGGAAACTCAGCGATAGCGACGACCAACTGATCCTCGACGCCATCGGCAAATGGTTGGATCAGAAAGTAACGCCAGTGGCGATGCAGCTCGAACACGACGATGAATATCCACGCGAGCTTGTCGAGGACATGGTCGAGTTGGGGCTTTTCGGCGCGCTGATCGATCCGGAGTACGGCGGTCTTGGGCTATCGGCGACGACGTACTCGAAAATCGTCGCACTAATTTCGGAAGAATGGATGAGCCTGACCGGGATTTTCAATTCCCACGTCATGATGGCTTTGATCGTACAGCGTTATGGTACGACCGAGCAGAAGGAGTATTGGTTGCCGAAGTTCGCCTGTGGTGAACTTCGCGGTGGCCTAGGTCTCACGGAACCCGATGCGGGTACCGATCTGCAGGGCATTCGCACGGTTGCTAAACGCAGCGGCGATAACTATGTCGTCAACGGTACCAAGACATGGATTTCGAACGCGATTGAAGGCCATTGTGTGGCTTTGTTGGTCAAGACTGATCCGGATGCAGAGCCGCGCTACAAAGGCATGACGATGCTGATCGCGCCAAAGATCGATCCCGCAACCCGGCAAGCGCTGCCAGGGATCAGAAACGGTCGTAAACTCGAAAAGCTCGGCTATAAAGGCATCGATTCCGGCGAGTTTGTTTTCGAGGATTATGAATGCAGCGCCGCGCTCTCGCTTGTCGGTGGCGAAGAAGGCCAGGGTTTCTATATGGCTACCGGCGGACTTGAAATTGGCCGCATCAATGTGGCCGCACGGGGTGTCGGCATCGCCCGCCGGGCGTTGCGAGAATCCGTCGCCTACGCACAGGTACGTAAAACCATGGGTAAACCCATTTGCGAGCATCAAGCCATTCAGCTGAAACTCGGCGAGATGGCCACAAAGACGCGTGCGGCTGAACTTCTGGTCGCGGACGCAGCGCGCGCCTACGATAGCGGCGAGCGCGTAGACTTAGAAGCGGGCATGGCAAAATATTTCGCTTCGGAAACCGCCACGGAAGTAGCGTTCGAGGCGATGCGCATCCACGGCGCTTATGGTTACTCAAAAGAATATCCGATCGAGCGCCTGTACCGCGACGCACCGCTGCTATGTATCGGTGAGGGTACGAATGAAATGCAACGCATCATCATCGCTAAACAATTGGTGAAACGAAATCCCGTGTGAATCAGTCGAGTCGTCATATGGCGTGTAGTCGTAGCCGGTTTTTCTCTCAGGCTAGACTGGCGCAACGGGGCGCTGAAATGCTAATCGCCCTCGCGCCATGAGCCGCCTTCGTGAACAGTACCACGCAGTGCGCAGAACCCACCTCAGTGTCAGGAATTACGGAGCTTAATAATGTCAGATCACCGAGTTGTCTCAAGATCGGAATGGCTAGAAGCACGTCTAGCACTTTTAAAGAAGGAGAAAGAATTCACTAAAATGCGCGATCAACTCAGTGCTGAACGCCGCGCGTTGCCGTGGACGAAAATTGATAAGAAATACGCCTTTGCTACCGCGCGTGGGGCCGAGAGTTTGGCCGACCTGTTCGGTAAGTGCAGCCAATTAATGGTATATCACTTCATGTTTGGGCCTGATTGGGAGGAAGGCTGTCCGAGTTGTTCATTTTGGGCCGACAACTACAACGGCATCGATGTTCATCTGGCGCATCGGGATATTACGTTTCTGGCCATCTCCCGTGCACCGCTGGCGACGCTCGAAGCTTACAAAAAGCGTTACGGCTGGAGTTTTGACTGGGTATCGTCGCTGGGCAACGATTTCAACTTCGACTTCAACGTTTCATTTTCTCCTGATGAATTGGAACGTGGCGAAGTTTATTACAATTATCACAACACGACATTTCCCAGTTCGGAGGCACCGGGCTTAAGCGTTTTCTACAAAAACGATCGGGGCGAGGTGTTTCATACTTATTCTTGTTACGCGCGCGGCTTAGATATTCTAAATAGCGCATATCATCACATGGATATGGCACCTAAAGGCCGAGACGAGGATGAATTGCCCTATGCTATGGCGTGGGTGCGGCGTCGCAACCAATATGATGGTACCTAAGCCAGCCGCACGACGCTTATTACCGAGATCCTATCAAGATCGCTACCTTGAAAAAGTTCAAGCGCGTTTTGGTTTTTCAACATCTCGGGGTCGAACACCCAGGAACGTTCAGAGATTTCCTACGCGAAGATGGTGTCGAGTGGTGCACGATCGATTTGAATGACGGCGAGGCGATCCCAGAGTTAGACGATTACGACGCCCTGTGGGTCATGGGCGGACCCATGGATGTTTGGGACGTAGAGACCCATCCTTGGTTGGAGCACGAGAAAGCAGCGATCCGCGAGGCAGTCATAGAGCGCGAGCTGCCTTTCTTAGGCTTTTGCTTGGGCCATCAGTTGTTAGCAGACGCGCTCGGTGGGGTCGTGAAACTTGCGGCCGTACCCGAAATCGGGGTGCTCGATATCGATTTCACCGCCGCGGGTAGGGCCAGTCCGTTCTTACGAGCGCTATCCTCGCCAATGAAGTGTTTGCAATGGCACAGCGCAGAAGTGGCTACACCACCATCGCATGCGCGCGTACTCGCCGCGAGCACAGACTGTGCGGTGCAAGCAATAGCAATTGGGAAGCATGCCTTGAGCATGCAGTTTCACATCGAAATTACCGCTAAGACAATATCGGAATGGGGTGCCATACCTGCCTACAAGGCCGCCTTAGCACAAAGCGCGGGCCCTGCCGCACTCGCAGCGTTGGATGCAGAGGTGCAAACCCACATCGCGAGTATGAAACGTAGCGCCCGCCTGTTGTACCAGAATTGGAAGCACATGGCGGTGAATTGAAACGGTGCGTGAACGTAAACTTATCGCGGCGTTGTAATGAAGCGTAGCCACTGGCCTAAATGCATGCCGGTACGCATCAAACGACGCCGCGGATCGCTCAGTGCCTCTGCCAGTGGCATGGGGCGCATCACGGTGCTGAGAATGGCGGCGAACGGACTATCCGCATCGATGTCGAAATCATCCGCGACGCTACCCCCGATAGCGACGACGGGAACATTAAATTTTGCCGCGAGGCGAGCCACCCCGGCGGGTAGTTTGCCATGCAAGGTTTGCGCATCGAGGCAACCCTCAGCAGTGATGACGACATCGGCGTCGGCGATCTGCGCATCGAGCTTCGTCGCTTCCATGACTACATCAACGCCGGGTCGTAGGCGCGCACCTAAGAATGCCATAAGCGCTGCGCCCACCCCGCCGGCGGCACCGGCGCCCGGGACATCGACAACCTCGCAACCCAAAGTCGTTTCAACCGTCGCATAAAATCTCGCCAGGGCGTTGTCGAGCGCCGTTGCAGTAGCTTCATCCGCGCCTTTTTGAGGGCCAAATACCGTGCTGGCACCGCGCGGCCCGAGCAAGGGGTTATCGACGTCGCTTGCCACTTCTATGTGGACGGCGCCCAGGCGTGCATCGAGCCTGCTCACGTCGATGGCTGCGATTTTGTCCACATCACCACCGCGAATTGGCCGCGATAATTTTCTCCCGACGGTGTCGTAGAAATCCACTCCCAGCGCTTGGCATAAACCCGCGCCACCATCGTTGGTCGCGGAGCCGCCGATACCGATGACCAAACGCTCGAGATCGCCGTTCAATGTCGCGAGTATCAATTCGCCGGTCCCGAAACTCGTCGTCTCCAAAGGGTTACGCCGATCCCGAGGCACTAACGCCAAACCGGAAGCACTTGCCAGTTCGATCACCGCGCAACGTCCATCGTCGAGCACACCGTAACGGGCGTTGACCGGTTCACCACAGGGGCCGGTCACCATGACGGAGTGAATCTGTCCGTCAGCGGCGGCCACGAGAGTCTCCACCGTGCCTTCGCCGCCGTCTGCAAGCGCGACGCAGACGCAGGTAGCGCTGGGAATGATAGCGTGCACACCGTCCCTGATTGCGCCTGCGGCTTCGTCTGCCGTGAGGCTTTCTTTGAAAGCGTCAGGCGCGATGACAATTTTCATCGCTGAGTTGGGATCACGCGGTTACAAGCCGTGTTGTGCGAGTGCCGCAGCGGCCGTTTGATCGATCAAGGTTGCGATCGTCATCGGACCAACACCACCGGGGACCGGTGTGATGAGGCTCGCCTTAAGAATGCAAGCCTCATAGTCAACATCACCTACGTTGCCTTCATTATAACCGGCGTCAATGACGATAGCGCCCGCTTTGACCCAGTTACCCTCCACGAACTTCGCGCGCCCCACCGCGGCAACGACTACGTCCGCCCCACGTAGCAGCTCGCCGATATTCTGGGTGCGCGAATGGCAGACGGTGACGGTCGCGTTCGCGGCTAGCAACATCGCCGCCATCGGCTTCCCGAGTATTGGACTGCGGCCGATAACAACCGCGTGCTTGCCTTCGAGTTCAACCTCATAGGCATCGAGTAGGCGCATGATTCCCGCCGGTGTGCACGAACCGTAAACGTCTAAATCTAGCCACATGCGACCGAGGCCGGTCGCGGTAACGCCATCGACGTCTTTGCCTACACCGATGGCCTCAAAGGCAGCGCGTTCATCGATCTGCGGTGGCGCCGGATGTTGTAACAAGATGCCGTTAACCTCTGGGTCCTCCGCAAGTTCACTGATCCGAGCGACTAGTTCTGCGGTCGTCGTGCTTGCGGGTAACTCGATGGGTAAAGAGGTCATGCCAACATCAGTGCAACGCTTTCGTTTCATGCGCACATAAGTCGCCGATGCCGGGTCTTCACCAACGAGTACCGTGGCCAGGCAGGGCGTGATCCCTTTGGACCGTTGCAGGCGCTCAACTTTCGTACGCGCCTCGGCAAGTAATGCAGTGGCGATGCGAGTGCCGTCCAAAATTTTATTGGCATTATCCATATACTACCCTACTGAGTATTAGTGGTTATAGACAGGAAAACGCTCACACAGCGCGAGAACTTTGGCGCGCACCGAGGTAACCATTTCCTTGTCATTGATATTGTCCATCACGTCACACATCCAATGCGTTACATCACGAATTTCCGGTTCACCAAAGCGCCGTGTTGTTACCGCGGCCGTGCCGACCCGGATCCCGCTAGTAATAAATGGTGATTGTGGATCATTGGGCACCGCGTTTTTGTTCACGGTGATGTTTGCAGCACCGAGGGCGGCGTCAACGGCCTTGCCGGTAAGGTCTTTGTCGATTAGATCCACGAGCATCAAATGATTATCGGTACCACCGCTGACGATTTTGTAACCGCGTTCGATGAACGTCGCGGCCATCGTGCGGGAATTCGCCAGCACTTGTTGTTGATAGGTGAGAAACTCGGGTTGCTGCGCTTCGAGAAACGCTACCGCTTTCGCGGCGATCACGTGCATCAGCGGTCCACCTTGAATGCCGGGGAAGACGAGCGAATTGATTTTTTTTGCGAGCTCCGGTTGATTTTTAGTAACGATGAAACCACCGCGCGGCCCGCGCAAAGTCTTGTGTGTCGTGCTCGTTACGACATGCGCGTGAGCTATGGGGTTGGGGTAGAGGCCAGTGGCGACTAGGCCGGCAACATGTGCCATATCAACCATCAAATAGGCACCAACGTCCTCGGCGATGGCGCGGAACCGTTCCCAGTCGACCACGCGCGAATACGCGGAAAAGCCGGCGACGATCATTTTTGGACGATGTTTGTGTGCGAGACGTGCGACCGCTTGATAGTCGATCTCTGCGCTATCGGCCGTCAAGCCGTATTGGTGCGCGGTGTAAATTTTTCCGGAGAAATTGACGCTAGCGCCGTGCGTTAAATGACCGCCGTCGGCGAGACTCATACCCAGAACGACATCGTGTGGTTCTAGTAGCGCCATGTAAACGGCAGCGTTCGCCTGCGAGCCAGAATGTGGCTGTACGTTGGCATAGTCGCCGCCAAATAGGGCGTTTGCTCGCTCGATTGCGAGCTGCTCGACAACGTCAACGTGCTCACAGCCACCGTAGTAACGTTTCCTGGGGTAGCCTTCGGCGTACTTATTCGTCAGCACGGATCCTTGCGCCTCGAGTACGCGCGGGCTGACATAATTCTCCGATGCGACAAGCTCTATGTGTTGTTCTTGACGTCGGAGCTCCTGAGCTAAGGCATTATCAAGCTTAGGATCGAATCCGCTAATTGTGTCTTTAGATAAGGCGAACATACAAATCTCTCATTCACGGTGAGTAATGCAGTCTTCACTGCATGCTCAAGTTATAATAGTTTTCTTCCCAGCTAAACTTTTTTGCCCGGTGAGAAAAAAAACAATGGTACCTAAATCGAGAGTTATTTTAACGCGACGTTGGCCTCAGGTCGTCGAGGATGAACTCCAACAGAAGTTCGATACCGTATTGAATCCCGATGATTCGCCGATGGACGTCATCGCCTTGCGGGTCGCGCTCACGGAATGTGATGCATTGTGCCCCACTGTAACGGATCGCATCGATGCCGCGGTGTTAGAGGAGGGTGCGAACCGCGCGGGGATTATCGCGAATTTTGGTGTTGGGTATAACCATATCGATCTCGATGCAGCGCGTCGGCAGAAGCTTGTTGTCACGAATACACCGGATGTTCTAACGGACTGCACCGCTGATCTCACCCTGACGTTATTACTGATGGTGGCGCGTCGCGCGGGTGAAGGCGAACGCCATGTCCGGGCTCGAGAATGGAGCGGCTGGCGGCCAACCCATATGCTGGGGGCGAAAGTAACCGGCAAGACGTTGGGGCTAGTCGGTTTCGGTCGGATCGCGCGCGCGGTGGCACACCGCGCCCATTTTGGCTTTGGTATGAGGATCGTTTTCTACGATCCCCAACCCCCCGCAGATGATGTTACCCGCCCGCTGGGTGCGGAACCTTGCGCAAGCGTGGAAGAGGTGTTGAGGCGCGCCGATTTTGTGTCTCTGCATTGCCCCGGGGGCAGCGAAACATTTCATCTTATCGACGCCGCGCGGATTGCCGCGATGCGGCCAGGCGCATTTCTGATTAACACCGCACGCGGCGACGTCATCGATCAAAGCGCACTCATAACGGCGTTGCAGCGGCAGCGGATCGCCGGCGCCGGCTTAGATGTTTACGCAGGAGAACCGGCGATCTCCGCCGCATTGCTGCGACTCGACAACGTGGTGCTGCTACCGCACCTCGGCAGCGCGACTACCGAAACGCGCGTCGCTATGGGGCGCCGCGTCATCACTAATCTCGAGCTTTTTTTTGCGGGTAAGGCACCACCCGATCGAGTAGTGTAAGCGGTCGCAGTCCTTGTTACGGCTGCGGATCTCGATGGTTCCACGGCGGCAATATCCAGGTGAGCGCTCAGGAGTTCGTGCCCGCTGAAATTTAGGTCGTTTGAAAAGCCGGCATGATCTCGTGCCGGAGCTGCGTTACCGAATATAGCGTTGCCTCCATCGGCAAGTTCCCAAATGCCAGCCGACAGACGAGATAATTGATCCCGGTTTGCTCGATCTGCGCGGCGAGTTGTTCGCGTACGCTCGCGGCGTTGCCAACCACGCACAGCCCGGCGGTGCGGGCATCGGTGATGTTTTCGGGCATGTTCAACGGGATCTTCATTTTGTGGAGCCGCCACAGATGTAGCAAGTTTGCATACCATTGCTCATAGGCGGGCGTTGCGAGTTCCAGTGCTCCGCGCTCGGTTTGACCAACCACGACGTGCCGGCTCATCCCGATGTGGGGCAATGATTCACCAGCATGCGGCGACTCACGCCACGTGACATGGTATTGCGCGACGATTTCAGCGGCGACCTGAACCGCTGCATTCATCACGATATTGATCTGCTTCGTGGCCGCCCAGGCAGCTGTTTCGGGACGCGCAACGCCATACCAAAGCGGCGGATGCGGCTGTTGCACAGGCTGCACTTCGATAGGCACATCATTAAACGCGTAGTACTTGCCTTCATGGTTCAAGCGCGTCGAACGGAGACCCTTAAGTATTATGTCTAGGGTCTCCTCGTAGCGTGCTTGCGCGTCATCACCGACGCCATAAAAACTCAGCTCAATCGGTGAAACACCGCGGCCAATTCCCAACTCCAGACGTCCCGCGCTTAACTGGTCGAGCATGCAGATTTCTTCAACTGCCCGCAGGGGATGATAAAGGCTCAAGGTGTAGACCAGCGGCCCAAAACGTAGGCTGCGGGTGCGCTGCGCGACGGCCGCCAGAAAGACGCTCGGGGAGGACGCTAATCCTAGCGGCGTACCATGGTGTTCGGCAAGGTGGTAGGCATAAAAACCCGCGCGATCGTAAGCCTCGATGAGGTGTAGGCGATCACGATACTGTTGCCCGAGGTTTGCACCGTGACGATCCATATGATCGAAAACACCAAAACGCATGATTAGGTCTACTCTTCTTTGGGATCCCCACCGCTAGCGCCATTTTATTATTATCCTTACTGATAAGCACTCCTTGGTCTTGACATGCCAAGACAAGGTGCGATTCCGAATAATAGACACCCTGAGCGAATGGTGTACACTTTTCCTACAAAAATTATCGGGATTTAGTCCCGAATTGGACCACTGGTGGCGACGTTCCGTCTCACCAGCGATAAAAAAACCGGAAGCTGGCGATAAGCCAGCCATAACCCATGCAGGGCGACGCCCAGCGAAGGGATTCGCTTTGAATGCCGTCAGATCCATAAAGCTTCACGTCGCGCGCATGAGTCACCTCGATCCCCAGCACGTTCTTGGTCGGTTGTTTGCGCGCCTCGTTGCGTTGCTCTTTGCTATCACGCCCGGTGCGCACGCCGACGCGGCCATGCTGGAAGAAGTGACCGTCATGGCCCAATGACGGCCTGAAACGCCCACTAGGGTGCCGTTAGTGACTGCTTTTGGGGCAGATACGATCGCACGCCGTGGTATCAGTGAAGCCAAAGAGTACTTGGCGTTAACGCCTAACGTTTGGTACGGTGAGAGTGGTGAGGGGGGTAATCGGTCGATTAAGATCACGGTACGCGGTATCGCCAACGTCGACCTGGGAGAGGTTACTTCTGCCAATTCGAGCGGGTATTACCTCGATGAAATCAACATCCGCAGCACCGCTAACGGTGTCATCAATTCACAACTCTACGACATGGAACGCATCGAGGTTCTGCGTGGTCCACACGGCACGTATTTCGAGCGCAATGCACTAGGCGGGGCACTTAATCTCACCACGAAACAACCTACGGACCACTTCGAAGGAAGCCTGCAAGCCGATGCGGGACGTTTCGATACGTTGGGGTTCAACGGTATGCTTAACATACCACTTTCAGAGCGCGTTTTTACGCGCTTCGTGGCCTCCTATGAAGAGAGCGACGGGATCGTACGCAACGTCCATGCGAGCGGTACACCGGACAGCGGCTTCGAGTACGTGCACGTACGCGGTGCGGCGAAAATCTTACCCAATGATCGTTGGACGATCGATCTGTCAGTTAACACCAACGAAGAGGAAGGGGCGGATGCGAGCGTGCCCTCTGGCGTTCTATATCTCGACACTAAAAGTATTTTTGGTAGCGCTTTCGTGCCCGTCGATACAGTAGGGTTCTACGCGAGCAATCGAACGCAATTCGATCGTGATGCTGAGGAATTTAACAATAACGACGTCCTGATGGTCAATGGCCGGATATCCTATGAATTCGATCGCGTTACGCTTCGGTCGATTACCGGATACGTTCATTCTGATCACAAACGTCGCTTCGATCAGGACAATACGTTCGCGGATGCGATAATTAGGGAAAATGATTACGCGGGCACCTCCGTTAGCGAAGAACTGCGTTTACAATCGACTGGTGGGTGCGGCATCGACTGGACGCTCGGTGCGTATTACGCACACGATGAGATTGATCAACTTAATTCGGTTTTACCGGCACCGAAACGCTGTTTGATCATCCTAATCTTGTTGATCCGTCTGGTACTAGATTGTTGCCACCGCTGCCGGCTAATTTTCGCATCAACGAAAACAAACGACTTTTTTCATCGCAAAGCTGGGCGTTGTTCGGTGATTTAGAATGGCATGTTACCCCCCGTGGGATGCGATCATCGGCGTACGCTACACCCATGATCACCTAGAAGTTGCGTTTTTGGATCACTATGCATTTGAGACGTTAGAACCCGATGTGGTAGGTGAAACGAGTTTCAATAACGTATCGCCACGGTTTGCAACGCGCTACGCGTTTCGGCCAGGGCAATCACTCTACGCCTCGATCGCTTCGGCATATAAAGCGGGTGGGATCGATCGGGTTGGTGCGCCACGGTTCACGATGCGGCGGTTTGAAGAGGAACGCCTGTGGAATTATGAAATCGGTGCGAAAGGTTCGTCGTTCGGGCGCCGCCTTTATTACAGTGCTGCGCTGTTTTTTTCCGATTGGCACGATCTGCAAGCGCAGGTGAACGTGCTCGCCGATCCCAACGATGTTAGCTCGGCGCACGAACTGACCCTGAACGCGGAAGGTGCGCAAAGCCTTGCTCTCGAAGCTTA
Source organism: Gammaproteobacteria bacterium (assembly GCA_965223085.1). Lineage (GTDB taxonomy): Bacteria > Pseudomonadota > Gammaproteobacteria > CBDCVO01. Next base: position 528,880 of record OZ244981.1, on the reverse strand, counting down.
GCTTACGGCCCTGGTATTGGAGGGATTGACGGTGTCTGCCGGCATCGGTTGGCTCGATACCGAGTTTGATCCGTTTCCAGATGCGCGGCGCTCTGGCGGCACGGAGGTCGATCTCTCTGATTTCAGCTTGCCGGGCGCACCACGATGGACTTGGAATGCACGGGTCGATTACCGCCGGGCATTGCCCGCACGCGCGCTCGAAGCATTTCTAAGCATGGAATTATTCGGTTGCTCCGAAACGCGCTCTAATATCGAGGGGGTCGCAGGCCAGACGCTGGGTTTACCGTCTTTCCCTTATGTCGTGCCTTCTCGTGAGGTTGCTAATCTTCGCCTCGGCCGCGCAGCACCGCGGTGGCGGATTAGCGTATTTGTCGAAAACGTTTTCGACAAAATCTATCACACTAGCATTAACGATAACTTTGGTTTGTCGGGTATGGGAATACGTCCCCATCCGCGCACCTTGGGCCTGCGCGTAAGTTATCATTTCGGCACAGCTCCCTGAAGTTTCGGTTACTGCGAGTATCGGTATTAGCGCTTTCCCCGAGGACGGCATCGATGCAACGGAGCTGCTCAAGAACGCGGATTGCGCACTCTATGAAGGGAAAGCTGTGGGTACACATTCGCAAACGTATTATAGACGCGAGCTGCACAGCCAGCGTATGGCGTAGGAATTATCCACTGAAGCGCTGTTACGAAAACTAGCGCGGGCGGGCGATTTTGAGGTTTATTTCCAGAAACAGGTGCTGTTAGCGAGTGGTGAAGTTGTGGGGCTTGAGGCCTTGTTTAGGTGTCGACATCCAGGCTTAAGCGCATTAGGTACCACACATCAAATAGCTATTGCGGAAGAAATGGGCTTGATAATTGACGTTGGGTGGACGGTGTTGCAAAGGGCTTGTGAACAATTCATGGCTTGGCAGGCCGAGGGTTACGCACTAGATCATATTCCGGTAAATCTGTCTTTTAGAACAGATCTATCGTTCAGAGGTCGCACAGATGGTCGTCGATGTGCTCCAGGACGCGAAAATGAATCCGCAACATTTGTTATTGGAAGTGACCGAATCGGTTTTCCTTCGTGACCTCACGCGCGCGGCGACCACGCTCAGAGAGCTCCGCAATTTGGGCGTACGAATAGGTTTAGACGATTTTGGAACAGGTTTTTCGTCCTTGGTGCAGATGAAGATGCTGCCGTTTACGGATCTCAAAATAGGTCGTAGTTTTGTTAGTGGCTTGCCGGAAGCAAAGAGGATGGTGTCTTGGTGGATGCAATTATCGCGCTAGGCCAGTCGTTCAATTTGCATCTATGTGCGGAAGGGATCGAGACCGCCGTGCAGGCCGAGCCACTTAAGCAACGCGGGTGCCACTACGGTCAAGGTGCTTTTTATGGACTACCCTTGCCCGCTGCGGAGGTATGGGGGGTCGACGAACGAACAAAATCTGCGTAGCGGCAACCATAAAATACGGGCCGCATTAGCGGCCCGCTGAATAGCGTCGATGAGACGACGTGTGAACCGTTGTCGAGCATTACACTCATCGACCCTCGGTGAGGTAGTTCACATCGTGGGTTCGCTTTACCACATTGATCGTCGTGTCGGGGTAAGAATTTCCGCGGCAGGGGACTAAAGTGCCACGATTATTCTGTAAGTCGATCACATTAATGCTCTGAAAATTTTGTACCCGCGCACCTGGCGGTGTTTCGGCACCCTTAAACTTTTCACGTTGTGCAGCGTAATGTGGATCCTCGGTCCAGCTTTTTTGAATTTGCCAAATTTTCCACAGTTCGCCCGCCTTATCGAAAGCATTTGCGTAGTATGCCTCACCGCTTTCTCTATCCATGTAGATGAATTTTGTTGAATAAGGATGGTTATCGCGACCGGGATACATGCGCAGCACATCGACTTCGCGCAACGCCCAATCGTCGAGCGGCGCCCAACCATTCGGGCCATAGTAGATCGTATCGGTGTTACGCGAACGTGCGACTGCTAAAATGCGTGCGCTGCCAACGTACTCCCAAGTGTGTTCCATAGGACGGCCATTGAAGCCATAAAAGTCTTCCAGGGTGTGGTCCGTGCCGAGCAGCGAATCTGATTTTACTTCAACGGAAATTCGACGCACGCGACGCAAACTGGGAATGTACGCCCAGGAATCGTCTGCTTTGCGTGGGTCGTCATAACGCAAGATCAAAAACGAAGTTCCGGCGATATCGAACGGAGAGGTGAATCCGGTATATTCCCGAAAGTTCGTGTTCTTGGCGAAGCCTTTGCCGCCATTCATTTTGTAGTCCGAGTCAGGTAGATCTGCGCGATGCGACATCATCACCCGCTGATAGGGACCAGTGAGAACGCGTTCAAAAGAACCACCACCAGTATAGTATTCGGCGTATTTGCCGCCGCCTTCGGTCATAACTTCGTGATCATCATGCTGGCCGCCGCGGCGTACCCAGACCCAATGAACTTCGTTGATCTTCAAGCCATCGTTTTGCCAACGATGCATCCAGTTCCACACCATTTTCCATCCGTCTTCCTTACTACCCGGGGTGAACTGGGTGGGATCGAAGGGACGGCCGGCGGTGTAGTTTTCGATCGCGCCGTCTGAGGCTATCGTTGCCTGGCCTTTATATTTTTCCGTCGCGATTTTATAGGCATCGGCGGGTGAGAGATCACCAGCATCTTTGATGCTCATTTCCATGCCTTCAAAGATCAATTCATTTTGTTGTTCGGCGGGTATAAACGGCCGGATCAGATCCGCCTTGTCATACGTAATAACGTCACCATCGACAAATTGTGGTTCTGCACTTTGATTCGCTTTCAGCCACGCTATGTGATCCTCGGGGCTAAACGCAAACGCGGCAACAGGCAGTGCTGCCAGCAAGGCAACACGAGTTAGGGGTTTATACATAGATAGATACCTCAGAGGTAAACAAACTCAACATGATGTAGAACAGATTTTTTCGGCCAAGAACCTTCTCCTGGGTCGAACGCTTCCTGCCGGTATCCGGGATCGCCCGGCCCAGTTTCGATCGTTTATGCTCCTAGTTACTGAAGCTAAAGTCATTGAGGCCAATTTTTTGCAGAAGTTCCGTAGACGCATGCAGCGACTGGGGGTTCATGCCCACTTGTTCATTGAACAACTGAACACTCCTTGCTTCTTTAGCTGCGCAGCTCCCAGCCTAGCTGACATTGTATGCTCCAGCGCGTAAGCAGGCTAGTCTCTCGGACTTAGGACGATCCGACTGCGGCGGCAGTTAAGCGCGGCCCCTAGTGCCGCGATTTCTCGCTCCATAGCACCACTCAGGGCCTCGAAATCGCAGAAAAACGGCCTCGCTTAACCACTCCGAAGTTCGACAGACTGCTAGCCCAGATTTGCACGAGGACCGCGGATGCTGGCGAAGAACCGTTGCGTCTGAGCGCTGCGACGCGCCATGCATCGCACTACAGCAAAAGATGCTGCTAAGCTAAGGCATTGCGTGCTGACGGAAAACGATCGATGCCGAGCTCGCTCCGAAACGCAGCGCTGTCGGCGAAGAACATCGATTCCATAACGATACCGATCGCGTTTGCAGCGCGATCATTCATGCTGAAGTTACCCGCGATCGCGGCAACTTGAACCAATGCTGCTGCCCCCATGGCGTCGTGCAAGGCACGACGGGTGGCTGCGAGTTCGTCTTCATCGGTGCCTAGCACTGCATCGGCGAAGGCGATCAGTTCTTCACCGTGAGGTAGTTTCGAAGATATCAGCGGATTTGTCACAGCGCGAAGATCGACCTCAAAATTTTGTTGCGCGGCGCTCGCACGGAGCATCCAAGTATGCGAGGTCGTTCAGTAGAAACATTCGTTGAACGCCGATACGCGCGCGGCAACCAGTTCGTATTGGGGGCGCGTAATGCTTGGCTCGAAGCTAAAGTCCAGATCCATAAATGACGCCAGCGGTAGGTATTGAACGTCGCCTAAAGCGATCAAACCACGGGCCTCCTGCGGTACCAAGCTTAGCGCGCGATAAATGAACGGTGCCGCCTGTGGCGTCTCGCTAGCGTAAATCGCAAGCGCATCCGCTCCGCCCCGACGCCCACCCGGGACTGTCGGTAACCATGCGCCTTCATCGCAGGCATGCGACGGTCGTGCGCAACTCGGCGGACCTTCTTGGACTGTCGGTATGGGGGGTATTTGCGCGCCGATACCGCGGGCAAAAATATCAACCGACGTCAGGCGGGACACGACTCCAATCGTTTCGACGTATTCTTCTTCGCTGAGTCCGGCAGCAAGTGCGTCGGCAACAAACCCCTGCGTTAAATCATTTACCGCAACCGCAACATGGCGCGCTACTTTGCGCGCGGCGTCCGGCAAATCGATCATCGTCCTCTCGACCAGCGGCGTGTGTTGCTCTTGTGGCTGCAAGCCTGCATTGCAACGTGCATGGCGTGCTTCGGCGACAAGTGCTGCGCGTTGTGCGCCAGTCCAGCATTGCCCTGGTCGCGCGAAAGAGCTTAACGTTTTCTCGTGAACGTCGATAAGCGCCTCACGCACCGGCAGGTCGACGTCTTGGTAGAGTCCCATGGCGTGTTTCCAAGGTGGCCGTGAACGCCACTATAACAGCAGGTCATCGTCGCAGTAGACGCCCACGTGTCGAGCGTGTCGAGGACATCCAGTGGCGTAGTAGATGAATTTTGGTTGCACGACGGGGCTCTATGACGGGGTTGGGGCGAATTCGCTGGCGCCAGGCCACTGGCTTCAGGACAGATCAGCAACGCGGAGAAAATACCGGTAAGAATCTATAAATATCAATATCTTACTAGTGATTGTGTATATTCTAAGTGCGCTTGGTATGATAAGCAACTAATTATGTTGGTTAATCAATATAGGCAACTACTGTGCCGGGGTTTCTAACCTCGTTGCGCACCTACCTATTGGCGCCGCTATGCGCGGTCGTGCTCCGTACTTCAGCCGCGGAACCGCCACCGGTGAGGTTTCGTGTCGCCGAATTTGAGGTAGTCGGCGCCAACCCCTTCAGTGCAGCACAAACAAGCACCTTGCTCGCACCGCATATTGGCGAATACTCAGGACTGGACGGCCTTATGGCAGCGGTCGACACGCTGCAACACGCTTTGCTCGCGCGTGGCTTCCCCCTGCATCGCGTTGTGCTACCACCACAGACACTCGACCTTGGGCGCGTGCAACTTGAGATCGTAATGTTGAAATTGCAGGATTTGAAAATCGAAGGCAATCAGCATTTCGATGACGCTAACATTAAACGGAGCTTACCGACTTTAGTCCTCGGCAAGGATCCGAACCCTCGGACCATCGGCCAGGATCTGCAAGTCGCGAATCGCCACCCGGCAAAAAATCTTAACGTACGTCTTGCGCAGAGCGAGCAGAGCGGCGCAATCGATGCAATCGTTTCGGTTGACGATCAAAAACCCTATAACTTAGTCGCGGGCGTAAACAATACTGGCACCCGTGACACTGGTCGTATACGCGTGTCCTTGGGCGCCCAGTACAACAATCTTTTCAATCGCGATCAGCGCATCGGCATTGCCTACACGACTTCCCCTGAGAACATCGATGACGTTGAACAGATCTCGGCAACTTATCAGATACCACTTTATGCGGCACACGGATTTCTCGATGGCTTCTTCTCCAAGTCTGATGTCGACATCGGTCAAATCGGCGATTTTGCCGTTAGCGGTGCGGGGCAATTTTGGGGCGTCAATTTTACTCGGGTCTTGCGTCGCCAAGGTCGCTATCGCCACGAATGGTCGCTCGGGTTTCAAAATCGATTTTTCGAAAACAACATAGATTTTCTCAACACAACCCCCCTGGGCGTTAACGTGCGCAGTAGCCCACTGGTCGTCGGCTACAGCGGCGGCTTTAATGCAGACCAGTGGCGCGCCGCATTTAGTCTAAGCTACGCACGCAATATCGCGATCGGGCGACGCAACAACGGCCCAGCTTACGCGGCTGCCCGGTCTGGTGCAGAATCCGATTGGGACGCAATCCGGGTCTCTGGTGAAGTCAACTATACTTTGTTTGAGAAATGGTTAGGGCGCATGCACATGGATGGGCAATGGGCCGGTGAACCTATGATCGCCGGTGAGCAGTTTGGTCTCGGCGGTTGGCGTTCGATCCGTGGTTTGGATGAGCGTGCGGTGATAGGCGACAACGGTTTGCGCGTTGGCCTCGAGCTATGGACACCGCCGATCATCTTGTTGCGGAATCTGCGCGTCCTGGCGTTTCTCGACGCTGGGATCCGTGAACGCGAAAGTCCGCAACCGGGAGAAGTCGCAAGTGATACGGTTGCGAGCGTTGGTGTCGGGGCGCGTTGGCAATGGCGCGATAGTTTTGGGATTTCCCTGGATTACGGCCGCACCGTAGCTGAAGGCGAAGGCCTGACGGCCCAAGCACCAGACAAGAAGGGCGTAAAATGGCATTTCAACGTCTATTATCGTTTCTAGATTTGTGGCAGCCGGGGCTCAAAGAGCTGAGCCGGCAAACGATAATTAATTCATGGCAGAATAAATGATGTCTTTCGCGCGTGGCACGTGTGCGTGGTTACTGGTGCTTTTGCTCGCTGCAACACCCTATGCATGGTCGAATCCTAGCGGACCTCAGGTCGCATACGGGCAGGCGCTGTTTCAGCAGCAAGACGCGGCGACTTTGCAGGTCATAAATTCACCTGGCGCCATTATTAATTGGCAATCGTTTGGCATCGATGTGGGCGAAGCGACCCGATTCGTGCAACAGAGTGCCGCCTCGGCGGTGCTCAATCGCGTAACGGGCGTGGCTCCGTCGCAGTTGCTAGGTGAGTTGACTTCGAATGGCCGCGTTTATGTTATCAACCCCAACGGGATCGTCGTCGGTGAGAATGCAGTAATCGATACCGCCGGGTTTATCGCGTCGACCTTGAATCTGAGCGACGAGGATTTCAAGCGCGGAAAGTGGCATTTTTCTAGCGATGAATCTGCCGGCGCGATCGAGAATCGGGGTTTCATACGCGTCGCTGATGGGGGTGATGTGCTGCTTGTTGCGCCCTCTATATCGAACCAAGGTGTGATTAGCAGCGCAGGTGGCGATTTGACCCTCGCCGCAGGGGGAAAAATAACCATCACAAGCATCGACGATCCCGCAGTGCAATTCGATGTCGAAGCGCCCACTGGCCATGTTCTGAACTTAGGTGAGATGGTTACGCGGGGCGGTGCGGTCACAGTGTTCGCTAACAGCATCCAAAACCTGGGACACATCAGTGCAGATGGTATAACTATCGACGAAAGCGGCCGGGTGCATTTGATTGCAAGCGCGGAGCTTGAGCTCGGGGCCGAGGCGAGTGTTCGTGCTGACGGTGTACGCGGTGGCGAGGTACATATAGAAAGCCGCGGCGCCGACGCGGTCGTGCGTGGTGCGGTCTCAGCGCGTGGTCATGGGGGGCCTGGCGGTGAGGTTAGGGTGTCGGGTGAACGAGTTGGGATATTTGGTGCGGCCGAAATTGATGTATCCGGCACGGCGGGTGGCGGCAAGGTCCGCGTAGGTGGTGATTTTCAAGGTCAAAACACCGCGCTCAGAAACGCGCGTCACACCGTTGTAGATCCCGCCGCGCAGATTAATGCGTCTGCCGTGGAGAGCGGGGACGGTGGGGATGTCGTTGTGTGGTCCGATGGTGATACCTACTTTAGCGGTGCGGTCGACGTCTCAGCGGGCTCAATCTCCGGTGATGGTGGTTTCGTAGAAGTCTCTGCTAAGCAACAATTGAGCTACCGCGGCACAATCGACACGAGTGCGGCGCACGGGTCCGCCGGCACGGTATTGTTTGATCCAAAAAATATTGTGATTCAAAGCGGTGGTACGGGTGACGTCACAACCGAAAGCGCGTTCAGCCAACTCCCGACAGGAACGATAACGTTTGATCCGAGCAATATCGTCACCTTACTAGACGCCGGGACCGATGTTGTATTGCAAGCGCATAATGACATCAGTGTGCTTGATTCGATCGATACGGTAGCAACTTCGGGTCCGGGCGGTAACTTATCCCTGCAGGCGGGGCGCTCAGTAATGCTCGCGGCGAGCGTCGCCGTCGATTTAGATTTTGGCTCGATTCTGGTCGTCGCCAACGAACAACCGAGCATGGGTGTTAACCTTGCACAAAGAGATCCGGGAGCGGGAAGCATTTCGATGGCTGATTCCGCGGCGTTTACCACCGGCACCGGCTTCGGAACGATAACGCTACGGGTGGAAAATGGTGTCAATGTCGGTGGCATCGATCTCGCTTTGGGTGCGTCGATCACGACGTTCGAAGCGGCTGTGTCACTAAAAACGGCGCCGGGGGGCACGATAGATTTATTGCAAGCCGCGACGATCAATACGGCGGGCGGAAATGTCGATTTGGTCGCCGATACGATTCATTTGCGCGACGATGGTGTGCAGCAGGTCGACGCGTCCTCGAACGCGGGGTTTACTGCCGAAGTAACTTTTGCACCCGCAACACCAGGCGGATCGATCGGGATCGTAGCGACCTCGATCGGTAGTAGCGGCGCCTTGTTGGAATTGGAAACGGGTGACTTGCAGCTGATCAACGTGAATGGTTTTAGCGATGGTTTTCTTCATATCGGTGATCCCACTACCGGCGATATAACTATCGTCTCCCCCTTTGCGCCAGCCGCCGGCGGTCACAACAAAGACCGCGTGAACTTTACGACCGCAGGTGATCTTCAGCTCAACGCGGCTTTTGATGGCACGGGTTTGAGCGGGGTCGACTCTGGCAACGCGCTGGAAATCACCACCGACGGTGACCTATTTATTTCTGGCCCTTTGTTGATAGCCACCGGCGGTGTCGATCTCAAGTTCGGCCAAGGTGGCGGTGGGGGGACTTTAGCGATTGGCGAGCACACGACAACGACGCCCGCGATGATTACCGCTACCGGTAGTGGCTCTGGCACGGAGATCCTTGCATCGACGTTCGATGATCAGGTAACGCTAACGGCGGCGAACACGGGCACCTTTGCGAATGGCAATATGTCTCAAGGCGTGGTTTTTAGCGCCGTAGGGCTTGTGGCGGCAGACGCGGGGGATGACGTGATCACGATCCTCGACGGTGTTTCTTTCCCCGGGCGAATCGATGGTGGCCTTGGCGTCGATGAGCTCGATTTTGCAAATTTTTCGACGCCGGTACCAGTAAGCGTCGTCGGGCTCGGTATTAACGATGGCTTCGATATCCAGAGCCCAACCGGCGGTATCGCGACGAATTTTGAAACCGTCACCGGGAGGTCAGCGGGCGGCGATCAGCTCACGGGACCAAATCTTGATACAGTTTGGACCCGCGGCGCAAGCAGCATCGATCTGAGTTCCGGTGGTCGAACATTGAACGGAATTGATTTTGAAAATGCCGTTGGTGGGAGCGGTAATGATCGTTTTATCCCCGTGGGAACACCATTCGATTTCGTCGACGGCGGCGCGGGTAACGATGAAGTGCAATACTCGGGCGGTGCGTCGGTCACGGTCAATTTAGCTACCCAAAGTGCCACCGACATCAACGCATTTACCGGTATCGAGTTATTTAACGGTGGCTCGGGGCTGGGAAACGTCATTCGAGGCGCGAACGTTGCTAACATTTGGAATGTTACCGGCGTCCTTGCGGGTGATGTGAATGGCGTGAGCTTTACGAATTTCGAAACGCTGGTGGGCGGTAGCGCGGCAGACGATTTTCTTTTTGCTAACGGCGGACTCGTGATGAGTATTTCCGGTGGATTGGGCGCTAATCAAGCAGATTTTTCTGCTTTCACGTCGGGTTTGACAATTACGCAAACGGGGAGTGATGCTTTTTCGACCGGGCCCGTCAACAATGCGAGCAACGTCGGCGCGATCACCGGGACACCAGCCGACGATACGTTTATTATCTCTGGCGGCAGCACGGATGTTTTCACCGGCGTGCTCGACGGTAGCGCCGGTTTCGACGCGTTCGACGGCTCGGCGTCTTTTGTGGCCGTCACGCTCGACCTCGACGCAGGGAGTATGACGAACACGGGCGGTGTGCAGAACTTTGAGTTCTACCTCGGCAACGCCGCGTTTAGCAATGTTCTGCGCGGACCGAACAGCAGCACTTTATGGCAAGTAAATGGTATCGATACCGGCAACGTGGGCGGCGTGCAATTCTCTGCATTCGACACCCTCGTCGGCAGCAGTGCTGATGACTGGTTCTCGTTCTTAAGCAGTGGAACAGTGACGAGCGTCGACGGCGGTGCGGGTCCGAATACACTGGATTTCGGCACCCAGAGCGCTGGGCTCACGTTCACACAAACGGGGGCCACCAGCTTTTCTAGCCCTACTAATGCAGTCAATGTCGATTCGATTAAAGGCACAATGGGCGATGACGTTTTTGCGATGTCCAGTGTGCTCGGCATGATCGCCGTAGAAGGTAATGCCGGCAACGATGTGCTTAGCTATGTATCGGTACCCGATCCCGTGGTCGTCGACTTAAGTTTAAATGTAACGTCGGGAACGTCGGCGTTTACGGGTATCGAAACCTTCGTTGCTAATGCGGCCAACAGCAACCAGGTAGTCGGCCGTAATACGAGCGCCGTATGGCAGATCGACGGCGCTAACACATTTCAGGCCGTCGGCTTGCGCTTCATAGATTTTGATAGCGTCACTGGCGGTAGTCTTGATGATCGTTTCGTGTTTCAAAACGGTGCGTCGTTGGCGGTGATCGACGGCGGTGGAAGCGTGGCGAACAATATTGCCGATTTTTCCGCTACCACCACTGCACATGCGTTCACGCAAACAGGATCGGATCGCTTTACTGTAGATGGTGCGATGTCATTCATGAATACCGGCAACATTATCGGCGGTACCGCGGACGATACGTTTACGATGGCGAGCGATCCGAATGCTACGGTGGCAGGTTTCATCGACGGTGGTGGCGGCAATGATCAGCTCGACTTTGCACCGCGCGGTGAAGCGCTGACCGCTGATCCAGCGACGGGAACCGCGACCGACGTGCTCGGTGGTTACGTTAATATCGAAACGCTCCAGGGAACCGCGTTTGGTGATACCTTCACGATCACGAATCCTGTTGGGATTAGTGTTGCGGGCTTAGCGGGTGACGATATATTTCGTTTTGCGGGCGGGGGTGGATCGCTCTCCGGTGCTTCCGTCGACGGTGGCGCGGGCATTGATCAAGCAATATTTGAATCTGGCAGCTATGCATTGGACGGTGCCGGGTTGTTGTTTGAAAACGTCATTGTCAATGGAGCTAGTGTCGATGTACCGAACGCTATTGCGTTTGCATCTGTGGTGCTGAATAACGGTGCGATCACGATCCCGGGGGCGTTGACGTTCAACGGCTATAGCCAAAACGCTGGCGTGACAAATTTATTGGCGTCCGGGGTAATGACCGCGACGGGTCCACCTGCAGTTAATACGGGGGTCGCGATTAACGGGGGCCAATTTGCCGGCGCTGGTCAAGTCGTCGGTGATTTCGTGATCCAGGACGCCGTGTTGCACTTACCGGGAATATCGCTGCTAGATGTTACCGGTGCTGTTACGCTCGGGGCAGGCAGTGTGTTGCAGGTAGAGTATGCGCCGAACCCGAGCACGCCGGGGCTTATGTTTGATCAGCTGCAGGCCGGGGGCGATGTCAGCGTCGTGCCCGGTGCCGTCGCGAGCTTGATAGATATCAGCGGGCATGCCCTGTCCGCGGGAGATGTGTTTGCCGGCGTCGTTGTGGCGGGCGGCACGTTCAGCGGTCAATTTATCGACGCCAATACCCCGCCGCAGGGTTTGAATATTAACTCCCTCTACACCGTGGGACCTCCCGGTGATTTTTCTTGGTCCGTCGTTGGGGCGACGCAAGCGCTTCCATCGCCGAGTATCCCGAGTGAGGCGAGTGAGGCGATCGATGAGCCCATTATCAATGAAATTATTACGCTTGATAACAACGGTGAGGCATTGCAGTCGCAACTAGATGGCGACGCAGCGGATGGTGGCGCCGACGATCCAGCCGCGGAAGACGAGCAACCGAAAGCACAAATGTGCAGCGCCTAATCGTGCAATACGGGGTGATGAGGTCGCTGTGTTTTGCACTCGCAACGGCGATATGCCTAGGTCTCAGCATGGGTCACGCCGCGGCTGCACCCGTGGGCGAGGTCGTCATTTTGCGCGGTGTCGTGACTGCGCAACTCGCGGGTGCAGCGACCCGACTATTGGGCAAAGGCGCCCCGATCAACGAAGGGGAAATCGTATCGACGGCGCGTAAGAGCTTTGTTCTGATGAATATGCACGATGGTACGCGCATGGCCTTACGTCCAAACACCACGTTTGAAATAGAAACGTGGCAAGCGGCGCCAGGTAGAGAAAACGCGGCATTGCGCTTGTTCAAAGGCGGTTTGCGGGCGATCTCAGGCGCGATCGCAAAACGCAACTCGAATGCCTTCCGACTCAATACGACCGTTGCAACAATTGGGATCCGCGGTACTACGTTTGATGCTTGGTTATGCGATGAGGCTTGTCGGGCTGAGGCCCGGAACTACCGCAAAGCGAACGCAAAAGTCTCGACCGTAGTCGGTCGTGTCGGTTTTCTGAAAGGTAGTGCGAGCGCGAACGAAGCTGCGGGATCGGGCCGCGATCTGTCGCACGGTGCACCGATCTATGTCGGCGAGACGATTACCACTGAGAGGGGTTCATATGCGATTCTGGTATTCAAGGATCGGAGTCGCGTTACCTTGCGACCTGATACGGCATTTCGCGTCGATGAATTGACATTAGGTGAACCCTCGGTTTCCGCTGCAGCATTTCGTTTGTTGCGCGGCGGTATTCGTGCGGTCACGGGTTTGATTGCCAAGCGCAATCCTAGTCGCGTGCGGTATGCATCGACCGTCGCCACGATCGGGATCCGTGGCACCGGCTTCGATATGAGTTGCGGGGGCGATTGCAGTGCCAGTGGCCCCAACGCGGGGTTGACCGTCTCGCCGTGGCGCGGCGAGATTGTCGTTGAAACCGCGCGGGATGCCCAGGTTTTGACCGCCGGGCAGGTCGCGTTTTTTGGTAGCGATGGCGGTGCGCCGAAATTTCTGCCGCAACTGCCGTCGTTGCCTGCGGCGCCAAAGCCCGAGGACGTAGAGATCGATGAGGCGAAGCTGCTCGATGCTGAACAACAGGCCGCCGCTGAGCAAGGACTGTATGTTGCTTGCCACGAGGGTTATTGCTTGGTCGGTGATCTACCGCTCGGTGCGGGCGAAACCGCCTATAGTCCAGAGGCAGGCGGTGAGAAAATTCGCCTCGACGTTATTCCGGAATTCCTTAGCGCGGATCCTTACTTCAAAACTATCGACATCGATCCCGATGTCGCGGGGGTGTTGGATGTCGGTCTCCCACCGGACTCAGAACTTAACTGCGTCGTCCCGTAAGGACCGCTTCTAGCCCTGATATTGCACGAGGCGCTCACCGCGCCTGCGCCAATCGCTCGAAGCAAACCCCAGTCTCTGAGCTGCAAGGATGCCGGCCAGCGGCCGCGCTTCTGGTGCACAATCCGGGTTAGGATAGAATTCTCCACCAGAGACCTGAAACAGTGAGCTCTGAGCGTTATCAGAGCCAAAGGTAGACGACGATTACTCGTGACAAAGTCGCAATCTTCCGTTTTAAGCACTGAGCTGGAAAACTTTTTTGGCGATGATTATCTCGCCGATGAAGCAGACATCGTCGCGCGCTTGCTGCCGCGCGCCCACACCTCCCCTGAACACGTCGGTGCGGTCGCCGCCATGGCGCGGACTTTGGTGCACCAAATACGTGCTCACAGTCGCGATGCGACTGGCATGCAGGCGTTCCTGCGCCACTATGATTTATCTTCCCAAGAAGGTGTTGTGTTGATGTGTCTCGCGGAAGCGATGTTACGTATTCCCGACGAAGGCACGTTGGATGATTTCATCGCGGACAAAGTGGCGGCTGGTAATTGGCACAAGCATTTAGGAGAAAGCGAATCACTATTTGTCAATGCATCGACTTGGGCGTTAATGCTGACAGGAAAGTTGCTGCGGCCAAGCCTTGAGAAGATAAAAGATCCCCGTCGCTATCTCAGCCGATTTCTCGCTCGTGCCGAGGAGCCGGTGGTGCGCGCGTCGTTGAGGGCGGCGATGAAAATAATGGCGCACCAGTTCGTCATGGGTCGCACCATCGAGGAGGCCTTAACGCGTGCAGCAGAACCGGAGAATCGAATTTATCGCTACTCATTCGACATGTTGGGTGAAGCGGCGCTGACGCGGGCGGATGCCGATCGTTACCATCGAACTTATGCCGATGCGATCGCTGCCGTTGGACGCAGTATGGAAGTCGCGACGCCATTAGAGGCGCGGCCGAGTTTGTCGGTAAAGCTCTCTGCATTGTGTCCGCGATATGACTACCGCCAAGCCGAACGCGCGGTGAGGGAATTATCGCAACGCCTTTTATCACTTGCACAAACGGCCGCAAGCGAGGGCGTGTGTTTGACCGTCGATGCCGAAGAAGCCGAGCGCTTAGAACTATCATTAGAGATCGTTGCACAGGTTTTTGCAGCACCTCAGCTCGAGGCCTGGACCGGCTTAGGACTCGCTGTGCAAGCGTATCAAAAGCGTGCCTTCGGGGTGTTGCAATACTTGAATCATATGACCACACGACACGGCAAATCATTGCATGTACGTTTAGTCAAAGGTGCTTATTGGGATACCGAAATAAAGCGCGCGCAGCAGCAAGGCTTAGACGACTACCCGGTGTTTACGCGTAAGAGCAGTACGGATCTTTCTTATCGCGCTTGTGTACGCTATTTGTTCGATGAATGTCCGCGTATTTATCCGCAATTTGCGACCCATAACGCTGCCACGCTGGCGTACGCATACTGCCACGCTGGCACCCGTGAGTATGAATTTCAACGTTTGCACGGTATGGGGGATGCGTTATATGGCGAAGTTGTCGCGAACGACGAAGTCTCGGCGCCTTGTCGTGTCTACGCACCGGTTGGGGCGCACCGCGATCTACTGCCATACCTGGTGAGACGTTTGTTGGAAAACGGCGCGAATACATCGTTTGTCAACCAAATCGCGGACCTAGACGCCGACATCGAGGCATTGATCGCCGATCCGGTAGAAATAACGATGGCGCTCGGCGAGGGCATTCGAAATCCGAGAATTCCCCTACCATCGCAACTATTCGGTAAACGGCGGCGCAATTCATCGGGGCTCAATTTTGCGAGCCGCGTAGCGCTAAATGCACTCAACGGAGCGTTGCAGCAAGTGCGTATTCCGACGCACGCGGCTCCAGTAATAGATGGGGTGACGTTGGCGCGTGAAGAGGTTCACGACTTAATGTCGCCGGCAGACGGACAGACGTTGATCGGGAACGTCGCCTTCGCCACCCGTGACGATATAACAAATGCGATCGACAGTGCCTACTCTGCCTGGGCTACATGGAGCGCACTGACGGTCAAAAAGCGTGCGCAACGACTACTGGCGGCGGCGGATCTATTTGAAAGCCATCGCGCGGAACTTCTTGCGATGTGTGTTTATGAGGCCGGTAAAACTTTGCCCGATGGGCATGACGATATCCGCGAGGCGATCGACTTTCTGCGCTACTACGCCGACACAGCGATAGAGCAGTTCGCTAAAGCGGTAACGCTACCCGGACCGACCGGAGAGAAGAATACGCTGCGTTACAGTGGGCGAGGGGTATTCTTGTGCATCAGCCCGTGGAATTTTCCCGTCGCGATCTTCACCGGCCAGATCGCCGCGGCATTGGTCACCGGTAACACGGTGATCGCAAAACCCGCCGAACAAGCGTCGTTGACAGCGGCTAGTGTGGTTCGCTTACTGCATGAAGCCGGGGTGCCGCACGCGGTAGTGCAGTTTTTACCGGCTATCGGTGAACGCGTTGGAGAGGTCGCTCTTGCCGATCCGCGCATCGCGGGCGTGGCGTTTACGGGCTCTACGCAGACGGCGAATATTATTAACGCCAAGCTCAATGAACGGCCGGGGCCTATCGTGCCTTTGATCGCGGAGACCGGTGGTCAGAATGCCATGATCGTCGATAGCTCTGCATTACCAGAACAAGTCGTTCACGACGTGGTGCGGTCGGCGTTTAATAGCGCCGGCCAACGTTGTTCGGCGTTACGCGTATTGTATTTGCAAATCGAAATCGCCGCGCGCGTCGTCGAGTTGTTGAAGGGCAGTATGAACGAGCTCGTGATCGGTGATCCGGCCGAGATAGCGACAGACATCGGCCCGGTTATCGATAGCGCGGCCCAGCAAGAGCTGACCGCGTATATCGACTCGGCGCGGATTGCAGGCAGAGTTGTGCATGAATGTAAGTTAGCGCAGTCCTTGTCGAGAGGCTGCTTCGTAGCGCCTACGGTGATCGAAATCGACACCATCTTGCAACTCGAGCGTGAACACTTCGGCCCGATTTTGCATCTTGCGGTCTACGCTGCTGAGCAGCTAGATCGGGTCATTGACGACATCAACGCTTGCGGTTTCGGTCTTACGCTGGGCATTCACACCCGGGTTGAGCATAAGGCTGAGGAGATCCGGCAGCGAGCGCTGGTGGGGAACGTGTATTTAAATCGCGACATGATCGGTGCCGTCGTAGGCGTGCAACCGTTCGGGGGGCGGGGTTTGTCTGGAACAGGGCCAAAAGCGGGCGGCCCGCATTATTTGCAGCGTTTTGTAACCGAACAGACCTACAGCGTTAACACCGCCGCCGTTGGCGGCAACGCATCGTTGTTTATGCGCGAATACGCGCTGCAGTCTAAGGGCTAGCCCGGACATTGCCTGTGGACGGTACGGTTTTTATGACATCTTCGGGCAATATTCATGGTATAGAGGCATCGGATTTGATCGCCGCCATCGATCTTGGCGCGTGCAACTCATCGACGAGCTTTCGTACGCTCTCGGGTGGAGACCGCGTATAACGCGAGACGCCGCCCGCGACTGCAAAGTTGAGCACGGCGCCGACGGCCCCAAACGCGTTTGGCTCGATACCAAAAAACCAATTCTCGGGTAGATCGCCCAAAAAGCTCGTGCCTTTCATAAACATGATCCCTTTGTGCTGGAAGACGTACAGTAAAGTTACGCTGATGCCGACGACCATGCCGCAAATTGCGCCTTCTTTGTTGATGCGGCTGGAGAAAATCCCCATCATCAAAACTGGAAATAGCGACGATGCGGCGAGACCGAACGCGAGCGCAACGGTGCCCGCGGCAAAGCCAGGTGGATTAAATCCCAAATACCCTGCAATGCAGATCGCGGCACCCATCGCTATTCGTGAGGCGAGCAGTTCTTGGCGTTCGGTGATCTGGGGTCGCAGTACGCTTTTCAGGAGATCGTGTGAAATCGCCGAAGCAATTGCGAGCAGTAGGCCTGCGGCTGTCGACAAAGCAGCGGCGAGGCCACCGGCTGCGACCAACGCAATGACCCAGTTCGGCAAACGCGCGATCTCCGGGTTTGCGAGCACGATAATGTCACGATCAACTTTCACCATTTCATTACGCCGTGGATCGGCGAGATAACGAATTTTGCCGTCGCCGTCCTTATCCTCGAATTGCAGCAAGCCGGTTTTCTCCCAGTTCCTGAACCAATCCGGCCTATCTTTATAGGCAAGGTTAGCGGCACTGCCCGCGGGTGCGATCGTCTCGTGAAGGTTGAGCCGAGCCATCACCGCAACCGCCGGTGCAGTCGTGTATAGGATCGCGATGAAAAACAGCGCCCAGCCGGCCGACGTGCGCGCATCATGTACGCTCGGCACGGTGAAAAAGCGAATAATGACGTGCGGCAATCCCGCCGTCCCGATCATGAGGGATAGTGTATATACAAACATATTAAGCGTACTGAGTCGTTTGTTGCTGGTGTATTCGGCAAAACCTAGTTCGACCAAGACCTGATCGAGGCGATCCAATAAATAGGTATCCGTCGCAGAAATCGTACTGCCCAAGCCGAGCTGCGGGAGCGGGTTACCGGTTAAATGCAAGGAAATAAATATCGCCGGGATCGTATAGGCAAAAATCAAGACACAGTATTGCGCGATTTGCGTGTAGGTGATCCCCTTCATGCCGCCTAAAACAGCATAGAAAAACACAATGATCATGCCGACGCTTAAACCGACCGCATAATCGACCTCCAAGAACCGCGAAAAAGCGACGCCAACGCCTTTCATTTGTCCGATAACGTAAGTGATTGAGGCGATGATTAAGCAAACGACCGCGACGACACGCGCGGTATTGGAATAAAAGCGTTCCCCGATAAATTCCGGTACAGTGAACTTGCCAAACTTGCGTAAGTATGGCGCCAGCAACATGGCCAGCAATACGTATCCGCCCGTCCAACCCATGAGGAAGACGGAGCCCCCGTAGCCCATGTAGGCGATCAAACCCGCCATGGATATGAATGAAGCCGCCGACATCCAATCCGCGGCGGTGGCCATGCCGTTTGCGATCGGATTCACGCCGGCGCTAGCCACATAGAATTCTGTGGTCGAACTCGCTCGCGCCCAGAACGCTATGCCGATATATAAGGCAAAAGTTGCGCCGACAACAATATAGGTTAGCGTTGTCAAATCCACCGAGATCTCCCAGCTTATTGTTTGTCTACGCCGTGGCGTTTATCCAGGTGACGCATACGTTTTGCGTAGTAAAAGATCAGGATCACAAAGGTATATATTGATCCTTGTTGCGCGAACCAGAATCCGAGCTTGTAACCACCAATTCGGATCTGATTCAGAACATCGACGAATAAGATCCCGCAGCCGTATGAAACGACAAACCAAATTGCGAGCAAGCGGGATATTAAACGTAAATTCTCGCGCCAGTAAGCGCGCGCGTCCCGGTGTTCATCGTTCGTTGTCATAGAATCCTAGCCCGAATATTGCATGAAGACCCGACTGCTGACCCAGTCAGGGCCGTGGTAATGAACCAGTGCGCTGCCACTAGGATCTCGCCCTACATCGTTGCAGACGCATGAAAATATCCGTTATCTCAATCTATTGGCACAAACACAGTGAGCGCCGCGGGCAATATTCAAGCTAGGTCAGTAATGCTTCGCGAGCATGCGTGCGATGACTAGGTTTTGAATTTCGCTGGTACCGTCGAGGTACTGAGCGATTTTCGCCATCTCCAAATGACGGGCAAATGGATATTCACGTGACAGACCCTGCGCGCCCATGCATTGCATGCAGTCACTCAGGCGGCGCAAGGCGATATCAGTTGCAAACTTCTTTGCTTGCGCGGCAGCTAAGGTCGCCGACTGATCGTCGTCTAACAATGCACAGGCGCGAGCGATGAGTCCGCGCGCCGCTTCAAGATCGGTAGCGACATCGGCGAGCCGCCATTGAATTCCCTGAAAATCGGTAATTTTACGCCCGAACGCGTGACGCGTCTCAAGATACTGCAAAGCCTCGTGAAGCGCGCGTGCCACCATGCCACAACACATAGCCGCGACCCCAACCCGCGCTAAGTCGATAGCTGCCATGGCGGCGCGAAAAGCGTCACCCGGTGCCGCGAATAACTGTTTCTCCTTAAGGCGGCAAGCGGAAAATACAAATCCAGCGGTACCTAGGCCATGACCACCAAGCAATGAATAGCGCGTGGTTCGGCTAACCCCTGCGTGAGCGGCATCGACTAAGAAGCTCGCGATACCGCCAGTATTTCGCTGCGCATCAGTTTGCGCATAAACGCACAATACATCTGCTAACTGGGCGTTAGTAACCCACATTTTTTCACCGTCGAGCGTCCATCCGGTCTTCGTTCGCTGCGCGGTTGTAGCTAAAGCGGCGGCGTCGCTGCCGGCTTGGGGCTCAGTCAATAGAAATGCACCGATCATTTCTCCCTTCATCATCGGCCCTAAAAATCGCGCTTGATGTTGTTCACGCCTACTAGCGGCGATGCTTGCGGCTAGATTGTTATGTACAAACAACGCGAACGTAGCAGCCATGCAATGTGCCGCCAATAGCGTTAAGAGCTTCATTGTGGTGTGAGCCGACAATCCCAGGCCCCCCTGGTCTTGAGGCACTCGGAGTCGACACAGGCCGAGTTCAGCCGCGGTGAGGAAAAACGAACGTGGTACCGTGCCGGCTGCTTCCCATCGCTCCGCATGAGGCTCGATCATGTCGCGCCCAAATGCCACTACGTTCTGTTCTAAATCCACAATAGTTTCAGCCCAGCTTAGGACCACAGCGTGTTCAGCCTAGCATCCTCATTTGACCGCTGCGAGCGAGCCACCGCTTATTGGTATACCGATGATAGCGAGTCTCTTGAGTTTCACTCAGTGGGTGAACGTCGCCAGATACCCACCGAAACGCACCTTGAATGCCATCCGACTCAGGATTCTAGGTTCAATGTTCCCCTACTAAACGATCGATGATAGCAAGTAGTTTGCGCGCGTTTGCAAAAACGACGAAACACAACAATATAAACACCACGAGTTAAGGTTGAAACCGCCGGGGCTGTTTTGGCGCTCATCGTTAGTGGTGGAAAAAGCGGACGCTTCTCCGCTTCGGTCACTGGATAAAACTGCTAGGTGGAATTCAACTCCGTAGCAACGTTTTCAGCATCGATCGAAAACGCTTCCAGCAGAAACCGTTCTTGAGGCTTCTCGGATGCGGTTTTAGGAATTTCGTCCACCAGTTGCAGGTAACTTGGTACGAAGTTCGATTCTAGCTGCTGCCGACACCAGCGAAATACGGCTTGCGCGTCGAAGTGTTCACCGGCTGTGGGCACAATTGCCGCGACCACGTCTTTTTCCCCCGGAACCCCGTTTGCGGAGGGCACTCCGTAGACGAAAACATCGTCGACTTGCGGGTGTTCGGCGAGTTCTTTTTCAACAAACGCCGGGTTGACGAAATCGCCGTTGTGTCGAATCCCGCCGCCTTTACGATAAAGAAAATAATACCAACCGTCAGCGTCGCGCTTGCCGATATCGCCCATGCGCAGCCACCCGTCAGCGGTTTTTTTTGCCGACGCCTCGGGGTTTTTGAAATACTCGACCGGCGGGCAAGTCCCATCGGCGTTTTGAAAGACGATTTCTCCTGGTTCGTCCGCAGGGACTTCGACGTCATTTTCATCTACGACGCGTCCAATCATACTGGGCGGTGGTTTGCCGATACTCCCGACTGGACCAGCGCCCGGTGGGTTGAGAGTCAAGCCGCCTTCCGCGGCGCCGTAGAACTCATAGATCTCGATCCCAAATCGCCGTGCGAAGTCCGCCCAGATTGCCGCCGGCATGCCGGCGCTGAGCACGTAGCGCACGGGATTGTCAGCGTCGTCTGCGCGCACAGGTTCGCTATAGATTGCGGTAGTCATGCCACCGAGCAGATTAAACATCGTGCAGCCGTAGCGACGCGTGATTTCCCACAAACGTGATTTGGTAAACTTACGGCTGAAAACACCGCGTAGCCCCATATGCAAAGTCGTGCCTAAAGTGATCAGCTGCGCGTTCGCGTGGGTGAGAGATAAACCCGTGTAAGGGCGATCGTCCGGCCGCAAATTTAAGGCTTCGCCGAGACTGGCGACGAACCCAAAGCGCGCGTAGGGAGATAGGATCGCTTTAGGATCCCCGGTGGTCCCCGAGGTATACAGCATTTGCATCGGCGCATCGGCGTCGTTAACTCGAATCGGTCGCTCGTCGACTGGCGTCGCTATGATGTCCGCAAAATCACGTCTCGGTAACGTTAATCGAACGTCGTTCTGGTCCGCGCCCGAGTCGACGACGAATAGCCATTCGAGCGCGGGGCAGTCTGCGACGATTTCAGCGAGGTTGGCACTTGCGTAGTCCGCGACGATCGCCCCCCGGCATTCCGCATGCGCGAGCATGTACGCGAGCTTTTTACCCCGGGTGCGGGGATCGATCGGCACAAACACGGTCCCCGCGATCGATGAGCCCACCATCGAATCGACAAACTCGGGGTGGTTCTGCATGATCAGCCCAAAGGAGTCGCCGTCGTTCATGCCTATTTCATGCAACGCGGCCGCCACGCGTTGGCCGTTTTCCCATAGTTGCCGGTACGTGCGGCACGCGTCGCTCAGCGTACCGTCGGCTTCGACCTGCACGAACGTGAGCACGTCGAGGTCGGGCATGGTGGTCATGCGCTCCGCAATCATTTGCGCCACGATCATGGGCTCGGCAGTCGTCTGGCTCATGCTGGTTACTTTTCCAACACCGAAATGACCATCGCGGCGGCATCGGAACCGATATAACCACCACCATTTTCCGCCAAGCCGATGTGGGCGTCTTCCACTTGCCGCTCTCCGGCCTCGCCGCGCAATTGCTCGACGAGTTCGTGCACTTGAGCGATCCCCGTAGCGCCGACCGGATGTCCTTTGCGGAGCAGGCCGCCCGAGGGGTTAACCGGTAGTTCACCGCCTAACTTGCTTTTGCCTTCTTGCACGAATTGAGCCCCCCCACCTCGCGGACACAAACCCAGCGATTCATAGTACATCAGCTCTGCGGGCGACGAGGCATCGTGCAATTCAACGACATCGAGATCGTCGGGCCCAAGTTCCGCATGTTCATAAGCTTCGCGACAGGTAACTTCCGCGACGCTCGGTTCTCCGTCAGAGTAGTCCCAGCCCGAACGCAGCACCGATGCGCGTACCCGCACGGCGCGTTGCGCGCCCAAACGCTTGACCGCATTTTCACTAGCGATAACGGCGGCCGCCGCGCCGTCGCCGATAGGCGAACACATCGCGAGCGTTAAGGGGTAACTAATTTCGCGCGCCGCTAACACTTCTTCTACGGTCATTACATTGCGGTACTGCGCGTTTGGGTTCAGGCTGCCGTGAAAAGTATTTTTTGCCGATACAGCGGCAAAATCTTCCTGGGTACTACCGTAGTCCCGCATGTGCTCGACCGCCATCGCGGCATAGATATCCATGAATAAGGAGCGCGAACTGCCGGCACCAGTGTCGTCGACTTCGATCCCTGCGGAACGGATACGATCGTAAATTTTGTCGGTGACTTCATCAAAACTCTCGTAGTCTACCGCGCCAGTAAAAACCGAGAACGTGCGATTTTTGTCTTCACAATAGAGCTTCTCAAATCCAACCGCGAGCACAACGTCGTAAACGCCATGCGTGACCATGGTGCACGCTTGTTGAAACGCTGTGGCGGCGGAAGCACACGCATTTTCGACGTTAACGACCGGTATGGAGCCGATCCCCATGGTTCGTAGCGCTGCTTGACCAGGCACCATTACCTGACCGACTGTGACCGCCGTGCCGGCTGTCGCCATCCACGCTGCTTCGACGTCTTGCGCTGCCATGTCGGCATCGGCCAAGGCCATCCGTATCGCATCGCACGTCAGCGATTTCAAGGTCCGCTCCAAGTATTTTCCGAAAGGCGTCATGCCAACGCCGAGAACATAAGCATTTTGTTTCATGGTAGCCTTCTCATTGCTAATTGTATTTGCACACCTCTACGACGCATGCGTGACACCTGACGGTACGTTCTAAAGCAAGGAGGGATCGGTTAAGGCGTATCCACCTAAGGTCGACAAAATTTCATTGCAACCATCTTCGATGAGCGATGCGCGCGCGTCGCGTAGTAGTTTTTCCAGTGGGTATTCCCGGGTCATGCCGTTGCCGCCGAATAACTGCAGCGCCGCATTGGCAACGTCAAAACCCGTCTGCGTACCAGTAACTTTCGCTGTCATAGCGGCGTGCAATGCTGGGTGTTCCACTGTCGTATTGTAAGCCACTACCCGCCGCACGAGTGCGCGACTTGCCTCGAGTTTGCGCAACATGTGGAACAAACGATAGGCGACATTTTGATGTCTAATGATAGGCACACCGCCTTGTTTGCGTTCGTGCACATAAGCATGCGCAAGATCGAAAGCGCGTTGTGCGAGGCCGGTGAAAACGGCACCCATCAATCCGTTCGCTTCGGTATGAATGGCGTACACCGCGCGTTGGTAGTTTTCAGGGCCAGCCAGCAAGTTTGCGATCGGCACCTCGACGTTGTCGAAAAAGATCTCGCCCTGATTGAGCGCGCGTTGACCCATTTTTTCCAGTGGTTTGCCTTTAGTTACGCCAGGCGTATTGCAGGGCACGATGACAACTGCACCGTGAACGGGGTCGGGACCCGCGCCGGTGTCCGACGCGCAATAGAGAATGCTCACTTCAGAGATCGTGCCGTTTGATACCCAAGCGGACTTTTGGCCGTTGATAATGATCTTGTCGGATGTGAACGTGGCGACGCAGTTCGGTCGGTCGTGAGTGCCGCGTGCGTGCGCGGCTTTTTGGTCCGGGTCGAGCGTATCGCTGCCGTGGTCAGGTTCGGTAATGCCCCAACAGCCGATGGCGTTGTCTGGACATAAGCTCTCAAGGTAATCGTTGCCAAAAAGTCGCACGAGATAACGCGGCAAAGTACTTGCTGCCAGTGAAATTGCGAGACCGGAGTCACCCCAGCCCAGGATTTCGTAGAACAAGCACATGATCTTCGCACGCTGCTGCGGTTCCATCGCGAGCAAGCTGTCGACGTTGAAGCCGAGTTCTTGGAATTTCCGAAAAAACGGCCATAACGGTGAGTTGCTTGCGATCACCTGCTCGGCTGATAGTTTGTCGAGCTCGGTACCGAGGGGGCGCATTTCGTTCTCGGCGAATTTGCGCAGGGTGTCGACGATAGCTTGTTCTTCTTCATCGAAAGTCTCGGCGCCAAAAGCGCCAAGTTGGGTACCTGGGGAGGCGGGCCATTTGGCGATACGTACAGCGGCGGCCGGTTGGCCGTAGGCGGTGAGTTCTGATGCCGTTGATGCCATGATATAAGTCCTCTTAGGGTGGGCGTAGGCGAAATGTGCTTAGCGGCAAGACGCGCTCGGTGAAGCGAGATTCCGCCGCAAACTGATTACAGATTATGGCCACAATGACGCTAATTGTCATGTCGTGTAACCGCTAGCTGGCAGCGGCATTATTGAGCATAGTCCGGCCTGTCGTGACCCAACAGATACGATCTGCACCACCAGTCATACAAATGCACCGCGATGATTGGTGCTTTTTTCTCGACTTTGACGGTACGCTCGTCGAATTGGTGGCGCACCCGGACGCCGTTGAGGTGAATCAGCAGCTGCGGGAGCTGTTGCTCAGATTGCATACGCGGGCCGCCGGTGCCTTAGCGATCGTAAGCGGTCGCTCCTTGCGCGACATCGATCGGCACTTGGGGTTGCCGCAGTTTGTCGCCGCTGGGACGCATGGACTCGAAATCCGTAACTCTGCCGGTGGCGTTACTGAACCCGACGGAGTGGCGGCAGATAGCGCGGCAATCGGGGCGGGGATGCGTGCGCTTGCAGCGCGTGCACCGACTTTGATGCTCGAGGATAAAGGGCGGTCATTTGCACTTCATTATCGAGCCGGGCCTGAGTTGGCGTCGATGTGCGAAACAGAAGTCGCCAAGATCGTCGCAGCGCACCCCGAATACGCGGTCCAGCGCGGTAAGATGGTGATCGAAGTTAAACCCGCCCACGTCGACAAGGGTGTTGCCGTGCAATATTTGATGCGTGACGCTGTTTTTCGTGCTCGTAAACCGATTTTTCTCGGCGATGATCTCACCGATGAGCATGGGTTCCGCGTGGCTCAAGCAAGCGGCGGTTTTGCCGTCAAAATTGGAAGCGGGCCTAGTTGTGCGCGTTACGGCATTGCAGATGTTGCCGGTGTACATCGGTGGCTCGCAAAAATCGCGGCTTAGACTCACCGCACTGGCGAACAACCCCACCGAGCTTGACCAGGTAATCCGAAGTGCGGCCTCTCCTTAAGTAAATTCAAGAGCGACATAGTTGATAACGAATACGCACGCAGCCGATCTCGATCTCGGTGTCATCGGTAATTGTTCCTACGGCGCGTTGATCGATCGGCAGGGACGCCTGGTGTGGTGTTGTTTGCCACGTTTCGATGGCGATCCGGTCTTTTATCACTTGCTCGATGGCAGTGACGCCGATGGCGACGGCCAATTTGTATTTCTGCTCGACGGCTGCGTGGGTAGCGAACAGGCCTATGAAACTAATACTGCTGTTTTGCGTACGCGCCTGTTCGATAGCAGCGGCAATGCGATTGAGATAACCGATTTCGCACCACGCTTCCATATCCGTGGCCGCGGGTTTCGCCCCGTGACCCTCGTGCGTCGCTGTCGTCCCCTAGCCGGGACACCGCGTGTTCGCATTTTGCTCCGACCGCGTTATGACTACGGTAGAAGCCGGCCTAGCATCACCCACGGGTCGAATCATATTCGTTATGTCGGCCCGGAATTCACCCTGCGGGCAACAACCAATGCACCGGTCGCCTATATACTCGATGAAACGCCGTTTCTACTTGACCGATCCATAAGTTTTATTTTGGGACCGGATGAAACGCTAGATGGCGGTGTCGAAGATACCGCGCGAAGTTTCGAGGAGCGCACGATCGAATATTGGCAATTATGGACACGTCGCTTGGCGCTGCCGTTCGAATGGCAGGACGCTGTTATCCGTGCCGCCATCACGTTGAAGTTATGCCAGTTCGAAGAAACTGGCGCCATTATCGCGGCGATGACCACGAGCATCCCCGAAGCGGCCGATACCAAGCGCAACTGGGACTATCGCTATTGTTGGTTGCGAGATGCATTTTTTGTGGTGCGGGCCTTGAACTCACTTGCTGAAGTCGAGACCCTAGAGCATTATCTACGTTATCTCTACAACGTCATTGCAGCCTCGAAGCAGCAGGGTTACCCGGCGAACACCAATGTGCCCCCGACGCTAGGTGTGGGCGCTGAGGGTCATTTGCAGCCGGTATTCGGTATTGGGCTGGAGCACGATCTGGCAGAACAATGTTTACCGCACTTGCGCGGTTATCGCGGCATGGGGCCGGTGCGCGCTGGTAATCAAGCGTTTGAACATTTGCAACATGATGTCTACGGCAATGCAGTGTTGGCGGCTGCGCAAGCTTTTTTTGACCGACGTTTGCTGCGTCGTCCAGCGCTTGCCGAGTTTCAACGCTTAGAAGCTCTTGGCGACCGCGCATTTGCACTGCACGATAAACCGGATGCTGGCATGTGGGAGTTACGCACGATTTCGCAAGTGCATACCTCGTCGAGTCTGATGTGCTGGGCGTGTTGCGATCGCTTGGCGCGTGTCGCGCTAGTGCTCGAACTGCCTGAGCGAGCCGTTAAATGGCGCGCTTATGCCGATCAAATTGCCGCGACGATTACCCAATCCGCGTGGCATTCAAAGCTGAACACCTTCGCTGCGAGCTTCGGCGGTGATCAAGCAGATGCGGGCTTATTGTTGATGGCAGAAGTCGGTTTTCTAGATCCCGATGATCCACGTTTTACGGCGACGCTAAGCCACGTCGAGCGCGAATTACGCCGCGGCGCGCATATGTTTCGCTACGTCAACGACGACGATTTTGGGGCACCAAAAACGGCGTTTAATATCTGTACGTTTTGGTATATCGATGCGCTCGCGCGCTGCGGTCGTAGTGCCGAGGCACGCGAATTGTTTGAATCGATGCTGGCCAGCCGCAATTCGTTTGGCCTGCTGTCCGAAGACATCGAACCGCGCTCGGGCGAGCTGTGGGGCAATTACCCACAAACTTATTCCTTGGTCGGCATTATTAATGCCGCGACGAAACTCAGTATCGGCTGGGAGAAGACGGTGTGACCGAGGCTAACGAACGCCTCGTGGTCGTTTCGAATCGGGTCGGCCCGGTGCGCGACGCGGCGCGTGCTGGTGGCTTGGCCGTCGCCATTGTCGATACGATAAGGAATACGGGGGGCTTGTGGTTTGGCTGGAGCGGTGAAGTTAAAGATATCGGTCCTGTTAAAGTCGAAGAACACGGTCGCATTAAGGTTGCGACCTTAGACTTATCCGAGATCGAATACGAGCAATACTATCAAGGGTTCTCGAATGCGACATTGTGGCCGCTGTTTCACTATCGCTTGGATCTCGCGACCTTTCGCCGCACGAATTATCTTGGTTATCGTGCTGTCAACGAACGTTTTGCCGATCACTTAGCGCCGATCTTGCACGCCACCGATCGCGTGTGGGTGCACGATTTCCACCTTCTACCGCTCGGCGAAGAATTGCGCAATCGCGGGTGTCGTCAGTCTTTGGGCTATTTTCTCCACGTGCCCTTTCCGGCGCCCGAGATCCTGACCGTGTTACCGATGCATCGTGAACTCGTCGAATCTTTGTTTGCCTATGACTTGATCGGCTTTCAAAGTGATATCGATCTGCGTTGTTTCTTGAACTATGTTCGCTACGAGCTCGGCGGCACGGTCGATAGCCACAGTAATGTATTTGCGCTAGGCAAGACGGTGCGCGCAGAAGTCTTCCCGATTGGCATCGATACGGAGGGTTTTCGCGGTTTTGTCGCAGCCAAAGAGGCGGAATCGGCGCGCAAACGAATATTAGGCGCGCTCGCGAAACGCCAAGCTGTCGTGGGTGTCGATAGATTGGATTACAGTAAAGGTCTACCAGAGCGATTTCGCGCATGGCAGCGCTTTTTACGTGATAATCCCGAGCAACGTGGGCGCGTGAGTTATGTTCAAATTGCACCGCCCTCGCGCATTGATGTGGTGCAATA
Organism: Gammaproteobacteria bacterium; assembly: GCA_965223085.1. Classification (GTDB taxonomy): domain Bacteria; phylum Pseudomonadota; class Gammaproteobacteria; genus CBDCVO01. Next base: position 500,347 of record OZ244981.1, on the reverse strand, counting down.
TCAGCAGATCCGTCACGAGTTAGAAGCGCTGTCGGGCAGCATTAACGGCGAATACGCCGAATTTGATTGGACGCCGCTGCGCTATATCAATCGATCTTATTCGCGGCGCGCGTTGGCCGGAATTTACAACATTAGTGCAGTAGGCCTGGTCACGCCCTTGCGGGACGGCATGAACTTGGTGGCGAAGGAATACGTGGCTGCGCAACCCGAGGAAGACCCCGGTGTGCTGATTTTGTCGCGGTTTGCCGGTGCGGCGCGCGACGCGGATGGCGCGATCATCGTCAATCCCTACGACACTCAGGGTGTGGCGGATGCCCTGAAGCACGCGCTCGCGATGCCGCGTGGGGAGCGTCAAGCGCGCTGGGAGTCCCTGAAGAGCTGGTGTGACGACAGCGATGTCGCGATTTGGCGGCAGCGCTTCTTAGCGTGTTTGGACGATTGCGGTACGCACGAGCGGTCTGTCGCACTTGGGCAAACGTAGAGCGAGCGAGCACTTCATGCGATATCCGGGCTAGTGGGTGATCTTATCTGCGATATTGGCGGCACGCATGCGCGCTTTTTGCAAGTAACGGACCTGCAAATCGAGGGCGCACCGCTGCTACTGCCAACTACGGCGCCAACGTTTTTGCAGGCCTGTCGACAGGCACTAGCGGCTTTTGGGCTCGCTCAAGCTGATGCGCTCGTCATCGCTGCCGCCGGACCCGTGCGCGAGGGTCGCATTGAGATGACAAATTGCCCGTGGATACTCGATGTCGGCGCGTTGCGGCAATCAAAAGTGGCGCGCGAGTTCATCTTGATGAATGATTTTGAGGCCTTGGCCTTAGCGCTGCCGCATTTTAGCGCCGCTGAATTACACCATATCGGCGGCCCGCGGATGCATCCCGGCGCCCAGACACGCGCGGTCGTGGGCGCCGGCACGGGCTTGGGCTTGGCGTGTTTGGTGCACACCGGGGCGCTGGATATTCCGGTGGTCGGAGAAGGGGGACATGTGTCTTTGGCCGCGCAGGAGCCGCGAGAGGCGGCGGTAATCGAATGCTTGCGTGATTCCTATGGCCATGTGTCTGCGGAGCGGGTGCTATCTGGTCCAGGCTTGCGCAATATTTGGGGTGCCTTGAAGCAGCTCGACGGCACCGCTGAGGCGATTCCCTCAGCGGCTCAGATCGCGGCGCGGGCGCATGCGGACGAATGCGAACGAAGTCGCGACGCGGTGGCCATGTTTACTGGCTGGTTGGGCGCGGTCGCCGGAGATTTCGCTTTGTCAGTAGGTGCCACCGGCGGAGTCTTTCTCGCTGGCGGCATTGTGCCACGCTGGGGTCCGCACTTCGACGCCAGGTTATTTGCGCGTCGCTTCGAGGCCAAGGGTCGCTTAGCGCCTTACTTGCAAGGGATCCCGCGCTGGCTGATCACCCATCCGCTGCCGGCCGCCCGCGGCCTACTCGCTGCGTTGCAGCGTTGGCGTTGCAATCCCCAAATGCCCCACCGCAACGGTCAGCACGAAGCCGCAGATACCGATCCCGCATAGCAACATGAAATAATGTTGATGACCTGGCAAGCCCGGCGCTGCGTCGAGAATACGGCCCCCGAGCGGTGCAAAAAATATATCGGGCGTATAGCCGACCACGGATACCAAACCGACCGTCGCGCCGGTCAAGCTGAGCGGTACTTGCGTCTCTCCGATGAGCGCGAAATAGACCCCGCGTAGCGCGAATACGGCGGCGCAAGTGGTCGCCACCGTGGCGATGACCAGTACCAAAGACCAGCTCGAGCTAGGTGTCAGCGCCAAGAGGCCATAACTCAGTGCCAAAATCGCAAAAAGCACGCCGATGGTGTTGCTGGGTTTGTAGCGATCGGCGAGCAAGCCGGCGAGGATCGCTGCGGGCGGCCTAATATAAGCGAGCGCGGCCGTTAGCGCCGCGGCTTGCACATCGGTCATTGCCAACACGTCATGAGCGTAGAGCGCATAGTTGTCGAGACCCTTGTAGCCACAATAGGCGCATACAATGATGCCGGCTTGCAACCATACCTGGGGGTAGGTAAACACAGACCGCCACGTCTGCCGCGGGCGTTTGCAAGGATTCGGGTTTGGTGGCGGCGGGCCATTCCCGGACCAGCGCCAGACACATAATGCGGCGCCACAGGTGGTAGCGGTATAGCAGGCTATCACCGTTTGCAACGCCGCGCCGGCGTTGCGCGTCCCCGCGCTTGCCGTCGCGCCGCTGACCAGGGCGAAACAGGTGACTGTCAAGGACGCGAAGCACGCTGCCGCCAGGCCCCGACCACCATCCAAAATGCCGAAGGCGCGACCTTGCGCCAGCGCCCCGCCCCACCAGCGCGTGGCGCGGATCAACGCCCCCCAAAACAGAAAGATCGTCGTCACCCCCCAGTAGGCGTAGAGCGCGGTGAGTCCCCCGACACCAGGGAGGGTCGCGAAATAAACCCCGCCGGCCGCGGTGGCCAGCAAGGACCACGTAAGTAGCGTGCGCGCGGTGAAGCGATCGGCAAGCACGCCACCAGGAAAATAAGCCAGCATGGCCGCCACCCCGTAAGCCGCGAAAATATCGCCAAGTTCCGCGTTGTTGAGCGCAAATACCTCGAGCACGGTAGGACGGAAATAACGCGGTACGTGAAAAGGCAAGCTGAACACGAGTTCGCCGGCGAGCACCAACGCCAACATAGGCGCGAGCTTGGCCGCGACACGACGCCGTTTGCGGGTGTCGTGCTGAGCTTGCTTCATCCTGACCCTGCACCGCTAGCGGGCCGTTGGCACCAGTGTTTTAACACGCCTGCACGCCGGTGCGCGTTCCATCTAGACCGCAGTACAGCGTTTTTGGGATATTGATGTTGCATCGCAATAATTGCGTCACTCACCAACTTTGGCCCCAGTTAGTTCCCGTTTATTCATCTACCGTTACACTGCGCCCGAGCACGCACGCATACTATATGACTGTGGTATGGTCGTGCAGGTGGCCCAATATAACCGGGAGAAATATCCCTGAGGAGGCAATCATGGAGAATTTGATTTATTTTTTGCTTATCGGCTTAGTCGCCGGTTGGTTAGCCGGCATGCTCATGAAGGGCGGTGGTTTTGGCATGATCGGCGACATTATCGTCGGGGCGATCGGGGCGCTGCTCGGTGGCTTTTTATTCACTCAGCTCAATTTATCGGCGGGCGGTGGTATCATCGGCTCGTTAGTCGTCGCCACGATAGGCGCGGTAATCTTGCTATTTCTCGTGCGGCTCATTAAACGCGCTTGATGCGTTAGCCTCGCAATACGCATGCTGGTCAGGCAGCGGGCGGAGCGACGGAACCGGCGACTTCGAGACATTCAATTCGAATGCCGCCGGCTTCACCATGCTCTACCGCGCTATTAAATATAGTTGACATTGTGCTGCAATAAGAAATATTGACAGTATCTCAAGCGACAATAATATATAAAACATTGTTTTTTATGGATTTTGGTGGGCAACTTGAGATAATTTATGCGCGCGAAGCCAGCGTGCATTGATGATATGTGACGCAGTTGGCGGTAATTGTTCAAATTTTTTACATATTTTGTATCACAACAACGGTTAATGTCCTCTCTGACCGGCTCTATATTGCTAGATGATTGATTTTTAAGAGCTATTTTAGCTATGGCACTGTGCTTGCTTATTAATAACCGATATTAATTTGCGCCATAATGCAGAGAATCTAAATACGCGCAGTAGCTAATGAGGACTATAAGACAATGAAAATGCAAGCTTTAATCGGCGCGACAGCCCTAGCGTTAAGTATTAACGCCCACGCAGGCATGATCGTGGTCGACGATTTCAACAACGGCGATCAGAGCGTCAGCGACAATAGCGCCGACGGCACGGCTGTTATCGACAGCAATAGTTTTCGCACGATTAGTGTGAATCTGACGTCTATGGGTGCTTTTGGCGCCGACGCAATCGTTCAAGACGGTCGTCTGTCGATCCAAAACGGACCGCAAGATAACTCCGAGGTCAAAGTATCTTGGGACTTGGCGGCGAACCAGATCCCCACAGGTGTCGCAAACACGGCATTTCTTTTTGATATTATTTATGCCGATCTGGACGTCCAAGTCGCGTTCGAACTGGACGGTATGGCCTTGCAAACCTATGCGTTCCCGGAAGTGAATACCCCTCAATCGCTAGTCTTTGGTGCTGATGCAACCCAGATCAACGCTGGCGGCACCTTGACGATGACCGTCTCGGGTAACCCGTCTTATGATACGATTATCGACTTGTTCGGTTTCCGCTGGGATGACCCCGTTAAACCAGTGCCGGAACCGTCGAGTTTAGCGTTGCTGGGTTTAGGCTTAGCAGGTGCTGCCGGTTGGCGACGTCGTAGAAGTGCCTAAGACTTTTTAGAGTCTGCAGTTCATACGATGCAGGACACAGTACAGTAGCTTAAAACAACACTATTTATTCAGCTTCAACCCGGATGCGAAAGCAACCGGGTTTTTTTTTGGTGCGTGCGAACTTCCGGCGCTCGCCATGCGACGGAAAGCGTTAGCTTCCCCCCGGTTTTCCGTCGATGCTTTTGCTATACTTCAGGTCTCATTCGGCGCGGCCCTGTTAGGACGCTCTCCCAAGTTCTTCGGCCTATGCATGCTGCGCGGAGGGCACGCGCGCCCGTCGCCAAAGTTCCTCAAGCTTTGACCGCTACTATTTGCAGAGCCTTCACGTGACCCTAGAATCCTCCGTTGAGCGCGTCGAGCGAGCTACCGGTTATTGGTGTACCGATGATAACGAATCTCTCAGTTTCACGCATTGGGGGTGAACGCCGCGACGGCCGCCAGTGCCCGTCTCGCGCGGTACCTGGCGGCGTTATAACGCCTTGGCATCGGTCAACTATTCCGTCTTGTGAGGCCTTATCGGACAACACGCGAGACGCAGCTTGAATGCCGTCCAAAGAGGTTTCTAGGGTGACACGGTAATGGCGACTTCTTCTAAACGTAGCGATCCGCGAAGCACCTATAGAGTCGTGCGCCGGTCGAAAGGTCGTGCACGCGTGCGGGGACGAGCCCTCATCGGATGGTCGCTTGCCGCCTTTGCGCTGTTGGCGATAGTGCTGCTGCTAGTTATGTCGCAACAAAATTCAACGCCCGGTGGGGATCTACACGCCGCGACCACCGCATTCGATGCTAACGACTTCGCAACTGCGACGACGGAGTTGAAAGCACTATTGCGCCACGAACCGAATAATGCCGCAGCTCGCTTGTTGTTGGGTCGTATACATCTGCTCCAAGCCGATCCGCAGAGCGCTGCTAAGGAACTCGAGATTGCCCTGCAAATAGGTCCTCACACCGACGAAATACTTCAGCTCTATGTTCAGGCTCAGATCGAAGCAGGTGCCTTAAACAAAGCGACCAGAATTCTGGTGCCGCACGCCGACTCCGATGAACCCAACTGGGTATCGTTGCATGGCATGGTCGACGCCATGGCGGGTCGTTATGCTGAGGCCGCCGAGCGTTACGAAGTCGCGTTAAAGGCCGATCCGACCAACAAAATCGCGACCCGTGGGTTGATTCGTTTGAAGATCGTTGATAACGATCGTGGCGCGGCGCGTGAGTATCTAGAGCAGGCGTTAACCGTGTGGCCGAGCGACGCGGAATTTCTGCGTATCAAAGGCCAAATGGATTTGCGAGAGCAACGTTATGCTGAGGCGAAAGATGCGTTCATCCGCGCCTTGGAGGTGCAGCCGAAAGTCAATGGTGCCCGGCTCGGGCTGATGAACGCCTACATCGGTCTAGCAGATTGGGATGCCGCGGAAGCCCAACTAAATGCTTTGGGTAAGACCTCCGCTGAAAATGTCGAACTCATATTTTATCGCGCCCTCATTGCTCAAGGTCGGGGACATTCACAGCAAGCCTTGGAGCTAGTCGAAAAAGCACTGGTGCAGTCTGAACATCACGAGCGTGCTTTGCGATTTGGCATGGCGCTCGCTTTTCAACAAGCAAATTATAAGAAAGCGCGCAAATATGCTGAACGGCTACTGGGTTTGCATCCTCACGATCGGGACGCACAAAGCATACTAACGCGTGCGAGCTTTGCATCAGGAAAGCTCGATGGCATGTTGGACGCGCTCAAGGAACGTGTGCTTGACGTGGAACAACAACGTAACCCACGTTTACTGGCGTTGCTCGGCGCGGGGTATTTGCAAGACGGTGCTCATGCCCAAAGTTTGTCATCACTAGAACGTGCATATGCTTTGGCGCCGAACGATCGCGACGTTCGTCTACAACTCGCCCTAACTAAGCTCGCTGGCGGCGATCAACTTGGCGGTATATCTGACTTGAGAGAGCTATCGGATCAGTCCTCGGAAGATACGCGACCGGACAAATATTTAATCCTTGCTTATCTCGAGCATGGCGACCATGAGCAGGCTTTGGCTAATGCGATCGCGTTGATGAAGCGATCGCCAAAGGATCCCGCGACACATAATCTCCTCGGTGTCGTGTACGAAGTGCGTCGCGATCACCAGGCGGCGCTCGACGCTTACGAGAGCGCATTAGGTATCGACCCAATTTCCGAGGAAACACAAAGAAATATCGCACGGCTCGAAGCGGCGCAAGGAAACACCGCTAGGGCGCGAGAAATCTATCAGCAAATGCTGAAAAATAACGCGTATTCGAGTGTTGGGCTTGTAGGCCTAGCCGAACTCGCGGTCGCGGACGGAGAGGTACACGAAGCCATAGCATATTTGGAAAAAGCGCGCGCGGCGAATCGAGATGCCGTAGAGCCGCGATTACAACTCGCAAGGCTGTACCGCGGTGAGAAGTCTTACCGACAAGCGCAAGCTATAGCTCGGGAGGCGTACGAAATTGCGGGGCATCTTCCCGAGATCCGCCGAGAATATGCTAGCGCAGTGGTCGCCGGCGGCGACGTGCGCGCTGGTTTGCCGATATTGCGCATGCTGGTCGAACGGGCTCCCAGTGATATAAGCTTGCTCGGGTTTCTCATGCGTGCCCAAGCTACGGCAGGTGCCACGGAAGATGTTGAGAATACGGCAACAAAAATACTAACCGTTGCCCCGCAAAATATTACCGCGCATGCGGCGCTCGCGAGGCTCGCGCTTCGTCGCAACGATCACGCTGCCGCGTTGGAACGTGTGCGTATACTGCAGCAAATACCCAACGGGTCGGTTCAAGCGTTGGAACTTAAGGGCGATGTATTTGTGGCGCAGGATAAGCGCCTCGAAGCGCGCGAAGCCTATGCGTCGGCTTTTGAACAGCAGCCTAGCGGACGTATAGCGACGAAGCTTGCGAAGTTGGAGGAGCTTGCGGTTGGCAACGAGCGACTCGAGCGCTGGTTAGCGCAACATCCAAAAGACGACACCGTGCGTATGATTTATGCGAGCCGCTTGTTGGCGACGGATCGCAGCGCCGCCATCGCCCAGTTCGAGACCATGACGCGCGACTCGCCGAACAACGCCGTGCCGTTTAACAATCTCGCCTGGCTTTACGACGAACTAAAAAACCCACGTAGTTTGGAAATGGCTGAACAAGCGCATAGCTTGGCGCCGAACGACCCAGAAATTCTCGACACGCTCGGCTGGATGTTGGTTAAGAACGGGAAGTATCATCGCGCGGTGGCACTGCTGTCCAAAGCCGCGGACGTGAAACGTAGTGATCCGAACATTAAGTATCATCTCGCTGTGGGTTTGATGAACAATGGCGAAATCACACACGCGCGTGAACTGCTCGCCAAGCTGCTAGCCGACGAGCATGAACTATTTTCGAACCGCTCCCGGGCGGAAGCCTTATACCAAGAATTGCAGCGCTAAGCACTTTCCGCCTCATGCTTTCTTCGTCAGCGGAGGTAAGATTCGCGACCGCGTCTTATTTCGCGCCGTTCGTATTAGCGCCTTTCAAAACGTCGCACGCTTTACCAATTAGGGCAGCACAAAGCGGCTTCTATTTTTCGATCCAAATCCGCTTTCTTGGACCCATGACGGTGGACCAACTCTCTCTCGCATTGGTGCCGCGTTCAACGCCTGAGACTATTTGTCCGAACTAGAATGAAAATGCTACGCTTTAGCAGTCTGTCGAACTTAGGACGAGCCTACTGCGGCGGCAGTTAAGCGGCGCCTAGTGCCGCGATTTCTCGTTACATCGCACAACGCGGCGCCTTGAAATCGCAGAAAAATGAGTTCGTTTAACCAACGCGCTTCGCTACGGAACCCCAAGCCCGACAGACTGCTAGCCTGGATATTGCACGAGGACTCGGATGCTGACTCGTGAAATACCCGTTATCGGAACCTATTGGCACAAACACACTAAGCGTCTCGTGCAATATCCAGGTTAAGCCTTATCACGGCAGTAGGTAGACCCATGAACGCTGATTATATTCGCACAAATTGTCCACGCGATTGCTACGATAACTGCGGCATCATTGTAGAACCTAAAGACGATGGTCGTTTGAGGGTACTCGGTGATCCCGATCACCCCGTCTCCCGGGGGCGCTTGTGTCGTAAATGCGCGCTCGCCTACAACGGCGTGTGGCAAGACGAGGCGCAACGTCTCTTGAAGCCCCTCAAGCGCGTTGGGCCGAAAGGATCTGATCGTTACACAGCGGTCAGCTGGGACCAAGCCGTGGCCGAAATCGCAACGCGTCTTAATTCGCTGGTGGCGGAGCATGGCGGTTCATCCTTACTGCACACCCACTATTCCGGCACCTTGTCGTTGCTCGCATATTTGTTTCCAAACCGATTTTTTAATTATCTTGGAGCATCAGAGGTTGATCCGGATACGATTTGTAATGCTGCCGGACACACCGCGTGGACGTTGATGTTTGGCAACTCGGTACTGGGGATCGACCCGCGAACGGCGCGCGATTCGGCTTGCATTTTCGTCTGGGGCGCGAATCCGGCACACTCTGCCCCGCATGCACATGAGTACTGGCTACCCGAGTCCCCGGCAGCCGTCGTAGTTATCGACCCGCTATGCACCGAAACCGCGGCCGCGGCAGATCTGCATTTGCGACCACGGCCCGGCACCGATGCGGCGCTCGCGTTTGCTTTGTTGCATGCGCTTAAGTCTGGGGGGCACTTCGATAGCGAATTTATCGCGACCCACACGGTCGGTTACGAGCAAATCCAGGCCGATATCGAACGCTGCACACCAAGCTGTGCGGCTGAGCTTACCGGTGTTGCAGCCACCGATATCGAGCGTGCGGCAGAATTTTATGCGCGTGGCCCTGCGATCTTGTGGGCCGGTCAAGGCCTGCAGCGCCAGCCAAGCGGCGGTAACATCATGCGCGCGATTGGTTTATTGCCGGCGCTGACGGGCAATATCGGCAAGCCAGGGGCGGGAATTACGTATTTAAACGTCGCGGCGCTTGCCGCCGGGATCGATTTGGACGGGTTGGCTGGTGCTGATCTTGTGCGCTCGGGCGGTAAAAGCGTGAGCCATATGGACCTCGCCGCGCGCCTCGCGGACCCAGAGGAATTCAAAGCGCTGATGGTGTGGAACACAAATCCCGTCGCCTCCGCGCCGGAACAAGCCCAGCTGCGTGAAGCGCTCACGCGCGAGGATCTTTTTACGGTGGTCATCGATTGCTTCGCTACAGACACTGCGATGTATGCGGATTTCATTTTACCGGCTGCAAGCTTTTTGGAATTCGACGACCTCACGTTCAGCTATTTTCATATGCATATGGGTGTGCAAAGCAAAGCACGCGAACCATTGGGCGAGGCTTTGCCCAACCAAGAGATTTTTCGTCGTCTGGCGCAGGCGATGGAATTAGACGAAGCGGCCTTGTTCGAAAGCGATCCCACGCTGTTAGCAAAGTTGATGGAACAAATGGACCTCGGCCTCGATTTTGCTGCCTTGCAACGCCAGGGTTATATCGCTCTCGGCGATGAACCGCTAGTTTTTTTCGCCGATGGTAAATTTGATACCGCAAGTGGGCGCATTGAGATCGCCTCCGAACCCGCGCGCGAGCTCGGTGCGCCGTTAACACCGCAACCGACCGTCGATGCAGCGCCCCGCTGCGGGCGGTGGCGCCTACTGACGCCGGCATCCAAGTGGTTCTTGAACGATAGCTACGCGAACGATGCGCATATTCTCGAGCAAGTAGGTGAAACCACGGTCTTCATCAACCCTGAGGATGGTTTAGGTTTAGGCATTGAGAGCGGTGCGCAGGTACGTTTGGCTAATGAGGCCGGCCAAATTGAATTTATCGCACGCCTCGATCCGATAGTGCAACCCGGCGTACTCCTGACGTATAAAGGCCGTTGGCCGCGACTGGAGGCCGGCGCGAACGTGAACGTTTTGCACCGCGCGAGACACGCGGATTTTGCCCGCAGCACCACGGTGCACGCAACCGAAGTCAGCATAGAAGTAGTGACCCCGACGGGGGCCGTGGGGCAGGGCATGTGAAAGCCCTGTTGTGCTGCTAGTAGGCACATCTGCAATTCAGTGGTTGCATTTGCGCGCGCTTCGGTGTTGTATGACGACTGGGCAAATGGGGGGGCGAGCGCGCGGCGCGTCAGCGCTAGCGGGTGCGTTTGCGGCGAAGCGTAATGGAACGAATCAAAAAAGCACTCGAACAGGCGCGGGAGCAGCGGGAGCAGCTTTCGGTAGCGGAAGCGGAACTGCTTAGTACCGATATAAACGAAAAATTTTCCGCGGGCGTACAAGCCAGAATTAAAACGGCCAGTCCCATCGATCAACTTGCGCCGGATCGCGCGGCGATCGTGATGCGGCTCGGCGAGCTACGTGGCTATCAAGTCGGCGAAACAATCTTCGAACAAAATGCGCAAGATGAGTACGTACATTATCTTGTCGCGGGGCGTGTATCACTATCGGCCGATGGTAAGAACCTGCATAGCATCGACGGCGAGCAAGACATCGCGAAATTCGCTTTAGATGAAAGCGGCACGAAACCATGTACTGTACGCGCAGAGGCCGTGACGAAAGTATTTCGAGTGCCCTACACAGTGTTACGGCGACAGCTTGAACTCCACGAGCGAGCTAGCGGTAAGGACACGGATGGCGACGCTGAAAAGACCGATAACACAATAGAGCGTTTGCGTGAAAGTCTAGGTCGGCGACCGGTTGCGTCAGAACAATACGCCCAGACCATGTCAGGTCAACAACTCGCATCGCTGGTTGACGCGATTCACGATGAAAATTCGTCGCTGAAGGGCGCCGTTGAAACCGCGACAGATCTCGAAGAAATTAGCGGAAATATCCGTCTTGATGAGGGATTTTTCAAGCTTGACTTGCAGACGCTGATCAAACCCGATGAAGCGAATGAAGTTGAGAAAAGGCCGCGTGTGGCTCCCGCGGACACCGATGACGAAATCACCCGCCTCGTACACAACCTCGAAGAGCGTGTCCGCAAACATGTGGATGCGAGTCGCCAGGAAGAGCGCCGTCGCATACAAGCACTGCTCGACTCAAGCCGTCAACGCTTACGTGCGCAACTCCAAACCCAGGTCCGAGATGCGATCACCAAAGCACGCGTTCAAGATCAGAAAAAATATCAACAGCGTGAGCAGCGGTTGCGCGAACGATATGAGCAATTAGCGCGATTGGCGAATCGCATCACCCATCAAAAAGCAGCCGTCATGAAGGCGCGTCAGCAACTAGATGAGAAGCTAAAGGCAGCGGATCTCGTCCACCAAGAATTGCGGGATCTCGGTCACACGATGTATAAGGAAATCGATGGCCTTGAAGAAATCGTGGCGCAGGATGAGTCTCAGGCGCGGTCGTCCAAAGGTCGCTGATTGCCACAAACCCAGCGAGCGCCTCGGGCACTATCCGGGCTAACTAGGGGCGCCATTGATACGAGGCGGTCACCTCGCCCGTCTCATCGAGTGACTCGAGCCGCACGCCGAAACCCCATAACCGACCGAGATGGGCCATTACCTCATGGGCCTCCGACTCCTGCAGAGGACGGAAACGAAACCCTTGATGAGTCAAGGCGAGTGATCGATCGCCGTGTTGTGCATAGCATGTGACTTGAATATTAGGTAGCCGATTTTCTCGCGCATACTGGTTGGCCAGCAGGGTTCGCACGCGTTTGTAGCCTTGTTCGTCGTGAATGGAATCGACCACGAGCTCTGACTCTTCGGCGTGATCCGCGATCGCGAATAAACGTAACTCGCGCATAAGCCGCGGTGACAAATACTGATTGATAAACGATTCGTCCTTAAAGTTACGCATGGCGAAATCAAGAGTTTGGCGCCAATCGGTATCGACGATATCCGGAAACCAGGTGCGATCCTCAGCAGTCGGTGATTCACAGATGCGCCGCAGATCCTGCATCATGGAGAAGCCAAGCGTATATGGGTTGATCCCGTGATAGCCTTGCGCATCAAAGTTCATTTGGGTGACGACGTTCGTGTGATTGTGGAGAAATTCGAGCATGAACGCATCGTTGACGACCCCATCTTCATAGAGCTGGTTCAATATCGTATAGTGCCAAAAAGTCGCCCAACCCTCGTTCATGACTTTCGTTTGCGTTTGCGGGTAGAAGTACTGCGAGAGCTTGCGCACGATTCGCATGATTTCTTTTTGCCACGGCTCTAGCAAAGGCGAGTTTTTTTCGATGAAATAGAGGATGTTTTCCTGCGGCTCCCCGGGGTAGCCCGCACCATCGTCGTCGCTATCTTCTTGCTTTTGTTTGCTCGGCAAAGTTCGCCACAATTCGTTATGCAGTAAACGCTCGGCTTCGGTACGACGCCCAAGTCGCGCCCGTGCGTCTTTGGCGGATAGTGGCTGGGGCCGAGGATAACGATCTACCCCGTAGTCCATCAACGCATGGCAAGAATCGATAATATCTTCAACTTCCGAGATCCCATAGCGCTCCTCGCAGTCCATGATGTAGCGGCGCGCAAACACGAGGTAATCCAGGATCGCATCGGCGCGGGTAAACTGCCGAAAAAGATAATTTCCCTTGAAAAAAGAATTATGGCCAAAGCAGGCGTGCGCTATTACTAACGCTTGCATGGTTAAAGTATTTTCTTCCATCAGATAGGAGATACAGGGATCGGAGTTGATTACGATTTCATAAGCTAGCCCCTGATAGCCTTTGCGGTAGGCTTGCTCGTTGCGAATAAACGACTTGCCGTACGACCAGTGTGGATAACCGACCGGCAGACCGCTCGCCGCGTACGCATCGAGCATTTGTTCAGAGTTGATGACTTCGATTTGATTAGGGTAGGTGTCGAGACCAAATTCACCTGCGGTCTGCGCGATCACGTCGTGATAGGACTGTATTAACTCGAAGTCCCATTCAGGGCCATGAGGCAGCGTAGTCATGCGGCTGCCTTTTTGAATAGACCGCGAAAAACCGGGTAGATCTCACTCGGGTCGGCGACCCGGCGCATCGCGAAGTTTTTTTCCTGATTTTCAACTTCCTTGTATTCAACCCACAGGGAGCTGCGCCGCATGAATTCATCATCGGGCACTTCGATGTAGGCAAAATAGCGACTCAAAGGCAGCAAATGTTCGCGCAAATAACGCCCACTTTTGCCCGCATCGGCGCCGAAAGCGTCACCATCCGAAGCTTGGGCTCCGTAGATATTCCAGTCGGACAGGGGGAAACGCTCCTGCGCGATTTCGTGCATCATTTCAAGTGCTGTCAGCACGACGGTGCCGCCGGTGCGCTGGTCGTAGAAAAAAGTTTGCTCGTCGACTTCTTCGGCAACGTGTGTATGGCGAATAAAGACGAGTTCGACATGTTCATATTTACGTGTGAGAAACATATATAGCAAGGTAAAAAATCGTTTTGCGAGCTCCTTTTTGTGTTGATCCATTGACGCCGAGACGTCCATCAAGCAAAACATCACCGCTTTAGTTGTCGGCACGGGCTGGGGAATGCGGTGACGGTAACGGAGATCCACATCATCCAAAAACGGAATGCGCTTGCGGCGGTTGCGCAATGCCTCTATCCGCCGCCGCAAGGGCACTAGGAATTCTTCGTCTTCGCCGCGTTCTTCGGCTTTCTCCAGGGCTTGCTCAGCTTCCGCCAGTTCGCGCTTTACCGGACCACCGAGCGCGATACGCCGTGCTAGGGCGGTACGCATAGTCCGCGTTACACTGAGATTGCTAGGATTGCCGTCGCGAATATAGCCAGCGCGCGTATATTTCTTGCTTTCGATTTCGGCCAGTGCCGTGCGCATGAGATTCGGCAGCTCTAAGTCGTCAAAAAAGAGATTTAGAAATTCCTCGCGAGAAAGTGAAAATACGAAATCATCAACCCCGTCACCGCTGTCACTTGGGTCGCCGCCCCGACCGCCTTGACCACCGTCGTCGGGTCGTTTTATGCGATCGCCGGATACAAAGTCTTTGTTGCCGGGATGTACGTGTTCCCAATCACCACCTTTGCCGTAACGGAAATGCGGCTCAGCGATATCTTTCCCGGGAACTTTTACTTCACCACCCTGGATCATGTCCTTGATCCCGCGGTCGGCAACCATGTCTTTTACGGCCCGTTCGATGTGGCGTTTATAACGACGCATAAATCGTTCACGGTTGACGGCGCTTTTGTTGCGTCCGTTCAGTCGGCGGTCGATTACATGAGCCATAATGCTAACCTTGATCCTTTAAGATTTTTGGACCCGTAAATACCACTCTGATAACAATCGCACTTGTTTTTCCGTATAACCTTTTTCAACCATACGAGCAACAAAACTTTCGTGTTTTTTTATGTCCTCGCCGCTCGCCTTGGCATTGAAAGAAATAACCGGAAGAAGATCTTCCGTGCTCGAAAACATTTTCTTTTCAATAACTTCACGTAGTTTTTCGTAACTATTCCAAGTCGGATTTTTGCCTGCGTTGTTGGCCCGTGCGCGCAATACGAAGTTCACTACTTCATTGCGAAAATCTTTGGGGTTGGCAATTCCAGCAGGTTTTTCGATCTTTTCGAGCTCGGCATTCAAAGCAACGCGATCAAAAATTTCTCCAGTATCGGGATCGCGAAATTCTTCGTCTTGTAGCCAGCAGTCTGCATAAGTGACATAACGATCAAAAATGTTTTGTCCGTATTCAGTATATGACTCGAGATAAGCGGTTTGAATTTCCTTGCTAATAAACTCTGCATATCGAGGTGCTAACCAACCTTTGATGTATTCGAGGTATTTACGTTTAGTCTCTTCTGGAAAATCTTCACGCGATAAGCGTTGTTCAAGTACGTACATGAGATGCACGGGGTTGGCAGCGACCTCGGTCTGGTCGTAGTTAAAGACCTCGGACAGCACTTTGAACGCAAAACGTGTCGAGATCCCAGTCATGCCTTCGTCGGAACCTGCGAACTCGCGATATTCCTGAAAGCTCTTAGCTTTGGGATCGGTGTCTTTTAGGCTCTCACCATCGTAGACCCGCATTTTCGAGAATGGCGAGGAGTTCTCCGGTTCCTTAATTCTAGTAAGAACCGAAAATTGCGCCATCATGTCTAATGTGCCGGGCGCGCAAGCAGCTTGTGAGAGAGCGCTGTTGCGCAGCAGTTTCTCGTAGATTTTTATTTCTTCTGAAACCTGGAGGCAATACGGTACTTTTACGATGTAGATGCGATCAAGAAACGCCTCATTGTGGCGATTATTGCGGAAAGATTGCCATTCGGCCTCGTTGGAGTGGGCGAGAATGATCCCGTTGAACGGCATCGCAGAGAAACCTTCTGTTCCTTTAAAATTACTTTCTTGAGTAGCCGTGAGCAGCGGATGTAGCATTTTAATCGGTGCTTTGAACATCTCTACGAATTCTAGTAGTCCTTGATTCGCGAGACACAAGCCACCGGAATAACTATAAGCATCGGGATCATCTTGGGCGAAGCGATCTAATTGTCGGATGTCGACTTTTCCGACCAGCGAAGAAATATCTTGATTGTTTTCGTCACCCGGTTCCGTCTTGGCGATTGCAACTTGGCGTAGTACCGAAGGCCGGATCCGAACGACACGAAATTGGCTGACATCGCCATCGTATTCTTTCAAGCGTTTCACCGCCCAGGGCGACATGATGCCGGTCAAGTAGCGCTTCGGGATCCCGTATTCCTCTTCGAGCCTGTCTCCGTATGCTTCGATATTGAACAAGCCGAGCGGTGTTTCATTTACCGGAGAACCCTTTAACGCATATATTGGTTCGTGCTCCATAAGGTGCTTGAGCCGTTCTGCAATGGAGGATTTACCGCCACCAACGGGTCCGAGCAAATAGAGGATTTGCTTTCTTTCTTCCAAACCCTGCGCGGCGTGTTTGAAAAACGAAACGATCTGCGCGATGACATCTTCCATGCCGTAGAATTCAGCGAATGCCGGATAGCGCTTGATGATTCGATTGGCGAATAATCGCGACAAACGTGGGTCGTCACGCGTGTTGACAAGCTCGGGTTCGCCGATCGCTTGCAGCATACGTTCAGCGGCAGTGGCGTATGCAGTGGGATCGCCCCTACAAAGTTCCAGGTAGTCTTCGAGGGACATCTCCTCGTCTTGAGTTGAGGAATACTGCTCTTTGTATCCCTCGATCAGGTTCGTCATAGCCCGCCTCCTAACTGTCGTCGGTTCAAACCCTATGTATCTCTCGTGCTCAATCTGCTTCTAGCTGTCAGCGATTAAAGTCATCGATTGGCAATCACTTGACGTCGATCACACCCCTGGTCCGCTACGCTCACTTATTCCTGATTGTTTATTTAGATCCCAATTACACCAATTCGTTCGATCAATTTCCTCGCCATATTTGCTAAGCGTAACTAATCCTCACATAACCTGTGTCGGGAAATTGGGTAGAAACCTAAATCCAGATTCTTCAACATTTTTAGCACCCTCACGTTCATCTAGGTCTATATGCAAAACTAGTGCCGCGTTAGTACAGCAAGTGGTCGATCGAGCGGGTGCCGAGACCAACCTACTGCTTTTTTAGCACTTTGCCGTGCTGCGCGCTAAACATAGGTCGCTGCAAAAGTGGGACAACGCACAAGGGAACGTCGATGTGTCACTGCCAGGCGACTGACGCGGCAAAAATCCGTGCCGTGAAAGGCCATTCTTGAAGCGCAGTTGCCCCGCAAGCTTGAACGCGGCATGAATGAACACACACCCTGCATGCAGATCTTGATGTTGCAGCGATCAGGCAGCGGAATTAATGCGGTCGGCTAACCGCCGGTGCGATTATTGTGAACCTGCGGGTAGCTTCAACTCAGTTGACTGTACGCTGCGGTGGCGCACCGCAGCATTTCTTATATTTTTTCCCGCTACCGCAGCTACAAGGATCGTTACGCCCCACTCGTTCGCTGTGCTCGGGTAGCGGCGGCGCACGGTTTACTTCGAATATAATTCGCGCGAGGCGGGCAAAATCTTTGCGCGCACCCGCAAAAAACGCAAGCATTGTTTCGCACATCGCGGCGAAGCTGCGAGTCTTATCACCTTCCGCATGAAATGCTTCGGCGGCACTACGCGAAGCGAAAAAACCCATCGCCATGAGCTGGCTTGCGAATTCGTCTTCGAGCTCATCTGGCAAATAGTGATCCCAAAGTTCAGAGAGCCAGTTGTAGCCGTAGATGAAACCCGTCGCCCAACTGCTTAAGTTTGCATCGGGTGCGAAATTCTCGATGGCAGGCGCACGGATCACAAGGTCTCCAGTCGTGTCGAACTCGGCGTTCATAACGGCAGCAGTCAGCTCGTTGTAGAGCGACATCAAGCTGGTTAGCGTGTTTCTGGCTTCTTCCTCATCGGCATAGCATGCTTCTTCTTCCGCAAAGACCAGCGGGATCCACTCCGAGGGTTTAATCACCTCCGGCGCGGTGCATACGGCGAATAAAAACCCTCGCGTCGCGTCTAAGGTTAAAGTCCCCGGGGGACGCTCGTCGGCGTCGAGAAACTGGGCGAGGTGAGCATAGTCTGTCGAGGTCGGTGGTGGCGCTGAGTCTCTCGTAGTGATCGCGGCGCTCCTCAAGACGCTTGGCGTTCAGGGGTATTATGCCGCAACGCGTCCGGGGGCGCGCGTTTTATGCCTCCGAAACGTTGATAGTAGCTCGCCTGGGGGGCCGGCAGTGGTCCGGTGCAGTTTTCCATCCGCGCGCAGATGAAGGCCAGCGCAGGCGCCGATAAAAATCGGTACAAGCTCGCCGCCAAGCTTGCCGCATGATGTCCGGGCCAGGGTTTAGGCAGGAGCTCACACGGGAGGTCGGCGGCGTTCAAAAGGATGCGGCGGTAGGCGTGCACCAACAGCGTTCGCAGCAGAAAGGCATCGTGCGCAGTAATGGTCCCAGGCCACTCAACATCGAACAATGCGATGAAATTCAAATAGCGTTGCGCTAGGGTTTCTAAGTGCCAACATTTTCCCGCCTGTCGAGTTAATCCAAACGCTGTCGCATCGCTCGCGGCAGAAGCTCGCCAAACGAGGACGTCTTGCACACAATCAAGTTCTACGAGCTGCGTTTCGAGCACATCGAGCTCTCCTTGGGGGTGGGCGTAGACGCTCGTGCTTAAGCGGCCATAGCCCTGCCATTGCAAGCGCCGGCGTAACTCTGTTCGCGTGTTGCTGGTGGTTGCGGTGGGCATCACGAGCGTCCACAAGCCATCCCAAGGTTTTTGATCGAGGCTGTAGATGCGGGTCGCGGCGTGCGCGTATTGAGCGAGTCCGTACTCAGTTAGCGCGTAATCGCTTTTGCGGCCACTGGGTCGCGCTTTGAGCCAGCCATCGCGCACCAGCCGAAAAACAGCCGTGCGGATCTGGCGTGCGTTTAAGTTTAAGTTGGCAAGCGCATTAAGCAATGAACCCAGCCACACGCTATTGCCATGTTGGGAGATCGTATCACCGAAAACCGTAATGAGCAGCGAACCGGCGCGCGGTGATTGTGCCGTAAGAATTTTATCGATGAGCCCGCGAACTTTTTGATCGCTGTTGGTCGTATTGTGCATCGATCGCTGTCGCGCGCTGTCCGCGCGGCTACAGTGCTTGGTCAAAATCGATCCTGACGGTAGCGGAAATCGGGTGTGCCTGGCAGCTCAATATGGCACCGCTGGCGATTTCTTCAGTGCTCAGCGCGTGACTAAGATCCATTTCTATTTCCCCTTCGAGGAGTTTGCACTTGCAGGTCGCGCAGACTCCGCCCTTGCACGCAAACGGTAGGTCCAAGCCAGCCGCAAGCGCTGCATCCAGTATGTTTTCGCCGTCGGGAGCGAGTTCGATCTCGACCGAGCGGCCGTCGGCCTTGATGGCCACATGGGATAATCTGCCGCCGAGCCGGCGTGCGCGTTGTTGATGCTTCGCTACCGTGGTTTCCGCGTCGGCAGCGGAAGCTCCAAAAAGTTCGAGGTGAATTTTCTCTTCTTCTATGTCATTGCGCCGCAAACCACGCGCAACTTCGGAGACCATGCCTTCGGGGCCACAGAGAAAAAATTCATCCACACGTTTTAGATCGAGTAAATGCTCGCACAATTCAGCGCCTTTGCGATTCGTAATGCGACCATTGAGGATCTCTACGTCTCGTTGCTCTCGACTTAGGATATGGATCAGCTGAAAACGAGCCATATGCTGATTCTTGAGATCGGCGAGGTCTTCACGGAACATAATGCTGGCAACACTTCGATTGCCGTAGAGCAAAGTCACGTGGCTGCGCGGCTCGCGCGCGAGCACAGTTTTAATGATCGACATGATCGGTGTGATCCCGCTACCCGCCGCGATGCACAAATAGTGGCGCGACACCTTAGGATTCAGCGCCGCGGTAAAGTTTCCCGCCGGTGGCATGACGTCGATTGTGTCACCGACCGCGAGGCCGTGATTGGCATAGTTCGAAAATTTTCCGTCTGGCACCGCGCGTATCGCGATGCAAAGGTTTTCGTCACCCACAGCGGAGCAAATCGAGTAAGAGCGTCTGATTTCCTCACCTGCGATGTGTGCACGCAAAGTTAGATATTGACCGTGTTGAAAGCGGAAAGTATCAGCGAGGTTCTCTGGTACCGAGAAGGACACGCGGATAGCGTCGTCGGTGTCACGCTCGAGTTCCGTGATCGCCAAAGCGTGGAAGTTAGCCATAGTAAGCTCCGCTAATTCACAAGCATTTGAAATACTCAAATGGCTCCAAACAACGCAAGCAACGATGCAAAGCCTTGCATGGTGTGGCACCGAATTCGCTGATTTTTTCGGTTTCTCGCGCGCCACAGTTCGGGCACTGTATGGCCTCTTCGCGAGCACGTAAATTTGAAGTTGCGCGTTCACTGCAGACCGGCGGTGCGATTCCCGCAGCGCGCAATTTTTCGTGCCCGGCCGGTGTAATCTCAGCGGTTGTCCACGCCGGCGCGAGTTGCGTTTTAATGTGTACGTTAACGAAACCATGCATCGCAAGCTGGGCGCGAATATCGGCCGCGATCGTATCCATCGCGGGGCAAGCGCTGTAACTCGGGGTAATGACGACGGTGATGTCGAGATCGTCGATGCGAATATCTCGGAGGATCCCAAGCTCCGCGATTGTCAGCGACGGAATTTCGGGATCGCAGACATTTTCCAGCAGCCGCAAAATATGTTCGCGCACAGGTTTGCGCTTATCTGCGGTAACCGTCACCACGATAAACCCGGGTAGGCGCGCTGCAAGAACTGCATTTCGGCGAGTAGTCGCCCCAAATGCTCGGTGTGCAAGCCAGCGCGCCCGCCCCTCGCCTGCCAGGTAGTTTCCGGGCGCCTTAGCGTCGCATCTCGGAGCGTTGCCGCTACCGTAGCGTGCCACTGGTCCGCAATGGGGTCGACCGCCGGCGCAACGCCAATAACTTGCGCTTCAGCGTCGAGCTCGTCATTGTTGAAGAGCTCATCGGTATAAGGCCATAAGCGATCGAGTGCGGTTTGCATGCGGTGGCGGCTATCGGCGGTACCATCACCAAGCCGACACACCCAGTCAGCACTACGCCGCAGGTGATAGGCGCACTCTTTGCTGGCTTTGGACGCGATCGCCGCTAAGGTTTCATCACTAGAGGTCTGTAAGGCTTGGAACAGATGTACGGCGTAGGCGTCGGTCAAAAACTGGCGCATCATCGTAAAACCAAAATCGCCGATCGGTAGCTCATAGATCAGAAGATTTTGAAACTCACGCTCATCGCGTCGGTAAGCCAACGTGTCTTCATCGCGACCAAGATCTTCGATGTTGCCCGCGTGAGTCAGTAACAGTCGCGCCCGACCGATTAAATCAAGCGCGGTATTCGCTAATGCAATGTCTTCTTCGAGCAGTGGGCTATGGCCGCACCATTCGCTCAGGCGTTGTCCCAGAATCAACGCATCGTCGCCGCGTCGCAACAGATAATGGAAATGCGCTAAGGTAGCTGGTGCGTTCATAACTTGAGCTTATCGGGCACATCGTAGAACGTTGGATGGCGGTAGACTTTATCTTCCGCCGGGTCAAAAAACGCGCTTTCGTCAGCAGGTTGGCTCGCATGAATATCGCTAGATTTCACCACCCAAATACTGACGCCTTCTTGGCGCCGTGTGTAGGTGTCGCGAGCGGCGAGCAAAGCTTGCTCAGCGTCGGCGGCATGTAAAGAACCGACATGCTTGTGGTCGAGACCTCGCTGTGAGCGAATGAAGACTTCCCACAATGGCAATAACTGCTCGCTCATGGTGCAACTCCTAGGCGGCGCGCGCGGCGCGTTTTTCAGCGTGCGCAAGCGCTGCGGCACGCACCCAAGCGCCGTCATCGTGAGATCGTTGGCGGGCGCTCATGCGATCGCGGTTGCAAGGGCCATCTCCCGCGATCACGCGCCGAAATTCATCCCAGTCGATTGGTCCAATATCATAATGACCACGCTGAGGGTTCCATTTAAGATCTGGATCGGGAATTTTAAGGCCGATGTGGTGCGCTTGTTCGACAGTTTGGTCGACAAATTTTTGCCGTAACTCATCGTTTGACTGTCGTTTGATCTTCCAGCGCATCGACTGCTGGGTATGCGCAGAATCGTGATCGTGCGGGCCAAACATCATCAGGGCGGGCCACCACCAGCGGTCTAGGGCATCTTGTGCCATCGCACGCTGCTGTGAGGAGCCCTGGGTGAGCACTTGCATAATCTCAAACCCTTGGCGTTGATGAAAGCTCTCTTCTTTGCAGATCCGCACCATGGCGCGCGCGTAAGGACCGTAAGAGGTACGGCATAAGGAAATTTGATTGACGATCGCCGCGCCGTCGACGAGCCAACCGATGGCGCCGACATCGGCCCAACTGAGCGTTGGATAATTAAAAATGCTGGCGTATTTTGCTTTGCCACTAAGCAAATCTTCGACCATCTGTTCGCGTGAAGAGCCTAATGTTTCGGCGGCGCTGTAGAGGTATAAACCATGCCCGGCTTCGTCCTGCACTTTGGCGAGCAATATCGCCTTGCGTCGGAGGCTTGGCGCCCGCGTAATCCAGTTGCCTTCCGGTAGTTGGCCGACAACTTCCGAATGTGCGTGCTGCGAGATCTGTCGAATGAGATTCAGGCGATATTTTTCCGGCATCCAATCACGCGGTTCGATCTTCTCTTCCGCATCGATCGTGGTCTGAAACGTGCTCTCAAGTCGATTTTGATCCGCGCGCATGTGCAGCTCCTCAACTACTATTCTGTCCGCTAAATAACGTCCGTAATTCGCTGTTCTTTTTCGTCCCTGCGCGTGTTACTCGTCCTCGTGTAGCGCCCGCTACACGGCGTCCTCGCGCCTCGCCAGGAACGAAAAATCCGGCGCGAATTAGGTAACTTATTTGTCGGACGGGACACTCGTGCTGCGCTCTATGCCGCCGAGCACGCTACCCCGAACTTTATGCACGCGCCCCCGAAACAGCGCCACTGTTTCGTCGCGTTGGTTCGTCACGATACCGTCGATCAGCGCCGTACGTGCGGTGCGACTACGCTCCTTGGCCACCACGCGCAATTTATCGCCGGCAACAGTGGGACGCAGCAGGTCGACGCTAGCATTCGACAGTACCTGGGGTTCGTCCCGCGAATTCGCCGCAAACGCGCAGGCCGAATCGGCGAGGGAAAAAATCAACCCACCGTGACAAACGCCGAGGCCATTGACCATCCATTCGGCCACGGTCATTTGCATTACTGCGCGACCAGCTTCCATGCGTTCGAGTGCTATGCCTAAGTATTGCGAAGCGCGATCAGCATCGTACATCGCGGTGCCGCAACGCCTCGCTAGGGTTTCGGGATCGTCTTGCATGGCCCTCGCACTCGCCAATAATGATACGTAATCATATCAAACATCTCTCGAATTGTATCATTTCGGGCCAGTCCGCTGTTGATTCCCGCGCGGCCATGGTGAGGCTGAAGCACGCGTGTCGGCAAACTGACCGAGCTAGCGCCGTGGTCGCGGGTGAGACTAACGCGCCCCGGTCTAGAGCCACAGCATCGTTGTGCATGAAAAACTCTTTGCCTCGAACTGAATTGGCGTGCGCGCAGTGAGCGCCTGCAACACTATCCGGGCTAGACTGTCTCGCGCCACGTAGACTACCAGCGGGCGAGCAGGGAGGCGCTCGTTCTCACTGCGAGTGTAGCTGCAGGCACCGGCGGCAGCGGGTCGGTCGACCAATAATTGCGGAGATTTATTGATGTTTCGGAGTTTTTTTGCTGCCCGTAAGTGGCTGCTCTGGTCCTGGTTGGGCACGGCGGCGATCTTGTTGGTCACCTGGTACAAGGTGCAACTCGACGTTCGTATCAATGAATGGTTTGGCGATTTTTATGACACGGTACAGCAAGCACTGGGTAATCCAGGCACAGTGGCGTTCGCGGAGTTTCTCGACAAATGCCTAACTTTCGCGGGCATTGCGGGGATCTATATCGTCGTCGCCGTCATGCTGGAATTCTATATTCGCCACTACGTGTTTCGTTGGCGCACCGCGATGAACGACTATTACATGTCGTATTGGCACAAAGTGCGCCACATCGAAGGTGCCGCGCAACGTGTGCAAGAAGACACAATGCGTTTTGCCCGCATCGTCGAAGGTTTGGGCGTTAGTTTTATGCGTTCTCTTATGACGCTGGTCGCTTTCCTGCCGTTACTATGGACGTTGAGCAAAAGCGTCACGGTCTTGCCGTGGATCGGTGAGCTAGACCACGCGTTGGTCTATCTCGCGTTACTATCGGCGATCGGCGGTACCGTATTGCTGGCCGTGGTCGGCATTAAACTTCCCGGATTGGAATTCAACAACCAAAAAGTCGAGGCTGCTTACCGTAAAGAGCTGGTGTTCGGTGAAGATTACGCCGATCGCGCTGAGCCGGAATCGGTCGGCGAGCTATTCACTAACGTACGGCGTAACTATTTTCGTTTGTACAAGCACTACCTCTATTTCGATATCGCAAAATGGTCGTATTTGCAGTTCACCGTGATTGTGCCATATATCATGTTAGGGCCAACCATCGTGGCAGGCGCGGTCACTTTGGGCGTTTTGCAGCAGATTTTGCGCGCCTTTGAAAAAGTCGAAAGCTCGTTTCAGTTCTTGGTCCATTCCTGGAGCACGATCGTTGAGCTGATATCCATCTTTAAACGGCTGCGTGCCTTTGAGGCCCGTATTCACGATACGGAAGGGCCCGCGGTCGTTGACAGTGCCCCCGCGTGATCGTTGCGCGACAATCATCCCTTGGCGCCGCGCGCATTTCAGGAGATACTTGCGCGCGGGCAAATAGTGTAAAGGAGGTGATCCAATGTCTAGTGAGATTCTCAGAGTATCTGTACGAGCTTTGGATCAAGGCGCTCTCGGCTCACGAGTTCAGTGGCGAGGGTGATTTGGTGGATCGCGCATCGCGATCAGCTCTTTGGCAGAAGCTTGACAATATTCGAGCTCACGGAGGCCGCGGACGCGGCCTCTTTTATTTGCTCGGCGTTATTCTCGGTGCAGAAAGGTGGAATAGTAGGCTAACAGCATCTCTAGTTCGCGACGGTGAGATTATAGTGAAGCAGACTGCTAGACACCCATGACACCTGAAGAAATTCTCGCCCGAACGCCAAACATTCTCAGCGGCGAGCAACGTGAAGCCTATTTCACTGACGGTTATTGTAGTGCGACAGGGCTCATTGATGCAGACTGCTTGGACCGGATCGGCGCGATTACGACAGAATTCGTCGCCGCGTCCCGCAATGCGTACCTAAACGATGCTCGCTTTGATTTTGAACCCGACCATTGTGCGGCGCGACCGCGACTGCGACGATTGAATCAGCCTTGTGATTTGCACGAAGCCTATTGGGAATTTGCCAGCAGCGGCCCGTTTGTCGACATCGCGGCAGATCTATTAGGGCCGGACGTGAAATTTCACCACGCGAAACTCAATTTCAAATGGGCCGCTGGTGGCGCGGCGGTAAGGTGGCACCAAGATATCCAGTTTTGGCCGCACACGAATTATGATGTGCTAACCATTGGTGTTTACCTGGACGCTGTGGGCTTGCACTCGGCACCTATGGGCGTGTTACCAGGTAGCCATCAAGGGCCGCTATACGATTTGTATGATCACGAAGGTACATGGACGGGCTCTATTCGCGACGAAGATTTGGTAAAATTGCCGCTTGATCAAGCCGATTACTTAACGGGCCCGCGTGGCGTGATCACCGTTCACAATTGCCGTGCGGTGCACGGTTCAGCTAAAAACGAAAGCTCCTGTGGGCGTCCGCTGCTGCTATGTGTCTACTCGGCCGCCGATGCGATCCCCATTACGGATCTGACCCGCGCGAACAAATATAGCGAAGTAGTCGTGCGGGGTGTGCCCGCGCGCTGGGCGCGCTTCGATCCTCGTCCGTGCCTGCTACCGCCAGATTGGACCAAACACGGTGGACGCCGCTCGATTTTTGCTCATCAACTTAGGGAGAAAAATCTTTGAATGCGCCGGAAATATATCGCGCGGAAATCGGTTATACCTTTCCTGCGGAGTCCATCTGTATCGATGCAAAGGAACAACAACGGCTCCACTATTGGTGCGGTATTGATATCGAGCTGTACGATCAACATGTCGATCCGACGTTCGTGTCGCGGCGGCCGATCTTGTTGAATACCGCGACTGCGCACGCCTCACGCCCCGGCTGGGTCCCCGTACATACGATCCATAGAATCTTGCAGCGACGTCCGATCACGCTTGGCGAAAACCTGCATATGGTCGGTAGCATACAGACCATTACGCCGCACTCGCGTGGTGAAGTCATGACCAGTGTGTGGCATTACTTAGACGCGCAACAGAAAATAGCGTTTGTCGTCAGCCCCGAGGTGTTAATGGTGGCCCCGAAGCCGCCTCGAATCGAGGGTGCTGTTACGAATCCCAGTAAATCTGCGCAGTTCGACTTCAAACCGTGGGGCACGAAACAATGCACGCCGGAAAGCACGCGAGGCTACTGCGAAGGGAGCAAAAATCTGGTCCACTTAGATGAAGCCTACGCACGCTCGTTTGGGTTTCGTGCACCCATTATCGCCGGTATGCAGACGGTGAACTTTCTTCTCGAGCCGCTATATCACGACCGACGTCGATCAGAACTCGAAGTTGAAATCCAATTCTTACGGCCCGTCTTTTGGGATGATCTACTTTACATCGAAGTTGCGCGAGACCCTGCGGATGAGGAGGTCGTTGCGCTGCGTGCCCGTAATGAGGCTGGTAAATGTGTTGCTGTGTGCGAGATGATGGGGTGATGAGCAAGCACTGGCACAGCGGACTGCTGTTAACGCTGCTCTTTTTTTGCGCGGCCGCTTTGCAGGCAGAAAATGAACCCAAGCCGGATCTGTCCGGTGATTGGCACCTAGACGCAGAGCACTCCGACGATGCCGATACCCTACTGCGGAAAATGCTCAAGCGGCACAAAAAGTTGTTTCGTGCGGCACCGAGGACTAACGGTCGTTCTTCTGCAACGGGTCCGCGGGCGCCACTCGAAACGGGTGTGATCGGGGATTTCGGGGCCGAAATGACCGCCAAGCAACAGCGCCGCGTGTTGCGTGAGATATTCACCGCCGCGCGGCTCAAGCTGTCACAAACGACGCGCGGGGCGATCGTCGAGGTCACCTATGGCGAGCAACAGCCGCGTGAGCTGGCGGCGAATTTGCGGGGTCGCATAGTGACCGCGAGTGGCGCCGAGTATCAAGCGGCGCCGCTCGGTGAAACGACCGCGTTTTGGGACCGCGCGACGCTCGTCGTCGAAACTTTGTTGCCCCGTGGCAGCGTTTTAGTGGAGCGTTTCGCTGTCGACGAAAAAACGGGGCGCCTGCGAGTGACACTGCGTATGCAACGGGGCGGGCGGTCAATATTGAGCTTGCATCGTGAATTTGTCGGCAATGGGCCGGCGCAGGCGGCACGTGTCGCAGAACAATAGCGTAGCTGCCGGGCTAGCTTACACCGACCGCCTCACCGAGCGTCGGACCGATCTCGGCATGCAACACTAGATCCGCGAGCGGGTCTTGTTCGGTGGGCTCACGATTGACGATGACGAGCGCTGCGCCTGATCGTTGTGCGAGGCGCGGCAGCCCCGCGGCGGGATAGACGACCAAGGACGACCCCAGCACGATGAAAAGATCGCAAGCCATGCATGCTTGTTGCGCTTTTTCCATCGCCGCTTGGGGCATGGCCTGGCCGAAAGAAATCGTCGCGGTTTTAATAATTCCACCGCAACTACTGCATTCTGGGAGTGGACCCGCAGCTTCGATCGTCGCATAGATCGGGGCGAGCTCGTAACGCTTGCTACAGTCAAGACATAGGGCATAGGTACCGTTGCCGTGCAGTTCAATGAGCTTCTCGTCTGGTACACCGGAACGTTGATGCAGGCCATCGATGTTTTGCGTGATGACGCACTGGCAGGTGCCGCGCTCGACCAACGCCGCGATCGCACGATGTCCTCGATTCGGGGTCGCGCCGGTCGCGTCACGATCGATGGCGATCTTACGCCGCCACGCTTCACGGCGCATATCTTCCGAGGCGATAAAATCCTGGAAGCTAATCGGTTGCATGCGCGACCAGATCCCGCCTGGACTACGGAAGTCGGCGATGCCGGACTCGGTACTAATACCGGCGCCGGTGAAAATGACGCAACGTTTTGCTGCGTCGATATAACGACTTAAGCGTTCGGACGCTGCCATCAGCGCCGCGCGTTCATAGCGCCATCAGACGTTCGTAAATGGGTTCACCGTGCCGAGCGCGCTCGCGATACGACTAACCGTCTCTTTTTCTTCGCTGCTGACGCGTTCACCGCCGAAACCCAAAAAACCACCTTCTTTGGCAGACATCGCGACTTTTTCAGCCACGGACATTGCCCACTCCTTGTATTCTTTAGCTTCTTGCGCGCTTGCTTTGCGGTTCAGAATTTCCGCCACTTCATTACAGTCTTGGGTGAGCTGGTCGATGAGCTTTTCTCGAGAATCGATATCCAGTTGTTTCATGCGCGCGCTTACTTTTTCGCGATATTCCTTCGCGTGTTCCAATGCTTCTTTGCGGTCTTCGAGAGACGGCAGGATCGCCTGGATAATCGCGTTGTCTGGGTAGCCCTTTACGCCGCCCATAACAGACTTCGCATTAGCCACGGCTTCTTTAACTGTGCCGAAGACGCCGCTGCCGCCCGCAACCGCAACCGCGGATCCGATCATCGATGGCACACTCGTGAGCAAAAATAGTTCATTTTCGTCGAATCGAGTATCAGTCATTTCATTGGTCCTTAAGTTAGATGAAGTCGTTGTTTTTGCACTATGACTTAATGATCCTAGAATCCTCAGGTGAGCGCTGCTAGCAAGCTACGGGTCATTGGTGTACCGATGATAACGAGTCTCTCAGTTTCACGCATCGGGTGGATGCCGCGACAACCGCCAGGGCCCGTCTCGCGGGGTGCCTGGTGGCGTTATAATGCGTTGGCATCGGTCAACTATGCCGCCTCGTGAGGCCTTTACAAACACCCCGCGAGACGCAGCTCGAATGCCGTCCAAAAGAGGATTCTAGGATGATTATGCGCGCGACGGCGGCCTCGGAACAAGTCTGGTGATTGCTCACCCGGCGTTCATAAACTCCCGGGTATTGCTTGTTGGCATTGCGCCTCGCTAGTGGCGCTCTCAATTTGAATGGTCGGATGGTGGATGCCGAAGCGTTCGCCGAGGACCTGTGTCAGTTCCGCGAGAAAAGGATCGCCGCGGGTACCATTGGGCATCACGAGATGGGCTGTCAGCGCGACTTCGGTGGTACTGAGCGGCCAAATATGCAAATCGTGCACGCGGGCGACACCCGGGAGTTCGGTAAGAAAACGTTCCACCGCGAACGGATCGATATGCGCCGGAACTTTATCGACCGCCAAGCCTAGGGCTTCACGAAACAGACGCCAAACGGCGATAAAGACGATGATGGCGATGGTCATCGAAGCCGCCGGATCCAACCACTCCAAACCGCTATAGAGCATCACACCGCCAGTAACGGCGACGCCTGCAGAGACTGCGGTATCAGCGAACATGTGTAGAAATGCGGCGCGCAGATTGACGTCATGTCGTGCACCACGCATAAACAAGTATGCGGTGATGCCATTAATCAATGCCCCACAACTGGCAACGATTACGATCGTTTGCGGATCAACCGGACTCGATCGACCGAAACGCAGTAGAGATTCCCACACCAGTGCGCCTAGACCGACGAGCAATAGTGTCGCGCTGCTCAACGCAGCAAGAATCGTTGCGCGCCGAAAACCGTAGGTATGTCGCGGAGTAGGGGCGCGGGCCGCGAGCGTGACACCGGCCCAGGCGATCGCGAGGGCGGCAACGTCGCTCACATTGTGTCCCGCGTCTCCCAGCAGCGCCATGGAGTTCGCGCTTAAGCCGGCGACTACTTCGATCAACACAAACAGTAAGTTTAGCGTGATCGCCCAGATGAAAGTTTTCGAGCCAACAGTCGCGTGGCTATGATCATGCATCTGGTCGTTCCTTGGGGCGCGAATTACTGTGCTTGTGGCCGGTACTTATTGTATGCGTAAATATGGCGTGCGCGGCTAAGTCACCGGAGACTACAGATGAATGCTATCCCATCTTGGCGGCTCGATATGGATTATATTGAATCGTGCAATTGCAATTTCGGATGTCCGTGCAACTTCAACGGCTATCCTACCGATGGTTATTGCCACACGATGGCCGGATATCATATACATAACGGTCATTATGGTGATGTGGACCTCACCGGGACGAAACTCGTGATGGCGGCGTCGTGGCCGGGGGCGATCCACCAAGGGCAAGGCACAGTCCGCCTTCATATCGATAAGACGGCGCACGATGGGCAGCGTGCGGCTATTATGGAGATTTTCTCGGGCCGCGCCGGGGGCAACGGACCTTTTGCTGTGTTTGCTGACACGTTTAGCCGTCTTGAAACGCCGTCGTTTACCGATATCGATATGGTTATTAACGGTCGCAATAGTGCGTTTCGGATCGCCGGTGTGCTGGAAGTGGAGCTCGAAGATTTCGTAAATCCGGTTACCGGGGAAGCGCAAGACGTGCAGATACATATGCCACAGGGGTTCATTTTCAAAACCGCACTAGCGGCAAAAACTCGGGTGATGCGCTTGCTCGGATTAGGCCCACTGAGTTTTGACCACACGGGGCAGAACGCTTTTTTTGCACAGGTCAGTTATGCGGGACCATGACTCGCGGTTTATATTCACCGAGACGTGCTCGTAAGATCATCGGGAGAGACTTGCAATGATTGAACTTTATACTGCCTCTACGCCAAACGGATGGAAAGCGTCGTGCGTGTTGGAGGAGCTAGGGATCCCTTACGATGTTCATTCGATCGATCTCGCGAATGGTGAGCAGAAAAAACCGTCGTTTCTGAAACTTTGCCCAAACGGGCGGATTCCCGCGATTGTCGACCGCGACAACGACGATTTTGTCATATTCGAGTCGGCCGCGATCATGATCTATCTGGCAAAGAAAAAGAATAGGTTGCTTCCGCGTGACGATAAAGGTGAGTCGCGGGTAGAGCAATGGTTGTTTTTTCAAATGGGTGGCATCGGTCCCATGATGGGGCAAGCGAATGTCTTTTATCGCTATTTTCCCGAAAAAATCCCCGCCGTGATCCAGCGTTATCAAAACGAATGTCGGCGGTTGTTCGAAGTGTTAGACGGGCAGCTCGAAGGCCGGGATTTTTTATGCGACGAGTATTCGCTTGCTGATATCGCGAACTGGTGTTGGGTACGTCTCTACGCTTGGGCCGGCATTAATGTGGATGGGTTGGACAATATGTTGGCGTGGATAGAGCGACTCGAGGCGCGACCTGCTCTCCAGCGCGGTATCATCGTTCCCGAGCCACTGGTGTTGGATGAAAGCATTCGGGATCTAGGGCGCAGCCTCGTACAGCGTTGAGGTATCGTCCCAAGCGCGCGCTCGATAAACGGTGTACCGCTAGGTTACGGATTCGCACAACGATTGTGCGAGGGAGACACGTTCCGCGGCGATACGAGGAATTTCAGTTAAGCCATCGATCGTATGGAAACGCAAGAGCAGACCGCGACGGTTTGCGATTTGAATCGCGAGTCCGGGGCGTGCATTGAGCTCGAGTATGAGCGGCCCCAAATCTCGATCTAAGACGATGTCTACGCCCAAATACCCCAAGTTCGTTAAGTCGAAAGAACGCGCACCGAGTTCGAGCAAGCGAGACCAATCCGGGATTTGTATCCCGCTGAGCGGCACACTGAAGTCCGGGTGTTTTTCGATCACCCGATCCTGCCATACCCCACCGAGGGTAGTACCGCTAGTGATATCGACGCCGATCCCGACGGCACCTTGATGCAGATTTGCTTTACCGTCCGAGAGACGCGTTGGTAGGCGCACCATGGCTAACGTGGGGATACCACGGTAGATCAACAAACGAATATCTGGTACGCCGTGATAACTAATGTGATCAAAAATCGGCGCGATACGTACGCGATACTCGATCATCACCTTGTCCGGTACACCACCGAGGCTATAGACGCCACTGAGAATGTTCGTCGCGTGAAATTTTAAATCGTCTAGATCAAGCCCCCGGCCGTCGGGTTTTGCGAACAATGTTTGGCGCCGCGAGTCGATAACGAGTACACCGGCGCCGCCGCTACCGTGTGCGGGTTTTATTACAAAGTCTTGATAGGGTGCCAGTGCGTCATCAAGATTCGCGACATCGTGCACGCTTTGGCATTGTGCATACAGTTCGGGCACCGCAATCCCGGCTTCGATAGCGAGCTGCTTGGTTTTGAGCTTATCGTCGACTAAGGGATAGTGGGACCTAGCATTGTAGCGCATCACATACTCGCGATTACGGCGGTTGAGCGCGAGTACTCCGAGCGTCTTGAGGCGGCGCCACCGATCGAGCATCAGCTAGCCCGGATAGTGCGTGAGGACCGCGGCAGCTGACGCGGTACGGGTTCGCATGGGCGCTGGGCTGGAGTGCGAATCGTAGTCGTCGCTACGTCGAGGACGAAGCCCAAGCGCGGGCGAATCTGAGCAAGTCAGGGCCGTGGTAGTGAACCGTTGCGATGCGAAAATGGAATTTGGCATCGATCTTTGCTGACCCATGAAACTACCTGTCATCTCAAGCTATGGGCATAAACACAGTGGGCGCCGCATGCACTATCCGGGCTAACCTTTCGCAAGATCGCTGAATCGCACGATTTCGCTTAAACGATAACCGGTGTAGCCGCCAAACAGAAGGCAGATCGCGAGGGCGACGAGCAACAACTCCGGAAACGTGAATAGCAAATACATCAGCCGCGGTTCTGTCATGAAATAAAAAGCGACGACCGCAACCAATAGCGAACCGAGGCATTCTTTGACCGCCGTCGCTGGACCTCGTTCCTCCCATACGATCGACATGCGTTCTATTATCATCGTAAGAATAACGATAGGAAAAAGCGCGATCGATAGTCCTTGTTCAACGCCGAGACGCGCACTCAATAAGCTCATACTCAGCATCAGGATAATTACTATGATCAAAACGCTGGCAAGACGCGGCACGAGGAGGAGGCGTAGCCTAGCGAGCGCTACCCGCAGCGCAAGACCGGTAGAAACGATCGTAGCGAACAAAATGATCCCCCATAGTAGACGCGTTTCACGAAACGATAGTGCAACCAAGATCGGCATGAATGTGCCGAACGTCGGTACGCCGATCAAAGTGCGCATGATCACAACGACGAGTGCCCCTATGGGGATAGTCAGCATGACACGGTAAACATTTTGTGCGTGTATCGGTAGATCAAATAAGGAAAACGCCAATAGTCCGGTGCCCAGCTTTGACTCTATTTGGTCAGCGACTTGGAGCTGCGGCATCGGGATCTTGTTCGCGGAGAAATTAACCTGAGGATGTATAACCCCCTTAGTCGTCAAAACGTCTGCTATGCCATGAGACCAAACGAGAAAATTTTCTGGGTAGGCTTGTCGGCCCGATTGGGGGTCAAAGCCGTACCAACCGTCACCGTTGTGAATCTCGAGCCAGGCTTGCAAATCGCGATCGATAAATTCATTGTCTAAGGAGATGCCGTAGGCGACGCGGCTCGGGATGCGTGCACCGGCAAGCACCTGGGTTAGCAGCTGTGGCCATAGCTCTGCGCTCACGGCTTTGCGAATCAGCTTAATATTTTCGTCTTCTGAGCGGTTGAGGTTGTTTAGCAATACGCTCGTAAAGGTGAGGATATCTGCAGAGGCCGCGCGCGTTTGTTCCAAAACCTCATCAATAGCCGAGGCCAGCGGTTCCGGATAGTCCGGCGCCTCCGGAAACGCTGGCGACGTATCCGAGCGGTGCGCGGATGCACCGTATCTCGGGTAAACGCGGGCGTGATAATACAAAGCCTGTGGCCCCCGTGCCCGCCGTACCGTCCATGTCGCCTGACGTGTAGCGCCTACGTCGTCCGCTACGATTAGCCCGTAGCCGCGGGAAACAAAATCTTCATCGAGAATGGTAAACCCCGCAGGCTCACGTGGTAGCAAAAAGTCAACTTT
Organism: Gammaproteobacteria bacterium; assembly: GCA_965223085.1. Classification (GTDB taxonomy): domain Bacteria; phylum Pseudomonadota; class Gammaproteobacteria; genus CBDCVO01. The sequence continues at coordinate 466,495 of OZ244981.1, read as the reverse complement.
CGCTGGCCTGGCGCTGACATCGAACGTGATACGTGCTTCGACGGCCCACACGGTGGCCTCTGCTCGCGGATCAAGCGGTAACGACAAACGCGTCGCTTTCAGGTAGGTCAAGCTTAGACCAATAAACGCCAGAATGAAGGCGCAAATAACCAGCGGTGATCGGTGCATAACCGTATAGCTTGCGGCTAATTAATGCGCTCGCGTGTGCCGCTGTGACGTGGTAAATGTGAGTGCTGAGCTCATTGTGGGCACCTAGCGTTACGTTGAAACGTCGCCCCGGGGTCGACGAGAATTAAGTCTCGCATGAAACGGCGACCCAACAACACGGGATAGTTAAATCGCGCGCGATCGGTGAGACCAAAAAGTGCTTTGTAGCGTTTTTCTCCCATGCAGAATTCCATTTCAACCGTGGGGCGCCGCGCGATTTTCTTTTTTCCACGCAATTTGATCCGGGTTTCCTTGACCACGGGTTTTTCCACTACAATCGTTTCGCCGTTCTCGTTGCGATGCTCAAAAGCAAGTTGGAAGCGTACCCATTCTTCGCCGTCTTTGTCGAAGCGTTGAATACTGCGCGCGTGGATCGCGCTGGATTTTGCGCCCGTATCGAGCTTTGCTTTTACTACCATGTCCCAAGGTTGTAAACGAACTTTTTCTATCCAACCGTGTACTTCTGGTGTGCGCGCGAGTATAGGACTTGCCCCTAGGGTACCGAGTATGAGCAGCACGGCAACTAATGCTGGGCGAGACCGCGTCGCGTGCGGTTGTGCTTGCGTGAGGAGCCGGGCGCCAATGGCGGGTGGTGCCGATATTTTTGGAGGGTAGCCGCTATTTCGCGCAGTCTTTGACGACATTGGCATCGCTGTTCCTCTATGTTCGCTTGGGTGCAAGTGGTCGTGGTTCACGGCGACGGCATCGGCGCACGGCGGTTTTATGCGCCGGCGCGATGAGTTCGCGCTTGTTGTTCGCTACGATATCCGTCGAGCGGACTGGTTATTCTTGCTATGATACTCGTGAATGTGGTCCCTCTAACAGGTAATCCCTCCCATTATCGATTGGGCCGTTGATATTCTGAGTCTAAGTATCAGTAAATGTGGTGACAGCATGGTGGTTGGCGCATGAAATATTTCGAAAACAATTCCGAATCGATCGGCAACACTCCGCTGGTGCGGCTAAATCGGGTCGTGACATCGAAAGATGGTTTGGTGCTTGCGAAAATCGAAGGGCGCAATCCTGCTTATTCGGTTAAATGTCGGATCGGCGCGGCGATGATTTGGGATGCAGAAGAGCGTGGCGCGTTGAAGCCTGGCGTCGAAGTAGTCGAACCGACGAGTGGTAATACGGGCATCGCATTGGCGTTTGTGTGTGCGGCACGGGGTTATCCATTGACTTTGACGATGCCGGACACGATGAGCCTCGAACGACGCAAGGTTTTGAAAGCGTTTGGCGCCCGTTTGGTGTTGACACCGGGCGCTAAGGGCATGCCTGGTGCGATCGCCGAGGCCGAAGCCATCGCGGCCAGCGATCCGACGCGCTATTTCATGCCCCAACAATTTACCAACCCGTCGAACCCGGCAATCCATGAGAAAACGACGGGGCCGGAAATCTGGGATGCAACGGCGGGACAAGTCGACGTCGTCGTCGCTGGTGTCGGCACCGGCGGCACGATCAGCGGCGTTGGTCGCTATCTGAAAAATACGTGTGGTCGCGCAGCGCAGATGGTCGCCGTGGAGCCGGAAGCGAGTCCGGTGATTGGCCAGCAGCTCGCCGGTACACCCTTGCAGCCGGGTCCGCATAAGATTCAAGGTATAGGGGCGGGATTTATCCCCCAGAATCTCGATTTATCGGTCGTTGATCGCGTCGAAGCGGTGAGCAATGAAGAAGCGATTGAATTCGCCCGCCGTTTAGCAACGGAAGAAGGGATCCTTTGCGGGATTTCCTGTGGTGCGGCTGCAGCAGCGGCAGCGCGCTTAGTGGCCGAGCCCGAATACGCTGAAAAGACGATTGTCGTCGTCTTACCTGACGGCGGGGAACGCTATTTGTCGAGCGTGCTATTCGAGGGAATTGAAGGATAGACTCGCTTAAAGATTGGTGGGAATTAGAAACATGCCGATCGTACTGACGACGAATAAGCCCATCGCCACCATGAAAGTGTAACCGACGATATCGCCGAAGCGTAATTTCGTCACCGCAAGTATCGGGATGGCGAAAAAAGGTTGAATGAGATTCGTAGTCGAATCGCCGTAAGCGTAGGCCAGCGTCACGCTGATCACCGAAACATCGAGCAGCTCGCCGGCCGGCAACAGAAATGGCGCTTCGATCATCCATTTGCTCCCCGCAGATGGAATGAATAGGTTCATAAAACCCGAATACAGGTAGACGATGAAAGGGTAAGTCCGCTGGGTTGCTATCTCGGCGAATAATTCACCGAGCCAACTGCCGAGTCGCGTGAACTGCAAGAGTCCAAAGATACCCGCGTAGAACGGGAATTGCACGATGATGCCCCAGGCCGAATCAACACCGGCCCGGCAGGCGCGGAGAAACGAGGTTGGCCGTCCGTGCAGCAACAAGGCGATGACGAGAAACGTAATGTTATAGGCGTTGATGGTCCAACTATTGCCAAATCCTTTCGTCACAATCGCGTGACCAAGCGGGTAGGCAAGCAACAAGATCGCAAGCCATACCCAGCCGCGAAATCGATCGATATGCTCTGCCGGCGTGGATGGTGGCGTATCTTCCGGTGGCGGTGCCGGCATCAGGGTCTCGGCTTCTGCAGGCGTTAAGGTGCGGGCACCGCTGCGGGGGTGCAGCAAGGTAACCAGCAACAGGCCGCAGCTTGCGATCACGCCGAGATAAAGCAGGTTGAAACTGTTGAACAAAGTCTCGGTTACAGGATAGAGGCGCTCGACGACAGGCGCGTGTCCGGTGCTCGGCTTGAGCAAGGGATTCTCCGGTGTCGCCAATATCAGCGGTGCCGAGCCCGATAAACCGCCGTGCCAAATCGTGCCCAAACCCAGATAGGCCGCAGCAACTAGGACGCGAAAGTCAACTGCTGGGTTGCGACGTAGGAGAAACGGTGTAAATAAGGCGCATGATACGAGGCAAACTGCCCAGTTTAAGTACGCGGTAAACAAGGAAAATATACCCGCAAGAAGCACGGCTTGCACGGGTTTAGCGGGGTTCGGCAAGCCCGCTAACCAATCGAAAAGCCGATATACGGGGCGCGAAGCTACGCAGGCATAGGCGGCCACCATTGCAATCGTGAATTGCATCGCTAAGCCGAGCAATACCCATACGCCTTGGCCCCAAGCCAGCACGGTTTCCTCGACGCCAGCACCAGCGCCAAATATACAAAGTGCGATCGCGACGCTCGTGAGCATCATACAGATTACCCACGCGTCAGGAACCCACCGTTCGGTAACGTTCGATACCGCAGCGCCGACCGCGCGGAATGTGTCGAGCAGTTTCATTTCACTGAGATGTATGGCGTTAAGCTAACGACCGAGCCACACTATAGAAAAAATCGATATCTTTCCATAATTGTCCCGGCCGCGTTGAACACCGGCTACACTTGCGCTTTCCTATTACAGAAGAAATGTGGCGAGGTTTGCTTTATGTCTCACGGTGCGGATTCCGTCAAATCCATCCTCTTTGCACTAGGTGCAAATAGCTCGATCGCGGTCGCAAAATTTGTGGCTGCGATCATTACCTCGAGTAGCGCGATGCTAGCCGAAGCCATTCACTCCGTAGCGGATACCGGCAATCAGATCTTGTTACTGTTCGGAATGAAACGCTCCACGCGACCGCCGACCATTGATCACCCTTTGGGCTTCGGGCGTGCGATATATTTTTGGTCGTTCTTAGTGGCGGTGATTCTGTTTAGCGTTGGCGGTCTGTTTTCGATCAACGAAGGGGTGCATAAGCTCCAGCATCCGGAGCCGCTGAAATCCCCGTGGTGGGCGATCGGCGTGCTAATCTTTGGCATTCTAGCGGAAGGGGTTTCCATGTGGGGGTGCATGCGCGAAGTTAATAAGGTGCGGCAGGGACGCTCGATTTGGCAATGGTTTCGGGAGTCGCGCCAAAGCGAACTCCTGGTGATTTTTGGCGAAGACGCAGCAGCTTTGCTTGGCTTAGTGTTGGCCTTGGTAGCAGTCGCGCTTACGATGTACACCGGCAACCCGATATATGACGCCCTCGGGACGATCTGCATAGGCATACTGCTGGTCGGCGTTGCTATTCTCATTGCCGTGGAAGTAGCGGCGCTGCTAGTAGGACAGGGGGTCGAGCCGCACGTGGAACGCGATATGCGTAGTTTTTTGTCCGCGCGTCCAGAAGTAGCCGACCTGCTGAATGTGATCACCATGCAGCTCGGCGATCGTTCGATGGTCGCGATCAAGGCGCGTATGGCGGAAGCGCAGGACGCCGCCGTCATGGTTAGCCACATCAACACCGTCGAAGCGGCGTTTCGGGATCGATTCCCCGATGTAATGTGGTTGTTTTTCGAACCCGATCATGTTCACTAGTCCGATAGCGCCGTGGCGATGTCCGTGACGTGATGTTTAAGCGCCTGCTGCTTACTGGCTTGCTCGTCGCGACATTCGGCGCTGGCTGCGACGCTGCCGATGACATTGTCTACGTTCCAGAGGTATTGAAACCTTGGGTGCCGTGGGTAATGGATCGCAAAGACGAGCGTGCCTGTGCGCACAGCACCGCCGAGGAGCGCGTCTGTGCATGGCCGGGGCGTATGGATATCACCATAACGTCGCACGGTGGGACTTTTCGTGCCGAAGTGCAAATCGACGCGCGCCAAGCGCTCGTGCTACCTGGTGGACCAGGTGCTTGGCCGCAAAATGTTAGCGTCGACGGTGAGCGGGCTAGCGTGATCGGGTACGAGGATCGACCACAGCTCGAATTACCACCGGGTCGCCACGTCGTGAGCGGCACGCTGTCGTGGCGCCAACGCCCGGAAGCGCTGCCACTACCGCCCGGTAGTGGTCTGTTAAAGCTCGTCGTCGACGGTCAAGCGATAACTTCGCCCGTGCTGACGCGTGATGGGGCCTTGTGGCTTACTGATAAACGCGACACACGCAGCGATGAGGCGAGATTGCAGGTGAAAGTCTTTCGGCGTTTGATCGATGAGGTGCCGTTTCAAATTGAAACGCGGATCGATCTGGATGTCGCCGGCGCCGCACGTGAAGTGGTACTACCCGGGGCGTTACTACCCGGCACGGAGTTGTTGGCGCTCGAGTCTCAGTTATCCACGCGTGTAGAAGCGGACCGCGGGCTACGCGTGCAGATCAAACCGGGACGCCATCATGTCGTGCTGATGGCACGACACCGTGGCTCTGCGCCGGACAAACTCGCGCTGCCGCTTGCTCGAGCACCGTGGCCGAACACAGAAATCTGGGTCTTCGACGCCCGCCAAGTGCTCCGACAAATAGCCTTGCAAGGGGTCGCGCCGATTGATCCCAGGCAGGCAGGCGTGCCGAAATCTTGGCAACATTTTCCGGCATTTCGGATGACGCCAGGTGCGGCCCTGGCGCTCGTTGAGCAGCGTCGCGGCGAAGTAGAGCCTGAACCCAATGCGCTTAGCTTAAGGCGTGATTTGTGGTTAGATTTTGACGGTGATGGTTACACGCTCACCGATCGCATCAGTGGTCGCATGGGGAGCGGTTGGCGTTTGAATGCGACGCCGGCGCTGCAGCTAGGACGAGCGGTGCAGCAAGGTCGACCGCAACTGTTGACTGTAGATGACAACGGTCATCAGGGTTTCGAGGTGCGGCGACGCGACATCGAAGTCGACGTCGACGCCCGCATCGGCCGTCGCTTGCGGCAGTTGCCGGTGACGGGTTGGCAACACGACTTCCAGCAGGTGAACGCGACTGTGCATTTGCCACCTGGATGGCGGGTATGGTCCGTGAGCCGCGTCGACAATGTGCCCGAGACATGGTTGCATCGCTGGACTTTGCTCGACCTGTTCCTTGTTTTGATTACCGCGATCGCCGTTGCTCGCCTGTTCAATTGGCGTTGGGGTCTATTAGCCGTGCTGTGTTTAGGTTTGATTTGGCACGAAGCGAATGCGCCGCAATTTGTTTGGTTGCACGTTATTGCCGCGCTTGCCTTACGACGTTTGCTGCCTCCTGGGCGTTTGCGCCAACTCATCGAGGCCTATCGCTGGGTTGCGTTTGCGGCGCTCGCTGCGATTGCGATCCCGTTTGTCGTCGACCAAGCACGACTAGGTCTGTTTCCGCAATTGGAATTTCCGCACATCGGGGCGGAAGAGAATAAGCGTTACGCAACGCTTCCTACCGAAGCAGCTTATGACGCGGAGGAGGATGCGAGCGCGGTTGATATGGTTGAGACCGGAGCCGCGGAATCATCCCAGGTGACGTTAAGCGCGCAAAAAAGCGGCGCATCGATACCACCGGCAGCGAATGAGCCTGACGGCTTCGCAGGTGCGCGTAAAAAGCGTCCGCCGCAGGCGGCGCCCCCGAATCCGCTGATTCAAACCGGGCCCGGCGTACCCCGGTGGCGCTGGCGCGAATTTCATTTGCGATGGAATGGTCCGATCCTCGCTGGCCAAGAATTCACGCTGCTATTGACGTCGCCGCGCGTCAATTCGCTGCTGTCCTTGCTCCATGTCTTGGGCGTCGCGGGGCTCGCGCTGCTCCTGCTACGAGCGCTACCGTTGCGCTTACCGCAGCGCGCTAGTTCGACCGCGAGTTTATGTTTGCTAGCGATCCTCGCCGGATACGATAAGCACGCGAGCGCGGCCGAGATCCCCGCCGCGCCCCTCCTCGAGGAACTCAAAGCCCGTCTAAATCGACCCCCTGCTTGCATGCCGTATTGTGCGGATTTTACGCGGCTTCATATCCATGCTCAGCAACATCGCTTGGACTTGCATTTGACGGTCGACAGCTTGGCTTATGTGGCTCTACCCCTGCCCGATACTGTGCAACAGTGGCAAGCCGCGGAAGTGACGCTGAATGGCGAGTCCGTACCAACTTTGCGCCGTGATAGCGGCGGCCGCCTGCTACTTGGGGTGCCGGCTGGGGCCCACGAAATTATTTTAAGCGGTCCTCCCCCTGAGCGCGATCGCTTTCAAATCGTGCTGCCCGATACGCCACGTCTCGTGACAACTGAACTTGACGGTTGGCTGCTTGAAGGATTGCGGGATGATGGCACAGTCGATCGGGTGCTCAGTTTTGCACGCCGCGCAAGCAAACAGTCGGCCCCTGACGAACCGTTGAACGCCAGCACGGTGCCGCCATTTTTTGTCGTCGCGCGAACCCTCGATGTCGGTCGCCAATGGCGCGTAGCGACTCACGTGCGCCGTTTGTCCGCGCCAGGTCGCGGTGCGCGTGTGGCGGTACCGTTGCTTCCTGGGGAGGCGGTAACCTCAGATGGTGTGACCGTGACGGGCGGCAAGGCGATCATTAATTTCTCACCGACGCAACGTCACGCGCAATGGCAATCTATTTTGCACGAGCGCGCAAGTTTAGATTTAAGCGCGCCGCGCGATGTTCCCTGGGTCGAAACGTGGTCTGTCGCACTCGGCGAGGATTGGCAACTCACTGCCACCGGTTTGCCAAACGTGCATGGTCAGGACGACGGCGGACGTTGGCGCCCACAGTGGCGACCCTGGCCGGGCGAGACCTTGGGCTTGCATTTTGCCGCGCCGGACCCGGCACCGGGTGCTACTACGACAATAGACCACAGCAAGTTCAATGGCCGCGTGGGTACGCGCGCGACGGATTATAATTTGCGCTTTCAGCTGCGCGCGAGTCACGGTGGGCAACAAAAACTCGTGTTGCCAGCGACGGCCGACGTGCAGGTGGTGCGCATCAACGGAATCGCCCAAGCACTCGCTAGGAGCGCGCCGGAAGTGACGATAGCGGTTGTCCCAGGCGTGCAGGATGTCCTCGTCGAATGGCGCGAAGCACGGGGTGTTAAGGTTCATTACACCAGCTCGACGGTGGATCTAGGTATGGCGAGCGTTAACGCCACGATTGCCTTCGAACTACCGCGCGACCGTTGGGTATTGTGGTTAAGCGGGCCGGCCTTGGGCCCTGCCGTATTGTTTTGGGGCGTGTTGTTCATCATCGCACTGCTCGCGGTGGCGTTAGCTCGTACGGGTTTGACGCCGCTTGGCGTCGGGCAGTGGTTGTTGCTCGGGGTAGGTTTGAGCCAAGTGCCGATCCTGCAGGCTATTGTGATTGTCGTCTGGTTACTTGCGATAGGTGCCCGCCAGCGTTTGCCCGTAGCGCAGTCCAAAACTTGGTTCAATCTAAGCCAGGTGCTTATCGCTCTGGGGACTATTGCTGTTCTGGTATTGTTATTTGACGCTATTCGGCGGGGCTTGTTAGGGGCGCCCGGCATGCAAGTGATGGGTAACGGTTCGAGCGCTTATGAGCCACGCTGGTTTGCCGATCGCATCGCCGCCGCCTATCCGACTGCCACGGTGATTTCCGTGCCGATCATCGTCTATCGCGCGTTAATGCTCGCCTGGGCGCTGTGGCTCGCGTTCGCGTTGTTGAACTGGTTACGATGGGGCTGGCGGGTTTTTTCACGCGACGGTTTGTGGCGTAATTTCACGCTCCTACGCGCGGGGCCGCAAAAGCCGTCTACACACGCCTAGGCGACCGCGACATGCGGGTCAGCGAATTGTTCTACAGCATTCAAGGGGAAGGTCACCTGCATGGCCGACCGATGTATTTCATTCGCACCCAAGGTTGCGCCATAAAATGCCCCATCAGAGCAGTTTGCGATCAGCCCGAGTCGCTCGCGTTCAGAGGGGGCGAGGTCTATCCGGCTCGGCAATTGGCCGAGCTCGCGCATAATGCGGTGGGTGACGCCGGTTGGGTTTGTCTCACCGGTGGTGAACCCTTAGAGCAAGCGGATTTTGCGGACGTCGTAGTGGCGTGCCGAGAAGGTGGCTTAAACGTTAACGTGCAAACATCTGGTCTGCGTGCACTTGAAGTTGCTGGTGATTGGTTGACCGTCTCGCCCAAGGCGCCAGTTGCGGACCTCGCTGTGCACGCAGGGGACGAGTTAAAAGTCGTCTACACTGGCCAAAGCAATGACGAACTTCGTGCCTACTACGAGGGTTTCGCCGCGAGTCATTACTATTTGCAGCCGTGTTGGGGTGAGAATGGCAACAACCACGCCGCCACCCTTGATAGAATTTATCGTTTGAACGCAGTAGGTATGCGGTGGGACTATTCTCCTCAAGTGCACAAGTTGCTCGGCGAGCATTAGCGAATGTGTGAACCGACCTCAGCGGAACTAGAAAATTTCGACCTCCGACACTTGCCCGCCGAGTTTTTTCACGATCCGTACCCGTGGTACCGGGGTTTGCGGGCGCTGAATCCGGTACATGTATGCCCAGACGACTCTCTGTTTTTAACCGCGTACGACGACATCGCGCGTGTCTATCGCGATCCGGTTCGCTTTATTTCCGACAAACGGCATCTTTTTGGACCGAAGTTTGGCGTTGGCTCAGCGTTCTATCGTCACCATACAACGTCGCTCGTATTCAGCGATCCCCCCTACCACACACGCGTACGCCAAATCATCATGAATGCCTTGCATCCGCGTATGGTGCGCGCCCTGGAGGCCGATGTCACCGCGGTTGTCGATCGCTTGTTGGACGACTTGGAGCCGCGCGATGAGTGTGATTTGGTCACAGATTTTGCCGCACCAATTCCGCTCGAAATTATCGGCAATTTATTGCGCGTACCGCGCAGCGATCGCGGGCCGTTGCGGCAGTGGTCACTCGCTATCCTCGGCGCCTTGGAATTTATGCTCAGCGATACTGAGCGGTGTCACGGCGAACGTGCGGTCGAAGATTTCAGCGCTTATCTCACCGAGCTGATCGCCGATCGGCGCGCTCAACTCAGCAACGACCCAACGGACTTGCTCAGCGCGCTCATTCGCGGGACACCGGAGGGAGATCAATGCACAACCGAGGAACTCATACAAAACTGTATATTTCTGCTCAACGCAGGCCACGAGACTACGACAAATTTGATCGCAAACGGCGTTTACGCGTTATTGTCGCATCCCGAAGAACTACAGCGTCTGCGCGACAATCGCGGTCTCATAAAACCCGCGATCGAAGAATGCTTGCGTTTCGAGAGTCCGAATCAACTCGGTAATCGCGAGCTGGCGGTCGACGCAGCAATCGGTACGGACGTTTTTCCGGCGGGCACCCAGATTGTTTTATGCATTGGCGCAGCTAATCGGGATCCCAGTCATTTCCCGGATCCGGATCGATTCGATATCACCCGGTCACCGAATAAGCATTTGGCGTTCGCCAGCGGTATTCACATGTGCGCAGGAATGGCGGTTGCGCGGCTCGAGGGTCGTGTAGCTGTGGGGCGGCTGATAGATCGATTTCCGCAGCTGCGTTTGGTGGCACCAGCATCGCGACAAGCGCGGGCCCGATTTCGCGGTTTTGCTACATTGCCAATTACGACTAGACAATGACACAATCGCGGCGCTAATACGCTGCCTGTTTAATCTGTGTCGACGAGGTTTTTATGCCCTACCGCATTTCCGTAGATACCGGTGGCACGTTCACCGACGTTGTCGTAACCAATACCGCCGGACATTTCACGGTAGGCAAAGCGCTGACCGATAAACGGCGCGCATTTGCCAGTATCGAGGCCGGCCTCGAAGTGGCGGGGGCGGAACTGGGAATTGAGGTTCCAGCGTTGTTGGCGGATACCGCGGTTTTTATTTACGGCACGACGCGCGCAACGAACGGTATCGTAGAACGTAAGACGGCACGCACCGCGTTTTTAACGACGGCCGGCTTTCCGGACATATTGTTGCTTAAAGAAGGGGGTAAGTCAGAACCCCATAACTTGTTGGTCGAATACCCCGAACCGTACATCCCGCGTCGCCTTACCTTCGAAGTGCCGGAGCGGGTGAACGCCGAGGGCGGGGTAGAGACGCCGCTCGATGAAGGCGCTGTAGAAGCGCTGTTGAGAACGTTAAAGGACCGCGGAATCGAAGCGCTCGCCGTGTGCCTGCTGTGGTCGATCGCAAATCCCGAGCACGAACTACGCGTAGGCGAGTTGATCGGGAAAGTTCTACCAGACGTTCCTTACACCTTATCCCATCGCCTTAATCCGATCTTGCGTGAATATCGACGCGCTTCCTCGACCGCCATCGACGCTTCCCTGAAACCACTGATGCAAGCGTATTTGTCCGATCTCGCCACTGACCTTGAAGCCGCCGGTTTCAGCGGTGATCTGCTCGTGAGCACTTCGTTCGGTGGTGTCATGCATAACACCGACGTCGTGCAGCGACCGATTTATTTGGTTAAATCGGGTCCGGCGATGGCGCCCGTTGCTGGGCTCGCCTATGTGGAAGCGGAGGATTTACCCCGAGATGTGATCGTTTGCGATGCTGGTGGTACGACGTTCGATGTCTCGCTGGTCCGTGATGGTACGGTTGAGTTCAGCCGCGATACGTGGTTGGGGCCGCAATGGGTTGGTGATAATTTGGGCATGGCGTCGGTCGCCGTGCATAGCATCGGCGCCGGTGGGGGCTCCATCGCGTGGGTCGATCCCGGCGGTTTGCTGCGGGTTGGACCGCAGTCTGCGGGCTCGGAGCCAGGCCCGGCGTGTTACGGGCGCGGTGGTGCGCAGCCCACTGTGACGGACGCCGCGGTGGTATTGGGCCACTTTGATCCCGATCATTTTCTCGGCGGGCGCATGCAGCTCGATGCCGCAGCCGCGCAGCAAGCCATCGCCAAAATCGCGACCGAACTAAAGCAAAGCCTGGAGCGCGCGGCGTGGGCAATTGTGGCGGTAGCGAACGAGAATATGATCCAAGCGATCAAGGAGCTCACGATTAACGAAGGTATCGATCCAAGCGAATCGGTATTGATCGGGGGTGGCGGTGCGGGAGGTCTGAACATCGTCCCTATCGCGCAGGAGCTTGGATGCACGACCGTATTAGTGCCGCGAACAGCCGGCGCCTTAAGTGCTTCTGGCATGCAGTTCTCAGACGTCGTGATGGAATCCGGAGCGAGCAAGTTGACGACCTCAGAGCAGTTCGATTTTGCCGGCGTCAACGCCGCGCTTGACGATATTGATCGACGTCTTGAAGAATTTGCCAGCGGCTTGCGTCAGCGCGGTGTCAGCGACGTCGAAATCGTGCATTTTGTCGAGGCGCGTTATCGTTTTCAGGTGTGGGAGCTTGAGATCCAAGTGCCTTGCGAGCGATTCCGCACCGCCGCCGATGTTAATGCCCTCGTTGCTGAATTTCACCGCATGCACGAGCGAGTTTTTGCGGTTACGGACAAGGCGAATGCGGTGGAATGTCTGAATTGGCGGGGGCGACTGATCGCGAAAGTTCGTGCATCGTGGATGGAGCCAGCGCAGGATGCCATCTCTCATGAGGCAACGCCCAAGGGTATCCGCGACGCGTATTTTGAGGACGGATTTCTCCACACAGGTATTTATCGCGGCGGTGAGTTAGCGCCGGGAACGCTGATCGACGGACCCGCGGTCATCGAGGAGGATACCTCCACTTTAGTCGTCTACCCCGGCGCGTGCGCGCGTGTAAGTGTAGGCGGGCGCTATATCGTGACGCCCCCGACGAGAGGCGAAGGCTAGACGATGAACGAACAACAAATCACCTCCGACATCAGTGAGTTTGATCCTATATTAATGGCAGTGCTCGCGAACCGCCTAAATGCTATTGTTCGCGAGATGTCTAATACGCTGTTGCGAACGGCGCGCTCGGCAGTACTGGCAGTAGTGCGCGATTTCTCGTGTTCGATCGTCACTGCTGATAATCGGCTATTGTGTCCCGGCGAAGGTTTGCCGGTACACATATTTGGTAGCTCTTTGCAATCCGAGAGCATGACGCGTCTACACCGGGATCTGAAACCAGGTGACGCGTTTCTCCATAACGACCCTTACGACGGGAACACTCACCCGGCCGATCATATGATCATGGTTCCCGTGATTATGAATGGTGTGCACTTATTTACGACTTGTGCGAAGGCTCATCAGGCAGACTGCGGTAATTCGATCCCAAGTACCTATCATGCTCACGCGAAAGATGTCTACGAAGAAGGTGCGTTGATTTTCCCGTGCGTCCGAGTGCAACGAGAATTTCGTGATGTGAGTGATATTATTCGCATGTGCGAACGGCGCATTCGCGTTCCAGAGCAATGGTATGGGGACTACCTCGCCCAAATCGGAGCGGCACGGATCGGTGAGCGGCGGTTAATCGAACTTACCGATCGTTACGGCTTAGCGCTTACGCAACGTTTTATCGAAGCGTGGTTTAAATACTCCGAGCGGCGTATGACGGAGGCCATCAAAAAGCTGCCGAGCGGGCGTTTGACGAACACGGGTCATTACGATCCACAACCGCCAGTGTTGCCCGAAGGCCTCGCGATTCGGGTAGCAATAAACGTCGATGCCGATGCCGGGCACATCGACGTAGACCTAAGGCAGAACGAAGACAACAAGCATTTCGGCCTCAATCAATCTGTCGCTTGTGCGACGAGTAATGCGATGGCAGGCGTCTTTAACTGTTTGGATCACGATGTACCACATAACGCTGGGAGTTTCTCTCGAGTCAGAGTACATCTGCGAGAAGCTTGCATCACGGGGATCCCAAAATTTCCACATAGTTGTTCTATGGCGACAACGAATATCGCGGACCGGATTGTGAATGCGACCCAAGCAGCTTTTGCAAAAATCGATGAAGGTTATGGTCTCGCGGAAGGCGCAATTGGCATGGGTGCCGGTGCTGGCGTCATTTCTGGATATGATTGGCGTTGCGAAGGTCCTTACATCAATCAAGAATGGTTGGTTGCAAACGGTGGCCCAGGAACGCCATGCAACGATGGCTGGCTGAATTACGGGCTGCCCGTTGTCGGTGGTTTAATGTATCGCGGCAGCGTTGAAGTCGATGAATCCAAGTATCCCATTTTGGTTAAGTCGTTGCGCGTTATCGCGGGGGGTGGCGGTGCGGGGCGCTTTCGGGGCTCGCCCGGAGCGGAGCTTATTTATGGACCGCGACGCGACCCGATGACGGTGGTGGTTTCTTGCGACGGACAGCATTTCCCGCCACAAGGAGCGCGCGGAGGTCATGCGGGTCCTGCCGCGGCGACCTACAAAATCAGTTTCAATGGTAGCGAAGAGAAGCTCCCTGGGGTGGTCGAGTGCCACTTGCAGCCGGGTGAGTATATTCGAGGCATCGATGCCGGTGGGGGTGGGTACGGCGATCCTTTGGCGCGCGACCCCGCACGCGTGCTGCATGATGTATTAGAAAGCTGGGAGACTCTCGAGCGGGCTCGGGATGTCTATGGGGTCGTTTTTCAGGGGGACGTCGCTACTGAAACCTTAGTGATTGATGAAGCCGCTACAGCCGCGCGTCGTCGTGAACTTGCGGTGTGATGAGCTTACTTGACAGTGTAGAAAAATGTGACCGCATGCGAAATTCTGACCAAATTTTCGCGACGGTGGAATTATTCGCTTAATATGAGTATGGAGAGATATCCGGCATTTGGTAACCGTTCAAAGAACCAGCACATGGCGCTAGGTAGGTGATCCGGAGCGGATAATGTGTGTCGCAAAGGCTAAACGATGGTATCTTCGGAACAAGGTACTGAGCTCGTCATCGTCAATGGGGAGCGGGAGATCCTAGAGAAAACTGTTTCTTTGCAGACGGGTAGCAGTAAACGCGGTGTTAGCCGTGTTACCGCTATACTCTATTTGCGTTCCGCAGAGCGCGGCGATCCGGTCGCGCAATATCGGCTAGCGAAACTCTACGCGAGTGGTCAAGGTGTAGAGCTTGACTTCGACCAGGCGTGGCGCTGGTTGCGTCTTGCCGCCGAGCAGCAACATCCTCAGGCGCTTACGCTCGGCGGTTGGTTCTACGAAAATGGCATGGGCGTTGAAGCCGATCCACGCGAAGCAATGACATGGTATAGCAGCGCGGCGGATTTAGGTGATATCAGAGGTTGTTTTCAACTCGCGGAAATGCTCGCCAGCGGAGAGGGTGCTTACCGTGATCCGCCGGTGGCAATCGAGTGGTATCGAAAGGCAGCGAACGAAGCTTATGCAAAAGCGCAGTTCGCGCTCGGTCGTGCTTATGCGACTGGGTTTGGTGTCGATCAGGATTTTGAAAAAGCGTGTTATTGGCTCAAGGCGGCAGCAAAACAAGGGTATGCCCGCGCGGTATTTCTGTTAGGCCGCATGTACGCAACTGGGCTCGGCGTGGGCAAGAATCGCAGGCGGGCAGAAAAACTGTTGCGCTTCGCCGCCAAACGAGGTCACACGGAAGCACAATATACTTACGCGATGTTGCTGTTGCGCGAACGCTCCGGTGCGCGGGTGAAACGCGCCGCGGAATGGTTGCAACTAGCGGCGGAAAATGGACACGCAGATGCCACGTACGTACTTGGAAAATGCTACGAAGCCGGGCGTGGTGTCCCCGCAGACGCAGCACGCGCGATCGCGTACTTCAAACAAAGCGCGCGCTCGGATCACCCCAAAGCACAAATGCGTCTGGGCATGGTTTATGCCGTTGCCGAGGGAGCAAAACGAGATTTCAAGAAGGCCTACTGGTGGTATAAAAAAGCCGCCCGTAACGGTGAAAGTCGTGCGTACCGCGCGCTCGGTTCGATGTACCGTACGGGGAAGGGTGTGGCGCAGGATCTCGACGAATCCTTTATCGCGTATTATTTGGCGAGCATTCTTGGCGATCGCGGTGCCGAACGTTCATTAGGTAACCTGGCCGAGGGTGTGACAGATGAGAAGCGCGTTGAACTCGAATACATCGCCGAGCAACGTCACGCTGAAATTCTCGAGGAACTCGAAGCACGACGGAGCCATGTGTTCGACAAGGTTTGATGTTCACACCCGAGGTAGTACTCCGCTCACCTAAGTTTTCGATTGCGTGTAATAAGCGTGGTGAGTTCTTTTTCGAACTGCTCGGGCGTGCAGCGTTCCGAGACGCTGTTGCGGTCGCCAGATAGCGCGGGAAGCACTGCGACTAGATCGGCGATGAAACGACGATGCTCGGGTATCATGTCGCACTCTGCCAAGGTTTCGTGCGCACTCACTCGGCACAGCATTTGAGGTTCTCGAACGACGGCGGCCAAGCCTTTCAAGCGGTGTAATGTGTTGCGATAGTCACGTTCACGTTCTGGGCAGTGATCCTGGGCTGCGATGTGGTTGAGTTGCGCGCAGATTGCCTGTACCTCACCCAAAAAGCCGTCGATCGAAATGCTGTCCGATGTTTGCAGGCGTTCAAAACCACCTTGCCTCGCAGTCGTTTTGGCGAACTTAGCGACGGCCATAATCAATACGCGAGAACTGACCGGCTTGCACAGGCAGCTTACCGCACCAACGCGTCGTATCGTCGTTAATATTCGTGGTCGGGTGTCGGCGGTAAGCACGACAACGGGCACAGGTTCTCGGCTTGCACGTCGGTGGGAGACGAGAAATTCTCCACCGCGCATATCCGGTAGATGCCAATCCAGCACGACGAGATCAAAGTTACCCGCACGCAACAGTGCTAGCCCAGTTGCACCATTCATCGCCGTGCAGACCCGGTGTCCGGCGGCTTGCAGCCTAAGCTGTGAGACCTTTAAACTCGTCGGGCTGTCGTCAACCAACAGCAGCTGGCGACTGCCGCCGCGTTCGCGACGCGCGGGATCGCTGGAACGTGGCGACAACGTTCCTGACTTCCTGGTCATGAGATTCCATTCCTGTGGGATCGAAAATGCCTGTACATTCCCCCAAGCACAAACAGACTAATCGAAAATCCGGCTCAGGATATCGATTAGAGGGCTTTGAGTTTGCCACGAAGTTACCCCACTGAAAAGCACACGGCGCTGGTAATAATACCGCCCCGTGCGGCGCGTTGACATACGCTTGCGGATAGTGCCCACCGAGCGCGGTGTGCCTTGCGCCGCCGATGCACTATGATGGTAGTTACGAGCGGCTAGGCGAGTAAAAGGTGAAGTTGTTATGTCGGTAGAAGAGCTCACGGCTGTCGACTTTCCCGAGCTGCTTGCGCAGTATCATGGCTTGCTAGATGCCGTGGTCGACGGCATCATCGTGACTGATCGTCGTGGTGTGATCGAGACGTTCAACGCGGGCGCCGAGGCGATTTTCCGCTACCGGGCAGCGGATGTGATCGGCAAGAACGTCGCCGTTTTGATGCCCGAACCCGATGGTAACGATCATCGCGAACATATGCAGAACTATCTCGCCACGGGTGATGCGAAAATCATAGGCATCGGCCGCGAAACGCTCGGTCGTCGCGCGGACGGGGAGGTGTTCCCGATAGAACTCGCGGTCGGTGAAATTGCGACATCGACGAGTCCTAAGTTTGTCGGTGTGGTGCGCGACATCTCGCGACGTAAAGGTGTCGAGAACGCGCTGCAGGAGCGTGAGCGGGCGTTGCGCTTGGTCGTGGAACATGCACCCATCGGCATTTTTACCGCCGATGCAAATAACCTAATTACCCGTACAAATCCGGTTTTATGTCATTCGCTAGGTCGCCGGGAAGCCGAGATCATTGGTTGTCCATGGACGGATTTTTTTACGCCTAACCTAACTTACGAGGCGGCCTTGGCCGCGGTTTTGCAGCACGATAACACCGTAGAGGTGATCGAAGCGCAGTGCATAGGCCGTGGCAACGTTCGTCGAGAGGTTCTCATTCATCTCGGCAGTATTCACGACAGTGACCAGCCGCGGCAACTGATTGGGCAGGTCGTCGACTTAACCGAGCGAATCGAAGCGGAGGAATGTGCGCGTCAATTTCGCGAGCAACTTGCCCACGCAGGTAGACTAACTACGCTCGGCGAAATGGCATCGGTTATTGCCCATGAGATCAATCAACCGCTCACGGCAATATCCACTCAAGCACAAGCGTGCCAACGACTAGCGTCGTCCGGCGCGTTGGACTCCAAAACTATGAGGGTGGCGTTCGATCACATTGCGGAACAAGCCCTGCGTGCCGGTGAAGTTGTTAAGCAGATCAGGGCGTTTGTTACCAAGCGAGACAGTACGAAAGACACCATTGACCTCAACCCAGTCATCACGAGTGTCTTAGATCTCGCAATGATAGACGTCCGCAAAGCGAAAATAGCGATCGAGCTGGATTTGCAGGGAGACTTACCCAATGTGTTTATCGACAGCGTGCAAATCCAACAGGTATGTCTAAATTTGATTCGCAACGCGATTGACGCGATGCGAGATGTTGGAGAAGATCGACGTCGTATACGCATTGTTACGCATCTTTGCGGAACAGTGGTCGAAGCGTCTTTCGACGATCATGGCCCGGGTATCGATGAGGTTGCCCGGCAACACTTATTTCAACCTTTTTTTACCACTAAGGAACACGGCATGGGTTTGGGTTTGTCTATAAGCCATTCGATCGTCGCAGCGCACGGCGGCGTGTTGCGTTACGAGAAGAACGGGTGGGGTGGGGCGCGATTCATTGTGGAACTGCCCGTGGCTGGGAATACCGTGAGGCGAAAAGTCGATGAATAGCACTCAAGCAACTGTTTTCATCGTCGACGATGACAGTGCTGTGCGCTATTCTTTGGAACTACTAGTCAAATCAGTGGGTTTGCGCGCGGAAGCGTTTCCGACCGCGAGGCATTTTTTAGATAGAATAACGGTGGATGACGCTGGGTGTTTAGTTCTAGATATAAGAATGCCTGCTATGAGTGGCCTAGAGCTTCAACAAGTGCTCAAGGACATCGGCGTTATGTTGCCAATCGTATTCATTACAGGGCATGGTGACGTTGCGATGGCGGTGCAAGCGTTACGTGAAGGCGCCCTGGATTTCGTCGAAAAGCCTTTCAACGATCAAGATTTGCTGGATCGTATTAATCAAGCCTTGGCCTTAGATCAGCAAAACCGTATCGAGGCGGCGAAGTTCGCTGCACTACAAACCCGTTTCTCTAAACTCAGCGCGCGGGAGAGCGAGGTCTTGCAGCGTGTGGTGGCAGGGCAAGCTAACAAAGTGATTGCGGTGGAACTTGGTTTAAGCGAGCGCACTATCGAGATCCATCGTGCGAAAGTGATGTCAAAAACGGGCGCCAAATCGTTCGCCGAATTGGTCACTATGGCCATGCGATTCATGCGGGGGCCCGAACTAAGCAGATATCTAGCGGAGGATACGTAGTTCCCGCAGTAAACTTACGGAGATCCGCGAATTTCCATTGCCTCCTTTAGGGTCCAAAATTACTTTGGGTGCGAGTAAATTTGCAAGGAGCAGTTTATGCTCGGAAATGTCATTGATTTTCCCAACTTAGTTCGCCGTTGTGAGACTTGCCAGTGGTCCGAGTTATGTTCTACAACTCGGCGGGGACCATGCCGCGAACAGCGTACCGGCACGACCAGCCAATTTGCGTGTAAGGCACCGCTGAAACGGCGCACCTATCTATTTCATCAAGGCCAACCGCTGAGGGCGTTCTACATGGTGCGATCGGGCACTGTGAAGTGTTATCTGGACAGCGAGGATGGTTGCGAGCAAATCGTCGCATTCCACTTTCCCGGCGATCTTATCGGCTTTGACGCAGTGTCGGACGGTGAGCACCAGACTTCGGCGGTTTTACTGGAAACGTCTGCAGTTTGCGTGTTGCCCTACGAGCGCCTCAATCGGCTTGCCAGTGCCTCGCCGAAATTGCTCGCGGGCGTAATGCGTGCTGGTTCCGCGCAGCTGCTAGAGAAAGAGCACCATGCGCTGTTGTTGGGTCAAAAATCGGCGCAAGCACGCCTCGCAGCTTTTCTGTTGTATCTCTCGCGTCGATTTAGAGGTCGGGGTTGTTCGGCACAGGAATTCAATTTGCCGATGTCGCGGCAAGAGATCGCCAATTATCTCGCCGTAGCGGTTGAAACCATGAGTCGTCTATTTAGCGACTTCCAACGCCGTGGTGTGCTCGACGTTGATCGGCGATTTGTGCGTATCGTTTCATTTTCCAAGCTGACCGCCGCGGCGATGGATGATACGACGGCGAGAGCATCCTTGGGTTGAGGCGGGTAAGCGAAGTCGTTTTTTTATCGGTTTGCCCAGCGCGTCAGTAGACGCCATTCATCTGCGGCAATTTCGATGTACCAGTCGCCAGCAGCGAGCGGTTCTATCACGCGCCGGTAATAACCGTCGCCTGTGTTGTGGAGCTCGAAATCCCGATCGAACCCTGCCCGCGTCGCGTGGCTTAAATGCACTACTACTGACTCGGGCAGGACATAGGCCGATGTCGTCGCCAGGCGTACATGAATAACGCCTCGCGTGTTGTCGATATCCGTTGTGGCGCTGAGTCCAAGTTCATTGGCTCGATGGTCACGGGCGAGTGTTTTGTTGATTTCGAGCCCGTGTTTATAGTAGTCGTCGACGACCAGGCCATCGTAGGATGCGATCGCAAAATAGAGCGTAACGAGACCTCCGATCACGGCGCTCAGCGGGAACGCGATTAGTAGCCAGATATAGTAATCACGATACCATGGTCGCGTTGCTAGCGGTGAAAGATCGGTAGGTGTCACGGCAACGGCCCGATAAATTTTGCCGCCGCAGTCGTTCTCAGCATCGCATCATCGTCGGCAGTTATTGAAAACAATACGTCGCTGACACGCTTCGTGAGGACGTCTTCCGGGGTGCGTAGCACCACTGGAATCGTCAGTACGGTACCCCCTTCGGCGAGGAGCTGCTCACGGTCGATAACGACCTCCACATCCGCCAATCCCTTTACGGACAAGGAATACCTTTGGGCTTTGTCGGTTTGGTTAATTACTTTTAACGTGTAGACGTTTTCAATTAAACCGCGGCTTTCCCGATAGAGCTGATTGCGGTCACGGATAACGTCCAAGCCAACTGGGGTACGGTTCGCGAGCAAGAATAAGAACAAGCCGCCAAGGCATGCCATAATAAACGCGTAAATCAAAATTCGTGGGCGCAATACTTTGGTTTCTCCGCCTTCCATTGCACGCTGTGTCGTATAGCGAATTAAGCTGGGTGCATATCCCATTTTGGACATCACATCGTTGCACACATCGATGCACGCGGAACATCCTATACATTCATATTGCAGGCCATTGCGTATATCGATCCCCGTTGGGCAGACTTGCACGCACATCGTGCAGTTGATGCAATCACCTAGGCCTTGTGCACGATGATCACTGCTTGCACGGCGTGAGCCACGGGGCTCACCCCGAGTCTGATCGTAGGAAATAACTAGTGTGTCGTGGTCGAACATGGCGCTTTGAAAGCGCGCGTAGGGACACATATATTTGCATACTTGCTCACGCATCCAACCGGCGTTACCGTAAGTCGCGAAACCGTAGAACAGCATCCAAAACCATTCCCAGCCACTAAGTTCGAAGCGAATCAGGCCACTTAGTAGGTCACGGATCGGGGTGAAGTAGCCGACGAAAGTAAAGCCAGTAAAAACGGCAAACGCGATCCATAATGCGTGCTTAGTGACTTTGACGCGGATTTTCTCCGCGGTCCAAGGGCCTTTGTCACGACGTATTTGCTGATTGCGCGAACCCTCGATGAGCCGTTCGATCCACAAAAATGACTCCGTCCACACGGTTTGAGGGCATGCGTAACCACACCATAACCGGCCCGCAAGAGCGGTAAAAAAGAACAAAGCATATGCTGCCAGCATGAGCAGAAATGCCAAATACAAAAAATCCTGCGGCCAGAGGGTCAGTCCGAAGATATGGAACTTGCGTGCCGGCAAGTCGAACAGCAACGCTTGGTGACCATTCCAATTTAACCATGGCACGAGGTAGAAAATCCCGAGCAACCCTAATGCCGTGACGAGCCGTAAGCTTGCGAACACCCCGTGTACTTCCCGGGGGTAGATTTTCTCACTCTTTTCTAGAAGGGCCCGTTCGACGGAATCAGGCGAGAATTTATCCGCTGGTGGGAGGGCGGGCTCAGTTTTATTCATTCATCCTCAGTTGATATTTGAAGAGGGGGTCACCGCGCTGTCTTGACGGCGAGGATAGAGGAAAAATACCGCCAGCAAAGAAACACTCGCAGTCAAGAGCCAAAATAGCAGAAACCCGATCGAATAGGCGGCATAACGACTCACTTCAGGAAATGGCACGCAGGCGCGCAAGACGATGGGATCGATGGCCGAAAAGAAAACCCCAGTCGCGACGATCGCGGCCAGAAAGGAAATCCATAAAACGGCGGCGATCCGCTGCTGTGGTGGTACCCACCCAATGTTGTCGAACATGCGTGCGGTCATAGCGCCAGCGCAGCGACGCTACTGAGCATCTTCGCCCAAGCTCACCACATAAGCTGCAATCACATGGGCTTTGTCAGCACCAAGAAACTCCCGGTGCGGTGGCATCACACCCGTGCGTCCGTCACGGATCGATTCGGCGATTTTTTTCGTGCTACCCCCGTGCAGCCAGATATCGTTCGTTAAATCTGGCGCCCCAAGCAGGGGGTTGCCCCTGCCTTCGGCCCCGTGGCAAACAACGCAGTGCGTTTGGTAGAGTTCGGCACCGGCAGCCGCGAGCTTCGGATCCGCTGCTTGACCGCCGAGCAGTTGCACATAGGCGGTGACCCGTTCGACGCCTGCGTCGCCCAACACGGCGCCCCAAGGCGGCATCGCACCATGACGCCCCTCGAGAATAGAGGCCTCGATTTGCGCCGGCGTACCACCCCACAGCCACTCGCTGTCGCGCAGATTAGGGAATCCGCGTGCGCCACCGGCGTCGGAGCCGTGGCAGGTCGTGCAATAGGTCGAGAATAGGCGTCGACCGATTTCGACGGCCTGAGGGTCCCGAGCGATCGTCGCAAGGTCTTGGCCTTGATATTGTGCAAATAGCGGGCCGTATTGCGCTTCGGCGGTGGCCATTTCACGCTCGTACTGATTCGTTTGCGACCACCCTAGAAAGCCACGAAAAGCTCCGAGTCCCGGATACAGCAACAAATAGATAAACCCCCACACTAGTGTGATATAGAACAGGTTTAACCACCATCGTGGGAGTGGATTATTGAGTTCTTCCAGGTTTTCATCCCACACATGGCCACTGGTTCCGACGTCCGCACCCGCCTGTGTGTTGCGGTCCGATAACACTCGCGCTAAGTAGACCATTGTTGCGATGCCGAGTAACGTGCCGATCGCGACATACCAGCTCCAAAAACTATGCGTGAAATCGGCCATAAATACTCAGCTCCGCGTTTCGTTAAAAGTCGTCTTTAGCCATGTAATTCGTCGTCCGGCTCGAATGGTATGTTCGCGGCTGCGTCAAATTCTTCACGCCGTGCCGAACTCCACGCCCATCCACACACACCGAGAAAAACGACGCAAACGATAACCGTCCAACTTGAAAAAATAATGCCGAGGATCGTATTCATCGCCGTGCTTTCACGGCCGTGCCTAAGCCTTGCAAATACGCAACCATGGCGTCCATTTCGGTTTTGCCTGCGAGGCTCGCCGCTGCACCGCTGATAGTATCTTCCGCGTAGGGCGCGCCGAGTTTCTTCAGCACGCGGAGTTTTTTCTCGATATCGCGGGCATCGACGGGCGTAGACGCCAACCAAGGGTAGCCTGGCATGATCGATTCCGGTACGACATCGCGGGGATTGATTAAATGGACTCGATGCCACTCGTCGCTATAACGTCCCCCCAATCGGTGCAAGTCCGGACCCGTACGTTTCGATCCCCACTGGAACGGACGGTCATAGACGTATTCGCCGGCTAGCGAGTAGTGGCCGTAGCGCTCGGTTTCTGCGCGAAAAGGCCTAACCATTTGTGAATGGCAGGTATAGCACCCTTCTCGAACGTAAATGTCGCGACCGGCGAGACGTAACGGCGAGTAAGGCTCAAGCCCATCGACAGCTTGCGTCGTGGTGTACTGAAAAAACAACGGCACGATTTGAATTAATCCACCAATGCTTAACACCACTAAAATCAATATCATCATGAAACCAATATTGGTTTCGATTTTTTCGTGAAAACCCGCCATCGTGATGCTCTCTCTAATTCGCCGCGGCTGGCGCCGGGATCGGTGCGTTGACGGGTTCTGAACCCGCGACGGTTTTGTATACGTTGTAGCACATCACCAAGGTGCCGAGCAGGAACAGCGCCCCCCCGAGGAAGCGAATTATGTAGAACGGATGCATCGCCTCGACGGTTTCGATGAAATTGTAGGTTAACGTGCCGTCATCATTTACGGCCCGCCACATTAATCCCTGCATAATGCCTGACACCCACATCGAGGTAATGTAGAGCACGATGCCGATGGTCGAAATCCAAAAGTGAAGCTCGACCAAAGCTAGGCTGTGCAAGGCCCGGCCGTACAAGCGTGGGATCAAATAATACATCGCCCCGAGTGAGATGAACGCAACCCACCCGAGCGCGCCGGAGTGCACATGCCCGATCGTCCAGTCGGTATAGTGTGACAAGGCGTTTACGGTTTTGATCGACATCATCGGGCCTTCGAACGTCGACATTCCGTAGAACGAGATCGACACGATCAAAAATCGCAAGACCGGATCAGTGCGTAACTTGTGCCAGGCACCAGACAAAGTCATCATGCCATTGATCATGCCACCCCAAGAAGGCGCGAGTAAGATTACTGACATAACCATTCCCAGCGATTGCGCCCATTCCGGGAGTGCGGTGTAGTGTAAGTGGTGGGGCCCCGCCCAAATATAGGTAAATACTAGCGCCCAGAAATGCACGATGGACAAGCGATAAGAGTATATGGGACGCTCCGCCTGTTTCGGCACAAAGTAATACATAATGCCGAGAAACCCCGCGGTGAGGAAAAATCCTACGGCGTTATGGGCGTACCACCATTGAATCATCGCATCCTGCACACCCGCATACATAGAATAAGACTTAAACAGCGTTACCGGCATCGCCATACTATTGGCGATATGTAGCACCGCTACGGCAATAATGAATGCAGCGAAAAACCAATTCGCGACGTAGATGTGTTTGATGCGGCGTTTAACTAGTGTGCCGAAAAAAACATATGCGTAGGCGACCCAGACAATGGTGATCAGAATATCTATAGGCCACTCAAGTTCGGCATATTCTTTCGACGTAGTAATACCGAGCGGAAATGAAATCGCTGCGAGCAATATCACGAGTTGCCAACCCCAAAACGTCAGCGCCGCTAAACTGTCACTAATGAGGCGCACGTGACAAGTACGTTGCACGACGTAATATGAGGTTGCGAATAATGTACAGCCGCCAAAAGCGAAAATAACGGCATTCGTGTGCAAGGGTCGCAATCGCCCAAACGACAACCAAGGCAGATCGAAATTCAGTGCGGGCCAGGCGAGTTGTGCGGCGATCAATACGCCGACCGCCATGCCGACTACGCCCCAAATCACCGTCATGATTGCGAATTGACGTACGACTTTATAATTATAGCTGGCTTCCGCCATCCTGTAGCCCCCCTTAGTTCACGGTGACGATGGTGACACGCTTACAGCATGCTCTGGATGTCCACCGCACAGACTACGTAAAAACGGTAAAAAATCATGGCACTTCTTGCGACGTTTGGCTGGCGCCTAGTGGCAACCTCTCGTTGTTAGTTTTATTACGCGCAGTGATTCCGCGAGCACTTAATTTTTATGTGCGCCTGGCGTCACGCAGTGCAGGCTTGGTATTCTCAGTTAACATACGATACTACATCCTGATCTAGATCAATTTATTCCGAGTGCTCCCATAATTCAGCGTCGCGCATCGCATGCCCTTAGCCGTCGATTCAAAGCTTGACATCCCCGTAGCCGCTGCGGACGTAGCCAGCTCGAACATCTGTTTTCATTGCCACGAGCCGGTCCCCGCGGGCACATCGAAGTTTATGGTCACTATCGATGGGCACGCACGGCCGATGTGTTGTCCGGGTTGCCAGGCCGTGGCAGAAACCATCGTCGCCTGGGGACTCAGCGCCTATTATGCACAACGCGATGACGCCAGCGTAACACCGCCGTCTTTAATACCACGTGAGTTGCAAAATTTATCCCGCTTCGACGCCGCGCAAACACGCCGCCAATATTCTACAGATAGTGGTAGCAACACGGAAGCGCACTTGAGCCTGGTAGGATTGACATGTGCAGCTTGTGCGTGGCTGATAGAGCAGCGCTTGCGAGTTGTCCCGGGGGTGCTGTGTTTTGATGTCAATTACGCGAACCGCACCGCGCACGTTGTTTGGCGCGACCAAGAAACGAAACTTTCCGTGATTCTCGCTGAGGTCTTGGCACTTGGGTTTCAAGCTTATCCGCTAGCGAGCGGTGCGGGGGACGATGCGCTGGAGGACGAGCGGCGCGGTTTGTTACGTCGCACGGGTGTTGCGGCGCTGTGTACGGCGCAGTTGATGATGTTGGCCGTGCCGGGCTATTTAGACGAAGCCTTGAACGCCACGGCTTACGGCACGGTGTTTAAATACTTGAGTGCCTTACTCAGCATGCCTATCGTGTGCTATGCGGCGCTGCCCTGGATGCACGGTGCGTTAAATGCTGTGCGTCTCCGCGTCGCGACGATGGATGTACCGATCGCGGTGGCGGTTGTGCTCGCGAGTGTCGGTAGCGTTTGGAGCCTGGCGCGCGGCGTCGGCCCGGTGTATTTCGAATCCGTTGCCATGTTTGTGACTATCTTGCTGTTGACGCGTTATCTGGAAACACTCGCTAGACTACGCGCGCAGCGCGAACTCAAGGTTTTACAACGGGTCGTACCGCGACCGGTTACGCGGGTGAATATCGTGAACGGTGTGCGTAGCTACGCCGAAATAGACGCCGCCGCGGTCGAGCTTGGTGACGTCATCCTGGTGCGTGGCGGCGACATGCTGGCGGTGGACGGCACCGTGGTAAGCGGCCAAGCGGGTGTCGACGAGAGCATGGTCACGGGAGAAAGCGGGCCCGTTTATAAGCGCAGCGGCGATACCGTCTATGCCGGCACTACGGTACAGGATCAAAGTTTGGAAATCACCGTCTCAGCACTGCACAGCGACAGTTTCAAGGCCCAGCTCGCGCAACTCGTGGCGCGTGCTCAGTTCGAAAAGCCCCGCATCACGGTGATCGCGAACCGCGTGGCAGGATGGTTTGTAATCGCGGTGTTGTGCATCGGTGGTCTCGCCACGCTCGTCCATGTGGCTTTGGATACGGGACGCGCGTTTCAAGCGCTGCTCGCTGTACTGGTCGCTTCCTGTCCGTGCGCGTTAGCGATCGCGACGCCGACCGCTTTGACCGCCGCTTCGGCGCGCTTATGGCGCGCGGGCGTCGCACTGCTACGTCCTAATGCGTTAGCTATTTTGGCACGCGCCAAGCAGGTGGTCTGTGACAAGACCGGCACGTTAACCGCCGGGCAACTGAAATTAACGAGCTTACGAACGTGTGCCAACATGGACGCGAGTAGCGTCTTAGCGGTCGTCGCAGCCTTAGAGCAACATAGCCAACACCCGGTGGCGCGCGCGGTATTAGCAGCATGTGCTGAACAGCAGCCCATGGACGCGCGTGAAGTAGAAAGCGAGCCTGGCTTAGGAATACGCGGGGTAGTCGCAGGATGTCGTTACTATTGCGGCTCGCGGCGCTACGTTGAAGCACATAGCGGGCAAACTGTGCCGTCCTTAGGACCCGCGCGTTTTCGCGTGTGGCTGGCCGAGGGCAGGCGGGTGTTGGCGGCGCTTGATTTCGACGATCCCTTGCGACCAGAAGCACCTGCGGTCGTCGCCCAGCTCCGCGCTAACGGTCAACATGTTACGGTATTGAGTGGAGACGATATCGATATCGTCGAGCGCGTTGCGGCACAGGTCGGCGCGGACGCGGCACTCGGCGAACGCTTGCCGCAAGAAAAATATGCTCACGTAGCTAACTTGCAAGCGCAAGGTGACGTCGTGCTCGCGCTCGGCGACGGTCTCAATGATGCGCCGTTGCTGGCCCGCGCCGACGTCGCCATTGCGATGCCCAAAGCGGCGGATCTCTCTAAGCTTAATGCTGATATTGTGCTGTCATCGGAAGATTTAGCAGGGGTTGTTGTCGCTCAACAGGTCGCGCGCACGGCTGTGCGCCTAATCCACCAAAATATTGCTTGGGCGATCCTCTATAATCTTGTCGCGATCCCGATCGCGGTAAGCGGAGCGCTCACCGCCTGGCAAGCGGCTTTGGGCATGTCTCTAAGTTCTCTGTTGGTCGTCGGAAATGCCTTACGGCTTCACCGAGTTGGTGGCGCTCAGGGATCGCATGGCTACGATTTTCAGAGGTCTATTTCAAGGAGGACGCAGTAGTGGAGATCATTTTCTTACTGTTGGCGATTTCCATTCTTATCGTTCCGCTCATCGCGTGGGCGTTTCTGTGGGCGGTTGACAATGAGCAGTTCGACGATTTGGAGGCGGCCGGGCGATCGATCCTAATGGACGACGACCGCACTGAGGGCAGTGACGCCAACCGCCGCTAACGGCGTGGTTTGTCGGCAGGCAGCCTTATGATCATCGCGGCTTTGCGGATCGGCTTGGTGCGAACGTTGCCGCCTCCTTCGGGTGGGATGGCGAACCAAACCAGGCAATTGGCGCGTCTATTGGCACAAAATGGCGCGATCGTCGAAACGGTGCACGTTAACGTCCCTCATCGACCCCGTTGCTAAAGAACGTGGCGCTGAAAAGCATCGAACATGAGCAATGTCCAAATGGGTACACTGTGGTCGTGCAATCCAGATTGGTGTTGTGCGACGATTCGCTGCACGAAATTCATATTAAAGTAACCGCATTCCCGTACTGAAGAGCCTAACAAGGCGTCCTGTACGCGTTCTTTTAGTGGACCGCGAAACCATTTCTCAAGCGGCACTGAAAAACCCATTTTGTTGCGATAGAGAACATCGTGGGGAAGATGCGGTTCCATCGCTTTTTTGAGCAAATACTTACCTTCTTTACCCCGTAATTTAAGCTTTGGGTCGAGGCCGGAGACCCATGTAATCAATTCGTGATCGAGCAAAGGTGCCCGCACCTCCAATGAGTTGGCCATGCTCGCGCGGTCAACCTTAGTGTGTATATCACCAACCAAGTAAGTCTTCAGATCGAGGTATTGTACTAAGGACAAAGGGTGCTGCGTGGGACTTTTCTCGGCGTGTTCGCGAAATACCTCAACCGCTTGGTAACCTGCGAGTGTCGCGGTGAGATCGTGCGAGAACAATTGCATCCGCGCATGATCAGATAATAACGAGACGGAGTGAAAATAGGCTGCAACGCTGTCGCGCGCGAGCGCCTGCAATGTGGTTTTGGCGCGCAGTACTTTTGGCGCCCAGTCGAGCTTGGGGTACGCGCCTCCCAAAGTGCGAAATAACGGTGCGCGCAGCTTGTAAGGCAGTAGTGCTCGAATACTCTCCTCGTTCATGTGCCAGCGGTGGCGGCGATAACCCGAAAAATATTCATCTGCGCCGTCTCCAGATAATGCTACAGTGACGCACTTGCGCGCGAGTTCACAGACCCGGTATGTTGGTATGGCAGAACTATCGGCGTAAGGTTCATCGTATATATTCGCAAGTCGGTCGACGATCGCGAAATCGTCCGGATCGACGGTTTCAACGTAATGATTTGTGCGATAGCGTTGTGCGACCAGTTGCGCAAATTCGGCTTCATTGAATTCAGGATTGTCGAACGCTATCGAACAGGTGTTGACGGGCGTATCGGATAGCTGAGACATGATCGCGACGATACTGCTTGAATCTACACCGCCAGACAAGAATGCTCCGAGCGGCACTTCCGACATCAGTCGAATACGAACCGATTCCTCTAAGCGTTGCGTCAAGGCCGTAACAGCTTCTTCATCTGATAGGGAGCCGATGCTTCGAAACGGAATATCCCAATAGGCGGTTACCGGCAAGCGCTGCTGACCGCGGGTTGCAAGCAGCGTATGCGCCGGAGGTAGTTTGTAGACACCTTTGAATATCGTTTTTGGGTCGGCGACGTAACCCAGCGCAAAGTAGTCTTCAATGGCAGCAGGCTCGATGTCTTTTTTTAACAACGGATGGGCATACAGGCCTTTTAGTTCGGAGGCAAAAATCAATTGCCCATTCGCCAACAAACTATAGTGCAGCGGTTTTTTTCCTAGGCGATCGCGGGCCAGAAAGATGCTTTGTCGTCGCTTGTCCCACAACGCAAAAGCAAACATACCGCGAAAACGCTCGACGCAGCGCTCTCCCCACTGCTCCCACGCGTGCACGATGACCTCAGTATCCGAATGGGTGCGGAACGTGTGACCTGCAGCTTTAAGTTCTGCGCTAAGTTCGGGAAAATTGTAAATCTCGCCGTTATACGTGACGACAACGCTGCTGTCTTCGTTATGCAAGGGTTGCTGCCCGCTCGCAAGATCGATGATCGATAAGCGACGGTGACCCAAACCGATACCGGGCGCAGTGAACAAACCGCTTTCATCGGGGCCACGGTGAACTTGGGTCTCGTTCATCCGCGCAAGTAAAGCTTCATCGATCTCACGCGACCCAGTAAGATCGAATACGCCGACTAAACCACACATGGTTTTTTATCTGGAATTATTTTGGAAAAGAAGATCTATAGCGGCAAGCTTAGCGTACAGTTTACTTAGAGTTACCGCACAGGTTCTTTGCAAACGCCCCCGCGTGCTGCTAATCCGAGGTATTAGGACAAATTGAGATATCACTTTTCACCTTATCGGTGAGCTCGGCAATGCCGGTCTCCGACCGGTTACCATCTCACCCTATCGGACCCCGCCCCGGCATCCTTGGGTTTTTTTACACCCAATACATTACTTGCCATGAATGCTGCTACATCGTTGCGAGACTTGCAAAACAGGCCCGAGTTTGTGGGTATAAATAGCGCGCGAAGTCCTGTTGGTGCGCTCAGACGTGCTTGCGCAGGCTGTTAGTTAGCCGTTGCAGGGCGGGGCTGATGTCGTCTGGGGCCAAGTGCACGTTAATGATCGAAAACGATTCCTGGTTGGCGAGCGCTGCGGCTAAAGCCTGTTCAAGATCTCCCTCGGTATGAACTTCAAAACCCCAACCACCACCGAGCAAATCCGGTAGCCGATGGTAGTGCCACTCGTGAATGTCATTGAAAGGACCTTCCTGTAGAAAACGCTCGGTGGTGTAACCGCGATTGTTCATCACGATCACTACCGGGTTGAATTTTAGCCTCACCGCGGTAGCGAGTTCTTGTCCGGTCATTTGAAACGCCCCGTCGCCTACCAATACCAACGGTCGATGCTTGCGGTTGGCAACTTGCACGCCGATCGCGGCGGGAACGGCAAAGCCCATCGAGGTGTAGTAGGCTGGGCTTAAGAATTCCGTATCTTGATGGATCACGAGATCCGAGGCGCCAAACATCGCGTCCCCCACGTCAGAAATTACCACCATGTCGGCGGCGAGCAATTCGTTCACTTTTTGAAAGAGGCGTTTGTTCGTGACGGAGGCCTTTTTTTGTGGTTTGTATGGGGTTGGTACTTCGTGAGCCATCGGCGGCAGCTCTCGTCTTGCTACTTTCATCTTGGCTTTGAGCAAGCCCGCAATGAAATCCTGGAAACGAACGTCGTGATAATGATGGTGGCGAATGCGCACGTCTTCACTACTCGCGAAAATCCAGCGGCGCGGATCGAGTTTCGCCGTGTAGATCCCCAGATCTAGATCTGTCAGGAAAGCTCCAAGCAGGATCAAACAGTCGCTACCTTCAACGTAACGACGCACTTCGTCACGACCCATCGCGCCCTCATAGACGCCTAAGTAGAGCGGGTGTCGTTCACTGACGACCGATTTGCTAAGCAGCGTCGAACAGATCGGGATTTTGTGGCGCTCTGCGAGTGACAGCAACTGCTCGTGCATACC
The DNA here is from genome assembly GCA_965223085.1 of Gammaproteobacteria bacterium. Classification (GTDB taxonomy): domain Bacteria; phylum Pseudomonadota; class Gammaproteobacteria; genus CBDCVO01. Next base: position 434,682 of record OZ244981.1, on the reverse strand, counting down.
GAAGCGATGGGTTTCAACTCCGGCCAGAATCACCGGCTGTTGCGCTTTAGAGATTAGCTCTACAGCTTCGTTGAGGGCTTCTTTCAGGGCAGCCTTATCGCTAGCGGGCGTGCTTTTGCTGGGTTTGTGAAGGCTAGCAGCCGAGACATCAACCCTATCTCTGGGGATTTCGATGAACACCGGACGCTTATAATTTGCGACGGCGTCCAGACAGCGATCGACTTCCCGAAACGCGATCAAGGGATCTTCGAGCGCACTTGCCGCGACGGTTATTTTTTCGAACACTTCACGCTGGGTGGAAAATGGTCCCACGCGATGGTGCAAAAGCGGATCGCCGTGGCGCTCTGCCATGCCGGGCGCGCCGCTGATGACGATCACGGGCGACTTTTCCGCATAAGCACCGGCAACGGCGTTCACCAAGCTAAGACCGCCCACGTTGTAGGTGACGCAGACCGCGCCGATACCATTTACACGAGCATAAGCATCGGCTGCGTATCCGGCGTTAAGTTCGTTGCAGGTGCCGATCACCCGGATGGGGCTTTCTTCGAGCAAGCCATAAAATCCGAGAATAAAATCACCGGGGATCCCAAAAATATCACGCACGCCAAGCGCCAACATTCGATCGATCAAGTAGCTACCGATCGTCTGTGGGCGTCGTGAGTGGGCCACCATTTTTTTGCCACGATTTGCGGCCGGTTTAGGCGCGGTGGTTTTCTTCTTGGTTGCCATATCGTTGCCCCAATTCTTGCGTATCTAGCGCTGATCTAGAGTTAAGCATCTTGCGGTGGTGGCATGCAAGTACTTGCATCTGCGAAGAAAACCACCGGGTACATCGTGTGCTACCGGTGCTGAGTGAGGTGCGGACATATTTTGCAGCTTGCTTGATGAATCGGACCTGCGTCAAAGTTGTGTTTCACCATACGAACCCAGGAGGTCGAGATGAACTCGGTATTGGAGGGGATCCGAGTGCTGGAAGTCGCCACGTTCGTCGCTGGCCCGGTGGCCGGCACGATAATGAGTGACTTCGGTGCCGAAGTGATTCATGTTGAACCACCCGCTGGCGGCGATCCTCATCGTTATTTGTATCAAGTTGCGCCTTTGCCAAAGTGCGAACAAAACTACGCATGGATACTCGCCTCGCGTAATAAGCGCTCGCTTGCGCTAGATTTGAAAAAGGCAGAGGGGCGAGCGGTGCTCTACGATTTGGTCGCCACGTGCGATGTGTTTATTACCAATTACCAGCCGTCGGTCTTGGACGACTTGCGAGTGCGCTATGCGGATCTCGAGCCGTTGAATCCTCGTTTAGTTTACGCTCACGTCACTGGTTATGGTGAGCAAGGATCCGAAGTTGAAAAACCGGGCTATGACGCGAGCGCTTGGTGGGCACGCTCTGGTTTAATGGACCTCGTGCGCTCCGGAGATGCGGAAGTTGCGATGGCAGCGCCGGCGATGGGTGATAATCCGACCGCCGCGACGCTATTCGGCGCAATTATGCTCGCGCTTTACCGTCGTGAACGCAGTGGGCGCGGCGCTAAAGTTAACACGTCGCTGATGGCGAACGGCTTGTGGGCAAATAGCATCATGGCGCAGGCTGCTTTATGCGACGCGACGTTCGTGCCCCCGTACACCCATCGAGAATCACCCAACCCGCTACTTTCAGTCTATACGACGAAAGATGGGCGACAATTGTTTTTGGTCATGATTAAAGAGGCCTACGAATGGTCGCTGTTTTGCGATGGCATTGAGCGCCCCGACCTGAAGGCAGATCCTCGTTTTGATGAATCTAGTAAGCGACGTGAAAACGCGGCGGTGCTGGTGGCACTCTTGGACGATGTTTTTGCACAGAAAACGTTATCAGAATGGGTCGTCCAGCTCGATCGCCACAAAGTAACTTTTGGCGTCGTGCAGCAAAGCGTGTCTTTACCACAAGATCCGCAAATGCGCGCCAACGATCTCTATCGAGCTGTAATCGATCAAAACGGCTTAGAGACGATCGACTCACCGATACAATTTGCGGGCTACAAAAAAACTGCACCGCGGCTGGCGCCCGAGCTCGGGCAAGACAGCGTTGCAGTATTGCGGGAACTCGGGCGCTGCGAGGACGCAATCGCACAACTCATTAGTGCGGGGGTGGTTAAACAAGCACCTTAAGTGATGTTGCATTGGGGGTGTTGCGCGCGTCATTTCCGCGCCAAGCATCATCCTGCTGTCATGCCGGACTCCGACCGGCATCCCGTTGTCGTTACGCCACGCAGAGCGTGGTGAACATTATGTAGCGCCCGCGAAAGCATCGCTTCCGCTGGGCTCCGCTACGCGCTGGCTTTCCTGCAGAAAGCGGAAAAGTGTTTTGGTAACTATTGCCTGGGTTTTCGCTGGGGGTCGGTTTACCGTAGGCAAGCCGTGCTAACAGCCGGCCATGCTGTCTATCGCCTGTCGGTGATCCGGAAAATGGTGCAGCAATTGCTCGCAGTATCGTGCTAGGGCCTTAGGATCATGCGCGGCCGCTTGTTTCTTCGCGTTCTTTTTTGGTTTGCGGGGGAAACGCCCCATGCCCGCGAGAATGCAGAACCAGGAGGTGGGGGTATAGGTTAAGCGGCTCGCTTGATTCATCAATTCACCGAACAAGTCGCCGCCGCTGTCCCAAACCTCCAATATTTGTGCAACAGAGTCAGACAGTATCTCGTTCTCTCGGTTCGCGATCCAATATTCGGTGTCATCACGCGAGTTCAACTTGTAATGCATAAAAATGTAATCTTTAATGCTGTCGAACAGCTGGTTGACGTGAGCGTTGAATGCTGCGCGGTTGCGGTCGCTGAAATCTCCTCGTTCAAAATTGTCGATAAACGTAGTGATAGTGTCCTGCACGATCATCAATGCAGTCGCTTCTAGCGGCTCAATAAATCCCTGTGAGAGCCCAACCGCTAAACAGTTTTTGTGCCAGTGGATTTCGGTTCTGCCAACGCGCATTTGCAAATGCCGTGCTTCGACATTCTCATCATGCAGTCCGATATGATCACGTAGTTCTTGCTCGGCGGCGTCAGGTGTCGTGAATCGCGAACTGTAAACATAACCATTGCCAAAGCGATTCGTCAAAGGAATCTTCCAAACCCAACCATATTTTAGGGCCGTTGATAGCGTCTCCGAGGGTAAAGTATTGTCGGCGTCGTGCGGCGTTGGCAACGCTACCGCGCGGTCGTTAAACAAAACATCTTGGTAGGAGTGAAATGGTACGTTTAGCGTTTTGCCCAGCAGCAGGCTCGCAAAGCCGGTGGAATCGACGTACAAATCGGCGGTTTTCTCGCCGTGCTGGGTGGTTACGACGCCGCTGATGTCGCCGGATTCGCCTTGTTTGACCGCCGTGACTGTATCGACGATATGTTGAACGCCTAACTTGATCGCATGTTCTTTGAGAAAATTTCCGATCAAATTTGAATCGAAGTGATAGGCGTAGTCGGCGTTGTAGCCTGAGTTTGTGTCAGGTAGCGGGGCGCGTCGTGTTTTCGCCAAGTAGTTCGGTAGGAAAAATGCATCGGGGTGCGCGTGCACGTCGAGGTTTTTGTTCCGTAGCAAAACGTTTTGATAGAACGCGCGCGCGGCACTATCGTCGCTGATCGTTAGGAACGGATGAAAATAGCTATTGTAGCCTTTGCGTGTCGACCACGAGGGAAACCGGATCCCGCATTTATATGTGCCGTTGCACAGCGGCATCCAATCTTGTTCGGCGACACCAATGCGCTCAAAGAACACACGCATTTTTGGCGTCGATCCTTCTCCGACGCCGATGATCCCGATCTCGGCAGATTCGAGCAAAGTGATCTCGATGCCGCGCGCTCGCCACGCATGGGCGAACAGCACTGCCGTCATCCAGCCAGCGGTTCCGCCACCGACGATGAGGATCTTTTGCAGTACTGGGCGTGGGGATTTCATCAAGGTATTCGTGACAACAGTTAATCCAGGTTAATGCTTAATTTCAAACAGCCAAGTTGCTAAATCATAGCCTGGTCATGCCGCAGCTTCTACATCTCGCAATATTCGGGTTAGCGCGCGACTCGGGAGCTCCCGCGGCGTTAAACTTCTCAGCGCTCCGCCGGCTCAGGGGTGGCGTGCTGATGCACTGCGTTATCGCCGCCCGGGTCGCTGTGATCGTGGTTCCCATGCTGTGGCGCAAAGCTATACCACATGAGGCTCAATCCGATCATCAGCACGCCTACCGTCACCCGCAGGGCCGGCGCGGAAAAACGTCGCGGTGCGCGTCCTAGTAAGTGAGACGCGACTAGCATGCCGGGTAAGGTGCCGGCGCCAAAAGAGAACATCAGCCCAGCGCCCGTTAATGCGCTCGCGCGAGCCGCGCTGATCAACAGCAGCGAATAGACTAGGCCGCAGGGTAACAAACCCCATATCAGACCCAGCACAAAAATTTTCCCGTCGCGATCAAAGGGAACGAAACGGGTCGTGAAGCGCTGCACGAGGCGCCATAAGGGTAGGCCAATGCGTTCCGGAGTCCGCAGCCAAGACCAAGGTGCGAGCAACGCGAAACCGCTCATGAGCAGCATGAGCAACGCCAATGTGCGTAGAAGTTCGTGAGCGAGCAAGTGCCGCTCGACGCCTAAGGTTTCTCCGATCCTACCGCACAGTGCTCCGAGCAGCGTATAGCTCCCAACCCGACCGAGGTTGTGCCATATTGAGAAACGCCGCAGACGCGCGGGTTTGGCGCGAATTTCTGCCGATGTGTTGAGGCTGACAGCTGCAACCACGCCCCCACACATGCCCCAACAATGCAGCGTGCTCGCGAGTCCCAATAGGGCCGCGCCGAGAAGCGTGAGCTGCTCGCCGATCACGACATCAAGCCCAAAAAAGTGTACAAGCATCGCGTTAGTGAGCTCGCGCACATCCTTAGAAAGCGTTCGCCTCGGCGTAATGGGGCTCTCTTTGCTCGTCGCGATAAGCGCGCCTGGTCTGTGCAGCCACATACTTGGGGTGTGTAAATAGATCTCGCATGCGGCGCTTCCTAGCTGCAAGTAGGTGCAAAGCTGTTCTCAATAGGGTCGTAAGTCGGCGTTCTGCGCAGAATTCTAGCGCTATAGACCCGTACGCAGTGTTTTTTTTGCGCTCCGCACCCTGCCAGGGCCGCGATCCTCAGGCAACATCCGGGCTTAGCAGGCTCTGGATTGCGGGCCCCGCTAAGCGTTAACCTGTTAGCGCTGGGAGATCAACGGGTGGCGCTGACATCAACCTGGATACGGGGTGAACATGGCTACACAGCAAATCGTTGTTATCGGTGCGGGTCCGGGCGGATTGAGCGTTGCACAGCGCCTCTTAAGCGCGCATCCAGAAATATCCCTGACGCTGATCGAGCCGTCCGATACGCATTTTTATCAATCGTTGTGGACTTTGGTGGGCGGCGGCGTATTTCCCAAAGAACACAGTCGTCGTCCGATGGCGAGCTTGATCCCGAACAAGGCCCGTTGGGTCCAGGATGCGGTGGCGGATATCAAACCCGACGAACAAACCGTGACGACGCACAGCAACGGTGATTTCAACTACGATTACTTAGTTGTCGCACCAGGTTTGCAAATTCTGTGGAACGCCGTGCCAGGCTTAGTAGAAGCGCTTGGCAGGGGCGGGGTATGCAGTAACTATAGTTTTGAGACCGTAAATAACACCTGGGACAATATTCAGAGCTTTCGTAACGGCACGGCCTTATTCACATTTCCAAATACGCCTGTGAAGTGTGCCGCAGCACCTTTGAAGATCATGTTTTTAGCGGAGGATTATTGGCGCCGTGCAAATACCCGCGAACAGGTCTCAGTAAAGTATTTTTGTGCTACGCCTACGATCTTTCGTGCGCCTAAGTACGCCGCAGAATTGATGAAAATTGCTTTGCCGAGGGACATCGACCTGAATTTCAAGATCGCCTTGGCGGAAATTCGTGGCACGTCTCGCGAGGCGGTGTTTCGGAGTGTCGACGGGGATGAGGAGCGTATCGAAAAGTACGACATGATCCATGTGACACCGCCAATGGGTCCTCCAGATTTCATCAAGAAGAGTCCGCTTGCCGACAGCGCCGGCTGGGTAGATGTGGACAAGGCGACCATGCAACACGTGCGCTACCCGAATGTTTTCAGTCTAGGTGACGCAAGCAATCTGCCAACATCGAAAACAGCGGCTGCAATCCGGGCGCAAAGTCCCGTGCTTGTCGGCAATTTGTTGGCGGTAATGCGTGGCAGTGCCCCCCCATACGCGTATAACGGTTATACCTCCTGTCCGTTAATCACGGGTTATGGCCGCTTGGTGTTGGCTGAATTCGACTATGATCTCGAACCGTGTGAGACATTTCCATTCGATCAGGGCCGCGAGCGCGCCAGTATGTACTTCCTCAAAAAGAATTTACTGCCGTCGCTATATTGGAACGCCTTGCTCAAGGGCCGCAAGTGGTATTGGCCGATACCCGAAACGGCGCCGCCGCGCCAGGTGTAAGGATCGCCATCCCACACGGTTGCGGCACATCGGGGTGGTTCCATTGCTATCCTTTTGCGAGTTACTAACAGTGAACGAGGAGTCTACGACAGTGAGCGATCGCAGCGTCAATGTACTTGGTGTGGGCATGACTGCCTTTAAGACCCCTAAACAGGGCCAGCCTTATACGGAAATGGGTCGGGAGGCCATTCGGGAAGCTTTGGCGGATAGCGGTGTCGCCTACGAGCGCGTTGCTCAGGCCTTTGCCGGTTACGTCTATGGTGATAGCTGCAGTGGACATCGCGTAGTTTATGAGGCCGGATTGACCGGGATCCCGATCTTCAACGTCAACAGTAATTGTTCTAGTGGTTCGAGTGCTATGTATCTCGCGCGACAAGCGATTGAGAGTGGTGCTGCCGAATGTGCTTTGGCGGTGGGGTTCGAGCAAATGGCGCCTGGTGCACTGAGCGAGCATTGGACCGATCGCCCAACCCCGATCGAGAAATTTGTCGCGGTAGCGAATAGTTTTGTCGCGGATCCCAAGATCCCCATGGCGCCGAAACTGTTTGGCGCGGCCGGGCAGGAATACATGGATAAGTATGGGATGGAAGCGACGACCCTGGCAAAAATTCCGGTCAAGGCGCGTCAGCACGCGGTAAATAACCCACGCGCCGTATTCACCGATCCCTTGACCGTGGAAGAGGTTTTGGGCAGTCCCGAGATTTGCACTCCCTTGACGCGGTTTCAGTGCTGTCCGCCGACCTGTGGTGCGGCCGCGGTGGTTTTATGCTCGGATGAGTTTGCGCGTCGGCAAGGGCTTACGCCGCAAGTACGCTTGTTGGCGCAGTCTATGGTGACCGATATGCAAGACAGTTTTAGTGGTAGCGCGATGGACGCGGTGGGAGCCTCTATGGGTCGTACTGCAGCCGCCCAGGCGTACGAGGCTGCGGGTGTCGGTCCCGCGGATGTCGATGTCGTAGAATTACATGACTGTTTCAGTGTTAACGAAGTAATTGCTTATGAGGCTTTGGGTCTGTGTGGCGAAGGTGAGGCGGCTGCTTTCATCGAAAACGGAGACAATACCTACGGTGGTCGCTACGTCACAAACCCATCGGGTGGTTTGATCTCTAAAGGTCATCCCTTAGGCGCAACCGGGATCGCACAATGTTATGAAGTCGTATCTCATCTACGGGGGCGTGCCGAGGCGCGACAAGTACCAAATGCGCGAATCGGTGTGACGCATAACATCGGCATCGGCGGTGCCTGTGTGGTGTCGATCTACGGGCAAGCCTAGCAGGCTGTCGGATTTAGGCAAACGTAGCGAGCAAGGTGGGAGAGCGAGGACAACTGGTTACGATTTTGAGGCGCTGAGTCGTGGTAGGTAACGAGAAATGGGGGCTAGATGCTTATTGTTGCGCACGATACGCCGCTGGTGTTGTACCGTACCAGCGTTTAAACGCGCGGCGAAAGCTGGTTGGATCGCAGTAACCGAGTTGCATTGAAATATCTTGCACGCGCGCATCGCGTTGCGTCAGCAATTCCCGCGCGCGGCGTTTGAGAATCTCATCGCTTAGGTCTTGAAAAGTCGTATTCGCCCGGCGCAAACGCCGGATTAGCGTGCGCGAGGACATATGTAATCGAGCGGCAACTTGGTCGAGCGTAAGCAAGCGTAGGTGTTTCGTTGCGTTGAGGTGATCGTAAATCATACGCTGAACTTCGGTGACGATATCCCGCTCGCTGACCACCGCGCACAGGGTATCGCAACGTGCTAGGGATGACTGCCACGTAACTTCATCGTAATCGGGATTTGCTGTATCCCGCCAGGCCGTTGGAATGACGAGCGCGTTGCGATCACAGGAAAATTTAATCGGGCAGCGAAACCATTCGGAAAACAAGGCCGCATGCGGTGGCGCGGGGTAACTTAGTTCGATAGATGCACCGACCAAAGTGGCGGGTCGAATAACGCGAACGTATTCGTACATCACAATGAGCGGGATTTCGACCAAGGCGTAACGCGCGATACCGAGGTCGATCAGTTCTCTCACGGCATAACTGCAGCGGTCGTCATCTTGTGTGCCTGACCATGTTAAATAAGGAATACGGCTCGGCATATACTTAATGAACGCATCTAAGCCGGCGCCCAGCGTTGGCGCCGCTAACCAAGCCAAGGTAACCGGACCATGAAATTTCTCCGCCATGCGCTTGCCCCATTGCAAGTGCCAATCGAGGTTCGGTGCCATGCGGATGGCGTTTTGAATGCTGCGCACGTGTTGTGCAACCGTCACGAGCTGGGCGTAGTGAGGCAGATCTTGGGGTGCGATATCGGTGCCTCGCGCGAGGCCATCGTGATCGTCGAAGTCCTGCGTTAACAATTTAACGTAGGTGTTGGGGATCAGGAGCGCGGTTATCTGTTCAGACATCATTTACAGGGCGTGCGTCGGTCTATTTCTGTAGCAGTATTAACGCTTGCGATCGGGTGCTGTCACCAAATGCCCCCCATACTGTCACCGATCAGGACTAGGCGTCAAACGTCGTAGCGCCTAAGGTGCAGCGCTCTATGTTGAAGTTCATTGAATCGAATTCACGGCGACGGACGAGCGGCGCAGCAAACGTGGGAGGGGGAAGTACCGATGGGGATCCTTGTCAATCTTGACAATGGTGGCACGTTTACCGATGTCTGCATTAGCGATGGCAGGCGTATTGCACATGCGAAATCGCCCACCACACCGCACGATTTGACCCAATGTTTTGTCGATGCGTTGAAACGCGGCGCGAGCGAGCTATATGGTGAAGACGACCTCGCCCGATTGATCCGTGAAACAGAGTGCCTCCGTTATTCGACGACCTCAGGTACTAACGCCGTGGTTGAACATAAGGGCACGCCGGTGACTTTATTGGTGGCCGCAGGTGAGGAGGAAACCCTCTACGGAGCTACCCGTTTGGTGAGCGGGTCGGGTTTGTGGCAAGCGATGGTCCCCAAACAGCCTTCGGGGATCGTTATTGGTGACAGTGGCCATATCGATGCGGACGGGCTGACCCGCACGATCAATGCGCTGTTAGCCGATGGCGCGCAACGTTTGGCAGTTTGCCTGCCGAACGTTGCCACCGAGCAACAAGTAAAAGACGTTTTGCTGGAGCGTTACCCGCGTCACTTGTTGGGGGCGATCCCGTTTCTGATTTCCACCGAACTTGTGGCCGACGTCGACGATGCACGCCGCACGGTGACCGCGGTGATCAATTCTTACCTTCATCCGGCGATGGAACATTTCCTTTATAGCGCAGAGAACATTTGCAAATCGCAGCACTTAAAACGGCCGCTGTTGATTTTCCGTAACGATGGTAATTCAGCGCGGGTCGCGAAAACGACGGCGCTGAAAACATGGGGATCAGGCCCACGAGGAGGCATAGAGGGCGCCTTGGCTTACGCTCGCCTCTACGACTTGCCTACGGTTGTGGCGATGGACATCGGTGGTACCACGACGGATTTGACCGTAATCACCGGCGCTAATACTGCGCTACAAGCCCACGGTAAGGTCAACGATCTACCGATCTCCTTCCCACTGCCGAAGTTGCAGAGCTTTGGTTTAGGCGGTAGTTCCATCGTGCGAGTTAAAGGTCAAGCTATAACGATAGGTCCCGAATCTGTCGGCGCAGTGCCGGGCCCGGCGTGCTTTGCGCGCGGTGGTAGCGAAGCAACATTAACCGATGCTTTGTTGATCACTGGGGTGTTAGATGCCAGCAAGTATCTCGGCGGCGAATTGTCGCTCGACCTCGCGCGTGCGCGACAGGCCGTTGAGACGGCAGTCGCGACGCCGCTTGGGACTTCCATCGAGGCGGCTGCGGCAGCGATCGTTGCGGCCTTCCAAAAGCAAGTCGGCGAGCGTTTATCGGCGGCACTCGACGCTGCGGGTGCCGAGCTTGCGACGACGACCCTGCTCGCCTATGGCGGCGGCGGTCCGGTGATCGTTTCTGGGATCGCGCACGCGGTGGGCATAAAACGCGTCATGATCCCCCAACTCGCCTCGGTCTTTAGCGCCTTTGGGATCGGTTTTTCCCATCTGGCCCACGAATACAGCGTGCCACTGGCATCGCTGTCCGGTGGCTTAGCGGCAGCGCAGCAAGAGTTGCGCGCGCGCGCGCGTCGCGACATGTACGGGGAAGGCGTCGATCCCGATGCCTGCGAGTACGAATATTCCCTGTGGCGCGTACGAGGAGAGGAACTCGAACAGCAGGCGCTAGCCAGCGATACGCCGCCAGCCGGTGCTGATGGCGCCCACGACCACGTGAATCTCAAAGCGACCTACGCTTTGCCGATCTCTGAGCTCGCGCCTGATGTCGCCGTATGCGGTGAGTTGGCGCGCCAAGAGGCGATCGAAGTGCGCCTCGCGGGTAGCGCTGCGACAATTCCGGTGATAGATGACCAAGCATTGCTTCCTGGTCACGGTACCGAGGGCCCGTGTTTGATCAAAGGTGATTACCTCACTTGCGTAATCGAGCCCGGCTGGAAGGCGCGCGTTACCGGCAATGGCGATCTTATGTTGGAGGTGAAATAACGATGACTGCGGAACGCGTAGCGATTACAGAATATCTCGAAATTGCCCTCGACACCGAGCGTTGGCACTGTCGACGTTGTGGGCATGATATCGGTGCTGCACGAGAAAACTACAAAGAAGGCTTGCTTGTTTGTGATCGCGATCCGCGTGAAGTGCATCACCCGATCCTCGACGACAGCTATCCGTTTACCTACGCCCCGGATCCCGAATGGTGCCGGATCGTCGAATTCTATTGTCCGAGTTGTGGCACATTGGTTGAAAATGAATATCTACCGCCTGGAATTCCCCTGACCCACGATATCGAACTCGACATAGACAAACTAAAAGAACGTCATGCAAGCGCGGAGGACAAATCTAATGCGGCGGGTTAGTGTCGATATCGGTGGTACGTTTACGGATTGTTTCTTAACCTACGATAAGCAGTACATCGAAGCAAAAGCACTCACCACCCACCACAACTTAGCCGCGGGCTTCATGGAGGCCTTAGAACGGGCCTGTGAAGAACTCGGTCAGTCGGTGAATAAGGTTTTGTCAGAAGTCGACGCCGTACGCTATGGCACAACCTTGGGTACCAATGCACTGATCCAACGTAACGGACCGCGGGTTGGGGTAATTACGACGGCGGGCTTTGAATCTACGGTACCGCTCATGCGGGCGCGCGGCTACGGCGACGGTTTGTCCGACGCCGAACAAACCGATCTCCCGGGCGCCGATCGACCCGAGCCCTTGGTGCCGATTTCCATGATCGTCGGGGTCCAAGAGCGGATCACCTACAGTGGTGAAGTTGTTTTCGACGTCGATGAAGACGATGTCCGTGGCCAGGTGCGGCGGTTGGTGGATCAAGGGGCGCAAGCGTTTGTCGTGGCCTTGGTCAACGCGGTGGTAAATCCGATTCACGAAAAAGAAGTTGAGCGCATTATTCTGAGTGAATACCCAACCCATCAGCTAGGTGCGATCCCGACGATATTGTCGCATCGTGTGGCGGGACGCAAAGCGGAATATTCGCGCACGATGTCGGCGGTGCTGGATGCCTACTTGCACGATCAGATGTACCACGGCATGTCGACGCTAGAAATCGTTTTACGTGAGAATGGCTACCAACGTCCCATGCTGTTGGTCCACAACACCTCGGGCATGGCGCAGCTCAACTCAACCCATGCGCTGCAGACGATCCACTCGGGTCCGGTCGCGGGGCTCGAGGCGTCGAATTATCTATCCGCTCAGTTTGATGAACCCAACATCATTGCCACCGACATGGGCGGTACGAGCTTCGACATCGGTCTGGTTACCGCCGACGGCGTGAAGTTCTACGATTTTAATCCCGTCATCGATCGATGGTTAGTGAGTACGCCAATGACGTACTTGCACACCTTAGGCGCCGGCGGTGGTTCGATCGCACGCTACGATCGGCTCTGGGAAGCGGTGGAGGTAGGGCCCGACAGCGCTGGCTCTGATCCGGGGCCGGCGTCTTACGGTCGCGGCGGCCGTCTGCCGACGACGACAGACGCGAATTTAGTCCTTGGCTACCTCGACCCGGAGTATTACGCAGGTGGCACCATCAAGATCAACGTGCGCCGTGCCGAACGCGCGATCGAAGAGCACATTTGCAAACCTACTGGCATGTCTTTGCTAGACGCGGCGAAGGCAATAAAACGCAAAGTCGATGCGAATATGGCCACGGCGATTTTCAAGGAGGTGGCGGTAAAAGGGTATAATCCCAAACGCTTTGTGATCCTAAGCTACGGTGGAGGTGGACCGATCCATGCTTGCGGTTACGCCTCGCGGATCGGTATATCGAAAATTTTGATCCCACCGTTTAGCTCGGTTTTTTCGGCGCTGGGTGCGGGCAATATGGATCAGCTGCACATTCACGAAAAATCCTTGTACTTGATGCTCTACGATTCAACCAAGCAAGCGATGTTGGAAGACTTTACCGTTTTCAACGACACGGTGATCGAACTCGAACAACGTGGCCGCGAAGACTTGTTGCGGCAAGGGGCGCAAGCAGACAACATTCGAACGCGTGTAGAACTCGACATGCGCTATGGTAATCAACTCGCCCAGATCGGCGTGACGAGTCCGTTAAACCGCATCGATTCGCTGGCAGATGTTATATCGATACTCGATCTATTTAGCACGAACTATGCGCAGCGTTTCGGAGAGGGTTCGCAGGCTCCTGAAGCGGGTGTCCGCATCAATGTCATTCGGGTCGTGTCGTATGTCGAGCACGAAAAACTCGATCTGCAACCGTCGAACAGAACGTCCAATGACGAACCTAAACCGCGAACACAACGCGAATGCCACTTCCCCGACCTTGAGGATCCGGTGAAGACCGCGGTCTATAACTACGCAGATGTCGGAGAGGGCATGCAGGTGGCTGGACCGGCATTAATCGAGACGCCACGCACGACCTATCTCGTCGAGCCCGAGTGGACGCTAACGATGGGTTTGTCGGGATCGGCGTGGATGGAAAAAAGCTAACATGCGCATTCATTTATCGACGACGTAGTGCTTAGAACCTAGCAAGCTTGAGTGGAGTACACATCATGGGCGGCGACCAAGAAAAATCCATTATCGAAAAATTTCTAGAGGAAAACGTTCTGTTTCTTGGGCCTGACCCCGAGATCATGGAAGACCACAGCTGTGCACCGATCAGCGAGCGGGAAGCCGAGGCGCTCAAAGCGTTTTCGGATTCGGATGAAATCAATCTTGTGCGCCATAAATTGCAAACAGCGTGCAACGAATCATTTGATATGGTCGAACAGATGGGGGCCGCACCGGGCGCAAAGTGGGGTGATTTGATTTCAGGTGTCTGGACCTCGCAAGGCGATCTCGCGTTAGCGAGTTCTGGCGGTGTGTTGATCTTTTCCGTACTGACACAACACCCGGTTAAATTCATTTTGAAATATTGGCGCGATGATCCCACGGTGGGGCTTAAGGACGGCGATATTTTTATGCACAACGATGCTCGCTACGGGAACATTCACAACACTGATCAAAGTCTCGTGATCCCGGTATTTCACGATGGGGAGCTCATTTGTTTCGTTGGCGCCATCGTGCACGAGGGCGAGAATGGGGCAATTGAACCGGGGGGCATGCCGTCGGCGGCAGAATCGCCTTACGACGAAGGTTTGAAAATGTCGCCCATCAAGGTCGGCGAAAATCATGAATTCAAACGCGACATCATGACGTTTTTGCAGAATTCCGTGCGTGAGCCGAAGTTGCAATTGGAAGGCATGAAGTCGAAATTTTTTGCTGCCATGCGCATGAAAGCCCGCGTCGAAGACGCGATCGCGGAATACGGCGTCGACGCGATGGTCGCGACGTTGCGTAAAACGCTGCTCGACACTGAGGCTGAAGTGCGCCGCCGTTTAGCGACGTGGCCCGATGGAAAAATTCGCACGAATGTTTTTGCCGATGGCACCTTGCGAGAGAATTGTCTGATCCGAATACGGTGCGAAATGGACAAACGCGACGATGAGTTGGTAATGGATTTTCGCGGTTCTTCACCGGAATTTTTGAACCGGCCCAACAATACCGTCTTGGCTTCTCTCAAGGGGATGATCGCACAAGAATTTTTGAGTTTCGTATGGCCGGATTTGCCGCGTAACCAGGCGGTGTTCGCGCCGATGCGCTTATTGACGAACCCGCGATCGACCGTGCATTGCTCACCAGACGCGCCAAACGCGCAGAGCATGATGACGTTTTTCCCCAGTTTTACCGCCGTGCAGCTCGGCGTTGCGAAATATCAATACAGCGCCGGTTTTCGTTCCACCGATGTCATCGCTGGTTGGTATAACATGATCGTGACGTTCATCTACGGCGGTGTGAATCAATACGGCGAACTAGTCGGCAACGTGTGTGCAGATCTCAATGGCATGGGTGGTGCGGCGCGTTGGAATCGCGACGGCCAACATTCGCTCGCACCGATTTTCGCACCCATGGCAGATATCGGTGAGCAAGAGTTGATCGAGGAAGAAGTCCCACTCATAAAAATTGTGCCGAATCGGCTGATGAAGGATGCTGAGGGTTTCGGAAAATTTCGTGGCGGTCACGGTTATCAGCAAATTGCGACAATGAAGGATTCTTCGATGTGGGGCTTCATGTGTTGCAGTATTGGATCAAAGTTTCCGACGACTTACGGCGTTTTCGGCGGTTATGCGCCGGGCACTTTCCCGCTCTGCAAAGTCAAAGGTGTTAACGTTTTTGAGGTCATGCAGGATAAACGCGACCTGATGCGTTTTTCGATCGAAGAAATCATGAACGAGCGTCCGTTTCCCGGGGCAAAATACTCCACCCACCACATGGGCCTGCAACTCGAGTTCGCCGATCCGGGTGAGTTGTACATGATTACGCAAGGTTCGGGGGGTGGCTATGGTGATGTGCTCGATCGCAATCCGGAGATGGTATCTCGCGATTACCTCGATGGTTTGATATCAATGCGTAGTGTGCGTGACATTTACTGCGTGGTAATGGATGAAGATAACGGTGCGGTAGATCCGGAGGCGACCGAAAAAGCACGCGCCGAGGAGCGTAAGAAACGGCTTGCTCGTGGCAAACCGTATCAAGCTTTTGTCAAGGAATGGGAATCAGCGAGACCTTCGGGCGCGTTCCCGTTCTACGGATCGTGGGACGATCGAACCGTGCTCTATCGGGGAACGCCTGATGACACTTGCCCTGCCGATGCCATCGAGCCAGTTATGATGCCGAACCCGAAAGATGTGCGCATTGCGGAACTCGAGGCAGAAGTGGCGGAACTTAAGAGGCGCGGCTAAGATTTTCGACAATGGCTCGATCGCAGCTGAAAACGTGGTTAGAGAGCGATGCAGCGCGCTTAGTGTGGATCGAATATGCTGATTATGCGCGTAATGTGTTCGCGCATGGCGCAGAGGATTGGTATCGTGACTCGAACAAATTTGCGAGCACTTTAGCCGAAGCCCATTCGGTCTTACCCTCGAGCGTGTTGAGTGTCGAGCTACTGGCGCCCGGGTCTGGCGCTGTGTTTGCCCAGGCCCAACAGCTAGCACCGCTCGCGGCTGCGATGGCGGTGATTACCTCAGCGCAAGGCTGCCAGTTCATCGATGATGCGCTCGACGCCTTGATTCATCGTTTCTCAGAGCGCGTCGACATCGTTTTGTCGATTCCAGCGAATGCCACGCTGTTACGTGCGTGTGGTCTGCAGGACGAACCCAGCTTCGACGATTTGGACGATATTGGTGTAGCGCTGACGGAATTGCTGCGCACCCACGCAGAACGTCCCGTGGCGGGCCTCCTAATTCGTCACGATGATGGCGCCGCGCTAGCGGACGACGAACGAGATGCCTTAGAACCGGTCGTGAGCGCCGCGCGGCACTACGGTTGGGTCGTCGTACATGAATTGCCCGGCGATGCGGATCTTCTCAACGACACATTCCCCGGAGCTGACGTCGTGGTGCTGCCCGACTGCGAATCGGCATCGCTCGAATCTAAGCGCGCTGGTGTCGCTGTCGGCGGTGGTTTAGTTGCTGAGGGCTGGCGTAGCGGGATGTTTGCGAACTTAAGCTCGCATGGTTTGCTGTATGGTCGCGTGCCCGCAGACGCAGCGCCGGAACGTGTCGTTGCGGCGGCCCGCGATTTATGCTGAAGAATGACTATGTTCGAGAACGTGGCCTCGTGCTCGTGACATCCACGCACGGCGCGCCGGCTAATTGCAGCGTGCACTAGAGAAACTTTGGGCCTGATCACATGACGCCGATGTTGCATCGCGATGCGTGTTGACAGCTATAGTTGACAAACCTATAGTCCTCGCTTCGGCGGCATAAAACCCGGGAAACCTGTTCACAGCGTGGGTCGACATACACTTAAAGCTGCCGAAATTGAGAACAACTAGATGCCCGGTTCCGAGGGATGGGGATGTATACCAACCCCGCTAGGGCTCCGCATTGGGTCCGGACCCGTACTGAAATAAGACGAATTCGGCGACGATGTGCTTATTCGTATCAGCGAGACAGAAGCGCGGAGGCATCGCGCGCATAAACGCAGCTGAGCAACGCCAGTAAGAGGGTTCAAGATATGCAGGGTTTCCGCTTCCGTCTCGCGCAGTTTGTGCTGAAGAATCGAATCCTAGTATTGGCAGTACTCGCGCTAGCCACGTTATTTTTCTTAATAGGCTGTTCTCGGGTTGAACTGCGCACGATCTTCTCGGACCTTTTCCCCAAAACCCACGACTTCGTTAAAACATATAAAGACCACCCAAATTTTGGTAACCCGCTAACCATCGTCATGATGGTTAAACGCACCGATGGCCAGAATATTTATAACACCGAAACGCTCGCCAAAGTATGGCGCATGACGCGCGACATCGATTTGGCACCCTCTGTAGATCACGATCAGATCTTATCGATCACAACGGAGAAAGCGCGTTACGCAGAAGCGACCCCGTATGGCCTGGAATCTAAGCCGCTGATGTCGGACAAAGCGCCGGATTCAGACGCTGAAATAGAAGACTTCAAGCGCAAGGTCGATAAAGCTCCAAACGTTCGCACCTTTCTTATTTCCAACGATGAGACCGCGACCATTGTACAGGCTACGTTCATCGAGCATAGCCTCGATTACGGTGAAACGTTTAAGTATGTGCAGGATTTGGTCGAGCGCGAACGTGATGGTACGCACTACGTTTACGCCGCCGGTGCGCCGATGTTAACCGGTTGGGTTTACACCTATCAGAAACAGATGTTCATGATTTTTGGCGTTACCGCGGTGCTCTTAGTGCTCGCGTTAATCGTCTATATGCAGAACGTGCCAGGCGTTGTGACTCCTATTCTAGCCAGTGTCGTGAGCGCGATCTGGGGGTTCGGATTTGTTGGATGGCTGAATAAACCGGTCGAACCTTTGATCATGGTCGTGCCGATGTTGCTGGTCGCAAGAGCGTTTAGTCACTGTGTGCAGTTCATCGAACGCTACTACGAGATTTACTACGAGGTTCGCGACCGTCGCAAAGCAGCAGAGATCGCGCTCGGCGTCATGATGGCACCTGGTATTCTAGGCATTATTACCGACTCCGTCGGCTTATTCTTGATCGGCGTGGCGCCTATTCCCGCGATGGAGCGATTCGCTTTGTTCTGTGGATTTTGGGCGTTGATGTTGATTCCCACGGATGTATTTTTATCGGCTTGTGTAGTGTCGTTTTTCCCGCCGCCACGCAACGTCGCGAAGCTCATCGGCAAATCAGAAGAAAAAAGTTGGCATGACAAAATTATTGCCGTGCTGCGTAAGGTAGGGACGTTCAGCCACGGCGCGCGCGCGCCACTGACCTCTGCCATTTTCGTTGTGCTGGCGCTGATCGGCGGCTATTTAATGAGCCAGATGAAGGTCGGAAATCCAGTCGAAGGTTCAAATCTGCTCTACGAAGATTCAGAATTTAATACGGCGGTCCGCGCAATCAATTCGCATTTCCCCGGCCTGATGACTTTGGAGATCGTGTTCGAGTCGAAAGAAGAGGGGCAAGACGAAGCGACCGGTCGCATCATGCGTTATTCCGATACGATCCAAACAATGCTGCGCTTGCAGCGGATTTTGGAATCTCAACCCCAGCCCCCTGAAGCGACCTTGTCGCTGGCGGATTATCTCCCAGAGGCGAATAGATTATTTAGCGGTGGTAATCCGAAATGGGCACCGATCGATCATAATGACGAGATGACGAACGCCGCGGTGTCGGCATTGCTGCTCGGCAGCAGCCCCAAAAACTTCGGCCACGTATCTGATTTCACTTTAACGAATGGCACCGTCTCGCTTTGGTACAAAGACAATAAGCAAGACACGGTTGATGTGGCTTTGGCGCAAACGCGTGAAGCCTTAGAAGAAGTTAACGTTGACCACGATCTATTCAAGATCCGTCTCGGAACGGGTGCGATCGCGTTGCAGCAATCAGTCAATGACACAGTGGCGCACTACGAGTGGGTCATTTTGGCGATGCTGAATCTGATGATTTTCATCACCTGTAGTTTCGCATACCGCTCGGTGATGGCGGGAATTATTCTCATGATTCCGGTGAATCTTTCCAATATGTTGCTCGCCGCGGTAATGGTCATGCTGGGTTTGGGATTAGATGTCAACAGTCTCCCGATTGCCGCGATTGGCATTGGCGTTGGTATCGACTACGGTATCTACCTGCTGAGTCGTATTTGTGAAGAGTTCCGCGACACAAACGATCACGGGCAGGCGATTCAAAAAGCGGTCTCGACATCTGGTAAGGCGATCGCATTTACCGCAACGATCGTGCTGATCGGGATCTTGCCTTGGTACTTTTTATCCGAACTGAAGTTCCTCGCCGATATGGGGCTGTTATTGGTCATGATCATGTTGATCAACATGGTTATTGCGTTGATCGTGTTGCCCTTGCTGGTCTATTGGATCAAGCCAGGTTTTATCGAGAAGGAACACTTGATCATGTCTGAGAACGCAGACATCAGTGATTTTCTCGAAGGTGAAGGTAGTGTTGCTTAGTGGCTGATTCAGCGGGGCGTTGTTGCAAAAGATGAAAACAGATAACACGAACAAGAACAATTCGGGTGCCTTTAGCGCGGCGCTAATGTTGATGCTACTAGTATTCGGTAGCGTTACCGTGAACGCCGAAGCGGAGGTGGAGGTCACGAAACAAATCGCGCCAGTACGAAGCGGCATTCCGCACGACGCGATCTACGCGATGGCTATTCAAGGTGATCACGGTTACGCGATCGGAAATTTCGGTTTAATGTTGGAAACCCACGATAGTGGCGCGAGCTGGGAAGTTCTACCAGCACCGGTGCCAACGGCGATGCTCGGTATCGCGCTCGCGGGCGAGCATCGGATCGTCGTTGGGCAATCAGGGCTTGTCATGGTCGCGAAGGGCGATGAGACATGGCGCACGGTCGACGCCGGGGTTGATATTCGTCTTCTCAACGTCGCACTCAGTGAATCTGGAAAAGCGCTCATGGTTGGCGAGTTCGGACAGTTTTTTCGCTCCGATGATTTCGGTGAGACATGGGAACCGCTCATGATCGATTGGATGCAGTACAACGAAGATGGTTACGAACCCCATCTATACGACGCCCATATCGCGACCAACGGCGACTTGTTCATCTCCGGGGAATTCGGTTTGATTCTGAAGTCCACGGACGGTGGTGACTCCTGGGTTGCCCGCAACCAAGGCGATCCAACGGTTTTTGACATGCATTTCGCGGGTGACGGTAGCGGGTTTGCCGTTGGACAAGAAGGTTACGTCTTGCGTACCGCGGACGGTGGCGAGTCCTGGCAGCAAGTCGACGTCGCGAGTGGCGCGAACTTGTTGGGCGTGTGGAGTTCACCCCACGGGGAGGTGGTAATCTGCGGTATGCGCGAGTTAATCCGCAGCAGTGACGGCGGTAATTCGTGGACACCCGCAACGGATCTGCAAGTGATAAGGACTTGGTATCAAGCAATTGCAACCGGGGTTAGCCAGACCGCGTCGGGGCAAGGTGTGCTGAATGCTGAAAAAGTCTATATCGCGGGCCATTCAGGAACGATCGCAGAAGTGTTGTTCTGAGCCTCGTTTGAGCACGCTGTGGCGATCGCGTGGGGCGGTTTCCGAGTGTCTCCCAAGTTTTTCGTACAATCATGCTCGATGCGGCAATGCCGACCCAGGCCTGAGCGGCGCGGCTGCTGCTCGGCATGCGCAAGATCGCACCCCGGCAGTGTAAAATTAGGTCAATTATCCCGAAACTTAGCATTGCCAAGCAAGCTACGGTGAGCGGATTAGCCCATAGTAGTTCGGCACGGTCTACCGCAACGTGTCTAGTCGACGTGCGGCTCCGATCCCTGCAATCGCACGAATCATTGACGTCATAGTCCAACAGGTAGGTGTAGCTGAATGGAGCAAGAAATTGTGTCTTCTGCTTTGCATCAATTATTTGATGGCACACGGCAGCTCATCGACCTCGGGGGGCCGGTCGTATTGGTCTTGCTGATGATGTCAGTCGTGGGCTTGGCGATTTTCCTCTACAAGTTTTTTCAATTGTTCGGGCTGGGTGGTGCACGACTCGGTGGACTCCAGGGAGCGATCACACAATGGCAATCGGGGGATCAAGATAAAGCGAGGCAAGCGTTACAAAAATCCTCCTCGCGGTTTTCCGACGACGTTTTGTTCGGCTTAGAGCAAGTGGGCCACGCCGAAGAGGAAGCGCTCTATGAGGAGCTCGGCCGGCGCGGCGCGTTGTTTGTCCAGCCCTATGGGCGCTTTTTGCGCGTTCTCGAAATGATCTACTATCTTGCCCCTTTGTTGGGCCTGCTCGGTACCGTATTGGGCATGATCGACGCGTTTCGAGGCCTAGAAGCTAGTGGTGGACAAGACCGCGATTCCACTGCGCTGGCCGGCGGCATTTGGGAAGCCTTGCTGACGACTGCCGTTGGACTATCGATCGCGATCCCGTTCGCCGTCGCCCACTCCTGGTTAGAGGCGCGCTATGATCGCGGCGCCGAGCGTGTCAGTGATCTCATCGCGCGCGTGATGGGTTCGCGGGTCATACCAAGCCGTGTCTAGTTCGTCGCTGCGTATCGTTAACGTTCTTAGTCAGCGACGGCGCTCGGCGCGATTATCTCTTACGCCACTCGTGGATGTAGTTTTTATCTTGTTGATATTTTTCATGTTAGAAAGTGACTTTTTAAAACCTCATTCATTAGATCTCACCCAGAGCCCACCGTCGAGCGGCAGTACCAATCCCACAAATCGTACGTCTCTTATGCTCGAACTCCACGGTGACGGTAGTCTCTGGGTGAACGGCCAGCAAGAATCGTTGCTGACTTTTAGCAAACGCCTGCCGTCTTTGCGTCTACCGGCGACGACAGCGGTCGTCGTGGCTAGTGATCCGGGCGTCGTGTTGCAACAAGTCGTCGACGTCCTCGATGTTCTGACCGCGCAGAACTTGAAGGACGTGAGTATTCAACAAGCACAACGTTTCGACTAGGCTTATGCGCAATACCGGCCGGCATTATTGGTCATGCTCACACCCAAAGTTCGTGGCGGTGAACACGAAGCTCCGTGCGATGACAATCCATCTCATCGGGACCGCCTGTTTTCAAGCCCGAATCTTTGCGGGTCCTAATGCTAGCGCTCCCAGCTGCGCAGCAGTTTTCTCCTAAGCTCGACGGACTGCTAGCTAGTCGATAGGGATTAATCATGAGCCTTCGCCGCAACAAACACAGCCAACTACTGCAGTTGCACGATGATCGTCGCCGCGCACGTGAGCGGCGACCAGAGAATGTAGTCGCGATGATCAACGTCATTTTCTTACTGCTCCTCTATTTTATGGTCGCTGGCAATTTGCACCTGGATCTTAAAGTTACGCCGCCCCTGTCAACAGCCGAAAATGCGCCACCCGATAACGTCAACCAAGTGACCTTAACACGCGATGGTAAAGTCAACTTCGACGGCAATACTTTATCGATCGAAGCATTACCGGGCATCGCCGCGTCGCGTATTCAAGGTCAACCAGTAAAGTTGTCGGCGGACGCAAATGCCGAAGCGGTGGTAGTCTCCCAGCTGCTGCAAGCACTGGCTAAGGCAGGTGCGGCTAAAGTAACGCTACTTGCACTTAGTCGCGAGCACTGAGCAGAGATATTACTGTGCTGGGCCGCGCGCTAATTTGGATCGCATTGCTGCTTATCTCGGCGCTCGTGCACGCGATTATCTCGTGGCGAGTTAGCGATGATATTCAAGCTTTGCCACCGCTAGCGGAAGAAGTGGAAGAGATCGAAATTACGCTACGGGAAACGCCGCCGCCCCCACCGGTCGTGGAACCACCCCCACCAGAAGACAAACTGGATTTCGAGGAACCGCTGGAACTCGACCCGCCGGAAATCCTCATTCAGCCGCAAGCGGTAACGCCACCTCCACCCAACGTGCCCTTGACGCTGCGCGCTTCGGCGGGCGGTGTCACCGGCTTGAAACTTGCCGGACGGGTAGCCGCACTGCCGCTCGGCGAAGGCATGGGGACCGCCGGCTTTGGTCGCGGTATCGGCAACGGTTTCGGTGATTCGACGAGTCGTTTTGCTGCTTACGTCGCTGGGCTTAGAAATTCGGGCCTTGATGTAATGTTTGTCGTCGATGCTACCGGCTCGATGGATTGGGTGATCGACGAAGTAAAATCTCGTATCGACGATATCACCCAGATGATCCGTTCACTCGTGCCTATCGCGCGTTTTGGCATCGTCGCATTCCGCGATCGCGAAGATCCAGAATTCGTCATAAAAGATCAATCGCTTACTTACAGTACTACAAAACTGCGTCGTTTTCTTTCACAACTCAAAGCTGTTGGCGGCGGTGATCAATACGAAGAAGTGCATCTCGCCGTGCGTGCGGCTATCGAAGACGCCGGCTGGCGTCTGGGGGCACGCCAAATCATTATCGTGATCAGCGATGCTCCACCCCGTCCCGGTAAGCTGTTGAATATGACTAAACGGATCGAATACTTCGTGAGCTTGGGCGGGACGCTATCGACCTTAGATGTGAGCGATGAAGCTAATCCCGCGCTTATCGAAGCGAAAGTGGGACGTAAAGTTAACCGCAATCTCTATCGCAATGAACCGCTGTATGAATTTCGTGTAATGGCCGACGCAGGTGCCGGGGACGCGGCAACTCTGGAGGGCGATACGGCGCTGACGAAACGTCTCATGGTGCTCATCATCGGTGAGAAATTCGCACGTGAAATGCAAGCGCTAATCGAGATCATTTAAGTGTTTGCTCGTCTGCAAGCGGTGGTGTGTTTGGCAGTCGGATGCGGTTTGCTGGCGTTGAGCGGGCCGCTGTGGGCGGATCCGGTTAGCAAGGCGCGTAGCTTGGCCGCACGCTTGGTACCGAGCGCGGCGGTCAGTGTTTTTGCGCAGACCGCACGCGATTTGGGCCCGGTCGTTGATTCCGCGCGCGCCCAGGGGCTGAGCACCGCGAAGTTGCGGGAACTCCGTACCATCTTGTCTGGTATGCGTACTGCGGCCCAGCAACGTCTCACCGCCGCGGAACGGGACGCCGGTAACAGCGAAGGTGCGTTGGAGCAACTCTATCGTTCCGTGGCCTGGAACGATATGAGTTTCGCGCTCGCAGCATTCCCGTACTGGCGTGCTTGGGTCGATTTCACCCTGGCAGAACGCGTGGAAACGGGTAGTCCTCAGCAACGCAAGCAGCTGTGGCAGGCCCGCAAAGGTTTTCGCTCAGCTTCCATGCAGTTGTTTCAACCGTCGTTGGTTTATGGTGGTTGGTTGGGCTTGGGCTTTGTGGAATCGGCCTTAGGCAATACAGATCGTGCAATTTCTATTTTTGAGAACTTGCAAAACGCATTGCAGTTTGAAAAGAATCACCCGCTAAGCAAGGTCGCGGCACTGGAACTACGTCTATTGCGTGCTCGCTCGGGCCGGGTCACGGGAAATGTCGGCTCCGGCGCGCTCGACGATCAGGAGATCCAATTGCTAATCACTGAAGCGTTTGCGTTACTGGAGAAGGCCAAAGCGCAGAAAGGCCATGCGCGGGAGGCCGCCCTACGCTTACGACGGGTGTTAGACGGTGGTTATGTTACCAATGAACTCATCGCCCAGATGTTGAACTTTCGGCAACAGCTAGCGGCGCAGGACCTCGGTGCGTGGACGAATTTAATGGCCGCGGAGTACGCGTTGCAGTACGAACACTTTTTTGATGCCACGCGCAAATACGATCGATTCTTTAATACGGTTCATACCCCTAACGGAGTGAATTTTGACCGCTTTCATTATCACCATGCCTACGCGCTATTTCGCGCCGAGATCTACGAAAAAGCGGCACTCGCCGCGGATAAACTCATTCGGAAGTCTCGCGTTGACAAAGAAATAAAGAATGCCACGATAAAGCTTGCCTATGTAGCGCAAGCCTCGCGCAAGGACAAAAACACACGCTCGGCACGACGCGCACTCGTCGCGGCGGCAAAACTTTTTGTTAAGCAGTTTCCCAACGATCCGGATGCCGACGGTGCGCGCGTCATCATCGCACAGTCGATCGATGATTCGAAGAGTGCGTTGAAGGTGCTCGACAGCGTTCGTAAACCAGGGCGGCTAATCGGTGGCATGGCCTCGACCCGTTTTTCGATTCTGGCACGCGATTTCAACAAGGCGTTAACGAAAGGAGACGAAGGTACCGTGAGAGGGATCGCCAAGCAAGGGCTCAACGCATGGGATGGTTTACCTGTAGATCAAAAGCGACTGGACAACATGAAGTTGATCTATCTGCAAATGCGTGCCGCGGCCGACGATCGTATTGATGCGGTGATGCGTGCGATCGATCGCGAAGATAAAAACACTAAACCGGGTTCGATGCGCGCGAAGGCCCTACTGTGGGCGCGCCTGCGATGTCTCGAGCGTGCGGGGAACGGTGCCGATTTGCTTGCTTTCTTGAAGCAGTTGGCTGCGGATGAGCTCGTCGGTTGGGAACTCGAACAAGTTTATCCGTTAGTGAATAATATTTCCGATCCGGCGCGAAAACTGAGGTTTCTGCAATCGCTACGCGGTGGGCTCGAAAATTATCCAGAGATGGATCGCCGTTTCCGCTTAGCCGCGCTAGCGGCTTTGTTGGAGTTGCAACGTAATCAGGAGGCCTACGACGAAGCGCGCGCCTTCGTGGAAACCTATCCTCGGGTTGGGGACGGGTGGGAACTGCTCGGCAAAACAGCGGCGCTGATGAACAAGCCGTTTGAAGCGGATAAAGCCTGGGAAGTGATCACTGATAAAGCAAATCCCCAACAAGCGGTGTGGTGGGACGGAATGTTGAGTCGGATCAGCCTGCGCGCTGATTCGACCCGACCGGAGTCGGCGTGCAAGCTCGTCGCAGAAGTATTGCAGCGACGCGAGCAAGCACCGGTAAAGCTAGCGGACCGCGTCGCGAAAGTGACCCAAGTAGCTGCTTGTGTACCGCGCAACTAAGGCAGCTGCGCGGCGTTCGTCATGATCCCTACTGCAATTTCGCCCACGTGAGTTCGTCACCGTGATACCGTTGACCTTGTTGACCGGGTTTCTAGGCAGCGGTAAGACGACATTGCTAGCGCACCTTCTCGATGCAAGCGACACACAGGATACCGCAGTTGTAATTAACGAATTTGGTGAAGTCGGTATCGATCATTTGATCGTGGCGAATTTGGCCGAAAATATCGTTGAGTTACGCAACGGTTGTTTATGCTGTGTTGTACGCGAAGACTTGGTGTTGGTTCTGCGCGACCTGATTTACCGTCGTAATGTCGGCGACATCCCCCGATTTAATCGCGTCATCGTTGAGACCAGTGGTTTAGCGGACCCCGTACCGATCATGCACACGGTAATGGAGACGCCCGCATTAGCGCCGGCCTATACCATTAACAGCTTGGTCACGGTTGTAGACGGTCTCGCCGGTCGTGATACCTTGCGCGCACACCAAATCGCGACGGATCAGATCGCCTTGGCTGATATCGTGGTGATCTCTAAAACCGATATCGCCCCACAGGCGTCGCTTGCGGCACTGCAGCGCGAGATCCGTGCGATTAATCCCCAAGCGGCGCTTATGCACGTCCAACATGGTCGTATCGCACCGCAGGAAATTCTCGCTCGAGCAGGTTTCAACGCGGGCTCTCGCGCGGGCGATATTGCGCACTGGTTAGCGCATCATGCAGCGCGTCATCAGCACGATCTTTATCTCACCCATGCACTTCAAACGGGTGGAACTTTGAGTCTGGCCGGTACGTCTGTATTCTTGAACAGAGTTGTCAACCGTTTCGATGCGCAGATATTGCGGATCAAAGGCATTGCTCGATTTCAAGAAAAATCGGGTCAAGCCGGGATTGTGCATGCTGTGCAAAACAAGTTCTTTCCGATTCAATGGTTAGACGAGTGGCCGCCGAGCGCCGATGCAAATCGCTTGGTTTTCATCGGCCGCGATCTCGATGCTGACTGGATCGACGAGCACTTCGAGGCGTTATGTATACCATGAATGGTCATGGTAGCGAGGGTTTAGCCATGCGGATCAAGAAATACGACTTCGATTATGGGCGACGCGTATTCGTGGAGCGCAGTGCGCGGGGTCTGTTCGGCGCGGGTGTTTTGTGTTCGGTCTGGGATGCGGTTGCTGCGAACGGGGGATTCGAAAACGCTTATCCGGACGAGCTGTTGTCGATCGAAGCCTACACGAAAGGACAGTTGAAACCTGGCGACACGATCGATGCGAGCAATGTCGATATTGTGAAGGATTTGCTCGACCCTATCCGTCTCCACCAGATTCAGCAACAGGGTCGTAAGCTCGAACTCGTCGCGGCCACGACTGATATGACGCGTTTAACCCCGACACCGTATATCGAGGCCACGTTGCGTCATCGAGGTCAGGCACAATTCGACAGTAAAGGCAATGTCGTTACCCAAGACGGCCAGCCCTGGGTCGGGGGTAATCCGTTTCCTGATCCCCGGGATGGCCTCGAAGCGTTCGTCAATATTACGCTATCGTGGGGCCGCCACGACGTGTCGTTCTATCCGGCGAAGCAATACGAGATCGATCACAGTGGCAAAATAGGCTATCGCTACGAAGCATGTTGGTGTGAAATGGCCGCGACCGGAAGGGTTAATATCGAACCGAAACCTTACATGCCCGGACACGAGGATAAACTCCGCTATCAATCTGTTTTTTTTACTTACCCCAACGATATTAAGGGCACGTCTTTCTTAAATGTTTGGTGGTATGACCAGACCCGCTTTCCGGAACTCATGGGTTATGTGCCACAGTTCAAACGGGTGCGGCAGTTTCCTGCCTCACAACGTTTTGAACCACTGATCCCAGGGTCAACGCTTTACTTATCGGATGCCTGGACCGCTGGCGATCCTTACTTGACTTGGGGTAATTACCGCATCATCGGACGAGCACCGTTCATTGCGGCCTTGTCCGAGAATTGGAGCTACGACGACGACAATTGGGAAGGCAACACGCATGGCGGACCAACCGGAACAACGTTTTGGGATACACGAGTTGAACTCGTACCTGAAGTATTAATCGTAGAAGCGGAGCCTACTGGCTACCCGCGAGCCCCGATTAGCAAAAAACGCGTTTGGTTCGATGCCCGAACCCTGTTGCCGGTGAATATGGTGACCTACGACCGGCGCGGTGAGCCATTTAAATCCTTCGACGGTAGTTATTCGGTCTACGAGGGTGGCGGCAAATCGATCATGGACGGTAACACGCCTTATTGGTCATGGTGTAACGTTCATGCTCACGACGTGCAATCTGATCGCATGACTCGTATCGAGCAAGTGCGCAAAGTCGGCGGTTATGAATGGTCGGTAAACGATCAATCAATGTACGAGGATTTTCTTACCCCTGCGGCTATTCGGCGTCTCGGTGTTTAGATCTACGCGGGCTACGTAGGATTTGTATATGATCGATCGTTATCGGGCGATGCAATGATAAGGTCCGGGAGGAGTGATAGATGTGGCGAGTCGGTATTGATGTTGGCGGTACATTTACGGATCTGTTTGCGTGGGAAGAACGCACGCAGCAACAAATTTCTGTCAAAGTACTAACGACAAAACAGGACCGTGCGCAAGGGGTTATCAATGCGATCGAAACCGCGGAAATCCCCTTCAACGAGATTTCCCATTTAATGCACGGTACGACGACGGCTACGAACGCTTTAATTGAGCGCGATTTTCCGCCTGCGGCGATGGTGACGACGGAGGGGTTTCGGGACACGATCGAAATCGCTCGCCAGCATCGCCAGCATCTCTACGACCCTTACCAAGAAAAACCTAAGCCGATTATCAAACGGCGTTTCCGCTATACCATCAACGAAAGGATCGATGTCAATGGTAACGTTGTGCGACCCTTGGTTCGGGAAAACGCACTTGCCATTGCGGAGAAATTGAACGCACAGGAAATCCAGTCCGTCGCGGTGGCTTTTATTAACTCGTATAAGAATTCAGATCACGAACGTGAGATGCGCGAAATTATTCGCGAAGTGTGCCCTAACATTTACGTTGTGCTGTCGGCAGAAACGCGGCCGGTGTTTCGCGAACACGGTCGTTTTGCCACGACCGCGATCCGCGCTGCGACGATTCCGGTTATGGAGCGCTATTTCGCGCGTCTCGAAGGGGCACTGCGGCGTTCCGGTTTCGATGGTTCGCTCTTGGTGTTGAAAAGCAGCGGTGGTATTTGCGGGGTCGAGCATGCTAAACAGCACCCGGAAGAATTGATCGAGTCTGGCCCCGCAGGCGGTGTTGCTTACGCGGCCTACTTAAGCAAGCTGACGGGTGAATATCCCAATATTATTCATACGGATGTCGGCGGCACGAGTTTCGATGTCTCGATCGTAGAGGGTGGCAAAGGTCTTATTACCCGCGACCATGAAATCGAGTGGGAAATTCCCTGCATCGTGCCCATGCTCGACATTCATAGTGTCGGCGCGGGTGGTGGCTCAATAGGCTGGGTTGACGAGGGCGGTTCCTTGCGCGTGGGGCCGCGTAGTGCGGGATCCGATCCGGGTCCTGTTTGTTATGGGCTCGGTGGCACGCAACCAACCATCACGGATGCCAATTTGGTGCTCGGTCGCATCGGGCCTGATTTGGGCGGCAAGATGGCCCTCGACCTGAAGGCGGCGGCGCGTTCGATGGGGGCCTTGGCGACAGAATTCGGCTTGTCCGTGCTCGAAACTGCCGACGGTATGATCCGCATCGGCTGCGAAAACATGGCCCAAGCGGTTAAAATGGTACTGGTCGCACGAGGTCGCGATCCGCGCGATTTTGTGCTCGCAAGTCTCGGCGGTGCCGGCGCGATGCACGCGTGTTTTGTGGCGGAATCCATGAATATTCCGCGCGTCATCATTCCAGTTCATGCCGGCGTCGCCTCGGCGTTCGGCGCGACCGCGATGGACTTGCGCCAAGATCTGGAAACGTTCTATTTTTCGCCGGTGGCCGAGGCCGCTGTGGCAACTGTCAACGAACTTTACGCAGAGCTCGATGCTGCGGCGATCAAGCTCCTGGCTGCCGACGGTGTCGCGCGAGCTGACATCGAGACGACCCGTACGGCGCAAATGCGCTACGTCGGCCAAACTTACGAAGTTGAGACACCGATCCCAGATCGCGTCCTCACAGAGGACGATTGGCCGGTTATCATTGAGACTTTTCATCGCTGCCACGAACGCGAATATGGCGTGAGTTCGAATGATTTTGCGCCTGCTTTCGTATCTTTGGCGGTTACGGCCGTCGGTAAGATGACCGCACCGCCCGCCTTCGAGCGCACCTCAGGCGCGGCAGAGTCAGCGGAAAAAGGTCCGCGGGAGGTCTATTTCGAAGGTGAATGGCGCGCAACGAGAGTGTATGATGGGCAGGCGCTCGCGCCCGGCACAACCATCGACGGCCCGGCGATCATCGAATATGAGCACGCCTGCGCCGTGATGCCGCCTGACACCCGAGCTTGTGTCGATCAGTTTGGCAATCTGATCATCGAGTTGCACCGCAGCATTCCACCCACAGCGTAAGGAGGATCGGAAGAATGGATAAAAAAGTAAAAGTCGACCCCGCAATCATCGACCAAGCTAGCGTCGATCCCGTCACTTTCGAAGTGCTGCGTAGCATTTTTGAATATGCCAGCGATCGCATGTCGACGGTGCTGCAGCGCGCGTCGTTTTCACCCATCTTGGCCGACATGGTCGACTTCTCTAATGCGATTTATGATTATGACGCACAGTTGTTGAGCCAAGCGGCGAATTGCCCTATCCATTTGGCGGCGATGAAATTCTCGGCAGAGGCAATCATCGAAAAGTACGGCCAAGAGGATATTCGGGGAGGTGATGTGGTGTGCCTCAACGATCCCTTCAAGGGCGGCACCCACATTAATGACATTACGTTCCTATCCCCGATCTATTTCGAAGAAGAATTACTTGGCTACGCTGTCAGCCGCGGACACTGGATGGATTTAGGCGGCGGCGCGGCGGGCGGTCAGGCTTTTACTGGCACGCATATTGCCGGCGAGGGCCTGCGACTACCGCCGACAAAAATCTATTCGCGTGGCGAACCTTGCCAAGACATTATCGATATTCTGGTTAACAACACGCGGACACCACATTTTGTGAAGGGCGACTTGCAGGCCCATGTGGGCTGTCTCCGCGCAGCCGAGCAAGAAATGCAACGGGCGGCCGCAAAATACGGCACGATTACGCTCAAGGCGGCGATGAAGCAGTTGCAAAAGTACACCGAGCGCATTGTGCGCAAGGCGATCACTGACATACCGGATGGCGAGTATTTTGGAGAGGATTACGCGGATACGGATGGTTTCTCTGAGGAACCGATTAAGATCAAAGTTAAGCTGGTCGTCGAAGGGTCGGAAATTACGGTTGACTTCAGTGGCACGGATCCGGTCGTCAAAGGCGCGATTAATTCACCTTACGCAAATACCGCTTCGGCAACGCTGTATTCGCTCCAGTTTTTCTTGGCTCCGCACGCACCGCAGAACCAAGGCATGTTTAACCCGATCAACATCGTTCTCCCTGAAAACTCATGGTTGAATGCAAAATGGCCTGCGCCGACGATCGGTTGCACCACGTTGACTTCTTCGAAAATAACGAGCGCCATCTGGCAGGCACTGGCGCAAGCGATCCCTGAGAAAACGATCGGTTCGACCAGCGCCGACTGTAATTGGTTTGTGTCTTCGGTGCGGGCACCGAACGGCGAGACTAATGTGTTATCTGATCTGCCGGCCGGTGGCTGGGGCGGAACACCGTACAACGATGGTATGAACGTAACCGAAGACCCGCTCGGAAATTGCATGAATATGCCGGCAGAAACTGCCGAATTATTGTTTCCGGTGGCCTACGAGGCCTTCGAACTACGTCAGGACAGCGCCGGCGCCGGACGCCACCGCGGGGGGCTCGGCGCGGTATTCAAGCTGCGCTACGTCGCTGACGGTGAGCTGAGCATGGAAACCGCACGCACTCGCCAAGGCAGCCCCGGGGTTGCCGGTGGGCATCATTCTGATGTGCAACGCCAAACGAAAATATACGCTGATGGGCGCCACGAAGTCATTGGCGGACTCGATGAGAACGGTCATTGGAAATCGCCGCTGCTGTCCTCGCATCCGTTCAAGTACGGTGAGACGTTCATGTTCGAGAGCACCGGCGGCGGCGGTTATGGTAACCCCCTAGAGCGCGATGTCGAACGCGTGTTAGACGATGTGCTCGACGAGTACATTTCCCTAGAAGCGGCTAGGGACGTCTATGGGGTAGTTATCGATGAACGCACGATGAAGGTTGATTACACTGCCACGACGACGCGTCGCGACGAGCTCGGACACGCGGCGTAACGGCACGCGCTCTTTCTGACTGCAATACATCCATCGTCGCCCGATGCTGCGGGCCGATGCCGGCCACACAGCGGTTTGTGAACGAAGTTTGCATGGCTTTTGAGCTTGGCGACGGCAGCTGGGAACGCATTGATTGCCCGGTCTGTGG
Source organism: Gammaproteobacteria bacterium (assembly GCA_965223085.1). Classification (GTDB taxonomy): domain Bacteria; phylum Pseudomonadota; class Gammaproteobacteria; genus CBDCVO01. The sequence goes on along the minus strand of OZ244981.1, from coordinate 402,212 downwards.
AGCTGCACAATTCGATCACTTATTCGTCGCTGCCGGTGAGCCGTTCACGCGCTGCTGTTGTTGCAAACTCGTCTTGATCAATCCCCGTCGTAGCGGGTCGATGCTCGCTGCGACTTATGATGGCGCCTATAGCCACCGCTATATTGCCAAGGCTAGCAAGAAACGTCGCCGTGCGGCGCGCTGGGTCACGCGTTTGCAGCATAGTTTCGGTGTTAAGGGTCGATGGCTCGACGTCGGGTGTTCTGCGGGATTTATTGTCGAGGCGGCTCAGTCACACGGTTTCGAAGCCTACGGCGTCGAATTAGAGCCACAAGCCGTCACTTTCGCGCAACGCGAGTTAGGCCTAAGCCGGGTTTCACAGGGGAGCTTGGAGGCGCAGCACTACGCCGATTGCTTTTTTGATGTCATCTCTGTTTATGACGTGATCGAACACATACCGGCGCTTAACGCCAGCGTTAGGGAATTATATCGGGTGGCCAAACCGGGTGGCCTGGTCGAAATCCGCACCCCAGATCTAGGACATTGGCGTACCCCGCACGAATTAGCGAGGTGGCGGGAGATAAAACCGTCGGAACATCTCTACTATTTTGATCATAAGACCTTAGCGCGTTTGTTCGAAAAACACGGCTTTGCATTGCATCAGCGGCGTTTCATGTTCAAACCAGCGCTCGATATGGTGTTCCTGCGGCCTTAGCAGTCTGTCGGACTTACGACGATCCTACGGGGGCCGCGATTTCTCGTTACGTAGCACCACTCAGCGCTTCGAAATCGCACGAGACACGCTCTGCGCTGGTGTCACTTGGTTGATGCTACGGAATTTTTCATCGTTTGATGGTGGCGCATCGGAACAGACACACGCTAACGCACGTGTTCGCGACCACGGCGCTGGCTGGCTCAGCGATGCCTGGGCTGGTGCTTCACCCGCAGCGTGGCGACGGCAACGAACTGCTACGCTCCACAGACCTTAAGAATCGTCTACGCGGCGCCGCTATCACTCGTAAGGGCGGGCGTTTATAGGCTGCGTAATCCAGAAAATCTTTTGGAATCAAATAAATGGTATCATCGGTAGCTGTCACGACTACCCCGCGACTGGCGCGACTCTCGCAACAACACAGTGTCCCCGACGAGCGTGTCATCCTCGTCGTGGAGGACACGCGCTCGGTGCGGGAAGTTTTGATCGCTTATTTGCGTCAGCTCCGCGGCTTTGTAATCGAAGCAGTCGAGTCACTGAGCGCAGTGCGAGAGTTTCTCGATTCCAACGATAGGCCAATTTTCTGCGCCGTCACTAATGTAAATTTACCTGATTCGTCTGACGGCGAGGTGATCGATGTTCTGCGCGAACACGATGTCCCGACGATTGTTCTGACTGCGAGTATCGACGAAAAAGTGTGTCAGCACATGATAGAGAAAAATATCGTCGATTACGTCATCAAGCGAACCTCAATGGATCTCGAGGGCATCGCCTATTTCATCGGTCGGCTGCGAGAAAATGAAAATCATAAAATTATCGTAGTCGATGATTCGAGAGGATTCCTGAAATACCTAGTAACGATACTCTCGCGATATTTCTACAAAACGCTGCCGGCGAGCAATGGGCGTGAAGCTTTAGCGCTACTGCAGGAAAATCCCGATACTGCGCTCGTGCTCACCGATATCCGAATGCCCGAAATGACTGGCGTGGAGCTCATCACCGAGATCCGACGTAACTACCGTCGCGAAGACGTCGCAATTATCGCGATCTCGGAGTCGCATCGTGAAGTCGCAACATTATTGAAACTCGGTGCCAATGACTTTATCGAGAAGCCTTTTGTTCTCGAGGAGTTTTATTGTCGGGTTACTCAAAATACCAATATGGTCAGCTATGTGCGACAAATCAAGAATATTGCAACTCGCGATCCGCTCACGGGTATTTTTAACCGGCGCCAGTTATTCGAAGCCGGCCAATTATTATACGAAAGCGCCAAACGGGGCTCGATCACGATCGCGACTGCGATGATCGACGCCGATCACTTCAAGCGTATCAACGACTACTACGGACATGATGTAGGCGACTCGGCATTAAAAGTGATTGCAGCGCACTTATCCGACAGCCTGCGTAAGACCGATGTCGTTGTACGTTTCGGCGGCGAGGAATTCGTTGCCGTAGCGATTATTAAGGAAGCTGAACACGCAGAATTGCTATTCGAACGCATTCGGGCTGATATAGAAGCCGTAGAACTGGTGGCAAACGACGAGTTGGTGACACTAACAATTAGTTGCGGGGTGACGACGACGCTGTGCGCAACGTTTGAGGAAATGATTTCGCGTGCCGACCTCGGCGTCTACGAAGCAAAGGCCAAAGGTCGAAATCAGGTTGTGGTTATGTGATGCCGGGACTGCCTAACCCGGATATTGCACGAGAACCGCGGCTGCTGTCGCATCACGAACGTGTTGGGCGAATATAAGCATGACCGCGCGTCGTAAAACAGCGGTTTGCGTGGTTGTCTTATCGAGCTTATTAAGCTCGTGGTCGTCAGCCTACGCAGAAATATACAAATGGCAGGATGCTCAAGGCAAGTGGAATTTTGGGGATAGGCCACCTCCTGGGCAAGTCTCTTCTACTTCCGTACCCGTTGCCGCAGAACCAACCGCCGCGATACTCGGCAAAAATGATTTGCGTGCACGGATGCTCGCCGAGCGCGAGCCACGATCACCTATCGAGCGCGCGACACTCGCGGTAGTATCCATTGAAACATCGCTGGGTGGCGGTGCCGGCTTTTTTGTGACACCAACAGGGCATTTGGTTACCAATCGGCATGTGGTACGCCCGACTGACACGAAAGGCTGGCGAGCTGCAAATGAGGAAATCGAGCGTCTCGAATCGGAATTTAGGCGGGCACAGCACCGCTTAAAGGAAGAGAAGGAACCGATCGACGAACTCAAACAGCACGTCGCGATTTTGGACAAGCAGATAAAAAAAAGCGATGAGGGCGGTCGACGAGATCATCTGATGGCCGAACGACAAGAATATGTGCTGGAATTGAAGAAACGCAAAAAACGATATCGCGAATTAAAAGGGCAGTTTACAAAAAAACAACGTGCGTTTCGCAAAGCGAAACAGGATTTTCATTTCAAAAGTAACGCAACTGTCGCGGCAAGTAGTTTCAAAGTGACACTGAAAAACGGCGAGGAGTTTCGCGCGCGTTTGCTCAAAGTTAGCGATACGTTTGATTTAGCGTTGCTCAAGATCGATGGTGTCACGAGTCCGTTCTTAGAGCCTGCATCGCGTGGCGACCTCGTTCAAGGTGGCAAAGTGTACGCAATTGGGAGCCCGCTGGGGTTGCGAGACTCCGTGACTGCCGGCGTGCTGACGAATCTCGGCGCTGAGCTGATTTCTACCGACGCGCAAATTCTCCCCGGCAACAGTGGCGGCCCGTTAGTCACGGAATCTGGTCAGGTTGTCGGTGTCAACACCTTTAAGTTCGCGGAATCAGCTGCTGCAGAGGGCTTTGGGTTGGCGATCCCGTTCCCGCGAGCTAAAGCCGATCTTCGTTGGCGCCAGTGATCACAAACGTAGTGTCGTTAAGCACTTCATCCTCCGCAAGTGCGATCTCGTTGTCGATTAGAGCACCGCAACCAGGGCAGAAGAATTGCCGGAACTTTACCTCATCATCGATAAATATCTTGGGATCGTTGATTAACGGGTTTGCATCACTGACCGCACGGTCTTCTCGGATGCAACGATCTTTGTAGTTCGCCGTCGTAGCACCTAAATCCGTCGAACACTCTTTGCAGGCGAGAAATGTTCCGTGCGCGTCCGACTTGATATCTAGCCCCTCGCTCGCCTGAAAGCGTAACTTGCCCGCGCGTTTCCTGTGAGCAGGGTGTTCGTGTTTGGCTAGGCGTTCAGCACGACGAGCTTGTCGCTTCTCGGCGGTGGCGTGTCGATCGACTTTGCCGTCGACATTAGTAACAGCACCAAAAATCGTTTCTGCCGCCACCGGTGAAATAGCGAGGTTGTCGAGGTCGTCCTCGATGTCGGCCGGATTTCGCTCCCACGGATCGCCGAAACCACCACCGCCAGTCCAGCGAACTGCATAGACGTCGTTGGGGTTTTGTCTAAAGTTCTCTTGGCGTAATTGCAATGTCACACGCTCACCGCTTAGTGCGGTGATATCCTCGGGTAGTTTGCTGGCCCGCATACGTTCGATAATGTTGGAGTCGCGTGTGAATGAATAAGCGTTAGTGGTCGAGGGGTAACCGCCCATCATGCCAGACGAGGTCGGCACGGCGTTGCCAGACGATAGGGTGTCCTGAAGGATGTGATCGGTGTTGTGTGGTATGAAACAGCTTTCCGCCGATAGACCGCCACGAAACTTGCCGGCGCCTCCAGAATCCATCAGCTCTTTACGGTAGAGAAACAATAGCGGAAAACTCTGTTCGGTGTGTTCGATGTTCGGAAGCTGGCAAATGGGCGTGCGTGCTTGGCCGCCAGTGTTGATACCGTCGCCGTGGGAGAATGCGCCGATCGCGCCGCCGATGGGATCGATTAGCAAATAGCCGTAGCGTTCCCCCCATTGATCCTGGCCACGAAATAGGGTTGCCGGCCATTGGCTTGTACCACCGATGCACATGATGTCGCGGCGCATGTCAGGATCGGGGTAGATCATTTTTGAGATGACGTTGTAAGCCGGATAGAGCGAGATCTCCATCGATTGAATGGGCGCGGTCGATACCGAGGCGGGGAAGTTTGCACAATTCAGCGTACCTGGAGTCGGGTCGAAGCTAATGTGGCGTAGCGCACCACCACAGGCAAAATACTGATCCCAACATAGTAATTCGTTGACGGCGACCATGATCGAGCCACGCCACCCGGAATACGTTGCATTCATGGCGCCCTCTTGGGGCGCGGTCCCATCGTTGGTAAAGATCAATTGTTGGTTTTCTTTACGCAGTTGGATTTGCACTTTATGGGTGCGCCGATCGCCAGGTCGGCAGGCTTCAATATAGGTACGGTCTTGCCAAAATCCGTCGGGGATACGGGCCATTTTTTGCAAAAACGCTTTTTCTGAATTGTCGATAATGCGTTTCATAACGCCCTTCACGGTTGCCGGGCCGTAACGCTGGATTAGGCTTAATACGCGTTCACTAGCGGTGGTATTGCCAGCGAGTTGCGCGCGAAAATCAAGCGCAACCAATTGGGGTTTGCGCGAGGCACGCAAGTACACTGCTTCGATATCGCGACGTATTTCACCGCGCTCAACGATCTTGATGGGAGGCAACATAATACCTTCTTCGTAAACCGATTCCGCCGACGGGCAAAAGCTGCCCGGTGTAATACCTCCAATATCGTATTGGTGGAGGCAATTTGTTACCCAGCAAAACAACTCGCCTTCCCAAAAAACGGGACACAACAACATCACGTCTTGTTGGTGTGCGGCGCCGACCCAGGGGTCATTAGCCAGAAACATATCGCCCGACTCAATGCCGGGATTGGTGCTGCGGTGCTCGAGCGTCCACTTAACTTGGGTATCGGTGACGCCAGACATGTATTGCATATAGGGGCCGAAGTACACAAACTCCGCGTCCTCAGTGAGGATGGATGGATTTAGGTCCAGCGCATACATTGCAACTGGCGATCCGGAAATGCGTTGAATTGTTGCCCCGTGTTCTTCGTTAATTTGCCACAGATTATGTCGAACAACTTCGGAAGTGACAGGATCCACATCACGATCCCAATCTTGGTGGAGACGTAATTTCGGATCTATGGCAAGTGATTTGGGAGGCACATAGGGTTGGTTGATACCGTCGAAGGAAGGTTCATCAATCTGACTCATTCTTACCATGAGCGTAGTTCCTAAATGCTGGCGGCTGAGGTGTTGGGGTTAATAACAAAATTGCCATACGCGTCGAGCCGTACGGATTGATCTGGGTGAACGACGATGGACGTCGTGGTTGCTTCGATGACGCAAGGTCCATTCAATGCGTTTCCCGCCTGTAGTTGGTACCCGTTATAAATCGGCGTTTCCGCCCTTCGTTGCCACTCCGCCCAGTAGATTTCGCGTTTAGCGGTGCATGCCTCAGGTGGGACTTGAGCCGCACCAAACTCGTTGGCGATGAGTTTTGGTTTACGCGACAGCGCGCTAGCGCGACAGCGCAATGTGACGACCTCTAGACGCGCACCAGGCAGCGACGCTCCCCTTCCGTAGAGTTGTTCGTAGCGCGTGACGAACTTCGCACGCAGTTCATCCATATCGGCTTCGTCGAGACGGGCAGTGTCGATCACGACTTCCACCTCGTGTATCTGACCGCGGTGTCTCATATCAAGCGAGAATTCAAAACGGCGTTGGGGGGCGGCAATGCCATCAGCATTTAGTTGTCGATCGCCATCTTCTTCGAGCGCGGCAAGCACACGATTAAGCCGCTCAAAATCAAATGGTGTCGACATAATATCGACTTGTTCCGCAATATGAAGAATGTCGGCCGAAGCCGCGCCGAAAGCACACCAGGTCGCGGCGGTATCGCCTTGCGGGACGATCACTTCTTTGATGCCGCACTCACGTCCAGTTACGGCCATATGTACTGGACCCGCACCACCAAAGGCAAATAACACGAAATCGCGGGGATCTAGCCCTTTCTGCACGGTAACTTTACGAACTAAGTCGGCCATTTGGAATTCAGCAATTTTTGCAACACCGCTGGCTAGTTCGTTGAGCCCCATATCGAGTTCATCAGCAAGTCTCTGCAAGGCCGCTTTAGCTGCGTCTAGATCGAGCCGCAAGCTCCCCCCCGCGAAGTTGTTCGGATCTAAATAACCTAAGACGAGATCTGCGTCAGTCGTCGTGGGCACTGTCCCGCCCTTGTTGTAACATACCGGCCCAGGATCGGCGCCCGCGCTATTTGGACCAACACGCAAGGTATGGGTCGTCTGGTCGATCCAAATTTCGCTACCACCGCCGGTTCCCATTGTTTGCACATCGACTTTGGGCAAAAAATATTCGTATTGATGTACCATGCTCCGATAAGTCACGATAGCTTTGCGTTCATAAATTACGCCGACGTCAAACGATGTCCCGCCCATGTCGGCAGTAATTACATTGCGGTATCCGAGAAGTTCACCGAGATATGAGGAGCCTGTTACCCCCGCGACCGGTCCAGAATCTAGTGTCAACAACGGTGCTGCTTGAGCTTTGCGTACGGAAATGGAGCCACCGGCACATTGGGTAATTTGCAACGGTCGTCGGTAGCCTTTTTGCTGTAATTGAGCATCGAGGCGTGCGATGTAGCCAACCGTCGCTGGCCCGATGTACGCGTTTAATGCCACTGCAGTAGTCCGCTCGTATTCGCCCCATTTGGGTACTAGTTCGGTTGAGCAACTTACGTAAAGGTTGGGTGCGATTTCCGCTGCCAGTTCTTTCACACGACGTTCGTGTCGCGGTTCCAAGAACGACCACAAAAAGCAGATCGCCAAAGCTTCGCAACCAGCGGCAGTCAGCGATGTGATCGCCTCACGTGCCTCCTGTTCGTTTAGCTCTACAACGATATTCCCCATGCAGTCTACGCGTTCGGAAATTCCCCGGATCAGTTTTTTGGGAATGATCGGATCCGGTTTGCTGCTCTCTGGTATGTGAACGATGAGCTTAATATCTTGTCCAGTGAGTCCCCGCGAAGCACGCATAATGTGGATAACGTCGTTATGCCCCTTGGTTGTCAATAATCCGATTTTGGCGCCGCGTCGTTGAATAATTGCATTTGTGCCGACCGTTGTGCCATGCGCGAGTACTGTAATTGCATCGAGCAAAGCAGTTAAGCTTAGTCCCAATTTTTCGGCACCTTGTTCTAAAGCTGCAAATACGCCCACGGTAAAGTCGTGTGGCGTCGACGGCGCTTTGGCAATTGTCAGTAAGCCTTGATTGTCGATGAGAACACAATCAGTAAACGTTCCACCGATATCGAGGCCACAGAGGTAAGAATTCATCGCTTGTGCAGGATCGGAATGTGTTGGTTCGTTTCGTTATGGTGCAAACAACTCGCGCCAACTGTTTTTTGTATTGTTTAGCGCGAGCCGGATTACGCTACCGTAGCGTATATTTATTGCAAGCGGAAGAACTGTTTCTGTCGGCCAGTTTAGTCAGCGTTTAGCCGAAGTTGTCGCGGTTTATCGGCGTACGCCAGTCACGACTGGCTCGGTAAGTAGAAGAACACCGCTTACCTAACTGCTTGCCGTGATGAAACCGTAGCGACACGTCGCTATGTTTCGGCGGGACAATGTTGAGCACTTACCGTAAACTGCCCGCGAACTTTAGTCGAGGCACGAGGGATGGAAGCGGATTTTGCAGCCTGTGGTGTCGTAACCGTGACCACCGATTTTGGCCACCGCGGCCCTTTTGTCGGGGCCATGAAAGGGGTGATCCTACAACGCTTTGCGGCCGCCCGGATCGTTGATTTAACCCATGAAGTTTTTGTTCATTGGCCCGCTGAGGCGGGCTTTTGGCTCGAGCGTTCATATCATTACTTCCCCCCGGGCACCGTTCACCTCGCGGTGGTTGATCCGGGTGTCGGTACGGATCGAGATATTCTTGTCGTGGGCGGTAAGGGTCACCTCTTCGTTGGGCCCGACAATGGTTTATTGGGTAGTCTGTGCGAGCGCCTAGACGCCTCCGCTTATCGAATCGACGATACAGTGCTCGCACGGATCGGCGTGAAGACACCGAGCGCAACGTTTCACGGGCGCGATCTTTTTGCTCCGTTGGCCGCCGAGCTCGCCACCGGCAGACTGACGCTTACGCACTTGGGCACACCGACCGACAACTATATTCCTTCTCTCATTGAGCAACCCGTTTGGTTGGGACGTCACTTGCAGGGTCAAGTGATTACGATCGACCATTTTGGTAATTTAATTACAAATGTAGAAAGCACCGATCTGGACGGACTGAGTGCGCCGCGAGTCCGCGCTGGTGGCCATACGATGAATTTTTACCGTACCTACGGCGAGGTGGCACCCGGAGAGCTGTTAGCGCTCATCAACTCCTTTGGTGTCGTCGAAATTGCATGTGCGGAGCAAAGTGCCGCACAAGAACTTCACCTCGGACGAGGCGCTCCAGTCGTCGTCATTGACGGCGATGAGACATGAGTGAGAAAAATAAGCCGGCTCGCCGAAATGCATTGCTGGGGGTGAGCTTGTCGCTGCAACAGCGTTTAGTCAGCTATTTCACTCGCAATTTCTTGGCGCAACGCGGATGACGCCGTCTTAAACACGTTGCGTAGCGCATCGATTTTTGCGCCGGCTTGTTCAAGATCGTCGTTACGGCCGTAATCTTCTAAGCGTTTCGCAATTTGGGAGACGCTAATTGCGCCGATATTGGCGCTACTTGACTTTAGCGTGTGGGCCGAGTTGCGTAGGCGCTGCGCGTCGTTTTCTCGAATGGCATCGGTGATCGCGGTAATTAATTCTTCTGCGTCTTGCAAATAGATCTTCACGATTTTCGTAAGCAAGTCCGGTTGCCCAGACTGCTGTAATGCGCGAATTTGGTCTAATGCCTTTTCGTCTAAACTCATGACGGGTCTTTCGGATTGGCGCTTACTTATTGCCGGGGACATGGGTGAACGTTTTTTGCCGGGGTCGAGATCGCGCGGAAGCACGGTCGTTTCGGCACGCGCTTGGGGAATCCAGCGCGCCAAGATTTCACGGATCTGGGTTTGTGTGTAAGGTTTGGCAAGATAGTCGTCCATGCCAGCCATTTGGCACTTCTCCTTGTCTTCGCTTAGCGCATTGGCCGTTACCGCGACGATTGGCACACGCCCGTGGCCATGCTGTTGTTCGTATTCGCGTATTTTTTGCGTCGCAACGTAGCCGTCCATGCCGGGTAACTGACAATCCATCAACACTAAGTCGAAAGGTGGGCCTGAAACCCCACGCGCGTGGTCAAAAACGGCAGCAATCGCAGCTTCACCGTTATCGACCATGGCGAAGTCACAGCCGATATATTCGAGCAAGTGGGTGATTAGCTCTTGGTTAACTGGATTGTCCTCGACAATGAGAACTCTCGCTTGCGGATTATCAAATTCGCCGTCAAGTTTTGTCCCGCTTTTTTGCCGAGATTCCTTTGCGTCCACATGGGAAAGCGGCGGTGATCGTTCGTCCGGCCGCGTGCTTTGATTTGCAGCGACCATTGTCTCTTGCGCTGTGTCAAGCTGTTTTTTCAACGGGCACGTAAATGAGAAAGTGCTGCCGATACCGGGCGTGCTTTCAACCTCGATGGTTCCGCCCATCAGTTCGATGAGGTGTTTACTGATCGCCAAACCAAGCCCCGTGCCGCCGTACGATCGGCTTGTCGATCCGTCTACTTGTGTAAATGATTCAAAGATTTTTCCTAACTGATCCTCGCCGATTCCGATCCCTGTGTCGCTAACCGCTATACGCACCGTCGCCGAGGTATCAGTTTCATCAGCGCAAGTGATCGAAATAAGAATTTCTCCCTCGGTAGTAAATTTAATCGCGTTACCAACGAGATTATTGAGTACTTGTCGTAGGCGATCCGGATCGCCTACATATCTGCTTGGCAAGTCGTCCTGAAATTCGTAACGTAGTTCAACGTTAGAATTGGTCGCTTCTACCGTGAACAGCGCAACGACACTTTCGGTCAGCTGTGCAAAATCGAAAGGCGTTTCCACTATTTCGAGCTTACCCGCGTCGACTTTGGAAAAGTCCAGAATGTCGTCGATTATCCTCAACAATGCAGAACTTGAACCGACAATTCTCGCGACAAAATTACTTTGTTTGTCGTCTAGATCGGTCGATTGTAGTAACTCGGCCATACCGAAGATGCCGTTCATTGGCGTGCGAATTTCGTGGCTCATGTTAGCCAAGAATTCACTTTTTGTTTGGGCTGCCGCTTCTGCATCTCTTTTCGCGGCAATTAAATTAGTAATAGATTTTCTATGTTGGTTGATTTCGTCTGTCAGTCGCTCATTGAGTGCGTCCGCGCGTTCTTTTGCGCTTGTCAAGGCGTCGATGAGGTTTAGATTTTCATAACCGTGCAAAAAACCGTTGCGCAATTTTTGATGAACCCGCGAACAAATTTGCAGCAATATTCCGTAGTAGATCGTAATGAGAGTAGCCATCTTGATGTCGAGGAGTGTGCCTCGATAGAAATGTACGGAAATCAACGGCAATAACGTGAGGCTTAAAAACCAACGAGAAACCGGTAATAGCGCGGCATAAGTAGATGTGGAAGCAGCGGTTACGCCGCACAGCACGACTACAAGAAAAAGTTCAGTCGTCTGGATGTCGTCTGTAACGAGTAGAAACCCGGGCGTTAAACCCCAAACGATGCCAGAGATCATCGCGCCGACGAGAATCTGACGATAACATTTTTCACCAACACTTGGATTGTGCACGTTTGGCGGTGGCCGGCGGCCGTAGATCCAGCGACCGACGCCAACGCAAATATGCATCCCAGTCCAAATATACAATAGCAAGGTCGGTAAATATCCGTAGAACAATACGCACGCCACGATCGCAGCGAACACCGAACCGAGATAAGTTGCGGTGGCATTCGTATAGACGTGTTTGAGCTGCTCAGCGCGAAGGTGCGCATCGATATTCGGTTCGGCAGTGTGGGAAGCTTGAACGTCAGGTTCCAGTGTTTTCGTAATCACTGCGGGTTGGGTACTGATTCGCTTGGATTATGGCGCGATGTGACAATAAGATCGGGCGTGGAAATTGCGCATGGTGACTAGAACCGTGTCTCGAGGCATTAATAGCATATCGGCTATTGTCGAGGTGACCTAAATTGAAACAAAGACTTGGGTATTTCAACGCCAGCCGGGTAACAAATGTCAGCAAGGTGTACTAAAGGCGTCAGCTAAGCTTAGTATAAACTAAGCTTTGCAGCACCGTCGATGTAACGTTCGAACGCGGACTTGGCAACGAGCAAGCGACGTCCAAAGTCGCCTACGAGGGGTGGTTTGAATGAATAATAGGGTTTTGGCTTACGGCGCGACGCTAGCGCTTGTGTGCGCGTGGAGTGAGCCGCTTGTAGCGTGTGACACCGACGCCGAGTGTGGCGTTGGCGGCGTATGCATTAAGCGAGAAAAGCGCGCCCGAGGCGTCTGCTATGGCGGGGACTACGATCAGAATCAGGTAACAGAACAGAATGTTCCGGCCATGGTCGATCCCGCTGCAATCCTTGTCTTACCCCCGGGGGAAGCTCCGGAGGGCAGTTGTTTCGTCACCCAGGATTGCCCGGTTGGCCTCGAATGCGTCAAAGCGGGTCTTTACGGTACTTGCCATAAGCTTAACTAGCGGCGCCCAGACGGTCCTTTACCTGCGTCAGCATCCGCGACCCCCATCTAGGATGCGGGGACCATTACTTAATCTTGTCAGTAAAGTTTGGCCAAACCTTCTCGGTCAGTAATTCCAGGGAGCGCATGCAGGCATCGTGCGGCATATGGTTGTAGATGAACATCCAGAAGTAGTCGACCGGCAGTTGCGTTAACAAGGTTTCCATTTTACGGCAAACGGTATCGGGGCTGCCGTGCACGAGTAGACCACGGTCGACTACCGTTTCGAATGTTGCAGGTAAATCAAACGGTCCTTCACCTTCACGACACAGCGCCGCGTTGAAGCCGAAGGGAACAAAAAAATTGTTCCAGATGAAAGCACCAGCATCACGGGCGATTGCTTCAGCTTCTGCATCGGTATCGGCGACGATTACTTCACGGCTCATGGCCATACCTTGACCGAATTTATAGTTAAATCCTGCTTCATTCGCCGCTTCCATGCCCGCTTGGAAATGTCCTTTCACGACATCGTATTGAGTCATGATCGTAACTGGCACAATGCCGCGAGACATGCCCCATTTTATCGACCGTTCCGAAGTGGCGAACGGCATGAATTGATCAGGCATTTTTTTGTTATATAGCGGTGGGGCAATCCCAATTTCGACGATTTCGTTATTGTCGTTCAAACCTCGACCATATTTTCGTGCGACTTCGTGCGCCAGCCAAGGAATAGGTTTATGAGGGATTTTCCAATGTTTCCCAGCGAAACTGAAGGTATCTTCCGTCCAAGCGGTGTGAATAATGTCGTAGTGCTCTTCGAAAAGCGATCGTTTTAGATCTTCGTATTCCGGTCCTTCGCCTGGATTCGCCAGGCCAACATGCTGACCAAGAACATTAACCCATCGTGGTTGGTAGCCGCGAGCGAAGCCGACAAAAACACGGCCCTGTAACATCTGCGAAACCATCGCGATATTTTCGGCGTGGTTAACTGGGTTCAGAGAAGGTAGCACTGAGCCGAGCTGGCCGAACTTCATATTCTTCGTCTTTAATCCGAAATAAAGGTCGAGCAGCACGGGGTTAGTAGAAACTTCTTCGCCTTCGATGTGAAAGTGATGTTCGGTGAACCCGGTACCATAGTATCCGTGTTCGTCCAGGTACCCGATCTGTTCGCCCACATTGCGCAGCATGTCCTGATATAAGTCTGTACGTTTGCCGGCGAGGCCTTTCTCGATTTCCGTAACTGTACCCACACTCGGGAGATAAAATGCGCCGACTTCCATAACCGTCTCCAGTAATACCTAAAACGTTAACGATGGGTCTTCTATGGCGGTGCATACGCCACGCTGAGAGGCTCACAAATTTGCCCAGAATACTATTGAGTATGGTCCGTCGTCCACAGTACCGGTTTCATTCCTAGGGCAGCGTGCGGATTCCGTGTGACGTCGCCAAACAACGCTCGCTTGCGCATTGCACTATGTGACCACGCGGTCTCTCGAGCACAGGAGGTATCTACTTCGGCGCGGGGACAGCGGCTCATCGTCCGCGCACTTATTGTCAGCATGGAATCGCGATGCTCCTCGAAGTCGTAACAGCGTCGCGGTTTCGTCACGCGCCTCGCTATCAATTCCCAAGCCCGACAGACCGCCGGGTGGGATTAGCGGTGGCTGGGGTCGAGGCGCAATGTCTAGAGACGCGCGCTGTTGAACGTGTCGCAGCTCTTGAGTTGGCCACTAGTGAGGCCCTGTTTAAACCAGCGAACGCGTTGCTGCGAAGTGCCGTGGGTGAACGACTCCGGCACCGCATAACCACGAGATTGCTGCTGTAGACGATCGTCACCGATGCTGCTCGCCGCGTTTAGTGCTTCCTCGATGTCGCCTTGTTGCAAGATTTGACGGCTACGGTGCGCGTGATGTGCCCAGATGCCAGCTAGACAATCGGCTTGCAGTTCTTGACGGACCGACAATTCATTAGCTTGCGCGCGACGAAGTCGCTGCTGTTGGTTTTGAACTTGCGCCGATATGCCCATCAGGGTTTGCACGTGGTGTCCAACTTCATGGGCGACAACGTATGCTTGAGCGAAATCTCCAGGGGCGTTATGTCGTTGTTTTAAGTCGCGATAAAAACTCAAATCGATATATAGTTTTTGATCACCGGGACAGTAAAAAGGCCCCATGGCGGCTTGGGCTTGGCCGCAGGCAGATTGTACCGCGCCGGTAAACAATACCAGTGACGGTTCGCGATATTGCGCGCCTTGTTGTTGAAACAACGCATTCCATGTGTCTTCTGTATCTGCCAGTACCACCGAAATGAAATCGGCGAGTTCGTTTTCAGCTGCGCTAGGTTGGTGCGTTTGCGTATTTGCCTGGCCGCGTTGCTGCATCCCTTGTTTCAGGACGGCTGTTGGATCAACCCCAAAATATGCAGCGACGAGTGCCATTACGATCAGACCAACGCCGCCACCTGCGATCATCGGCCCGCGACCGACGCTGCGTCGATCTTCTACATTGGAACTTCTTCTACTAGTACGCCATTTCATGGTCTTCGGTACCTCGAACCTTAGGTCTAGGCGCAGGATAATAAGGCTTCGCCTGCCCGTATGCCACGTCGCTAGCGACACTGGCTGCCGGCAGATACCCACGTGTTGCCGTGGTACGGCCGCCGTGGTCGTAAGCGCTCTCACGACTATGCGTGGTGTAAAACAGACGACTATGCCTGCCCGCTATTGTTCTCGCCAGGAAGTGGTCATTTTCGCGTCCGTTCGCGACATTTAGCGACAAGAATCAATCTATTTTCCCGCCGGCACGTCGTATTCTAGCTACAGCGTGTGGTATTTCTGGCCCAATTGAGCAAGACCCGGGTTTTCGATTATGGTGGCACCTACAACAACTTGCGCGCTTCTGAAAGCCACCGCCGTCGGTAACGGCGCGGGGTTGGTGGTTGGCAAACTGTGTGGGCCCTGAAGTGCCCCGCGATGTTTTGCGCCGGCGCACTACAGTTGTGTCCTACGGACTATTCGATCCCCCTTCAACGCGGGGCCCCCGGGAACTTCACCACATTCCCGGGGGCTCGCGTTGTTCTTTTAGCTTGTTATCAACATTGGGTGCGCATGCGCGGCTTTGTTACGCCGACTGTGATCCCACAGCCTGCCTCTAGGCACATGGTAAAATTTCGCGCCATGTTACGTTTCCCCGACATTGATCCGGTCGCGTTAACCTTCGGACCCATCAAGATCCACTGGTATGGATTAGCTTATCTCGCCGGTATTGGCTTGGCGTGGTGGTTATTGCATCGACGCGCGGGACGCGGGCGGTTAAGTCTAACGACGAACGAAGTTGGGGATCTCGTGTTCGTAGTTGCACTTGGCGCTGTGATCGGTGGTCGCATTGGCTATGCAGTATTTTACAACTTCGCTTCGTTTCTCGAGCGACCTTGGGAAATATTTGCAATATGGCACGGCGGCATGTCTTTTCACGGCGGCGTTATCGGTTTTGTCACGGCAGTTTGGTGGTACGCTTACCGGACTGGTCACAGTTTCCTGTCCGTGACAGACATTCTTGTGCCAGTCGTTCCTGTCGGTTTGTTTTTAGGACGCCTCGCGAATTTTATAAACCAAGAATTATGGGGGGCACCGAGCAGTGTGCCCTGGGCGGTGCTGTTTACGCATCCCGCGGCTGGGGGGGTGGCGCGTCATCCTACGCAATTGTACGAGGCGGGCTTGGAAGGTGTGGCGCTATTCGTATTGCTCGAGCTTGTGCGTCGGTCGCCGCCGCGGGAGGGGATTTTATCCGCCCTGTTTCTGATCGGCTATGGTGCGAGCCGTTTCGCGGTGGAATTCGTGCGTGTTCCGGACGCTCATATTGGTTACCTGGCCTGGGGTTGGTTAACGATGGGGCAGGTCTTAAGCTTGCCCATGATCGCCGCCGGCGTGTTCATACTCGTGTTTTTTTCAAACCGGTCTGCGCGCTTTCTCAAAGCAACGGAACAAGAGCTGAAATGAAGACTTACCTGAATTTATTACGCCATGTGCGCGAGCACGGTCGGCGCAAGAATGATCGTACGGGGATCGGCACCTTGAGCGTGTTCGGTTACCAAATGCGTTTTGACTTAAGCCACGGTTTTCCGTTGCTGACGACGAAGAAACTACACTTAAAATCCATTATTCACGAACTGTTGTGGTTCCTGACTGGTGATTCGAATATCCGTTACCTGCAGCAAAACGGCGTGACTATTTGGGATGAGTGGGCCGACGATAATGGTGAACTCGGGCCGGTTTACGGTGTTCAATGGCGTTCCTGGCCGTGCCCGGATGGTAACGTGATCGATCAGATCGAGCGCGTCATGAACTCGCTGCGAGAAGATCCTGATTCGCGGCGGCATATCGTGAGCGCCTGGAACGTGGCCGATCTTGAGAGCATGGCGTTGCCCCCGTGTCACTGTTTTTTTCAGTTCTACCTCAGCGATGGTGTTTTGTCGTGTCAGCTCTACCAGCGCAGTGCTGATATTTTTCTCGGTGTGCCATTCAATATAGCTTCCTATGGGCTGTTGACACTAATGGTTGCCCAGGTTTGTGGTTATCAGGCCGGGGAGTTTGTGCATACTTTGGGGGACGCGCATCTGTATCTCAATCACATCGAGCAAGCTGATCTGCAACTTACGCGGAAGCCGTATGCCCTTCCACGAATGCATTTGCGCGAGGGGGTGAGTTCCCTCTTTGACTACGAGTACAGTGATTTTCACCTCATCGATTACGTTGCGCATCCAAGTATCCCCGCGCCGATCGCGGTCTGAGCGGCGTGAGCGCGGTTCCGCCGCTACGCTTGTCTATCGTGGTAGCGATGGACCGCGACGGTACCATCGGTGATCGGGGCGCGTTACCGTGGCGACTGCCCGCCGATCTCCGTCATTTTAGGGAACTTACTTGGGGATACCCCATTCTCATGGGGCGGCGTACGCACGAGTCGATCGGGCGCGCCTTACCGGGACGACGGAATATCGTGCTCACTACTCAGAAACGCTACCGTGCGCCTGGTTGCGAGGTCTATGCGTCGTGCGCAGCGGCACTAGCAGCCTGTCAGGGCGCCGATGAGGTGATGATAATTGGTGGTGCAAAATTATATCTTTGTGCATTGCCCCGCGTCGCTTGCGTTTATCTCACCGAAGTACATGCACGGGTGGGGGGCGATACGCGCCTGCCGCACTTTGCACCTGAAGAATGGCGTGAAGTTTCGCATCATGGCCACCCCGCGGACGACGCCAACGAATACGCGTACAGTTTTGTGACCCTGCAACGGCGCCATTAAGTTGCAGCGCTAATCGAACGGTGTGTGGGTGTTGCTCGCGACACTAAAGTAACGTCGATCGTGCAAACGCAATGCGGTCAGTTGCCCGCCCCAGACAGCACCCGTATCGAGAGGATATACGCGAAATCGCTCGCGGTCGGCGGCGCTGAGACGCAGTGTTGACCAGTGGCCAAACACGATGCGGGTCGTGGTTTCTCGCCGCGTCGGAAGCGTGTACCACGGTGCAAGGGAGCTGCCCTGGGAGCCAGGTTCGCCCTTGGATTTCAATTCGAGCTGGCCGTTTTTGCGGCAGTATCGAATGCGCGTAAAGCAATTGACTACGAATCGCCGGCGCGCTCGCGGGGTCAGGGACTTACACCACTGCGTCGGCGTGTCGCCATACATTTCCCGCAATATTGTCGCAGGCTCGTCACGCAACACTGTTTCGACTTCACGTGCCAGTGCCAGGGCATGGGCTATGGTCCAGCTTGGATGAAGTCCGGCGTGAACGAGCAGATAGTCCTGCTGCGTGTCGTGGTATGCCAAGGGAAGGGTGGTCAACCAGGCGATTAACTCGTCGCGGTCCGGTGCCTCTAGTACGTCGCTGAACGTGTCTTTGCGGCGGGTCTTTTGGCCGTTGAGGGCGCAGGCGAGCAGATGCAGATCGTGATTGCCCAGGACGGTAATGGCGTTGGATCCCAAGGATTTGACGAAACGCAAAACACTTAATGAATCTGGCCCACGGTTGACAAGATCGCCGGTAAACCACAGCGTATCTGGCGTGGGGTCGAACGCGACCTTATCGATTAAGCGCCGCAGTTCATTGTAGCAGCCTTGAATGTCCCCAATCGCGTAGATTGCCATTTACTCAGCGTCACTTTCGCGACGGTTGACCCCGCACCTGTGCCGACTAATGTAATACGTTTGGAACTGATAAGCGGAACGCGGGGATCGGGGCATCAAACTGAACGCCGTCGTCTCCGATCATTTGATAACTACCATGCATCGTACCGACCGGGGTTTCAATAATAGCGCCGCTGGTGTAGCTGTAGTGTTCTCCGGGCGCAAGCTTAGGCTGTTCCCCGACCACCCCCTCGCCCTTGACTTCACGGATCTGGCCGCTGGCATCGGTGATGATCCAGTGTCGAGAAATAAGTTGTGCGGCAATCGCGCCCTTGTTTTCGATTCTGATCGTGTAGGCAAAAACGTAGCGATTTTGATCAGGCTCGGATTGGTGAGAGACGTATTGGGTGCGCGCGCTTACTTTGATCTGATATGACGAGTCTGCCACGATATTTCAGTTTAGTTGCTGACGATAGCGACGAATTTACGGTAATCCGCGGGCGCTCGCAAAGGGAGCTAATTCATCCGCTGGCCGGTTTCCGCGTCCAACGCCGGCGCTTGCTGAGGATTGAGGAAGCTAAACGACGCGCTTGGTGCCTTGATTGGCGGGTTTTCTAAGGCAACTGTGGCGCGATCGAAACCTCAACACGCCCTAATAGTGCGACGACGGTCTTGGTCGATCGAAAGCACGGCATTGGATCGCCTCGGCGATGTGTGTAGGCAACACTGGCGTCTGGCCCGCCAGATCGGCAAGTGTACGGGCGAGGCGCAGCACACCGTGATAGGCGCGCGCGCTCAGCTGCAAGCGTTCAAAAGCGTCCTCCAACAGGCGCCGCCCATCGTTGTTGAGCATGGCATAGTCGCGCAACTCGTCGCCACTTAGCCTTACGTTAAGTTTGTTTTGGCGTTGCATTTGTTGTTCCCGAGCAGCAGCTACGCGTGCGCCTATTTTCGCACTCGGCTCCGAACGCGCGCTCGTGTTGAGGCATAGCCAATCTCGTTGGTGTGGAACTTCGATTTGCAAATCGATGCGATCCAGTAACGGCCCGGAAATTCGCTGGAAGTAATTCCTAATGCGTTCGGGTGGGCATTCGCAGCGTGCGCTACCATCGCCCGCGTGACCGCATGGACAGGGGTTGGCGGCGGCAACGAGTTGAAACGCTGCCGGGAACTTTCGGCGTGCAGCGACGCGAGAAATGGTCACGTATTGTGTTTCGAGCGGCTCGCGTAAGACCTCTAAGGCATGGCGTCCAAACTCGGGAAACTCATCGAGAAATAGTACCCCGTGGTGGGCAAGACTCACTTCGCCGGGCCGCGGTAAAGTGCCACCACCGATGAGCGCGGCGGCGGAGCTGGTATGGTGGGGACAGCGAAATGGTGGCCGACGCCAGGCCCGCGAATCGAATTGTCGTAGCGCTACAGAGTGAATCGCAGCAGTTTGCATTGCTTGATCTTCGGAGAGCGAGGGCAAGATGCCGGGGAGACGGTTCGCCAGCATTGTCTTGCCGGTTCCCGGGGGGCCGACGAGGAGTAGGTGGTGACCGCCTGCGGCGGCGATCTCTAACGCGCGTTTGGCCTGGTGTTGGCCGAGTACGTCGGCGAGATCGGGGTTTAAGTGCGGCGCTGCGATCGCGCGCTGACCAATCACCGGTGGCAATGCTCGCTCCCCCGTGAGATGTTCACAGATTGCGCCGAGATCGGGGGCGGCGAGAATTCGCAGGGCGTCGACGACGCTAGCCTCGGCTTGGTTGTCTGGAGCCAAGCACAGGGCATGCTGGGCATCGCGGGCAGCCAAGCCCGAAGGCAACACGCTGCCGACGGCACGCAGGCGCCCGTCGAGTGCTAACTCGGCGAGGAATTCGTAAGCCGATAAGTGTGGTTTCCCGATCTGTCCCGAGGCCGCCAAAATCCCGAGCGCGATGGCCAAGTCAAAACGGGTGCCGTCTTTGGGCAAATCGGCGGGCGCTAAGTTAACCGTAATCCGGCGGGTGGGAAATTCGAACCCCGTATTGATGATCGCCGAGCGCACACGCTCGCGGCTCTCACGCACGGCGGTCTCGGCGAGGCCGACCATGTTGAAAGCGGGTAAGCCGTGGCTGATGTGAACTTCGACACCAACTAACGGCGCTTCCAGGCCGTCGGCGGCGCGGCTGAATACGATTGCTAAAGACATAACGCGTTCCTTGCGTCAGGTTTTGTTCAGGTCAAAAAGCCATCCTGGCTAGTAGTCGGTCGGACTTAGGAGCAAGCTACTGCGTAATTCGGCTACTTTAGCGGAATTGGCGGGAGAACGCACGGCGTCGGCCAGGTCTTAGAAGGCCATTAATCTGATTCTTCTAGGGTGGCCAAAATCGCTTCGAGTTCGGCAAGTTTTGCGCGCGTACGGGCTAAGAGTTCCGCCTGCTGTTCGAATTCTTCACGGCTAACGAGATCCATGCGGCGTAGCGCGGCTTCCAGCAACGTATGAACGTTGGCGCGCACATCTTCCCCCATTTGTTGAACGCTGTCGGGCAAAATACGCCGCAACTGGTCAGCGATATCGTCCAGCTTGCGAAAATCAGGCAATAGCGCACTCCTCGATTCCAATTTGTCTGCAGCCCTAAGCTTAGGCGTAAGTCGGATCGACTTGCAATCCACCCCCGCCGTGACGCGGTAGCTGTGCGGCCTAGATCGCGAATGCTGGCACGCTAGCTGCATGGTCCGGCTATGATGTGTGCGAAGCGTACGTCTCGCCCTGCGCGAGGTCATTCGCGAGGGGTTAGAATACGGCGATAATATTCGGGGGCGCAGGGTGCCACGCCACGACTAACCACGCCATTACCGCGGCGATTAATGAGGACCATCGCCACTATTCGGAGCGCAAATATGAAGCTTGTAACTGCGATTATTAAACCGTTTAAGCTGGACGACGCGCGAGAAGCTCTGTCCGAAATCGGTATTCAAGGCCTGACAGTGACCGAAGTGAAGGGTTTCGGCCGTCAAAAAGGCCATACCGAACTGTATCGTGGCGCCGAGTACGTGGTCGATTTTTTACCAAAATCCAAGCTCGAAATTGCCGTGGCAGATGACAAAGTCGAGGACGTCGTTGAGGCTATCGTGGCGGCGACGAACACAGGCAAAATTGGTGACGGTAAAATTTTCATCACCGAGCTTGTGAATGTTGTCCGGATTCGTACCCGGGAGACCGGCACGGAGGCGTTGTAGCGCGCCAACGACCTGCTTGATCACGGTGCGCGCGGCATGCTGGCGCACCCATTGTGTGCGGTTCTTCGTTAGGACTAAGCGCTCATCGTCGGGGTGCGGGCCGGGCAGCGATCGCCATCGGAGTTAGGCGCGGGCTAGCGTCCAGAGGGCCACGCTGTTGAGATAAAAACACTTTACATTTTCGCCTAAGGCTTGCTTGCCCTGCGGCCGATACTATTTTTGGAAACGGGCGAATCAGCTAACGCTCTTCCCGCTGTGGCTGCGAAATCGTTATGATCAGGGCGGACACGTATCGGTTCAGTCTAACAAGTGTTCTTACTCTGTGAGCACGGGAAATAGTCAATGACAGAAAGACAAAAGGTCGCCAAATCGGTGCTCAAAACGCTGGTGCCCGCAAATGCTCTCAACCCCGAGAATTTCTCTGACCTCGCGGACAAGGCTTACTTAGAAAAGGTAACAGCCGGTACGACGCTATTTAAGAAAGGAGACGTGGATCGGCGCGCGGTTTACTTATTGCGTGGTGAGATTGCGCTGATTTCTGACGATGGGAAGAGAAGCAAACTTGTTGCGGGAACGGACGCCAGCAAACATCCCATTGCCAATCAGCAACCCCGTCAAGTCACGGCTGAGGCGCTCACCCAATGTGAAGTCACGCGTTTTGATAGCGATCTGCTGGACCTCTTATTAACCTGGGATCAGTTGTCAGGAATAGAAGTCAGTGAAATCCAGGTGGAAGATAAAGCAGGGGATGAATCTGACTGGATGACACGAATTCTACAGTCTCAAGCGTTTCTACAGATCCCACCTGCAAATATACAAGCCATGTTTATGCGCATGCAGGAAGTACCCGTACGCGCGGGCGAAGTCATCATCAATCAAGGTGATGATGGCGATTACTACTACATTATCAAGTCGGGGACAGCGAAAGTTACTCGTTCGGCAAAGACGGGTTCTGAAATCGTGTTGGCGCACTTGAAAGACGGTGATGCGTTTGGAGAAGAGGCCTTGATCTCCGAGACGAAACGTAACGCGAATATCGCCATGGAATCAGACGGTGTTTTGATGCGCTTGTCAAAGGATGATTTCAATGAATTGCTCAAAGAGCCCATGTTAAATTGGGTGAGCGCCGATGACGCCGACGAACGCGTCAAAGCAGGCGCCAAATGGCTCGATGTGCGCTTGGAAAGCGAGTACGAAAATACCGGCAAAGTCGACAGTATCAACATCCCGCTTTTCATGCTGCGTTTGAAAGCGGATAGCTTGGATAGCGCGACGCCCTACGTGATCTATTGCGATACCGGTCGGCGTAGCTCGGCGGCAGCGTTTTTGTTGAACGAACGAGGTTTTGAAACCTACGTCTTGTCAGGCGGCGTCATGGAGCAAAAAAGCGCTTAAGCTCGTCTCGCCCCAATGATAAGCTTTTGGGGTGGCCATCTTTAACGTATGTTCATCCCGACCTTACTATTGTGTGGTCGGTGATCCTATCGCACACAGCAAATCGCCGCGTATCCACTCCTTGTTTGCGGCCCAAGTTGGGCTTGCTCTGACCTATGAGAAAGTGCGTGTGCCGGCGGGCAATTTAACGGCGGCACTCGCCGCTTTTCGCGCCGCCAAGGGGCACGGTCTCAACGTTACCGTGCCGTTGAAAGAAGAAGCCTATCAACTAGTTGACGTGGCACAACCACGCGCGCGGGCGAGTCAGGCAGTCAATACTTTGTGGTTCGATGCCGCAGGCGAGGTGCACGGTGACAACACCGATGGGGTTGGGTTAGTGCTTGATCTTGAAACACGTTGGGAGCGTCCGATTGCAGGCCGCAGTATATTGGTTATTGGGGCGGGGGGCGCTGCGCGGGGCATTATTCCCGCGTTATTGGACGCAGCCCCATGTCGCTTGACGGTTGCCAACCGTAGCATGCAGAAAGCAACGCAGCTCGCCGCGGAGTTTGAGCGCGATGTAAGCGTCGAGGTCACCACGCTCGATAGTAGGCACGAAACCCCCTCGGACTTAATCATTAATGCGACGTCAACGGGGCTGAGCGCAACAAGATTACCACTGCATTCGAGTTGCATCGGCTCCCACACCCGCTGTTATGACTTATCTTACGGCTCGAGGCCCACGTCATTCTTGGCTTGGTGCGTCGAGCACGGCGCGCAGCAGTGCGCAGACGGCCTAGGGATGTTAGTGGAACAAGCAGCTGAAGCATTCTATCTTTGGCATGGTGTGCGCCCTCGCACGCAACCGGTTGTCGAACACCTGCGCGGGTAGCAATACCGCGCACACGATTCTCACACCATTGCTATTGTCCCGCTAAGTCTGGCAACCAGCGCACGCTAGTTGGAAACGCAATCAAAAGTCCAAGCACGATGATTTGAATTATTACAAACGGTAGAATGCCGCGATAGATTTGCATCGTCGTAATACTCTTAGGCGCTACGGCTTTGAGATAGAACAACGAAAATCCGAATGGTGGAGTGAGAAAGGATGTCTGCAGATTTATAGCGATTAATAATGCAAACCATACTAAGTCGAAACCGAGCGCGCTGGCGATAGGCGCTAAGATAGGAACGACGATAAAGCAAATTTCGACGAAGTCGAGGAAAAAACCAAGCGCGAATATCACCGTTTGACTAACCACTAAAAAGCCCCACTCCTTGCCTGGCAGTTGGGTCAGGATTTCGTGCACAAGATCATCGCCGTGCATACCACGAAAAACTAAACCGAACGCGGTCGCCCCGACCAGAATAATAAATACCATGCTCGTTAGCCGTAGCGTTTGCTCTGCCGAGGTTTGCACTACGCTCACGCTTAGGCGCCGGTTTAAGGCGGCAAGTAGCATTGCACCAACGCCACCGATTGCAGCGGACTCGGTTGGTGATGCCAAGCCGAAAAAAATCGACCCAAGCACGGCAACGATTAACGCGATCGGTGGAAGGAGACTTTTTACGACCCTCAATGTTAGTGCTTCGGCGTGTGCGGTGCGGAGCGCGGGAGCAGTGCTTGGGTGCCGCCAAGCTAGCCAGGCGATATAAAGTGCGTATCCCACGATCAATGCAAAACCCGGTATAACGGCGCTAAGAAAAAGCTTTCCGATCGGTACGCCGATGACGTCCGCAAGTAGAAGCAAGACAATGCTGGGGGGAACTATTTGTCCCAGGGTGCCGGACGCCGCGATCGTGCCGGTCGCTAATGTCGCAGCGTAGTTGTGTTTGAGCATCGCCGGCAGTGCAATAATGCCCATGGTGACGACGGTCGCGCCTACCACACCAGTCGTCGCGGCTAACAAAGCGCCGACTGCGACTACCGATAAGGCCAAACCACCGCGGACGCGCCCGAAGAGCTCTCCCATAACCTCTAGCAGCTCTTCTGCAATGCCACTTTTTTCTAGCACGACACCCATGAAGACGAACAACGGCACTGCGAGGAGGGTGAAATTTGTCATCACGCCCCAGATCCGCAGCGGTAGTAAATAGAAAAACTCCGGGCCGAGGGCGATGGTACCGAACACAATGCTGACCGCACCGAGCGTAAATGCCACCGGGTAGCCGAGCAGCAAGGCCGCCATCGCGACAGCGAACATGACCAAGGCCCATGGCGCCATGGCTTACTCGAGCACTTTCTTGACGCGGCGCACGGTGTCGTAAACGCCGTAGCAGGCGAGCCACCCGAAGCCTACGGGGATCGCCGCTTTGATTAGCCAGCGATGGGTGAGGCCGCCCGGGTCTGGTGAGGTTTCGTGGTGCACATAGGCGTCGTAGACGAACGGCAGTGAGGCCCACACGACAACGCTACAGAAAGGCAATAAACAGAGAAGATTGCCCCAGATATTTATCCATTCGCGGTGTTTGGTGCTGAGGCGCCTACTCGTGTAGATAAGATCGACACGCACGTGACCGTCGTTTCGATAAGTAGGTGTGGCACCGAGTAGGAACACGAGGGCGAACAAATGCCATTCAAGTTCCTGTAGCGCGACCGAACCGCGATTGAAAAAATAGCGCGCCAAGACGTCGTAGGCAGTCACCAATACCATCAAAACAACGGTCCAAGCGAGTACCCGACTGCTCATTTCAAAGCCGCGGGCGAGCCAATTACGCGTGGGTTTTAGCGGTGACATCTGCAATATCTGGGCGGGAGGTTGCTCGAACCTAGGAGCACGCTACCGCGCGGCTGAACGAGCGGCGCATAGGCCTGATCTTTTTGTTCCATCGCACTATTGGGCCCCTCAAAATCGTGACCATTTGCCCTCGCTCTGCCGCGTCGCTCGCTACATTTGCCTAAGTCCGACACCCAGCCAGTGCCTGATTTCGCGCGCTCATATGGGTGTCAACCGTCGGGATCCCTGCGGCGAGTGCGATCCTTATGCACATCGTTCCTCTGCTGTGTCCGCGTCACATGGGTTTATCGAGCCAATCCCAGGAACTTTGCGAAAAGAGACTGTAACTTATTGAAATATATGCATTGTGTCAATTTGATTAATATTTAGCCGATTTAAGAGAAACGGCCACTTTTGCAGGGTAAATATGGTTTCGCAGCTGATGTTCCACAATGTTATCCACAGAAAATGTGGGTAAGTCAGATGACAGGACCAAGTCGTTGGCGATCGGTCAGCGGGCATTTGTTGCGCTGCTGGGACGGCCATCATACGCCGGCATCACCCCGCGCGTGGAGCTGTTTCGCCAAGCAACAATATTGGTTCACGGAGATCTGCTCGGGGCGCAGCGTCATCTCGAGGCCGAGTTCGCTTAATAGCGTGCACGGTACTTTCTTAGCCAAATTGTGACGTAAGGTCTTACGTCGCTGCGCGAACGCGGCGGTGACTATTTCATCCAACACCTTTAGATACGCCTGGTTAGGCGTGCGCGGCACAGCACGCAGCGAGACGACCGCCGAGTCGACCTTGGGCGGCGGTGAAAAGCTCGCAGCAGCGACTTCAAAGCGCGGCCGCGGCTCGGCCTGCGCTTGACACAGAACCGATAGGCGCCCGTAACTGCGGTGGCCGGGCGTGGCGGTGAGTCTGGCAACGACTTCTTTTTGCAACATGAACGTCATTGCCGCAACCCGTGGGATCAAACCCAATAAACGCATCAGCAGCGGGGTGGAAATATTGTAAGGTAGGTTGCCTACGACATGAATCGGGGTTTCAAGTTCATCGATTAGGGCGCTGAAATCGACCGTTAAGGCATCCCCAGCAAGGAGCGTGAAGCGGGGTTCGCAAGCGAATCTGCTGTGCAGGCGGGCGACGAGATCGCGATCGATCTCGACCGCTGTTAAGTGCGCCCCGGTGCGCAGCAATTCTGCGCTCAAATTGCCCGTTCCGGGTCCGATTTCGATAATGTTTTCGAGCGCAGCGGGCCCGAGACACGTGACGATCTGATCGATGACGTAGGCGTCGCTGAGAAAGTGCTGGCCGAATCTTTTCCGGGGACGGTGGACCACTGCGTTGTCCTGATGCAGGCGCAAGAATTCTGGAGATTATGGAGCGAGTGGCGCAAAAATGGCGCTTATTGCTGTCACGTCGAGGCTCATGCTTGTCTACGCAGCGACACGGGTGACTACACGGGTGCGTATGACGATCTTTGCGTCGTGCTCGCAAGCGTGATCGCGAGCTCAAGCGCGGCGCGCAAACTGCGAGGGTCAGCGGTACCACTGCCGGCGAGATCCAAGGCGGTGCCGTGATCGACAGAGGTACGAATTATGGGCAAACCGAGCGTGACGTTCACGGCATCTCCGAAACTCATTGATTTCAGTGCTGGCAAGCCCTGGTCATGATACATGGTGACAATCGCATCGAAGTGTGTGCGCATGTGCGGTGTGAACGCGGTGTCGGCTGCTAGTGGGCCGACGATGCGGGCTGCCAAATCCGCACAACGCTCGATTGCCGGGGAGATGATGCGTTGCTCTTCGTCTCCTAAATAACCGTCCTCTCCGGCGTGAGGATTCAAACCACAAATCGCGAGCCGTGGCTCGGCAAACCCGAATTCACGCACCAGCGCCGTGTGGGCCACGCGGATCACCTGTGCAACGAGTTCAATGCTCAACGCAGCGCTAACGTCGCGTAACGGCAGATGGGTGGTGACCAGTACCACCCGCAAGGCATCGGCAACGAGCATCATCACGGGGTGCCGGACGCCTAGCTGCTCGGCTAAGAACTCCGTGTGTCCCGTGAACTCGATCCCAGCTTGATTAATCACGCCTTTATGCACCGGCCCGGTGACTAGCGCTGCGGCCGTACCATCGGCACAGGCATTGGTCGCCATCTCGAGGCCCTCCAAGACATAATGGGCGTTGCGCGCGTCGAGTTTAGTGGCACGGCACGGCACGGCGAGTTCAAGGGGCATCACTTGCATTATGCCCGGTCGATGGTCCACGACATCGGCGAAATTTGTCACAGTCTCGATCTGCGTTTGGTAGCGCACCGCGGCCCCACGTTCGTGCAACAGGCGCGGATCGCACAGGACGAGCAATTTTGCCGGCCACGCGTCCCGCGCGATATGCAACGAAATCTCGGGCCCGATGCCGGCCGGTTCGCCGGGTGTGATCAGTACTAGGGGGAGCGAATTATTCGTCGGCGCGGAGTTCGACATATGCTTCGTCGCGAAGTTGACGTAGCCAGGTTTGAAATGCCTCATCCTTTTTGCGCTGCGCGATAGCGTCGCGAGCCTTGCTTTTACGGACCTCGTCAGTACCGTCATAACTGCGGCGGTCGGTGACTTCTAGAATGTGCCACCCAAATTGGGTGCGAAACGGTCCTTTGATCTCGCCGACTGCGGTCGCATTCATGACCTCCTCAAATTCGGGTACCATTTGCCCGCCCGAGACCCAGCCGAGATCGCCGCCTTCCAAGGCCGAGCCGCGATCATCGGAGTTCGTGCGCGCCAATTCACCAAAATCTGCGCCGCCTTCGATACGCAAGCGCAATTGACGTAGACGGTTAAGCGCATCGTCTTCCGCTAAAATCGCATTGGGAATGATCAGAATATGGCGCGCGCGCGTTTGCTCGACTATGATTTGCGAATCACTGCGGCGGTCGGTGAGCGTTACAAAGTGAAATCCATTCGGTGAGGTAATAAGTTCGGAAACTTCACCCACCTCCATGGAGTTCACGACATCGGCGAACACGCTTGGGACCTGATTCGCAGCGCGCCACCCTAAGTCGCCGCCTTCGAGCGCGTCTTGGGCATCGGAAGTCGCCACCGCCAGTTGTGCAAAGTCTTCACCCACCTGCAATCTTACGCCGATCTCTTCGGCGCGTTGACGCGCCTGCTCGCGTTCCGTGTCGCTGGCGCGCGTGGGGACGCCGACGAGTATGTGTGAGAGCCGAACTTCCTCGCTGCCGCCCTCCTGCTCCGATTGATTACGCAGATAGTTTTCGATTTCTCGATCGGTAACCTGGACACGCTTTTCAACCTCTTCGCGACGCAGGCGGGCGACAATGATTTCCTCGCGTATGTTTTCGCGAAACGTATTGAAGTCGTAGCCATCGTTGCGCAGGATTTCGCGAAATTCGGGCATGCTTAAATTATTTTTTTTTGCGATATCATTGATCGCCGCGTCAAGTCCCTCCTCGCTCACAACAATGCCGATACGCTCAGCTAGCTGGAGCTGAATTTTTTGTAAAATCAACCTTTCCATCACCTGCCGCTGGAGTACCGAAATTGGCGGTAACTCGGTACCCTGGCGCCGGAGCTCGTCACGGACGCGACGTAGATGTTGGTCGAGTTCACTTTGCATGACTACGTCTTCGTCGACAACCGCGATAATGCGATCCAGCTCCATCGCGGCGGCGGACGCCGTGGCGAACCAAGAAACAAGGAAAATACGTAATAAACTCATCGGTATACAGGACTAGCCGGGATATTGCGTGAGGGCCGCGGCCGTCAGCGCCGTACTGCCGAACAGGCGCGTTACCATTTGCATTTTCCGACGCACTACCATCGAACGACAAAAATCCCGTTACCTCAACCAAGTGGTACCAGCGCGGCGAGCGCCGCACGCAATATCCACGCTAGACATGCGTTGCCATTGTAGCGCAATCTGTATCCGACCGGAGATCGACGAGTCGCGCCTGTGTCGTGGCTTGGCAGGCTCGCCGCTCAGAAATTACGTTCGTAGCCGGGGACGCTGCGTTGGATAAACGAGCCGGCTTTGCGCCCGTAGCCGGCCAAGCCCTTGAATTCAGCTTGAAAGAAAAAACCGGTATCGAATTCGCCTTCCGTGTTACGCAAAAAACGACGCCCCAGAAACCTCAAGCCCCAGCAGCAGGTTTCGATTTCGATGCCACCGAGCAATTCCAACGACTGACGCGATTGCAACGAATAATTCCAGCGGCCGACTAGGCCGATTTTTTTCGTCACGGGGATACGGAAAGACAGATCGGTCTGCTCGATATCTGTCACCGCCCGCCGGAATCGATAACCCGCGTTGGCGACGAAGTCTGGACGCGGTTGATAGCGCACGTTAAACGCAACTTTTTCCGACTCTGATTCGTTCGGATCCCATTGCAATGTCCCCCGGGCCAGCCATGCGTTGTCGAGATTAACTACGATTTCAGTGACCAACTCTGAGGTGGGATCATCTAATACGTCGTGGCCGGGCAGTACAATTTTGCGGTCTTCGAAATAGTAAATTTGGCCAAAACTTACGCGCAGCGTCTCATGCCCAGAATCCAAGTCGAGAAATCTCGAGCTCAAACCGAGCGCGATTTGATTGGTATCCCCGATGCGATCGCGACCCGAGAAGCGGTTATTGAGGAACAAGGTATGGAATGATATGTCGTATAAGCCGCTATCGAAATTTGGCAGTCGATCTTGATTGACTTCCGGTACATAAAGGTAAATGAGGCGTGGTTCCAATGTTTGCAAAAAACGGGTGCCGAAAATACTAACGCGACGTTCGAGAAACAAGCGCGCATCGACGCTTAACATCGGTACCGTACGTGATTCGTTGGTGTCGAATTCCCCGACTTCGTTCAACAAATACTGGGTTTGGCGCACGGCTAAGGTCGGGTAGATCTGTGCGTAACGTTTAATGTATGGCAACGTCAGTTTTGGGATCAGCTCGACACGCGCGCCTGAGACACTCTCGTCGCGTTCGAAATAGGTGAGCTCGGATTCTAGGGCGAAATGTGGCCGCAGATGGCGCATAGGGAACAGGGTGGACAAATAAACTTGGGGTAAGCGCCGATAAGGTCCAAACCGGCTCAGTATGGTGTCGTCAACAAGTTGATAGCTTTGCGCGATGCCGTAGATATAAACGTGTCGATTTTGGTAGCGAGTTTCGATTCTACGGTCTAAATAGCGTTGACTCGTGACGTCTAAACCACTGCCAAAATCCTCGAGATACTGCGCGTCAGATACGTTTTGGATCAACGCCTCCAAATAGCCGCGACGCTGATCGTAGTAGTGTTCGTGTTGCCATGATACGGCGGAACGATCGCGACCCTCGGCGACGTCGTCATTGGGCAGGTATTCGAAATCGACCTCACCCTCAAAACTCCTCCCCATATAGCGATATTCACCACTAAGCATGATGCCGCGATCGGCGAGATAGCGCGGGATGATCGTTGCGTCATGGTTAGGAGCGATATTGAGATAGTACGGGATGCGAATATCGAATCCAGAATCGTTCGTGGTACCGAAACTTGGGGGCAAAAAGCCGGATTTACGTTTATCGCTGATGGGAAAGTTCAAGTAGGGAAAATAGAAGACAGGAATATTGCGTACTTTGAGCACCGCATTCGTGGCGTAGCCGCGGTCGCTTTCAAAGTTAAGACGAATTTTTGATGCGGAGAACTTCCATGCTTCTGCGTCTTCTGGACACGTCGTGTAATCGACGCCGACCAGCCGTGCGATCTGCGCTTGACCATCGTGTTTGAGCACTTTCGCTTGGCCTCGACCGGGACGGTCCGCTAGCCAGTAAGCGCCGTCATCTAAGCGCGATAGATCGTCTTCCAAATTGAACAAGGCCCGTTCGCCTCGCCAGACAAACCCAGATTCCCAAATATGCGCGTGTCCTTCCAAGGTCGCCGTGTGTGTAAGTTGGTCATAATTTACCTCATCTGCCGCAGCCGCCTTCGCGTCCCGCACGACTTCCACATCGCCAGCAAAATGAGTCGACTGATTATCGACGATGCGGGCACTGTCGGCGCGGATCTCTGTGTGTCCCGCGGCGATGTCCGACCCGCTATAGTGAGGTTTTTGCGGTATTCCCGCGGGCGCTGGACATAAGGACCAATAGCTGTCTTCGCCGGCACCCGGGACTTTCGCCTGCGCCCATTGGAAGGAATGGATTGTTATTAGAATAAATAAAGTTGTTATGCGCATCGACAGGGATGCTTGCTATCGCCCGCGTTGACCTAAGGTCGCACAGATCAAGCGGCGCTTCAACATCTCCGCGGGGAGCGAGGCGCTCACTGCGCCGCCCGTCGTTGCGCTATCTCGCGTTTAATGGCAGCGAGCAATTTAACCGGTTGGTCGAGGCTGAGCAATTCGACTTTGCGAGCCAAGCTTAAAGGCAGGCGTTCTGCCAAGCGATGGGCTATCCAAGCTGCGTCGCCCCATTGCGCGCCTTCTGGTGACCACTCGTGGTCGCTTACCCCAGCGAGTAATTGCGCGAGTTCAGCGTATTCAGCGGGCAACGGTTGGGTGTAGTTGGGTAACCAAGTGACGTCTGCATGCAAGGCACCGTCGTTTTGTTCGTAATAGCCATGCACTTGAAATCGGTGCGTTCCTATCACGGTGATATTAAGCAAACCGTCCTTGCCTTGGTTCCAATCGCCGACGGTTGCGAGCGTGCCAAACCCATGGGGCTCCGCAGGGGTGCCGACTTCGCGTCCACGCTTGATCGCCGCGATCCCGAAACCACTGTCCTCGCGCAAACTTGTCCGTACCATATCGATGTAACGTGGCTCGAATATTCGTAACGGAATTTTGCCGCCCGGGAAAAGTACCGTGTGCAGCGGGAACAACGGCAAGCGAGCCTTCTGGTGGTCGGTGTTCACGACGGCGATTCTTGAGCGCGTTGCTGGAGAGCAGCGATGGTTTTTTGGTGAATGCCGCCGAATCCACCATTGCTCATAAACACAATGTGATCACCGGTACGGGCGCTGGTGACGAGTTTTGTGCACAGCGCGTCGAGATCGTTTGAGACGCTGCACTTCGCCCCTAACGCGGCCGTCGCCGCGCGCGGATCCCAACTAAGATCGGGAGGGGCGTAAAGCAATATTTCATCTGCGGGGTCCAAGGCCTGGGCGAGACTATGTTGGTGGACGCCACGGCGCATCGTATTGGAACGTGGCTCTAATACGGCGACGATGCGCTCTTGGCTAGTGAGCGTGGAACGCAGGCCGCGTAAACTGGCGCTGATCGCAGTGGGGTGGTGGGCGAAATCATCGTACACGCGAGTGCCACCGACATTCGCAAGCAGCTCTAAGCGCCGTTTGATCCCCGCAAATTGTTGCAGCGCACGGGTAGAATCTGCGAGCCCAATGCCGAGATGCGATGCTGCGGCGCATGCGCCAAGCGCATTGAGGGCGTTATGCTGGCCGGGTAGTGCGTACACCAAGGTCTGGGCCGGCGCACCACCGCCAGCGAAGGCGAAATCAGTGCTTGCAGTCGGCGTCGATAACAAGCGCCAGTCCGACTCGGCAGTCGTTCCGAACGCTAGTCGCTCGCTCCAGATACCGCGGGTCAAGACCTCGGCAATCACCTCGTCATCGAAATTAAACACAAGCATGCCGGACGGCGGGACGGTGCGGAGAAGATAATGGAATTGTCGCTTGATCGCCTCGAGATCGTCAAAAATGTCAGCGTGGTCAAATTCGATGTTGGTGATCACTAGGGTGCGGGGTCGGTAATGCATGAACTTGGCGCGTTTATCGAAAAACGCGGTGTCGTACTCATCTGCTTCGATGACGAAATAAGGATCGCTTCCGAGTCGGGCCGGTACGTCGAAGTTGTTTGCGATGCCGCCGATCAAAAACCCGGGGTCATAACCCTGGGCTTCCAGTATCCAAGCCAAGATGCTCGTTGTCGTGGTTTTCCCGTGCGTCCCGGCGACCGCGATGACATGGCGATGGTAGAGCACGTTTTCAGCCAGCCACTGGGGGCCTGAAGTGTAGGGCAGGCCGCTAGCAAGCACGGCTTCAACGGCGTCGTTTCCGCGACTCAAAGCGTTGCCGATGATGACTAGATCCGGACGTGGATCGAGATTCTCGGCGGCGTACCCCGTGACGACGGGGATCTGTGCGGCGGCGAGAAACTCGCTCATGGGCGGATAAATATGTTCGTCCGAGCCACTCACTTCGTGTCCCAAGGCCCGCGCCAGATACGCCAAGCCAGCCATGAATGTCCCACAAATCCCGAGTAGGTGGATGCGCATGGATTTATTCTCTTCGGGTAGTTCGGGGCGTTACGTTTAGTTTTGTAGGTTCAAGCGACGGCTACCCCAATGAGGGCATTGAGGTGGGCAAGGACTTTGAGCACCACTGCGGCATAGGAAATGGCGATCAACACGCCCATGGCGAATGAAACGTCTAGCGCGTGCCGCAAAATATGCGCACTAATGAGTAAATTCCAAATCAAAAAGGCGATCCACAGCAAAGCAATACTACCCGCCGCAGGCCCGTTCGGCTGCGCCCAATGCAAGCCCAGCGACAACAGCACCGCACCTGGGCTCAATACCACGCCGGTGCCGAGAAGCGCCGATAATGTTTGGTTTAGGCGTTCTAGCCGGCGCCCCAGCGCCAGCAAGACGACGGTCACCGCGGCTAGAACTGTCGTGCTCAATACCCCAATCAATACTGCCGCACCTGTTCTCGTCGTCGGCAAGGAGACGATGATACCGCATAGCACATACGCCGTTACAGTTGCGCCCAGTAGAGTGCGGGAGTGTGGCAAGTCTTGTGGACGTTTGCGTAGCACGCATATTGACCAAAAGTTTTGCACCAATACATTAAGGTCTTGCCACATCTTAGGTGACTTGCAATCAGCAGCGGCGCTGCGAGGTGTCGCGCGAGATGGCTGCGTGCATTTGCCTCACGCGTGTCGAACGAGGCCAGCTAATGAGAGACGCCCATTAATGTTTGGCCGCCGGCGTCACGCTACTGCAGCACCATCCTGTTCAACCGGGGTGCGGTGGCCGCCGTAGCGCGTCGCGATGTAGTCGCACAATAGGGCTTTGAATTCTGCCGCAATATTGGCGCCACGCAGCGTAGTGGATTTTTGCCCATCGATGAAAACCGGCGCTGCCGGTGCTTCACCCGTACCAGGGAGGCTGATGCCAATGTCGGCATGCTTACTCTCACCCGGGCCGTTGACAACACAACCCATTACCGCGAGCGTCATGTTCTCGACGCCGGGGTAACGGGCCCGCCAGGTCGGCATTTCGGCACGCACATAGGCTTGAATGTCTTCGGCCAGTTCCTGAAAGACCGTACTCGTAGTGCGACCGCACCCCGGGCAAGCGGTGACGAGCGGGGTGAAGGAACGTAGGCCCATGGTCTGCAGCAGTTCTTGGGCCACCACGACCTCGCGGCTGCGATCCCCGCCGGGTTCGGGGGTCAAGGATACGCGAACGGTGTCGCCGATCCCGGCTTGCAACAGTACCCCCATGGCGGCGCTCGACGCTACGATGCCTTTGGAGCCCATTCCTGCTTCCGTCAGGCCCAGGTGCAGCGCGTAATCGCAGCGTTCGGCAAGCAACGCATAGACGGCGATTAAGTCTTGCACCGCGCTCACTTTGCAGCTGAGCACGATGCGTTCTCGCGGCAGACCGATGTCTTCTGCGCGTGCGGCACTCGCAAGCGCGGATTCGATCAAGGCTTCTTTGGTCACTTCGCGTGCATCCTTGGGGGTGCTGAGCTTGGCGTTGTCGTCCATCATTTTGGCTACCAGTGCCGGGTCGAGGCTGCCCCAATTGACGCCGATGCGTATCGGTTTCTCGTATTCGAGCGCCGCCTCGATCAGGGTCGCGAACTGCACGTCTTTGTTACGTCCGAAACCGACGTTACCGGGGTTGATACGGTATTTCGCCAAGGCCTGTGCGCATTCGGGGTACTTCTTGAGTAATTGATGACCGTTGTAGTGAAAATCGCCGATTAAGGGCACTGTGCACCCCAGGGTTTCCAGCATTTCGCGAATGCGTCCGACTTGAGCTGCAGCGGCATCGGTGTTGACGGTAATGCGCACGAGCTCCGAACCGGCGTCGGCTAATTGCTGCGCCTGTCGAACGGTCGCGGTCGCGTCCGCGGTATCGGTGTTCGTCATCGACTGTACGACGATGGGTTTATCTCCGCCAATGGTGACGGCACCGACCTTGACGGGCACACTGGGGCGTCGACGGTATGTAGCGAAGGGTGTCATGGAAAGTTCAAATACCTACAGCGCCTCCCCATAGTAGCGCAGCGTCTGGGTCGTGCAAAGCGACCGATATACCGTAAGCTGCGCGACTTGGCACGCGAACGGTGAGCGCGACCCAAACCCACAAGGCGGTGGTGTTTAGAGCTTGTTGATGAGCGGCAGACCCCGCCCTGCCAGTGGCGAAAATGCGCCTAATGTCCGCTCGCGACGCGTTCGAGGCGATAACCGTGCTGGTAGATGGAACTTAGTTTCCAACCGCTGTCCACACTAAGTGCGAGCTTAGTGCGAATACGGCTGACGTGGGTATCGACGGTGCGGGTATTAATATCCGGGTTGCGCCCCCAGACACTCTCCAGAATATGGGCGCGGGATAAGACCCGGCCGAAATTACGAAATAAGAAGACGATGAGCTCGTATTCTTTTTGCGTTACCTCGACGCGTTCACCGTCGCGTTTTACCTCATGGCTGGCGGTATCGACCACGAAAGGGTCGAATTCTAAAGTTGTGAGGTTTTCGTCGACCACCGCGGCGCGCCGCGCGACGGCTTGTATTCTCGCGAGCAATTCGCGTTGCTTCGCCGGTTTTACCACATAATCATCCGCACCCTGTTCTAAAGCCCGAACGATATCGTCTTCGGTATCTTTAGCGGTGACAAAAACGATGGGGATCGGCCAATCGATATTTTCTCGTACCCATTGCAATACTTCGACACCGTCCATGTCGGGTATCATCCAGTCGAGAATGAGCACGTCAAAACTGTCGCGCTTGACAGCGCGCACGAATGGCTTGCCGCTAACGAAGTGCTCGCAGGTGTGTCCGGCAGTCTTCAACCACTCGAGAAACAATGACGCCTGATCTTCGTCGTCCTCAAGTAACGCAATGCGCACTACTATATCTCCCGTCTCGGCATGCAATCCAACGGTCTGGGAACTTGTCCTTTTTCCTTGCCCGATTACTTGATCCTATTCAACTATAATAGCGCTGCTTGCGCTATCGGCAAGTACCACGGTATCCGCCCCTAACATAGCGGCCGCGGGCTGGACTGACTGCAGTATTCGTGAAAAGAGCGTTTGAGCATGGAAAAAATCGATAAAACCGAGAGCCAATGGCGAGAACAGCTGACCCCAGAGGAATATGCGGTCTGCCGGGAAGCTGGCACCGAGCGGCCTTTCAGCGGTGAGTACAATGACTGCAAAGCGGCAGGTGAGTATGTTTGCACCTGTTGCGGGGCGGAGTTGTTTGATTCACAGCATAAGTTTGATTCGGGGTCCGGTTGGCCGAGTTTTTTCCAAGCGACCGATCCATCACATCTCGACGTTCGCGTTGACCGCAGCCACGGTATGGTGCGTGAGGAAGTTAGCTGTGCTGTCTGTGCCGCCCACCTCGGTCACGTATTTCCCGATGGGCCCCCTCCGACGGGGCAGCGATATTGCATTAACTCCGTTGCATTAAAGCTAAAACGACGGGACTAAGCCTCGGTGAGCACATCCGACGAGGAGGATCTCGAGATGGCTGCGACGATGGTCGCGAACCGCGATCAGTATCTCGACGCGAAGGGTTTTAATTGCCGGCTGCTGCGTTTGCAAGCGAAACGTGCACGCGTTGCCATGAAAAGCGGCGAAACGCGGTATGTGACTGCGACTGACCCGGGGTCGTTACGCGACTTTTCGGCCTATGCGGACGAAGCCGGGCACGTGTTGCGGCGCACTGAGAAGCGCGACGAAGTGTTCCATAGCCTCGTTGAAAAAGGCCCTTGAGCGACGCCCCGCGGAAACGCCATTCTCATCCCCCCAACGGGCTAAGCCCGTAAAGTTTCAGCGCTGCGCGACCGATATTAATCGTGTCTGAGGAACCGCTGGGTGATTCGTGGCGCGCCGCTGGGTGTGTGTTGGAGGTAGATCCCGAGTTAAGCAGCGATCCCTGAAAGTATGGTCGATTACCATTGCGGCGAGCCGCAATGGTGCCGACTTGGCAACATAATCGGACGCGCATTTCAACTATGGATCTCGCAACGCTCATTGGTCTAGTGAGCGCCGTCGGTGTCATCCTCTCGGCGATCCTGCTTGGCGGCGGACTCGGCATGTTTGTCGACGTGCCGTCATTGCTGATCGTGGTCGGTGGCACCTTTGGCGCCGTCATGATGAAATTTTCGTTGGCACAGATCCTCGGCGCCTTTAAAGTTGCAATCAAGGCATTTATTTTCAAACTCGATAAACCTGAACAATTGATCGAGCAAACCGTCGAAATGGCCAACGAGGCCCGCAAAGGCGGTTTGCTAGCTCTCGAAGGCAAAGAAACCGAGAACGGTTTTCTCGCCAAGGGCATTCAATTGATGGTCGACGGTCACGAGCCTGACGTGGTGCGTAAGACCCTCTACACTGATCTAAATTCCACCATAGAACGACATGAATCAGGCCAGAAAATCTTCAAGGCCGCGGGTGAGTCCGCCCCGGCGATGGGCATGATCGGCACGCTCATAGGCCTCATTCAAATGCTTGGCAATATGAGCGACCCCAAAGCGATCGGTCCAGCGATGGCGATAGCGCTATTGACCACTTTATACGGCGCGATCATCGCGAACGTGTTCGCTTTACCGCTGGCGGACAAGCTTTCGCTGCGTTCCAACGAGGAACGAATGATTAAGTCAATGATCATAGATAGCCTCAACGGCATTCAGGAAGGGCGCAATCCGCGCGTGATCGAGGAAATTTTGAACACCTATCTCCCCGCGTCTAAACGTCCCGCTGCGGAAGACTAGCCCGGCGCCAGGAATGGAAGAACAAGTACAAAAAAAGAAAGAGGAACAAGCCAGCGCTGGCTGGATCATGACGTTCGCAGACCTCATGTCCTTGCTAATGTGCTTTTTTGTGCTGTTGTTGTCTTTCGCGGAGCTGGATCTAAATAAATTCAAAGCAATTGCTGGGTCGATGCGTTTAGCGTTCGGAGTGCAACGTGAAATAAAGGCGGATGCTATCCCAAAAGGTACGAGCATCATTGCTCAGGAATTTAGCCCGGGCAAACCCGAGCCCACGCCGATAAACGAAATCCGCCAAATAACTCGCGAAGACGACAAGCAAACGCTCGATTTTACCGATGCCTTAGTGCAAGAAAAGGATGCGAACAGTGAGCAAGATGTCGAGGAGCAAACCAAAATCGACGCGGCGCGTTTGCTGGAAGCGCTACGCGAGGAAGTCGAAGCCGGCATGATTCAAGTCGAGACGACAGATCGGTCGGTTATTATCCGCATTCGCGAGAAGGGTTCGTTTGCTTCTGGGGTTGCAAAGTTTGCGCCGGGATTTATGCCGGTTATAGAAAAGTTACGCGAAGCGTTAACGTATATCGCAGGGCGTATCGTCGTTGCAGGACATACCGACGATGTACCGATTCGAACAGCGCGTTATCGTTCAAATTGGGATCTGTCGGCCGCGCGGGCGGTATCTGTGGTCCACGAACTGCTGCAAGAGTCCGAGCTGGATCCGCGACGTTTGGTCGTCGAAGGACACGGCGAAGCGCATCCGCTGGCGAGCAATGACACGCCAGAGAATCGTGCTCTCAACCGACGTGTCGAGATAATTATTCACCAAGATCCGGGACCGCTCGCGGAGAGCGATGAAAATGCGGCTGGAATTACACCGATTCCAGAACTCGGCGAAGGCCCGATGCCCGGAGCCACCATCATTGAAGACGTTCCGGCACCCACAACAGAGTTGCACTAACTAGCAGTCTGTCGGACTTAGGCGGACGCAGTAGTTTTCTCCTAAGTCGGACAGATTGCTAACAGTCGAAAACTGGGAAAAGAGGAGTAGAGACGATGACTGTAGAGCGCAGAAGCTACTTCCGAGTTCAAGATATAGCCCTAGTTAAATATCGCGCCATCCCGCGTGATGAACTAGATAACGAACAACGCCTAGTCTATTTCAACGAAGTAAAGCTGGATAATTTGCGCGCTGCGTGGGCGGGCATCGAATCGCAGATTCAGGTGCTGCACGCAGAATTGCCGACGGAGGCAGGGGCAGTTAGCCAACTCATAGACCTGCTCAACCGCAAGCTAAACTTACTCGAACGGGTCGTTTCTTTAGAAACGGCGCCGCATGATCTAGGACAACACGACGAGCATGCCCTGCAAGAAATCAATCTTAGCGCGGGTGGTATGGCGCTCTTCGCAGAAAGTCCGCTCGAGCAGGCGACCTGTTTAGCAATCGATCTTATTTTACTGCCGGAACATGACGTAATGCGCTTATTTGGTGAAGTCGTCACCTGCCGCGAGCGAGACTCACGCTATGAAATAGCCATAGAGTTTCGTAACTTGCGCGAGGAGGATCGAGATCTACTGGTGCAACACGTGCTTCGAGTGCAAACAAATGACTTACGCAATACGCGGGCCCAAGCGGAACCACCATCACTCGCGAGCCAAGAATCAGTCTAGCGGTTTGTCGGACTTAGGCAAACGTAGCGAGCCGTTGACTTCTCACGTTTTAGGTAGCGTGACCCCGGTCTGACCTTGATATTTGCCGCCGCGGTCGCGGTACGAGACCTCGCAGAGCTCATCTGATTCCAGAAAAATTACTTGCGCGACCCCTTCGTTAGCATAGATCTTCGCCGGCAATGGCGTGGTGTTGGAGAATTCCAAAGTGACATGCCCCTCCCATTCGGGTTCTAAGGGTGTGACGTTGACGATGATCCCGCACCGAGCATAAGTGGATTTCCCGAGACAGATCGTCAATATGTTGCGAGGAATGCGGAAATATTCAACTGTGCGGGCCAGCGCGAAGGAATTCGGCGGGACAATGCACACTTCCGCTTGCACATCGACAAAGCTCCCGGGATCGAATCGTTTCGGATCAACGATCACCGAGTTAATGTTCGTAAACACTTTGAATTCCGGTGCGCAGCGTATGTCGTATCCGTAACTTGAAGTGCCAAACGAAATGACCCGCGTGCCATCCTGCTCGCGGATTTGCTCTGCCGCGAACGGTTCGATCAGACCTTCTTCGAGCGCCATACGTCGAATCCAGCTATCCGCTTTGACTGGCAAGTGAATTACCCTCCGACCAACGGCACCGCATTACTACCGTCGTGTGCTGCAACACCTGACCGTCAAACCTGCGGCCTTAGCTGCTCTGAACGACGATGTTGGGAAATCGGCCAGAGAAGTCTTTGGCGCGTAGTGCAAGCTTAGCCGCAGTTTTACGTGCGATTTCCCTGAATACGGTGGCGGTTGGTGAATCTGGCTGTAAGGCGACAGTCGGCTTGCCGTTGTCAACGCCCTCGCGAATTCGGCGATCGAGCGGAATGCTAGCAAGGAGTTCCACGTCGTATTGTGCGGCCATCGCGGCGCCGCCGCCGGTACCGAAAATCGACTCTGCATGCCCACAATTCGAACATATGTGAACGCTCATATTTTCGATTATCCCGAGCACGGGTACATCGACTTTTTCGAACATTTTTAAACTTTTCCGCGCATCTAGTAGCGCGATGTCTTGCGGCGTCGTCACGATCAGCGCACCACTGACGGGGATCCGTTGGGCAAGGGTGAGCTGAATGTCGCCGGTGCCCGGCGGCAGGTCGATCACGAGGTAGTCTAGATCACGCCAATTAGTCTCACCGATCAGTTGATCTAGGGCACTGGTCGCCATCGGGCCGCGCCAAATCATGGGTGTATCTTCGTCGACCAGGTTCCCGATCGAGATCATCTGAATGCCAAAACTTTCTTTCGGTTCCATGGACTTGCCATCGCGCGATTCCGGATGACCGGCGGCGCCGAGCATGCGCGGTTGGCTAGGCCCATAAATATCGGCGTCTAGGATCCCCACATTGGCACCTTCGTCGCGCAATGCGATGGCGAGGTTGGTCGCGGTGGTCGATTTGCCGACGCCACCTTTGCCCGAGGCGACCGCGATCGTGTTTTTCACTTGTGCCAACGGTTTTGTGCCGCGCTGTACCGCGCGGGTTTCTATTTTCGATTGCAAGTTCACGTGAATTTCACGTGTGCCTGCCACGCTGCGCAAGGCCTCACACAATGCTTGCTCGAGCTCCGCTCCGTAGCGGGCTAGCGGGATCCCTAGTTCACAGTTGAGCTCTAAGGTATTCTCGGCAAAGAATGCTGTTTTTAGCGCCTTCGCGGTGATCAGGTCGGTTCCTAAATAAGGATCGATGTACGTTTTGATCGCCGCGGCGATTTCGTTGTCGATCTGGGCGCTCATGTTCGGTACTCCACGGCTAAGGATTCTAACAAATTTCGCACATAGCGAAGCGGATCGAAAAAATGCTACGGTTAGGCCCGGCACTACACCCGTTCCTTCGCATGCACTGCAGTTTCACCCAGCCCGGTACACTGAGATGACCGTAACATGAGTTCCACGCCGCGTCGCATCCTGGTCACCAGCGCCTTACCCTATGCCAACGGGCCGATCCATATTGGGCATTTGGTCGAGTATATTCAAACCGATATATGGGTGCGGTTTCAACGCACACGTGGTAACGAGTGCTACTACGTGTGCGCCGATGACGCTCACGGTACACCGATCATGCTAAAAGCCGAGCAAGAGAATGTCACACCGGAGACGTTGATCGCGCGGGTATCGAAATCACATCAAGAGGACTTCGCGCGTTTTGGCATTTCGTTCGATAACTACTATTCGACTCATTCGCCCGAGAACCGCGAGATCTCTGCGCTAATTTACACCCGCTTACGCGATGCCGGCCACATCACTCGCCGCACTATTCGTCAAGCTTACGATCCGATCAGAAAAATGTTTTTACCGGATCGCTTTATTCGCGGTACGTGCCCACGTTGCCGTACACCCGACCAATACGGTGACAACTGCGAAATTTGTGGCGCGACGTAT
The DNA here is from genome assembly GCA_965223085.1 of Gammaproteobacteria bacterium. Taxonomy (GTDB): domain Bacteria; phylum Pseudomonadota; class Gammaproteobacteria; genus CBDCVO01. Next base: position 359,419 of record OZ244981.1, on the reverse strand, counting down.
GCCCCGACGGATCTCATCGAACCGATCTCAGCGCTAAGCGGCGCGCAGCCGGAAGAACGCGAATCGGAGCACGTGTTTTTCAAGCTTGGTAATTTCGAACCCATGCTGAAGGCGTGGTTACGTGCTAGTGATCTGCAGGCGAGCGTTGTGAATAAACTTCAGGAATGGTTTTCAGCCGGACTGCAAGAGTGGGATATATCGCGGGACGCCCCGTATTTTGGTTTCGAAATCCCCGATATGAGGGGTAAGTATTTCTACGTTTGGTTGGATGCGCCAATCGGCTATTTCGCGAGTTTTCACAACTATTGCACACAACACGGACTTGAGTTCGAAGACTTTGTTACGCCGCAAAGTGATGCCGAAATGTATCACTTCATCGGTAAAGACATCATGTATTTTCACACTTTGTTTTGGCCCGCTTTACTGAACGGCGCCGGGTTTAGAGTGCCGACGAGCGTTTTTGTGCATGGTTTTCTCACGGTGGACGGGCAAAAAATGTCGAAGTCGCGCGGCACGTTCGTGACGGCGCAAACCTATCTCGAATACCTCGATCCGGCGTTCTTGCGTTACTACTTTGCCGCAAAATTAAGCTCGGGCATCGACGATATCGATCTAAATCTGGACGATTTTCGGCAACGTGTGAATGCCGATCTGGTGGGCAAGGTGGTTAATATCGCAAGCCGCTGTGCGGGTTTCATCAACAAGCAGTTTCAGGGCATTTTACACCGAGAAGACGACGACCCCGAACTGTTAGGAGAGTTGCGCGCTGCCGCTCCTTCTATCGCGACGGCCTATGAACAGCGCGAATATGCACGTGCGATGCGCGAAGTAATGGCCTTGGCTGATCGCGCAAATCAATTTATCGATCGCCGCAAACCCTGGATGATGATAAAAACCCCCGCCGCTCATGAAGATGTGCAGCGCGTTTGCAGTACCGGCTTGCGCGCGTTTCGTTTGTTGGCAATCTATCTGAAACCCGTGCTGCCGGATACCGTTGGAAAAGTGGAGCATTTTCTCAATTGCCCGCCATTGCAATGGTCCGACATCGACGTCGATCTCGGCGCACACAAAATTAATGTTTTTAGCCCGTTATTGAAGCGTGTTGATGAAGAACGTGTCGTGGCAATGATAAACGCGAGCAAGTCTGAGACGGAGGTTGAGGTGAAGAACATAGACGTCGATCAGGCAGACTTCGAAGCCGAGATCGCAATTGAAGATTTTGCGAAAATCGACTTACGCGTCGCGCGTGTCGTGGCGGCGAATACAGTGGCCAAAGCAGACAAATTATTGGAACTAGAATTGGATGTTGGGGGAGTGTGTAGAACGGTCTTCGCCGGTATTAAACAAGCCTATACACCGGAAGCTTTAGTCGGACGTTGCGTAGTCGTGGTTGCGAATTTGGCACCGCGCAAAATGCGTTTCGGCGTTTCAGAAGGTATGATATTAGCCGCTGGTCCCGGCGGTGAGGAGCTATTTCTCCTCAGCCCCGACAGTGGCGCGGTGCCCGGAATGCGGATCAAATGAATACGGTGCGGCGCTGGTGTTGAGCTCAGATCTCGCCTTGACGTATCTCATTGGCTTATGTCCGTTGTTAGCGGTTGCCCGGCGTCTTGAAGCGAGTTTAGTTTTCGCCACCGCGGTGATCGTGGTGACCCCGGTGGCGAGTGTGGTAACCGTCGCGTTGGCACCGGCTAAGATAGTGCCGCTACAACTGCTGATCGCAATGTTGTCAGTGGCGTTGGTGCTCTCACTGCTGGCACGTCTTGGGCGTAGCAGATACCACGCCTATGCGAGATATTTGCAGCCGGGGCTGCCGTTGCTTGGACTGAGTTGTGTGCCGGTCGGCATCTTGCTGCTCACCTTGCAACATAGAACAAACTTGGGAGCGGAATTTCTCGAATCCACACGACTGTGTTTGGGTTATGCAGCTTTATTGCCCGTGTTCGCGGCGTTGACGGAACGTCTAGAGGTCGCTGCCGCGCCAGCCGCTTTAAGAGGTGCGCCACTGGGATTAATTTCACTCGCTCTTATGGCGCTCGCGAGTTACGGCTTCGAGCTACCGACTTAGACCTATAACCTATGATAGCGTTACCTGGCCCCGCTACTAGAAGGAACCGGGCGTGATCAGTTTGTTTGCGGTCAGCGTACTTTTTCTGGGCGTGTTATTGGTGGGCGCCTGGCGCCCGCCGCGCGAACACAGCGTGACGGTCGCGGAACGTATTTCACGGGTGGCAGTTCTGCTGCCGCAAACGCAATGTCGCCAATGTGGCTATGCTGGGTGCCGCCCCTACGCGGAGGCGATCGTTAAACGCGGGGAAGACGTCACGCGTTGTAGGCCCGGCGGTGGCGTAACGCAAGAGGCCTTAGCAGAGCTATTGGGTCGCAAGCTGCCCCGCTCGGACATCGATTCGCGACCGCCGCAACAGCGAGCAGAAGTAGTGGAGGCGCAATGCATCGGCTGCACGAAATGCGTTGTGGCGTGCCCCGTCGATGCTATTGTGGGGGCACATAAACGCATGCATACCGTGCTCAACGCGGTGTGCACGGGATGTGGTTTGTGCCTGCCGCCATGTCCGGTGGATTGCATCGAACTGAAAGCGGCGCCTTTGGCCGCGGCGCAATGGCGTTGGCATCATCCGCGAGGCGCTGCGACAGAATCGTTGTGAGACGGGCACTGCATAGATTTCCGGGCGGCGTGCACATCGCGCGGCGTAAGCCGACTCACGTGGACGCAAAAACGCCGACCCTGCCGTTGCCGGAAAAGTTGTATTTACCCATACAGCAGCACATCGGGATCGCCGCTCGGCTTGATTTCACCGCGAACGAAAAGGTCTTGAAAGGCCAACGCATCGCGGTGCCACATACCTATGTCAGCGCCGCGATTCACGCCCCGACGTCTGGGCACCTCAGCACGCTTCACGATCACCCAGTCATACATCCGGGTGGGATTGCGATGCCGTGTGTCGCATTGATCCCCGATGGCGCAGACGCGCCGGCGCCAGCGCTAGCGCCTCTGGATATCGCGTCCGCCAGCGCGGCAGAGATTTTTGCGCGCATCGAAGCCGCGGGTATCGTCGGCATGGGTGGGGCGGGGTTCCCCACCCATATCAAGACTCGCGAAGGTGCGACGCTCCCCGTGCGCCTCATGATAATCAACGGCGTCGAGTGTGAACCTATCATCATGGCAGACGATCGTCTGGTCCAGGAACGTGCCCGTGAGGTGGTTGCTGGTGCAAACATTGTAGGCAGGGCATTGCAGGCGCAAGCAATCATCATCGCTGTTGAAGCGGATATGCAGCACGCATTGGCGGCGCTGCAGGAGCACGCTGCCGACGGCGTTGAAATTATCGCGGTGCCAGAAATCTATCCAGCCGGCGGTGAGAAGCAGTTAATCTTCACTTTAACCGGTACGGAATTGGGCAGCGGACGTTTGCCGATCGAATACGGCATTGTCGTCCTCAATGTTGCGACCGTGGCCGCAGTCTATCGCGCAGTTGTGGACGGGGAAAGTTTGATAGAGCGCTATGTTACGGTTGTCGCGCACGGCCAAACGAAGAACGTGATTGCTCGGATCGGTACGCCGCTGGACGACGTTCTGCGTGGTTGTGATGTTGTCTCAGCAGCAACCGATCGAGTTATCGCGGGCGGCCCCATGATGGGCGTAGAAGTGAGTGATCTGAGCGCGCCGATAACCAAAACGACCTGCGGCGTCATCGTCACGCCGCGTGCCGACGAGCGTGCCTCGCGGGCCTGCATACGCTGCGGCGAGTGTGTAGGAGTCTGTCCCGTGCGATTGCAGCCGCATCGCTTGTTAGATGCAATCAAAACGAGCGATTTTGATCGTGCCCAAGATCTCTTATTGTTTGATTGTATTGAATGTGGTTGTTGCGCATACGTGTGTCCCAGCCATATTCCATTGGTGCATTACTATCGTTATGCAAAAGCCGAAGTCGAAACGCTAGATGAAGAAGCGGCGCGTGCGGCGCAGGCGCGGGAACGCTACGAAGCGCGTCTGCAACGCTTGCAAGCGCAGGGAGAGAACCCCGATCCCAGCGTAGATCTAGTGGATCTCGATGGTTATTCGCGCGCCGAGCTTGCCGCCGAAGTGGAGACCATCATCGCGAGAGCTGCCCGTAGGCGCGACGACAAGTCAGACTCCTCAGCGTGACTAGCTCACCGTTTCTACACAGCACCTCCAGTGTGCCGGCTTTAATGCGACAGGTGCTCATCGCTCTGACACCGGGAATCGCGGTGCATATCTGGTGCTTTGGCATCGGTATCGTGATTCAGTTGACGATCGGTGTGACAACCACGATCGCGTGTGAAGCCGTGGCGCTGCGCTGGCGCCGGCAGGCGATGTTGTTCCATCTTCTTGATGGCAGCGCCATGGTGCTCGCGGTGCTAACCGTATTAGCCGTGCCGCCATACGTGCCCTGGTGGTTGACGGTACTCGCGATAGTGTTTGCGCAGTTGATAGCGAAACACGCCTATGGTGGATTGGGACAGAACGTGTTTAATCCGGCAATGGCGGGTTACGCTTTTGTGTTGGTGTGTTTCCCCACCCTGGTTGGCGCATGGCCCAGCGTCGAATTGATTGGCCGGCCGCTGGCGAGCATCACGCAAACTGCGCAAATATTTTTCACGGAGTCGGCGCCAGATGCCCTCAGCGGCGCGACCAGATTAGACTATGCTCGGACGCAGCTCGATTTAGCTTATACGATGGAGGAAATACACTCGCGGCCCGATTTTATGTGGTCCGCAGATCCGCGTTGGTTACTACTCAACATCGCATTTCTATGCGGGGGGGCGTGGATGTGTTGGCGCGGCACCGTGCCCTGGCGCATCCCGGTCGCGTGTTTGGTCGGGTTGGCAGGCGCATCGATCATTGGCGCTGCCGCGGATAGCAGCAAAGAACTCGGGCTGTTGGTGCATTTATTCTCTGGTGCGACGATGTTAGGTGCGTTTTTCGTTGCCACCGATCCAGTCACTGCCGCCTCGTCGCCCCGGGGTATGCTCATCTATGGCGCGGGTGTTGGTGTGCTTATTTATTTTATCCGCGTTCAGGGCGTTTCCCCCGATGGCGTGGCTTTTGCAGTGCTGACCATGAACGCCTTGGCACCCTTAATCGATCGCGGCGTCCCGCCACGCCACTATGGCGCTAAATAACGTTGTCGCGGGTAGCGTGCGTCGATATCACCTCAGCGCGATGTTTTTGACCGTTGTGTTTGGGGCTATGGTCGCGGTGATTTTTGCGAGCGATGGTATTTGGAAGCGCTCGACCGCTGTTGACGAACTGACCGCTTACTTGCGTATGAGCGCGGTTAAACTTCCGGCCAAGGTCGAATTGAGCGCCATTCCAGTACTCGCCGAGCGCAACGCGGAAATACTGCAAGCGTGGCACGTGCACCGTGGCGGTGAGACGGTCGCATACGTATATGTCGCCCGCGTCGCGCGTGCCTATAATGGTCCTTTGATAATCGTTGTGTTACTAGGCACCAGCGGGGAAATCATCGACGCTGGCCTCGCGGTTCATCGCGAAACACCGGGTTATGGCGCGCGTCTCGCTGCCGCAGATGGGCCTTGGTGGCAACAGCTGAGGGGCCGCCGCTTAAATGAGCAGGGTGCGGACACATGGCAAATCGCAGCGGGCGAGGCGGGTTTCGATGCGCTGAGCGGTGCAACAGTTACGTCGAATGCAATCATACGCGGTTTGCGCCCAGTACTAGCCGTGGATCATGAGCTGCGTAACGCTGCGCAGAGATAGTTGACGGGCCGATGAAAGTTTTGCACTCCGAGAGTCAAAAATCAGACTGCTGTGCATTGTGGTGGCACCATCCAACTAACAGTGTGTTAGGTCTTTGTGTGGTGTTGGCGGTGGCTAATTCTGTTGTAAAAGCCGCCGCGATTTGGGTGTTGCTCAGCGTTTGCATTTTGTTAGCGGGCACGATCACGCGCTGGACCTCCCCGCTTTGTGTGCCGCGTTTGCACTACCTGCATCGAACGCTAGTTGCAGTTATGAGTGTCGTCGCCGTGCATCTATTTATCGTCACGTATCTCCCGCAGCTAGCGCAGGCCTTGGGGATTTATGTGCCCTTGATCGCCACGAGTTGCGTGCTCGCGAATCACCTGAGCCCATCGCCGGTCGAAATCACGCCCGCAAAGCAGGTGCTCACGATTTTTTTCGACCTACTCGGTTTGGCCGTTTTCGTACTTGTGCTCGCAGCCGTGCGGGAATGGTTTGCCTATGGTGAGTTGTTGCACGACATTGGCTTGCTAAGCGATCAGCCTTATCTCGTTTCGCAAGTAACACCCCGCGGACCGTTGCCCATTCTCGCCACGCCGCTCGGTGCCTTGCTGATTGCTGGCCTGCTGCTGGCGGTCGGCCAGCATCTACGGGTCTGTCATCAACGCCGCCGCCGGCGCTAGCAGGCTGCCGATGAAAAACCCTCTTACATCAACGAAGTGGCACCAGCGCAGCGAGCGCTGCGTGCAATATCCAGGCTAGTTGAGTCTACGTGAACGCAGCGCAAATCCAGCGTTTGTTTCGCACGCTGAAAAAGGCGCAACCAGATCCTGAGACCGAACTTCAGTATGCGACGCCGTTTGAGTTGTTGATCGCGGTGATATTGTCGGCACAGGCGACTGACATTAGCGTCAACAAGGCGACGGCCAAACTTTTTGTGGTCGCGAATACACCGGCGGAAATATTAGCTCTGGGCTTGCCAGCGCTAAAGCGTTACATCAAAACAATCGGCTTGTACAACACTAAAGCGAAAAACATCATCGCGACATGTAAACTTTTGCTCGAGCGACACGATGGTGAGGTCCCAAACGATCGTGAAGCCCTGCAGGCATTGCCAGGCGTGGGTCGAAAAACGGCTAATGTTGTATTGAATACGGCCTTTGGTGTGCCAACTATCGCCGTCGATACTCACATCTTTCGGGTTGCGAACCGCACAGGCTTGGCGATCGGTACGACGCCGCGTACGGTTGAGGACGGCTTGTTGGCGGTCGTGCCCTCGCGCTACAAGAAGAATGCGCATCATTGGCTTATTTTGCATGGTCGTTACGTGTGTCTTGCACGCAAGCCGCGCTGCGCGAGTTGCGTTATCGCCGCCATATGTGAATGGGATAAAAAAAATGAGTATGCTTGAGCATCATGGCGCGCAACAGGACTGCGCCCCATTCTAAGTCGCCGTGTCCATCTAGGCTTGTCTAACGTTACCCACAGTTGTTTATGAACAAATCGTCCACGACGCCTTGGTCTAGCCCCGACTTGACAGCACTAACTGCCGTATTGGCCGAGGTAACGCAAGGTTTGGCGAGTTCCCTGGATATCGACGACACGCTGCAACAGGTCGTCGATCAAATGATGCGATATCTGGAGGCCGAAGCGGCATCGCTGTTTTTGCTAGACGAGGAAGCAGCTAATTTAGTGTGTCGCAAATGTGCCGGTCCGGTTGATGTCGTCGGCCTAAGCCTGCGCGCCGATGAGGGCATTGTGGGCTTGACGGCGGCGACGAATCGCCCGCAAATCGTGAGTGATGTCACCGGGAACCCGAGTTTTGCCGCGGCTGTCGATGCCGATACTGGTTTCGTCACGCATTCCATCCTGTGCGTGCCGCTGATGATCAAAGGCACGACGATCGGTGCTTTGGAGCTCATCAATAAACATGCTGGCGATGGCCGTTTTGCCGCCGACGATGCCAATCTGGCGATGACGGTCGCGGCGTCCGCAGCGCTCGCGATTCATAACGCGCGCATGGCGCAGGCACTAGTCGAACAAGAGCGGGTGCGCAGGGAACTACAGTTGGCGCGTGAGATTCAGCTTAGTTTGCTGCCGCGCTCAGGTGCTGGGGAATTGCCGGTGGTCGGCTGGAATATTCCGGCGCACGGTGTCTCGGGTGACTTTTTCGATTATTTCGTGCGCGCTGATGGACATGTCTATTTTAGTATCGCCGATGTTTCCGGTAAAGGCATGAACGCAGCCTTGCTAATGGCTAAGACGACAAGCGTCTTGCGGTGCTTAGCGAAAACCGAAATCCACCCCGGGCACTTGCTCTCGCGGGTCAATCGTGAACTTTGCGACACCGCCTCTCACGGCATGTTTGTCACCGTCGTTGTGGGATTTATTGATACCCAAGCGCGCCGCGTGAGAATGGCGAACGCGGGCCATCAACCGCCATTGCGACGAGAGGCGACGGGGAATTACGATGAGATTGCGGCCGCGGCGCCGCCGCTCGGGATCGACCCCAGTTTTACGTTTCCCGTGCAGGAAATCTCCCTAGCTTCTGGGAGTGTGATGTATATGTTTACCGATGGTGTAAGCGAAGCCACGAATAGTGACGGCGTCGCGCTGGGCGGCGCCGGTGTGAGATCTCTGATCGATGCCAGCCAGGCGGTAGCCCGAGAAGATAGACTACGCCACATCGTTGCACTAATCGAAGCGCAGGGATACACACTCAAGGATGACATTACCCTGCTACACATCGATCTAGACTGATATGGACGTGACACAACGATCACTTAACATGAGATTTTCGTCCGATCCGAGGCAATTGCGTGCTGTGCGTCAGCGGATCCAAGCGTGGGGCGAGCGCCTCCAGTGCAACGAGACGCTAATTGCGCAGCTCATCATCGCAGTAAATGAGGCCTGTATGAATATCATGCAGCACGCGTATAAAGGGAATACGTCCGGTGAGATCGTGTTGAAAATAGAGCACTGTGGAGAGAAACTCGAAGTGTTACTACAAGATTTCGCCGATCCTATCGATCCAGGACACATCAAGCCACGCGCTCTAGAAGATATTCGACCTGGGGGTCTCGGCACGCACTTCATTCAACAAGTGATGGATGAATATAGCTATGGGCATCTGGGCGATGAGCGTGGCAACTTCCTGCGCATGGTCAAACGAATAGTTTGATGAATATTTGCCTAGCGACGTGCATTAGACATCGCCGCTAAGCTGGCTTAAGGGGGGCAACAATGAGTTATGAGATTCGCAAACAAAACGGCTGTTCGGTGGTTTATTTGGCCGGCGATGTCGATTTGTCGTGTTCGGCCGTAGCACGCAAGCAAATTCTCGAGTGTTTGTATGCGGGTGAAGATACGCTGGTCGACTTGTCGAACGTCGAATATATCGATAGTTCGGGGATTGCGAGTTTGGTAGAGGGTTTTCAAATGGCTAAAAAGAAGAATGTGAAGTTTGCTTTGCTTGGTCTGAGTGATGCCGCGATGAGCGTCCTGGAGCTGGCTCGGTTGGATAAAGTTTTCCCTATTCACCGTGACATCGATGCTTATTTACAGGCGCAGGTTTAGTGCTAGGCGCTGCAATGCAAAGGTTTGCCACGCATCGACGGTGATGATAATCACTTGCTTGCGTAGGTTTTGTGCGACCTTAGCGAACAAGAGAATATGTCTAGCACGTACGGTATATCCGCGGGGGCTCGATTTTGAGTAGTTTTTTGCAACGCGTGCGTGAACATTGCATCCCGATTGCGCTGGGGATGCTGATCCTGCTTTTTTTCTTAACGCATGCTGCCGACTGGTACCGTTTCGAATTTTTAACCCATTTGGATAACTTCGCCTACGATAAGCGCTTACTGTTGACGCTGCCGGGTGGTGTCGATCGGCGTCTCGTCATCGTCGACATCGATGAAAAAAGCTTGGCTGCGGAAGGGCGCTGGCCGTGGGGGCGAGATAAGCTGGCGCGTTTAGTGACAGAGCTTTTTGAGAATTACGAAATCGAACTCTTAGGTTTCGATATCGTTTTTGCAGAACCAGACCGAAGTTCTGGTTTGGATATTCTCGAGCATTTAGCGGCGGTTGAATTCAAAGATAACGAAGATTTTCATGCGCGGCTGCAGTTGATCCGTCCGCAGTTGGATTTCGATGGCATGTTTGGCGAGACGATTTTGGAATACCCGGTCGTGCTGGGGTATTACTTCAATTTCAGCGATTCGCTAAGCGATTCGGTTAAAACCGGGGTGTTGCCACCGCCGGTTTTCCCACCTGGTTCGTTCGACGGCAGAAACGTTAAATTCTTCGTGGCCGACGGCTACGGCGGGAATTTGCAGGAGATTCAAACCAGTGCGCTAGGAGGTGGTCATTTCAACCCAATACCCGATCCCGATGGCGTCATCAGGCGAGTGCCGATGCTGATCGAATACGAAGGCGCGTATTATGCTTCTTTATCACTTGAGATCGCGCGACGTTTGCTCAACGTCAACGAAATAGTACCCCGCTTTGAGACGCCGCGTATTGGTCGGCGCGGCTATCCGGGGCTTGAATGGTTGCAATTGGGCGAGCGCGCTATACCAGTAGATCGTCATGTGCAGAGCCTAGTGCCTTACCGTGGCCGCCGCGGCAGTTTTGCCTACGTCTCTGCGGGTGACGTGCTTAAACGCGTCGCTGATCCCGAGATCCTACGCGGTGCGGTAGTGTTAGTCGGCGCTACAGCGCCGGGATTGGGTGACCGTCGCACGACGCCGGTCGACGAGAATTTTCCGGGCGTCGAAGTGCATGCGAACCTGATCACCGGGATCATGGATGAAAATATTAAACTGCAGCCGCAATATATTATTGGTCTGGAAGTCGTCCTGTTGACGATATTTGGCCTCGTCGCAGCCTTGTTGCTGCCTATGTTGAGTCCTGGCATGGCAACTGCGGGCACCGTGCTGCTAGTGCTCAGCTACATCGGCGTTAATCTCGCGTTTTGGACCGTCGGAGGCTTGGTGGTACCACTTGCCACTGGCCTACTCATGCTCGCGCTCATGTATGTCCTCAACATGTCCTACGGCTATTTTGTAGAGACCCGGGGAAAGCGCTTGTTGACAGGTTTGTTTGGGCAGTATGTGCCGCCTACCTTGGTGGACGAAATGGCGAAAAGCCCGGGTGCATACTCGTTAGCCGCGGAAAGCCGCGAAATGACGGTGTTATTTTCGGACGTTCGTGGGTTCACAAATTTATCTGAAATTCTCGAACCTCAAACCTTATCCGACTTAATGCATGAATTTCTCAGTCCAATGACGCGTGTGATTCATGAACGCCGTGGCACCATCGATAAGTATATGGGCGATGCCATCATGGCTTTTTGGGGGGCGCCAGTGGACGATACCCGCCACGCCTTGCACGCGATTCAAGCGGGGCTAGACATGCTGCAGCGGATGGCCGAAATAAACGAGCACACCTTTGTCGCGAAAGGGTGGCCGAGAATACAAATCGGGGTTGGCATCAACACGGGGGTAATGAGCGTCGGTAATATGGGCTCGGAATTCCGCGTTGCATATACGGTTTTAGGTGATGCGGTTAATTCAGGATCGCGGTTGGAGGGCCTGACAAAGCACTACTGCGTGCCCTTGATCGTCAGCGAGGCGACGAAAGCAGGGGCACCAGAATACGCATGTCGGGAGCTTGATCGCGTCCGTGTGCAGGGCAAAGATAAGGCGATTACTATCTACGAACCGTTGTGTTTGCGGGAGGAGCTCGATGCAGCGTGGAAGGACGAGTTGAAACTCTATCGCGAGGCATTACGCATGTACCGGGCGCAGGATTGGGACACGGCAGAAATGAATTTCCTTAACTTGAAACGCGTTTCGCGCGCCCCCGGCCTCTATGACATGTATGCTAAGCGCATCGCGAACTTCCGGGATCGCAACCCCCCGGGAGTGAATTGGGACGGGGTGTTCGACATCCCGGAAAAATAATCTCGTCTCGCTACGCGTCTCTGAGCCCGATGGGCCGCTAGCGCAGGACGGTAAATTCCATCTTCACCCCAGCGAGTTCGATAATATCACCGCTATTCATATTGTAGGCATGAGCACCGATCGCCGAGCCATTGACAATGGGGTAGTTTGCGTTGGTACCGTCACCTTCGATGTGGGTCAAAAAATAGCCTTGCGGCCGACGAGAAATAACAGCCACTTGAACACCGGGCTTACCGAGCGTAATGAGCGCTTTGGTCAGCTCGAGTTCCTTGCCCGCGATCGGCCCGTTAAGCACGTGCAGCTTGCCCAAGGGCATGCCAGATGAGACGCGCCCATCTGCTGGTTTGATGTTGGCAACCTCGTTCGCACCGCTTTTTGTCGCGCTCAAATGCCCGGCTGCTCCGGCGCTTTCCGCAGCTTGTGCCGCAGCCACGGCAGCGCTGGCGGTGCCTGGTCGAATGATCATCGTACGCTCGAATTCTTCGTCATCGGCGGTGGCATGTTCGTTCACGTATTTTAATTCGTGCTTGCCAACACCGACGACATCACCGTCTCTGAGCGCGTGTTTTTTGATCAATTTGCCGTTGACGTAGGTACCGTTGGTACTGCCCAAGTCTTCTAAGAACGAATCATCGAGTATGGTGATAATAAGGGCGTGTTTGCCGCTAACCGCGAGATTGTCGATTTGAATGTCGTTATCCGGCTTTCTGCCGATCGACATGCGCTCTTTGTTGAGAATGAATTCGCCTTGAACCGCGCCGTTTAGGCTGAGCACCAATTTAGCCATCGTTATGCCCTATAGCTATCCCGCTTTAACAAGTGCTTAATGCGCTGACGCGCCCCCGAATCGCCGGCGATCGTCGCCGCCTGTGGCTTGACAATGACCACGGAGATGTTGTCTTTGCCGCCCCCCGCATTCGCTAGGCGCACTAATTCTTGCGCCGCGCCTGCAAGATTACCACTATATTTACTTAGGGTTAAGCGGATTTCTTCATCATCTACCATATCATTGAGTCCATCCGAACAAAGCAGGTAAATATCCTCACGCTCCAAGGCCGTCTCTTGAATGTCGACCACAACGTCGGCCTCGACGCCGAGGGCTCTTGTGACCAGATTCCGGGGCGTATTAGCTTGCGCTTCTTCGCGGGTGAAAAATCCGCGATCAATGAGTTCCTGAACCAACGAATGGTCAGCGGTGAGTTGCCGTAACTCATTGTTGCGCAGCCGGTACAAGCGAGAATCACCGACATGGGCGACAACCACATGTTGGTCGGCAAACAAGGCCACGATTACCGTGGTACCCATACCTTCGCACTGGGGTAACTCCTGTGCAGTGCCATATATCTGTTTGTTAGCGACCGCTATGGCGGTTTCTAGCACCTCAAATTGGCGATTGGCACGATCCTTAGCCGGGTTTTTGCCTTTGCCCGTACCGCGCTGGGGGTCCTTACGGTGCTTGCGAACTTCGTCCAGCACGGCTTTTGCCGCGATCGCGCTGGCAACCTCGCCGGCTTTATAGCCCCCCATACCATCAGCGATAAGCGCTAAACCTAACGCTGCATCGGTGACCGTACTGTCTTCGTTGCTACCCCGTTTTAAGCCGGTGTCCGACAAACTCACGATCTCGAGCGGTACTGCCATGGTATCTCTCTATTTGCTGCTCGATTTCGCGCAGGCTTGGATATCACGCGCCATCTCTGCACCGGTTTGATAGCGTTGGTCAACGTCCTTTTGTAAAGCACGATCGATAATTTTTCCCAAGCATGGCCGTTGTTTCGCTAATTCAGGCCGTAATTGCGCCAGCTCCGCATGGGGTTCGTTGGCGATTTTATACATCAAGGTCGCGAGAGATTCACCTGCGAACGGCAATTTTCCGGTCGTCAATTGGTAGAGCATCACGCCTAAGGAGAACAAGTCGGAGCGCCCGTCGACCTTGCGCCCTGAGAGTTGTTCGGGCGACATATACGACGGCGTGCCCAATACCATACCGGTTTTAGTACGGCTGGAATCGGTGATACGAGCAATGCCGAAATCGGTGAGTTTGACTTGCTTTTTTTTCGGTTCGTACATGATGTTAGCGGGTTTAATATCGCGGTGCACGACGTTTTGCTTGTGAGCGTAATCGAGCGCATTCGCAGCGCGGTACACGATCCCCATGACCGTTGCTAAAGACAACAAGTTATCGCGTTTGACGTAGCGCGCTAAATCATGGCCTTCGAGGTATTCCATCGCAATGTAGGCGAGATCGTGTTCTTCGCCGGCATCGTAAATTGTCACGATGTTTGGGTGTTGCAGGCGGCCGGCGGTCTCGGCTTCGCGAAAAAATCGCGCTTTGACTTCATCGACTTCATCGGCCTCGAATTCTTCGGCCAAGGCCATCGTTTTGATCGCAACGACGCGGTTGATTTTTGGATCACGACCTAGATAAACAATTCCCATGGCGCCTTCGCCGAGCTGTTTTTCGACTTCATAACGACCGAGCATTGGTTTTGCAATGCCGCCGTCTAGCAGCATGGTGCCGCCAGCCTTGGGACTGCTGCCACCTAGCAGCACGGTTTCCTCAAGGTGTTTTGCGCGCGTGACCTTCTCTTCAACGTCACGAAAACTTGGGTCATTCTCCACAATGTACTGATATGCTGCTGCGGCGCGCGAGAACTTGCGTTTCGCTTCGTAGTCCGCGCCCAGACTGTAGATTAATTCCAGCAGCGCCTCGTCGGCGGGACATTTTCGATAGTGTTCGAAGGCCAGATCCAATTGCCCTTGCTGTTGGAACTGTTGCGCCAACTGCTTATTGCTCATCGCCGAATCCGCATCGAGGCGCAATTTGCTGGCCTCGGTGACGAGGAAGCGTTTCGTGGTGAGAAAAATGTGGCCGAGGATCAACAAGGTGAGCGCCGTCATCAATTTGAACCACAGGTTTTGCGTGGCCAGTAGGCCGATCTCGGTAGCGAGTAGGGCGATGCCAAATAGGACGCTAACGATCCCAGCGGTGGCGGCCCGCAGCTGCGGCAACAACCACACGAGATAGGCACCAACGGCCAAAATCGCCATGAATTCGACCAGGTGTGCCCAACCCGGGCGCACAAAAAAGTTCTGATTGAGAATGCTGGCGACGGTATGGGCGAGGATTTCCACTGGTCCGGCAACCGTGCCCACGGGGGTGTGAAAGCTCGAACCGACGCCAAAAGCGGTAGGCCCGATTAAGGCGATTTTGCCCTGAAAGGTGTCGTTCGAAACTTGGTCCTGCAAAACGTCGTTGAATGAATAGACGGGAAACGGTTGCCGGTTCCCGTCACGAAGCCCGTAGAAATGGGTATTCATTAGCGAGGACGTATCGGTTTTGATTCTGAGGTTAGGACCCAGTTCTACGCTTTCGCCAAGTTTAACTTTAATATCGCTGGCTCGCAGGTTGTGAAAATGGGCCGCGACCATCAGCGCTAAAGAGGGGTAATAGGCGTCGAAATAACGCAAAATGAGTGGTTCAAATCGTACCCCACCGTCGACATCGGGCAGTGTGTTCAAGTGCCCGATGCGCGCCGCGCTCACGCCGAAATCTTCGATCGGCGGCGACGCGGACAAGGTTTCTATCGGTAAAAAGCCTCTACTCGTTGCATGGCCGCCGGCATCGGTGAGGTTTTTTTTGGGCACAGCGTTGTGACTGACGAACTCCGGCAATGCTTGATCCGGGTTACCGACCGGGACGCCGGGAACAAACTGCATGGCGAGCACGACGTTTGCCGCAGTCGCGAGCGAGTGTGCCAAAACTGCATCAGTATCCAAAGCTGATTGTGCTTCATCGAGCGTGCGCAACAACCCGGCCGCTGTGATTTCAGTCAGGCCAGCGTCCGCGACGTGGGCGCGAACGCGTTTGATCCATTCGAGCCCGGGATCGCGTTGCTGTTCTGAATAGAATATCGATAGTGCGATTGTTTTTGTGCCCGCCGCGGCGAGTTTTTCGATGGCCTGGGCGTGAATATTGCGCGGCCACGGCCAGCGACCAATATGTTGAATGCTTTTATCGTCAATTGCGACAATGGCGACTTGGTCGCCGGGCGTTTTGTTGGAAGCTCTAACGCCGAGGTCATAGGCGTTGCGCTCAAAGCCCTCAAGTACGGGGTTGCGAGCCAGCCATAGCAACAGAAATAGTGCTGTTATTGCGATGCCGACGAAGCGATCGGTTTTCCAAAAAGCCTGTTTCATGATCGTGGTTATCTTAACGGAGACGGCGCTAATCCGTCGCTGCTACAGTAGGGCATGTCGCGATGGCCGCCTCGAGTTTAGCAACACGCTCGCCGCGCCAGATTCCGCTCGCGTTTTGCCCATAGTGGCATTTCCCCGCGTGTGATCGTATTCCCCTAAGTGCTGTGGTGTGCAGCAACGCCGCGAACCGAACTCTGCGGCGAGCTTATAGTTTGTGCTTTTTAACCACAACTAAAGTATCGACCAGCCGTCGAAAATGTAAAGGACATGCGAGCAGTCTGTGGAACTTGGGGTGCTGTCGCGAGGCGGGTGGTTAAACGAGGTCATTTTGCGGCGATCTTGGGGTGCTGGGTGGTGCGATGTAACGAGAAATCGCGGCACTAGGGGCCGCTTAACTGCCGCCGCAGTAGGATCGTCCTAGATCCGACAAACTGCCTGGCTATTGCACGCGGAACGCGAATGCCGGCACCAGGCCCGTCTGAGCGCCGGGTGGTGATCGCCCACCTCAATTCCCTGGCACAGGCGCAGCGAGCGCGGCGTGCTATCGCCGCTTAGCGGATCGCAGCACGCGTTTTTCGGGCCACCGCGTCAGCGATTTGCTATAACGACCAAGGTGTGCGCGTGAAATTTTCCTGGTTTGCCTCCGTGAAAGTTAGCGCTAGCGTTGAACGAGTCCTCGTTTCTCCTGCTAAGGCATTCTTTTCCCACATTTTATAGGCGTTGTTGTTCGGATCCACGTGCCTTTGAAGCTAGCCTCCTAGTCGTTAGGATGGCATTGCGGCACGGACGCCGCAGTGCCGCGCGGCTGGCCAGGGAAGGTGGCCGTCGCGGATCTCGGATTGCTAACGATGCAACGACAGTTAGATCGGCGCAATCCCGACGGTGGCCGGCAATCACGCCGGCCACCGTCGACTTCGAAATCGGCGCGAATGCTTCGATGCGTAATCGCCAAGCCCCACGTTAGCGTTCCAGGTGTTCCAGTTTATTCGCGACGTCTTTCCAGTCGTCGGCGTCGGGTGGCGCGTCTTTCATTTCATTTATTACCGGCCATTGTTTCGCGAGTTCGGCGTTGAGATCGAGGAATTGTTGTTCGTCGTCGGTAAGGTCGTCTTCGGAGCGAATCGCCTCGATAGGACACTCGGGCTCGCACAAGGTGCAGTCGATGCATTCATCGGGGTCGATGACTAACATGTTCGGGCCTTCGTGAAAACAATCTACCGGACATACTTCAACACAATCAGTGTACTTACATTTAATGCAGTTTTCGGTCACTACGAAAGTCATATCGGGCTTGTTCCCTGTTGCGGTCGCGGCATTATAGCCGTCCGACGCGATCTGCCAACAGCCCTCGCTAGGTTATGATTCGGGGGGAGGCTCTGTTGTCTCACGCTTTAGCTCGTAGAGCCAGTTCAAGGCCTCGCGCGGCGAAAGTTGATTCGGGTCAATTTTTGCGATCGCGGCGACAATGGGATGCTGTTGCGGCCGAAAGGGGAGCTGGTGGTTGGGTGACGGCAACGCCTCCTGGTGGCGTGTGGCGATCTCATCGAGGCGCTGCCGGGCTCGGGTCACCAACGTGCGCGGTAGGCCAGCCCGTAGCGCTACGGCAAATCCGTAGCTTTGGCTGGCGGGCCCGTCTTTGACAACGTGGGTGAATATCACGTCGTCGTTATTTTCCAATGCTTCTACACGCATGTTAGCGAGCGTTGAAATGTGTTCGGCGAGCGCGGTCAGCTCGAAATAATGGGTTGCGAAAATCGTATAGGATTGATTGACGAGGGCGAGGTGCTCGGCGGTTGCCCATGCGATTGCCATGCCGTCGTAAGTGCTCGTGCCGCGACCGATTTCATCGACCAAAACCAAAGACTTTGCGGTAGCGTGACGCACGATACCGGCTGTCTCCATCATTTCCACCATAAACGTGCTACGGCCTCGCGCCAGGTTATCCGAGGCGCCGAGACGTGAGTAAATGGCATCTAGGGGGCCGAATTCCGCGTGCTCCGCGGGCACAAAGCTGCCTGCGTGCGCCAACACCACGATCAGGGCGGTTTGGCGCATGTAGGTCGACTTGCCCCCCATATTGGGGCCGGTTACCAGCAACATCCGGCGGTCATCGTCTAACACGGTGTCGTTGGGGACAAACGGCGCATCGCTCATACTTTCCACTACCACATGACGACCTTGAATGATGCGAATGCCGCCGTGTGGCCGAAATTGGGGCCGGGTAAAGTCTAAGGCGTGGGCTCGTTCGGCAAAGCAGATTAACACGTCCAATTCAGCTAGGGCCGCCGCGCTGCCTTGCAAAGCGGGTGTCGCGCTACCTAGCAAGCCCACTAATTCTTCGTAGAGCACCCGTTCGCGGTGTTGCGCACGCGCGCGCGCGCTTAAGACTTGGTTTTCAAATTCCTTAAGTTCCGGTGTAAGGTAGCGTTCGACATTTTTCAGCGTTTGGCGGCGCACATAGCTCGCCGGCAGTGCAGCGGTTTGATTGCGACTGATTTCAATGTAGTAACCGTGAACGCGGTTGTAACCGACTTTGAGATTTGCGATGCCGGTACGCGCCCGCTCCCGTTCGGCGAGTTCTAGCAGCAACTGGTCTGCGTCGCTGCTCAAGGCACGCAGACGATCGAGCTCTGCATCGTAGTCATTCGCGATCACACCACCATCGCGTTCCGATGCGGGTGGTTTTTCGACCAATGCGCGTTCGAGCAACGCCGACATGTCGGGGTACTCGCCAAGGCGGCTCAGCAGCTGCTCGACCCGACTGCTTTCGACCCCCGCGAGCGCCTTGCGTAGTTCTGGCAAGAGCCGCACGCTACGGCGTAGGTGGTCTAAATCGCGAGGTTTCGCGGTGCCGAGCGCGATGCGGCTCGAAATACGTTCCAAATCGCCCATACGCCGCAGCATTTCGACTAAACCCGCACTTCTCGCATCGCGATGAAACGCTGCCACGGCTTCCAGGCGGAAGTTGATTTCGTCGTGTTCACGGCTTGGTCGCAGTAACCACTGACGTAAGAGGCGCCCGCCCATGGGTGTTGCGGTGTGATCGAGAAGTTTGAGTAGGGAGACATCGTGGTCGCCGTCAAAGCCCGCGACAAGCTCTAGGTGACGCGTGGTCGCGGCGTCCATCAGCAATGCATGTGCGCGGTGTTCGGTGCGTATTCCCTGTACATGCGGCAGGCTGCGGCATTGTTTTTCTTCGCAGTATTGCAGCAAGGCGCTAGCCGCGCTGATCGCGAGGCGGAGTTCAGCGCAGCCGAAACCATGGAGATCGACAACCCCAAAGTACTCGCACAGATGGCGGTGCGCGTCGCGATAATCAAACTGCCAATTGGGTCGTGCGCAGTGGGGGACCTTGCTTAGCACAGGGGCAACATCGGCGCCCTCACAGTGGATGATTTCCGCCGGGCCGATGCGCGCGATTTCATCGGCGCAGGTTTGGGGATTATCAACCTCAGTAACCTGAAAACGTCCACTGGCGAGTTCCAGCCAGGCCAAGCCATAGTGATCAGCGTCGCGGTGAAGGGCGAGGATGTGGTTGCTGGTGCCGCCATCCAAAAGGGCATCCTCCGTCAAAGTACCGGGCGTGAGCACCCGTACGACTTTGCGCTCAACCGGCCCGCGAGACGTCGCCGGGTCGCCGATCTGCTCACAAACGACCACCGACTCACCGCGTTTCAGCAAACGGGCCAAATAACTATCCGCGGCGTGGGCCGGCACGCCTGCCATGGGGATGCGCACGCCACCGCTTTCGCCGCGACTCGTCAGCGCGATGTCGAGAAGCGCCGCGGCACGTTTGGCGTCGTCGAAAAACAATTCATAAAAATCCCCCATCCGGTAGAACAGCAGCTCGTTCGGATAATCGTTTTTGATGCGCAAATATTGGCGCATCATCGGCGTGTGTTGCGCTTGTTTGTTGGGCGCCGTCACTGGGGGGCAGGCTCACTGCGGGTGCGTCCGAGCAATTCGATGATTCCTTGTTCTAGCTGCGCCGCACGGAGGCGTAATGGGTCGTCCGCCGGACCATGTTCTTGCAGCTTACGAAAATTCGTGCGTGCCTGACGTAATTGCACGATGCCCAAATTATGCCAGGCTCGTGTATGCTGCGGCGCGCGTAGTAAAGCTTCGTGGTAAGCCTGTACGGCATAAGCGAGGCGATCGGTACGCGCGTACACGTTGCCGAGGCGAAACCACGGGTCCGGCGTTTCCGGTAGGGCGCGAGTTAAACCCACTAAATAGGCTTCCGCCTTTAACCACTCGCGCGCCGCATACGCCTCCTCGGCATAGCGGCGTAGGTTTTCCACATCGACAGTTTCAGGGGCCGTGGTGGCTTTGGGTGTTGGTGCAGAGGTCGCGCAAGCCGTTAGTATGAGCGCGGCGCTCACGGCGAGTACCAAGCCTGGGTTGAAAAACTTTGCTAGCGCGCCCATATTTTCAGCCTAGCATTAATGGTATACGACACTTCAGCTTCTCCGGATTTCAGGATTATGGCCACCGATACGAACAAAGAGACTCGTGATTTTCAGTCAGAAGTCAAACAACTTCTGGGCTTGGTTATCAATTCTTTATATAGCAATCGCGAAATTTTCTTGCGCGAGCTGATTTCGAATAGTTCCGACGCGATAGATAAATTGCGGTTTAACGCACTTAGTGATGATAGCTTGTATGAGGGCGACGCTGAACTGGTGATCGACGTTGATTTCGATGCTGACGCGAAAACGATCACGGTTAGGGATAACGGGATCGGCATGTCAAGGCAAGAGGTTGTTGAGAATCTAGGTACGATCGCCCGTTCTGGGACGAAAGAATTTTTTGGAGCGATGCAGGACGATGCGCGCGATCAATCCGAACTGATCGGTCAATTCGGCGTGGGCTTTTACGCCGCTTTCATTGTCGCGGAACGGGTTACAGTCAATACTCGGCGCGCCGGCGACGCGAGCGATCAAGGCGTACGCTGGGTATCGGAAGGCAAGGGCGAGTTTTCAGTCGAAAACGTCGAGCGTGTGCAGCGCGGTACCGAGGTCACGTTACATTTGAAAGAAGATGCCCATGAATTTGTCGACGCTTATCGACTACGGGGCATTATCAAGAAATATTCAGATCATTTATCTACCCCCATTCGGATGTCGAAGCCAGATGAAAAAGAAGAGGGTGTGGAGGTTGTCAACAATACCCAGGCTTTATGGACGCGTGGCAAGCAAGAATTGTCGGATGACGACTATAAAAGTTTCTATAAACACATTTCCCACGATTTCGAAGATCCCTTGACTTGGATACACAACAAAGTCGAGGGGACTAATGAATATATTACGTTACTGTATTTGCCATCACGACCGCCGTTTGATCTCTTCGACCGAGACGTTAAACACGGCGTGAAACTATACGTCCAGCGAGTTTTTATCATGGACGGCGCGGAAGAATTAATGCCGCGCTACTTACGTTTTATACGTGGTATCGTCGATGCAAGCGATCTCCCGCTGAATGTCTCACGCGAAATCCTGCAAAAAAATAAACTGATCGACACGATCCGCTCGGCGTCGGTAAAGCGCGTGCTAACGTTATTAGAGGACCTCGCGAAAGGTGACGACTACGCGAAGTTTTGGCAGAACTTTGGTCGCGTGCTAAAAGAAGGCGTGGTCGAAGATTTTGCCAACCAGGAACGCATTGCCAAGCTTTTGCGTTTCGCGAGTACCCGCGACGAAAACACAGACGCCGCGGTTTCTTTGCAAGACTACCGTGAGCGCATGGGTGAGGCGCAAGCGGCAATATATTATCTGACCGCTGAGACCCTCTCTACGGCGCGTAGCAGCCCCCATCTCGAAGTGTTTCGGGACAAGAATATCGAAGTTTTATTGCTCACTGATCCCGTCGACGAATGGGTCGCGACGCACTTGACGGAATTCGACGGAAAACCGTTGAAGTCGGTTTTGCACGGCAACCTCGATCTGGAAAAAGACGATGCAGACACCGACGGCGAAGATGCGCAAGCCGAGCAAGAGAGTTGGCTGAAACGCTTTGAGGGCGCCTTAGACGGCAAAGTGAAATCCGTGCGTGCCAGTAAACGCTTGACGAATTCGCCGGCGTGTTTGGTTTCGGATGAACACGATATGAGCGCTAATTTGCAGCGCATCTTGAAATCTACCGGACAAGAAGTTCCTGCAACACAGCGTATTTTAGAAATAAATCCGACGCATCCCTTAGTGACGCGCGTTAACGACGAGAGCGACGAGGATCGCTACGGTGATTGGGCGACGATGTTGTATGAGCAGGCGCTGTTAGCTGAAGGGGGGCGTTTGGACGATCCCGCTGGCTTCGTGCAGCGCATGAACGATATGTTGTTAGAGCTGAGCGAGCGTTAGTCACCTCCGGCCAACGAGGCACGAAGTCGGTGCGGGTCGAGAGACGGTGACGACGGCCAGGACACTGGTGCTCGATGCCGAGCGGCGTTTCGAGGCGGCGGAACTGTATTTTGGGCACGGCGTGGACAACGCCCGCGACGACGCCGTGCTATTGGTATTTCATGCCTTGGAGTTGGCTTTCGATGCGGATGACGCGGTTCTAGATGAATCCGTGACGGCGGCGCAGCGCGACTGTGTCGAAGCCCTGGTTGCGCGTCGCATCGCGACCCGACTACCAAGTGCATACCTCATCAACACGATGTGGTTTGCGGGACATCGCTTCTATGTCGACGAACGCGTACTGGTGCCACGCTCGCCGTTAGCCGAGCTCATCGACGCGCGCTTTGCACCCTGGGTGCGGCCGCAAACGGTCGCCAAAATTCTCGATATTGGGACCGGCAGTGGTTGCATCGCCATCGCTTGTGCTAAAGCTTTTCCGGGGGCGCAGGTGACGGCGACGGACATCTCTACGGATGCTCTGACAGTCGCTGCTGTGAACGTCGCCAGGCATGATTTGGAACACCGTGTGCACCTGCGGAAAGCGGACTTATTTCCCGCCGAGCATGAACAATACGATCTTATCGTGGCGAACCCACCTTATGTGTCGGGGTGTGAAATGGCCCAGTTACCGCCCGAATATCGTCATGAGCCGGTCGTCGCGTTGCGCGCCGGTGAGCATGGTTTGCAATACATTCGGACGATTTTCGCGCGGATTGCGACCTATCTTACATCGCAGGGGGCCTTGTTTATAGACACCGGAGCGACGTTCGCCACCGTGCTCGAGGCCTTTCCTGGCCTGCCGTTGATCGCGCTCGAGCTGCACAATGGCGGGGACGGTATTTTCGTGTTGCTAGGTGAAGGTATGGCGCATGACGCGGGCGCGCTTTAAACTAATGCAAATTGGCTTGGTGGAGTGTGCTGATGATCTGCTGCGCGATCGGCGCTGCCATTACGGCGTTATTACTAACACGGCTAGGTGCTACACCATGCTTAGGTGCATTTATTCGGCGCCGTAATCAGTCGCGAACCGATCCGTCGAATTGGCGCCTAGACGCCTGCGGAGATCGTTGATGAGCGCGGTGCTGCCAAGCGGCAATCTGCCACATACGCTGCTCAACCCGCGTAACGGTCCCATCACGCGTTCGCGACTGCGTCGTACCGCAACTATTTACGCCGTGGTGTTCGTGTGCGGCATCTTGCTGTCTTTGACTGCCACGCATAGCGGTCTCCAGGCTTTTGGTTTGGGGCTGGTGTTTCCTGGTGGTGGGTTTCTCCACTACTTGAGTGGCGGGGGCCTAAGCGTCGCGCTGCATTTAGGCTGCGCGGTGCTAAGCGCCGCATTGTTCATGTTCTCGCTCGTGTTATGGTTTGGTACCGGTAACCAAGCTGCGCCTTTCATCGTCTGGGGCGGCGCGGCGCTGCTAGCTGGCGCGATGGCACATCCGCACACCCTGAGCGGGTCGTGGGCCTTGGTCAGCGGATTATCGTTTTTCACCCTCGCGAGCGGGTGGTTCGCGCAGCGTCGCAACCTGGTGCGCAAAATCAAACGCGGCGCCGACCGTACCAAGCTCGTCGGCACCTGGTCACCCCGGTCGACCATTCTCGATCCGGGTGGTTGTCCGCTGGTTGACGAATTGAGCGCAACCGATCTGAGCGCCCTTCGTTATGCGCTTGATCGGGCGCTGCAAGCGCCCGATCAATTTGCTGGTTTCGATTTTATCGAGCAGTTCCAACCGAGCGCGATCCGCTATCAGATCAACAATCTCGGCTATGTGTTGAGTCTCGCGAACTTTACCAAGCTGCCTGCAATGCACGGCTACCTGCACGATGCTCAGCGCAATCTCATCGAAAAGAAAAAACAACACTGTGTGTGGAAGTATTGGGCGCTAGAGAGTTTGTGGGGCAATTTTCGCCATGCGCCCGATCCCATCGGCAAGGACAACGTCATGTATTCCGGCTGGTACGCCGCGCAGATCGGCTTGTTCGAAGCCGCAAGTGGCGATCGGCGCTACGCTGTTCCTGGCGCAGTGACGCTGGTGGCCAGTAACGGCGCCCGCTATGAGCATGACTATGCTTCGATCGTGAAAGTCTTAGCGGACAACGAGCGCCGCAGCGATTTCTGCCTGTTTCCCTGCGAGCCGAATTGGATCTACCCGTTTTGCAACAATCAAGCTGCGCTTGGCATCAAACTGCATGACCGCCTCCACGGCACGAGTTATTGGACCGAGATCGAGGATCAATATCGACGGCGCCTCGAAGAGGAGTTCATCGACGTCGATGGTCATCTCACATTGATTCGTTCAACCCGCACCGGATTTTCGATCCCCGGGTTATCGTCTTCCAAAGAAGACGCCATTCTGAGCTTTTGGATGCACCCAATGTTTCCCGACATTGCTGTGCGTTTCTGGGAAATAGCACGGCACGAACTGTTTGAACCCAGCGACGGTGGTCTTAGGTTGTTACCGCTCAAACCTTGGCTCGACCCGGGTAATTATCGTTTTAATACGGCCTATGCACTCGGCGCGCTCGGCATGGCGGCACGCGAACTCGGGGACACCGACGCCGCCGACGCGGTGGCTGAGGAAATTACCACGCTGACAACAGCTACCCACGGCGGGGTATTGAGCTACCCAAACTGTTCGACCTGGTCGCACGCGTTCATGCTTAAGATGCGGGTGGGGCGCACGAATGCCTTGCACGACCTGGTGAACAACGGCATGCCGAAAGCGTGGCGCGAAGGGCCTGTAATCGATCAATTGCCCTACCCGGACTTGATTCCGGCGCGTGCGGTCAGCGACGGGGCGGCGCTTGAAGCGGTACTTTATCCGGGGCGCGGTGCAGTGCGCTGTGAGATTGGTTTCGCGCAACTGCGGCCTGGCCAAACCTATCGCACTGCGGGGTGTCTGGAAGCGCAAGCGCGCGCCGATGATGACGGCCGTCTACACCTGACGATCGAAATCGACGCACGGCGCGACATTGCTTTAACGCCCATCGCTTAGTCGTTCGCCGCGCGCGCCGAGAAGCGCGGGACGACATCGGGGACAGCCATCAAAATGTCGGCGTAAGTTTCTGGCGGGCGTCTATATGTGTCTAATAGCCCCCGCTACTCTGCCGACAGTTGCAGATTATCTAGCAGAATAGCGACGCCCTCGGTGTTGATGTCGATGGTTTCCAGGTTGTTCCAGTTCAATGTCAGGATCTGCCCCGGGTCGGTGTCTGTGAAGTCGACCGTGACGCTCTCGCTGCTGCCGGCGGCCATCCGGCCGCTGACGAGGAATGAACCGCTGATACCGGGTCAGCCTTCAGAGCCTTCAGGGTCGGACCAAGCTAGGTCTTTGAATTCGCATCACAATACGTGGTATTGCCCGGCTCACTGACGCTTAGGATCCGAGTTGGGCCCGAGTTCTGGGTGTCTACCGGCGTAACACATCAGCTTGGATATTAGATACGACAACACCGCACGAGTAGATTAATTCCGATCCTCACAGATATCCGCATTAGCGGAATGGGGCGATAAGCGCGAGCGGGCTACATTGCATGACTAGCGATCGACGCCAAGCGAGGTCGCTATCGTGCTCACACCTGGCGCAGTGAGTATTGTGCCGGGATGAAGTCACCGACAAGGCATATACATCGCGAAATTCGTACCTCAACTGCAGTCTAAGGAGCTAAATCGCTGCGATTCACCGAATTTGTCAACCCGATTCAGTTGCTTAGGTCGGTCCGACCCCTGGCACGAGCCCCTGGCACGAGTTCGTTTCGTCAGCGATCCGCAAATGCTATGCGCGCTCCCCCAAAAACCGAGCTCCGAGACGGCGAAAGATACTCGGCGCGTGCAAATGAAGCTTCGCGAGATCGGTTACGACCCCGGCCCGATTAATGGTGTCGCCGGCCCACGGACGCAAAATGCCATTCGCGATTACCAGTACGATAATCACTTACGCGTCGACGGTAAGGTGTCGACACGGTTGCTGAAGCATTTAGACGGCGACGTCTATCTAAGCCGATCGCAGTCCTTAGGCTTCGAATCATCACAAGCACTAGAAACACCCGATCCGAAAACAGTGCGTACCGTGCAGCGTGCTTTAGCGTTATTGCAGTATCATCCCGGCCCCATCGATGGTGTTTCGGGTCCACGCACGCAGGCCGCGATCCAATCGTATCAGCGTGATTTCGATTTGCCACAGGACGCAGTAATTTCTTCATCCTTACTCGATCACCTAAGGCAGCAACTTGTCTCTCAGTCGGTGGCACAGTTTTAGGGTCGCGGAGGGCGTATCGCCGTGACTCGCTTCCTTAAGCCGCTTACGCTCAACCACAGCGCTTTGGCATTATTGATATTCGCCGCAGGTACCGCGACCGGCGGTGTCGATCGGTATGGCGAGGAAAAGCAGTCTAACGATCCTGCCATTGCGTGGTTACTGGCGAGGGCTGACGAACAGCTAGAGAAAGGTGATCTTAACGGCGCAAACGCTGCCGTAGAGCGGGCGCTGCGGATCACACCTAATGATCCCGGTGCGTGGCGTCGACTCGCCGAAGTTCGGGCTCGGCAAGGCGATGTGGCGCAAGCGCGCGAGCTACACGCGATGGCGGCGCGATTGGCGAGGGAGCTGGAAGAAGTCGACGAGACGCTCGCGAGCACCGCTGAAGCGATGTCCACGCGCGATGGTGCCTCAGAAATTGGGAGCGGTGTGTCGGTAGCGAAAGGGGCGCTACCGTCATCTGCGGAAGCAGAGCTGCAAATCCGTGATGTCGTGCGCATCCACGGAGACATGCATGCGATATCGCACCTCGAAACGGATGTGCCGGGTTCATACGTGGCGGCCGATAACGAAGAAATTCTTCCGCGCAAAGGGGTCTCACAGGCGCGTGAGATGACCGCGCCACTCGAGCAGAACATGACGCGTGCCCCACATCACCAGCGCCAGCGAGAAAAAGCCTCGTTGCGCGCCGCCGAGGCGCGCGATGAGGTTTCACCGGCAGATGAATACCGTGAAGGCGATCCGCGCGTGCGCGAACAAGCCTTGGCGGCAGTGATCGATAGTTATGAACGTGAGCGTGTCGCACAGGAGCGCGTAGCTCGTCGCGAACGGGCTCGCGCCCTGTCGGTACAGTCGAGTGACATCGATCGGGCCGAACGTACACGCGCAGCGCAAGATCTCGCGGCCTTGAGCAAAGCGTACAAATCGCGGCAGCGTGAACTTGAGAGCGATGAGCCCGTATATCTGGACTTTGCTGCTAATGAACGATGGCGGAAAGTTGATCGTAGGGGTGCGAAAGCGAAGCAGTGGCGGACCGACAATCGTAAATTCGTGACGAAAAAGCATTATCGAGCGAGTAAGCATGCACGGTTTCGGAGTCAAAGTAACTACACCGCAACGAGGCCGGAACGCGGTTTTGCTTCGACTCGAAACATCGCCGACTCGACGGTTCGGATCCCGAGAGGTCATCGGCCGCCGCCCGGTATGTGTCGAGCGTGGGTCGTCGGGCGCCCGCCCGGTCATCAAGCACCACCGCGTGCGTGCGACGAACTATTCGGAAACTTACCGCTAGGTACTTTATTAGTGACCAATGACTGAATGAATGCAGCGATTTCTGGTGAAACTTAATAACGCTTGCGACTCTAACACGAGTCATATCTCTAAGTTCAGCCAATAGGAGGATCACAGCATGAAGACAACAAGATATTTAGCGATCGCAATAACTGCGCTTGCCGTTACGGTGGCAGCACCGGTTTGGTCTGATCCCGAGAACGGTCGCATGGGCGACGACGACTACGCACGCGAGATGCGCGAGTCACGACGTGAAGCCGAACGAGAAGCCCGGGAAGACGAACGCGAGACACGTAGGGAAAACAAAGCAGCCCAACGTGAAGCCCGCAAAGAGCGTGAAGAGTACGAGCGCGAAATGCCGAAAGAGGAAGGTGGGGATCGGCATGGGAAAGCGCGTCGACGTCGTCACCGTGACGATTAACGGTCGCCGCGATTTATTCCGGTTCTGCTGCACAATCGGTAAGCGTGCTTAGTTCCACCTCGAGTTATTTCACGTGTCGCGTGAGCGGGAATTGAGGACACACACTCATCCGAGGCGAGAACTGCTTCGCGCTGACAGAAAAGCGCGTGTCCCAAATTGTCCAGCTTATCGCCGGACTTGGTGCCGCCGATGACGGAATCGGCGGTGGATGAAGTCCCTGCGTGATAACAGCCGACCGTGCACGGTTTGACGCCGTACCCTGAAACCGGTACAACTCGGCACATGTCATCCGGCAGCGCGACCATCCGTTCCAACCGCAGGCAGTGGCTAGTCGGCCTGCTCGTTGTGCCGTGGCTCGTTTTCCAGACCGCGAGCATTCTCCATGACTTGGATATTGCGGCACACGCGTCGGATGCGGATTGCGAGATCTGCGATCTGTTCGTTTTCGCCAACCACGATATCGACGCGGTCGGACCGGCAATCGATGCGGACGGTGTCGGAACGGCTATCGTCATTCCCTCTCGGGGATCCGTTGCGGCGAACGGCGGCCGCGAGAAACGGCGCCCGATCAGAGCCCCGCCCTTACTCAGCTAACAAACCCAACGTCGTCGCGAGAACGGAGTCATCCGAGTTCGTGCTCGCCTGTTTTCAGTTAGCAAGTGTAAAGGAACTCCGGTATGTTTCGTTGCAGGAATTTGACTATATCAGTCGCGTTGTTCAGCGCCCTACCGGTTTTTGCCGACTCAGCGCATCAACACCCTCATCATCAACCAATCGATGAAATCATTGTGACCGCGGATCCTTTAGGTGGGGTCGACAGTCATATCGCGGCACCGATATCAGTGCTCGACGAAGAAGCCCTGCGCCGCGAATCGACACGGTCGATCGGCGAGGCCGTTGCCAATCAACTCGGGGTAAACTCGAGCGATTTCGGCGCAAGTGTCGGCCGCCCGGTTATACGCGGGCTGAGCGGTGCGCGGGTGCGCGTACTCGAAGGCGGTATCGGTACGATGGATTTGTCGACGATCAGCGCCGACCACGGCGTCGCGGTCGAGAGTATCTTTGCTGATCAGGTCGAAATTTTTAGGGGGCCCGCGACGCTGCTTTATGGCAGTGGTGCCAGTGGCGGTCTCGTTAACGTCGTCAACGGCCGCATCCCATCGACCGTACCGGACGGTATCGAAGCGGCCGCTTACGGTCATTATGACACCGCATCCGACGGATGGCTCGGCGCGATCAAGCTGAATGCCGCTATCGGCAATACGTTTGCGCTGCACTTCGACGGGCTGATGCGTGATGCTGAGGATATCAATATTCCCGGTTTCGCTGAGGTAAACCCCGATGCGGGGGAACGCGCGGGTACCCTGCCGAACAGCGACGCTGCAACCGATAATTTCTCCGGCGGTGGTTCCTGGATCGGCGCGCGCGGTTTCATTGGATTCAACGTCTCGCGACTCGAAAACGATTACGGGGTACCCGGTGCGCATCACCACGAAGAAGAGGCGGGAAATGCGGAGTCCGAAGCACCCGGTGGTACGCGGATCGATCTGCGCCAAACGCGTTACGACGTCAAAGGTGCCTACGAATTCGCGCGTGGCTGGTTCGACGAATTGAGGGGCCGGTTCGGATCTAACGACTATAAACACGATGAAATCGAAGGTAGCGGGGAAATCGGCACGCAGTTCGAAAACGAGGAATTCGAAGGGCGCGTCGAGCTGATCCACCGCCCGGTCGGCCGGTGGGACGGCGTTGTCGGCTTTCAGTACCGCGACCAGGCGTTCGTCGCGATCGGTGAGGAGGCGTTCGTGCCGCCCTCACAACTTGATGCGGTCGCGGTGTTCGTTTTCGAGAAGGCGGATTTCGACCGCGTGCATCTCGATCTCGGTATTCGCGGCGAGTTTCAGGACGCTGAAAGCGAATCGATGATCGCAGATCGGTCACACAATTTGCTCAGCATTTCGGCGGGCGCAACTTACGAGTACGCCGACGGAATGGAACTAGGGATCAATGGCACGCGCTCGCAGCGTGCGCCGACGATCGAAGAACTGTTCTCCGGCGGGCCGCACCTGGCCAGCAATACGTTCGAAATTGGCGATCCGAATCTTGGTGCGGAAACCTCGCACAATATCGATGTGTTTTGGCGCCGAGTCAAAGGCCGCTACCGTTTCGACTTTACGGTGTTCTACAACGACGTGTCGGATTTCATCTTTCCGCAGTCGAACGATCTTAATCGTGACGGCGTCGCCGATCGCGTCGAAGAAGACTTTCTCGATAACGGTGGAATCGTGAACGAAGACGAGGCGCTGTTACTGGTTAATCAAACCCAGGTCGATGCCGATTTCTGGGGATTCGAGCTCGAAACACGTATTGAACTGTTCGACGATTCACATGGCGACCTGGAACTTCGCCTATGGACGGACTATGTCGAAGGCGAACTCGATGCGGGTGGCAATGTACCGCGGTTGCCGCCGTTGCGCTTCGGCGCTGGCCTCGAGTGGGAGCGCGAACGGATGTACGCCGGTTTCTCGGTGATTCGTGTGACGGAGCAGAACGAAATTGGCGCGCTCGAGACCGAAACCGCAGGGTTTACCATGTTCAACTTGCACGCGGGCTATGATGTGCCGCTCGGTGCCGGACGATCGCTGACGGTGTTCGCGCGCGGCACGAACCTCGCCGACGAGCAAGCGCGCCGCCACACCTCGTTCGTCAAAGACCTGGCGCCGCTGCCAGGCATTTCCGGATTGTTC
Source organism: Gammaproteobacteria bacterium (assembly GCA_965223085.1). Classification (GTDB taxonomy): domain Bacteria; phylum Pseudomonadota; class Gammaproteobacteria; genus CBDCVO01. The sequence continues at coordinate 328,398 of OZ244981.1, read as the reverse complement.
GGTGTACGTATGCGGTATTGAATCCCGGTGTCGCCGCCGCGAACGGCATCGGTCGCATACCGATGCGCTCCCCACACGGGCGGGGAGCGACGGTGCGGCGCTTGAAACGGTGCTTTGATCGGGGCGCGTGCGGAACGATGGCGTTCGCGACTTCACGTAGTTGAACCGCTACACTAGGCGCCATGTCGGGAAATACTTTTGGTTTATTGTTCACCGTTACCAGCGCCGGCGAGAGCCATGGCCCGGGCTATGTCGGTATCGTCGACGGTTGTCCGCCGGGTTTGGCACTGGCCGAGGCGGATCTGCAACACGATCTCGATCGTCGCAAGCCGGGACGTTCCCGGCATACCACGCAACGACGCGAAGCCGATGCGGTGCGTTTATTGTCGGGGATCTATGCAGGTTGTACGACGGGGACACCGATCGGATTTTTGATCGAGAACACCGATCAGAAACCAAAAGACTACGCGAAAATCGCGCATAAATTGCGCCCTGGGCATGCGGACTATGCGTATTTGCAGAAATACGGACGGCGCGATCACCGCGGTGGTGGGCGCGCTTCCGCGCGGGAGACCTGTGTGCGGGTGGCCGCGGGCGCGATCGCGAAGAAATATTTGCGTGAGCACGGCGGCGTCGAGGTGCGCGGTTATGTCGCGCAACTCGGTCCGATCGTACTGGATTTCGAGTCGTGGGAGGGCGTCGACGACAATCCATTTTTTTGCGCCGCGCCGAGCAAAATCGCGACACTCGAAGCGTATATGGACGCGTTGCGCAAGGAAGGGGACTCGATCGGTGCACGTGTCGATGTTGTGGCACAGGGCGTACCGCCGGGTTTGGGCGAACCCGTCTTTGATCGGCTCGATGCTGACATCGCGAAAGCGATGATGGGGATCAATGCCGTAAAGGGTGTCGAAATCGGCGCGGGTTTCGCTGCTGTTGCGCAACGCGGCACGCAACATCGCGATGAAATAGTGGCGTCCGGCTTTCTGAGCAATGACGCGGGCGGTGTGCTCGGTGGTATTTCGACCGGTCAAGATATCGTGGTGTCGATTGCGCTAAAACCAACGTCGAGTTTGCGTCTCGCCGGTCGCACTGTCGACGTTACCGGCGAGGCCACGGAAATTGAAACGCTGGGGCGCCATGATCCTTGCGTCGGTCTGCGCGCGGTACCGATCGCTGAAGCCATGCTGGCGCTGGTACTAATGGATCATCTACTGCGACAGCGGGCGCAGAATGCCGGTGTGGCGCCGGGAACACCGCACATTGCGGCACCCGCGGATGTGTTACTTGAGTCAGACGAGTGAGAGACGGTCTCGCCGCCGAGCGTAGCGCCGGGCCGCTGCTAACCGCCTACGCTAAGCGTTTGTGTGCGCGTATTCGTACCGCGGCTAAGGCCCACGAACCCTTGCTGTTGCACGGTCGGGAGACGAAGTCACATCTGGGCACGCGCGCATCGGGAAACCCTTTCGATCTATCGCCCTATCGCGGTGTGATCAGCTACGAACCAGCGGAGCAAGTGATCACGGCATTTGCGGGCACGCCCGTCGTGGATGTCGAGCAGGTACTCGCAGCCGAAGGTCAGATGTTTGGCTTTGAAGCCCCCCATTTTGGCGGGCGTGCGACCCTTGGTGGTATGGTCGCGGCGGGCATCTCCGGCCCGCGTCGCCCCTATGCTGGCGCGGTTCGCGATGTGGTATTAGGCGCGACTTTGGTTGACGGTCGCGGTGAGTTCCTGCGCTTTGGTGGCCAAGTCATCAAAAATGTCGCGGGCTACGATATCTCCCGCTTGTTGGCGGGTTCGTGGGGCATTTTAGGCCCGATCTTGACGCTCTCGCTACGCGTAGTACCGGTACCCCGGGCCGAGTGCAGCGTGAGCTGGCAGCTCGACGAAGCGCCGGCTGTGGCGCGTATGACCGCCCTGCAAGGACAACCGCTACCGTTGTCCGGACTGGCGTGGGATGGCAGTTTATTGCGCGCGCGCTTCTCCGGTGCCGAGGCCGCGGTAACGGCCGCGATTGAAGCCACTAAACCTGATGATACGAGCACCGTCCTCGATTGGTGGCAGGCCTTGCGCGAACATGATTTACCGTGGTTCGCGCGAGCCGGGCGGTTATGGCGTTTATCGGTGCCGCCGGCGAGTCCGCCGTTGCCATTGGCGGACGCCTGTTTTTATGATTGGGGGGGTGCGCAACGTTGGCTTATCAGCGAGCAAGAACCGGCCGAGATCCGCGCCGTTGCTGGTGCCCATGGTGGCTGGGCGCAAGCCTATTTCGAGCAAGATAAATATGAGTCAACACCGCTGCAGCCGGCGATCTTGGCGCTGCATCAGCGGCTCAAGCGGGTGTTCGACCCGCACGGTATTTTCAACGTGGGTCGCATGCACCCGGAGCTATAACAGATGCGTGCGAAGCTCAGTGCTAGTTGGTCAGCTGTGCCCGGTGCCGGTGAAGCCGACGGCATTTTGCGCGCTTGCGTGCACTGTGGTTTTTGCAACGCGGTGTGCCCTACCTACGCACTGACTGGCGACGAGTGCGACGGTCCGCGAGGACGCATCTATTTGATTAAGTCCTTGCTCGAAGGCGAACCCGCGGCCGCGACCGTGCAAACGCACCTCGATCGCTGCCTGACTTGTCGCGCCTGTGAATCGACTTGTCCCTCAGGGGTGCGCTACGCGCGTTTGCTTGATTTTGTGCGCCCGCGCTTAAACTCGCGCATGGCGCGGACGCGGCGTGCGGCGCTCATACGTTGGCTATTACTTAAGATCGTGCCCCATCCGAGACGCTTTGCCGCAGGCTTACGTTTGGCGCAGTGGGGACGTTGGCTCGCGCCAGCGCGTCTGCGGTCTCAAATCCCGCCGCGCGGTGACGCGCAAGATTGGCCTCGCGTACGCCACGCGCGGCGCCTCGTTACCTTAGAAGGTTGCGTGCAGGCGCTCGCTACACCGGCGGTCAACGCCGCCGCCGCGCGGGTCCTCGACCGCGTTGGGATCTCGCTGCTGCGCGCGCCCGCGGGCGGATGCTGTGGTGCGCTTCCGCATCACCTCGGTAACGCAGCTGAGACGCGCACGATCATGCGTGCGAATATCGATGCCTGGACGTCGCCGGCACTCGGTGATGTTGAAGGAATTTTTTGCACTGCCTCTGCTTGCAGCGCGATGTTGAAAGACTACGGCGAGCTCCTCGCCGATGATCCTGATTATGCCGAGCGCGCCGCGTGGGTGACACGCGTAACGCGAGATGCCAGTGAGTTAATTCCGGGCACGCTGGATGAGGTGCCATCACCGCTGCGCCAGCGCAAGGTCGCTTTTCAAGCACCGTGCACCTTGCTGCATGTTTTGCACCGCGGTGAAGCGGTGGAGGCGTGTCTGGAGAAGCTCGGCTGCGAGTTGAGTTACCGCGGCCCGCAGGCGTGTTGCGGATCCGCTGGCACCTACGCTTTATTGCAAGCGGAGCTGTCAGAGCAACTGTTAGAAAATAAAATCGCAGCGCTCGAAGCCACCGATGCGGAGGAGATTGTCACTGCGAATATCGGTTGCCAACTACATTTGGCACGTGCCAGCCAACGACCGGTACGCCATTGGGTGGAACTCGTCGACGAGCTGCTAAGTGCGCGATGAAACGGCTCGCAGGATGCGGTTTAAGTTCGCGCTAGGACGCTTAGTGCGGATATTGCACATCCCCGCCGGGGCACAATAGATCTTAGTTAGTAAATCTTCAAAATGGCGCCGTCACTTTCCGATTCCAAATATTCGTCGAAGTTGTCCCCGGGTGGGTTACCATCATAGATCTTGTAGTCGCGTTGTTGGCGATAGGCTTCACGTACAAAAGTGTAAGGGTCGAGCGCCGCTTGATCGCGGATATTGCTCGCTTCCAGCAAATTGGCGCGGGTATTGATCGCGCTGAGCACGCCCACGGGGATCGTGACGATAGGATTTAAATAACTTATCGGGTTCAATAGCGACGCGACCGCAACGCCGGGTACGTCGCGGTATGAATTTGGACCTAGGAACGGGAGCACCAAATAGGCGCCTTCTCCCGCTCCCCAAGTGCCCAGGGTTTGACCGAAATCCTCATCGTTCGAGGTCAATCCCATCTCTTTTGCGGGATCGAATAAACCCCCTAGGCCGATCGTGCTATTGATGACAAAACGACTCGAGTCATTGAAAAAAGCACCGAATTTCCCTTGCAACAGATTGTTCGCGACCGTATTCAAATAAGTCGCGTTGCTGAAAAAGTTCGTGACCCCGCCGCGTACTGGCTCAGGGGTGACTTTCACGTAACCTTCGGCCACCGGTTTGAAGAATTTCCGGTCGATTGTGTCGTTGAAGTCATAAAATGCTCGATTCATGCCTTGATGGGGGTCGCCGCCGTCATTTTTTGGCGCCGAAGCGCATCCCGCTATAATCACGATGGCCGCTGTCGGCGCCAGGATCCTTAGTAAGCTCTGCATTGTTCCATTGTCCGCTGAGTATTTAGTTTCTGGGGTTCTCACGAACAGTATTTAGCGGCCAGTTTGCTTTCAACAAGACTCCCTCTGAAGCGTGTTGAGAGCTACCTACGCGGGCTAAATCGATTTTCGCAAGTTCGCCCTATTTTCCAATTTTATTGCTTCTTTGGGCAGTGTCCGCAATACCCGCATCCGGCAACGGCGCCGCTTACTCAGGTACGCCCCCGTATGATGCAGTTTTTTCGTTCAGTTTGGCAACCAGTGTCTGCATACCATCGTGCGCAATGACCGCGGTGTAATCGGCCCGTTTCAGTGATAAATCGGAGACACCTTCCGCAATGACGTTCACGATCTGCCAATTTCCGTCCTTGTTGTGCAGTAGATAGTCAAGCGATACGCTAGCGCCGTCTTCTTTTAGCAGAGCGGTTTTAACGAGCTGGTTACCACGCTTCGCCTCGACGCCGACGGTCTCGAAACGTTCACCGGAGAAACCGCTGAAACGAACGGCATAAGTCGCGACGCTCAGGCGCTTAAATGCATCTAGGAACGCTGCTTTGTCTTGTGGCGTGACATCTTTCCAGTGGCGGCCCGCGGCGATACGGGCAATGGTGTCGAAATCAAAGGCTTCGTTCAAAATCGGATCTAACTGCGTGTAGCGACCGCGATAACCTAGTTCATCGGCCTGACTCATGGTCTGCAACAAAGCAGCATGCAAATTTTCCACCACCGCCGCCGCTTGTTCTTCATCGTTTGCTATCACCAGCGGAGAAGTGGTCAAGGCAAGGGATAAAATTAGTAAACTCAATAGCTGCGCCATCCTGCATTTCCTCATCAACCGGCTCTAGTTCAATTGATACCGTGTAGCGCCCAAAGTTCAGTGTGAGATCGGTTTTTTTCGACTGTAGACGCGCCCTTTCCAGCGCGAACGCTCGCCGCGGTAGAAACGCCACGCTGACGTCCAGGTCATAAGCAGGTACAGAACCGCCGCAAGCGGCAAACTCACGACCCAAAAATGTGGTAGGTCGTAGTAGCGTACGACAGGGAGATAAGAGACGCTCATCAGCAGCAGCGCGGCACCCGCGCAAGCTCGGGCCCAGCCATGTTCAGCCCCTAATCCTAATATGGGGACGATGAAGTTCAATGCGAGCAAAGCTGAGCAGCACATTAACAATGTCCCAGAATAACGTAGTTGCGTAAACGCTGTCCGGGCAACCATGTTCCAAATATCGGCCACAGCAGTATAGGTACGGTTGGCGCGAACGTTGTGCGATAAGCCTATCCAGGTCGCGCCGCCCGCATCTTTTACTTTCTTAGCAAGGGTGCAATCGTCGATGAGGGCATCTTTAAGTGCCTTAAAACCGCCGACGGCGCGTAAGGTCTTGGTCTTTACTAAGATGCACCCACCGGCGGCCGCGGCGACGCGACTACCGGCTCGGTTGGCTAGTGCAAAGGGGTACAGCAGTTTGAAAAAGTAGATGAAAGGCGGTAGGAGGAGACGCTCCCAAATGCTCTGCAGCGGCAGTTTTGCCATTACCGAGACGAGATCACGATGTTCGTCTTCGAGCTTATCCAACAGTGTAGCAACGGTCCCGGCATCCAAGACTATATCCGCATCTAACAACAATAGGTGTTCGGTTTCAACGTGGCTTAGACCTTGTTCCAGCGCCCACATCTTGCCGCTCCACCCGCTAGGAAGCTCGCCGCCGGCGACGATTTTCAAATTTGTTAGGTGGCACCCAGCGGCAACCTGGCGGGTATCGTCCGCGCTTTCATCGTCGACCAAAACTATTCTCGCGAGCTCGCCCTGTCGTGTTAAGGCGCGCAGTGTGTGCACGATATGGTGTGCTTCGTTGCGCGCGGGGATCAGCGCGGTAATCGATCGTAGCGCGCGCGCGCTACGCCGATCGGCCTCGATAGTTTCTGTTATCGCCCAGGGGCGCCACGGCAGCGCGATCACCGCCAACCAGAGCAACGCAGCACATGCGCACGCGACACTGAGCATGTTCAGGGCCTCATCGCGACGCTGGCCGGGCGCGTTTCCGCGGGCCTTGGCGGCAACTAAGCGACGCGTTTATCGGAATTGCTGGCTGACTTCTTAGTCTCGCGTTGTGCCACGAGCTGCGGTTTACATACCGGTTCGTCGTCATATCGGAAGGGTACTTCCGGTGCCATGGGTCCGCTGGTTCGGGGCCCTCTGAGCGCCGTCACGAGCGCTTTTAACGGGTGGCGAAACGTATCGTTGACGGCGGTCGCTTCGTAACCCGAGTGCACCATGCAGTCGGCACATTTTGGGTTGACTCCGGTGCCGTATTGAGACCAATCCGTCTCTTCAACGAGCGCCGTGAAACTCTTTGCGTAGCCCTCGCCGACGAGCAGGTAGCAAGGTTTTTGCCAGCCAAAGACATTGCGTGTCGGATTGCCCCAGGGGGTACAGTGGTACGTTTGATTGCCGGCAAGGAAATCCAAATAAAGTGACGATTGATTAAATCGCCAGCCGCAGTTGCGTCCCCGTTTGAAAATATCGCGAAACAGTTGCTTGCTGCCCGTGCGTTTGAGAAAAACATCCTGCCGTGGCGCACGTTCATAGCTGTAGCCCGGGGAAATCGTTACGCCTTCGACGCCCAGATGCATCATCTCGTCCATAAATTCTGCGACTTCCCCGGCAGCTTCGCCCTGGAACAAAGTGCAGTTTACCGTTACCCGAAAGCCGCCTCGCAAGGCTTTGCGAATAACTTCCACGCATTTGTCGTAGACACCGTCACGGCATACTGACGCGTCATGGCGTTTGCGATTACCGTCGAGGTGAATTGAAAACGTCAAATACGGTGAGGGCGTGTAATCCGCCATACGGCGTTCAAGCAATAAAGCATTAGTGCACAAATAGACGAATTTTTTGCGCGCGATAAACTCCTCGACAATCGCGCGCATGTCTTTGTGGATGAGCGGCTCACCACCCGCAATAGAGACGATCGGCGCCTCGCATTCGTCGACCGCTTGCAGGCAATCCTCGACACTCAAGCGTTGGTCGAGAATATTCTCGGGGTAGTCGATCTTGCCGCAACCTGAGCACGCGAGGTTGCATCGGAACAACGGTTCCAGCATCAAAACGAGCGGGTATTTTTCGCGGCGCTTAAGCTTCTGCGTGAGAATATAGCGTCCCACCCGATATTGCTGCAGTAGCGGAACTCCCATATAGTGCCCCTAAGGAAAGTCGAAGAAAACGTCTAACTATCAAACGATTGCGATGTTGACGGCCGTTTCCGTCACAATACTGTAACGCGTCAACAATGTACAGGTCCGACCCCTGCTGGCGGGATACTAGCGATTCTCATGGCCCTACCTTGCAAGCCCACAGACGCCTATCCATAATGCAAAAGACCAACGTTGTGGTTAATTTGAAACGCTGACCGATGGCATGAACGCTGATACTTTCCCGCTCCTGGATAAAATCAAAACCCCGCACGATCTAAGGCAATTACCAGAGGCGTCATTGGGTACTGTGGCCGACGAACTGCGCGCGTTTCTATTGAGTTCTGTCAGTCAAAGCGGCGGTCATTTCGCCGCCGGACTTGGCACGATAGAGCTCACCATTGCCCTGCACTATCTCTACAACACGCCCGACGACCGCATCGTTTGGGACGTGGGGCACCAAGCCTACCCGCATAAAATACTCACCGGCCGCAAGGACCGTATGCACACCGTGCGTCAATGGGGCGGTATCGCACCGTTTCCAAAACGCGACGAGAGCGAATACGACAGCTTCGGGGTTGGTCATTCGAGCACCTCGATCAGCGCCGCATTGGGTATGGCGATCGCGGCAAAAATGTCTGGTTCCGAGCAGCGCGCGGTCGCCGTGATAGGTGATGGTGGCATGACCGCCGGCCTCGCCTTTGAGGCCCTCAATCACGCCGGTGATATCGGCGCGAATTTGTTAGTCATTTTAAACGACAACAATATGTCCATTTCACCAAACGTGGGTGCGTTGTCGAATCGTTTTGCACAACTGCTGTCCGGCAAGATTTATACGACGGTGCGTCGGGGTGGCAAAAGAGTCCTCGCGCAGATGCCCAGCGTCTCCGAGCTCGCCCGCCGCGCAGAAGAACACGTGAAAGGATTAATCGTTCCCGGCACGCTGTTTGAGGAATTTGGTTTTAATTACATTGGGCCTGTGGATGGCCATCATTTACCAACGTTGATTAGCACTTTACGCAACATCAAGGAATTGGGCGGTCCCCAGCTATTGCACATCGTTACACGCAAAGGCAAAGGCTATCGTCCGGCCGAGGACGACCCGGTGAAATACCACGGGGTCTCGCCTTTCGATCCCAATAAAGGGATCGTCGCGGCGACGAAGAAAGCCGCCAACCCCACCTATAGCCAAGTTTTTGGTCGTTGGGTTTGCGATATGGCTGCTCGCGATAAACGTTTGGTCGCGATTACGCCGGCGATGCGAGAAGGCTCAGATCTGGTGCGTTTTGAGCAGGAATTTCCCGAGCGCTATTTCGATGTGGCGATCGCCGAGCAACACGCGGTTGCCGTGGCCGCGGGCATGGCCTGCGATGGACTCAAACCGGTCGTCGCGATCTATTCGACGTTTGCACAACGTGCCTATGACCAAATATTGCACGACGTCGCGTTGCAAAACCTGCCGGTATTGTTCGCGCTTGATCGCGCCGGTTTAGTCGGTGCCGATGGGCCCACTCATAATGGCAGCTACGACGTTACTTTCCTGCGCTGCTTACCGAATATGGTACTCATGGCACCCGCCGACGAAAACGAATGTCGGCAGATGCTCTATACAGGTTTCATGCGCGACGGTCCTGCGGCCGTGCGTTATCCTCGTGGTACGGGCCCCGGCGTTGCGATTGTCGAAGACATGGCTGCGCTGCCGTTCGGTAAAGCGGAGGTTCGTCGCGAGGGCAGCAAAGTTGCGTTGCTCGCTTTCGGTACCCTCGTGGGGATCGCGGAAGAGGTCGGTGAACGCTTGGACGCGACCGTCGTAAACATGCGGTTTATTAAACCCCTCGACGAAACCTTACTACGGGAAGTCGCGCTCGAGCACGAATTATTGGTCACGCTGGATGAAAATGTGATCACTGGTGGTAGCGGCGGTGCCGTAACGGAGGCTTTAAATGAACACGCCGTGACCGCGCAACTGCTCCATATCGGTTTGCCGGACCGTGCCATTCAGCACGGTTCGCGTGAGGACATGCTGCGCGATGCCGGTCTTACCGTCGGCGCGATTGAAGTATCGATCAAGGCGCGTTTGGACAAGCTGCCTAAAGTCGTGCAGATCCGATCGGCGTAACCGCAGGGCAAGCGAACCGTTCCGACGCTAGCGCGAGTTACGGTGGGGTAAAGTCAAGCGTAGGGCTGCCGACTGTGGTCGACCTATGGCGCGTTGTAGCGCGCCAAGGTGTCTCGCAAGGCCTGCTCCAAGTTATCCAGATCGACGTCGGTGATTTCTCCCATCGTCGAGATGCGAAAAATTTCGTGAGCTAAGCTGCCTTGCCCGGCGTAGATGACAAAGCCGCGTGCCTTTAGCGCGTCGTGTAGGCTGGCATAAGTTTCACTGCTGGGCAGGGCAAAAGCCTGCAGCACGCAGGAGCACTCCTGCATCGGCAACAACGGCGCAACGCCGAGCTCTGAGAGTACGTTGCGCACGCGTTCTTGGCGTTGTTGATAGCGGTGTAGGCGAGCCGTTTGGCCGCCAGCGGCAAAGAATTCCTGCAACGCGGCGTTGAGCGCGTACATCACTTGTATCGATTGTGTGAAGGGCGTACCACCGCGATCCTGGCAGGATAAATAGCCTGGCAGCGATAAGTAGTGAGCACGCGGCGGGTCGAGCTGTGGCAGGGCGTCGCGGCGCAGAACGACGAACGAAATGCCCGGCACGCCGTGCAAACATTTGTTTGCCGTCGCCGCACACGCCGCCAGCGGCCAACTGGTGAAATCGATGTTTTCGGCCCCAAAGCTGCTCACGCCGTCCAGTAATAGAGATACGTTTGCGTCGCGGCACAACGCCGCGACGGTTGCGAGGTCATTCAAGCGTCCCGTCGTGGTTTCGTGGTGTACCACGGCAAGATGCGTGATGTCCTTGGAGCGATGCAAAGTGTCGCGTAGTCGCCTTATATCGATCGAATCGCCCCAGGCGTGAGATAGCCGTGTCGTCGCGATGCCGTAGGTCGTTGCTATCGCGTGCATGCGTTCCCCATAGACGCCGTTCTCGACGACGACCAGGTGTCCATCGCGCGGCACGAGGCTCGCGATCATCGCTTCGACTGCAGCCGTGCCCGAACCGGTTAATAATACCGTCGCCCAGATCTTTTCGCGTAGTGCATAGACGCGCAACAGCTGCTCACGGATAGCCTGTTGCAGCTCGCTAAATTCGGTTTCACGATGACATAAATCGGGACCCCCCAAGGCCGCGCGCACCGGCGTGCTCAAAGTCACGGGGCCGGGGTTGAGCAAGATGGTTTTCATGATCGCGTGCCTAGGTGTTCGGTTAGGCGCTGCAGCACCTCAGGCGGTGTCACCGTGGGGCGCGGCAGGTTTGGCATCGTGCCCGGTTTGATTTTTATATGTAAGAGCCTTGGCCCACGTGAGGTCGGAGAACGCAAACATGCGTCGACGAGATCGACATCGTCTCCCTGCCATACTTGCGCGTAACCGCACGCTTGGGCGACACGCGCGAAGTCGACGTTAGAGGATACGGTGAATTGCGCGCCGGTAGAGTCGTGCACTTCGTTGTCGAGCACAATGTGACAGAAATTATCACCCCCATAGGTGCCGACAGTAGCGAAGTTACCGAGGCGCATTAACGCAGCGCCGTCACCGTCGAGCACGACAATTTGTTGTTCCGGTCGTGTCATTGCCAGGCCGAGCCCTAATGCGGGTGCACAACCCATCGAGCCGACCATGTAGAAGTGGTTGGGTCGATCTGCAAGCGTGTATAATTCGCGCCCGGTATAACCGGTAGTCGCGATTACTACGGCGCTCTGTGCCGTGGTTCGCTCGAGCACCCGGGTGAGAACAGCAGCCCGCGTTGGACGGGTCACGCGTGTGCGCGTGAGGCCGTCGCCTGCGATCGTCGCGGCCCGCTTGACCATCGTCACGCTATCTGGGTTTAAGTCGACCGCGCCGACGGCGTCCTTCTGCATGATGAGCGCATAAGGTCGCCGGGTTTGCTCAAAGTGCGTCGCGACAGCACCAATAACGCTATCGATCTGCGCGCGTTCAGCGGGGAATGTCGCCCACGGTATGCGCATAGTCGTCAACAACTCAGCGGTGATTTGCCCCATGAGTTGGTGCTGGGGTTCGTCGCGGACGCCCGCGGCGCCTCGCTGCGTGCAAATAATCAACATCGGGATCTGAAATACATGGCATAGCGAGGTTAGGGGATTCACGGCGTTGCCGAGGCCCGAATTCTGCATCATGGCAACGGCGCGACGACCGCCAATATAAGCACCGGCTGCCGCGGCCACCGCGTCACCTTCGTTCGCGGCCGACACGTAGGATAAGCGCTCCGCGGCAATGACGTAGTTGATGAACGGTGTGAGGAACGAACATGGCACGCCCGCATACCACTCAAATCCCGCCTGGGCGGCGCGGTCGACAAACGCGGAGGCCTCGATCATTGCCGTTAGGTGTCGTCGCTAAAACTGCCGGCGAGTTCCAGATCGCTTAAGGAATTGATGTCGATCCAATGGCCGTGTATATACCATACATGCACGTCGTGTCCGGCTGCGACGATTTCATTGAGCAGATCGGGAATGCTCAGTGATTTAAATTTCTGCCGACGCGCCAATTTCGTTAGCGCAGATTCCAACCAGGCGCGGCCATTACTTCGTGCATGTAACATGCCGATCCAACGGCCGTCGGCGACCCGAGAGCCTGTCTGCGCCTGCGGCATTATCTTTTCAAGCGTGACTGCTTGACCCCAAGTCGAGCGATCATCGGTCTCCGAACAATAGGCGAAATCGCAAGTGTCGTCAGCATCGCGACGTTGCGAGGAATCAACCACAACGGTGAGATTTTCGCTGTGCTCTATCAGATCCCTCAAGATATAGCTGCGAAACAGCAAGTCCCCGTAGAGAACGAGCATATCATCGCTGAAATAGTTTCTCGCGCATTGCAGAGAAGCGAGTTCGCCGGTCGAATCGAACGCTTCGTTTACAATCACGCTTACGCCGTTGACGTCGATGGTTTCGGCCTTGTAGCCGGCAACGACGCGAATATCGTCAATACCGCGTTTTTTGAATTTATCCACGAGACGCCGGAGCAGTGGCTTACCGCCGATCGGGATCATCACTTTCGGTTTGGCGGCGGTTAAATTATGTAGCGCGGCGCCACGGGTTGCGCCGAGCACGACGGCAGAAGTTGTTGTTTTCCGAGATGAAAAATAGCGTTCTTCTGCAAGTTGTAGTTCTGCGGCGCCTTGCAAGCGAAATATTTCATCGACGGGAGCGATGCGATCTTCTACTTCGATTAAGGATTCTTGCGCGTGAATTTGCTCGGCAACATTCTTCATTGCCGCGATCGCTGCACGGATCATATGGTTCGCCCAAATAACGAGCGAAATGTGGGCTTTGCGAAATACTTCCACCGGCGTGCTGTAGTACTTGGTGGGCACGATGACGAGCGGTGCACGATTCGCCCATTCGCGCGCAAAAGTAAGAATTTGATCGGGGTGAGCGAGCTTGCTGTGAATGAGAATCGCGTCGGCACCGGCGGCGTAATAGGCCTCCGCACGCCGCAGCGCTTCGCCGACATCCCACCCCGCGATCAAAGCCTCCACGCGTGCCACGATGTTGAAATGTTCGTCCGTTTGACTGTCTTTACCCGCCGCGATTTTGCCGCAGAATTCCTCGACGTTGGCGAGCGGTTGTTTCTCGCCCGCGATGAAGCTGTTCGTCTTAGGAAATAGTTTATCTTCGATGCAGACGCCGGCAACGTCGCGTTGCTCGAGTTTGCGTACGAGTCGGCGCATGTTATTGAAGTTTCCGTAGCCCGTGTCGCCGTCTAACAAGATCGGAACGCGTGTCGCGTCGGACATGAATTCAAGCATGTCCACAACTTGGGTCCAACTCGCCTCGTTATTATCACGCACGCCGAACTGCGCCGACAGCGCCAAACCGCTGGCCCAAATGCCCTTAAAGCCCACCTCTTCGACGAGCCGCGCGCTGATACCGTTATGCGCCTCTAACATGAATTCGGTGTCGGACGAAGTCAGTAGCTGGCGTAGTTGCGTCGATTTTTTTACTGACGTCATGGCGTGTTCAATTCAGCGCGTCAATACGGGGCGCGATTTCTTCACGCGCACGTTGCAGATCCTTGGGAAAGTCGATCTCCAACCACGGCAGGCCGGTGATATCGGCGTATGAAATCGCATGGTCACGGGCCAAGATCAAATCTCGAATCGCCTCCTCGTAGGGCACATCGCGGCGGCCGCTGGCAACGTAGTGTTCCGCGCGTTCTACCAGACGTCGGGCGGCGGTCGCGGAGAACTTGAAAAAGCCGACCGATTCGCCACATAAATCCCATTTCACGTTCGCCATGATTTGCTTACGAAATTCGACTATCGTGTCACCATTCACACAAATCTTAACTGGCTCTTCGCCCATCTCGAAGTCACGGTCTAGGAGTAAGCAATTCTCATGTGGCGCGGCGATCAAGGTTTGCAACAGTGTCGGGGGATAGAGCACATCAGCATCCATAAGCAACACGTCTCGACCAGCACCCAAAATGTCTCGCGCGGCCCATAAGCTCACGATGCTGCCCTCACGATAAGCAGGGTTTTCATAGAATGAGACCGAAAAAGCTTCGGTGCAGGCGCGTTTGATGAGTGCCGCTTCGAAACCGACAACGAGATGCAAAGCGGTGATGCCGTTATGCGCAAGCGCGGAGAAGTGACGCTCGAGCAAGCTACGATGACCGATTTTCAGCAAGCATTTCGGTACATTTTCCGCTTGCCGCAGACGCTGCCCAACACCAGCGGCGAGCATAACGGCTTCCATGGCACGTTAATGACCGCGGGTGCCGAACACTTGCTTGAAACCGAAGTAGGCGATGGCGTCTTTCATGCTTGACACAAAGCGTCGCCAGGGGGCCATCTCAGTATTAGTGACATATTCCATCGTTAGTATCACGCGTCGCTCGTCTGCGCCCAGCGGCGTGACGGAATGATAGAGTTTATCTCCGTTGAATAAGACCAACGTTCCCGGCGTTACTTTCAAGTCCAATTGTTGGGTCTCACGATCCGGTAGGTCTTTGTATAGCTGGCAAGCGAGGTGACACGAGGACTCATCGACCAAACCGATGAGTACCGTGTAACGTTGGCCTTTGTAGTACGACGTGTCGTAATGGTAACCAATATGATCACCGGGCTCCGTATAGTAGTACAACGCGTAGGTGTGTGGGTCGCCTTGCGGGCACGCATGCAGCTCCTCGGCGACGACACGTGCCAAAAAATCCCGTAGCGCAGCGGCATCGTACAGGTCATGGTAATACGGGGCGAGAGCGTCGAGCTCAAAGCGACTGATGCTGCCACCCTTCTTATGTCCCGGGATGAAGTTTCGGTGAATATGGGTATCCAGATCGGGTAGTCTTTCTCGCAGCTGCTCAGTGAGCGGCTCTGGTAGAAAGTGCTCTACAACCAATAACTCGTTGTCCTCGACAAAACGCTTGCGCAGCGCGGGCATGTCTAGTGTAGCGACGTGGGAATGGAGTGCATCTAAATCTAGCGGTGCGTGCATAATTTGTTGATGTTTAGCTGCCGCGGTCTGGCGAGTGCGGATCCCGAGGCAACGACCACGCCCCGCTACATAGGCTATTATCCGCGCACTCGCTGGAGCCCGCGGTCGTAAGGATCAACCCAAGCCTACCGTGCAGCCCCGACGCGATCAAGGATCCCTTGGCTTGTATCGAGTGCGTGTGCGAACATGATCGACGAAGCTATGGCCGCTATTGCGGTCGTATCATTGCAGACTACGATTAACCCTATGCGCACGATAAAAATCCTCTTTATTCTGACGGGTTTCGCGCTTTTGATACTCGTTGTTCGGGAAACGAACATCACCGATCTAACTACCCAAATTCAGCGCATTGGGCTCGGCGGGATGCTCTTCGTGCTGGGCTTATTTACGCTGACATTTGGAGCTGATGTCGTCAGTTGGCAAATAACCTTGCGTTCCGTCGATCGAGGGTGCAAATGGGCGTCGCGCCTGTACATCGTGCGTATGATCGGTGAGGCTTATAACAACATTACGCCGATGGCATCCATGGGCGGAGAACCGGTTAAGGCTTGGCTCTTAAAGCATAACTACAACGTCTCTTACTTGGATTCGGGCGCATCCTTAGTACTGGCGAAAACAACCTCGATGTGCGGCCTCGTTATTTTCGTTGGCGTTGGCTTCGTGCTGATCCTGGTGCGACCGGAATTATCCGTCACCGAGAAACTGATCGCGGGCGGCGGTTTGCTCGGGCTGACCTTATGGATCATCGTCTTTTTTCTGATGCAGCACTTGAAGCTATCTACGTTCACCGCGACCCGATTGGGCCGCACCCGAATAGGGCAGCGTCTGAGTCGTCTGATTTCCGCCATGCACGAAATCGATGAAATTTTCGCGGAATTTTATGCTCACCATCGGCGTCGTTTGCTGTGGTCGATGGCGTGGGCGATGTTGAGTTGGATACTCGGTGTCGTCGAAATCTACTATTTATTGAGTTTTGTCGGCCACCCAATTTCTTGGTCGGATGCTTGGATCATCGAATCAATAGTGCAGCTTGTTCGCACGGCCACGTTTTTCATTCCTGCCGGGATCGGTACCCAGGAAGGCACGCTGTTGTTGACCTGCGGCGCGATTACCGGCAATCCGTCGCTCGCGGTGGCGATTGCGATCGTGCGGCGCGCTCGCGAGCTGATCTGGATTGCGCTCAGTTTGGCGTTGGCTTCGATGTATTCCGTCTCGCCGCGCTCGGCGCAACTGGCGGCCGCCGACTTGCGGGGTGAGCGCTAGCAGTGTGCCGGGCTTAGGGGGTCGCTGCGCGGCCACGAAACCAGGCTACGGCATCAGCTAGGGCGAGTTGCGCCGGACGGGCACGGTAGCCGAGCTCAGTTCGGGCGCGGCTGGAATCAAAAAACATGCGTTTCCGAGACATGCGCAGGCCATCGACGGTCGCTTGTGGCTCGGGGCCGTCGGTCGCGCTCGCCCACAGCTCACTGACATAGGCGAGCGGATAAACAAGCGCGCGCGGCAGCTTGATTCGCGGTGGTCGACGATCGCACAGGCGGGCGATTTCGGCCAAAATTTCCCGCAGCGTCATGTTCTCGCCGCCGAGAATATAGCGGCGACCAATGGTGCCGTGCTGGTGGGCGAGCAAATGCCCTAAGGCGACGTCTTCGACGTGAACGACATTGAGACCGGTGTCGACGTAGGCCGGGATGCGGCCCCGGATCGCGTCTCTGATTAGGCGCCCTGTGGGCGTCGGTTTGATGTCGTAGGGACCTATGGGTGTGGAGGGATTGACGATGACCGCGGGTAGATCGCGCTCGTGTATGAACGCATCGACGACCCGTTCGGCGAGATATTTGGAGCGTTTGTAATGACCGATCATGTTCGCTTCAGTAACCGGGGTCTCTTCGTTCGCGGGTGTGCCATCGGCGTTGAGCCCCAATGTTGCGACACTGCTGGTGTAGACAACCCGTTCTACGCTCGCGGCCAACGCCGCGGTCATGAGGGCGCGCGTGCCCTCGACGTTGCTCGCGTAGAGGGCGTCTGGGTCCCGGGTCCATAAGCGGTAATCCGCGGCAACGTGATAGAGCGTCGTACAGCCCGTGCAGGCGCGATCTAGGCTGCCTGGATCGCGTAGATCGCCGGTCGCAACCTCGACGTCTAGGCCTTCAATGTTGCGACGATCACTCGCCGCTCGGGCTAACACGCGCACTGATTCGCCGCGCTCGAGCAAGCTTCTTACGAGCACGGCTCCAAGAAAACCGGTGGCGCCGGTGACTAAGGTCGTCACTTAATCTGCTCGCGACGCGGTTTAATATCTACCCAATAGTACTGTCCTGCGACGAGTAGCAAAGCGAGCGGCGCGCCCAGCGCTGCGGCGCGCAAGAATGTGGGTAGATTGTCAGTCCAAGTAAGGATCGGTAGTAGATACAAAATATCTTCGGCTTCCAAGCCAAAGGCCCGTGGCTGGCGCGTGGCCTGTTTCCCGTGCCGAGATTCGATCGTGTTGCGTAGTTGAAAAATCACCGCCACCGCGACACCCGCTATAAGCCCATATATGACGCCGATGTCGCCGAGCGCCGGACGGATCCCAATTCCTATGCCGAGGAACAGCCCAACAGTAATAATGGCGTCTGAGGCGAGATCGTAGCGATGGCCAAAAGTACTAGTTTGCCGACTCAGGCGCGCCAGTTCACCGTCGGTGTGGTCGAGAAAGTTTGACCACACGATTAACCACGCGCCGAGATTTGGATGCGCGCCTCGTGCAAAGCAAATAACACCGGCGACGCCGACTACGAGCCTGACGCTGGTGAGGTGATTGGGCGAAATTTTGGTGCCAATCAATGGGGTTACGAGCCAGCTGGCGAGTCGTGCGTCCAAGGGTTTGTTATCCACATCAAGTGCCGCGTGTCGTCAATGAAGAGGCACTTATGATAGCGGGCAACACGATGAGTGTGCACGCTAACGTCGTCACAATGCCGATCGTAAGTAAAACACCCATGCTCGCGGTACCGGTGTGCGGTGAGAGCGCGAGATTGCCAAAACTCGCCGCGGTCGTGAGGGTGCTAAACAGTATTGCCCGTGCGGTACTGGTATTGAGCAAGGTATGCGTTGCCCCGTTCAAGGCACGTGCACGATGCAGCATGTGCAGTGAACCGTCTACGCCGATCCCGAGTAACAGTGGCAGGGCGATAATATTTGCAAAATTGAACGGCATGCGGACCAACACAGTAATCATTGCGGTCACGGCGCTGGCTAACAATAGCGGTGCGAGCGCGATTAAAACTAGTCTGACTTGTCGCAGTGCGAACCACAAAATAATAGCGATGACGATGAAAGCGGTGGCAAATGCTTGCGCAAAAGCATGGCGGACGGCTCTCGAGGCTTCCAGATTGATCACGGGAATATCGGTAGCGTGATCGCCGACGATGCCGCGTACTTGGGCGACAAAAGTCTCGAGGTTTGCATTGTCATCGAGGTCTTGAGCCGGATTCACTTGCAAGCGATAGCGTTCATTGTCATCGCGCCAGCGGCGTAGGAGTGAAGCGGGGAGCTTGTCGAGGGTGACGATCTCAGCGCTCAGAGCGTCATTTAGACGTTGCAGATTGCTCGGCAGGCTCTGAAACAAGCGCGTCTCAAGATCGCGCAATAGCGTTTCCCTAGGCGCCGGCTCTACGGGGATTTGAACCATGAGGCGTTCCAATGCCTCCGCCAACGCTGCAGCGGCGCCGTGCGCAGCGCCCACCGGCGTCGTCGACTGGAACGTCCGGAGATGGGACTGAAGATCGCTAAGCGCGCGTAAGCGTGTCTCGGCGTCGATGTTGTGGGGCGCACTGAACTCGATGTCCGTGCCCAAAGTGAAGTTCAAATCATCGATGACGGCCATTTTTGTTTCTTGATCGGCGGGTATCAGATCGGCCAGGGAAACGACCGACGCGACACTCGGAAGCGCCGCAAGTGCTTGCGACCAATCGTCGCGCGCGTCGGCTGATGGGGCGATGATGGAAATGGCGTAGGGTGATCGATCGGCATCATCGAGGAGTTCCCGAAAAGTTTGCGCGGATTCCGTGTTGGGATCAGTAAGGTGTAGGGGGTTGTGATCGAACGTTACTGCGGGTAGGCATGCCAATGCGATCAATGTAAGCAACGCCGTCGCGATTCGAATCGAACGTGCATGCCGGATCGGCGCATCGGCATACGGAAATTTAGTCACCGCCGCCGCTGCTTGCGGCGCGGGTAGCAAGCTTAGCAAGGCTGGCAACAGGCACAAGGTGAGTGCCAGGGCGATGCAAATACCGGCGCCAGAGATAAGCCCGAGCTCGGCCACACCTCGATACGCGGTGGGCACAAACGCGAGAAACCCTATCGCCGTCGTCACCGTGCATAAAAGCAGAGCGCGGCCGACGTCGATGCTCGTGTGTCCGAGTGCCGACATACGTGATTGCTTAGGGGCAAACTCGCGATAGCGCAAACAATAATGAATAGCGAAATCGACACCCAAACCGACATACAAAATCGCAAAGGCGATCGATATCATGTTCAGTGTGCCGATCACGACGCTTGCAAACGCGGCGGTGGTGAGCAGGCCGATGATGAGAATAATCAGCGTGCTCACGACCAGAGACAGCGATCGCAAGCCAATCGTCAGTAAAGCGACCACTAGCGCTAAGGCGATCAAGCTGGCTTGTTGAACGCCACGCATGACGCTTTCGAGTTCTTCCACCGATAGCGCCGCGCTTCCGGTGAGGCGAACAACGAGCCCATTGGACGGCGTCAATCCAAGGTCCTTCGCCGTGGTTCGAATAGCAGCTAGTGCGCTCGCGCCGGGGAGCAAGTCCGAGAAATCAAGCACTGGTTTGACCACAAACAATTGCCGCATGGTCGCGCTGTCATCGTCGTTGCCCGTGAGTAGCTGTTGCCACGAGAGGGGGCTGTCTCGACCAGCCGCGAAGTCGTCTATCGTTTGCGCTATGCGCGCTAGGTGTGGTGCGATATGAATCGCCTGATCGGCTTGTGCGGGCGTTAACGCCGCCGCGATCAAAGCACCCAAACCGCGTAAGGTCGGGTCGCTTGCGAGGGTCGCGATAAAGGGTTGCGCTGTCGCCAGTTGTTCCGCCAGCGCTTCAAGTTCCTCAGTGCCGAGATACAAAAACTGCGCCTGGCGAAAGAACGGGTCGTTTTGAGGATCGAATACGTGTTCGAATCGCCCGGTGTCGCGCGCCAATGCCGCCGACAAACGCGCGGCGCCGTCGCGGGCAAGATCAGGCGTTGAGCCATCCACAACCACAACAATATTGTTCAAATAGTCCGGAAACGCGCGGCGATAATCGATGAACGTCGCACGCCACGGCAGCGTCGGCGAAATCATATCCTCGGTATCCGTGTTGATGGTGAGCTTCGTTACCACCAACCACACCGAGATGAGCGCGAGCGCGCCGCCGAGCGCGGCAACGGTAAGCGCGTGGCGGACGCTGAATCTACTCAGCGCAATGAGAAAACTATCTAGGCGCGAAGACTGTGCGAGCGACTTAGGCACGGTCAGGAGGTCCACGCAAAGTCGGGCTGCAAGCGTCGGGCCACGCGCCTAAGTTTGCGTAGCGCCGTGTGGTATTGCCGACCGAGTCGGACTACGGCCGGTATTTCGTCAGGTCGGCGCAGTAGTTCCCATGATATCTGCACTGCGGACGCAGAGGTGCTCAAGGCTCGCAGTGCTGCGCTTGGTAATGTCGTGCCGACCGGATCGAGTACGCTGCGTACTACGATATGTGGTTTGCCGCGCGCGGCTGCGACGGCCGCAACCGCCGCCGATTCCATATCCACGATCGCGCACGCGTGCTGCGCCGCGAGGTGGCGACGCTGAGCGGGATCCCTAACGGCTGCCGCGACACTCAACACATCGCCCGTTACCACGACCATGCCCGACAAGCGCGCTCGCACGGCTGCGACCCAGCGCGATTCGCAGTAGAACTGTTGCCCCTGTTCGTCGCGCACACAGCGTGGTAGGACTAATGCGCCGCAACGGAGATCTGTCACCAAGCCCCCAGCGGTTCCCCACACGAGCAAGGCGTCGGCGCCGTTGTCGATAGCCCGGCAAGCCGCTTGCCGCGCATTGGCGAGCCCGATCCCCGCGTTTTCCAATACCACCCCCTCGCTGTTCATCAGCGTACGAGCCTCGCCGGGCATTGCGACAATCGCGCCGATTCTGGTCATGATCGGGGCAATGGAACGGAACGCGTGCGCACCGCGTGTTTCACATAGAAGAGCTTGGATCGGTCATCCCGAACAGCGGCGAAGGCGGCGGGTCGACATTTTCTTTAGGGAGACCGGTCGACGCTAGCATAAACAAGCCACGCAGGGCTGTGTCGGAGCCGACCGCGGCACTCGTTGCTGCGACAGTCAGCCGCACACTGCGACGTGAGATTTTTACTTCTTGACCGTCAGCAAAATGAGGATTGGCGTTGAGCTTACGCAAGCTTAACACCGCCATGCCAAGTGCCCACAAACAGAAGCGCCTGATCCCAGGTTCGCTGTGGGGGATCAGGAGTGTGTAGCGTAACGCGTTCACCAAATGTCCATGTGCGATGGCGATCAAGTGTCGGTAGACCTGTGTAAATGCTGTGCCCCCTTCGCCTGCCGTCAGCGTCGAGAGGCTAATGTCACGGGCGTCGAAGGCGTCACGCGGTAACCAGCAGGCGCCCCGCGCACGGTCGTCCCAGATATCCTTGAGAATGTTTGTCATTTGCAAACCCTGTCCGAACGAAACCGCGAGCGTAATTAGCTCGGGTCGCTTTTTCATAATCGTTTCGTTGTGCGCGCAAAAAAGTTCGGTCAGCATTTCACCGACGACGCCGGCGACGTAGTAGCAGTAACGATCCATTGCCGCTTGATCTGTCAGACCGTCCAATGTTTCTTGACCCTGGTAATGCACCATACCCTCTGTCATGATCCTGACGCAGCGTTCTAGGGCACGCCGCTCCGTCGCGCTCATGCTGTGAGTAATGCGCAACACCCGAGCTGTTCCGCGAATCAATTCCCGTTCAGCGCTGGAGGTATGTGGTGCGAGTTTCGGTGCAAGCTCGTGCCCAAAGTCACGCGGATTATCCTCGCCACTGACCAGCTTGAGAAACGCCTTGGAATACGTTTGCTTCTCTGTGAAACTCAGCTCAGCGTCGTCTTCGATGGTGTCAGCGATCCGACACAGCAAATAGGCGTTGCCCACAGCCCTGCAGAGTGTTTTAGGTAACGTCGGAATCGTTAACGCGAATGTACGCGAGACACCCTGCAACATGTGCGTCTGAAAATGTTCGTCGGTGGCGTCCGGCAGCGAATTGTGCATGGGTTCAAGGTTTTGGTCCATTTCTCGTCCTAGCGTGTCACACAAATTTATCGCCGACGATGTTTTGATGTTGCCGCTACAGAATACCACGGGCCTCACGTGAAAGCCTACGGGTGTTTTCGGCGTTTCGCTCGCTAGACTCGGCTGCTAAATACCCGGGCGTAAAGTTAGCTTTGCATTTGTCGATACAGTTGAGCGTAGGATGTTTGCCAGTGGCCTAGGCGTTCGCATGACCATTCGTGACGATTCACCTAACGAGGATCCACGGCGAAAATTCTTGGCATTATCTAACGAAAATGCGAGGGCGTATCGAGTGGTACGTCGACCACAGCGCAGCGCAAGTGCCTAATAGGATCAATACCGGGAGCTGTAACAAAATGGGTTCAGATGACATCCAATCTCAAGACATCACTGACCTAGGTGTCAACGTCAACGGCGAACAGTTTCTCAGTTTTAGGTTAAGCGACGAGGAATATGCCGTCGATATTTTGCGTGTACAGGAGATCAAAGGATGGGAGCGCGCGACGCCGATCCCTAATACACCCGATTATGTTCGAGGTGTGATTAATCTCCGCGGTACCGTTGTTCCGATCGTAGACCTGCGTCGAAGGTTTCAACTCGCTAACGCGGAAGACACAGCCACGACTGTGGTTATCGTATTAAAGGTTCAAGCCAAAGATAGTAGCGAACGCACGATGGGGTTCGTCGTAGACGCCGTTGCTGATGTCTACAAAGTCCCTTGTGAGCAATTACAATCACCTCCGGATTTTGGTGAACATGTTCATGCCGAGTTTGTGCGGGGGTTGGCGACGCTCGATGAAAAAATGGTCATCCTGCTAGATGTGGATAACCTGGTCGAGACTGATGGCGCTTTCGGTGAGTCGCACTCGGCCACGCATTAGCAAACCGACCGCTACCTGGCCGCAGCTTTGATGTCTCTGCAAGCCGCACAAACAGCTAGTCTCAACGAAGCGTCGGCGTCAGACCGACAACATATCGGCGCGCCATAAACAAGTTGTGATCACCGAGATAGGCATTATGGCGGACCCAGCTTGGATCACGTATGTAGCGCAGTGCATTGGCAAGCGCATTAACCAAAATAGCAAACACCACGCTTGCCACCTAATGAACACATGGGTGAAGGTGAAGCGATAAAGGAGATGAGTGCCGCTGGGATGGATAGTGAGGCATTGCAAACGGAATTAGCGCAGTTGCGTTCTGCTCTAGACAACACCATGACGGCGATCATGATCGTCGATACGGATTTCGTCATCACCTATACGAATCAAGCAACGAAAAATTTGCTGAAGCAACACGAGGCCACTTTGCGCGAGCAGCACCCTGATTTTTCTGGGGATGCAGTGCTCGGCACGAGCATCGATTTGTTTCACCAAGAGTTCGTTCGGCAGCGACGCATTTGGTCAGACCCAGCGAACCTGCCGTTGTCGGTCGATATCGAATTCGGCCCATTGATTTTAAATCTCAACGTTGCGACGCAATACGATGGCGCTGGAAAATATTGAGGAAACATCCTGGAGTGGCATGACGTCACCGAGCGGCGTGCTTTCGAGAAACAAGCCGCCACACTAAAATCCGCGATCGACGGCGCGACGACAGCAGTGATGTTGTGCGATCCGGATCTCAACATATCTTATGTTAATCCCGCAGTGGTGGAATTATTGCGTTCTCGAGAAGCGGTATTGCGCAGCAAGTTTCCAGGTTTTAGTGTCGACAACTTGATCGGCCAAAACATCGACCAGTTTCATGTTAATCCGCAACGCCAACGGAACCTGTGGTCTGCTCGCTCTAACTTGCCGGCGCGGACACAAATTAGCGTTGCGGATTTGGACTTCGAAGTTAATGCGACGGCGGTCGTAGACGGTGACGGTGCTTTGTTGGGAAACATGGTCGAATGGATAGACATTACCGAGCAGAAAAATGGTGAGCGCGAGCTGCAAAATACACTTACTGCCGCTGCCGCGGGTAACTTCGATATGCGCTTTGATGGCTCTAAATATCGAGGATTTATGCGCGTCTTAGGGGATGGGGTCAACGCCTTAATCGATTCTGTCGTAAGGCCACTCGATGAATGCAGCCAGGTAATGCTGCGCACGGCACGCGGCGACTTAACACACGTTATGGCGGGGCCGTACGAAGGCCGCTTTGCGACTTTGCAAGATGCTGTCAACGAGACAGTTCGCAATCTGAGCGGCATGGTGGAAGAAATACGCGCGTCGTCGGTGAGCATGAACTCATCCGCTGACGAGGCGGCGACGGGTAATAGTGATCTGAGCAAACGCACCGAATCGTAAGCAGCATCCCTGCAAGAGGCCGCATATAGCATGGAAGAGATGACGAGACGGTGCGTCAAAACGCCGATAATGCTAAGCGTGCCCATCAATTGGCGGACAGTGCGCGATCAGGCGGAGGCCGGCGGTGAGACGGTTGACCGTGCGGTTGATGCAATGAGTGCGATCAACGGATCAAGCAAGAAGATTGCGGACATCATCACCGTTATCGATGAAATCGCGTTTCAAACTAATCTTTTAGCCTTGAACGCCGCTGTGGAAGCGGCGCGAGCTGGCGAGCAAGGTCGCGGGTTTGCGGTAGTTGCTCAAGAAGTGCGCAATCTCGCGCAACGCAGCGCGACGGCCGCCAAAGAAATCAAAACCCTGATCCAAGACAGCGTTCGCAAGGTTGATGAAGGTTCTAACCTGGTCAACGAATCGGGTGGCAAGCTCAACGAAATTGTCATAGCGGTTAAGAAGGTCGGCGATATTATCGCAGAAATCGCAGCGGCCTCCGCTGAGCAAACCGTTAGCATCGAGCAAGTGAATCAGGCGGTCACGCAGATGGATCAAATGACACAGCAGAACGCTGCGATGGTCAAAAAAGCGGCGGCCGCGGCTGAATCGATGAGTGGGCAATCGCGTTCGCTGCTAGCGTTGATGGCTTTCTTCAGCACCGACGGGGTTGACTCCGCGCGCGTAGTCGCTATGCCAACGACGCCTCGGCAGATCGACAACGATGCGGATATTGCGCCCCCGGTCGCCGAGAACGTCCGTTCCATTGAGCGCCATAAAGTCGCTGTCGGTGGGCCGACACCGAGCGCAGACGATGGCAAATGGAGCGAGTTATAGTAGTGCGATGAATTACTGTTAGGAGTCGTTCACGCAGTAATGCCATAAACTACAGTAGTAGCGATAAACGTTCGTGGCAGACGCGAGAAGTGCCGCCGTATGGTGCGTATTAGCGACTACTAAAGCCGGCTCAATCGACCATTCAACGGCAAGTGCTGCATAGTCCATTATCGGCAGTCCGAGTGCTGCATACTCCCAGTCGAGCAAGGTCAACTTCCCATCGTCTGCGATCACATTTTGGGGCGACGGATCGTGGTGGCAGAGACCCGGCGCGCAGTTGGCGTAGAGGGTATCGATATCTGCAAAAATTGCGCTGGGTGTGAGATCCGCTTGGCTTTTTACGTGGGCGTGAAGTGTATCGACGTGAACGCGGTAATCTATCGCGGAAACATCAGGGCTCACGGTCGTCAATTGCGCCAAAAGCGCGAAAAGTTGCTTTATTTGGCGCCCAGAGAGGTCGCCCGCGGACCAGCGCTCGCCGTCTATGAATTTGGTGACAAGGTAGCCGTGCTCCAGATTGCAGCACAGAACTTCAGGCGCTAATCTCACGCCGCTTGCAGCTCGAAGAATGCGCTTTTCGCGCTGGCGGTCGATCCCCAACTCACTAGCAGATGGCCTATTCAGACGCAGCACCCACCGGTCACCGTCACCATTAATCAAATAGCTTCGATTTGTTGTGCCGATGTCTAAGGATTTCAGGAGGCGCGGCCTGTTTGCAAACGGCAGTGCGAAATCACGCCAATGGTCTAATAAATCGCTAACTGGCCGAATGTGCATATGCAGAGCACGCGTATTCGCGTTGCCAATGTCGATAGCCAATAACGACGATTACAATATAGACTGCAAACAATAGCGCCGTAAGCGGCAATCCGCGTTCCAAGTACAACGGAATTGAGATCGCGTCTATTACGAACCAGTACAGCCAATTTTCCAGTACTTTGCGTGCGACCATATACGTTGTGGAAACCGCTGCCCAGGTCGTGAATGAATCGACATACGGCCACGCCGCTTGTGAATAGCGCGACAGCAAAGCGCCGCTGATGATGGTCGCAAGAATAATCGCTGCAATGACGATAGCATGGCATCGCCAAGGCCAAGTGTGGATCTTCAATGCAGTGCCCCCGCGCTCACGTGCGCGCCATTGATGCCATCCATATATCGCCATAGCCATGTAATAAACGTTGAGCGTCGACTCCATTAGAAGTTGAACGTCCCAAAACAGTACTGTGTAAATCGCAGTGCTCGCGAGCGCGCAATACCAGCACGCTATCTGTTCACGAGCTGCCAGAATCAAGTACGCGATCGCAAGCGCGACGGCAATAAGTTCCCATAGAGATAATGCCTCGACGATGGCCGAAATGGATCCCACGCCATTTACTCACTTGGCCTCGTAACCTGGAATGAACTTCGTTACGAAAACGGCTTTACCGTGCTCGGCATGGCTTGCCGCCATGGCGGTACTCAAGGCGTTCATACATTCACTGTATTCCCCCAGAATCATGGTCGACGTCGGCGTTGTCGTTACCTGTAGGGATTCGAACCGGTTTAGACGTTCAATGAACGCATCGATTGGAGGAATGTAATTGTCAGCAAGTGGATACATGCTAATTTCGATCGTCATCATCATCGTTTGTGACCCTCAGAAGCGCCATATTATGTCGAGCCCCAACACTCGGGGTTCGCCAAATTGCTTGTAGGCATGATTTATCGCGTAAGCATCGCGCGGATCGTTCGCGAAGTAGAGTCCGTGAACGGCATATTTACTCGCCAACAAATTCCTCGCCCACACACGAAGTTCTAATGGTGAATATTGATAGCTTAGGCTTGCATTCAAAATAGTGTAGCTATCAAGTTTTTGGTCGTGATAGTAGCCAAAATAGCTTTGATCTCGGCCCTCTACGCTGATAGAACCGACGACCACGGGGGTGATCTTTGCGCGCACCCCAAACCGAAATTGCCATCTCGGCGCTTTCGTCTGATCACGATCGCGGAGCTCGCGAAATGCGTTGCGATCAAGGTCAAAAACGCGCATCTGATCTATGTTGGTTTTAAGATAGCCGACGTTGCCGAATAAGTCGAATATCGATGTTGCCGCCCAATTTAGTTCTACTTCTAGGCCATAGTTTTCAGCATCGCTAACATTATCTAGCACGCCAACCCAAATAAAATTTGCTGCATCCCAAAGCCAACTTTCCAATTGCGCGTTATCGCGATCCATATGGAATAGTGCGGCTTGGATATGGATGCGATTCTCAAAATAGGATCCTTTGATCCCAATTTCTTTATTGAACAAGGTCTCCGATTTGAAGCGTAAGCGAGAATTGACGAAACGCTGAAACTGTCTTGCCATGAACGGTGCTACGGAGCTCGCTTCCGTATTGAGTCCGCCGGGTTTGGCGCCGCGTGATAGGGTTCCGTATACCAGCGTGGACAAGCTTGGCCGGAATTCTAATGTGGCTTCGCCGCTCCACAACAGATCGTGTGAGCCATCGGTAAACGAATTCGTATCCTGGTATTCGTCGTCAAACGACTCGCCGCGAATGCCTAGTCTCATCGTCAGCATCGGGTTCACGCTGAAGCGCAGTTGTCCATAGGCGGCGACGCGCTCCGTTTCGTAAGCACTAACAAACCGGCCGAAGCGCTGTCGTTGAAGGTCTTCATCTCGGGTTTGATAGTAGGCACCGAGTACCCAATTAACGTGCTCGTTGCCGCCGAGCCAACGCAGATCAATAGCAGTTTGCTGGCGCTCGCGCAGCAGTGAGTCAGCGCTCGAAAACTCAAGCGCTGGATCACAACGCACACCATCGCAGTAACCGATGAAGACCCAATCCTCATCGTAAGCATAATGTTCTTCGGCATCGGTGTGGGAAAGCTGCAGGGTAAATTTTCCTAGTCGCGCGTCCCAAGTGGTGGTGTTGCCGAGTGCGATTGACTCTTGGGCGTCGGTGCCAGGCTGATCACTGTGCGTGGCGCGGATGTTATCGAGAGAAAAGGCGTCGTAACCGTTCTCGATATCCATATAGAGCGCGCTGAAATCATTGCGCAGTGATGGTGTAATCAGCCAGCGCAACTTAGCGCGTACGCCGAGTTCGTCTTGATCGTGGGTGTCGTCCGTGCGGTGAAGCAGATTCTTGATATGTCCGTCGCTACTGTTTTGCTGGATCGCGACGCGCCCTTGTAGGGTGTTGGAGAGGGGCCCGCCTACGGCCGCGCCCAGATGCCACCTATTGTTATTGCCATAACCTGCGCGCAAATCGGCTTCGAATTCGGGGCTGGGATCGTGACTGCGTATATTAATTAGGCCAACAAGGGCGCTAGAGCCAAACCGTGTGCCCTGCGGGCCACGCAAGATTTCGACTTGTTCTGTGTCAAATAACAATGCCGAGGTAGCAAGATTCGATAACTCGATACCGTCGAGAATAATGCCTACCGCCGGGAAATGTTTTGGATCAACGAATTGTTCGAGATCGCCGACCCCGCGAATTTGCAAGAAACGTGCGCGTGAACCGCCACCGCTAAAATTGACGTTGGGCGCTGTGAGCAGCGCGTCTTCCAAGTGTCGCGCACCTCGTTGACCCAAGGTCACCGCATCGATGACGCTGACACTGCCGGGTGTAGACGTCAACGCCGTTGGTCGAAAACCAGCGGTGACAATTACTTCCTCAAGCTGTGAGGCACGCGCGCCACCAACGCCGCAACTAAACGCAGCGCAACAGCTCAGTGCGATAACTAAATCTCGGACGCGGTACAAGATCAAAGCTCCTTAGTGGAAGATCCGGGATGGTCCGAGACAGAACTTCGATCTTTGCAGAGATCCTATTCCTACGCCGGCATTATCCGGATCAGGTTCGCAGGGTTCGTCGCATGCGACATCTCAGGCCCAGGGCCACCCCTTAGGAACGCATCTTGTTTTTTGTGCAAGATGCGATCTCAAGACTATACGCGATTTAAACACCTCACGCGAGGGCACTTCAACACCCTTCCCGTAGCTGGCTACCGGGGCTGTCGCTCGAGGTGTCTGATGTGCGCCGGAGAATTTACTGCTCAGAAGCGACCCTCTTGGCGTAACACCGCGAGGGTGTCGTCAAAGGCAGATAGAAGGCTCTCGATGTCGCCGGCAGTCATGGGCGTCGACAACGCGCCTATTCCGCGCACTGACAAATGCACGCCACGATTCGCAAGGCCCAAAAACGTCAATAAATTTAATTCCGGATCCGCGGTTTCGGCGCCGCGCGCGTCGTGTAGAGGCGCTTCAGTCCAGTGAATTTGAAACAACGAGCCGGTACCGCTGACTTGCGCTGGGGCTGCATATTTGGCGATCCGATCGCACAATCCCGTGCGTGTCTGCGTGCCAAGTTTATCGAGATCGCTTATCGTCGCTTCGTCTAGCAAACGCATCGACGCGACGCCTGCCCGGCAAGAGATCGGGTTAGCACTAAAGGTGCCCAGGTTCGCGATCGTTCCGCCTTCGTCCGGTGTGTCGAAACATCGCATGTGGTCACGGCGTCCACCGAGCGCCCCGATCGGATAACCTCCGCCAATTATTTTCGCCATCGTGGTCAAGTCTGGCTGCAGGCCGTAGTATGCTTGTGCGCCGCCCACCGCGTGGCGTAGGGAAATGACTTCATCGCAGATCAAAATGATGCCTGCACGGGTGGTTTCCTCGCGCAGCACGCGCAAGAATTCCGGTTCTGCAGGGATCACGCCACCGGCACCAAGTATTGGCTCGACGACGATTGCAGCGAGTTCCTCTCCGTATTTTGTGACCGCGTCGCGCACCGCTTGCGCATCGTTATAACGCATCAAGACAACGTCACGCGTTGCCGCGCTGGGGATGCCGGCCATATCTGGCAGCGGTTCGCTAAGGCGCCGCGGGTCGTCGGGCGCGGGCAAATCGTGCCCCCCAACGAGCACAAAGTCCGATGAGCCGTGATAGCAACCTTCGAACAAACCGATCCGATCGCGTCCCGTGAGTGCGCGCGCAGCACGTAGCGCGACCATAACGGCTTCGGATCCAGAGTTATTAAATACCACTTGTTCGACGCTCGCGATACGCTCGCATAATGTTGCTGCGAGTTCAAACTCTTGCACCGGAGGTCCCGAGAAGGCGCTGCCCAGCGGAAGTTGCTCGTTGACGGTGGCGATGATCTCGGGGTGTGCGTGGCCGTGCATGAGCGCGGTATAGTTATTGTGAAAGTCGAGGCGTCGATTGCCGTCGAGATCCATGGTCCAGGCACTTTCGCCGCGGCAGGTGTAAAACGGAAAAGGCGGGTGCCGCAGCAGGCCGCGTGATAATCCTGTCGGGATCACCGCACGCGCTCGCTCCGCATGCGCACGTGAGGTCGGGTTTGCAGCAATGAATTCACTAAAAATGCTGGAATTGTCGAGTTTCATACGGCGCTTTCCTTACAAGTTGTCCGGGCTTGCGGGTGGAAGTCGCAAGAAGTTTTCGCTCTCGCACACCATACTACCGCGCGTGGCGGGTATTGGGGTGGTGAGGAGGTGTTTTGTATGTTTAAACTAGTGCTATTCTCATTGTTGTTGGCGGGGTCTAACACCACATTGGCAGCGGAAGATTACCTGCCCGCAAAATGGTGGCCATCGCCCTGGGGACCGGATGACCAACGGGGTGCGCTCAATCGACTCAACGCATCGAAAACACTGGCGGCGGTAGCGCTTATCGACGCGGGCGTGATCTATGATATGGGTCGTACGTTCGAAGAAAACATGCCTTTGTTCAGCCTGACACCGCAAGCGCGCAAGTACACGCTTAGCGTGCCAGGTGCGCCGTCGTGGGGACCACTCGGTGAGAATAAGCTGCTGTGGAACGAAGACTACATTTCCGGCCACCTCACCCAAGATGGGACGCAGTTCGACGCGTTAAGCCACATGGGAACGGATCTCGGTCCGGGCGGAGATCTCAATCAGATCCATTATTACAATGGCTATACACACGCTGCGATCAGTAGCGGTCGGGGTTTTAGCAAACTTGGTGTTGAAAACGTCTCACCTATCTTTACGCGCGGCGTCTTGCTCGATATTGCCGCATTGAAGGGACGTCCTTTGAATTGTTCGGAGGAGATCACGGTTGCGGATCTTCACGCGGCGCTGGCGCGGCAAAACCTCGCGAAGACGGTTATCAAACCGGGCGATGCATTTTTTTATCACACGGGTTGGGGGCGTTACTGGAAGACAGACAATAAAAAATTTAATAGTTGCACACCGGGATTATCTAACGCCGCGGGCGACTGGGTGGTCGCGCAGCAGGTCGTATTGGTCGGCACCGATAATTGGGCGGTCGAAGCGATCCCCGGCCCCGATCTGAAACGATTTGCACCTAACCACCAAAAATTTTTGGTCGAAAACGGGATCTATATCATCGAAAATTTGGATTTCGATGAGCTCATTGCGGCGGGGGTCTACGAGTTTGCTTTCGTGGCAGCGACTTTGCCATTGAAAGGCGCAACGGGATCGCCGCTGAGACCGTTCGCCATAAAGTGATGTTTGGGGTCAGAGTGAAAACTAGCTAGACGTCAAATAAAGGCGTCTTTACGCTGACTCCGATTATTCGTAGGTTGCCGAGAACGTCACAGCTATCGGCGCAAGCGAGACGAGAATCGTAGGTATGGATAGCCTCGAAATTGCTCGAATGCCGGATCTATGTGACAAGCCGAAAAGCGCGTTGCATGCCTTGATCAAGCTGATACAAGTATTGAGTGTCGTCGCAAAATGACCCGAATTCGAAAGCACGCGGAATGGGACGATGCGCTGAAAAACCGGGTTTATCGAGGAATTGACAATAGCGAGGGCCCGCGGTGACGACGCGGATGTCAGGAGATTTGGACCGACGAAGTTGCGTGGGTACATTCGATCACAAGCCGGTCGTGGGAAAAGTGGCTGTTTGAAACCGTTCTGACGCCATTTAGGTGGTTCATAATAACCATTTTACGTAGATCCAAGATCCCTATGGAACCCGAAATTTACCATAAATATTTGATTTAATGAATTAATCAAGAGATACGCATTGTTTGGCACGATGTCTGCAACGTGGAAGAGCGAGCGGGCGTAGGTCACGCTCGTAATGATGACAAATAATGCGAATCGAATACTGAGGAGACAGGTTATGAAATGGGAAACCCCATCATTTGAAGACATCCGGTTTGGTTTTGAAGTCACGATGTACATCAACAACCGTTAAAGCATTGTAGGACCGAACATCGCGAGGATGCGATGTTCGGTGCCGGTCGGCACCCGTATCGACGGCACGAAGACAATGAAAATCCATGTCCTTGGATCCGGCGCGGGCGGCGGTTTCCCACAGTGGAACTGTAATTGTGAGAATTGCAAAGGCGTGCGCACCGGATCGATCCCCGCAGTCAGGCGTAACCAATCCTCGATTGCGGTCTCGGCAGACGGTGAGCGCTGGATATTATTCAATGCTTCGCCCGATATCCGAGTGCAAATCGAATCTTTTCCACCGCTCCAACCGCGTCGCGCGATCCGTGATACGTCGATCGCCGCGATCGTTTTAGTCGATGCACAAATAGATCACACATCCGGTTTGTTGATGTTGCGCGAGCATATCGCGCCGTGGGATGTTTATTGCACCACCGCAGTGAAGGAAGACCTCTCGACCGGCTTTCCGATTTTTTCGATTTTGGAACATTTTCGTGGCGTCGCCTGGCACGAAATCAAAACGGACGAATCGTCCTTTGAAATTCCGGCAGCTGCCGGTTTGAGTTTCACCGCTGTGCCGCTTAAGAGCGAAGCACCACCGTATTCGCCGCATCGCCATAACACCGTTCCCGGTGACAACATCGGTATACGGGTAAGTGATACGCGCAATAGGACGAACTTATTTTACGCACCGGGATTAGGCGAGATCACCGATACTACCTTGCGTTACATGAGTGAAGCTGACTGCTTGCTCATTGATGGCACGGTGTGGACCGACGACGAAATGCTGCATCGAGGCCTCAACGGCAAGCGAGGTCAGGACATGGGGCATCTCGACCAGTCTGGCGATGCTGGCATTATCAATATGCTCAACAATCTCGACAAGCCGCGTAAGATTTTGATCCACGTTAATAACACGAATCCGATTTTAAATGAGGCATCAGCGGAGCGACGCAAGCTAGATACCCTCAACATAGAAGTGGCTTATGACGGTATGGATATAGAACTCTGATGCACGGGGAATCGAAGCACGAAAAACGTCCGTGGTTGCGCGAAGAATTCGAAGCACAACTGCGCGCAAAAGAAAGGTACTACCACATTCATCACGAGTTTCACCTATTGATGAACACGGGTAAGTTGGATAAACCTGCGATTCGAGGGTGGGTAGCGAACCGCTTTTATTATCAAACGGCGATTCCGCAAAAAGACGCTGCGATCATGGCAAATTGTCCGGATCGCGATGTGCGTCGACATTGGGTCCAACGCATTGTCGACCACGACGGCACGCAGGGAGAGGATGGTGGCATAGAAGCGTGGCTGCAGCTCGGTGAAGCGGTTGGTTTAAGTCGTGACGAGTTGCGAGAGCACAAACACCTGTTACCCGGCGTTAAATTCGCGATCGACGCATATATAAATTTCGCCCGGCAGCAGCCTTGGCAAGTCGCCGCGAGTTCTTCTCTAACTGAATTGTTCGCTCCGACTATCCACCAAAAGCGTCTGGATAGTTGGCCCCAACACTACCCGTGGATCGAAGAAAAGGGTTATCGCTATTTTCGTAAACGCCTCAGTGAGGCGCGCCGTGATGTGCAGCATGGGTTGGAGATTACGCTCGATTATTACCGTACTCGCGAGCAACAGCAATTCATGTTGGACGTTTTGCAGTTCAAGCTCGATATTCTGTGGACCATGCTCGATTGCATGTGGATGGCGTATGTGGAAAAAAGGCCTCCTTATCATAATGTTGAACCCTAAGCATATTGCCTACTACAACGGCCGCAGAGAAAGACTGGTTCGGCATACGCTCCACACTCGCCATGCTAGGTTACGCACCGATCGCTCGGTAGCACATGTAACCAGCACGGAAATCGCTTTACTTGATAGCAATGATGCCCCATAGAAGCCCGATCCGGAGATTTTTACAATGACGATCACCGAAGAGACGCTCGTTCGCATCACCCGTGGTTATCGCTTGCAATGGGAGGAAGCACAACAGTGCCATGTATTGCTTTATCCCGAAGGGATGGTGAAGCTAAATA
Organism: Gammaproteobacteria bacterium; assembly: GCA_965223085.1. GTDB lineage: Bacteria > Pseudomonadota > Gammaproteobacteria > CBDCVO01. Next base: position 293,531 of record OZ244981.1, on the reverse strand, counting down.
TTGCGGCTGGCGAAATTCTCAAACGATGTGACGGTGTGAACACCGTTGCCGGCATCCTCGCAGATCTCAAGTCGAAATTTCCGGACGTTGACGTGCGTGATGATGTGTTTAGCTTTTTAAGGACTGCGCAAGCGAATGGCTGGATCGGACTTACCTAAACCGCTGTGGCTGCTGGCCGAGCTCACATATAGTTGCCCGTTGCAATGTCCTTATTGCTCGAATCCTCTGAACATCGCGAAGAACCGGTCGGAGCTGGCAACCAAAGAATGGATAAGGGTGTTTCGCGAAGCGCGCGAATTAGGTGCCGCACAATTGGGGTTTTCAGGCGGCGAACCACTTGTACGCCAAGACCTTGAAATTTTGATCGCTGAAGCGCGCCGCTTAGGGTTCTACACCAATCTTATAACGAGCGGTGTGGGTTTGGACGAAAGTCGTATTCGTGCGTTCCGCGATGCGGGCCTCGATCACATCCAAGTCAGTTTTCAAGCGAGCGATGAAGAGTTGAATAACTTTATCGCCGGCACAGATAGTTTCAAGCACAAACTGGAGATGGCGCGGCTTGTAAAGAAGTATGAGTATCCTATGGTCTTGTGCTTCGTGTTACATCGGCATAATGAGGACAAGGTCGCCGACATCCTCGATCTTGCGGTTACCCTAGAGGCAGATTATGTCGAACTCGCGACTACACAATACTATGGGTGGGCCTTGCTAAACCGGGATGCTTTGATGCCGACTAGAACACAGGTCGAGCGGGCCGAGAAAATCGCTCATGAGTATCAAGAAAAACTACGAGGAAAGATGAAAATCTATTACGTCGTGCCGGACTACTATGAGGATCGTCCGAAAGCTTGCATGAACGGTTGGGGCGCTGTATTCCTAACGATCGCGCCCGATGGGACCGCGCTTCCGTGCCACGCCGCGAGCACGCTCCCAGGCTTGAGTTTTCCGAACGTCAAAGATCAGAGTGTGCGCTCGATTTGGTATGACTCGGAAGATTTTAATCGTTTTCGCAGTTACGGGTGGATGAAGGAACCGTGCCGTAGCTGTCCGGAACGCGAAAAAGATTTCGGTGGTTGTCGTTGTCAAGCGTATCAAATGACCGGCGATGCGCGTAATGCTGATCCGGTGTGTAGCAAATCGCCGCATCATAATGAACTTCTCGCGCAACTGGACACCCTGCAAACGCCGGCAACGGCCGAGGAAAAACCGCTGGTGTTTCGTAATATGCCCAACTCTCGAAAAATCATCGCAGATTTGGGCGCGCGCTGAGCGCGAAAACCCGCGTAATTGTTTGCACCACGAACGAGGCGAATCTCAGCGCTAAGAGCGTACGTTGTGGCGCCATTTGCGGCCCATACTTTGCCTAACACGCCTGGGCCGGCGAGGGCCGGTATAGGGCGCCTCTTCGATGGCCTTGAACCAGGGCGATTTTAAACCGGCGTCGCTACACTCGACCGGCTTCGGCATGGCGCCAACCAGGTCATGCTCGATGGCAAAATTTATCGATCGCCGAGACCGTTTGTTCTAACAAATCCAGCGCCAGGTATCGGGATGCAAATTGGCGGTCTTCATCCGCTAAATGATCGAGGACCAACGATTCTCGATCTTTTTGATCCTTCCGGAAATTTGATTGATTCATTTAAAATTTGCGGATCCACTTTAGACGCCTAGTCGGTATACTTGAACAGTAATCTTTGGGGTCAGAGTAAAAACTATTCAAACGCCAAACAATCGAGTTTTGGAGTTTTTACCCCGACCCCCAATATTCACCACCGTTTTCCATAAAGTGGGCCGTAAGGCTCGACGTAAACGCACGTTAATATCTTTATGAATCATCGCAAGGCACCGACCGATTGGCGAATTTCGGTTGATACGGGTGGCACGTTCACCGATGTCGTAATCGCTGATGCGCAAGGCCGGTTTGCGATCGGCAAGTCGCTGACAACGCCGGTGCGGATCTTCGAGGGTTTGGGTGCCGCGCTCGAGAACGCCGCGAGCGCACTTGATTTGACACTCGATGAAGTGTTCGCCAAGACCGGCTTATTTGTTTATGGCACCACGCGGGCAACGAATGCAATTGTCACCGGTAATGTTGCAAAGACGGCTTTTTTGACGACGGCGGGATTCCCGGATGTGTTGGTTTTGCGCGAGGGCGGAAAATTCAATCCGCACGACTTCTCAAAGCCTTATCCGCCTCCCTATATTCCGCGCCGTTATACCTTCGAAATCGAAGAACGTATCGATGCCCAGGGCGCGGTCTATAATCCGTTGAACGAAGCGTAGGCAGTGGCCGCGCTGGCGACCCTGGCAGAACGTGAATTTAAAGCCTGTGCGGTATCTTTTTTATGGGCGAGCGCGAATCCACAGCACGAACGCCGCATGGGCGAATTGATCGCCTAACATCTACCGGAACTACCCTACACGCTCAGCCATGAGTTGAATCCCATCTTACGCGAGTATCGGCGAGCGTCGTCGGTAGCGATCGATGCTTCTATCAAACCACTGATGCAGGCACATTTAACAGATATGCAAGCCGACGAGACCATGATCAATGCCATAAAGGATATCACCGTCAGTGAAGGGATCGATCCGGCTGAGGCGGTTGTCGTTGCAGGCGGCGGTGCCGCGGGTTTAGGGATCGTACCCATCGCACAAGAACTCGGTTGCCAGGCCGTCATTATTCCGCGCACTGCCAGTGACTTGTCGGCCTGTGGTATGCAATTCTCGGATATCCAGTTCGAACAAAGCGCGACAGTGCCGACGCGTTCCGATCGATTTTCGCAAGAAGCGGTAAACGGCGGTCTCGATATCATCGATACTGAACTCGACGCTTTCGCTACGCAACTGGCCGCACGCGGTTTTACCGACCGCGCGACACAGTATCGCGTGGAAGCACACTACGCAGCCCAAGTCTGGGATATCGCCGTTGATCTACCTGCTGCGCGGCTAGTAACGGAGGCTCAAGTTGCGGCGTTGATAGAGGCTTTTCATGTTAAACACGGGCGCATTTTCAGTATCGACGACCGTGCATCACCCATCGAGTTTATAAACTGGGTCGGACGCTTGTCGGTACGCTTACCGCAAGCACAAGCGACCGCGATGCTCGCAACGGGCCACGGCATCAGCGAGCAGGCGCGGCGGCCGGCGTGGTTCGATGTAGATGATCGGCGCAACGCCGCCGTGGTGCGCGGCGACACCATCGGTCACGACGAAAAGATTTGCGGTCCTGCTATCATCGAGGAAGTGACGACGACGGTCGTGTTACCGCACGGTACGAGTGCGCGCTTAAGTTCAGCAGGGAACTACCTCGTCGATTTAGATAGGGCTTGAATAGTGAATGAGTGTGACACCGATCGCTTATCCCCGATGCAACTCGCAGTGATCGCTAATCGTTTTGATGGCGTCGTGGGTGAAATGACCAACACCATGCTGCGTACGGGGCGTTCCGCGGTGATCAATAGCGCCCGCGATTTTTCCTGCGGCATTACCACCGCCGACAACGAATTATTCGCGACCGCTGAAGGCTTACCGGCCCATACCTATGGGCTTAATCTGCAAACCGTAGCAATGTGCGAGTTCCACGACGATATCGCGGAAGGCGACGCCTATTTGCATAACGATCCGTATAGCGGTAATTCGCACCCCGCCGATCACACCATCATCGTGCCGGTCTTTTGGTCGGGGGAGCATCTTTTCAATGTCTGTGCTAAGGCGCATCAAGCGGATATTGGTAACAGCTTGCCGACGACCTATCATGCCGCCGCCCCCGACATTTATGCGGAGGGCGCTTTGATATTTCCGGCCGTGCGCGTACAGCGCAACTTTGAAACCATCGACGACATTATTCGTATGTGCCAACGCCGTATCCGCGTTCCAAACTACTGGTATGGCGATTTCTTGGCGATGCTGGGCTCAGCGCGTACCGGCGAGAAACGCGTGCACGACGTGTTACGTAAATACGGCGCGGCGACCGTCAAGCGTTTCATCACGGAATGGTTCGATTACAGCGAGCGACGCATGCGTCAGGCTATCGCTGAGTTACCGGCAGCTACGATTGAGCACGAGGGATACCATGATCCCTTGCCGCCCTTGATGGCCGACGGCATTCCGGTAAGGGTAAAAGTAATAATCGAGCCGCAGGCAGGCGTTATCGAGCTGGATTTGACCGACAATATCGACAATATGGCGAACGGTTTGAATCTTTCCGAGGCTTGTTCGATTAGCAATTCCGTCGCCGGCGTATTTAATTGCCTCCCCGCCGATATTCCCCGCAACGGCGGTTCGTATCGCTGTATACGCATGAAGCTGCGAGAGGGCGCGGCCATCGGAATTCCAAAATTTCCGCACAGTTGTTCGGTGGCGACGACCAACGTCTCGGATCGTCTGCTCAATAACGTGCAAGCGGCGTTTGCCGATCTCGGCGATGGTTATGGGCTCGCCGAAGGAGGGATCGGCATGGGGGCGGGAATTTCGGTTATCTCCGGCACGGATGCACGTCGCGAAGGCCATCCCTACGTTAATCAACTCATTATCGGTAATAACGGCGGCCCGGGCACGCCTTGTTGCGATGGCTGGATCACTTACGGGATCCCGGTAGTCGCCGGTTTGATGTACCGCGACGCAGTTGAGATCAATGAGTTGAGTTATCCGATCCACTATCGCTCCCTTAAGCTAACCCAAGATTTGACTGGCGCAGGGCGATACTGCGGAGCGCCTGGGCTAGAGATTATCTACGGCCCTAGCCACGATCCAATGACAGTCGTGTTTGCCGCCGATGGCCATACTTATCCGGCGCGAGGTGTGCGCGGTGGGGGAGATGGCAATGCGGGCGCGATCTACTATCTCGACGAGAACGGCGTGGAGCAGCGTGTTCCGAACGTCGGCCAAATAGAGTTAAAAAAAGACGCGTGGTTGCGCGGGGTCGATACCGCCGGCGGTGGTTATGGCGATCCCTTGTCGCGTCCGCCCGAGCAAGTCCGCGATGACGTGCTCGAGCGCTATATTTCCACAAGTTATGCGCGCGACGTCTACGGCGTGGAACTGACAGGTTCGGTGGCGGATGACAGTCTTGCGGTAGATGTCGCTGCTACGGCGCGGCGCCGTGAGTCGATACGCGCCGCACGCTAAATTTACGGAGGAATTAGATGGCTACCCCGAAACTTGTCGTAGATGAAAACGAACGGTTGCCGTTGTTGTTGGGCTTTCAACGCGTCGCGGAGAACATGGCACGCGAGACCAGCTTCATCGAGCACGGTAAAGGGATCTACGTCTATGACTCTGACGGTCGCGAATACATCGAAGCCACCGCGTCGTTTTATGTCGCTGCGTTGGGTTACCAACATGAAGAGCTCATCGATGCGATCACCGCACAATATCGCGAATTGCCGTTTTATGTTTCGGCACTCAAACGTACGAGCAAGGCGTCCTTAGATTTAGCCGAACGGTTAACGGAACTCGTACCGATCCAAGACCCGCATTTCATCTTTGCAGTAACGGGATCAGAGGCTAACGATTACATGATCAAGTTTTTGCATTTCCAGTCGATCGCGCGTGGTGAACCGCAAAAACGCACGATCATCGGTCGCGAGGGGAGCTATGCTGGCGGCACGCTTGCGTCTGCGAGCCTCACCGATGGACATCACGTGGAATTTGGTCCCCCTTGCCCGGGTTCAAACATGTTGCGCAGCCAGACTACCACGGCGCGCGCGAGCCGGGTGAGACGCCTGCGGCGTTTGCGCAACGACTCGCGACGGCCTTAACTCGCGCGATCGAAGCGGAACCGCAAGATTCTGTAGCGGCGATGTTCGTCGATCCAGTGAGTTTTTCCGACGGGTTGATGACACCACCAAGCGAGTATTTTCCGGCGATAAGAAAGGTGCTGGAGACGCATGGTGTGCAGCTCGTCGCCGACGAAGTTATCACGGGATTTGGTCGTACTGGTCGCTTATTTGGCAGTGAGACGTTCGCGCTTGAGCCCGATAACATGACTTTAGCGAAGTCTATAACGGGTGGTTATTTCCCGCTTTCGGTGGCCGTGCTCGGTAAGGAACTCTATCGCGATCTCGAGCAGGGTTCTGATGTCGCGGGCACCTTAGCCCATGCGGCGACGTTCGCGGCGCATCCCGTTGGTGCTGCGGCAGCGCTGAAGACGATCGAGATCATCGAACGCGATGGGCTGGTCGCCCACGCAAGGCGCATGGGCGAACAATTGCGCACGCGGCTCGAAGAGCTTCGAGACCATCCTCTAGTCGGGGATGTTCGCAGCGTTGGGCTTGCCGGTGCCGTCGACTTCTTGCGCCGCGATGCGGATGACCGACCCATAAACGCGGATGAATGTGAAGCGCTTAGCGCGCGCGTGTTCGACGCCTTGCTGGGAGCGGGCGTCGTGGGTCGTAACACCGGTCGTAGTCTCGTGATCGCGCCGCCCCTTATCGTACAGCAGTCGGAGATCGACGAAATCTGCGATCGCCTCGCGCGGGCTTTGGATGCGGTCTTGTGAAAATGATCTCATGGCTGCTGACGTTGTCGGACAGACTGCTAGAGGATTATTATCGGCTCGTGGATAGATGCAACGCTCAGGGGACAGAAAGTAAATCATGACTAAATCGCCGATTCTATATGGAGTACCGTTTTCACAGCCAGTTCGCGCGGTGATGTGGCTGATGATATTGAAGGATTTGCCGTTTGATATGGTTCTCATTAACCCCGGTTCGAAGGGCGAGAACGGTAGCCGTAACCCCGCTTTTCTGGCGAAAAATCCCGCTGGCACCATTCCATGCTTGGAAGAACCTGATTCCGGTTTTGTCCTGGGCGAGGGACATGCGGTTATGTGTTACTTATGTCGCAAATACGAATGGACTGATCTGTATCCGGACGATAACCGGCTGCGTGCGCGAGTAGATTGGTATTTGCATTTCCACCATCGTAATATTCGTGAAGCGTCGGTCGGTTTAGTCGCACCAAAAATCCGCAAAGATCTGAATATCGCCGCAAGTACACAAACGGCGGCGCGGGTGACGTTCAGCAAAGCGCTTGATACCTTGGAGACAGGTTGGCTTGCCGATTCTCCTTATCTCGTCGGCGATCGGGTGACTATTGCTGACTTGGCAGCCTACGTTGAAATTGGCCAGCTGCAAGCGCATTTTACCAACGTGTTCGAATTCGAAGCATTTCCCGCCGTAATGGCGTGGCTGCATAACATGGCTCAAATAAAAGGTCACGATGATGTGCATGTGGTGCTCGCAGCACTTGGCGATATCAGTGTAGAAGCCCCCGCTAAGGAAGCCATTATCGATGCTAACAAGTATGCCTTGAGAAGGCTCAACGAGGTTATTGCGCGCATGAGAGATTGAGCAGCCAACGCTATGTTCGTCGCGCCAGTCGCACAGAATTGGGCGAGGTGCGCCCAGCAGCTGAGCCGATATTCAGACGATTTTGAGATTTTGGAGATTTTGGGGTCAGGTCTTGATTTTTGCGTCACTTATGTCGAAGAAATTTCCGATGCGAGCAGCGGTTTTATACGCAAAAATCAAGACCTGACCCCCATGCCCGGTGGGTGACCCCCATGCCCGGCTAAATCAAGGGCTGACCCGCGTGCCGACCCCAAGTCGCCGAGGCTACGCTGCTTCCCCGGTTTTTTGCCCTGAGCCTCACGAATCGCGCGCTTTCCAGTCGCCGCGTATCGACGCTACTATGCGCAGCGTTATGACGGCAAGCGGGGTGAAATCTAGGCCGGATATTGCACGAGGACTGCGGACGCTAGCGCCGGCGAACCTGACCCAGTCAAGGCCGCGGTAGCAAGCAAGCTCGATTCTATTTTTATCATGGCTTACCTCATTGCTGACATATGAACATACCCACTCCAGCTATTGGCACAAACGCAGTGAGCGCCTGGTGCAATATTCCGCTTAAGTGCGGATCTATAGCCATAGGTTTGCTCGTACTCGTCTTGGGCGGCTGCGACCAAGCGCCCCCGGCAAGCGCGCCAGCGGTACCGAAGATCCCTAGCGTGCGGATCGATAAACGTAGCTACGAGGAGAAAATAGGCTCGTATTTCGTGGTGAAACCGCCCGGTAAATTGACCGCTGTGCGAGCCCACGAGATCGCGTTCACGTCCGCAGGCGGTGATTCGATTTGGGGTGCGCTTGGGGTCACAGGAACAGGTGACGTGTGGTTCGGTATCTCGGGTTCCGGCACCGTGGGCGGACAGCTTATGCAGATTCAAAACCCAAGCTCAACGGTTATGGCACGCGGTGCGGTGGTGCAACAGACAGAAGCTGCCGTGGATGCCGAGAATCTAGGTGGGCAACAGAAAATTCATTCGCGTATTCGTCAAGCAGTGGACGGCTATCTGTATTTCGCCACCACGAATGAAACGGATGAGGATTGGCAGGTCGATCGTCTGCCGCGATACGGATCGTATTTATGGCGTGTAAAGCCGGAAGGTAGTGCATGGGAGCACGTCGTGTCGAGCCCAGAGGCGCTAATTGCTATCGAAACTATCGGTCGCTATGTTTATGCGTTGGGGTATTGGGGCCACGTGTTATACCAATTCGATACCGCAACTGATGGAGTCGAAAAATTAATCGTCGGTGCTGATTGCGGTCACGTGTCGCGCAATTTTTTCGTCGACATTCGCGGCCGCGTATTCGTTCCCAGGCTGCGTAAACGCCTGTTGAATCAACCATGTTCGCATGACAACGTCATCGTCAATCTGCTCGAGATCTCGGAACGTTTAGAGATCATGGCGGAACATGAAATCCCGGACTATCTTGGCGGTAATTCTCCGCATTCGTCGCAAGGGATCACAGCGTTCGCATATCGCGAAGATCAGTCGCTGATATTTAGCACTAAGCGCGGCGATCTATTTCATGTGATATCACACGGCGATGAACCGGCCTTAGTATTACAACTCGGTAACATCGACCCGCATACGTCTGTAAGCGTGACGAATCTGCTCAGCATCGATGGAAGATCGCAGATCGGGTCTGTGGTACAGCACGACTTTGGTGATCGGCAGCCGCAACTCGCCTGGCTGCAACACGATATCCAGACCAGCACCGCGTATTACACCCCGATTGAAACTGACGCATCGTCGCCGCTTGCCGATGCCCGCGCTTTGCTCCTCTACGGCACGGGGATCCGTAATGCTGATGGTCGCACATTTGTTGGCGGGCGGGTGCAGAATCAACAAGGCGAAATTTTACCGCTGTTGCTGGAGTTGCAGTTTGCTTATACCGAGCAGTAAGTGCCGGTACCGTTCAGCCGCGATTCTCTGGCTGTGGGGCGTGGTGTTGCTCTCGTTGATTTCTTGTGCGGACAAACAAAGCGCGAAAGTGGTCAAACCTATTGCTTGGTCGTCGAGTGACAGGTGGCTCATCGCGGACTTGCACAGCCATACGGCTTTTTCCGATGGTGCATCGAGTGTCGATGAACTCGCGAAAACTGCGGCGCTAGCCGGGTGCGATGTACTGGCTATAACCGATCACGGTGATCAACAAGAGCGCGCTGCGACGGACGAATATTTTGCTGCGATTGATCAGGCGCGGGCGAACATCAAGCGTTTGTTTATCGTTGCCGGCATGGAGTGGAATATTCCCCCGTATGCGGGCCGGGAGCACGTCTCGATCTTGGTTCATCCTAGTACCGAAAGGATACTGAGAGAGTTTAAATCTGCCTATGAGCACGCCAATGTTAACGCCGGTGAGGCGCTGAAGTGGCTTGCCTCACAAGCCGGTAGTAGTAATAAGGCAATAGCGATTTTCAATCATCCGAGTCGTAAGGCTGATGCAATCGAGCAAATCGAGCGCGACTATTTGCTCTGGTCCGTGCCGAACAAGGTGATGATCGGATTTGAAGGTGCGCCGGGTCACATGAACGCCGAACCGATGGGAAGTTACGGTGTAAAATTTAGAACGATCGATCATTGGGATCCGGTGGCGGCCGATGTTCCGGGATTGTGGGATCAGTTGCTGCATCGTGGCCTCGATACGTTTGCCGCACTCGCTTCGTCGGATTACCATAATCAAACGCGCGACCGTGAACCATGCAGTTTTTCAAAAATCCACCTGCAGGTTTCAGAACGGAGCTACGATGGGATTTTCCAAGCCCTGCGCGCCGGAACATTTTGGTCCGGCCACGGCGGTGTGTTAACACGGCTGAGGTTCACCCTATTAGCCGACGGGCTAGTGGTCCCGGCGATTGCCGGCGAGGTGGTCCAGATCGGTTACGAAACGCCCTATACGATCAGTGTCGAACTAGAAAGAACACCTGAGTTCCGTGATCGATCGTTGCAATTGGAGCTGATCGGTGATGCGCCTAGCGGACCTCCTGCGCTGATCAAAACTACGACGCTACCTCCACAGCGTTCGCACGCTACGTGGTTTTTCGAGCGCTCGGCACCGGCTATCGCATCGGCTTATTTCCGCTTACGTGTTCGTCAGATACGTCCCGATGCCCCGGATTATCTGGCCTATACAAACGCGATCCAGCTCCAATTCGAGTAACTTGCGGACCACGGTCCGAATACACAGAAACTACTGCTTAGCCAGCCATTTCGTAGGCACTGAGATCGGGTGATGCCATCAAATCGAAAAAACGATCTCGTGGCCACGGCCAACTTGCCGGGACCCCATTCTTGTCGAGATACCAACTTTTGCATCCCGTTGCCCAGATGGACTTTTTCGCAGCCGCGGCGCGTTGCTTCTCGAAGTCATTCGTCACCGCGACGCTCGCGCAGATTTCACGGCAACGACCGGCACGAAACTCTTCCATTAAATGCAAGATATAGTTGACTTGAGCTTCGGCGATTTGAATGAGAGAAAAGTTGCCGACTGGGCCATTTGGGCCATTCAACATGAAGAAATTTGGAAACTCAGGTACAGAAATCGATAAATAGGCCACCGGATGATCGGCCCACACATCGTCGAGATTTACACCGCCCTTACCGATCACGGTAGTTGGCCGAATAAAGCTGTCTGCCTGAAATCCAGTCGCGACTACCAGCATGTCGAGCTCCCGCAATGTGCCGTCCACGGTACGCACGCCGCTCGACTCTACTTGCTGAATGTTCGCTGTGATGACGTGCGCATTTGCATGTTGAATACACTCATAGAAATCGCAGGAGAAAATCAGCCGTTTACAGCCGGCACGATAATCCGGGGTCAACTTGGTGCGTAATTCCGGATCGCGAACTTTAGCCAAGTTTTCGCGACAGGCCGCTTCGATTTCTTTAATCGCATCGGATTTGGCATCGATGACGGCGTTGGAAAAATAACCGAATTCCTCATCGATCTGCCTACGTAGTGCTTCCAATTTTTCTGGCTCGTTGCGGTACGATTGTTTTTCCTCTTCGGTGTACGCGAAGTTCTCGATCGGCATGACCCACTGCGCGGTACGTTGAAAAAGATCGAAGCGTGCGACGCGCTCGACAAGAGCACTCGTGATCTGAATCGCCGTCGAACCAGTGCCAATCACACCGACGCGTTTACCATCTAGTGCGACGGAATGATCCCAACGTGCGCTGTGAAAACATGCTCCTTCGAACGAATCGAGTCCCGGAATATCCGCAATGTTAGGGCGGTGTAGGACCCCGGTAGCCGCGATCAAAAAATCGGCTTCGTCCTTACGGCCCTTTGATGTTCCAAGGTGCCAGCGCGAATCGACGAATTCGCAAAAAGGGATTTCCTCACCGAAACGAATTTTTTCTACTACATTATATTTCTTTGCGACACCTTCGAAGTACGCTTGGATTTCTGGTCCCGTTGCAAACCTATGGCTCCAGTCAGGGTTCGGTTCAAAGGAATAAGTGTATAAATGGGCCGGTACATCACAAGCAATGCCGGGATAGGTATTTTCGCGCCAAGTACCGCCTAGGCGATCCGATTTCTCATAAATTACAAAATTTTCGTATCCTGCTTCCCGTAACTTAATCGCGGTCAAAATACCAGCCATGCCGGCCCCGACGACGATGATCCGCGCGTCGCGATCACCCGAGTTTGTGTTTACCATGCATCATTCTCCTTCATCGTTCGAAATGCGCATGGGAGTAATTACATGATAATCAGCACGGAAATTCAAATATCGTAGCGGGGAATGAAATGCACGGCGTGCATGGACGCGAAGCAAGACACGGGTAAGCGGAAGCCGAGTTTTCCGCTCGACGGGCTTATTTGAGCATAGCGATATTCATTTGCTGGTACGCCATGGGGTGGTAACGCGCTATCGGGAGTCATCTATGTGTGGTCGAAAGGGGCGCGATTCCGTGGCAGCCTCCGAGGTGGGCGGCTCCATGTTATCGCAGTTAGCCAAGACCGTGACGAGGTCATCATGATTACGCCGCCTGTGATTGAATGTAGAACGAATCAGCTGAGGTAGAGGATAGTTATGGACAAAAGAACAAAATTCAATACGTGGTATTTGTTGTTGGTCATGATCGGGATGTTGTTGTTACAGAATTATTTGCAGCAACGATACGAATTCGAGGTCATACCGTACAGTGAATTTGAAAAATCCCTCGAGGCTGGTGAAGTCGCGCGGGTGGAGATCAGTGATCAACAGTTAGTGGGCGAATACAAGGCGCCGAAAGACGGTCGTGCTCGGTTTGTCGCGAATCGTGTTCCGTCGGAGCTTGCGGAAAAGTTGTCTAAGCATGACGTCGAATACGGTGGGGTCATTCAAAAACAGTCATGGGTCGCGACGCTGTTATCGTGGATCTTGCCGATCGTTTTGTTCTTTGCAGTGTGGATGTTTCTCATGCGGCGCATGGGTGGTGGCATGGGCGGTGGTTTTATGAATGTCGGTAAAAGCAAGGCCAAAGTCTATGTGGAAAAAGATACCGGGGTGACGTTCGGAGATGTGGCGGGCGTCGATGAAGCGAAAACGGAACTGATTGAAGTCGTGGATTTTCTCAAGAATCCACAAGAGTATGGGCGCTTGGGTGCCCACATCCCCAAAGGGATCTTGCTCGTTGGACCACCGGGTACGGGCAAAACTCTAATGGCGAAGGCGGTCGCGGGTGAAGCTGGCGTACCATTTTTTTCAATATCCGGTTCCGAATTTGTCGAAATGTTCGTCGGCGTTGGGGCAGCGCGGGTGCGGGATCTTTTTGAACAAGCACGCAAAAATGCGCCTGCGATTATTTTCATTGACGAACTCGACGCGTTGGGGGCGGCACGCGGCGCGAACCCGATGGGGGGGCATAACGAGCGTGAGCAAACGCTCAATCAATTGTTGGTTGAATTAGACGGTTTTGATACCTCTGGTGGTTTGGTACTGCTGGGGGCGACGAATCGGCCGGAAATCTTGGATCCCGCCTTGCTCCGCGCGGGGCGTTTTGACCGCCAAGTACTCGTCGATCGGCCGGATAAATCGGGTCGTGTTGCTATTCTTGCGATCCATTTACGCAAAATCAAACTTGCCGATGACGTCAAGCCCGAGCAAATTGCGGCGCTGACGCCTGGATTTACGGGTGCAGATTTGGCGAATTTGTGCAATGAAGCTGCACTACTTGCCACGCGACGGAAAGCGGATGCGGTTAACCATGATGACTTTAACCGAGCCGTCGAACGTATCGTCGCGGGGCTGGAAAAGCGTAATCGATTGCTAAATCCTCACGAGCGTAAAGTCGTCGCTTACCACGAGATGGGGCATGCGCTGGTCGCAATGGCACTCCCCGGTTCCGATCTGGTGCACAAGATTTCAATTATTCCGCGTGGCATCGGTGCCCTTGGTTATACGATCCAGCGACCTTTGGAAGATCGCTTTTTGATGACTCGCCGGGAGCTGGACAACAAGATCGCCGTGCTTCTTGGCGGACGCGCAGCAGAAAAGCTTATCTTCAATCATTTATCGACCGGCGCTTCGGACGACATCGCAAAGGCGACCGATATCGCCCGTAATATGGTGACGCGGTATGGGATGAACGAGAGCTTAGGTTACGTCGCCTATGAAACATCCAAGGGCGCGACCCATCTCGGACAAGAACATATTGAGAAAGAATTCAGCGAAAAAACCAGCGAGGCGATCGATGCGTCTGTGCGCGAGATTATTGCCCGCGACTTTGAGCGCGCCATGCAGATTCTCACCGACAATCACGAGATCCTAGAACAAACAGCCGCTGCGTTGTTGGAACGTGAAACCTTGGATGAATCCGACCTGAAACAACTGACAACTACCTTGCGACCGTGGCGAGATGCGCAGTCGGCGCGAGCGGCGACGACCTCGGTGCAGACGTAGTCGCGCGTGCTGCCCGCGCGTTAATTTAATCAGCGTGGTTGATTTTTAATGTTGTGTACTGCGCGCGCGGTATGCCTGATTAGCTCGCTTGCAACGATAACTTGTAAGTTCTGTACAACAATCATTCAGGTTTGTGATCGCATGAAGGGTTTGATCTAGCGCGTTGAGCAGATTATGATTTTTATGTCTGCCTAGATGTTACTCTAATCCTTCAGCCCGCAACGTTGCGGGCGATATAGTGTCTTCTAAATCCAACATTCATCGACTCCAAAAAAAAGGCGAATACTATGAAGTTTAATTGCCGGCTATGTTTGCCCGTCTGCGTCGTCGCACTACTTAGTGCTTGCGCCAGTGATCCCGCAGTTGATCCCCGCGTCTCGACGCTCGAAGGTCAACTAAGTAGCGCTCGATCAGAATCTGATCGTTTGCGTTCAGAAGTTGATCAATTGAAAAACGAACTGGAAAGTAAGTCTGAAACGAAAATGATGGAAACGCCCGTCGCGACGACTTCGTCAGGCGATTACGCGGCGTTACCACCCGATCCGAAACCCGGACATTGTTATGCGCGCGTACTAATTCCGCCGCAATATACAACCGAGACACGGCAAGTTCTGGTAAACCCCGAATCGGAAATCATCGACGTTACTGATCCTGTCTACGAATGGGCTGAGGAAACGGTGTTGGTAAAGGAAGCGTCCAAGCAACTCAAAGTTATTCCGGCTGAATACGGTTGGGTCGAAGAGCAGGTGTTGGTCAAGGAAGCCGGTAAAGAACTTGTGACCATTCCCGCGCAATTTGACACGACGACCGAACAGGTGCTGGTGCGCGAAGCCCATACGACTTGGAAGAAAGGTCGCGGGCCCATCGAGCGTGTTGACAACTTGACTGGCGAGATCATGTGCTTGGTTGAGGTGCCGGCGGAATACAAAACCGTCACGAAGCGGGTCATGGTTTCACCGGCGCGTACAGAAGAGCGAGAAATTCCTGCTGTTTACGATACCGTCAAAAAACGTGTCATGACTTCACCGCCGCGAACGATCGAGGAAGAAATTCCGGCCGAATACAAGACCGTACGCGTGCGTAAGTTAATGAAACCTGCCGGCGAAATTCGCCGCACGATCCCGGCGGAATACAAAACCGTGGCGGAAACTCGCAAGACCACCGAAGGGCATTTGGATTGGCGCGAAATTTTGTGCGAGACGAATACCCACCCAGGTGTTATTCGCAAGTTGCAGAGTGCGTTGCGCGGTGCAGGTTATGATCCCGGTGCCATCGATGGCGTGATTGGCCACGAGACACGGCGAGCAATATCGCAGTACCAACGTGATAAAGGATTGCCCGCCGATCAGATCACGATCGAAACGTTGAATAGTTTAGGTGTGATGTAAGAGATCATATGCGTGTTAGTTCGGCGTAAGAAGAACCCGGGTAGGGATCCTATCCGGGTTTTTTTCTGGGCTTTTTAATGAACAGCTCGGTCCTTACCCTGCCAAAATGGCGCACGAAGTTCGCGCTTAAGCACTTTTCCTGGACCGGAGATCGGTAAGCGCTCGTGACGGATGTCGATCGCCTTGGGTACTTTATAGGCGGCGATCCGTTCTTGGCAGAACGCGATGACTGCGCCGGGATCGACATCCTTGTGATCTGGCCTCGGTACGATTACAGCGTGCACTGCTTCGCCCCATTTGTCGTCCGGTACGCCAAACACTGCCGCTTCGAGTACTGCGGGATGCTGATATAAAACTTCTTCGACTTCTGTGGAATAGACGTTCTCGCCACCCGAGACGATCATGTCTTTGCTGCGGTCGACCAAAAATATAAAACCTTCTTCGTCCATGTAGCCGAGATCCCCGGTCCAGTACGCTCCGTCCTTAAGTACTTCGTCGGTCTGCTCCGGCTTATGCCAATAGCCCAGCATTACCGTCGCACCGCGCACTACGACTTCGCCAATTTCGCCCCGCGGCATCTCCTCGCCATTTTTGGCTAAAATGCGCACCTCGCATCCGAGGATCGCCTGACCGCACGAGCGGCCACGGGGGCCATCGATGAGTTGTTCTTCATGCAATAGACCCGTGCATAAAGGTGATAATTCGGTCGCCCCATAGACATGCACGAGTTGTGCTGCCGGAAACGCTTGGCTTGTACGTCTTACAACTTCAGTTGCAATCGGTGATCCACCGTGTGCGATCACCTGCATCGAGGACGTATCGCGAGGGTTCGCGAGTTGTTCCTCCGCTAACGCAGCGAGCATGGTTGGCACAGCTAATGTTTGTGTGACCTGGTGGGTCGCAATCAGATCAAGCGCTGCACTGGCGACAAACGTGCCGAGCAATACCTGGGTGCTGGCATTCCAAATGCTAGCGAGCACACCATTCGATCCCGCCGCATGAAACAATGGCGCCTGCACGAGGAAAGTATCCTCTTGTCGTTGCGGAACGATCGACATCCAATTAAACGTATTAGCGATTAAATTACGATGCGATAACATCACACCTTTCGACGCGCCGGTTGTGCCGCCGGTATAAAATAACCCCGCCAGATCATTTTCCTTGACCCCGTTTCCTAACACAGCGGGCTTAGCGTCGCGTAACAGCTGTTCGTATTCGTCTGGTAACGCGATGACGCGTTCAACGCTGTCTGCTAGTGGGCCTGGGTCTCGGTCACACAGCAGTATTTTTGCGCCTGCGTCCGTAAGCGCGTATTCCAGCTCAGGCAGCGCATGGCGCGTGTTCAACGGCACGACGACGAACCCGCCGGCCGGTAGTGCGAGGTAGGTTTCTATGTACTGGCGTGAATTCGCCGACCAAATCGCAACGCGATCACCTTTTTCGCAGCCGAGCTCTTGCAGGACACCTAGCAAACGTTCGCACCGCTCGTGAAGCTCGAGGTAGTTTATCCGCACTTCGCCATCGATCAGTGCCGTCTTGTTAGGCGCGATCTGCGTTGCTCGTCGTAGTGGATCGATAAATGTATGCATGTGATATTCGCGGTAAATAGCGCACGTTGCCCGCTATTATGCCCGATAACGCGGCATGCATCGCTACCAGGATTCGATGGCGGTACGCACATCGATTTCAAAGCTCCATCCCGTTGATGGTTGCCTATGCAAAAATTCGTAGGCGTCGACAATAGCGGCGAGCTTAATCATGCCTCGCTCGCCAAGTTTGGTCGCGTACTCTGGATAGCGGCCCTTGATTTTCTCACCGTTGATCGCGCCATCAATAACGACGTGGCCAACATGCACTTGTTCTGGACCATATTCTTTTGCCATGGCTTGAGCCAGACAACGCAAAGCGGCTTTGCTCGAATTAAAGGCGCCAAAGTTTGGTCGCCCGCGCAGTGACGCACTCGCCCCTGTAAACAACAAGGTTCCGCCTTTACCGCGCATGTGACGGATGGCCTCACGCCCGAACAAAAACCCACCGTAGCAGCAGATCCGCCAAGCATTTTCGAAATACTCCGCGCTCATCTCGTGGATCGGCCCGGGCGTATTATTACCGGCATTATAAATCGCAAGCGCCAAAGTCGCCGCTCGTCACGACCTGTTCGTAGAGTGCGGTTATGTCTTTCTCGGACGTTGCGTCCGCAACGACGCCGGTGGCTTGTGCACCCGCATCGACGATCCACCGTGCAACGGCTTCAACTTTAGCCGCGCTTCGACCAACCGCGAAAACGTGCAATCCCAGGTCGGCGAATCGCCTACAGAGCCATCCGCCAAACCCATCCGTTGGCCCAACGCCGATGGCAATGGCATTTTTCATTGCGTATTTCTCCAAAACTGCGCGGTAGTAGCTTACCCGTTAGCCATGTGATTGTGCCAGACCCCTAATCTAGCGTACGGTCACCACGGAAAGGTACACTGTGCTGCGAACGCAGATAGGCGCACTTATCACTTGTCATGACCAGTAAACACCAAAAACTACTTATCTTAGGTTCGGGTCCTGCCGGTTATACCGCCGCAGTTTATGCGGCGCGTGCGGCCCTAGAACCGGTTTTGATTACCGGACTTGAGGTCGGCGGACAAATGACCACGACGACGGAGGTAGATAATTGGCCAGGTGACGTCGATGGTGTGCAAGGCCCGGAGTTAATGCAACGCATGCAAGCGCACGCGGAACGTTTCGGCACCGAATTAATTTACGACACGATTCATACCGCTCATTTGCAAGATCAACCCCTACGCTTGATCGGCGATCAGGGAGAATATAGCGCCGACGCTCTGATCATCGCCACCGGCGCAACCGCGAAGTATTTGGGCTTGCCATCAGAGGAAGCTTACAAAGGCAAGGGTGTTTCAGCTTGTGCGACCTGCGATGGGTTTTTCTATAAGAACAAGCCGGTCGCGGTGATCGGTGGTGGTAATACCGCAGTGGAAGAAGCCTTATTTTTGTCGAATATCGCCGCGCACGTGACGGTAGTGCATCGACGCGATCAATTTCGTGCCGAAAAAATTCTGGCAAATCGGCTGTTCGCAAAGACGGACGGCGGTAATGTAACGATCGTCTGGGATCACGTGCTCGATGAAGTGTTAGGAGATGACGGCGGTGTGACCGGTGTTCGGCTCCGCAGTGTGAAAAATGATCGCATGCAAGCCTTAGACGTGCATGGTGTGTTCATCGCGATCGGGCATACACCGAATACCGCAGTTTTTGATGGACAACTAGAGATGCGCGGCGCCTATATTAAAATCGCCTCCGGCCTTGAGGGTTTTGCGACCCAAACGAGCCTGGCAAATGTCTTTGCCGCTGGTGACGTTGCGGATTCAGTGTATCGCCAAGCGATCACTTCGGCGGGTTCTGGCTGCATGGCTGCGCTCGATGCGGAGCGCTACTTGGAGGCGCACACCTAGCAGTTTGCCGCGGCATCGGGCGAGTCAATTTCCTCATCGTAGGAGCGGGATGGCGAACATCCACTATAAACTTGTTGCCATGGCTTTTATGTGGGCAACGTCGTATCCGATCGGACGTTATCTGGCCAGCTATGAGGCGCCGCAAGCGGTGGTGGTATCGCGAACGCTGGTAGCATACCTACTCCTTGTTACGATTGCGCGCGTTCGGGGCGACAAACCGTTGCAGTTGACCCCTAAGGTAGCGGGGCAAATTTTCATTCTTGGGATCTGTGGATTTTGCTTGCACAACTTTCTGATGTTTGAGGCATTGGAACATACCCAAGCAAGCACTGGTGCTGTAATTAATGGTGCTATCCCGATCGCCGTCGTGTTGTTGGACTACGTTTTGTTCCGGCGCGGCGTTTCAGGTTGGTCTGTGCTAGGCGTCGTGATCAGTTTTATTGGCGTGATGATCGTAGTTACCCATGGCGAGATAATGACTCTGTTGTCCGGTGAAGTGGGCTACGGTGAGACGCTGTTCCTAATTGCGATAATGGGTTGGGCGCTTTACTCTATAGCCGCAAGGCCGCTGCTGGAACGTTATCCTGCGACGCGGGTTACCGCGAACGCCTGTTTAGCCGGATGCGTTTTAATGTTTCCTTGGATGATATGGAATTGGAAGGCTGCCGCTTCGATGTTGTCCCATCCGGGAATAATTTTATTGTTAATCGTGCAGGCGATCGCTGCTATGGGATTAGGTTTTCTATGGTACTACGAGGGGGTCCAGAAGCTTGGGCCGTTGAACGCCGCT
The DNA here is from genome assembly GCA_965223085.1 of Gammaproteobacteria bacterium. GTDB lineage: Bacteria > Pseudomonadota > Gammaproteobacteria > CBDCVO01. The sequence continues at coordinate 273,657 of OZ244981.1, read as the reverse complement.
GCCTATTTGAATTTAGTTCCAATCTTTGGCGTGCTTCTTGCCGCGATCACGATCGGTGAAATTCCGAATATGGCATTATTAACTGGCGGCGGTTTGACGATCGCTGGAGTACTAGCTATCAATCGTGCCGAGGCAATACGTCAGCGCCGTACCGCGGGTGGGCTCAACCATAAGAAATAGTGAACGTCACGCTCGTTTATGATTGACCAAGAACCTGTGCCAATCTCATCTACTCGATTTCGGCTCGCCCGCTGGGTTATGAAGCATCGTGCGGCGGTTGGCGTAGCATTTGTCTTGGTGACGCTCGTTTTTGTGACCGGCTTACGTCATGTCGATATTCGCACTGTTTTTAACGATATGCTACCGCTCGACGATCCCTTTGTGAAAGTATTTTTTGCCCATCGCAATTTCGGAAATCCCCTGACGATGGCGATCATGATTAAGCGCAAGGATGGTGATATCTATCATCCGGATACGCTGGTAAAAGTGTGGCGGATGAGCCGCGATATCGACTTAGCGCCGGGCGTCGATCACGAACAGATTATTTCCATTGCAACGGAGAAATTGCGCTTCGCGTGGGCTACGAGCGAGGGCATAGAGAGCTTCCCGTTAATGGGTGATGAAGCGCCGCAAACGGAGCAGGAAGTCGACGAGTTCAGGCAACGCGTATTGCATTCCCCGAACGCACAAACGTTCTATATCTCCAGGGACGAGACCGCGACGCTGCTAACGGCAACGTTTCTAGACACAATAGAATACGGCCGGGCATTTGAATACGCGGAAGCGCTAGTCGAAGCCGCGCGGGATGAGTCACATCAGGTATATCTTGCCGGGCTTCCGACCTTGACCGGTTGGGTTTACAAGCTGCAGAAGCAGACCTATAGCATTTTTGCGGTTACCATCGGCGCGCTTATGTTGGCGCTAATTCTGTATATGCGCAACATTGCCGGAGTCATAACACCGATCTTATGTGCCGCGGTCGCAGCAATCTGGGGGTTCGGTTTTGTGGGGCTACTAAAACGTCCGATCGAACCGTTACTTATGATCGTACCGCTGCTACTCGTCGCACGCTCATTTTCTCACTGTGTACAGTATTCCGAGCGTTACTACGAGGTGTTGATGCGTGTGCACGACCGACGTAAGGCTGCGGAACTCACAATGGCAATCATGATGGCACCGTCGATTATCGGGATCTTGACTGACGTTTGTGGCATCGTGTTCATCGCGATCGCGCCTATCAAAGCGATGGAAAATCACGCTATTTTTTGTGGATTTTGGGCATTGTGGATTATTCCAACTGGGATTTTCCTCGCTTCGATATTGCTGTCATATTTACCCGTCCCGCACAACATCGCCAAAATTTCCGGTGGTCGCGATAAAGAGACAGGCATTCATTTGCTGCAGGAAAATTTCCTGCGCCGATTATCGCGACTGACGTTTGGTCCTGCCGCGAAGTTTACTGGTGTTGTTTTTCTTCTCTTGGGCATCATCGCCGCTTATCTCAACACCCAAGTTAAAATTGGTAATCCCGTAGAAGGAAGCAACTTGCTATGGCAGGATTCCGAATTCAATACAGCGGTACGTGCGATTAACGCACATTTCCCGGGTACTAATACGTTGGAGATAATACTAGAGGCGAAACAAACGAACATAGAACGGCGCACCGCCTACACGCCCGGCGTCGTAGAAGTCGCAACGAAATTGCAACGTTTGTTGGAGGCAGATCCCATACTTCCGCCACGAGCAAGCTTAAGCCTATCGGACTATATGCGAGAAACTAATCGCCTCATTGTAGGTGGCAATCCCAAATGGACTTCGTTGGATCTAAACGAAGGCGCGATCAGCGCCGCCGCCTTAGCGACGACATTGGGGAACAACCCGATAAATTTCGGCCACGTTGCCGATTTTACGTTTCACAATTCGACAGTGTCGTTATGGTACCGAGATAATAAGCAAGAAACCGTCGACCACGCGTTAGCAAGCGCCCGCCGCGCTGTCGGCGCTGTTGGCATCGATCATCCAGAATTCACTGTACGTCTCGCGACCGGAGTAATCGCTTTACAGCAAGCGGTGAACAGTGTGGTCGAGCGTTATCATTGGTTGATCATGTTTATGGTCAATTGTGCTGTACTGCTAATTTCGGCATTCTCCTATCGTTCATGGGTGGCGGCATTCATACTGCTGTTGCCCGTGAATCTCGCCAACCTAATGCTGGTGGCCGTGTTGCAGCAACTCGGAATAGGGCTTGACATCAACGCAGGTATTGTCGCGGTGATCGGTGTTGGGGTAGGTATCGATTACGGTATCTACTTGCTCTCGCGGATTTGCGAGGAGTATACAGCGAGAAATAGCGACATTATCTCGGCAATCACCGCGGCGTTGGCGACAACCGGCAAAGCGATTATGTTCACGGCGACGATCATGATCATTGGAATCCTGCCATGGCACTTTCTGTCCGACCTCAAGTTTATGGCGGACATGGGACTGTTGCTGGTTGCGGTAATGTTCATAAATATGGTACTGGCCCTCGTGTTGCTTCCGACACTAGTATGGTTTATTAAGCCAAAATTTCTCGCTCGGGAAGACCTGATCGTGGGCCACGGAATGGACCTAACCCGTATATCGAACGAGCCGCTCACTGCGCGTAAGTAACGCGGTTTCGTCTGAGTTCCTGGATTGTATCTCTGTCATACCCAAGCTCCGTCAATACATCGGTATTGTGCTGACCTAACGTGGGTGCTAGTGGCGCGTCGCGTGCAGGCATGTTGTTAAAGCGTGCGGCGGGGCGTGGTTGGCGAACTTTGCCTAAAACTGGATGGTCGTATTCTCGTATGAGGCGATTGGTCACGACTTGCTCGTGCTCGAGCGCTTCACCGCGAGTCAGCACCGGTGCGCATGGGACGCCGTGTTGATCGAGAAGCTGCAACCATTCGGCGCTGGTTCGGGTTGCCAATACTTCGGCCGTCCGTGCCAATCGTTCGCGAATATTTTCGAAACGTGCGGCGGTCGTTTTAAATCGCGGATCCTCGATCCACTCGGGATGTTCTAAAGCCGTGCACAGGCCGCGCCATTCGTCGTTCGACATCGCCCCTGCTGTGATGTAACCATCACGCGTCTTGAAGATCAAATCCGGGGCGAATTGCCCGATACGTAGCTCTTGTTGATCGTCAATGACGGTTAGCTTGTTCATCCCTTCCGGCCAGATATAGGCAATCATGGCGTCGAGCATCGCGAGTTCAACATGCGTTCCTTTGCCGCTACGCTCGCGCGCGAGCAAGGCGGCGGTAATCGCCTGAGCGGCCGTCAACGCAGTCGTTTTATCCGGAATAACGGTGCGGATCATACGGGGCCGACCGGTGTCTAGGTCGGCCTGAATGTCGGTGATTCCAGACAGTGCTTGGATGACCGGATCATAGACGCGTTGGTGGGCGTAGGGGCCACGTGGTCCGAAGCCGCTGATCGAGACGTAGACGATGTCGGCTCGAATCTTTCGGACCGCATCAAAGCCCAAACCTAGCTTGTCGATCGCACCAGGCCGAAAGTTTTGCACGAAAACATCAGCCGTTGTAACCAGGCGCCGGACGATTTCCAAACCCGCATCGGTTTTGAGGTCCAAGGCGATGCCACGTTTACCGCGATTGATATTAAGAAACGCCGATGTCATCCCTTCGCGCCCGACGCCGAGTTGGCGGGTAATGTCACCATGCAAAGGCTCTACCTTGATGACATCTGCGCCCTGATCCGCGAGCAGCATGGTCGCCGCGGGTCCGGAGAGAACGCAACTTAAGTCGACGATTCGGTAGCCGGATAATGGTCCAGGCATCGACGATTACCTTATTGAGCACTAACGACCGTGATAGGTCGGTGCTTGCTTGTTGGTGAACGCCTTGATCGCGTTGACAGTGTCTTCCGATGCCCTTGCGAGCCCCGCGATCGCGCGCGTCTCCATTTCCATCTGCGTTTCTAGTGTCGTACTGAGACTATCGGTGATCAAGCGTTTCGATTCCCCATAAGCGAGCGTCGGTCCGGAGGCTAGCTGGTGTGCAACCTCCATCGCGCGAGTCATGAGTTTATCGTCCGCGACGACTTCGTTCACCAAACCCCATTCCAACGCTTGCTGAGCGGTGAGCAAATCATTCATCATAATAAGCTGCAGCGCGCGTGGGCGGCCGACTAACCGGGGTAGAAACCACGTGCTGCTCCCATCTGGGGAGACGCCGGCTTTAGTGTAGGCCATCGTGAACTTAGCGGATTCCGCTGCGAAGACCATGTCGCCGCAGATCGCCATTGAAAAGCCGGCGCCTGCAGCAATGCCGTTGACCGCTACTAGGTAAGGTGCATTCATGCGCGCGAATCGTGAGATTGCAGCGTGCAAACCGGTGGTCGCAAAACGCATATATTCCGCCATACCTTCGCCTTGTGCGGCGAAACTATGTAAATCGCCACCGGCTGAGAACATCTTGCCTTTAGCGGTGAATACAACCGCACGAATATCCGAGTTTGAATCGCAATGCGTCGCGACTTTGACGAGATCCTCGGACATCGGGACATTGAGGCTGTTTGCCGCATCCGGCCGATCGAGCGTTATGATCGCGACAGCGCCATCGCGCTCAAAAGTCAAGGTTTCAAATTTTTCATTTATCATACGTTTAAGCCTCTATTGCTTTTTGGAAAGGGGGGCGTGCTTGCAGGCGATCAATGTAAGCATTTAGATGCCTCATGTCATCGGGTACGCAGCCTGAGCGGCGCCCGGAAACATAGCAGGCATGACCGAGCATAATGTCGGCTGCTGAAAAATCGCCGATTAAGTATTCGCGTTGTGCCAAGGCCGTATCAACGGGCACTAAAGACTTAGTCAACAGTCGTTGCGCTTGTGCGAGCACTTCCTCACTACGCCGTTCCGGTGGCAGCAACGAGGTTTGCACAACGATCGTATTCACAGGTGGCATGACCATGCCTTCGCAATAGTGAAACCATTGCAAGTATTCAGGATAGACGCCCGAGTTTACCTCGGGCTTGAGTTTGCCGCCGGCGTGGCGTTCCACGATATATTCTACGATCGCGCCAGATTCGTAGATCGCGATGCCGTCGTCTTCTAGCACCGGCACGCGTCCCAAAGGATGTCGGGCACGATGTTCGTCCGACTTCAAAGCGCTCGGGTGAAATTCTAGGCGATTGAGTGGGTACGGCAAGCCGCGTTCTTCGAGCAACCAAACGATGCGCACAGAACGGGAATTCGGTGCGTGGTGCACTATCAGCATTTTATCCTCCGACTGGGTGCGCGGGGGCAGTGCGCCCGATTTACACAGCCATTAGAATCCTACTTTAATATGTGGACGCCACATTTCGCCACGGAAATAATCATTGCATCGATATTGTGTGCGAGCGCTGGCTATCACACTAATAGACTTGATAGCAGAAATCCAATAGATTGCACCGCGACAAGTGATAGATTGAATCGTGACTATTTACGGTGATTTCGGCGTTCGTGCCCGCAAATTTTGAAGGACTATCGCATGACGGAAACTTCAGCTGAACTGGAGCCCACGACAAAACCGCGTAAAGGGTTTACCGGCAAACAAGTTGCGCTGTTTATTCTGATCGCGGTATTGCTGACTGCCGCATTAACGTATTGGTTCGTACGTGCTTACGTGTATGCAAAAGAGTTCAAACCGGTGGAACTGTCGCAACGAGAGCAAGCGAAGTTGGATGATAAGCTTGCCGATATGGGGCTAAACCCTATCGACGTGATGCCGAACGCGGAGCGTGATGACGACGTAAAGCGAAAATATCTCGATCTGGACAAGCGACTCAAACCGGAGCGTTATACAGAGGGCGGCGCCAGTCGGCATATTGGGCTCACGGAAAGAGAACTCAACGCCTTGGTTGCAAATAATACCGATCTCGCGCGGCGATTTGCGATTGATCTGTCATCTAATCTCGCCAGCGGTAAGTTGATCATTCCGGTCGATCCCGACTTTCCTATTCTCGGAGGTAAAACACTACGCGTTAACGCGGGGTTAGAACTCGACTATCGTGACAACCGGCCCGTGGTGATTCTCCGTGGTGTCAGTGTAATGGGTGTACCTATCCCAAACGCATGGTTAGGTAATTTAAAAAACGTAGATCTAGTGCAGCAATTCGGGGGTAACCCCGGCTTCTGGCAGAGCTTTGCCGCGGGCATTGAATCGATAACGATCAACGAAGGCAGGCTCGATATTCAGTTGAAAGAGTAACAAAAAACGTAATGCCGGCTGCGGTGAGCGATGTCGGGGACACTCGGAAGTGCCTCCTTGATAGGTGCCTGTGCGTGTCCGGATTGCGGTAGAATCGAACCGTAATAGACAGCCTCGTCACCGAGCCCCATGTACACCCGCTTCTTCGGTCTTAAGGAAAAACCGTTTTCGATCACCCCCGACCCCCGTTATCTCTATATGAGCGAACGTCATCGGGAGGCGCTTGCACATCTCGTCTATGGTGTTACTGAATCTGGTGGCTTTATTCAATTAACTGGTGAGGTTGGTACCGGCAAGACCACCTTAGTGCGCGTCTTGTTGCAAGAGCGTTTACCTGAATCTGCGGAAGTCGCCCTCGTACTGAACCCGCAACTATCCGGACAGGAATTTCTCGAAACGATCTGTCAAGAATTGCATCTGCTCGCACCGATCATTGGTCGTAGCTGTAAGGGTTTAATCGATACACTAAACCGCCACTTGCTTAAAGTTCACGCGGCAGGCCGTCGCACGGTACTGGTGGTTGACGAAGCGCAAAACTTGGCGCCCGACGTGCTCGAGCAGGTGAGGTTGCTGACTAACCTAGAAACCGAGACTCACAAGCTTCTGCAGATCATCTTAATTGGTCAACCAGAATTGCGTGATTTACTCGCGCGTCCAGATCTGCGTCAGCTCGCGCAGCGGATCACCGGGCGTTATCATCTTGAGCCCTTATCTCGCCGAGAAACCGGCGCCTATGTCGAACATCGCCTGCGGGTAGCTGGTGCCGAGGGCACTTTTTTTTCTCCTCGCGCGCTAGGCGAGGTTTTCCGCCACTCCAAGGGTGTGCCGCGCTTGATTAATGTGATCTGCGATCGCGCATTGCTTGGTGCTTACACCCACGAGACCCGACTCGTGACCTCAGATCTAGTCCGTCTCGCCGCGGCAGAAGTGTCCGGCGCACTGCCACCGCCACGATATTTGCGTTGGCTAAGCGTGCTTGCTGGCGCATTTGGTATGGGGGTATTGGCACTCAGCTTGTGGCTCTATTTTCATGGTGAGTTTGCGTCACCATTCGCAGCGCCGGCTGATGGAACCGGCGTAGCGCCCGCAACGCACACGCCCGAACAAATCGTACTAGCACCGACGGCTAGTGAAACGCGCAACGCAAGGGCGCAAGACGAGGCGCAAAGTATGGGTGAGACTTTGCACGAGCAACTTACGATTGCTCGCGATCTCACTAGCAAGGATATTGCACTGCAGACGTTGTTCGAGCTCTGGGGCTTGGCGTACGAAGGAAATTCGAGTGACGCGTGTGCCCAGGCGCGGTTACAGGCGCACGATTGTCTGCAGCGGCAGGGGACTTGGTCGACGCTAGCACAGCTCAATCGTCCGGCCGTGTTAAAGTTGACAGATCTCGGCGGTAAAACCCATTATGTTGTGTTGATGCGGATCGGTGACGGCGATGCACAGGTGTCGATTGGCGGTGTTGATGTGGCGCACGAGGTTGCGCATATTGCGAAGTTATGGTCCGGCCACTATTTTTTGTTGTGGAAACCACCCAACCCTGATCCCGGTGTGCTCGCGAGGGGCGTGGAGGGACCGAGCGTTGCGTGGTTACGACATAGCCTGGCGGAATTGAATGAGCGCTACCTCACCGAACCGCTAGACTCCGAGACGTTCGACGCAAACCTCGAAGCGCAATTGCGAGAGTTCCAAAGGGATCACAATATGGACGTTAGCGGTTTCGCGAGCCGGCGCACGCAAATCGTGATCGGGTCGATGAGCGCGACTGATGAAACACCGCGTCTACGCGCGGCAGTGCCGCAAAGGAATTGAATATGTCGCTCATTCTGGATGCGTTAAAGAAATCTGAAAACGACAGGCAGCACCACGGTACGGTCGAACTTCCAGAGTTATCATCACCCACACGAATACCTAAGCGTCACTGGTGGTTGCGCATCTTGGGTGTTTTGCTCGCCGTCAACGTGGTGGCCCTCGGGGTAATGTGGTGGCCTGCTGACACGAATAGGGTGATGCGGCAAGGCACACCCGAGCCCCCCGAACTTGAACAACGCTCAGCGCAAACTTCATTTGCAGAGCGGGTGCGCACGGCGCGCGCTGCGCATGAACCGCGACCGAGTGTGCAGGCCGCCGCACCGAACATGCGTATTGGAGAGAAGAAGTCAGACCCGAACGAAGCAGATACTGACGCGGCGGACCGACCAGCTACGGTGATGCCGCGGCCCGCGTCCGAGTCTGCGCGTTCTGACCCTGAAGCTGGGCTGGTACGGGCGACGCCCGTGTTAGCGGCGCCGGCTCGCACCGCAAACCCACCCGTAGAAGCAGCACGCGGGTCGCGGCGCGAAGCATCGCACGCGCGGCGCTCAAATAGTGCTCTGCCGTCAACTTCATCACCGCCCGCACCGCCGCTCGAGGCGCGTAATCCGGAAGCGCAAGAGCCGGTTGCCGGCGCAGCGACAGCGCCAAGCGGCAATGAGCGCGTGCCGCCTGCAGCCGCGGCGCCAATGGTCGAGAAAGAACGGCCGAGAGAACCGATCACGGTGGCGGCTAGCGCGACTGAATTCCCCGAGTCGCCTAGCCACGAGTCTCAGACGCGGACGAAAATCAGCCGTAAGAAACCCGCGGGCTTACCTGTTCTACACCTCGATATCCATGTGTACGCTAACGTGCCGGCTGAGCGTTTTGTATTTATTAATATGCAAAAACTGCGTGAGGGATCGCGCCTTAATGCCGGTCCGCTTGTTCGTGAGATTACGAGCGATGGTGTCGTACTCGAACATAACGGGGCCGTATTCCAATTACCGCGAAAATAGCGCGGCAATATCGGCACAGTTCCATGCCTCGCCCCGAAACGAACGAGCGGCGCGGTAAGGTCACGGTTCCTGCCTCTCGATAAACGCAGCCTTCCGGGAGGACTTTGCTAACGCATCGCTGCATTAAAGCGTTCGAGGACCGCGGGACCAGGACATAGTTCTGCTTCGGTCAGTTTTGCCAATGGTGTTTCCACCGTGTTCAAGTGCGCATGGAGATCGTTACCTCCTTGCTCGGCGTAGAGCAGACCAGTAACGATTTCGCCCTGCGCGTGATGACTTTGAACATAGTTCATCGCGGCGACTTTATCAGTCGCGTTGTGATCGCTGTCTATTTTGCGCAGGCGTAAGATGCTCCCGTCGTGCTGCGCTACATCGACGACTTCGCCAGGAGCGTAGTCGGCCTCGAGCGCAGACTGCGGCAGAATGACATCCACCTCATTAACCGCCGTGTTGTGCTCTCTGACGTGTTCGTAGCTACGGGTGCTGCCATGGTGATTATTGAATGCCACGCAGGGGCTGATGATATCGATGAATGCGGCGCCTCGATGTGAAATCGCGGCTTTAATGAGTGGCACGAGTTGTGTTTTGTCCCCTGAGAATCCTCGCGCCACAAACGTAGCGCCCATGAGCAGAGCGAGCGATACCGTGTCGATAGGTGCGTCGCTATTCTCAGCACCTCGTTTCGACATCGAACCGGGATCGGCGGTCGCCGAGAATTGTCCTTTTGTCAATCCATAGACCCCGTTATTCTCCAAGATATACACCATGTTTACCCCACGACGCATCGCGTGAGCGAATTGTCCGAGTCCGATGGACGCAGAATCGCCGTCACCCGAAACCCCAAGATAAAGTAATTCACGGTTCGCGAGATTCGCGCCCGCAAGTACTGAGGGCATGCGCCCATGAACGGTGTTGAAGCCATGGGAGTTGCCCAGAAAATAGTCGGGCGTTTTAGACGAACAACCGATGCCAGAAAGCTTGGCGACGCGATGGGGTTCGATATCAGCCCCCCAGCAGGCTTGAATAATGGCCGTAGAGATCGAGTCGTGGCCGCAACCGGCGCAAAGCGTGGAAATTTTGCCTTCGTAATCACGACGCGTATAGCCGCGTGCATTGGCACGTAGACTGGGGTGGTACAGCTTGGGTTTTTCTATGTATGTCATGTCAGGCGATTTTGTCTTTGGGACGCGGGATGTCGGTGCCTTTCATCGCGCAAACGATCTGCGCAATTTCGTTCGCAATGAAACGTGCAGTGATCGGTGTGCCGTCGTAGTGCAATATGGAGATCAACTGTGCCGGATCGACGTCTAATTCGTTGAGCAGTAGCGCTCGCATTTGGCCGTCACGATTTTGCTCAACGACGAACACGGCGTCGTGATCGGCGATGAATTCGCTGACCTGCTCATTAAATGGGAACGCGCGCACGCGCAGCGCATCAACTGCGATCTTCTCGAGTTCGAGCTCCGCCAAAGCTTCCGCCATAGCGGGACTTGTGGATCCAAAATAAATGACACCGAACGGGGTGTTTGCGAGCGCAGATTTCAACACGGGTTCGGGCACTAGCTTTTTAGCTGTCTCGAATTTGCGTAGCAGGCGCTGCATGTTATAAGTGTAGTCAGCACCCACTTCTGAGTAGGCTGCGAAAGCATTTTTTGTTGTGCCACGGGTAAAATAGCCCCCTTTCGTGGGGTGCGTGCCTGGGTAGGTACGATACGGGATCCCGTCATTGTCGACGTCGAGGTAGCGACCAAAGGTGGCGCCGTTATCCAGCATTTCGCGCGTCATAATTTTCCCACGGTCGTAGCGACGCGTCTCCGACCACGCGAGTGGCGCACACAATCGTCGATTCATGCCGATATCGAGATCGGTTAATACAAAAACGGGCGTTTGCAGTCGATCTGCGAGATCCAAGGCGTGCGCGGCGTGCTCAAAGCACTCATGGGGATCTGCTGGGAACAACAGCACGTGCTTTGTGTCACCGTGAGAAGCGTAGGCGCAGGTGAGTAAATCCCCCTGTTGGACACGCGTTGGCATGCCGGTCGATGGGCCGCCGCGTTGCACATCGATGATCGTGACCGGGATCTCAGCGAAATAAGCCAGCCCAATGAATTCCGTCATCAGTGAAATACCCGGCCCCGAAGTCGCTGTAAACGCTCGTGCCCCGTTCCAGCCTGCTCCGATAGCGATGCCGATTGAGGCAATTTCATCTTCGGCTTGCACTACTGCGTAGCGGTTTTTGTTGACGTTAGGGTCGATGCGATAGCGTTCGCAGTGCCGTTGAAATGCCTCCGCTAATGAAGACGAGGGTGTGATCGGATACCACGCGCATACGGTTGCGCCTCCATACACGCAACCGAGCGCGGCTGCGTTGTTGCCATCGATGAAAATGCGCTCGCCGATTTCGTCACTGCGTTGAATACGGAGTCCCAGCGGACATTTTTCGTTTTTGAGCGTGTAAGCATAGCTGCTGCGCAGTGCTTTGATGTTCGCCTCAAGCAGTTCTTCTTTGCCGGCAAATTGCTCGCGGATAAGCCCACAAACAATTTCTAAGTCAATTTCAAGCAGTGCTACTAAAGCGCCAACATAAACGATGTTCTTCAATAATTGCCGTTGGCGAACATCTTTGTGTTTGGCGAAGCAGAGTTTCGTGATCGGGATCCCGATGGCATTGATATCGGGACGCAGATCCACCGTTCTCGCTGGCCGCGTACTGTCGTACAACAGATAGCCACCGGGCTCGATTTCACGACAATCGGTTTCCCATGTCTGTGGATTCATCGCGACCATGAGATCGACGCCACCGCGACATCCGGACCATCCGGCTTCGCTAATCCGCACTTCGTACCAGGTTGGTAAGCCCTGGATATTAGATGGGAAAATGTTGCGCGGACTGACGGGCACACCCATACGCAGAATCGCACGCGCAAAAAGCTCGTTCGCCGACGCCGATCCCGAACCGTTGACATTAGAAAACTTAACGACAAAATCGTTAGTCTGTGCGAGTTTTTTCATGCCGCTTTACGTTTCGTTTTGCGTGGACGACAAGCAGGTCCGGCGTAAGTGATTTTGTACTCGAATTTTTGCATGTCCCAGGCGCCTGTCGGACAACGTTCCGCACAGAGCCCGCAATGTAGACACAGGTCTTCGTCTTTGACCATGACGTGCCCAGTTGCCAACTTGCTTGATACGTAGAGGTCTTGGTCGACTTTCCGAGCAGGTGCTTTGAGCCTCGAGCGGAGTTCGTTTTCATCACCATTATGGGTAAAGGTAATGCAGTCCATTGGACAGATGTCCACACAGGCGTCGCATTCGATGCAAAGTTTAGTCGTAAAGACTGTCTGCATGTCACAATTTAGACAGCGCTCTGCTTCTTTTACCGCGGTCACGGGGTCGAAGCCGAGTTCCACCTCGACACTGATACTCTGCAGTGTTTTCTCCGCAGCGGCCCATGGCACCGCTTGGCGAATCTCTGCGGTCACGTCATTGTTGTAGCTCCACTCGTGAATGCCCATTTTTTGTGATGAAAGTCCTCCTCTATGGCGCGGCCGTTCGTGCGGCATCTCACCCATGAGGTATTTATCGATCGAAATCGCTGCCGCGTGTCCGTGTGCAACCGCCCAAATAATGTTCTTTGGGCCAAACGCCGCGTCACCGCCAAAGAACACTTGCGGCAGCGTAGACTGTAGCGTTACGGCATCGACTACGGGCAATCCACGCGCGTCGAACTCCAGTCCGAGGTCGCGCTCGATCCACGGGAACGCATTTTCCTGTCCAATCGCGACGAGCACCTCGTCAGCGGGGAAAAACTCATCCGGCTCGTCGGTTGCAATTAGTTTGCGTTGTCCGGCGCTATCATATTCGGCACGAACTTTTTCGAACGTCACGCCCTTGAGTTTGCCATCGTCCAGCTCGAAGCGCGTCGGAACGAGAAAATTCAAGATCGGGATCCCTTCTTCAAGCGCGTCTTCTTTCTCCCAGGGCGACGCTTTCATTTCATCGAAACCGGAGCGCACGATGACTTTGACGTCTTCACCACCGAGCCGTCGCGCCGAGCGGCAACAATCCATCGCAGTATTACCACCGCCGAGAACGATCACTCGTTTGCCGATGGTGTCGATGTGGCCGAACGAGACCGATGCAAGCCAATCTATGCCTAAATGAATGTTTTGTGTCGCCTCCCAACGTCCCGGAATGTCGAGATCGCGACCGCGCGGTGCCCCGCAGCCTACGAATACCGCGTCATATTTATCCCCGAGCAATGTGTGCATGGACGCTATCCGAGTATTGCTGCGCAACGTCACGCCTAAACCTAAGACGTAGCCGACCTCCTCATCGATCACATCTTCGGGTAGGCGAAAGCGTGGCACTTGGGTTCTCATAAACCCGCCGGCTCGCGGATCGGTCTCGTATACGGTGACCTCGTAACCGAGACGCGCCAAGTCGCGCGCGACCGTTAGCGAGGCGGGGCCACCGCCCACACACGCGATCCGTTTGCCGTTTTGTTGGCGCGGGCGTGCGGGTAGGCGCTTGCGAATGTCTCCTTTGTAGTCGGCCGCGACCCGTTTCAGACGACAGATGGCGACCGCTTCAGGTTTTTCAACCGTCGCCTCTTCAACGCGGCCACGTCGACACGCGGGTTCACACGGCCGGTCACACGTGCGCCCCAAAATCCCGGGAAATACATTCGAGGCCCAATTAAGCAGGTAAGCGTCAGCGTGGCGACCCTGTGCCACGAGGCGGATGTACTCCGGGACCGGGGTGTGGGCGGGGCAGGCCCACTGACAATCAACGACTTTGTGAAAGTATTCCGGATCCCGGATATTGGTTGCGCGCAACCCTCTCTCCTCGGTTCGCGGCACGACGTGTTGCGATGCATGCGGATGTGTAACTTCCAGGCGCTAATTCTAACGGGATACTCCTGAGTATGGAAGTTGCCTGACCGCTGGATCGTGTTGATTCGCCGAGTAAATTATTGCCCAAGACGAGTATGTGCAGTGCTAGGCGTAATGTGGCGGTCGGCGCTTCGCCCACGGCAATGCTTGTTCCAGTTGCGCCGCGAGGCTGTAGAGCGTCTCTTCCGCGCCAAGACTTGCGACAAACTGCATCGCCAAGGGCAGGTTGGCTTGCGACTGCCACAGCGGCAACATCATGGCCGGTTGCCCGGTGGTGTTAAATAAGGGGGTAAACGGCGTGTAGTCATACATCATCTGCGTCCACCAAGCCATGGGGTCAAGTCCTTTGGCATTTTGGTTCAGCTCCCCCAGTTTTGCCACCTCACGCCCGAGCCCCGGGGTAAGCAGCACGTCAAAGTTGCGCATGACGGCACTTACTGCGCGTGACACCGCATTTTGCGCGACCATGGCCGCTTCCAGATCGACACCCTTCACTTTTTTGCCGAAGCGGTAGACTGCTAACGTGACTGCTTCCATCGTTTTTGCGTTGATCTTTCGTCCGCTGATTTTGGCAAACTGTTCCATGTAGTAACTCAAGGTGACGGCCCACAGACGGACGCTGGATTCGTTAAACGCTTCATGGTCGTATTTGAGCTTGACCGGCTCGCACACGTGGCCTAAGTCATGGAGCACTTCCACCGTGTCATTGAGTCGGGTGATATTTTCTCGAGCCGCTTTGGCGCAACCGGGTAATCGGTCGATCACGCCGATCTTAAGTTGCCCAGGCGGGGTCATCGCGGCGGCGAGAAAACTGCGCTGCGGTGGTGCGGCAACATAGAAATAACCATCATCCGCTCCGGCTATTGCATCGAGCAGCGCAGCGGAATCCCGCACCGTGCGCGTTTCTACAAATTCAATTGCGAGTCCCCACAAGAAAATCCCCGCGTCCGGGCCCGTTGGTGTGCGTCCACGCGTAGGCTTCATGCCGACAACACCGTTGCACGCGGCCGGAATGCGGATCGAACCACCACCATCGTTGGCGTGTGCAATGGGTACGATGCCGGAAGCGACGGCCGCTCCAGCGCCGCCGGAGGAGCCGCCTACCGAATGTTTAAGGTTCCACGGGTTACGCGTAGAACCGTAGACCAAGGCTTCGGTATTCGCGTTGAACGCCATCTCCGGTGTGGTCGAAGTGCCAACTGTAATTAGACCGGCGTTGCGACAACGTCGCATCAGTTCCGTGTCGGCATCGAATTTGATCCCTCTGGCTAGACGTGAGCCGGCCGATGTCGTCATGCCTTTGAAGTGCATGCCGAATTCCTTGACCAAGAACGGCACGCCGTAGAACGGCGCATGCGGTGCCACGGTTTTAATCTCGGCCAGGGCGCGATCGCGTAATTTTTGTACCACGCAATTAACGTCGGGGTTGATGCGTTCGATTGCATCGATCGCGCTGTCGACCAAATCACGCGGCGATACCTCTTTGCGCCGCACTAGCTCGGCTAGTCCGAGGCCATCGTATCGACTGTATTCTGCAAAAACCATCAGATCTCTACCTCATGTGACTGCGTGCCGATGCAGCTTCGCACACCTGTTATGTTTTCTTGTGCGACCAAGCAGCAGCGCGCTTTTCCTGAAATGACGCGAGTCCTTCCGCGCCTTCATCCGACTGCCGTTTGCTGGCATGACTGGCAACGAGGTGCTCAAAAGTGTCGCCGCCGAAGCCACTCCAGGCATGTTCGAGTATATGCGCCTTCGTCTCGGCGATCGCTTGTGGTGCGTTCTGTAGAACTTGATCCACGATGGATTGGCCGCGCTGTTGTAGTTTGTCTAACGATACCACTTCATGTACAAGCCCAATGCGGGCCGCTTCGACGGCATCGAAACGCTCTCCGGTAATCGCATAACGGCGCGCTTGTCGTACCCCCATCGCATCGTTGAGATGAGGAATGATGATCGCCGCGTGCAAGCCCCAGCGCACTTCGGCAATCGAAAAAAAAGCGTTGTCAGCGGCGATGACGACATCACAAGCAGAAATAATACCAGTGCCACCACCGAAACACCCCCCCTGCACTAGCGCAATCGTCGGTACCGGTAGTCGGTTGAGGCAATCGATCGCCCGCGCAGTGGCGCGGCTAACACGTAGGTTCTCTTCTGCATCCGCACGCCGGACCGCATCGATCCACTTTAGATCCGCGCCCGCCTGAAAATGGCGACCATTTCCTCGCAATACGACGCAGCGGAGTTTGGGCGCCTCTCCGAGTGCGTCCATCGCGCCGAGCAGGCTTTCGATGAGCGCGCCATCGTAGGCGTTGTTTCGCTCCGGCCGATCGATCGTTACCGTTGCGACACCGTGGTCGTCGACCGTAGATTTAATGGCATCTGACGCCATGCGCGCGTTCTCCTCGTGTTAGACGTACATGCTTTGTTGTGAAGCCTAGGCAGCACCCACGATCATAGCAAAGCTAAGTCGCGAAAAAATTTCACACCCATCCTATCAGCATCGGTTGCGTTGCCTGTCCCGAAGGAGCGCCGAAGTAGCGTAGACTACCTGAGTAGTTTAAACGGGGTGCTTCAATGAGTTATCAACATCTACGCTTGGACCGGCGCGGCGCGATAACGATAGTGACGATAGATCGCTCGCGGCGGGCAAATTCCTTGAGTCACGCGGTATTGGTCGAGCTCGAGCATTGCGCACATTCGTTTCGCGATGATGCTATGACGCGCGCAGTGATACTAATCGGTGCAGGCAAACATTTTAGTTCCGGGGCAGACCTCGATGGCTTCGAATTTCCTGACGAAGAACCGCTGGTATTAAAACGTCGCCGCACACGCATGGGTGCGCGAGCGTTTCATGCCTGGCAGGATATCGATCAAATTACGATTGCCGCGTGGCGTGGCGCGGCCATGGGTGGCGGCGCATGCATAGCGACAGCGCTCGATTTTCGTATCGGTGCAGATGATTGCTTCATGCAATACCCAGAAGTAGATCTCGGTTTGAATCTAATGTGGGAAAGCTTGCCGACCTGTGTACATCTCGTGGGTCCGCATCGCGCCAAGCGCTTAGTCGCGGGCGGCGAGCGTATTTGCGGTCCCGAGCTCGAAGCGTGGGGCTTGTTGGATAAGCGTGTACCTGCAGACGATGTGCTAGATACTGCGCTTGCCTTCGCGGAGAATTATGCGGCTAAACCACCGGTCGCCGTGCAGATGATTAAACAAAGCGTCAATCGCATCGCCGGGGCGCTGGATCGGGCGCTCATGCATATGGATACTGATCAGAATTTACTTACGCGTAGGATGCAAGATCACAAACACGCGGTGAGGCAGTATCGCGCGCGACAAACAGCGCATTTCAGTGGGGATTGAGTCAGCTAGGACGTTTTATGCTGCGCGACAAGCGTAAACGTATACTCGCAACCCAGGTCGATTCCGTGGCGCGCCCTAACTATCTATGCACTACGCTCACCGATCTCGGGGTCGGAGGAACCGTCGTTCGCGGCGTGTTTCGTGAACAAGGGGGTGAAAATGCTTAATGGAAGCCTACCGTATCCGTCGCAACGTGCGCCGTTATGCGCAGCTAATGTTGTGGCCACTTCGCAGCCGCTCGCGGCACAGGCGGGCATCGAGGCCTTGGCGCGCGGTGGCAACGCGGCAGACGCAGCCTTAGCCACCGCCATCGCTCTCACCGTAGTTGAACCGACCGGGAACGGTGTGGGTTCCGATGCTTTTGCGCTGGTGTGGGACGGACAGCAACTCACCGGCCTCAATGCTTCCGGACGTGCGCCGGCGTTGTGGACGCGAGAATATTTTGCACGACACGAGAAAATGCCGCAGTGGGGTTGGGACAGTGTGACCGTGCCGGGTGCGGTAAGTGCGTGGGCCGCGCTTTCACAGCGTTACGGTAAGTTGCCGTTCACGGCGCTGTTCGAGCGCGCGATCGCGTATTCTGAGACCGGATTCCAAGTCGGGCCGCGAACTGCGGCGGCGTGGCAGGGTTACCCCACTGCATACCAAGCTTATCCCGATTTCGCGGCGCATTTTCTGCCCGCGCCGTCGCTAGGGCAACGGGTGCGACGACCGCATCTCGCCGCCACCTTGCGCGAGATCGCAGCAACACGTGGCGAATCCTTTTATCGTGGCGAATTAGCGCAACGCATCGAACGCGCGGCGCTCGCCAATGACGGCGCGTTGCGGGCGAGCGACCTCGCTAAGCACAGCGCGGATTGGGTCGAGCCCATTGCGCAGGCTTATCGTGACGTGACGGTGCATGAGATACCGCCTAATGGACAAGGTCTCTCGGCGTTGATTGCATTGGGGATTCTAGGTCACCGCGAAGCCCCGGCCTGCGACAGCGCTGCGGCCGTGCATCTGCATATCGAAGCGATGAAAATTGCGCTGCGGGCGGCTGCAGACCACATCGCAGATCCGGCCGCGATGCACATAACGGTGGCGGAACTATTGGATGAAAAATCACTCGCCCAGATCGCGGCCGGTATTTCGGATCGCGCGAGTGCCTTACCACCAGCTCATTTGCCCGCTAGTCACGATACTGTCTATCTCAGCGCTGCCGATGCCAGCGGCATGATGGTGTCGTTTATCCAGTCGAATTATTGGGGGTTCGGATCGGGGATCGTGATCCCAGAGACGGGCATTGCAATGCAGGGGCGCGGTTTCGGATTTAGCTTGGAACGCGGTCATGTCAACGAAGTGGGTCCGAGCAAACGGCCTTTCCACACCATTATTCCCGGTTTTGCCACGCGCGAGCACGCACCATTCGCGAGCTTTGGGGTTATGGGTGGGCCGATGCAGGCGCAAGGTCATGTGCAAATGATGACTCGTTTAATCGACTATCAGCAAAATCCCCAGGCCGCCAGCGATGCGCCGCGGTGGATGGTTTTGCCCGATTTTAGCGTCGTTTTGGAGCCGGGTTTTTCGCCCCAAGTCGCCGCCGATCTCGCCACGCGGGGCCACAAGGTGCAGTTTGACGACAGCGACTTAGCTTTTGGCGGTGCCCAGCTAATTGTCAAAGTCCGCGAAGGTTACATCGCCGGATCAGATCACCGCAAAGAAGGGCAAGCTGTGGGGTTTTAGCGATCACCAACCCGGTCATTCCGGGAACGGATCAGTCATGTTTTTTAGGAGCGGGATCTCGAATGCGTTTAAGGTAAGCGATATCAAGCAGTAATAGCCGATCGTGGTGACTAATTCGATTAAGGCTTCTTCACCGAAGATCTGCACCGCTTTAGCGTATAAGCTTGGTTCGATGCGGTGTGTTTCCAGCAATTGACGCGCAATTCGATAAGTGAGGTTTTGGTCGTTGGCGAAGCCAGGGTCGGCACCGAGACGGAGTTTCTCAAGTTTCGCCTCATCAACGCCAGCGGCGATGGCGAGTTTGCGATGGGCCGCGAACTCGAACTTGGAGCGATAATAGGCGCCAACGGTGCAAATCGCGACTTCTTTAACATCGTTCGCCAAAGTCGCGTCGAAACGGACCGCGACGCCGAGCGCCTGCGCGGCGCGACCAATCTGCGGGGCGCGCACCCAGACGCCAAACGGGCCGATAAGCCCCGGGGCCGGATGCCGGGCGGCGCGTGGGCTTTGCTGAATAGCCTCATAAACGGTCTTTTGCGCAGCGCTCAAGTTCTCGACATCAAGATCTTCTAATCTCATTGCGGCACTTATTAAATAGCACGGTATGCGGAGCTTTAGCGCTGATTTTAAGCGGATTTTTCGTGCCTGTCCCAAAAAGCTCGAAATTTTCGTGGGTGTCCCAAAAAGCGCCAAAAAGCTCCCAAACGTTAAAAAGAACGTACGATACTTACGCAGGCGGAGGTGTTGGGAAAAAATGTGTGAAAACTAAAGCGTCTAACCCAGCGCCGGTCACGACAGGGGGGCGTATCCAATTGCGTTATGTGAAGCGCGCGCGCGCATTCGTCCTCTGCATGATAGCGCCATGCACAACGCTCGGCGGTCCCGCCATCGGGCAATTCGAAATGAAAGATCTCGAAGTAGAGCCGGGTGAGGTGGAGTTCCAGAGCCAAAATGCTCATTCCTTTGATCATCCGGAGCGGCGCGTCGTAGATGACGCTGGTGAGTTGGAGTTCGATGACAACGAGCATAACCGTCAGCGCCATGCCTTAGAGATCGAGGTCGGCGTCAATAGCTTTATGCGCTCGCGGATCGGGATCGAATTCGAAAAAGAGCGTTTCGACGATCCACCCGGCCGCGCTCAAGCGAACGACTTTGATGCGCTGAAACTAACCGAAGTCGCCTTCGAGACGGTGGCCGTCATGATCCCACCCCAAGCTGGGCGGCCGGGTTTAGGGTTTTTAACTGAGGTCGAGGTGCCTTTGAGCGGTGACGACGAGTCGCATACGGTGATTTTCGGCCCCATCGCGCAATACGCTAGGGGATCATGGCGCGCGCTCGCTGATGTCTACACGGTTTACCATTACGGTGGGGGCGAAGATGATGGCAAATGGGATCTGCAATACGCGCTACAGTTGCACTACCGGCCGACGCCGCGCTGGACCTATGCCGTTGAAGCGTACGGTACGGTCGACCGTCTTGGTCGCAGCGGTACCCGTAACGAAGCAGCGCGGCTTTTTGGCGATCACGATCAACACCGGATTGGCCCGATCGTCTATTACACTTGGCATTCGAAATGGAGCCCGTGGGGAGCGGGGCGCCTGGATCGCGACGCGAAGGTAAGTGAGGAAGGCGAAGGTTTCGCGAGCGCGCTGCGAATTGGTTTAGGTTGGTTTGTCGGTCTTACGGATGACACCCCCGATCACACGCTCAAGTGGAGTTTGGAATACGACTTTTGATCCTAGCTACAACAGGCGTATTGCGGCATACGATCCGAACTAGATCGAAACGAGATGCATTAACATTACGCGTCGGATTTTCGCCGCAGCGGTCGGCGAGTATGGCTACAGCGCGATTGCCATAGCCGTATGCACGCTACAGTTGTTGTCGTGCGCTTTTTTGCGCGGTAAAGGCCACCTAAACCGAGCACCAATAAACCTAAGCTCGACGGTTCTGGAACCCCCGGCGGTGCAGGCGGGGGCGGCTCCGGCGGTTGTTCGCCGCTGGCTTCAAAGAAAAAGCTTTGTCCGAACGCGACACTGAGCCCTTGGCCACCAAAATTCTTGGTATTTGATGTCGCCCCGGTCAATGGGTCGACGGTAAACAAGAACGAGCCGGCGACGCCGTACATGTTGTTATCGTTGCCGACCGCGAGACCAAAGACATTGCTCATGCCAAATGGGCCGACCGTTGTCGATGCGCTGGGGTCTGTTAAGTCGAGTTTCGCGAGTTGGTTGGTGTTGGAGGCGAGATACAGATCCCCTGCATAGAAAGCCAGATCGCCTCCTGAGGCGAAGTTCGTATTGCCGAGGTTGGTGGTTGCGCCCGAGGTCGGATCGACGGTGTATAAGGACGTCGACGAACGGCCAGCGCCGTAGAGCGTGCCGTCCGTCGCAAAAACCAGCGCATTGCCCCCCGGGATCCCGTGACTACCGATAAACGTTACGGCGGCGGTCGCCGCATCGATCGCATAGAGACTATTGAATGTGATGCCGAACAACTCGCCGCTGGGGCTGAAAGCGATGTCGGTCATGACCGCGTTCATCAATCCGACGAGGCTCACATTACCGGTCGCAACATCCACGGTACCGAGGCGACCGCTCTGATCGTGAACGTGCATAATGGGAATCGCGCTCGCGCTGTTGAGCCACAGCGCAGCGACCGTGAATGCGAGGGTGGCCTGGTGGCGATAAGTGCGCATCTTCATACCTCCTGTATGACCTTGCTTTTGCATTGAGTTCTTACTCGGAGCGTCATTCTAGCACCGGGCGGCGGCCCTCGGGCGTGCGAATTACCACATCTTCCGTGCTCTGCGCGTAAACAAGCCAGATTTTTTCGTGCGTGTTAGTTTCCGAGTCGTTGAGCTAAAGCACGCAGCGATGCAATCCGTTCAGGACCGGACGGATGGCTCGATAGGAACGGCGTGGGGCTACCCTTAGAACGCGCGTAAACGCTTTTTTGTAGACGGACCGCACCCTCCGGTTCATAGCCTGCTTCGACGGCCCAGATCGCGCCGAGGTAATCGGCTTCGCGTTCGTTGTCGCGGCTGTATTGCGTTGCAAAAGCGTTCACTGCAATACTCGAAACCAAACCGCCCAGCGGCACGCCCAAATTGCCGAGCACGATGCCGCCGACCGCGGAGGCCAGTCCTGTTTTGTTCCGCTGGCGTTTCGATTCAGCGCCGTGGTCGAGCTTTAAGTGTGCGATTTCATGGCCGAGCAACGCGGCTGCCGCGTGCACATCGTGTTCGAGCAAGTCGAGCATGGCAAAATTGATCCCGACGATGAGCATGCCGTCTGGCGCTTGTCCCGCGAACGCGTTCGGTTGATCGCCGTCGACGATGAAGAATTCGGTACTTAGCTCGGCCGCTTGCTCGATGCTCGATTTAACCGCGTACAAAACGCGTAACAGAGATGCGTCGAGGCGGCGAATGACGCGACCCCCTGCAGCGAGTTCGATTTGATCGCTATTGGCTTTGACGAGTTCTTTAACATCCCATTGATAGTTAAACGGTTGCCGCGCAGCGCCGCTCGTCGCCAACAGCAGCAACACAGCACCCATGAGCAGCGCTCGCATCATGTTACACACTAAATTTTCGCGCCGACATAATGCTGTAACCACCCGCTAAGGGATGCCGGGCAATGTTTGAGAGTCCCGCTCCAGCGAGCCAACGGCGATATTCCGCTTCGGTATAAGCTTGGCCGTCGTCGTAAACGTTGAGAAACATGACATTGGCGGCCACGGCGTCGAGCGGGCTTAAGCGCGTGTCATCCAGCATGCGCCCGACGACGAACACGCTCGCATCAGGCGCGAGGCTCGCAGTCACATTTTTTACTACCCGCGCCGCATCCGCGGCGCTTAAGACTTGCAATAGCGACCGTAAAATCGCCACGTCGTAATCGCCTGGTGGTATTTCCGTGACGAGATCCGTCTCAATCACCGCTACCCGCGCCTCGAGCTGTGCTTCGGTAATGCATTCTCGTGTGACTGCGGCAACATTGGATAGTTCGGCGACGGTGGCGCGTAGGTGCGGATTCATATTGCACAACGTAATTGCAAGTCCGCCGGAACCGCCGCCGGCATCGAGCAAATCGCGAAAGCCAGTCATGGTGAATTCTTTTTGCAACCGCCGGGCGGTAGCTGCCGCGCTGGCATCGAGGCCGCGAATAAAGGCGCTGAGTTCCGCATGGGACATCTTGGTGAAGTCGTGTTTCGCTTGCGGAGTGCCCGTGCGTATCGATGTCGCGGTACGCAGTGTGGCAGACCACAAATCGGCGTAAGCGCTCCAGCTACCACCGAGGTAGCGCGGTTTTCCTTTGACTAGAAACTCGTCTGCTTCCGCGGTGTTGGTAAATTCCTCGCCATCGTTTTCCAATAAGCCCGCAGTCACCAAAGCGTAGAGCAAGGGTCGGAGTTTGACGGTGTCGACGTTCAGTGCTCGGGCGACTTCGGTGGCCGTTTTCGGGCCACTATTTAGTTTTGAGAAGACGTCGAGTTCCATGCCGGCAAGCATGGCGAGTGCCGGATAAACGTTACCAACATGGCGGTTGATGGTGTCGGGTTTGAGGCGCATGGTGTCCGTTGCTTACGGTAAGCTTATGTTACCGGCAGACACTCGAAAGAACTCGCGTCATCTCCGCGTGTGCGCGCGACAAATTCGTCCATTGAATGTGGCCATTGCGTCACGAGGCGACCACTTGTAGAACGATAATAAAAATCATTACCACAGGCGGCCTGCCACACGTCCACTTGCTCTATGTCTGCCTGGATTTCGGCATTGAACGCCGCCATCACATCTGCGCGAACATCGATCCACGCTAGATTTTCAGCCGCCATGCGTTGCAGCTGTCGTACGATATAGGCCACTTGCTGCTCGATCATAAATAAGATGCATCCCTGATTTGTGTTGGGGCCATAAATCATAAACAGATTGGGGAAACCGTTAATTGTGACTCCAAGATAGGCTTGAGCACCATCAGACCATGCGTCGTTAATGTGGCCGCCGCCCCGTCCGCGCACGTCGATGGCAGACAAATAGCGCGTCGTATGGAATCCGGTAGCGCAAATAATTGTATCGAGATCGTGCTTAGCCTTGTCCGCCGTTTGAATACCGCGGGCCGTGATGCGTTCGATGCTTTCGGTGATCAGGTGGACGTTATCGCGGTTGAAAACCGGATAATAGTGGTCGTGAAATAACGGCCTTTTACAACCAAAAGGATGACTCGGCGTCAACTTGCGGCGCGTTTCTGGATCTTTTACCGCAGCGATCTGCTCTAAGCCGGATTTCTCGATTTCCGCGAGCACTTTTTTATCGTGGAAGGTACACAGGGTGTTCCAAACTGCATAGATTTCCTCTCGATTTTTTTGTACGGCTTCCGGATGATCGCGAAAATATTGCAGCTGGTCTTCGCTATATGGTTCGTTACCTTTTGGCACGACCCAGTTGGCGGTGCGTTGAAATAGGTGTAATTCTTTGACTCGTGGTGCGATTTGGGGCACGAATTGCACTGCACTTGCGGCGATGCCGACCACGCCCACTCGCTCACCGTTAAGATCGTGGTCGTGATTCCAGCGTGCGGAGTGAAACCGCGTGCCTTCGAAATCATCCCAACCGGGGATCTCAGGCCACACGAGGTGGTTGAACATGCCGAGCGCGCTGATCAGTACGCGGGCGTCTATTTGCTCGCCGTTGCGGCATGTGATCAACCAAGTCGCGCTTTCTTCCTGCCATATTGCCGAGGTGACTTCGGTGTGCAAGCGAATGTGTGACCGGAGCTCGTATTTGTCGGCACAGTGTTCAAGGTAGGCGAGGATCTCGGCTTGACCTGCAAACGGTTGTGTCCAATCTAGTTTGGGTTCGAATGAAAACGAATAAAGGTGTGATTGAACATCGCACTCGGCGCCAGGATAAGTGTTATGCCGCCACGTGCCACCGATGCCGTCGGCTTGCTCCAAAAGCGTAAAATCGTTAATTCCAGCGCGTTTGAGTTGAATAGCGGCGCACACTCCACCCGAACCCGCGCCGATGATCACGACGTGGTGTAAAGTTCGATCGCTGTCAGTCATGGACTACTCCTGTGCCGGTCAACGGCTAGGGTGAGTGTCTATTGTGCATCAATGGGATGGCGTTGCCATCTGCCGAAGGCCGGGCGATGAAAAATCTAGGTGCCCGTTAATAAATAAAGCATCGCTCCATCCCGAGCTTCGTTTTCCATTAGAATGGGGCGTTAAAAGCGATGTGAAACATATGGAATTAGAGTTTTTTGGTGCTGCTGGCGAAGTCACGGGTTCGTGCCATATCTTGAGAGTCGGCGACCAACAGGTTTTGTTGGATTGTGGTTTAATCCAAGGTAGGCGGGAGGATGAGGCGCGAAATCTCGAGCCATTTCCGTTCGACCCACGAGCGATCGACGCGGTAGTCTTAAGCCACGCGCACATCGATCACTCGGGCCGATTACCTCTGCTCGTGCGGCAGGGTTTTAAAGGTCCCATTCATACCCACAACGCCACCCGCGACTTGGCCCATATCCTGCTACGGGATAGCGCTTCCCTGCACGAACGCGATGCGGACTGGCAAAACCGCAAGCGTGAGCGCAAAGGCCTGGCGCCGATCGAGCCCCTGTATACGCGTGCCGATGCCGAGGCGGCCTTAAAATTGGTGCAAGGCTACCGTTACGAGCAGGCGATCGATGTCGCGGCCAGCGTAAAAGTGCGTTTTCACGACGCAGGGCACATCATGGGCTCGGCATTGGTGGAAGTTAACATCGAACACCGCGACCGGAAATGCCGCCTCGTTTTCTCAGGCGATCTTGGGCAGCATGACACACCGATCCTACGTGACCCCGTGGCACTGGAAACAGCGGATGTGGTGCTGATGGAAAGCACGTATGGGGGGCGCTTACACCGGGAGCGGGCGAAAACGATCGAAGAAATCGGTGCAATTATCAGTGCAGCGAGGGCGGGTAGGGGCAATATTTTGATCCCCGCGTTTGCTGTCGGCCGTAGCCAAGAAGTGTTGTACCAATTTGGTGTGCATTTCGACGAGTGGGACCTGCAGCGATGGCATGTGTTTTTGGATTCTCCCATGGCAGTAGAGGCGAGCAAGGTCTATTGGGAGTACCCGCATTTATACGACGAAGAGGCGACGAAGTTTCGCGAGACCGTTCACGAGATGCCGCACTTGCATAATCTGCATTTGACCGCCGATGTTACGCAGTCAAAAAATATTAATCGGATCCGTAGCGGCGCGATTGTGCTCGCCGGTAGCGGCATGTGCACCGGCGGGAGAATTTTGCATCACTTGAAGCATAACTTATGGCGGCCCGAGTGCCACGTCGTGATCGTCGGTTACCAAGCTTACGGGACTTTGGGTCGCGCCCTCGTTGAACGTCGGCATTCGGTGCGCATTCATCGCGAGGGTATCCGTGTTAAAGCGACGATCCACACGGTCGGCGGACTTTCCGCACATGGCGATGAAGCAGATCTATCGCGATGGTACGGTGGATTCCAAAATCGACCCCCAGTATTTCTCGTGCACGGTGAGGTGAGCGCAGCAAAAGCATTGAAAAAACGCTTAGAGGCAGATCATAAAGCGCGAGTACGGCTGGGCAAGCCCGGTTTAACGCTCGACTTGACGAATTTGTAGGTCGCAGTTGACTAGCGAACGGTAGACGGGGGTGTTGATGGATCTTAGTGAATATCGTTATTTGGTCAGCAGCGAGTGGCTCGCAGAGCATTTGCAGGTACCGGATTTGCGGGTGGTCGAATGCACTTCGCAACTACCAAATTACTTCGAACCGAGTGCTAGCGAAGGCCTGAAACTTGAGAGCGGACGAAGCTTATGGGAGGAGGGGCATATTCCCGGCAGCACCTACGTCGATATTTTGGCTGATTTATCCGCTCAGCACGGTGGTCGCTATATGTACGGTATACCGAGTGCGGCGCAGTTTTCACGCGTAATGTCACAGATCGGTGTGGGTAATAGTAATGCCGTCGTGCTCTACGACCGCCGGCTTAACATGTGGGCGGCGCGAATGTGGTGGATGCTACGGACTTTTGGTTTCGACAATGCGGTGGTCTTGGATGGTGGCTGGCCACAGTGGCTTGCAGAAGGCCGACCCGTGTCGACCGCGGCGCCGCAATACCCACACGCCGCGTTTCGCGCTAGTTATCGACCAGAGTTGATCGCCGCGCGCGAGCGTGTCGAGGTTGCAGTCCGCGAGCGTCGGAGTTGTTTGATTAATGCTCTAGACGAAGATGAATTTGCTGGCCGCCCACCACAACGCTACGCGCGCGCCGGCCGCATCCCGTCAAGTGTCAATGTACCTTTTATGGTGACTGTTAACCCGGACACGCAATTGTTTGCCGATGACGCTGCGCTTGAGAAAATTTACACCGACGTTGGTGTGAACGATAAACACGAGATCATTTGCTACTGCGGCGGTGGTATTGCCGCCTGTAACACGGCGTTGACCTTGACCCGTTTAGGTTACGACAACGTCGCGGTTTATGACGGTTCCATGACGGAGTGGGCTGCTGATCCCACTTTGCCGATGGAGAGCGGATGAGTCGTTTCAAAAGTTAAAATCCGCGGGCACGCGCTCGACATTTTCTAGTTCCACATCTACGCTCAAACAGCTCGCGCACGCGGGACAGTACCGTGCAGCGAGCAGCACGGGGTTTTCTTCGCGGACTCGGATCTGGGTTTCAGCCTGCTCGAACAACTCTCCGAGTGCCCGGTAGTGCGGGATGATACTAGTCTTCCAGCTCTTTCCCATGCCGCCTAAGTCTTCTTCACAGTGTGCGCAAGTCCAGCGCGCATCCGCAAGCAAAACGCCGTCGTGAGCATTTTTGAACGCAACATCTTGCAAGGCATATCGCTTAGTGGGTACTAGTGCCGCGCGTAGCCGATCCCGTTGTGCCCAGCTTGCTGCTGCGGCAACGCTTGCGCGGCCATCGTGCCTGGTAACGACCGCGCCGTAGAGCGTTTCTGCTGCGGCGGGTGTGATCTTGCCGTCGTTTAAGTCTCGCTCAACCTGCGCCGGCGCGCGATGAAAAGGATCACCGAGTCCGCCGCTGCCCGCGGACGTCGCCCAGTACACGTCGCCCTCGCGAAGAGGTACGTTGCTTACTTTTGCCGGTAATACCTCGAGTGTGCCACGTAGTTTTTCTGGTGATGAGACCGATTGACCATTTTTAAGTTTGGCTACAACGTCGGAATTACGCAGCACGGCGCTGCGTGAGGCGCCGCCGGGGTAAGCGCCGGCGAAGCCACGTGCGGGAAGTTCAACCGAGGCGATGAAACCTGAGCCGCTGAAATTATCGGCTTGCCACAGCACGTAGGCTTGATCCAAGGCCAGGCCGCCGCGGTGGCGGCCCGCGCCGCCAGAATTAACGCAATAACGGCGCCACAAAACATAAAACGGATCGACGAGTTCATGAACTTCCACATCCGGGAACGACACAGCCAAGGTCGTTTGAAAGCCATAGAGATCTTGACCGTCGCCAGAGCTTTGCGCAGCACCGCCAATGGCAACGAGATTATCGAGCGGAAAAATGATCGCCAGTTGCCCATCATTTTTAACGCCGAACCACGCGGCGCCCGCGCCACTGCTGGCGATCTGTCCGGCGGCGCGGTTGCGCAGCAGGCGAGAATCACTCGCGCTACAGCTAAGGGATAGCGCCTCGCTGACCATGCGCCCGATGCGCATGCCGGTTTCCATGTGCGCGTTGGTAACGGGTGCGGGTACCCGTGGATTGACGACCGTACCTGCCGCACCCGTATCGATTGTGATGCAATTCCAAATCCCTTCATTGAAAGGGATGTCATGGGCAAGTTGACATAATAGCGGTGTAATGACGCCGATGCCGGCGACAGCGCTGGGTGTTGCATTGATGAACGCATCGATCTGTTGGGCGCCAGAAAACGAAAATCGCAGTTCCCCGTTGGTGACCGTCATGTCGCAAAAAACCGCATGCAAGTCAGATTTCCCACGACCGTCGTACTCGACCCAATCGTAAGTGCGCGCACTCCCTGTGGGTAGTTCTGCGATGCGGGCCCGGAACGCTGTTTCTGTTAGTAAAATGTTGTGATCTACATAGCGCTGAAGCGTCGCTAAGCCGTAATCATCGACGAGTTCGCACATTCCGCGTGCCCCGGCCAAACACGCTGCGACAAGGCTACGAACGTCGTTAATAAAAGATACCGGTACTCGAACATTGGTCTCGATAAAACCTAACCATTCCACATTCAGAACGCCGCGCTGTCCGATACGACTGCCGGGAAAACGGATCGCTTCTTCGAAGCAATCATGCGCTTGCGGTGCGATGCCGCTGATCGAAGTGCCTCCGACGTCGATCAAATGCGCATTGGCAAACGCCCAACCAATGAGCGCTTCTTGATGGTGAATCGGCATTACGATCCCGACGTCACCTTGATGCAGAGCGCCAACCGTATACGGATCGTTGCACGCAAAAATGTCGCCCGGTTCAAGATCCTCAGGCACACGTTTCTCAATTATTTCCTGAACGGCAATGCGTGAGCTTGCGAGATGGCCGAGCACATAGCCGGCGCTCCCGATTTGGCGCCCGCTTGCATCGAATACTACAGCCGAAAAATCTTTAGCTTCTGTGAGTACCGGCGAGCCGGATGTGCGCAATAAAACCACTGCCATTTCGTCGGCGATATTGTCGAACGCGCAACGCACCACTTCCGCCGTAATCGGGTCAACACCGGCCACCGGCGGCGCAATGCTTGCATTTACTGTTTGTTGTTGGTTCATAGTTGCAATCTGAAGTTCATAAATTCGTCACGTTCCACGCTCGCACGATGCGGTACATAGATTGTCGTATCAGAAACCTCGATGACGCCGGGACCCTCAAAGCACGCACCGGGGCTCATTTTCTCAGCAGTATAAATCGGCGTGTCTACCCATTCATCTACGTCGGGTAGAAACATCGAGCGGGTGGCATTTAAAGCTTCATCAGCGGGATGTTGCTCCGCTACAACGGCATCAAAGTGGGGTTTGTCACGCACAGCGATGCCGGTGATGACATAATTAATTAGCATCAACGGCGCGTTACGCCAGGCGGTCTCGGCACCAAACTCCTGTTCATATGCGGCATCAAATTTTTCCCGTAAGCCACCGGGCCCCTCGCTCAAAACGTCGTCCGACGCCAGATCGATGTACATTTCATTTAATTGTCCCGTATAGCGAAAATCGGCGCCGTGTCGGAGCGTCACGGCGTGCTTTGGAAAACCGGCACGAGTGATTTCCGCTGTCACCTCACGCACCAATGTGTCCCGCGCAGCAACGATAGTAGCGAGTGCCTCACGATTCTCTACCGTCCACCCAACGGTGATCGACTTGCGCCGTATATAATCCGCTTCAAGGAGGCCATAGGCGGAAAACGCCGCGCTGTGATTTGGCACGATCAAATCGGAGATGTTTAGCTGGCGGCAGATCGCGGCGGCGAACATCGGTAAGGCCCCACCGTAGGCGACAAAGGTGCATTTGCGCGGATCGTGACCGCGCCGAATCGACACGCTGCGAAGCGCGTTGGCCATGTTTGCTACGGCAAGCTTGTAGGCGCCGCTAGAAGTTTGTTCCGCATCCCATCCCAGTGGCTCACCGACGCTTGTGACCAATGCCTTGCGGGCTGCCTCGACATCCAGTGGATGGCGGCCACCGAGGTAGTTATCCGCTCTTAGGAACCTCATGCTTACCATGCAATCTGTCATCGTCGGCACCACACCCCCATTGCCGTAGCACACCGGACCCGGCATGGAGCCCGCGCTTTGGGGACCAATTTGAGGTACGCCCCGGGTGTCGAGACCGACGAGACTGCCACCACCTGCGCCGATAGAAATGATATCCAACAGACTCACCGCGGTATCGAAAGGGCCGATGCGGCAACGCTGCGCGACGCTCGGTTTCTGCCGATGCACAAGTGTGGTGTCGAAGCTTGTGCCGCCCATATCACCGCATAATAAGCTCTCGATGCGATAACGCCGGGCCAGCGCGGCGGCGCCGATCGCCCCCCCTGCTGGCCCAGAGCTGTAGAGCAGGATCGGCAGGTCGCGTACCTCGGCGGCGCCCAACACCCCGCCGAGGCCGTTGAAAAACTCAACGTTGTGTCGGTATCCACGCTGGCGTAGGCCTTCAGAGACGCGCGTCACGAAGGCGTTTACCGGTGATTGCACGTAGCAATTCAAAATCGCGGTCATCCAGCGCTCGTACTCGCGGAATACGGACGCCGCCGCCACCGACCGTGTCACAAACAGTTGCGGCGCGAGCTCGTGAATAATCTCTTCTGCCTCGCATTCGTGTGCGGCGTTGCGTGTGCACCATAAGAAGCACACGGCAATGGCGTCGACTTCGGCAGCTAATAGCGTGTGGACCGCGCGCTGCACTTGGGCGCGGTCTAAAGGCACGACGACGTTGCCATCCCGATCGACGCGCTCGTCGATAGCAATAATATTTTCCTTAGGAACGATCTGGGGCAGATTCACCTGCAGGTGATCGTCGAAGACATTTGAACGATTGCCGCGGCCAAAGCGAGGAATGTCGGTAAATCCCGCAGTGACGAGTACGCCTACGTTGGCACCCTTGAGCTCAGTTACCGCGTTAGTCACGATCGTATTGCCATTGACAAATATCTGTGTGTGTTCGCTCAACATGTCATCGACGGAGAAATTGAATTCGCTGGCAGCATTTTCAAGCGCGTCAAAAATACCTCGGCTGTAGTCGTCGTGAGTCGTGAGCGCTTTCGAGCGCACCACCCGAGCATCGCGTACGGCAATGAGATCAGTATGGGTACCACCAACGTCGATACCGATGTTGAGCTTAGACACTAGTTGAATAACTCGTCGTTGGTACCGCTAGGTGCTTGCACCGCCACATCGATGCACGCGTAAATAAGCTTGCGCCGTAGAGGTTTGGAGAAACCTAATTTGCGGCGTACCGAACGCATAGTGCTCAAGTATGATCTAAAGGCTTGCAGGTTCACGCGGCCAACTCATCGATGGATCTCGATCGCCAGCATACCCGAATTCAACGCCGCGGACCGCTAACGCGGCATGACCGGATCCCGCCACAGCTGCGGGGTGGCGTGCCTTCATAGTTAGGATGACGCGGAGGCGGCGACGGCGTTAATCTATAAGTCGAACTCGAACTCGGCTCCGACATAGCTGAAACGCCCTGGGCCCGGGCGTGCGCCGTGCGGTTGTCGTGAGACGATGTATTCTTCGTCGAGTAGGTTTTGAATGCCGCCGAGCAGCTTAATTGTGGAGCTTAGTCGATAGTAGCCTGAGAGATCGACGGTCCAGTAGCTGTCCGTGCGGCCGAAACGCGCGTCGAGATCGCCGTTACCGTTGACGGGAATGCTGACGTTGTTCGCGCTGGTATAGGTTTCATCGCTAAAGCTTGCGACGATTTCGCCGCCTATGCGCTCGAGGTGCAGGCCGGCGCCGACGGTAACGGTGATTTCGGGAATATACGGTACCTCATTACCATCTGCTCCGAAACTGAAAATCGATTCCGGATCGGTGGACACGGCATCGTTTTGTTGCTCTGCTTTCGTCCATGTAAAAGCCACAAACAGGGGCGCTGAATATTCCCCGCTGGAGTGCGTCGCGAGGTCGTATTGGCCTGAGAGCTCTAGGCCGAAGGTATCAACTTCACCGAAGTTTTGAGTATTCCCCGTGCCGGTGCCGCCGATATTGTCGACGACAATCAGATCGTCGAATTGAGTGTAAAAGCCCACTAGCTCCGCGGCCACCGTGCCGTTTGCGCGGGCGTAGCGCAAACCACCTTCGTAAGACCAGCTCGTTTCTTCATTCAAGCGATTGTTTATCGCGGCACCCGGGCTAGGGGGTGAGAAGCCGCGATAAATACCGCCAAACAGCAGCAGGTCCTCGCCTACCGCATACGATATACCGAGCCCGCCGCCGAACATGTCGAGCTCGGCGCTCTTAAGCGTATCGTTGCGCCGATCGTCGCGTTCGAGATCTAAGGTCTCGAAGCGCAAACCAGGAACGAAAGTCCAACCACGCCAGGTAATAGAATCCTGGAGGTAGAATGCAATTGCGTCGACAGAATCACGCCGATCGCCGGCATCGCCTGCAAGCCCAGGAGTGCGATCGACAATGAAGCCGGCCGTGTTTTGCGTGTAGCGCTCGTTGCGTTGTTCACGGTCTTCATAGTCTTCGTGATAGCGTATGCCGGCGCTGACTCTATGTGCCGCATTACCAATTTGCAGGCGCCAATCGGTTTTGAGTTCTACACCATAGCTTTTATAGGCACGATCGTTGTGTCGGACTCTTAGCACACAATCGAGTCGCGCTTGCAGGCACGCGAGCCCTTGGCCGTTCGCAGCGCCTGCTAACGCGGCCGATAAACTCATATTGCCGCCAGTACCGACACTGCGTAGATCGTTAAGCTTGAACCAGTCACGCGCGAAACGATTGTAGTAGCCGGTGATAGAGACGGCCACGTCGGCGCTCGGTTCGAGGTAGTAACGCAAATAGCTACGGTAGTGCTCGGTGTCGATGTTATCGAACCGCGAAGCCGCGTAGCGACGAAACGGCGATTGTTTAAGATCATTGTCCGCCAAGCCCAAGTAAGTTTCATCTGCTTCCATGTTGCTATAACCCAGCTTCGCTTCAAACCGTTGATAGAGCGATGCATTGGGTTCGAAAGCGATCTTGAGCATCGGTTCGATGTTCGTGAAACCGGTTTCGTCGCTGCCCCCGAATCCCGGCGCGGCATCGATGCGCTTAAAACCGTCCGTTGTGCGAAAAAATGTTTCGAGCACATAACCGATGCGCCCATGTTCGGTGGTGAGAGAATCACCCCACCACCCATGCACACGCATCTCGTCGTCGCTGCCGTAGAGCGCTTTGATGTAGGCGTGCCGTGCTTGCGGGATGTCAGTGGAAAGATAATTTAGCACGCCGCCTGTGATGTGCGGACCATATTTAACTTGGCTGGAACCTTTTAGAACCTCCAAACTGCTCATGCGACCTGCAGTCGGTGAATAGTAAGCCGATGGCGCCGCATACGGCGCCGGCGCGGTCAGTACACCGTCTTCCATCAAAGTGATTTTTGCGCTGCGCGAAGTATCGACACCGCGGAGAGAAATGTTGGGGAACAGGCCGAAACCATCTTCTTCGCGCACGTATACACCGGGTACTTTACGCAGGATGCGATTGATGTCGTCATAGCTTTGCGCGCGAATGTCGCGGTCATCCAACACATGCGCAGAACCGGGAATTTCGAAACGTTGCGAGGGCGTGCCGATGACTTGCACCTGTTCGACAGCCCGCGTGCGGGGGCTAGGCTCCGCTGCCATGACTACCGCGCCGAGGAGCAGGGTGTAGAAGGTGCCGAGGCCGTAGCTTGAACGCAGCGTTATGCTAGAAA
Organism: Gammaproteobacteria bacterium; assembly: GCA_965223085.1. Taxonomy (GTDB): domain Bacteria; phylum Pseudomonadota; class Gammaproteobacteria; genus CBDCVO01. Next base: position 239,206 of record OZ244981.1, on the reverse strand, counting down.
ACACAAAAAAACCTGCCGTTATCAACTTATTTCTTACGTGTGAAATCCGCTAACGACCGCGACGCGATCGCGCGTACTATAATAAAAATCATAACAATAATGAGAATCATTCGCAATACGAATAATTTAGATTCAGGGCTCACCGCGCAGGTGATTAAGATAACGCGTCCGTTGAAAACTACCGCACAGGCTCTCTATAGCGTTGCGGTGGTGCACCCGTGCAACGCCGTTGGGAGCATGGCTATCAGCACCGCTAAGCAATGAAAACGCGCGTGACCTAGAGCTACGGGCACCAACGCAGGGTGCGCGTGGTGCTATATCCGGGTTAGTTATGCCGCGAGCCGCACCGGCATGTAGGCGTATCCCGAGACATGCGTATTGGCGATACGGCGCCCACTTCCGGCGACTTCGAGGTGCGGCAGTACCGGTAACAACGCCTTTAGCGCGGCGCCGAGCTCGGCGCGCGCGAGATTAGTGCCGAGACAAAAGTGTGCGCCGTAGCCGAAAGTGATGTAGGGGTTTGGGTCACGGCGTATGTCGAAGCGGTAGGGCGCATCGAAGACACGTTCATCGCGATTCGCGGAGGGATAGAACATACACACGGTATCGTTTTTACGTATCGTCGTGCCGTTCAATACATAATCTTCGGTGGCGGTGCGCAAAAAACTAATAACGGGGGAAGTCCAACGAAATATTTCGGCGCTGGCTTGTCCGAGCAGTGCAGGTTCGGCGCACAGGAGATCGCGTTGCTGTGGATGTTCTAACAAAGCGACGATGCCACCGGTGGTTGCATTTCGGGTCGTGTCATTACCCGCGCCGATTAACAAAAACAGATAACCGATCGCTTGCTGATCGTTCAATGTCTGGCCGTCGACGGTAGCGCAGAGAAGACGGTTGACAAAGCCGGAGGGCCCGCCACCTGGCCTCCGATGTTGATGAATCAACGCTTCTAAGTAGAGGCGAAACTCGTACATGTTACGTGCTGCTGCCTGCGCTACAGTCTCGCCCGCGTGGACGTGCAGCGGTTCGACTTCGCCGATGATTGCGTTCGACCAGATTAATAACTTTTTCCAATCATCGGGCGGTAATTCAAGGATCTCTCCAATCGCAGCGAGTGGCAATTTAGCTGCCAATTCCTGTACTACATCACATACCGCTGTCGTCGAAGTAGCCGCCTCCAATCGCGCGACGAATTCATCGGTAAAGCGCTCGGCGAGTTCGTCTAGATGCGTCGCCATCTCCCGCATGCAACCTTGGGTGAATGCCCAACTCGACAGTTTGCGGAATTTGCGATGACGGGGATCATCCATGAACGTAATATCGGGTGGCTCCTGGGGATCCCAGCCTCGTGATTCGCCAAATTCATCAAGCCCGCCACGCAATAACTCCGGTTCCCCCTTTAGCGCCAGCCGCAATCGTGGACCACCGTTGATGAAAACTCGCGGGTGATCTGAAATCGCCATCACATCGGCATAACGCGTCACCGCCCAAAATGGTTCGATGTCGTTGCGTTCATACCAGTAGACCGGCGCGTCGCGACGCAATAAGTCCCAAGCGGCCCAGGGATAACCCTGCTCCGCATATAGCTGCGGCGAATGGATGTCGATTTCGTCAACAGAGTGAGACATCATGCGCTCCCCATCGAACGATGAAAACCCCTTGCATCAATCAAGTAGCGTATGCGCAGCGAGCGCCTCGTGCAATATCCAGCTCCGGCGTCGCTTATGCTGAGGATAATACGCAGTTCGCCCGGCGTGGCAATGGATCAACGGGCCTCGCGCGGTGCGCTTACTTGCGCCGCGGGTGCGTGCGCGCCTGTCCGATGGGCAAGTTCGTAAGGCGCTGCATTTCCGTAGTCTTGAACAGGTGGGGATCGTCGAGAAAATCTCCCACCATCTCGGTCGCATCGTCACCCCAAAATAATTCACCATCGATGGCGAACGTGGGGACGCCAAACACACCGGTGGCGATAGCGGTGTCGGTTGCTTCACGCAAGGCAGTTTTCGTTGTCTCCGCGGTGATGGCAGCGAGCGGGTCTTCGAGACCGATCGCACGGCCGAGCGTTACGATGATGGCCTCATCTTCAATGGTGTTACCCTGGCCCCAAATGTAATCGAAGATCAATGCCACTGCCCGGAAGTGATTCTCGGTCGCAAGCGCTAAACGCAGTGCTGGCAGCGGGTTGAACGGATGGTGGGGCGGTGTCTTAAAATTTAGCCCACGTTGTTGTGCACGCCACTGCGCGTAACGATAAGTGAAAGTGCGTTTAGTCGGGATCTCAGCGGGACCAAGTTGACCCCAGTGTTGCAGCAGACCGGCGAATAACACCGGTTTTAAGCTGATATCGAGACGGGGTTTTAAGGCGTTCAACTGCGAGAACTGCAGGTAGGCGAACGGTGAGATGAAATCGAAATACCAATCGGCTTTGCGCATAAAATAGCTCTCGGGGTTCAATAACACGTAGCGTGAGTTGCCGGATCTAGCTTAAATGAATTGGGACAAAGAAATCGCCGCAATTTACCGACGGCGGAAGTTAGCACAGGCCCTGGGCGGCCAGGAGGGCGTAACCCGCCAACATGCACAGGGCCGCTTAACGGTGCGTGAGCGGCTCGAAAAATTGCTCGATGCGGACAGTTTTCGCGAACAAGGGCGCCTCGCGGGCGCGGCTGAATTGGACGACGATGGCGAGATGACAGCGTACACACCAGCGAACTATGTGCTCGGTTTTGGTCGCATCGATGAGCGCCCGGTTGTCGTGGGTGGTGAAGATTTTACCCTGCGCGGGGGCTCGCCCAATGCCGCGGGTTTGCGTAAAAGCGTTGCTGCCGAGCATCTCGCCGTGCGGCACCGCATGCCGCTCGTGCGTCTTCTCGAGGGTGGCGGTGGCAGCGTCGATACTTCGCGATCCGATGGGAAGAAGTCGCGCACCGTTGGTGAACCGATTTATGCGGCACCGCGCTTTGCCATTATCGCGCAAGCAATGGCCCAAGTGCCCGTTGTCTCAGCGGCGTTAGGGCCGGTAGCGGGTTTCCCAGCCGGGCGCCTCGTGGCGTCCCATTTTTCCGTCATGGTGCGCGGCTTATCGCAAGTAATGGTCGGTGGTCCGGCCTTAGTGAAACGGGCATTGGGGCAGACATTGTCTAAAGAAGCACTCGGCGGGGCAGCTGTGCATGCGACCTCGGGTGTAGTAGACAATGTCGTGGACTCGGAAGAGGAAGCGTTTGCCGCCATGCGTCGTTTTCTCAGTTATCTACCCCAGCATGTCTGCCAGCGGACAGCGCGCGAGGTTTGCGTGGATCCCACCGATCGTTGCGCGCAAGAACTAGCGACGATTATCCCGCGTAATCGTCGCCATGCGTTTGACATAGAACACTTGCTCGAATTAGTCGTCGATCAAGGTTCGTTGTTCGTGATTGCACGGGATTATGGGCCGGGTTTATTGACTGGACTTGCGCGAATCAACGGCCAAGCAGTGGGCATCACTGCAAACGATTCTCATTATTATGCCGGTGCGATGACCGCCGCCGCAGCGCAGAAGATGCGCCGCATGATCGAGTTCTGTGACACGTTTCATTTGCCGTTAGTGAATTTTGTCGATGAACCCGGTTTCATGATCGGTCTGGAAGCAGAACATGCCGCCACGATCCGCTTTGGCATGGCGGCGGTTGCCGCCGCCGCGGAGGCACGTACGCCCTGGGCTTCGATCCGGATCCGTAAATGCTATGGTGTTGCGGGGGCGGCACATTTTGGACCCCATACTTATGTGCTCGATTGGCCCTCGGTAGAATCTGGTCCCTTACCTTTGGAGGGTGGCGTCGCCGTCGCCTACCGGCGCGAAATCGCCGCCGCGGCAGACCCGGCGGCGAAACGGGAAGAGCTTGAAACACGGCTCGCTGCGATGCGTTCATCGCTCGGCGCGGCGGAATCGTTCGCCGTCGACGACCTGATCGATCCGCGTGAAACGCGCCCCTTGTTGTGTGAGTGGGTGGGGCGAATTCAACCCCAGCTTGATAGTCTCAACGGTCAAACTGGATTTACGCTGCGACCGTGAGTGGTATGGCGAGGAGTAAACGCGATGAAGATCGCATTATTTGGCATCAACATGGGGCCTCTGGCGGAGCCGGATGCGGCTGAACGTGTTGCGACGACGGCAGAGGCGGCGGGTTTCGAATCCCTGTGGGCGGGTGAGCACGTAGTGTTACCGCAGCCGCAGCAGCCACCTTCACCACTGCCACCCGATTATCCGATGCTCGATCCGAACATCACGTTTGCGTTTCTCGCCGCCCAGACTCGCCAGATCCGTTTTGGCACCGGCATCATTATCTTGCCGCAACGTAATCCGCTGGTGCTCGCGAAAGAACTGGCGAGTTTGGATGTGTTAACGGGAGGGCGCTTAATCTTTGGGATTGGTATCGGATACTTGCAAGCGGAATTCCAAGCGCTAGGGATCCCGTTTCAAGACAAAGCGGGGCGCACGCTGGAATACCTTGAAGCTATGCGTGCAATCTGGAACCAAGCGCAACCAAGTTATCAGGGCAAATATGTTGCGTTCGATGACGTGCAAGCCTATCCGCGACCGCGACAAGAAAATGGACCGTCGGTGGTATTTGGCGGCCACGTGCCGGGTGCGTTTGAACGGGCCATTACCCACGCGTCAGGGTGGTATGGCTTCGGGCTCGATATGGATGCGACCCGCGATTGTCTCGCCGGCTTGCGTCGGGCGCGAGATATGCACACACGACCCGCAGAACTGGGCGAACTTGAAATCAGCGTCACGCCGCGCGGTAATATCGATCTTCAGGCGGCACGTGCGTACGCCGAGTTAGGTGTCGACCGCCTCATTTTATTGTTTCCCGCGACGTCTGACGAGGCGCTATTGTCATTAGAGGTCACTACGCAGGAGATCGTCGACTACGTGCAACGGGTAGGCGATACGGTGGTGGGAAAAGTCTAGCGTGTCAAAGCCCGCCGTAGCGGTGCGACAAGCAAGGCCATGAGTGCGGTTGTAAGGAAAGCAAAGATGGTTAGGGCGCCGAAGATCTGGGGTAGCGATAAAGTGTCGTAGAGGCCGGCGACACGCCCGCCGAAATACGATCCGATCGAGGCGGCCAAGAACCACACCCCCATCGTAAGCCCCGCGATGCGGGCCGGCGCGAGTTTTGTCATCGCGCTTAAACCCACCGGTGATAGGCACATCTCGCCGATGGTGTGGAGAAAATACATCGTCGCGAGCCACAGGGGTGAAACCAATGCGCCGCGCTGCGCTTCCAACCCCGCCGCTATCATTACGGCATAACCCAAGCCCATGAACAATAATCCTAGGGTAAATTTCGCCGGGCTCGACGGTTCGCGGGGTCCGAGCTTGATCCACAGCCACGCAAATGCCGGGGCTAAGCCGAAAATAATAAATATCGGATTAAGCGATAGCAGCCAGCTGGCGGGAAAGTCGAATCCAAATAGCGTCGTGTCAGTGTGATTCTCGGCAAATAAATTTAACGTCGAGCCGCCTTGCTCATAGAGTGACCAAAAAGCCGTCGCACCCAAGAACAGCACTAATACGAGCACGAGCCGCCGACGTTCTTCCGCGGTCCACTGCGCGAGTGCGAACATCCAAGTAAAAAACCCGATCGTGACGAGCAACAGCACGATCCCGAAAGCGTTCGCGATGCCTTCGGCACTCAGCGTAATCAATCCAATCGCCGCGAGCAGCATGAGGAGAACGCACACGCCGAAACCAAGCGCCAGTCCACGCAAGAATTGCCGCCGTGTACGCCGGTGCGCGTCGGGGTCGTCATGATCAATGGGATATTTGCCCGCCTCGCCCAGAAAACGGCCGCCATGAAGAAAATGCCACAGGCCCACAGCCATGCCGATCGCGGCCGCGCCAAAACCGAAATGCCAAGAAAGCTTGGGATCGATTCCCGCGTTGCTGAGTACGGTGCGAAACTGCACACTTTGACCAAGCCACCCGCAAATCAACGGCGCGAGAAAGGCGCCGATGTTGATCCCCATATAATAAATTGAGAAGCCTGCATCACGGCGGTGATCGTCCTCAGCATAGAGTTGGCCGACCAATGTCGAAATATTTGGTTTTAGGAAGCCCGTGCCTATAATCAGTAACAATAACCCTAAATAAAATGTTGCCGTGCTCGGTATCGCAAGGCTGACGTGACCGCTCATGATGATCAATCCGCCGATCAGGGTTGCGCGGCGTTGACCGATCAGCCGATCGGCGAGCCATCCACCCGGCAGGCAGGCCAAATAAACCATGGCGGTATACAAGCCGTATATCGCGCCGGCTTTGCTGACATCGAAGCCGAGACCGCCGCTCGCAGCAGGAGCCGTCATGAACAAAATCAAGATGGCCCGCATACCATAGTAGCTAAAGCGCTCCCATAACTCGGTAAAAAACAGCGTGGAAAGGCCACGAGGGTGGCCAAAGAAACGCCCTTCAGAAACCTTGGCGGCGAATTCGGTCATGAAAAACGTGCTCGTAGCAGTGCGGGAGCAAGCGTCATGCGCGCCGATCCGTATAGTCGAAAGGCGCTAAAATATAGAGTCGTGTAGGGTCGAGCAAGTACCTTGGCATCGGCCGTGGTAATTGTCGATAGCGGCGGCCGTCGTCGGGGTAGGGCGTTGGCGACTAAACTCGCCCGGATCGCGACGACGCTGAGACGCAAGACTAACTTCGGAGAAACCCAGTGAAAATTGGCACAACGATCCGCAATATGGGCACCGCCGCCACAAAGTCCTGCATGCTGCACTGTGTACAACACGCCGAAGCGATTGGACTCGATCATATTTGGGTCGTCGATCACGTCGCGATCCCACCCGATGATGCGGAGGGTTCGAACGGTGTGTGGATCGATCCCCTCGCGGCCTTGGCGTTTTTTGCTGGCGTAACAAATCGAGTTGGATTGGGTGTCTCGGTCTTAGTCTTACCGTATCGCCCCCCATTGCCGACGGCGAAGTGGCTTGCCAGCATTCAAGCCTTATCGGACGAGCGCTTGTTGTTTGGGATCGGCCCGGGGTGGATGGACGGTGAATTCAAGGCGCTGGGTGTCGATCGGCGCCGGCGCGGAAAGATAACCGACGAGACGATCGATTTCATTCGCACTTGTTTTGACACGCCGGACGATATCGTCACTGCGAATGGCCAGTTGTTCTACTTCCGGCCGCGGCCTGCGCGCCCGCCGATCTATGTCGGCGGTATGACGGATGCGGCCTTAGCCCGGGCCGTTCGTTGCGGCGATGGTTGGTTACCGATCGGAATCGATCCGGACAAGCTTGCGCCGCGTATCGAGCGGTTTCAAGAAATGGCAGCAGCGGCTGGCAAGTCGAATGCCGACATCGTGTTGATCGGTACATTGCCGGATGCACAAGGCCAAGCAGTGGAGCAATTGGCGAAGTGTGCTGCGTTGGGCGCAACCCACTATATTCAATCCTCGTCCTACGCCCGCGAGCGGGAATTCGATGACGTCATGATTCGTCTGCAAGACATAAAACGCCAGCTTGGGTGACAGCCCCGAACGAGCGACTCGATCCGGGTCGATTGCCTGAATTCTTTAGCCAGCTATTCGACTCGCGGCAATGTGCTCAGCGCCGATCGATGAATACGTGCTCTTTACCGATCCAAATCGCCGAGCGCGCAAACTCGATGAAACGCGTCTCATCTTCGATCGCGATCTCCATCGCGCGAATCGCTTCGGGAATATCGGCCATATGCATGAGGTCGGCGCGGTTAAACCACGCTTCTGCGTGTCCTACATAGGGTTCGACTTGCGTTCCGCGCGCTGCGCGTAAGTCGGTCTCGAGTTCATGCGGCGTATAGTGAACTTGGAGATAGCGCTGCATGCGAAATCCAGTCGACACACTGCGGATCAGCGGGCCGTGGTGGGTGCGCCAATATAGCTGTACGTCGTCAAGCGATTGCCCCGGCGGTTGCCGCAAACAAAAAAATAGTTTGACCAGCGGACTATGCTCGGTTGCAAGCATATATTCTGTGGGATTGACTTGCGGATATTCATAAGCTATCCACAGCGGCGAATTCGGCAGGTCGATGAAATTTTTCTCGTCATGCAACAATTCAGCCGCCGCCGCTTGGCCTTCCGGACTCGCGAAAGCGGCGAAGTGATCCGGGCTCTCCCACCACAACTCGGCAACGCCATCGTAAGCGCTCTCCATGCCGCCACGCGTTGCCGCCAGGCCTTCGTTAATCGGATCATCGAGTGTATGCAGTTGGATATAGCGGTGAATTGCCAAGCTGGTCGAATGTCGCGCCACGAGCGGTCCGTGCACGTCGCGCCAATACTGTTGGAAATCGGCTCGCGACATCCCGGGCTTGCGACGCAAAGCAAATTCTAGACGGATCACGGCATTCTCCACGACGCAGCGACGATCATGTGCATCGTCATCGCCACCATTATACATTACTCTAGGCGCTAACTTCGAGCGGAGTCCTGGCAAGTTCCCTGAGCTAGCGCATCACGGCTTGGTAGCAAAGCTTAACTTTACACAACGCTACCGTGGCGGGAGAGACCTTCCCTATGTTTAGTGCTGCTAGGCGCGCGACTTAACCGTATTTCTGGTCGATGCGTGGTCTGCTCAAAATCGGTAAGAAACCCCAACAAAACAGCGTGAAGCTAAGCAGCCAAAACCCTCCGGAGAGCAAGACCCACAGAGAATAGTTGCTTGCAATCACCGTCGGTACCAGTACCCGAATCACGACAGCGATGAGAATTAGAATTAGCGCCCAATTCAATTGCGTCGGGGGCAGCTTCAAGTTGCGCCCGGTATGTCCGATGGAAACACGCGCCATCATTGCCATCGTAATTGTGCCAATGCCGCCCATGGCAAATGCGTGTGTTGCTAAATATGGAGAGGTTTCCAGCCAGGTCCGCAACGCGAAGAGCAAGAACCCGAGATCGATGAAGACGATGGCGAGAAACAAACCCCACAGCAGCGGTGTGCGCCAAATTCCGGGTGTATACCAGCCCACGAGTCGCGTGGAGGTAATCACGAATAGCGCGGCAGCAAGCGAGCTGGCATACCGAGGTTGTGACAAAAACAGTGTTGAAATGAAAAATAACAGAAAAAGCACCATGCTCGAAATGTCGAGCCAGCGCGAATTATATAATTTGACCGGATAATCGACGCCGCCTTCGATGAACATCGGAATAACGCGCCTGCCCATGGTCAATATCAACCCGATGATCAAATACAGACCACCATAAATACTGAGATGCGCACCTTGCTCGAGTTGCCCGAATGCCCCAAGGTAGAAAGCAACGTTGGCGCCGCCCAATAAAACAAGTTTCGATAACACTGCGGTTTGGCGCCATTGTTTGGTTTTGATTATCGGTCGTGCAATGCTCACAATGAGCAATAGCATAAATGCCAGGTCGAACAGCGCTGCGACGACTAATACCGACTCGCCCATGAACCAGCACAAACGAGCGCTGAGCCACAGGGAAAACAAGCCGAGCAGCGGCGGACCATGGGGGGTTTGCATACTGGTCCAGTTTTTTACCGCGGTTAGCAAAAACCCCGCGATTACCGCCAAGCTATAGCCATACAGCATTTCGTGAGCGTGCCATTGAGACGGGTTCATTCGTTGCAACAATAGGGCATCGGGTTGCGCAAAAATATGCAGCCAATACCCGATGCTAAGCAGTGCAAACACGCCGGCGCCGCTGAAAAACGGACGAAAGCCTAGATTGAGTACAGCAGGGTGGTTCATCGTCTTGTCGGTAGAACTAGTTCAGGTCAAGGCTTGGCGGTGACGTTTAGTATCCTAACAGAGAAAAAAGTCATGACAGCAATGAGAATCGACGAGGTGAGCGCGAAAACCTTAGCTTTGTGCATCGCTTTATGAGCGGCAGCGATCCATATACAATACCTAAGGCGGAGTTGATGCAAGCCCCGTTGCCGGAACAGTACCTGCGCAACGCATTACCGGCGAGTCGTTATTATCTCGGCGCGTGGCTCGCCGTCATACATCTTTTTCTGAGCATTCCCTATGCCTGGCGATCGCTATTTACCCCAAATTCTGCCGGGGTCGTTTTCTGGATACTGAGCATTGCCCTCACGGCAAGCTATGTTTACTTGCTAGTGAGTTTGCGCGCTTTGTTACGCACGCGCTTCGAGCAAAACGGTTTCGATATTCACATCTATGCTTTAATCGCACTGGTTATCGCGGTGACGATTACTGTATCACTCGTGCCTGAACAAGCGGCAGGTATTTCTCCCATGTTAGTGGTTCTGCTTACATTGCTGGTCGCGTTCGGGATCGTGTCGATTCTGTTTGGTTTAAAGCTAAAAAAATTGGACCTCGCCTATGGCCACCTCAATAGCTTCGCGGTGCTGAACATCATCATCGGTGGCATGTGCGCGACGATCGTGCTCGCTGTCGTGGCGTTGTTTTTTGGCCTGTTATGGGACGTCGTGCTCGCGCGCTTGTTTTTCAGGGCCGCCGACGAAGTTGAGTCGCTGCAAGGCGTGCAATAATGAGTGAACGCACCGATAGCGCTCGCAAAGCGCGAGCGCGCCAACTTGCGTCATAATGTGTTGGCGCGGGGCACTGGCATCATAAGGAGAAACACAGAGTGGGCGCGGTCTCGATCATTTTTAAACACCCGCTGAGGTTAGCGGCCTTATTATTGTTCTGCGCGCACAGCCATGCACTTGGACGTGACGGCGGAACCGTGTACGAAGAAGTATGCGCGACGTGTCACGACGCTGGTGTCGCCCGTACGCCGCCGCGGTCCGCGCTCGCCCAGTTGTCCAGCAAGCGGATTGTCGCGGCCCTGGAAACCGGCACGATGCGCTTGATCGGAAACTTCAGCATGACGGGTCCGGAGCGGGTTGCGGTGGCGGAGTTTCTCAGCGGCGAGGCTTACGATCCGAGGTGGGCTGATAGTGGTGCAAATCGGTGCCCGCCGAGCACGTGGCCGCAAGGTGATCCTTTCACGCAGCCCCACTGGAATGGTTGGGGCAACGGTCTCGCAAATACCCGCTATCAATCTGCGCGCGCCGCTGGTCTTCGCGCGGCAGAGATCCCCAAGCTCGAGCTGGCGTGGGCATTCGCTTTTCCGGGCGAAACTTTTGTCGAATCGCAACCTACGGTAGTAGGGGGACGCCTTTTCATCGGTAGCCCTAGCGGCGTGATTTATGCGCTCGATGCTAAAACGGGTTGCAGCCATTGGACTTTTCAGGCCGACGGCCCGGTGAAGTCGGCGCTAACGCTCGCGAAAATCGCGCCACACGGAGACGTGGCGGTATTTTTTGGGGATCAAACGGGACGTGTTTATTCGCTAGACGCAGCGAGCGGTGCGTTGCGTTGGAAAAAGCGCGGTGATGCTCACCCTTCTGCACGGGTCACCGGCGGTGTGCAAGTTTTCGAGAATAAACTCTATGTGCCGATGGCCTCGCTGGAGGAGGCGCTGGCGCTCGATCCGAATTATCGCTGTTGTGTCTTCCGCGGTAGCGTCAGCGCCTACGATGTAGACGCTGGTGAGCTGTTATGGAAGCGCTACACGATCGAGCACGAAGCGTCCGTGGCGAGCAAGGACTCTCACGGTAAACCCATGGTGGGCCCATCCGGTGCGTCCGTGTGGTCGGCGGTTACGATCGATCCAGGTCGGCGTCGGATCTATGTTGGCACGGGAGACAACTATTCGCAGCCCACTACAGACAGTAGCGATGCGGTGTTGGCGCTCGATCTCGATACGGGAAAACGCTTGTGGGTATACCAGGGTCTCGCCGGAGATGCTTGGAATGTTGGCTGCATGGCGGTGCCAAAAGTGAATTGTCCGGAACGTGAGGGGCCCGACGAAGACATGGGTGCATCGCCGATCTTGGTCACCGCGAAAAACGGCCGCGAACTCATTATCGCGACCCAGAAAAGCGGCGTCGCGCATGCCATAGATCCGCACAAAAGCGGTGCACTGCTGTGGGCTAGAAAACTCGCCAAAGGAGGCATTCAGGGCGGTCTGCAATGGGGCCAAGCAAGCGACGGTGAGTTGCTCTACGCGTCGATATCCGATACTGATTGGTTGTCTGATAGTTCGTTTAGCGCCGCCGTCGAGCTCGATCCCGACGCTGGTGGTGGCTTGGTGGCCGTCGACATTTTGTCGGGCGAGATTCGCTGGCGGGCAGCGCCGATTGACTGCAGTGGGCGTCCACGTTGCAGCCCGTCGCAGTCGGCAGCAGTATCAGCGATCGCCGATATTATTTTCAGTGGCTCGCTGAGCGGCGAAATGCGGGCTTTCGACGCTCGTAGTGGCAAAGAAGTTTGGCGTTTCGATACAGCACGTGAATTTGCCACCGTGAACGGCGCGCGGGGTCATGGCGGTGCAATCGATCAAGCGGGCGCGGTAGCAGTAGACGGCATGTTGTATTTCAATTCGGGTTATTCGAAGTTTGGCGGTAATCCGGGAAACGTTGTGCTTGCATTTCGCGTGCCGCAGCAGCGCCGAAATTTTGCGCCTAGTGACTAAAACCGCTTGCACCGCGTCCGACCCAGTCAGGGCCATGGTAGTGAACCCGTGGGATGTTATTTGGCTCATGGGGAGATTACCGCCGAGCAATGAAAGCAGTGAAAAAGCGCGTTACCTCAAGCCCTGGGCACAAACGCGGTGAGCGCCTGGTGCACTATCCGGACTCCGCGCTTCGTTTTGCTCGTCATGTTGGCTAGCGGATGCACGATGCTGGGGCCGGATTTCGAGACACCTTCCGCTCCGCTGGCCGAAGACTGGCGTCCGCTTGCGGATATGGATGTTAACACCACCTCGCGAGACATCGCGCAATGGTGGACGGTGCTTGACGATGATGTGCTCAGCAATCTGGTCGAGCGTGCCGCCGCGCAGAATTTATCTTTGCGCGTAGCGAGCTTGCGAATTTTTGAAGCTCGCGCGCAGCTAGCCATTGCGGTCGGCAATCAATATCCGCAATTACAGCGTCTACGCGGTGGCCTTGCCCAGCGTAGATTGGCTGCTAGTGATCCGAATTTCAATCCCATCGTGGGATCTTCTTTACGCGACGTAAGCGTCGGCTTCGACGCCGCCTGGGAGATCGATGTCTGGGGTCGTTTGCGACGGGGTGTAGAAGCGGCTGACGCAACATTAATGGCCGAAGTCGCAGGTTATGATGACGCTTTGGTGAGCTTAGTGGCCGAGGTTGCCAACAGCTATGTTTCAATGCGCACATTCGAAGCGCGCTTAGCGATTGCGCATGAGAATATGAATATTCAAAAGCGCAGCCTAAAAATTGCCACGGTAAGATTCGAAAACGGCGTAACCTCTGGGCTCGATGTCGAACAAGCAAGAACCTTGTTAGCAAACACGGCGGCATCGATCCCGAGTTTGGAAATCGGTTTGCGACAGGCGCGCAACGCGCTCAGTATTTTGCTCGGGTCCGTACCCGGGGAATTAGCGTCTTTGGCATCGGGTAACGGCATGATTCCTGTCGCTCCAGCGTCGGTCGCACTCGGAATGCCGGCCGAACTATTGCTTAGGCGACCCGATGTGCGGCGTGCGGAGCGGCGCGCTGCAGCCCAGTGTGCCCTGATCGGCGTCGCGTTGGCGGATCTCTATCCACAGTTCTCTTTAACCGCAAATCTTGGGTTGCAAGCAAACGATGTGCTTAGCAATGATCTGGCAGATCTATTTGACAGCGACAATTTTGCGGCTGGCGTCGGCCCGTCGTTCCGCTGGAATATTTTAAATTACGGGCGCATCAAAAACGCCGCCAGAGTCGCGGACGCGCGTTTCCAACAAGCGATTGTGGCCTACCAGGATAGCCTCCTGCAGGCTGCACGTGAGGTGGAAAACGCCTTATATAGTTTTGTGCGCGGCAAACAACGTGTTGCAATCCTCAAAGAGAGCGTGGCGGCGGCACGTCGCTCGGTCGAGCTAGCCCTTGTCCAGTATCGCGACGGTGCAGTCGATTACACGCGCGTGCTCGATACACAGGCTTTTCTACTCGGCCAACAAGATAGTTACACCGCCGCACAGGGCAAAGTTGTCCGTGATTTGATCAGCACCTACAAAGCACTCGGCGGCGGTTGGCAGGCAAGCACGAGCAGGGAATTATTACCGGCGACGCTTAAGCATGAAATGGGCACGCGCACGGATTGGGGTGAGCTGCTCGAGCTCGAACCATCCGATCTGCAAACGGATCAACGCCGTCGCCCGGCTTGGTAGTAAATATAGGATGGCAAAGGTGAAGGTGAAGATTGTTGGCAGCCTCGCGGCGTTATTGGTTGCGGCCTGCTCGGAAGCGCCGCCACCGGAAAAATTGCAGAACCGGCCGGTGAAAGCCATGCAGATCGCAACGGAAAAGAATTTCGAGGGACGTGCCTTCCCAGGCGTCGCCAGAGCAGTTCAAGAAGTAGAGTTGTCTTTTCGTGTTTCAGGGCCCTTGATAACCCTGCCAATTCAAGTCGGTGACGTGGTTCAACAAGGTGACGTGTTAGCGCAAATAGATCCGCGCGATTATCAAGTCAAGGTCCGTAATGTCCGCGGTCAACTAGACGAAGCAAAAGCAGCACTTACTCGCGCGGAGAACGACCTTAAGCGACAGCAAAATATTTTTCGCCAAGATCCGGGTGCGACGAGTGAAACCGCGATCGATCGTGCCCGTGAAGCACGGGACCGAGCGCGTGCAAATATAACCTCGCTGCAGGCTTCTTTGACTGCGGCGCGTGATCAGCTGTCTTATACGAAGCTGAAAGCGCCTTTCTCCGGTTCAGTGGTGGCGATTTATGTGGAGAACTTCGAAGACGTACGGGCCAAACAAGCCGTCGCACGCTTAGTTGATGATTCGCGCATAGAGATGGTCGTTAACGTTCCCGAAAATCTCATCTCCATGGCGCCGCATGTTACTAACGTGCGCGCAATTTTTGATGCATTCCCGGACCGCGAAATCCCGGCAGAAATTATCGAAATAAGCTCGGAAGCATCTGATCTTACACGTACTTATCCAGTGACATTGCGCATGGATCAACCGCAAGATTTTAAAGTATTGCCCGGTATGTCGGGGCGCGCACACGGGGAACCGCCCAAAGAGGTCGTTGCGAGCATGCAGGGGGCGATCGTAGTGCCGGCATCAGCAACTTTCGCGCTCGGTGACGATACCTTTGTGTGGTTGATTGATGGCGAGTCAAACACGGTAAAGAAGCGCAAGATCTCGACCGGCATGCCGACGAACCTCGGCATCGGCGTTACCTCTGGGCTAACACCAGGAGACTGGATCGTAACCGCTGGTGTTCACTACCTTGCGGAAGGGCAATCAGTGCGCTTATTGCGTGAAGCTAAGCGCTAAGACATGGAAACTCGTTTGTGGGTATCGCCGCAGTAGCTATCGCACAAAAAAAAGTCACGTACTTCGGAACGGCGTTAGTGATGCTCGCAGGGATCGCAAGCTATTTTGTGCTGGGGCAGTTGGAAGACCCGGACTTCACGATTAAGACTGCGGTTATCGCGACACCTTATCCGGGCGCGAGCCCTACGGAAGTCGAATTAGAAGTCACCGATAGACTGGAACTTGCCGTGCAGCAGCTCAAGGCACTCGATTTTGTGCGTTCAAAATCAACGGCCGGCATGTCGCTCATTTGGGCCAACATCAAACCGACTGTAAGAACCGATACATTACCCCAAGTTTGGGACGAGCTACGGCGCCAGGTGGCCGACACGCAGCCATCGTTGCCTCCGGGGGCCGGGCAGTCTTTGGTCAACGACGATTTTGGCGACGTTTATGGGCACGTAATCGCGTTAGTGAGCGATGGTTTTTCGTATGCTGAACTCGAGTCTTATGCTAAGCGCATCAAAAAAGAAATCACCTTGCTGAAAGGGGTATCGAAAGTCGATCTGTGGGGAGCACAGGACGAAGTTATCTATATCGATGTCTCGGAATCTCTCGCTACGCAACTAGGTGCGGATGAGCACACGTTGCAACGCACGCTCAGCCATCAAAACTTAGTTAACGACGCAGGTAGTGTAGATCTGCAGCGGCAACGATTGCGTTTTGCGCCCAGTGGGGAATTCGCATCCACGGAAGATGTTGCTAACTTGATCATTCGAGTCGCACCGAACTCAAGTCGGCCAGCCTTGGGTTCACCTCGCAGCGAATTAATACGTATACGCGATGTCGCGGAAGTGAGGCGTGGTTACGCCGAGCCAGCCGAAACGATTATGCGTTTCAACGGTCAAACAGCGCTCGCGATCTCTATCAGCAATGTGCCGGGCGCCAACGTCGTCGAAATGGGGCAACAAGTAGCCGCTCGCTTGCGCCAGTTGGAAGCGGAGTTGCCGGTCGGAATCGAATTGCGGCGTGTTCATTGGCAATCCGACGTTATTCGTGACGCGGTCAATGGGTTTCTCGTGAGTTTCGCAGAAGCGGTGGTAATCGTTGTCATCGTGCTGACGATTGGCATGGGGTGGAGGTTGTCTTTGATCGTCGGCAGCGCGTTGATCGTGACGATTTTCGGAACATTTACCCTCATGGCGTTGTTCGGGATCGATTTGCAGCGCATGTCCTTAGGCGCGCTGATCATCGCGCTCGGTATGATGGTCGACAACGCAATTGTCGTCGCCGACGGTTTTATCGTACGTCTTCGCCGTGGCGTGGGGCGCAGACAGGCTGCCATCGAGGCCGCATCGCAACCCGCGATCCCCTTGTTGGGTGCTACCGTTGTCGCGGTGATGGCGTTCTATCCAATCGCCGCCTCGCAGGAAAATGCGGGTGAATACTGCGCCTCATTATTCAGCGTCGTGGCTATTTCTTTACTGCTTTCCTGGATCGTGTCTATCACGGTGACACCGGTACAGTGCCTCGATTTGATCCCGGATCCCAGTGGCGGTACGACGGATGACCCGCACGCTACGCCGATGCTACGGGCGTTTCGCCGTGTTCTCCAGCGCGCGATCGGCAAACGCGGTTTCACTTGCATCGCGGCGGTTACTTTATTGTTGGCATCATTGGCGGGTTTTAGTCAAGTAAAGCAGCTTTTTTTCCCGGCATCTTCGATGACTAAGTTCATGATCGACTATTGGGCTCCCGAGGGCACCCAAATCGGTGTCACGAGTGCAGAAATGCAGCGCATCGAAAAACGCCTCTTGCAAGATACGCGCGTGGAGAACGTGGCGACGTTTGTTGGTGCCGGGCCGCCACGCTTTTATTTGCCTATCGAGCCCGAGCCGCACAACGCAGCGTATGGCCAGTTTATCGTCAATGTGCGCGATGTCGGCGCGATCGATGACATCATTGCCGACCTTGGGCCGTGGTTGCTGGAACAATTTCCCGATGCCCAAATCCCGCTACGGAAATATGGCGTAGGCCCCAGCAATACGTGGAAGTTTGAAGTGCGCATTAGCGGGCCGGCGGTTGCGGACCCCAAGGTGTTGCGCGCCACGGCGGCAGCGGGAACTGATATTCTGCGTCGCGCATCCTTGGTCGGCGATTACACCACCGATTGGCGCCAACGCACGAAAATTATTGTGCCGCGCTACAATGAGCAGCGTGGTCGCTGGGCAGGCGTAACCCGTGCGGATGTGGCAAACACGACCAAACGCGCCTTTGATGGGCGCGTGGTCGGTTTGTATCGCGAGAGTGACGAATTAATTCCGATCCTGTTGCGCTATAACGAAACGGAACGGCGCTCCATCGGCGGTTTGCTCGCGCTGCAAGTGGAGGCAAGTGCGAGCGGGCACGTCGTGCCGCTAGGTCAAGTGAGCGACGCCATCGAAATGGTGTGGGAAGATCCGATCGTATGGCGTCGTGACCGCCGTCGAACGATTACCGTGCAGGCCAATCCGCGCGACGGCGTTACTTTGCCGGAACTGCGGCGTTCGGTGCTCGCAGGATTTGAAAATATCTCGTTGCCAGAAGCTTATGTCATGGAATGGGGCGGGGAGTATGAAAGTGCCCGCGATTCGCAATTGTCACTGATCCCAGGTGTCATTCCTGCCATGACGATCATCGCGTTTATTATCGTAGCGTTGTTCAACGCTTATCGACCGCCGTTGGTCATCGCGTTGTCGATTCCATTCGCGGTGATCGGCATTACGGTCGGTTTGCTAGCTACTGGCGCGCCGTTTGGATTTTTGGCGTTGCTGGGCGCGATGAGTTTAGTCGGCATGATGATCAAAAATGCGGTCGTCTTGCTTGATCAAACCGACAGTTATCTCGCTGCAGGCGAGAACCGCTACGATGCGATCCTCGATGCCGCAGTCTCTCGGGCGCGTCCTGTTGTGCTCGCTGCCGCGACGACTGTGCTTGGTGTTATCCCGCTGTTGCAAGATCAATTTTGGATGGGGCTCGCGGTTACAATTATGGCGGGTTTGGCGTTTGGAACGGCGTTGACGTTGCTGCTGGTGCCGGTGCTTTACGCGACATTGTTTCGCGTGAAGGCCTGAACTTTCCTGATCGGATGCGTGCTTCGGTGCGAAACACAATGGCTTTTTTTCGCAACCGCCAGCTTATAAATCAGCGATAACTCACGAGGGGGACAAGACGTGCCACAGCTCGAATGCTTCGGCTTAGAAGACAGGGTATTTGTCGTCACCGGTGCTGGCAGAGGCATCGGGCGTGCGATCGCGCTTGATGCAGCCCGATCGGGCGCTCGCGTAGCCGTTGGTAGTCGCACAACAGCGGAACTCGAGGCGCTCGCAACAGAAATTCAAGGTCTCGGGCGGCGTTGTTTTTACCACTCACTCGATGTCACGAACGTGGTGTCTATTCAGCGTTTTATCGACGAGGTTACTGTCCACTATGGGCGTATCGACGTGTTCGTTAACAACGCCGGTGATAATACCTTGGGCCCCGCGCTCGAGTGTGACGAGGAGTTATTCGATCATCTGATCGGGGTAAATTTGAAAAGTGTGTTTTTTTGCAGTCAATATGCCGCGCGGCAAATGATCGCACAAGGCGACGGCGGTAGCATCGTCAATATTTCATCGCAAGCGGGTGTTGTCGGGGCACCATTGCGGGCACCATACAGCGGGGCTAAAGGTGGGGTTAACAATCTCACGCGCACCTTGGCCGCGGAGTGGGCAGAATTTGGCCTTCGTGTGAATGCCGTTGCGCCCACCGTGACACGTTCGCCTTTGGCGGAGGTGGCGGTGCGCGATAACCCGGCGTTCGCCGCGGCGATGAAAACAAATAACCTGCTGCGTGGTGATTTTGCTGAAGCCGAGGAAATATCCGCGCCGGTAATTTTCTTAGCTTCAAGCGCGGCGAGCATGATCACGGGTCACACCTTAGTCGTCGACGGTGGCTGGACGATCGTGTGATCCTTAAGTCCGATAGACTGCTAGTCACCGGAGTTATTGGCGCAATGCGGTTTCGATGCGCTTACTGAGATCTTCTAACACTTCGACTTCGGATCGATCGACCGCGTCGGTGAGCATTTTGCGTACCGTCGCGGGTCCGCCCAGGGCCTCGAAACCAAAAGAACCGTAACGATCAGCAAGTTCGGAAAATAGATAGCGGATGCGGTCACGGCGGCGGTTCGCGAGTCGCTCTTCGTGGCTGGACGTTGTGCGGTGGCGGATGATCGCGTCGACCAGCGCACCAATGCCGCGGCTCTCGCTGGCCGCAGCGAGCAATACCGGCGCTTGCCAGGTCGCATCGTTCGAGGCCTCGAGGGCCAGGCCGCGGCGCAATTCCTTCTCCGTCAGTTGCGCGGCCGGGCCGAGGTCGGCTTTGTTGACGACAAAAATATCGGGTAATTCCAGCAGTCCAGCTTTCATATATTGCAGTACATCGCCGGCACCTGGTTGCGCGACGTAGATCAGCGTATCGACCAAGTCGGCGATCTCGACTTCGGATTGACCGACGCCGACGGATTCGACGATCACCCAGTCGAACGCGGCGGACAAAACCGTAACCGCCGAGCGGCTAGCCGCTGCCAGCCCGCCGAGCCGATCGCGTGCGGCCATGGAACGAAAAAAAACCCCCTCGTCCTTGCTGCGGTGCTGGGCGCGAACACGGTCGGCTAGTAGCGCACCACCGCTATCGCGGCTCGATGGGTCGACGGCAATGACCCCCACGGTCTCGCCGCGGTGGCGAATTTCGCCGATCAAGGCGTCGATGAGGGTTGATTTACCGCAGCCAGGTGCGCCGGTGAGGCCGATGCGGACGGCAACCGCGGTGCTGTTCGCATTCTCGAGCGCCTGTAGCAATGGCAAGGCGCGTGCGCGCCGTTGCGCGTTGCGTGCATCGATGAGGTTCAAAGCTGTGGCAACCGCAACGCGTTCCCCTTGCAGTACCCGGCGCGCTTGCTCGTCGTTCATGGGTAGCGCAGCAAGCGGCTTGCGAGACGCGGCGCGCCAAATTCTTTCGTGGCGATGTTACTATTCATACATGATGTCTGATCGTACTACGCAATCCGGCCTTCCGCTGCATGCTTTTTATACCCCGGCCGATATTCCCACGGCAGACGCGGAGCACGCGCAGGGGTGGCTCGCTGACCCAGGTGAATATCCGTTTACGCGGGGGCGGCTGGCGAGTCCCCGGCGTCGCGATACGTGGATCCAACAGGAGCTATCGGGCGAGGGTACCGCACGCCGTTCTAACGAACAATTTCGCCAATTAATCGAAAAAGGCGCCCGCGGCCTCGATGTGATCGGCGATGCACCCACGATGTCCGCGATGGATCCGGATCACCCGCTGGCGCGACATGCCGTCGGCAATACCGGAGTATCGATCTGCCGTTTCCAAGATTTCGAAGAGCTCTATGCCGACTTGCCGCTGAACGAACTCACTTTTTCGCATTCCTTACCGCCCGGCGCTTATACCGTCGCTGCTTATCACCGCGTCGCACAACGGCGTGGCTTCGATCCCAGCGAGTTGCGCGGCTCGACCATCTTGTTACCCGCATATTGTGAAGATTGCAGCTATCAAATTCACATGCCTTATGATTTGCGCATGCGCTTGGCGCTCGATTCGATCGAGTTCGCAGCCACCGAGATGCCGCGTTTTCATGCGTTCTTGGAGGATACGTATTACATCAGCGATGGTGGCCTTAACGCCGTTGAAGAAATGGCGCTTGGCTTTGTGGAGATCAGGGAAATTGTCCGAAAACTGATCGAACGCGGTGTCGATATCGATGCGTTCGCGCCGCGCATTGCGATCCTGGTCAATTGCAGAATGGATTTATTTGAGGAGATCGCAAAAATTCGTGCGACGCGACGTATTTTTGCGCGCATGATGAGGGAAGAATTTGGTGCCAAAGATCCGCGCGCTTGGTCGTGCGCAATTACCGCGCATACCTCGGGTCTTTCGCTGACAATGGCGCAACCGATCAACAACGTTGCACGCGGTGCGATACAGGGGCTTGCGCTCGCACTTGCTGGGGTGCAGGCAGTCGAAATTTCGTGTTTTGACGAAGCGTATCGTACCCCGAGCCACGAATCGCACTTGGTGAGTTTGCGGACACAGCAAATCGTGCAGCTCGAAGCCGGTGCCGATCGGGTTGCCGATCCACTTGGGGGGTCGTATTTCGTCGAGTCGTTGACCGCAGAGATGGAGCAGCGCATCGACGCGATGATCAACGAAATCGAATCGATGGGCACATTAAAAGATGTCTGCGATAGTGGTTGGTTTCGCGAACTGTTTCAGAATGCCATGACCCGGCGTGCCGATGGGATTCAAAACGGCAGCGAAATTCAGGTGGGTGTGAATGCGTTTCAAATCCCAGCTGAGGAAGACACGCTGCTGCGCGATCACAGCGAATCGAAAATAGCGCCATGCTGGCAGCGCATCGACGAGATCCGCGCATTCAAGGACGGGCGTGACCGGGTCGCTGTGGCGGAACATTTTGCCCGTATTCAGGAGCTGGGCGAGCGTGATGATGCCAATTTGATCGTGCCCATCGCTGATGCGTTGGAAGCCGAATTGACCCAAGGAGAAATCGCTGGTGCCTTGCGCCTCGGCGTGGGGGCACCCTATGACCCGCTAGGTCACATGGCGCCGCCGGTGTGATCGCGCCGCTATGAACACCCAAGCATGAATACCATGGATCGGCCGGTTCGTATTCTGCTCGCAATTTTAGGTCTGGACCAACACGAGGCAGGCGCATTTGCGGTGGCGCGAATGCTGCGCGATGCGGGCATGGAAGTGATATATCTTGGCCGCTTTGGAACGCCGGAAATGATCGTCGATTCCGCCTTGGAGGAAGGCGTGGACGTGATCGGCCTCTCGTGTCATTCCTGGGAATATCTGTACTATCTTGATGAGCTGTTCGAGTTGCTAAAAAGCCGTGCTCTTGACATCCCAGTGGTCGTTGGGGGTTCGGTGCTTAGCCAAGACGATAAAAACGAAATCAAAAACAAAGGCGTTGCTGCGACCTTCGGTCCGGGATCGGATGCTGCAGAAATCGTGCAGCAAATCCGTGATCTTGCCGACCGAGAAAGTGTTGCTTAGTGCATCTGAATCGGCGCCTAGGCGCGCAAATCGACTTCCTGTAGTAGCGGCATAATATCTTGGCCCCAGCGCTTTAAGCCATCGTAGTAGTCACACCACACGAGGGCGAGGCCGTCAATGCCGATAGCCGACAGGCGGGTTATTTCATCGACGATGCGCTCCTTCGTTCCGACGAGCGGGTAGCCGAAATACCCTGCTTTCAAATGAAATTTGAGGCGCTCGTATTGTTCCGCCGTGTACATTTGCGATTGCACGCCTAGCGTGCCCAGACAGTTTTCGACCGCGACGTCGTCGCCGTGTTCGACGGCATAATAGTTGAGGTAATCCTCCGCCTCACGCTGGGTATCCCGCTGTATGACGTAGGCGATCGCCCAGACGTCGAGGTGGCGGTTGAATTCCTTGCGTGCCATCTCGCGATACGCTTTCACATGGGTTGCGGCGGCGCCGAGATCCTCCTGATCGACCGGCACGAACGCTACGTCACAATGTTCGGTTGCGAACCGCCGGCCGCGCGGTGAACCGCCGGCATTGATCAGCGGTGGCCGCGGCTGCTGAATTGGTCGCGGCCGCGCTACTCCCCTACGTATTGAAAAGAAGCGGCCATCAAAATCGAATTCCTCTTCACTCGTCCAAAATCGTTTGACCAGCTCGACCCATTCCGCTGCGTAATCGTAACGCAGATCGTGCTCCATGATGTTGCCGCCGAACATCTCGAGCTCTTCTTTGTACCATCCGCAAACGATGTTAAGCGCAAAGCGCCCGCCGGTGATGTGGTCGATAGTCGTAGCTTGCTTGGCCGCGAACAAGGGATGCACGGTGGTGACGTGCGAGGTGGCGACACACGCCACACGCTGGGTCGCCTGACCGACCCCCGCCGCCCACGAATAGGTTTCGAAGGCGTTCGCGTTGAAGTCGCTTGGCCCACCAAAGCTGCGCCAACGCGCAACCGGGATCAGAACTTCAAAGCCCAACCGGTCTGCTTCTTGATGAATCTTAAGCGTCTGTGACCAATCCAAGGTGAGGGCGTCTGCTGCCGTAGTCATCGTACCGCCTCCGCTGACGTTGGCGGAAAACACTCCGAGCTTCAGGCGGTTCTCACCGAACAAAGGTGCTTGGTTGGTGGCGCGGCTATTCATTACGTAGTTGCTATTTATGAGGAACGCGAAACGGGATTAACTAACGCGCCGATACCTTCGATGAAAGCTCGCACAGTATCGCCGGGTTTGAGATAAAAAACCTCCGGTTCCGAACGCGCCAGCGCAACCCCGGCCGGGGTCCCGGTGGTAATTATATCGCCGGGTTCGAGCCCCAGACGCGACCAATACGCGATGAGTTCAGCTACTGAAAAAATCATATCTGCAGTGTTTGCGTCTTGGCGTGGTTCGCCGTTTACTTCCAGGCCGATGCGCAGGATTTGTGGATCGGGAATTTCATCGCTTGTCACGAGCCACGGTCCGAGCGGTGCAAAAGTCGGAAAATTCTTAGCCATGACGATGCCAATTTGATGTTCCATCTCGAAGCGCTGGATGTCGCGGGCGCCGATATCGTTGCAGATTGTGTAGCCCGCTACAAACTCTAGTGCTTCCGAGACGTCTACGTCATGGGCGGGAGCGCCGATGATGACGGCGAGCTCGACTTCATAATCCACGCTGTTTACGCCGACGGGAAGGCGAATAGGTTCGTGGGGACCAACAATGCTCGAAGCAAATTTCGCGAACGCGGTTGGGCGCGCGGCGCGTGCCACCTCTTTGCCGCGCGCGGCCCAAATGCGCTGACTTTCGCGTACGTGATCGGCATAATTGCGCCCCGCCGCAATGAATTTTCGTGGCTGTCGAATGGGAGGTCCAAATGTGACCTCATCGCGGCGGTACCACACGCCCGCAGCAGCACGCGCTTCGCTGGCACGTTCGAGGAGCATTTGCGCGCGACTTCGGCCGGCGGTCGTGAACCAGTCATGGTGGTTGCGGGGAACTACAGATCGGCGCGGTAGTCCGGAAAGATTCAACCGCGCGTCAGCAGCGTCGAGATCGATCACTTCATCACCGCTCACTACCGCGTAGCGAAGTTCACCGCTGTCGGGCAGGCGTATCGTGGCGAGGCGCATAGCGTCGAAAAATCAGAAGAGTTCGAAAGGAATCGTATGCCCGCGATACGTCCATGCGATCACCAGCATCTCGCTGTCGTCTCGAGCTTGGAAGGCGGCATAGGGTTCATCGTGGGGCAGCATAAAATACGACAGCGGTGTGAAGTGCTGACCGTTGAATTCTACGGCACCTTTGAGCAGAAACACGGCGCGGTGTCCATCCGGGCGGGCAGCGGCAAGGGTCTGATCTGCGGCGATCGCAATCACTTTCAAGTTGGGTCCGCATTCGAAAAAGCAACCCAAGTGCTTCTGCGTGACGCCCGCTAGCTGCGGGTGTTTGACATAAGGATAAGCGTGGGAGCGCATCACGACATAGTCGCTCAAGCGCGCGGCTGGGTAGCTGATAGGCTCGCCGGTGATTTTTTCCAGGATCGCTTCGTATGCATCCCGTTTGTGTCCGTCCGCAAACGTATACACCCCTTCTTCGAAGGAGCCGCTCTCCGCCAACTCGCGCTGGGCGTTAACGACGACGTCCGGATCGGGGTAAGGAATGCCACTCGGTCCTTCTAGTTGGATATCAACAAAATGTAATTGCTCTTCCGTGCCGTCGTCGACCGGCTTAATCGGCCCGTAATACGCACCTTCGGGAATATACAAACAGTCACCGACGCCGTAAATTTCGTCGCCATATTTCATTTTACCGCCGTAGACATAGCGCACCTGTTGAAAAGTGTGACGGTGACGCGGCGAGTGATAATAGGGCTCTGCGTAAAGACTCCCGATGCGGGCAGCGATGTATCGCGATCGGTCGAAAAAACCTTGATAGCGTTGTTTGTAGCCGGGTCGTACGCCGATGTCTACCCAAGGCAAATCGTCTTCGCGCACCCCGATCCCATGGTCCAGTTGCATGCCATCGCCTCCCTGAATGTTCACGATGAACGTTTTTCCAACGTATGACAGTCGCAAGATTTGCGGTAATAACGCCACAGTTTAGGATAAACTATTTGTAGATTTGAAGCCCATGCTATGGATGTCGAATCCGAAAGTGAACCAGTAGCGTTGATTACCGGTGGCGCGCGCGGTATTGGTTTGGCCGTTGCGAAAACCCTGCATGTTGCGGGTTGGCACGTGATCGTCGGTGATCTAGACCTTGCACGCGATGCTAGCGAAGATGCCGACTTCGAACATGTCCGCATTGCCTTGGATGTTACCGATACGGCAGCGGTTGATACGGTCATTAACCGTGTGCGCGATAAGCACGGGCGTCTCGACGCACTCGTCAACACCGCGGGATATAATCATCACCAAGCTGTTGCGGAGATAGATGATGATGTATGGCGGGCGCTGATCGACGTTCACGTCGGCGGCGTAGTGCGCTTGTGTCGCGCGAGTTTCCCGCTGTTGCAAGTCGGTCGCGGTGCGGTGGTCAATTTCTCCTCGATCGCCGCACGCGTCGGCCGTGTGCAGCGTGGCGCTTACTCCGCCGCCAAGGGCGCGATCGAATCGCTGACGCGTAGCCTCGCGGTGGAGTGGGCCCCCGCGGGGATCCGGGTCAATGCGGTCGTGCCGGGGTTCATCAATACGCGCCTGGTTCGCGAAAACATCGCGACAGGCCGTTCCGAGCTCACTGCGCTGCACAACGCCATCCCCCTGGCACGCTTAGGCGAACCGCGGGAAGTTGCCGAAGTTGTCGGCTTCCTGTTGTCACCAGCGGCGAGTTACGTCACGGGCCAGTCTGTCGTTGTTGACGGCGGCGCTACCATCAGCGGTAATTGGTAGTGCCGCAGGCCAGCGACTACGTGTTAGCACATGAGTAAATCTCTACCCGATGCCCCGCAGTTCCCGTTTAAGCGGGAGCGCGCTTTCGATCCACCGTTGTTGTACGCACGAGCGCGCGAATCACGACCGATTTTCCCGGTTACGTTGTGGGACGGTCGGCGTGCGTACTTGTTGACCCGCTATGGCCACCTGCGGGCAGTTGTGCTCGATCCTCGCTTTAGTGGCGAGTTCGGTCGCGCTGATTTTCCAGCGGTGACGGAGGCTCGCGTTGCTATAGATAAGCAGGAGAGAGCCTTCGTCGGCATGGATAATCCGCAACATGATCATTACCGACGCATGTTAAGCGGTGAATTCACGGTTAAACGCATGTTGGCGTTAAAGCCGCGCATTGAGCAAATCACAAACGAGCTTATCGACGACATGTTGTCATGTTCACCTCCCGTCGATTTCATCACGGCTCTCGCGCAAAAGTTTCCCGCATTGGTGATGTGCGATCTATTCGGTTCTCCTTACGAGGATCACGAGTTCATTATGGCTTGTGCCGCCGGACGACACGGCCTTTCGCAAACGCCCGAGCAAGCCCGCACTAGTGCGCAAGCCCTGGTCGAATACGCGGCCCAACTCATCGCAAAAAAAATACGGCGACCCGGTAACGATATGATCTCTCGGATCGTCGATGAATACGTCAAACCCGGCAAGCTCTCGGTGGAGGAATTCGCGCACATCGGCGCTATGTTGCTGCGCGCGGGTCACGATACGACCGCGAATATGATTGCGCTCGGCACCTTGCTGTTATTGCAAACGCCTGCTCAACTCACCGCATTGCGCCACGACTGGTCCCTGATCGACGCTGCTGTCGAAGAATTGCTGCGCTATTTAAGCCCCGTTCAATTTGCACCGCGACGGGTGGCACTCGAAGATGTGGAGATCGACGGGATCGTGATCAAAAAAGGAGAGGGCGTGTTCGGACTTACACCGGCTGCTAATCGCGATCCGACGATGTTTCAGGATCCCGATCGCTTCGACGTCCGGCGCAATGCGGGCAATCACTGCGCATTTGGTTATGGTATTCACCAATGTCTCGGTCAAATGCTCGCCCGTTTCGAACTGCGCACCGTTTTTCCTGCTTTGTTCCAGCGCATCCCGACGCTTGAACTCGCCGTGCCGGTGATCGAGATACGATTCAAAGACGATAGTCAGATCTATGGCATCTATGCGATGCCTGTTCGGTGGTAAACGATGTCACGCTCCAACACGATTATCCACGTCGATCGCAAGCGATGCATTGCATCCGGCAACTGCGTGTTAGCAGCCCCAGAAATTTTTGATCAAGACGATTCGGATGGCACCGTAGTGCTTGTCAAAGACGAGGCTGAAGGTGCCGAGGTCGAGGCCGCCAAGCAAGCCGCGCACAACTGCCCAGCCGGCGCCATCCAAGTGGAAGACTGCACCTTAGCGCACTAACTACGGCCAGTATGAGCATTCGTATCTATCTCGGTACTGCGCCGCTGCTGCCGGTTCTCTTAGTCGTCGCTGGTGGCCGGTTCCGTGTTTAGCTGGCCCAATGCCAGCTTACAATCGTTTTACTAGGCTACGCGATCGTGCAAGAGCCGCGTTGAGAGTGCGGGTCTGCCGACTCCATACCCTTGGACATCGTCAATCCCCATGCTTTTGAGCGCGTCTCTGATTTCTTCGTTTTCCACGAACTCGGCGATAGTTTTCATGCCCGTCAGTTGGCTGATCTCTTTGATGCATTTCACCATCGCTAAATCGACCGGATCTTCTAATATGTCGCGCACAAATAGACCGTCTATTTTTAGATAATCGACCGGTAAGTTTTTCAAATATGCAAAAGACGAAAAACCGCTGCCGAAATCGTCTAAAGAAAACGAGCAACCGAAACCCTTCAGTGTGGAAATGAGCTTAATAGCCCTACCCAAGTTGGATATGGCGGCTGTTTCAGTTAATTCAAAACAAATTTTCGATGGATCAATATCGAATTCACCGAATTGGGTAATCATGTAATCCAAGAATTCGGGTTCGACCACGGACTGACCCGATAGATTCATTGAACGGAAATTGACTGCAAGAAAATCAGGATTTTCCTTGAAATGCTGAAAAGCAGAGTGTACGACCCAACGATTGAGCTTTGGCATTAAGTTGTATCGTTCCGTTGCAGCTAAAAAAATGCTGGGGGCAATGATTTCATCGCCATCTGTTAACCGGAGTAGCAGTTCGTAACTCGTATTTCCCCGACCAGATAGCGGCCGTATTATTTGAGCGTAAAGACAAATTTATTCTCCTCTAAGGCTTTATTGATGCGAACGACCCGGCCCGAATGTGACATGGCCGACGAGAATGCCGCGTTATGTTGGCGCCCACCAACCAGGCGGGAGCAACAACGGGCGGGGGATAAAGGGCGCATTCCACATTTCCTATGAAATTACGAAAGGCGCGAAAAAAAGCGGAATGTCCGCTTATCCTTCCTTGCGAACTAAGCGTCATGCGCATTGCTTGGCCTGACGCCGCGCCAAACGCCGGTGTCGGAAGTCTTCAGCGGCAGGATCAGCCATTGCGCCGTGTCGAAGATCACGCAATGAAACGGTCAAAGTAATGCGTTACCCTCAATTTACCCCCATGGACCAGAGGTATGTTTCATGCAATACGGGATCTTCTACGCCAATATCGGGCCATTTGCCGAAGGCGAGGCTTTTGCGCATTTAGTCACCACCGCGGAACAACATGGTTTCGAATCCGTGTGGACCGTTGAACATGTCGTTATCCCGGTCGGTTATGAAGCAACCTATCCTTACGATCCCAGCGGTAAAATGCCGTTGTCCAAAAAAACGCCCCTACCGGATCCTTTGTTGCCGCTGGCTTACGCGGCCGCGTTAACGAAGACGATTAAACTTGGCACTGGCGTGGTGATTCTGCCCCAACGCCATCCTTTTTATATCGCGAAGCAGGCCGCGACTTTGGATCGTTTGTGCGGAGGTCGCCTGCTGTTGGGCATTGGCGTCGGGTGGTTGGAAGAAGAATTTGACGCCCTCGGTATCCCATTCTCGGAACGCGGGCCGCGCACGGACGAGACGGTACGCGCGATGCGCGCCCTGTGGAAAGGTACCATGGAAGCTTTCGACGGCGAATATTTCGGCTGGGGAGAGGTCGCATCCTACCCGAAACCGTGCAACGATAAGGGCGTCCCCATCGTCGTCGGCGGTCACAGCGAGGCGGCGGCCAAGCGCGCGGCCCGTTTAGGCGATGGTTTCTTCCCTGGCGTTTTTTCACCAGAACAACTTAGCGACATCGTCAAGGTAATGACAGACGAATGCGCGCGCATCGGCCGTGACGCGAAGGAGATCGAAATTACCGCTGTGCTCGGCAAACCGGACAGCGCGCTGGTTGCAGCCATGGCGGCAGCGGGCGCGGATCGCTTATTGATTGGTTTTGGTATGAAAGACGTCGCGAACCCAGCCAAAGTCGAAGCTTGGCTCAGTGGTTTTGCGAACCAGTTGATACGTAGCAGTTAATCGGCGACACCCAACGGCACCAGTCCGGACAAGCGCAGGGAGAAGTGGATCGGTGAGTCCGTTGCCGGGGCGGATGCGGGGGTCGTGACGCCAAGCTGGGCACCGATGGGTGACCCGGCACGGCCCGCCGCCCGTGGGTGCCGCCATAGATAAACAGCGACTGATTGCCGCGAGCCACCGAAACGGCGGTTTATACTCTATTCGCCAATAGGGAGAGACCGAATGAGCTATCCGCCGGCCTATCCGCACGATCCCGCCGCAGAGATCGCAGCGGATATCTTCATGGTACGCGGCAGTATTCGCATGAACCCCATCATGCGCATCAGCCGCAACATGGTCATCGTTCGCCATCAGCGCGAGCTGACGCTGATCAACCCGATGCGGTTGACACCGGCAGGCGGCTCGTTGCGCTCAGACTTCGATCGCCTGCTCGAATGGCGCTTCGACAGCTTGCTCTCAGCGCACGGCAGCTTCCTGGCGAGTGATGCGCACGACGCGGTACGGGCGGCGGTCGAGAAGGCGTTCGCGGACTAGGCACGGTATTAAGAGGCTATCTCAGACCAATGATCGCGCAAATAGTGGGCCGACATCATGGCTGTGGCGTGCAGTGTGAACGTGGAGTTGACGCAAGAACTGGTGGGAAAAACACCACCACCACCGATAAAGAGATTCCCGACGTCGTGCGCTTGAGCGTGGGCGTTAACGACGGATTGCGTGGGGTCGTTGCCCATGATCGTGCCGCCCATAATATGTTGGCCACCGAGCGGACCATGCCAAGCGTCAACCGCACCCGCAGCTTTCATGATCTCGATCCCTTCTGCGCTCGCGTATTTCCACAGGCGCAGCGCATCATCTGAATATTCATAAACTGTGCGTGCCAGTGGCATCCCATGGCGATCCTTGTGAGTTGATAACACCACCCGGTTGCTGCGGCGGGGCTGATCTTCGCACACACCGACCATAGCGCCGAGGCGTTCTGCGCCCTCGTGCATGAAGCGATGCAGCGCGGCGCCATAGATCTCTGGCCGACTCATGGCGATGCCCAGCAAATCATTCGGCTTCGTGGCTAGGGCAATTTCCCATTGGCGTGATCCGAAGGCACCTTTATCGGACTCTTTATCAAACGCGTCTTGATTCAGGAGTTGACCGCCGGTAGTGCCAAAATAGCAATGTGTGGCGTGCGCAAACATGCCGAAGACCATGACCGCAGCATGGCTCATCAAATAGTGACCGACTAAGCCGCTAGAATTGGCCACGCCTGTTGGCGCCGAGGTCGTGGTAGAGTTGAGTAGAATGCGCGGATTTTCGATCGTGAAAGCAGCGAGCACGACGGCATCTGCCATCTGCACCTGGCGCTCACCGAGGCTATCGACATATTCCACGCCCACTGCCCGCTTGCCGTCCGCGCTCATTAACACGCGGGTTACCTGGGCTTCCGCGCGTAGTGCGGCACCGGCAGCGCGTGCGCGGGGCAAATATGTCGTCAGGGGGTTCGCCAGCGCCCCCGTAGGGCAACCGGCATCGCACCAACCATCCCAAATACACGCGGGTCGTCCGTGGTAAGGGCGCGACAATACCGCGATGGGGATCGGGCTCGTGTGAAGATCGCGGGCCTTGAAACCTTTCGCGAGCGTGTGACCGTGGTCATTGATCAAAACTGGCGGAAGCGGGTAAGGATCACCGGGAGGGCGCCAAATTTCCGCCCCCGCGTCCCCGGATATCCCGACATCGCGTTGCACTATATCGTAGTAGGGGCGGAGCACATCATAGCTAAACGGCCAATCCAAGCCGCGGCCGTAGAGGGACCGCATGCGCATGTCTTCGGCGTGGTAGCGCGGCCACACACCGTAATGATGCATGGCTGCCCCGCCGAATCCATGACCGGCGTTGAAGTTATACCAGATGGGATGTTGCCCGGTTTCCTCAACCGTAGTCGCGCCCCATTTCAGACGCCGCGCCCAAATTTGAGAACTGTATAGGTCACTCAAGGAACGGGCTTTGCCGCCCTCCAAGATGCTCACACTGCGCCCCGCTTCGGCAAGTACCGCGGCAAAAATGCTGCCGGCTGCGCCAGCGCCGACGACGACGACATCGACTTTGTCGGTGGCTACCATGCGCGCGGTGGACGAATGTGGGGCATATACGGCACCTTGAGGGTGTCAAAACCTTGCTCCGTGCCGTAGACGACGTCGACGGCGTCGCTGCGCACGGACATATAAAACAACGGCGGCGGGGGGCCGGACCAGGCGGCGACGCTCGCGCCCCACAAGCTGTCCGTGAGCGCATTTTTTTGCGTCTCACTAAGTGCATCAAATCCTGCTGAATTCAACGCTAGTGCTGCGTCGCGCAAGGCGGTGAGGCCGTCGCGGTAGAAGTCCCGATAAGGCGCGTTGATGTGCGGAAAGTATTTGCACATTAACAGGCAGTCTTGGGGGTCGACGCCGAGTTGTTGATCGACGAAGTGGGTGAGCCCGGCGCTCGCGGCGCCGGGCAATAAGTGCTCGCCGAAGCTCGTGAGCAGCGCCGCGTCTGCGGCATCGAGTTGATTGAACGCGACGTCGCGAGCATGGGCCTGTCGTGGTGTCAACCATTGCACCCGCGTGCCAACCGTGAACGCTAAGGCGCCTAGTCCGCTGTTGCGCATCAGGGCGCGACGGTCATATTTTGCAGTGCCGCTCATGCGTTTCGTTCCAACTTAAGAAACCGCGCGATCCAGCAGGCGATAATATCGTGATCGGTCGGGTAAGCGAAGCTTGCACGCGCTTTTTGCGCCGTAGCGTCGTCGAAGCGCTCGCCATAGAGATCGAGCAGTGCGGTGACGTAGGCAACCGAGAACTCCGGATGCCCTTGTATGCCGAGCAGCAGATTGTCGATCGAAAACATCGAGATGGGGCAATGCTCGTTAGCAGCATGAAGCGTCGAGCGCGCTGGCAGGGCGCAAACTTGATCGCGGTGATGTACGAATAAGGCGTAGCTTTGCCGCAGCGGTATCATCCACGCTGCCTGCTCGGTAATGGTCGTTTCTTGTCGGCCGATGCCCCAACCAGTCCTCGCGGGTGCCACGCGGCCTCCCAGGGCGATGGCAAGGAGTTGGTGGCCAAAGCAAATGCCGACGACCGGTCGGCGGCAGGCGTAGACTGAGCGAATAAAAGTGCTGAGTTCTGCTATCCAGTCGTGGTCATCGAAAGCAGAGCAACGCGAACCGGTAACGAGATAAGCGTCACACGCGCCGGGGTTTTGCGGCAGTACGCGGCGATGCGCGTCATAAGTCGAGAATTGAATTGGGCTGCCGGTCGGTTTCAGCAATTCCGCAAACATCGTCGGATAGTCAGCGAAATCATTCGCTAACGGGTCTGGTACGTCATCGCATTTTAATACGCCGAGATGCATGATTGCGAAGTTCTACTCGAAGCTTCTACTAGTGTCCTGTGCCGTTCGCAGCAGCTCGATGTAATCCAGGTTCAGTGCGCCACCGTAAAACTCGCGGTGGCACAAAGTCAAGGCAACAGCGAGCGTCAGCGCCGACATCGAAATACCCTACAGTCGTGGCGATTGGTGCCGCCAATATAGGTTGTCTATGACTATGCATTATTCCGCATGACACGGTCTTCGCGAAATCACGACGATTTTTTTTCCCGTACGGCGACAGTACTGACCGAACTCAATGGCGTGCGCCAAGTAGCGAACGATATCTCGCTGGCCGCCAGCAATGCGAAAGCGGTCGCTGCCCGTGTGGGTAACCGGGCTGCTGGTTTTGTGCCGATTACAGATTCTATCGATGCGATGGGCCGTGAGACGGCCGAACTTGTTGATCGTGTCAATCTAGACGCTCGCCGCACGGTGCGCGATATGGTCGCCGCGGAGCGGTTCGTCGATTGCGTGACGCGCATGGAGCGGGGCATGGCAGATATTGAGGCCCCCTCCCCTTATCTGAGCGACGTCGCGCACGAGCTGCAAAAGCAGCACTCCGTTGCACGCGAGACCACCTTGGAAAATCTCTCACAACTGATCGAATTGCTTAGCACAATTAGTGACCACGCGCGTGCGGCCACGATGGTAGCTTCGTGTTCGCGGGTAGAGGCGACAGTCGCAGGCAATTATCAAGCAAGTCTCGAAAGCGTCGCCGATACCGTAGAACAAGCCGCGCAGCATGTTCGCGATGTCGTCACGAAATGTGCTGCCTTGCTACGCGGCATTCAGTGAACAGAACAATAGAAACAGGAGAAACCTAGTGCAGCGCACCGAAGTTTATCGAGGTCAACATACTTGGTACTCGTTTGGCCGCGATCCCAACAAGCTCGATCGAATTATCGATACGAATCAGTATCTGATTTGCGACCGGGGTGCGAACGTGTTGCTCGATCCGGGCGGTATAGAGACATTTGCGGCTATGTTGCCAGCCGTAGCCAGTTGCTGCGATTTCGCGGAACTCAAATATTTGTTCGCCTCGCATCAAGACCCTGACATTATTTCTTCGTTGGGGCTGTGGGACAAAACTATACCGCACGCGAAGCTCTACGCACCGTGGTTGTGGGAAGGTTTTCTGCGACATTTTGGTTGTCAAAATATCGAGTACGTCGGCATTCCTGATGAGGGCATGGAGCTCGCACTGCCGTCGGTGAGATTGCAGTTCGTCCCGGCCCATTACCTTCATTCCTCGGGAAATTTTCATGTCTACGATCCGGTCGCCAAAATCTTGATGACAGGAGATGTCGGGGCCGCCTTAGAACCTGACGGCAGTCCTTTGTTCGTCGATGATTTTGCTGCCCACGTTCAGAAAATGGAGCTATTCCATAAACGCTGGATGCCGTCGAATCTCGCCAAGAACGATTGGATTGCACGCGTACGTGCGCTAGATATCGAGATTATGGCACCCCAGCATGGGCGCATGTTTCGCGGTGACGATGTCGGGCGTTTTCTCGATTGGTTCGAAGCGCTGGAGGTTGGTTTGAGCGAGAAAAGTAGCGGCGCCGCAAAAGCCGCTTAAGCTGTCGCAGTATCCCATTCCACTGCGAGTTTTGCCGGGCCGCGAAACGTGATGTTGGGCGACCAGTGCAAGTTTTGATCCGGGACCAAGCGTAGGCTCGGCAAGCGTTTCGTCAGAGTCTCTATAGCAATCCGTCCTTCCAGGCGCGCGAGCCGTGCGCCGAGGCAAAAATGAATTCCGTGGCCAAAAGAAATATGCTTACCAGCATTATCGCGGTAAATATCGAAGCTCGAGGGCTTGGGGAAAATATCTCTTTCATGATTCGCCGCGCCGAGGCTAAGAAAAATCTGCGTACCTGCCGGGATGTCGATGTCACCCACACGTGTATCGGCCGTCGCCACCCGGCGCCAACTGATCTGGGGCGAGTCGCAGCGCAGAACTTCTTCGAGCGCGTTGGGGATCAGCGTTGGATCATCGCGCAGCGTGCCCCACTGATCCGGCTTTGGCAGCACGTTTAATAACGTGTTGGCGAGAAAATTACTCACGATCTCGTGCCCCGCGAACGACAGGCCATAGATCACCGATTCGACTTCGCGATAACTTAAGTCATCGGGGTTCTCAGCGTGAGCAGCGAGTAACTCCGAGGTTAGATCGTCGGCAGGCTGCGCCTTACGTTGCGCAACAAAGTCGCGGCAATAGCGCCAGTAACGCAACATGTTTTCGGCTATTTCGACTTGTTCGTCGTCCGAGGGCTTGCCCCAGGTAAAAGCCAAGCGGTTGGAGGTCCAATAAGTGAGTTGCTCATCGTCGCCCAGGGGGAAGCCGATGAAACGGAAAATGATATGGCCTGGCAGCGGGTGTGCGAAGGCGCTGACGAATTCTGCGGGGCTGCCTGCGGCCAACATGCGATCGATCAAATCATTGCTCTTATCACGGATATACGGTTCGAGAATTTTCAGGCGGCGCGGGGAAAAACCTTCACGCGTGTATTTGCGGATACGGGTGTGATCAGGTTGTTGTCGGTTGGACATTACCGCCACGGGGTTGTAGTCGGCGGCGGACAATACGGCAGATGCACGTTTGCATACGGGGAAAACCGGATCTTGTACATTTTCCGATGAAAATATCTCCGGTTGTTTGAACACTTCCAAGATGTGATCCATGCGCGTGATCACTAAGTAGCCTAATTGTTCGGCATAGAATGTCGGCTGTTCCTCGCTGAGCCGCTCGAGCGGTGGGTAGGGGTTGCGTAAATAGCCGTGATCAAAGGGGGTAAAATCATGGTTTATTGGACAGCCGCTCGGCGGCTTTGCCGCGCGTGCCCGGATCTTGTGATAAGCGTTCTGGTCAGCTGTGCTCATTGGTATGACCCTCTCACTCGCGCGCTAACATAAACCCGTGGCCGGCGATGGCCGTGCGCGGATCTGCTTATTCTATTGCTTTCTCGCCTTTGAAACATGCGGCGAGCTGTTGCGCACCCTGCGCTAGGATCAAGGTGTCCACACCGACACCGACAAAATTTGCACCCTGAGCGATATAGGTTTTCACCAAACGCGTCTCTAAGCACAGCACGCCGGCGTGTTTTCCCGCCGCTCTGATTGTCTGCAGTGCGGAGGAGATGGATTCAACGACGTCGGGGTGCCCCGGTTCTCCCAGGTATCCCATCGACGCGGCGAGATCCGCCGGGCCAATAAACACGGCGTCGACACCATCAACCGCCAAAATCGCCGCTAAGTTTTTCATGGCTAGGGCCGTTTCGACTTGCACGATAAGGCAGATCTCGTCGTTGGCGGTGGCGGTATAGTCCGGGATCTGATTCCAGCGCGCCGCGCGCGCGAGGGAGGTGCCAAGCCCGCGTCGACCTTGCGGCGGATAACGCACAGCGCGCGCCGCTGCGGCGGCTTGTTCCGCCGTGTCTACCATCGGCACCAGCAAATTCTGTGCGCCGATGTCCAAGAGCTTTTTTATCAGTGCGATATCATCCGTAACCGGCCTTACGACCGGAGCGACATCATAAGGCGCAAGCGCTTGCAGATGGCTCAGTATCGTCGCGAGCTCGAACGGTGCGTGCTCGTGGTCGATGAGCAACCAATCGAAGCCCGCGCCGGCAATGATTTCCGCGGCGCTATTGTCAGGTAAACCTAGCCACAGACCAAACTGCGGGTCACCGCTCGCTAGCGCTCGCTTCAATGTGTTCCGTGGGTGTTCCATCGCAACTACCGCCTCGTCGCCTAGATGAAATCGATCGTGATTTCGCCCAAGGGACCATAATCGGCGCGAATGTTATCGCCGCTACTTACATCGACGGGGCGAGTAAAAGAACCCGATAATAATAATTGTCCCGGTGCTAGCCCGATGCCGTGCGCGGCGAAACGTTTGCAGATCCAGGCGATGCCATGCGCGGGATGATCCAATACACCAGCCGCCAAACCGGTCTCTTCGATTTGCTCATTTCGGTAAAGCAGCGCGCCCGTCCAGCGCAGATCGATCGCATGGGGCGCGACGCGGTGGTCGCCCACGATGACGCCGGCGTTCGCGGCGTTATCTGCAATGGTGTCGTAGATTTTGCGCACGTAACCGGAATTAGGATCGACGCGAAAGCTGCGTGCCGCGATCAGCTCCACGGCCGGAACGACATAGTCTGTCGCATCCAAAACCTGAGCGACGGTGATATTTTCTCCCCGCAACGGTTTTTTTAAATTGAATGCTAATTCAACTTCAACGCGCGGATCGGTGAAGTCCCCAGTCTGGATGCGGCTTCTGTTGGGAAAGGCCATCGTGTCCAATAAGACACCATAATCGGGCTGGTCGATATTGACCGCTGCTTGCATGGCCCGCGAGGTAAGGCCGATTTTGTAACCGAGGATTGCGGCGCCTTCCCGGATCTTGCGTTCAACCCACTGCTTTTGCACGGCGTAAGCGTCGTCCATGTCCATGTCGTACTCTAGCGTCAAGGCGGGGATTTGCGTACCTGTTTTCTCCGCCTCGTAGAGCCGCTCAGCGGCAGTCGCGATCTGCTCTGGACTTAACATGATCAATAGTTTTTTTTGTTGAATTTGACGTATTCATCGAGTTCGCGCATTTCGAATGAAATCGCCAGCGGCATGCTAGCTAGCAAGGGTTGTAGGTGTTGAACTAATGCTTCGAATAACAATTCACCGCAGTGCCGCCGGGTATGCAAGTCACGTCCGCTACCAACCTTCATGCTCACGTTCACAAATCCATTGGCCGGGTCACCATCGCCAAGCAAATATTCTTCGCACCGAATCGCGCGGCTGCGCATCGCTGCGAGTGGAAAGACGTTCGTATCCGCCGCGACGCGGTGCAATTTTGCCATGAGGCCGGGCAGGTCGAGGACCTCCGTGGGCAGGTTGGCAGAATATTCATAGATGAAATGCGCCACGACTTAGAGCGGAAAAATCGCGTTAATCTGGCCGGTGCCCGAACTGCCAAAGTAGGGCGTGATGACTTCGACCTTGCCTTGGTACTGATCCCAGCCCAGTGCCCCCAAGAGCATTGCGGTATCGTGCATAAAACCTTCGCCGTGACACTTCTCAGCGTACTCTGGCAATAGTGCGGTGAACGTTTTCCAGTCACCGTTTTGCCACATTGTCACGACGTTGCGATCGAAGGCCTCTAAAAACGGCGACCAGATCCGATCAAAATACGCTTCAGCGACCGGGTTCTGGGCAAAGCGGTGCGATAAAGAACCCGACGCAAGGATCGCGACGATGCCGTCGTAGTCGCGTTCAACTGCTGCGCGCAGCGCCGCACCTAAGGTCGCGCTGTCCTCGAGATTATGCACGGTGCACAAGGCCGCGACCGAGACGAGCTTGAAATAGCGATCCGGGTTCATGTAGCGCATCGGCACGAGCGCGCCGTATTCCAGCCCCAAGCTCGTGTCTTTGTGCGCGCGCGTAAACACACCGGCAGCGCTCGCGGATGTCGCGATTAAGTCGCCTAAGGCAGGGTTGCCATCATATTCGTAAGGCATGTTCTTGATGAAGTGGGGGAGTTCGTTGCTGGTATACAAGCCCTTGAAGTGAGGTGCGTTGTTTATATGATAGCCAGAGTTAACGAGCCAATGGCTATCAAAGACCACTATCGTATCGACCCCGAGGTCGCGACAACGGCGGGAGATTTCATAATGTCCCTGAATAGCAGCGTCGCGGCAACCGTAGTGGCGGCCTGCCTGCTCCGACAAGTACATCGACGGCACATGGGTTATTTTTGCTGCCAGCGCGAGTGTGCCCATGCGATGATTACCGGGTTAGCGACCTAATAGGGGTACTTTATGGGTATCGTGGGCGATGCACACGTTTTTCGTTTCCATGTAAAAGTCAAAACTGTAGTCGCCGCCGTCACGACCAATACCACTCATTTTCACGCCCCCAAACGGCGAGGGCAGGTTGCGATTATTTTCCGAATTTACCCATAGCATACCGGCCTCTACGCGCTCGGCGAGGCGTACTGCACGGCCGACATCGCGGGTCCAGATGTAAGCGCTGAGACCGTAGGGCGTGTCGTTAGCAATCTGTAGCGCATCGTCTTCGGTCTCGAAGCCGATCACGGTGAGTACGGGACCAAAAATTTCTTCGCGCGCGATGCGCATTGAATTGTCTGCACCGGTGAACAAGGTTGGGCTCAAGTAGTTCCCCGGACCGAGGTCTTTGCGCGGTTCACCGCCGACGGCAATCGTGGCGCCCTCGGTGCGCGCGATGTCCATGTAGCGCATGACTTTGGCGAGGTGATCTGCGTGAATAAGCGGTCCTACTTCGGTGCGCGGATCCAGGCAATGGCCAACGCGCAATGCCCGCACACGCGTTTCGAGCGCGCTAACAAAGCGGTCTTCGAGCCCGTGTTGGATCAACAGGCGTGAGCTGGACGTGCAGCGTTGCCCGTTGAGGCTGTAAATCATGAAAACCACAGCGTCG
Source organism: Gammaproteobacteria bacterium (assembly GCA_965223085.1). GTDB lineage: Bacteria > Pseudomonadota > Gammaproteobacteria > CBDCVO01. Next base: position 199,531 of record OZ244981.1, on the reverse strand, counting down.
AGCGCGCGTTCGAAGTCGGCATCGTCGAAGACGATAACGGGGTTTTTGCCGCCGAGCTCAAAATGCACGCGTTTTAGGGTGTCCGCCCCCTGACGCATGACGTGTCTGCCGGTAACGGTCTCGCCCACTAAAGCAACGGCTTTGATCGCCGCGTGTTCGGTGAGTGTCCTACCAGCCACTTCGCCGTAGCCGTTCACGGTATTCCACACGCCAGCGGGGAGGCCAGCTTCGCGACTGATCTCCGCGAGCAGCATAGCACTGAGCGGGCTGAGCTCGGCGGGTTTGTGCACGACCGTGCACCCCGCAGCGAGCGCCGGCGCGATCTTCCAGGTCGCGAGCATAAACGGGGTATTCCAAGGGGTAATGATGCCGACCGGGCCGATCGGATTGCGCAGCGTATAGTTTGTATGTTGGTCTTGGTGCAAGGCCAGACCATTGCGGGCTTCCGGTGCTTTATCCGCAAAAAAACGAAAATTCGCCGCACCGCGTACGGCTGCCTGTTTCATGAAACGGATGGGCTGACCACAGTCCATGCTTTCGATGAGGGCGATCTCCTCGGCGCGCGCTTCGATGAGATCAGCGCAGCGATGCAACAGCGCACGGCGCTCCTTGCCGCTCATGTCACGCCAGGCGGGGAACGCCCGAGCGGCGGCCACGCTCGCGTTGTTGATATCCTCTTGGTTACCGGCTTGCACTTGTCCTAGGGAGGTGTTGTCACTCGGTGATAGGTTCTCGAAAACCTCCCGATCTCGGGGCGCGACAAAGCAACCGTCGATGTAATGCCCGGTAATATTCTGTGCGAACCGTTGCAGGTAGACGGTCGCGGTTTCCCGGTTGTGGGTGAAATCTGGCATGTGGAATGCGCTTGTTAAGCCTACAATAAAGATACACCAAATTGCGCGAACATGGGTTCAAGTGGCGCCCAATACGGTCGGAGGGTGATGTGCAAAATTGCACAAAAAAACGATGCGATGCGTGACGTTTAGAACGTCCTCGGGAACGTCCTGGGGGCTCGCTACAGACGCCGGCATCATCGATTTAGGGGCGCGGCAAGGGGGCAGCTTGCTGGTCGCGTTGCAGTCCAACGGTTTGGGTGCTGTCGCGTCCAGGCAGGCACGAGTCGATGTCGATTTTGATTTCACCGACGTCACGCTGCTGCCGCCGATCCATGCCCCGGAGAAAATCGTCTGCATCGGCGTTAACTACGCGCGGCGCAACGATGAATATCGTGATGATACTCGAGCGCCTGCCTACCCGAGCGTCTTCATGCGCACAATCGACTCGCTTGCGGGTCATGAGCAAAGCGTGTGGCGGCCACCCGAGTCACATCAGTTCGACTATGAAGGCGAAATTGTCATCGTGATCGGCAAGACGGGTCACCGGATCCCGGAACGCGCGGCGTGCGATCATATCGCGGGTTTGACGATCATGAACGAAGGTACCGTGCGGGACTGGCTGCGGCACGGAAAATTTAACGTTACGCCTGGAAAGAATTTTGTCCGCTCCGGCGGCGTCGGCCCCTACTTCGTTACCGCGGACGAGTTTGACGACTATGCCGCACTTACCGTTACTACCCGCGTCAATGGCACCCAACGTCAGCACGATTGCACCGCCAACCTGATGTTTTCCTTTGCCTACATCATTCACTATTTGTCGACGTTTTTTATTCTCAAACCCGGTGACATGATTGCTACGGGTACGCCGCTTGGCGCCGGCGCCCGTTTTCAACCACCGCGGTATTTGCGGCCCGGCGATACCATTGAAGTCGAAGTACCGGGGGTGGGGGTTTTGCGTAACCGCGTTGAGGATGACCCGACGATTGCGTAGCGCAACGAGCACCTGGTGTACTATCCGGGCGGGTTTTGCAATTTAGGCTTGATTCAATACCCGGCGCAAATGCGCTTCGCTAGGCCGTTTCGTCACCAGTGATACTGCTATGGTGGCCACGATCGATGTGATAATGCCCAGACTGCCGCAGGCGAAGGGGTTCGGTGCTTGCTCGATAAACCACTGCGCGGCGCCTTCAAGACGGGAATCTGCGAACCAGCGCAGCGGTAGCCAGGCCATTTTTGCCAGCACGAAGGTCAGCACGCCGGCCGCGAATCCGGTCAGCGCACCAGCCTTGGTCGTGCCCGGCCACAAGATACCCATGAAAATTGGGCCGGAAATTACCGCGACCATGCCGCCCACGCCGGCCGCGATCAAAATCGCCACGTTCATCGTTTGCGATTGCCAGGCGAGCCAGATCGCCACCGCTACGATCGCGACGGTGGCAAGGCGGCTGATGTTGAGTGCGATGCGATCGATATCTGCGTCAGCCGGTTTTACGCTTAAGCGGGGCGCGATAGAGCGTCGATAGATATCATTAGCAAAAACTTGCGAGGTAGAAACGACCAGCCCATCGGCCGTCGACATGATCGCGGCAAGCACACCGGCGCCGATCATTGCCGCCAGCCAGGTCGGCATGGTTGCGATGAACAACGCGGGGATCGCATCGTTCGGACTCGCGCCTTCGACGAGCAAACTATCACCTAAGATCGCGCGGCATAAGATCCCTCCCAGCGTCACCAGGGGCAAGAGCATCCCAAAAACAAAAGCGATAGCGATGAAAGTATTTTGATCGCGGTCGTTTTTTAAGGCCCACAGCTTATTCGCCACGTGGGGTAGCAGGCCCAAGGGCATATGCATGAGAAATATCGCAAAGACGTCCCAGGGGGAATTTAGGACTGGGTTAGTAGGGTTAAACGTTGCGACAAGATCCGGATCTTGTTGGCGCAGCGATTCCAGTACCCCCGCAAGCCCGTGCGCGGCACCAAAACCACTAACGAACATGGAAATGACGAGGATCGACAGCAATAGCATCAACGCGCCTTGCACCCCGTCGGTCAATATGTCTGCGTGCGCGCCCCCGGCAACGATGTAGAACATGACGATTAGCGCGGTGACAATCAAGGCGGTCAATAAATCCAAGCCCATCATTTTGTTGAACATCACTGCCCCGGCAAGCAGTTGCGCGGCGAGGTAAAACAACAACAGCATGGAAAAAATCGCGACGCAGATCCGTAATGCCTCAGAATCATAGCGATCGCCTAGATATTCGGGAATAGAGCGGGTGCCGAAGTTCGCGCCGGCACGCCGAATGCCCCGCAAGCAGATAAGTAAGCTGAGATAGGTGCCGAGCGGATAGGCGGTGGCATACCACATAGCCGACAATCCAGATTTGTAAGCAATCGCGGGGATCCCGAGAAACGTGCCGCCGCTTGCGGCTGTCGCGGTTAGGGCAAAAGCCAAAAACAGCGGGCCGTAGCTTCCGCGCGCGGTTGCGAAGTCATCACTGCTTTTGATGCGACGCATGCCGAGCGCACCGAAAAATAGCATTGCGGAGATATAGATGGCCAGAAAGAACCATCCCCATAGTTGTAAGCTGGGATCCACTTCGTTCATTGCGGTTATTGGGTAATTTAGCTAAGCACTACTGTAACTATAACGATGGAACCCGAGCGGAGGAAAATGATAATTCACACACTAGAAACCGAAACTGCGCCGTGCCCGTCTGGTTAAAAAAGACCGTCAAACCAGGTGCCTAGCCAGCGCCGCACGCGATTGAGTTTTATCCCAATTTCATGTTTCGGACACTTTGCGCGGAAGAACTTGACGGATTTTTTCTCGGTGTCATCGACCGTGACGTCGTATTTCCCCCACACAGCGAGGCGCTTATCGAGGTACCATGTGCAGTTGGTGATGTTTGGAGGTAACCAAAGATAGGCATCCTTATCACCCTTTGAACGATTTGAACCTTTGTAGACCGCGACGAGATTGTCTGGATCATTTGCAAATTGCGCTTTGCGCGCTTGCGGCCAGGCATGGCCGCCGGCAGCGTCGATCTCGCCTAGCGCCACGAGATGGTCGATGTCTATATTTTTCGGATCCCGCGTGATCTTCCCGGTGTAGGGGCACACCCATAAGCCGCTGCGAATCTTTCCATTTAAGCCGCGTTCAACGGGAATTTGACTGTCCCGGCTCAAGATCTCTTGGCGCGTATCTTGGCCGTCATCATCGAGGTCTAGCCAATGCGGGTAGGCGGCCCGATCGTAGGCTGAGCACGAAGAATAGCTTGCCCATAACGCAAGGCTAGGCAGGACTATGCAGAGCCCTCGTTGCAGCGGTTTCAACACCACTTCAGCGCCGTAGCTTGTTGCACAGTCAGGTCCTAAGCTTCGTCGGGCGACCGCAACAAGATAGAAAGGATGTTCGTTTTACGCAAGTAGCGGGGCGGTATCAGTAGTGGCGACGAGACGCACGCAAAAGCCATGGGGTCGGATCGGGCGACGACGATTTAGGCGTGTCTTTGGGTCCAGACCGCCTAAGCTGCTTAACCTGCCGTAGAATTATTGGAAGTCCCTATAAAGATAAAGTTTTTTCCCGATATGCCGATGTCGTCTGGGAGCTCGTGATAATGCGAGTCGACGGATAAAACTGTGCGCCAACTACCGCCCTCATGATGTCGTCGGGCTAGAGATCTCGGTGGTAGTGAACGGAGTGTTGACTTAATGCGCAAAAACTACCCTGTCACCCAAATTGAAGTGCGGCTAGATCCACATCGCCGGATAATTTCACGAACGACGACGAAAGGTGTTATCGAGGAAGCCAACGACTATTTCTGTACCATCGCGGGTTTTAGCAGCGAAGAGCTCGTCGGACAGGCCCACAATATCGTGCGCCATCCCGACATGCCCCAGGCTGGCTTCGCAGATTTGTGGTCGACGATCAACCGCGGCTTGCCGTGGATGGGGGTGGTCAAAAACCGTTGCAAGAACGGCGATCACTACTGGGTCGATGCCTTCGTTACCCCGCTCAAGCAAGGGGATGAAATCGTCGGCCATCAATCGGTGCGTCGCATGCCTGAGCGTGATTTAGTTGACCGCGCGGAGAAACTCTACGGTATTCAAGACGCTCACCCGCTACAGAAGTTGAAAAATTTACTCCCGCGCACGTTATTGAAAAAGTTCTGGCTTTTCTCTGTGTTGGCCGTCGTGGGCACGGCGGCACCAATCTTGGCGGCGGGGCCTTCCATCGCAACATTGTTGCCGCTGCTGATATTAGTCGCGCTAATGGCTTATTGGTTACGGACTGTATTCATCCCGCTTGCCAAACAAGCCGAAGCTTGTGACGATTATGTGAGCGAACTTTGCAAGGAAGTCTATACTGGGCGTCGCGACGAACTCGGTAGTTTGTTTTTTGTGGCTCGCATGCAGGAATTTCGAACCAACACGCTGCTGCAAAGTGTTCAACATGAGGCCGACAGTGTTTCTAATGCTGCAGATCAAGCGCAGACTATCGCTGAGCAATCGAAGCAAGCCATCGACTCGCAATTTTCGCAGCTAGAACAAGCGGCCGTTGCCGTTCACGAAATGTCTCAGACGGTGCAAGAAGTTGCGAAGAACGCCTCTGAGACCGCCAAGGAAACGAAAAAAGCGATAGCGCAATCCGATGCCGGTTTGGAGCTGGTGCATAAATCAACGACCATCATCAACCAGTTATCCAACGAGATCTCTGATCTGTCGGGTGCGATCGGCGAACTGGAAAAGGGCTGCGCGCAAATAGGTTCGGTTGTGGACGTCATTCAAGGCATCGCCGAGCAGACCAATTTATTAGCCTTGAACGCCGCTATAGAGGCCGCGAGAGCCGGAGAAAGTGGGCGTGGCTTCGCGGTAGTCGCAGACGAAGTCAGGACGCTCGCGAGTCAAACACAGATCTCGACCGAAACGATTCGTGGAACGATCGAGGGCTTGCGTACATCGTCGACGAATGCGGCCGGATTAATGGAAAAAGGACAGTCGATCACGAACAATACCGTGCAACTATCCGCTGATGTGGAAGAAAGCATTAATCAAATAAAATTAGCGATCAACTCCGTGTCAAACATGATCACCCAAATTGCCTCGGCCACAGACGAACAAAGCAGTGTCTCTGAAGAAATCAGCTCCAATGTCGAGCGTATCAAGCAGTCCTCAGAAGAAGCGACACATCATGCCGAACGCACTTATCATTCTGGCGTCACACTGAAAAAAACCGCTGAAGAGTTAGTTAGTTTGGCACGGCGATTCGCGTAGTCGGCACCTAGACTGCTAGCCGTGCTTTAAGCGAGGCGCTAATGCTCGAGATTAGGAACTAACATTCCATTCCCGCTAGCAAATCACGCCGCCACAGCACATCGAGTCCGCGACCGTTAACGGCAGCGATCGCTTGCAGTGCTCGAATCAAATCCCGATCCCTCGCGAAGATCGACGCCCGCGGCGCATTGTCTTTCTCCGACGGTGCCGCACTCAGCGGGTGGAACTAGCGCGACTCGTGATATGTATAGGCAGAGCGTGTGGATCTTGGCGGTCGACACGGTTGTGAATCTGTTTATCATGCGCTCACAAGGCGCAGGCGGCGGACCTTGGAGGCACACGCGGAACGGGCCCTGAGGCTGACATCAGTGATCGGTGTGAGCGATTGACTTACTGCAACGGGGAAAGCAATGAAACTTGAAGGTATTCGCGCCCTCGATCTGTCACGTTTTCTACCAGGTCCCCATGCCGGATTGACGCTCGCGGATCATGGTGCGGAGGTAATCAAAGTCGAGAGTTTTGATGGCGAGACGACGCGCAAGCTCGGCCACGAAGTGAAGGGCTTCACCGCGTACTTTCGCAATACGCAACGCGGTAAACAAAGCTTGCGCTTAAACCTAAAAACGGCAGAAGGTCTAGCGATCTTTCTGCGCCTCGCCGATGAATCCGATGTCATCATTGAATCGTTTCGCCCCGGTGTCGTCGATCGACTCGGAATTGGCTATGACGCCGTGTGCTCGCGCAATCCTCGGATCGTCTATTGTTCGTTATCCGCGTTTGGCCAAACCGGTGCACTCGCTGAGCGCCCATCGCATGATATCGGCGCGCAGGCGTTGACCGGGGTGCTGAGTTTGGGCCAGCGCGACGGTGCGCCGCCGATCTTACCGAGCTTGCCGATGGCCGATATCGCGTTGGGCTCCAGCGCCTTGGCTGCGATCCTGATGGCACTTTTGCGGCGTGAGACGACTGGCAAAGGGGATTTCATCGATGCGGCGATGCTGGATACCCTGATGGCGTGGACGCCGCATATTCTGAGCAGCGTCATCGCCGAGCACCGTCCGCCGGAGCTCGCGCGGGAGCGCCTGCATGGTGGCGCCGCTTTCTACAACATTTATAAGACCGCTGATGACCGTTATCTCGTTTTGTCGGGTGCAGAAATGAACTTTGTTGAAAACCTGTTGAATGCTTTGGAACGACCAGATCTGATCGCCTTGTGTCGTGAGCCCTGGGGAGCGGCACAAGCACCGGTACGCGACTTTCTGGCTGCGACGTTCGTCGAGAAAACTCGTGATGAATGGGACGCCTGGCTCGCGGACAAAGGCGTTTGTTACGCACCGGTGTTGGATATCTATGAAGCTTGGCACGCGCCTTATCTGCGTGAGCGTGGCATGATTCAAGAAGGGCTTGACGGCGTTGAGCATCTGGGCACGCCGATAAAATTTCGTGACGAACCGGGGCGGCCGTCGGGTGCCTGCGCTGAAATAGGTGAACACACTGATGAGATACTAGAAAGGTTAGGGTACGACGAAGCGAGGCGACGACAGCTGCACCGCACTGGGGTTTGCTGAGGCGTTATTCGCCGCGTACGACACCGGCGGCTTGCGTGCGCTTTATAAGCTCGAGTTATTGTTTATGCCGCGATGACGTTTCCCAAGCACAGCGATGTGACTCATTGCAAACTCCTAGCAGGGTGATTACGCAGAGATTACGCAGATGATTACTCAGGGATTACTCAGGGATTACTCAGGGATTACTCAGGGATTACTCAGGGATTACTCAGGGATTACTCAGGGATTACTCAGGGATTACTCAGGGATTACTCAGGGATTACTCAGGGATTACTCAGGGATTACTCAGGGATTACTCAGGGACAGGCATGAAAAGTTGGTGCCAGATTCTTGCAGCCGTGAGGTATAACGGACGTTCGTTACCGTGTATTTAGGCGTCGATAAAGCCGTTCGGCATAGCGGTGACCGCGACAAAATTTGCCGCCACGTGATTGGGCATGATGTCGCATCCGTCTGGGCGAACCCATTACTTTTTCATAGCGGGATTGCATCGCAGTCACGTTCGGTAACCACTCGTGTTGATTAATATCGAGTTGGGTAAATAAGCGGGGTGAATTGCGATCAATGGTGCTGTGTTTTTCTTCTCGAATACAGCGGCTTGTCCAATCGATCAGTTCAAGGTAATCTCGCAAACTGAACTGAATCTTGGGCGAGGCTTTTTCTTTTGCACTGCCTTGGAAGTCCATTAGCCGAATGCGATCGTCGATGTCTTTTCGCACTGCGACCTTAAGCCGTTGTTGGGCGGATGTTTTGTCGCTGTCTGAAATACCTGTTGCCAGATTTGCCCGGACTGGGTTCAAGTCCACATAGGCCATGGCGGTTACCAGGGCGGTTTGGTCTAACAAGGCCTGACATTTAAAGCGACTTTCCCAGAAATGGCGAGACTGTCAGTAATTTTGTGTTTTGAGCCATACTATCCTGCTATGGGAAGGAGAGCAGTATGGCAAAAGCAAAATCCCCGGCGTTCGACGCCGATATCTTAGACGAGCTTCTCAAAGGACAAGACCCGGCGACGGCGTTGAGTTCGGCGGGGTTGCTTGGCGACCTTAAGAAGGCCCTGGCTGAGCGAATGCTCAACGCAGAGATGGATGCGCACCTCGACGGCGAAGCCGAGCAGCAAGCTGGCAACCACCGTAATGGCTCAAGCCAGAAGACGGTGTTGAGCGACGATGGCGAGATTGTTCTGGACATTCCCCGAGACCGTCACGGTCACTTCGACCCGGCGTTAATCAAAAAATATCAACGCCGATTCCCAGGCTTCGATGAAAAGATCATCGCGCTGTATGCGCGAGGGATGAGTACCCGGGATATTCAATCGCACGTTGGTGAACTGTATGGCGTATCGATATCACCGGATCTCGTTTCGGTGGTGACTGATTCAGTTATCGACGAAGTGAGGGCGTGGCAATCGCGTCCGTTGGAATCCACCTACGCGGTGGTATTCTTCGATGCGTTGCGCGTGAAAATCCGTGACGAAGGCCTGGTCCGCAACAAGGCGGTGTATCTGGCCATCGGGATGCGTTGCTCGGGCCACAAGGAAGTATTGGGCTTATGGATCGAACAAACTGAAGGCGCTAAATTTTGGCTCCGTGTGATGAACGAACTCAAATCCCGCGGCCTCAACGACATCCTCATCGCAGTTGTCGATGGCCTCAAAGGATTCCCCGACGCTATCACATCGGTGTTTCCCGATACGGTTGTGCAGACCTGCATCGTCCATCTCATCCGCAATTCACTCGCGTTGGCCTCATGGAAAGATCGTAAGGCGCTAGCGTCGGCGCTCAAGCCGATTTACCAAGCTGATTCTGTCGAAGCGGCCGAGCAGGCGCTAAGCGAATTCGAACAAAGTGATTGGGGTGAAAAGTTTCCGACGGTCGGACAAAGCTGGCGACGGCATTGGGAGCACATCATCCCGTTCTTTGCTTTCGCTAAACCCGTGCGAAAGATTATCTACACGACAAATGCGATTGAATCGCTACACAGCGGCGTGCGAAAAAGCATCCGCAATAAAGGCCACTTCCCGAATGATGAAGCGGCAACGAAATTGATCTGGCTGGCATTGAGAAATATCACGGCGAAATGGAAGAACCCACCCATCGCCTGGTCTCATGCCAAAACCCAGTTTGCAATCCAGTTCGGAGAGCGGTTTAATTTAAACGATTGATTTCTTTAAACGGCTCAAACACAGAATTTCTGACACTACCGAAATGGCCGGTACATTCGTCTTCAGCATTCGCTTTGCGTGCAATATGTTCGTTCAGACACCGCATATACCAACTTAAGCTGCCGAGGCGATTACGCCACCCCTCGGCAATTTGGCTAACGTCAGCATATTGGTTTTCGCTCAAGGTATCCGCGGCGCGATAGCGTTGGATAAGCTCTGGGCCTTTAAATAACCGACACCAACGGTCAATCACCTCATCGACAGTCCAGGTCGCTGTCTTCCCGATATCAAGATGCACAACTAGGTGAAAATGATTGCTCATGATGGCGTAGCTGCAAACGTCTATGGCAAAGACTTCACTCAAAATCTTGAGACGTTCGAGTACCCAATCGCGGCGGTGGTCATAGTTGCGACCCGAATAACGGTCGTCACCACACAGGAACGCGCGGCGCACACAACGGGAAATCACGTGATAGTACGGGGTCTCTGATACGGACACTAAGCTGTGTCTGGGTTGTGTCATCGCTCGTCCTCCTTGACAAGTTTGATTTGGCTAACAAGCCCCAGCTATTGCACGACGCGCTTAGTGCATTTGTTCACCGCTGCGGCCTGGTTTCGGTCAGCGTCGCCTAAGCTTCGTGATCATGCTCAGAGCGAAACTGCGGCCGCGTTTCGGTTTTAGGCTGGTCCTGAGATCGGCCTCCTCTTCGCCGTCATCCGTGACGTTCGGGCAATATGCGGGCCGGTGTGAAACACATTACTTCATTTCCTTGTGGGGTTCATCAAGTTTTGTGCCTGTCCTTAATTTGCTTAATTTGAGATCTATGATGCGGTTGCATTCAGGGGGACGTGCTCGGTAGGATTTAGGGCGAGCGCTTATGGAAGACCACACAACATGGCTACCGCTACGGTGAAGCCGAGGTTGGCCTCGGCACGCCATAAGATAAAAGACTTCGCCGCTGCGCAAGAATTTTTTCACCGCCGCAAGTGGACCGACGGCTTGCCCGTTGTGCCCCCTACCGCGGACGCCGTCAACGCCTGTCTCGAGGGGGCGTTGATGACACCAGATCAATTGATCGGTATTGAACCGGTACGCGAGCGGGCCATCAGCGCCGAGAAGCTCGCCATCAACGCGGTCATGGCGGGATGTTTAGCGCCGCACTTTCCGCTGGTGGTGACCGCGTTTATGGCTATGTTGCAAGCGCCTTTTTTGCTGCACGGTGCGACGGCGAGCACGGCTGGCTGTGCGATTCTCGTCATCGTCAATGGGCCCATTCGCAAAGAACTCGATATGGATGGAACCTTCAACGCGCTGGCTTCGACCGAGCGCGCGAGTACCTGCATCGGCCGCGCAATACGCCTCGCCTTATACAATTTGCTCGACGTGCGCCCGGGCGAAGTCGATCGCGCGACCTTGGGACACCCAGGCAAGATCAGTTATTGCCTGGCAGAGGACGAAGAAAACACGCCGTGGTTACCATTGGCGGAAGAACGAAATGTGCCGCGGCATGCTTCCTCCGTGACCGTGATGGCGGCCGGCGCGCCGCGCCAATTCATGAACGAATGGACCACGCTGCCGGAGGAGATTCTCGATACCTATGTTGCGGAGATCCGCACGAATATGCGGCATTATTCGATCTGGCCCGGCAACTATGCGCTGATCGTGCCGCCACAATTGCGCGCGCATTTCGATGCGGCGAACTGGTCTAAGGCGGATGTACGTGAGTATGTTTTCGAGCACGCGCATATAAAGCGAAGCGACTGGTCCGCGTGCGGCAAGGGCGCGGTTGTTGGCGAGAAGGGTGACGCGGTGTATCGCGCTTTTACGGTGCCTGATGACGTCCTCGTGATTGCGGCAGGCGGTCCGGCGGGCGGCTTTGGCGCGGTCATACCGCCATGGTTCGGAGCGAAGAGCCACGCGGTTTCGATGGCTGTTGGCGCGTGTCTCGATTGCGGTCCATAATTCGTCGAACCCAGGAGAATGGTTATCGAAGTACTCGATCCGACCTACGAACGTGACAACGGTGGCTTTAAGTTGGCCCCCCGTCTGGCGCGGCTCGACGGCGCAAGGATTGCCGTCGTCTCGAACGGCAAAAAGGGCACGAAGCCGTTTTTCGACGCTTATGAAATGGCGCTAAGTGAAGACTACGGCGTCGCCGAGGTCGTCCGCCTGATGAAACAAAATTACAGTGCGCCAATGGAGATCCAGGTGCTCGATGGCGCGGAGAAGTGGCACGCGCTCGTCGCCGGGGTGGGCGACTGAGGCAGTTGTTCGTCGTGCAGTCTGCACGACGCGATCATCGCAGAGCGGTTAAATCTACCGTCCGTCGCCATCATGACCGAGCAGTTCGTGAGTGCGGCGGAGCTGATGGCGCGCGTACTCGGCGCGGCGGCTTATAGTTTCGTTACTATTGCCCATCCCATCAGCAGCGTATCTGACCAAGAACTCGCAGAACGTGCCCGGCGGGCCGCGCACGCGAGCGTCGCCATCCTACAGGGCGAAAACTAATCTGGACATTGCGCTGAATTGAGGGGCGATCCCAATCCCCAAAATGTCGAGGAGTTACGAGTGGCGATTTACTGCGAATTGTGCCAAGGATAGCAGTGCTTCACGGTACGGCGAAGCGGGAATTGCGCTGAGCGCTTGTTGCGCTTTTTCTGATTCCGCGTTGGCGATATCAAAAGTATAGGTAATGGCGCCGGTAGACTCGATCGCGCGAAGTATTTCGTCGATGCGTTCACGACCGCCGCGTTTTATCGCTTCCCGGACACAACGCGCTTGATCCTGATCACCCTGCCACATGGCGTAGAGCAGCGGTAGCGTCGGTTTGCCTTCAGCGAGATCGTCACCGATGTTTTTACCGAGTGATTGATCTGAGGCGGTATAGTCTAGGGCGTCGTCGACTAGCTGAAACGCGGTGCCCAAATGGCGCCCATAAGCGGCCATTGCGGCTTCGGCTTCCGAGCCACCCTCCGCAACCACTGCGCCAAGTTCCGCGGCGGCTTCAAAGAGCTTTGCCGTTTTGAAACGAATAGTGTGCAAATAGCGCGTTTCGCTGATATCGGGATCGTGGCAATTGACGAGTTGCATGACTTCGCCTTCTGCGATCGTGTTGGTAGCGTCGGCGAGAACTTCCAGTACGCGCAGATTGCGAATATCGACCATCATTTGAAACGCCCGCGAATAGAGAAAATCGCCTACCAGTACGCTCGCCTCGTTGCCCCAGACTAAGTTTGCGGTTTCCCGGCCGCGGCGCAAATGGGATGCGTCAACGACATCGTCGTGTAACAACGTCGCGGTATGCACGAGTTCTATGATAACGGCGACATTAACGTGTTTAGACCCCGCGTAATTAGATGCCCGCGCGGATAACAGCGCCAAGATCGGGCGCAAACGTTTGCCGCCGCCGCCGATGATGTAGTCGCTCAGTTGGTTAATTAGAAACACATCTGATTGCAGTTGCGATTCGAGTATGCGGTCGACCGCAGCTAGATCAGCCGCAATTAGCTTGCGTATAGCAGAAATTTCGCTGGGCGAAGAATCAATTAGCGTGGACATCGAGAGTCGTGGTGGCGAGTAGGTGTGCGATTGTGCCAACGCGAAACCAAAATTGCCATGCCTCACAAGATCCGTAGGTGCGTGTCCCGATTTGATGAGTCGGGAGTAATTTCCTATAATTGTCCGCTGCTTAGCGGAGGTCGCCCTGCGCTCAATCACCCCTAGCGGAGAGTCATCGTGTCGGCACACGCCATTATTAGAACCGGTGGAAAACAATATCGCGTTGCCGAAGGCACCCGTTTACGCGTAGAAACATTGGACGCGGAGGCCGGCCAATCGGTCGATTTTCCGGACGTATTGCTCGTCAGTGATGGCGAGACGACGAGCATCGGTCGACCGCTCGTCGCGGGGGCCAAGGTTACGGCAACAGTGCTCGCGCACGGTCGCGGGCCAAAGATCCGCGTCATTAAATTCAAGCGCCGAAAGCAATATCGCAAACAAATGGGGCACCGACAGAATTTCACCGACGTCGAAATCACAAAAATTTCTAGAGGTTGAGCGACAATGGCACACAAAAAAGCAGGCGGCAGCACCCGCAACGGCCGCGACTCGCAATCGAAACGCCTCGGTGTGAAGCGATTCGGCGGCCAGGCCGTCAAACCCGGCGAGATCATCCTGCGCCAACGGGGTACCCGTTTTCACCCGGGCCGAAACGTTGGCTGTGGTCACGACCATACGCTATTTGCGACCGCCGCGGGGCACGTCACGTTTGAGACGAAGGGACCGAAAGGGCGTAAGTTTATCAGTGTGGACGCCTCGTAACGGGTTTTCCCGCGTGGTAATTGAGCGAGACCCCGTCCCCGACGGGGTTTTTTGATTCAGTAGTCATTATTTGGCGGTCGTTGGAAGGGCGATGAAATTTGTCGACGAAGCGCTGATCGACGTCGCCGCCGGCAAAGGCGGGGATGGTTGTTTGAGTTTTCGGCGCGAGAAGTATGTCGAGTTTGGGGGGCCGAACGGGGGCGATGGTGGCGATGGTGGTACGGTTTATCTCGTCGCTGATCGTCGCCTCAACACGCTAATTGATTTTCGCTATAAACGACATTTCCGGGCGCGCTCTGGCCAGCCGGGAATGGGTCGCGATCGGATTGGTAAGTCCGCTGAAGACCTGCTCATCAAGGTGCCGCCCGGTACGGTCGTACACGACCATGATACCGGCGAGTGGATCGGTGAGTTGCTCGATACCGATGAGCGTTTGTTGGTCGCGCGCGGTGGGCGCCGCGGCCTCGGCAACGCGCATTTCAAAAGCAGCACGAATCGTGCGCCACGCAAAACCACGCGTGGCACGCCGGGCGAATCACGAACCTTGTCGTTGGAGCTCAAGCTGTTGGCTGACGTCGGTTTGCTCGGTTTGCCGAACGCGGGCAAGTCGACGTTTATTCGCCATGTATCAGCGGCGCGTTCAAAAGTTGCGGACTACCCATTTACGACCTTACGGCCGGTCCTTGGGGTCGTGTCGGTAGCCGCGGAAGAGAGCTTCGTGCTAGCGGACATTCCCGGCATCATTGCGGGCGCTGCCACCGGTGCCGGCCTAGGTCTGCAGTTCTTGCGCCACATTGAGCGCACGTCGCTATTGCTACACTTATTGGAAGTGTCGCCGCAGAAGAATGCGGGTGATCTGGGGAAAGACTTCGCAACTATCGAGCGCGAACTACACACCTACGACCCCGCGCTGCTAGGCAAAGAACGGTGGTTAGTGTTTAGCAAATGCGATCTCCTCGGTGGTTGTGCCGGGGAGAATTGGCGTGCTTTAGCCGCCACGTTTTCGTGGCAAGGCCCGGTTTTTGCCGTCTCGGCGGTGAGCGGCGAGGGTTGTGCCGTGCTTGTGCAGGCGCTGAGCCGGCGCTTGCACGCCCTCAAGCAGGACCTAGGCGAGGCGCTAGTATGAGCGATAGCCATGAAGCTGCGCTACGGGCGTCGCTAGCTACCGGTCATCGCTGGGTCGTCAAGATCGGTAGCGCGCTCGCAACCAACGAAGGATTGGGGTTAAATCGTCGCGCCATTGACCAATGGGCACGGCAGGTCGTCGAGCTCAGTGGTGGCGGCAAAGATATCGTATTGGTGGCCTCGGGTTCCGTCGCCGAGGGTGCAGCGCGACTCGATTGGCGAGAGCGTCCGCATGCCTTGAATCAACTGCAAGCCGCGGCCGCGGTTGGTCAAATGGGATTGGTCGGCGCCTGGGACCTCGCTTTCGAAAAATTTTCTAGGCGGGCTGCGCAGGTTTTGCTGACCCACGAGGACTTGAGTAATCGCGAACGTTATTTGAACGCACGCAGCACCTTGTTGACTTTATTGCAACTGCAGGTAATACCGGTCGTTAATGAAAACGACACGGTTGCAACCGACGAGATAAAACTTGGCGATAACGATACCTTAGCGGGGCTTGTCGCCAATCTCATGGACGCCGACTTAATGGTCATTTTGACTGATCAGGCCGGATTGATGAGCGCTGACCCGCGCCACAATCCCAGTGCCGAGCTCATCACTCATATAACGCCGAACGATCACCGCTTGGATGAACTCGCAGGACCGGGTGGTAGCTGGGGGCGGGGCGGCATGCGCACGAAGATTGTCGCGGCACGATTAGCAGCGCGCTCGGCAACTTCGACAATTATCGCATCGGGTCACGAACCGGACGTTTTGTTAGCGATTGCGGCAGGCAGGGAGGTCGGGACCTTAGTGGCGGCACCGCGAGAAAAGCAGGCAGCGCGAAAGCGTTGGTTGGCCGGTTTTCTTCGCTGTCGAGGTCGCTTGGTGTTAGATGCGGGAGCGTGCCGGGCAATTTGCGATCAAGGTAAGAGCTTATTGCCCGTCGGAGTAACAGCGGTTGACGGTCACTTCGAGCGAGGTGAGTTAGTCGCGCTAGTTAACGCCGCCGGCCAGGAAGTTGCGCGCGGTTTGACGAATTATGCGGCCGCTGAAGCCAGTGCTATCGTCGGCGCAACGACGCGGCAAATAGAATCGCGCTTAGGTTACGCGCGTGAGCCCGAGTTGGTTCATCGCGACAACTTGGCTTTGGTGTGAGTGCCGATGGCAATGAGATCGCGCTATGACATATTTTTGATGCGTTCGTGCAAGCGCGACTTATGACGCGCAGCTTTATTTTTGTGAATCAAATTCGAACCCGCCATTTTGTCGATGACGGGAACGGCGAGTTGATATGCGGCACGTGCCGTCTCCTGATCGCCTGACTCGATCGCGCGTACAACTTGCTTGATACGGGTGCGCAATAGCGAGCGACGACTGGCGTTATGGAAGCGGCGTTTCTGGCCCTGGCGGGCGCGTTTGCGAGCTTGGGTTGTGTTGGCCAATATCGATTCCTTAAAAATCTGACGGCAAACAAGTAAATATGCGGTGCTGATACGACCTTGTCAATCCCACTGAAAAACCGTCGCGCCTGAAGGCGTCAAATGCGCGGATGAATGAGAATTCGAGCGGCGATCGACTGCTAAAACGCACTGCCACCGTGGGGCAGATGACGTTGCTGTCGCGCGTTCTGGGTTTTATTCGTGACGTTACGGTGGCCGCGATTTTTGGCGCGTCCGACGCCACAGATGCTTTTTTTGTCGCTTTTCGCATCCCCAACTTTTTCCGTCGATTGTTCGCCGAGGGCGCTTTCTCGCAAGCATTTGTTCCCGTACTCACGGCGCATAAATCGACCGATAAGCAGGTGGAAGTCAGACAACTCGTCGACGTCACGGCCACTTGGCTCGGAGGTGCGTTGTTGTTTATTGTGGCCGCTGGTATCGTCGCGGCGCCGTTCGTTATCGCGATATTCGCACCCGGTTTTGTCGAGGCGAGCGGCAAATACGAACTCGCGGCAAGCTTGCTGCGTATGACGTTTCCTTATCTACTGTTTATTTCGTTGACCGCCTTGTTAGGTGGGGTGCTGAATACCTATGGATATTTCGCGTTGCCGGCGTTTACGCCGACGTTGTTAAATATCGCGTTGATTTTTGCAGCCTTGTGCTGCGTGCCCTATTTTGACGAGCCGGTCTATGCACTTGCGTGGGGTGTCTTATTGGGTGGCGTCCTCCAATTTGGGGTGCAACTCGTGGCCACGGCACGGATCGGCTTTCTCCCGCGCTTACGATTCGCTCCGCGACATCCGGGTGCGCGTCGAATTATGCGTTTAATGGCGCCGGCCTTGTTTGGCGTCTCGGTCGCGCAACTAAACTTGTTGGTCGACACGTTAATGGCGTCGTATTTGCAGAGCGGCAGCATTTCTTGGTTGTATTATTCTGATCGTCTGATGGAGTTTCCCGTCGGCATTTTTGGCGTGGCGCTCGGTACAGTGCTATTGCCCGCTTTGTCAGAGCATTACGCACGGCGCGATGACGTCGCATTTTCTGCGACGATCGATTGGGCCTTGCGTTGGCTATGTGTGGTGACGTTTCCTGCCGCGGTGGGTTTGGCGGTGTTGGCAGTGCCTATGCTCAGCACGCTGTTCCAGTATCGTGCTTTTGAACAATTTGACGTTTTGATGAGCGCGCGTAGTTTAATTGCGTATGCGGTTGGCCTGTCCGGATTTGTCCTTGTTAAGATTCTAGCCCCTGGTTATTTTTCCCGCCAAGACACCAAGACACCGGTGAAAGTCGCTGTAGTTGCGTTGCTCGTGAACGTCATTTTAAATTTGTTACTGATTGGCCCCCTAGCGCATGCGGGTCTCGCGCTTGCGACCGCCATCGCGGCGCTCGTTAATGGTGGATTATTGCTTTTTATTCTGCGCCGAGAACGCGTTTATACGCCGCGCGCCGGCTGGCGACGCTTCTTGTTTCAAGTGTCGTGCGCGACTACGGTGATGGGTATTCTCCTTTATGCGATGTCGGCGGGTGCAGCCGTTTGGGGGGCGCGTTCTGCCCTGGAACGTGCTATGCATTTGGGATTGCTTATAGCACTCGGCGCTGCGGCTTATGGCTTGGTACTAATCGCATTAGGGTTGCGTCTACAGCACTTATTACAACCGCGAGAGCGGGCGGTATAATCGACACCATGCGCAGTAAGTGCACAGTATTCAGTCGCGGTTGCGAATAGGCTTTAGCGCGGATATGGAGCTCATTCGCGGTGCCCATAACTTACGACCCCACCATCGTGGTTGTGTCGCGACTATCGGCAATTTCGACGGCGTGCATCTGGGTCATCAGATGGTGCTCGATCACCTCAACGCCTGCGCGCGTCGTGCGGGAGTGCCCGCAACCGTTATTGTATTTGAACCGCAACCAAGTGAATTTTTCCGACCGGAGCGTGCGCCGGCACGGCTTAGTCGGCTGCGTGAAAAAGCGCTATTGCTCAAACGTTGCGCGATCGACCGCCTGGTTGTGATGCGTTTCGATGCGGAACTCGCCGCAGAGTCGGGCGAAGCGTTTGTCGATCGGATCCTCGTGCGTGGACTCGGTGTGCGGTACTTAGTCGTCGGGGATGACTTTAAGTTTGGTAAGCAGCGCAACGCGGATTTCTCCATTTTGCAGAACCTCGCCGTGCGCTACGGCTTCGAAGTCGACCGTACGAGTGCTTTGTTGAGTAGTGGTGAACGTGTGAGCAGCACGGCGGTGCGCGCGTTATTAGCCAGTGGAGATCTTGATGATGCCACCCAAATGTTAGGGCGGCGCTACTTCATCGCCGGACGGGTCGTGCACGGTAAACATAATGGGCGAACGATCGGGTTCCCCACGGCGAATGTAGATTTACATCGGGCACATACGGCGCTCGAAGGTATTTTTGTCGTCACGGTTAGGGGGCTTGGCGAGTACGCCCTCGATGGTGTCGGCTATGTTGGATCACGACCGATCATCGCCGACCCGAAATTCGTTCTCGAAACCCATATTTTTGATTACGACGAAGACTGCTATGGTCGCTACATCGAGGTGGATTTTATTGCGAAATTGCGTAGCGATGTAGCGTTTGAATCATTTGAGGCTCTGCGCGAGCAGATCGCGCTCGACTGCGAGCATGCACGGCTCGCGCATGCGGCGCGAAAAATACGCCGTACTACGTGAGTAACAGGCCTTGAAATCCAGTTCATGGCCGTGGCTCGGTTTAGCAGCGTTCGTTGCGGTAGCCGATCAAGTAACGAAATATCTGGCACAAACGTCTCTAGACTACGGGATTCCGATGCTGGTTTTTCCTGGCTTTAACTTGACTTTGCTGTTTAATCGCGGAGCCGCTTTTAGTTTTTTGCACGACGCGAATGGTTGGCAACGATGGTTGTTTGTCGCGCTTGCCTTCGTTATCAGTAGCGTTATTGTGGCGTTGATTGTACGGATAAAAGATCGCCAACGCTGGTTGCCTGCGGCGCTGAGTTTGATCCTAGGAGGCGCGATAGGCAACGTTATCGACCGCCTATTGTGGGGGCATGTAATTGATTTCATTCAAGTCTATTATGGCAATTGGCACTTCCCAGCCTTCAACCTCGCCGATTCCGCGATCACCTGTGGCGCAGTAATGTTGCTCTTGCATCGTCCCCGAGCCGAGGCGGAGGCTAGCGCCGAGTTGGAATGAAGATCGAGGGTATAATTGGTGGTTATCTTATGCAGCAGTTGAAATTATGGAAATCCATTTAGCTAATCCACGCGGCTTTTGCGCGGGCGTTGATCGAGCGATCGGGATCGTCGAGCGCGCGCTAGAGATTTTTGGCGCGCCAGTCTATGTGCGGCACGAAGTAGTGCACAATAAATATGTTGTCGATGGACTGCGTGATAAGGGGGCGGTATTCGTCGACGAACTCGATGAAGTGCCAGATGACGCAACGGTGGTCTTCAGCGCTCATGGCGTAGCGAAAGCCGTGCGCGAGGAGGCGGCGAGGCGGCAATTGCGTGTCTTTGACGCGATTTGCCCCTTAGTTACGAAAGTGCACATGGAAGTCGGACGCTATCAACAGGAAGGTCGCGAATGCATCTTAATCGGTCATGCGGGACACCCGGAAGTTGAAGGTACGCTAGGGCAGTATTCGACGAGTGGTGGGCGTGGTGGCATGTACCTCGTTGAATCGGTCAACGATGTTCGGGATTTGCGGGTTAAAGACCCCGATTTTCTTGCCTTTGTGACCCAGACGACCTTGTCGATGGATGACACGGCGGTGGTGATTAGTGCGCTACGTGCGCGGTTTCCGAAAATTGTGGGGCCGAAAAAAGAAGATATATGCTACGCAACGCAGAACCGCCAGGACGCCGTCAAGCAGCTGTTGCGCGACTGTGATTTGATTTTAGTCGTAGGATCACAGACGAGTTCGAATTCTACCCGCCTAAAGGAGATCGCGGAAAAGCAAGGCATCGCCGCCTACCTAATCGATAACGCCGAGGAGATTCAACGCGCCTGGCTGCGCGGGAAAACCTCTGTGGGCGTCACCGCGGGAGCTTCTGCACCAGAGGTGTTGGTTGAGCGGGTTGTCGCACGGTTGCGCGAGTGGGGCGGTCACACCGTGAACGAAGTGCCGGGCATAAAAGAGCAAGTGGTTTTTAGTTTGCCACGAGAACTAGCTGGCATCGACGGTGACGCCGATGTGAGTACCGCCCATTAGGAGCGGGTTGAAAAACTGCTGGGGAGGTCGTCTGTGACGTTTTTCAACCGGCTCCTAGCCGCAGTATGCTGAGATCTTTTCCCGCGCTTCTTGCATACGCTCTTGGCGTTGTTGCTCGGTGAGATACGCGCGCTGCTTATTTTCGTTGACGTAGTGCAGGCGGCTTGATCTCTGCAATTGGTTTAGTACTTTGTGTGCTTGACTACAGGCGGCCTTTTTTTGGGCCTTAATAGCGGCCGTTTCTATCTGCTGAGGTGCTCGCGGTGCTGCGGTTTCAGGGGTGGGTTCGTTTGGTCGTCGGTCATTTTCAGCGTCGGTGACGCTTCGATATTTCAGTTCGACTTTTTGCACATCCGTTGCGTCACTTGGTGGCCGCTCCGAAAACACGGTGCCACCATTCGCGTCAGTCCAGGTATAGATCTCGGCGTTCGCCGAACCCAGCGCTAGCAGCGCCATCATTAAGCAACCTACTCTGAGGCTTATTTCTTCCAGCATTTTTGCTGCCCTGTGGCGCTACTCTGTTGATTGCGCGAGTCAATTTGCAAATACCCGCAGTCCGGATCGACGTGTGGCCCGGTCGGCGTGACGCGGATGAGGTAACTGGTGGCAATATTTCCCGTTGGCAGCCCGCTGTTCAACGACGTGGCCACGTAGTTGCCTTTTTCCGATTCTGGAGCGGTCGTGGCGAAACCGAGTTGTCTCATATCCGTGGTGTAGGACTCGTTATCGAAATAGTAACGTTCCATACGCGCTTGGATCTCCGACAAAAAGCCTTTCGCTTCGGTACGTCTCGCACGCTCCACATAATTTAGATAACTGGGGTAGCCGATCGAAGCCATAATCCCGATAATGACCATTACCACTAACAGCTCAATG
Source organism: Gammaproteobacteria bacterium (assembly GCA_965223085.1). Classification (GTDB taxonomy): domain Bacteria; phylum Pseudomonadota; class Gammaproteobacteria; genus CBDCVO01. Next base: position 177,735 of record OZ244981.1, on the reverse strand, counting down.
AGCGTGAAACCACCTCTAGTTCGCGGCTTACGGCGCCGCACTTCGCACGCCATGCGCGCATTTGCGGATGTCTTCATGGGGTCCTCATTTTGCAGCAGCCGTTATTGGCTCCGATGTTCTCGCCAGGAAATTTCGCCGTCGCGAATGGCTCCCAGCGTCGTAGCTTCGGTATTAACCGTCTCACCGGTCGATGTTTGCGAGACCAGGTTGATGTTTTCGGGCCTATCCTGGGTCCCTATAAACGGAGACGACCCGGCCGATAAACCGTGTCCGAGATCGACACTGCCGATGGCTTCGACCACACCGTTGGCGCAACTCGCCGCGGTAGTCGTGCAACGGGTACCGAAAACCCCTTCCGGAATCGTTGTGCCTGTTTTGAAGAACCCACCATATAACTCGCTGCTACCATCCGCTTCACAGAGGTCGGCGCTAGGGGTAAAGGCGTCGTTAAATACGATCCCGCCGACAACCACAGACCCCGCGGTATTGCGCTGGGCGGGCGTGCTAGCGCCATTACGCAGGTGGCGACGCCAGCCATTTTTGTTCACCGTTTGTGCGGTGAGTTGGTCGAACGTCATGCTGCCGTTTGTGCTACCGTCTGTTGACACGCTGCCATCTTGAAACACCCGCACCGGGGTAACGTCATATAGTGTCGAGAAATCGACGCTTTGCTCGGCGCTTGGGCTCGGAGGGCCGCCAGACGCTGAAAAGAATGGTGTCGGGTCACGTAGACCGAATATTGCTTGGGTACTGTCGCTGGCTTTGTCGCTGTTAGCCAACAGCCGTCCCGTCGCGGTAATGACCCACGGGCGTCCTTGTTCGTCTAGGGTCAAGGCGGGTCGGAACACGATCGGCCGGTCGAGGTTGGTAACGACCTCATAGGGCGGGTTCCAGGCTGAAGCATCAGCGCCTTCACCGAGCGACATACGATAAAAAGATCCGGGATTGGCGTTCGCAGGTGGGTCGGTGGGTCCACCCACGGTGCCGAAGTATAAGACTTCGGCTTTCATGTTTAAGTTAAAATCCGAGACGATCATGTCGCCGATGAAAACGTCTGGTTCGTTCAATGTGAATGTTTTCACCAAGCCGTTATTAATGCTGTCGAGTTGTTCGAGATCGAAAACGAAAACGTCCGCATTTTGGCCGCCAGCTGAAACATATGAGGCTGTACTCGTCGACGTCGGTCCGCTGCCGAATACCAAATACCATTTGTCTGGTCCGCAACCGGAGTTAAGCGACGCTTGCGGGCAGGACATCGCTACGACCATCGGGAAGTTTGTCGTTAACTGCAAGTTCGGGGGCGACAGTTCCGCGAGCAGAGTCGGTGGCTGCTCGGGGTCGGTGATATCCATGACGACGTAGGCTGATTTCGTTTTCACGTCGGCCTGGCCGTCGGCGTCTATGTCGAGGGAAATCCCGGTGTTGTCGGTGCCGCCGCCGAAGCGCATGCCTGCAACAAGAATCGTGCCCCAGCCGCCGGGGTGCGTGCTCGACGGATTGAAAATTCTCGCATCGAACACCCGTACAGTATTATCGACATAATACACATGCGTGTAATCTTTACGCCCCAGCCACTGCAGATGTGGCAGCAGATTTTTCGGCACATACGCCCACAGTTCCGTACCCAAGGGGTGGCGAGTTTCACCGCTGAGCTCTAGCTCGAAACGCCTATTGACAGCGTTGTAGAAACCCGCGTTAAACGCATGCACCATGCCGTCGTTTGAACCCACGTAGACAACTTGGCGACGGTGGCGATAGTGCTCGCGAAAAGCCGCATAGCTAGCGTCCAAAGACAGTAAGTCATAGGCTTCCGCAGGTGCGGCCACCGACACTGGTGTCGAATGAATGATATCGCCGAGACGCATAATTTCGTCTTGGCCGTTGTCCATAAGCGTATCGCCATCCTCATCATAGTCGACTTTGCGCGAACGAAATTCGGTCAGGCCGTCATCTTTGCCGCGCAGCCATTCAACGAGTCGTTCGGCATCCACTTCGGTATTAGTATCTAACCAGCGGAAATTCGTGCTGTCTATTTCGCTGGCGACAAAATCGACAATTTCCGAACCCGCGAACGAGCTGTCGACAACGCGATCGAAGTCTGCATCGAACCACGTAAAAATGTAGCGGCCGTTGTCAGCCGTATCGGTATAGGTACGTTGGTTGCCGATCGTGGCATGCGACAGTTCCGATAATTTCTCGCGCGCATTCCAAATCGGTGCTAGCTCGGAGAGTTCTAGTTCTACGCTTCCCGACTCATCGAATACGTCTGCCTGATTCGAACTGAAGCGGCGAAGTTTCGATTTCTCTGCTTGTTGGTCAAAGAAAAGCTCAATAACTTTGTCCGTTTGATAGTCGTCTAATACACCTTTAGTGCCACCGCTGTCGCTGTCTTCACGCAAAAAGCCCTTGGAGTCTATCCACAAGGCATGCAACGAGCCGATCCAGTCAACCGAATTCGCACCGTCATTCTTGACCGGATCGTAGAACGCCTGAAATACAGCGCCCGTGCCTTGCTGATCGTTGGCAACGACTGCGGCGGCCGTGCCAGATGAAACACGCTCGATGACGTTCTCGAAGATTTTACCTAGCGACTGTTCTAACGCGGCGGGATTGGTGACGAAAAAATAGTTATCGGGAACGCCGTCACCGTTGGGTGCCGCGTTACCTTGTTGATCGATCACGTCCCATTCGGCATTGCTTTGCGGATTGTTAAATTGGCCGTCGCCATCGAGGTCTTCGAAGCCACCCCACTTCGCGGCGTAATACAATGGTGGTTCGAGCACATCTGCTGCGCCCGAAGCGAGTCGAAACGTATATGATTGCACGCCATCTTGCGGTGCTGGTAATGGTGGGGTGGCCACCGGCTGGGGGTCGCTATTGGACGCACGGCATTCCGTACAACCTGGTACACCAGGCACCGGGTCGACAAAATTCGCACCCAGGATACCGGAATATGCGTGAAAGCCGTCTTGGGTCGTGCCGCTTATGACAAAGCCAAATAATTGCGCCGCAAGCCCGGTGGATTGCGCAACGGCATGGGTATCAACACGTATGGTGTTGGCATTAAGGTCGGCATAGTACTCAATCGTGCCCCACATATCTTGATCGTAGTCACCACCCTGAGCCGAATCCTCCCAATTGACGTAATACTTAGCATAATATTGGTTGTTGCCAATCGGTGTGTGGGGCTGCACGATTTTAAAGTCAACGATAGAGCCACTACCGTCCGTAGTACCCGCCGGGACCGTTGCGGGGGGAACAGGTTGAGTCTTGAGCAAACGATAAGCAGGGAGAATGCGCACGTTAGTGGATCCGCCAAAGGGCACATCGATAGTGGGTACGTTAGCCGCGAGCGCGATCGCAAACGTATTTACTTTTTGTGTCTCACCCGGAATGCTTTCTATGCCATCTTTTCGTGCATTGTGGGCGAGTCCAGCAATGTGGTATGACCCTTCAACCGCGGGGGCTTCGGGACAGATCCCAGTAATGGCGCCGAAGTCTGTTACTTGTTTGGCGGTACATTGACCATAGCCGGGTTCGTTAGTATTGCCGGTGGTGCTGCCGACGAAAAAATTTCTGTTGTTAAAGCCCTCTCTAGTGCCGACGACGTTCGTTTGACTGGCACCATTGAGCATCCCACCTTGAATGCTAATCGTTGTTTGGTCGTTATCGTAAGAGTTAACGCTGGCATTGAAGGCCAGGGAAAAGACAGTAGCACAGCTGTTTTGCTGGGTAATCGGATCACTCCACGCAACCGACGATAATTGACCGTCTTTGAACACCGTACCTGGTCCTTCACTGAAAACGCTTGTGGGGTTGCCGCCGCTAAGATAGTTCAGCGCCTCAGCATAGATTTCTGACAAGGGATTGCCCCAACTTTTACACTGCCCCTCTTGGGGATCGGTTAATTGGAAGGGACAATTACCGTTCGCTGTTACGTTAGGGTTAGGATCATGAAAATAGGTGCCATCTTTGTAGCGATAACCCCACACGCGCACCACATTTAGTGAATGAATAATGCCGCTCGTGGCGATGAACTGACCCGTTGCGGTGTCGACTTCATCGGTCATCGGTCCGTTATTCTTACGCAGCACGCCGCCAGAGTGGTTTTTCTCGTAACTGCCGGTCATGAGACCAAAATCGATGCGTCCATCTAAACCATAGCGTTGTAGATGGCCTTCGGGTTTGTGGTCGTTACCGTAGGGGGTACAGTTCTCTAGGTTCTCGGTCGCGTCGAGGCTGAACCCCGGCGCGTTCTCGTCGCATACCCTCACGCGTACGATGTGGTCTCGATTTCCTTGCGGTGTTTTCAAAGCGTGCTGGGTTTGAGCGTCGTTACGGCGAGCTAAAATTCCGGATTGCACGGGATCATTGCTGTTGCCTTCGGGCGCACCGGTAGTAGCCAGCGTGTCAGCTTGTTCGGTTCGCCAGGTACACTGCCATCGTTCATTCGCACCCCAAAGTTGGAAATTCCCGATTACGACTCGCATCATCGGATCAGCATTGGAATTCTCGGAGCGCACCGTTGCGTTTCTCGGCTCTGGTGAGGTGTTGCAGATCGTAATGCCCTCCAAGCGACCGTCGATGCCATTATTATTGTTTGCTGCATCCGTCAATATCGTAGCGTCGTCAGGCATCAAATCGAGCAAGTCAGCGCCGTTGTAATACTTGACGAAACTGTGCGCATCGGTCGGTAAATGGGCGCGTTCGAGAACTGTATCCGAGACGGAATCAACACTGCGTTTGCCGCCATAAAGAATTTTGCGTACGACGTCCATACGCGTCATCGTCGCCCAGTTCAGAAAGTTTCCACTCCAAGTATTTTGCAGGGTGCCGAGGCAGTGATGACCATTCGTGCCATCGGCAACGCCTACGATCTCGAAAAGACTTCCGTTGTAGGAATAGCAACGCCGCGAGTGAAAATAACCGTAGTACTCAAAGCTATCTTTATACGTGCGTTCCGGTACGGCGTCGCCGTCGATATCACTATAGTCGTTATACGCTTTAAACCAGTATTGGTGATCCATTGACATCGCCAGCATGACGATCGGTGCAACGCTCTCCACATTGTTGACGGGTGTGGCGGAAAATGTCGCCATCTGCGCACCGGATATATTGGCGTGTGCGTCCGCACACCAAATTGCGGGTAGAAAATAGACGCTCAGCATCAGGCCGGCGAGAAAAGGGACTATGTTAGTTTGCTTATTCATGTCGCTCTCTGCTGCCTCCGAGATGACGCTCAATTTCGGACTAGGACGCGATAATCTGCGCCGGTTGTTGCGTTTGCGTTGCCGACTGTTTGGCCGTCCGAGCGGACATCGAAATAGACGTGGGCGCCAGCGCCGGCGCTACCGACCCCGATAGAAAGATAGCCAGCGGCTTGCGCCGTGCCGCTACCGGCGGCGGGCAGTACTGCCAACCAGGTCGCCCACAGATCGGCGGTCATATCGTCGGCGTCTTCACCCGAGTTACCGGGATCGGCATCTGCATGAAAACGCGCATCTGCAGCTCGTAGCGGCGTTCTACGCAGACCCGCCGCGTTGTCGAATAAGTCGTTGATATCGCCGTTCTCGCCTCTGTAGATACGCGGCGGTGGATTCACGTTGAGCGATACTTCGTCGGGTATGTTGAATACGGCTATCGCTTCGTTAACCGTTCCGTTCAGCGCGATCGGCCAGCCGCGATAAAAGACGTGCGATTCCAGCGCCGGACCGAGTGATACTCGGGGCCCTTCGGAATTTTGAAACGCGCGTCGTGATAGGGTCGTGTTCGTCGTCATTTTTAGATCCAACGTCGTCGAGCGCATCGCGATGACAGCGATCATGGTCATAATGAGCAACAGTACCAAGGCGACGATCAAGGCGACGCCGTTTTGAGTCTTCATCGAGTTCGCGTGCATCATTAGGCTCTGACGTTATTACGGATTTGCACCGCGACGTTAAAAAGTTTGCGGCGATAGTCGCGTAGATCACCCGGCACGGTGTATTCGATACCGGCGCCGTTCGCACCATTCGCGCCGTTCATGAGACGATAAGTTGTGTTCGCCGTCGTGATCGGAATGGCGTTGTCGCGTTCCAAATTTCGAATGAGCAAACTTAAACGCGTTGCGACGACGCGATCCCAACGATTATTAGCGGTGACGGCATCGGCGTTTTCGTAAAGGTCGGCGGTAAGATCACCGTTATTATCGATGCCATAGGCGATCTGCATTTGTTCGACGCCGGCAACGACGTCTTCTTGTACGAGCTGACCGTTTTCATCGAGCACGAGGCGCGCTAGCGTCGGTATGTCGTCGTCTTGGGCGTCACAAACACCGGCGGTGCCCCGGTCTTGCGAAGCGCAGGGACGGATGAAGTAAGCGACCGCGCGATAACGGTGATTCGTGATCGCAAAACCTAGCGGGGCAGCTTGATCAGCCAGATCGCCATTGTTGGTTATCACAGTGTTGATATCAGCGCCGTCGAGGATCACCGCGCGGCGGCCGATCGCCGTGCGCACCCACAACGCGGCACCGCTCGCAGCCACGGTGGCTGCGCTGCCGATCCGATCCGCATCCGCGTAGCGCAGCATGACGACGTCGGTGTCGGCTACATAATCGGCGTTGGGAATGCAATCAAGCGGCGAACCAGCGCTGCTGCCGTCGAAGCCTTGGATCCCGATCGCCGTGACCAGAGGTGTACCGTTGCATTGCGTAGTGAGACCCACGTTGCCGTCGACGCTGACGGCATCGGCTTCCACGCCGCCCCAGTAGTCTGCGGTGCGCAAGTGATATTGGATTTGATTGAGCGCGTAGCGCGCGTTTTCATTGAGAATATTCGCACCTTCTTGAATGCGAAAAGCCGTTTTGTTGCTCACAAAAAGTTGCACAATCCCGGCGAGCAAGATCAGGCCGACGGTGATAGCCACCATCATTTCGATCAATGTAATGCCCGATTCCTTACGACGCGTTTTTGCAGAGCGAATTGCTTTATTCACGGTATAACTCGCATGACTAACATTTTGGAGCCAACATCGGCATTGCCTTGGTTATTGGCGGTATCGTCTTCGCCACTAGTGCGTTCCTGCCACTCGATCTTGATGGCGTAGACAATGCCATCGTTGTCGCACGCCCAATTGCTCGAGTCACCGTCATCGGGCGTGGCGTCGATGCATACGATGCCCTGTCCACCCGGCAGCACATCCGCATTCGACTCCGCCGGTTTGGTGGAATTTTGGGCTTGCGCTTGATTCCAGCTCACGAGGTCAAAAGTTGCGAGTTGTTGCGGCGTGCAGCTGGTGGTATCGCAGTCGACGCTATAGCTCGTTGGCATACTGCTGGTGACGTTGTAGAAGCTCCGTACGCCATCGGGACTTGCTGCCGGAGCGCTGGGTGTGCCAGGTGCGACGTTGTTTCCTGCCGCATTCGCACGCATGCGATCAACGAGGTTCTCAGCCTGCATGGTGGCGATAGCGCGTAGTTGAGAGCCTTGCGTGAATCTCAAGCCTGCGACTTGCAAGCCTGCCACGCCCAGCAAACCGATCGAAAAGATAACAATCGCTATCAATACCTCCAATAAAGTAAAACCGCTCGTGGCGCTTGTTCGATTTGATTGCAAAGCGCGCGTGCTTATGGTGTGCATGATAGAGTACTTCCATTCGGTTGCTTGTCGCTGACAGACACGCGCCCGGTGTGGCTGATCGCTAAAGCCCGGGCATGCCCGGCACCGCGATTGTCGCAAATCACAAAATAGGTATCGTCGGTGTCGCAGGTTTCGAGCGTGCCGTTGTTATTGCTGTCGCAACGTGCTTCACCGGCGCCATTGAATGCGATCAATTGTTGAACGTCTGCGGCTGGTGCAAGCGTTAGGTTGCCGCCGACGAACGGGTCTTGCGCCGTCACCAAGCAATCGGCCGTCGCACCTGTCGCGCATTTTGTACCGTCATCAACCACGAAATCGCCGTCGCGATCGACAAACACAATCCAACCGTCGTGCCAGTTAGTGCTGGTACTGTCGCAGTTTAAGGAACCAGGCGCGACGCATACGACCACAAGATCGTTTTGCTTAATTGCTTCGCTGCGCGCTAAGGCGAGCGTGCTACCGAGCTGGTTGAGTTGGCTCGAGAGCAAATTATTTTGCGTCAAAGTGCGCAAGTTAGGTACCGCGATCGCAAGTGCAATGCCGAGTACGACGATCACGATGAGTGATTCGATGAGGGTAAAACCAGCGTGCTTGTTCATGATCGCGAGTATGGAGCGTCGGTTGTCGCACTGTCCGCGAGCATTCTGCTTAGCGGTAGCATTGACGCCATCAACGGTTGCTAGGAAGTGTAATCTTGGCTCACGATGTGACCTAATTCACATTTACCGTGCTCAAGGGCGAGGAGGCGGTTAAATAAAAATGATTATCATTAGCAATAACTGCTAGACACGGTCTAAGGCGCCTCATATCATCGATAGTTAAGTGCAACAGTTTGGTGTGAGCCGCATGAATAGAGCCGCGATCATTAGTTTACTAAAGCAACATGATATTATGCCTACGCCGCAACGCGTTGAGATCGCGACTGTTATGCTGGCCGAAGCGCGCCATTTGTCGGCCGACCAGGTATTGGGCCAGGTGGCCGGAGGCGGGGTTTCGAAAGCGACGGTCTACAACACGCTGGGGTTGTTTGCGGCGCGCGGTTTGCTGCGCCAGGTGGTCGTTGACTCGACCAAGCTATTCTATGATTCAAACACCACGGAGCATTTTCATTTCTACAACGTAGATGATGGTACCTTGACCGATGTCGCCGCGCCAGAGATCCCGCTTGAGCAGCTACCACAAGCCCCCGACGGTACGTGCACGGAGAGCGTTGATCTCGTCATCCGGATCCGAAATCAACACGAAGCCTGACCTGCGCCGCAGCCCGTTCCCAGCGGCGGAAATCAGTTATTATTCGCAACGCGAAGACCGCTAAGAATGCATTTCAAATGCCGACGTAGCTCAGTTGGTAGAGCAACTGATTCGTAATCAGTAGGTCGGAGGTTCAAGTCCTCTCGTCGGCACCATTCTAAGTCGGTCCGTTCCGACCACATAGGTAACACTTTAGGAGCAAATGGGTTTTGACCCACGGCTCCACTGTGTTCTCGTGATTATCGAAAAACCCGAGGTCGTAGTCCCTAAAACTGACGAGCCAGACACCGTCAGCGACCTCGCGGATCCCGTTCAGTTGCCCGCCAAACACCGTGCTAAAGTTGATCTTGCGGTATAAGCACCAATGGAACCGCGCTCTGGTTCGACAACTACCCGTTTGAGAAGACCCTATTAAAAGCGTAAAAGCGCCCATCGCGCAGGTCTCCGGTGCGGAACCCACGGATCGGGCGTTGGTGAGGACCAAGAATACGTTGAAGGAGATGATCCATGCACCCAATGAGTGAAACTAAGAGACGCGTTATCATCGGCACGCCAATAAGCTGTAGCTCGCTCGAAGCGGACAGCTGAGGATTCTAGGATGGTAGGTCCACCGTAATAAATAGGGCGTCGAACTGTGGCGCTACGCGGTATACGGACTTGCGCGCGCTCAACGGCAATACTAGGGTAGGCACGCGTTGCATAGGCGCTAGTGCGGCACGCTGCGAAACTGACATGACTCGACACCCGAGGAGGACTTCAATGGGAAATCGACCACAGAATATGCCACTAGACTTTGCAACGGCCTTGGAATACATCATGGGCGTAACGGCGCCCTCGGTCGATGACCTCAAGCTTATGGCTTATGTCGAAGCGGGTGGGGAGGCGTTTTACCAAGGCGTGGCGAATGGTGCGCCCAACGCGGAAATCGCGGAACTGCTTAACAAAAATGGGCGTGAAGAACGTGCCCATGCACACCGCTGCAAACGCGTAATCGAGAAGCTCTCGGGTGAGTCTTTTGAGGTGCCAGTGCCAGCAGAGAATCCTTACTACGTGGTGCCGGAAGGCATGACCGTCGATGCTGAGATGCTGAACGGTTTAATCGAAGCGGAAATTGGCGGCGATGCGCTCTATCAAGGCTGGGCAGCGACAATGGATGATAGCGAATGCGCAGACTTGTTGGCGCAAAACGGTAAAGAGGAGATCCACCATAGTGAACGTTGCCGGGAAGCCTTAGGCCTTCTATAGATAGTGCCTAACGGCATTGCACTGGACAGCAGTAGCGTACCGAAGTACCTCACGAGCAACCCTATAGGCGACCGCGATGGGGATCGATGTTGCACGTTCCTGCCTTGCAGGATCTCCCGAACCCATTCGATGGCGCGAACGCCCCGCGATTTTTTCTGAAAAAACAGGGTGTCGTTTTGGGTCATCGTGTGGTGCAAGCCACCCCAATAAAAAGTGGACCACTTACCGCCCGGCCGCCAGATTGCGGCAGTTCCGACACGCCGGCGGTAGCTGCAAATTAAATACTTTTAGGACCTTATCCTGGAAACAGGAGGTCTTAAAAGCGCCGTCACTCAACACCGGCGCTGCGTCGACGAGCGCGGTGATCGGCAAACCAGGAAAAGTCTGTGCGACTTGGGTGAAGTTGAGCAAGACGCCGTAACCACCCGCGCTGGCGCCCACTAATGCGACTTCGGTCGTCTCTTTGAAATAACGCGCGAGATGGAACAGCAGGATCTGCAAATTTCTCGAACCGACGAACTGCTGCGGTTTTGGCACACCCGGTACGCGGGCGTTTTCACGTAGACCGGCGTGCAGATCGCCAGTGCAGTAAGCGACGAACACGTGGTTCCAATCGGCGAAAGGGTTCTCGGCATGTTTGGCATTGAACACACCCTGGGAACCGAACACGCGCCTCCAGCGCTGGAAGTCCGCTTGGTCGTACTTCGCCCCCGCGATTGCTCCCTTGGCGTTCTGCTCGCAGGATTTGGCGTCATAACAAGCGCCGCCACCTTGCAAGTAGATCAAGAGTTTGCGGGAATTTTTGTGCAAACGCAGACCGACGCCTGCGCCGGAGCCATCACGGCAAATGGCGCCTTGCACGGGGATCCAGCCCCAGGTGTCATAGATGGCTTTCGGTGTTGCCGCCACTCCCGCGGCGTTCACACCCGCCACTGAGCTAAGCCAAAGCGCGACTACGAAACCCCAAGCTCGCGGTGGGGTAGTGAGACGCTTTAGGCGATTTGACATGCTCACCGAGATCTCATTCAACGGGTCGTGCCACGCTTGAGATTATAGCGAATGATCGGGTGAGAGCCGCCTGAATGGATCGCAGCGCGATCTTTCTAGCGCAATCGATAACGAATAGGAACGGTTTTCAGCCCCGAGACGAATTCCGATGTGACGCAATGTAATAATCTAGTCGATCCGATCGAGTTGGCGGTGCGGTACTAAGAGTAACTTGCCGAGTAAATTTAGCGCAGGATCAGCTTCTGTCGACAAGGTCTCGCGTAGCTCGAGCAACGTCTTGCCTGCTACGGTGTTGTCCCAAAACCAGTCCTCCAGATGTGGTCCGGGGGCAACACCGGGTTGCGCCAGCATCGCTTCGCTATAAAACGCTTTGAGATCTTCTACCGCGAGCTTGAGTTTTTCACTCCATGCGGATGCGTCGCCCGCATGCGGAAGCGCTTGGCCCGTGCAGGCGTTCGCGATTAACTGCGCGATTTCATCGAAGTCGAGTCCGCTCAGTCCGACGGTGGTGCGCGACCGGGCTTCAACGCCGCGGTCGTACCATGGTTGGTAAGCACCGATTTCGTTACTTAAGGTGTTCGCGATGCCTTCAGCGGTGGACGTCTCTCCTTGGGATCTGGCGTAACCGATCGGACAGGACCAGTCCTGCACGTTTGATCTTGGTGCGTCGTCCGGAAAATCTTCTAAAACGGGGCCAGACGGTCGTTCCAATAATTGCAAGGCAGCGATCACAACGCGCCGTTGAAAGCCCGCATCACCGGGAACGCCAAACGGACGACCGAGCTCGAACGGCACCCACAGCGCGCGCGGCGGTGACATTTTCTCAGTATGTAAGCGCACTAGACTGATCTGTGTGGTCGGAATACCGGCTTTTTCGAGGTAATGTGCTAGCCCGCCCACGGCGCGCGTGCAAAACGGTCACACCGGTGCTAGTAAAACCGCGTCGACGCTATCTCTGTGGAGCAAGGGCGCAAGCACGTCGACCTGCGGTGCCATCATCTCGGGATCGGTCGCGCCCATAAATGAATAGTGGTAGTCCGCCACAGAATCAATGGTGCCGTCGCGTTCTAGTTCACGCAGACGGTCGATCGGAAAAGCGACGTTAATGTCGCTTTGAAACCCAGTACGGTCGAAGTTCGTTGATATATGGCTCATGACGATGTCGGCACTGGGTACATCCGCGTCGATAATACGGTAGTCGTCCGCACCCGGGCTAAACGGGCGGTCATGGCGTTGCTGCAAGCCCGCGGTCGAAATTAGCGCAACGCGTCTGTTCGCAAGTGGTGCGCCCTGCACCCAAGGTTTTTCCCGGTAGCGCGGGCACTCCAGTTGTTCGAGCGCTAGTTGTATCGATGGGGGTACTGAAGAGAGGCGCACCATGGTGTTTTCCTCATGCGTTTCCCGGCTGAGCGTGTCACATTCCAATAGTCATGATTGTGACAGTAATCGGGGGCGCCGTGAAGCGCGTGTCGTAGGAGGTCATATGACGATATCAATCACGCGCTTGGTACAAGTATCGTTGTGATCGCGGTAGCGGCAGCCGCGCACGGTTCTTGAATAATGGGTTCAGGCGGGTCGGGATCTTAGGTCTAGACAGCACGGCGCCGATAACTAGATGAGCTCATCGATCAGCTGCAACAGGAATAGTGTAGTGCGTCAAGTCATGTATCACGCAGGGCGCCATTGGCGCCGCGAGCTCGCGTTGATCGTCGCCTTAGGCTTGCCTTTTATTCTCTACGGGATATTGCGCAACGGCGCTGATACGGTCGTGAGCGAAACTTATACTGACGCGCGTGTCACTGAAGTAAAAACGGCCAGCAAAGATACCCGCAGCACGCAAGTTGGTAAGACGAGCTTGATTACTGTGGAACTAAATGACGGGGGGCGCGCCCGTTTGTGGGTGCCAAGCAACGTCGTGAAAACGGGTGATCACATTCAAGTTCGTGTCGAGACGTTTGAAGACGGCACCCGGCGCGTCACCCGCACGCCATAAAATCACGACCAGCAATAAGGTTTGTTAAGGTGCTGCCGCCGCGGTCGTTTGCTTTGCAAGGATCGCCGTCTCGCCATCCCAAGTAGCGCCTGCGGGCAAGCGATTGTGCACGAGGCGGGCTTTTGCAATCGCTGCCGCCACCGTGGGAGCAGCGCCATTCAGCGTTACCGCCACCCCGCGGGGCGAGCTGACTGCGCTCTGCACCTGTTGCCAGTTGATGGGGTCGGTGCCGCGCACCACAGCCGCGGCGAGCGTAGGTGGTAAGTCGATTAAGGACGGCAAAGCGCCACGCCAATCCCGCGCGTCATCCGCCAGCGGGCCGTAGGCTTGTGCGACGAGCTGCGCACCGTCACGACCCAGTAAATAGGGTTGGTTGACAACGGTCACCGGGGTGCCCACGGGTGCTGAATCGAAAAGGCGGACGATATCCTCAGGATAGAGACGCAGGCAGCCGTGACTAGAACGCATGCCCACGCCATAGGGTTTGTTCGTACCGTGAATCAAATAAGCCGGCCACCCCAATATCAACGCATGCGAGCCGAGCGGATTATCTGCACCCGGCGGTACTACGGCCGGCAGTTCTTCACCGAGCTCGCGATGTTCCGCCCGAATCGAGGCGGGCACATACCACGACGGCCCAACGACGCGTTGGGTGATCGTGGTCTCTCCGGCAGGGGTTTGCCAGCCGATACGCCCGATCCCGACGGGGTGGGTGATGACCTCGGCGGGCGCGCCGGGTGCGGTCCTTGGAAAGTAAAACAAACGCAGGGCGGCGAGGTTGATCACGATCCCTTCGCGATCCGCGACCGGTAAGACAAAGCGGGTTGGCAATACTACTTTTGTCCCCACGGCAGGCAACCACGTGTCAACGTCTGGATTAGCGCGCTTAATTTCTTCGTAACCCAAGTTAAAGCGCCGTGCGATATCGGGTAGCGTATCCCCGGGGCGGGTAGTGGTCACTTGCACCACGCCGACGACGTCGTCGGCGTGGGGATCGTATATAAAGCGATGACTCGCCAGCGGTGCTGCGGGTAGCGCTGTTAAGCCGGGTGCCGTCGCCGGCCGTTCTGTGATGGATAATTCCGTGCAGGCGGAAAGTGTTACCAGAGCGAGGAGTGCGATTGTAACCGCGTAATAGTAAGAACGGAACGCGTACATTATCCGCATGTTTGTATTATCGATCGATATCGCGCTGTGATTCAATGCGCCTAGCTAACACGGGTGGCGCAGCAATTCGCTCACGATGCGCTCCAGATGCTGCACGGAGCGACAGGGCTCGACGCGATCACAGGCGCTCGCGAGCGTTCGCATTTCGGAATCACCGGTGTTCCAAAACGTACGCGGTTCGGGGTTCAACCACAGCACACGTCGGGCGCGCTGTTGAATTTGCCGCAGGTAACGCGTACCAGGATCGCTATGATTCGAACGCGCATCGCCTAAAAATATCACCGTCGTTCGATGGTCGATCGCGGTGAGTATTTGCGCACAAAGATCAGCCAGGCCACGGCCGTAGTCGCTGGATTGGCCGCCGTGGTGGTGCAAGGTCTGTGCGATGGCCTCAGCGAGCGCTTGCTCTTGAAACAAGGCCGAGACTTCTACCGCTTGGTAGGTAAATGCAAAGGCGCGGACATTGGGAATGACTTCGCTCAGGCTATAGAGAAAAAGCAACAAAAACCGCGCGACGGTGGCGACCGAGCCTGAGACATCACAGACGGCGACGATTTTCGGGCGGTCAATCTTGACCCGCTTCCACACGGTCTCGAACAGCAAACCATCGTATTCGATATTACGACGCAGCGTATGGCGTACATCCAAATGGCCGCGACGGGCAATTTTTCGCCGCCGCGCGTGCATCGACACCAAACGCCGCGCGAGTTTGCGCACCAGTCTTTGCAGGGCCTCAAAGTCGCGTTGTTCGACTCGCGTTAGCGGAACATTGCGTAGCACTTCTTCGCGCAAGCGTTCGCCCGCGTTCGCGGTGTAGAGTAGCATTTGACGCTCGACCAACGCCGCGACTTCTTCACGTAGCCGGTCGCGGAGTTGCCGGAGTTGGGCCGTGCGCGCGGTATCGTTGCTGGCCTCGGCATCGATCAAAGCGTCGGTAATCACCTCAGCGCCCATACGGTCTAGGATCCGCCGGATGTATAGACCGCGCTGTGTGAACAGTCGGATCTGCTCTAGTCCCACCTCGTTGGCGGCATCAGTGAGGGCGATTTGCAGGGTGGCACGGTCGCCGTTTTCTAGCAGCGACAAAAGATCGCTAGCGCGCTGCGGTGCCGATGTGTCTGTTGCGGCACTGCGATCTGCGTCGTGCTCATTATTATCGCGGGCGTCAGTCTCGAGCTGCGCAAATTCCGAACGCTCGAAAAAACGCCGAAAGCAGTCGTGAAAGCGCTGTTTGTCCACGGTCGACTTCGCCAATACTTGTGACCACGAGCGTTCCAATAGTTCGCGATTATTAAAGCCGATCACGTTCAAGACCTGTGCGGCATCGATCCCCTCAGCCGTCGAGACGCGCACATCGGCGGACCGTAGGACCTTGAGGAATTCGCTCAGTGCTTGATTCATACAGACTGGTTGGCTTGGCGCGCTAAGCTGTGCAGATCGGGGCCCAGGTTGTCGATGTCTTCTTGATATTTCAACAATACGTTCAGGGTGCTACGTACGAGTTCGACGTCGAGCTCGCTTGCATTGAGTAACACGATCGTGCGCGCCCAATCGATGGTTTCGCTGATCGCGGGGATTTTTTTGAGGTCTAAGGTGCGAACTTGCTGGACGAAATGCACGAGTTTATGGCGTAGCGAGGCGTCGAGTTCCGGAACCCGAAGAGCAAGGATTTGCCTTTCTAATTCGATTTCCGGAAACGGGATATACAAATGTATGCAACGCCGTTTCAGGGCGTCGCCCAGTTCACGTGTATTGTTCGAGGTCAAGAAACAAACCGGCGCGACGGTCGCCGCGACGGTACCGATTTCAGGAATAGAAATCTGATAATCTTGCAGCAGCTCGAGCAGAAATGCTTCGAATTCCTGATCGGCCTTGTCGATTTCGTCGATCAACAACACCGCGCCGTCCTTGGTCCACAACGCTTTCAGCAACGGTCGTGGTTCTAGAAATTCTTCATTGAAAAACGTGTCGTCAAATTCGTGCAAGCGGGCGATCGATTCTTTAAGGCCGCGGGCGCCGGCCATGACATCGCTGAGTTTGTCTTTCAGCACCTGGGTGTATAATAATTGCTTGCCGTATTTCCATTCATAGAGCGCTTTCGCTTCATCCAAGCCTTCATAACACTGCAAGCGCACCAGCGGCTTACTTAAATAGCTGGCGGTGGCTTTTGCGAGTTCGGTTTTGCCGACGCCGGGTGGCCCTTCGACGAGCACTGGTTTGGCGAGTTTGGTGGCGAGAAATACTGCGGTCGCGATGTTGTCGCTGCAAATATAGTTCGCGTCCTCGAAGCCCCGCTTAATCTGCGCTAAAGCCACAGCGGGGTCGGGTTGAGTCGAGTCAACTGCGGTGGAAGTTGAAATAAGGCTAGATGGCGTTGTCTTTTGCTGCAATGCTAGGGCCTCAAGTTTGCGATCATAAAAGAAAGGCTAGCAGTGTGTCGGACCCAGGAGCAAGCTAACGCGCTCCCGGCTTGCTCGCTACACCTGCCTGGGTCCGACACACTGCTCGCACGGATCGACGCGGATGCGATTACCCGTTAGAGTCGCTAAGCTATGCGCCGTTCGCAGTCTCGATTTCAACAACTGATCCGCGCACCGTTACAATGGCAGTTCTGGGCCGTGCTGAGCGCGCTCCTCACCGCTGGTTTGTACGCCTATTTAGGGATCCAGAATCCTCACGTCGGGTTCTTGGCTGATGACGCGCTTTATTTGTTAGCGGCCGATCTTTTCTCGCCTTTTCAGGCGACGTCGTTGCCCGTCTATGAGCATGTCCACACGCACAGCCAGTTGCCGCCGCTGTTTCCCTTGACCTTGGCGTGGTTGGGTGCGGGTAGCGACACGCTAAACGTCGCACGCGTTGCGGTGGCCGGGTTCACCGTCCTGGCGTACGGCCTCATGTTTGCCTGGTTGCGGGCACGTGAGCTTCCGCCATGGCAGGCTTTGGCGCTGACGCTGTGTTGCGCCTGGTCCAGCGCCACCTTATTACACGTCGCCGATGTCTTCAGCGAGGGTCTCTACATGTGCTGGGTGTGGTGTGCCATGTTGGCTTATCTCGCAGTTGAGCGTCGGCCGAGGTGGTCTAACGCGCTGTTAGCGGGCGTGCTCACGGGGCTCGCGATCGGTACGCGCTCAGTCGGTATCGCGTTGCTTGTACCGCTCGCAGTGGTGTGTGTGCGCTGCGGTCGGCGGGTCAATGCGTGGGTGCTAGGCGGTTTGGCTGGCATGTTGGTCGCGACTTTTTTGTTAGCACCAAACGCGGGTTTGCTCGCCTACGGCGGTAATGCGGCGACTATGTATGGGGAGCCTGGTGGGGCCTTGAAGTTACTTACCGTTTTGCGCGCGAATGCTGCTGCGGTGTGGTTCGAAGTCGGCCGCGATCTGTTCTTATGGGTGCAGCCATATCGTTGGCGCGCGCTCGTATTGGTCGGTCTGTTATTGCTTGCCGTTATCGGCCTGGTACGTGACGGTCTACGTTTGCGTGTTGAGGCCATGTACGCGCTTACGTATGGCGCCGTCCTCGTGTGCTGGCCGTATCCTGAGGTGATGGGTCGCCTTTTATGGCCGTTAGTGCCGTTTTTGTTGTACTTCATGTACCGCGGTCTTACCGTTTGGCTCGGTCGTCACGCTGTCCGTACTGCGGCGTTCTGCGCCTTGCTACTGGTGCTGGTTTTCTCGGCTAGCGCGCGCATTATCGCGGCCCTCGCCACGGCGCCGCCGCCTGAGTTGGCGAGCTTTCGCACCACCCGCTATTGGCTTGATCCAAATCGCCGCACGCGTGCACTGAAGCAAATCGCAACTTTGCAGTTACTAGGCACGCGCGTCGAAGAGCTCGCGGCGCACGTGCCCAACGACGCCTGCATCTACACGGTCTATGCCAGTATCGTGCTGTACGCGGCGAAACGCATCGCGTGGATGCCACCATCACCGCAACGGCTAGCGGCAGGACCTCCTTGGGACTGTGAATATTTTTATATCGTGGCCGATGCTGTGGGCGGGCGTGAACCATACTACCCCGCTGTGTTGCTCAAAGACCGTGCGAGCGTGCTATTGACACATGAACTTAACGGCCAAGCCTACGCCTTGCTGATGCAGACGCAATCGGGAACTGGCGCGGATCCCGCAACGGCGCACGACTGAGGGCGCGTCGCGATCGCGATTCCGATAGCCCTATCGCCTGAACAGGCGTTGGCCGGACAGCGCGGCGGGACTGAGATACACTCTAGACAGGCCGCTAAGGCAAGCACCGCGACGGGGTAGGCATGGAACAATTGAACTGTGAAGTTTTGGCTGATGGTTTTTGGTTTCTCGAAGGTCCGCGGTGGCGGGACGGGAAATTGTGGCTCGCTGACATGTGGGACGAGACGGTATGGAAAATCGGTGTAGATGGCTCGCGCGAGCGCGTGATCAGTGTACCTGGGCGCCCGTCTGGTCTCGGCTTTTTGCCCGACGGCACGCCGCTGGTGGTATCAATGGCCGATCGGCGTCTCTACCAGATCGTTGACGGTGAGTTGATCGAGCATGCCGATCTCAGCGCACTGGTTAGCGGCGACCTAAATGATATGGTCGTCGATGCCAGTGGTCGGGCGTGGGTCGGAAACTTCGGTTATGATTTATTCAGCGGTGCGGAGGCGGCACCCGCCGAGATCGTGGTTGTGGAGGCAAACGGTGCGGCACGGGTGGTCGCCAGGGACTTGAATTTTCCGAACGGCACGGTCATTAAAGATGAAGGTGGGGCGCTCGTCGTCGCCGAAAGCTGGGGTGGCCAACTCACGGCCTTTGATCTTGCCGCAGACGGCTCGCTCAACAATCGACGCCTATACGCTGCCTTGGGCGAACGTGTGCCCGATGGAATTTGCCTCGATCAAGCCGGTGGAATTTGGGTGGCTTCCTTTGCTACCGCAGAGTTTATTCGCGTTCTCGACGGCGGTGAAATTACCCATCGGGTCGACGCTCGTGGCAAAGCCGCGGTCGCATGTCAGCTCGGTGGCGACGACGGTCGCACCCTGTTTTGCTTGACCTACGACGGCGAATTGAACGATATAACCGCGGGTAAACGCGCTGCCGCTATCGAAGTCTGCAGAGTCCAGGCGGCGGCCGCAGGCAGTCCGTGAGGCCCTCGCGCGGCCCGCGGGTTAACAGCGGTCCAGTCTCTCGGACTTAGGACGATCCGGCTGCGGTGGCCGTTAAGCGGCGCGGAGTGCCGCGATTTCTCATTCCATAGCACCACGCAGGCCTCGAAATCGCAGAAAAATGACCTCGCTTAACCACGCGCCTCGTTACGGACCCCGAAGTCCGACGACGGCTAGTCTACGGTTTCTTCGGATTCGGCCGAGCCGATGCTGTCCATCAACGCATCGATATCCTCTGCGGTCATGGCCGGGGGAACATCTTCTTCGCCGTCCTCATCATCACTGATATCAAATTCGACCACCGCATCGTCGTCTGCGGAGCTGTCGGTTTCGTCCTCTGCGTCCATATCGGGATCGTTATCGTCGACCGGGAAGATCGCGGTTTGCGGCGCTGCATTTTCATCGATTGCGCTGTTTTGAACGTCCGCCACTGCCGCCTCGCCGTCGGCGTCGCTGTCGTCCTCGGCAGTCGCATCGGCCGCGGTCTCGTCGTGCGTTGCTGCGTCTGGCGTTTGCGGGCCAAGCTTGAAAAACGCCGCATTGTACTCGGCCATGAGTTCTTCCATAACCTGTTTGGTGGAGGTCAGTTCTTGGTGGAGCACGCTGTTTTCATCGGTGAGATTGGCGTTTTCCGACGTTAAGGCTTCGACTTGTGCCGGATCGATAGTGTTTTTCGGTGTCACGCTAACCCAGGGTGCAACGACTTTCGCAAGCTCGTCGGGTACGTCCTTGAGTTTTTTCTCGCTACGGCCCAGATATATACCGACTAAGGTATTGTAGAAGGCGCGCTCACGGTCAGCGAATTCTTTAACGGTGTTGTCGATTTCACTGTCGTTAAAATGGTAGTTCTCACGCAAGATCGTCGCGAGCGCGTCGTGACGTGATTCTTCAGTTCTATCCACACTGCGTTCAAGTTGCTTAGCATCTGCGGCTACGGCGGCTTCCTCGCCGCGCCGACCTTTCATGCTCAAAAACAAGATCACCATCGCGATGACCGCAAATTCAACTGCGAGTACCAAAAAAGCGAGTTCCAGGGTCGTGAACGCCATTGCTATTGCTTAGGATTTCTCGTTTGATTTTTGTGCTGCTTTCTGGGTCGGTGATTTGCGTCGCAGCGCTAGCCAGATGCCGCCCAGCAGGATCCCGACACCGAGATTCCCGCCACCGATCACCGCCGCCGCGAACGCCGGATTTTGCGCTGGTGTCACGCTCGAATCGGCAGCGCTTTCCACCTCTTCGACCTCAGGCGCTGCGCCACGCGTAGCGGTAAGTTCGACTTCTTGCGGTCTGATGCGCAAAGTCCGTCCGTTTGAGGTTTTCACGACCAATAGCGGATTGAGGCGGTAACTACCGGCGAGCGGGGCGGCTACTAGGTGCTGACTCACACCTTCGTGAAAAGCGGGTAGTTCGGCGATCTGCTGTTGTTGATCGGGTTGGGTGATCGAGACCAACCCGACGATGCTCTGGGTTTCTACCAGATCGGGGTCCACCTGGACTGTGATCGCAAGTGCCTGCTGAGCATCGTCGCCAGCACCAATTTCAGCGCGGAAGTCTATCGGGCTGGCGTGAACACGCAAGCGGCGGCGGCGTTCGCGTTGAAACGTACCGCCGTCGGCGCGTATGACAATTTCATAGTCACCCGGCGGTAACGCTGGGATCTCACCGTGAAATTGACCTGCTGCGTCATCTAAGGCGAGGCTCACGAGATCACCGTTGCCACTCCCGGATATTGCGGTACCGCTGGCAGAGATCAATTTGAGAAAATCCGGGCGTTTCACCGCTACGTTCTGTTCCGTCAAATACGCTTTTAGACTTACCGTTTCGTCGGTCAGCAGGCTCGTCGGCAGCTCGTCGATCTCCAGCTCCAAGTCGGTGACGATCATGACCCGGTTGTCTGGATCTTCGGGCGCCTTAATGCGCCAGTCACCCACCGCGGGCGAATCGATCGTAATGAGGTCGTAGCCGGCGTCCGATTGCCACTTAATCGACGCATCGTGTTGCGCGGCCGTTACGCTCGCACCGCCCGGGGGATAAAGCGTCACGGCGGTATTGCTGCCATGAAAAACTAATAGGGTTAGTTCGTGAATGCTGGCGTCGACCGAAAACCGATTACCTTCTAGCGGTAAAGTGTCCGGTGCGGCGGCTTGTTCGAACATGTGTAGGAATACGCGTTGCAAAGTCGCGGCATCTGCGATCTGTTCACGCCAACCTTCTGTGTTCGAAGCCATTGCTTCCATCAGTTCGTGGTCGGCATTGCTAGACAAGGCGATGGTGTGGATTTTTGCACCCGCTGTCTTTAGCTGCGCGATCAAGCTGGCAAGAATTCGTTGGCGCGACGCGGCGTTCTCGCTAGGGTTCTTAGAGACATCGACGACCCCATCTGTGAGCAAAATGATGTGGCGTTCGGTGTCGTTCGCGGGTTCCGAGAGCCAGTCCCGACTCGCCGCCTGCAGGGCTTGTTCGATATCGGTAAATAAACCGCGCGAATGGATCTGCGGCAATATCTGTCGGGCTTGGTCCTTCCAGGCATCGTTTACGGTGCGCGGTGGAAGTAAGGGTTCGACTTTCTCACCAAATAACCAAATCCCGGCGCGCGCTTCTTGCGGTAACAATTCCGTTAGCAGACGGGTTGCCGGGACGCGTAAATTCGCTGGATCATTTTTTTTCATGCTCCCCGAGACATCGATCAATACCCGCACGTCAACGGCGGCACCAACCAGCGGGGCGCTGGCACAGAGGAGCGCCATCATGGCGACGTTGATGAGGATGGTGCGCCGCTCGGCGCGGCAACGCAAAAAACTCAACTGCAAAGTCCGCTCCCAACCGCGTGCAGGTCTGCTCTCATGTGGCGGCTAGGATGGGGGGATCTTTAGGTATAGGCGGTGAGCGCGACGGTTATCTCGGTGCCTCCGAGGTGGGCATGAAACGGGACGTCAGCTCATGTTATGGCCACCGCAGGCGTTGCGTAGAAAACCCGCAAGGCGCGGTACAAGCTGTGGGCATCGCGGCTGCCAGCAAGTTCTCGGATCGAGTGCATGGCGAAAGTCGGCACGCCGACGTCCACCGTGGGCACCCCGATCACCGTGGCGGTTAGCGGGCCGATGGTCGAGCCGCACCGCAGGTCACCGCGAGTGACGAAACACTGCGTCGTCACATTCGCGCGCCGTGCCGCGTCTTCAAATACGGCAATCGTCGCGCTGTTCGACGCATAAGACTGGTTATGATTGATTTTGATCGCGGGCCCGGCGTTTAGCAGCGGACCGTGGTGGCCGTCGTGCTTGTCGGGAAAATTTGGGTGCACGCCGTGGGCATTATCGGTTGATACCAGCACCGAGTTTTGCAGTGCACGGGTGTAGTTTGCGGGGTTTCCGCACAGCCGTTCGAGCACACTCATTAGAAATGGTCCGCGCGCTCCCGCTGAGGAGCCGCTGCCGACTTCTTCATGGTCGTTGCACACGAGCAATTGGGTTTGCGCCTGCTCGGCGTCGAGCAATGCCCGCAAACCTGTGTAGCAGCTGAGCAAATTATCGAGGCGGGCGGCGGCGATGAATTCCCCGTTCCAACCCACGAGCGCTGCTTTTTGGGTGTCGTAAAGCGACAGTTCGCTTGCGACGATCGTCGCTGTATTTACCTCGGGTTCCTGCGCGCGCAATGCCTGCAGCAGTTCAGCGTCGAGGTCGAAATCGGTGTCTTGCTGGCGGCTGATGAGCGCCGGTAAATAGGTTTGTTCATTGATATTGCGTTGCTTGTTAGCGTCGCGGTCCAAGTGAATCGCGAGACTCGGGATAAGCGCGACGGGACGCGCGAGATCGACGAGTCGATTGCTCAAGCTACCGTTGGCCAAGCGTAACGTCACACGCCCGGCAAGGGAAAGATCGCGATCAAACCACGGATTTAGCAGCGCACCACCATAGACTTCTACGCCCAGTTGGCAATAACCGGATTGGGTGTATAGCGCATTCGGTTTGAGTCGCAGGCAAGGGCTGTCGGTGTGAGCGCCAACCATGCGTAAGCCTTGTTCAGCCAAGGCGCCAGTGCCGAGCCGAAACGCAATGAGTGCCGAGGCGTTACGCGTAACGAAGTACGAGCCCTTCGCTCTCAGGGTCCAATCGTCTGTTTCGAGCAGTTCCGTATAACCCTGCGCCAGGAGTTCAGTGCGCAGTGCCGCGACCGCATGAAACGGAGTCGGCGCGGCGTCAAGAAATTGGCATAAGCCTTGGTTGAAATCGTCGAGTTGCATTGCAGTGAAGCTCATTTGCTGGGCGGTGAGCGGCAGTTTACAAGCCGGCGACGCGCGGCCCAACCAGCGCCTCACGCAGCGGCGCAATTTGCGGTGAGCTACTAAGCCTGGTTATTCTTGTTTATCTCTCAAATACCTGGTGGTCGAAAACCTATGACCTTTATGGATCGTTTGCGCGTATTTCTGTGCTGCACCCTGAGCTGCGTTACGAGCTTGCAAAGCATCGTCTGCATGGCAGCACAGTCTGAAGTTGACATCTGGGCGCAATTGCTACGACCGGAGTACTTTCAACAACGGCCGATTACTAGCGGGGAATCAATTATTGACTTGCGGATCCCCGCACGAGCTGAAGATGCGGGCGTTGTTCCGATGAGCATTAACGCTGCGATCCCGCAAACAGCGAGGCGGTTTATCCGGCGGGTCTATGTTTTCGTTGACAAAAATCCTAAACCACTTGCCGGCACGTTTCACCTTACACCGGACATGGGGCGGGCGAATCTGGCGATGCGTTTGCGTATCAACGAATTTACCCATGTGCGCGCGATTGCAGAGCTCAACGACGGAAGTCTGCATATGGACAGCGGTTTTACGCGCGCGAGCGGCGGGTGTTCCGAACCGCCGCCTTATTTGCAGCTCAAGCAAGCACGTGCCCGGATAGGACAAATGAAGTTTCGTGCACAGCACAGTGAAGATCATCGAGACTACGCGTTGGGGCAACTTATCATTAGTCACCCGAATATTACCGGTCTGCAACTCGATCAACGCACGCGCGCTTTTATCCCTGCTGAGTTTGTGACTAAGGTCGTGATCAAAGTCGATGGGCGCCACATTATGACCGCGGAGACCGATATCTCGATCAGCGAAGACCCGAGCTTTCGGTTTTTCTTCAAGCCGGTTGCGGGCGGTAAAATCGAAGCGGAAATGACCGATTCCAAGGGCCGCCAGTTTACGCGCAGCTTTGAACTCGATGGCGTTTAGTGCCCGGGAGTTAGTCTGCGCTTTGAGGTCGCTATGATGGATCGCCCGGTTGCGACGTTGCAGGCGTCCGTGGCGAACGCCGTGGCGCTGTTATTTTTTGCACTGCCCTTAGCGGCGGAAGAGTGGGTCGACGGTGTGGTGGTGTTTGTCAACGATGGCGACACTGCCGTTGTCGAGACAACGACTTCGCGCACCTTGCGGGTACGGTTCTACGGCGTCGACGCGCCGGAACTCGCCAACGACCAGTGGCCGCGACAATCCTACGGCGATGAAGCCGCCCGTTTCATGCGGGCGCTGCTGCTTGACCATAAGGTCGGCGTGCGGTTGGTAGGCGATCGTACCCATGGTCGCGAGGTCGGCGAAATATTCGTCGATGGTCGTTCCGCGACCCGCGAATTGATACGTGCCGGGTTGGGTTGGTGGAATCGCAAGTTCGCGCCTGACGATCGCGATTTGGCGCGGTTGCAAAAAGTGGCGCAGAAGACCCGTAAGGGCTTGTGGCGTGAGCGTGATCCGGTCCCGCCTTGGCGGTATCGGTCGCAGCACCGTCATCGATCTAAATAGATCCAGAAAAATGAAGCCGGCAGGGCAGAGCCCGCTGGCTAGCAGGAGAACATGATGATACTCAGGTTAATCAGGCGATTGATTGCGGCGGCGCTGTTGCCTTTAGCGTTAGGTTGTTCAGAAGAACAGCAAAATCGCATATCGCGGATCGGTGTGAGCTGGTTGGAAGGTGACTATAGCGTGACGTTTGCGGAAGGCAACCACCTGAAAACATGGCGGGTCATAGACGGCAAAGTCACCAGCGAGCCTCAGAAAGGGTATTACTACTTCTGGGCGACTACCGAGCAAGGAAAGATCTACGTGCAAAGCCCGATTGCGCGTACCTACATAGAAGAAACCCCGTGACGGAGTCGCCCGGGCAAATACCTATACCTTCCGCTTCGGCGATAGTGACCCGTGATCGCAACGCACAGTTAGAAGTTCTGCTCGTGCAGCGCAACGCCAAGATTGCATTTCACGGCGGTTCTTGGGTTTTTCCAGGGGGGAAAGTCGATCAAGCAGATCGTGAAGCCGCGGAGGTCGGCGACGAAATCGTGGTCGCGAAACAAACAGCGGTGCGTGAAACGTTTGAAGAATCAGGATTACGTCTCGATGCGGCG
This sequence comes from Gammaproteobacteria bacterium, assembly GCA_965223085.1. Taxonomy (GTDB): domain Bacteria; phylum Pseudomonadota; class Gammaproteobacteria; genus CBDCVO01. Next base: position 151,943 of record OZ244981.1, on the reverse strand, counting down.
GCATTGCAAGTCTATTCGCACTGGACCACACCCACCGATCTACCGAAGCGTTTCGCGACCTGGTTTTTTATCGGCACGGTCGACGGCGATCAGGCGGTAACGATCGACCATAGTGAGATCGTCGACTTTCGTTGGGTGGGGATCGAAGGCGCTTTGCGGTTGCATGCGTCGCAAGAAATCTCACTTGCCCCGCCGACATTTGTGTCACTCAAGAATTTGACTACGGTGGGTCGCAGCGGTGCGCTTAGCGCCTTTGTTGAAGCCCGTGGCGTCGAGATCTTCGCGCCGCGCATCATTGCACTCGAAGATGGCCGCTGCGCGCTCTACGAAGCCGACGCCGGTTATGCCGACGTCGATATGAACATTCCGGGTGCACGTCACCGTCTGCTGATGAAAAAGACGGGGTGGTGCTACGAGCGGGCGTTTTGAGCCGCGCCGGATAGGACTGCGCGAATTCTTTAACTGCGGCTGCGCTTATTGTCCGGGTCGTATAGCGGACGTAGCGACGCGGTCGCAGGATAGCGTTCGGCGCCGATTTCAATCTCAAACTGGCTGGCCGCGAGAAAGTTCTCATCGACTCCAGTAACGGATACGACATAACCGAGCGCGACCGCGCCGCCTAGGGTGTGCCCGTACATCGCCGATGTCGTGTAGCTGATGAGTTCGCCGTCGCGATAAATCGGTTCGTTGCGATAAAGCAGCGGTTCGGGCGCGTCCAGCAAAAATTGTACCAAGCGTCGTGGTGGCGGATCGATTTTGCGTTGCCTCAGCAAAGCCTCGCGGCCGATAAAACCTTCCGGTTTGTCCCATTGACAGGTAAAGGCCAAGTCGCAATCTATGGGCGTATCGTGGCTGCCGATATCGTGGGCCCATTCGCGGTAGGCTTTTTCGATGCGCAGTGAATTGAGGGTGTGATAGCCGCACTGGCGTAAATTAAATTTTTCACCAGCAGCGACAATGCGATCGTAAACGGAGAGCGCAAACGAGGTCGGCACATAGAGTTCCCAGCCGAGTTCACCACAATACGTAATTCGATAAGCGAGCACTTGTTGGTAGCCGATCTCTATCGTACGTGCAGTGCCAAATGGAAAACCCTCGTGTGATATGTCTGCTGCGGACACAGCGCTCAACAGCTCACGCGACTTCGGCCCTTGGACGTTTAGCATCGCATAGGCATCGGAGACGTCGGTTACGACGCAACAAGCGTCCGCTGAAATATGTCGTTGCAACCACGCGTGCACATGGGTGTGGGTGAACGCTGCGGTGACGAGCAGATAGCGGTCTTCGCCTAGGCGTGTCACGGTGAGATCAGCTTCAATGCCGCCACGCTCATTGAGAAATTGCGTATAGACAATTTTTCCAACAGCGCCGGTGCAGTCATTCGTGGCGATGCGGTTCAACACTTTTTCCGCATCTCGACCTTGCACCAGGAACTTGCTGAACGAACTCTGATCGAATAGGCCGACGTTCTCGCGTACTGCACGATGCTCGTCGGACTGGTTCGTAAACCAGTTTTGACGCCCCCAAGCATAGTCATATCTCGGCGTGGTGCCCGGTACCCCGAACCAATTGGCTCGCTCCCAGCCCGCAGCCTCGCCAAAGCACGCACCGGCGGCCGCGAGGCGATCGTGAAAGACGCTTTTTTTTACCCCCCGCGCTGTTTGCCATTGTCGATAAGGCCAGTGGTCTTGGTAGCCGATCCCCAAAGACTCGACGATCCGATCGCCCAGATAGCGAACGTTGTTTTGCCACGGCAGAACGCGACGAATATCGACGTCCCACATATCCATGGGTGGGTGACCTTCTTCGATCCAGTGCGCTATCATTTTGCCGGCCCCGCCGGCCGACAAGATACCGAGGGAATTAAACCCGGCGGCGACGAAAAAGTTAGTGACCTCGGGTGCTTCGCCCAGAAAAAAATTATGATCAGGGGTGAAAGACTCCGGACCGCAGAAAAAAAGCTGAATGCCGCTGTCGAGCAGTGCCGGCACCCGCTGCATCGCCTTTTCTAAATAGGGTTCCATGCGATCCCAGTCGGGATGTATTTGATCGAAACAAAATCCCGCCGGGATCCCGTGCAGGCCCCAGGGTGCGGCGACGGGTTCAAACAAACCGAGCATGATCTTGCCGGCTTCTTCACGAATGTACGCGCTGTTTTGCGGATCGCGCAAGATCGGCAACTTATTGTGCACGCCTTCCACCGGTTCAGAGACAAGATAATAGTGCTCTGCCGCTTGCAGGGGTACGGCTACGCCTGCCAGTTGGCCGACTTCGCGAGCCCAAATGCCAGCGCAGTTGACAACGATGTCAGTCTCTATGTCACCTTGATCTGTCGACACCGCGCAGACTGCGCCGTTGCGGGTACTGATCCCAACGACGGCCGTATGTTCGAAAATTCGCACCCCGCCACTGCGTGCACCTTTTGCCAATGCTTGCGTAACGTCGGCGGGATTGACACGACCGTCGTTCGGGAAATGAAAGGCCGCGACCAGATCGTCAACTTTAGCCAGAGGCCACAGGTCTTTGACTTCGCGCGGCGATATCTCGTGATTTTCGATACCGAAACAGCGCGCCATGGCGCAACCTCGTCGCATCTCGTGGGCTTTTTCTTCGCTTTTCGCTAATTGGATCGAGCCGCATTCGATTAGCCCCGTCGCTTGCCCGGTTTCGTCGGCGAGTCGACGGTAAAGCGCTTGAGTATATTTCGCGAGTTTTGTTTGATTTTCTGTGTCGCGTAAGGTCGTCAACAAGCCTGCGGCATGCCAGGTCGTGCCACAGGTAAGCTGTTTGCGTTCGAGCAAAACAACGTCGCGACAGCCTAGCTGAACGAGGTGATAAGCGGTCGAACAACCGATTACACCGCCGCCAATAATCACGATACGCGCGTGTCTGGGGAGCGTCTCAACTTGCACCTTATACGATTCCTCGGCTCCAATGCGAGATCGCGATCATGGTATGACCCGATCGATAACGATATCTACTGACGGGATGTCACCCATCTTAATCGCAGACGCTTGCCCTTCTAGGTCACCGGACTTGGCGATGGGCATGCCATCAATCGCGATCCGGGCAACGATGTCAACCCGCTCGGCGGCACTCAACACCTGTGATGCTTGCATCGAATCGCGGTCGCTTAAAGTGAACAGCGTAGGCCATTGCGTTGGCAGCGCTCTGCGAACGACCGCCAGCGGCGCCGGACGATCGACGTCCCGTGCGATCACGTAGAGTACCGCGCCGTGTTTCACACCGGCGCGTAGCTCGGGAGCGAGGTCGACTCGGACCTGGACAAGTTCCATGCCCTCGGCATTCGTTTCCGCCGTGGGGGTGAGCCGCGCGATTACCTGTTCGAGGGCGGCTATCGGGCGATCACTGGCCACGCTAAGGTCGCGCGCGCGACCCAGTAATGTTAGTGCTTCGTCACCCTCATCAGCTTCGGCGGCGGCAAGTCCCGCGAGTGCCAGCGCGTCGATATTGTCTGGATCGATTGCGAGCACGCGCATTACGAGTTCGCGGGGGCGCCCGCTTAAGCTTCCATCGTTGTTCATCGCCAAGGCGTCGGCGTATTGCAGTAACGCGGCGGGCACTTCACCGACGATGTCTAACACCGCTTCCCAAGTCGTCGCGGCTTTCGCGTAATCGCCGCTCGCTGCATAAGCCTGGGCGAGCATGGCCCGGCTTTGGTGATCCTCTGGCGTGTGTGCGACGCGTTGTTCAAGTGCGGCGATGGCCGCCGCCATGGAAGTTGGTGCGGCCGTCTGCGTGGTGGCCAGTTCCGGTGTGCCGAAGCGCCAATAACTCGCCACGCTCACGGAGGACACCAATAGCACCAATAACACGCGCACGCCGAGGCCAATTTTTTCATCCCTCGTGTAACTACGAGCGGTCGCCGGTTTCGTTTCAGCCAGCAAATTACGGGCGAGATCCTCACGCGCCGCACTCAGCTCCGCGGGGTCGAGTGCGGTGATCGCGGCGTCCTCTTCAAGCTCCGCGAGCCGTTGTTGATAGAGGTCCTTGGTGCTGGTGGGTTTGCGACTGGATGTTCGCGTTTGTGCGTGCCGTAGTAGTGGCAACGTCGCCACGACCAGCATTGTGACTGCAAAACCCCAAAACATTAGCGCTCAGTGTCGCTAGAAGCGTCGATCAGGGCCGTGAGTTGCGCGCGCTCGGTTTCGGACAAACCGTGCTGGATGGTGGGCCGCTGCCGCAGTACCACTGCCGCGGCGCCTACGGCGACGGCCAACAATAAAAAAGGGCTGGCCCACAATAACCACGTGCTGCGTTTAAGCGGTGGTTGGTACAACACGAAATCGCCATAGCGTGCGACCATGAAATCAATAATCGCGTGCTCTGATTCGCCCGCACTGATCATGCGATAGACTTCATCACGCAGATCCTGAGCGAGATCCGCATGCGAGTCGGCGAGAGACTGGTTTTGGCACACTAAGCAGCGCAGTCTTTCCACCAAGCGTTGATAACGATCGGCCTCGTCTGCGGTGCTAAATTCAAACGGCGTGTCAGCAGCGGACGCTGCGTCAGCGAGAAATGCAATGAAAGCGAGAATGATCGCGGGCAACCAGTATTTATGCACGAACGTCAACTCCCTCGCGCCGTCAATTTTCCCAGACGCGGCACGAGCTCGTCATCGATCACCTGCTGATTCAGCGGACCTACGTGTTTGTAACGAATAATGCCGCGCGCGTCGATTAGAAACGTTTCCGGCACACCGTAGACACCGAGGTCTAAGCCAAGCGACCCGGCCTCGTCAACAATGCTCGTCACATAGGGATCGCCGTGTTCATGCAACCACGCGCGCGCTGCGCGAGGTTCATCTTTGTAATTTAGACCGATAATTTCGACGACTTTACGACGCGCGAGCGCCACTAACAACGGGTGTTCCAGGCGACACGCGCGGCACCACGATGCCCACACATTGAGCAGCACGGGGCGCCCCGCGAGGTCTCCGTTCGACACATGTCGCGTAGGCTCTTGCAAAGAGGGAAGTGAAAATTCTGGAGCCGCTTGGTCGATCAAAGGTGACGGTACGTAACGCGGATCGAGCGTCAAACCGACTGCTAACACGATGATCAGCACGACAAAAAACGCAAGTGGTAGTACAAAACGCATCGACGACCTACGCTAATTCGCCCCGCACCTTGGTGTTATCTAGGGCTTGTCGTGGCACGAGACGGTAACGGCGATCGGTGGTCGCGATCACGCCGCCGAGTGCCATGCCGAGTGCGCCTAACCAAATTAAGCGCACGAAATCTTTGCTGTGGATGCGTACGCTCCAAACATCTCCACTTAAGCGTTCGCCTAAAGAGACGTAGAGATCGCGACGCAGCCCCGCGGCGATACCGGCTTCGGTCATCGGCATTTGTCGAACCTTGTAGAGTCGCTTTTGCGGACGTAACTTCGCCACCGGTTTGCCTGCGCGGCTCACGTCGAACACGGCTTCGGTCGCAACATAGTTGGGGCCGTCAAGTTCACTAATGCTCACAAAACGGAATTCATAAGCGCCAACGCTCGCGGTGTCCCCGGGTCCAAGGCGCGTATGAAGATCGCTGCTTAAAGCATTGGTCAGAACGACACCCAACAGAGTGCAAGCTAATCCCCAATGCGCGATGCATTGCCCAATCAAAGCGCGGGGTAGCTGTCTCAACGCACGCCAAGGGTGCGGCCGTTCACGCACGCTTTCGATCAGACCGAGCAAGGTCGAGATCCCGATCCACGTCGCTAGCGCGACGCCAATGGCAATTGTCGCGCGGCTACCGCTGACCATCAGTGCGCTGCATCCTGCCAGTAATAGACTGGCCCACAACGCGGGGCGTACTAAGCGCCATAAGCGCGCGAAGTTATCGCCACGCCAGCGGGCAAATTGTCCCAGCCCGAGCGCAATGACCACCGGGATCATCAAGATGCTGAAGGCCAGATCAAAATACGGCGGACCCACGGAAATCTTGCCTAAGTCGAGCGCCTCGAGGCACAGCGGGTAGAGCGTCCCGAGCAACACCGTGGCCGTGGTAACGGCGAGCAGCAGCGAATTGATAAGCAAAAACGATTCGCGAGAAACCACCTCGTAGTGGTTGCCAGCGTAGGTTTTGGGCCCACGCCAGGCGTAGAGCGTCAACGAGCCACCGATGACGAGCGCAAGTATCGTTAAGATGAAAACACCCCGCGCGGGATCGGTCGCGAACGCATGCACGGAGGTTAATACGCCGGAACGTACGAGGAATGTGCCTAACAGACTTAGGGCAAATGTGCCGATCGCGAGCAACACAGTCCAGTTTTTGAACGTGCCGCGTTTCTCCGTCACCGCGAGCGCATGGATTAAAGCAGTGCCCAGCAGCCAGGGCATGAATGAGGCGTTTTCCACGGGATCCCAAAACCACCAACCACCCCAGCCCAACTCGTAGTAGGCCCACCAACTGCCGAGCGCGATTCCCAAGGTTAGCAGGACCCACGCGGCGGTTGTCCACGGCCGCACCCAACGCGCCCACGCGCTTGTTAGTTGCCCGCGGATCAGGGCTGCGATCGCGAAAGCAAACGCGACGATCGTGCCGACATAGCCTGCGTAGAGGATGGGCGGGTGAAAAATCAGGCCCGGGTCTTGCAGGAGTGGATTCAGATCTGCACCGTCGGGCGCCGCGGGATGGAGCCGCGCGAACGGATTGGATGTCGCGAGTAAAAAAACCAAGAACGCGACGCTAACCGCACCCATCACTGCAATGACGAGATCGCGGATATCGTGGCCGAGCGCGCGACTAAAAACACCAACCGCGACGGTCCACCAGGAGAGAATTAAAATCCACAATAGTAATGAGCCTTCGTGCGCACCCCATACCGCCGAGATCCGGTACGGTAGCGGCAAACCGCTATTCGAATTCGCGGCGACATAGGCAACGCTGAAGTCATGCTGCGCAAAGCAATAGGTCAGCGCGGCGAATCCTAAGCATACGAATAGACATTGCAGATAGGCGGCGGTAAGCGTGGTGGTGGCGCGCCGCGCCACGAGCGGTGCGATCATTTGCACCACGGCGAGGCCTAAGGCGATGCACAAGGCGAAATGACCGAGTTCCGGAATCATGGTGATGACGGCGTGCGACGTGCGCCGGCAAGAGCATCCGCAACCTCCGGTGGCATATAATTTTCGTCGTGTTTAGCGAGCACTTCGTGAGCGACGAAAATTCCATTCCCATCGAGTTGTCCATGCGCGACAATGCCTTGGCCTTCGCGAAAGAGATCGGGCAGGATGCCGTCGTAGGTCACGATAATATCGTGCGCTGTGTCGGTGAGGGTAAACTTCACGGTCAGCGATTCGGGATCACGTTCGACAGAATCGACCACGACCAATCCGCCGATGCGAAAATCACGCGTGCTGGGGGCGGCGCCCTGATGCACTTCGGTGGGGCTGTAGAAATACATCAAGTTTCGTTCGAAGGCCATCAGTATCAGGGCCGTCGCGAGCGCCATGCCGGCGATGATGACGGCGATGCCGGTGAGTCGTTTTTGCCGTGGCGTCATAGCGAGCCCGGATATTGCGCAAGGCGCTCACTGCGTTTGTGCCACTGGGTTGATGTCGGGGGATTTTTCATCGTTCGATGGTAGCGCATCGGCAAATACAATTTGTAACGCACTTGTTCGCTACCGCGGCGCTGGCTCACTCAGCCTCGCCTGGGCTTGTGCTTCACCCTCAGCGTAGCGACGGCTACGCTTCGGCTTCCAGCTCGGCGCGCAGACGAACCTGTCCTGCGCTAGCATCCGCCGTCCTCGCGCAATATCCGGGCTAGGTGACTATCGTTGTGGCGCTGGTGCAAGGATCGTAGCGTTCGCTTGCCGAGACGATGCAGATGCCACAGGTTCGCGATCAAAACCACCGCAGTGAGTGCATACGCGCTCCACACATAGAATGCGTAGCCGCCCATCAGAAAAAAGTCACGCACCGCGAACTCCTCAAACCTTAGTTTTTTGCAAGAGCCGTTTCACCCATTGCGCATGTTGCTCGTGAGCGAGGATCTCGGTGCGGGCGCCATAGAGCAGCCCACCGAAGAAATAAAGCATGAACGCGACCGCCATGATCAACAGTGGGATCAACATAGACAGATGAATCGACGGGGTGTCGAGCTTCGTCACCGTTGGCCCCTGGTGCAAGGTATTCCACCATTCCACCGAATAATGAATGATCGGAATGTTGACCGAACCGACGAGCGCCAACACGGCGCCAGCGCGCGCCGCCGCGCGTCTGTCGCTGAGCGCGTCTTGCAGAGCAATATAACCCAAATAGAGAAACAGCAAGATGAGCTCCGAAGTCAAGCGTGCGTCCCACACCCACCACGCGCCCCACATAGGTTTGCCCCACAGCGAGCCTGTTGCGAGCGCCAGTAGCGTGAACGATGCGCCTAGCGGTGCCGCGATACGGGCCAGCACATCGGCGAGCTTCACTTTCCAAACCAAGGTCAGTACCGCGCAGAGGGCCATGAAAATATAGACAAATAGCGATAACCACGCGGCCGGCACGTGCACGTATATGATGCGGAAACTATCGCCTTGCTGATAGTCGCGCGGCGCTTGTACCAGTCCACCGTAGAGCCCCACGAGCATAAGAATGCCGCTGGCCACCAAGACCGGGACAGCCCAGCGCAAGGCGAGCGCATGAAAATGTTGCGGTGAGACGTATTTACGTAAATTAATCATCGCTGTCGTCGTGAACTATGGCGCGCAGAAACCGTGCCCTGGGAATATTGCCTCACCCCGAGCGCACTCGCAGCGCCGCGGCAGCGGCGCTTGGCGCTAAGGTTACGGCCAACACCGACAAACCCGCGAGGAACAATAATTCGCCCGTCACAGGGAGGCCGAGGTTCGCATTGCGGCCGGCAGCGGCGCCAAATATCAACACGGGAATGTACAACGGCAAGGTGATCAACGCCAACAGCAGCGCGCCGCCGCGTACGCCGACGGTGAGTGCGCTCGCGATGCCGCCGATGAAACTCAGTGCCGGGCTCCCGAGCAGCACGCTAGCGGCGATGACCAGCATGGTTCGTAGCGGTAGGTTGAACAATACCCCGGCGGGCAAGCATAACATTACCAGCGGCAAAGCGGTCACGAGCCAGTGGGCGCCCGCTTTGGTGGCCGTGAGTAGGGCGAGTGGGTGTGCGCTCAGCAACAGCGCATCGATGCCGCCCTCATGAAAATCGTCGCGATACATAGAGGCCAGCGTTAAGGTCACTGCAAGGGTGTAGGCGACCCACACAATTGCGGGACCGATGTGCGCCAACTTATCGCTCTGTGGTCCCACTGCCAGGGGAAATAAATTGATCACGATCAAAAAAAACACAAACGGCATCGCGACCTGCGCACCGTGCGCAAATGCCCGGCGCAGGTCACGTTTCAGAACACTGACAATTGGCGGGCCTAAACTCATTGGCTCAGGAATGAAGCGCCAAGCTCATTTCGGTCATTTTCCCGGTGCTTAGCCGTAGCCGCTGGTGGGTGGCGACGACGGCCGTACCCCCGTCAGCGAGGTGGTCCTCGAGCACGGTCTGAATGACGGCGCGGCCGCGGGTATCCAGTGCGGTGCAGGGTTCGTCCAGCAACCACAGGCGCGCATCGCTGACGAGCAGACGGGCCAAAGCAACCCGTTGCCGCTGGCCGGCGGATAGGGTTACAGCGCTGCACGCAGCGCTGGCAGTAAGCTCGAGCTGCGCTAGCGCGGCGGCCAATTTCGACGCTGCGAGGTGTTGCCCGCTGAGGGTCGCAGCGTAGGCAAGGTTCTCCGCGGCGGTGTCGCAGGTGGCGACGCCGTTGCGGTGTCCGATGTAACATAGGTCGCGACGAAATTCTTCGCCGAGCAGCGCTCTGCCGCGCCAGCAGAGCGTCCCGGAGGTCAGCTGGATCAAGCCCGCTAGGACGCGCAACAAGGTGGTTTTGCCGCTGCCATTGGGGCCGGTGACCTGCAGCAACTCGCCCGCCGCAACGTCGATATTGATGTCGTTTAAAACAACGCGATCGCCCCGCACACAGCACATATTGCGTGCACTGAGCACGGGGGCTACGTTATTGCTCAGGGTTAGCGCCCCGGGTGCATGCGCAGGTTTTAATCGATTTGAATTTTTCCACCGCCCGGCAGGCCACCCCCGGGCAAGCCTCCTGCGCCGGGAATCGCGCCACCGGGTGCGGTGCCTGGCACGACGATGCGCGAGGCCTCTTCACGGGCCATTTCCCGTGCCCTGTCGTTGAGTTGTTCGATTGCTTTCCGCACCCCGGCCGGAAATTTTTCGCAGGCATCACTGAGGTTATCCGCCTCAATAGGAAACTGCACCGGAATCGGACCTAGTTGCGTCATCAAAGTCGTATCACCGACAAATTGCGGGCGTCGTGAACTATCCTCGCTGCCGTCGAGCTTGATCGGCGTCAACTTGCGGATCGTGGCCGCCTTTAGATCGGTATAGGATTCTTCTCGGTAGAGGTTTTGCGCATCGACCTCTATCGATTCGGGGCTCATCCCCGTCGGACCAGCCGGTTCAGCCATGGTCTCTGCTCTCCGTTTTTGTACAATGACTGGCATACTATCAAACTTGGTGGCACCTGCGGTTGCGACATTCCACCACGGGCTTGCGGTTTTAACGTCGCCGACCGCACCCCGGTGCGCTTACGCGGACCGCCAGACCCGCGCAAGCCCTTCAAGTTTTGGGGGATGTGGGGCGATAAAATGGCTACAGATCGCGGCGCGCAATAGCGCTTTTCTTTGACTTCCAGCAGGAACAGCAATGCGGATACTGGTAACCGGCGCAGCCGGATTCATTGGTGCACGTCTTAGCGAGCGCTTGCTCGAGCGCGGCGACGAGATCGTTGGTGTGGATAATCTCAACGATTATTACGATGTCAAGCTCAAAGAAGCGCGCCTCACGCGTTTGACAGCACACCCCCGATTCGAATTTTTTCGCGAGGATGTCGCCGATCTCGCGGCCATGAAACGCGTCTTCGAGGCCACCAAGCCGGCACGCGTAATGCACCTCGCGGCCCAGGCCGGGGTCCGCTACAGCATTGAGAATCCCCACGCCTACGTAGAAGCCAATGTTGTCGGCTTTATGAATATTCTGGAGCAATGTCGCCACGGTAACATCGAACACCTGGTTTATGCCTCAACGAGCTCGGTGTACGGTGCGAATACGCGCATGCCGTTTTCGGTGAGCGACAATGTTGATCATCCGGTGTCGATGTATGCCGCGACTAAGAAGGCGAATGAATTGATGGCGCACAGTTACGCGCATTTGTACGCGTTGCCGACCACGGGTTTGCGCTTTTTCACGGTTTACGGGCCCTGGGGTCGACCTGATATGTCGTTGTTCTTATTTACGCAACGGATGCTGGCGGGGGAGCCGATCGAGGTGTTCAACTATGGTAATCATCAACGAGATTTCACTTATGTGGACGACATCGTTGAAGGCGTGATTCGCGCTATCGATAAAATCGCCAAGCCCGCGGTGCAATGGGACAGTGACGCACCCGATCCCGGTACCAGCAAGGCACCGTATCGATTATATAACATTGGCAACAACGCCCCTGTACACTTGATGGATTTTATCGGTGCCTTAGAGACTTGTTTGGGCATCGAAGCAAAAAAGAACATGTTGCCGTTGCAACTGGGTGATGTGCCCGACACCTACGCAGATGTTTCAGCCCTGGTCGACGACATGGGTTATCGACCCGCTACGCCAATCGAGGAAGGCATCGGTAATTTCGTTGCTTGGTATAAGGAGTACTACGATATCTCATGACGTCGCACAATCGAAAAATTTCTGTTATTGGATTGGGTTATGTCGGCCTACCCGTCGCGGTGGCGTTTGGCAAGCAAATGTCGGTCATCGGATTCGATATTAACGCGGCACGTGTGACAGAACTCGAGGAGGGACACGATAGTACGCTCGAAGTCGAAGATGAAGAATTGCAATCCGCGGACATCGCGTTTACCAGCGATCCGCGGGATTTAAAACAGGCCGATTTTCACATCGTTGCCGTGCCTACCCCCATCGATGACGCGAAGCGTCCTGATCTGAGCCCGGTACTCAAAGCGTCCGAGACACTCGGCGCGCAGCTCAAATCAGGCGATATCGTCGTGTTCGAATCGACGGTCTATCCAGGTGCAACCGAAGAGGACTGTGTGCCAATACTAGAAAAGCATGCAGGCCTCATTTGCGGCAAGGATTTTTTTGTCGGCTATTCACCGGAGCGCATCAATCCGGGTGATAAAGAACATACGTTTACAAAAATCACAAAAGTGGTCTCTGGCCAAACTCCGGAAGTGTTAGATATCGTCGCGAGCGTCTATGAGAGCGTGGTTACTGCTGGTGTGCATCGGGCCGCTACGATCAAAGTGGCTGAGGCAGCAAAAGTGATTGAAAATACGCAGAGGGATCTCAATATCGCGTTAATGAATGAACTCTCGCTAATTTTTCAACGCTTAGGTATCGATACTCGCGACGTCTTAGCCGCAGCCGGTACTAAATGGAATTTCTTGAAATTCGATCCGGGTTTAGTCGGTGGCCACTGTATTGGGGTTGACCCCTATTATTTGACGCATCGTGCGGCTATTGCGGGTTATATACCGCAGGTGATTTTGTCCGGGCGTAGCATCAATGACGATATGGGACGATTCGTCGCCCAACAAGTAGTTAAACATCTGATTCAAACTGGTCGCGCGGTGAAGGGAAGTACCGTGACCGTGCTGGGGTTTACGTTTAAGGAAGATGTACCAGACTTACGCAATACTCGGGTTATCGACATTATTGAAGAGCTCGCTGACTACGGCGTCAATGTGCAAGTTCACGATCCCATGGCTAGCTCCGCGGAAGCGCAAGAAGAATACGGCATCGAACTTATCCCGCACGGACAATTGGCGCCGGCGGACGCGTTAGTGCTCGCCGTCCCCCATCGCGATTATTTACGCGCGGGTTGGCCCGGCATTAAGCGCCTATTGGTGGACGGTAGCGGCACCGTCGCCGACGTCAAGGCGCGCCTGGATCGTAGCGCCGTGCCGGACGGCATTACCCTATGGCGTTTGTAAGTTAGTGCTTCCGGGAGTGTGAATCGAACGCTAATTTTGCGATCAAGATCGGCAGGGTAATAACGGATCGTCGATTACACGCAACCACAGAACCGTGCCGCGCGAATGCTTTTACTTATCCTCAATACAGATAAAGGAATCCGCTAGTGAACGTTGTAATGATCGGTTCAGGCTATGTCGGTCTGGTATCCGGTGCATGTTTTGCAGAGTTCGGTGCCGATGTTGTTTGCGTCGACGTCGACGTGGATAAAGTGAAACGCCTTAATGAAGGGGAAATTCCGATCTACGAACCGGGCCTAGCAGATCTCGTGGCAAAAAATCGCCGCGAAGGCCGTCTATCGTTTACAACGGACCTCGCCGGCGTCGCCGCCACGGCGGATCTCATTTTTATCGCTGTCGGCACGCCGAGCAGGCGCGGTGAGGGCTTCGCTGATCTGACGTACGTCTATGAGGCGGCAAAACAAATCGCCGCGCATCTCAGCGGTTACACCGTTATCGTTGATAAATCCACGGTACCGGTGGGTACGGCGCGTAATGTCGCGCGCATTGTGCGTGAGCAGAACCCCGGCGCCGATTTTGACGTGGCCTCCAATCCTGAGTTTTTGCGTGAAGGCGCCGCGATTTCCGATTTTATGCGTCCTGACCGGGTGGTGATCGGTGTTGAAAATGAACGCGCCGAGCAACTATTGCGCGAACTTTATCGTCCTCTGAACTTGATCGAGGCGCCCATCGCGGTAACCGATCTCGAAAGCGCGGAATTGATCAAATACGCCGCCAATGCATTTCTTGCTACGAAAATTAGCTTCATCAACGAGATATCCATGCTCTGCGAAGTGGTCGGTGCCGATGTTCACGCGGTGGCCAAGGGCATGGGCATGGATAAACGCATCGGCGCTAAGTTTTTGCATCCAGGGCCCGGCTATGGCGGCTCGTGTTTTCCGAAAGACACGCAAGCTTTGGTGCGGATTGCGCAAGAAAACGGCGTCTCTTGCCGCATCGTCGAGACCGTTATAGAAGTAAACGCAGCGCAAAAAGCCCGCATGATCAAGAAAATCCGCGAAGCACTGGGTGGTAGCGAAGCCGGCAAAAAGATCGGCGTGCTTGGCTTAACGTTCAAGCCTGAGACCGATGATATGCGCGATGCACCCGCGTTAGCGATATTGCCGCCATTGCTCGAAAAAGGCGCGCTGGTGAGCGCGCATGACCCGCAGGGTATGGTCGAAGCCAAAACCTTGTTACCGCCGGGGGTGCACTACCACGACGACGCATATGCGGCGCTGGAAGGTGCCGACGCGGCGGTGTTGCTGACCGAATGGAACCTCTATCGCGGGCTCGACCTAGAACGGGTGAAAAAAACGATGGCCAAGCCCATCTTTATCGATTTACGCAATGTTTATGAGCGCGAACCGATGGAGGAGCGCGGTTTCGAGTACTATTGCATAGGTCGCTGATATGCCGTAGACGGCGAATCTTCTCGGGTTTACCCGGACTTCACCGAGATATATCCCACCGTGTTATTTTCTTCTCAGGCCTTTGTGCTGTTGTTTCTGCCGGTAGTTCTATCGCTATTCTACCTCTGTGCACGGCTGCAAACGGCGAGGCTCGGTGTGTTGTTCATCGCGTCGTCATTTTTCTACGCCTGGTGGGACGTCCGCTTTCTACCGCTATTGCTAGCCACTATTGGCCTTAATTGGTGGTTCGCGAGACGCCATTTGACTCGTCGTTCGCGCTGGGCGATCCCGCTGGGCGTTGCATTGAATCTGCTTGTCATTGGGATTTTTAAATACACTGATTTTTTTGCAGCGATAATATTCGCTTTGCTCGAACGCCCCTATCAGCCTATGCACTGGGTGCTGCCATTGGGGATCAGCTTTTTCACGTTTCAGCAAATTAGCTACTTGATCGATGTCCGGCGTGGCAGCGCACCACGCTACTCGCTGCTTGCCTACGCCAACTACGTTAGTTTTTTTCCGCAATTGATAGCAGGGCCGATCGTGCGCCATCACGAGCTTGTCGATCAGTTTAAAATTTCGCCGTTGCGCCCTGGAATCGGCGGGCAGTTCGCGCGCGGATTGGTTTTGTTCGTGCTTGGCTTCGCTAAGAAGGTGTGGCTGGCAGACGAATTAGCGCCACTTGCCGATGCAATTTTCGCGCGGGCGAATGACGCGCATGCTATAGCGACCTTAGACGCTTGGAGTGGTGCGCTTGCTTACTCCCTGCAGCTCTATTTTGACTTTAGTGCCTACTCCGACATGGCGATAGGTCTCGCCGCCATGTTTGGTTTGGCGTTGCCGGAGAATTTCCAACACCCTTACCGCGCACCCAATGTGCGTGAATTTTGGCGCCGTTGGCATATAAGCTTGTCTCGTTTTCTGCGTGACTATCTCTATATTCCGCTAGGTGGGAATCGTGGCCATCCCGGGCGCGTTGGATTCGCGCTCGCGTGCACGATGCTATTGGGCGGTTTGTGGCACGGAGCGGGATGGACATTTGTTGCTTGGGGGGCTGTGCATGGGATCGGACTTATCGTGCATCGCTGTTGGATTTCACTCGGCGTTCGCCTGCCGCGCGTGATCGCCTGCAGCGTAACGTTCTTGTTTGTCATGTTTGCGTGGGTATTATTTCGAGCGGAGAGTTTTACGGCAGCGAGCTATCTTCTCAACGCGATGTTGAGCCTCGATCTCTCCGCCCGGGCCAATCTAGACGCCGAGGCAGGTTTATTGCTCGGGCTCGGTGCCGGTTTGGCGATCGCGGGTCCCAATAATGTCGAATTGTCACGCAGTACCAAGTTAAAACGGGTTTGGGTTGCGATACTGTGTGGATTTATTCTCGTCGCAAGCTTGTTGCGCGTCGGCACCGGTCGAGGTTTGGAGTTTATTTATTTTCAATTCTAGAATCTCAAGTTCTAAAACGATGTCGTAAATCTCAACGCTCATTACAAATCTAGAAGCACATGACCTGGTTACGTTTTAATTTTGTTCTGTTATTCTCGGCGCTGTTTTTCGGGCTCGGTTTATTTGCTTTTATCGTCGCGCTCGATCCTTATCAAAACGTCCCGTTCTCACCTGATCTACCGCGCGCACCGGTCAGTCAGAATCAGCGCTATGCCTATCCCGCGATCGCTCGTGATCCACAGTTCGACAGTGTTGTCGTGGGATCTTCAACCGCACGTCTGCTTAATCCGTTGCGTCTCGATGCACTACTAGAGGCGCGTTTTGCCAATCTTGCCATGAATTCCGCGACCGCCTATGAGCAGTTGCAAATCGCCCGCCTGTTCAGCACGCATCACGATCCGATGCGTTATTTTGTCCTCGGGATCGACGATAGCTGGTGTCGTCGTGAGGCGCATTATCGGAAATACACGTTTCGCAGCTTTCCGGAGTGGCTGTTCGACAACAATCGCTGGAACGATTTATTGTATTTATTTAACGACAAGGCGCTCGAAAACGCGGTGCGCATGTGGGAGCTGCTCCACGGGCGTCGTGAACCGAAGTACGCACGCAATGGGTATAAAGATTTTACCCGAGATTTTGGCGCTTATGACCCGAACGTCGTGCGAACGCGTCTCTATCCGGATACTTCGGGAAGCCCACAGAACCATACGGCATTCACGGTTACACCCGAGTTTAATCACACCGAGTGGCGCTATGCGAATGTTTCGCTCCTCACCCCACTGGTTGCGAGTATTGAGGAACGCGATGCATTATTGTTAGTCGTTTTCCCTCCTTATCATGCTTTTCACCTTAGTAAGAATGCGGCGAGCTACCGCGAATGCAAGGCACGCGTTTTGAATCAATTGCGCGCGCGCAAGAAAATAGTAATCTTAGACTACATGTTGGATAGCGATTTAACCCGCAATGACAACAATTTTTGGGATCCCTTGCATTACACTGACGCGGTCGCGCAAGATATCGAACGCGATCTCGCAGCGGTTGCGCAAGGGGAAATCTTAGCCAAGGACAACGTCGTCGTGCGGGTTTTCGCCGACGACAAAAATCGCTACGCGTTACCTTGACGCAAGCGAGAAAAAGCGCTGCGTGGTACCTCGTACAGACTAAACCACGCCAGGAGCGCACCGCACTAGTAAACTTGGAAAGGCAAGGATATCGCAGTTTTCTGCCGCTGATCCGCTTGCGTCGTCGCCACGGTGGGCGCGCGGTGACTAAGGTCGAAGCAATGTTTCCGCGCTACTTGTTTGTACACCTCACCGAGGCGGTGGATAATTTCGCGCCGATCCGGTCGACGATCGGTGTTGCGAACCTCGTCCGCTTTGGACAACGCTACGCGCAAGTGCCGGAGACGCTGGTGACGCGCTTGAGCGCAGATTGCGATGAAAATGGCATAATCGAGCACGAAGCCTTAACGCCTACCGTCGGTGACAGCGTCGTCGTATTGGACGGGCCGTTTGCGGGTTACGAGGCGATATTGGCCGCGAATAAGCCGCGCGATCGGGTCGCGATCTTATTGCAGCTCGCCGGGCGCCATGTGCAAGTAGAGTTATCTTTGGATCAGATTTCGCGTCGCGACGGGTATTGAGCAGGCGCTAAGCAAATCCTTGGTAATTCCGGCTTCACAGTAGTCATCCCGGCCTCGAGCCGGGACCTACGCTGTAACGTCACGCAAAAAGCGCACTATGAGCGCCGTGGTGAGCGCGGGTTGCTCGGCTTGCACCCAATGGCCGGCGTTGGGCACGAGTTCGACAAAACGCAGGTCGTCGAAATCGTTTGGGAAGTGCTCTTGCCATTTGGGATCATAGAGTAGGACATCGTCTTCGGCACCGGCGAGAAATGCCGCCGGTTGACGAAAACGAGCTGTTTCCAGTTCTTGGGCGAGGATGCCGTTGGCTGCGATATTGCGATACCAGTTACACGGACCGCGAAAACCGCTGCGACGATATTGCGCGAGATAATACTCAAAATCGTCGTCTGTGAGCCAGGAAGAAAACGATCCCGGCGGCGGCAATACGTCGAGCAGCTTGGCTTCGCGGGGGTGGTTTAGTTGCGCCATCCAGATGCCGCGCGGCGAATCGGCGCTCATGGTGTAGTAAATACGTCGCAGGCTATCTGCTAAATCCGCTTCGAGTTCGGCCTCGGCAAGACCGGGCGTTTGAAAGTAGCGCATATACCAAAAACGATCGTCAAAACCCGTCGGGTGCAAGGTCTTCTCGGACATGCGCCAAAATGGCACTGAGAGACCCATCACCGCGCGACAGGTTTGCGGATGCCAGAGCGCCGTATGCCAAGCGACAACGCAACCCCAATCTTGGCCGATTACGATGAACTCCTCGTAACCCAAAGTCCGCGCGAGCCCCACGACATCGTCACTCAAAGCGCGAATATTGTAAGCTTCAAGCGGCTCGGGTTTACTACTCCCGCCGTAACCTCGTTGGTCGGGAACAACGACACGATAGCCGGCCGCCGAGATCGGATCGATCTGGTGGCGCCATAGATACCAGCATTGTGGCCAGCCGTGTAACAAGATAACTAAGGGGCCATCGCCGGCTATCGCGCAGCGCAAGTCGACGCCGTTAGTTGGGACAATCTGAAAATCGCGATCAATCACAAGTCAATGAGTACTCCCTGCGTCGTCTTCTTAAAAACCTCGACGAGCTTGATTTGATTCGCACACGCCCCGACCCTAGGGTGGCGAAACGTTCGCTGCTCTAAACCCCGCGAGAGAGCCGCTACCGTGCCCGCGCAAGCGTCAACGTCATCCCCGCGGAAGCGGGGACGGTTCACGACTTCCCGGCGATCGTGACATCCAATAAATAAGGCCCGGGCGTTGCGAGAGCCGCACGAACCGCGGGGCCCAAGTCATCGACGTGATCGATTTGGCGTGCGGGTACGCCCATGCCTTTGGCCATGTCGACGAATCCCAGAATCGGCACAGATAAATCCATATGCGGGTAGGGACGATCGGCACGAACATCGAAGCGCTGGCGATAAATATCGAGGTTATGTTTTAACACCCGATACTCCCGGTTTGATGCGATGACAAACACGATATTGAGTGCGTGATGCGTAGCCGTCCACAGCGCTTGAATGCTGTACATCGCCGAGCCGTCGCCGGAAATCGCGACCACGGGTCGTTTAGGTTGCGCCACGGCGATGCCGAGTGCGCCGGCGATGCCCTGTCCGATGCCGCCGCCGCGACCGGCATAATAGTCACCGCGAGCTTCGAGGGGAAATTCGTCGGGCGCCTCAAACGACGCAGTAATGCCCTCATCCATAACGATGGCGTTACTGGGTAGTGCTTGCGCGATTTCATGTAGTGCTACGAATGCAGGCATCGGGCGTGCCGCTCTGAATTCTTCGAGGCGGGCCGCAAGCGCCGCCGATTTCTCGCCTTTTCGAGTCTTTAGGCGTGTGTTACGCTCCGCAGCGGCGGCCACGTAAGTATCGTTTTGCCGCGCTGTGATCGCGTTGACCAAAGCGTCTAAGCTGGTCGACAGATGACCGACGATGCCGACGCTCAAAGAAAAGTTATGCGCGAGACGCGAGGGGCTGGTTTCGATTTGCGCCACGCGTGTGTCTTCGGAGAAACAATTCACCGGGTCGAACCACACCTCTTCAAAAAAGGGCCCGCCGATCATCAATACCAGGTCATGGGGCGCGAGTAACTCGCGTATGCGTGCGTTTTCGATCGGGATGCGCCCACAGAAATTTGCATGTGTCATCGCGATCGACAACTGGGCACGCAGAAATTCGACATAAACGCTGGCGCCGCTGATCGCTGCGAGCTGCGCCAAGGCCGCATTAGCGCCTTGTGCGGCGATATCGTCACCAGCGATGATGGCGGGGTTGCTGCTCGAGAGGACTAATTCGCTAAGTTGTTCGATGCCGTCGGCGGCCGGCGGTATCTCTGCATATAAGGCCCCCGAGGTCGCCGCGGCGATGTCCGTTTCTTGTTCTAGGACGTCGACTGGCAGGGCGAGGAACACGGGCCCTGCAGGCGCATCGTTTGCGATCTTGAACGCGCGTCGCATCAGGGGCGCGATCTCCTCGGCGTTGCGCGGCTCGGCGGTCCATTTCGACACCGGTGCGGCCATCGCGGTCAAATCATGCGCCAAGATGGGATCACGTAAGCGCATGCGCGTATCTTGTTGGCCGGCGGTAACGACGACGGGCGCGCACGCCTTGAGCGCACCGTACATCATGCCGATCGCGTTGCCTAAGCCGGGCGCGACATGGATGTTGGCCACCGCGGTACGCCCGCTCGCGAGCGCATAGAAAGCAGCAGCGCAAACCGCGACGCCTTCGTGCAGCGCGACATAATATTGGATGCTGGGATAATCGCTCAGCGAGTCGAGCACCGGGTTCTCGGTCGTGCCCGGATTGCCAAAAATGGCGTTCGCGTCATGCGCCACGAGGCTATCCATAAAAACCTGACGTCCGCGCATGTGTTCACCTGGGTTGTTGTAAGTCGAAGGCACATTCTAACAACAGCCTAAAGAGACCCGGCGTAGGAGGTTGTCCGGCGTCGTTTTCCAGACCGATTCCAACTCATTTAACCGCGCAGTCATGCGCCACGGGAATAAAAGTCCAACAACAGTAAACTGTTGTTTTCGTTACGGTAAGATTAGCCGCCCGCATGCTAAGGCGAGTGTGACTGCGATATTCGCAAGGAAGAAAAAACTGGGTCACAAGGCGTGATTTAGGCGACGAGTTTACGCTTCTGCCTTTTCGAGCGTACTTGGCGGTTACTGTGCTATACCTGTCATTGTTATGAAAGCGACACGAACAATTGGCCTAGCGCGGGTTTGCCAGGCGACTTTAGACGAAGTCCGCTGTCCCGCGATTATTGGTCTGGTTGGCCTCGCGATGCTCGCACTGTCAAGCGTCATTCCGTGTCACGCTGAAACAGGTGTTATTGGTACAGTCTGGGACGATCGTAATGCGAACGGCTTGCGCGATGCCGCGGAACCGGGGATTTCTAACCACATCATTCGTTTATTGCGTGCCGATCTCGAAGTCGCGCGTACGGGTACCGATTTCAACGGCAATTTTTCGTTCAGCGTAGGGGCGGGCAGCAATTACAGCTTGGCGCTTACTAGTAACTCAGACAATGTGTTTGTTAGCCCGCGAGGGGTCAACGGCGCCAACGATAGCGACATCGATCCGGGAACGAAACGTACACAGCCATTTACAATCGGTGCCGCGCATCCGATTCGGCGTGATATCGGCGTAGTAGTCGAGCCCCAGCGTGTCGTATTCCGTGCGCTAGATTATTTTCCCTTACCGCCGGGAGCGGAATGGGTTTACCGCAGCAACCTTGGCGGGACTAAGCGATTCGTAGTTACGGGCGCGATGCTTAACGTTAACGGCGTCAACACGACGGTCATTAGCGAGGATACTGGTGAAGAAGAATATTACACTAACGATGGTTTTGGCCTCCGCGTGCATGGTCTATTAATATCCGATCTTGACCTGAGTAGCGGCACTCAGGGTGTGGGGCCGTCCAATAACAATACGGGTGCGAGCGCGACTTTTTCGCCCCCACTGTTATTGCTACCCGCATTATTTGGTAACGGCACACGATCTAATAGCAGCGGTGCGGTGACATTGAGTGACGGTAGCACGACAATACAAGGAACCTACGTTTCTAGCGCCACGGTAAGCGGTGTTGCAACGACGCCGACGATCTATGGCCCATTGCAAACTTGGTCTTTAAGGTGGGATTTTGCAATCACGCTAGCAGGCTTTCCAACGGAAAGCACGAGCTCAGAGGTGGTCCCGGTCGTTAGGGCGGTGAGATAAGTGTAGGCTTTGCATTGATGCAGAGGAAGGTCTCTGCGAGGAGCGAAGCAAAATGAGAAGACCAAGAAGGAACCATAGCCCGGAATTCAAAGCGAAAGTAGCATTGGCAGTGCTGAAGGGCGAGGAGACGCTGTCAGAGCTGTTGGAGCAGTTCGACGTACATCCGAATCAGATTACGACATAGAAGAGCGAGCTGCTCGAGAAGGCCGCACAGGTGTTCAACGGCGGGAAGCCGAGCACGGAGCCGCCGGTGGATGTGAAAACGCTACATGCAAAGATTGGCGAGTTGACGCTGGAGAATGATTTTTTAGAAGGCGCGCTCACCAAGGCGGGCATGCTGAGCGCAAAAAGATGATTGACCCGAATCACGAACTGTCCATTAGCCGACAGGCGAAGATTTTGCAGATTTCGCGTTCTTCTGTGTACTACCGTCCGGTGCCGACCTCGGGTCAGGATCTGGCGCTGATGTCGGCTATCGAACGGCTCCACCTGGAATTACCGTTCGCGGGTAGTCGGAGGCTGAAAAAGCTGCTGCGCACGGAAGGATTCGACGTTGGGCGGCGCCATGTGCGGACGCTCATGCGCCGTATGGGTATCGAGGCACTGTACCGGAAGAAGAACACATCACGTCGGCATCCGGATCACAAGGTCTTTCCGTACCTGTTGCGCGGTCGTTCGATAACACGACCGAACGAGGTCTGGGCGCTCGACATTACGTACATTCCGATGCGTCGCGGTTTCGTGTACTTCGTCGGTGTGATGGACTGGGCGACGCGTCGGATTCTGTCCTGGCGGCTGTCCAATGCGCTGACAACGGACTTCTGCGTTGAAGCCCTGCAAGAGGCCATCGACCAATATGGGCCACCGGAGATTGTGAATACCGACCAGGGTAGCCAGTTCACGAGCGCTGAATTCGTCGATGCCGTGCTCAGCCAACATATCCGGCTGAGCATGGATGGCAAGGGCTGCTGGCGAGACAACGTTTTCATCGAACGTTTCTGGCGGACGCTGAAATATGAGGAGGTCTACCTGCGGGCTTACGACACCGTGTCGGACGCTCGGCAATCCCTGGCGCGATACATCGGATTCTACAACAGTCGTCGGCCGCATGTTGCCAACGACGACTTAACGCCGGATGCGGCGTACTTTGGCGCGCTCCCGATCATCCGGGCGGCGTAACCGTGAAACCGCAGGGCCGATCACTTATCAAGCTGTGAAAAACTGTCCAAATTTGCGGGACCACCTCTCTCTCTACGATCAATCTAGCGTTTGGCCTCGGCGACATAGGTTCACAGGATAGCGACGGAGAAATAAGCACCCTGGAGCGAGCGTTTGTCGACGTCGATGGCGATGGGCTATCGTATCAGCGAGATAACTGCCCCGCGCACGCCAACGGTAGCCAAGCAGATCGGGACGATGATTTTGTCGGCGACGCCTGTGATCTCGACAACGACGACGACGGTGTCACCGATAATATCGACAATTGCCCGCAGATATGGAACGCCGGTCAAGTCGACGCCGATGGGGATGGTGACGGTGCTGCCTGCGATCCAGATGACTTTTGGGCGAGCTTGCCCGACAGCGATAACGATGGTGTTCCGGATGACTTCGACGCTTTCCCACACGATCCCACCGAGCAATCAGATAACGATGGCGACGGAATCGGCGATAACGCCGATCTGGACGACGATAATGATGGCTTACCCGATATGTATGAAATCGACAATGGACTAGATCCGTTATCCGCCGCAGGCGTGAATGGTGCCAACGGTGACGCGGACGGCGATGGCGTGAGCAATGTACGCGAAATGCGCGTCGGAACGAATCCGCAAGATGCGGCCGACAAACTACGTGCGGTTATTGCTCCGGTATTGAAATTGTTGTCGGAATAAACTGACTAGCTGCCAGCTAGTCGAGATTTCTCATGTGTCACCAACGCGCCAAACAACTCACGCTCATTCTAGCCTGCCTCTACCTCCACGGTGTGACACCTCGGGTTTGGGGTTTTGAGATCATTTTTGATTACGCGTTTGATGCCCACGGTTTTTTCGACGATCCCCTTGTACGATCTTTGTTAGAGGATGCGGCGAATGAATACGGTGCGCGAATAATGGATTCGTTCGATGCGTACAACGGATACCATCATATAGATGTCGGAAGCGTTAGTTCCGCACGCCGTATTGATTCTCCTGAAGACGGGATACGGATATACGTCGGCGTCGACGAGGATCTTATCGGAACAACTACGTTGGGTTACGGTTCGCCGTTTTATTTTCTCGAAGAAAATTCACGTGGGGAGATAGGACACTCTGGTGACCCGGCATTGGCGACGGACTTCGTGCCCGCATGGGGCATCGTAGAATTTAACCCTGCTCCTGAGCAGTCGGGTGTTCCATGGTTTTTTGACGAAACTCTGGACAGTGACGATGACATCATCGGCAATGATTTCTACTCGGTCGCGCTGCACGAAATCGGACACGTACTTGGCTTTGGTACGGCGCCTTCCTTTCACGGCCAGGTCACCAACGGTGGATATTTTACGGGAGCTAGCGTTACGACGCTCGCTGGTGGGCTAGTAGGCTTAACTGCCGATCGAGGCCATTGGCCCGCCGCTACGTATTGGAGCTCTCTTGATGGAACAAACGGGTTGTCATTATTCCCATCACTCGGATTGTTCGATCCTCTTATGACACCCTATACACGTTGGGGGCAGCGGGAGTACCTCACGGATCTCGATTTAGCCGCGTTCAAAGATATTGGCTGGGAGATCGTCGCATCGAATGTGATTAAGGATAGCGATGGAGACGGAATCAGTGACGCGCTAGATCCGGACGATGACAATGACGGAATGCCAGATGCATACGAACTTGAATACGGGCTCGATCCCTTTTCGGCTATCGGTATGAATGGCGCGAATGGTGATGCTGATGGTGACGGTGCGAGTAACATTCGCGAGATGCGTGTCGGAACCGATCCGCGAGATGCGGCGCACGTACCGCGTGCCGATATTGCGTCGATAGCGAATTTATTGTTGGAATGAACCTCAAGTATTTACCCAAGGAGCAGCACAATGAATAAGGTGAATCAAGTATTATTAGCAATAGCGGTCGCCGCGGTATGCGTGCCGGCGCAGGTAAGCGCGGATTGGTATTCTTGCAAGATCAATCTTGTGGGCGCCGGATTCCGGTCGGGATATATCAACTTGAGCGATGTCTCGAGCAACCCCGCTTTTAGCGACAAATGGTTTCAGCTTGACGGCGGGGAGCAAGGTGGCGGAGTTCGAGTGATTTCGACAACCGGCAAGAGTCAGTTGGCCACAGCATTAACTGCGGTGTCACTCGGCCTGGATATTGTGATCTATGAACAGTCTGCGGCGGGTGACGTATATCCGGAAATTCAGGCGCTATATCTAGAGGCACGCTAGCTCGTTAAAGCAATCTACGCCATCCGAAAATGCTCTCACAATCCGAACACGGTGGATCATTATGTCAATAGGGCTGCCAACTTATCGTCAATATTATTAACACACACGTGACGGAATTGCCGCCCAATCAACGAATTGTCCGTCTAAATCAAGAAATTTTGGCGGCTCATGGCATTGAACTCGATCACACCTCGCAAATACTCGATTTCTGTTGTGGTAGCGGACGCCACGTCTACGAATATCTCGATAGCGGATACCAAAACACCCACGGCTACGATATTCGTAATTACGTAGAATTGAGAGAACATAACGATCTCGACCGATTTCGATTTGGCCCCCAGGCCACCGTTACCCACATTCCGTTTCCGGACGACTTTTTCGAATTTGTCTATTCGACCTCTGTATTCGAGCACGTCCAAAATCAATCCCTGGCTTTTCAAGAAATCAACCGAGTTCTCAAACCTGGTGCCTGGTCGTTGCACAACTTTCCAGCGAAATGGCGCCCCATCGAACCACACATATTTGTACCATTCGGTGGGACACTGAAGGCGAGGTGGTGGTATGCGCTTTGGACCCGATTAGGCGTACGTGCCGCAGTGTTGGAGGACCGCACCGTCCAGGAAGCCATAGATATTATCTATGAATATGGTCAGAACGGCTTGAAATATCTATCAGGCCGAGAAATTAGCGGCATGCTCGAGGGTATATTCTCGGAGGTTAAGCAAGTTGAAGCCGATTTTATTCGACACTCGGAAGGACGTTCGCGGATATTAGCGCCTTTAGTGCCACTTCTACCGGGTCTGACCAAACTATTTCGGTGTTTTCATACGCGGGTTCTATTGCTTAGAAAAACCGAGAAGTTCTAATCTCGTCCACGTTCAGTGGTCATGCAGGCCTCGGCGAAAAAATGCTACACATAGTTGTTCACATTATGAACGCAAATTTGCTATATTACGTTCATAATGTGAACGAAGTAGATGAAAAATAATCGCGACGAGACTTTAACACTTGAGATCTTGACTGCGGTCGAAGCTCAAAATGACGTTACACAACGGCATTTGGCTGACCGACTCGGCGTCGCTTTAGGTCTTGCTAACTCCTACATGCGCCGTTGTGTCCGAAAAGGATGGGTCAAAATCAACCAGGCGCCGGCTAATCGGTATTTGTATTACCTAACGCCAAAAGGCTTTGCGGAAAAGAGCCGTTTAACGGCTGAATATTTATCGTCCTCGTTTGAATTCTATCGTCAAGCAGGGCAAGCGTTGTCTGAAACGTTTTTAGATGCACGTCGGCGCGGAGCAATTCAAGTTTTATTCGGTGGCGTATCGGAATTGGCAGAGATCGGATACTTGCGCCTCAGCGATCATTCGTTGACGTTGGCGGGAACGTTCGATCCTTATAGCGAACTTAGCCAGTTTCTTGGCTGCCCGGTGTGGAAGTCAATGGACCGTTGTAATCACTTTGACGTTGCTATCGTTACCGCACTCGTCGAGGCGCCCGAAATCTACACAGAAATCTCGCGACAAGCGGGTGGGGAATGCGTTTACGTACCGGCGACAGTGCAACCACTGATCCCTCACCAACTAGTTTAAGTTAAGCGTCGCGTTTGAGTGCAACCGTGGGCCGATACCGCAAGATTTAGCGGTACGGCGGTAGCGTGGTTACAGTGAAGTCAATTCAGTTGGGGGATGACGCATGGCATACGAGTCACCTTATACGATCACGGACCGAAAAATCCGCTTTGCGGTGGTTGGCTGTGGGCGAATTGCTGGGCGGCATTTCAATGCTATTGCCGAGCACAAGGAGCGGGCCGAACTGGTTGCGATTTGTGATTCCCATGGCGAAACGCTCGAGAAATGTGCTGCGGAAATGTTTGTCGATGGTTATCTTAATCTGGATCAGATGTTAAAAAGGGTCGACATGGATTGTGTCGTGCTCTGCACGCCTAGCGGTCTACATTCCCAACACGCCATGGATGTGGCCTTCGCCGGTCGGCATGTAGTGACAGAGAAACCGATGGCGACGCGATTGGTGGACGGCAAGCGTATGGTTTCTACTTGCGACGCCGCTGGCGTTCATTTGTTTGTCGTTAAGCAGAACCGACTTAACCCAACTCTGCAACTACTAAAACGAGCATTGTGCAAGCGCCGTTTTGGGCGGATTTACATGGTGAATATCAACGTATTCTGGACACGACCACAGGAATATTACGATTCCGCACAATGGCGCGGTACCTGGGAGTTCGATGGCGGCGCGTTAATGAATCAAGCAAGTCACTATGTTGATCTTCTGGATTGGCTAATTGGACCAATCGAAAGTGTGCATGCTTATACTGCGACCCTGGAACGCAATATTGAAGTCGAGGATTCGGCAGTTGCAAACGTTAAGTGGCGAGCTGGTGCATTGGGATCGATCAATGTCACAATGTTAACGTACCCAAAAAATTTGGAAGGTTCGATCACGATTCTCGGGGAGAAAGGTACGGTTCAAGTTGGGGGTGTGGCTGTCAACGAAATCAAACACTGGGAATTTGCCGACGAAGATAAAGATGATGCGTTGGTTGAGGACGCTAGCTATGGCGTTGATTCGGTCTATGGAGTCGGTCACCCTCGATACTACGATAATCTGATCCGCGTGCTGCGCGGCGAAACAACGCCAGTAACGGACGGCAGGGAGGGATTACGATCCTTAGAAACTCTCATAGCGATGTATACCTCGGCACGGGACGGACGACGCGTCTCTCTTCCCCTCGAATATTGAACCGGCGGTGTCGAATTTCTCCTGCCATCCTTCTGCTATTGTCGACGATGGGGCGCGTATCGGGGAAGGTTCACGAATTTGGCATTGGGTGCACGTTTGTGCGGGTGCGCGAATCGGGGCCGATTGTTCTCTGGGTCAAAATGTTTTCGTCGGGAATCGTGTGGAAATCGGCAACAACGTCAAAATCCAAAACAACGTATCGGTCTACGATAACGTAACTTTGGAAGACGACGTTTTTTGTGGTCCGAGCATGGTGTTCACAAACGTCTACAATCCTCGCTCGGCGATATCCCGTAAGGACGAATATCGCAATACGGTGGTACGACGCGGCGCAACGCTCGGGGCGAATTGCACGATCGTTTGTGGAGTGACTATCGGTGAATATGCGTTCGTCGGTGCCGGCAGCGTCGTTAATCGGGATGTATTATCGTATGCCCTAGTTGTTGGTGTTCCCGGTCGGCATATCGCCTGGGTAAGTCGTCACGGAGAACAGCTCGACCTGCCACTACACGGGGACAGTCAGACCGTTTGCGTTCACACTGGCGACCATTATTTTCTACACGGCACTAGCTTGACCTGTAAGCCAGCATGAGTATTTACAGCCCTGATTCAGGGAGCGATAAGATTTGCAGTTCGTTGACCTAAAAGCCCAATACGCTAAGCTCAAAAACGAGATCGACGGGCGCATTCATCGCGTATTAGATCACGGTCAATACATCATGGGTCCCGAAGTCAGCGAGCTGGAGGAACGCCTCGCCGATTTCATAGGCGTCTCGCATTGTATCGCTGTCGCTAGCGGTACCGACGCGCTTTTGATTGCCATGATGGCTCTCGGCGTAAAGGCTGGTGATGAGGTGATTACAACCCCGTTTTCATTCATCGCTACGGCGGAAACGATAGCATTATTAGGTGCAAAGCCGGTTTTCGTCGACATCGATCCAGGTACGTATAACATCGACCCCGATCTCATTGAAAACGCGATCACGGATCGCACACGCGCACTGCTTCCGGTGAGCTTGTATGGGCAATGCGCGGACTTCGACCGTATCAACGCAATGGCGGACAAACATGGGTTGCCTGTTATCGAAGACGCGGCACAAAGTTTCGGCGCTACCTACAAGGGGAGCAAGTCGTGTGCGTTATCGACAATCGGTTGTACTAGCTTTTTCCCATCGAAACCTCTGGGCTGCTACGGAGACGGAGGAGCGTGCTTTACGAGTGACGATGATCTAGCGAAACGAATGCGAAATATTCGGATCCACGGGCAGGATCGTCGCTACCATCACTCGGTGATTGGATTGAACGGTAGACTAGACACCATACAAGCTGCGGTATTGTTGGCCAAGTTGGATGTGTTCCCGGACGAGATCCAGTCTAGGGGGCGTGTTGCCACCGGATATGATGCGTTACTCGGCGAGCATTGCCCTGAAATCACTTCACCCTACATCGTATCTAGCAATTCTAGCGTATATGCACAATATACGATTCAGGTAGAGCAGCGAGATGTGGTTCAGCGGACGCTAAAAGATATTGAGGTACCTACAGCGGTACATTATCCGCTTCCGCTGCATCTGCAACCGGCATTCGCTTCGTTGGGGAGTCAAACGACCGTAGCTCCGCACGCAGAACGATGTGCAGAACGTGTTATTAGTCTTCCAATGCACCCGTATCTCGAATATGAAGCTCAACGACGAGTTGTCCAAGCGTTGGCGGGAAGCTTTGTTCAATGAAGCAGCGACTGGCGGTTAAATACGCAAATTGGACCGGGCTTGACACGCGATAGAATACTTTTTCTCAGCGTGAACAACGAACAGAAAATGTCACGAGAACGATGGAGATTGCTGCCGTTAAGTGCGGGTAACATGTTAAGTGAATGGCGTCGTTGGTCTTTGCTCGCTTGGTTCGATATTGTCGGTCGTTATCGGCGCACTATGCTCGGCCCATTTTGGATCGTGCTTACGACAGCCGTTACGGTTATCGCCATAGGGACGGTATACGGTGCAATTTTTGCTAAACCGCTGCATGAATTTCTGCCGTTTATAGCGATCGGAATTGTAGTGTGGAATTGGATAAACGCCACGGTAACCGAGGCGTGTAGTGCTTTTGTTACGTACAAATATATATTGTTGAACCAAATCGTATCGCCATCTTCTTTGATAGTGCGAACGATAGTAAGGAATTTTTTTGTCTTTATGCACAATGCGATAGTAATAGTAATCGTGTTGTTGATATATAGATCGATAAATTGGCAAACAATTTTTTTGATTATTCCTGCGATAGGGTTGACATTAGCCACGCTGTACTGCATCGGAATTATCCTTGCCTATGGCTGCAGCCGATTTCGCGACTTGCAACAAGTTACAATATCGCTGACTGGCGTTTTGTTTCTCGTCACGCCAATTTTGTGGCCACGTGAGATACTGGGTGCGCGCGCATATCTCGCTGACTTCAATCCCGTTACGCATTTTCTGCAAATATTGCGCTTGCCGTTAATAGCGCAGCACCCCACGCAAACCAACTGGTTTGTATGCATTGCTCTGTTTGCTTTTTGCGCCTTTATTGCGAATTTTGTCACCTTGACCCAGGAATCTCGCTTGCGCTTTTGGTTGTAATCGAATTTGACTTACATAAATGTCAAAAACGCAAGTCTGCGGTTCCCCGTGTTCGGGGAAACTGCACAATCGCTACGCGCTCTCTTGGCTGGATTGATGCAGCCGAAGCGGCGAGAGGCTGCTCGGGTCCATGAAATCTGTGCCCTTTCTGATATTGGTTTGGAAATCCGGCAAGGTACGAGGTTAGGCGTAATCGGCGCGAATGGCGCGGGAAAATCGACGCTTTTGCGTTTGCTGGCGGGGATCTATGCGCCGAGCGCCGGTTCGATAGAGCGCTCGGGGTCAGTGATGCCAATGTTCGATCTGAGTTATGGGATGGATGAAGACGCCTCCGGCATAGAAAACATCGTGATCGCAGGCACTATGCTAGGTTTAGCTCCGCGGAATATTAACGAAATAACTGACGACGTTACAGATTTTTCCGAACTCGAAGAGGCTCTGGAGCGCCCGATACGTACTTACTCTGCAGGTATGCGCGTTCGACTTGCGTTTGGTATTGCGACAGCAATCGAGACCGATATTTTGTTGATCGACGAGATTATCGGCGTCGGTGATGTTCGGTTTATGGTCAAAGCTCAAAGACGTTTGGCGAAGCGTATTGGTGAAACCGGGATTTTGGTTCTAGCATCTCATGCGGAGGGTGTACTACGAGATTTTTGTACTAGCGCGCTCGTAATGTCACATGGAAAAATAGCGTTTCACGGCGACACCGATGAAGCGCTAGAATTTTATAACACCCGAATGCTGTGAATAATGCTAACTTAAAAATTTTGCTTCTGTGCAACTATCAACCTAACAACGCTGCGACAGTTTGTGATCACATAAATGCCTTCCATCAATACTCCCGTCACGACGTAACAATATTCTCGTATTTGGTTTCGTACAATGGGCAGTTACCAGAAGATGTATCTCTTGATAGATTCGATGTCGTTGTTCTGCATTATTCTATTTTCTTGGCAATTGACGCATACGCGTCGCCGAAAACACGGCAAAAACTAAAGGCGTTCTCGGGTGTAAAGGCAATTTTTCTGCAGGATGAGTATCGATTTGTGAAGGATTCGGTGCGGAGAATCCACGACATAGGCTTCGATATCATATTTACTTGTGTCCCAGAAAATGCGATCGATCATGTTTATCCGGCGAGTGATCTTCCTGGTGTAAAGCGAGTAAATGTTCTTACGGGTTACGTTAGTTCACCCTTGCATTTGTACGAGCCGATACCGCTCAATAAGCGCCGGTATGACGTCAGCTATCGTGGTCGGAAATACCCCGCGTGGCACGGACGCATGGGCTTGGAGAAATGGAAAATTGCCGAGCGATTTTCCCAGGATGCCCGCTCGCACCGTCTCAAAACTAACATTAGCTTCAAGGAAGAAGACCGACTCTACGGAGACAGATGGGTCACGCTGATTAGGCAATCGCGCGCGGTCTTAGGCGTCGAGAGCGGCGCTAGTGTGTTCGATTTCTCCGGATGCGTTTCAGCAAAGACGGACACAATCGCAACACTTATTCCAGATTCACCTTATGATACGCTGAGAAATAAGTATTTCGGCGATTTAGAAGACGTCATTCCACTCGCTCAGATTTCTCCGCGAATATTTGAAGCAATTACGTTAAGAACTTCGTGCATTTTGTACGAAGGTGAATACTCCGGCGTAATCAAACCATGGCGACACTATATCCCGTTGCAGAAAGATCACGGCAATATGGTTGACGTCGTCAACGCATTGCGTGACCACGAACGTCTCGCTGAAATTATAGCCACCGCGTATTGCGAAGTTGCGCTAAACCGACAGTATTCGTATGAGACATTTATAGGTACATTCGACAGTCATATCGAAGAGATTTGTGCGACAAGAAAAACGCGAGGTGTGGTCCGCCAGCGCCAATGCGAAAAAATCGCTCCTACGTCAGACGATGTCGAACCGCCGGCCATAGAGAAAATCCGCGAAAAATATCCCTTCATATTTGTCCCGAACCCACACAGTCTAGTTTTCTCGCAACCGAAGCTGCTTTACAAGGGGTTCCAAAAAATACGCCCGTTCATTCCTCAGTCAGTCATTAGGGTGGTAAAAGTGTTAGTTTCAAAGTAATAGCGATCGATTTTCGATTGCGTGTTAACTAACCACTATGATCCAAGATCATCACCTAGTGATGCTTGGGTCACGGTTTTCTCGAAGGCGATAGCTCATGGCAAATAAAAGCGCGTTGGTAATTGGTTCTGAAGGGAATATCGGCAACCCACTCGTAACTAATTTACGTCAATCGGGATATGACGTTTTAGAAAGTGATATTAAACCCGCGTGGCGAAAGAATTATTTGATGGCAGATATTCGCAACATAAGCGATTTGTTACCCGCATTTGATTGGGGGCCGGATATTGTTTTTCACTTAGGCGCGATGGTCAGCCGCGTTACGTGCGAACAAGCGTCCTCTCTGGCGATCGATACAAATCTCGCAGGGACTCAGAACGTACTTGATTTGTGCAAACGGACTAATGCCCAGTTAGTATATTTTTCGACATCCGAAGTGTATGGACCGGAACTTGATGTCATGGATGAAAAACAAACGCCTTGTCCGAATAATAGATACGGGTTGTCGAAATTATTGAGC
Organism: Gammaproteobacteria bacterium; assembly: GCA_965223085.1. Classification (GTDB taxonomy): domain Bacteria; phylum Pseudomonadota; class Gammaproteobacteria; genus CBDCVO01. The sequence continues at coordinate 118,718 of OZ244981.1, read as the reverse complement.
GAATCCCTAGTCGAGTACGAAGTTCGACAATACGGACTCCGTGCGGTTACGCTGCGACCGTTCATGATGTACGACGAAGAGGAGGATCTAGGGGATCATCGTTCTGCAATGATCAGGTTCGCAACAAACCTGGCGCTTGGGAAACCAATCGAGGTTCACACGGGCAGCGCTCGTGGTTGGATTCATGTTTCAGACGCGCTTACGGCGATAACGTCAGCTGCAACGGTGTCTGATTATGCTGTGATAAATATCGGCCATCCGGACGTGCGACCGATCGCTGAATTAGCGGAAATGATAAGGAAGGAACTTGGTGCCAGTCGTGATTTGATTGAAATAGTTCGCCTGCCGGAGCGCATGACATTAGTAAAAAACCCCAGTTTGGAACGACAGCAACAGTTACTCGGTGTGGTTCCTCAAGTGTCGTTAGAGGAAGGAGTTGCTCGGGTGTGTAAACGAGTTCGCGAGCGCCTGGGGCATGCGGGGCTACTTAATTAGCGTGTATCCGGGGTATTAGTGAAACGCAAAACGAAGTTGATTAAGGACGCGATCTCGAACTTGCGAGATATAAAGGGGCAGTGCCAGCAGCGCGTTGCCGGGCGGCTATTCAGAGGAATTAGAGAAGAAATAGCCCAGGCACACAATGAGGCGTTGTCGTATCACTGCTTCAATGGAGGAAGGATCGATGAGCTTAGGTACAATCTGTGGGAAGGAAATCAGCATTTGCTCGACCGTTTTTACGGATCGGATGCGAGTAAGCCCACCAATTACAAGATAAAAATCGTTTTTTTTGTCCCCGATACGGCGCTCTGGGACGTCTACGCCTCGATTTACCATGAGCTGCTCAAGTGCGACTGGGCGTCTGTGACAGTAATCGCGTTTAAACGTATCGACGTGGAACCGGATAAGTCGGAACAAGAGGTTCACGATTTTTTCCGATCGCGCAAAATTGACGCGAAGGTAGAAGGATATGCGGACGACTCACACGAACCGATATCGCCGCAGGATGTGGATCTAGCGTTCTATACGCTCGGTAGCGTTGCCTACCCTGAACCCTACAAAATCGAATTCCTGAGCCTTTATTCTCGCACCTGCTATTTGTCTTATGGGTTTTTGATGGTTGAGGAGGAAGATTATCAATTTAATCAGAATTTTCATCATTCAGCGTGGACTGTATTCGCTAGTACGAACCGAGAATTAGAATTGTACAAAAAACACCAAAAACGGTATTCAACTAACGTCCTATTATCAGGTTATCCAAAATTTGACTTGTTAGACATTGAGCGAAATCCAGTCGAAAAACCCGTCCGGCCAGTTGTGATTTGGGCGCCTCATTGGACCATTGGGGCTGTCTATGAACGCCTCAAGTTCGGTACTTTCGATGTGATTTGTGAATCAATTACGCAAACATTCAAGAATAGACCGGATGTAGACTTTGTGTTTAAGCCGCATCCTAACTTGTTATACGCGTTAAAAACGTACCCAGAAACCACGAAGTTTGATTATTCTGCCTACTTGTCAGACTTGCGAAATATTCCCAACGTGTCAGTGTGGAAGCACGGTGACTATAATTTTTTATTTTTGCAATCTTCCGCAATGATCACGGATAGTCTATCGTTTATTGCCGAGTATCTGCCGACAGGAAATCCTTTGCTTTTCTTGGAGCGCGAAGATCGCACTCATATGAGTACCGTCGGAGAGGAACTCCTCAGCCTTCATTATCATGGTCATGGCGTTGAGTCGATTGATGAGTTTCTGGTCCAAGTTATAGATAAGAGACGCGACCCCAAAAAAGAATCGCGCCTGTCTATCGGACGCACGTTACTTGGTATTGGGCCGAAACCAGCTGCGGAAACCATTTGCGAGTACATCGCGACCAAATTCGGCGTCATGGAAACCCAGGCTTGAAAACGCAAACTAGGCACGACACCCGCGTCACTGGTTCGAAGTTAGGAATAGATAGTGAGCGGGTGGGCGAATTCTTTGAGGCGCGAGGGGAAAACCTTAGCGCGGATCACCCGCTAACCAGCGTTTTATATCAAGATCATAACCCGCAACTTGCAGCGGCACGCGACGCCGAGGAGAAAAAACTAATAACTCCACGTCTCGGGCTCGATGGTAGCCAAAACGTATTAGATCTCGGGTGTGGAATTGGGAGGTGGGCGGATGCGTTGCTAGATCACGTAGCATCTTATACCGGTATTGACGCTAGTTCGTCACTGTGCGACGCAGCGCGTTCTCGCGTAAAGCATGCAAAAGCAACTTTTGTTCAATGGTCCGCAGCTGATTTAGGCGCCTTGGCGATAGACCGCAAAAAATTTGAACTCTTCATTATATCCGGCCTATTTCTGTATCTAAATGATGACGATGTATCGTCGTGCTTAAGAGCGTTTGGCATTTTTTCCGCACCAAATGCAACGATCTATCTACGCGAACCAGTAGCAATGAAGGAGCGTTTAACGCTTCGTGATCACTGGTCTGAAGAGCTATCGAGTCATTATTCTGCGATATACCGCACCACGGAGGAGCTCGAATCTCTGGTCAACGCAGAACTTGAGCCATTTAACTATGCTCCGTGTCGCTTGGAAGCGCTGTTCGGTGACTCCTTATTAAACAATCGAACTGAAACACGCCAATTTTTTTCAATATTCGAGCGTAGATGAACGACGCTTAACGTGAAAACTTGTTTTGTTTTTGATTTGGACGGAACGATTTCGCGGACGGAATTATTGCCCGCGATTGCGCAGAGTTTAAATTTGGAACGTGAAATCACGTTGTTAACGCAGCTAACGTTGAGTGGTGCGATCCCGTTTGAGGATTCCTTCACGTTACGTTTCGCTATATTAAAAGCCGCGCGCATCTCAGAGGTTCGGCGTAGCATAGAAAAAATCGAACTCGATGAAAATTTGCTAAATTTTATCCAACAACGTCGCAACAACAGTTACATCATCACCGGTAATCTAGATCTTTGGATCGAGCCACTAATTGCCAGGGTAGGCTGTGAGGCATTTACATCGCGTGGCAAGCGTGAAGGAGATCGGGTTACAGAACTCGTTGAAGTGCTTCACAAGGGGGATCCTGTTCTAGGCTTAAGACAAACCTACGATCGCATTGTGGCTATTGGGGATAGTGCGAACGACATACCGATGTTTGATGCGGCAGATATTGGCATCGCTTTTGGCGGTATTCACAATCCTGCGGCCACGCTCACGGAAGTATCTGATTATGTCGTCTTCGACAGTGGATCACTATGCCAGTTGTTGATCACGTTATCATAGCGGCTGCCGGAATGGCTACAAGGTTAGGGTTGGGGCGGCCAAAGTGTTTAGTGGAATTTGGCGGTATACCACTGATAGTCAGGACGCTGAGGTTGCTCGCCACGGTCCGCGATGTTCGCATTGTGACTGGATTTGGCGAGCGAGAAATTATTGATACCGTCGTCCGCGAGCGAAAAGACGCCGTTTTCGTGAGGAATCCAGCATATCGCAGCACAACGACGCTGAACAGCTATGTGCTTGGTGCAAAATGTTTGCAAAAGCCCTGCCTGTTTCTGGATGCCGATATATTATTCGAGCAAAAGAGCTTCGAAAAAATGCTGCGGCGTTGTGCAGGAAGTGTCGATCCGGTGATAGGTATTACGAAAGCGAAAACCACAGATGCTGTTTTCGTGTCGCTAGACTCGGAATCGAATATAACGTCGTTTTCGAGAACGAAACACACTGACTACGAGTGGGCTAATGTTGCCTGGTTACAACCAGAAATGTTAGACGATAAAAGGTCTGCAGTTTTTGAACATTTGATGCCCCAATTGCCGTTACCGGCTCATGTGATCGAGAGTTATGAAATCGATACACCTGATGATCTCGTTTTGGCTCGCGACGTTTTTGTAAGAAAATTTAACCATTGAATGCGGATCGACATGTGGCATCTGACCAGCAAACGTCGGATGCTTTTTGGATAGACTGCCATAACTCCTATCTGGCTGCGCCGGAGTTCTACGAACGGCAAGAAGTTGCACTACGCAGTATTCTGCAAAAAATTGGACGCGGAAGTAAATTGCTGGATGTCGGCTGTGGTGATGGCCGATATACGTGCCTCGGCTACGAATTCGTTGAGTCGGCTATAGGTATAGACTTGTCTGCGACACTTGTCGACCAAGCGCGAGAACGAGCCGGCTTTCCTGCATGCTTGCAGGAAACGCTTAAGTTTGAAAAAGGCGATATCGAATCACATCCAGTTCGAGAGAAGTTCGATCGTGTTTTTTGCCTTGGTTTAACCTCTGCGTTGATTGCTGAAACTAAGTTTTTATCTGTCACGCGAAAGATTCGAAATGTTCTGACCGACGACGGATTCCTCATTCTTAAAGACACACTTTCGAAAAATGCGGCGCGAATAAATCGAGTCGGAGGTTATGTGGCGATATATCGATCTAGGTTCGAATATATCAAGTATTTTGAGTCGTTGACATTGGATTTATTGGAGGCGATTGAACTGTTAACAACGGAAGAATACGTAAATGAAATATTTCTTTTCCAGGTGCGTAAGAACTAATGGAAGTGAAAACAAAATCGGTGAGTAATTTGATGCAGTAATGCATGGGGTGATTTTAGGAATCGTTGTTACGGATCGCGTGGTGGTGTGGAACAGTATGGTGAAGAACTAGGGTGATGACGGCAGACGTTCTCTCGGTGGTTGGTGCTAGGCCACAATTCGTCAAAGCCGCCGCCGTTTCACGTGCATTGGAGGCATCAAACGCATTAAGCGAGGTAATGGTACATACCGGCCAACATTTTGACACGGAGATGTCAGCGGTATTTTTCGAGGAGCTAGAAATCCCTGAGCCGCGCTACTCTTTGGACATTCACGGTGGGGGTCACGGTCAAATGACGGGGCGGATGCTTGCCGCGATCGAGGATATCATCGAGCAAGAGGTTCCGGCGATCGTGCTAATATACGGTGACACGAACTCAACACTTGCGGGTGCGTTAGCAGCGGCAAAAATGCATGTGCCGGTGGCGCATGTGGAAGCGGGTCTCCGTTCCTTCAATCGACGCATGCCAGAAGAAGTCAATCGTGTGCTCGCCGATCATATAAGCGATTTACTGTTCTGCCCAACCCACACGGCCATCAAAAATCTAGCTGCAGAAGGGATTACCGCGGGAGTACACCACTCGGGTGATGTTATGTACGATGCGACACTCCACGCTGCCGCGATGACCCGGAAAGTGAACATTCGGACTCGACTAAACCTAGAAGAGTGTCCTTACGCCGTTGCGACTTTGCATAGAGCGGAGAACACGGAATCTAGAGAACGACTGGAAAAGGCGGTAGCTTTTCTGAAGCGCACCGCTAACGACATGCCCGTTGTTTTTCCGATACACCCACGTACGCGCCAAGCGGCGGAAAATTTTGGTGTGGATTTTGAAGGGCTTTCTGTCTGCGCTCCGCTCGGTTATGTCGACATGGCTGGTCTCGTGTCCGGTGCAGAGTTGATCCTTACCGATTCCGGTGGACTACAGAAGGAGGCCTATTTCCACCGCGTGCGCTGTATTACCTTACGCGATGAATCGGAGTGGGTGGAAACTATCGAAGCGGGATGGAACCGATTATGGCAAGGTCCGGATTTTCTGCCTCGGCGGGATATATCAGAATATGGCGATGGCGAAGCGGCAAAGCGCGTAGTTGAGATAATCGAGCGTACTGTGTGACTCAGAGCGAATTCTGAACGATCATTGCCTAATTTTCCGGCCGCACTCAGCGAAATACACGGCTTTTTTATAGAGTCGCATTGGATGGTCACACACCCATAATTAGCTATTCACACTTTTGCACGGCGATTTTCGACTCCCTGAGAAAGAAAATCGAGGCGGGTGATAATGCGAGTTCCGCCGTTTTCGAAACCGAATGAACTCGCGGTCATTTTGTATGCGCGCCGTGTGCCGGGAAGACGTGCAAGCTGGGTTGAAACAGCAGCCGCATTGCTCGGTGCCATTCGAAACCCAGCTCACGTTGTTAGTCCTTCCCATCGGCTTTTTTCGTGGCTCGATCGTAATTCATATGACAATTTGTCTTACGCGAACGACTGGCTCGCGGCGTTTCGCGATTCACCTTTGCTCGAGGCCCATGCCTACAATATCGTTAATTTGCTAGAAGCCAGGAAGGCGCAACGGCAATTAGTGGCGGCCCCTTTGGTTGTAATTTTGCATTCCGCGTTGGGCGACGACGTGGGTACCATTTCGCGGCTTCTATCGGCGTTACAAAACCGCAGGGGTAAGCTCTTATTATTTATTGGCAACGAATACACTCATATGCGCGAAAAAATCGCTTTCGCCCAACAGGCGCAGGCGGACTATATCGCAAGTCAGTTGCCGATCGAATCGGCGCGATGGTTATACGCGCACTGTGAGAATACAACTGTTCTTGCTGCGCCTGCGGCACTGAATCCGAATCGGTATTATCCAGGCGAAGGACCGCGCGACATAGACATCGGCTTTCGCGGCGATCGTTACCCTTTGTGGCTGGGAGACGCGGAGCGAAGTGAAGTTATCGAAGCATTGCAATATCGCGTGGAGGCGATGAATCTTGTTGCGGATATTCAATTTCAGCGAGTCGCAGCACCGGAATGGCAGATGTTTCTGAACCGTTGCAAAGGGATTGTTGGAGCGGAAGCTGGCACGTATTTCCTCGAAAGAGACGATCGTGCGGCACGATCTGCATGCGCCCATCTTCAACGATATCCGGAGACGACGATAGCAAACTTGAGGCAAACGTTCTTTTCAAACCTCTCTAACTATGTTTCCGGCAAGGCTATTTCATCGCGGCATTTCGAAGCGATAGGTACTAAAACGGCGCAGTTGTTATTGGAAGGAGGCTACAATGGAATACTTGAATCCGACATTCACTACTTTGCGATCCGTCGCGATTTGTCGAACATGGACGAGATACTGTCTCGTTTCCAAGACGAAAAGGAGCGAGCGCAGATTGTGGACACAGCCTATAGCTTGGCGATGTCCGAACATACGTATTCACACCGAGTAAATGGCCTTCTGACAGCTATGGGCTTGTTATAACTATGCGTTTACGGTGTGCATCGATCCGGAAGTGTCGAGATTAATTGTTCACCCATCTGCTAAAGCGATTAGCTTGCAAATTTTGTCTCAAAAATGCTGACACCGAAACTAGGTCTACGCATCCGACGCATGGCTACTTACAAACTAAGGTTTGCACCGTTCACGGTGGCCGGGTTCGGCGGGCTTTAACGGTACTTTTGCCTCTGGCGGTAAAATTATCAACATGAAGATGCAGATCTATTGTCGTGGTGCTGTAAAGGACGGCCTAGGCCATTTGTTTCGATCTGCGAGTTTTGTCGCGGAAGTCGGACGCTCGCATCATGTAGAAGTAATTGTCGCAGCCGATCACCGGTTCCGCTCCATCTTTGTTGACTTGCCGTGCAGGATTTGTTTTGTCGAGGGCGAGGAAAATTTCGTCGATTGCGCACAGAGATTTCGGCCAGACGTGGCGATATTCGATCTCCTGGCACTTCGTGACACGACGTTCAATGGTATCGCTGCGGTATCGCAGATCACGGTATCTATATGTCCTATTTTTTCGCACGCGGATCGGCTCGACTTGTTTTTCACCCGTGGTCGCGTGGCGGAGGATCTCAATCGCGTACGCGTGTATGCTGGCCTCGATTACACGATAATGAATCGATTCTGCGTACCCATAGCACAAGCGGTATTTGCTGCGGCTGCGGCGGAACATCAGTTGCCGGTAATGGTGTCGTTCGGAGGCACTGACGGCGAAAACCATACCCGAAAAATGCTGCATGTTTTGAAGGATATTCGTGCGCCCCTTACCGTTTGGGCGTTGCTCGGTGATGGGTACGATCATTCCCATGATCACCTGGTCGCAACTTTTAGCTCTGCGGTGCGGCACGAAATTATCCTAGCGCGGGCGAGCAGATCGATGTGGCGGATCGCAGCAAATTGTGCTGTCGCCATTTTGTCGAGTGGTCTTTCTACGGCGGAGGCCGTTTATGCTGGTTTGCCGGTCATCGCGATCCGACGCTCGGGCGATCCCTGCAACCACGTGCAGGCACAGTACGAGGAATTTTGTCTGGACGGTGGCGGCTTTGAGGATGAAAGCTACGTTCGGGTCTCCAGCACGATCGAAGCGCTCGCCGCAGATCGATCACGCTTACACACTCAGCGGGAGCGTCAACGTGGTTTGGTCGATGGGCGGGGAGCGGAGCGGACAGTACGGGCAATAGAGGACTTTATGCGCGATTATTGATCGCACCGTACCTTATATAACGCAGCACGCCCGCCAGGTCTCGGTGGCATTGACGTCGAACAAGGTGCCGGATATCCAAGAAGTGTGTTTACGAGCCGCACCGCCGCTCATGATTAGAGTGTCGTGATATGAGCATGAAATGCCCAAAAATCGGGGGTGTGATCCTGGCGCGCATGGATTCTCGCCGCCTACCGGGAAAAGTTCTAGTCGATATCCATGGTCGTTCGTTACTATCGTATGTTGCGGAGCGGGTGCGTAGGGCGCCCCTAGCGTCCGTGATCATCGCGACAAGTTCGCGGGCGATCGATGATCCAATAACGACAGCGGCGGCGGCGTTGGATATCGCTGTTTATCGTGGTTCGACCGAAGATGTCGCTACGCGTATGCTGGAAGCAGCACGTAACCAGCGCTTCGACTGGTTTGTTAGAATCAATGCCGACAGCCCTTTCTTTGATCCGAATTTAATTGCGCAAGGAGTAGAGTGTGTGGTCGCTCGAGAACTAGATTTTGTGACCAACCTTCTCCCGCGTACTTTTCCCTACGGAGTGGCGCTAGAGCTGGTAAGAACCGAGATATTTGCCGAACTTATCGAACGAGACAAACGGCTCGAGGCACGCGAGCATCCTATGATGGCCGTCTACGGTCAACTAAACACGATCACTTGGGAAAACATCGCCGACCCGTCTGCCGAACCTAACGGAGAAACGACCAAGGTGCGCATGACTATCGACACACCTGAGGATCTCACTGCCTTTACGGCTTTTGCGCAAGGGCGACAGGGAGCTTGGCACGCTGTCACGATTACGGATGCCCTTGCGTCTGGCTACTTTGCAGCTTCCGAATCTTCCTGCCGTTCATTGCGCGCACGATGATCACGCTGTTCAACGTTCGCCCGCGAGCGCTCAACGTTGGTAACGACATTATTGCGGTTGGCCTGCGCATGTTCTTGATGCAAGCTTTCGAGGAAGTGGTAAACGTAATCAATTTGCCGGCCACGTCGAAATACGAGGCTCATACAAGGGCAGGTTTAAACGCTCAAACCATTTACGAAATCAACCAATACGGTCACGGCGTGATCGTTGGTGGCGGTAACTTATACGAAAACGGTGAATTGCAGATAGAGATGAATGCATTATCTGCATTGGAACCGCCGATGATGCTGTTCAGTCTTTCGATGGGCAGGATTTACGGGCGCTTAAACCGCTTGGTACGCCGGACCGACGCGATGTCGGATACAACGGCGCGCGCACTCAATCAGCGCGCAATGTGCACTTTGGCGCGTGATAAGGCAACGCTCGCTTATTTACAGGGCTTGGGCGTGTCGTATTCGCGTCTGAGCGGTTGCCCGACGATTTTTCTGGATGAAGTTCGCCACCGGCTTCCGGAAGTACCGATGGAGAGCCGCGACTTTGTGTTGATCTCCGTACGCGCCCCGTCGTCGATGAATATTCCCCTTACCGCGCAGTCTCGAGTGGGCAACGATATTACGCGGATCGCAGATATCATTCGAAACCGTGGCTTGGGTATTCCGCGGCTTTTGTGTCATGACTACCGGGACATTTCATTTGCGGCCTCGTTTGACGATGTAGAATACATCTATGTCGACGACGCATTGACGTTTTTGGCTCTTCTCTCAGAGTGTCGCCTAAACATCACTTACAGGTTGCATTCTGCTTTGCCGGCTTTCTCCTTCGGCATTCCCTGCATCCCCATCAGCTATGACGAAAGAGGTTTGAGTGCCATGGATACAGTCGGTTTCGGAAACTGGAACATCGATATGATTCGTTCTCACGATCCCGTGGCCGAGGTCGTTGACCGTATAGATAGGATGGAGGAACTACCAGCGGTCCGCCAAGCGGCCGGGCCGGTGTGGACGACACTTCGTGACGAGATGGTGGGAAGTTTTGCCCAGTTCGCGGAAGCTGTGCGCCGCTACCGGGTAGGGGAGGGTTGAGGAAACAGGACGTGTTATGACTACGCAAGGACACATCCACATTATCGCGGAAGCCGGTACAACGCATGAAGGATCGGCCGCTACGGCGTGCCGTTTGGTCGACGCAGCGAAGACGACTGGTGCAGATTCTGTCAAGTTCCAGTTGATCGATCCGCCAAAATTGTACCTGACCAAGCTGCGGCAAAATGGCGCTTTGCTGGACAATCCCGCCGTCGCTGTCCGTAATGCCCAGCGTTTGACCCCGAATGAGTGGAATCTGATCGCGATGCATGCGGCGCGTAAAGACATTTTGTTTTCCGCATCAGTGTTTGACGCAGAGACGCTTAAATTTCTCGACGCATTCGACCCTCCCTATGTCAAAATTGCCTCAACGGACCTTACCAATCCCCCATTGTTACGGGCAGCAGCCCAGTCGGGGCGCAAAGTGCTGCTGTCGACAGGTATGGGGACGTTAGGCGAGATCGAGCAAGCGGTGACCGTGCTGAATGGTGCGGGCGCTCAGGATGTTGTTTTGATGCATTGCGTGTCGGTCTATCCGTGTCCGACGGAGATTAGCAATGTACGCTTCGTGGAAACACTTCGCCACGCGTTTGATCTTCCGGTCGGTTTTTCGGACCACACAGAGTCATCGGAGGCAGCTATCGCGGCAGTAGCGCTCGGCGCGACCTGGCTCGAGAAGCACATGACCCTCGATCGTAACGCTTGCGGTTTTGACCACGCCTATGCGATGGAGCCGGATATGTTGACGGATTACATCCGCCAGATTCGGAACGTGGAGGCAGCTCTCGATCGTCCCAGCAAAAAAGTCGCAGCTGTCGAAGAAACGGTCATGTCCCGTGCCCGGCGTGGGTTGTGGGCCGCGAGAGACCTGGAAGTTGGGGGTATATTAACGGAAGCCGATATTCTCGCCGTACGTCCGGCAGGCCCATTGACCCCTGTCGATCTGCCACGTGTTGTCGGGCGCCGTATACGCCACGAAGTGTTACAGAGCGAGGCTATTCGTCTCGAGGATCTGGCGTGACCGATTTATTTTCCCGGCTCCCGCGAAGGTAAGACGTCGACGTAAACCGAGAATTACGTCGGCGCAATGGCGTGATTCCAGATGTTCAATGGATGGGCGTACTCTATTGACGTTCATTCAGAATAGGACGACAGATTAGGCGCCTTCGCAAAACAAAAACGCCGATCAGAAACGTTCATCGGTTTTTTATTTCCTATTCGGGATCAGTTGCGAAGATTAAGTTAAGGAAAAGAATTGGAAATTGCCCAGGGTAAAATGGTCCCATCCCGGTATCTTGCTGAGTGGAAACTCTTGGTCGAACGAGATGTCGATGTTAACGCGTGTAGAGCGTTTGACATGCACTTGTGGCCGTTAGTCTGGATCTATCTCGGTTTGCAACTTGTAAACGATGATCTCGCGCTCATCGAGAAATGGTTGGCCGATCCGACGTTGTCTTTGTTACCGCCACGGTTAAAGGAGGAATGCGAGGCTATAGAAACGGCGATAAACGAGCGCCGTCGAAAGCAGCCGGGCAATTGGTTTAGAGCGGATGATTTGTGGCGTCCGCCCCGGTCCCCACATGGTGGCATCGCGGTCTACACTTTGCCTAGCCAGCATCATGTGCGGATGGATTCGGGGTATTTTGCGCCTATGATAGATCCGATCGCCATTGTTGCCGCGCGACGTACTGTGACGCGAAAGTTCGAATGGATCTCACAAGATTCATTCTCGCGGCAGCCACGGATTTTTCCTTCAATGGGTCTCCTTCTCGGAGAAAACCCAGATACATGCTGGTCAAACCCCGAGACGATAAATACGGCGATTACAACTTTTGTGGAGGAAGTGGTTGACCATGGGGCTAGGATTAATATGCCGTTTCCATCCGGACTGGCTGAGAACACCAGTGAGCTTGTCCTAAAGGCATTGCAGAACATTCGTAACGTTCAGCATGGCGTTGAAGATTTATTTCGAGTTCAACCTCCGCGCTATCTGGTTTTGAGCTGTTATCACCACGATGTGGCTTGGGCGGTTCGATTAGCTGCGCGTACGTTCGGTGTTCCAACGTTTGATGTTCAGCACGGGTTCACTGGCACGTACAATTGGCAAAATAGTCATTGGTCGGCGCTGCCAAGCGACGGGTATGCGCTTCTCCCCGACGCGTTTGCAGTCTGGGATCAGCGTTCTGCTCGTCACGTCTCGCGGTTTTGGCCGGCTAATGGCCACCCTCACAGAATCGTCGAAGTAGGACGGCCCGATTTATCGTTTGACGTTCTGCCGGATGAATGGAGGAGTCATGTAGACAACGTTGCTAAACTCGTCGAAGGATGGGAGAAGGTTGCTCTCGTCACCTTATCTAGTACCGCATCAGGTGGATTTAATGAAGTACTAATAGGTGCGATGAAAATGGCGCCAAAAAACTGGCTCTGGCTTATTCGATGTCATCCAGTTGCATCAGATAAAACGGTTCAGCCTGCGGGGGTGATGGAAGCATTGATGAACAATGGGGTGCAGAATGCCCGAGTGTATGAACCTAGTGCACTTCCGCTTGCAGCTCTGCTTCTGAAAGCGGATCACCACATCACATCCTTCTCATCATCAGTATTCGATGCTGCCGGGTTAGGAGTCCCGACCACGTTCATGTCTCCGCTCAGTCTAATGCTTACTCCTGACTTGGTGCGGGATAAATTGGCCAGATATGCGAAGACCCCGGCGGAATTGACGGCGTCGCTGATTGACGACGCGGCCGTGCGGGTCGCATTGGCTGCCGAATCTTTGGCCGCTCCAGGGACACACCTGATCGATGGGCTATTTGATTGCCTGTTGTCCGAAACCCCCCCGGACACAGGTCGTACTAGCGTGCGAGAAACGTAAGACCGAGCAATGTCTCGACCTGCTTATTTTCATCGAGTAGGTAAACCATCGGCAAATTTGGACGTTTTAGGGCAACGTGGTGGGAGCGCATATTGAGAACACGCTAGATAACACACTGGGACATGCAGACGTTGATGCTAAATTAAGGCAGATTCTAATCGTCATCGGCCAGCTCGACCGCGGCGGGACCGAGCAACATCTAGCGTCTATCCTGCCGCAGCTCCACAAAGCAGATAGACGGTTTACGGTCTTCTCGTTTAAGCCAGGCGGAGCGCTCGAACCAGGTCTTGAAGCGGCCGGGATTCCGGTCGTTTCTCCACGTCGTTCGCCGCGTGGGTTTTGGGGCTTGGTTTTTATTGCGGTAGGGCTTTGTGCTTATCTGCGTCGCGAGAAACCCGATGTGGTGCACTACTTCTTACCGGAGGCCTATATTGTTGGCGCGATGTGCGGCAGCATCATGGGCATTCAGCATCAAGTGCTTAGCCGGCGCAGCCTGCGGGTCTATCAAAAGCGCTACCCTGGGATCGATCGTATAGAGCGGTTTTTGCACCGGCGCATGCGGCGTCTGGTGGGTAACTCGAACGCGATATTGAATGAGCTACGTAGTGAAGGCGTGCCGGAAGAAAAGTTGCGGCTAATTTATAACGGGGTAGAAATCTCGACGCCCCAGCGATCGACACGATCACATATACGTGGGGATCTGGGTATTTCGTCGGGTGCCTTGGTCTTCGTCAAGGTCGCCAACCTGATCTCCTACAAGGGCCACGGGGACCTGCTCGAGGCTCTTGCCGGTATTCGCGACGAACTCCCGCGAGACTGGGTTCTACTTTGCTGTGGCAGGGACGACGGGATTGGAGAGGCGTTGCGGTCGCTCGCCGCTAGACTTGGCTTGGCAGCCCATGTGCATTGGCTCGGCAGCGTCGATAATGTGCCGGAGCACCTGATGGCGAGTGATATCGGCGTGTTGGCTTCGCATCAGGAGGGATTTAGCAACGCGGTGTTAGAATACATGTCAGCGGGGTTGCCGGTGGTCGTGACATCGGTGGGGGGGAATCCGGAAGCCGTAGATTTTGGCCGGTGCGGGAGACTCGTGCCGGCCCACCAACCGCACGCGCTGAGAAAAGCGTTACTCGAAGTTGTTAATGATCCCAAGCAACGCGTAGGACTTGGCGCGTTGGGAAGGGAATTTGTCTCGCGGAACTTTTCTGTCGCGGCTTGCGTACAGAAGTATGCGGTTTTATACGATGAACTACTAGCCGAGGCAGGAAGTTAAGTAATCTCCGGCCACACTTTCGCGCATGAAAACTAAAATGATATGGGTCAACTAGACTGTTGTCTTCGGAAACTAATACTTAATGTGTGGCATCGCCGGCGCGTTTGCGCCCCGTAAAGCTATTTCTGAACACGAGTTCAGCGCGCAAGTAAAAGCGATGAGCGATACGCTTATCCATCGTGGTCCCGACGCGGATGGGGTGTGGTGCGATGAGGCGTGCGGCGTCGCGCTCGGTCATCGACGTCTATCGATCATCGACCTGTCCCCTACGGGGGCGCAACCGATGCAATCGCAATGCGGTCGCTGGGTTTTGGCCTTCAACGGAGAGATCTACAATTTTCGCAATACGCGTGCGAAGCTCGAAAGTCGCGGCACTCATTTTCGCGGTTCTAGCGACACGGAAGTTTTTCTCGAGGCGATATCTACGTGGGGTGTGGACGGCGCTTTAAAACAAGCTAACGGCATGTTCGCTTTGGCGCTATGGGATCGGCGTGACCGAGTATTGCATCTAGCGCGTGATCGGATCGGTGAGAAACCGTTGTATTATGGGTGGCATGATGGCGTTTTTCTGTTCGCCTCCGAACTTAAGGCCATTCGCACCTGGCCGGGATGCAAACCCGAAATTGATCGTGATGCGCTGTGCACTTTCTTGCGTCACAACTATATTCCTGAGCCCCACTGTATTTTTCGCGACTTTCGTAAGTTAATTCCGGGCACGTTCGTGAGCGTTGCGCGCAGCCGCGAGAGCCTGCCGGCACCGGTCACTTACTGGGATTTGGCCGACGTTATCGTAGACGCTCGCCGTGAATCATTTAGTGGTACGGAGACCGAAGCGGTGGAGGCCTTGGATACCGCGCTGCAAGCGTCCGTGCGAGCACGCATGGTCGCCGACGTGCCTTTGGGCGCGTTTCTCTCGGGAGGCATTGATTCTTCGTCCGTGGTCGCGGCCATGCAAGCGCAGAGTAGCGAGCCGATTCGCACGTTCAGCATTGGCTTTACCGAGGCGCAATACAACGAGGCTCACTACGCTAAACGTGTCGCCGATCACTTAGGCACGGCGCATACAGAACTCTATGTAACACCCGAGCAAACCCGCCAAGTCATCCCGAGGTTGGCGGAGATTTACGATGAACCGTTTGCCGATTCGTCGCAGATCCCAACGTGCTTAGTGTCGGCGCTGGCGCGCGAATCTGTCACCGTGGCACTGTCTGGAGATGCCGGTGATGAATTGTTCGCCGGTTATTCGCGTTACGGGCAGGCCTTGAATTTGTGGCAGCGTTTTGCGCGTCTACCTGACTGGGCCGGTACACTTAGTGCTAAAGCAATTCGAAGCTTGCGACCTGCAACCTGGGATTATTTGTTCGGAAAATGCGCGGCATTACTACCGCGAAAATACCTCTATTCTGCGCCCGGCGATAAGCTCCACAAACTGTCGCGCCTACTCGAAATCGAGGATCCGATGGGCATGTATTTGCGGCTTATATCGCTATGGTCAAATCCTGAGAAAATTGTGCGCGATGCTCAAGAGCCCTTAACCGCACTGCACGACGGCACGGAATCGCGACGCGAATCGCATATCGTCTCGCGCATGATGTATCTCGATACGGTGCATTATTTGCCTGGCGATATCTTGACAAAAGTCGATCGCGCCAGTATGGCGGTAAGTCTGGAGGCGCGCGTACCATTCTTGGATCACGAATTGATCCAACTCGCTTGGCAGTTTCCGTACGACATGAAAATGCGTGATGGCGAAGGAAAATGGGTTTTGAAACAAGTGCTAGGTCGCTATGTACCGAGTGAACTTTTTGAGCGCCCAAAAATGGGTTTCGGTGTGCCCATCGATAGCTGGTTGCGCGGTCCCTTGCGTGAATGGACGGAAGATTTGCTCGATGAGAAGCGTTTACGCAACGCGGGTTATTTCGATCCCCACCCGATTCGCGAAGTCTGGCGCGCCCACCTCAACGGCGCCCAGAATCTCCAATACCACCTGTGGGGGATCCTAATGTTTGAGACCTGGCGCGAACGCTGGGGCTATTAAACGCGCCTCGTCTTCCGTTAGGTGGCTAGAAAACGCGATCCCTTCATAGCCATTTGCCGCAACTCCGTTAATCGTGGCGACATATTTTGGTGCGCCACCGTTGTACACGAAGTAACGTACTTTGCCTTGCTCATGACCTTCGACGTTCGAGTTGTAACCAGTGAACCAGGACTTGGCTTTACGCATCAGCATCGTTGAGTACATCTTGGTGACGTGCTTCGTCCAGCGATCCGCCGCCGCGGCCGTCGCGTCGGCGCGTATGTAGTTCTGTTGCCACATGTGCTCGAGAAAAGCGGTGCACCAATTCACGCCGGTTTCTATGCCGCGCGGGTAGTTCGTCGATGCCGAGCCGCTTTGCGGGCCCGCGGGCATTAATAGATTTGGAAAGCCGTGGACGAACATGCCGAGAAAAGTGCACGGTCCATCGCGCCATTTGTCGCGCAGTTTTTCGCCGCCGACGCCACGGATGTCGATATGATCGAACGCGCCGGTAATGGCATCAAATCCCGTCGCATAGACGATGATGTCGAATTCAAAATCGCGTTCGCTGGTGCGAATCCCGCGGGCGGTAATTCGTTCTAGCGGTGTCTCGCTGATATCCACGAGGTGAACGTTATCGCGATTGTAGGCTTCATAATAATAAGTTTCCAACGGTACGCGTTGCACGCCGAAACCGTGATCTCGGGGAATTAACTTCTCGGCAATAAGCGGATCATCAACGCGTTGACGAATGCGTTCAGCAATGTATTCGGAAAATTCGGCGTTCGCATCCTCGTCGGTAAAGATCTCGCGGAAGTTTCGTAGCCAAATACCAAAACCCGGTTCGTCGTAGAGGCGATCCCACATCGCTACCCGTTCCTCGCGGGAAACTTCGTAGAAGCCGCGCCGATCAGGTTCGTGCTCGAAACCCCCTGGCGTGCGCGCGCAGGCGGCGAAGATCTCATCGTAGCGCACCCGAATGGCGGCCATTTCCGCTGCGCTTATCTCGCGATTGTTTAGCGGCGCAGCCCAATTGGGCCGCCGCTGGAAAACGGTGAGTTCACCGACCGTAGCTGCGATCTCGGGGATGATTTGGATCGCGGTCGCGCCCGTACCGATAATGCCGATTTTTTTGCCGGCCAGGTCAAGCGGTTCGTGGGGCCAGTAATAGGTGTGAAAGGCGGGACCTTTGAAATCCTTGACCCCTTCGATCCGTGGTAGTGTCGGTTGCGAGAGCAAGCCGAGCGCCATGATCACGAAACGGCAGCTCAATTCGCGCCCATCACTTATGCAGAGACGCCACATATTTTCCACGTCGTCAAAATGCGCAGCTTCTACGCGACAGTTGAACTGCATATAGGGGCGTAACTTGAATTTGTCAGCGACATAGTTGAGGTAACGCAGGTTTTCTGGTTGGCTGGAAAATCGCTCTTTCCAGTGCCACTCATCCAACAATTCCTTGGAGAACGAGTAGCCGTAGGTATAACTCTCGGAATCGAAGCGTGCGCCGGGATAGCGATTGTAGTACCAGGTTCCGCCCAAGTCTGGAGCCACCTCAAGCACGGTTGCGCGAACACCGAGCTCGCTGAGTCGTTTGATTTGATAGATCCCAGCAACCCCGGCACCGATGACGATGACTTCGTAGTGTGATTCATGGGTGGCATTCATGTGCTGTTCCTGTTTGCGCGTTGTTGACATTTTAATCGGGCTCGCGGCGTTGCGATTCATTAGGGCTCGTGCTGCGCCTAAGGGGCCGCATAAAAATATCTATAAATCAATGCCTTACTTTAAGCGATATGGGTGTAGCGCGGATCCGCTAAAGCGGTCCGCTACGGCGTTCAGTTGGCGCTGATGCGCACGCGTTTTGCTCGTACTGCCACTTCACCGGCGTTACGTGAACGCGCCATGCCGAGTCAGTTTAGACGAAAAACGATCGCTATTTTGCGGCGTGGATCTACAATAACATGCGTGCGGATCCTCTATGTCGTTACCGAAGATTGGTATTTCTTCTCGCATCGCTTTGATTTGGCCTGCGACATGTTAGCGCAGGGTGCTGAGGTTTATCTCGCAAGCCGCTTTTCATATCATCGCGGCGCGTTGGAAAACGCGGGTATTCGTACCGTCGCCATTCCCTTCGAGCGTTCGCTCAAGCATCCACTCACCGATATTCGCAACGTAATGCGTTTGCGCCGCGCGATCGCCGAGCTGCGACCGGATATCGTGCATCTCGTCGCGCTCAAACCGATCGTGATTAGCGGTGCGCTGGTGGCTTGCTACCCTCGAATAGCCTTTGTTCACGCCGTCACCGGCATGGGTTATATTTTTGCCCAAGCTTCGCCACTGCGCACGATCCTCCGGCGCTTACTGCTGGGTGTGTTGCGACACATTTTAGGCACCCCTAACAGCTGGGTGATCGTGCAAAATTCGGACGACGCTGCCCTGCTCGACGACCACGGCTTGGGCCTAGCGGCACGGCGCACCCTGATCCGCGGTGCGGGTGTGGACGTGGCGCGCTTTCAACCCACGGTGGGCACTTCACGGAATATTGTCGTGTTGGTAGCTCGCATGCTGCACGATAAGGGTATTGGTGAGTTTGTCGTGGCGGCGCGTTGTTTAAAGCCAGACTACCCAGGCGTGCGTTTCGTCTTAGTCGGGCCGCTAGATCCCGACAACCCGGCGGCACTTAGCGCCAGCGCCGTGCAGGATTTCAGCGCCGACGGCGCCGTAGAGTGGTGGGGGCAACGGGACGATGTAAACGCTATTTATGCACAGGCGCTCATCGCCTGCCTACCTTCTTACCGCGAAGGTTTACCGAAATCTTTGCTCGAAGCCGCGGCGTCCGGTGTGCCGCTCGTTGCGACCGATGTGCCCGGTTGCCGCGATATTTGTCGCGCCGGCATCAACGGGATCCTCGTGCCCAAATGCGATGCAGTCGCGTTGGCACAGGCTTTGCGGAAATTGCTCGATGACCCCGCGCTAAGGCAACGCTACGCTGAAGGGGGGCGCAGCATCGTGCAGGGTGCGTATTGCCGTGAGCATGTCTCGGCGCAAACATGGGCATTGTATCAACGCATGATCGAGGCCCATTGATGCAAGAGCATGTGATTCGTAAGGTCTTCGCCAAGCACGTGCCGGCGAGCGCGCATCGCCAAGGCGTTGCGCAGTTTGCCGGATTAGCGTGCAAACTGCCAGCATGATGACTGCACTATATTTGGCGTGCGCATATTAGTCACCGGTGCCGATGGGTTCATCGGACGCTCGCTCGTGGCACGCTTATGCCGCGATGGACTGCATCCCGTCGCTGCCACGCGCAACGATCACTACGCCTTTTCTCACCGGGTGCGCCGGCTGGTGCTCGGCGACTTCACGCAGGTGCAAGCCTGGGATGGACACTTGCAAAATATCGACGCCGTGGTGCACTTGGTTGCCGTGACCCACGCGGCGACGGTTCGCGCAGACGAGGCTCGCTATCGACGCGTTAACGTGGCGGTGACAGACGCGCTCGTGGCGGCTGCGATGCGACAAGATGTCAAACGTTTTATTTTCTTGAGTTCGATTAAAGTCAACGGCGAGCGTTCTGCTCGTATCGACGCTACGGTGGTGCCGTTGCGCGCGGCTGATCCACCACGACCGCAAGGGCCATACGGCGAATCGAAGTGGGCCGCCGAGCGCACGTTGCTTAAGGCTGCCGCCAGCCGTCGCATCGACTATTGCATCTTGCGGCCGCCGCTGGTTTATGGGCCGGGGCAGCAAGGAAACTTGCACGCGCTAATGCGCGCCGTTGCCGCTGGTGTACCCTTACCGCTGGCGTCGATAGACAATCAGCGCTCCTTGATCTATGTCGAGAATCTTTGCGACGCCATCGTTACGGTCTTGCACGCACCAAAGCGGATCGCCAATACGTTCACACTTGCCGATTGTGTGCTATCGACCCCCGACTTAGTGCGTAGTTTTGCCCGGGCTTTGGGCGTTGCCCCACGCTTGTTTCCCGTCCCCGCGAGGTTTTTGCAGTGGGCGGGAAGCTTGTGCGGTCGCCAAGGTACGATGACGCGCCTCACCGAGTCGCTGCTCGTCGATGCGGCGGAATTTCAGCAGGTCTTCGCGTGGACGCCGCCAATCGATTTAGCTGCAGGGATGCAGCGTACCGCGAGCGCGTTCTACGAGAGGCCGCGCGCGTGAGCCTGGTGCTTACGGCACTGGCAAGCCTGTTGGCGGCGGCGTGGTTGACGCAACGGGTACGCGCTTATGCGATTTCGCATCAGCTTATTGATAGCCCGAGCCCGCGCGGACTCAGTCGCGTCGCGGTACCTCGGGGTGGCGGCCTGGCAATTGTGTTAGTGGTCGCAAGCGCGATGATGGTGCACGGGGAAAATATCAATGAGCCAAGATTTTGGGGTTTATGGGGGGGGGCATGGGCGTTCGCGGGGCTCGGTTGGACGGATGATCGCCGCGCCCTCGGCGCGCTTACGAAACTCATACTGCAACTTGTTTTTGCTGTCTTTGTAGTCGCAGCGGTGACTAGTTTTTCGGGGCCACCGAGCGCGGGACACGGCTTTGTGCTGTTGATGGTGGTCGTCGTCGCTGTTTGGTTCGTCAACCTCTATAACTTTATGGATGGTGCTGATGGCTTTGCGGCGACACACGCCACGGTCACCGCGAGCGCAGCCACGGTCTTGTTGGCCTATAGCGGCGCGTGGTCCGTGGCCGCAATCTCGGCGGCACTGGCGGGAGCAAGTGCGGGCTTTTTGTGCTGGAATTGGCCGCCCGCAAAGATTTTCCTCGGTGATGTAGGCAGCTACTTTTTGGGTTTCATGTTTATCGTCTTGGCAATTGAGGGACCGCAGGAGCTCCCGTGGGCTTGTGCGTGGTTGATATTGCATGCGCCGTTCATCGTCGATGCGAGTCTAACATTGTTACGGCGTTTAGCGGGTGGAGCGAAGTGGACGCAACCGCATCGCGCGCATGTGTACCAACGCTTGATCCGCAACGGCATGCGTGTGGAGACCGTGGTACGTGCACTGATCGCCGTGCATGTCTTCGCGCTTATCCCATTGGCTGCGAGTGCGGTAATTAATCCCGAAATTGCGAGGCTCAATATACTGCTCGGCTATGGGATAACTGTTACCATATGGATTGTAGGTCACCGATGCACCGTACATCTTATTAACTCGTGAAGCGCATTTTCTTCAGTCAGCGCAGTAAGGTGATCGCGCACGATGTCGTGGCGATTTCTGCAGCCTGGCTATTGGCGTTGGCGGCGCGATTCAATTTCTCCATGCCACCTGAAGCGCATTTATCGGTCGCGCTCAATGCGTTGCCGTTGGTGTTGCTGGTGCAAGCCTTGGTTGCGCGCCATTTTCGTCTCTACAGAGGGTTGTGGCGTTTCGCGAGCCTACAGGATTTATGGAATATCGTGCGCGCTGCGGTACTGGGCGTAGTTGGGATCGGCTTGAGCTTATTCGTCGCCAATCGCCTCGAAGGGATCCCGCGCTCGATGCTGATTTTATATCCTGTTTTTTTGGTGCTGTTGCTAGGTGGGCCACGTCTGTTCTATCGTTTGTGGAAGGACCACGCGCTCGATCTGAGACGTTTGGATGCTGGGCCACGCGCGCTCATTATCGGCGCCGGAAGCGGTGGTGAAGACTTGCTCCGCGATATGCGGCGAACTGGCAATTATGATCCCGTTGGTTTCCTCGACGATAATCCGTCCTTACTGAAGCAACGTATTCACGGCGTCCCCGTAATTGGTGCGGTCGAAGAACTGCCGGCATTGGCGGCACGGCACCAGGTCGAACTTATTCTCATTGCGATCCCGTCGGCGACGAACGAAACGATGCAACGAATCGTGAAGCTGTGCGCGCAAACGGGGGTGCCGTTTCGGACTTTGCCGCGTTTAGCCGAGGTGGCAACGGGTCGGCAGAACAGCAACGCTCTGCGTGAAGTTTTGATCGATGATCTCCTGGGGCGCGCATCGGTTGAGCTCGACTGGCAGGTGGTTCAGGGCGCGCTTGCGGGCAAGGTCGTGCTGGTTACAGGTGGCGGTGGTTCGATCGGGGCAGAACTGTGCCGTCAAATCGCGCGGCTCGGCATTACGAAGCTGATTATCTTTGAGCGTGCCGAGCACCATCTTTATCTCATTGAGCAAGAGTTTCAGCAACACTTCGGTCACATAGACAGTGCGTTTGTGTTGGGTGATGTTTGTGATGAGGTCGCGTTAGCGCATGCCTTTGCGACGTTTAAACCGCAGATCGTGTTTCACGCGGCCGCTTATAAACACGTGCCTATCGTCGAAGGTCACGTCCGTGAAGGCGCGCGCAACAATGTCATCGGTACCGCTAACGTTGCCGCCCAGGCGGTTAAATTTAGATGTGAAACGTTTGTACTTATTTCAACCGACAAAGCAGTGCGTCCGAGCAGCGTCATGGGGGCGACTAAACGTTTCGCCGAACTGCTCTGCCAGGCACAGGATCAGCATCGCGGCACACGTTTTATTACGGTGCGTTTTGGCAACGTGCTCGGCTCTGCGGGCAGCGTAATCCCCCTGTTTAAGCGCCAGATCGAAGCGGGTGGGCCAGTAACCATCACACATCCGGATGCGACCCGATTTTTCATGACCATTTCAGAGGCGTGCCAGTTGATTCTGCAAGCGGCTGCGAATGGGCGCGGTGGGGAGATTTTTGTGCTCGATATGGGCGATCCGGTCAACATCACCGAACTCGCGAGACAGCTGATCCACCTGACGGGCACCAGCGCTGAACGTGAAATCGAGATCGTCTACACTGGCTTGCGTCCCGGAGAGAAACTCAATGAAGAGCTTTTTCGGGATGACGAGAACTTATCCGCTACTCGCCATAAAAAAATCTTGCTGGCGGCACCGAGTCAGGTGGATAGCGCCCAGGTGGATGCGCATTATCAACAGTTAGTGCGGGCTTGCGATGCGTTCGAGGAAACAGAAATCAGACGCGCACTCGCCGTCGCAGTCCCTGAGCTCGGCGAGATGGAGACCGAGATCGCCGGCCAAGTTGTCAAAATCGTACGGAGCCAATAATGCGAAGAATTACGAAAGCCGTCTTCCCCGCGGCTGGGATGGGTACCCGGTTTTTGCCGGCGACTAAGGCGAACCCCAAAGAAATGTTGCCGATCGTAGATAAGCCTTTGATTCAATATGCGGCGGAAGAGGCGGTCGAGGCGGGCATAAAAGAGCTGGTTTTTGTCATCGGCCGCACCAAGCGTTCGATCCCGGACCATTTCGACAAAGCCTATGAACTGGATGTCGAACTCGAAAAATCTGACAAAACCGAGATGCTCGAACTGTCACGGAGTGTTTTGCCGAGCAATGTTTCTTGCATCTACATTCGCCAAGCCGAGCCGCTAGGTTTAGGCCATGCGGTACTCTGTGCGAAACCCGTGGTCGGGCGCGAGCCGTTCGCGGTTTTGCTAGCCGATGATCTCATCGATGGTGGTGAGCAGGGGTGTTTAAAGCAAATGGTCGACGTGTTCGCGCACTACAATACTGGGGTCATAGCCGTGCAGCCCGTGCCGCCCGACGAGACCAAGCGCTACGGCATCGTGGAAGCCAAAGCCATTGACGAACGCGTCGGCAAGATCCAGAGCATTGTGGAGAAGCCGGAGCCCGTTGACGCGCCCTCAAACTTGGGCGTCGTGGGCCGCTACATTCTCCCACCTCAAATTATGGAAATCCTAGAAAACACCTCGCGCGGTGCCGGCGGCGAGATCCAATTAACCGACGCCATCGCGATGCTGTTGAACCGGCAACAGGTCGTTGCCTACGAATTCGCCGGCATTCGTTACGATTGCGGCGCGAAAATGGGTTATCTCGAGGCTACGGTGGATTACGCCTTGAAACATCCGGAAGTCGGTGAGGAGTTTCAACGCTTTTTGCGCACGCGACTCGCGCACGAACCCGTAGGATGAAAGTGCTTGTTAAAAAAATGACGCTAGCGTCTCGCGAGGTTTTGTTCGGGCCACTGTTGCGCGCGCCGCAGCAGGCCGCGTTTTTTCACCAACTCGTTCTGCAAATAGCGCAGGGCTTGCAGCGAGTGTTCATCATCGGGTTCGCCTGCCATGGTGATAAGCGCTTCGAGCTCAGCAATTTCTTCGCCTAGTTCGTCTTGTTCGGCGACGCGACCTATGAGGGGGAAAAACGCTTCAAGTTGCTGCAATTCCTCGACCAGATCTTTCCATCCATCAGATATTACTTTTGCTGCCATACGGCTTACTCCGTATTCTGAGCGAATTACACGCGAGATATCAACGTATTTGAGATAAAGATCGGTTAATTTGCTGATCTTTATGCCAATCATTATAAATATCTGATCAATAACTTCAACTAATGCGGCTAGACGGTTCTTTGTATGAAGGATTCTAATCACGAGGTAGTCCCCCAGGTGGCGGTGACGCCGATCAAAGCCTTGGCGCTGCTAAGCCATGCGGAGGTCAACGATTTGTGTGCGACCCGGGGGGGCCGGCGTTACGAGCTTTTTCGGCGCTGCAGCTTGGCGGTCATGACGAGTGGGGTGGAGACGGACAATGCGCGCGAGTTACTGGAACTTTATCGCGGCTTTGATATCCGCTTCGAGCAAGTGGACAACGGTATTCGTTTGCATGTGTTCAACGCGCCGGCGCGCGCTTTCGTCGACGGGGTGATGATCCGCGGGGTCCAGGAGCAGCTGTTCGCGGTGCTGCGCGACATCGTCTATATCGCGCGTGACATAGAGCAGGATGGACGTATTGACCCGACGACGCCGGCCGGGATCACCGATATTGTTTTTCACATTCTACGCAATGCGGGTTTGCTGCTGCCCAATATTGACAGCGGTTTGGTCGTGTGTTGGGGGGGGCATGCGATCGGTCCGGTAGAATACGATTACTGCAAAGAAGTCGGTTATGAGCTCGGCTTGCGCGGCTTGGACATTTGCACCGGTTGCGGCGCCGGAGCGATGAAAGGGCCCATGAAGGGCGCCACGATAGCGCACGCGAAACAGCGCATCCGCAATGGACGCTATATCGGCGTCACCGAGCCTGGGATCATCGCAGCTGAAGCGCCGAATCCGATCGTCAACGCCTTGGTCATACTGCCCGATATCGAAAAACGTCTCGAGGCATTCGTGCGTCTCGGTCACGGCGTGATCGTTTTCCCGGGTGGTGTCGGCACCGCCGAAGAAATCCTTTATTTGCTGGGTATACTTTCGCACCCGGATAACGCAGAAATTCCGTTGCCGGTGATATTTACCGGCCCGCCGTCGAGCGCAGCCTATTTTGCCGGGATTGACGAATTTATCAAAACGACGACTGGTGCACGTTTTTCTGACCGCTATGAAATCATCGTCGGCGATGCGGCGCGGGTCGCGAGTCGCATGCGGGAGCATATTAACGAGGTTCTGAAATTTCGTGATGATAACGATGATGCGGCTTATTTTAATTGGCTATTGCGCGTCGACGCGGATCTGCAAACACCGTTCGCACCCAGCCATGAAGCTATGGCGGCGCAAGTACTGCAGCGGGATCTGCCGCGCCATCGCTTGATTGCGAATCTACGGCGGGTGCTGTCAGGGATCGTCAATGGCAATGTCAAAGAAGAGGGGATCCGCGCGGTCGAAAGCAACGGTCCCTATGAGATCCGCGGTGAGCGCGAGATCGTTGCCGCCCTCGATCGCCTGCTGCGTAGTTTCGTTGCTCAGGAGCGCATGCGCTTACCAGGTCGTGAGTACACGCCGTGTTACCGGCTAGCGATGTAATGCATTTTGGCCTTGTGCAGGCGTGTTATGTGGCGTCCGCGGAGACCCATAGCCGGTCAACTCTACATAGCCAAGGCCCGTTAGCGCACGCGTCTTACGTCGCCCGCTAACGTTCACAGCACCCTCCCAATAACGAAATAGCCCGTGCCATTCTTGATCGGCGATGCGGGGTGCAATGTGCAACTCTAAGCCCAAGCGCGGTACCGAGAGCCGCCATGCAGATGGATAGCGGATGCTAGTGTGGGGGCTACGCCAATGGCGAATGACGCGGATGCTCACATCGTCACGGCGGAGAGGCGTGAGGCGGCCGTCGGCTTCGTGCAGGGAACCGGCGCTGAAGATCGAACTGCGTCCGCGCTGGTCGCGCAATTGGTAGAACATCAGCTCCGTGTCGTCGTCGAGTTGCAGCGCGAACCAATCCCAGCCGCGCTGCGAGCGTTCGAGTGCGCTCGTACTCCACTCACGATCTAACCAGGCCTGACCGACGACGCCGTGGGTTTTGCCCGCGAGTGTCAGGGTCCCGGCAGCGTCTAAGCGCGGCAGCGAGTAATAATAGGAGGCGTTTCCTCGCTGCTCACCTTTTTGCGACAAACCACGATCGCCGTGCAGTACCGGCGGCGCGCGCGCGCCTAGCTCGAGGTCGAGCTGCACCTTGGCAGCGTGTGCGACTAAATGCCAGTCGTGCGCACGCGGTTCAAGCAGCGCTAACGAACTGTCGCGCAACCAAATGCGGCGGCCGTTCGCGAGCGCACCGGCCAAGGTGCCGACGACGCGTTCGCTGCGCTCGTGTTGGTGAAAGCGCCCGTTACTGATATCGCTTACCGCAAAGTGGGCCATCATGACCTGGTGGGTTCGCCATGCGGAATTCGAGGGTCGCGGGGAAGGTTGTAAGGAGATGCGAAAGAAAGTCAGTTGAAATCCAAAAGCGCGTTGGTCCGCGGTGTGCAAATTGCCGGTGACATACCACCATTCGTGACGGAAATCGGGATGCGGACCGTGGTCGCGCGGAAAGGCGAAAGCGATCGGCGCCAGGGCGCGGGCGAAGCCGGGATCGAAGTCCTCTGCGGCCAGCGCGGCGATCGCATCGAGCGCCACCGATTCATGCGCCCGCTTCGAAATACCGCGCTGCACAGCGACAATTGCGCACAGTAGCGCAACGATAACCATCGTGGTCTTATTCATAGCGCAGCACGGGCGCGGGCGCGCGGCGGATTGCTCGCCAGGCGGGATAGAGGCCGGCGAGCACGGCTGCAGCGACGACGAGTAACCACGCTTGCAATAATTCGAATGCCGGGATTGCAATCTGCATCGTCCAACCGAAGGCGCGCACGTTGATGAATGCGATCAGCAAATAGGCTAGAGCGACGCCGATGGGGATCGCAACAGACGCGGCGGCAACGCCAATTAACAGCGTTTGCATGATCACGGTGGCGATAATTTCGTGATCGTAGAATCCCAAGGCCCGCAAGATGCCGTATTGTCGCGCGTGCTCTAATTGTTGGGCCAGCAAGGCGCCGACTACGCCGATCAACGCGATGAGCATCGCGAGCGTGCGCAGCAGTTCGGTGACCCGGAATGTGCGGTCGAAAATCGCAAGCGACTCTTGGCGCACGGTGTTCGCCGAACGCAAGTAAAAATGATCAGGGCGAGGTAGCTCGGCGGCAACGTGCGTGCGCAACGTCGTGGTGTCGGTGTTCGCATTCGCATAAACGCCTATGCCTGCGGGTGGGCGCTCGTCCCAATGGCGCCTGAACGTCGCGAGGCTCATGCTAACGCTGCCGCGCTCGGAGGCGTAATCACGATAGATGCCGATGATGCTAAATTGATGTGCTCCCCTCTTGGTCGCTAAACTCAGCGTGTCATTTAGGGCCAGGCGTCGGTGATAGGCGAACGGTTCAGTCACGATGATGCAGTCGTTGTTTTGCCAACGAGACCATATTGTGGTGGCGTCACCGTGGATAAAGACAAACCCCGCGCGTGCCCGCGCCGGCAACTCGAAAGCATTGAGACGGATTTTGTCGGTACCGTCACTTAGCGTCGTTCGGGTTACCGTACTGATAGCCGCTATCCCGTCATGATTTAGCAAGTTGTTTTTGATCGCGGGCAGTTCCGAACGCGCAAAATCACCGCTTGGTGTGACATACAGATCGGCGCGCAAGCTCGTACGCAGCCAATCATCGACCGCTGCCCGGAAGCTCGCGATCATTACCCCCATGGCTATACTGGTCGCCGCAGCTACCATCAGCGCTGCTGCCGCGATGGCGCTGCGACCGAGACTCAAACGAACCGTACGCAGGCCAACGTAGAGCGCGTTTCCGATACGCGGCACGCGTGCTGCGTGCGGCGGACGAGTTAGCACGGTGATGATACTTGGAAGACACAGTGCAGCGCCTAACAACGCCAGCAAAAAGGCGATGAAACTCGTGACGAGATGAACCTCGGATATGGCGAGCGCTAGGGGCGCGAGGGCGAGCAAAAGAACGGCGAGCGCTAGACAGCGTCGCGCTAGTTGCGTCCCCACCAAAGGACGCGGCTGATCTAGAATTGCACCTATCACAGGTACGCGCGTCGCTTCCCACGCGGGCCCGAGCGCGGCAATACAGGTGCCAAGCATGCCACTGAGAACGGCGCTGCACAGCATTACGGTGTCGATCCGAACGTCGCTTATGATTGCCTGGAAGTAGAGATCGTTAACGGTTGTGGCAACGCTCTCGAGCATCGCCGTGGCCAACACGGTACCGAGTACGACGCCGCACAAGGCACCGATTGCACCGAGCGCGAGCGCTTCGAACATTAACAATGTAAATACCTCGCGCCTGCTGACGCCGAGCGCGCGCAAGCGGCCGATAACGGTGTGACGCTGGAGGACCAGGAACGTCGCGGTATTGTAGATTAAAAACAATCCAGTAATGACCGCGAGCAGGCTCAAAGCGGTGAGGTTGGTATCAAAGGCACGGGTCAGCTCGCGACCGCCGTGACGGCTCGCACCGAGATCGGCGATTTCGAGCGCATTCGGTAGCTGGGCCTCGATGGTGGCGATAATAGCGGCGTGGGGTGCGAGTCCATAGAGCTCGATTCCCGTCAACTGCCCGCCGAGTGCAAGCGTTTCTTGAGCCGTCGCGATATCGACGATAACGACATCATCGGTGAGCGCTGTGGAACCGCCCGCGGTGTCGATGAGTGCCGCGATGTCGAGTTCCAAGACTTTATCGTGGGCGGCTTGCAAAACAATCGGCCCAGGTTCCACGAGCCCGAGCCGCGCCGCGGTCCCGGCAGTGATGAGCGCGCTGCCTGGTCGCGTGATCAATATACCAGGCACGGCGCGGGGGAGGCTTGCTGGGTGGGGCATGCGCCGGCTCAGTGGATCGAATCCTAAGAGCTGCAAGGGATAACGCGGCGGCGTAGCCGTCACTACGGCACGATGTAGAATCGGCGATGCCTGCAGCTCGGGGTGCTGCGATACCAGCGAAAAATACAGCGTTTCCTCGAAGGTTTCCCCGGCACGATGGCGTATCACGTGAGTCGCGGCGCCTTGCAGCGTATTCATGCTGAGATCAAATGCGCTGCGCACACTGAGTTGCAGCAATTGCACTGCGACCGCGACGCCCACACCTAAGGCGATGCCGAGCACTGCTAATCCGAGTTGCCACGGGTGGTGTCGGAGGTAACGTAGGCTAGCGCGGCGCAGCAGTCGGGTCATGAATAAGGCCGTAGACGGCCGTGCTCCAGGCGCAGTTGGCGCGTGGCGTACCGCGCGAGTTCACGGTTATGGGTGACCACGATCAAAGTTTTATGCGCTTCGGCAACGGCTTCCCGTAGAAGCTTGAAAACGCGTTCGGCGCTGTCAGCGTCGAGATTACCGCTAGGCTCATCGGCGAGCACCAACTCGGGCCTATGCACCAAGGCGCGCGCGATCGCTGCCCGCTGTTGTTCACCGCCCGAGCATGCGCTCGGGAAATGGTCGGCCCGCTGCGCTAAACCGACGCGTTCGAGTAAGCGCTGTGCCGGCTGATCGTCGTGGTGTCCATTCAGCGCCAAGGGCAAGGCGACGTTTTCCAACAAGGTCAAGGTAGGGATGAGGTTATAGGCTTGAAAGACAAAGCCGAGGTGTCGTCGCCGGAACTGGGTACGTTCGCGCTCGGACAATGCGCTGATCGTTACCGCGCCGACACGGATCGTTCCCGCTTGGGAGCGGTCCATCGCACCGATCAAGTTCAGCAAGGTAGATTTACCGGAGCCACTTTGACCCACAATGCAGACAAACTCTCCAGCTGCAATGCGCAAGTCAAGTTTGGTGAAAACGGTCACCGGCGCGACCTCCCCGTAACGCATTGTGACGTCTGTTAGTTGGACAAAGGGATCGCGATGTAAGCCGGAAACAGTCATGGAAGTTGATATTCTTTACTATATTGTTCCACAGCGATGCGTGGCTCACGATAGCGAGCATCACGGCGCTCACTACCGTCGGCCTCGCGCCCCCGATCGCGCGAATCCTATTGAGACGAAAGCCAGCGTCGCATAAGATGCTGAACTTCCTTTAATTAAACATCACGCCGCTACATTACCTATGAGAGACTTGCCCGTCGCCGGGGCATATAACTCAGTATTATTCGTGTGCACGGGAAATATTTTCCGCAGTGTCGCGGCGGAATACTCGCTCGCGTGCCTCACCAGGGACGGTGAGCTGGTGGTCACCTCAGCGGGCACCCAGGCGAATCAAGGCCAGGGTTTCGCCTCGATCTACGACTATTTGCAAACTAAGGGTGGTCGCAAAATGGTGCACGCGCCGCGATTGCTGCACTCGGATCATTTCATGGCAAACCGTTTGGTCGTTGCGATGAGTACCGATCACCAAGAATTCATCTCGCAGATGTTTGATTGCCAAAGCGTATTGTTTAACGAACTTTGTCACGGACGGACCGAGCCGCTGTTGGATTTGCACGAAGCGATCGTCGACTGGCAAGCGAATACCACGGCTGCATGGACCTATATCCGCGAGACGATCGACTATATCTGGGATTCGCTCGCAACTTGGGTGGCGCGCGATGTGAGGCGGGTCGCGCTGTGAAGCTTTCTGTCGTCATCCCGGCTTACAACGAGATCGAGACGATCGCTGATTGCCTGGTACGGGTCGCAGCGGCCTTACCTGCCGTCGCAAAGGAGATCGTCGTGGTGGATGATTGCTCTCGCGATGGTACCCGTGAATGGCTGCAAGCCACAGTCGAAGGTCTCGAAGGGGCCCAGTGTGAGCTTGTCAAAACAGCCGCAGGCGGTTTGCAAGTTCTTCCGGGCGAATGTGCAAAGCTGAGTTTTAAGGTCTTTTATCACGACGCCAACCGTGGCAAAGGCGGCGCGCTGCAAACCGGTTTGCAGGGGGTTACCGGGGACATGATCGTGATCCAAGACGCGGATCTCGAATATGATCCTGAGGATTGGCGCGAAATGTACGATCTGATAGCGGTGCGTCGGGTTGCGGATGTCGTCTATGGTTCGCGCTTCTACGGCCGCCCCCACCGCGCACTATATTTTCATCATTACATGGCGAACCGCGCGATCTCGTTTATCTTCAACACACTCTACAATCAGACGCTCACGGATATCGAAGTGTGTTACAAAATGTTTACCCGAGAGGTGTTGGAGAGTTTACGCATTTCGGCAAACGATTTTGGTTTCGAAGTGCAGTTCAGCGCGCAAGTAGCCTTAGCACGGAAATGGCGTATCTATGAAATTGGGATCAGCTATTTCGGACGAACCTACGACGAAGGTAAAAAGATTAATTGGCAAGACGGAGTCAAAGCGCTTTGGTATCTAGTCAAGTATCGCGTGCCTTGACGTGTTGCAACGTCGAATAGCGCTGGCCCTTGGGGGCGTTACCTTAGGGGTATTGTTTTTGGCGCTCGCGGCGCGGGACATCGATGTCGCACAGCTCGGCGCGATTTTGGCAAAAGTTGACGCGTTTTTCATCTTGCTCGCGCTGGCATCTTATTGGTTAGGTTTTGCTTTCCGCATTGTGCGCTGGCGCGCGTTGCTCAATGAAATCGGGCCCGTGGCGCGCGGACCGGTCTCTGAAACGCTAGTTGTTGGTTACGCCGTAAATAATGTGTTACCGGCCCGTTTGGGTGAAGTGTTTCGAGCCGACTATGCCAAGCGTCGCTTCGGTTTCTCGCGTACCTCGGTCCTGGGGTCGATTGTCGTTGAACGCGCCTCGGATCTCGCGATGATCTCGCTAATTTTGGTTGTGGCGTTGATAACACTGAGTGTTTTGGCGCCGGCCAGAGAAATGCGCACGTTTACATTGATCGCACTCAACGCCGTGTTTGTTATCGGTGCATTGCTCGCGACGATTTTGATTCTACGCGCGCAAGTTTTTGAACGCCTCGTCTCCAACCCTAAAATCCATCGGCTGTTGGACGACTTGCGCCGCGGGATTGCCTCGCTAAACAACCGTTCGCGTGCACGGGTGATCTTGTTAACATTATTGATCTGGGTTTGCGAAGGCTTGGCATTGACGGCCATCATCAAAGCGCTAGGAACCTCGCTGGCACCGGCCCAGGTTATGCTTTTGATGAGTGTCGCGTCGCTAAGCACCATAGTGCCTACGGCGCCGGGCTATCTCGGCAGTTACCAGCTCGTGTTCGTATTGGTGCTGGGCGTTTTCGGTTATGCTGACGTTCTTGGCATCGCCGCATCGGTCGTAGTGCAAATCGTGCTGTTTGGATCGGTTACTGCCATCGGGATCGGTTTGCTTCTCGGCAGATCGATGTTTAGTGCCTTGTGGCAACCGATCTCGACAGCCTCGGATTCCGAACGGCATTTGGCTTCTGAACGGTGAATGGATCAGATCGGATGGACGCAGCGTTAACGTTTAAGTTTCTCGGCGTTGGCAACGCCCGCGCAACCGAGATCGGCAGCGCGGCGGCGGTTTTGGAACGCGATGAAGCGCCGTCGTTGCTGCTCGATTGCGGTCCGCGCACCTTGGAAGTCTATGCTGGATGTTATCCCGATCGTTTCCCACCCGCGGTTTTTATTACTCATTTGCACCTCGATCATGTCGGCGGACTCGAACAGTTGTTCTACGACGCCTATTTCAATAGTGCCCACAAACCGGTTTTATTCGTACCCGCGAAGCTAATCCCGGCTTTGGCAGAGAAGATCGCGAATACCGCTTTCGTGCTAAGCGAAGGCAGCGCAAATTTCTGGGATGCGTTTCAACTAATGCCGGTGAACGATACGTTTTGGTGGCAAGGTTTGCTCTTTTCTGTCTTCCCATCTCGCCACAGTGGCTACGAGCAAGCTTATGGCCTATGTTTGCCGGGCGCGTTTCTTTACACCGGTGACACGCGACCGATCCCGGAAGTAATACTGCACTTCGCCAGTCACGGCGAGGTCGTATTTCACGACTGCGGCCTCCACAGTTTACCGGCCCATACCGGCCTAGAAGACTTACGGCGCGAGTATCCGTCTGAATTGCGTGCGCGACTCGTGCTGTATCACTATGAATCGGTCGCCGCCGGTGAGGCTATCGTCGCGAACGGCTACCGGATCGCGCATCCGGGCGAACGCTTCGCGCTAAAACCTGCCTTAGCGCCGGCAGCGCGGCACGATACGCCAGTAACGCGTATTGTCTAACTCCCCGTCGCGGCGGGCGTATTCATCTCTTTATCGACCGTTATCGGCTACTCGTCTTGCAAGGAAAATGGGGTGAAATTCGTATCGCGGCCGAAAAAATCTTCGTGTTCGTGGCGCTTTAGGAAGCCGACTGCGGCGTAAGTCACCGGGGTCATGAAAACTTCGATTGAAGTCTTAAATAGCCAATTGAAAATGATCACCGCGAGCAAGGTGCGCGTTTCCCAAACCCCGTAGAAAGCGACCGGGTAGAAAATAAAACTGTCGATGCCTTGGCCGACGATAGTGGAGCCAATGGTGCGCATCCAAAGATAGCGTCCTGCCATCCACACTTTCATGCGTGCAAGCACGTAGGCATTGGCAAAATCGCCGATCCAAAACGCCACCATTGAGGCGGCAACAATGCGCCAAGTGCTGCCAAAAACGGTTTCTAAGGCGGGTTGGAGCACGGCATTGTATGGTTCGCCGGCGTGCAGCGGTAAACGCAAGACCGCGCCGGCCATAAATGTGGCGAACAACATCGCGCCGAAACCGGCCCAAATCACTTTGCGGGCACGAGCGTAGCCGTAGACCTCGGTCAAGATGTCACCGAAGATATAACTAATGGGGAAGAAGATGTTGCCGGCACCGAATACCAGCAAAGACCCAATCACCGGGAGAGCGAAAGGGAGTTCGAGGGCGCAGACTTTGGCTGGCCCGATTAAATTTGAACAGATCAGCACCGTTACGAAAGCGGCCATCACTAAGTCGTAATAGCGGTAGTTCGGCCGCCGCGCGCTCGTCACGGCGTAGTCGGGGAGGGGTTTAAGGTTGACAGCGCGTTTCTAATCTCTGGGAAACTATCGACCGCATCTCGCAACGTATCCCGAAATAATACCGATAAATACCGGTCACCTAGCGTGCCGCAGGCGGCAATACCGGTCATTTCTCGTTCGTCTTTCTTGTGGGTCCAACGCATTTGCGTCAGCGACAAGTCGCCGACCGTAAGGCGCCTTTTCGAGGGGGCAGCAAAAAAGCCATGCTCTTGGCGTTCGATTTCATCCAACAAGAGCGTGATGCAGCGATCGACGGTAAAGCTTTGCCCGAGTGCTAAGTCGCCAGGCACGTCTAAGACCGTAAGTTGCAATAGAGCGTGGGCGTGCGGTGCTTTGCCGAGATATGTGTAAGTCGTGCCGAGTGAGGAGTTCGAAACACTGGGCGAAGACAAGAATGCCGGTAACGCAAACATCAGATCCTGCGCCTGGGTGGCCGGCGTGCCCAGTAGCATGATCCAACTGGCAATTATTGGATAGGACGTTAAACGCAAAAAGCCACCTTTCACCGCGAAGACATCGACTTGAGCGTGGTGCCGGCTGGCCTCGTGCGCGTTTCGAGGGGCGCGGCTGAGCAACGGTTTACACTGTGCGCGGGTATTCTTATAGATATTGCGAATAATTGGCTCCCCGGGACGGGCTCGAACCGCCGACCCAGTGGTTAACAGCCACTTGCTCTACCAGCTGAGCTACCGGGGAATAGATGGGCATCGATATGTTACTGAGCACGGTCTCCATGGTCAATGAAATGGCGCTGAGCGCTCGCTCGCCGCCCCACTTGATCTATGATCTCGACAATGACCGCCGCGAACACGTTACCTGAGAAGCCTTTCCAGCTTAAATCCGCGTTTCAACCCGCGGGCGGCCAGCCGCGTGCGATCGCCGACCTGATCGCCGGCATAGAAGACGGCTTGGCCCACCAAACCCTGTTAGGTGTTACCGGTTCGGGCAAGACTTACACGATCGCCAACGTCATCCAGACGGTGCAGCGCCCGACCTTGGTGTTGGCGCCGAACAAAACCCTCGCTGCACAACTCTACGGTGAGATGCGAGAATTTTTTCCGCACAATGCGGTCGAATATTTCGTCTCCTACTACGACTACTATCAACCTGAGGCCTATGTGCCGGCCTCAGACACCTACATCGAAAAAGACGCCTCTATCAACGATCACATCGAGCAGATGCGCCTTTCGGCGACCAAAGCTTTGATGGAACGCCACGACACTATTATCGTCGCGACCGTGTCGGCGATTTATGGTTTAGGCGATCCGACGGAATACCACGCCATGGTATTGCACTTGAAGCGAGGAGATCCGCTAGCGCAGCGCGCCTTGTTGCGGCGCTTAGTGGAATTGCAATATACACGTAACGATTTGGAGTTGGGCCGTGGTACCTACCGCGTACGCGGAGATGTCATCGATATCTTTCCCGCGGAGTCAGAGCGCGACGCGGTGCGCGTTGAACTATTTGATGACGAAATTGAATCCTTAGCGTTTTTTGATCCTTTGACCGGCGAAATTCAACGCCGTGTACCACGCTTGACCATTTATCCGAAATCGCATTATGTGACCACGCGCGAAACAGTGCTCAATGCCGTCGAGGCGATAAAAATAGAATTGCAGCAGCGTTTGGCTGAACTCAATAGCGTCAACAAGCTCGTGGAAGCGCAACGTTTGGAGCAGCGCACGCGTTTTGATGTCGAGATGATGTTGGAGATCGGTTATTGCGCCGGTATCGAAAACTATTCGCGGCATTTGTCGGGCCGTAAATCTGGCGAGCCACCCCCTACCTTATTCGAGTATTTGCCCGCTGATGCCTTGCTCGTGATCGACGAAAGCCATGTGACCATCCCCCAACTCGGCGGCATGTATCGCGGTGATCGAGCGCGTAAAGAAAATCTCGTCGAGTATGGTTTTCGCTTACCGTGTGCCCTGGATAATCGACCTTTGCGTTTTGATGAATTCGAACGCATGGCACCGCAAATGATTTTTGTCTCTGCTACACCGGGACCCTACGAGGAACAACACGCCGGGCAGGTCGTCGAGCTGGTCGTGCGGCCGACGGGCTTAGTGGATCCGGCGGTCGAAATTCGTCCCGCTGGTACCCAGGTGGATGACTTGCTGTCGGAAATCAATGCCACTGCCCAGCGCGGTGAGCGTGTATTGGTGACGACATTGACGAAACGCATGGCCGAGGATTTGACCGACTATCTTGCCGAACATGGCGTGCGGGTGCGCTATTTGCATTCCGACATCGATACGGTGGAGCGTGTCGAGATAATTCGTGACCTGCGTCTCGGTGAATTCGACGTCTTGGTGGGGATCAATCTTCTGCGTGAAGGGCTCGACATACCCGAAGTGGCGCTGGTCGCGATCCTCGATGCGGATAAGGAGGGGTTTTTGCGCTCCGATCGATCATTAATTCAGACCGTCGGTCGGGCTGCCCGCAATATCGAAGGCAAAGCGATCCTATATGCCGACGAGCTTACCGGCTCTATGCAACGCGCTTTGGATGAGATGTCACGTCGGCGTGACGTGCAGCTCGAGTTTAATCACCAGCACAACATCGTCCCGCAAGGAATTCGCAAAGCGGTCGCCGATATCATGGAGGGCGCCTACGCAGCGCCTGGAAGTCGCGGGCGAGGTGCGCGTCGCGTCGCCGAACCATGGTCACGTTACGAAGGCATGAGCAATGACAAGCTCATGGCAGAAATCAAGGAGCTCGAGCACAAGATGTTTGCCCACGCGCGTGACTTGGAATTCGAACAGGCCGCACAGCTTCGTGACGAGATCGAACGCATCAAGCACACTTATTTGGAGATGCCGCCCGTGAGCGTAACCGAGTAACAGGGCCGCGGCCTGGCCAAGCGCGGCCCGCGGCGCACAGCACCGTGGTCGCGAGCCCGAGTGCCGGCAAACGCTCCTTATGTGGCATAGCTATCTGCTTTTGGGTATGCTTGGCAACTCTTCAAAGCGACAGGCGCGTAGCTCAGCTGGTTAGAGCACCACCTTGACATGGTGGGGGTCGTTGGTTCGAGTCCAATCGCGCCTACCAATTTCTAGCGACTCTCACTCTAGCGACTTTCAGGATCACAAGCATGCCGGTCGTCACTTTACCAGACGGCAGCCACAAGACGTTCGACGCAGCCGTAACCGCGGCCGAGGTCGCGGCCGCGATCGGACCAGGGCTGGCCAAAGCCGCGCTCGCCGCGCGTGTCGATGGGCGGCTGGTCGATCTCTCTCACGTCATTGAGAACGACACCCAGATCGCCATCATTACGGACCGCGATCCAGAAGGTCTCGAGATCATTCGCCATTCAAGCGCCCACCTCCTTGCGCACGCCGTCAAAACCTTGTTTCCGAGCGCCCAGGTAACGATCGGGCCGGTTATCGAAAACGGTTTTTACTATGACTTTGCGTTCGAGCGGACTTTCACACCCGCAGATCTAGTTGCGATAGAAGCGAAGATGACGGAATTAGTAGCAGCCGACATCCCCGTCAAACGAGAGATCTTGGCACGCACGGACGCGGTTGCTTTATTCAAAAACATGGGCGAGGACTACAAGGCTGATATCATTGCGGCGATCCCGGCTGCGGAAACGATCTCGCTTTATCGGCAGGGCGATTTCGTCGATTTGTGTCGCGGGCCGCATGTGCCGAGTACCGCTAAGTTGCGGGCGTTTAAACTGACGAAAATTGCCGGCGCTTATTGGCGCGGCGACGCGAACAACGAAATGCTGCAACGGATCTACGGCACGGCTTGGCAGGATAAAAAAAACTTGCAAGCCTATTTGCGCCGCTTGGAAGAAGCGGAGAAACGCGACCATCGCAAGATCGGCAAACAGCTCGATTTGTTTCATCTGCAAGATGACGCGCCCGGCATGGTCTTCTGGCATCCACGCGGTTGGGCGATATGGCAGCAAATCGAGCAATACCTGCGCGAGATACTCGTGGCCGAAGCGTATCAGGAAGTCCGTTGTCCCCAGATCCTAGATTCACGGTTGTGGAAATTATCGGGTCATTGGGACAATTTTCACGAGAATATGTTTGTCACGGAATCGGAAACACGCGAGTACGCGGTAAAACCGATGAATTGCCCCGGTCACGTACAGGTTTACAAACAAGGCTTGAAGAGCTATCGGGATCTGCCGTTGCGCTTGGCGGAATTTGGATCCTGTCACCGCAACGAACCCTCGGGCGCTTTGCACGGGCTAATGCGCGTGCGTGCGTTTACGCAAGACGATGGTCATATTTTTTGCACCGAGGAACAAATCCAGAGTGAAGTCGCGGCGTTCATCGTCTTACTCCGGAAAGTCTACGCGGATTTTGGTTTTCGCGATGTCTTGGTCAAGCTCTCCACGCGGCCCGCCAAACGTGTCGGTGCGGATGCGGTTTGGGACAAAGCCGAGCAGGCCTTACTGCAAGCCCTCAGGGCAACCGATCTCGAATGGGAATTGCTGCCCGGTGAGGGCGCGTTTTATGGGCCAAAAATCGAGTTCTCGATGCGTGATACTATTGGCCGCGTGTGGCAATGTGGCACGATCCAGCTGGATTTCTCGATGCCCGAGCGCCTCGGCGCCGAGTACGTGGCCGAAAACAATGAGCGCCGTACCCCGGTCATGCTCCATCGCGCCATTCTGGGCTCGTTGGAGCGCTTCATCGGGATCCTCATTGAACAGTTCGAAGGCCGTTTTCCAACCTGGCTGGCGCCGCTGCAGGCGGTGACGATGAACATCACCGATCGGCAGGCCAAATATGCTCGACAAGTCGCAGAAACCCTGCAAAATCAAGGATTCCGGGTCATCGCGGACTTGAGAAACGAGAAAATCGGGCTTAAAATTCGAGCGCACACGTTGCATAGGATCCCGTATTTGCTCGTGGTGGGTGAGCGGGAAGTAACAACTAGTTCTGTGGCCGTGAGAACGCGCGGGGGCGAAGATTTGGGAGCGATGTCTTTACCAACATTCACCGAACACCTGCAAACCGACATCGCGCGTCGGAGCCCAGGTGAATTGGAGAATTAGATATCGCAGCAGAGAAAAAAAACCGCGTCAACGAAGATATTAACGCCGCCCGCGTGCGCTTGATCGATGCCGCGGGTGAAAACGTCGGCATTGTTTCAAGCGCGGACGCGTTGCACAGCGCGCTCGAAGCCGGCCTAGATCTCGTCGAAATTGTGCCTACTGCAGAGCCGCCCGTGTGTCGGGTAATGGATTACGGCAAGTTTTTGTTTGATCAAAACAAGAAGCGCCATGCGGCTAAGAAAAAGCAGAAACAGATTCAAATCAAAGAAATAAAGCTGCGCCCTGGTACCGATATCGGTGATTACGACATCAAAATGCGCAACGCGAAGCGTTTT
The DNA here is from genome assembly GCA_965223085.1 of Gammaproteobacteria bacterium. GTDB lineage: Bacteria > Pseudomonadota > Gammaproteobacteria > CBDCVO01. The sequence goes on along the minus strand of OZ244981.1, from coordinate 78,756 downwards.
TTGGAACACGGTGACAAAGTAAAAGTAACACTGCGTTTTCGTGGTCGGGAAATGGCGCATCAAGAACTCGGTGCGCAAATGCTAGAGCGGGTTGAAACAGATTTGGCCGAACTCGCGAATATTGAGCAACGCGCGAAGCTCGAAGGGCGACAGATGGTCATGGTGATGGCACCGAAGCGCCAATGATAGCGACAAAGGACGATATGTAATGCCTAAAATCCGTACCAACCGCGGTGCGGCGAAACGTTTTTCGAGAACCGCAAGCGGTCGAGTGAAGCGACGCCAATCGTACAAGAGTCATATTCTGACAAAAAAGAGTCAGAAGCGGAAAAGACATTTGCGCGGTAATACTTTAGTGGCACAAGCAGATGAGGCGAGCATTTCGCGCTTGCTTCCCAAAGCTTGAACGCTTATTGATTCAACACGTTTGCACGAGCACAGCGAGCGCCTGGCGCAGTATCCGGGCTAGGACCAAGCAATATGGCACGAGTAAAACGCGGCGTTACGGCGCACGCCCGACACAAAAAAGTTATCAAACAAGCGAAAGGCTACCGCGGTCGACGCAAGAATGTTTTTCGCGTCGCGAAACAAGCGGTGACCAAGGCCGGACAGTATGCTTATCGCGATCGTCGGCAACGCAAACGGCAATTTAGAGCCTTATGGATCGTGCGCGTCAATGCGGCGGCGCGCGAACACGGACTGTCGTATTCTCGCTTTATCAACGGCCTTTCGCGGGCGGCGATCGAGTTGGATCGCAAAGTACTGGCGGATCTTGCCGTCAACGATAAAGCAGCTTTTGCGGATCTCGCGAAACAAGCGAAGGAAGCATTAGCCGCTCCCTGATACGCCGTTAAACAGGCGCGTCCGTGGAACGGGGAAAGGTACCACCTTTCCCCGTTTTATTTGCACGCAATGACTTTGGCAACACTTTCTTACCCCAACGTTGCAGTGTGGGTGGTTTGCGATGAGCGATGATGTCGAGACTTTGATCAACGATGCCACGCGCGAAATCCAGGCCGCGTCTGATCTTGCAGCGCTCGATGATCTACGGGTCAAATATCTCGGTAAAAAAGGGGTACTGACGACCCACCTGAAAGGCTTGGGCAAACTCCCTGCGGCCGAGCGGCCGGTGCAGGGGCAACGCATAAATGCGGCAAAAACCTCATTGACAACCGCGATTACTCGGCGTAAGGAAATTCTAGAAGAGGCCGCGCTCGACGCCAGTTTGGCGGCTACACAGGTTGATGTTACCTTGCCTGCCCGCGGCGTGCAGCGCGGCGCATTGCATCCTATTACCCAAACCTTGCAGCGCATTGTTTCCGTGTTCACCCAGGCCGGCTTTGAAGTCGTCGATGGGCCAGAGATCGAAGACGATTATCATAATTTCGAAGCGCTTAATATTCCCGCGCACCACCCCGCACGGGCGATGCACGATACATTTTATTTTGCTGATGGATCGCTTTTACGTACGCATACCTCACCGGTACAAATTCGCGCCATGAAAGCGCGTCGGCCGCCATTGCAAATCATCGCGCCCGGTCGAGTTTATCGCTGCGATTATGATCAAACGCATTCGCCCATGTTTCACCAGGTCGAAGGTTTGCTCGTGGATAGGGCCGCGACAATGGCGGATCTCAAAGGTTTGTTACATGCTTTTTTGCAAGAATTTTTTGCCCAACCGGATCTGCAGATTAGATTTCGCCCTTCGTATTTTCCGTTTACGGAGCCGTCGGCGGAAGTCGACATTAAACTGCAATCTGCCTATGGGATCAGCGATTGGCTTGAAGTCTTGGGTTGCGGCATGGTTCACCCCCAGGTGTTGCGCAACGTCAACATCGATCCAGACCAATACCGCGGCTTTGCGTTTGGCTTAGGCGTCGAACGGATGGCAATGCTGCGCTTTGGCCTGAAAGACTTACGCTTGTTCTACGAAAACGACGTGCAGTTTCTCGGCCAGTTCCGGTGTTGAACACGACGGCCAAGGGTAGCTGCGACAGGTGAACCAGCGATGAAGTTTTCACGTAACTGGTTGGCAGAGTTTGTCGCGATAGACGAATCGTCAGCGGCGTTTGCCGAGCGCCTAACGATGGCGGGGCTCGAAGTCGATCGCGTCGAAGCCTTAGCGTCGCTAGCCTCCAGCATTGTCGTCGCCCGTATCGAAACCGCTGCCTCGCACCCACGGGCACAGAACCTCCGCGTATGTGAAGTCGATGTGGGCAGCGGCGCTAACGCTACCGTCGTCTGTGGTGCACCGAATGCGCGCGCTGGCTTACTCAGTTTGCTAGCCTTACCCGGCACGACGCTGGCCGATGGCCGCGAAATCGCAGCGCGAGACCTCCGCGGTACCACCTCGCACGGCATGTTGTGTTCGTATGCAGAGCTGGATTTGGGCGAAGAAGCGGATCGGATCGTCGAGCTCGCGGCTGATCTGACCCCTGGGACGAGCGCAAATACACTCATTGAATTACCCGATACGATCTTCGAAGTGGGCTTAACACCGAATCGCGGTGATTGCTTGTCGCTGTGGGGACTCGCGCGCGAATACGGCGCGCTCACCGACCAGCTAGTGAGCTTGCCCACACCCGCGCCGATTGCAGCTCACCACGAGGAGACATTCGCCGTCGAGTTGCTGGCACCGGAGGCCTGTCCTTGTTACGCCGGGCGGGTGATCCGTGACATCTGCGCCGGGCGACCCACGCCGCTATGGTTGCGGGAGCGTCTGCGCCGTGCCGGCGTGCGCGCGATCAATGCCGTCGTCGATGTAACGAACTATGTGATGCTCGAGCTCGGTCAACCACTGCACGCCTTTGACTTGAGCACGCTTGAAGGGGGGATCCGCGTGCGCTATGCCGACGCCGACGAGCGTTTGCAATTGCTCGACGGTGAAGAGCTGGGTTTGAATGCACGAACCTTAGTGATCGCGGACCACCAGCGTCCGGTCGCGCTGGCGGGGATCATGGGCGGCCTCGCCAGCGGGGTCGAGCAGCACTCGCAAGACATTTTTCTCGAAAGCGCTTTTTTTGAACCGGTGGAAATAGCGGGCGTTGCGCGCCAGCATCGGCTGCACACGGATGCATCCCATCGCTTTGAACGCGGCGTAGACGGCACCGGCCAGGGGCGCGCGATCGAGCGCGCTAGTGCGCTATTGCTCGAAATTTGCGGCGGGCGGCCGGGGCCTACGATCGTGACCCAAGCAGCAGCCCACGGATCGCCCGGGGCGGTGATTGCATTTGATCCCGGCAAGGTAGCCGAGTTACTCGGCGTGACGGTTCCGGCGTCGCGGTGCGGCACCATTCTCGAGTCATTAGGGCTGCGCGTCGAGCGGGCGAGCCAACCGTGGCGAGTGACGCCGCCGCCCTGGCGCTTCGACCTCCGTGCCGAGGTCGATCTTATCGAAGAAATCGCACGCCTCGTCGGCTATGGGCAGATCCCGCGCAGCTTGCCCGACATTGCGCCGACGCCGCGCATTGTTGCGGGCCCCTTGACACGCGCTCGTGCGGCCTGCGAGCAATTGACGGCGTACGGCTTCTACGAGGCGATCACTTATAGTTTCATTGCGTCCGAGAAGGTCGCTGCTTTCACCCCGGGTACCCAGGCACCGGTGCTGCGCAACCCGATCGCCAGCGATATGGCCGTCATGCGACCGTCATTGTGGCCCGGCCTCATCGATGCCCTCGCTTACAACTGCAACCGTCAGCGGCACGATTTGCGGCTTTTCGAGATCGGGCGGATTTTCCGCGGCGATGCGGCCGGCGGTCAGCAGCGCCACGTGTTAGCCGGGGTGGCGACCGGCGCAGTGTTGCCCGGGGATTGGGGTGGCGATCGTCGGGAGTTGGACTTTTTTGACCTCAAGCACCTCGTCGTTGGTTGCTTGAATGCCCTGGGTATCGCGGCGGCGCCGGCTAAGCCTGCCGCCCATCCTGCCTTGCATCCCGGCCAGGCGGCCGCGTTGACGGTTGCCTCCGACACCGGCCCAATAACCTGCGCGACACTAGGGTTACTGCATCCGCGTTTGGCCCGCAGTTTCGAGCTCCCGGAGTCAACTTGGTTGTTCGAAATCGACTTGGAGGCATTACCGCCCGCGGCGGCGACCAGCTTCACACCCCTGTCACGCTTCCCCTCGGTGCGTCGTGATATCGACATCGTGGTAGACGAATCCGTGGCTGCGGTAGCCGTTCAAGAAGCCGTGTCCGGCGCCGCTAAGGGGTTGTTACGGGACCTTCAGTTGTTTGACGTGTATCGAGGCCAAGGCATTGATTCAGGCAAAAAAAGCTTATCATTGGGCTTGATTTTTCAGGCCGCATCGAGCACATTAACTGATTCTGAAGTAGATGATGCCATGGCGGAGGTACTGAATGCGATCGCGCTGCGCGTGGGGGGAACGCTGAGGAATTAGCAATGGCATTGACGAAATCAGACATGGCCGAGAGGCTTTTCGAGGACTTGGGGCTCAACAAGCGCGAAGCGAAAGAGCTCGTCGAGGCGTTTTTCGAAGAAGTGCGCGCCTCGCTAGAGCAGGGCAACCAGGTCAAGCTTTCCGGATTCGGAAACTTCGATTTACGCGATAAGAACCAGCGACCGGGGAGAAATCCTAAAACAGGTGAGGAGATCCCGATAAGTGCACGTCGAGTCGTCACTTTTCGACCCGGACAAAAATTGAAAGCCAGAGTGGAAGCCTATGCTGGAAGCGTCGAATAACGAGTCTTTGCCGGCAATCCCGGGTAAGCGGTATTTTACCATCGGCGAAGTGAGCGATTTATGTGCGGTCAAGCCGCATGTATTGCGCTACTGGGAGCAGGAGTTTCCCCAACTAAAACCCATCAAACGGCGTGGGAATCGACGCTATTATCAACGCCAGGACGTTATCCTCATCCGTCAAATCCGCAGCTTGCTCTACGAACATGGGTTCACCATCGGTGGCGCGCGCCAGCGTCTGGCCGGTGACGAAGTCAAGGCGGACAGTAATATGAGCCAGCAGATCGTGCGGCAATTGCGTACCGAGCTCGAGGAAGTGCTCGATATTTTGCGGCGCTGAGGCGCTGTGGGTCTTCGTTGGTTGTGGCGTCGCGCCGCTTGAGCACGCACAATAGTCAGCAAGTCAGTTTTGTCGACGGGGCGTAGCGCAGCCTGGTAGCGCACCACAATGGGGTTGTGGGGGTCGTGAGTTCGAATCTCACCGCCCCGACCAAACTGATCGTTTCCCGGGCCTAACCTGGATCCCTTTTTTACTGGTAGAGGCGATGCCGCGGTGGTTTTTGTTTTGGCTGGCAATGGGGAGCGCTACTCTCGGTCTCGGTGCTTGTAGCGAGGCCGGTGACAACCCCGTGCAGCTTTTTGAAGCTGGTGACTACGCACGGGCGTTGCGTTTATTTCAGGCACAGGCCCGAACCGGTGACATCCGTGCGCAGAATTATCTGGGGCTGCACTACTATCTTGGCGCAGGCGTCGCGCGGGAATTCGACACCGCTGCACAATGGTTTTCGAAAGCGGCGCGGGGCGGAAACGCAGATGCACAAAAGAATTTGGGCGTGCTTTATTTACGGGGCTTAGGCGTTGAGCAGGACAATCAGAAAGCCTATGCGTGGCTATTTCAAGCTTGGAAAGGGGGCAATGAGAACGCGCGCGATTATTTGATTTTTGTGGAACATTCTCTGACCCCAAACCAATCTCAAGTGGCTCGCAGGTGGATCCACGCCCAGATGCGTCAAACCCGTAGCGAATAGTGCCGATAGACTGCTAGGAGGCTATCTGGCTCCAAGACTAATCTAAGCAACGTGACGGAATGAATTCATGTGTGGAATTGTCGGCGCAGTCGCGCAGCGCCATGTGGCGCCCATTCTTCTCGAAGGATTAAAACGGCTCGAATACCGCGGCTATGATTCTGCCGGCATGGCGGTGCTCAACGATGCGGCGTGCATCGACCGCCTACGCGTGCAAGGCAAAGTGGCGGCTTTAGAAGCCGCGTTGGCAAAGACGCCGCTGGATGGCGGTTTAGGTGTCGCGCACACCCGTTGGGCTACCCACGGCGTGCCGAGTGTACGGAATGCGCACCCGCATATGTGCCGCGGCGAAATCGCCCTCGTGCACAATGGGATTATTGAAAATCACGCCGAGTTGAAAGCGGAGCAAATCACCGCCGGTTACGGGTTTTCTTCAGACACAGATACCGAAGTCGGGCTCAATCAAATCCACCGCTATTTGAGCACCGGTATGGATCTGGTCGCCGCGGTTCGCACTGCAAGCGCGGATTTCGAAGGCGCTTACGCCTTAGGCGTAATAACTCAAGATGAACCCGATCGTCTCGTCACGGCTCGTCGTGGCAGTCCTTTAGTGATCGGACTCGGCATCGGAGAAAATTTCATCGCCTCAGATGTTTTTGCATTATTGCCAGTCACACAACGTTTTATCTTTCTCGAAGATGGCGACGTCGCCGTTTTGACGCGTGAGAATATCGTGATTTACGACGGTGATGGGGCTATCGTCGAACGCCAGGAATCGGTGTCCAAGCTAAGCGCTGATGCCACGGAGAAGTCCGGCTATCGGCATTTCATGCTCAAGGAAATTTTCACGCAACCGCGCGCCGTTGCCGACACGCTCGAAGGGCGGATCGTCGAAGCTTGTGTGAGTGATGCGACGTTTGGCGACAACGCCGCGGCGGTATTCGATAACATCGTCGCGGTGACGATCGTCGCTTGCGGGACCAGCTACCATGCCGGCATGGTTGCACGCTATTGGTTCGAAGGGCTCGCAGGCATCCCATGCTCGGTAGAGGTAGCATCCGAATTCCGCTATCGGCAGCCCGTAGTGCAAGCCCGTTCGCTGTTTGTAACGATTTCTCAGTCCGGTGAAACAGCCGATACCTTGGCCGCCCTGCGCCAAGCGAAGCAGTGGGGGTTCGCGCACACACTGGCAGTGTGCAACGTGCCGGAAAGTTCTTTGACGCGGGAATCTGAGTTGGTGCTCATGACCCGAGCTGGGCCCGAAATTGGTGTGGCGTCGACGAAAGCGTTTACTACTCAGCTCGTGGCTTTAATGATGCTGGTACTCGTGCTCGGCCGCCGTAACGGTTTGAGCAAAGAAAGAGAGCTGGCATTAACCAAGCTTCTAGAAAGCGTCCCGGGACGCGTCAATAGCGCGCTCGAGCTAAACGATACCGTGGAGGAACTTGCCGAAGCATTCGTTAACAAACACCATACGCTATACCTGGGGCGTGGCTCCATGTATCCAGTCGCGATGGAGGGCGCGCTCAAAATCAAGGAGATCTCATACATTCACGCCGAAGCGTATCCGGCCGGAGAATTGAAGCATGGACCGCTTGCGCTGGTCGACGATGATATGCCGGTAGTCGCCGTCGCGCCGAGCAACGAATTGCTAGAAAAACTCAAGTCCAATCTCGAAGAAGTCCGCGCACGCGGTGGACAGTTGACGATTTTTGCTGATTCCCGCGTCCCTGTGACCTCGACCCCCGGAATCGTCGTCGTACCCATGACGCCGGTCGCGGACGAAATCGCCCCGATCGTCTACACGGTGCCTTTGCAGCTCTTCGCCTACCACGTCGCGGTGTTGAAAGGCGCGGATGTCGATCAACCCCGCAACTTGGCGAAATCCGTTACCGTGGAATAGCTCACGATGCGGCACGCACAGGTCGTCACAAAACAACGCCTGTCTAGCCACCGTGCTGCGGCGCGAGGCGCGTCGCGCCCATGACGATCCCTAGTGATAAGTTGCCGTCGGCCAGCGTGCTGCTCGTAGACGATGATCCCGATATGCTCGAATTACTGTCTACCTGGTTGGGCAACGCGGGTTACAAAACGGTCGGCGCCACTAGCGGTCAAGCTGCACTCGCACAAGTCGCGCTCGCACGACCCGATCTCGTCGTTACCGATCTGGTTATGGACGACATGGATGGTATGGCGCTATTGACGAATATTCACGCCTCGAATCCGCTCCTACCCGTGATAATGTTGAGTGGGCAAGCGCAGATACCGGACGCCGTGCGCGCCACGCATTTGGGCACCTCCGCGTTTTTGACGAAGCCCATAGACAAAGGCGAGTTCCTGCGGGAAATTTCCGCGCAACTGCGGTTTAGCCAACGTCCTGACACGCAAGACAATGCGTTTCGGGAGCAATTAATCTACCGCAGTGCGGTCATGACCGAACTGTTAGAACAGGCCGAGTTAGTCGCGCGGGGTGACGTTACGGTATTCATCAGCGGCGAGACCGGCACGGGTAAAGAAGTGATCGCGCGCGCGATTCATGCTGCTAGCCCGCGCGCAGCGCAACCGTTCATCGCCGTTAACTGCGGCGCTATTCCGGAGCAATTATTGGAATCCGAACTGTTCGGGCACGAGAAGGGTGCGTTTACCGGCGCCGCAACGCAACGCGACGGTTTATTCAAAGCGGCGAATGACGGCACTTTGTTTCTCGACGAAATCGGGGATATGCCCTTAGGTTTGCAAGTAAAATTGCTGCGCGTGTTGCAGGATTTCGAAATTCGACCGGTCGGCGCGACACAAAGTGTCGCCGTCAATGTGCGAATAATTTCAGCCACCCACAACGATCTTGAAAGCCGCGTACGCGATGGCGCGTTTCGCGAAGACTTGTATTATCGCCTCAACGTTGTGCCCCTGCACATGCCGAGTTTGGATGAGCGGCGAGAAGACATTCCGTTGCTACTCGATCATTTTCTGCAGCGCTATGCGGAACGCATGCAAGCGCGTCCCAAGCGTTTTGATGTCAAGGCGTTCGAATTACTGCAAAGCGCCCAGTGGCCCGGTAATATTCGTCAATTGATGAACGCGGTCGAGTTATGCGCAACCCTGACGAAGGGGGCTGTGATTTCGGAGACTATGGCGCGCAAGGCCTTGCGAGGCGAGCCGGAACGCATGCAAACGCTCAAAGAAGCGAAACACGATTTCGAACGTAATTATTTAGTCAGTGTATTGCGCTTAGCGAACGGCAATGTGGCGGGCGCTGCGCGCATGGCGGGTCGTAATCGGACTGAATTCTACAAGCTTTTGAATGCGCACGGACTGGAACCTGGCGATTTTCGTTTGCAGTAGACTTTTCACGCGGCCGGCCCGGCAAGTACGGTTTTGATAGGAGAAGTGCATGAGCACGGATAAGATTATCGTTCACGTCGATCCCGATATCGAGGCACTTATTCCTGGTTTTATTGCGAATCGTCATCGTGATGTCACGCGTCTCGGGGAGCTGTTAGAGAGCGGAGATTTTGATGAAATCCGAGTTATTGGTCATAGCATGAAAGGCGCCGGCGGGGGATATGGCTTTGACGAAATTACGACGCTTGGCGCCGATATCGAACGAGCCGCTGATGCTAACGATCATACTGGGGTGCGCCGTGCGCTGGACGCGTTGGCGGACTACTTGACGCGGGTTGAGCCGGTGTTTAACTAGAAGCGGTCTCAACGCGCATGGAAGCAGGGGACAGTGATGAAGTTCTCATGCGCCAATCGTCGATAGGCCTGTTCTACGTTGTCGCGGCAGCGCTCGGCGTCGCGTTCCTCGCCGCGCTATTGATGCTCGCGTGGGGCAGCGCCTTGCAGAGTGCAAACCGCGAATTCGCCTTGGAATCGCTGTCACTCGACGAGTCAGCCAACAGCAAATTCAGGATCACCGATGACGCGATTCATTTCTTGGCGAACACGTTGGCAACGTCGCGGCACGATAGCGCCTCCTTGTTCGCCGCGATGGCTCACGATCTCCGTGCACGTCACGAATTTTTAGTCAACGTCGCGTGGTATCAAGCCACGCCTGACAATCCTGAGCGCCTGCTGCTGGTGGATACGGCAGCGCCGCAACGCGACCCGTTCCCAGCGGAAATGCAGTTGGATGAAGCGGGTGGAGCGGCGACGGATGTGCCCGCGGTGCTGGCCACCACGGCGGCGTTACCGGTGATGTTGCCGCGCGCTACGCTAGCGGCGGGCGAGGCGGTCTATTATCTCGCGCATCGTGTGGCTGCGTCTGACGCTAGTGAACGTGCGCGCGGCGTGGTGATTTTTGCCCTCGATCCCGCCGCGGTACTGGGACCGCTGGCGGTCGATGAGCGCTTGAGCGTGCAACTCTTCTCCGAATCCGAAGGATTGGGCGGCCGCAACCTGATAATGCAAAAATCCTTCGCGCGCGCGACCGCCGGGTTGGTATTGAAAACCCTATCTGGAGAATCGCACGCCAGTTTTGATCGTTACTCGATGCGACTCGTGGCGGAAAAACGCTTGTTGTGGCGTGATCTCGACAAAGCTTTGCTAAGTGCCGCGGCTATCTTAGGCAGCGGTGTGACGTTGCTGCTGATCGCGCTCGCCCGCGCTAAGGACTTGCAAACACGCGAATTGGCCGCACGTAATCTCGTCATCGAAGAACAAGTGCGAAGGCAAACGCGAGAACTCGCGGAAGCCCGCGACCAAGCGCTAGAAGCGTCACGGGTGAAATCTGATTTTCTCGCGAGCATGAGTCACGAGATCCGCACACCTTTGAATGCGATTATCGGCATGGCGGAATTGTTAGCGGAAACGGACTTGGCGCGTGACCAGGCGAAATACGTCGATGTGTTTAAAAATGCCGGTGAAGCTTTGTCGAGTTTGGTCAACGACATTCTCGACTTGTCGAAAATTGAAGCCGGCCAACTGGAGCTCGAGTCGATCGACTATGCGTTGCCCGAACTTATCAACCAAGCGGTGCAGATCTATGCGCTACGATGTGCCGAGAAAGGCATCACGTTAGGTGCTGAGATCGCAGCCGATGTGCCCACGTGGGTACGCGGTGATCCCAACCGCTTGCGTCAAATCGTATTGAATTTGCTGGGCAATGCGATGAAATTCACTGAGCGCGGAGAAATTGGCTTACGGGTCGATTTAGTCACCCGTGCCGCCGGCGAACACAGTATTCGCATCGCCGTGTGCGATACCGGGATCGGTATACCGGCACAAAAGCTGGCAACTATTTTTGATAGTTTCACCCAGGTTGATTCGACGACGACGCGAAAATACGGTGGCACGGGTCTCGGTTTGAGTATTTCTAAACGGCTGGTCGAATTGATGGGTGGCGATATCAGCGTCACTAGCGAGCCGGGCCACGGCAGCCGCTTTGTATTCGAGTTTCCCCTCGAGCGCGGTCAACCGCCAACGGTGGCAACGAGCGCCGCGGAGGGCGGCGCATCGCCGACGACGTCTCCGCAGCGCAAGCGAATATTATTGGTCGAAGATAATCCGGATAATCGCCTGTTGATCAAAACCTACCTCAAGCGTGCGCCCATTGAGGTCGATGAAGCACAAGATGGCGCAGCCGCGGTCGCGAAGTTTCGTTCGGGCGCCTACGATTTGATTTTGATGGATGTGCAGATGCCGGTGATGGATGGCCACGAGGCGACTCGAACGATTCGGGCATTGGAAGCGGCCACGGCGGGCAAAACCACACCGATCATCGCCTTGACTGCACATGCATTGAAAGAGGAAATGGCGAAAAGTTTGGCAGCCGGATGTTCTGCACACTTGACTAAGCCGATCAAAAAGCAGACGCTGCTCGAGGCGCTACAGCAATACGGCGTGGGTTAGCAGGCGATCGGTGGCGCGGTCGCCAACGCGATCTGTCGCTTGCTAGCGACAGTTTCGTCAACGGCGCCTGACAAGGACTAGGCGCGAATTCAGGCAGATGCTAGATTTTGTGAGAAAAATAACAGTCAAGTAGCTGATCATTAGTTATAAGGTATGAGACTTTAAACCGTTTCCGAGATATTTTCTGCGCCGCACTAGTTGGCACAAGGGTTGCGCGTCATTCAGCGACCAAGCGCGCTTTTGAGCGCCATGTCGAGGCGGCGAGCGGTTGGGTGAGCCACAGCAGTCATTGGGTGGGCGATGCTTAGAATTTTCAGGCACTACATACCAAAAACATTATTATTGTTAGGCGCCGCCGAGATTTTGATACTGCTAGTATCGATCTATCTCGGTGCGGTGATTGCGGTTGCTTGGGACAGTCCGGCGTTTGTACTTGAACCGCTTGGAGATTCATTGCCCCTGTGGCACAAGGCGGCGGCGTTTGCCAGTGCCATTATCGCCGGCATGATCGCGATGGGTTTTTATCAGCGTGAGCAACGCGATACGCCCGCGGTGATTATCCTGCGTCTGACCCTGAGCTTTCTGTCAGGGTTTTTCGTGATGACTGTCATCTACTTTAGTGTCCCGCCCTTGATGGTCCGGTGGCCCGTGTTCGCGATTGCGCTCGTGTGCTCGTTCATTGGGATCGCAACCTGCCGTATGCTTTGCGCCGGACACACCGACGCTCGTTTCACGCGTCGTGTGCTCGTGCTTGGTACCGGTGAGCGTGCCAAGCAAATCGAGAATTTGCGTCGCGCCTCTGACCGTTCTGGGATCACGCTCATCGGATTCGTCGATATCGGCCTAGATACACCGGTGGTCTCGGCGGAGAAAACGATCCGTACCAAAGGATCACTCTACGAGATAGCGCAGCGCTATGCCGCCGACGAACTCGTGATCGCGATTTCGGATCGCCGCAAGGGTTTGCCGGTCGACGACGTTATGAACTGCAAAATGCGCGGCATTCGCATTCTAGAAGATGCGGAGTTCTTCGAGCGCCAGCTCGGTAAAATTCGCCTCGATGCGATGCGCCCCAGCACGGTGATTTTTTCCGACGGTTTTACGCAAGCGGTGCTCAAGCGCACTGAAAAACGCGTGCTAGACATCATTCTGGCAGTGATCTTGTTAGTAGTAAGCCTGCCGGTGGCGGCGGTAATTGCGCTGCTGATCCTTCTTGAGAGTGGTCGCCCGGTTCTTTACCGCCAGACGCGGGTTGGGCATCGCGGCAAACCATTCACTTTGTACAAGTTTCGCAGCATGTATCAAGATGCCGAGGGTGACGGTCGCGCAGTGTGGGCGACCACCGACGACAGCCGTATTACCCGAGTCGGCCATTTCGTTCGCAAGACTCGGATCGATGAGTTACCGCAGCTATTCAACGTGCTCAACGGCGACATGAGTTTCGTGGGGCCACGCCCAGAACGGCCCGAGTTCGTGGCGGAATTGTCCAATATCATCCCCTACTACGATCTGCGGCATCATGTAAAACCCGGGATCACGGGTTGGGCGCAGGTATCTTACCCGTACGGTGCGTCGATCAAAGACGCGCGGGAGAAACTTCAATACGACCTGTATTATCTGAAAAACTATAGCGTGTTCCTCGACGTGAACATTATTTTGCAGACTATCCAGGTGATCTTATGGGGCAAGGGCGCGCGCTAGACTTAAATAAAGTCTGTGGAATCGACAGCTAGTACTGGCGAGAGGGACAGGTTCGCATGGGCGCCGAATCATAAGCACGGCTACGGTGGGTCGGAACACAAGCGCAAGCGAAGCTGAGCGAGCGAGGTCGGTGTTAACGAACGCGCGGATAACACACGGCCGTACGTTTCAAGCTACCATTGTTGTATGAAAAATCCGCTAACTTTATCGAAGTGGCACAAGCGCCCTGAGCGTCTTGGGCCATATTCAGGCTAGTTCCCCTTGCCGGAATTTACCATTGTCTCGTCCTCCATCGGTGCGCTCGCGTTCGCGATCCTATTAGTTTTATTGATCTTCAGTCATCGCGGGACCCCTATCGGCCGCCGCATGATCGTTGCCAGCGCGGTGAGCTCGGCATGGTTGTTTTCCTTAGCGGTGCAACATGGGCACAGCGCTTGGTATGCGGCAGAAGTCGCGCACTACTTGGAAATTGCGCACGCACTGGTGTGGATTTTCGTTCTCACGACGCTTTTGAATCAGTTTGGTAGTCGGGGCTATTTCTCGCGCGTGCGCTTGGTGCTCGCTGCGGCCCTGGTGAGCGGCGCGGCGTTGGTGTTTTTTCGCCTCGGCTTCGCGTGGTGGTACCGGTGGGTTGACGATCCCGCCTTGGTTACAAAACTCAATTTGCTCTGTTATCTGTCCCTCTCCCTGTGTGGACTAGTCCTTACTGAACAACTTTATCGCAACACCGAGGCTGAGGCACGCTGGTCGATCAAGCATTTTTGCATCGCGCTTGCAGGAGCGTTTGCATTCGAATTTCTACTTTATTCTGATGCGGTACTTTTCAATCAAATCAACCCGGACATGATCGCCGCACGCGGTATCGCGCACGCGATCGTGGTGCCGCTGATCGCGATCACTGCCACGCGTAATGTTGCATGGCAACTGAGACTATTTGTCTCGAGAACCGTCGTTTTTCACAGCGCAAGCGTGTTGGTCGCCGGCATTTATCTGCTGCTGATGGCCGGCGCCGGTTATTACTTGAAGGCCTATGGTGGAACCTGGGGCGGGGCGCTGCGCGTAGCTTTTTTGTTCGGGACCGTCACAACGCTTGTCGCCCTTGGATCGTCACGTGGTTTGCGCTCGAGAATAAGCGCATTTCTTGCCAAACATTTTTATCGCAATAAATACGACTATGGTTCGGTGTGGTTGTCTTTTACCGACGAATTGGCTCACGCAGGACCGAACCTGGGCGATCTGCAAAACACAATCTTGCGCGCGGTCGCTAATATCATGGACAGCACGGGCGGTACGATGTGGCAGCAACAGGCAACCGGAGCCTACGAGATTGTGTCGCGCTATGGCTCGGAAAGCACTAGTTTGCCCGTTAGCATTGCGGAGACTTCGGCACTTGTGCGGCGCTTGCGATCAGATGAGACGGTGCTGGACTTGGCGCCGGCGTCGAGACTTGGCGGCATGCAACACGACGGAAATATTCCATCAGAAATCATTCAGCACAAACGCGCCTGGATCGTTATTCCGATTCAGTTTGACGCAGAGTTATTGGCGTTTATCTTACTCGAAGAACCTCGTTCCGGGGCGCCGTTCACCGCAGAAGATCGGGCGCTGTTGCGCACCCTGGGTCGCCAAGCTGCAGGTTATCTCGCACTTTTGCATGCGACCGAAGAGTTAGCCGAAGCACATCAATTTGACGCCTTTAATCGCTTGTCTGCGTTTCTCGTGCACGATCTGAAAAATGTTGTTGCCCAGTTATCTTTGGTTACAAAAAATGCGGAACGCCACCGTGGCAAACCAGAATTTGTCGACGATGCATTTAGCACCATCAACGACGCAGTCAGGAAAATGACACGCATGCTGGGGACTTTGCGCCAACCTCAGACGGTCGAGCGCGACGCGGCTCCGTTTGAACTCGATGCGGTGGTCGCTGAGGTGATCGCGCGCGTCGGTGAGCGCACGCCGGCGCCGCATTTTCAATCCGCAACCGCCGGTGTTTATGTGCGCGGACTGGCGGACCGTTTCGCTGCAGTCATCGAGCACCTGGTGCAAAATGCCCAAGATGCAACAGCTAATGATGGTACCATCGAGATACGCTCTGCCATCGAGAGCGATAAAGCCTTGCTGGAAATTGCCGACAGTGGGTGTGGGATGGAACGATCGTTTATTCGTGATCGGCTCTTTAAGCCGTTCGAAACCACGAAAGGGAAAGCGGGCATGGGCATTGGCGTGTACGAAAGTCTGCACACGATAAACGCTATGGGTGGTCACCTCCGAGTGACTAGTGAAGTCGGCGTGGGAACGGTGTTCACGATCGAACTACCGCTCGCGGTTGTCGCCGAGCCGAAGCACGTTACCGAGGTTTATTAATGGCCGCAAAGCAAACGATTTTGGTCGTGGATGACGACCCAGGGTTACAAAAACAACTTAAATGGGCGTTCGAGGGTTATAACGTCAAAATCGCAGGGGACCGTGCTGAAGCCTTGAAAAAACTGGCCGCGGACGCACCCCAAGTTGTAACCCTGGACCTCGGCTTGCCACCCGATCCTGCCAATGCGTCTGAGGGTTTGCTCGCGCTCGAAGAAATCCTAGGCGCGGCGCCAACGACAAAAGTAATTGTCGTGACTGGCAACGACGATCGGGAAGTGGCGGTGCGCGCGGTAGCCCAAGGCGCTTATGACTTCTACGAAAAGCCCATTGATGCCGATGTACTACGCTTGATCGTCGAGCGGGCGTTCCATTTGCACGAATTAGAGGCTGAAAATCTCAAGCTCACTGCCAAACAGCGGGAACCCTTAGACGGAATTATCGGCGCGAGTTCCGCCATGGTCGAAGTTTGCCGTCGCCTGGAGCGCATCGCACCGACCGACACCACTGTGCTGCTGCAAGGAGAGAGCGGCACCGGTAAAGAAATTCTCGCGCGGGCACTGCACGAGCTTAGCGATCGCCGCGATGCACGGTTCGTCGCGATTAATTGCGCGGCGATTCCCGAGACGTTGCTAGAAAGCGAGTTGTTTGGTTACGAAAAAGGGGCTTTCACGGGGGCCTCGAAGCAAACCAAGGGCAAGTTGGAATTCGCTGATGGGGGCACTTTGCTGCTCGACGAAATGGGTGATTTGCCCACTGCTTTGCAAGCGAAGCTATTGCGATTCTTACAGGAACGCGTGGTCGAGCGTCTCGGCGGTCGCGCCGAGATCCCGGTCGACCTTCGCGTCATATGCGCGACCCACAAAGACCTGCAAGCGTTGATCGCCGCGGGTGATTTTCGCGAAGACCTCTACTATCGGGTCAGCGAGTTGACGTTAACCATTCCGCCGCTACGCGAAAGAACCGGTGACGCTATTTTGATCGCGCGGGCGCTGTTGAGCAAATTTCGCGCCGAGGGCACAACCCAAGCGCGAGATTTCAGTGATCCCGCCCTCGCCGCGATCGAGCACCACGATTGGCCCGGCAATGTGCGTGAGTTGGAAAATCGTATTAAACGAGCCAGCATCATGGCCGAAGGCCGCCTCATCGAAGCGCACGACCTCGAGCTCGACGCGCCGGCCAGTATCGGTTTTAAGTCGCTTCGTGAGGTGCGCTACGAAGCGGAATCGACTGCGGTGCAGCAAGCGTTGGCGGTGGCAGACGGCCAGATCGGCAAAGCGGCGGAAATCCTCGGTGTCAGCCGGCCCACCGTTTATCATTTGCTGAAAAAATATAACTTCCCGTCCGGCGCCTAGTTCGCCAGCGGGGTGGCGCCGTGGTGATGCGGAGATTCTGTCAAGCAATTTTACGCCGGCCACCGCGGCTGCCTTGCCTTGAGGCGTCGTGGGTGGGCGGTTTTTGTTCCAATAAATCGTTTTTTTACAATGGCCTATAGATTTCCGCTGCGGTTTACCGCAAGCTAGGCGGGTATCTAGGCGCGATGGCCAGTATGACGACGGCGAGCTTTGGCGCGGTACGATGCCGAGAAATGCGAGCGATGTCATAAACTATCTGCCAAGCGTGTCAAAGAATTTTACAAGCGTTGCCTCCATAATAGTGTAGGTCGCTAGAGAAATAGCCTAATACCTTGAAAGTGCAGCAATAAGGATTGTGCGGAACGAATTTTGCACGGTTTGCAGCAAAGGCTTTAGTTATACAGATTTTAGAATTACGTTTTAAAGCATCGCCGTGATCGCATAGATGCGGACCAATTACGGCGAGGAGCGAACAACGATGGACAAACAAGATACAGAGGTACAGCACCGATCAGCCGGCACGGATGCTGAAAGCACATCACCACAAGCGGACGTCAAGGACGTCAACTTGAGCCGCCGCCGCTTCGCGACAGCGAGCGCGCCGGTGTTACTGACGCTCGCGAATCGCCCGGCGATGGCGAACATGTGTTCGGTCTCCGGGCGCATGTCGGGCAACATGTCGGGTGCCAATATGGTGAAATGTGTGGGCGATTCACCAAGCGAGTGGGTCAGTTCCGGCGCCGTGCCGAACGATTACCAGACGATAAAGTTCAGCGATCAGTACACGGGCCACAGTATCCCGCTGCAGGACCCTGATCTAACTCTGGCGGCGGCCCTAGATTTGGGCGATCAGAGCATTCTTGCCAATATCGTCGCCGCCGAGCTGAATATCGCAACGTACGGCGAATCAGCCTACGGGATCAACGCGATTACGTTACGACAGTGGGTAATTCCCAACGATCCTTGCCTGCCCGACCTACTCATTCTGAACGGGGTTGTCTAAAGGCGGCACTGCTGACGCATCGCAGCGCGCGCTTGATGGCGTCAGCGTTAAGCGCCGCGAGCGCGCCGAACTGGTGGCCAAACGCTGGCAGGGCGAACAAGTTCTCTATGATCGGCAAGCAGGTGATCTGCATTATCTCGATGCAGAGTACACCTTGGTTCTCGAGGCGCTGGTAGCGGGTGAAACCATTACCGTCGCCGAGCTTAAAGATCGTCTCACGCTTCATTCCACGCCCGAAGTTGCCGATAATGCGATAACGATGATCGCGACGATTATCGATAAACTATCTCAACTGCAGCTGATCGAAATAACGGAATGAAGCTAGCCGAAGTGCCGCGCCGTGAGGTAGGGGCACGCTTGACGGGCGCCGGCTTGAGTTTTCGCACCGGACCGTTTGTGGTTCGCGCGCACTCGCCGTGTGCAGCCCTGACCCGCGAAATAGTGCGTCTCTATGGCGAACATCGCCTAGACGATTCAGGTTTCGCCGATTTTCCCGTGGCCGTGGCACCGCCGAAGTCGCTGCGGCGTTGGTATCGACCGCAAGTTTTGTTCTACTTCAACGGTTCGACGCCGTTTAAACCGTTGCCGGCAGATCAGGCCTACCCACTGTTCGAATGGGGTTTGAACTGGTGTGTCGCGATGTACGCTCATCAGTACTTGGTGATCCATGCCGCAGTGATCGCGCGCGACGACAAAGCGCTGATCATGCCGGGTCCGCCCGGGGCGGGGAAAAGCACGTTATGCGCGGGGCTCGTCGCGCGTGGTTGGCGTTTGTTATCCGATGAACTGACTTTGGTCGATGTCGCGAGCGGCTTGATTTGGCCTTTGGTGAGACCGATCAATTTAAAAAATGCTTCCATCGGCGTAATCAAGGCGTTTGCACCTGAGGCGGTCTTCAGCGCGGAAGCAAGCGACACGGCGAAGGGGACGGTTGCGTTAATGAAACCACCGCCCGCAAGCGTGGCTGCCGCAGATCGCCCGGCACGAGCCGTCGCGATATTGTTGCCACGTTACACACCGGATGCCGAACCCAAGTTCATGCAACGATCGAAAGCGCGCGCCTGCCTCGACCTCGCCGAGCAAGGGTTTAATTTTGGCGTGCTGGGTGAGGCCGCTTTTCAGCGCGTTGCTGCCTTAGTCGATGATTGCGAAAGCGTGTCGTTTGAATACGGACATTTGGCGCGCGGTGTCGCCGCGGTGACGGATTTTGTCACCCACCAGTGCGCTAACGGCGTAGCGTGAGTAGAACCACTGCGGTGCCTGCTTCCAGACCGATCATCGAACGCGCGTGGCGCTACCCCGAACGGGTAGTTGATTGCTCGCTCGCCGATTGGGATCAAATCGTTCACCAAGCGCGTCGCGTGCTGTTGCTAGCGGAGTTGCAGCACCGATTTGCCGCGCGCGGCTTGATCGCAAATATCCCTGCGGCGCCGCGGCGCCATCTCGAGGCGGCGCGCATTTTAGCGGATAAACATCGTTTGGATGTGTTGCAAGAACTGCGTTTCATCGACGCTGCGTTGGCGCCTTTGGATCTGCAGCCCGTGATCCTCAAAGGTGCAGCTTATGTCGCACGCGGCATCGCACTCGCCCGTGGGCGCGTATTCAGCGATGTCGATGTGCTCATTCCGCAAACTGCTTTGGCGCGCGCCGAGCAAGCGCTGCGCAACGCCGGTTGGTTAATGCAAGGTGTCTCGGCCTATGATGAAAAATACTATCGCACCTGGATGCATCAGCTGCCACCGATGATGCACATCAAACGGGCGACAGACATCGATGTGCATCACACGATCTTGCCGCTAACGTCGCGCGAACAATTAGACCCGACGCAGCTTTTCGCCGCGGCGGTGCCGCTCGACGGTGACCTTGCGAATTTTCGTACATTGTCGCCACAAGACATGTTGTTGCATAGCGCTGCGCATTTGTTTCACGAGGGCGAGTTCGATCACGGGCTGCGAGATTTGGTCGATCTCGACTACCTGTTTCGCGATGTTTGCGAGTGCGACCCGTCGCTGGATACGTTGCTGGACCGCGCGGCCGAACTAGACTTGCAACAATCGCTTTACTATGCGGCGCACTTCACGCGTAAGATCTTAGGAACTGAACTGCCGCATGCGTTTTGCGTACGCTTGGAGTCCGTCGCACGGACGGATTCATGGCGTAGGTACATGGATCGTTTGTTCAGTTGCGCGTTCACGCCACGGCATCCAAGTTGCGATTCTTTGCGCGCGAATCTCGCCCGCACCGCACTTTATGTGCGCGGTCACTATTTGCGCATGCCGGTGCATTTGTTGCTGCCTCATTTGCTTCGCAAGAGCTTTCAACCTAACCCGTGAATCACGCACTAAGAGCGAGTGTGCCGCAGTTTGTGACGCGGGAGGTCGGCTGGGGCGTGCTCACGTGCGTATGGATATGTGCTGCGAGTGCGCTCTCTATTCTTTATCAAGGCTGGGACTTTGGCATCAACAACAATGCGACGCACATCGCAATCATAGAAAAGTATCGCGACGCGACACTGTTCGCCGACAATCCGTTTATAGAAGCGCTAAAAAATTATTGCACCGTCATTTGGTGGCTATTGGCACGTGCGACATTCGTACGCGATTTGCCGACTGCATTTTTCGCGCTGCATTTTTTTGCGCGCTGTTTAACGCTCTATGCGGTTTTCCGCATTATTTATGTCGTGTCGAACGATAAGATTTCGGCATTAGTCGGTGCGACTATCCTTTCTTTTTCTGGTGCGCTGCAAACATTTACACCGATCTCGCGCTCAGATTTATTGATCACCTATGCAAATCACACCTCGATCGCCATCGCCTGTGTTCTGATATCTTACTCCGCCGGCCTAGAAGGTCGCTACAAGGGTGCGGCGCTGTGGGCAGGACTGGCGCTAAATTGCAACGTCTTTATGGGCCTATGGGCGGGTGCGGCAATGTATATTGCACAGTTGGGACAAAGTTTGGCGTCCGGTAGAAGAATTAGCCCGCGCGACTTGTTTGCACCCGGCCTCGTTTATGTCGCGGTCGGATTACCGGTAATCGCTTGGGTATTACATATTCTTAGCGCCACCGTGCACGGCACAAGTGGCGAGGATTACTTGAATTTTCTGTGGAATTTTTATCCCTACCATTATTTTATCCAGGCTAGTGACAGCACCGCGATCGGCTCGTTCGTGATGTCGGTAATGACCGGCGCTATGGCCATCTTATATTTAACTCAGCGACGCGACGAAGTCGCTTTGCTGTTCACGACCAACCTAACATTTTTTATAGTAGGGGTTGTTGCACCGCTATTTGTCACCTCAAAAATTATCTTCGACTTGCAATTCATGCGTTGTGACACCTTCATCACGATATTGGCTTTCTGCCTCGTGTTCGCCGCGGCGCGCTGCAGCTTCGACTCCGCGCGCATCGACGATACCGACAGTAAAATCATGATGGGGGTAGCAGCAATCTGCATTTTGCTCGGCGTGTGGGTGTTGGTGGCGATATGTTTTGTGCATAACCTGCAAATCAAAGGGCGCGCGGCACCGCTGTGGTTACGCGTCGGATTTCTGCTTGCGATCGCGGCGATCGTGGCGACTCTAGGGCTGGAAACGCCTGAGCTCTTGTCGCCGCGCTTGCAGCGGCTCTTGGTGTCCTGCTATTTGATAGCCCTTGTGCTCGTGCGCAAGAACGAGTTGGTCGCCTTATTTCCTTTGACGCTTGCTTTCGACTACGCAGGATTGCACCACTTGGAAGCGTTCATGGTTCTGTTGACCTTGCCTTGGCTGACACCTCGCGATGTGGGTGCCGGTCACTTTCGGCGTGCCGCGATCGTGACCGCGATGATAATTGCTATTGTCGTCATGCTTGCGCTGAGCCCCGGGGGGTGGGGCGGGACCGCGGCGTTACCGTTGTTATCTGAATTCGTCGCTGGGTTCGCGCGGCTTCCCGAAGGGCGCCCCGATCATTTGCTGCAGTTACTCGCCCTAGCGGTGCTTACCCTGGTACTGGGATTATTGATCAGCCGCGATCACCTCGCGCTACGGCGCCTGCGCGCAGTGGAAACGCGACTGCGCCCCGCGGCATTGTTGAGTGTGGCGGCGATCTTTTTAATTTTACCGACGGCTATCTCGGCGGGCCTCTACCGTACCGAGCGGGGGACCTTGAGTAACCTAACGGTAGAGCAACGCGCGCTGCGTGACTACGAGCGCGCGCTCGCAGCGCGCCTGCCCCCGCAAGCTTTCGTGTTCTTGGCCTTGCGCGATGATACGTTTTCGGTTTTTGCGAAAAGGAACTATTGGTGGGGTTTGAAGTACGCCGATGGCGTGGTGTGTAATCCGGCACTGGGCGCCGCATATCTCTATCGCCGCCGGGTCCAGCAACGCTATCAATATGCGCGTCTCGACCGGCACGCGGATGAGTTCGCAGGCTTGGCTGCGGCACACGCGATCACCCATATCTTGGTGGATAATCGCCATCTGCCCGCCTCGCCGGTGTTCGAAGTGGCCCACCGTGGCGCCCAGTTCTCGCTATTGCAGTTAACGCGAACGCAGTAGCGCTTTGAGAAAGGTCTTAAACGCCGACCAGCTCGGGCGCAGCAGCAGCGAATGTTTCGCATAGGCCAGGGATAACTTGGGTCGTGATTCTCGCATATGCCAGTAGGCAAATTGCGCGCAACTATTGGCATAGGCACGGCGTGCGCTATCCTTTAAGTTACCGAAATGCAAAATGTTTGCTTGGGCGCCGTGATGCAGGGTCGATTTCATCGCGATCGATGATGTCAGCATTTCGCCTTGGAGGTCGTCGCGGGAAAAATAGCGTTGTCCCGTGCAGCGCTGCATGTACAGTGGCATATCGAGATAAGCAAGACGATATTTAGTTGCAGCGTAGATCGTCCATTCGGCTTCATTGAGCAAATCGCGACGAGCACTGGGCCTGAAGTGGTTGCGACGTTGCGCAGGGGCGGCGTAGACGGCGCTGATCATCTCCCGCACGTCGAGCCAAGTGCTCCGTCGGGTCATGAGACGTTGGAACGCCAGTGGTACACCGTCGAGCAGCACAGCAAAAATCGAGCTGTCGAAATAATAAACCGAACCTTCGAGGGCGCTGACTGCGGCAGAATTTAGAATTCGCTGCACGCCGACGTGCTGTTTATGTGCAAACGCGCCACTGTGATCGTCAAGCGCTGCGACGCCAAAGTGAAGCACGTCAACCTGAGTATTCTTGCGCAATTCCGCGATTAACGTGACCAGAGTCCCGGGCGCTAGTTGATCGTCATCATCCAGTTGCACGATATACTCGCCGCGCGCGTGCTTAACCCCTTGGTCGCGAACGGCCGCGATCCCACAGCTAACCGGGTTGCGGTGCAGGATGACATCGTGTCCTGACAAGGCCGTTAGGTCTGCCTGTGAAACAGGTTTCGTCGAGCCGTCGTCGATGACGATGACTTCCAAGTCATCAAATTCTTGCGCGGCGACGCTCGCGAGCGCTTCCTCTAAGAGCATGTGCCGATCCCGGGTCGGAACGATCAAGGAAACGAGGGGCTTGGGCGGGACGTTCATGGCGTCAAGGATCTTATTACACGCTGTTATGCTATCGGCAGCTAGCCGTTGGGAATAAATAGTCAATTTTCATGTGGAAATTGTCGCCGATCAGGCGGGGCGGTACCTTGATTTGAAACTAACCTGTTCACAATTTTTTACCAAAAGCATAAACAATTCTGCCTCGACGCCGCTTACCTATATGACGATCTGCTCGTTTGCCTGGTATAGCGCGGCGAGCCAGGACAGTACGCAAGCGATTGTTCAATGGAGTTTTTTAACATCGTAAGCGGAGCACTAAGTTCATTAGAATGAGATCCGCGGTAGCCATGCACAGTCTTCGAGAAGCGAAAACCGACCGCGTTGTCGAGTCATTCGCAAAATATTTTCGCGTCGTTTGGGCTGCGACGCCGGAGCTTATCGACGAAGCTTACCGCATCCGTTACAGCGTCTATGCCGAGGAACTCGCCTGGGAGAGCCGCGCCGAGTTCCAAAATTGTCGCGAGTCGGATGCCTTTGATGGCCGCGCGGCCCATTGTTTGCTGGAGCATCGACCGACGAAGAAATACATTGGCTGCGTGCGTTTAGTGACTAGTGATCGCCACGATCCGAGCTCCCCGTTCCCGTTTGAGCTCGCCTTACAGGCCGCCGGCGCCGAGGTCGATTTATTTGGCGACGCCGACATGCGCAAGGTCTGCGGTGAGATTTCGCGCATCGCCGTGGTCTCCCAATATCGCCACCGTCGCGGGGAAAAGACCCAGCCCCACACCGAAATCGGCTGGTCACCGGTACCCGATCGGCTCGAACGCCGCGGTTTTCCCAATATCGGCATGGGTTTGTATTTGGCCGCTGCAGCATTGGGACTGATTCGCGGTATGGACCGCGTCTACGCGATCATGGAACCAAAACTCGTGCGGCGCCTGCGATCCTATGGTATGCAGTTCGAACAAATTGGTCCAGCATTTGAACACCACGGCGAACGCATTCCGTTTCAACTCGAACGTGAGGGTTTCGTCCCTAGCTTGCGGCCTTCCGTGCGTGCCTTGCTCGAACACATACGCGAGGAATTACGCAGCCAAACGCCAACCTTGGCAGATCACGTTCGGGATCCCTAAGGCCGCCGAGTGGCGCTGCGAAACCGAGCGAAGAAGGCGCTCGTCTCCGACGCGGCGTGCTTCGAGGTCTGCTTTACACCGATGCATGTCGATGTTGCGCGTTTCGCCAGTGATGATTTCAATCCCTTTCACGACCGCCATCGTTGGCAAACGGTGTCTGGCAATCCTTTTGGCGGTGTCATCGCATTAGGTTTTCAACTGAGCACGTTCGTCGACGAGTGCGTGCAACGCGTACGTGCCGAGGAAGGTTTGGCTGCCGAACGCGCGCGCTTCTCCCGCGTTAAAATGACGTTCGTCGACGCACTACGGACCGACGATACCGCTACTGTCGAGGTTAAATCGACTGTTCTCGCCACCCAGCGGCAAACCTATAGCAATCGCGTTGTTGCCCGCACAACACGCGGGCTCGCGGCTAAAGGCGTTTATACTTCGGCACTGCGGCCGACCTTACTGAACGAGATTGCATCGCCATCGTTGGCAGCTGTGCAAGCGCTACCCGATTGTTCGTTTCTCGATGCGGGGCGGTTTTTCCTGAAACGGCGTTATTTGACGACCGCAAACGCCAAGAACTTTCTCCTCGGCGCGAACATCGATCCGAACCGGCATATCGACGAAATCGCGTCCCGGGCCATGTTTCCGCCCTTATTTCCCGCCGCGATGCTGTCCGCTGCCTTGCTCGAACGCGCGCGCCAACGCGGACACGATTTTCTCGCCGAGCCGATGGTCTATAGCAAACACGCGATCGAAATCGATCTCGACGCGTTAGCGTGCGTGCGCAGCGATGCGCGCGTCTGTTTCCTGATTAGCAACCCCCGCGAGAGCATCACGCGGGACGTTCGCAGCTGGGTTTTCCCGTGCGCCGCGCTAAGCGCTGCGGGCACCCGCTTGCTCGCCGCGGAGCTCACCTTGATACTGCTCGGCGGGACCAAGCGAACTCACAATTGCGTTCAAGCAATGTCATCGCGGGACTCACCCGAGCCTACTGTGTAGTAGGCCGCCTAGAAGCTGTAGCGTAGCTCGTAGTAAATTCGATCGGTATCTTTGAAACGGCCCAAGAATGAGCGTCGCGAACCGTCAAAAATATCCGCGCCGATCACGCCGCGCCAGTTGCCACTAATATGCCAAGTAAGTTTGGCTTCGAGCAACCATTCGTCCCGATTGAGGCTGCGGATCCACAGCAACTCGGACTCGAGATCGGGATGCCACGCCTCACTGCGCCACAACAAACTAAAACCGTTCTCGACATCATCGGAGAACATCGAACGCTCGTGCTGTAGGAACCGCGTTTGAAAAAACTGGGCATTAAAATTATGCCGCTCCCAAACATAGTCGAGGCCGACTAGAAAACGTACTTCGTCGGTCTCCTCGAGTCCATCAAGTTCGTCGAACCGCGCTACCGAGACGAGGCGATCAGCGGTGAAGACAATCTCGCTTTTTAACACTGTTGAACCAAAACCTTTTGCCAAGGTGCCGCCGAGTTGATGAATGCGTTCGTGCAGCGGGCGGTAGGTGATCGTCGGTGTGGCGCCGCCTGACAGGGTGCGCTGAAAGGCCGGCGATTTGTCTGGGCTGGTGTAGTAGAACGCCGCGAGGTCCCAGCCATCGACGAGATATGATAGGCGCGTACCGAAACCGAAGTCCTCACCGGGATCACCGGGTTCGTTCGCATCCACGAAGCGCACGCCGAATCCTGCTGGCGCGTCGACTTGAAACGGATAGAACTCTGCACCGGGCACGCCGATCTCATCGGTCGTCATCTGGGGGATGAAAACGATTTCGCCATGAAAGTCGCCGCGATAGTATTCTGCGCGCAACGCCCATTGCGGGATCCGGATCAAATCAAAATCAGGCAGCACGAACTCACGCAGATCGAGCGCGGAGACGACATCGGCGAAAAATAAACCGACGGCTTCGCCCCACACGATGTTTTGTCGACCGAGGCGGATTTCCCAGTCGCCCAGCGAAATATCCAAAAACGTTTCGTGAAACCAACCGTCGAATTTTTGTTCATCTTCGACCGCGTCGCCGTAGAAATTATCGATTTCGTAGATCGGGTCATAGATCAGATGGCCGCTCACCTGCCACTTCACGTTCGCGCTCAATGCGCCTTTGGCAACGAGACGCAGGTGGTTTTTCCACTTTGAAAAGTGATCTTTTTGCGGCACCGTATAGGCCAGCTCGTTTTGCCAAAAACCCGATAGCCATTCGAAACCGCGCGTGGGCGGCGGCGCCTCCGCGGTGCGCGCTTCGGGCTCGAACAAATCCTCTACGCCGGTATCGACATCGGGCTCGCTGGCGGGTGTCGCGGGCGTGGTTTCTTCGACCGTGCGCGCATCGGGGGACCCCGGCGCTTCGTCGACGCCGAACAACTCTTCGGCGGATTCCGGGGTTGCCGGCACCGTTTCTTCCTCGACACCAAAGTGCTCTTCGACCGCATCGACGGTGTCAGGTACAGACGCTTCGGTCGCCGCCGCTGGCGTCTCTTCGCTCAGGACTTCGTCTTCGAGATCGAAAAGGTCCTCCATCGACTGGGCGCGGAGTCCCCCGGGTAGCATGAAGACGAGCAACGCCGCGCCGAGTAAGGCGTGGTGCGATGTTGGTTTAGATCCCTGTCTATGCACGTTTAGCCCCTTCAAAGTTATAGCCGGGATCGGTGAGCACCCCGTCCGTCAAACGTACGATCCGATTAGCCATCGCCATTACTTGCGGATCGTGGGTCGAGAAGACGAATGTCGTGTTTTCATTGTGGTTTATTTGTGACATTAATTGCAAAATGCTGAGACCGGTTTTGTGGTCGAGGTTGGCGGTCGGCTCGTCGGCGAGCACGATCCGGGGCCCTATCGCCAGAGCACGTGCGATCGCGACGCGTTGGCGTTGGCCGCCGCTCATCTCATTGGGGCGATGGGTCTTGAACTTCTCTAGGCCAACGAGGTTCAAATAATAGTCGACCAACTCCTTGCGTAGGCTGCGTTTGAGGCGTCGATTGAGCAAGGGGTATTCGACGTTCTCGGCCGCCGAGAGCACCGGCAATAAGTTAAAGGTTTGAAAAATGAAACCGATGTCTCGTGAACGAAGATCGGCAAGCGCATCCGGGGGTAGCTCGGTAACATCTGTCGCATCGATGTAGATGCGGCCTTCGCTGGGTTTGTCGATGCAACCAATGAGATTGAGTAAGGTTGATTTGCCGCTCCCCGAAGGCCCAGAGATGGCCAAGAACTCACCTTCACGCACCATGAGGGAAATATCCGTCAAGGCGACAACTTTTTGGTTGCCGAGAAAATATTCTTTGTAGACTTGGTCCACCTTGACGACGTGTGCGGTCATTATCTGACGAAATTTCGAGAAACTGACTCTAAAAGACTTAAATATACGAGAAAATCTGCATGAACGCATCTAAACTTGCGGTCATAATCGGCCTCTTGCTTGCCCCGCTCGTGCTCACGAGCTACGCTTACGGTGCGGAGCCGCTGGCACAACAGATCGTTGCCCAAGCCGACGAGATCCGTTTTCCCACAGCGGGCTTTCAAGTCAAGATCCGGGTCACCAGCGAGCGGCGTGGACGGCGCGAGGTCGCACGCGTTTATCAGGTTTTGTCGAAGGGCAACGCGCGCACCCTGGTGCTGACGCGCGAACCGGCGGACGAACGTGGCCAGATGTTATTGATGCGGGACAAGGATCTGTGGGTGTTCATGCCGGCGGTATCCCAACCGGTACGCTTGCCCTTGTCGCAAAAGCTCACCGGGCAAGTGGCGAACGGCGATCTGGCGCGCGCAAACTTTACCGGTGACTACACCCCGAAACACGTGCGTGAGGAAGCCTGTGGTGAACATAGCTGCTACGTGTTAGAACTTACCGCCGCGCGCCGCGGGGTCACCTACCACAAAGTGATGTATTGGGTGCGCACGGATAATCATTGGCCCCACAGGGCTGAGTTCTATACCGTGTCGGGGCGCTTACTGAAGACGGCACACTATGGGGAATTCAAATCCCTCGGCGGCAAAGTGCGCCCGACACGCTTGACGCTCACCGACGCCGCGCGCGGCGGTGAAGTTTCGATCATGGATTACAGTAATATGAAAAACCGCAAGCTACCGGCCAAGGTCTTCACGAAACAGTATTTGCAGAAATTAAAATAAGGCGCCGCGCGCGGGAGACTGAGGTCTTATCCGGTTTCACCTCGCCGTCGCCGCCACGCGGCAATGCCAAGCGCGGATCCCAACAGCCACGCCGTTGCTGGCAGCGGTACCACGGCCGCGTACGCGGCATCGCCGATCAAGGCATGCGCCGTCGCGGTGGGATGAAGGGTATCCCAGAAGAGGTATTGCTCGGGCGCACTGCAGGGAAAGACGATCACTAAGCAGGAGGCGTCGACATTCGTAAAACCGTAGTTGCCCGGGTTCGTAACAAAGTCGTTTAACAGCGCAAAAGCATCTAATTCGAGCACCGTCACGCCGAGGTCGACGCGCAGGTCCGCGAGTGCCAGTTGCAGGTCCAGGTTGACGCTCGCCGCCAAGGCTGACGCTGCGGCCTCGTTGCCATCATTGATGGCTTCCGGGGTTTTACCTAAATCGGGTACGTTGGCCACCAAGAAGCTCGCGGCGCCGGCGGTCACGAGGTCCGTGATAATGTCACTAATATTCGCGACCGTCGCCGCCGTGTCCGCGTCGCGGGCGTCATTGCCGCCGCCGGCGACAACATACAGCGCGCCCGGATCGGCGACATTCGCGACATCGATCAAATACGTGTCGGCCTGATCGACGAGACTCGGTGGCGTGTCGCCCGCGGGCCCCGTGCGTGCACCGCCGTAGGCGTAATTCGTACCGCCGCTCAACGAGGGCGTAGCGCTCAGGCCCAGCTGGCTTGCTAAGGTTTCCACCCACACCGGTCCATTCGAGAAGCGGCCGTCAAAATATGGTGCTATCGGGATCAAACCGCCCGAGGACGCAAAAACATTACCGCTGTCGCTAAGACTGTCGCCGAAGACAACGAGTTGCGTGTACGCACTGGCGCGACCGGCGCACAAAAGTAATAGAAAGACGATGACCGAGGCGCTAAGACCACGGCGAGCGTGGCTTGAACTGATGCGGTTTGCCATGTTCTGATCTCTGTACGTTGATGCACGCGACAATGCCAAACAGCTTCGCGGATTTCGGCGATTTTTACAAGTCTGCTGACTTTCTACTCCTCGTCGCGATCCGCGCTAGCGGCGCGACACCTGGCGCACCGGCGGCAAGGTCGGATCCGGCCAGGTGTCGGTTTGCTGGGCCCCCAGGCGTCGCTGGCGGTGCAAGGAATCGAACAAGGCGTGGAACATCGAAATGGGGTCGACTCCATCGCGTGGAGGAGTTTCAGCAGCGGTGCTAGCGCTTTCGATGGCGCGGATAAGATCTAAGTCGGCGACGGTCCAGTCGGGGTATTTGTCGATAATCGCTTTAAGCCCGCGCGCGCCCAGGCCCATGCGACGCAGGTGATCGCGAACTCGAAAATAGACTATTTGGGTACCCGCGTCGGCGGCCCTGAACGCGAGCGCACAGGCGATAGGGAAATCTAAAGATTTACCCGGGATCTCCGGCACATCGATCGAGAGCACGATTTGCGCCACCAAGAATTCAGCCGGTGCGACATCGTCGCGACCGTGGAGTTTCTTGATGCGTGCTTCGATGCAGGCGTTCTCGACGAAGTTCGTCTTCACGCGATTGCTGCCGTCGTCTTCCAGCTCGGCGTGCACGTTTTCGAGTAACTTCTTCAGATCTCTACTGTTGGCAACGCGGAGCGGTCCTCGCACTTGCGGATCGCGGTAACTTAAGTCGAGCCGCTGGCGGCAAAAACGCTGAAAACGTGCACCGTGCATAGCAGCGCTCACCGCCCATGTCGCGCGGAACATGCCGGACCAGGACCAGTGTTTGAACAAATTCATCCAACCGCGGTTATCGGGGTGTCGCCACTCCGAGTCCAGGTCTAAATCCAAATACACAGCTTCCATGAGCTGGATAAACCGGCTGCAGTAATAAAACCCGAGACGGCGCAAATGATCGCCTTCGGGCAGCCACATGCGCGCTGGATCCGATTCGACGGCTGCTTCGCCACTCAACAGATACGGCCATTCGGGAATGATTTGCTCATCGAGAAACGCCAGTTGTGAGCTCGCTTTTAGTTCCTCGGTGAGTTGCTGCAGGGAGTGCACGTGGCGGGTGAAATTCTTATGCGTGCTGGCGCTCGCCGGCGCCCAAATACTATGCAATTGGTGAAAGACGCTGTCGTCGATGACCTCGAGCTTGTCGACGGACTCAAACGCGCGCACCGCGATGGTTTCGCCCAGGGTCTTGTAACTTTCGAATTGCGATTCGCTGAACCACTGATCGGACGTTGGCTCGTGGGGAAAATCGGGGCAGCGATTACGATATTGCATGACGTCGGGATCTTCCGCACCGAGCACCGAAGCTTTCAAATACAGCAACCAGCCCGGCGCGAGCCTCTGTGCCGTGCCGCTTGGATTGTAGCTGCCATAGTCAATTTTGCCGATGACGCAGGTAGCAGTGCTCAAACCCGTTTCATCGCGGGGCCGAATCACGGACGGGTCGAGATCGATAGACACGCCGAAATCGATGCGGCATTTGCGTATTGCGTTACCCAGATCCTCGAATTGATAGTTGGGATCGGCGCCCGCATCGCTCGCGATAATGTAGCGACAGCCGCGCCGCACGAGTTCATAAATGCCGAGATTATCGAAGTGTCCGCCATCGCTGAGATAAACATAGTCGTCGCTTTCGGTGGTCGCGCCAAATAGCTCCATTAACAAATAGCGGATGCGAAATATCTCACTGGCTTGGATCGAGCGGCGCCAGTTACTGACGTTGCGGGCGGTGTTTATCGGCACGCGGGGGTTGCGCATCCAGCGTCCGAGCCTGACGTTGAACACAGTGAGCAAGAATGCCAGCGCAGGCGAAGTATGGTGGCCCATGTTGGGGCTTGCGGCGGCGCCTGATATTGCCATGGCGGTAGCGAGACCCAATTTCCCGCCGCGGTAGCGAGGTTCTTTCATAAAGGCTGCGGTGGGGCAGTAGCTGCGGGCCCCGTCATCCTCGCCGTGCGCTAACGTCGGGTCAGTGGCGTAGCCGCAGTACAACGGCGTTAACGCAAAGGACAGCGCTTTGCGTTCCTGCCAGGCGAGGTTTTCACTTTTGCTGACGTTCAGGGCGGCGTTCACGATATGCAGCGGTTTCAGTGGGTGCGTATCATCCTTGGGCGGCGCCAAGTCCAGATCATCATGAAGGTCGAACTGCGAAAAACCGTTCGGGCGCCGGGCCGCGGGGTCGCGACTCGCACCCAAGTAACAGCGCATGAGCCGATTACTATAAAAGGAATGAAACGAAAATAAGTTGATGTCGATGCGCGTGGCGAGAAACACGACAACGAGAACAAACAGCCCCCCAACGGCGAGGCTGAACGATAATGCAGGTGCGGTGCCGCCCGCACAGATAGCCGCGCTCTCTAACAACAAGCCCGAAAATTGGCAGTCAGTGACTTTGCTTAGCACGACGCTGTTGGCGATACCGGCAACGGCAAACAGGCCGAGAACAAAAATATACGGCGTCGCGCGGGCAAAGATTTCCAGCACCGCATTTGACGTGGGACTGCCGGTGAAGCGACTGCGACCGATGCCAACCCCAATGACGCTCAACAACGTCCAGGCTACCGAGGATACGCTAAGGTATAAGTTGTTCTTATCTACGCTCTTGTAAAGTTGTGGGACGACATAAGCAAAGCTGTGCAATAGGCACCAGGCCGTGGTCGCGATGGCGACCCAGGCAGCGAAGCGCGCCCACCATTCGCGTGCTGCCTCAGACAGCAAGCCGCCCATTATACCGATATAAATGCCGATACCACTGCCGACCGCGATAACCACTAAAGGGGTGGCGAGGAGCAGTGACCAAATAGCACTATTTGCACCTAGGCCGCCGGCGATGAGGGCGAGTAAACAGCCGCTCGTGGCGCCGCCACCGAAACTTGCTAAGGCCAAAGACCACACATAGCAGCCATCGTAAGATTTTTGCGACAAGCGCCGGCGGTTGAGCAAATAGAACGCCAGCGCCATCGTGGTGGCGAACGCAATGATCCCGCCGCACAACGCCCACATGCCGGGGTGCTGCGGCCGGATGTCCGCGAGCCACGCCGAGGTCAGTGCTTGGGCGCTCAACCAGCACGAGAACAGGAACAAAACGCCCAACAGCGCGCCTAGCGCATCGGATGAAATGCGCTCGCGCACCTCACTTTCGGCGTTTTTATGCGAGTCGTCCGCGCTTGGTGTGCGGGCGCGCGCGCCGGCGTAGACCATGGTCGCGATGAGCAGAGCGCCGCCAGCGGCGAGTGTCCAGGGCGCCCAAAACGTCGCCCGAGTTTGCACGCCGATCCAAGTAAAAATGTAGGGCAAACATAACAAGGCCATTAACATGGGCACGAGCACGCACAAGTTCAACGCTGTGTTACGAAAGTGCGTCGCGAGACCGGTCCAAAAATCAGCGCTCAAAAATCCCACGCGCGGCGTGAGATAGTTCGAATAATGACGCAGGTGGGCGATCGCCTTGGGCTCGGGGACGTCTTGAATTTGTTGTTGGACTTGGGCGATCCCGCCCGGCGCTCGCCGCGCCCACGCCGCTAGCCACGAACCAATGTAGCCCCCACCCGAGACGGTCGACAAATAGTCGACTTGGCGCAAGATACCCCGTCGCGCTAGTCCTTTGAGTACGCCGAGATTAAATGTCGCGCTGCGGATGCCGCCGCCAGACAGCGCCAAGCCCAAGCGGTAGCCGTTGTTCTGGTTGTTATCGATGCTTTGTTGTTCGGCAGAGAAGACCGTTCTAAATGTGACCGGATTATTGGCATCCTTGGACATATCCGACTCCCCCACGGAAAATATTGCGATACTATCATCCTGTTATGCTTGCGCGCCCTTGTCCGAAGGCCAGCATTTTCTCAACTACCGGGATGATTGCGATGAGACTCGTCAACGCGGGAATAAGTCCCGGCATTTGGGCGCGAAACTGCACCAACAAAAACACGGTAAAGACCGCGATCAAGAATATTACCGGACCGCGAACGGCGTCCCAAGTGCTGCGCCCGCGCCGATCGGCATACTGTTGCCAGCGGTGCTCTGGTTCTGCGCTCAACGCAAAGTGCCGTAAGGCTGGCGAGGTAATATTTAAAGGCTTGCTGTCTTCGATCAAACCTCGAGCGATGAGACTCGCGAGCACGGCAGTATTTCTCGGGTTAATAATGTGACCGAGGGCGAGCTCATGCAGCACGAGCCGCTCTTCGGAAGTTGATAGTCGCCATAAATATCTAAACCTTGCGCGTTGCGCGGCATTTAAATTGACTTCAGCACCTATCGATGTGTCGGCGCGCGGGTTTGGGGCCGCGCTTCCTGCCGCGGGTTCTGCGTAAATGTCGAAATCACCTAAGAGACGCTCAAATCGGTACCGTTCGGCGGCGGTTAAGCGGCCCCAGCGCGGCGTGTCGTCGCCGCTGGCAGTGCGTGCGTAGTCCAACCAAAACGTTGGTTCGATTGCTGAGCGAATGATTACGGTACGCGGTGCGTGCCCGTGCGCGTCGCTAAGCATCTCGAAAAAATCAAGTATGGTAGCGCGCCCATGGGGGTCATAAATTGGCGCTTCGCCACCGTCGATCAACCAGATTTCCGCATCCCGAGCGGGAAGCCAGGATTGCCATAGCGCGTTTTCGGGTTTGCGTCTGAAGTCTACGACACCGTCGTCACCGAAATGGTTGCGGAGGCGTGCCCAGGTGTTGCCCTGTTCGTCGAGCAGGATGACTTTTTGCCCCCGTAGGGAATTTAGATCAGTAGGTAGGCGCGCACAGCGGGCGTAGTGCTCTCCATATCCGAGTACCCGACGCGCCAGCCAGCGCGGGCC
This sequence comes from Gammaproteobacteria bacterium, assembly GCA_965223085.1. Taxonomy (GTDB): domain Bacteria; phylum Pseudomonadota; class Gammaproteobacteria; genus CBDCVO01. The sequence goes on along the minus strand of OZ244981.1, from coordinate 44,204 downwards.
GCTCCACAACAAGGCAAGCATCGTGATCACGCATAGCGCGTAGGTCGGTATTGTGCCGAGGAGATCTTTTTGTTCGGTAACGTGTTGTGCCGGCGTACCTAAAGGTGTTCGCTGTGGTGCATGCCAGAATGTTGCCCACCGGGAGTTGTTGAATATGCCGAGCATTGCGGGCGCGCTCGTTCGATAAACCTGCTCAGCGCTCGGTTTACCGACAACACGGTAGGTGTGCGGACCACGGGCGTGTGCGGGCAGCGGTGTGTGCAGAATATGGGCGTACTTGTGCGCAAGACGTTGCTGAATGGCTTTTTCTTTTGCCTCGAGCTGTAGCTCGGTATGTTTTTGCAACAAGTTGGATTGTATCTGGTGTGCTTGATAGAGCGCGAGCCCTGCCGGCACAATGACGATCACGCACAACGCAACTGCACCAAGCGCACCGTAGCAAACGCTATGGTGGCGGGTGAGCTTAGCGGCAGGGATCTCCCCGACGCCGGGTGGCGTCGCGCCCCGATTTGGTTGCTTTACGGGAAATACGATCACCACGGCGATCGCTAAGGTGCAAGCGAGCAAAGCGAGCCATACTATCCATTGGTACGGCGATGTGGTGTTGATATTCACGCCCGCATAAACACAACTAACGGCGATTAGCGCCACAGCAACGCTGCACAGGAGGCGTTTGCGGGCAGAATTCAAATAGATTGGTGTCGGCCATGGTAGTTGCGGCCGGTGATCTGGCCGCCGCACAACACGGTACCAGACGGTCACGAGTAAACTGAGCAACACCACGCTAGCGCCGAGAAACCCGGCGACAATCACATCGGCGGTGATCATGGTGTTCTTCCAGATCTCGTAGAGTTCGCGTTTTGGCGCAAAGACGATTAATTGCCACGGCGGGGAAGCACCCGCTGCGTGCAACCCGTTTAAGGGTATCGTGACCCCGATATGTGCTTGCGTATGATAATTGAACGCGAGGCGCCGTGAACGCCCCTTGTTGAGCGCAGCGAGTAGGTCAGGATTATTGTCGGTAGCGCCGCCGATATTCTCCACCAATGCCAAGTTGTCGATGCTATGAAACAAAACCTTGCCGGCACGATCCACGACCGCGTAGGCAAACGGTGGCGGCAGCGCAGCCGTTACGAAGGTCTCAGTTTCTAGCGCCGCGACAAAAACTTTCGTAGGTGTCATTGCGCGCCTCGCGGCACAGGGCCTTATGCCAGTCGGATCGGTTGACACGAAGCTCGGGCCAGGCTGCGTGCGACGACGAAAGTCTTGCCACGGCACCGCTAGCACCGTCAATTTGCGCCCTGAACTATAAGCGCGAACTTGCTCAATACTGATCGGGAGCGGCGCACGCTCACCGATACAGGCGTTCGTTTCGCCGAACGATGCGCTTTGAAAGTACGCGCGCTTGTGCAAAGAGGATGGCTGCGGCTCGACCCGTAAATTACTCACCGCGGAACCGGTCTGCCATTCGCCTTTGTTATTGGTGGTGAAAAAAATATCGAAAGCGGGGCAGCTTGCATGCTGAACGACGCCGTCGTGTCTGGGCTCGGACTTCGAACAGTGTTCAGTTGCGGTGCGGATGTGAGCATGGTGGGGGCGTGGATCATCGTCTTGCGGCCGGGTGCGGCCATTCTGGCGTGCTAAGGCGTCGGTGGACGGTGATGCGATGTCTTCGATCCAGCGTGCCCATTTTGCCGTTTCGCGCGCGAAGTTTTTGTCGAGTTCGTGTGCTAGCTGGTGCGCTTGCGTATACCATTCATCACGACGGTGTTCCCAGACGATACGCCCGCCGATCGCTAAGGCAACCGCCGCGATAAGCGCCACCCCCGAGACGGTGGCTATCACGAGATCACGGTACGTGAAAGCCATTTGCTTGCCTTGAAAATGCACTTTTATCAAGGGCAGGGAGCAGAGCGCAAAAATCAGTGCGCCGATAATACCGAGGCCCCAACCCCGGGCATGACTGCGTGCTTGCGCGTTGAGTTCAGCGCGCGAAATCACACCGATATAGAGCCACTTGGCGGGTGCAACGCGCGATGTTATCGGATACGGCGCGTTTGCCGGAACGGCAAAGATTACGTAATCCTCGCCCGCGATAGTGTGCTCTAGCACGGTCGCGGCATTCACCTTGTGCGCTGCGGCGCGTGTGTTAGTGTTGCGTTGATAGTTCGGCTGCGCCTTCCTTCCTCGGGTGTCTGCGGTGCTTTGTTGCGGATTGTTCTTGTGTTCGTTTTCGACCAGCAAGGAGGTGGCATCGCGTACGAGAACGTCGCTGGTCGCCATGTTTGTGGCACTCACCAACGCCTGGTGTCGTGCCCCGAGATCTTCGCGGCGCCAGCGGTGCAATACGCTATGCTTGGCGTCGACGAGGAATAAGTGCTCGAAAGGCAAGTCGATGGTGCTGAGATCGAATAATGCGCTCAAATCTGTCTCCGCAATAACGCCGAAATCGCTGGCGGCGCGCCCGAGGCAGCTACTGAAGCGCGCGGCGTACTGGCCCGTGCTCGACAACGGCGCGCGTACTTGCAAATAAACATCATCGCTGTCTTGCTCGCAGGCGCTCGCAATATCGATGTTGGTATTGAAACTAAATTGCGGGAACTGCTTGAAAAACGCATCCAAATCTTTTGTTAGCTCAATTTTTAACTCCTGCGGCTCAAGTGCGCTGTTAGAATATCGCTTGATTTGACGCTTGAACGCCGCACCAAACGATGCGGCACTGATCGCCGCGGACTTCGTTAGCTGGGTGAGATTGCTAAACGCATGCCGGTGCGCGAGCTTCTCGAAATGCGCCTTGCTCAAGAAATGGCCGCCTAGCAATGCGCAGACGACACCGGCATAGAGCAAGCCGATCAATATCATTCGGCGTAAACAACCGATGCGTGTTGCCAAGTTGATGGCCATTAGTGTGGTTCCGTAAGGCGGGTGACACCGACGGTGATGGCGCCGATATTGTTGCGGTAGTTGGTGCTGAGATCATTTGCAAACGCAAAAAGCTCCGCATCCCGCGGCGCGACGTAATCGTGCTCGGGTCCGCCGCTGCCGATGCGAAAGAGTTCTTCATCGTCGTTCGATAGGGCACCGATGAGCTCAAACCAGTTTGCCTCGGGCACGCGACGGTAAGGTTCAAAGCCGCGCAGTGCATGGGTAGCGATGAAAGGGTGCGAGGCGCTACTCCATCCATCGGCGCCGCAGGTGGTACCGCCGTCTTCCCAACATTCACTCGCGGCGACATCGAAACGATACCGTGCCCCTTTTTCTAATTGCACCGCCGCCCAGTTGTAGTGCTCGCAGGAGTTGACGGTGAACGTTGCGCGCTCGCCTGGCGCCAAGGCCTTGGCCTTTGCACTGGGATGAACCCGATCTACGGGGCAGGTTTCGCGTCGCGGGTCGATACGGGGATCGATGTTGGATTTAATCGGCGCGCCCGCGTCCGCCTTGCTGGCTACAGTGGCGCAGGCGGCGTCGTCGAATTGCGCACCCGCGAGGCGCGCTTGTTCGACCATCCAGGTGAGCGCGATCACGTTGCGCGCCAAATTGCTATTGCCGCCGCCAATGTCGGCGTGCACACCGCGAAACCACAATTCGGTAATGCGTGAATCTAGCCCGACGCGATCATAACGCTGCGGTCGGAACGTCTCACGCCGCTCATCGAGCGCGAGGGCATGTGCACAAGCGCGCACGTTGTCCGGAATGGATGCGATATTCCAGCCAAGATTGATGTCTTGAAAATTGATAACCGAGCCGATGTCGAACGACAAACCAAACGATGCGACGGTGTCCCATAAACCCAAGAAGCGGATTTCGGGTTTCACGGTCCTGTTGGCGTCGAGCTCGATGCCATGGTCGGCGAGAATATGGCAGAAGTGCACCGCCAAGGCCGCACCGCGGCTGAAGCCGATGATGTCGATGACGGTATCGCCGCGACGATAATTCTCCCGCACGGCCTCGTACATTTGTTCGACGCGCGAGCGCCCACCGAAGCCGAACAGGCCGCCTAAGAATTTGCCCAAAATGGAAAAGCGCGTACCGACGCCGTCACGGTATTCCGTTCTACCGCGATAGAGATCGCGGAAACGCACGACATTGGTGGTGTCCTCCGGCGCGTCTTCGTCTTCCCGCCAAGTTCCATCGAACGCATATAAGGCCATGACCACCCTCCGCTACGTGACTTCGTAACGAAGCATGGTCAATAAATGCACGGGCAGCCAGTTGGTTTGCGGCGCGCATGTGCGGAAGCGCACGTGCGCGACGGAAAGGCATGAAACTAATGAAACGGGTTTACTATGCGCACGTTGCCCGAGCGTTGTTATGTCATTTCCACACCTTCTCGTCACCCCGCGTCTTCTCGTCATTCCCGTGAAAACGGGAATCCAGTCGACTATGTTCCGTGTTGCGCTACCGAGTTGCCGTCAACAAATTCAAACGTTTTGCCGCAGCGCATCGATAATCGATACGCGTGCGGTGCGCCACGCGGGCAGCAGCGCCGCGAGTACGCTGGCGATCAAACCGACCAAGCACGAAAGAACGAGCACGCTGGGCACGATGCGAATGTAGGCAGTATAGCCGGTGTTTGAATTCGGCGGTGGCGGCATCGGAATACCAAGCCGCGAGATCCCCCACGCGAGCGCGACGCCGATGAGCAGGCCCAACACGGCACCGATGAAGCCCAAGATTGCGGTTTCGGTGACGATCAAATAAAAAATACGGCGGCCCCGATCACCCGTTGCCCTTTGCGTGCCGAACTCACCGGTGCGTTCGAAGATCGCCATGTTGATGCTATTGGCTACGCCTAAGATGACCATGAGCAAGACAATAAATAACAATATGCCGAATTGGCGTTGATAGAGCGCCACGGTGCTAGCGTAAAAATCGGCCAAGTCTTCCCAACGCAAGACATCAAAGGTCTCTGGCGGATTCGACGCTTTGATTCTCGTGACGACTTCATCGACGTGCGCGCTGTCGTCGAGATGCAATACCGCCATATGGGCCTTGTCGGTAACGAGCAATTCTTGCGCCGCCGCGAGCGGGATCTGCACGGCGCGATCGTCAAAGTCCTTGGAGAATGTTTGAAACACACCCACGACTTCGAACTCTAATGAATTCAAAGCGCCGTCGGGCGTGTTCACCATTAAAATGACAAAATCACCGGGGCTCAATTGCAGCGCGCCGGCGACGCCTTGACCGACTAAAATCCCGACGGCATCGTCGTTAGTTAAATGGCGGCCCGCCGCGATGCGTAAGAATGTGCCGAGTTCGGTTTCTTTATTGGGTTCGATGCCTTGGCCGATGATGGGTAAATCTGCCCGCCCCTTGGAGAGCAAGCCCGAGAATTCCAGGCGCTGTAATACGTTCACGACATGAGGAAGGGTTGCGAGTTCGCTGGCGAGATGTGCGGGATCGTCCAGCAAATAATCGTAGGGCGCGCGGCGGCCGAGTTTGGTGTAACCGGCTTTGTGAATTTGAATGTGCCCGAGCTGTGAATGAATCGTCACTTCGCGCAGCTGCACGAAGACATCGGCAACGAAACCACCGCTCAAAATCAATGCCATCACACCGAAGACGATCGCGCCCAGGGTGATTAGGAATCTGCCTTTATGTCTAAGTATGTTTCTTAGTGCGAGTTGGAACATAGGCTGATTTTACGGGATCCCGCGTGCACGTTTAATTTATCGCCTATCGCAAGGCGGCTTGCGACAGGCCGAAGGGGGTCGGGCGGGACGACGGTGGTGGCGTCATCCTCGCCATTCCCGCGCCGGCGGGAATCCAGTCGATAAATGACGGTGCCGTGCCGGAAAATGCTCGAGCTTAGCGATTGTGGCGCAGGGCGTCGACGATGTCGTGCCGTGCGGCTTTGACTGCGGGATACACTGTCGCAAGCGTGGTCGCAATGAACGCGATTAGAAATCCGAGGCCCATGAGTTTCGGCGTGACCAAGATCTCGGCGGTGAAGCCAACCGACATGCCGGGCGGGGCGGGCATGGGAATGCCGATCCAGGAAATCAGTTGGGCGAGCAGCCAACCGAGCCCCGCGCCCAGCAAACCACCCAAAAACCCGAGCAGTAGGCCTTCACACAAGAACAAGGTGCGAATCCGTTTGCGTTTCAAGCCCACGGCCATCAAGGTGCCAATTTCATTCGTACGCTCCATAACATTCATCATCATCGTGTTCGAAATGCTCAGCAGGATCAGCAAACCGATGATGAGTGCGACGAGCATCACTTGGCGGCCGAAAAGCTTGACGGTTTTATTGAAAAAGTCCGCCAGCGCATGCCACGGTTTCACTTCGTACGTCGACGTGTCCAACTGGCTACTAACGGCCTGATAAACCGGCATGGTTTGCTTGGTGTCGTCCAATAATACGATCCAGGTATGACTGCCTTGCGCTTTGAGCAATGCCCGTGCCGTGTCGATATGAATGCGCAGCGCGCTGTCATCGAATGCTTTTGCCGAAGTACGAAAAGTTCCTGCAACGGTAAGTTCCACGGCATTGATGGAACCGGCTTCCGTATTGGTTAGCACAACTACAGCGTCGCCCACTTCTACGCCAACATTGTGGGCGAGACCGACGCCGAGGATCACCTGGTTTGCAGCATCTGGCCGTAAGTCGTTGCCCGTCACGATGGCGACGCCCTTGTTTAAGTCCGTTTCCGTCGCAGCTTCGATGCCTTGGCCGGTAAACGACACCGTAGTTTCGTCGTGACTCAACAGCCCGCTGAAGTACAACCGCGGTGCTACGACTTTCACGTGGTCTAGCGTTTCCAAAGCGCCGAGCTCGGGCGATCGTTGGGGCAGTAAAAAAGCAAAAGGATCGGCTTGTCCACCGGCATGATAGCCGGAGCGGCTGACTTGAATGTGGCCGAGTTGGGAGTGAATCGTCGATTCCCGCATCGCCTCAAGCAGGTATTCGATGAAGCCACCGGCGAGCAAGATCGCGATGACGCCAAAGGAAATCGCGGCTAAAGCAAACAGTGAGCGTCGCCGGTTACGGAGCATATTGCGCAGTGCGAGCCGCGCTGCCGATACTAAAGATCGCAGGTTGCCACTGTCCTGCGTGTCGGCAGGGATCGTTGGGCGTGCACCGCTGGGTACGTACAACGGCTCGTCGATCAATTCGCGATAGGGCTCGGCGAGGGGGGTATCTTTTGTGACGTAAACGTCGCGGTCGCCGCTCGTATAGAAGCCTTGAAAATCGCGCACCGGGATCGGTTTGCCTTCGGGGTCGTAGAGTGAACGCACGGCATCGAAGACGAGGTCGCACTGGCCGCAAAACACCGCACCGTGACTGTCGGCAACGCCGTTGTGGAGGCGATAGCGGCTATGACAAAAGGGGCAGCGCGTGAGCATCAAGGCTCTAGCTCGTTACCCCAGGGGGATCGTAAGCGCCCTTCGGTAGCGTGATGCGCAAGTCCTCGTCGCGCAAGTCTAGCCATTTCATGTGCGACGCTGTGTGGCGGCCGAGGAGTTGTTTATGGCGAATCATGCCGTCTACGATCGGCGCCATCACTTGCCAGTAGGTACGGCTTGCCTTGCCGTCACGAATGAGTGCGGCAAATTCGGGTGCGTAGGGGTTATAGCCGAAATTTTTTAGATCCGAATACATCAACAGCCAATTGATCGGATAGTTACTGAAAATCGGATTCGCGTGACGCTTCGTCGCGACGAGACCGTGCTCAACCACCGCGGCCATGACCTCTTCTTGATTATAGGGCCAGGCGTGAAACGGCGCTAAGTAGCGCGGGAACGCAGTGCCGGCGGGAAGGTTTGCCGGGTTATAAAAACGTGCCAGTTCCGCCGCGCTAAACTCACCACAGGCGCGCAAATGGGGCGGCGTCCAATCCGTCGCGGTAATCAGCGGTCCGGAGAACTCAAACAACATGCGTTCGGGCTCGGGTTGGCCCGGTGAATAACCGGCCAGGATCAACGGAATGTCTTTTTCTATGGCTAGCTTGATCGCGTCACCTTCGAACAACGGTGCATAGACGTATGAGACGGTATAGACCGCGCCGCGCGCTTCTTGGTTCATCAATAGATATCGAAATAGCTTGCGGTAGAACGCCCGCGGCGGCTGGTAGGAGAGATGATCGATTTCGAGTTTTTCGATGCTGCGTTGAATGTTCTGCCAAGCGAGAGCGGGAATACTAACGTTGACGGTAAACGCAAGGACGTTGAGCTTGTATTCGACTTTCAGCTTATACAGCAAATAACAGCTGTCTTTACCGCCGCTAAACGGCACCAAGCAGTCGTATTCCCCGTGGCCGCGACATTGCGCAACGGTTTCTTCGAATTGCTGCAAAAATTCGCGACGTTTTATTTCACTTTCTTGATTTGTTTGCCCGCGATCCGCGTCGCGACACCAGCGACACACGCCCGCCTCGTCTAAATCGGCGTCTAGTGCCTGGGCGGGTAGTAAGCATTTTGTGCACTTAGCGCGCATTATTTAGCCGCATTTTCCCTCAGCTTTCTTATTCCTCGACAGCGTCGAGGTGCGGATTATATGTGTCAACTTACTGGGCGAGGGTCTCACCCTTCCGCCGACGTTTTGCAGCAGAACCATTTATACTAGATACGAGAACTTTCGCAGCAGCGAAAACTCTCCGTGAGTCGCTTTGCCCCAGGTATGCCATCACCAGAGCACTTCCCATGTCCACGCCGCTGCAGAATAGCACGACGATCCCAGCGTTCATAAGCAACTTGCGCACCGCGCAGCCGGCGGGTGTAGCACTGTATTATCGCGCGACGCAGGATCAAAACTGGGTCGCTGTTAACTGGACCGAGTATTACGATGCACTGCTGAGTTACGCCGCCGGCTTACAATCAGTTGGTCTGCAAGCCGGCGAGCGCGTCGCTCTGATGTTGGCGACACATCCCGATTGGGAATATTTGGATAAAGCGATCCTCGCGAACCGCGGTGTTGTCATCGGTCTAGAAACCCATGCGCCACGCGCACACGCTGAGCGTGTCATGACATGCGCGCAACCACGGATTTTAGTCGTCGAGACGCTCGAGTTGCTGCAAAATCTTGGCCCAGAGCTGTTAGCCGGGATCGAGACGATCTATGTGCGCGCGGGGATCGAGAAGCACGATGTCCCTGCACTTCACCCACACATCTTGCCGTTGAGCGCGCTCGAGCAAGCTGCGTCCACATTTAAGCCGCCGAGAATCGCCGCGAGCGATCTCGCGCTGATCATTTTTACTTCGGGTACGACGGGTGCGCCTAGGGGCTTGGCTTATTCTCACCAACAAGTAGTGAGCGCCTGTACGGCGATACTGGCGAGATTTCCGTGGATCGATGCAAACGACCGCACGGTATGTTGGCTACCTTTGGCGAATCTATTTCAACGCATGATCAATTTATGTGCGATGGCTGCAGGTTGCGGTCTTTATATGGTTGCTGATCCGCGCCAACTTATGGATGGGTTGCCAAGCATCAAACCATCGATACTGATCGGCGTACCAAAGTTATATCAAACTATCTATCAACGTTTTTTCGAACGCGTTGGCGCGATCCCCTACGGCGTGGGCAATCAACTCACGGCAGTAGCAAAAGCGGCGACACCGAAGAGTCCTGCACACCGACTCACACATTATTATTTGGCGACGCGTTTTCGCCAACTATTCGGTGGCGAGATTCGTTGCTTGATCTCGGGATCGGCGCCTTGTCCCGAGCCTATTTTAGCGTTTTATGAACGCATGGGCGTGCCCGTCCTGGAGGCTTACGGCGTGAGCGAAAACATCGTCCCCATCGCTCTCAACTCGCTCCAGCATTGCCGGCAAGGCAGCGTTGGACGACCGCTAGTCCAGAATGAGGTTCGCATCGCCGCCGATGGCGAAATTGTCGTGCGCGGGAGCGGCGTTTGCCGGCATTACCTCGAGCCGAGCGCGGCGCCCCGCCCGGATCGAGACGACGAACTCCACACTGGCGACGCCGGGCATTTCGATGCGGACGGTTTTCTGCATCTCTCGGGGCGCTTGAGCGAGATCGTGAAACTTAGCTCCGGCCGCCGCGTGAATTTGAATCAAGCGGAGCAACGGCTGTTATGTTTAAACGGCGTAGAGCAAGCGGTTGCCATTGCGCATGGCCATCCTTTTGTCGTCGGTTTGATTCATTGTGCTGTGACGGACCAAGACGGGCTTGCGCGCGTTCGTGACGAGTTAGCGGCCGCCCAAACCGAAGTTCCTGGCGCTGAACGGGTGCGCGGTATTCTCGCCACCTCGCGCCCGTTTTCGATGGAACGCGACGAGCTCACACCTAACCTCAAAACGAAACGCAAGAACATTGAAGATCATTTTGCCGCGCCCTTAGCGCGTCTGTTGGAGAATATTGGTGCGCAGCCGAAACAAGAAAACACGATCGTAGTAATGATGGATTCATAATGCGCCAGGCTCATGTTAATCATTTCGGCGGTTGGCGGTGACTGGGCGGGTCTTGGTCACCGGCGCTACCGGCGCCATTGGCAGCGAGTTGGTGCGTACTTTGCTGGCCACGACCAGCGCCGATGTCGTGTTATTGCTGCGCGCGGACTCAGCCAGTGAGCTAGAAAACCGTCGCCGTACCGTCGTCGACTATACCGCGGGGGATGAGCAGCGCGTCTCCGCGGTGGGCGGCGACGTGACGGCGATGCACTTGGGGATCGATACGTCGATCTACGATGAGCTAAGCCACACGGTCACGCATCTAATTCATGCTGCGGCTAACGTTAACCTGCGCATGTCGGACCAAGAAGCCAAGACCATCTGCGTCGACGCAACTCAAGGCGTGCTGAACTTCTGCGATGCCGCGCTCGCCGCCGGGCAATTCGAAAAACTGGAGTACATCAGCACCCTCGGGGTTGCGGGTAATAAGCCGGGCGCGATACCGGAGCACGCGGACCTCGGTCCGCGTGCATTCAATACCGCCTACGAATCGTCCAAAGCCCGCGCCGAAGCTACGGTATGGTCGCGGGCGCAAGCCGGTTTTCCCGTTACCGTGCATCGTCCCAGCATGGTGATCGGCGATAGCACGACGGGCCGTATTCGCCACTTTCAGATCTTCTATTACATCTGCGAATTCTTGTCGGGAAAATATACGCGCGGTATCTTGCCGGATCCCGGCGATGTATTACTCGACACGGTGCCGGTCGATTTTGTCGCACAAGCGATCGTGCACGCCATGCACGACCCCGATACTAGCGGCAGGATTTTGCATTTATGCGCCGGCCAAGACCGCGCTATGCGCGTGCGCGATCTTGCCACGGAAGTCGCTAAGGTTTTTCGCGCCTGCGGCCGTTTTGCGCGACAGCGCATGGTGCCCTTGGGCTTGTTTCGTTTTGCCACCCAAGCGTTGACCCCCTTTGTCAATGAGCGCATGCGTCGGGCAATAAACAACCTACCCATGCTATTAGTGCACTTGGACGCGAATCAACGTTTCGAGAATCATCAAACTCTGCAACTGCTGGCCGCGGCACATTTGCAGCCGCCGCCGGCGCAAGACTACGTGCCCTTGTCCTTGCGCTACTATGTGGACCACAAAGTGCCGTCGTGAGCGACTAGACTAGAAAAGCTGATGCTTGCAAACAGAGGAGTAGAGCAACTCACCGAAATCGTCGGTGCCGAGCACATCAGCACGGACATCAATACCGATCGCCAAGATACGGCACCCTTCGCACGCCGTCCCTTAGCCTACGTGACGCCTGGGGATACTCGCGCGCTCAAAGAAATCTTCACCTGGGCGCGCGCGACCGGCGTGCAAGTGTGGACGAGCAGCCAGGGGCGTAACTGGGGCTACGGCGCGACGGTGCCGTTAGCGGAAAATGCGATCGTGGTGCTGCTGCGGCGCCTAAATCGCATCGTCGAATTAGATCGCGAACTCGCCTACGCGGTGATCGAACCGGGTGTCACCTACAACGAGTTCTACGCGCACGTGCGAGAACACGCGCCGGAGCTGTGGATCGATTGCATCGACGGTACGCCGAACGGCAGTGTGCTCGGCAATGCGCTCGAACGCGGTGTGGGGCCCACGCCTTACGGCGATCACTATGGCCAGCTATGTGGCCTGGAAGTGCTGCTGCCAAACGGCCGTACGATTCAAACCGGCGGGATGGGCGCGGCGGCAACTTTGCACACTTATCGTTGGGGTAGGGGGCCGGTTATCGACGGTCTTTTCAGCCAATCCAATCTCGGTGTCGTCGTGAAAGCCGGGATCTGGTTAATGCCGAAACCACAATGCTTTCGTTCGTTCTTATTCGAAAGCCATGAACATGTTGACTTCGCTGAAATTATTAATGCCTTTCGGCGATTATTTTTGAACGGCACGCTGCGTGGCGCCGTGCGGATGATCAACACCATGGTGTCGTTGTCTTTGGTTGCGCAGTATCCACGCGGTCCCGGCGAGTGTTTGAACGACAGCGAAATCGAGGATCTGCGGCGCGAGTATGGGATCGCGCCGTGGACGCTCTCAGCGGGTCTCTATGGGACTACAGCGGCGGTTGGTGCGCAGCGACGCGAGCTTAAACGGGCGTTGGGTCGCCTGGGGCGGCTGGAATTTTTGTCCGACGCAAAAGTCGCTGCTATCGAGAAATTTCGGCGCTACGCCGAACGACAACCCGATGCTAGACGGGCGGCGCTTGAACGGATCCTAAAAATGATCGCGAACAAACCCTTTTCGATGTTGGAAGCGGTGCCGTATGTGCATGGTTTGTTGCAGGGGCGTCCGACAGAATATTTCGTGCGACACGCGTATTTCAAAATGCCCCAGCGGCCAACGGCAGACATTGACCCGGCACGCGACGGTTGCGGCGTGATTTGGTTTGCACCGATCGTGCGTAACGATGCCGGTGATATTCAGCGGATCTTCGACATAGGACGCGAGGTCTACGCGAAATTTGGCTTCGAATTTCATGTGGCGCTGATCTTTCAAAACCCGCGCTCGACCATTGTGCTGATGTCGATCTTCTATTTTCGTGATGACGAGCGTGAGCGCGAACGCGCCGCCGGTTTAGAGGCCGAGCTTGCACGGCGTTGCGCCGCTGCGAATTTCATCGAATACCGCACTGGCGTTTCGCACATGGCATCGCTCTATGCTGCCGATGCTGACTATCTGCAATTGCTCGGTGAGATCAAGTCCGCCGTGGACCCCGGCAACTTACTCGCCCCGGGGCGGTATAACGCCGGATAACGAACCCGGCATTTTGCACCCCCTTCGTCATGCCGCGCTTGACGCGGCATCCAGTCTTTCCCTATACATGGCACTGCTATGTCATTCCCGCGCCTTCTCGTCATTCGCGCACCCCCTCGTCATTCCCGCGCAGGCGGGAATCCAGTCAATCACATCTTCGTTGATGTGTTAGGGCAATCGGTATGCGACTCGCAGCCGCGCGATTCTATTCACGTCGCTGAAGGTTTAATTCGAGCCCAGCATCTTGCCGATCCGTGCGAGCTCCTTTTGCTGCGTATCTGACAAGTTATTATTGTCCTCTAGCGATTTTAGCGTTTTCCGCGCGGCTTGTTGGTCGCCGATGGTGAGCAAACCGGTTAAGAGATTCATTTTGATCGCCGCATTATGTGGCGCGCCTTCTGCAGCACTTTGCAGCAAACGCGTGCCTTGTTGCGCTGAGCCGTTTTTCACCAACAACAAACCATAAGTATCCAGTACCGCCGGGTTTTCGGGCGCCGCTTCATAGGCTTGTTCGGCGTAGCGCAAGGCGTCTTCAGGCCGGTTTTCAGTCAGCGCCGTGGCTAGGTTGTTCAAGGCATTCACGTTCCGCGGCTGTGCTGCGAGAACTTCTTTATACGTTTTGATCGCAGACGTCGAATCGCCGCCGAAGAGTTGCAAGTTTGCCTTTTGCAGCCGCGTGGCGGTGTCACCGGGATTTTTTGCGAGCCACTCCTCGAGATAGGCAATGCCCGCTTGCGGCCCTCCCCGCCGCGCTTTGATCTGTGCAAGCTTGCTTACCAGCTCGCGGTTTGGGTTCTTGGCGACGGCACGTTGGTAATGTTTTTCGGCAGCGGCGAAGTCACCTTCTTGCATCGCGATATCGGCGGCCATCACCGCCACCGCTGGGTTCTCGGCCACTTTCTCGTCGAGCGAATCGATCGCCGCTTTTGCAGCGTCGACATCGTTCGTTTGCAAGGCGAGTTTTGCGCCCAGCAGCGTCGCACAGAGATGATCAACCTTAATGCTGCTCGCTTTATCGAGTGCTGCGCGCGCTGCATCTGCTTGGCCGGTATTCAGCAAGGCGCCCGCAAGGCGACATTGAACGTCCGCAGACTGGGGCACCAGCTCGGCGAGTTTCGTGAGCGTTTTCACCGCCCCGCTGTTGCGCCCGGCACGCATTTGAACTTGCCCGAGCACGGATAAAAACTGCGGGTTTTGCTGCGCCTGTTCTTCGGTCGCTTCCAAGAGCGCCAAACCCTCCGCGCTGCGCCCCGTCTGGCTGTAGTAATGCGCGAGGATCATGCGTGGACGTAAAGCCTGTGGATGCGCCGCGATCACGCTCTGCAAGCGGGTCTGGGATTGCTCGATCTTGCCTAAACGAGCTTCGAGCTCCGCGAGTTTTACCGCGGCTTTCAAGTGGGTGGGATCTGTTTTCAAAATACCCTTGAGCAAACGCTCGCCGGTGGCGGTGTCACCGTCGGCTAAAGCGAGGTTCGCGAGATTGTATTTCGGCGCGGGACTGTTACGATCGCGCTCTAAGGCGCGTTGAAAGTACGCACGCGCTTTATCTTTATTAACCGTCGAATACGCGGTGCCGGCGACGTTTAAGGCGGACGCATTGTGGGGAAATTTCTCCAACAACTTATCGGCCGCTAAGGTTGCAGCCATGGCATCGCCTTGCTGCAACGCTGCCATAACGAGACCGACGTGGGCGCGCAGTGCTTCATCGCCGCTCACTTCATCGTCATTTTCCAGGGCTTCTGCTAACGTTTCGGCGGCCGCTTTGTTTTGCCCAGTTTGCAATTGCATTAAGCCAAATTGCACCCGGTTGGGAGCCGATGCTTGCTCGTCTGTCATGAGTTCTTTGACTAAATAGTTCATGACCTGATGACGGCTGCCCGGGTTTTCGAGCACCGTCAGCGTCGCTCGCGCGAGGCGATCATCCGGATTAGCGGCGAGCGCGCGTTCGCTGGCGCGCTTGGCCTTGTCGAAATTGCCGTCTTGCAAATAAAGCACCGCAAGCATACGGGCCGCATTCGGCAAACTGTCTTCAACTTGAGATAAGTTCTGCAAGGCGCGCTCACTGTGGCCCTGCATGAAATGCGCGAGCCCCGCGAGGTAGGACAGTGGCGGATATTGCGGTAGGTAAGGTTGCGCCTCGTCGAATTTAGCGCTCGCCGCCTCGTAGTCACGGTTTAAATAATCAGCGACCCCGCGATAGAAAACCGTCAAAGGTGCATTCGGCGCAATTTTGTGCGCCGCTTCAACATCGGCGTTGAACCCGTCCGTTTTTTGCAGCGCGAGTCGCACACCTGCACGGAACAAGTGATCGCGCACCGCATCCTCGCGGTTTGCGATCGCCTGTGTATAGGCCTCTTCGGCGGCGGCCAAATCGCGATTGCCACGATGTAAATCGCCCATAAAAGACCATGCATCAGCGTACCCTGGGTCCTCCTCGAGTAACTGCATGACGGCTTTTTTTGACGCGAGCGCATCACCCTGGCGGCGCGTGAGCCGTGCCTGTCCCAGTCGTGCGCCGGGGTCGGTCTCATCCAAGGCTAGCGCCTGGGCATATTCGCTGGCGGCTACATCGAGATCGTTCATCGCCAGCCGCGCATCGCCGCGTAGGGTGTGCAGTTCGACGAGCTCGGCCCGCTCTAGCCCGATATAGTTGCCTAACTCGAACTGCGCCACCGCACCGTATTTGCCTTGCAGCATCTGCGCACGAGTGAGTGGCACCGCCAGCTCAGAGCGATTGGCGCCACTATCGATGGCTTTTTCGAATTCGTTTTCCGCCGCCGCACCGCCGCCGACCTCCAAATAGAGTTTTCCCAGCATGACGCGAAACTCGTGCTCGGTGGGAAAGGCGCGTACCGCATTTTTCAGTTCGATCGTCGCGGCTTTGAAGTCCTTGTTGTCGAGATATACTTGTGCCTGCTCTCGGAAGTCCGCCGCCGTTTTCTCCGGCTTGCTGCAACCGGCCCCTGCCGCGAGCGATAAGATCACCGCCAACCAAGCTATGCGCATATCCTTACTCCATCGTCGCCATTGTTGTTCCCGCACGACTCCTTCGGCCTGCCCTAGGCAGGCCGGCGCGTAGCGGAGCCCGTCGTCCCGGGCGAAGACCCGGGACCCGTAAAAAATAACCGCACGCCACCGTCGTCCCGCACTTGATGCGGGACCCCGTCAAACAATCCCGCGCGCAGCGCGATTCCTAACCAACTGGATTTCTGTCCCCCAAGCAACGGATCATGAGGCGCTCACCCAATGGCCAACAAATCGCGCTCTCAATTACGCCGCGTCGAGTTCGCGCACCGCGGGGAGATCGCGAGGACTAAGCCGACGAACGTCCTCGGTTCCAAGTGTCACCAGCGCCTGCCTGTGACCTGAGGCCCGGTTGAACTCAACTTCAATCATCTCAAGAGAACGAATTTGCACCACAGCGCCAATGTCGCCGCGTTTTAGTCCGTGTTCAGGTCGATCCGACATCAATACGACAGTGTCAAGAGCTTTAATGGTCATGGTTTCCAGAAAGTATAATGCACACGATTATGGTAGCGGCAGATCGCCGCAGCCTTTGCGTCGAAATTTCACATCTTCGAGTCAAAACCAGCCTGGGTAGGGGAGCGTCCTCGCGCCCTGAGCCGTTTGCTCCGTCACCCCGGCCTGGCGCCGGGGCCAGGCCTTTATAAACCCCCACGTACAAACCCGCACGGGCACGTCGTCATTCCCGCGGAAGCGGGAACCCAGTGAATCGTGGTACAAACCGCAATACCGCCGCCCGAAACTTCCGCTGCGTTTCGGCTAAATCCACCTGCGTCGCAAAGTATGTGAACCGCGCCCGATGCCGCCCCCGCAATTCAAGCCAATACTGCACCCGCGCCAATAAGGTATCCGCGGCAACGTCCGGCGCGAGTTCTTCGCCTAAACCCAAACGCGCCGCGCGTTGCACGCTCCACACTTGTTCCGGGTGACCGGGCATGCCCAAAATCGCAACCCCGGCTTGGATGCACTGATAGAGCGTCGCATCACCGCCGTGAATGATCGCCACATCACAACGCGGCAGTACTGGCCCAAAATGAATAAAGGGTTTCGTTATAATGGCAGGGTCCAGGACATCCTCCGGATCAGGCCCTGCGATAATGACGTTATAGACCCGAAACCCCGGGTGGTTCAGCAATTCATGAATCCCGCGCTGATTATGTAGCTTGCGCGTGCCCAGTGTGCAAATGATAGTCGCTTTGCCCGGGTCGAGACGCGCGAGAAGTTCATCCTCGTTGCCGTCGTCGGCGTTGAAAATCGGTCCGATGTATTCGTAGTTCTCTGGTAACTTTTGCATCGGCGCGACTTCCGGTAGATCAGAAATCAAGTTGTGATCGCCGACCAACTCGTGAAAATAAGATCGGGAGCACGCTAAGCCTTGCTCCCGTCGTATCTCATTGATGCCGCGCACCATGTGTCGATAAATGTGCGGTGCTACCAAGCGCGAGGCCTGTGTGATCATGGCTTGCGGGATGCGCAAAGATCGCAACATCCGCACCCCTGCATGCTGTGGCGGCGGCTTACGGAGGATCCCGTAATAAGGGCATAAATGCCCCAAGACGATCGCCAGGCAAGGTGTCTCGGTGACGGTCGCAACCATTTTCATCGGCAGGGAGAAATCGTTGACGATGAACGCGGGTCGCAGCGCGCGCACGGCGCGCAGCTGGTCTTGAAAAATGGGTGCTAAGTTCTCCCGCGATGTCCAGGAATGGCCGGCATCGGCGCTTTCCTCCACCATGGTATCGGCGTCGATAGAGTCGCACTGCAACAGGGAAAACCCCGCGTCTGCGACCAAAGCGTTGCTTTTCTCATATCGAGAAGCGGTAAACCAAATCTCGAAATCTGGTGCTATTGCCCTCGCCAGCGCCATGCAGCGCATATAATGTGAGTAGATATCGAACGGCGAGAAGAGGAGGATTGGGCGTTTAGACACGGTTGCAATCGGAAAAAATGTCGCCTAAGCAATAGTGTAGCGGATACACCTGCGGGACACTTGTTCAGATGTTTTACAGGACCGCCCGACCTCAAACCGAGTAGACTTCATGACGATGCGCTTGCGTATATAGGCATAGAATCAACGAATTAAAGGATTTTTAGTACTTCTTCACATGATGACTTGTAACAGTTCGCTACAAAGGCCTAGAATTTTGGCCAAGACTTCGTCAGCTGAGCGTTTGAAAACTTTACAAAACCGCAAATTTACGCTGGCGTACAGATTTAGATGTTTAAGAATAAATACTATAAAACAAGAATTTAGAGGGAAATTTGCAAACCTGGCACGAGACCTGCTTTATCAACGGGCAAACGGCGATGGATTTCGGTACTTAGGTTCAAGACGACCAGATAGCTGAAGACCAGGCCAGAATTTTCAACTTCATCAGACGGAGAGAAATGATGACTAAGAAATCAAAATCATCGCTGCAAAGCTTAATAAAGGCCGCCGCTGTCGCTGTGCCGCTGAGCATGGCGGCGAACGCGAATGCGGCCATCATGGTTGACGATTGGGGCATTGATTTGAGTGGTATCGGTGGCGGTATCGTCACGGGTATTGACGAGGTTACCTATAATGGTTTGTACCACAGCGTCACTCATACCAACATCGGCGGCGGTGCGGACCCGACTATCGGCGACATGTTCACGGTTGACGCATTACTTACCATGACGAGTTTTGTCGGTGATAGTGGGGTATTTATAGCCGGTGGCGGTAAATTCCTGAATGGAGATTACGAAATCACCGCGGTCGTAACTACCGACCATACTTTTACACCTCTTAATCCTGGTGTCGGATGCCTCTCGATTATTGGTTGTTTTAGTAATGATGGTGGTACAATTGACCTTTACTTGGACGCGGGCACGAATTCGAATACAAGCATCAACGGGACAGGTGGCCTAGGATTCGATGATGGAACTAAAATTGCAACTTTTACCATGATCCCAGGTCCACATGGCGGTACCGTTGATTTTGGAACGTTTGATGGCAACGCCAATGCGTCATTTGAGTTGACGTTTAACTCTGGCGCATTGTTGGACTCGACGAACAACCCTCTCGCTATCGGTTCAACTTTGGCATTCACCGACTCGAATATCGATTCCGATCCAGATTCTAATGGTGTTCGGGATACGACGGTCGCGGCTGGGTCTTTATTAGGAATTTGTGGAAACTCATCGTTTGACACATGTGGCAAAGAAGATGGTTCTGTGGTTCTTAGACGGATTCCCGAACCTAGCACGTTGGCCCTATTTGGTATCGGCGCCGTTGGCTTTGGTTTGGCGAATCGCCGACGCAAAGCAGCTTAGAGAGAATAATTCCAAATAAGAATTAGAGAGGAGCTTCGGCTCCTTTCTTTTTTTGGAGCGCCCAGCATGGGCGAACTTTACGGGCGCAAACCTCGTCGTAAGTTGGTCGCAGCGAACGAAGTGAAGCGCAACTGTATGAGGTGACCGATTGTGGGGAGGCAGCGTGGATCGAACCTGAGTTCACCTGTTCTTCAAGCACGTTATCGATGGGTCTGGGGGATCGACAACTTTTCCCATCGAGTACGACCGGGTAGGTGCCATGACGAAGCCGGTCGAGGGGTAGCAGCGCCAAGCAACTGGTTGGGGAAAACGTCTCCTTATTCACCGAAGTCGGGGTTGGAGGTGATAACGGTAGCGGCGCGTTCGTAGCGTTCGACGACCAAATTATGGAAGTCCTCGTCGCGAGGTGGCCGCTGGGGGGTGAGGCCGAAGTCGTCGATGATCAGCAAGGGTACGCGGGCGAGGCTATGGAAACGTCGTTCGAAGGAATCGGTCGCGCGCGCGGCATGGAGATTGCCGAGAAGTTGCGAGAGTGAGTTGAACAGCACGTCATAGCCGAGGTGCACAGCGGCATGTCCCGAGCGCTTGTGCAATGTGGCTTTTTACCGGTGCCACAGGGTCCGGCGATGAGCACGGCAACGTTTTCCTCGATGAAGCGCCCGGTGATCAGTTCGTGTGTAATCCCCCGATTTCTAACCGAGACCGGAAGTAGACATTGCGTTCTATCGATCTGTCCAATGGGCGTGGCGTCGCTACCTCATTCGGCGAAGTCAGCGCGCGGAGCTGTCGTGGGAGAAGTTCCATCGCATGTTGGAACGCTACCCCCTGGAGCCCGCGTCTGCCCAAGCGCGACCTGGAATATGGCGAACACCGGCTGAACACCCCAGTGCGGGAAAACCGCACACTGGGTTGCGTGAGGGGTGTGGAGGACAACCTCCGCATCTACTCGATAGTCACTGAACAATGTATTGCGCAAAGCGACGCGTAAACGCAAAGTATTTCCCAGTGAGCAATCGGCGATGAAGGTCGCTTATCTTGCCGTCCGAGAAGCGTCTAAAAAATGGACGATGCCGATCCAAAATTGGAAGCTCGCATTGCGTCGTTTTAGTATAGAGTTTGGTGAACGCGTACCGATTACCTTTAACCTCATGGCTACTTACACACTTTTTAAGATAGCCTCCCTGGCCGACCATCCGCCAACAGTTGTTGCAGGGACACTATCGTCCCCAGCCAGTCAGGTGGGTATCCGCTAGCTCACGCTGCTGGTGGCGTAACAGCGCCAAATTACTCAATAGTGTTTTGACGATTTAGTTACTTCCGATCGTCTTGGATTACCCCACCTCTCATGACACCTCAACTTCTCGAACCCCCCGGTGCCGACCCGCTTGCCGGGTAGTGTGGCAGGGGATCGGTTAGAGTACGCTGCCCGCTCCTATGCCGATCAATTACTTCGGCCGGCGCGCAACCCAACATCTTTCCGCATGCGCGTCACCAAAAGTGTGCGCCGCATAGGCTTCATAGCGTTGTTTGCAGTCACGTCTATCGACAAAGAATTCATGGATTTGGGATTCGTAGAGGTTTGCGGCTGTAATCTTAGCTTCAAAACTCGCCGAAATAAATTCAACGTGCTGGTTCAAATTTAAGAATCCTTTTTTGCTTGGACTGTTGCCGTGTTTGTGCAGAAGGCTCAGAAAATAACCCCCGACCACCAACGTTGCGGGTAAGCGTAGCCATGCTGGTTTGAAATTTTTTAACGGCATCATTGTAGCGTAATAAGCCAATGCCTCGTACGTGTCTTGCAGCACGCAACCACGTTTTGTCCTTGAACTCTGGGGTATATAATCATCAGTGACGCCGAGCTCACGTAGACGATATTCGGTCCAATGTGGAATCAGACAATATGGAGCGTCTTCGTAGAAAAATATGTTCTTCCCTTTTGCGGCATCGCGGACCGCAAGATGACACAAAACGTGGTCAACATGCCAACCAACGCCTAGCGGCGCATAGAGGTACGTATACTCGAAACAGTCTAGTTTATCCGCAATAAGAGCCGAGAGTTTAGGTAGCCATTCTTGATCTGCGGGGACGGGCGGGCGAAATAAATTCTTAATTGCACTATATTCCGAGCGCCTAAAAATCGCGCTGAGTTCATCCAAATTTTCAGATTTACAAGATAGGTATTGTGCTGCACGACGTTCTTCTTCATAACGTGCCTCTGTGGACACGATCGCTTTTTTTTTGATCTTGTACGGGTATTTTGTAAATACATTTAGGATCAAGACGCGTTTATTGCTTGCCGTGAGCTTTGCAATTGTGCCACCGCACGAAAATACGGCATCGTCCAAATGCGGGGAAACAAATACGGCATCAAACTTTTCAACCATGAATGGTAGCTCGCGGTTACGAGATGCCAGCCTATGTTGGCGTTTCTTTTCTATTCGACGTTCGAGTCAGAAACGAAGAACCGAAAAGGAGAAAAAGGATCGCAATCCACCGGCGTAATGAAATCGCTTCGTTAAAGATCGTCAACCCGCTCACAATTCCAACGATATTTGCGATCGCAAGATAGAGGGGCGATATTATAGCGGCTCTCCCGTTTTGCAACGCGGCCTGTAGTAATATGATGCCGATTACGTTTGCTGCGATTACTACATAGAGCACGGGGTGCGAAAGTACGTTGACGAACGTAAGCGGGATTCCTTGAATGGCTAGCATCGCCGTAAGCAATTTGGTCAACAATGCTGCGACACCGAACACCAAACCTGCCGCAATGGCCATAGAAATTCCTTCGGTGCTCCGGCTCGCGTATAAAAAAAGGAATATGATTCCAGTGATAATACTGAAGAAGAAAATTACCGGCATATTCCATTTGACGACTGCGGAGCTGGATATATCCGCATCGCCGCTGATAATGACTGCCCCGGCAACTGCCATAATAATGCCAATATGTTCCTTGAGTTGCACCTTTTCATTGAGAAGTAGGACCGCAAAGATGACAAGCGGTATCTGGCCTAACGCCATTAGCGGCTGCACGACTGTAAGGTCTCCGAGTCCGATGGCCTTTACGTAAAATACCCATCCGGTGGCTGTCATTACCCATCCCATCAGCCATATGGAGCTTGTCGCGAAGGCCCGAACAACGGAAAGAGCTGACAGAGTCCCGATCTTGGGCAAGTTCTCACCAGCTATTTTCCACATTAGCAAGCCTGACTGAATTAGGCACGTAGCGAGTACTGATAGGACGACTACTTTCAAATTAGTTGCTATATTGATTTGTGAGTATGGCCGCTCAAATCCGTAAAATTCGACGTAAGCTCCGAAAAGACGCTTTGGCGACGGTTGCACCGAGTGACTTTGAGCTAGGCGTGGGAAAATCTATAGACCCATCCATCATAAATAAAAACCCTAACTATTCTCTCTACTGTTTTGACGAGGGAGCAAATCAAGCTGTTTTTGTTCGCACGCCAGCTGACGTAAATGTCTACGAAAGTTCATTTTACTACCAAGCTCAATTTGAGCATGCCGACGCGGTGCTCACCGCCCCTTACTCAGAGCTTGAAGCGGTGCTCGATGACCACAAGAAAAATGGACAACTTATTTTTATATATTCCGTCGGCCGCTGCGGTTCAACCTTGATAAGTCGTATGTTGGCCGAGACAAGCGGTTGCTTGAGTATTTCCGAACCCGATGTATATACGCAGCTCGTGGAAACGGAACTTTTTCCCGAAGAACTCCGGCGACACCTCAATATTGCCACGCAATGTTTGTTGCTGAGTGCTGATCACAGGAAGGCATCTTACGTGGCGCTGAAGTTTCGGAGTATGGCTATTGAACATGCGGCTACCATGCATGAGTTGTTTCTACAGGCCAAAATGCTGTTCATGTATCGAAACGCGCTGCAAACAGCACGTTCAGGCGTGCGCGCTTATCGTTACCCTGGATCGTCTATGAGCATGCTGCATACATTTTATCGTGTGCCGTTAATGAGGAAAATCGTGGAGGTCGTATTCGAAAAGCGGCGTTCGGATCTGGAACGACTATTCCCCGTAGTTAGTGACTTTAACAGCCGAGAGTTAGTGGAAAATGGAGCCGCTGGCTTAATGGCCACGTTTTGGGTTTCCGCAATGATCCGCTATCTAGAGCTGCGCGAGGAAGAAATACCGATCGTCGCATTTCGTTACGAAGACCTCGTCGCAAATCCCGAAGCAGTTCTGAACGCAATCTTTGCGTATTGTGATCTTCCGAAATCCGAAGTCGCAAGTGCTCTAGCGGCACTAGAAACTGATGCACAGGGTGGCTCGGTGCTAGACTTGAAACGACAAAAATCCTATGAGCTGGACGATACAGCACGAACGGCGATTGATAGAGTTTTTCAACGCAGCTTCCCGCAGGGCGGGCCAGATTTCATAGCTCCTGGGACCATAGCAGTTTGATCTCCAGTCTCCAAGATAATAATTTGGAAGTTTATATAGTTAATTTAGGACACCCATAATTATTGTATCCTCATTTCTAGTCTGCTATCGTTTGTGTGTGCGACGCGATGCGATGCGATGCGATGCGATGCGATGCGATGCGATGCGATGCGATGCGATGCGATGCGATGCGATGCGATGCGATGCGATGCGATGCGATGCGATGCGATGCGATGCGATGCGATGCGATGCGACGCGATGCGATGCGACGCGATGCGACGCGATGCGACGCGATGACGGGTAACGCAATTGAGCAATGCACACGACAAGGCGTGGATTTCACGCTTCTCGTTTCTGGGGAGGAGGGATGCGGCCATGTACGATTTGCGCTCCGCGCGGACCATGTTCGGGTCGATTAATATCTTATGTATAACGGTGCAATTTGGTTGCGCACGGTTAATGACCATGGCCTCAATTACGCTGAAAAACACTCCCGAAGTACTTCATCAGTATCTCCGCGAAGCAGCGCGGAAAAACCGACGTAGTCTGAACGGCGAGGTTTTAGTCCGGCTTGGCCATCGGTTTGTGGCTGAACCAGATCGGGTTGCGGTGCGCGAGTTGATAGCTGAGGTGCGCGCAGCTGACCCCCCGGTGGATCACACGGTGATCGCTGATATGAGACAGCACGGTCGTTCGTGATCGTTGTTGATTCGAATATATTGGCGTATCTCTGGTTGCCTGGTCTGTGGACCGATAACGCATCGTTAGTATGGGAGCGCGATCCCGATTGGCACTTCCTGTGTCGTGGCGCTCGGAGGTCCGGAGCATCTTGATTGGGTATCAACGCCGGGGTGATCTCGAGAGCGCAATGGTAGAACGGGTCATGGAGGGAATGGAGGTGGCACTGTGCCATACGACCCACGAGGACGCGAACCAGGTATTCGAGGTGACGCTACGGTCCCCGTGCCCCGTTTACGACTGCGAGTTCGTTGCCTTAGTGGAAACATTGAATGTTTACCTTGTGACAGAAGGTAGGCAAATCCTACTTGCGTTTCCTGATCGAGCGCGATCGATGTCGGACTTCAGCAGTCAATGATGAGCGATTGTATTATTAAAGTTGTAGCCCGGTGCCTGGGTCAAGCCCGATATGACGAAGGCGCGTTATGACCATCGCGCGTAACAACCAAATCAGTTTGGCAGACACACCGTATTACCACTGTGTTTCTCGGTGCGTGCGTCGGGCGTTTCTTTGCGGGCGCGATGCGCTGAGTGGCAAGAACTACGATCATCGCAAGCAATGGATCGTCGATAAGCTCGCGCAGTTATCATCGGTA
Organism: Gammaproteobacteria bacterium; assembly: GCA_965223085.1. Classification (GTDB taxonomy): domain Bacteria; phylum Pseudomonadota; class Gammaproteobacteria; genus CBDCVO01. The sequence goes on along the minus strand of OZ244981.1, from coordinate 18,984 downwards.
TTCGCGATTGATATCTGTGCTTATGCGGTGATGAGCAATCACTATCATGTAGTGCTGCGCGTGAATGCGGAAACCGTTCTTGGCTGGTCGGATGATGAAGTCATTGCACGCTGGTGTCAGTTGTTTAAGGGACCGGACGTGGTGCAACGTTACCTAATAGGAGAAGCACTCAATAAAAAGGAGCACACAATACTTGCGGGTCTGGTTGCACAATGGCGCGATCGTTTGATAGATCTCAGCTGGTATATGCGGTGTTTGAACGAAGGCATCGCGCGTCAGGCGAATTTGGAAGACGGCTGCAAGGGTCGTTTTTGGGAAGGGCGGTTCAGGAGCCAGGCTTTGTTGGATGAAGCGGCCTTATTGAGCTGCATGATGTATGTGGATTTAAATCCCCTACGCGCAGGCGTTGCAACCACGCCGGAAGGATCAGATTTCACTTCGATACAGGCGCGTATTCAGGCATATGTTGAAGATAAAAAGCAAAAACGCAAGCGTGGCGCAACGACTGTGGTAGCCGACGTCGCCTTGTTACCCTTTGCCGATGCGAACAACGATGCCGCGGAAACGTGTTTGCCTTTTCAGTTGAAAGATTATTTAGATCTGGCGGATTGGACGGGCCGCGCGGTGCGCGTGGAGAAGTCTGGTGCCATCCCATCCGAGTTCAAACTGATTCTTGAACGGTTGCAAATCGACGAGAGGCAATGGTTGCCGAGTGTGAAACATTTTGGTCGGCGTTTCTGCCGCGCGGCGGGCACTTTGGAATCTTTACAACGGCTCATTGATCAACTCGAGGTCTCTTGGCTTAAAGGCATACGCGCGGCGTTTTGGATCGGGGGCGTTGTGCCGGCTGCATAGCGGAGTTATGGCCTGTCGCAAGGCGGCTTGCGATAGGCTCCGCTACGGGCTGGCCTGCCTAGGGCAGGCACGAAGGAATCGTGCGGGACGACGATGGCGGCGTCATTCCCGTGGCAAAGGGAGACAAGTCGATTATGCACCGCGCTGGGCGTAGTTTTCGTCACCCCGGGCGGCAGACCCGGGGTCCAGTGCGATATGAGCGCGCGCTGCGCGCGATTATTTTTCTACTGGGTCCCGGGTCTTCGCCCGAGACGACGGCCTCCGCTTCACGCTGACCTGCTCGCGGCCGACCGAAGGGGTAATGTGCGACGAAGACAAGTGAGCGAGCAAAAGCGTCCCGATAGAAAGGCGCTGGCTTGACCTGCATCAAAGATCTAAGTTGCTTGCTGATCTGTGAGAACTGTTTCGCACATTTCACTCGATTTATGGAGGAGTTCGTCAGGCGTGTGAATTGAATTCCTGATTTTTGACGTGTGACACTTCCCTTGTCAGGTAGCACGGGGGAGATATTATGAAGGGCGCAATGTCCCAGGCGTCGGTGCGCGCGCGTCTCGCCGCGATTGGTTTATGTTTTCTTACCGCAAACATAAATGCAGAAAGTTTAAATGACTGGGTGCTGGATCTCGCAGCTGTGCCGGGCGCACCCGCGGGTGCCGGCAAAGTCACCGGTATCGTCGGCTTAGAGTTCGACGGACTATTCCATTCCGTGGCGAACACTACGAGTGCTGTGGGTTTGCCGAGTTTCGGCGATACTGTTGATATTGATTTGTTATTGGGCGTGACAGCTTTCTTGGCTGAGGTTAGTTCGCCTGGTAGCGGTGCGGGGTACGGTTCCTTCCTTCACGATGCCAGTGGTACGCAGGAGCTAAACCGTACTTTTGAAGTAACCGGGCGGGTAACTACCTCACATACTTTGTTGGCGATGAACCCAAGCATTGGTTGCACGGTGGTGTTCGGATGTTTCAGCAACGACGCAGGTGGGTTAGATATTTACATTGATTTCAGTCCCAATGGGAATACGCACTTTGACGGCACCGGTGGCGTAGGATTAGACGACGGCGCGCTTATCGCGACCTTTGAATTGATCCCCCAAGATCTCGGTGGTGTGATTAATTTAGCGGGCGAAAGTCCCAGCAGCGCGATGTTCTATTTAGCCGCAAATCCTTTCGGCGCGCTGCAAGATGCGGCATTTAGACCTCTGGCAGTCAACGAGACGCTGGCTTTCACAAATTCAACGATGAACGTCGATCCGGATGGCAACGGTCTGCCAGACACACAAGTCTCTATCGCTTCTCCCATCGGGCCTTGCGGGATCGGATCGCCGCTCGACAGTTGCAGTCGAGAATTCGGTTCTTTTGCGCTCGGGGGCACGCTCGCACCGGTGCCGTTGCCGAGTGCTGTGGTGTTGTTAGTAAGTGCGGCTGTTTGTTTCGGTTTTACCACTCGCTTTCAGCGTTGAGGCAGAGTATCGAGGTTAGGGCGGCAATGATCGTGTGATCTTGGGGACAGTTTACTTATTTCGCACCAATTGACTGATCGGGTTTCGTATCGTGCTCAGGTATTTGACGTTATCGGGGAAGTTATTTTGCTGGCTGCCCGCTCAAGTCGTGCATGACGATGCAGGCCTGGTGAGACGGCGGTATTCTTCGTCATTCCCGCACTTTCTCGTCATTTCCATTGTCACGGGGGTTCAGTTGACTGTGCCCGGGGGATGACCTTCCGAAGGTCTGCTGTGTAGCGGGAAATTTTCCTAATTGCAAAACGTATTTCAATGGGTGTAGTTTGATACTAGGCAATTAAGGACATCGATTGCCGCGAATGTGATGGATTGCATTCGTCATAAAGCTAAGGAGGGCTTTTATGTGCCGTACCGCATTTGTGCTGCATTCCAGCGCAACCGCTGAAGCACCGTCGCTCGCTGCGTGTTGCACTTGGATTCATCAAAGCTGTCAGGTGCTTGCAGCTTGGCATGTCATCCGGGTATTGGTTGTCGCATTGATATTCATCGTGGTTCCCGCTGGGGAGTCGTTTGCGGCGATCCCGCCGGTAGTTGGTGGTTGGAACCATGAGCTTTGTCAAGCCTGCAACACGGCGGCGTGCAACAATCGGCATTGCACGACTTGGCATCAAGGTCGGATTGTTGAATTAGGGGGTGATGCGTCCGTTTGCGTTGATCAACAAGATCCCCATCCTTGGTCGGAGGAAGACAAGCTGTTGTCTAAGGCGCTTGCTTGGCCGGGTACGATTGGGCCTGCGTTATGGTCACGCTATTGGTTGGCGCAAGGCGAGGTGAATGACGATTTGCGCTACTCGTGTTGGGGTGGTTCGCCGCGCTATCGGTTTGGTCTTGAGTCGGAGAATCTTGCGACGATAGAGGTGGCAGGGAGCGGTCATACGTTCAAGGCGCGCCGTGACCGACCGATCGAATGTCCCAAAGGGACGCGCAAGGGCTCGGGCAATTTTTGTATTCGTTCTGCCGCGTGGGATGATTACAAGAATAATTCTCCTGTGTGTCCGGCGAATGGGAGCAATCCCATTCATACGTTTACGGGTGCGAAGCTTCATCGAGAAATCGACTATCGAGGTGGGGGGGCGTTTCCGCTGGTATTTGAGCGTTATTACTCGAGTCGCGGGGGTTTTGAGCAACCGGGCGGGGTACCGGGTGATTATTGGGAGGTGGATGCGTTGGGTCGCACCTGGCGTCACACGTATAACCGCAAAGTCGTCTCGTTTGACAACGGCAATTTAAGCGCGGTGACGGTTTATCGTCCGAACGGTGACCGTCATTATTTTAACGAAGATGCGGATCATCCTGGGGTTTTCACCGCGCTGGATTATGATGTGCCGGACACGCTTGCGCTGGTCGATGAAGGTAGCGGTACTTTGGTTTGGGTTTACTGGGTTGGTGGTGTAAGGGAGCGGTATGACGTCGATAGTGGCAAGTTACTGACGATTAGCAATCGCGCGGGTCTTACGCATTATGTCGATTACGCGGTTGACGATGGGCGTCTTGTTTCTGTTGCGGATGATTTTGGGCGTCGTTTGCTGTTTGATTATCACGATACGGGTCTAGAGCGCGGTTTGTTGCGCAGTGTGTCGGTTGTCTCGGATGCGCACCCGAGCCAGCGCATTACATATCGCTATGAATATGGTGACACCAATATTGGTGGGCCCGAGAGTCGCCGCTTGGTGGCTATTGTCTATCCGGATCAGACGGCAGATCCTGCGGACAACCCGCGCAAGCAATATCTTTACAACGAAGCTGGTTATAAGTTTGCTTATCACAGTGATCCGGATACGTGGGTTCCTGCAACGCGTAATTTGCCAGATCATATGACTGGGATCATCGATGAGCTTGGTCAGCGTTATGCGACGTTCAAGTATCGATATTTTCATATTGGTAGTGGTTATTACGCTTGGCGGGCGGCGATGAGCGGTCATGGGCGTGTGGGTTCATCGGGTGTTTATGCCGACCAAACTGAATTTCGCCAATACTGGCGGCATGGCACGACGACGATTCGAGACGCGTTGGGTAACGATCGTGTTTATGGTCGCAGCACGAAAGACGGCACGCTGCGGCCGACGACGATAACAGGCGCTGTTTGTGGATCTTGTGGCAGCAAGGTGCAGGCGACGACTTATGATGCAAGCAGTGGTTTTGTTGATTCGCGCACCGATTTCAACGGTAATGTCACGAAGTATCGCCATGATGCGGCGCTAGACGGGCTCGAAGTGTGTCGCGTTGAAGGTTTTACTACCGATCCTGCAAAGGGTGTCGAGATGCGCAAGGTAACGACCTCGGATTGGGATGTGAAGTGGCGTTTACCGAAGGTGCGCACGACGTGGGCGTATGCATCCGGTGTGTTTAGTTCTGCCAATGCTGCTTGTGATGATGCGGGTGTCACCTGGGTGCCGGTCAAAACAGAGCGTCATCACTATAGTAGTGGGCGTTTGATGAGGCGCACGGTGACTGACCATACGGTCACTCCGAATGCGACACGGATCTGGACTTACACTTACACCGCGGCGGGGCTTGTGAATAGGGTCGATGGTCCTTTGCCGGGCACGCAGGATGTGGTCGACTATGATTATCATCCTGTCACGGGCGACTTGACGTCGGTGAAGCGTTATTTTGGTGAGGGTGGTGGTGATTATCTGCAGACGCAGTATGCCGATCATGACGTGCATGGTCGTCCGTTACGCATTGTGGACGCGGCTGGTTTAGTTACTGTATTGGCTTATCATCCGCGTGGTTGGTTGACGTCGAGCACGGTCGATGGTCATACGACGACGATGACGTATGATGAAGCGGGTCAGTTGGATGTTGTGAGGATGCCCGATGGTGCGACGTTAGACTATGATTATGATGATGCGCATCGTTTGACGGACATTACCGATGCTTTGGGCAACCGGATCCACTATGTGCTCGATGTGTTGGGGAATCGCGTTGAGGAGCGGCGGATACGTCCGGATGGTTCGACGTACTTAGTTGATGGCAAGACGATGAATGCGTTGAATCAGGTCACCAAGATTTGGAAAGGCACGCCCAACAATTTCTTTTCTCGTGAGACTTTCAGTTACGACGACAATGGCAATCGTCTAACGCACGGTCTGGTGAGGAGTTCGAGTCCGACCGAGGATGATGTTAGTTGGTTTGCTTATGATGCGTTAGACCGACTAAAGCGGGTGACGGATGCTTTGGGTGGTGTTACGGACTACCGGCACGATGTATTTGACAACGTGGTACGCGTTCGGGACCCGCGTGGTGTGGAGACGACTTATGCGTATAACGGTTTTGGTGAGCTTACGCGTCAGGTGAGTGCGGATTCGGGTGTGACGGCGTGGACTTATGACGCGGCGGGCAACAAGCAGACACGCCGAGATGCGCGCGGTATTTTAACGCGTTTCAGTTACGATGGTTTGCGTCGGCTCACGAAAATCGACTATCCGACGGATGTTGATGTCGTGTTGAGGTACGACGAAGCTGCCGGCGGGCTGGGTGCTAGGGGTCGTTTGACGTCGATGACTGATGACAGCGGTATCACGAGGTACAGGTATAACCGCCGTGGACACTTGACCGGTAAGACTCATGCATCGCCGCATGGCACCTATGGCGTTGCCTATACATACAATGGTGACGGCAAGGTCGAGACGATGACGTATCCGAGCGGCTGGACGTTGACCTACCACTATGGGGTGGATGGTAAGGTGAGCGCGATCACGACGGACATAGTGGGCAAGGCGGATCTGGTCTCGGCGGTGCATCGTTTTCCGTTTTATGCGTTGTCGTGGCTTACGTTTGGCACGACGGCGATCCAGTATGACAACTACGACGCTCACGGTTGGCATTTATTTAGTCTACGCGTATCGTTAGAGCGCCACGCTGTTGACTATATGCAATCGAGCATTATGGGTTACAAGGGCGATTACCTGGGGCATTCCTATTGGCATGATGCCTCGCGTGATCAGACGTATCGCTATGACGCGCTGCGACGGCTTACCGAGGTACGAGACAGTGCAAACGTGTTGGCATATAGGTATGCATACGATGCGGCTGGTAATCGAACGAAAATGCGACGTTACAATGGGAGTGGTGTGCAAGTATCGGCGCAGACTTTGAAATATGCGCATGATTCCAATCGCCGCGTGGCCAACGGGCAGGTGGCGGTGGACTACGATGAGGCGGGCAATATTGTCTATGATTATATTGGGAGTCAACGCAGGTTTTACTACAACGACGCGGGTCGTATGAGGCTTGCGGCGCGCACGTATGCTGGCGTTTCACGGCGAACGCAGAGTTCCTATAATGGTAGTGGGGAGCGGGTCATTCGGCGTGTGGTGAGCGGTACGGCGGTTGATCAGACGCAGGTTGATGTTTATGGCCAGGATGGCCTTATCCTGTCCAGCAATGTATTTAACAACCGTGTAACGAGCCCGTATCGTTATATTGCGCGGGAATGGGTGTATTTGGATGGGCGAGCGGTTGCGCAGATTGAGACGCGTTTTAATCGGGCAGGTCATATCACCTCGACGGAACGCTATTATGTTCAGACTGATGGGCTGGGCACGATCGACGAATTGTTTGATGAGGACGGCACGGTGGTATGGCGTCGTCTGAATAAGGAGCCTTTCAATCCCGGCGGGCAAGATGCAGACCCGGACGGAGACGGGCGAGAGGTTTGGGTAACGACGGGGTTCCCCGGGCAGCTTAGTGATTGGCCGGTGTTTACCTACTACAACTACTTCAGGGACTACGATCCGGCCACGGGGCGGTACCTCCAGTCTGACCCCATCGGCTTGGCGGGCGGGCTCAATACCTACGCTTACGCGTATAACAATCCCCTTCGATTTATTGATCCGCTGGGCCTAGCATCTTGTGAAGGTAAGTGGAGACGAGTGCGCTGGGTTCGTAATTTTGGTTCAGTTTTTACACTTAACTGCACTTGCTGGTGGAGTTGTTTTTCGTGTCCTGGTTCTGGACAAGGCGATGCATTCCCTGTTCCCAATTTCGGTCAGTTTGCAACTGATGGGAAGATATTTTTTAACCCAAGCAGAACAGGTAGAGACTTTGACCCCGAGGAGGGTAATGACTGTATATGTAGTGCCCCAGGACCTGAGGATGACTGCGGATGCGAAGAATAATAATGAGAATAACTAAATACAATCTTCTTTTCTCGTTTGTTTTTTTATCAGCTGCTTGCGGTAGCAAAGCTGATCAATTAGTTATGATTGACGAATTGCCAGTTTTTTCTGGCGCATATGAAGTTGATAAGAGAGCAATAGGGTCACAATCAAATCAGCAGTTATTTTATAAACTTAAAGATACATATCCTTCACGCCAGGCTTTAGATAATTATGACGAGTATTTTACAGGTAATGGTTGGAAGAGATGTATTGGAACCATGGAGGAATGGAGTTCATTTATTGATGTGGCACAAGATGATGAGTTCCTTGTTCACCACATCACCCATTATTGGATCAATGAATCGGATGGACAGTTAGCTATAGCGTTCCTGCGATATAACTCTAAATGGCCCAAAGAAAACGATGTTCCAGACAATGATGCGCAAAACGTCTTTGTGTTAATGCAAAAAGATATTGATGACTTAAACGTGGAGCTATCTAGATTGTCTGTTAAATGCCCGTGAAATAAAAAGGAGACTGTCAGTAATTTTGTGTTTTGAGCCATACTATCCTGCTATGGGAAGGAGAGCAGTATGGCAAAAGCAAAATCCCCGGCGTTCGACGCCGATATCTTAGACGAGCTTCTCAAAGGACAAGACCCGGCGACGGCGTTGAGTTCGGCGGGGTTGCTTGGCGACCTTAAGAAGGCCCTGGCTGAGCGAATGCTCAACGCAGAGATGGATGCGCACCTCGACGGCGAAGCCGAGCAGCAAGCTGGCAACCACCGTAATGGCTCAAGCCAGAAGACGGTGTTGAGCGACGATGGCGAGATTGTTCTGGACATTCCCCGAGACCGTCACGGTCACTTCGACCCGGCGTTAATCAAAAAATATCAACGCCGATTCCCAGGCTTCGATGAAAAGATCATCGCGCTGTATGCGCGAGGGATGAGTACCCGGGATATTCAATCGCACGTTGGTGAACTGTATGGCGTATCGATATCACCGGATCTCGTTTCGGTGGTGACTGATTCAGTTATCGACGAAGTGAGGGCGTGGCAATCGCGTCCGTTGGAATCCACCTACGCGGTGGTATTCTTCGATGCGTTGCGCGTGAAAATCCGTGACGAAGGCCTGGTCCGCAACAAGGCGGTGTATCTGGCCATCGGGATGCGTTGCTCGGGCCACAAGGAAGTATTGGGCTTATGGATCGAACAAACTGAAGGCGCTAAATTTTGGCTCCGTGTGATGAACGAACTCAAATCCCGCGGCCTCAACGACATCCTCATCGCAGTTGTCGATGGCCTCAAAGGATTCCCCGACGCTATCACATCGGTGTTTCCCGATACGGTTGTGCAGACCTGCATCGTCCATCTCATCCGCAATTCACTCGCGTTGGCCTCATGGAAAGATCGTAAGGCGCTAGCGTCGGCGCTCAAGCCGATTTACCAAGCTGATTCTGTCGAAGCGGCCGAGCAGGCGCTAAGCGAATTCGAACAAAGTGATTGGGGTGAAAAGTTTCCGACGGTCGGACAAAGCTGGCGACGGCATTGGGAGCACATCATCCCGTTCTTTGCTTTCGCTAAACCCGTGCGAAAGATTATCTACACGACAAATGCGATTGAATCGCTACACAGCGGCGTGCGAAAAAGCATCCGCAATAAAGGCCACTTCCCGAATGATGAAGCGGCAACGAAATTGATCTGGCTGGCATTGAGAAATATCACGGCGAAATGGAAGAACCCACCCATCGCCTGGTCTCATGCCAAAACCCAGTTTGCAATCCAGTTCGGAGAGCGGTTTAATTTAAACGATTGATTTCTTTAAACGGCTCAAACACAGAATTTCTGACACTACCATAAAAAGTAATAAAATTATTTATCAAAGCCCCTACTGGGACTTTTTATTATTACCTTCCCGACTGACTTAACACACCGTCCAGCATCTCCATTACCACCTTCTGTTTCGTCTTGGGTAATTGACTAAGCCGTTCAATCTGTCGTTGTAATAACGGCGTGGGTCCACGTTTACCCCCATTACTTTTAACCCCTAATAAATCGTCCACGGCCACACTGAAGAATCGCGCTAAAGTGGGCAACAGTGACACCGGCATCCGTGCCCGGCCCACTTCATAATGCGCCAGGGTTTGTTGTGGGATCCCCAGCTCGTCCGCCAAGGCTTGTTGACTGAGCCCTTGTTCCTTGCGTAATTGTGCGACACGCACGCCCAAAGCCTTAAAAAACGGTTTATCGTCGGTGGTCATATATCCCAACAGGTCGATTGAAGAAGGCATAAGCATAACCCGACTTTTATTGATGTGAGTTGACATTACTCATAATATGAGTAATCTAGCGTAACAGTTATTTTTTTGCAAACCCCCTTGACAGGGTTTGACAACATTCACGAGTTTGGGAGGAAAGAGTATGGCACGCATCCCCGATGATGTGATCGAACGTCTCAAGTCTGATATATCCCTGCAACGCCTGATTGAAGCCCAGGGGATTGACCTCAAACCACACGGCGCCGATTTAATCGGTTTGTGTCCCTTCCACGATGATAAAGCACCGTCCCTGGTCATTACGCCTGTGTGGAATATGGAATAGAATATGGAATAAAGGTGTCAGGTTTATTTTTTCGGGGTGCGGTGAAAATACAAAGAGTTGCTAGATGATCCCATCATCCAGCAGGCCTGCGATCTTTGTGAATAGGTCTCAATGATCCTAATTACAATTTTAGTTTTCGGTTTGGCAGCTCTCGCTATGGTAGCCGGTAGATTCGCATTTCCGGAAACTGGAATGGCGAAGATTTGTACCATCGTTTTGATAAAGTCAGTCTTGGTGGAAGTTGTGCTTCTCACCTGGATTCATCGAGCCGCTAATACTGTGCCTCCTGATGCGATACTCTTTGATGGAAAGACCAGCGACGTCGAGCTTCCAGGTAGCGATCACACGCCTGAAAGGTAGCGTAGATATCTCCAGTCTGATCCGATTGGGTTGGACGGGGGAATTAATACTTACGCGTACGTGCTTAATAACCCGCTACGATTTATCGATCGTTTTGGGTTGACAGCAGAGTGCCCACTATTTCCACCAAGTCCAGGCGACCCGAGATGGACGGGCGACAAGGGGTCCGCTTGGTTTCATTGCGGATATCGGGTTTTTAAAGAGGATCGGCCAGCAACTCCATGCGACCCGATCGGGGAATGTGTTTACGATGAATTCGATAACCTCGTCGATGATAATCACCCGTGGGCGGTGTGCCAAGGCACCCCAGATTCATATGAGTGGTGGGAATTCATTGACCATGGATTTAAAGACCCTGGCGGTCCACTAAACAACGTCCCAGCATTCAAAGCGTCGGTGCGAGCACGACTAAAAAAACCGGCGCGATAGAATGGAGCGAGACACCAGTCCTCAACGTCGTTCGATCGATAAAGCTGGAATCGGAACGGGCGTACTTCGTTCGCTGTTCGTTGTAGTAGCGATAGTGACAATCCTTGCGCTCATGTACGGCAAACCCGGCGAGCCGGTTATGGATAAAATAATCGGGATTGCAATGATGACATTCCTCTCTATTTTTGCGCCATTCTTGTCGGTATCGGAGAGCGTTTTAACTATATTGCCAACGGCTATTGTGATCGGACTGATCGTATGGATGATTAGAACGGACCCTTTCCCGGCACATCGAGTGATACTCGGAAGCGCGATAACGTTTCTGTGGTTTATCTACGGGTATGGTTGTTTTATGTTTGCCTTAGCGACCTAGAAATTCACGCACCCGATACAGCATTCGCATACCACGTGCATAAATAATCGGGACAGATCTATCTAACAGCGCACATCCGGCCCGAGTCCCGCGCTGCGGGGATTATTGTTCAAACGACATCCCACGGTTTTGCTTCTTTAGCCGCGAGGTTGCGGCTGCCGTGGATGACGGCGATGATCTGCACGCGGTTAGAATTTAATCGTAAGCGCCCCGTAAACGACGCGCTATGCTTGGATATATAATTCGGTAAGGTGATCTGTTTTCCCGCAAGAGAGGAATGGCAGATGACAAAGCGAACAAAATCAGAGTGGTTATCGTTAATCGAGGCACATGCGAGCAGTGGCCAAACGGCGGCTGCATTCTGCCGTGAACGCGGAGTAGATGCGAAGTATTTTAGTGTCCGTCGGCAAGAACTGATGGGTGAATCGAACGCGGGTGCGACATCTTTTCATCCGGTTGGCGTGTCGTCGCCTCAATCGTTAGGTGCGATTACGGTTGAGCTGGGTGATGTGGTGGTGCGTTTTCCGACAGAGATACCAGGCGTTCGAGTCGCTGAAGTGATTAAGGCGTTGCGAGCCTAGACGGTGGAGGTGTTTCGTTCGGTTAGCGGTGTGTATTTACATCGCGAGCCGGTAGACTTCAGGAAAGCCATCAACGGGCTGTCGCTGATTGTTGAGCAAACGATGGATTTATCGCCGTTCTCGGGTGCGTTGTTTGTATTCATCAATAAGGGTCGTAATAAACTAAAGATTCTATATTGGGACAAGAGTGGTTTTGCGATGTGGTACAAGCGATTGGAACAAGATAAGTTCCGTTGGCCACGTCGTTGGCCAGAACCGGTGATCACGTTAAGCGAAGCGCAATTACACTGGTTACTGTCTGGGCATGACATTGAAGGTCATCAAGCGTTACATTTTTCGCAAGTTGGATAGGACACATGATCGCGCATCGTTTATACTTTTTGTATGTCGACGCTACGCGATCAATTACCGAACGATGTTGACGCATTAAAGTCGCTGGTCGTTGAACACGCTGCTCGCAATGAGCAGTTAAGTTCTAAAGTTGTTGACGTTGAACGACGCAACGACGAACTCTCCACAAAGGTCGTTATCCTACAAGAACAATTGAACGTCGCGTTGGCGAAGCGATTTGCTTCACGCAGTGAAGCGGTCTCGCCCGATCAGATCAAGTTATTCGATGCGACAGAGTCATCACACGATGAGCGCGTTGAACAGGAAAGCCCGGCGATTGAAGTCCTTTCACATCAGCGTCAATCGGGTGGTCGCAAACCATTACCGGACGCGTTACTGCGGGTTGAGGTGATCCATGAGTTGCCGGCGGCAGACCGGGTTTGCGGACATGACGGCCGACAGCTCGCTGAGATTGGCGAGGTAGTCTGTGAACAGCTGGATATCGTGCCGGCAGTGATCCGCGTTATTCGTCATGTGCGCAAACAATATGCGTGTGATTGCGGTCGATGCATTAAAACCGCGCCCTTGCCGGCGCAACCGGTACCGAAGAGTATGGCCTCACCGGGTTTATTGGCGCATGTCGCGGTGTGTAAATACGTCGATGGGTTGCCGTTATATCGCCAGGAAGCGATCTTAAACCGTATCGGCATCAGTATTCCGCGCACGACGTTGGCGAGTTGGATGATAAAGGCCGGCGTATTGGTTCAACCGCTGATTAATCTGATGCGTGATCGGTTACTCGCCTATGACATCATCCAAATGGACGAAACGACTGTTCAGGTGCTGAAGGAATCTGGCCGCACGGCGCAATCCACCTCTTATCTTTGGGTACAATGCGGTGGGCCGCCCGATTCGGAGGTGGTGTTGTACGATTATTCGCCGACCCGCGCGGGCTCGGTGCCGGCAAACTTGCTCGCCGATTACGCAGGGTATCTTCAAACCGATGGCTATGAGGGTTACAACGCGGTCGTCGCGGCGAATGACATCGTGCCATTGGGTTGTATGGCACACGCGCGGCGCAAGTTCGACGAAGCGGTGAAAGCGCAAGGTAAAAAAACGCGCGGCGGTCGTGCCTGGCGGGGACTCTCGCTCATTCAAAAGCTTTATCGCGTGGAGAAACAAGCGAAGGCCATGTCTGCCGAAGACCGCTATGCCTATCGGCGCGAGCATGCTTCGTCGCTCCTCGATGAGCTTCGCACGTGGCTCGATAACACGTTACCGCAGGTGCCACCGAAAACGGCGTTAGGCAAAGCGTTGGGCTATCTCAATAAGCATTGGGACAAACTCACGCGCTATCTTGATGATGGCCGATTACACATCGACAACAACCGTTGCGAAAATGCGATCCGGCCGTTTGTGATGGGCCGTAAAGCATGGCTGTTCAGCGATTCGGTGGCCGGCGTCAAAGCTTCAGCAAATCTCTATTCCCTTATCGAGACTGCGAAAGCCAACGGACTCGAACCGTATCGATATTTGCAGCGTATTTTTAGCGACTTACCGCGAGCCGAATCGGTTGAGGCAATCGAATCGCTGCTGCCACATCGTGTTTCTGCAGAAATTTTTCCAGTGAAATAACCGCAGTTTGTAAATCACGCGTTGTATAAAAATCAACCCTGGGGTTCACGTGGCGCTTACATTTAATCGGTAGATGATCCGGTAACTCCGGAAAATTAGTTCCCGCACATCCTGTCGGTCGGCCTCTGGAACCAAGCGTCCCATCTGGGGCTGGTCGTGCAACGCCGCGGCGGCATCGAAGATGCGCTCGATGAACCGCCTTGCGTAATACGGCGAATCCTTGCCGATGTGGTCGCGGATGTCCTCCAGGTCATCGAGCGCCGGATCGGTCCATTCAAGCGCCATCGCCGAGCAGTCGCCGTTTGGCTTCCTCGTGCGAAACAGTACGGCCCTCATCGGCGGCCTTTAAACCAGTCTCGATCTTCTGCTTCACATACAGCTCGTACATGATGTCATCCCAGGTGGCCTGATCCGGCAAGTGATCGATGATCTGCCGGGCGGCGTCTTTGGCGCTTGGCATGGTCGGGTTCTCCGTCGTTTACGTTTAACGTTTCACTTGGCGGTGGCTGTTCTGGCGGTGTCCCATCGCCGGGCCTGGTACTTGATGATCAGGCTTTCCATAACCTCTATCACGACTCGCTGTTCGTCGCCGGGCAGTTGGCTGACCGCCTCGAACTGAAGTGCCAACTCGTCGCTGGGATCACGTTCATGTTCGTCGAATAGCAAGAAGTCGGTACTGACGTTTAACGCCAGGGCGATCTTCTTGAGTACATCCAGCGACGGCTGTGCATGGCCGGACTCGTACTTCTTCAGGCTGTTGACGTGGATCCCGATGGAATCCGCCATCTGCTGTTGGGTCAGGCCTCGTTCCTTACGCAGGGCGATCAGTCGTGTGGGTAGGCTCATGGTCAGGTATATCGTCATTGCGTTGGCCATCATGCTACCCCCGGTATACAAGGCTGTTTGACAAAAGAACATGGATATGTACTAGAATAAGACACATCTATGGTCTTGACAAGTATATGAGGGGGTACCTGATGGCACGCATACCGGACGAGGTGATCGAGCGATTGAAGTGTGAGGTCTCGTTGGAACGCTTGGCTGAGACGGCCGGGATTGCCCTCAAGCGCCACGGCGCGGATTTACTGGGTCTGTGTCCCTTCCACGATGACCGCGAGCCCTCGTTGGTGATCTCACCGGAGAAGAATCTGTGGCATTGCCTGGGTGCGTGCCAGACGGGTGGCTCGGTGGTGGACTGGGTGATGAAAGCCGAAGGTGTGTCGTTCCGGCACGCGGTTGAATTATTACAAAACAACTATCGTCCTTTAGCCGCTGATGGTCGCCGGCCGAAGCACGCGACAATACCAAAGCTGAAAGCGCCAGTCTCCGCGACCGCGGACGACGCAAAGCTGCTCGGCGACGTCATCGATTACTACCACGAGACGTTGAAGCAGAGCCCGGAGGCCCTGGCTTACCTCGAACAGCGCGGTATCGCCGACGCCGAGGCGATCGACACGTTCAAGCTCGGCTTCGCGAACCGGACCCTGGGTTACCGTTTGCCACAGGCGAACCGCAAAGCGGGTGCGGCATTACGTGGTCAATTACAGCACTTAGGCATCATCCGTTCATCGGGGCATGAGCACTTCAACGGCTCGGTGGTGTTCCCGGTGTTCGACGGTGGCCAGGTGGTGGAAATATACGGCCGCAAGATCAACGACAACCTGCGCCAGGGGACGCCGAAACATCTTTACTTGCCCGGGCCACATCGCGGCGTGTGGAATATCGCGGCGTTCGAGGCTACCGAGGAGATCATCGTCTGTGAATCGATCACCGACGCGCTGACGTTCTGGTGTGCGGGTTATCGCAACGTGACGGCGAGCTACGGGATTGAAGGTTTTACGGCTGAGCATCTGCAGGCGTTTAAAGGTAACAACATCGAGCGGGTGTTGATTGCTTACGATCGCGACAAGGCCGGTGGTACTGCGGCGGAGACCTTATCGAAAAAGCTCATCGCCGAGGGTATCGACTGTTATCGGTTACAGGTCCCAAAAGGGATGGACGTGAACGAGTATGCCGTGCAGGTGACGCCGGCGGCCAAGAGCCTGGGGGTCGTTATCCGCTCGGCACAGTGGATGGGTAACGGACAACCGAAACCGTTGCCGAATGAAACGATGGCACCTGCCGTCAAGCTGGCAACCGAAACCCCTGTCCCCGGGCCTGTTGTTCCTTTAGCTGCTGATGTGGAGCCGGAGCCAGTACCAGCGTTAGCGGCATCGCCATTACCCGAACCGCCGCGCACTGACCTGCCCGAGTCAGAACAAACTGACACCGAGATCGTGTTCCCACTCGGCAATCGGCGCTATCGGGTCCGAGGTCTCGACAAAAACGGCAGCTTCGACGTACTAAAGGTGAATATCCTAGTCTCGAAGGATGATGTTGTGCATGTGGACACGTTCGACCTGTACCAATCGAAACCACGGGCGAGCTTCATCAAACAGGCATCGATTGAACTCGGTGTGGCCGAAGACGTGATCAAGGCGGACCTCGGCAAGATCTTGTTGAAGCTCGAAGCGCTACAGGACGAGACCCTGCGCGCGGCGCTCAAACCTGGCGCACCGCCGGCGTTGAATGACGCGGAATCTGCCGCGGCTTTGTCGTTACTCAAAGACCCGAACCTCCTGGCTCGAATTACGGCCGACTTTAACGCCTGCGGGATCGTGGGCGAGGCAACGAACAGCCTGGTGGGCTATCTGGCGGCGGTCTCGCGCAAGCTCGAACAGCCGCTGGCGGTCATTATCCAATCGACAAGCGCGGCAGGCAAGAGCTCGCTGATGGATGCGGTGCTGCGCTTCGTGCCGGAGACGGAGAAGGTGCAGTACTCGGCGATGACGGGTCAGAGCTTGTTCTACATGGGCGAGACAGACTTGAAATACAAGGTGCTCGCGATTGCGGAGGAAGCAGGCGCGGCCCAGGCCGCGTATGCGTTGAAACTCTTGCAGAGCGAGGGTGAGGTCACGATTGCCTCGACCGGCAAGGACGACGCCACGGGCGAGCTCGTGACGAAGGAATACCGGGTAGAAGGTCCGGTGATGTTGTTGATGACGACCACCGCGATCGATATCGACGAGGAGCTGCTGAACCGGTGCCTGGTGCTGAGCGTGAACGAGGACCGGGCACAGACCGAAGCCATCCATCGCTTACAGCGCCAGAAACGGACGCTTGAAGGGTTAAAGGCCGGCGCTGCGCGCGATGCGCTGTTGACGTTACATCAGCACGCGCAACAACTGCTGAAACCGCTGGCCGTCGTCAACCCTTACGCCGAGCAGTTGACGTTCCTGAGCGACCGCACGCGGACGCGGCGCGATCATGAAAAGTACCTGGCCTTGATCGACACGATCGCGCTGCTGCACCAGTATCAGCGTGAGGTGAAGACCCACGCCGGGATCGAGTACATCGAGGTCACGGTGGACGACATCGCGCTGGCCAATGACCTGGCACACGAGGTGTTGGGTCGGACGCTGGATGAGCTGCCGCCGCAGACACGTCGGTTGTTGCAGCTCATCGATGCGCACGTCGCGACACACACCGCGCGACTCGCGATGACACGGAGTGATTACCGCTTTAGCCGCCGAGAACTCCGCGAGGTGACGAGTTGGAGCGACACGGCCTTGAAGGTGCACCTGGCGCGCCTGGTCGAGATGGAATACGTGCTCGCGCATCGCGGTGGTCGCGGGCAGTCCTTCGTCTACGAGCTGGTCTATGACGGCGGTACCATCAATGACCGACCACATCTGAGCGGGTTGATCGACACCGAGGCATTGAAACGTGACTACGATGGAAACCGGTCAGGGCCGAAGCGTGCATGGTCAGGGTCCGGTCAGCCCCTGGTCCGGGGTCGGTCAGGGGGTGGTCAGCCCAAGCGAAATGACCGCAAACCCAATACCGATGCGGGGTTGGACGATACCGCTGATGAGATCCCACCAAAAGCACCTCCTGGGGGTAACGGCCAGGACGCATCATACGGACAGATATCCCTTTTAGCTGCCGAATAAGCCGTGGCGCTCAAGCGGAAACGTAAGATGCGCTACCGGCGGCCGCCGGTGGCGATCGAGCACACGGGGTTCTATCCGTACCTGGTGCAATACAACGAGGCGATGGCGGTGCGGGGTTACAGCGACAGCACCTTACATCGTCGTGAGAGCGACATCCGACGGTTCGTCGGCTGGTGTGATGAGCGGCACATCAATACCCCACAGGACGTGACAAAGCCCATCCTCGAGCGTTACCAGAAGCATCTGTACTACTACCGCCAGGCGAACGGGGAGCCGCTGAGCCCGACGAGCCAGAATCATTACCTGGTCAGCGTCCGGCAGTTCTTCAAATGGCTGACGCAGCAGAATCATCTCTTGTACAACCCGGCGAGCGAACTCGTCATCGTGAAACAGGCAGTGACCTTACCGGTCGTGTTGAGTATCGAAGAAGTAGAACGCCTGATGCAGCAACCGGACTTGCGAACCCTGGGCGGAATACGAGACCGGACCGTGCTCGAATGTTTTTACTCGACCGGGATGCGACGCTCGGAGCTGTGCAATCTCTGCGTGCAGGACGTGAACCTATCCCGCGCGACGATGCTCATCCGACACGGCAAGGGGAACAAGGACCGCTTGCTGCCCATCGGCAAACGTGCGCTGACCTGGCTGGAGCGTTATCTGCAATCCGTCCGGCTGGAGCTGCTGCTCGACATCAAGGCGCAGACCCTGTTCCTGAACGACTACGGTGAGCCGTTCCGGGACAGCAAGCTGGGCGACAAGGTGAAGCGGTACATGAAGCACGCTGGTATCGACGCGCCGGGGTCGTGCCATCTACTTCGGCATGCCTGCGCCACGCACATGCTCGAGAACGGTGCGGAGATGCGGTATATCCAGGCGATGCTGGGTCACGCCGATCCACGGGCGACGCAGCTGTATACGCACGTGTCGATCCGACGACTCGCTGAGATCCAGGAAGCGACCCATCCGGCGAAACTGACCGCTCGGGAGCAGACTGACACCAAGGAGAACCCCTGATCGCTGTCACGCGGCTTGCAGCGTCTTCGGATGCAAAGGACGTCCTCAGCCGGCAAGCCGCGCGCCAGCTCGGGCGGTGTCGGCCCGACGTGGCGGTGACTCCGTTCCGCGCCGTGCCGTGGATCCGGTGCGCTCCGCGCGTGTGTTTATCACCCCCCGTCCCCCTAAAGGGGGCTTTTATCCGGCCAA